>NZ_JAGIAM010000003.1 GCF_017744835.1 Sphingomonas sp.
ACTCGGACGTGAAACCAGACAGCGCCGATGGTACTATCGCCTAAGCGATGGAAGAGTAGGTCGCCGCCAGGCATTGCAGCCTGCGTTAGCTCGCACGTTGGACCAAAACCCATTCACGATCGTCTTCCTCCGCCCACCTGGCCGAGGAAGCGCGGCATGCCGCCGCAGATTGCTCCGATTTCGCCGGAACACCGATTGCCCGCCTGGCCCTTGGCCTGAGCGGGCCATTCGTGCGTCTGCGCGCGGCGCAATCCGCATTCCGGCCCGACAATCGCCTCCGAAAGGGACGGGGATCGATTGGAGCCGCGTCGCCGCGCCCGTGCATAGCAGCCCCATCGCCGACGAAGGGGAGTGCGCGGGGTGGCCGGTTTCAAGCAGCTCGTCTCGATCAATTTCCAGGGGACGGTGATCCTCTTCGGCCGCGGCGCCGGCGAGGAAGGAACCGACATCTGGTTCAACGTCCTCGGCGCCGACGTGCAGAACGACACGCCGGTGCTGCGCTGGTCGGGCTTCACGCGGCTCGAGTTCACCAAACAGGTCCGTCAGGTCGGCATGAGCATCATCACGCTCGTCTGCGACGCGGCGACGATGCAGTCGACCCCGACACCGGCGCGCCGGTCGGCTCCGGTGGGGAGGGCCGGATCGTGCTCAGCGGCACCTGGCCCTTCCACCGTGCCGCGGTGCTGCTGCGCTACGAGAATGGCGACTGGGGCCGCTGGATCGGCCCGGGCGCGGACGGTTTCCCCGAGTTCGAGATGCTCGGCCGCACGCGCGACCTGGTGCGCTTCCGCGACCGGCAGGGGAGGCCGCATAGCGTACCCTCGGTCCCGATCCGCGAGGCGCTCGACGGCTTCGGCTTCGTCCCCAAGATCCCGCGCCCCCAGTTCGTGATCCATGTCGAGCCGGGCGCCGTCCCCACGGTCCGCATCGACGTCGAATGCTATGCGATTGCCGGCCCCGCCTGGCGCGCCCGCTCCGAAGAGGCGGTCCGCGCCGCGGTACTCGACCACCTCCCGGCCCTCCGCGCCGCCTGCAACGACGGTGACGCCCGGCTGGCAATCGGCCTCCATTTCCGCTCGCGCCTCACCAACCGCAGCTCGGTGATCTGACCCCCCACGCGCGATATTTCGACACAAGCCCGAAACAAACGCGTTGACGCCGATCCTCTCATCTGAGAGAATTGCGTTCCATAATATGGGAGAAGCCGAGAGGCTCCCCGGGGGAGGTTGCCCAGCTGCGGAACTGGGCCGGCGTTACGCGGCAGCAGACGGCCAGACAGGCCGCGCGGCCAACACCATCTCGTCCCTCGACGTCCGGCAACGAACCACAAGGGGATGAGGATGATTCGCATGATCTCGCGGCATGGGCTTCTGTCGACCACGAGCGTCGCCGCCGCGTGCCTGACCTTGCTTGCGACCGCGGCGCAGGCGCAGGAAGCGCAGACCGACCAACCGGCGGTGCAGCAAAGCGGAGAGAGTGAGCCGATCGTCGTCACCGGATCGCGCATCAAGCGCGACGGCTTCGACGCCTCCACACCGGTCTCGGTCGTCGGCGCAGAGGAAGTCACTCGCACCGGCACTGTCAATGTCGAGGAGCTGCTCAGCGAGACGCCGCAGTTCGTCCCCTCGACCAACGGCGGCGCCAGCTCGAACACCGTCCCCGGCGGCACCGCCGACGTGAACCTGCGCGGCTTCGGCAACACGCGCAACCTGGTGCTCGTCAACGGCCGCCGCTTCGCGATCTTCGGGCCCGAGCAGGTCACCGACATCAACACCATCCCCGCCGCGTTGATCGAGCGGACCGAAGTGGTCACCGGCGGCTCCTCGGCGGTCTATGGCTCGGACGCGATCACCGGCGTCGTCAACTTCATCCTGCGCCAGGACTTCGAGGGCGTGGAGGCGCGCGCGCAATACCGCACCGATGCCGCCACCTGGACTCCGGTCTACAGCGCCGACCTGACGCTCGGCACCAATTTCTCGGACGGCCGCGGCAACGTCACCGTTTCGGCCGGCTATCTCAAGCGCAAGGGCATCACCCGCGGCGAGCGCGGCGCCTGGGCGTTCGATTCGCTCGAGGACGGCTGCATCGTGCCCGGGTCGGGCAGCCCCAATGGCGCGGGCACCAGCTTCTCGAGCGCGACCGGCGCGGCGTGCACCGCGGCTGGCGGCGAGCTCGGCTTCCGCGCGGGCGGCAGCGGCGACATTCCCACCGGCCGCTTCTCGGGCATTCCGCTCCCCGGATCGGCACAGTCCAACGCGGGCCTCAACGCCGCCTATGCCGGCGCGGGTCTCACCGGCATGGGCTCGTTCGGCTTCACCTTCGACGAAGCCGGCAGCGCGGTGCGCCCCGCAGTCGATCCGGCCGATCGCTTCAACCTCGGCCCCGACAATTATCTGATCATCCCGCAGGAACGCTGGATGATCAACAGCTTTGGCCATTACGACTTCAACGACGCGCTGACCGGATACGTCGAGCTCCACTTCAGCAATAACCGCGTCAACGCGCGCCTCGCGCCGAGCAACCTCGGCGTGCCGACGCTGTTCGACGTCAACAATCCCTATCTCACCCCCGCGATGCAGGAAGTGCTGCGCCAGCTCGACCTGCGCGAGACGGGGACGACCACGGTCTCGGCCGGCTCGGCGAGCTACACCACCACGCCCGGCGACGGCCGCGCGGTGCTGACCGCGGGCAAGCGCTACAGCGAAGTGGGCCCGCGCATGGCGGACATGCGCCGCAACGTGTTCCGCGTCGCCACCGGCTTCCGCGGCGACCTGGGCAGCGCGTCGGAGAACTTCCTCACCGATCTCTCCTACGACGTCTATTACAGCTACGCCCGCAGCGAAGAGACCACGATCCTGCGCAACGCCATCTCGCGCAGCCGCATCCAGGCGTCGGTGCTGCGCGGCGCAGGCGGCGCGGCGCCGGTGTGCAATATCTTCGGCCTCAGCATCGATGATGCCTGCGCCAACGCCATCCGCGTCACTGCCACCAACACCACGGTCGCGGAGATGCAGGTGGCGTCGGGCAACATCTCGGGCAATCTCTTCCGCCTGCCCGCCGGCCAGGTCGGCTTCTCGGCCGGCGTCGAGTGGCGGCGGACCGAGGCGGTGTTCACCCCCGACTCCTTCCTCGCATCGGGCGACGTCGCAGGCTTCAACCCCGGCCTGCCGACCGGCGGCAGCGTCAGCGCCAAGGAAGTGTTCGGTGAAGTCCGCGTGCCGCTGATCCACAACACGCCGATGATCGACAGCCTCGTCGTCAACGGCGCCTTCCGCTACTCGGACTATGACCTCGAGGGCGTCGGCGGCCAGTGGACCTATCTGGGCGGGCTCGAATGGCGGCCGGTGCGGGACGTCACTTTCCGCGGCCAGTATCAGCGCGCTATCCGCGCGCCCAACGTCGGCGAGCTCTACGGGGGCACGCGCCGCAGCTTCGAAAGCGCGATCGATCCCTGTTCGGACCGCCAGCCCGCCGCGCAGCGCACCGACGCGGTCCGCGCAGTGTGCGCCGCCACCGGCGTGCCGGCCGGCAACATCTTCGGCGCGATCCAGCCCAACACGATCATCCCGACCGATTTCGGCGGAAACCCGAACCTGGGGCCGGAAAAGTCCGACACCTGGACCGCGGGCGTGGTCTTCACGCCCAGCTTCCTGCCGCGCTTCCGGGCGAGCGTCGACTATTTCAACATCGAGCTCGAAGGCGCGATCGCGGCGCTGGGCGGCGGGCTGAGCAACACGCTCAACCTCTGCTACAACGTCATCCAGGACGCGGGCAGCGAGTTCTGTCGCGCCGTGCAGCGCGATCCCGCCAACGGCGAGATCCGCGATCCCTTCGCGGTGCAGGTGCGCAACGCCAACACCGGCGCGCTCAAGACCTCGGGCATCGATATCGCCGCGCGCTACAGCGTGCCGCTCGGCGGCGGGAATCTCTCCTTCGCCACCGACTGGACCTACACCTATGAGTTCACGCTGACGCCGCTCCAGGCGATGCCCGACATCAAGAACTATTGCGCGGGATCGTTCGGCAGCACCTGCGGCGAGCCGCTCCCCAATTGGCGCGGCAACAGCCGCATCACCTGGGATGCGGGCGACTTCAGCGCGAGCCTGCGGCACCGCTACATCGGCAGCGTCACCAACGATCGCTACATCCTGCCGACCCGCGCAGGCTCGGCGACCGCGCCGGCGCTGAATACGCTGGTCTATCCGGTGCTGAAGGCGCAGCATTATTTCGACCTGTCGCTCAGCTACGACTTCGCCAAGGGCATGCAGATCTACGGCGGCGTCAACAACCTGACCGGTAACGAGCCCCCGATCGTCGGCTCCCCGCAGATCCGCTCGAACACCTATCCGGCGACCTACGACGTGCTGCGGCAGGAGTTCTACATCGGCGCGGTGCTAAAGTTCTGAGGCACTGGGCCAAGATTGGAGAAGGGGGCGCAGCTTCGGCTGCGTCCCTTTTTTGGGGCTCGAAACGCTGAGGTTGCGCAGACTTGGTCTTCGCGTAACGGAGGCTTAGTCGGAGCTGGGTGAGGGGATCACCCTATCGTCGATCCGCTCGGCCACCAGCGATCCTTCATCCAACCTTCGCTAGGCAGCAATCTGCCAAGCTGCGGTATCCTTCTCCCTCCGGAGAAGGTTTGGATGGCGGCTAACGCCCCGTTTTCGGACCTTTGCGCCTACCGACGTCTTGCTTCAAAGCTGTCGTTCGTTCATCCATCCGCGATGGTCAGCGGCTCACCTCGTCATGTGGCGCTAGCTTCGGCCTGCTCACTCTCGGTTATGGTAGCCGGCTGCGAGGGTGCCACGCCCCCCATCCAGAACCGCGTCTTGAAGCCAGATAAAGCTCAGGTCGCTTTCTTCGACCGGCCTGTGGCTCTGGCCGACGCACGAGCTTCTTCAATACCAACCCCTCTGATAGTTATGCTGGCGTCTGATCCATGGCTCAGCGTTGTCGGTTCCGATTCACCGAGGTTCGCGCTCTACAGTGATGGGACTGCTATCTTCGCAACCACGACGGGGTACATGTCGACAAAATTCGACGGTCGTCAATTAAAGACGTTTTTCGATGCATTCGACCGTCGTGAGTTGAGAAACCTGTCTGGCAGATATGAGGCTGATGATGCTACGGATCAACCAGGCAACGATCTACTTATATATGATCGCGATACGCCGTTCTATATAAGCGTGTATGGGTCTCTGGAGAACCAATCTGTAAGACTCAAGTTGCCGGAGGCAGTTGTCGTTTCCTTTGATCGATTGATTAAGTTTTCCTCTTCAAATGCACGAGCTTGGCTGCCGAGTGTAGTTGAGGTTATGGTGTGGCCGTACGAGTACGCCCCTGACCGGTCGATTTTCTGGCCCGAGCGTTGGCCGGGCTTGAAGGCTCCCACTACGCGGAAGGATGGCGATTCTTACAGCATCTTCCTGCCGTCGTCCGAGCTACCCGCATTGAAGGCCTTTCTGGCAACTCGGAAAGAAAAGGGCGCCGTCGAAATCGACGGCCATAAATGGGCGGCCAGCATTCGGCTGCCTTTTCCCCACGAGGCCCTTTGGACGGCACCGAAGACGAGATAAGACCGTACGCGATGGCGCGACTGCACCTAGTGCCAGCTGAAAGCTGCCATTCCGTATTCCACCCGATTTCGGCCTTTCGCCGCTGCCCCAAATTGGGCGCCGGAAGCGGACGAGCGTCAATGCGCGGGTTGCGGCCGCCGACCCTGCAAACCCCAAGCAGACCTATTTCTGCACGGGCTCCGCAGGAGCAGTTTCGGCGAGCTTCGACGAACATTCGCGCAGCTTTGCCACGGCGTCAGACGCATTGAGATAAAGGCTCGTCGTCACCAACGGGCCGAAGAACAGCGTGATGATATCGTGGGACGCGAGGTCCCGGAGGATGTGCTGAACGTCCGGCCCACCCGTAAACAAATGGGTGAAGAGATAGCCGTCGTTCTTCTGAATTTGAAAAGGCTGGCTGCCCCATGACTCGTCCATCGACTTCCCTTTCAGGAACGCCAGACGGAAGTCGAGCGAGTCAGTGAGCACGGGGAGCTTGGGTTTGCGAGCGGCCCAGTTGAGCGACACAATCTGTCGCTGCGCGTCGTAGACGACGATCAGCCCCTGGGCATCCTCCGGGACAGGGCTGGCGTACTCGCGCCCCATCACGCACATCCGATGATTCTCGGCGGTAATTCGCCAATCACCGACCATGGCATAGGGTTCGCTGACTCGTTCCGCCTGTGCCGTGCTTGCGGTCAGCAGCGCGCACGCGCCCAATATCTTGCCCCTCAACCCGATCATCCCTCGATGCGATTTCCAAACGAGCGTCGTAGAGCGGCAAGCGTTAAGGGATTGGCGCACGACTTCGAATGTCCGGTGGCCGCCACTTCCACCCATTGGCGGGAGCGCGCCGGCTGCTACGATCCGCGGCCGAGTCGCGAACCCGCCGCGGGAGAAGCATCATGCGCGCACAACCGCTGATCGCCGTCGCCGATGTCGAAGCGAGCAGCCGATGGTACCAGCAACTGCTCGGCTGCCGCAGCGATCATGGCGGCCCGGCCTATGAGCGCCTGGTGTCGAACGGCGAGCTCGTCCTTCAGCTTCACAGCTTCGAGGTCGAGCACGATCATGGGGCGATAGGCGACCCCGACGACCGCCCGTTCGGCAACGGCGTCCTGCTGTGGTTCGAAGTCAATGATTTCGACGAGGCGGTCCGGCGGAGCGAAGCGATGAAGGCGGAGGTCTTCCTGCCCGTGCACCGAAATCCCCCGCCGCCGGAAGAGGGCGGGCCCAACCACTGGGAAATCTGGCTGACCGACCCGGACGGCTACCGAGTCGTGCTGTCGAGCCCCGACGGCTCGGCCGATGGGGATTGGACGCCGTCAAAGCCGGGGTGATGGGGGGCTAGTGGGTGGAAAACGGCCGTTCAAACCTTCTCCGGAGGGAGAAGGATAGCGCAGCTTGGCAGCTCGCTGCCTAGCGGAGCTTGGATGAGGGGATCCCCTCTCGATAGCGGGACACCCTCACCCAGCTCCGACTAAGGCCCCGCTTCGCCGGACCTAAGTCTGCGCAACCCTCTCCCACGGGGAGAGGGATTTAATGTCCCAACCAGGGCGGGGAGGTCATCCGCGCGAGGGCCATTCCCTGCGTCCGCCCACAACGCGCTTCTTGCAAAGTAGGATTTCGCTTGCTTGGCTGGTCGTCCGCCGGTCTCGGTCGGCGGCGCTCTTTGAACTGTCGGGCATGGTGGACCATCTTCCGAGGATGGCGAAAAACCCCGCGGAAGGTGTCAACTTTGTCAACTTCCAGCGGACATGCGACAAGCGCGCGGTCTCCGTCTCGCGACATTCTCTTGCGTTCCGGCGCAACGAAATTGCCCAAAACGCGGGAAAAGTGGGAAGTTAGCCCGGCGCGCCGCTACTTCCCCCACTCACGGAACCGCGCGCACTTCCTCCACGCGCACCTTCCAGCCTTTGGGAAACCCAGGCGCCGCCCCCTGCGACCCGCCCCACCCCGCGCTCATCATCGCCACTGCAAGCAGCAGCGAACCGTTGGACGGGAAATAGGTCTCCGCCGCCCGCGCAAAGCCGGGGCCATCGGGACCGACGCCCGCCTGCGCCGCCGCCGGCCCGACGAGTTGCTTCTCTTCCTCCAGATGCACGCGCGGCGTCATGCCGCTCACGCCCCAGCGGTTGTTGGGCAGGTCGCGGAACAGCCAGTCGACGGCATTGTCGCGCTCGCCGAGCCGGGCGGCGGTCATCGCGACGGTGGGGAAGTCCCAGCCCCAGGTCTGCCGCAGGTCCCAATGCGCCTCGGTGGCGCGCAGCGTGCGGCGCATCGTCGCCGGATCGGTACGGCTCCCGCCGATCAGCCCCCAGGCGAGCAGGAAGGAGGGATGGTCGCGGTTGAGGCAGTCGGGCGACCTCGCACGGCCGCTGCACGCGCGCGACATTGCCCGGGTCCAGAAATCGGGCGCGGTCTCGACCGGCAGGTACAGCCCGTCGCGCTGCGGCGGCGGGGTGAGCGCGGCGATCGCTTCGTCCCACTTCGCCTCGCGCTTCAATCCGCGCCGCTCGCGCCAGCGCTGCGCGGTCTCCAGCCCCCAGCGGAAGAATTCGAGCTCGAAGCCCGGGTTCACCGTGGTGAGCGGCGGGTGGTTCTCCTGCGCGGGGATGATCGGCGGGCCGAGCACCAGCCGGCCGCCCTCGTGCCGCGGCCAGCTCGCCAGCAGCCGCGCGGTCTGGTCGACCAGCTCGGCATAGCGGTCGAGCGTCGCGCGGTCGCCGCGGGCGCGCCACACCAGCTCGGCCATGTAGATCGGCGCGGGCTGCTGCCACATGATGAAGGGATTGACCGTGCTGGGGCTGTTCCAGCCTTCGGGACCCGACATCTTGGTCCACCAGGCGCCCACGACGCGGTGCCGCGCCGCCACTTCGCGGGCGCGGGGGAGCATCGAGACATACCAGCGCAGGCTGCGCTCGAGCGGGGCGGGGCGGCCCCAGGCGGCCCAGTGCGCGAGGTGGAGCGGCTGGACCTCGAGGTGGAACTTGCCGTTCCAGCTGTTCGAGAACAGCCCTTCCTCCTGCGGCGGATACTCGCCGGCCTGGTTGATCGCGGCGAGATATTGGGAGAGCACCACCCGGCGCTCCAGCTCGGCGGCGCGCGGATCGGCGCTGCCCGAAAAGTCGATCATCCCGCCTTTCGACCAATAGTCGCGCCAGTGGCGGGTCGTGGCGGCGGGATCATAGGCGCCAGGCGTCTGGCGGGCGCGGTCGAAGCTGACCGTGACGGTCAGCCGGTCGCCCTGCCGCGCGAGCACGCGGAAGCGGTGCGGACCGGTCTCGGCGATGCCGGCCGAGGGGGCGGCGATAGCGGAATAATAGCGGGTGGAATCGATCGTGCGCTCGATCTCGAGGCGCCCGGGGCTATGGGCGAGCACCCGCGTGTGGTGCCCGGCGTCGTTGCTCCAATCGGAAGGGTCCGGGTTGAGCCTGGCCGACACGCCCGGATAGCGCACGTCCACGCCGATCCGCCCGCGCGCGACCAGAGGCGAGCGGATCGAGACCATCACCATGTCGCGGTCGGGATGGACGCGCGTCTCCACCGTCACCGGCGCGCCGTCGAAGACGAAACGGCTGGTCAGCGTGCCCGTCCACAGGTCGAGCCGCTGGTGCGGGCTGGTGATATCGCTGAAGGCGGCCTGGCTTCCGTCGACGCGGAGCAGCGCCAGCCCCAGACGGCCGAGCGAGAAGCGGTGCGGGTTCTCGCGCAGCCACTGCAGCGCGGGCCGCTTCTCGATCTCGGACCAGTCGCGGATCCAGGGATAGGGCTGCTCGCCGCGGCCGGGGACGGGGACCATCACCATCCCGTCCGCCTCGGTGAAGCCAGCCGGGTTGGGGAAGCTGTGCCATGCCCATTGCGCCATCGTCAGCAGCGGGGCGATCGGCGAATATTGCTCGGGGAAGGTCTGGAGCCCGGTGATGTCGGCGGTGAAGCCCAGGTTGCCGTTGCCCAGCATCAGCGGCGCATGGGGATCGACGCGGCTGAGCTCGACGTCGTGGCGCGCCACCAGCGCGTGCCGGTCGATCCGCTGGGCGAGGGCAGGGGAGGCGAGCGCAATCAACAACCCCGTCACCCCCGCGAAGGCGGGGGCCCAGGAGTCGCGAGCAATGCCCTTCGAGGCTCTGGGTCCCCGCCCTCGCGGGGATGACGGGTTATGGGCGCACATCCCTCAGCCGAGCTTGCCGGTGCGCATCGGCATCGGCACCGGGGTCTTGTGGCCGGGCATCGGCGGGAGCACGGGCAGGTCGAGCCCGGTGACCAGATCGGCGATCTTCACTGGCTGGCCGGTCTGGAAGCATTTGTTCGCCGCGATGCCGATCAGGCACGAGGCTGCGCCGCCGCGCTCGTCGGCAGCGCGCAGCAGCGGGTCCTCGGGGGCGTCGGGATCGAAGATGTCGGCGAGCATCACGGCATCGCCGCCGCCGTGCGATCCCGCGCCCGTGTCGGGCGTGAT
Organism: Sphingomonas sp.; assembly: GCF_017744835.1. Taxonomy (GTDB): domain Bacteria; phylum Pseudomonadota; class Alphaproteobacteria; order Sphingomonadales; family Sphingomonadaceae; genus Sphingomonas. Next base: position 10,012 of record NZ_JAGIAM010000003.1, read on the forward strand.
TTCCTGCGCCTCGCCGCGCATCGGGATGATCCGCGTCTTGATCCGGTCCTCGTCGCGCTCGTTGCTCGCCCCCGCGACGCCGCCCTGCTCGATGACGCTATGCTCGAGCCGGCCCTTGGTCCCGTTGAAGGCGACATGATAGCCCTCCCAGGCGTTGAACGCATTGAGGCTGTAGCTGAGCGTGGCGCCACCGGCATAGCTGACGATGACGTTCATCGTGTCCTCGATGCTGATCTCGGGCCGCCAGACGCACTGGTCGCGGAAATAGCCATCGTACTTCTCGTTATCGAGGTAGAGCGCCTTCAGCCCCGGATCGGCGGCAAGGTCGAAGAAGAAGGTGCATTTGTCCTTCTCCGGGCAGGTGTGGCAACGTTGGTGCGCGCCCTGGAGCCCGAAGCGCTTCGCCATCTCGGGCGTGTAGAAGTCGCGCTTACCCACCGCTTGAACCGACACCGGCATGTCCGAGAGCCACCAGTTGACCAGGTCGAAATGGTGCGTCGCCTTGTGCACCATCAGCCCGCCCGAGATCGCCTTGTTCGAGTGCCAGCGCCGGAAATAGTCGGCGCCGTGGACGGTGTTGAGCAGCCAGTGGAAGTCCACCGAGAGCACGTCGCCGATCACGCCGGACATCAGCAGCTGCTTCACCTGGCTCCGGAAGGGCGAATAGCGATAGTTGAAGGTGACGCGGATGTGCCGGCCGCTGCGCTTGACCGCATCGAGGATGTGCTGCGCCTTCTCGGCGGTCATGGTCATCGGCTTCTCGGTGATGACGTCGCAGCCGGCATCGAGCGCGCGGACGATATAGCCGTCGTGGAAGGCGTCGGGCGGGGTGACGATCACTGCGTCGGGCTTCTGCTCGCGCAGCATCTTGTCGAAGTCGCTGGCGAGATAGGGCTTGGGTGGCTTGGCGCCGGCCTGGATCGCGCGCGCGGCGACATGGTCGAGCCGGCCCGGATTGACGTCGCACACCGCGACAAGCTCGCCGTTCGCCTTGTGCGTGCCCCACAACGCGTCCTGGTACATGCGGTTGCGGCTGCCCACGCCGACGGCGACATAGCGCTTGCGCCCGCCCGCGGCAGCGCTTGCAGGGACGCTTTCCAGCGCCGCTGCCACCGCCGTGCCCGCGGCCAGCCCCTTCATCACGTCGCGACGGCCAACGGCCGTTCCCTCCAAAGCCTTCATCCTCTACCCTCTCGCATCGCGGGCGTTCGGCCCGTCCGGACCAAATGTATCACCCGGTCCAACATGCGCAATTGCTCGTCACATGATGGGAGAAGGGCCGTTTCGGGGTTTGACGACCAACTTCTCAACCCTTAACACGTAGTTCCAGAATGTAGAACACGAAGCGAAGGAGGGGGAATGGAGCGGCTGCCGTTCATCGATGCGCACGTCCATCTGTGGGACCTCGCTCGCATCCGCTACGCCTGGTTGACGCCGCCCTTCTCGGACGACGGCCCCAACGGGAGCGTCGAGCCGATCGCTTCGACCTATCTGCTCGATGATTATCGCCGCGAGTCGGCGGGCTGGAACGTCGTTGGCATGGTGCATGTCGATGCCGGCGCCGATGCGGCCCAGGCGCTCGACGAGACCGACTGGCTGCAGGACATGGCGGACCGCGAAGGCATGCCCACCGGCATCGTCGCCTTCGCCGCGCTCGACGATCCCAATGTCGACGCGTTGCTCTACGACCATGTGCGCCGCCGCAACGTCCGCGGCATCCGCCACATAGTCAATTGGCATGCCGATCCGCGCCGCACCTACACCCCGCGCGACGTGACGCGCGACGAGGCCTGGCAGAAAGGCTTCGCTTTGCTCGGCAAGCACGGGCTCTCGTTCGACCTCCAGGCCTATCCGGGGCAGTTCGCGGGGCTCGCGGCGCTGATCGAGCGCCATCCTGACATCCCCGTGATCATCAACCACACGGGCATGGGCGTGGACGGCGAGGCGGACTGGCGCGAGGGCATGGACGCGCTCGCGGCGCTGCCCAATGTCGCGGTGAAGATCTCCGGCATGGGCTTCGTCTTCCGGCCGCTTAACGCCGAGGCGGTGCGCGCACGCACGCTCGCCGCGATCGACCTGTTCGGCATCGATCGCGCGATGTTCGCCAGCGATTTCCCCACCGACCGGCTGTTCGGCGGCTTCGACGAGACGCTGTCGATGCTCGCCGATGCCGTTTCCGATTTCACCGAGGGCGAGCGCCGCGCGCTCTTCGCCCGCAATGCCAATCGCATCTACCGGCTCGGGCTGGACGTCTAGGGAGACAGGATTTTGACCGCTGGTCAGGAGAACAACTGGCGCAACACCATCCTCGCGGGGTTGGCCAACTACATCGATGCCGGCTCGATCGTCGCCGGGTCGGTCGCGCTTGCGCTGTGGAAGCACGAATATGGGCTGAGCGACGCCTTCATTGGCCTGATCGGCGCGTTCAGCGCCAACGCCATCTCGGCGGGTATCGGCGCGCTGGTCGGTGGGATTTTGTGCGATAAGTTCGGGCGGAAGAAGATCTACCAGTACGATATGCTCTTCTATGCCTTTGGCATGATGTTCCTGGTGTTCGCGAACGCGCCCTGGATGATCGTGCTCGGCTTCGTTCTCGTCGGCCTGGCAGTGGGGGCGGACATTCCCGCGTCCTGGTCGCTGATCGCCGAGCAGGCGCCCGACAAGAAGCGCGGCGCCCATTCGGGCGTGGCGCAGTTGCTCTGGTATCTGGGCCCGGTCGCAGTACTGGTGGCGGGCTATTTCCTCCAGCCCTTCGGCATCGCGGGCGTCCGCTGGCTGTTCGTCCATCTTGCGGTGCTGGCGATCGCGCTCACCTTCCTGCGCTCGCGCATGGAGGAATCGAAGCGCTGGGAAGAGGCCAAGGCAGCGACCGCCGGCCAGGCGCTCAGCATCAACTGGCGCGAGCTGTTCAGCCCGCGCTATTTGGGCTCGGTCGTCTTCCTCGCCGCAATGTACGGCTTCTGGAATCTCTGGGCCGGCTATAACGGCTTCTTCACGCCCTATCTGATCGAGCAGAACAACCTGCCCGCCTGGACCGCGACGATGCTGCCGGCGAGCTACTTCCTGATCGGCATGTTCTCGATCCTGGGCATCTTCATGACGCTGTCGGACAAGGTGAACCAGCGGCTCCTGTTCGGCATCTCAGCAGCCCTGCATGTCTTCGGCATGGCGCTGCTCGCGATTTTCGGTTTCAAGCTCGAGATCGTGATCGCGCACATCGTCATCATGGGCATCGCGGGCGGCTTCGGCGCGCAGAGCTTCTTCCAGCTTTGGTCGGCCGAGCTCTTCCCGACGGCGATCCGCTCGACCGCACAGGGCGCCACCTTTGCGATCGTGCGCATCGGTCTCGGCATCTGGAGCCTCGCGGTGCCGGCACTCGCTGCGGGCAACTTCACCCTGCTCGCCTGGATCCTGACCGGCTTCCTCATTGCGTCGGGCGTGATCGGCCTGATCTGGGCGCCGCGCAACGAAGGCAAGTCGCTCGAACAGATCGACGCCGAGCGGCGGGCGGCGTGAGGGTGCGTCGCCTGCTCCTCGCGCTGGCCATGGGCGTCGCGGCTCCGGCCGCGGCGCAGCAGGCGACCTACACCAATCCGATCCTCTTCGCCGACTATTCGGACCCCGACGTGATCCGCGTCGGGGCCGACTATTATCTGGTCGCCTCGACTTTCCATTTCTCGCCTGGCATCCCGGTGCTGAAGTCGCGCGATCTCGTCCACTGGACGATCGTCGGTCATGTCCTGCCGCGGCTGCCCTTCGGCCCGCTCTACGACATGCCGGGCCCGCACACGCTCGACGACACCATCTCCAAACCGATCGGCGGCACCAAATATGCCAGCGGCGTCTGGGCGCCGTGCATCCGTCACCATGAAGGCAAGTTCTACGTCTATTGGTCCACGCCGGACGAAGGCATCTTCATGGCCACCGCCACCGATCCGGCGGGACCGTGGAGCACGCCCGTGACGGTGAAGGCCGGGCCCGGCTACGAAGACCCGTGCCCCTTTTGGGACGATGACGGCACCGCCTGGCTGGTTCATGGCAAGGTGGGGGCAGGGCCGCTGATCCTGCACCGCATGAGCCCTGACGGCACGCGACTGCTCGACGAGGGCAAGGTGATCGCCGAGGACAAGGAGAAGCTCCCGGTCCTCGAAGGTCCCAAGCTCTACAAGCGGAACGGCTGGTACTACATCTTCGCGCCGATCGGGGGGGTGGGGACCGGCCCCCAGGCCGTGGGCCGCGCGCGCAGCATCGAGGGGCCGTATGAGTGGCGCGTGGTGCTCGAGGCGGGCACCACCCCGGTGCAGGCGCCGCATCAGGGCGGCTATGTCGAGACGCCCTCGGGCCAGGGCTGGTTCGCGCATTTTAATCAGACCGGCGCCTTCGGCCGGATCGTGCATCTCCAGCCGGTCCAATGGGTAGACGACTGGCCGGTCATGGGCGACCCGATCCCGGGCAAGACATCCGGCCAGCCGGTGCTCAGCCATGCGATGCCCGATACCGGCGCGCCGCCCCCCAGCGATCGCATTCAGGATAGCGACGAGTTCGATCGGCCCCGGCTCGGCCTGCAATGGGAGTGGAACCACAATCCACAGGACAGCGCCTGGAGTCTCTCCGCGCGTCCGGGCTGGCTGCGGCTGACGGCGATGCCCGCCGAGCACCTCGTCACGGCCCGCAACACGCTCACCCAGATCCTGCAGGGGCCGCGCACGCGGATCACCACGCGGATCGATGTGCGCAACCTCTCCGACGGCCAGCGCGTGGGCCTCTCGCTGTTCGGCGTGCGGCCGAGTTGGGTGGGCGTGGTGCACACAGGCGCGCAGAACCGGCTGACCTTCGCGACCGAAGGCCGCGAGACAACTGGCCCCGTGCTCGCCAATGCGGCCGTGCTTTTGCGCGCCGAAGTGAGCGAGGGGCAGGTGGTCCGCTATTCCTACAGCCTCGACGAAGGGCGCAGCTTCGCCGCGTTCGGTGTGCCAACCTGGCTGGCGCGCTTCTCCTGGTGGAAGGGCTCGCGGCCGGCGTTGTTCAGCTTCACGCGCGGCCCGGCGCCCGCCGGGTTCGTCGACGTCGACTGGTTCCGGGTGGAGCACGAGGCGCAATGATCGATCGCCGTGCGCTGATGCTGGCGGGCGGGGCGGGGCTCGCCTCCGCGCTGCTGCCGCTCCCCGCCTGGGCCGATCCGCGGCTGGGCTTCCTCGACGTCCGGCGCTTCGGTGCCAAGGGCGACGGGCGGACGGTTGACACGCCGGCGATCAACAAGGCGATCGACGAAGCCGCCGCGCGCGGCGGCGGGACGGTGTTCTTTCCGGCGGGAACCTATGCCTGCTACACGATCCGGCTGAAGAGCAACGTCACGCTCCATCTCGACAATGGCGCGACGATCCTGGCCGCGCCGCCGCCGCAGGACGGACGCGGCGGCTATGACCTCGCCGATCCGATCGATCCGGTGGTCGCCACTTATCAGGACTATGGCCACAGCCACTGGCGCAACAGCTTGATCTGGGGCGAGGGGCTCCACGACATCGCTATCACCGGCGAGGGGCTGATCTGGGGCAAAGGGCTGGGCCGCGGCGACGGCAAGGACAACTGGCTCAAGGACCCGACCGGCCCCGGCACCGGCAACAAGGCGATCGCGCTCAAGAATTGCCGCAACGTGCTGCTGCGCGACTTCCGCGTGCTCGAAGGCGGCTGGTTCGCGCTGCTGGCGACCGGCGTCGACAACATGACGATCGACAATCTGCTGGTCGACACCAACCGCGACGGCTTCGACATCGACTGCTGCCGCAATGTCCGCGTCACGCGCTGCACGGTCAATTCGCCGTGGGACGACGGCATCTGCCCCAAGAGCAGCTTCGCGCTCGGCTATCCGCGCATCACCGAGAATCTGACGATCTCGGACTGTTTCGTCACCGGCAACTACCAAGTCGGCTCAGTGCTCGACGGCAGCTGGAAGCCGATGCCGCGCGAGTTCGCGCCCAACGTCCATGGCCGCATCAAGTTCGGCACCGAGACCAACGGCGGCTTCCGCAACATCGCGATCACCAACTGCGTGTTCGACCAGAGCCAGGGCCTCGCGCTCGAGACCGTCGACGGCGGCGTGTTCGAGGATGTCGTGATCAGCAACATCACGATGCGCGCTAACTTCAGCTCGCCCTTGTTCCTGCGGCTGGGCAAGCGGATGCGCGGCCCCGCGGGGCGGCCGATCGGTACGATGAAGCGCATCCTCATCCAGAACCTCACCAGCTCTGGCGGGCCGCTGTTGCCTTCCATCATCGCCGGGCTGCACGAGCGGCCGATCGAGGACGTGAAGATCAGCGACGTCTACCTCGGCCAGCGCGGCGGCGCGCCCGAGGCGATGGCGCATGTCGTGCCGCCCCTCGCCGAACTCGCCTATCCCGAACCCAACATGTTCGGAGATCTGCCCGCCACCGGCTTCTTCGTGCGTTGCGCGCGCAACCTCGAGATGAGCAACATCGAGGTTGGGGTCGAGACGCCCGATCCCCGCCCGGCCTTCCGGCTCGAGGACGTACAGGGCGCCGACTTCTTCCGCGTGCGCACCCCCAAGGGCCCGGCCTTCTCGCTCAAGCAAGTCGAGGGCTTTCGCGTGTTCGGCAGCCCGGGCCGCGCCGACGTATTGGTCGCGAAGGCGGAGCTGGCGACCTACTGAGCCGCGCGCGCGGCGCGCGCCTCGCTGACAACGGGCGCGACGATCCCGGCGAGGATCAGCGCCATCCCGGCGAGATGATAGCCGTGCAGTGGCTCGCCCAGGATGGCGGCCGCCAGCAGGGCGCCGAACAGCGGCATCAGCGTGATCGCCTGACCCGACTTGGCCGGGCCGATCGAGGCCACCGCGGCGTTGAACAGCGCATAGGCGACCACCGAGGGCAGCACCGCGACATAGGCGATCGCGCCGATCACTTCGGGCGTCCAGCGGATGCGCAGTATCTCGTGCCATTCCGTGGCGGCGAGTGGTAGCATTGCGACCACGCCGATCGCGAAGGTGGCTCCCAGAAAGCTCAGCGCATGCAGTGCGGGACGGAGCCGGAGCAGCGAGGTGTAGAAGGACCAGGCGACCACGCCGCACAGGATCAGTGCGTCGCCCCGATTGAACGCGACGTCAGCCAGCGCCGTCAGGTGCCCATGGAAGACGATGAAGATCACGCCGAGCGTCGAAAGGAGCACGCCCGCAACCGCCATCCCGCGGGGCTTCACTCGGAAGATCACCAGGTCGATCACCAGCACCAGGGCCGGGATCATCGCCTGAAGCAGCAGCCCGTTGCTCGCGGTGGTATAGTGCAGCCCGGTGTAGAGAAAGGCATTGAACGCGGCCACGCCGAGCAAGCCGAGCAGCAACACCCGCGCCCAGTTGCGCGCGATCGCCGCACGCTCTGCGACGAGGTGCCGCCAGGCGAAGGGAAGCACCACCAGCAGCGCGCCGGTCCAGCGCAGCAGCGCCAAGGTGAGCGGCGGGATTTCGTCGCGGGTCGCGCGCGCTACGATCGAGTTGCCGGCCCAGAGCAGCATGACGAGCGCGAGCATGAGAAAGGCGGCGGTTTGCGGGCGCAGACGGATCATTCCGGGCCCAATGCGCAACTACGTGGGCAAAAGCGAGAGGGAAGGACTCTCCAAGGACTCGCGAATCTCGTGCTGGGAACATGAAAACGGTTACTCCCAGAATGCGGAATAATTGCTGAAATTGCACTCCTCGGGCGCTGTGTTGTGGGTGCAACACCAAGCGTGTGAAATCGGGAACCTCGCTGTCGTAAGTCCAAGAAAATACGCAAAAAAATCCAATGCTCGAATTCCCGCCGCGGCAAGCGCAATACGGTTGACAACGTAAGACAGCCTGATAGCGTTAACATCGGGAAGCGAAAGGTCGCTCCGTATCCATGCGAATTACGACGCAGACCCTTATTGGCGCGTCGATGAGGAGGGGACAGATGAGAAGCTCACGTACACCAGTTTTCACGCGTTCGACGTCGGCGATTGCCCTCGCGGCCTGCTTCCTGATGCCCGGCGTGGCATTTGCACAGGATGCCGGTGCCCAGGCGCAGGCTGGTACGCCGGCCGCGGACGATCAGAACACGGGCGACGATATCGTCGTCACCGGCATCCGCGCTTCGCTGGATCAGGCGATCGCGATCAAGCGTGACTCCGCCGGCGTCGTCGACGCGATCTCTGCCGAGGATATCGGCAAGTTCCCGGATACCAACCTGGCGGAATCGCTGCAGCGCATCACCGGCGTCTCGATCACGCGCGCCAATGGTGAAGGCTCGCAGGTCGCCGTCCGCGGCTTCAGCGGCGGCTTCAACCTGGTGACGATCAACGGTCGCCAGCTCCCCTCCACCAACATCGACACGAGCACCGGCAACGCCTTTGCGCGTGGTACCGGCCGCTCGTTCGACTTCCAGAACCTCGCGTCGGAAGGCGTGAGCCGCCTCGAAGTCTTCAAGACCGGCCGCGCCAACATCCCGTCGGGCGGCATCGGTGCGTCGATCAACATTGTCACGCGCCGCCCGCTCGACGCGAGCGAGGACGGCCTGTCCGGCTCGATCGGCGCCAAGGCGCTCTATGACCTCTCGGTGGAGGATGCCGAGGGCAATCTGAGCAAGATCACGCCGGAAGTCTCCGGGCTGGTCAACTGGAAGAACGAGGCCGAGACCTTCGGCGTCACCGTGTTCGGCAGCTATCAGCTGCGTGAATCGACTTCGATCCAGTCGAACCCGAACTATTGGAACATCGTGCCGCTGGCCGACTTCCTGAACACGGCGGGTCCGTACATCACCCCGACGACGAACATCACCAATCGGCCGACGACGCCCTTCGTCCAGGTCCCGAACGACAGCCGCTACCAGTTCTCCGAGAACCGCCGCGAGCGTCTGAACGGCCAGGCCGTGGTTCAGTTCAAGCCGACGGACAGCCTGGAGATCACGGTCGACGGTCTCTATGCCCGGAACAAGCTGAGTGACGAGCGCAGCGAGCAGACCAACTGGTTCCAGCGGCCGTTCACCGACGTCACCTTCGACGACAACACGCAGATGCAGAGCGCGGTCATCCTCGCCGAGGCCGTGCAGGCGGACAAGGGATATGAGCAGCAGCGGTTCGCCACCGACACCGAGCTCTACTCGATCGGCGGCAACCTGAAGTGGAACTTCACCGATAACCTGTCGCTGACCCTCGACGCCAACCACTCGAAGTCGAAGACCAACCCGGACAATTCGAACGGCTCGTCCGCGACGACGGTCTCGATCGGTGCCCCGGTCCGTGCGACGCACCGGCTCGACTTCACCACCGGCTTCCCGCAGCAGTCGGAAACGATCAACGACTGCCCTGCGACCAACGGCGGCCGCGGCGGCAACTGCAACGGCGTGCTCGACATCGGCGACATGGGCACGCAGATCGCGCGTGTCATCTACTCGGAGCAGGAAGCACGCATCAACCAGTACACCGCCGAACTCGGCTGGGATCTGGGCGAGGGGAGCCGCTTCAGCTTCGGCGGCAACTATGTCGACTCGAAGATGCGCTCGGTGACGTCCAACACGCAGCAGATGCTGGGTGACTGGGGCATCACCGACACCGGCATCGTCAGCCAGATGGCCGGCGATCTGGTCAAGACCTACTGCATGACCTGCAAGTTCGACAAATATGATCCGGCTTCGACGGGATCGGCGTTGGTCGCGTTCCGCGGTAACGCCGTCGATCTCCTCGACGTGTTCGGGCCCTATTATGCGAACAGCGGGATCGCTGGCCGAGGGGTCATGAACCAGGGGGCGTCCGACGACACCGTGGGCGAGAAGACCTGGGCGGTCTTCGGCCAGATGAATTGGGCCGGCGAAATCGCCGGGCGCAAGGCGAACGCCCTGATCGGCGTCCGCTACGAGAAGACCGACGTCACTTCGATCGCCATTCAGTCGGTTCCGGCGGCGATGCGGTGGCAGTCGGACAACGACTTCCTCGTGGACGGCGGGCCTGCCGGTGACGCCCTCACCGTGAAGGCAAGCTACGAAAATCTGCTGCCGTCGCTCGACTTCAACATCGAAGTCGTCGACAACGTGGTTGCGCGTACCTCGTTCAGCCGGACGCTCGCGCGTGCGGATTACAGCAACCTGTTCGCATCGGTCACTGCCGGTGCGCCGAACCGCCCGACGGCGCTCGGTGCGGCACTGCCAAGCGCAAGCCGCCAGGATCCCGGCCTGTTGCCGCTGGTGTCGGATAACTTCGACGTCTCCGTCGAGTGGTACTACAAGCCCTCGAGCTTCGTCTCGATCGGCTTCTTCAACAAGAACGTTCGCAATTTCATCGGTACCCAGGTCACCAACGGCAACCTGTTCGGCCTGCGGGATCCGGGCTCGGGCGCGGCGGGTTCGCGGTCGGGCGTCGCGCTGGCCTATCTGCGCGACAACAACATCCCGATCAGCGACATCAATCTGTTCGCCTACACGGCGCTTCTGGTGCAGAACAACGGCAACCAGGCGGCCGCCACGGCACAGTTCCAGGCGAACTACACGCCGGGCGTCGGGCTGGGCACCGCGTTCTACAACAGCCTGGCAGCCGCTGTGGACGTCCTCGGTGACTCCACCGATCCGTTGGTCAACTTCGCGATCAGCGGCCCGATCAACAACCGTGAAGGCAACATCCACGGCTTTGAGGTCGCCTGGACGCACTTCTTCGGGAACTCGGGCTTCGGCTTCGCAGCGTCGTACACCAAGGTGGATGGCAACGTGAACGTGGACCCCTATGCGGATCCGAACGTCAACGTCTTCGCGCTGACTGGCCTCGGCGACAGCGCGAACCTGACCGCGATCTACGACAAGAACGGCCTCTCGGCCCGCGTGTCGTACAACTGGCGCGACAAGTATCTGTCGGGCGTGAACCAGGGCGGCAATCGCAACCCGCTGTTCACCGACAGCTTCGGAACGCTGGACGCGAACATCAGCTACGACGTCACCGACAACTTCGCGGTGTCGCTTGAGGCGGTCAACCTGACGAGCGAGCCGTTCCGTCAGTACGCCCGCACCGAGACCAACCTGGTGTACGTGCAGGAGCTCAAGCCGCGCTTCTGGCTCGGCGCACGCTACCGCTTCTGATCGGATCGAAGGTGCGCTTCGGCGCACTCCCGACAAAGGGGGAGAGAGGCCGCCGCGCATTGTGCGGCGGCCTTTTTCTTTTGCCCGTCTCCACCGCACTGCTAGACCTGAGAAAACAGGACCGCGGCGAATGAATCCCGTTCAGATCAACAATATCGACCATGCGCAGCTTCGCGTCAGCCCGCGCGCCGGCGCGGCGTTCGGCGACGCCACCAATCAGGCACTGGTCTTCCCCGCCGAGTTCGAAGAGCTGCAGCGCGAGTTCGCGATCATATTCCGCCGTCGCGAGACCGGGCTTCAGGCTTATGCGCTGCTGGGTCTGGACCGCGACGAAAACCTGTTCCTGGCCGGCGAGCACTGGGCCAGTCGCTATGTGCCCGCGACGCTTCGAAGGGGCCCGTTTTCGATCGGCATTGCCCGGTCGGAGGACGGCGAGGCCGGCGAGCCGATGGTCCATCTCGACATGGACGATCCGCGCGTCGGCGACAGCGAGGGCCTGCCGCTCTTCCTCGAACACGGCGGCAACGCGCCCTATCTGGACCATATGTCCGGGGTGCTGCGGCTGCTCTATCAGGAGATGGAGAAGGCCCCGGCCTTCTACGCCGCGCTCGACGAAGCCGAGCTGCTCGCGCCGGTCACACTCAGCATCGATGTGAGCGAAGAGCGGCGCTACACGGTTCCCGACGTGCTCGTGGTCGACATCGAGCGACTTGCCGGGCTCGCGGGCGAGCCGCTGGAGCGGCTGCACCGATCGGGTGCGCTGCGGCTCGCCATTTTCGCAGCTTCCTCTCTCGGCAACGTGCAGCAGCTGATTTCACGCAAGCAAGCGCTGCTCGGCGCAAACGGCTGAACCCATGCCGGTCGTCTCTCGCCGCACGCGCGTGATCGAGGGAGCCAAGGCCTCCAGCCTTCCGGTCGCCGAACTGATCGCCGAGGGCCGTCCGGCGATCCTGCGCGGGATCGCGCGCGACGTGCCGCTGGTCGCTGCGGGGGTGGAGGGGCCGGCATCGGCAGTCGCGTGGCTCAAGCAGTTCGACGGCGGCCGCCCGGTCACCGCCTATGTCGGGGACGCGGCGATCGGCGGGCGCTTCGGCTATGCCGAGGATTGCACTGCGCTCAACTTCGCCCGGGAGCGCGGGTCGCTCTCCGCCTATCTCGACCAGATACTGGGCGACATCGGCAATCCCGACGCGCCGGCGATCTACATCGGCTCGACCGATATCGACCAGTATTTGCCCGGCCTGCGGGAGCAGGCCGCTTTGCCGTTCGGCGATCCCGAGCTGGTGGCGCATCCGCCGCTGGTCAGCATCTGGATCGGCAACCGGACGATCGCGTCGGCGCATTACGACATGTCGAACAACATCGCCGTGACTTTGGTCGGGCGCCGCCGCTTCACGCTGTTTCCCCCCGATCAGGCCGCGAACCTCTATCCGGGCCCGTTCGACCTCACGCCCGCCGGGCAGGTCGTCTCGATGGTCGATTTCGACGCGCCCGACCTCGCGTGCCATCCCCGCTTCGCCGAAGCGCTGGCGGCAGCCGAGGTGGCGGAGATGGAGCCGGGCGACGCGCTGATCTATCCGGCGCTGTGGTGGCACCAGGTCGAGGCGCTCGATCCCTTCAACGCGATGATCAACTACTGGTGGAACGCGGCGCCGCGCTTCATGGACACGCCGCAGATCACCTTGCTCCACGCGCTGCTGAGCCTGCGCGACCGCCCCGAGCATGAGAAGGCGGGCTGGAAGGCGCTGTTCGACTATTACGTCTTCGGCCCGGGCGAACAGGCCGGTGCGCATCTGCCCGAGGAGGCGCGCGGCGCTCTGGGCGCGATGGACGAAATGAAGGCGCGGAGGCTGCGCGCGCAGATCCTGCAGCGCCTCAACCGCTGAGGGGAGGGCCCGTGGAAGGACAGGTGGTGAAGCGGGTGGTGATCGCCGGGGGCGGCACCGCGGGATGGGTGGCCGCGGCCGCGCTGGTGCGGCACCTGGGGCCGCTCCTCGACATCACTCTGGTCGAATCCGACGAGATCGGCACCGTGGGGGTAGGGGAATCGACCATCCCTACCTCGCGCAGCTTCCACACGCTGCTCGGCATCAACGAGCAGGCCTTCATGCGTGCCACCCAGGCGAGCTTCAAGCTGGGCATCGTCTTCGAGAACTGGGCGCGCGAGGGCGATCGCTACGTCCACAGCTTCGGCCAGATCGGGCGCAAGTCGACCTGGATGGCCGATTTCCACCATTTCTGGATGCACGCGCGCGCGCAGGGCTTCGGCGGCGAGCTCGGCGACTATTGCTTCGAGCTCCAGGCGTCGGAGGCGGAGAAGTTCGCCACCGGCAAGGACGCCGAGATCAGCTACGCCTATCACCTCGACGCCACGCTCTACGCGCGCTTCCTGCGCGGGCTGGCCGAGCCGGCGGGGGTCAAGCGCGTCGAGGGCAAGATCGCGACGGTCGAGCAGGACGCCGAGACCGGCTTCATCACTGCGCTCGCGCTCGAATCGGGCCAGCGGATCGAAGGCGATCTGTTCATCGACTGCACCGGCTTCCGCGCGCTGCTGATCGAGAAGACGCTCCAGACCGGCTTCGAGGACTGGTCGCACTGGTTGACCACCGACAGCGCCTATGCGGTGCAGACGCGCTCGACCGGGCCGGCGGTCCCCTATACCCGCGCGATCGCGCACGCGAACGGCTGGCGCTGGCGCATCCCGCTGCAGCACCGCGTCGGCAACGGCTTCGTCTTTTCGAGCCGCTACCTGTCCGACGAGGACGCCAAGGCCCAGTTCCTCCGCGACATCGAGGGCGAGCCGCTGTTCGATCCGCGGCTGATCCGCTACCGCACCGGCCGGCGGCGCAAGGCGTGGAAACGCAACTGCATCGCCATGGGGCTGTCGAGCGGGTTCATCGAGCCGCTCGAATCGACCAGCATCCACTTGTTCAAGATCGGCGTGACCCGGCTGATCAGCCTCTTCCCCTTCGGCGGCGTGACCGAGGCAGTGGCCGAGCGCTACAACGCGATGTCGCAGGGCGAGCTGGAGGGCATCCGCGACTTCATCATCCTCCACTATCACATGAACCAGCGCGACGATTCGCCCTTCTGGAAGAGCTGCCGCGAGCTCGAGATCCCGGACTCGCTCGCCGAGCGCATCGAGGCGTTCCGCGACGGCGCGCAGGCGTGGCAGGACTCGATCGACCTGTTCCGCATCGACAGCTGGGTGCAGGTGCTGCTCGGCCAGCGGCTGGAGCCGCGCAGCTTCCACCAGCTCGCCCGGATGATGCCGGCGGAGGAGCTGCGGGGGGCGCTCGACGCGATCAAGGCCGACATCGCCGCCAGGGTCGCGCGCATGCCGAGCCACGAGCAATTCCTGCGGAGCTATTGCGCCGCGCCGGACGCCTAGCTTCCCACTTTTCCCGCGTTTTCGGCAATAAGGTTGCGCGCTCGCGTAAGGTTATTACTTGCGGCTGGTGTTGACGCGGCGCAGGGACATTCGCCGGAAGTGGACAAAGTTGACACCCTCTGCGGGGTTTTTCGTTCGTTTTTTCGCTTGCGCGGCGCGCGACCGGCGCGGGGTGGAGTTCGTCGAGAATGTCTCGGCACAGGATCGGACGGTTCAAAGAGCAGCGGCGCCTGGAGCCGGCGCGGCACCAGCCAAGCAAGCGAAATCCTATTTTGCAAGGGATGGAGGGTTGTGTCTCGCCGAACGTTCGCGATTAGCTGCCCGTCGGCTTGATAGGGCAGGAGTCGCGGCTATTGCCGCTTGGTGGAAGAAAGCTATTCCCATTTTCGAAGCCTGAAGCATCTAGGGACGAGCGTTGAAATCCAGATTGAAGCTGCTCTGCCTGGCGTTTCTGGGGATCATCGCATTCGTGACGATCGGCATCGGGCTGGAAAACTACCTCGGCGTTCCGTTTGCCGTGACCTATCGCGTGGCATGCGCGGGTGCGTGTCTCTATATAATCGCCCAATTCGGATCAGATTATCCGGGGGAGCGGTGGCCTTGGATCGGGCTCTTGATAGCGCTGCTGTTCAACCTGGGCCTGTTCTTCTCGCCGCTGGCCCGCCTGCCGGCGTCGAAGGGAGACATACTGTTCTTTGGCTTGCCCGACGCAACCATCATGTTAGCCGCGCGGATCGTCTCCTATCGCGTTACGGACGACCATCAGCGTGCGGTGCGCCAGCAGATGATCGTCAGCCTCATCCTGGCCATGGCGTTTTCCGCGCTTTTCCTCTCGATCATGTTCATTCCGTCGCCTTCGCCCATTGATCCGCGCTAGCAAGAGGCGGTTGAAAACCCTCTACTGCTGGCGGGATAGGGCGGTCGAAGCCTGACGAAAGCGAGAGTGCGAGGGGTTTCGCGCCCAATGGCTGACGGTTCAAAGAGCAGCGCCGCCCGGAGCCGGCGCAGCACCAGCCAAGCAAGCGAAATCCTATTTTGCAAGCTCGGGGCGGCCGGTTGCCGGACGTCGGTCACCGGGTGGAAAGCTGTCGTTAACAGGCGCGGGCGCATTACTGGGACGATTGGCTGTTAGGGAGCCACGCCTTGCTGATTAAATCGCTCGTGCTGGTTTCGACGTTGCTTTGCGTCAGTGCTCAGGCCGACTCAGCAGATGTGCAGGACCGATTGCTCGGCGCAGCCGAGATTCGCGCAGCGCTAAGCGGCAAGGTCATTGCCTACGGCCCGAAGGGCTGGGCAGACGCCGGCATCCACGAGGAATTCCAAGAAAAGGGAATTTGGAAGGGGATCTACTACTCATTCGGGCCAATCCCCTTTTCCGGCCGCTGGTCAGTTGTGGGCAATCAACTGTGTGTCAGCCCTGACCGACGCGCGATCGTGGCCCACTGGTTCGAGGGGAGTCGTTGCCGCAGCATTTGGCGTGAGCGAACATCCGGAGCACTGAAGCTCGAACATTTGAACCCTGGCTTCGACAAAATCGGCCCACTCTCGGTAAAAATCACCGAGCTCAGCAACCTCAGACGATAGTGGCAGCTATCGGGGCGCTTGCTGCCGGTCCGCTTTTCGCGCCCGCTCGCTGTTCAAAGAGCGCAGGCCGATCCGATGGACAGGGAACCAGGCAGGCGGAATCCCGGGATCGCGCGCGGCGTCTTCCAAGGAGGCGATCGGGCGCGCGAGCATCTCAGCCGAGACCCTGCGCCCGCGCCCACGCGACGAAGAGTTCCTTCCAGCGCCGTGCGGGCTCCCCTGCCGGACCGGGGAGTCCGAGGCCATGTTCGCCGGCGGTGAACAGGTGCGTTTCCACCTTCACGCCGGCCGCCTTGAGAGCGGCGCGCATCTCGAGGGTGTTTTCGACCGAAACGACGGTGTCGTCCTCGGCATGGGCCAGGAAGCAGGGCGGGGTGGCGGCGCTGACATTCTGCGCAGGGCTGTGCGCTCGCTGCACATCGGGTGACGGTTCCGGGCCCAGCAGCATGTCGCGCGAGCCCTGGTGCGCGAGCGGCAGGCGCATCGACTGGACGGCATAGATCGGCGCCGCGATCGCCGGCCGCGCGCTCAGCCGATCGGCGGCATCGACGGGGTCATAGACTCGCGCCTCGCTCCGGGTGGCGAGATCACCGCAGACATGGCCCCCGGCGGAAAAGCCGAGCGCGCCGACCTTGTCCGGATCGACGCCATATTGCGCCGCGCGCGCACGGATCAACCGCATGGCGCGCTGCGCATCTGCAAGCGGCACATCCGCCCGGTTGGCCCAGCCCTCGCCCGGCAGACGATAATAGAGCACGAAGACGGTCCAGCCGCGCTCGGCGAGCCAGGGCCCGATCTGATAGCCTTCCACGTCGATGACGATCACCGAGTAACCGCCGCCCGGCGTCACCAGCAGCGCCGCCCCGTTCGGCTTCGACGGCCGGAACACTTTCATGCGGGGGCGGGCGATGCCCTTGACCATGCGGCCGTGGCGTTGGGCATTGCCGGTCTCGATCACCTGTTCGACGGGCAAGATCGGCGGCGCGCCGGGGGGAATGCCGGGCCACAGCTCGATCTCCTCCGCCGGAAAGGCAGGCCAGGCGCCGGACTGCTGCGCAGCACGCGCAGGGGCGCTCAGCAACCCTGCAGTCACTCCAGCCAGCAAGGCTTCGCGACGATTCAGCATCAGCGTCTGTCCATTCCCCTGTCGGAGGCGGCCTGCCGCCGAGGGACGGGGGCGTCGCCGGCAGGACCAGGCGCGCGGCCTTACTGCGCCGGCTGGGCTTCGTTGGCGCCTTCGTCGCGCGAGACGCGGGCGGTCATGCCGGTGGCGTCTGCGTCGTCCTGGGTCTGTTCGCTGGGGGCGATCTCGGGGGCGGGGGCCGCCATGGTCTCGGCAGTGGTGTTGTCGACGCGCGCGGCGGGCGGCGCTTCGTCCGCGGGCAGCTCGGTCATGTTGGTCGCGTCGGGGATCGGCATGGTGTCGGTGGCGTTGACGGCCGGCGCGGGCTGCTCGTCGTTCGAGCCGCCGCCGCATGCGGCGAGGCCGAGCGGGGCGAGGGCGAGGGTCGCCAGCACGGCGATGCGCTTGATGGTCATGGTCTTTCCCTTTTTCAGCGTTGCGCCGCGGTCACGGCCGAGCGGTTTTCGATCTTGGATGCCAGCGTCTTGTCCCAGCCATAGGGGTCGGCGCGGAAGTTCATCGTGCCGTTGGCGCTGGCATAGGCGGTCCAGTAGAGCAGATAGACCGCCACCTGGTCCTGGTCCTTCAGCGGCACGCGCAGCGTCTTGCCCGCGTCGATCGCCGCCTGGATCTGCGGCGGCTGCCATTCGGGATCGTTGCGCAGCAGCAGCTGGGCGAGCTCGCTCGGCTTCTCCAGCCGCACGCAGCCATGGCTCTCGAGCCGGCTGAAGCGCGAGAAGGTGGTCTGGCTGGGCGTGTCGTGCAGATAGACCGCATAGGGATTGTTGAAGTCGAACTTGTAGCGGCCGAGCGCGCTGCTCGGCCCCGGCTGCTGCTGGATGCGGCGATTGGGGCCGGTGCCGATGATCTTGTAGTTGTTGCGCTTGAGATAGGCCTCGCCCTTCGGGAACAGCTCCTTGGCGGCGATGCCGGCGGGGACGTTCCACGGCGGATTGAGCACGATCGAGTGGATCTTCGACTGGAGCATCGGCGTCTCGTTGCCCGGACGGCCGGTGACTGCCTTCATCGAGAAGATCGCCTCGTCGCCTTCGAACACCGTCATCACCGCGGCGGCGATGTTGACCTGGATGCGTTTCGCCGGGAGGGTCGCCGGAAGCCAGCGCCAGCGCTCGAGGTTCGCCATGATCTGGCGCACGCGGTCGCCCGCGGGCACGTTGAGCGCGGCGAGCGTGCCGGTGGAGACCACGCCGGTGGGATTGAGGCCGTAGCGGCGCTGCGCGCGCTGGACCGCGGCCTGGAGCGGCGCATCGAACTTGGTGCCGGCGGGATCGACTGCGCTGTCCTCGACCGCGAGGCGCTTGCGCAGCGTCGCGACGCGCGCGCCGGTGGCGCCGAGCCCCATGTCGGGGCCGGCCGGGATGGTCGGCCAGCCGCCCGCCGCCTCGATCTTGCGATAGGCCTGGAGTCCCTTCTGGAGCGCGTCATAGCCCGAATAGGGCGGGGGGAGCGCGCGGATCCACTGGGCGATCCGGTCACGCTTCACGGCGTCGGCGAAGCCGGGCAGCGGGTCGTAGGGCTGGGGGCGGAGGCCCCAATTCTCCTGGAAGTCGCTGGTATCGAGCCGGCCCGAATGGACCGCGCGGGCATAGTCGAGCGCGGCGCGGACCAGCGCGTCGTTGTCGCGGATCGGGGGCTGCGCGCTGCCGTCGTGGCGCAGGCCCTGGGCGAAGGAGGCGTCGGCCAGCATCTGGGTGAGCTGCGCGGCCTGGGTGGCGTTGAGCTTCGGCAGCGCGATCGGCTGGACCGGCGCGGGCACGGGCACTGCCTGGACCGGCGCAGGCACGGGGGCCGGCGGCGGAACCTGCTGCTGGGGGACCTGCTGTGCAAGCGTGGGGGCCGTGATCAGCCCCGCGCCGATTGCCAGGGCGAGGCCCTGCGGTGCCAAACTCAAACGCACTGGATACTTCTCCCGCTCGGACGGCGATGCCGCCTGAATCATGCCCTAATATGCGAATTCTCGCGCGGAGTGCGAGCGGGGAATGAACCGGAAGGCGCTCGGGGCCGGTCGCGGCGCCTTTCGCAGCACCGTGAAAATGCGATGGCGCCGCTTCTCAACCGCCGCGAAAGCCGGCATGTTCGCGCACGAAGGGCAGTCCGCCGGCCGCAGGCGCTGCCCGACAGAGGTATGCGGCGACAGCTTCATAACGAGCGTCCCAGGGAGAGCAGATTTGGCCAGCACGCGATCCACTCAGACAACGTTGGCATATGCCGCCGTCACCACCTTGTTCTTCGCCTGGGGCTTCATCACGTCGCTGATCGACCCGCTGGTCGCGGCCGTGAAGGGCGTCTTCACGCTCACCAATTTCCAGGCGCAGGCGGCGGCGTTCGCCTTCTTCATCGCCTATGGCGTGATGTCGTTCCCGGCGGCGGCGCTGCTCGCGCGAGTCAAGTCGATCCCGACGATCCTGATCGCGCTGGGCATGATGATCGCGGGGTGCCTGGTGATGCTGGTCGCGGCCAACGCCGCGGTGTTCACGCTGGTGCTGCTCGGGCTGTTCATCCTGGCGAGCGGAATCACCGTGCTGCAGGTGGCGGCGAACCCGCTGGCGGCGGCGCTGGGCGATCCGCGCTACAGCCATTTGCGGCTGACGCTCAGCCAGACCTTCAATTCGCTCGGCACCTTCCTGGGGCCGCTGCTCGGCGCGCATCTGTTTCTCAAGGGCGTCGAAGTGAAGGAAGGCGCGGCGATCACCGACGCGGTGCGCGCCGACGCGCTGGCGGGCATCGACTCCGCCTATTTCTGGATCTGCGGGCTGATCGCGGCGCTGGCGGTGTTCTTCTGGCTCAGCCGCCGCGTGGTGACCGAGGCGGCGCCGCCGTCCTCGGCCGAGGCGCGCGGCAGCATCGGCGCGCTGATCGCCGACGCCTTCTCGTCGCGCTGGGCGCTGTTCGGCGGGCTGGCGATCTTCCTCTATGTCGGCGCCGAAGTGTCGATCGGCACGCAGATGGCGCTGTTCCTCAATTCGGATGCGGTGTGGGGGCAGAGCGACGCGCCGTTCGGCGTGCCGCTGCTCGGCTTCGCGATGGGCAGCGACGGGGTGCATGGCGTGTCGCTGCAGGAGGCAGGCAAGGCGGTCGCCTTCTATTGGGGCGGCGCGATGGTGGGGCGCGCGATCGGATCCGCGCTGCTCGCCCGGGTCCGCGCCTCGGCGCTGCTCGCGCTGTTCACCGCCGTGGCGGCGGCGATGTGCCTCTATGTCGTCGCGGTGGGCGGGGTGACCGCGGGCTTCGTCGCCTTGTGCATCGGTCTGTTCAACTCGATCATGTTCCCGGTGATCTTCACCCTGACGCTCGAACGCTCGAGCGCGAGCGAGGAGGCGACCTCGGGGCTGCTCTGCACCGCGATCATCGGCGGCGCCTTCCTGCCGCTGCTGGTCGGCCGCGTGTCGGATGCGAGCAGCTATTCGGCGGCGCTGATCGTGCCGGCGGCCTGCTATCTGGTGCTCTGCCTGTTCGCGATCGGCGCGGGCCGGGCGCGGGTGCTGCGGCGCGAGGACGAGGTCGGCCCCTCGATCCACTGAGGGCGGAGTCTGAGCGAAGCGAAGGCGCCTGCGCGGGCCAGTAAACGAAATCTGCCGGGCGAAAAGCCTGACCACCGAAGTCCGCTACCCCGCCAATGCACGCGACATCCCGCGCCTCACGCTGCGTGGGTGGAATGTCGCCGATCAGAGCTTCGAGGTGCGGCCTTGATCGATCGCGGCGGCGTGACGCAGGATGCCCAGGTGCGCGAACCCGACCCGCTCGTTTCCGGAGGAACCATGACCGATCCCTTCCGCCGCGGCCTGCTTGCCGCGGGGCTGATGCTTCCCTTTGCCGCCTCCGCGCAGGGCACGCCGCAGCAGGAGACGTGGGAGCAGCGCTGGGCCCGCGAATTGCGCGAGGACTGGCCGATGCTCGGCCGCTACCGCGACGAGAACGCCAAGCTGCGCGCATCCGGCGCGAAGACCCACATCGTCTTCATGGGCGATTCGATCACCCAGGGCTGGCGCGAGAAGCGGCCGGCCTTCTTCAAGCCCGGCCGCGCCGGGCGGGGCATCAGCGGTCAGACCACGCCGCAGATGGTGCTGCGGATGATGGCCGACGTCATCGCGCTGGGGCCGCGCTTCGTCCACATCATGGCCGGCACCAACGACATCGCGGGCAATACCGGCCCGATGACGATCGAGCAGAGCTTCGACAATTATCGCATGATGACCGAGCTGGCGCAGGCGAACGGCATCAAGGTGCTGCTCGCATCGGTGCCGCCGGCGAACGGCTTTCCGTGGCGGCCGGGACTGGAGACGGTCGAGCCGATCCGCGCGCGCAACGCCTGGCTGAAGGACTATGCCAGGCGGGCAGGGGCGAGCTTCGTCGACTATACGCCAGTGCTCGCCGATGCCGCCGGAGGCATGAAGCCCGGGCTCGCCTATGACGGAGTGCATCCGACCGAGGCGGGCTATGCCGCGATGGAAACGGTGCTCGAGCCGCTGCTGCGCGCGCGAGGCGTGTGACGCTGCGGATCGGCGCTTCCCGGCGGCCGAATTTGCGCTAGCTTTCCGAATGCTTCGGGCGAGACCTGCGCAACGTGGGGGACACGCCCGCCACCTATCACGTCATCAACTGGAAGACCCGGCCACGCCGAAGGACTGACGCAAGAGGGAGGAAGCCGCATGGACCCGTTCGACCGCCGCGCGATACTGATGGGGACCGGAATCGCCGGGCTGGCGGCGGGTCTTCCCGCCGGGGCGTTCGGCCAGTCGGCCGCGCAGGGCAATGCGGTGTCGGAATCGGCCGCGCCCGCCGGGCCCGAGCCGGGGGTGAAGCACCGCATCGATTTCGGCGTGATCGGGCTCGACCACGCGCATATCTACAGCATGACCGACGCGATGATCCGCGGCGGCGGCACGCCCACAGCGTTCTTCGCGACCGACCCGGTGCAGATCGCCACCTTCCGCAAGCGCTATGGCAATGGCGTGCGGCTGGCGCGGAGCGAGGATGAAATTCTCGCCGACAAGTCGATCAAGCTCATCGTCGGGGCGCCGGTCCCGGATCTGCGCGCGCCGCTGGGCATCCGGGCGATGCGCGCGGGCAAGGACTATCTGGGCGACAAGCCCGCGATCACCAGCCTCGACCAGCTCGCCGAGGTCCGCCGCGCGGTGAAGGAGACCGGGCGCAAGTTCGCGATCCTGTATTCCGAGCGGCTCGAAGTACGCGCTGCGGTCCATGCCGGGCAGCTCGTCGACCAGGGACGGATCGGCAAGGTGATCCAGACGGTCAACCTCGCGCCGCATCGGGTCAGCCCTGCGAGCCGGCCCGACTGGTTCTGGGACAAGGCGCGCTATGGCGGCATCCTCACCGACATCGGCAGCCATCAGGCCGACCAGTTCCTCTACTACACCAAGACCACCAGCGCGCAGGTCGTCGCCGCGCAGACGGGCAACCTCCGCCACCCGGACCGACCGAAATTCGAGGATTTCGGCGACATGATCGCCACCGGCAACGGGGGCACGGGGTATGTGCGGGTCGACTGGTTCACCCCCGATGGGCTGCCGACCTGGGGCGACGGGCGCCTCTTCCTGCTCGGCACCGAGGGCTATATCGAGCTGCGCAAATATGTCGACATCGCCGGGCGGCCCGGCGGCAACCACTTGCTCGTCGCGGACAAGAAGGGCGTCGAATATGTCGATTGCTCGAAGGTGCATCTGCCGTTCGGGCCGCAGTTCATTGCCGACGTGGTCGAGCGCAGTTCGGTCGCGCAGGATCAGGACCAGGCGCTGCTCGCCGCCGAGCTGGTACTGACCGCGCAGAAGAATGCCACCCGGCCGATCCTGGCCTGAGCAAGGGAGGGGGACCATGGAGCTTTCCAGACGCAAGCTCATCCAGATCGGCGCCGCGGTCGCCGCGCCCGTGATCGTGCCGTCGAGCGTGTTCGGCCAAAACGCGCCGTCGAACCGCATCGCGGTGGGCGCGATCGGCGCGGGGCGGATCAGCCGCAGCCACGACATGAAGGAGATCCACCGCCACGACGACGCGCAGATCGTCGCGGTGTGCGACGTCGACACCAAGCGGCTGGGCGCGGGCATGCAGCTCGTCGACAGCCGCTACGCCGCCAAGTCGGGCAAGGACTATTCGGGCACCAGGGGCTATACCGATTTCCACGAGCTGCTCGCGGACAAGGGCATCGACGCCGTCCTGATCTCCACGCCCGACCACCAGCATGCGCCGATGGCGATCCATGCGGTCCGCGCGGGCAAGCATGTCTATCTCCAGAAGCCCGCATCGTTGACGATCGCCGAAGGGCGCAAGATGGCCGACGCGGTCGAGCGCAGCGGAAAGGTCCTCCAGATCGGCTCGCAGCAGCGCGGGTCCGAGCCCTGGCCGCAGTTCCGGCGCGCGGTCGAGCTGGTGCGCAACGGCCGGATCGGGCGGATCAAGCACGTTGAGGTCGGGCTGCCGGGCGACCCCTCGGGGCCCGAGGCGCCAGTGATGCCGATCCCCCGCAACCTCGACTACGACGCCTGGCTCGGCACCACGCCCGAGGTCTACTATACCGAGACGCGGGTGCATCCGCAGGACTCGTTCGAGAACCGCCCCGGCTGGTTGCGGATGGAGCAGTTCGGCGCGGGAATGATCACCGGCTGGGGCTCGCACCATGTCGACGTCGCGCACTGGGGCATGGACATGGAGCATTCGGGCCCGGTCGAAGTCTGGGGTAAGGCCGAGTTCCCCGCCAGCGGCCTGTGGGACGTCCACGGCCCCTTCGAGACGCACGCGCGCTATGCCAATGGCATGACGATGACGATCTCGGGCGCGCTGCCCAACGGGATCAAGTTCATCGGCGACAAGGGCTGGGTGTTCGTGACGCGGAGCGGCCCGGTGACGTCGAGCGATCCCGCGGGCCCGCAGATCGATCCGCTCCAGGCGAGCGATCCGAAGATCCTGACCAGCGTGATCGGGCCGAGCGAAGTCCAGATCCCCAAGACTCCCGAGCAGCATCGCAACTGGCTCGACGCGATCCGCACCGGCGTGCCGGTGAGCGCGCCCGCCGAGATCGGCCACCGCGCCTGCTCGACCTGCCTCGTCCACCATATCGCGATGAAGACGGGGCGGCGGCTGAAGTGGGACCCGGAGGCCGAACGCTTCCTGGGCGACGACGCGGCGAACGCGATGCTCAGCCGTCCCCAGCGCGCCAGATACGCAGTGTAGATTTTCTACTTCGCCTCCCTGAAAGGGAGGAGCAAGGGGTGGGCGTAGTGGCAGGTGAGGCTCGATTCCTCGACCGGCGCTTTGCTGGCTGCCGTTGAGTTTCTCTTGGCGCGCAGACGCGCGCACGCACCCCCGACCCCTCCCTGCAGGCAGGGAGGGGAGAACGAGAAAGGAGCAACGCATGATCCGCACCGGACTGATCGGCTTCGGGCTCGGCGGCACCGCGTTCCATGCACCTCTGGTCGAGGCGGTGGACGGGCTCGAGCTGGTCGCCGTCGCTACGCGCAAGGCCGAGGCGGTGGCCGCGGCCTATCCGCGGGCGCGCGCCACCACGCCCGAGGCGCTGATCGCCGATCCCGCGATCGACCTGGTCATCGTCTCCACGCCCAACGACACGCATTTCCCGCTCGCCCGCGCCGCCTTGGAGGCGGGCAAGCATGTCGTGATCGACAAGCCCTTCGCCAATTCGACCGACGAGGCGCAGCAGCTCATCGATCTCGCCACGGCGCGCGGGCGGCTGGCCATCCCCTTCCACAACCGGCGCTGGGACAGCGACTTCCTCACCGTGCGCAAGCTGCTCGACAGCGGGCGGCTGGGAGAGATCATGCTGTTCGAGGCGCATTGGGACCGCTTCCGCCCCGCGCTTGCGCAGCCGTGGAAGGAATCGGTCGAGGCGGGATCGGGCCAGCTTCCCGACCTCGGCCCGCACATGATCGACCAGATACTGCTGCTCTTCGGCATGCCCGAGGCGCTCAGCGCCGACCTGGCGGTGCAGCGCGAGGGCGGGGCGGTGGACGATTATTTCGACCTGACGCTCCACTATGGCGCGCGCCGCGTAGTGCTGTCCTCGTCGCGCCTGGTCGCCGCGCCGCGCCCGCGCTTCGGCATCCACGGGCGGCTGGGGAGCTTCGTCAAATATGGCCTCGACCCGCAGGAGAACGCCGCGCGCGCCGGGGGCAAGGCGAGCGATCCCGAGCATGGGCGCGAGGATCCGGAGATCCACGGCACGCTGACGCTGGGCGACGGCACGCGCGAAGTGATCGCGTCCGAGCGCGGCGACTATCGGCGCTTCTACGCGGGCGTCGTGGAGGCGATCGCCACGGGCAGCCCGCCGCCGGTCGCCGCGGAGGATGCGCTCGCCGGCTTGCGCATCATCGAACTCGCCCGCCGCAGCGCCACCGAGGGCCGGCGGCTGGCCGTCTAATGTCAGTCATCCCCGCGTTCGCGGGGATGACGGTTATTGGGATTTCCGGTAGAGTGCGTCCGCCGCCAGCGCGAGGAACATGTAGTTGGTCTCGCCGCCGCCCATCACATATTCGGTCTGCTGCCAGAAATAGGGCCAGGTCTTGAGCTCGGGCAGGTCGGGGCGCACGAGATTGGTGCCCGAGATCACTCCACCCGGGATGTAGGACCAGTCGGCGCGGTTGCCGCCATAGGCGGTCGTCGCCGAGACCGCGCCTACGCCCGAGGCGAAGCTGGCGGTGTTCTCGCCCGGATGCACGCCCAGCACGAAGTTGAGCGCATTGATGTAGCTGTCGGTCGAGGTCGCCTGGGGCCAGCCCTTGTGGAAGAAATATTGCTCGACCCCACGCCGCTGGATGTCCCAGCCCGCGCCCCAGATCTGCGGCTTGTAGGGCACGCCATAGGGGGAGTCGGTGCGCGCCTCGGCCGTCACCCTGGCCTGATAGGCCGTCACGGCGCGCGTCACATTGTCGCGGAAGCCCTGCGGCAGCTGGTCGAGGATCGAGGCGAGCATCCAGCCGGTCTTGTCGATCTGCGAGACGATGTCGTTCTCGAGCGTCACCAGCTTTGCCACCAGCGCGCGGTCGTGCGTCGCATGGATCAGCTCGGCGAGCGCGAACACGCGGTTTTCGGCCTTGCCGCGGTCGATCGCCCTGGTCGTCAGGTCGCGTGCGGCGGCGAGCGCCTCGGCCGCCAGCGCCGGGTTGCTCGCCTTGAGCGCCCGCGCGGCACCGGCGAGGCCGGCGGCGGTGTAGAGCTCGCGGTCGGGATTGTCCTCGGTGAACACCCAGCGATCGTCCCAGCGGATGGGGTTGCCGTTATTGTCGACGCCCAGGCCCTCGACCGGCTTGCGGAAGACATTGTCGGTCTGCAGCGATCCGTCGCCGAGCATCGCATATTGGCGCAGCGACGGATCGATGATGCCGCGATAGAGCCGACCCATCGCGCGATAGCCGCCGAGCACCGAGAGCAGCCCATGCTCGATCTGCTGGATCGCGTCGTTCTTCCCGTCGGGATCGTGGATCTCGACTAGGTTGCGCTTCTGGTCGATGCGGGTCGCGTCATAGTCGAGCCCGAATTCCTCGACCATGCGCGAGAGCAGCCAGACGGTGCCGATCTGCGATTCCACGCGCAGGTCGTAGTCACCCGCGTCATGCCAGCCGCCGGCGTTGAGGCCGGGCACGATCTCGCCCGGCTTGAACTTGGTGAGCGTCGAGGGCCCCTGCGCATAGCCGTCGTAATGGTTGAGCGGGCTCGGCGCCATCAGCGCGTCGTCCATATGATCGAGCCCGTGCCAGATGCGGTATTTCTCGCGCACCAGCATGTGGCACATCTGGACCGGCAGGAAATATTCGAGCGTCGGCTGCCAGACGTGGCGCGCATAGACGTCCTGCGCGATGCGGAAGGCCTGCGAGGTCTTATCGCCATAGCGCACGACGTACATGCCCGGCTCGCGCACCTGGCTGAAGTCGAAGGTGGCGTAGCGATAGCGCAGGAAATTGCCCCAGGGCCGGGGCGCGGCGCGCATCACTTCGGTGCGGCCCTCGGCGCCGAGGCGGTAGAGCGTCGCGGGCTGGAGCGCGTCGGTCGCGGCGTCGAGCTCGATCACTGCGCGCTTCGGCTGGGCCGGGGCGTAGCCGACCTGGCTGACCTGGATCACCGGCTCGTAGCGCCAGCCCGAGACGACGTTGGGCGTGACGATCCACTCGATAGCATTCTTCGTCGCGCCAGGCGCCACCTTGCCGCGGACGATGAACCAGCCGTTGTTGTGCGGCAGCCGCCCGTCGATCAGCTCGATCTCGCCGGTGCGGCTCTGGATCGAGAGCCGCTGCTTGTCCTCCTCGGGCGCGACCACCAGCGTCTTGCCCGTGGCGAGCGGCGCGGCGAGCGCCTGGCCGTTCAGCGACTGGACCGGCCCGTTGGCCTGGGCGTTGCGCGGCTCCGGAACCTTGCCGCCGGCCAGCCGTTCGACGGGGCCATTGGGCTGGCGCGGGAAGATGCCGGTCTGTCCATCCATCAGCCAGGATTTGCCGAACAGGTGCGTCGGGAACAGCTCGAGGTTGAAGCCCACCTTGCCCGTCCATTCGGGCGGCAGCGGCTTGTCCAGATCCACGCTGATCCGGAAGCTGTTGCCGCCCGCGGGCGAGACATGGACTGCGTAGCCGAGCTTCAGGTCGGGATAGTAGATCGGATTGAAGCCCTTCGAATCCTTGGTGGGATCGGGATAGCTGAGCGTCTGGGTGATCGTTCCTGTGGCGGAATCGACGTGCCGCTCGCCCGAGGCGGGCATCGGCGACCATTGGCCGGGCGCGGGCTCCAGCCGCAGGTCGCCGTTGGCGGCGACGCGGACGCCGTGCTGGATCACGGTCACGCCGGTCTGGTGGCCGTCGGGATAGATGTCGGTGAAGACGAACACGTCGAGCCCGGGCGTGGTCAGATAGCCCTTGTCGCCCAGGTGCAGGCCCTCGCTCGCCGGGCCCGCCGCGATGAGCGCCGGAAGCGCCACTCCCAGCATCAACAACCTGCCGATCCGCATTGCGTCCCCTCTCATGTTTCCTTCCTTGCGAAGGATCGTTTGAGGCGAGGGTGGCGCGGGAATGCGGCCCGGTCAACGCTGTCGGGCGCTTTTTGTCCGATGACTGCGGCCAGCGATGCCGGGGCAGTGCGCTAGCGCTCGCCACGCGTCCGGAAACTTCGTTCCGGTGCCGGCGAGTTACAGGCTTTTTCCGTAGGTTCAGGCGTACTCCGTTTTCGATATGCGAAACTACCCGCGGTAGCGCCGCGACTTTGAGGATTTTCGATGCACAGCCTGCTCGCGGCTTTCTGGAATGACGGCCTTGCACCCGACGCGAGCATGGGGCTGGTCTGGACTCATGCCGTGGCGGACGCCGTGTCGGCGCTGTCCTATGTCGCGATCGCCGTGGCGCTGTTCGTGTTGGTCCGCCGCCGCACCGAGCTTTCCTATGGCTGGGCCTTCTGGTGTTTCGCGGCCTTCCTGGCGGTGTGCGGCCTCGCCCATGCGGTGAATATCCTGGGCTTGTGGCACCCGGCCTTCGGGCTGCAGGCAGTGGTGAAGCTCGTGGGGGCAGCGGTGTCGCTCGCAGCAGCCATCGCGCTGTGGTTGTTGTTGCCCAAGGCGTTCACGCTTCCCTCCGCCGCCGAGTTGCACGCAGCGAACCGCGAGCTCGAAGAGCGCGTGCGCGAGCGTGACGCCGCGCTCGGGGATCTGCGCGCGCAGGCGGCGCAGCGCGAGCATGCCGAGGCCGCGCTGCTCCAGTCGCAGAAGCTCGAGGCGGTCGGCCAGCTCACCGGCGGCATCGCGCACGACTTCAACAATCTGCTCCAGGCAATCGCCGGCAATCTCGAGCTGATCGCGCGCAAGCCCGACGACGGCGACCGCGTCGTGCGCTGGAGCGCGAGCGCGCTCAACGCCGTCGAACGCGGGCGTGCGCTGACCGGCCAGCTCCTTGCCTTCTCGCGCAAGCAGCGGCTCGACATGGCCTCGGTCCGGCTGGTCGAGCTGATCGGCGGCGTGAAGGACCTGGTCGAGCGCGCGGTCGCGCCGCTCAGCCACGTCCAGATCAAGCCGATCGATCCGGCGCTAAACGTCGAGGCCGATCCGCTGCAGGTCGAGCTCGCAGTGCTCAATCTCGCCTTCAACGCGCGCGATGCGATGCCCGAGGGTGGCACGCTGACCATCTCGGCCGAACGGCGCAGCGGCCAGGTCGCGCCCGATCTTGCGCCGGGCGACTATGTCGCGCTCACGCTCCGCGACACGGGGACCGGCATGTCGCCCGAAGTGCTGGCGCGCGCGGCCGAGCCTTTCTTCACCACCAAGGGCGTGGGCAAGGGCACCGGCATGGGGCTGTCGATGGCCTATGGCGTGATGCGCGAGTGCGGCGGCGGGCTGCAGATCGAAAGCGAGCAGGGCAAGGGCACTGCGGTTACGCTGTTCCTGCGCGTGGCCCGCGTCGAGCCTCGCCGCGCAGTGGAGGACGACGCCCGCAGCGACCAGCGCATCGATCTATCGGACTGCCGGATCACGCTGATCGAGGATGACCCCGAGGTGCGCACCACGCTGGTGGAGATGCTGCGGGCAGCCGGGGCCGAAGTGCGCGAGGCCGGCGACGGCGCCGAAGGGCTCGAGCTGATCCGCGCGCGCAAGCCCGACCTGGTCATCGTCGATTTCGCGATGCCGGGCATGAGCGGCGCCGATGTCGCGCGCGAGGTCCGCCAGACCGATCCCGACCTCGACGTGCTCGTCGTCACCGGCTTCGCCGAATCGAGCCAGCTCGAGGCGCTCGCCGGGCCGCATCTGCAGATGCTCAAGAAGCCCTTCGAATCGCACGAGCTCCTCCGCCGCGTGGCGGACATATTGGATCGCTGAACCTCGTGTTCCCTTTCTGAAAGGGAGGGAAGCCAGGGCGTATCGACGTTCATCCTAACGCGCTCCCCTCCCTTTTGAGGAGGGGAGACGAATGTCGAGACAACCCAGCTTCCCGGCGCAAAATCTTGCCGCTTGCAAAATAGGATTTGGCCTGAAACAAAACGGGAACGCTCTTTCTCAATCTGAATATAATCGGCGTTTCGCGCGCACACGCACGCGCACGCGCGCAGGCACGTACGCACGCGCATGCGCCCGCGTTGGGGTCTCCACTTTGTCCACTTCCGCCGTGTCCACTTCCGGCATCGCCCCGCCGGATCGGCCGATGGTCAGGCCCGCTCGAACCGCCGCGATAGTGTGACCTTGGTGTGACCTTTGGTCGCGCAGGATGCGGGGCGGCGCGATAGCGTAACGCGCTCCCCTCCCTGAAGGGAAGGGGAGATGAATGCGATACAACCTAGCTCACGCTGTTCCGGCTCAGGGCAGCGCCGCGCGCAGTTCCTCGATCCAGGCGGTCGCCACGCTGTCGGACGGCGCGCGCCAGTCGCCGCGGGGGCTCAGCGCGCCGCCGGCCGAGACCTTGGGGCCGTTGGGCAGCGCGGATCGCTTGAACTGGCTCGTCTGGAAGAAGCGGAACAGGAAGGATTCGAGCCACTTCGCGATCGTCGCCAGATCATACTGGTTGCGGCCGGCCTCGGGGAAGTCGATCGGCCACAGCCCGGCCGCGGCGTCGCGCCACGCGTGCCAGGCGAGGAAGGCGATCTTCGACGGCCTGAGCCCGTGGCGCACGACATAATGGAGGAAGAAGTCGTTGAGCTCATAGGGCCCGATCCGGTCCTGCGTGCTCTGCATCCTGCCCTCTGCATCGGCGGGGACCAGCTCGGGCGAGATTTCGGTGTTGAGGATCGCGGTGAGCACGTCGGCGGCCTCGCCGGTGAACTGGCCGGTCTTCACCGTCCAGCGGATCAGATACTGGATCAGCGTCTTGGGCACGCCGGCGTTGACGCCGTAATGGCTCATCTGATCGCCGACGCCATAGGTGCACCAGCCGAGCGCCAGCTCGGACAGGTCGCCGGTGCCGAGCACGAAGCCCTGGCGCTGGTTGGCGAGGCGGAAGAGATAGTCGGTGCGCAGCCCCGCCTGGACGTTCTCGAAGGTCACGTCATAGACCGGCTCGCCCTCGGCGAAGGGATGGCCGAGGTCGGTGAGCATCTGCCGCGCGCTCGGGCGGATGTCGATTTCCTCGCCGGCCACGCCCAGAGCTCGCATCAGCGCCCAGGCGTTCGACTTGGTCGCGTCGCCGGTCGCGAAGCCCGGCATGGTGAAGCCGAGTATGTCCGAGCGCGGGCGGCCGAGCCGGTCCATCGCCTTGCACGCGACGATCAGCGCATGGGTGGAATCGAGCCCGCCCGAGACGCCGATGACGATGTGCTTGCTGCCGGTGGCTTCGAGCCGCTTGCGCAGCCCCTCCACCTGGATGTTGAACGCCTCGTAGCAATCCTCCTCGAGCCGCGCGGGCGTGTTCGGCACGAAGGGGAAGCGGCGGAGACGCCGGACCAGCCCGCGATCGGCGAAATCGGGTGCATGCTCGAAGCCGATGCGGCGGAAGCGCATT
The DNA here is from genome assembly GCF_017744835.1 of Sphingomonas sp. Taxonomy (GTDB): domain Bacteria; phylum Pseudomonadota; class Alphaproteobacteria; order Sphingomonadales; family Sphingomonadaceae; genus Sphingomonas. Next base: position 41,644 of record NZ_JAGIAM010000003.1, read on the forward strand.
TCGGGGTGATTGGCGGCGCGGGCATTGTCGTTGAACGTGCCGTTGCGCATCCGCTCGAGCCGCAGCCGCTCGAGGTCGAGGTCCGAATAGACGATCTCGGTGGTCAGCTCGAAGCGTTCGGAGGCGGCGAGCAGCTCGCCCAACTCATAGATCAGCCCCTGGCCATCCCAGGCGAGGTCGGTCGTGCTCTCGCCGGGGCCCGAGGCCGAATAGACATAGGCCGATAGCGTGCGCGCCGACTGGGCGGCGCAATAGAGCTCGCGCTCGCGGCCCTTGCCGATGACGATGTTGGAGGCGGAGAGGTTGCACAGCACCAGCGCGCCGGCGAGCGCGCCTTCGGTCGATGGCGGGACGGGGGCCCAATAATCCTCGCAGATCTCGATGTGAAAGACGAAGTCCGCCAGGTCGGTCGCGGCGAAGACCAGGTCGGCGCCGAAGGGCACGGTCTGGCCGGCCACCGTGATCTCCAGCCCGGTGAGCCCGATGCCGCTCGCGAACCAGCGCTTCTCGTAATATTCGCGGTAGTTGGGGAGATATTGCTTGGGCACCACCCCCAGGATGCGCCCGCGCGCGATCGCCACCGCGCAATTGTAGAGCCGCCCGTTGCGCCGCAGCGCCGCGCCGACGAGCAGCATGGGCTTGAGCCCCTTGCTCGCCTGGGCGATCGCGGCGATCCCCGCTTCGGTCGCGTCGAGCACCGCGTCCTGCAGATGCAGGTCGTCGATCGCATAGCTGGTGACGTTGAGCTCGGGGAAGACGAGCAGGTCGGCGCCCTCGGCGTCGCCCTGTTTCGCCAGCGCGATCGTCGCGCGCGCGTTGGCGGCGGGATCTGCGACCACGGTCGCCGGCGTGCACACGCCCGCCCGGATCATCCCGTGGCGGTGGAGCGCGTAAAAGGGGTGGGACTTCGCCATCAAAGCGCCTCCGCCAGCATTTCCAGTCCGGTGCGCAGGCATTCGACGCGCACCCCGCCGCGGCCGATGTCGCCGAAATGCGCCTCGCGGTGCGCGGTCGGCCGGCCTTGGCGCGCGCAGGCGAAATGGACAAGGCCGGGTTCGTCCTCCGGTGCCCCGCGTCCTGCGAAGCCGGTGACGGAAATGGCGATGTCGGCCTTGCTGCCCTTGAGCGCCCCCTCGGCCATCGCGCACGCCACGACCTTGCTCACGGCGCCTTCGCGCTCGATCAGGTCGAGCGGGATGCCGAGCAGCTCGGACTTGGCTTCATTGGTGTAGACCACGAACCCGCGCTCGAATGCATGGCTGGCGCCGTCGACGTCGGTGAGAAGCGAGGCGAGCAGCCCGCCCGTGCAGCTTTCCGCCGTCGCGAGCGTGAGCTCCTTGTCGCACGCCGCCTCGAGCAATTTCCGTGCGGCGCGATCCACCTCGTCGGGAAGCGCGGGAGAAAGCGTTTCGGTCATGCAATGGTCCTAGCCGGGGGTTGGGCTCAGTGCCAACCCCGGCGGACCCCGATCGATCCCAAATAGGGGAGGCGGATCAGGCCTTGGCGGAATAGATCATCCGGCCGGGGCCCAGGCGCTCGAACACCTTGGCGAGGTCACGCTCGCCGACCGCGAAACAGCCCTGGCTGCGGCCGAGCTTGCCGTGCTGCATCACGACCTCGGGGTTGGCGTACCAGGCGGAGTGGACGACGATCGCGCGGTCATAGGCATTGCTGTTGGTCGGATCGAGGCCGATCAGCTTCTGCGAATCGCCGTGCTTGCCGACATAATAGTCGGCGGTCAGGAACGCGCCTTCGCAGGTCGCCTCCGAACCCATGTCGTTCGAGAAACGGTGGAGCATGCCGGTGTGCTCGGGGTCCGAGCCGATGCCGTGCGCTACCAGGAAGCTCTGCACTTCGCCGGTGCCCATGTTGACGATGTAGAAGCGTGCGTCCGCCGAGGGGCGTGCGAAGTCGGCGATCGCGATGCGGTCGTGCGACGGAATCCGGAACGAGTGCCGGTCGAGCGCGGCCACGGCCTTCTTGAACAGCTCGGGCCGGACGCCGGCTGGAACGGCACGTGCCTTCGCGACCTGCGGGGCCTTGGGGATGGGAACGGGTGCGGGCGGCGGGACCGGAATCGGAGCCGCGGCCATGTCCACCGAACTGGAAACGCACGAGGAAAGCGTTGCGCCACCCGCGATGGCCAATGCCGATCTCAGCAATGCCCGGCGCGAGTGCACCGTATCGAGACTGTCCTTCACCAAACCCGTTGCCCGCTTCGCTGCTCTATTTGCTACCTAATAGCAAAATGGTTCCTGACGATGTTTGAACAATACCGTATATTTCCGTCACTCACCGCAGCTTGTGCCCATTTCACCGAGACTTGCGCGGTTCGGGGCGCGGAAAGCTTTCGCGCCCGGGCTTTGAGTCGGTCAGGGCACCAACTGCGCCCAGCTACGTTGAATCCCGTGAAACGGGCGCCCGCCCAAGCGATTGACGGAGAAGGAAAATGAGAACCGGCCCGAGCGCGTTGATCGCGCTTGCGCTGCTTGCCGCGCTGCCCGCCACGCCCGCCGTGGCCCAAGCCGCGGAGGGAACCGTGCAGCCCGACACCCACCCGCTCAAGCCCGGCCAGTTCGTCTGGCACGAGCAGCCCGCGCAGATCGCCGCGAGCACCGCCACGGAGCCGCTTTCGCTCGTCGTCAGCCTGGTCGCGCAGCGTGCCTATCTCTATCGCGGCGGGCGGCTGCTGGCCGAGACCACGGTTTCGACCGGGGCACCGGGCTACGACACGCCGACCGGCGAGTTCACCATCCTGCAGAAGCAGGCCTTCCACCGTTCGAACCTCTACAGCGATGCACCGATGCCGCACATGCAGCGGCTCACCTGGGACGGGATCGCGCTGCACGGCGGCTATATTCCCGGGCGTCCCGCCTCGCATGGCTGCGTGCGGCTGCCGGTCAAGTTCGCCCGCCAGCTCTTCGATCTCACGCCGGTCGGCAGCAAGGTGACCATCGTCTACGATCTGCTCGAGGCCGCCGAGCCCTATGCTCCGCCGCAGATCAATGCGCAGACCGAGGGGCTGGGCGGCCAGGCCTATGACCGGCTCACCATGAGCGGCAACCCGCCGGCGGACACGCCCGCCGCGAGCCCGGCATCCTGGGTCGCGGGCGAAGCCAAGCCCTAAGCCCGGCCCTACACCCACCCCTTGCCTCTCCATTTCACGGAGGGGTGAGGAGGTCCTGCCGCGCATCGAAGCTGCGCCGCGCCGTCTCGATCCGTTCGAGATTATCCTCCGCCCAGGTCCACACCCCGCAGAAGGCCGCTCCCAGGCTCAGCCCCAGCTCGGTAAGGCGATATTCGACGCGCGGGGGGATCACCGGATGGACGGTGCGCACCACCAGCCCGTCGCGCTCCATCTGGCGCAGCGTCTGGGTGAGCATCTTCTGGCTGATCCCGGGCACCAGCTTGCCGACGCGCGTGAAGCGCAGCTCGCCATGATCCGCGAGCACTTCGAGGATCAGCATCGTCCATTTGTCGGCCACGCGGCCGATCACGTCGTTCACCAGCGCATCGACGCGTGGATCGGCGTCCGGCCATGGCTTGGGCGAGACCGCGGTCATCTCACACTCTCCAAATGGTAAGTATAAATCTTTCGGGTGCCTTCTTTCGATACGATACTGTAGCGATATATGGGCAGCCATCAACCGCAGAAACGGGAGACGGCAGATGAAGACCAACGGCAACACCATCCTCATCACTGGCGGCGGATCGGGCATCGGCGAAGCGCTGGCGCACCACTTCCATGACCTGGGCAACAAGGTGATCATCGCCGGACGCCGGCTCGATGCGCTGGAACGTGCGGCGGAGGGGCGGCCGGGCATCGCGGTGATGCAGCTCGACGTCGAGAGCGCCGAAGGCGTCGAGGACTTCGCCCGCCGCGTGCTCGCCGAGCATCCCGAGCTCAACGTGCTGGTCAACAACGCCGGCATCATGCGCTTCGAGGCGCTCGACACGCGCCGCGACCTCGCCGACGCCGAGGCGACGATCACCACCAACCTGCTCGGCCCGATCCGGCTGACCAATGCGCTGGTCGATCACCTCGCCGCACAGGCGGACGCGGCGATCGTCAACGTCTCGTCGGGGCTCGCCTATGTCCCGCTGGTCGATACGCCGACCTACAATGCCACCAAGGCCGCGATCCACAGCTACACCGTGTCGCTGCGCGAGGCGCTGCGGGGCAAGGTGGAAGTGATCGAGCTCGTCCCGCCCGCGGTCCAGACCGGGCTCACGCCGGGGCAGGAGAGCCGGCCCGGCTATCTGCCGCTCGAGGACTTCATCGACGAAGTGATGGCGCTGTTCGGCCAGCAGCCGACGCCGGCGGAGATACTGGTCGAGCGCGTGAAGTTCCTGCGCAATGCGGAAGCCGAAGGGCGGTTCGAGGCGACGCTGGCGCAGCTCAACCAGTCGGCCCGCGAGGCGCGGGGATAGGGCTGCAAGCTCACCTCCCTGCGGCGAGGGGCTGAGGGTGGGTGCGAGCCGAAGGCGAGCCCAACGAGATGCGGTGAAAAAAGAAAGGCCGGGCATCGAGCCCGGCCTTTTCTAACCACCCCTTGATCCCCTCCCTTGCAGGGAGGGGAAATAGAGGCTCAGCCGAACAGCTTCGCCCAGCCGCGCTTGGCGCGGTCCTTCCAATAGCCGCGGTGATAGGCGTCCGACGCCAGCAGCGGCATCACCGAGCCGGCCTCGGCGAAGACCATCTGCTCGATGCCGGTGTTGACCTTGCCCCACGAGGCGGCTTCCTGCAGCGTCGAGGACGAGCAGGCGCCGTCGCGGACGTCGGCGACCGTGATCTGGACCGCGTACTTGTGCACCGCGACGTCCTCGTGACCGAGGATCTCGGCGCAGACGACGGTGTCCTGGATGAAGTTCTTCGGCACGCCGCCGCCGATCATCAGCAGGCCGGTGGTGCCGGCCTCGATCTTGATCTGGGTGAGCTCGCGGAAGTCCGCGACCGCGTCGATCATGACGTAGGGCTTGCCGGCCTTGGCAGCGTCGACCTGATGCTTGACGAGGCCGAAGCCGGCCGAGCTGTCCACGAACGCCGGGCAGAAGATCGGCACGTCATGCTCGTAGGCGAGCTTGACGAGGCTGTTCTCCTTCTTGCCATGCTCGACCAGATACTTGCCCATCTCGCGGATGAAGGCGCGCGACGAATAGGCGCCCGGCTCGAGGCTCTCGGCGATCTCGAAGATCGTGTGATCGACGTGCTGGAGGTCTTCCTCGTCGATGTACGTGTCGTAGATGCGGTCGATGTAGAGCGAGCGCAGCGTGTCGTCGTCGGGGATCTCGAGCGCCTGATAATGCTTGTGGCCGAGGCCCTCGAAGAAATCCATGTCGACGATCGTCGCGCCGGTCGCGACGATGCCGTCGACCATGTTGTTGCGCACCAGCTCGGCATAGAGGTCCATGCAGCCGCCGGCCGAGGTCGAGCCCGCGATCACCAGGAAGATCGTGCAATCCTTGTCGGCCAGCATCTGGTTGTAGATGTTGGTCGCGCGGCCGAGGTCGCGGCTGGTGAAGCTCATGTCGGCCATCGCGTCGACGATCGGGCGCGCATCGAACTTGGTGATGTCGATGTGCTTCACTTCCTTCGACAGAAGCTCGGCCTTGCGGGTGTCGTTGATCGGCGGGTTTGCCGCCGCGGTCTTGGTGAGGGTGTCGGACATGGGAACTCCCATTCTTTCCAATGGCCGCCGTCATTCAAGGGGACGCGGAAACCCGTAAGTTCCCCTCCCGCTTGCGGGAGGGGTTAGGGGAGGGGCTGCAACAGCCTTCCCCGAAAGCCATGCCCTCCCAGTATCAGGTGAAATGGCCCCCGGCCATTTCAGATCGTCCGGGGGACGATCGACCTGATACTCCCTCCCGCAAGCGGGAGGGGAGCGAAGGCGGCTAGCGTTCAGCCGTTACAGCTTGACGACGTTCGAAGGCAGCGCGCGTTCCGCGGCTTCGCCCAGGTAGAGCGACGTCATCGGCTCGTCGTCGACGATCGCGGTCTCGGTTGCGCCGAAACCGTTGAACGCCGTGCGCATCGCCGCGCCGTACGCGCCGAGCATGCCGATCTCGATATAGTCGCCGGCCTGCACGTCGGCGGGCAGCAGGAACGGGCCTGCCATATGATCGAGGTCGTCGCACGTCGGGCCGTAGAAGCTGAACTCCACGTCGCGGGCGTTCGAATCCGGCTCGCGGAGGAGACGGACGGGGAAGCGCCAGCCGATGTGCGCGGCGTCGAACAGCGCGCCGTACGCGCCGTCGTTGATGTAGAGCTCCGAACCGCGGCGCCGCTCGACGCGTACGATCAGCGAGCTATACTCGGCGCACAGCGCGCGGCCCGGCTCCGCCCAGAGCTCGGCCGAATAGGAAATCGGCAGGCTCTCGAACGCGCGGTGGATCGTCGCGAAATAATGCTCGAGCGGCGGAGGCTCCATGCCCGGGTACGACGAGGGGAAGCCTCCGCCGACGTCGATCACGTCGACGGTGACGCCGGCCTCGACGATCGCCGAGCGCACGCGCTCCATCGCATTGGCATAGGCTTCGGGCGCCATCGCCTGCGAACCGACGTGGAAGCAGATGCCGAGCGCGTCCGCCGCCTGGCGGGCTGCGATCAGCAGTTCCTTCGATTCACCCGGGCCCACGCCGAACTTGGAGGCGAGGCTGAGCTTCGAATGGTCCGAAGAGACGCGCAGGCGGACGCACAGCGTCAGGTCTTCCGCGCCCTTGGTGGCGCGGACGATCTTCTCCAGCTCCTCGATCGAATCGAGGCTGAACACGCGCACGCCATGCTCGAAATACGCCTCTTCGATCGCTTCCTCGGCCTTCACCGGGTGCATGAAGCACAGGGTGGCCTCGGGCAGCGTCTTGGCGACGAGCCGTACCTCGGCGATCGAGGCGACGTCGAAATGCGTGATCCCGCTATCCCACAGGATCTGCAGCAGATCCGGCGAGGGATTGGCCTTCACGGCATACATCGAGCGGCCCGGAAACTTCTCCACGAAGAAGCGGGCGGCACGCGATGCGGCGTGCGGACGGGTGAGCGTGACCGGGGCTACCGGTCGAAGGGCGGCAGCTAGCCCCAGCGCGCTATGGTGCTTGTGCAATTCAAGGGACCTCCAAATGCCTTGCGGCAAACATTGACGAAAAGCTGCCTTGCGGTTGGAAGTCCCATGGGGCAGCGGAAGGCGGCATTTAGGGACGCGGTCCCCCCATGTAAAGTGATTCGAGGCCCGGAAATGTACGGCGGGGTTAAACTGTGACGATTGTGCGACAGCCGACCCGCGCAGGGGTGCGCGACGCGGCGGCGAAGCTGGTGGCCATCCTGCCGCAAACCCCTCTGTTTACAGCGGAAATTCGCGGCGTTCCGGTCTGCTTCAAGGCGGAATCGCTGCAGCCGATCGGGGCTTTCAAGATCCGCGGCGCCTGGCACCGGCTGACAGCGCTCGACGCCGCCGCGCGCGAGAAGGGCGTCGTCGCCTTTTCGTCCGGCAACCATGCGCAGGGCATTGCCTGGGCGGCGAAGCGACTCGGCATCCCGGCGGTGATCGTGATGCCGGCCGATGCGCCCAAGGTGAAGATCGATGCGACGCTCGCGCTCGGTGCCGAAGTGGTGAAGTACGACCGCGCGACCGAGAGCCGCGAGAAGATCGCCGCGCATCTTGCGCACGCCCGTGGCGCGGTGCTGGTCCCGAGCTTCGACGATCCCTGGGTGATCGAGGGGCAGGGGAGCGCCGGCATCGAGGCCGTGAGCCAGATGGTAGAGAGGAAGCTGCCCGATCCATCGCAGGTGCTCGTGCCCTGCGGCGGCGGCGGGCTGGCGGCGGGGATCGCGCTGGCGCTTCCCGATGTCGAGATGATCGTGGTCGAGCCGGAGGGCTGGGACGACATGCGCCGCAGCCTCGATGCCGGATGGATCGAGCCGGTCGGCGACAGTCCGCCCGCCACGGCCTGCGACGCGCTGCAGACCAAGCAAGTGTCGCCGCTCACCTTCGACGTGCTCAGCCGCCGCGGGGTGACCGGCGTGGCGGTGAGCGAGAAGGACGTGCGCGACGCGCAGCGCTGGGCGGCCGCCAAGCTGCGGCTGGTGGTCGAGCCCGGCGGCGCGGTCGCGCTCGCGGCGCTGCTCGCTGGCAAGGTCCAGCCGCGCCCCGGAACGCTCGTGATCCTCTCGGGCGGCAATGCCGATCCGGACGCCTATGCCGCCGTGCTGGGATCGGAGGGCTGATGCACGAGACACGCTTCGGCGGCCTGCTCGCGCAGGTGCTCAGCCTCGCCACACGCGGGCTGGGGCTGTTCCTGTTCGTGGTGGCCTTCGCCGCTTATCGCCGCGACCCGCGCGCGATCGCGATCCTGGCCGGCAGCGCGGCGCTGCTCGTCCTGCTGCTGATCCTGCTGGTGTCCTGAATGCTCGACCCGTCGCTCAATCCGCTGATGCTCAGCATCGCGGTCCTCGCCATGTTCGCGCTCGTCTGGGGCGGCGTGCGCACCTTCCGCAGCGACCGGCTCAAGGGCGCGCTGATGCTGGTCTGCGCGCTGGTGATCCTGGGGAACCTGCTGATCTGGCAGATTTGACCGCAATAAACCGTCGTTCCCGCCTTCACGGGGACGACGGTTGGTGTCCTCAGCGGATCGGACAGTTCGGGTCGAGCCGCATGTCGAGATAGCGGTCCACCGATCCCATCATCTGGTCCATCTCATGCTCGAAGAAATGGTTCGCGCCCGGAATGGTGTCGTGGTGGATGGTGATGTGCTTCTGCGTGCGCAGCTTGTCGACCAGCTTCTGGGTCGCGGCCGGAGTCGCGACTTCGTCGGCCTCGCCCTGGATGATGATGCCCGAGGAGGGGCAGGGCGCCAGGAAGCTAAAGTCGTACATGTTCGCCGGCGGCGCGATCGAGATGAAGCCGCGGATCTCGGGCCGGCGCATCAGCAGCTGCATGCCGATCCAGGCGCCGAAGCTGAAGCCTGCGATCCAGGTGGTCTGCGCCTCGGGATGGAAGCTCTGCACCCAGTCGAGCGCGCTCGCCGCGTCCGAAAGCTCACCGATGCCGTTGTCGAACGTGCCCTGGCTCTTGCCGACGCCGCGGAAGTTGAAGCGCAGCGTCGCGAAGCCGCGGCGCTGGAAGGTCTTGTAGAGCTCCTGCACGATCCGGTTGTTCATCGTGCCGCCCGCATTGGGGTGCGGGTGGAGGATCATGGCGACGGGCGCGCGCGGCTTGGGTGCGGGAGCGAAACGGCCTTCGAGGCGCCCTTCGGGACCGGGGAAGATGACTTCGGGCAAGGTTCTCTACCTGTTGAATGGGCGCGCGCGGTGGAGCGCGGGGAGTTGCGCGCTATATAGGCACCGCCGCCCTTCACGCAATTGGAACCAACTTGGCCGACCGCATCTATCTCGATCACGCCGCAACCACGCCGATGACGGCCGCCGCGATCGCCGCGGTCGAGCAGGGCATGCGGGCCTGGGCGAACCCTTCTTCGCCGCACGCCGAGGGACGCGCCGCCCGCGCCGCGCTGGAGGACGCGCGCACCCGCATCGCCGCCGCCTATGGCTGGGCGCACGAGCTGGTGCTGACCTCGGGCGCCAGCGAATCGCTCCACCTCGCGCTGGGCCGTTCGATGGCCGGGCAGCGGCTGATCACGGCAGTCGAGCATGATTCGGTGCTGCGCCATTCGGAGGGCGCGAGCGTGCTGCCCGTCGGCGCCGACGGCATGGTGAACCTTGACGCGCTCGCCCGCGCGCTGGAGGGCAAGGGGCGGACGCTGCTCTGCGTCCAATGGGCCAACAGCGAGACGGGCGTCCGTCAGCCGGTCGCCGCCATCGCCGAGATCGTCCACGCCGCGGGCGGCATCCTGCTCGTCGATGCCGCCCAGATGCCCGCGCGCGCCGACGACGCAGTGTTGCGCCACGCCGATCTCGTCGCGGTCTCGGCGCACAAGCGCGGCGGCCCGCCGGGGATCGGCGCGCTGCTCGTCCGCGACTTCGGCGTGCTGCTGCCGATGGGCGGACAGGAGAAGGGCTATCGCGCCGGCACCGAGAACCTGCCCGGCGCGCTCGGTTATGCCGCCGCGGTCGCCGAACCCGAGGACCTTGCCCGCATGGCCGCGCTGCGCACTCGGCTGGAGGATGCGATCCGCGCGGCGGGCGGCGAGATCGTCGGCGCCGCAACCCCGCGCAGCCCGCTGATCGGCGCCTATCGCATGCCCGGCGTATCGTCCGCCGCGCAGCTCATCCGCTTCGACCTTGCCGGCATCTCGGTCTCGGCGGGCAGCGCCTGCTCCTCCGGCAGCATGCGCCCCAGCCACGTGCTCACCGCGATGGGCTGGAGCGAGCCCGAGCTGCGCGAGGTCGTCCGCGTGAGCTTCGGCCGCACCACCAGCGAGGATGAGATCGACCGCTTCGCCGAATTGTGGCGCACTATCGCCTCCGAAGCGCGTACGAGGGCTGCATGATCTATCTCGACTATCAGGCGACCACTCCGCTCGCGCCCGAGGCGTTCCAGGCGATGCTGCCTTGGCTCCAGGACAATTTCGCCAATCCCCATTCGGCGCACCCCGCCGGCCGCGCGGCCAAGGCGGCGGTGGAGGCGGCGCGCGACCAGGTCGCCGCTCTGATGCCGACCGGCGGCACGCTCGTTTTCACCAGCGGCGCGACCGAGGCGCTCAACTGGGCGATCAAGGGCACGACCGGCGACATCGTCACCATCGCCACCGAGCACGCCGCGGTGCTCGACACCGTCGAGGCCGAGGCGCGGCGCGGCCGCAAGATCACGGTGCTGCCGGTCGGCAGCGACGGCCTGGTGGAGTTCGCCGCCGCGCGCGAGGCGATCCGCCCCGGCGTCGGACTGGTCGCGGCGATGCTGGTCAACAACGAGATCGGCACGATCCAGCCGGTCGAGCAACTCGCGCGCCTCGCCCATGAAGCCGGTGCGCGCTTCCTGTGCGACGCGGTACAGGGCTATGGCCGCGAGCTGATCCCGGACAATTGCGACTTGGTCGCCATCTCGGCGCACAAGATCCACGGGCCCAAAGGGATCGGCGCACTCTGGGTGCGCGACGGCGTGGCGCTCGAGCCTTTGCTCCACGGCGGCGGGCAGGAGAAGCCGGGCCGATCGGGCACGCTCTCTCCGGCGCTCTGTGCTGGCTTCGGCGCCGCCGCCAAGCTCGCCAAGCAGCGTTTCGGCGCCGATCATGCCCATGCCGAGCAGCTTTTCCGCGCCGGCCTCGCGCGGATGGCGAGCATGGGCTGGACTCTCAACGGCTCGCAGGAAGAGCGCTACCACGGCAACCTCAACCTGCGCCGCGAAGGGCTCGACGTCGCGCGGCTGATGTCGGACCTGCGCGACATCGCCTTTTCCGCGGGCTCGGCCTGCGCGAGCGGATCGGGAAGGCCCAGCCATGTGCTGGGCGCGATCGGCCTCACCGATGCCCAGGCGCGCTCCAGCGTCCGCATCGGCTTCGGCCGCTACACGACCGAAGAGGAGCTGATGGCGGCGCTCGACCGGATCGATGCCGTCGCGCGCGCGCAGAAGGTGGCGGCATGATCCGTGTCCGGTTCGTCAGCGCCGACCAGACGGAAACCCGCGAGGTCGAGGCGGCCGAGGGCGCGATCCTGCTCGATGTCGCTCAGAACGACGGCCAGCCGCTCGAAGGCACGTGCGAGGGGCAGATGGCCTGTTCGACGTGCCATGTGATCGTCGCGCCCGAGGATTTCGAGCGCCTGCCGCCGGCGAGCGAGGAGGAGGAGGACATGCTCGATCTCGCCGTCGCCGCCACGCGCACCAGCCGGCTCGCCTGCCAGATCCTGCTCACGCCGGAGCTCGACGGCCTCACCGTCCGCATCCCACCCGAGCACCGGGACATGCAGGGGCGCTAGCTCCGGGAACGGGGCGGGGCAGTGAACGTTTCACTGCCGTGCCGAAACCGAACCTGAGCCAGATGCTGTACGACGCCGGATGCCGTGTGTCGGAGACAGTCGCCAACATCGCCGGTCATCCGATGGCCCAGATCGGGGTGGTGATCTTCTGTCTCGCCTGGTTCCTGCTCCCGCTCGGCGACGATGCCACCGCGGCGCTCACGCTGGTGCTCTCGGTGCTCGCGATCACGCTCACCCAGATGGTGCTCAACCAGCAGAAGCGGCACGAGGCCGCGCTCCACCTCAAGATCGACGAGCTGATCCATGCGATGAAGGGCGCGCGCGACGAGGTCATGGGGATCGAGGGCAAGAGCGAGGCCGAGCTCGAGGCGCTGCGCATCACCGGCGAAGAGGCCGAGGGCGTGCTCGAGGAGCGCAAGGCGGACCCCAAGCGTGCTGCCAAGCGGGCATAGCCGGAACCAATGCTCCGGCCTGCCATTTCCCTGCAGCAACAGGGTCATCCCGGACAATCAGGAGAGAGGCTATGAAGATACTCGTACTGGCGGCAGCGGCCGCAGCGGCGGTCCTGGCGACCCCGGCGGCATCGGCAGCCCCGATCCCCGCCGTTTCGCTTTCGGAGGCGACCTATGGCACCGTGGCAGCCGGGGCGCAGGAACGCGGCTGGGATCGCAACGACCGCCGCTATCATGACAACCGTCGCTATCGCGACCGGCGCCATCGCCGCGCGCATTGGAAGACGGTCTGCACGCGCCAGTGGCGCCATGGCCACCGCGTCCGGGTCTGCCGCAAGGTGCGCGTCTGGCGGTGAATTTCGGCCGGGAGCGCGCGAAAGCCCGCTCCCGGCTTGCCTCCGGGAAAAGCTTCCCCCATATGCGCCGCGGGAGTCGGGCGGACGCAGCCGTCGCCAACCCGGTCAGGTCCGGAAGGAAGCAGCCGTAACGATTTCGTTGCGGGTCGTTCCGGCTCCCACCCCGCCATAGCGTTGACAAGTTTCCGCTGGCGCGGGAGACTCCCGCCGTGATCACGATCAGGCTCGATCTTTCCGACAGCGTGAAGCGCGAACTCGAGGCGCGCGTGCGAGAGAGCGCGCATGCGACCATCGAGGACTATGTGCGCGACCTGATCGAAACCGATCTGGTGCAGGAGGAAAGCTGGGAGATGACTCCCGAGCTGGCCGCTGCACTCAAGGAGGGAGAATCGAGCGGCGTCGATTCGCGCTCGCTGGAAGACATATTGGCCGATGCCCGGAAACGCTGGCGGGCGTGAAGCTCGTCGTCTCGGCGGCAGCCGGCCGCGATCTCGACTCGATCTACGACTACACGCGCGGCCAATGGGGCGAGGAGCAGGCGGATCGCTATGTGCACGAGCTGTGGGATGCTTTTTCGGCCGTGGCGCGCGACCCAGGGCGCGGTCTGCCGGCGACCGGGTCGCCTGCCGGCTATCGGCGGCTGAGGCAGGGGAGCCATTTCATCTTCTATCGCATTCGCGCTGACGTGCTGCGTGTCGAGCGTGTGCTGCACGTGCGCATGCACGCAGTGCGTCATCTGAGCTGATCGCTTCGACAAAGCGATTTGCCGCGCCTAGATAGACCCTGATGTCCGATTCCCTGCTTGGCCTCGACGAACCGCCACAGCCCGCGAAGGCCGAAGCCTATCGCGTGCTCGCTCGCAAATATCGGCCGCAGACCTTCTCCGAGCTGATCGGGCAGGATGCGATGGTCCAGACCTTGGGCAACGCGATCAAGCGCGACCGGCTGGCGCACGCCTTCCTGCTCACCGGCGTCCGCGGGGTGGGCAAGACCTCCACTGCGCGGCTGATCGCCAAGGCGCTCAACTGCATCGGGCCGGATGGGCAGGGCGGGCCGACGATCGATCCGTGCGGAGTCTGCGAGCCGTGCCGCGCGATTGCGGAAGGCCGCCACATCGACGTGATCGAGATGGACGCGGCGAGCCACACCGGCGTCGACGACGTGCGCGAGATTATCGAGGCGTCGCGCTACGCCGCGGTCAGCGCGCGCTACAAGATCTACATCATCGACGAAGTCCACATGCTGTCGAAGAGCGCGTTCAACGCGCTGCTCAAGACGCTCGAGGAGCCGCCGAGCCATGTGAAGTTCCTGTTCGCCACGACCGAGGTGAACAAGGTGCCCGTCACCGTGCTTTCGCGCTGCCAGCGCTTCGACCTGCGGCGCATCCCCGCCGAGACGCTTGCGGCGCACTTTACGCGCGTGGTCGAGGCCGAGGGCGTCGATGCCGAGCCTGAAGCGCTGGGACTGATCGCGCGCGCCGCCGAGGGTTCGGCGCGCGACGGGCTGTCGATCCTCGACCAGGCGATCGCGCATGCCGGCCTCGAAGGCGGCGGCGTGCGTGCCGAGGCCGTGCGCCAGATGCTCGGCCTCTCCGATCGCGGCGCGATCCGCGCTTTGTTCGGCCTGCTGCTCGCCGGCGATGCGCCGGGCGCGCTCAAGGCGCTGCGCGGCCAATATGACCTGGGCGTCGATCCGCAGGCCGTGCTGCGCACGCTGCTCGAAACGGTGCACGGCGTGACGCTCGCCAAGCTGGGCAGCACGCCGGGCGCGGGTCAGTCGGCCGAGGAGCTGGCGGCGCTCGCCGAATGGACCTCGCTGTCCTTCCCCGTGCTCCACCGGCTGTGGCAGCTGCTACTGCGCGGGCACGACGAAGTCGCCAAGGCCGCGCTGCCGATCGAGGCGTGCGAAATGGCGCTGCTGCGCGTGATCCACGCCTCGCAGCTTCCCGATCCGGGCGAGCTCGCGCGGCAGATCGCGAGCGGCGCCGTGCAGGTCTCCGCGCCTGCCGCCGCCGCTGCCGCGCCCGCCGCCGCTCCGGCCGCCCCCGAGGCGCCCGCCGCCGGGCCGAGCCTGCCCGCGAGCATGGCCGAGCTCGTCGCACATCTCGAGGCGAACCGCCGCATCCTGCTCGCGCAGCAGGTGCGCGACTATCTCCGCCCGGTCCGGTTCGAGGGATCGGAAATGGATTATGGCGTGTCGCGCGCCATGCCCGAGGAATTCGAGCGCGAGCTCGGCGCGGCGTTGCGCGAGAGCACCGGCGTCAATTGGCGCCTCAAGTGCGTTGAAGACGCGACGGCGCTCACGCTACGCGAAGAGCAGGCGGCGAACGACGCGGCCGAGCGCGACGCAGTGCTGGCCTCGCCGATGGTCGCCGCTGCGATGCAGGCCTTTCCCGATGCCGAGCTGATCGGCTGGACCAAGACAGGAAGTTGATATGGATCTCGAGAAGATGATGGCCATGGCGCAGAACGTCCAGGCCGAGCTTGCCAAGGCGCAGGAGAATCTGGACACGCTCGAAGTCGAGGGCGTCTCGGGCGGCGGCCTTGTGAAGGTCAAGGCGTCCGCCAAGGGGCGGATCATCGGCGTCGACATCGACGAGTCGCTGCTTCAGCCGTCCGAGAAGGGCATGGTCGAGGACCTCGTCGCCGCCGCCTTCAACGACGCGCGCGCCAAGGCCGATGCGGTCGCTCAGGCCGAAATGTCCAAGATGAGCAGCGGCCTGCCGCTCCCGCCGGGTTTCAAGCTTCCCTTCTGAGGACGGTTGCGCCGGAACCATGTGCTGCGCTCCTCGGTTGCTACCCGTGCAATTGAAGGAGTGGAATTCCATGGTCGATCGAGTTGTTGAGCGTACCGACGGCAACACGTCGGAGCGCGTGACCGAAACCTCGACCGCGCCTGCGGGCACCACGGTCGTGGAGCGTCGCGGAGGCGGCGGTGGATTGTTGATCGGACTGGCGGTGCTGATCCTCGTGGTGATCGGCGCGATCTATCTGATCAACCAGAACAACCGCGAAGCAGTGAAGACCGACGCGATCACCGGCGCTGCGGACAGCGTCGGGGATGCCGCCAAGGATGTCGGCGGCGCTGCCAAGGACGCGGCCAAGAAGGTCCAGTAATCAGCGCAGGCAGCCGTCGAGGCCGTCGCCTGCCACCACGCCGATCCGGCGGTTGATCGAATTGCCGTAGCGCCGCGTGAAGCCCCTGGGGTCGATCGCGGCGCGCTTCTTCGGGAGCGGCAGCACCGCCGCGATCTGCGCGGCCTCGCGGTCGGTGAGGCGCGAGGCGTCGTGCTTGAAATAGCGCATCGCGCCGGCATTCACGCCATAGGTGCCGATGCCGGTCTCGGCGACGTTGAGGTACACCTCCATGATCCGCCGCTTGCCCCAGATATTCTCGATGAGCAGCGTGAAATAGGCCTCCAGGCCTTTGCGGAAATAGCCGCCCCCCTGCCACAGGAAGACGTTCTTCGCGGTCTGCTGGCTGATCGTCGATCCGCCGCGAATGTGCTGCTTGCCGGTGGCGTTGCGCGCGGCGGCCGCGGCGATCGCCTTGTAGTCGAAGCCGTCGTGCTGGCAGAAGCGCGAGTCCTCGGCGCCGATCGCGGCGCGCGGCATGCTGCGGTCGATCTGCGAGAGCGGCATCCATTGCTTGGTGACGCCGTGCCCGGCGACCACGTCACCGATCATGGTGAAGGTGATCGGCGGGTTCACGAAGCGATAGGCAAGCACCCAGAGCAGCGAGCCGATCAGGAAGGCGAGCACGGCCTTCACCAGCAGCATCAGCAGCCGGCGCCCCAGGGGCTTGGACGATCGGGCCTTGGGCGATCGTGGCTGGCGGGCGGCGGCTTGGGGCATGGTGTCGGGCGTCGGTATCACGGCAGGGGCGGACAGCGGGCGAAGGTCGTGCCCGCCGCCGCTCATGCCCGCAGGCCCGGCCGCGCGCAAGGCGAACCGGCGGCTGCGCGCGCTATGCTCAATGCGCCGCCAGCAGCCGCTTCTCGCCGGCGAGGCGCATCATCGCCTTCTGGAGCTTCTCGAAGGCGCGGACCTCGATCTGGCGGACGCGCTCGCGCGACACGCCATAGACCTGGCTCAGCTCCTCGAGCGTCTTCGGATCGTCGGTCAGGCGACGCTCGGCGAGGATGTGCTTCTCGCGCTCGTTGAGGTCGTCCATCGCCTCGGTCAGCATCTCGTGGCGGACGTCCGCCTCCTGCGCCTCGGCGACGCGCTCGTCCTGCAGCGGGCCCTCGTCCTGGAGCCAATCCTGCCACTGGCCCTCGCTGTCCTCGCGCATCGGCACGTTGAGCGACGTGTCGCCGCCCATCGCCATGCGGCGGTTCATCGACGTGACCTCTTCCTCGGTCACGCCCAGGTCGGTCGCGATCTTCGCCACATGCTCGGGGCTCAGGTCGCCGTCCTCGAACGCGTCGAGCTTGGCCTTCATCCGGCGCAGGTTGAAGAACAGCTTCTTCTGCGCGGCGGTGGTGCCCATCTTCACCAGGCTCCACGAGCGCAGGATGAATTCCTGGATCGAGGCGCGGATCCACCACATCGCATAGGTCGCGAGGCGGAAGCCCCGATCGGGCTCGAACTTCTTGACGCCCTGCATCAGGCCGATGTTCCCCTCGGAAATCAGCTCCGAGACGGGCAGGCCATAGCCGCGATAGCCCATGGCGATCTTCGCCACGAGTCGCAGGTGCGACGTGACCAGCTGCGCCGCGGCGTCAGGGTCGCCATGCTCCTGGAAGCGCTTGGCGAGCATATATTCCTGCTCGGGCGCCAGGATCGGAAACTTCTTGATCTCGGCCAGATAGCGGTTGAGGCTCGCCTCTCCGCCGAGCGCGGGGATCGTCGCTGGGACGTTGCTTCCGCTTGCCATGATCACATTCTCCCTTTCACTGGGCACGATGCCGTAGGCGTCGCGCCACGGAAACTCATACGTTAAGGTGGTTGAACAGTTCCTGCATGTCCGCAGGCATTTCGCTTTCGAAGGCCAAAGCGTGGCTATTGATGGGGTGAATGAACCCCAGATGCGCCGCGTGCAAGGCCTGGCGTCGGAAATCCAAGGTTTCCAGAACTTCCCGAAGATTGCCCACACGGCCATAGACCGGATCGCCGACCAGCGGGTGGCCGATCGAGGCCATGTGGACCCGGACCTGATGCGTCCGGCCCGTCTCCAACTTGCACTCGACCAGAGTCGCGCCGCGCAGCGGGCGAAGTGTACGCCAATGCGTGATCGCGTGCTTGCCCTGACCTTCGCGCACCACCGCGATCTTCTTGCGGTTGGTCGCCGATCGGGCGAGCGGCGCGTTCACCGTCCCCTCCGCCTTGAGCAGCCGGCCCGAAACGATCGCCTTGTAGCGCCGGTCGATCGAATGCGCCTTGAACTGGCGCGCCAGCCCTTCATGCGCGCGGTCGGTCTTGGCCGCGACCATCAGGCCCGAGGTGTCCTTGTCGATCCGGTGGACGATCCCCGGCCGCGCCACGCCGCCGATGCCCGAAAGCTGACCGGCGCAGTGGTGGAGCAGCGCATTGACCAACGTGCCGTCGAGATTGCCCGCGGCCGGATGGACCACCAGCCCCGCGGGCTTGTCGATGACGATCAGATGCTCGTCCTCGTACGCGACCTGGAGCGGGATCTCCTGCGCCTCGTTGTGCGCCGGCCTGGGCTCGGGCACCGCGACGCTGAACAGCGTGCCGGCAAGCGCCTTGCGCGCCGGATCGCGGGCGAGGCCCTCGGGCCCCGTCACGGCTCCCGACGAGATCAACGCCTTCAGCCGCTCGCGCGAGAGCGTGGGGACCGCATCCGCAAGCGCCCGGTCGAGGCGCCAGCCGTCGGCACCCTCCGAAATACGCGCTTCAATGATGGAAACCCCCGGAACCATTCTGTACCGGTAGATAGGTATGGAGTGTAGGATTTCAACCAGCCTGCTCGACGCGATCCGGCGGGAATCCGCGATCGTTGCGCCCAGGGAGGCATGCGGGCTGCTGTTCGGCGGACCGGCCGAAATCACCGATTGGCAGGTGGTTGAGAATGTTGCCGAAAACCCCGAGCGCCGGTTCGAGATCGCGCCCGCCGCGCTGTTCGCGGCGCTCAGGGCCGAGCGCGCAGGCGGCCCCCGCATCGCCGGCTATTGGCACTCGCACCCGAGCGGCGACGCCACCCCCTCGGCCACCGACGCGGCGATGGCGGCGGCGGACGGCAAGCTGTGGCTGATCGTGGCGGGGGCGGCGGCGCGGCTGTGGCGGGCGGAGGAAGGCGGCCCGGTGCATGGGCGGTTTCGGGAGGTGGGGGTGGTGGTTGGGTGAGGGCCTCAGGCCCTTCCGTCACCCCGGCCTTGTGCCGGGGTCCACCGGGACGCAGACCGTTAGCGGAGTGAAGCTTTGTTCGTGATGATTTCAGGGTGTTCGGGCGGGGGGAAGTCGACTCTGCTTTCGGAACTAGAACGGCGCGGGTACGCCGTTGTCGCGGAGCCCGGGCGGCGCATCATCGCCGAGGCGCGTGCCGGAGATGGTCGCACGCTTCCATGGATCGATGCGGCTGCATTTGCTCGACGCGCCCTTGAGATGTCCGTCAGTGATTTCGAGGCGGCCCGCGGTCTCACTTTCTTTGACCGCGGCGTCGTGGACGCGGCGGTCGCGATCGTTGCGACCGGCGGTGACTATCCAGCGCCAGTAATCGATTCCATCCGCTACGATCGGGTTTTCCTCGCGCCGCCATGGCCCGAGATTTATGTGAACGATGAAGACCGCCGGCACAGCTTGGACAAGGCTTTGCAGGACTATGGACGCGTGCAGCAGGCTTACCTGAACGCGGAGTATGCTCCCATAATGCTGCCGCGCGACACAGTATCGGCTCGTGCTGACTTTGTCCTGAGCCAGCTTCGGGTATAGCGGATACGAGCGGCTCCGGGGTGTCTTGCTATCGATCTTAGTGGCTGCGCCTAATTGTCAGCGATGCTATTATTGGATGTGCGTGGCAGTTGGCGAGCTGTCTCGACTTTGAACACCAATATCGATTGACGCGGCAATGAAGTTGTTCCTATCCTGTTCGCGTTGATCTCTGGCAGGAAGCGCGGCTGGCGGGATAACCGTCGAGAGCGAGCGAACCTGCTACGGCGAGGCGACGGCGCAAGTCGTCACCCCGATTGAGCGGCAAGGGCCGAAAGGTTCCGCTGCTGAGTTCAGCGCTCCGTCAGGCGGGTGAGGTTGATCGACAGGACCCCAAAGACGCTTGGCATCAGATCTTACAAGAGCGGTCCGGAACCTGAGGAACTTGGAACACGCGTGGGGCGTGATCCAACGAAACGGGCGCACATCGACATCCGAAGAGGTTCGGCTCGAATTGGAGGTTTTCGCCGAAGATGCGTCGGCCAAATTAAGATCGATCCAATCTCGCCTCGGACACAATTCGTTCAAGTTTGAACCTGCTAAGGGTGTTCCCATTCCGAAGCTCGATGGGCGAGGAAAAAAGACTGGTAAGTTCAGACCGATAGTACTTGCGCCGGTTGAGAGCCGTGTCGTTCAGAGGGCGATTCTCAACGTGCTGCTCGATGTTCCTACACTGAAGCCGTTTGTTCAGACCCCTTACAGTTTCGGGGGCATCAGAGGCGAGCGCGGACGAAAAGTCGAGAGATTAGCCCGCTCCGAATCTATTTCGGCGGTACCGGCTGCGATCAAGGCGGTTCTCGACGAGATAGGCGCCGGAGCCAGATTTGTCGCAAGTGCCGATATCCGGTCATTCTTCACGCGAATCTCGAAGGACGCAGTCACTCAAATCATCGCGGCCGCCATCAATGATGGCGAGCTAATTGCGCTCTTTCGTCAAGCCATTGATGTTGAGCTATCCAATATGGCGCAGCTCAGAGATAAAGCGGTCGATTTCCCCATCGAGGATATTGGTGTCGCTCAAGGCAATTCCCTTTCGCCACTCCTCGGAAATATCGTTCTTGCCGACTTCGATCGGGAAATGAACGAGGGTGATTGTAGGTGCATTCGATATATCGACGATTTCATCATATTAGCGCCATCCAAGGCGGCTGCGACGGCGCGCCTTCGGAAAGCCGCGAATATGCTCAAGGCGCTCGGCATGGAGCTTTCTCCCGAGAAAAGCTCAAAGGGCGGCACATCAATCGACGATGGATTCGACTTTCTAGGTGTCAATCTTTGCCTCGGTGCGGTCCGACCGGGGGCGAAGGCCCAAGCCAAGATACTACGTTCCGTACAATTGGCTTTTGAGGAAAGTCTCAAAGCATTGCGTGGCATCCGACACGGCCAAACTCTCGATCGCACAAGCTCGCTTTCAAGCACATTGAGGCGCGTTGACGGGATGATTGATGGCTGGGGAAAGCACTATTGGTTCTGCAATGATACGCAGGCTTTCTTAAATCTAGACGTAAAGATAAGCGAAAGCATCCGCCGCTATCTCGGTGAATATACGGCAATCCGTGCCGAGACGGCTACGACAAGCCACCAGCGAATGCTGGGGATTTCTGAACTCCGCTACATCGCGCGCGAACCTTTCAATTTTCCGGCAATCGGCACGCGGCGGGCAGAGCGCGACAGGAAATTTGCCGCAACGCTTTCATCGGCAGAGGGCCTATCTTAGACGCAAGATGCATCCCCGGACTGAAAAGGGCGGCGAACAGGCGCACGGCCCTGGAGATAAGATGGGCCTTGGTTCTTAGCCCGCAAACGCCTTTGACGGCCCCCACCCGCAGCGCCTATCCTGCCCCCGCAGCGCAACCGCCGCGCGCGACCCGGATGACCACCCATGACCCGGACCCAGGATCGCAGAACCCTCCTCGCCACCGGCGCCCTCGCGCTGGCCGGCGCCTCCGGCGCCGCGCTGGCCGGGCCGGCGCTCGCCGCTTCGCCGACGCCGCTGCGCCTCAGCGATGCCGAATGGCGGCGGCGGCTTTCGCCCCAGGCCTATGCGGTGCTGCGGCGGGGGGCGACCGAGCGGGCCTTCTCCAGTCCGCTCAATTCGGAGCATCGCAACGGCACCTTCCTGTGCGCCGGCTGCGCGCTGCCTCTGTTCGCCGCGCGCACCAAGTTCGACAGCGGCACCGGCTGGCCGAGCTTCTGGACGCATCTGCCCGACGCCGTCACGCAGAAGCGCGACACCAGCCTGTTCATGGTCCGCACCGAAGTCCGTTGCGCGCGCTGCGACGGGCATCTCGGTCATGTCTTCAACGACGGCCCCAGGCCGACCGGGCTGCGCTATTGCATGAACGGCGCCGCGCTGCGCTTCGTGCCTGCCTAGAGCGGCCGACGGCGGGCGACGGCGTCCTTGCAATGCAGGATTTCGCCTGCTTGGCTGGCAGTCCGCCGGCCGTGCCGACGGCGTTCTTTGAATCCGTGGAGCCCTGAGCCGGAACGCTCGACTGCCTCGACTTGCTTGAAGTCCGAGGCTGGCTGGACAGCCGAAAACCCCGTGGAAGCTGTCGTGTTCGTCAACTTCCGCCGGTGCGCCCGACTGCGCTCAAGGAAATTTCCTTGCGCAGGAGCGCAACAACATTTCCGAAAACGCGGGAAAAGTGGGAAGCCAGGCGGGCCAAATCCTATTCCGCCGGTACGAGCTCCTTGAGCGGCACTTTGGTGTCGGCGAGCTTCGCTGTGTCGACGCCCGGGACGAGCAGCAGCTTGCGCCCCTGGACATAGTCCTTGGTGGCGTTGACGCAATCGAGCGCGATCACCTTGCCGCCGCGCAGATAGATCAGCGAAAAGCTGCGCGCCGCGGGATCGCCGCGCAGGATCGTCGCGTCATGGCCGGTCGAGATGCCGACCGTCTGGAGCTTGAGGTCGTACTGGTTCGACCAGAACCAGGGCACCGCCTCGTAGCGCGCCTCCTTGCCGGCGATCGTCGCCGCCGCGGTGCTTGCCTGGTCGTTGGCGTTCTGGACCGATTCGAGCCGGACCAGCGCGCCGCCGGCATAGCCGTTGCTGTGGAGCGCGCAGTCGCCGACGGCATAGACGTCGGGCAGGCTGGTGCGGCAGCTCTCGTCCACCGTCACCCCGTTGGCGCCCTGCGCGCCAGCGGCGAGCAGCGGCTCGACGCTGGGGACGATGCCGATGCCGACGATCACCAGATCGGCCTCGACCAGCCGGCCGTCCTGGAGGCGGACGCCGGCGGCGCGGCCGTCGCGTTCCTCGATCGCGGTGACCGCGGCGTTGGTCAGGATTTCGACGCCGTGCGCGCGGTGCTCGGCCTCGTAGAAGCGCGACAGCGGTTCGCCGGCGACGCGGGCGAGGACGCGGTCGAGCGCCTCGATCACGGTGACCTGCTTGCCGAACTTGGTGAGCGCCGCGGCGGCCTCGAGCCCGATATAGCCGCCGCCGACGACGGCGACCTTCTCGGCCTGGGGGAGGGCGGCGAGGATCGCGTCGATATGCGCCTTGGTGCGCAGCACATGGACGCCGGGCAGGTCGGCGCCGGGGCAGGCGAGGCGGCGCGGCTCGCCGCCCGCGGCCCAGACGAGCGCGCCATAGCCGAGGATCTCGCCCTGTTCGTCGGCGACGGTCTTCGCGGCGTGATCGACCGCGGCGATGCGGCGGCAGGGGAGGAGCGTCACCTGCCGCTCTTCCCAGAAGGCGGCATTGCGGATCAGCATGCGCTCGAAGCTCTTGTCGCCGAGCAGATATTCCTTGGAGAGCGGCGGGCGCTCATAGGGCAGCTCGGGCTCGTCGCCGACCAGCGCGATGCTGCCGGTGAAGCCCTGCTGGCGGAGCGCGATCGCCGCCTGGGCGCCCGCATGGCCCGCGCCGACTATGACCACATCGTAAGACTGCATGGCGCACCCCTAAATGGCTGGGACGGGGATGCAAGACGCAGGGCGGGAACGTTCCGGCTGTGCAACACGTTCAGAGGCTCCCCAACACGGAGATTTTCCCATGCTCTGGACGATCGTCGTCATCCTGCTGGTCCTTTGGCTGCTGGGCTTCTCGCTCCACGTCGCCGGCGGCCTGATCCACATCCTGCTGGTCGTGGCGCTGGTCGTCGGGCTGATCCAGCTCTTCTCGGGCCGCAAGGTGGTATAGCCGCCTGCCGGGAAGGCTCCGGCTTGCAGGCCCGGGCGCGCTGCGCCAAAGAGGGGCCCGCTAGCCGGAGCCATTATCTTGAACATCAGCCCCACCGATTTCGCGAGCCTTCTCTGTTCGCGGCTGTGCCACGATCTGCTGAGCCCGGTGGGGGCGCTCAACAACGGCCTCGAGCTGCTCGCCGACGAGCATGACCCCGAGATGCGCGCGCGCTGCCTCGAGCTGCTGAGCGAGAGCGCCAAGGCTTCTGCGAACAAGCTCAAGTTCTTCCGCCTGGCCTTCGGCGCCGCGGGCGGCTTCGGCGAGACGGTCGACACGCGCGAGGCGCAGGCGGCGATCGAAGGGCTGTTCGGCGACAACCACCGGGTGAAGATCGGCTGGATGGTCGAGGACCCGGTGCTGCCCAAGCAGGCAATCAAGGTGCTGCTCAACCTGGCGCTGATCGGCGGCGATGCGCTGGTCCGCGGCGGCCAGCTCGACATCGGCGCGGAGATCGTCGAGGGCCATATCGAGATCGTGGTGCGCGCCGACGGGCCGCGCATCGTGCTCGACCCCGAGCTGCGCAGCGCGCTTGCCGGGGGGCGCGACGAGCTGCCGATCACTCCGCGCGCGGCGGCCGCCTATCTGGTCCATGCGCTGGTGACGCAGGGCGGAGGCGAGCTGCAGGTGTCGCCGCCGGATTCGGACGTGCTGCTGTTCGGGGCGTCGTTCCGGGTGAGCTGAGCCGAATTTCGCCGCGCGCCCTCTTGGAACGGGCGCCGCGGCACGCCATTACGTGGCAAGAATGGAATCGAGGGAGGACAGGCCCATGACCGGCATGCGGTTTTGGATGGCTTCGGCCGGGTGCGCGCTGGCGCTGGCGGCGGGGGGGTGCGCGACGCCGCAGCAGGACGCGCGCTACATGGCCGGGCATTTCCGCGCCCAGGCCGACCTGCGCACCGCCGACGGGCGGGACGTGGGCAAGGCGGTGGCCGAGGAGATCGACGGCAAGATCCGCGTGATCGTCGACGCGACCGGGCTGCCCAAGGGCGTCCACGGCACGCATGTCCATACCGTCGGCAAGTGCGAGGCGCCCGACTTCGCCAGCGCCGGCCCGCACTGGAACCCGACCCAGCACCAGCACGGCAAGGACAATCCGGCCGGCCCGCACGCGGGTGACATGCCCAACCTCGACGTGGGCGAGAGCGGCGCCGACCGCACGATCTTCGTGCTGCCGATCGGCACCTTCGAGCAGCTGATGGACCAGGACGGCGCGTCGCTGGTGATCCATGCCACGGCGGACGACTACAAGACCGATCCCTCGGGCAATTCGGGGGCGCGGATCGCCTGCGGGGTGTTCCAGTCGATGTGAGACTACCCCCGCAAGGGGTAGCGCTCGACGACCTGGTAGCTCGCCGCCTCATGGCCGAGGTGGCTCTCGAACAGGATGAAATGATCGAGCGCGAAGGGCGGGCTCGACAGGCCCGACTGCGCCTCGAGGAAGCGGTCGGCGGGGCCGGCGCGCGAATTCATCCGGGCGAGAGTGATGTGCGGCAGATAGGCGCGGCGCTCGGGGGGCAGGCCGCAGCGGACCACGGCCTGATCAATCTTCTTGTGAAGCTCGGCGAGGCGGTCATGCGGGCGGACGCCGGCCCAGAGCGCGTTGGGGCGGCCGCGGCTGCCGAACTCGCCGACGCCGTCGAGCGCGATCTCGAGCGGCGGGAAGCGGACGCCCGACAGCGCCAGCGCGACGTCCTCGGCCAGCGGCCGCTCGACTTCGCCGACGAAGCGCAGCGTGATGTGGAGCTGCTCGTCGCTCTGCCAGCGCGCGCCGGGCACGCCGCACATCAGTGCGAGGAGCCGCTCGCGGATCGAAGCCGGCGGACGAAGGCCCACGAAGAGGCGATGCATGGCGCCCTCCTTAACCAAAAGGGCGGCGGCGCGCGATCCGGTTTCGCTTGAAAAGACCCGCTCCAGCGATGATATTCAGGGCATCCGGCAGATGGCCGGGCAAAGGAGCTTGAAATGGCGAATTGGGATCCCCGGACTGGCACGGCGCCTTATGCGACGACGGCCACGCGCGCGGAAGCGTATGACGCGGGGCTCAGGGCTTACATGATGTCGGTCTACAACTACATGCTCTCGGGCGTGCTGCTGACCGGTATCGTCGCGCTGGTCTTTGCCAAGACCAGCCTGATCAATCTTCTCTTCACGATCCAGGAAACCGCCCGCGGGGTCGCTTATGGCCCGTCGCTGCTCGGCTGGGTGGTGATGCTCTCGCCGCTGGCGATCGTCTTCGCGATGAGCTTCGGCCAGAACCGCCTGTCGGAGAGCACGCTCAAGACGCTGTTCTTCGCCTATGCCGGCCTGCTCGGCGCGTCGCTCTCGACGATCTTCCTGGCCTATACCGACACTTCGATCGCGCAGGTGTTCTTCGGCACCGCCGCCGGCTTCGGCGCGCTGAGCCTGTGGGGATACACCACCAAGAAGGATCTGTCGGGCTTCGGCTCGTTCCTGATCATGGGCCTGGTCGGCCTGCTGGTCGCGATGGTGGTCAACCTGTTCGTCCAGTCGGGCACGTTCAGCCTGGTGCTCAGCGTCGTCGGCGTGCTGATCTTCGCGGGCCTGACCGCCTATCACACGCAGGCCATCAAGAGCCTCTACGCCTATGTCGCGGGCACCGAGGCGCAGGGCAAGGTCGCGATCATGGGTGCGCTGCAGCTCTACCTCGCGTTCATCAACATGTTCCTGTTCCTGCTCCGCCTGTTCGGCAGCTCGCGCAACTGACGCACGGCAGGGTAGCGGAAGCTTCCAGCAAGGCCCGTCGGGGAGACCCGGCGGGCCTTCTTCGTGGGGCCCGCGCGGGAACGCCGCCGCGGCGACGATCGTTACATAGGGGCAACGCTCAAGGAGAGCCCCGATGGTAAATACGACCGAGACGCCGCTGGACAGGATGTCGGTCGCCCCGCCCAACCCCGACGAGCAGGAGCGCCCCGCGCCCGTCGGATCGGCCGATGCCGGTACCGACACCTCGATCGCCGAGCGGCTGGAACGCAACCCGGAGAGCAAGGACGCCCGGCTCGATCGCGCGCTCGACGAGTCGATGGACGCCTCCGATCCTCCCGCCACCACCCAGCCGATCCACAATCACGAGCTGCCCGAAAGCTCGGGCTACGACCCCGCGGCCGAGCGCAAGCTCGCGGCGGGCGACAAGGGCTTCGTCGGAAGGGTGTTGTCGAAGCTGGGCCTGGACTAAGCGGCCCGCCCGGTGGCTGCATCCCCCGCGTCGGGCTGGCGCGCCAACATCGTCCTTTTCGCCGCGCTCGCGGCCAATCTCGGGATCGCCGTCGCCAAGTTCGTGGCGGCGGCGATCACCGGCTCCTCGTCGATGCTCACCGAGGGCGTCCACAGCCTGGTCGACAGCTGCAACCAGCTGCTGCTGCTCTACGGCCAGCGCCAGGCCAAGCGCCCGCCCGACCGCGAGCATCCCTTCGGCTATGGCCGCGAGCTCTATTTCTGGGCCTTCGTCGTCGCGATCCTGATCTTCGGAGCAGGCGCCGGCTTCTCGATCTACGAGGGCTATCTGCACATCCTCGATCCCGAGCCGCTGCGCGATCCGCTGGTCAACTACATCGTGCTGGGCATCGCCTTCGCAATGGAAGGCGGATCGTGGCTGGTGGCGCTGCGCGAGTTCGATCGCGGGCGCGGGACCAGCGGCTGGTGGGCGGCGGTGCGCGAGTCCAAGGACCCGGCCGGCTTCACCGTGTTGTTCGAGGATTCGGCGGCGCTCGCCGGGCTCGTCATCGCGGCGGTGGGCATCAGCCTGAGCCATGCGCTCGACGACCCGCGGATCGACGGCCTGGCCTCTATCCTGATCGGCTGCATCCTGGGCGCGGTGGCAGTGCTGCTCGCGCGCGAGGCCAAAGGGCTGCTGATCGGCGAGCGCGCCAATCCCGAAGTGATCGAATGCGTCCGCGAGCTGCTGTCGCAGCGGCCGGAGATCGTGTGCGTGAACCACGTCCGCACGATCCACACCGCGCCCGACCGGATCTTCGTCGCGATCAGCGCCGACTTCGACGACGCGCTGCCGATGGGGGCGGGCGAGGCGCTGATCGAGACGATCGAGCACGAGCTCAAGGCGCGGATGCCGGCGCTGTCGTCGATCTACATCCGGCCGGAGAAGGCCGAGGACGCGCAGCCGATCGCGGCGGTGGGCTGATCATTCCCCTTCCTTTCAGAGAGGGGAGTGCGCTCCCTACCGTCGGCCGCGGATCGCGAGGACGGTGGCGCCGGCGCAGAGGCTGATGGCGGCCAGGGTCAGCATCAGCACGCCGAAATCGTGCGGCGTGGCGAGCGACCAGGTGAGGGTGAGGCCGATCAGCGCAGGCAGCGTGTTGGTGAGGTTGACCAGCCCCAGGTCGCGGCCGCGATGGCGCGCGCTCGGCAGCAGCTGCATCGCGAAGGTGGCGTGAAGCACGAGGAAGACCTGCGATCCGATCGCCCAGGCGCCGAAGCCGATCGCGCCGGCGGGCCAGTCGCGCGCGAACGCCATCATCACCAGCCCCGCCGCCGCGATCCCCGCCGCGCCGAACAGGAAGGGCTTGCGGCGCCCCACCCGGTCCGACAGCCGCCCGGCGAGCACGGCGATCGGCAACGGGACGATGAAGGCGAGCATCAGGATGTGGCTCACGCGCGCGGCGAGCTCGAGCGGCGGGGCGCCGGGGACGACGCTTTCGAAATAATAGAGGAGGTACAGCGACAGGACGCTGCCCGCGATCTGCAGCAGCAGACGCGCAATCCAGGCGATCAGCAGGTCGCGACGCAGCACCTGCGCCTCGGCGGGAGCCTCGGGCGGCGGCGGCAGCGGACGGGCGCGCAGCAGCACCAGCGGCAGCGTGCACGCCGCCATTGCGCCTGCGACCACCGCCAGCCGGCTCGCCTCGTCGGGCAGGCCGGCGCTCACTACGCCCGCGGCGACGGCGGAGGCGAGCGGGCTCGCGACCGAGAGCAGGCCGCCGGCAATGCCCTTTTGCGAGTCCGGTATCTCGTCTGCCATGATCGCGAGCAGCGGGGCGAGCAGCAGGTTCACGGCGCATTGGAAGAGCGCAATGGCGATCACGATCCCTGCCGGCGACGTCACCGCGGCGACGAGCACATAGGAGGCCGCGGTCGCGACGATGCCCGCCGCCATCCAGCCGCGCCGCCCGCCGCCGCGCGCCACCGAGCGGTCGGTCAGCCAGCCGAACAGGATGTTGGAGAGGCTCGCGCAGGTCGCACCCGCAATCGCCGTCGCCGAGAAGAGCGCGATCCGCCCGTCGCCGGCCATCGCCTCGATCTTCATCGGCAGCAGCAGCGAGAGCAGCGGGAGGAAACCGATCGTCCCGCCGGCATAGGCGAGCGCGACGGCGATCAGAAAGCCGAGCGAACGACGCTCCGCCGGCTCGGCGCTGGGGTGCGGTGCGGCCGCAGGCGAAGGGGCGGGGGCGTGCATGCGGCTGATCCTGCCCGAAGCTTGCCCGCTTGCGACGGGATCGGCAACGGCTGTCGGGCTTTGCCGCGAAGGCGGAATTCCCGATCGGGCTTCGGGATATTTTTGTTCACGCAAAGGCGCAAAGGCGCAAAGGGGTTTTCCCCGGCTGCAATGACGGGAGCCCGCGCGAGCGGCAGCCATTGCTGGCCTCGAAGATTCCAGTCGCTGTCGCGACGGCTGCCCTCTTCGCGTCTCGGCGTGAGAAAACAAGATCCCGAAGCCCTCCCGTCATCCCCGCGAAGGCGGGGACCCAGAGTCACAGGGGGCATCGCTCGCGATTCTGGGCCCCCGCCTTCGCGGGGGTGACGAAGGGGTGGGCGCGAGTGTCGGGCTTCATCGTCGCTCGCTACAAACCCACCGTGAGGACCCAGCGTGCGATTGGCGACGGGGAGGGGCGGGCTCGATTTTTGTTCACGCGGAGACGCGGAGACGCGGAGAGCCCGCCGCCGCGAGCGCGGCAGGGATCCCCGGGGCCAGCATGATTGCCGGGTCGGCCGTTCCAGCGAATCCGGCTCAGGCCGACCTCTTCGCGTCTCCGCGTCTCCGCGTGAGAAAACACGATCCCGAAGCCGACCCGTCACCCCCGCGAAGGCGGGGGCCCAGAATCCCGAGCGACGCCCCGCGTGACTCTGGGTCCCCGCCTTCGCGGGGATGACGGAAGGGGGGCGCGAGTGTCAGGGCTTCATTGTCGCGGGCTTCAGGTCCACCGTCTGCACGAGCGCGCGATCGGTGGCGTCGTGGGCGATTGCGACGCGGTAGCGGCCGCCGGGGATGCGCCAGCCGGGCAGGGCGGTGTCATAGTCGGCGACGATGCGCGGCTCGGCGGTGAGGGTGACACGCTGCGACTGACCGGGCTTGAGCGTCACGCGCTTGAACCCTGCGAGCCGCATCGGCGCGCCCGCGCCGTCGCGCGCGACATAGAGCTGCGGCACGTCGGCTCCCTCGCGGTCGCCGGTGTTGACCACGTCGAACGACACGCTGAGCGTCTTGCCGCCCTTCACCACCGGGTTGCGATAGGCGAAGCTGGTGTAGCTGAGCCCGTGGCCGAAGGGGAACAGCGGGGTCAGCGCCTGCTTCTCGTACCAGCGATAGCCGACGTCGGCGCCCTCGGCATAATCGACCGGGAAGGTTCCGAACTGATATTGCGCGGCGTTGGCCGGGTCGGCCGCGGCCTTGGCCTCGAGCGCATTCTTGGTGTCGAGCCCCATCGGATAGGGCCGCGGCGGCTGGCCGGCGGTTGCGGGGAAAGTGATCGGCAGCCGGCCCGAGGGGTTCACCTTGCCGGTGAGGATGTTGGCGATCGCCTGGCCGCCGCGCTGGCCGGGATACCAAGCCTGGACGATCGCGGGCACCTTGTCGATCCACGGCATCAGCACCGGCCCGCCGGTCTCGAGCACCGCGACGGTCTTCGGCTGGGCGGCGGCGACGGCGGCGATCAGCGCGTCCTGATGGTCGGGAAGCCGCAGGTCCGGGACGTCCTGCGCCTCGGTGGTCCATTGCGTTGCGAAGACGATCGCCATGTCGGCCGAGCGCGCCGCCTCCACCGTGGCATTGAGGTTGCGCCCGTCGACGAAAACGAATTCGGTGTCGGGCTGCGCCGCCTTGAGCGCGGCGAGCGGCGACGAAGCGTGATAGGTGATCCGCGCGAACGACGAGGCGTCGCCGGTCGAGAGCGCGATCTCGACGGGGGCGCCGCCGACCGAGCGCACCTGGCTCGATCCGCCGCCCGAGAGCACGCCGACATCCGCCGACCCGCCGATCACCGCGATGCGCTTGGCGGTGCGCGCGAGCGGCAGCAGGTTGCCCTGGTTCTTGAGCAGCACGATGCCCGCCTCGGCCGCGCGCTGCGCGACCTGGGCATGGGCGGCATAGTCGGGCGTCTCGGCGCTGGCGGGCATCGGCGCGTCATAGGCGCCGGTCTCGATCAGCCCGGTGAGATAGCGCGCGACCATGTCGTCGAGCCGCTTCTGCGACACTTCGCCCGCGCCGACCGCGGCGGCGAGGGGCTCGGCGAAGTAGATCGCCTCGTCGAGCTCCTGGCCCGATTCCTGGTCGAGCCCGGCATTGGCGGCCTTGGCAGTGGAGTGCACCGCGCCCCAGTCGCTCATCACCCAGCCGCGATAGCCCCAGTCGCGCTTGAGCACCTGGTTGAGCAGGAAGTCGTTCTCGCACGCCCAGTCGCCGTTGACCTTGTTGTACGAGCACATGACCGAGCCGGGATTGCCCTTCTCGATCGCGATCTGGAAGGCGAGCAGGTCGCTCATGCGCAGCGCCGCCTCGCCGATCCGGGCGTCGACGACGGTGCGGCCGGTCTCCTGCGCATTGAGCGCGAAATGCTTGATCGTCGAGACGATGCGGTTCGACTGGACGCCGGCGATGTGCGCGCCGGCCAGCTCGCCGGCGAGCAGCGGATCCTCGCCCAGATATTCGAAGTTGCGCCCGTTCCACGGGTCGCGCGTCAGGTTGACCCCGCCGGCGAGCAGCACGTTGAAGCGCTTCGAGCGCGCCTCCGAGCCGATCATCGCGCCGCCCGCGCGGGCGATCTCGGGATCGAAGCTGGCGGCGGTGGCGAGGCCCGAGGGCAGCGCCGTGGCGACGTCGCCCTTGCGCTGCTCTACCTGGTTGGCGACGCCGAGCGAGGCATCGCTCTCGCGCACCAGCGGCACGCCGAGGCGGGGGACGCCGTCGATATGGCCGGCGGAGGGGATCAGCTCGTTGGGGGTCTTGCCCGCGGCCATCGGCGGGAAGAGGCCGTGGGCCAGCGTGATCTTCTCTTCGGGCGTCATCTTGGCGACGATCGCCTCGGCGCGCGCGCGGGCGTCCCTGCTGGCGGTCTGGGCCGCTGCGGGCGACGCCACCGCGGCCAGCGCAATGATCGATGCGCCCAGCAGCGCGGCGTTGAATTTCGTCGGCATCCTCATCCTTTCCCCGGTTCACCCGTTGCGCGACTCCCGTGGCCGGGCGCGCTGTGTCTTTTCAACAGCATAATTTGAGAACGTTCACAATGTGCACGTCAACGTTGACAGGAAAGGGTTGACACTCCCCGGGGAGGAGCGCAAGTGAACGTTCTCAACGGCGGAATCCTAGACACGCCGCAGGAACGGAAAAGGGGAGGAGACCATGCGGAGCTTCAAGGCTCGTTCGCTCTCGCACATTGCATTCGGGGTTTCGGCGCTTGCGATCGCGAGCGTGCCGGGCATCGCCCTGGCGCAGGAGACGCCGGCCCCGGCGCCCGCGCCCGAAGAGGGCGGCGAAGAGATCGTCGTCACCGGCATCCGCGCCAGCCTCCGGCAGGCGATGGACATCAAGCGCGACGCGCAGGGCGTGGTCGACGCGATCTCCGCCGAGGACATGGGCAAGTTCCCCGACACCAACCTGGCGGAATCGCTCCAGCGCGTGACCGGCGTGTCGATCGATCGCTCGAACGGCGAAGGCTCGTTCGTCACGGTCCGCGGCTTCGGCCCCGAGTTCAACCTGGTGACGC
This sequence comes from Sphingomonas sp., assembly GCF_017744835.1. GTDB lineage: Bacteria > Pseudomonadota > Alphaproteobacteria > Sphingomonadales > Sphingomonadaceae > Sphingomonas. The sequence continues at coordinate 74,347 of NZ_JAGIAM010000003.1, forward strand.
TCAACGGCCGCCAGATGCCGACTTCGTCGCTCGGCGACGGCGCCAGCCCGCCCTCGTCGCGCTCGTTCGACTTCGCCAACCTCGCCTCGGAAGGCGTGGCGGGCGTGCAGGTCTACAAGACCGGCCGCGCCACAGTCGCATCGGGCGGCATCGGCTCGTCGATCAACATCCTCACGCCGCGGCCGCTCGACCGGCCCGGGATGCGCGGCAGCATCTCGGCCAAGGCAGTGTATGATTCGTCGCGCAACGAAGGGGATCCGATCACGCCTGAGGTCTCGGGCATCTTCAGCGCGACCTTCGGCGCGGACAATAATTTCGGCATCCTGGTCACCGGCTCGTACCAGAAGCGCAAGGCGAGCGTGAACCAGGCGAACGTCGGCTGGCGCGACGGCTATCTGGGTAGCGAGAACAACTGGGGCTCGCTCGCGCAGCCGGGCGATCCGCGCTACGCCAACATCGAGAACCGGCCCGAGGGCAACGACGTCTATCAGGTCGCGCAGAACGCCTCCTACGACCTCAACGACATCAACCGCGAGCGCATCAACGGCCAGCTGGTGCTGCAATTCCGCCCGGTCGACGCGTTGACCGCGACGGTCGACTACACCTATTCGCGCAACACCGTGGAGGTGCGGAACAGCAACGTCGGCATCTGGTTCAACCACAACGACACGTCGAGCGCCTGGACCGACGGCCCGGTCGCGGGCCCGCTCTTCTACACCGAGCGGTTCGGCGCGAACGAGCGCAAGGACCTGTCGTACAGCGGCGCGCTGACCGCCAATCGCAGCGAGAACAAGTCGCTGGGCGCGAACCTGAAGTGGGAAGCGCCGGGCGGCGTGACGGTGGACCTCGACTACCACCACTCGACCGCGGAATCGAAGCCGGTCAACGACTATGGCTCGAGCGTCTCGGTGGGCAATGCGGTGTTCGGGGTCGCGAGCCAGACGATCAACTTCGAGGATGACCTGCCGGTCATCTCCTACGCGATGCACCCGGGGATCGACCCGCTCGACCGGTCGCTGATCACGCCGACGGGCAATGCGTTCCGCAACGCCTATTTCAAGAACCAGATCGACCAGGTGCAGCTGCGTGGCCATTACGACCATGACGGCGGCTTCCTCGACAGCATCGACTTCGGTGCCTCCTATGTCGAGAACGGCATCCGTTCGGCCTATGGCTTCATCCAGAACGAGACGTGGAGCGGCGCGGGCCCGGCATCGGACATCCCCGACGACATCTTCTCGCTCGTCAGCCTGCCCGACAAGTTCCAGGGCGTCTCGGGCGCCGACAATCCGGCGATGATCCAGAGCTTCTACAAGTTCGACTTCGAGCGGATGGTCGACCTGATCGAGGGGCTGTACGGCACCTGCAGCAACCCGCAGACCGGCTCGGCCGCGCCGGGCAGCTGCCTTGCCGACTTCACCGTCGACCGGCGCACCACCGAGAAGACGCTGGCGCCCTATCTCCAGGTCGCGGGCGTGTTCGACCTGTTCGGCAACCCCGGCCACCTGGTCGCCGGCGTGCGCTACGAGCACACCGTGGTCGACTCCAAGGCGCTGGTGCCGATCCCCAACGGCACGTCGTGGGATGCGGCGAACGAGTTCTACATCGCCTATTCGGGCCAGTCGGACTTCTCGCGCTTCAAGGGCGAGTACGACAATTGGCTGCCCGCGATCGACTTCGACATCTCGCCGATGCGCGACGTCAAGCTGCGTGCCTCGTATAGCCACACGATCACTCGCGCCGACTATGCCAGCCTGCAGGGCGGCCTGACGCTGGACTCGCAGTTCCGCATCGCCAACGGCACCGGTAGCCGCGGCAACCCGGCGCTGCTGCCGTACAAGTCGAAGAACATCGATCTCTCGGCCGAATGGTATTACGGGCCGGCGAGCTACGTCTCGGTGGGCTATTTCAACAAGGACGTGTCCAACTTCATCTCGCAGGACCGCGTCAGCGAGAATGCGTTCGGGCTGCGCACCGTGGCCGGCGGCCCGCGCTACCAGGCGGCGATCGCCGCGCTGGGGCCAAACGCCGGGGCGCTGGACATCCGCCAGTACATCTTCACGCACTTCCCCGCCTCGACGGCGCCGACGGGCGTGGATCCGGCGGGCTACATCACCGGCAAGATCTTCGCGCTGCCCGAGGATCCGCTGGTGCCCTTCCTGATCAACACGCCGGTCAACAGCGACCAGACGGCCAATCTCCACGGCTGGGAGTTCGCGCTCCAGCACAGCTTCTGGGATACCGGCTTCGGCGTGATCCTGAACTATACGATCGTCGACGGCGACGCGACCTACGACAACACCCAGCCGTCGAGCGTCACGCAGTTCGCGCTGACCGGGCTGAGCGACAGCGCCAATGCCGTGGCCTTCTACGACAAGGGCGGGCTCCAGGCGCGCGTCGCATGGAACTGGCGCGACCAGTTCCTGCAGGCAGCGGGTCCCAACCCCTTCTATGTCGAGGATTATTGGCAGATCGACGCCAGCGCGAGCTACGAGTTCGTGAAGGGGCTGACCGCCTTCGTCGAGGGCATCAACCTCACCGGCGAAGGCAGGCGCGGCCATCTGCGCCACGACAACAACGTGACGTTCGCGTCGCCGGGCTATGCCCGCTACTCGGCAGGCATCCGGTTCAACTTCTGAACCGCGCCGCCGCTGCCGGGCGGGGCCGATGGGAAGAGCCATCCTCTTGTGAGGGTGGCTTTTTCCGCTCCGGTTCGGCAAGCTGCGGACGCGGGTGAAGGGCGGAAAGCACGTGGAGAGGCCAGTCAGCAGGATCGTGGTCGTCGGCGGGGGAACCGCCGGCTGGCTCGCGGCCTGCTCGATCGCCGCCCGCGCCAATCGCGCCGCCGAGACGCCGCTCAGCGTCACGCTGGTCGAATCCCCCGACGTGCCGACGATCGGCGTGGGCGAGGGGACCTGGCCGACGATGCGCCGCACTCTGGAACGGATCGGCATCGCGGAGGGCGACTTCCTGCTCGCCTGCGATGCCTCGTTCAAGCAGGGCTCGCGCTTCGAGGCCTGGCGCACCGGCGCGGCCGGGGACTTCTACCTCCACCCCTTCACGCCCCCGCCCGAGGGTAGCGCGCAGGCACTGGTCGAGGCGTGGCGCGCCGGCTTCGCCGATCGCAGCTTCGCCGAGGCGGCGACGGCGCAGGCCCATGTCACGGCGCTCGATCTCGCGCCCCGTCAGCGCGCGATGCCCGATTATGCCGGCGCGCTGAACTATGCCTATCACCTCGACGCGGCGAAGCTGGCGGCACTGCTCGCGCGCCACGGCGTGTCGCGGCTCGGCATCCGGCACATCCGCGACCATGTCCTGGCCACCGACCTGGCCGAGAACGGCGACGTTGCCGCGGTCCGCACGCGCGACCATGGCGCGGTCGAAGGCGATCTGTTCCTCGATTGCACCGGCCATGCCGCGCTGCTGATCGGCGGGCGCTACGGCGTGCCTTTCGTCGATCGCAGCGACGTGCTGTTCAACGACCGCGCGCTCGCAGTGCAGGTGCCGGTCGCGCCCGGCAGCCCGATCGGGTCGCTGACCAACGCCACGGCACATGCGGCCGGCTGGATCTGGGACATCGGCCTGCCGACGCGGCGCGGCGTCGGCTGCGTCTATTCCTCGGCGCATGCCAGCGACGAGCAAGCGGCGGAGGAACTGCAGGCCTATGTCCGCCGCGCCGTACCGGAAGCCGATGTCGATGCGGCCGCCTTTCGCCGGCTGACCTTCCGCTCGGGGCATCGCGAGCGCTTCTGGGAGCGTAACTGCCTGGCCGTCGGCCTGTCGGCGGGCTTCCTCGAGCCGCTGGAGGCTTCGGCGATCGTGCTGATCGAGCTGTCGCTCGACGCGCTGCTCGACAATTTCCCGGTGACGCGCAGCGCGATGGATGCGCACGCGGGCCGCTTCAATGCGCTGTTCCGCTATCGCTGGGACCGGATCGTCGAGTTCCTCAAGCTCCATTATGTGCTGAGCGGCCGCGACGAGCCCTATTGGCGGGCGCATCGCGACGCCGCCTCGGTACCCGATCGGCTCGCCGAGCTGCTGACGATCTGGCGCCACCAGCCGCCCTCGACCGCCGATCTGCCGAGCGTCGACGAGATCTTTCCCGCGGCGAGCTACCAATATGTGCTCTACGGCATGGGCTTTGCCGCGCCTGCCCCCGGTCCGGTGCGGATCGAAGGCGTGGACGCTTCGGCCACCGCGCTCCGCCAGGTCGAGCAGCGCGCGCGTGCGCTGGCCGCCGGCCTGCCTTCCAACCGGACCTATCTAGATGCGCTGCGCGCCGCAGCGGCCAGCCCCATGGAACTGACCCACTGATGACCGAGCACGCTCTCCTCACGTCCGAAGTCCATCGCGAGCTGCGCGTCCGCACCGATCGCGCGCCCGAGCTCGGCGATGCGGTGATGTGCTGCATCACCGTGCCCGACGAGTTCCGCCGCGTGCAGGACGAATATCCGATCCTCTTCCGCCGGAGCGCCGAGCGCGACGAGTTCATGGCGCTGGCGATGTTCGGCTTCGAGAATGGCGAGAACCTGTTCCTAGAGGGCGGCCGCTGGGACGCACGCTACGTGCCGCTCGCAGTCGACATCCAGCCCTTCCTGATCGGCGCCCCGGCGCCCGGCGGCGAGACCGCGCAGGTCCATGTCGACCTCGCCAGCCCGCGCATCGCCGAGGGCGGGGAGGGGACGCGGGTGTTCGACGAGCAGGGCCGGCCCACCCCCTATCTGGAGACGATCGCGGGGCAGCTCGGTGCGCTCGACGCCGGCTATCGCGGCTCCGCCGAATTCTTCGCGGCGCTGCGCCGCTACGACCTGCTCGAGCCGCTGACGCTCGAAGTGACGCTCGACGACGGTTCGACCAATCGGCTGGTCGGCTTCCATGTGATCGACGAGGCCAAGCTCCAGGCGCTCGAGCCCGCGGCGGTGGCCGAGCTCCACGGGGAGGGGCATCTGATGCCGATCTTCATGGCCGTCGCCTCGATCTCCAAGCTGGGGGCGTTGATCGCGCGCAAGAACCGGCGGCTGGGCCATGGCTGAGGCCGATCCCGGCGTCTTCGCGGCGGCGAGCCCGATCCGCGAGGTCGCGGTCGAGGGGCCGCAGGCGCTCGACGCGCTGCTGCGCGAGGCGGAGCAGCCCTTCGTCGTGCGCGGGCTGGTGGCGGACTGGCCGCTGGTCCAGGCGGGCCGCCGCTCGGGCCGCGAGGCGCGTGACTATCTGCTGCGGCTGCGGCGCGACACGCTGTTCACCGTCGCGGTCGGCACGCCCGAAAGCGGCGGGCGGCTGTTCTACGACGAAGCGATGGGGATGAACTTTCGCACGACCCGCGCGAAGCTCCCCGACATCTTCGCGCAGATCGATGCCGTGGAGAACCGCGAGGACGCGCCGCCGATCTACCTCGCCTCGATCGACGTGCATGACTTCTTCAACGGCTTGCACGAGGCCAACCATGTCGATCTGGGCGAGCGCTCGTGCCTCGCCAGCATCTGGATGGGCACGCGCACGCGGATCGCGGCGCACAACGACTTTCCGGACAATCTCGCCTGCGTCGCGGTGGGCCGCCGCCGCTTCACGCTCTTCCCGCGCGAGCAGTTCCGCAACCTCTACCTGGGGCCGGTCGACAACACGCCCGCGGGCCGCGCGGTGAGCATGGTCGATTTCCACGCGCCCGACTTCGCCCGTCACCCGCGTTTCCGCGAAGCGCTGCGCCACGCGCAGGTGGCCGAGCTGGAAGCGGGCGACGCGATCTTCATCCCGTCGATGTGGTGGCACCATGTCGAGGGGCTCGATCCCTTCAACATCCTGGTCAATTATTGGTGGCGCGACACCCCGCGCTGGATGGGCCAGCCGCAGGACGCGCTCAACCATGCGATGATGGCGATCCGCGACTTGCCCGAGGACGAGAAGCGGCACTGGCGCGACCTGTTCGACTATTATGTCTTCCAGAACGGCGACGACACCGTCGCCCATATTCCCGAGGAAGGACGCAGCGTGCTCGCACCGCTCACTCCCGAGGCCGCGGGGCGCATCCGCGCGTTCCTGCTGCGGCAGCTCAGCCGATGACCGGCGACGACAAGCGCCTGCGTCGCATCGTCATCGCCGGCGGCGGCACTGCGGGATGGATGGCGGCGGCGGCGATCGCGCGGACGCTGGGGCGCACCGTCGATGTCACGCTGGTCGAGTCCGAGGCGATCGGCACGATCGGGGTCGGCGAATCCACCATCCCGCCGCTGGTCAATTTCAACCGGCTGCTCGGCATCAACGAAGCCGATTTCATGCGGGCGACCCAGGCGACCTTCAAGCTGGGCATCCTCTTCGACGACTGGAAGGACGTCGGCTCGCGCTACTTCCACTCGTTCGGTCTGACCGGGAAGGATCACTGGTCCGCGGGCTTCCAGCATTTCTGGCTCTACGCCCGGTCGAAGGGGCATCGGCAGCCCTATGACGAGTATTGCCTCGAGCTGATCGCGGCGCTGCAGGGCAAGTTCGGGCACTTGCCCGAAGACCGCATGAACTATGCCTATCAGCTCGATTCCGGGCTCTATGCCCGCTTCCTGCGCGCAATGGCCGAGGGAGACGGGACGAAGCGCATCGAGGGCAAGATCGCGCGGGTCGAGCTCGACGGCGAAAGCGGCGACATCGCCGCGCTGCTGCTCGAATCGGGCGAGCGGATCGAAGGCGACCTGTTCCTCGACTGCACCGGCTTCCGTGCGCTGCTGATCGAGCAGGCGCTGCACACCGGCTTCGACGACTGGTCGCATTACCTGCCCTGCGATTCCGCGATCGCGATCCAGACCGCGAGCGTGGGACCGGCGATGCCCTATACGCGCGTCATGGCGCACGACGCAGGGTGGCAGTGGCGCATTCCGCTGCAGCACCGCGTCGGCAACGGGCTGGTCTATTGCAGTCGCTATCTCGACAAGGACGCGGCGCTCGAGCGGCTGCTCGGCAACATCGAGGGGCAGACTCTGGTCCAGCCCAATTTCCTGCGCTTCACCGCCGGCACGCGGCGGCGCCAATGGCACCGCAACTGCATCGCCGTGGGCCTGGCCGCCGGTTTCATGGAGCCGCTCGAATCGACGGCGATCCACTTGATCCAGCGTTCGGTGCTGCGCTTCGTCCGCCTGCTGCCGCTGCGCGAGATCAGCCGGCACGACGTGGCCGAGTTCAACGAGCAGCAGGATCAGGACATGCTCCAGATCCGCGACTTCCTGATCCTCCACTACAAGGCCACCGAGCGCCGCGACAGCCCGTTCTGGCGCCAGTGCGCGGACATGCCGATCCCCGACAGCCTGGCGCACAAGATCGCGCTGTTCCGCGAGACCGGCCGCGTCTTCCGCAAGAACGACGAGCTGTTCGCGGAGAACAGCTGGGTGCAGGTGATGATGGGGCAGGGGATCATGCCACGCGCCTGGCACCCGATCGCCGAGAAGCTGCGCGACGACGAGCTGGAACGGCTGCTCGCCACGATCCGCGAGAACGTCACCAGCACGGTCGCCCGCCTGCCCGAGCATGGGGCGTATGTTGCGCAATATTGCGGTGCATCCGACGCGCAAGCCGCCTAAGCGGGGTCCGGGGTCCCGGGGGAAGATCAACGAATGGCGCGCCGGAAGCAGGCAGTAACGATCAAGCATGTCGCGGCGGATGCAGGGGTTTCGCTCCAGACGGTCAGCCGGGTCATCAACAAGGAGCCCAACGTCCGGCCGGAGATGATGCGGCGCGTCCAGGCCTCGATCGAGAAGCTGGGCTATGTCCCCTCGATCGCGGCGCAGCGGATGGGCGGGTCGCGCTCCTATCTGATCCTCACGCTCAACGATCGCGAACGCACCATCGACGATTGGCGCGAACGCCAGGGCACCGACTGGGTCGACCAGATGATGCTCGGGGGCATGCTGAAATGCGCCGAGTACGGCTATCGGCTGCTCGTCGAGCTGATCGACACCCACAGCGACCATATCGAGCGCGAGCTGCTCGCGGCGCTGGGGGCGCTGAGGCCCGACGGCGTGATCCTGACGCCGCCGCACTCGGAGAACCCGCTGATCACGCGGCTGCTCGAGGAGCATGGTATCGCCTTCGCGCGGATCGGCTCGCTGACGCCGGGCCCCGGCTTCGCGCTGACGATGGACGACGAGCGCGCGGCGAGCCTGGCGACCGAGCATCTGATCGCGCTCGGCCATCGCCGCATCGGCTTCATCGCCGGCCCCTCGGACTATGCGCTGAGCGGCTGGCGCGTCGACGGCTGGCGCGCGACGATGGCGGCGGCGCGGCTCGATACGACGGGGCTGCTCGCGGAGGGCGACTTCACTTCGCCCTCGGGCCGGCGCGCCGCGGCGCAGCTGCTCGACGGCCCCGCGCCGCCTACGGCGATCATCGCGAGCAACGACCGCATGTCGATCGCCGCGCTCGACGTCGCGCGCTCGCGCGGGCTGGCGGTGCCGAGCGACCTGTCGCTGATCAGCTTCGACGATGCGCCGAGCGTGCGCTTCACCCATCCGCCGCTCGCCTCGATCGTCCAGCCGATCGCCGAGACCACGGCGCGCGCAGTCGAGCTGATCATTGATCAGCTCGCGGGCAAGCCGGTGCCCGAGGGGCCGATCGTGGTGCCTGCCAATCTGGTGTTGCGCAGCTCTACCGCGCCGCCGCGCTAGGTTGGGGCCTCAGGCGCGCGCGGGCGTGCCGCTGCCGTCGCTGCGGCTCTTGCGCAGTTCCGCGGCCGAATCGGCTTCGTCGATCGCCTTCAGAAGGTCCTCGAATTTGCCGTCGTCCGATACGGGAAAGCAGCGCTTGAAGCCTTCCCCCAATCTGTCCAGGTCGCGTGTCGTGAGTAAGCCGACCGCGACGATACGCTCCTGCGCCAACTAGCATCTCCGGCGAAACTCTTGTGGCACCAACGTGAATCGGGGGGATTCGTGCCATTCGATTCGCCGCTTTCAGCGTTTCAGGATGTGAAGCGCCGCCGCGGTCATGGCTTCGGTGGCCGTTCCGACCACGGCTTCGGCGTCCGGTGCCCAATAGGCGCTGTGCAGCGAGGGCAGAGACTCCTTGCCCGCCTGCGCCGCGTCCCACCTGGCCTTGGGCACGCCGCCGACCCAGAAGATCATGCTCTGGATCGATTTGTCGGCGAGGTAGAAGCGGCCGAAATCCTCGCCGCCCATCACCGCGGGCGTGTCGACGACGCGGTCCTTGCCGAAGCGCGTGGTCCATAGCGCCTGGAGCTGGCCGGTGAGCGGCTCGGTGTTGAAGGTCGAGGGCGTGCCTTCGTTGCGGACGGTGACGACAGGCATGCGATCCTCGGGCATGCCCGCGGCGATCGCCTCGCCCCTGGCGATGCGGGCGATGCCGTCGAGCAGCTGCTTGCGGACCTCGGGTGTGTAGCTGCGCACGGTGAGCAGCATCGTCACTTCCTTGCCGATGATGTTGTGCGTCGAGCCGCCATGGATCGCGCCGACGGTGACCACCGCCGGGCTCTGCGGATCGACTTCGCGGCTGACCAAGGTCTGGAGCGCGCCGACGATGCGCGCGGCGAGGACGATCGGATCGCGCGTGGTCTGCGGATAGGCACCATGGCCGCCGACGCCGGGGACCTTGATGTCGACCGAATCGACATTGGCGAGCGCATAGCCCGAGCGGATGCCGATCGTGCCGGCGGGGAGCGACGCGGCGTCGTGGAAGGCGAGGGCGTATTGCGGCTTGGGGAAGCGGGTGAACAGTCCGTCCTCGAGCATCATCCGCGCGCCCATGCCGCGCTCCTCGGCGGGCTGGCCGATCATCACGACCGTGCCCTTCCACTTGTCCTTCATCGCGGCGAGGTTGCGCAGCGTGCCGATCCACGAGGCCATGTGCGTGTCGTGCCCGCAGGCGTGCATCACGCCGGTTTCCTGGCCCTCGTCGGTGGTGGCGCGGACCTTGGAGGCGAAGGGCAGGCCGGTGTCCTCGACCACGGGCAGCCCGTCCATGTCGGCGCGTATCAGCACCACCGGCCCGGCGCCGTTGCGCAGCACCGCGACCACGCCGGTGCCGCCGACCTTCTCGGTGACTTCGAACCCGGCCTTTCGCGCCTCCTCAGCCAGCTTCGCCGCGGTCTTGACCTCGTGCAGGCTGAGCTCGGGATTGGTGTGGAAATCGCGGTAGAACTCCATGAGCTGCGGCAGCGCCCGCTGCGTGGCGTCGCGCACCGGATCGGCGGATGCGGGCGCGGCGAGAGTCATGGCTGTGGCGGCGAGCAATAGAGTGCGGAGCATGCGGCTTCCCGTGTCATGGTCCGGGGAGTGTCGCGAAGGGGAGGGGGCCTGTCAAACGTCCAGGCTCCCCTCCCTTTCAGGGAGGGGAGGAATTTTGATGGTGGTTGGAAATCAGAACGAAGGCTGGTCCGGGTCGCCGTCGGGAACGGGCGTGTGGATGCCGCACTCGGTCTTGTCCCAGCCGCGCCAGCGGCCCGCGCGCGGGTCCTCGCCGGGCTTGACCATGCTGGTGCACGGCGCGCAGCCGATCGAGGGATAGCCCTGCGCGACCAGCGGGTGCTGCGGCAGGTCGTGCTCGACGAAATAGGCGTCGATATCGGCGCGGGTCCAGTCGGCGAGCGGGTTGACCTTGAGCCGGCCCTGCGCGTCCGACGTGTCGAGCTCGAAGCGCGGAAGCGCATTGCGCGTCTTCGCCTGGAACGCCTTGCGCCCGGTGATGCTCGCGTCGAAGCCCGCCAGCCCGCGGGCGAGCGGCTCCACCTTGCGGATCTCGCAGCAGCCGTCGGGGTCGTAGGACCAGCGCAGATCGCTCGCGTCGCGCTCGGCCAGTACCTGCGCGTTCGGCTGGAGCACGCGGAAGTCCTTCAGGCCGAGCCGCGCCACGAGCTGGTCGCGATAGGCGAGCGTCTCCGCGAAATGCTTGCCGGTATCGAGAAACAGCACCGGCACCGATGGGTCGATCGACGCCACCAGGTGCAGCAGCACCGCGGATTCGGCGCCGAAGGACGAGACCACCGCGACGTCGCCGACCATATGCTCGCCGAGCACGGCCTTGAGCATCTCCTGCGTCGAGTTGCCGCGGAACAGATTGTTGAGCCGGATCGCGTCCGCCTCGGTGAAGCGCGGCGCCACGTCGATCCGGTCGACCTTGCGGGCCGCCGCTTCAGCCATGGCGCAGTTTCCACACCGGCACCGCATCGTCGGCGGCGTGCTGGTAGACATAAGGGAATCGGCCCAGCGCGCCCTCGAGCGCCACCGGGTCGATCGGCGCGTCGGGCGCGAAGCTGTCGAAGCCGCAGCGGCGCATGAACAGCATCTGGTCGACCAGCACGTCGCCCGAGGCGCGGATCTCGCCCTTGTAGCCCGCCTCGCGCAGGATGCGCGCCGAGCTGTAGCCGCGCCCGTCGCGGAAGCGCGGGAAGTCGATCTCGACCAGCGCGAGGCGATCGAGATGCGGGATCAGCAGCCGCGGATCCTCGCCGGCTTCGATGCGCACGGCCGTGGCGTTCGACTGGCCCAGGAAGGCGTCGATCGATACCGCGGGCTCCTCGTGCGCCTCGTCGTCGCGGAAGCGGAGCAGATTATCCATAAATGGCCTCCTTGAACGGCTCCATGCCGATCCGGCGATAGGTGTCGAGGAAGCGCTCTCCCGGCTGGCGCTGCGCGAGGTAGACGCCGGTTGCCTTGTCGACCGCCTCGACCACGCCGTCCTCGTCGAAGCCGGGGCCGGTGATCTTGGCCTGCGAAATGTCCTCCGCACCCGATCCGCCCAGCAGCAGCTGGTAGTTCTCGGTGCCCTTACGATCGACGCCCAGGATGCCGATGTGCCCGGCATGGTGGTGGCCGCAGGCGTTGATGCAGCCGCTGATCTTGATCTTGAGCTCGCCCAGCTCGAGCTGGCGATCCATGTCGGCGAAGCGCTGCGCGATCTTCTGCGCGACGGGGATCGAGCGCGCATTGGCGAGGCTGCAATAGTCGAGCCCCGGGCAGGCGATGATGTCGGTCACCAGACCGAGGTTGGCGTCGGCGAGCCCTGCCGCGCGCAGCGCCTGCCACACGACATAGAGGTCCTGCTTGCGGACGTGCGGCAGCACCAGGTTCTGGGCATGCGTCGCGCGCAGCTCGTCGAAGCTGTACTGCTCGGCGAGGTCGGCGACGATATCCATCTGATCGGCCGAGATGTCGCCGGGGATGCCGCCGACGGGCTTCAGACTGATGTTGACGATCGCATAGCCCGGCGCCTTGTGCGCGATGGTCTGGCGATCGGCCCAGAGCGCGAACTCGGGATCGCTGCGATCGATCTCGTCGCTGAGGCCCGCCTCGAACGGCGGCGGCGCGAAATAGGCCGCGATCCGATCATACTCGGCCTGGGGGAAATCGGTGCCCAGCGACAGGAAATGCTGGAATTCCTCTTCCACCTGACGGCGGAATTCCGCCTCGCCCAGCTCGTGGACCAGGATCTTCATCCGCTGCTTGTGGATGTTGTCGCGGCGCGCATGCATGTTCCACACGCGCAGCACCGCCTGAAGGTACGAGAAGATCTGCGCCGCGGGCAGGAATTCGCGGATCTGGTAGGCGATGATCGGGGTACGGCCCATGCCGCCGCCCGCGAACACCTCGAAGCCCTGCTCGCCGGCTTCGTTCCTGACGATGCGCAGCGCGAAATCGTGCCAGCGCAGCGCGGCACGGTCCTCGTCGGCTGCGATAACCGCGATCTTGAACTTGCGGGGCAGGTAGCTGAATTCGGGATGGAAGGTGCTCGCCTGGCGGAGCAGCTCGGCCCAGGGGCGCGGATCGCAGATCTCGTCCGCGGCGGCGCCGGCATATTGGTCTGCCGAGATGTTGCGGATGCTCTCGCCGCTGGTCTGGATCGCATGCATCTCGACCGTCGCCAGCTCGGCGAGCAGGTCGGGCGCTTCCTCGAGCTTGATCCAATTGTACTGGATGTTCTGCCGCGTGGTGAAATGGCCATAGCCGCGGTCGTACTTGCGCGCGATGTCGGCCAGCTTGCGCATCTGCCGGCTGTCGAGCGTGCCATAGGGGATGGCGACGCGCAGCATGTACGCGTGAAGCTGGAGGTAGAGACCGTTCTTGAGCCGCAGCGGCTTGAACTGGTCGTCGTTCATCGCGCCGGCGATGCGGCGCGCGGTCTGGTCGCGGAATTCCTCGACGCGCGCGTCGACGATCGCCTGGTCATATTGGTCGTAGCGGTACATGTCAGATCACCCAGCTGCCGGCATTGGGATCGGCGGGTTTGAGCGTGAGGTCGGGGCGCACGGTCGGGCCATAGGCGCGGATGCGGTCCTTGATGTGCGCGGGGCGGGGCCCCTCGGGCGTCATCGTGCCGTCGATCACCACGCCGCCGTTGACGCGGCGCGCGCCGGTTTCCTCTGTCAGGATCGCCTCGCCATGATCGCCGACATCGGCGGCATCCTCGACATGGATCGACCAGCCCTGGCCGGTCCACCAGATCACTGCGCCCGTGCGCAGGTCGTTTCCGGTCAGAATCTTCACGCAAGCGTCTCCGCAGTCTTGGCCCATGCGGCCAGCTTGTCCTCTGCATCGGCGAGCTGGACGACTTCGCCGACGACGATGATCGCGGGGCTCTGCACCTTCTCGCGCTCGACCATCTCGCCCAGATCGGCGAGCAGCGTGCGCAGGGCGCGGTGGCCCTCCAGCGTCGCGCGCTCGAGCACCGCGACGGGCATGTCGGGCGCCACGCCATCGGCCATCAGCTTGTCGGCGATGGCAGGGCAATTGGCGACGCCCATGTAGATCACCAGCGTGCGGCCCTTGCCGGCGAGGCCGGACCAATCCTGGTCGGAAAGCCCCTTGCACTGGCCCGCGACGAAGCTGACCGCGCTCGACCAGTCGCGGTGGGTCAGCGGCAGCATCGCCTCGGCCGCGGCACCCAGCGCGGCGCTGACGCCCGGAATCACTTCGACGGGCAGCCCGGCCTCGCGCACGGCTTCGACTTCCTCGCCGCCGCGGCCGAAGATGAAGGGGTCGCCCCCCTTCAGCCGCACGACGATCGCGCCGGTCTTCACATGCGCGACGATCAGCGCGTTGATCGCCTCCTGCGGCAGCGTATGCCGGCCGCGGCTCTTGGCGACCGAGATGCGGTGCGCATTGGGCGCGAGGTCGAGCACGCGCGGATCGACGAGCCCGTCATGGACGAGAACGTCGGCCGCGCGCAGTGCCTCGACGGCGCGCACGGTGAGCAGTCCGGGGTCGCCCGGGCCCGCGCCGACAAGGATCACGCGCCCACGCGCGGATGGATCGAGCAGAGTTGCCATGGGTGTCGCAGATGGTCCCGGACTGCCGGCGGGGCAACGGAGGATGCTTTGGGGGGCGAGTAGGGAAGCTATCGCTATGCCACGGTGGCGATTTCCCGCGGCCGTACTTGCATGCCTCCATCGGCCGCCTCCGACGCCTGCGGCGCGGTGTCTACGGGATAGAGCATCAGCACCACGGCGGCCACGCTGGTGAGCGCGCGGAAGCGCTCGGCGAGCCGTTCGGCGCGCGCCGGCTCGATCTCGACCTCGAACGCAATCCAGATGCCGCCGCAGCTCTGCCGGGCCTGCAGCTCGCGGGGCAATAGGTCGAGGTTCGCGAGCATGCCGACGATCTTCGCCAGTGCCTGCGGGCAGCGATCGGCGTGGACTTCGAAGCGGGGCAGGGACGCCCGGCGCAGGGCCGCAGCGGCCGGATAGGTTGATTGAACCATTGGAAAACCTTCGGATTGCCGGAACCAGGGGCTGGTTCGGGAGCGCGCTTCGCAGCCCGCTCCCGCGCACGACCGGCAATCGCCCGGCGCAAGGCGCCAGCGATGCCCTGTCGGCGCTAGCCGGTAATTCGGAGGGTGACCGGCGCGCGGCGCGAACCGAGGCGCGCGGCAGTGCCGCGTCCGCGCTTCGATGATGCTTCCGCCATGGTCATGGCGTCGCGGCTAGCATGGCGCAGGCGGGCTGCCCAGCCCCGGGATCAGGCCGCGATCGGCTGACCGGCCGTCGCGAGCGCCTTGGCATGCGCTGCAATCACCGCGCGGGTGCTCGCATCGCTGTCGAACACGCCGTACCAGCCCTGCGGCTCGTGCGGCGGGTCGCCGACGAAGGGATCGCCGTGCTGGTAGCGATGGTCACCGTGTGCCGCGCGGCCTTCGCCGTTCCACGCCCAGAAGTTGCTCCCCTGGATCGGCCCGCCGGTGCGCACGCTGTTCTCCACCGCGTCGTAGATCAGCTTGTAATAGGCGTCCTTGTAGCTGGTCGCGCTCTCGGGATCATAGCCGCCGCCGTCGCGCGGATAGCCGAATTCCTCGATCACCAGCGGCTTGCCGAGCTGCCGCGCGAGCGCGACGTGCCGGTCGATATAGTCGCGCACCAGCGCCAGTCCCTTGTCGTTGGTGCCGGCGAGGTTCCTGGCGTCGATCCAGCTCCAGTTGAGCGGCCAGATGTGCGCCGTGCAATAGTCGATCTCGGGAAAGCCGTGTTCCTTCAGGTAGATGTCGGCGCTTTCCACGGCGCCTTTCAGCCCCTCGCTGCCGGTGCAGACGAGATGGTTGCGATCGATCATCTTGATCAGCTTCGCCGTGCCCTGCACCCAGGCATAGAAGGCCGGGAGCAGCGGTGCGGCAGCCTCGGCCGAGCCCGCCGGGCGCGGCTCGTTGGCGAGCTGCCACGCCATGATCGTCGGGTCCTCGGCATAGCGGGTGCCGGTGACTGCGTTGGTGCGCCCCACCAGCGCGCGAACCCAGTCGTGGTAGAGCTCCACCGCCTGGCGGTTGGCATAGAATTGCGCGGTCGCGTTGGGGAAGGCGGGCCAGGGGTGGGCGGGGTCGCCCATGTCGACATAGTTGCCCGTCGCGTAGAACAGGTAGGTCGCCATGCCGCCCGACCATTCCCAGAAATTGGTGAGGTAGAGCACGGCCTTCATTTGCCTTTTGGTCATTTCGGCAAGGCAAAAGTCGAGCCCGTCGAGCAGCGCCGCGTTCCATGGCCCGCGCTGCTGGCGGAAGCCCGGCTTGACCGAATTCTTGAGCGGCCCTTCCTCGGCCGAGGCGAGGATGCGCAAATTGGTCACGCCCATCGCGGCGAGCGTGTCGAGCTCGCGCTTGAGCCGCTCGCGATCGCCGAAATCGGCGCTGGCGCCCAGCCAGGCGCCGTACCAGATGTTGGCGCCGACGAAGCGATAGGGCGCGCCGCCCAGCGTGAAGC
The DNA here is from genome assembly GCF_017744835.1 of Sphingomonas sp. Classification (GTDB taxonomy): domain Bacteria; phylum Pseudomonadota; class Alphaproteobacteria; order Sphingomonadales; family Sphingomonadaceae; genus Sphingomonas. The sequence continues at coordinate 90,515 of NZ_JAGIAM010000003.1, forward strand.
CCGTGCCGCTGCGCCGGACGAAGGTCCCCGCCGGCGCCGCCAAGAGCGGAGCGGGAAGCGCGAGGCTCGACGCGAGCGCGCCGCCTGCCCCGAGCAGCGACCGGCGAGTGACCATCAATCCCGCTCCCGAATTTCTTTATTCAATGCCGACCATAGCGGCTCCACGGCGCTTGGGAAGCCGCCGGGAGCCGCGCCGGTCAGCCGGCCGCGAGCCTCGCATCGCGCCGCGTGCGGTGCAGCGAATAGGCGATCCCCGCACCCAATATCGCGAAGGTGGCGCCGAGCGACACCAGCGGCGGGAATTTCTCGATGTCGAGCGCGCCGGCGACGAACACCTTGGAGCCGATGAACACCAGCAGCACCGCGAGCGCATATTTGAGGTAGTGGAAGCGGTGGATCATCGCCGCGACCGCGAAGTAGAGCGCCCGCAGGCCCAGCACCGCGAAGATGTTCGACGTGTAGACGATGAACGGGTCGGTGGTGATCGCGAAGATCGCCGGGACCGAGTCCACTGCGAACACCACGTCGGCGAACTCGATCAGCACCAGCGCGAGGAACAAGGGCGTTGCCTGGAGCGCGACGCGCCCGGTTTCCGGGCTGACGCGCCGCACCAGGAAGCGGCCGCCTTCGAAACCCTCGGTCACGCGCAGCTTGCGGCGCGCGAAGGCGAGCACCGGCTGATCGCCGACCGAATAGTCGCCCGGCGGCCGGACGAGCATCTTGATGCCGGTGAAGACCAGGAATGCGGCGAAGAGGTAGAGCACCCATTCGAAGCGCGTGACGAGCGCCGCGCCGACGCCGATCATCACCGCGCGCAGCACGATCACGCCCAATATGCCCCAGAAGAGCACGCGGTGCTGATACTGCCGCGGCACGGCGAAATAGCCGAAGATCGTCGCGATCACGAAGACATTGTCGAGCGCGAGCGACTTCTCGACGACGAAGCCGGTCAGATAGTCGAGACCGGCGCCGCTGCCGAGCGACCACCATATCCATCCGCCATAGGCCAGGCCCACCGCGATGTAGAAAGCGGAGAGCTTCAGGCTCTCGCGCACGCCGATCTCCTGCTTCTTGCGATGAAGCACGCCGAGATCGAAGGCGAGCAGCGCGGCCACCACCAGGAGGAAGGCGGCCCACATCCACAGCGGCTTGCCCAGGAAGGCCGTGAGCAGGAAATCCATCAGACGAAACCTTCAGTCGATCGCGGCAAGGCACAGCGCAGCCTTCTCGCTCCGTCGCCGGAGGAGGCCGGATCAGGTTGGGACAATGGCCCGCCGCCGGGCCGGAGGACCGCGGCGGCGGGCAGGATCGGAGCCGTTCGGGGGACTTGGGGGCTAGTCGAACAGCTCCTCGAGGAACGATTTGCGCCGCTTGTGCGGATAATGGCCGTGCTTCTGGCCATAGGCGCGCGCGTCATAGGGCTGCGGCGGGGCGCCGTAGCTCTCGCGCGGCGCCGTCGGCACCGGAGCAGGCGAGACTGCCGCGCTGCTTCGCTCGATGATCTTGTCGAGCTCGCCGCGGTCGAGCCACACGCCCCGGCACGCCGGGCAATGGTCGATCTCGATCCCTGCGCGCTCGATCGGCACCAGCCTGGTGCCGTCGACGGGGCAAGTGAAACTGCCGGTCATCGCTTACTCCTCCTGCTGGCCGAACAGGCTCAGCAGCAGCTGGAACAGGTTGATCAGGTTCAAGTAGAGCGACAGCGCGCCCATCACCGCGAGCTTCTCGGTCGCCTGGGTGCCGGCATAGGCGAGATACTCGCTCTTCAGCCGCTGCGTGTCCCAGGCGGTGAGGCCGGTGAACACCACGATGCCGGCGATCGAGAGCACCATCTGGAGCATCGACGAGCCGAGGAAGATGTTGACCAGGCTCGCCAGCACCACGCCGATCAGCCCGATCATCAGAAAGGTCGAGAAGCGGGTGAGATCGGTCTTGGTCGTATATCCCCACAGGCTCATCGCCAGGAAGATCGCCGAGGCGGCGAAGAAGGCGCCCGCGATGCTGGTGGCGGTGAAGACCAGGAAGATGCTCGCCATCGACAGGCCCATCACGCCCGCGAAGGCGAAGAAGGCCGTCCAGGCGCCCGCGGTCGTCATCTTCTCGATTCGGAAGGTGAAGAAGAAGACGAAGGCCAGCGGCGCCAGCATCGCCACCCATTTGAGCGGCGTGCCGAAGATCAGGCCGACGAGCGCAGGCGAACTCGCGACGAGCGCCGCCACTGCGCCGGTGAGCAGCAGGCCCAGCCCCATGTTGCGGTAGATGCCGAGCATGTAGCGGCGCAGCCCTTCGTGCCGCGCGGCGGCGCCGGCGGCGGCATGGGCGTTGAAGTAGTTTATCGGGTCAGCCATGATTTTCTCCATCAAGCATGTGCAGGACGCGCCCGGCGCAGCACGGCGCGGGCCATGCGGCGCATCTCGGCGGCGTCGGGGATGTGTCGGAACAGCCGGTCCTTGACGGCGAGCCGCTCCTTCTTGAGCCGCGTCAGCCGGAACTGGTCCGGGGTACGGCGCGCGCGTTCGCGCCGGATCTCGCGATTGAGCATCCAGTGGGCGGCGATGAGCCGTTCGATCATCTGGGTCATAAAGCCTCTCGTCATCGATGTTGCATCGATCGAGGCGCTGGCTTGGGGGAGTTTGGGCTTGGGCCGCCGTCACCTGCACCGAGCGCGCTCGATGCGGTCCGACATCACGAGGGCTTTGTAAGCCCTCGCCAGAGGGGCCCGGTCCGCAGCTAGAGATTAGGCGGTGTTCGCGCCGCTTTCAAGGGGCGTCAGGCGTCGCGCAACCCCAGCCCGATCGCTGCGCGCGATTGCTCGGACTCCGACGAGACCACCGGATAGGCGCAATAGTCGGCGGCATAATAGGCGCTTGGCCGGTGGTTGCCGCTCCAGCCCACGCCGCCGAAGGGCGCGGCGGAGGAAGCGCCGTTGGTCGGGCGGTTCCAGTTGACGATGCCCGCGCGGATGTTCGCCCAGAAACGGTCGTAGAGCTTGGGATCCTGGCTCACCAGGCTGGCGGAGAGGCCGTAGCGGGTGTCGTTCGCCTCGACGATCGCCTCGTCGAAGCTGTTCGCGCGAATCACCTGCAGGATCGGGCCGAACAGCTCGACGTCGGGCTTCTCGCGCGCCTCGGTCATGTCGATGAGGCCCGGGGTGAGGAAGGGGCGGCCCTCGATCGGCCGCTCCATGTGCCTGAGCGGCCGGCCGCCCCGCGTGAGCAGCGCGAGGAAGCTCTCGGTCAACATGTCGGCGGTGTCGTTGTCGATCACCGGCCCCATGAAGGGCGCGGGGTCCGCATGCGGTTCGCCGATGATCAGCCGGCCGATCAACTTGTTCACTTCCTCGATCAGCGGATCGTAGAGCTTCTGGTCGACGATCAGCCGCCGCGCCGCGGTGCAGCGCTGGCCGGCGGTGGTGAAGGCGGACTGCACCACGAGCACCGCGGCCGAATAGAGGTCGGGCGTGTCCCACACCAGGATCGGATTGTTGCCGCCCATCTCGAGCGCCAGGATCTTCTCGGGCCGCGTCGCGAACTGGCGGTTGAGTGCGATTCCGGTGTTGGCCGATCCGGTGAAAAGCAGCCCGTCGATATCGGGATGGCCGGCGAGTGCCTTGCCCTGCTCGGGGCCGCCGATCAGCAGCCGGATGCAGCCCTCGGGCACGCCTGCGCTGCGGAAGCAGTCGACCAGGAAGGCGCCCGACGCCGGCGTCTTCTCCGAGGGCTTGAACACCACGGCATTGCCCGCGAGCAGCGCGGGGACGATGTGGCCGTTGGGCAGGTGCGCGGGGAAATTGTACGGTCCCAGCACCGCCAGCACGCCGTGCGGCTTGTGGCGTAGCGCCAGCCGCGTGTTCATCGGCGCCTCGATCCGGCGTTGGCCGGTGCGCTCCGAATAGGCGGTGACCGAGATGTCGACCTTGGCGATCACTGTCTCGACTTCGGTTCGCGCTTCCCAGATCGGCTTGCCGGTCTCGCGCGCGAGCAGATCGGTGAAGGCGTCGGCCTTCTGGCGCACGACGTTCGCGAAGCGGCGCAGCGCCTCGATGCGATAGGCGAGCGGGCGCGCGGCCCATTCGGCCCAGCTCGCGCGTGCGATCGCCACTTCGGCGTCGGCGTCGCCCACCTGCTGGCGCCACAGCACCGCGCCCGTGGCGGGCTCGGTCGAGATGATTTCCTGTGCCGCCATTGCTTTGGTCTTGAACCCCCGGGAAACTCTGCCTGCTCTTGCACGAAATGGGGAAAGCTTGCCAAGCCCCGAGACTAGGCGAGCGCCTCGCCCATCCGCCGGATCGCGTTCACCTTGGCCTCGAGCGGCGTCCAGTCGTCGTCCGCGGCGATGGCCGCCCAGATCGCCTCGACTTCGTCGATCAGCATCGCGCAGGGTTTCGCGTCCGTCCAATAATCATGCGCGCGCCGCTTGCGCGGGCGATAGTGCTCCAGCTGCGCGCGAAGCTCGGCGAAAGGCTCGCCATAGCTGGCCGGAAGCCTGCCCCCGAAGGCGTCGAAGAAGAATCGGTCGATCGGCGTCTCGGTGCCCGAGAGCGCGCGCTCCATCGCCTGGACCAGCGGCCGGTCATGCTCGGCCCCGCGCGGCGTCACCCCCAGCCGCCACAGCAGCGCCTCCGCGACCTCGCGCTGGAATGCCTCCGGGAAGCCGTCGAGCGCCTCGATCAGCGGCTCTTCCTCGGCGATCAGCCGCAGCGCGCTGGCGAGCTGCATCACGTCCCAATAGATCGCCTCGGGCTGGCGGCCGAAGGCATAGAGGCCGGCATGGTCGAAATAAGCCGCGGTGAATCCCGGCGACCAGCTCGGCGCGAACCGCCAGGGGCCATAGTCGAAGCTCTCGCCGGTCACGTTGATATTGTCGCTGTTGAGCACGCCGTGGACGAAGCCCGCGGCCATGAACTGCCCCGCCATCCGTGCCGTCCGCGCCGCGACATGCGCGAGCAGCCGCTGCGGCGCGTCGTCCCCGGGTCCCTCGCCGTAATAGTGGCGCAGCACATAGTCGGTGAGCTGCCGGATCGCGTCGGGCTCCTGCAGATAGGCGAGCCGCTGGAAGGTGCCGATGCGGATATGCCCGTGGTTGAGCCGAACCAGCACCGCCGAGCGGGTGGGGGAGGGCTCGTCGTTGCGCTGGAGCTCCTCGCCCGTCTCGATCAGCGAGAAGGTCTTCGACGTCTCGACGCCCAGCGCCTCGAGCATCTCGGTCGCGAGGATCTCGCGCACGCCGCCCTTGAGCGTCAGCCGCCCGTCGCCGAAGCGGCTGTATGGCGTCTGCCCCGATCCCTTGGTGCCCAGGTCGAGCAGCCGCCCGCGCGCATCGGTCATCTGCGCGAACAGGAAGCCGCGACCGTCGCCGATCTCGGGATTGTACACGCGGAACTGGTGGCCGTGATAGCGCAGCGCCAGCGGCTGGGTCAGGCTGCCGGGCAGCGGCTCGAAGCGGCCGAAATGCGCGATCCACTCGACGTCGCTGAGCCCGTCGAGCCCCACGCTCGCCGCCGCGCGGTCGTTGCGGAAGCGCAGGATCGTCTGCGGAAATCGTGCCGGCGTGACCGGATCGTAGAAGGCGGAGCCGAGCTCGAGGATCGCCTGTTGCGGAGTGAAGGCCATGCGGCGATATGGGGGCCGATGGGCGAGCGGCGCAACTACAGTGATGGCTATTGGTGGTCCAAGGACGGGCTGCGGCTGCATTACCGCGATTATGCGGGACCGGCCGACAAGCCGCCGATCCTCTGCTTCCCGGGGCTGACGCGCAACGCGCGCGACTATGAAGGGCTCGCCGCGCGGCTGGCGGGCGAGTGGCGCGTGCTCTGCGTCGAGTTCCGCGGCCGCGGCGAGAGCGCCTATGCCAAGGACCCGATGACCTATGTCCCGCTGACCTATCTGCAGGACGTCGAGGCGCTGCTCGCCGAGCTGGGCATCGGAAGGTTCGTCGCGGTCGGCACCTCGCTCGGCGGCATCGTCACCATGCTGCTTGCCGCGACGGGGGCGGAGCGGCTGGCGGGCGTGGTGCTCAACGACGTCGGCCCCGAGCTCAATCCCGCCGGGCTGGCGCGGATCCGCACCTATGTCGGCAAGCCGGTCTGGTACCCCACCTGGATGCACGCGGCGCGCGGCGTCGCCGAAGGCAATGGCGACGTCTATCCGGCCTATGCGATCGAGGATTGGCTGCGCATGGCCAAGCGCCTTTATCGCGTGAACAGCTCGGGCCGGATCGTGCTCGATTACGACATGAAGATCGCCGAGCCCTTCCGCGTGCCGGGCAACGAAGCGGGCCCTGATATGTGGCCGACGATCGACGCGCTCAAGGGCCGGCCGGTGCTGGTCGTGCGCGGCGAGCGATCGGACATATTGAGCGCGGGCACGGCCGAGAAGATGCTGGCGCGGCTGCCCCAGGGCGAGCTGGTGACCGTGCCCGGCGTCGGCCACGCGCCCACGCTCGAGGAAACCGAGGCCGCGGCGGGGATCGATCGGCTGCTGGGGAAGATCTAGGCTCCCACGTCATCCCCGCGAAGGCGGGGACCCAGGAATGGCAAGCGGTGTCGCCCGCGACTCTGGGCTCCCGCCTTCGCGGGGGTGACGGCTGGGGGGCGCGGGGTGGCGGTAGTGCGCGGGGATGACGGCCGGCAAGTGATCGGCTATCGGACCGATCCGCAATGCCCATCCACATCCTTCACCTCCATTCCACCTTCGCGCCGGGCGGCAAGGAAGCGCGCGCCGTCCGCCTGATGAATGCGTTCGGCGACAAGGCGCGGCACACGATCGTCTCGGCGATGCCCGACCAGTTGGGCGCGCGCGACCTGATCGCCAAGGGCATCAAGTACGAGATCGCGCAGAACCCGCCGCCGCTCACCGGCAAGCCCTCGGTCAGGCGCTACGAGGAGATCGCGCGGTTCATGCGGCGCTTCGACCTCGTCCTCACCTATAATTGGGGCGCGATCGACGGGGTGATGGCGGCGCGGGTGTTCGGCAAGGGGCTTCCCCCGGTCATCCATCACGAGGATGGGTTCAACGAGGACGAGGCCAGGCGCCTCAACCCGGTGCGCAACATGTACCGCCGCATCGCGCTGCCCGCCGCCAATGCGCTGGTGGTGCCGAGCCACATCCTCGAGAAGATCGCGCTCAAGCACTGGCACCAGCCCGCCGCGCGGCTGCGGCGCATCCCGAACGGCGTCGCCACCGCGCTCTATACCGGCAGGACCGATCCGCGGCTGATCCCGGCGCTCCAGAAGCGCCGCGAGGGCGAGATATTCATCGGCTGCGTCGCCGGGCTTCGCGAGGTCAAGGACCTGCCGCTGCTGGTGCGTGCCTGCGGCGGGCTCAACACACGCTTCAAGCTGGTGATCCTGGGCGAGGGGCCCGAGCGGCAGAACATCCTCGACGCCGCCGAGAGCATGGCGATCGAGGACCAGGTCTTCCTCCCCGGCTATCTGAGCGAGCCGCACAAATATATGGGCCTGTTCGACATCTTCGCGCTCTCGTCGAAAAGCGAGCAGGCGCCGATCTCGGTGATCGAGGCGATGGCCGCCGGCCTGCCGGTGGTGGCGCCGCGCGTCGGCGACATACCGGTGATGGTCGCGCCCGAGAACGACGCCTTCCTCGCCCCCCGCCGCAACGAAGTCGACATCCGCGACCGGATCGAGACGCTCGCCGGCCATGCGGAGTCCCGCCACTACATCGGCGCGCAGAACCGTGAACGCGCCCGCGCGTTGTTCGATGAAGCCGCAATGATCGCGTCCTATGCGCGGCTTTACGGCGAGGCCATGGGCCGCCCTGACGCACTGCAATAACGATTGCGTCTCGCTTGTTGCGGGCAATGCGTCTAGCGTCCCGCAAATTTTTCCGGAGGTAGATTTGTTCAAGGGTCTGACGCCCATCGTGTACAACGGCCGTGAGGTTTGGCCGCTGGTTGAAGGGGGTAAGGGCGTAGCGGCCACCAACCACGCGAGCGCCGGTGCCTGGGCCGCGGCCGGGGGCATCGGCACGGTCAGCGCGGTCAATGCCGACAGCTACGACGCCGAGGGCAAGATCATCCCGCAGGTGTACCACGCGCTCACCCGGCGCGAGCGCCACGAAGAGCTGATCCAGTACGCGATCGAAGGCGCCGTCCAGCAGGTCAAGAAGGCGTTCGAGATCGCCGGCGGCAAGGGCGCGATCAACATCAACGTGCTCTGGGAAATGGGCGGCGCGCAGCGCGTGCTCCACGGCGTGCTCGAACGCACCAAGGGCATGGTGGCGGGCGTCACCTGCGGCGCGGGCATGCCCTACAAGCTCAGCGAGATCGCGGCGTCGTACAATGTCTCGTACCTGCCGATCGTCAGCTCGGGCCGCGCCTTCCGCGCGCTGTGGAAGCGCGCCTATTCCAAGGCGGCCGACTGGCTGGCCGCGGTGGTCTATGAGGATCCCTGGCTCGCCGGCGGCCACAACGGCCTGTCGAACGCCGAGGATCCGCTGGTCCCGCAGGACCCGTATCCCCGCGTCCGCGACCTGCGCGCGACGATGCGCGAGGGCGGCATCTCGGACGACGTGCCGATCGTGATGGCCGGCGGCGTCTGGTACCTGCGCGACTGGAACGACTGGATCGACAATCCCGAGCTGGGCAAGATCGCCTTCCAGTTCGGCACGCGCCCGCTGCTCACGCAGGAAAGCCCGATCCCCGAAGGCTGGAAGGCCGAGCTGATGAAGCTGGAGGAGGGCGACATCCTGCTCCACCGCTTCTCGCCCACCGGCTTCTATTCCTCGGCGGTGCGCAATCCCTTCCTGCGCAGCCTCGAGGCGCGCAGCGAGCGGCAGATCCCCTATTCGACCGAGCACGCCGGCGATCACACCTTCCAGCTCGACGTGGGCGTGAAGGGCAAGAACTTCTGGGTGACCCGCAACGACCTGCTGCGCGCGCGCGAATGGTTCGGCCTGGGCTTCACTTCGGCGCTCAAGACCCCGGACAACACGCTCGTCTTCGTGACCGAGGAAGAGAAGGCCGTGATCCGCAAGGACCAGGCCGACTGCATGGGCTGCCTCAGCCAGTGCCAGTTCTCGTCCTGGGCGGACACCGAGACCAACTCGACCGGCCGTCTCGCCGACCCGCGCAGCTTCTGCATCCAGAAGACGCTGCAGGACATCGCGCATGGCGGCCCGGTGGACCAGAACCTGATGTTCGCGGGCCACGGCGCCTACAACTTCAAGCGCGACCCCTTCTATTCGAACGGCTTCGTCCCGACGGTGAAGCAGCTCGTCGACCGGATCCTGACTGGGGATTGAGCCCCGCTTGGCCGCATTCAAGAAAGCCTAGTCTCGCGATGGGAGATCGCGCGGCTAGGCTCTCCCCATGAAAACCGGTCTCATCATCCGTCACACCCCGTACGAAGGCATCGCCGGCTTCCGCGAGCCGATCGAGGCGGCGGGCTATGTGCTCGATCGCATCGACGTCACCGATCCCGCCTTCGCCGACCTCGATTTCGACGCGCCCGATCTGCTGCTGATGATGGGCGGCCCGATGGGCGTCTACGAGCGCGAGACGCATCCGTGGATCGCCCACGAAGTGGAGCGGCTCGCCGAGCGGATCGCGCGCGGGCTGCCGACGCTCGGCGTCTGCCTGGGCGCGCAGATGATCGCGGCGGCGATGGGGGCGGAGGTGCGGCCCGGCCCGGTCAAGGAAGTCGGCTTCTCGCCGCTGGCGCTCAACTCCGCGGGCGCGGACTCGCCGCTTCGCCATGTGGCGGACGTGCCTGTCCTCCACTGGCACGGCGACACCTTCGGCCTGCCCGACGGCGTCGAGCTGCTCGCCTCGACCGCGGCCTATGCCCACCAGGCCTTCCGCCGCGGCCCCGAGCTGCTCGCGCTCCAGTTCCATGCCGAGATGGGCGAGGACCCGCGCTTCGAGGCCTGGCTCGAGAACGGCCCCGGCTTCGTCGCCGAGGCGGGCACCACGCCCGACCGGCTGCGCGCCGAGCATGCGGCGAAGGGCCCCGCCGCGGTCAGTGCCGGGCAGGCGATGATCGCGGAGTGGCTGCGCGGCCTCTGACCCAACTCAGGCGGCGTCTTCCTTGTCGTCGGCGACCACCGGGTCCATCCCGTGCGCGTGCGGCTTGGCATGGCCGCCGACGCGCAGATAACGGTCGTCGAGTTCGTCGATGATCTCCTGACCGCGGTCGACGCCGGCGTGGAGCCGCAGCAGCGAATCGATCTTCGCCTCCATCCGGTCGTCATTCTCCTTGGACGAGGGCGAGCCGACGTAGAGGAAATAGGCGAGGCCGACGACCTGCCACAGCAGCTGGAGGAACTCGGACTGCCAATTCTCGAAGGTGTCGCGCAGCATCTCGTTTAGATAGCCGGAAAATTCCGCCACCTGCCCATGCTCGCGCGCCTCGTCGACGAAGGCGTTCCAGCCGAACACCCAGTGCAGCGCCAGCGAGACCAGGAAAAAGCCCAGCGTCAGCCAGGCATAGCCATATTTTTTCATCGCATCCTCCGTGCGGGCAGAACCCGGCGGGGAGGGGGCGGTTCCGGAGGCGTAATGGGGCGTTATTAATCTCCCCGAGCTCGCCGGGGGAGGATTTTAGAGCCACCCCTCCAGCACCTGGTCGGGTGGGCGGTGGCCGTCGGACCAGGAGCGGATGTTGGCGATTACCTTGAGCCCCATTGCCTCGCGCCCCTCGAAGGTCGCCGAACCGAGGTGCGGGAGCAGCACGACATTGGGCAGCGCGAACAGCCGCGGGTCGACCGCGGGCTCGTTCACATAGACGTCGAGCCCGGCGCCGGCGATCCGCCCGGTCTGGAGCGCCGTCACCAGCGCCTCGGGATCTACGATCTCGCCGCGCGCGGTGTTGATCAGCCAGCCGTCGGGCCCGAGCAGGTTGAGCCGCCGCGCATCGATCAGCCCGGTCGTGCTCTCGGTATGCGGCGCGTGGATGGTGAGGATGTCCACCGCCGCAAGCATCGCATCGAGATCGGCGTGGAAGGTCGCGCCCAGTTGCGCCTCGGCGACTTCGGGGATGCGCTGGCGGTTGTGGTAATGGACCTGCAGCCCGAAGGCGCGGGCGCGCGCCGCCACCGCCTGGCCGATCCGCCCCATGCCGAGGATGCCCAGCTTGCGCCCGCCGATCCGGTGCCCGCGCATGCCGGTGGGGCACCAGCCGGTCCATTCGCCCGATCGCACCAGCTTGTCGCCCTCGACCAGCCGGCGCGGCGCGGCGAGAATCAGCGCCATCGCCATGTCGGCGGTATCCTCGGTCAGCACGCCCGGCGTGTTGGTGACCACGATCCCGCGCGCGCGCGCCGCCTTGAGGTCGATATGCCCCACGCCCGCGCCGTAGTTGGCGATCAGCCGCAGCCGCTCGGGCGCCGCTTCGATCAGCGCGGCGTCTATCCGGTCGGTGACGGTGGGGACGAGCACGTCCGCGTCGGCCATCGCGGCGGCGAGCGCATCGGCATGCATCGCACGATCGTCGGGACTGAGCACCACATCGAACAGCTCGGTCATCCGCGCCTCGATCGGATCGGGCAGCGAGCGGGTTACGATCACCCGGGGCCGGGAGGGGCGCGGCGCCTGTACCATGATGGCGGATTGGCCGTCCCGGCGACGCCAGTCAACGGCTTGATGCCCGCCGCCGCTGCGCGGTAGAGGGCAGGGATGGAAGGGGCAGGCATGCGGTTCTGGGGTTGGATGGTGCTCGGCGCGCTCGCGCTCGGGCTGGCGGCGCCTGCATGGGCGCAGCGCAAGCCGCCCTATTTCGTCTCGATCAAGGCCGGCAAGGCGCTGATGCGCGCGGGGCCTGGGCGCAACTATCCGGCGACCTGGCTCTACAAGCGCCGCGGGCTGCCGCTCAAGGTGGTGACCGTCTTCGGCGAGTGGCGGCGGGTGGAAGATCCCGGCGGCACCCAGGGCTGGATGCTTTCCAACCTGCTCGACGAGGAGCGCACCGCCTATGTGACGGGCACGATCGTCGAGATGCGCGCCGCCCCGGATCTCGGCGCCCGCGTCAACTGGCGCGCGGCGCCCGGCGTGATCGGCACGATCAGCAAATGCGCGACCGGCTGGTGCTGGTTCCAGGTCGGCAACCGCGGCGGCTATGTCGAACAGTCGCACCTCTGGGGCACTGCCCCGGGCGAAGTGATGGACTAGGCGCCTAGGCCAGCTTCACCGGCGTCGGGTCGCCCAATTCCTCGACGAGCTGGCGATATGCCTCGGCGCGGCAGCGCGACCAGGCAGCCTGTCCTTCGCCGTCCAGCGTCCCGAGGATCGCCTCGTCGGGCTCGACCGCGATCCGCTCGACCAGCGCGTCGGCCTCCAGCCCGAGCACGGGCGCGAGCAGCCGCATCGTGCGCGCCCGCAGCTTGAATTCGAACGCATCGAGGCGCGCGGACTCGACTTCGCCCTTCTTGAGCAGCGCGCCTCGAAGGTCCCAGACCATCAGTCGATGAGTTCGACCGCCACCGCGGTCGCCTCGCCTCCGCCGATGCACAGCGACGCCAGCCCGCGCCGCCCGCCGGTCGTCTCCAGCGCCGAGATCAAGGTCGCCAGGATTCGCGCGCCGCTCGCGCCCACCGGATGGCCGAGCGCGCAGGCGCCGCCGTGGATGTTGAGCGTGTCGTGGCTCAACCCCAGCTCCTTCATCGCGATCATCGCCACGCAGGCGAAGGCTTCGTTGACTTCGAACAGGTCGACGTCGCCCGTCGTCCAGCCCGCCTTGTCGAGCGCCTTCTGCATCGCGAACACCGGCGCGGTGGTGAAGCGCGCGGGCAGGTGCGCGTGCGCGGCGTGCGCGACGATCCGCGCGCGCGGGGTGAGGCCGAGCCGCTCGGCGACGCTCGCGCGCGTCATAACCAGCGCCGCCGCGCCGTCCGAGATCGAGGAGGCGTTGGCGGCGGTGATCGTCCCGTCCTTGGCGAAGGCGGCCTTGAGCGTCGGGATCTTGGCGGGATCGCCCTTGGCGGGCTGCTCGTCGAGCGCGATCGTGGTGGTGCCCTTGCGGCCCGTCACTTCGACGGGGACGATCTCGCGATCGAACGCGCCGCTGGTCTGCGCCTTCTTGGCGCGCTCGAGGCTGGCGATCGCGAAATCGTCCTGCGCGGCGCGCGTGAACTGATATTCCTGCGCCACTTCCTCGGCGAAGCTGCCCATCAGCCGGCCGGGCTCATAGGCATCCTCGAGCCCGTCGAGATACATATGGTCCTTGAGCACGTCGTGCCCGATCCGCGCGCCCGAGCGGTGGCGGAGCGACAGATAGGGGGCGTTGGTCATGCTCTCCATGCCGCCGGCGACGATCAGCTCGGCCGAACCCGCGGCGAGCGCGTCGGCCGCCATGATCGCGGCCTGCATGCCCGATCCGCACATCTTGTTGATCGTCGTCGCCTCGATGTGGTGCGGCAGCCCGGTCTTGAGCGCGGCCTGGCGCGCGGGCGCCTGGCCTAGCCCGGCGGGGAGCACGCAGCCCATGTAGATGCGCTCGATCGCGTCGCCCTTCAGCCCCGCGCGCTCGACCGCCGCGCCTACCGCGGTGGCGCCCAGCTCGGTGGCGCTGGCATCGGCCAGGCTGCCCTGGAAGCTGCCCATCGGGGTGCGGGCATAGGAAACGATCACGACGTCGTCGGCGGACATAAGGGCTCCTCTCGGGTGTTGGGCCCGATCTAGGGTCCAGACCCATGAGCGGCAATGGTCATGACGGAGCGGATTTTGGCGCATGGGTAGGAGCGAGGAGGGAGCGATGCCGAAGCATCGTGACCGACGAGCGACGCCCTCCATGCGCCAAAATCCGCCCGCCGCTTCGCGGTTGCCCTGTCGTGCCCGCCGGCGGCGTCGCGGCCCTTGCGCGTAGCGCCGCTACGTGCTGCGCGTCGCTCCTTGCCGGACGAACACGACAGGGCAATCATGACCGTTGCCGCTCATGGGTCTGGACCCTTGGTATCGGCGGAGACGGTTTGCAAAAGCCGGGTCGCGCCCGCATGAAAGGTTCCGCATGGCTCTCGTCGACATCCTCAAATGGTCCGCATCGATCAGCGGGATGATCGCCGCGTTCATGGTATCGCTCGACCTCGGTCGCCGCGTCACCGGCTGGGGCTTCGCCTTGTTCGTCGCGTCGAGCATCTGCTGGATCAGCGGCGCGCTGATGTCCGACGACGAGCCGCTGTGGACGCAGAACCTCGTGCTGTTCGGCATCAATTGCTTCGGCGTCTATCGTTACCTGATCCGCAAGCGTCGCCCGCGCGATGACGACTGAGGCCTGGCTCTGGCCGATATTGCTGGGCGTGCTCGGGCTCGTATTCGGCAGCTTCATCGCCACGCTCGCGATCCGCTGGCCGCAGGAGCGCTCGGCGCTCAAGGGCCGCTCGCAGTGCGACGGCTGCGGCAAGGGACTGGGCGCGCGCGAGCTGGTGCCGGTGCTGAGCTATGTCCTCCAGCGTGGCCGCTGCCGGGCGTGCGGCGCCGCGATCGCGCCCTCGCATCTGGTCACCGAGCTGATCGGCGGCGCGATCGGCGTGAGTGCGGGGCTGGTCGCGCCGGGCGTGGAGGGCGCGTGCGGCGCGGTGTTCGGCTGGCTGCTGCTCGCGCTTGCCGCGATCGACTTCGCCGCTTTCTGGCTTCCCAATGCACTTACCGGAGCGCTTGCCGCCACGGGCCTCGCCGTCGGCCTGCTCGCCGACGTGCCGCCGCCGCTCACCGACCGGCTGATCGGCGGCCTCGCCGGCTTCGGCACGCTCTGGCTTGTCGCGATGCTCTATCGCGCGCTGCGCGGCCGACACGGGCTCGGCGGCGGCGACCCCAAGATGCTCGGCGGCATCGGCCCGTGGCTCGGTTGGCAGGCACTGCCGCTGGTGGTGCTCGGCGCCTGCTTCGTCGGGCTGGCGGCGGTGCTGATGTTGATCCTCGGCGGCAGGCGGCTGCACGGCAGCTCGCGGCTGCCCTTCGGAGTCATGCTCGCCGTCGCGGCTTTCGGTGTCTGGCTGGCCGAGGCCTCGACGCCGCGGTTCCCGCCGGGAACAGTGATATATCTGGTGCCTGAGAATCAGGAATAGGGGAGGGCGATGCGCGAGATACTGGAGGCCCAGCGCAGGGCGTTCATGGCCGAGCTGCCCGTGCCGGTCGCGGTGCGAAAGGATCGGCTCGATCGTGCCACCGCGATGCTCGCCGACAATGCGACGCGCTTCTGCGATGCGCTGAGCGAGGATTTCGGCCACCGCAGCCGCGAGCAGTCGATGATCACCGACATCGCCGCCTCGGTCGGTTCGCTCCGTCATGCGCGCAAGCAGGTCGATCGCTGGGCGCGGCCTGAGCGCAAGCCGACGATGTTCCCGCTCGGCCTGCTCGGCGCGCGGGCCCGCATCGAATATCAGCCCAAGGGCGTGGTCGGCGTGATCGCGCCGTGGAATTTCCCGGTGAACCTGGTGATGGCGCCGCTCGCCGGCATCTTCGCCGCGGGCAATCGCGCGATGGTCAAGACCAGCGAGTTCACGCCCGTCACCGCCGCCTTGTTCGAGGAGCTTGCCCCGCGCTATTTCGCCGCCGACGAGCTCGCCTTCGTCAGCGGCGGTCCCGAGGTCGGCAAGATCTTTGCCGAGCTGCCCTTCGATCACTTGCTCTTCACCGGCGCCACCGGCATCGCGCGCCACATCCTCCACGCCGCGGCGGACAATCTCGTCCCCGTCACGCTCGAGCTCGGCGGCAAGTCGCCGGTGATCCTCGGCCGCTCGGCCGATGTCGCGCGTGCGACCGAGCGCGTGGCGATGGGCAAGATGCTAAACGCCGGTCAGATCTGCCTCGCCCCCGATTACATGCTGGTGCCCGAGGAGCAGGAGGCAGCGGCGGTCGCCGGCCTGACCCGCGCCGCCACGGCGATGTACCCCAGCCTGCTCGCCAACCCCGATTACACTGCCGTCATCAACGATCGCCACTATCAGCGCCTCACCGACTGGATCGAGGACGCGCGCGCACAGGGCGCCGAAGTGATCGCAGTCAATCCGGCCAACGAAGACTTCTCCGCCTCCAATTCGCGGAAGCTCCCGCTCCACATCATCCGCGGCGCGACCGACAGCATGAAGGTGATGCAGGAGGAGATCTTCGGGCCCGTCCTGCCGGTCCGCTCCTATGCGGCGATCGAAGACGCGATCGACGAAGTGAACCGACGCGACCGCCCGCTCGCCCTCTATTATTTCGGCCGCGACGCAGCCGAGCGCCGCCGCGTGCTCGATCGCACCGTCTCGGGCGGCGTGACGCTCGACGACGTGATCTTCCACGTCGGGCAGGAGGAACTACCCTTCGGCGGCGTCGGCCCCTCGGGCATGGGCGCCTATCACGGCGAGATCGGCTTCCGCACCTTCAGCCACGCCCGCGCGATCTTTCGCCAGTCGCGGCTCGACGTGGCGAAGCTCGCCGGCATGAAGCCGCCCTATGGCAAGGCGACCTGGGCGACGATCAAGCGGCAGATGAAGGGGTAGGGGCATGACCGAATGGCTGGTCGCGATCGTTTTGATCGTCGGATTCCTGGCGGCGATGCCGTGGATCGTCCGCTGGGCGAAAAGCTCGGGCGGCAAGGGACGGATGGGCGGCGTCGCGATGGCGCTCGGCCTCGCCTTCTCCGCATTCCTCGATCCCGCCCAGCGCGAGGCGATGGAAAATGTCGAGGACGAGAAGAGCCGCGCAGAGCAGGCCGGGCAGGGCGAGCTGCTCGATTAGAGCGGCGGTGCCCGGCACCCTCGCGGCGCGAGCGGAACGAAAAAAAAGGCCGCCCCGGGGGACGGCCTGTGAAAAGTTTTAGGAGAGGATGCCTGAAAGGCAGGGCTTATTTGGGTCACGCCCTGTTATGTTGCAAGTGCGAAATGTTACCGTTATCATTGCAAAAAGTGCACCTACAACGTTGTCACTTGCGTCAGGAGGAACAGGAGGAAACACCTAGGCCATGTCCACGCTCAAGCTCGACGAATTCCTGCCCTATCGGCTGTCGATCGCGTCCAATGCCGTGTCGGACGCCGTCGCCACCGCCTATCGCACGTTGTTCGGCCTGCGCATCCCCGAATGGCGGCTGGTGACGGTCCTCGCCGAGGGCGGGGCGATGAGCCAGCAGGCGCTGTGCGGGCGCACGCGCATGGACAAGGTGACGGTGAGCCGCGCCGCGATCGCGCTTGCCGAGCGCGGGCTGATCGTGCGCGCGAGCAATCCGGGCGACCAGCGCTCGCATCTGCTCACGCTCTCGCCCGAGGGCCGCGCGCTCTACAAGCAGGTCGCGCCCAAGGCGCTCGAGCTCGAACGCCGGGTCTTCGCCGGCTTCACCGCCGAGGAGCGCGCCCAGCTCCGCTCGATGCTCGACCGGATCGAGGAATCGGTGAAGCAACTCGAAGCCGGGGCTTGATCGCGGCGCCCCCGCTGGACTAATCCGGCGATGCCCTCCCCAGGCGATGAGTGACGCTTGCCAGGAGGAACATCCATGTCCGCTTATCTCGATCGTGCCGGTCTGAAGGTCGCCGAGCCGCTCGCGCGCTTCGTCGAGCAGCGCGTGCTGCCCGATCTCGGCGTCGCGGCCGATGCCTTCTGGACCGGCGCGGCGGACATCTTCGCGCGGTTCGCGCCCGAGAATCGCGCGCTGCTCGCCCGTCGCGACGATCTCCAGGCGCAGATCGACGCCTGGTGCGCCGACGATCCCGCCCGCGCCGCCGATCCCGTCGAACAGGTGCGTTTCCTGCGCTCGATCGGCTATCTCGTCCCCGAGCCCGAACCCTTCGTCATCGGCACGACCAACGTCGACGACGAGATCGCGCGCATGGCCGGGCCGCAGCTGGTGGTCCCCGCGCTCAACGCGCGTTTCGTGCTCAACGCCGCCAACGCCCGCTGGGGCAGCCTCTACGACGCGCTCTACGGCACCGACGCGCTGCCGGGAGCGGCGAAGCCGGGCGGCTATGACCCCGAGCGCGGCGCGCAGGTGATCGCCCGCGCCAAGGCCTTCCTCGACGAGGTGGTGCCGCTCAGGGACATGCGCTGGGCCGATTTCACTTCGGGCGAGCTGCCGCTGGCCGATCTCGGCCAGTTCGTCGGCCACAACGGCGAATCCCTGCTGTTCCGCCACAACGGCCTGCACATCGAAGTCGTGATCGACCGTGCCCATCCGATCGGCCACCGCGATCCCGCGGGCATCGCCGACGTGGTGCTCGAGGCTGCGCTGACGACCATCGTCGATCTCGAGGATTCGGTCGCCGCGGTCGACGCGGAGGACAAGGTCGCGGCCTATGCCAATTGGCTCGGCCTGATGCGCGGCGATCTGGAGGAACGCTTCGACAAGGGCGGACGCACGATCACTCGCCACCTCGCCGACGACCGCGTCTATCAGGTCCCGGGGACTAGCGACATGGCGCTCCCCGGCCGCGCCCTGCTGTTCGTCCGCAACGTCGGCCATCTGATGACCACCCCCGCGGTGCTGCTCCCCGACGGGCAGCAGGCACCCGAGGGCATCCTCGACGCGATCGTCACCAGCGCGATCGGCGTCCACGACTTGCGCGGTCTCGGCAGGCACCGCAACAGCCGCGCCGGCAGCATCTACATCGTCAAGCCCAAGATGCACGGGCCTGAGGAATGCGCCTTCACCAACCGGCTCTTCGACGCGGCGGAGGATCTGCTCGGCCTCGCGCGCCACACGATCAAGGTCGGCGTGATGGACGAGGAGCGCCGCACCTCGGCCAATCTCGCCGCCTGCATCCACGCAGTGCGCGACCGGATCGTCTTCATCAACACGGGCTTCCTCGATCGCACCGGCGACGAGATCCACACCAGCATGCGTGCCGGCCCGATGGTCCCCAAGGGCGAGATGAAGTCCAGCGCCTGGATCCAGGCCTATGAGGACCGCAACGTGCGGCTGGGCCTCGCCTGCGGGCTCTCGGGCAAGGCGCAGATCGGCAAGGGCATGTGGGCCGCGCCCGATCGCATGGCGGACATGCTAGCGCAGAAGGGCGCGCACCCGCTCGCGGGTGCCAACACCGCCTGGGTGCCGTCGCCCACCGCCGCGACGCTCCACGCGCTCCACTATCACGCCACCGACGTCTTCGCCCGCCAGCGCGAGCTCGCCGCCGAGCCGGTGCCCGGCCTCGCGCCGCTGCTCACCATTCCCGTCGCGCGCGGCCGCAACTGGAGCCCGGACGAAGTCGCGCGCGAGCTCGACAACAACGCCCAGGGCATCCTCGGCTATGTCGTGCGCTGGATCGATCAGGGCGTGGGCTGCTCCAAGGTCCCCGACATCCACGACGTGGGCCTGATGGAGGACCGCGCGACGCTGCGCATCTCGTCGCAGCACATCGCCAACTGGCTGCTCCATGGTGTCGCCACTGCCCATGACGTCGAGGCCGCGCTGCGCCGCATGGCCGCCAAGGTCGACGCGCAGAACGCCGGCGACCCGCTCTACCGGCCGATGGCGGGCAACGAGGAAACGAGCCTCGCCTTCCAGGCCGCCCGCGCGCTCATCTTCGAAGGCGCGGCCCAGCCCAACGGCTACACCGAACCCTTGCTCCACCGCTTCCGCGCGGAGGCGAAGGGGCGGTAATTCTTACCGTCACCGCGCGAAGGCATGAGTCGTTGCGCCTGCGGAAGGAATATCCGATAGAACGCCCCGGCAGTGCGAGCGCTAGCCGCTGAAATCATGGGCGTTTCGTCCCGGCACGGAGCCAAAGCCGGCCTCGGTCGTTACGCTTGCGAGAGGGCCGGGGTGAACGCGGCTCCCGAGGAGGCGCGTGGTCAAAGGGGTAAACGCGGTCTGGATTGCCGCGCTCGCGGGGACGGCGTTCCTGCCGGGCGTCGCTCTCGCGCAGATTTCGGACCCCAAGCCGGGGCAGGGCGCCCCCACGTCCGCGCCGGGTCCCACGCCTGCGCCCGCCCCGCAGGACGAGACGATCGTCTCCGACCAGGAATTCAACGCCGCGCTGCCCAGCCTCAGCAACGATCCCAACGCCCCGCTCGAGCCGCTCGAGGGCTTCCAGACCCCGACTCCCACGCCGGCCCCGCCGCCCCGGACGGTCCAGCCGATCCCCGGCGCGCCCACCGTCCCCGCCGAGGAAACCGAATTCGCCGCGCCCCCGCCCGAGGCGCCCGAATTCGCCCAGCCGCTGCCCGCGCTCAGCGAGTTCAAGGTCGAGCCGGTCAAGATCGAAGGCATCGACGACGAGAAAGTCGCCCAGATCCGCTACACCACCGCGGTCGAGGGACTGGACAAGATCGGGCTCGAAGACCAGTTCCGCGACCTGTCCGCGCTCGAGGAAGGCGACGGCAAGGCCGCCAATGCCGCGATGGTCGCCGCGCGTGCCCGCGAGGACGAGCACCTTGCCGTGCGGCTGATGCGCTCGCTCGGCTATTACGACGGCACCGCGATCTCGACGATCGAGCAGAACCCCAAGAATTCGGGCAATGTCCGCGCGACGATCAGCGCCACGCCGGGCCCGCTCTACCGGCTGGGCTCGGTGTCGATCGTCAGCGATCCCACCGTTCCGCCGGGCCTCCTCGACAAGGAGCTCAACCTCAATCCCGGCGACCCGATCGAGGCTATCCGCATCCAGGGCGCCGAAGCCAATCTGAAGCTGCGCCTGCCGCAGCAGGGCTATCCCTTCATCGCGCTCGGCGACCGCGACATCCTGCTCGACGATCAGACGCACTTCGGCGACTATACGCTGCCGGTCACGCTCGGTCCGCGGTCGAGCTTCGGCGAGATCGTCACCCAGGGGCGCCGCCCGGTGTTCGGCGTCGACCACATCAACATCCTGCGCCGCTACAAGCCTGGCCAGCTCTACGACAGCCGCATGGTCGACGATCTGCGCGACGCGCTGATCGCCACCAGCCTCTTCTCCACCGTCTCGGTCGAGCCGGTGCGGACCAACCAGCCGGGCCCCGACGGCACCGAGGTGGTCAACCTGCTCGTCCGCCAGAACGCGGGCCGCCCGCGCACGCTGGCCGGCGAGGCGGGCTACAGCACCGGCCAGGGCATCCGCCTCGAAGGCAGCTGGACGCATCGCAACCTCTTCCCGCCCGAAGGCGCGCTGATCGGCCGCGCGATCCTGGGGACGCAGGAACAGGGCATCGCCGGCACCTTCCGCCGCTCGAACGCCGGCCAGCGCGACCGCACCTTCCAGATCCACGCCGAGCTCAACCACCAGGATTACGCCGCGTTCGAATCCTACACCGGCGCGCTCGCGGTGCGCTGGTCGCGCGATTCCACGCCGATCTGGCAAAAGAAATGGACCTATTTCTACGGCGCCGAAGTCGTCGGATCGAACGAGGACCGCTGGAACTTCGACACCAACCAGCGCGATCGCGGCACCTGGCTGATCGCTGCGCTGCCGACCTTGCTCGGCTATGACAGTTCGGACAATCTGCTGAATCCCACGCGCGGCTTCCGCCTCAAGGGGAACGTCAGCCCTGAAACATCGGTGCGCGGCGCGGCGCGGCCCTATGCCCGGCTGATGGTGGAGGGCACCGCCTATTATCCGGTGACGAGCAGCATCGTGATCGCCGGCCGCGCGCGCGTCGGCTCGATCCCGGGGATCGCACGCAACGATCTGCCGCCGTCCAGGCGCTATTATGCCGGCGGCGGCGGGTCGGTGCGCGGCTTCGGCTATCAGGAGCTCGGCCCCCGCGCGCCCGACGGACGCCCGGTCGGCGGCCGCGCCTTCAATGAATTCGCGCTCGAGGCGCGCTATCGCTTCGGCAATTTCGGCATCGTGCCCTTCGTCGATGCCGGCCAGGTCTATGAGGGCATTTATCCGACCGGCCAGAACCTGCGCTTCGGCGCCGGGATCGGCGGGCGGATGTACACCAATTTCGGTCCGCTGCGCGTCGATGTCGCGACCCCGATCGCGCGCAAGCCGGGCGAATCGCGCATCTCGCTCTACATCTCGATCGGGCAGGCCTTCTGATGGCGACCGAGCCGCCCTCGGGCCCGCCGGCCGAACCCGCCGAGCTTCCCGCCGAGGAGCCGGTCCGGCACGTCGTCGTCCAGCCGCCGCTGTGGCAGCGCATCGTCAAATGGGTCGGGCTCACGATCGGCGCGGTGGCGCTGGCGCTCAGCCTGCTCGTGCTCGCGCTCAACACCGACATGGGCCGGCGCTTCGTCGTCGACCAGATCAACCGGCTCGAGCTCGCCTCGGGGCTGAACTTCCGCGTCGGCCGGATCGAAGGCTCGCTCTATGGCGGGATGACGCTCCACGACGTCGAGGTGCGCGACACCAAGGGCGTGTTCGCCACCGCGCAGCAGATCGAGCTCGACTGGCGCCCGATGAGCTATCTGCGCAACCGCGTCGACATCCGCCGGCTCGCCAGCCCCGAAGTGCGCTTGTTGCGCTTGCCCGCGCTCAAGCCTTCGACCGATCCCAACGCCCCGCTGCTGCCCAACATCAATCTAGACATAGACCGGCTCGAGGTCGCGCGGATCGACGTCGCGCCGGTGGTGACCGGCCGCCACCATATCGCGCGGCTCGCCGGCACGGTGCATCTCGCGGGCGGGCGCGCGCAGATCGTCGCCGACGCCGGCACCATCGCCGCGCCGGGCGTCGCCGGGGGCGATCGGCTCGCGCTCAAGCTCGACGCCGTGCCCGAGAAGAACCGGCTCGACATTGACCTCAAGCTCGATGCTCCCGCGCAGGGGCTCGTCGCCGGCCTCGCGGGCGTCCAGACCCCGATCACGCTCGCAGTGGCGGGGCAGGGGAGCTGGGCGAGCTGGAAGGGCCGCGCGGTCTCGACGCTCGGCGGCAAGGAACTGGCCAACCTCGACGTGCTGGCCAGCAACGGCCGCTTCCAGCTGCGCGGCCCCACCAATCCTGGCCTTTGGATGCAGGGGCCCGTCGAGCGGCTCGCCTCGCCCCGGCTCGACATCGCGCTCGATGCGGTGTGGAAGAACCGCACCGCCAACGGCCAGCTCAAGCTGCGCTCGCGCGCGCTTTCGGTCGAGATGGAAGGTGGGGTCGACCTCGGCCACAACCGCTTCGACAATCTGCGTGCCGACGCGATCCTGCTCACGCCCGGCGCGATCGCACCCAATCTCAGCGGCCGCTCGGTGCGCGCCGCGCTCGCGCTCAACGGCGCGTTCAATCGGCCGGTGGTCGATTACAAGATCCAGGCCGCCGCGCTCGGCTTCGGCACCACCGTGGTCGAGCAGCTCTATGCCGAGGGCAGGGCAAGGGTGGACGCGGACCGCATCATGGTGCCCGTGCGCGCCCGCGCCGCGCGCGTCAGCGGGCTCAACGCGGCGGTCGGCGGGCTCGTCACCAACCTGACGATCAACGGCGACCTCGCCATCTCGGGCACCCAGGTCCTGTCCGACAATCTCCGCCTGCGCTCCGACCGGGTCGACGCGACGGCGATCGTCGCGGCGGACATCGCCAAGGGCCGCTACACCGGCGCGATCAAGGGCCGGATCAACGATTTCGCGATCAACGGCGTCGGCGTGGTCAACCTCACCACCAACGCCGAGCTCTATGCCCCGCGCGGCGGCGGCTGGGGCATCCGCGGCACCGTGGCAGCGGAAACCCGCAAGCTCACCAATGCCTCGGTCCGCAATTTCCTCGGCGGCAACGCCGTCGCCTCGGCGCATGTCACGCTCGGGCCCAGCGGCGTGATCGACGTCACTGACCTGCGGCTGCGCGCGCCGCAGTTCCGCATCCTCAGCGGCTCGGGGCGCTACGATCCCGCCGGCCCGATCCTGATCAACGCCAATGCCGTCTCCACGGCCTATGGCCCGCTCACCGCGCGCGTCACCGGCACCATGGCCGCCCCGCAAGTCCTGCTGCGCGCCGCGCGGCCCGGGCTCGGCGTCGGGCTGGTCAATCTCGAGGCGCGGGTGCGCGGTCGCGGCTCGGCCTTCGCGATCGCGGCGACCGGCGGCACCGACTATGGCCCGTTCAGCGCCAACGTGCTGCTCCGCACCGGCGCGACCATGGCGATCGACATCGAATCCGCCCGCTTCGCCGGAATGGACATCACCGGCCGGCTCAGACAGACGCGCGCCGGCCCCTTCGCCGGCAATGTGAACTTCCAGGGCTCCGGCGTGGTCGGCACGGCCGATCTCTCGGCGCAGGGCCGTTTCCAGCGCGCCGACCTGCGCGCGACGGCGACCAACGCCACGATTCCGGGCAACACCGAATTCACTATCGGCCGCGCGCTCGTCTCGGCCAGCGTCGTGCTGACCCAGACGCCGCAGATCGTCGCAGACGCGCAGATCGCGGGCCTGCGCCGCGGCGACTTCGTGCTCAAGACCGCGCGCGCCAAGATCAACTATCAGGGCGGCTCGGGCACCGCCCAGGCAGTCGCCACCGGCTCGACCGGCGTGCCCTTCCAGATCGGCCTCAACGCCCGCATGGCACCCGGCCAGTGGCTCGCCGCGCTGCAGGGCCAGGCGGCCGGCATCCGTTTCCGCACCGCCCAGCCGGCACGGATCGCGACGACCGGCGGCACCTATCGCCTCCTCCCGACCCGCGTCGACTTCGACCATGGCACCGTCCGCCTCGCCGGCAGCTATGGCGACGGCACCGTGCTCCAGGCGCGGCTCGACCGGCTCGATCTCGCCGTCGTCAATGCCTTCACCACCGGCCTCGGCGTCGACGGCACCGCTAGCGGCAGCATCGACTTCGCCCAGTCGAGCCCCTCGGCCTTCCCGCGCGCCGACGTGCGGCTCGAGATCGACCAGTTCACTCGCTCGAGCCTCGCCACCGTCTCGACGCCGGTCGACATCAGCTTCGTCGGCAAGCTGCTGCCCGACGGCGGCGACGCGCGCGCGATCATCCGCCGCGGCACCACCCCGATCGGCCGGGTCGTGGTGACGCTGCGGCCGCTCGGGCCGGAGGCGGGGACCTGGACCCAGCGGCTGATGGCCGCGCCGCTCGCCGGCGGCGTGCGCTACAACGGCCCGGCGGCCGTGCCCTTCTCGCTGGCCGGTCTCTCCAACCAGCATCTCGACGGCGCGATCGGCATCGCCGCGGACTTTTCGGGCCGCGTGCTCGATCCGCACCTCGCCGGCGTGGTTCGCGCCGACAACCTCACCTACGGCCACGACACGCTGGGCACGCGGCTCACCAATCTGAAGATCGATGGCCGCTTCTCGGACAATGAGCTCATCCTCACCCAGGCGAGCGCCCGGGCAGGCGAGGGGACGGTGACTGCGCAGGGCACGGTCGGCCTGTCGGCGGCCAACAACTATCCGATGAACATCGAGGTCAATCTCGACCGCGCCCAGCTCGCGCGCAGCCAGTCGCTCGGCGCCACCGCCACGGGCAAGCTCACGCTCATCAAGAACGCGCAGGTCCAGCGGATCGAGGGGCGGCTGACCATCCCCGAGGCGCGGTACGAGATCATCCGCCAGGGCGCCGCCGAAGTGCCCGAACTCACCGGCGTCCGGCGCCGCAGCGAAGTGGCCGAAGCCGCCGCCAATCCGCGCCCGGTGCGCGCGCCGGTGCGTGCGCTGACCGACTTCGACCTCAACATCCGCCTGGTCGCGGACAACCAGATCTACGTCTCGGGCATGGGGCTCGAGTCCGAATGGGGCGCGCGCATCTATGTCCGCGGCACCACCACCAATCCGGAGATCCGCGGCAACCTCCAGATCGTGCGCGGCACCTACAGCTTCGCGAGCCGCCGCTTCGACATCACCCAGGGCGACATCGCCTTCCAGGGCGCCGAATTGTCCAACCCGACGATCCACATTTCGGCGAACACCACGGCGGAGGGGATCACCGCCGTGCTCGACGTCAGCGGCACCGCGCAGCGGCCGCAGATCGTCTTCTCGTCGACGCCCGCGCTGCCGCAGGAGGAAGTGCTCGCGCGGCTGTTCTTCGGCACCAACGTCACCAACCTGTCCGCCACCGAGGCGATCCAGCTCGCCGCCGCGGTCAATTCGCTCAGCGGCTCGGGCGGCGGGCTCAATCCGCTCGGCCAGCTCAAGTCGGCCACCGGGATCGACCGGCTGCGCATCCTCGGCGCCGACGACGCGACCGGCCGCGGCACGTCGCTCGCCGCGGGCAAGTACATAACCAGCGACATCTATATCGAGATCATCACCGACGCCCGCGGCTTCACCGCCACCCAGCTCGAGATATCCCTCTCGCGCACGCTGAGCCTGCTCTCGCAGACCGGCTCGTTCGGCGGCTCGAGCGTCAGCCTGCGCTACTCGCGCGACTATTAGCCCCAGAAAACCTCCCCTCCCTGCTTGCAGGGAAGGGAGTGTCCAGAATGACTCGTTGACTGCCTCCCACCCCCCTACTTACATTCCTGTAAGCATGGGGAGAGGTTGATGATCGAGCATTTCGATGTGGTGGTGGTGGGCGCCGGCCTTTCGGGCATCGGCGCGGGCTATCACATCCAGGCGAACAGCCCCGATCGCTCCTACGTCATCCTCGAAGGCCGGGAGCGCCTCGGCGGCACCTGGGACTTGTTCCGCTATCCGGGCATCCGCTCGGATTCGGACATGTATACGCTCGGCTTCTCCTTCCGCCCCTGGACCGATGCCAAGGCGATCGCCGACGGTCCCTCGATCCTCCGATATCTCGAGGACACCGCGCGCGAGACCGGCGTCGATCGCCACATCCGCTATCGGCACCGCGTCAAGAGCGCCGCCTGGTCGAGCGAGGAGGCGCGCTGGACCGTGGTCGCCGAGCAGGATGGGGAGGAACGCCGCTTCACCTGCGCCTTCCTCTTCATGTGCACCGGCTATTATAACTACGAGCGCGGCTATCTCCCCGAGTTCGAGGGCGCATCGGACTTCGGCGGCCGCATCGTCCACCCGCAGTTCTGGCCCGAAGACCTCGACTATGCCGGCAAGCGCATCGTCGTGATCGGCAGCGGCGCGACTGCGGTGACGCTGGTGCCCGAGCTGGCCAGGCAGGCTGCGCACGTCACCATGCTCCAGCGCTCGCCCACCTATATCGTCGCGCGCCCGTCCGAGGATTCGATCGCCAACTGGCTGCGCTCGAAGCTGCCGTCCAAGACCGCCTATGCGATCACCCGCTGGAAGAACGTGCTGCTCCAGCAATATTTCTACCGCGCCGCGCGCAAGCACCCGGAGAAGGCGAAGGAGCGGATCGTCGACATGGTCCGCCAGGAGCTGGGCCCCGACTATGACGTCGGCACGCATTTCACGCCCCGCTACAATCCCTGGGACCAGCGCCTCTGCCTCGTCCCCGACGCCGACCTGTTCGCCGCGATCCGCGAAGGCCAGGCGGAGGTCGTCACCGACGGCATCGATCGCTTCACCCGGACCGGCATTCGCCTCGCCTCTGGCAAGGAGCTGTCCGCCGATATCGTGGTCACCGCCACCGGGCTCGAGCTCCAGCTGATGAGCGGCATCCCGGTCAGCGTCGATGGGCGCGCGGTCGATTGGTCGCAGTGCATGACCTACAAGGGCATGATGTTCTCGGATGTGCCCAATTTCGCGATCTCCTTCGGCTACACCAATGCCAGCTGGACGCTGAAGGCCGATCTCACCGCCTCCTATGTCACGCGCCTGCTCAATGCGATGAAGAAGCGCGGCCTCCGCCAGGT
This sequence comes from Sphingomonas sp., assembly GCF_017744835.1. Classification (GTDB taxonomy): domain Bacteria; phylum Pseudomonadota; class Alphaproteobacteria; order Sphingomonadales; family Sphingomonadaceae; genus Sphingomonas. The sequence goes on from NZ_JAGIAM010000003.1 coordinate 118,004, forward strand.
CACGCCGCGGCTCGAGGCGCCGGTCGAGGAGCTGCCCTTCCTCGATTTCACGTCGGGCTATGTCCAGCGCGCGATGCGCCAATTCCCTCGCCAGGGCAGCCGCAAGCCCTGGCGCCTCCACCAGAACTACACCCGCGACGTCCTCGCGCTGAAGTTCGGCGGCATCGACGAGGAAATGGAATTCTCCAATCCCGAGCCGGGCGAACAGCGCGCAGCCTAATTCCCCTCCCTGAAAGGGAGGGGCGGTCCTCGCGCAGCGGCACCATCCCCCGCCGTTTTCGTTCTACCCGCATGGCCGAAGTCCTTCTCGACACTACCGCCGCGCTGGTCGAATCCGCTGCCGAGGCGCTCCCGCCGCTCGACGATCCCGCCTTCGCCGATGCCTTCGATCGCTTCGCCGAGGCGCGCATCGTGCTGCTTGGCGAGGCGAGCCACGGCACGTCCGAATTCTACCGCGCCCGCGCCGCGATCACCCGCCGGCTGATCGAGCGCCACGGCTTCAACATGGTCGCAGTCGAGGCCGACTGGCCCGATGCCGCCGCGATCGACCGCCACGTCCGCCAGCGCCCGCTCGGCAGGCTCGATCCGCCGTTCCAGCGCTTCCCCACCTGGATGTGGCGCAACCAGGAGTTCTTCGAATTCGTCCTCTGGCTGCGCGAGCACAATGCCGCGTTGCCCGAGGATCGGCGCGCCAGCTTCCACGGGCTCGATCTCTACAGTCTCAACAGCTCGATCCGCGCGGTGATCGACTATCTCGACCGCGTCGACCCGGACTCCGCCGCGATCGCGCGCGAGCGCTACGGCTGCCTCGCCCCCTGGCGCGACGCTCCGCACGCCTATGGCCGGCTCGCGATCACCGAAGGCTATGCGCGCTGCGAGAAGGCGGTGGTCGCGGTGCTGCGCGAGCTGGTCGAGAAACAGTCCAGGCTGATCGCCGCCGACGGGGACGACTTCCTCGACGCCACCCAGAACGCCCGGATCGTCGCCAATGCCGAGGCCTATTATCGCGCCATGTACTACAGCTCGGCCGAGAGCTGGAACCTGCGCGACGAGCATATGTTCGACACGCTCGACCTGATGCTGCGCAGCAAAAGCGACGCCAAGGCCGTGGTCTGGGCGCACAATTCGCATATCGGCGACGCGCGCTTCACCGAAATGGGAATGGAGCGCGGCGAGCTGAACCTCGGCCAGCTCGCCCGCACCGGCTATGGCGATGCCGCCCGGCTGATCGGCTTCGGCACCCACAGCGGCACCGTCGCCGCCGCGGACGACTGGGACGCGCCGATGAAGATCAAGCAGGTCAATCCCTCGCGCCCGGACAGCTACGAACGCGTCTGCCACGATTCGGGCGTGCCGCGCTTCCTCCTCGACCTCCGCGAGGAGCGCGAGGTTCGCGAGGCGCTCACCACGCCGCGGCTCGAGCGCTTCATCGGCGTCATCTACCGCCCGGACACCGAACGCTGGAGCCATTACTCCACGGCCATTTTGCCCGAGCAGTTCGACGCCTTCGTCTGGTTCGACCAGACCAGCGCGGTCACCCCCATCCCCGGCATGGAGCGCGCCGGGGACGAGGAGACCTGGCCGTTCGGGCTCTAGCGCCCGCCGCTCGCTCCGCGGCTTCGCTCACTCCGCAATCGTCGCCATGTCGATGACGAAGCGATACTTGACGTCGCTGCGCAGCATCCGCGCATAGGCGTCATCGATCTGCTGCATCCGGATCATCTCGATATCGGCGACGATGCCGTGCTCGGCGCAGAAATCGAGCATCTCCTGCGTCTCGGCGATGCCGCCGATCAGCGAGCCCGCGATCGCCGCGCGCTTGAAGATCAGCGCGGACACGTCGGGGGAGGGGTGGGGATGCTCGGGAACCCCCACCAGCGTCAGCGTCCCGTCGCGCTTCAGCAGCGCCGTATAGGCGTCGAGCTGGTGGCTCGCGGCGACCGTGTTCAGGATGAAATCGAAGCTGCCGGCATGCGCCGCCATTTCCTCGGGGTTGCGCGAGACCACCACGTCGTCGGCGCCCAGCGCCCTGGCGTCCTCGCGCTTGCTGTCCGAGCTGGTGAAGGCGACGACATGCGCGCCCAGCGCATGCGCCAGCTTCACGCCCATATGGCCGAGCCCGCCGATGCCGACGATCCCCACCTTCTTGCCGGGCCCGACGTTCCAGTGGCGCAGCGGCGACCAGGTGGTGATGCCGGCGCACAGCAACGGCGCCACCGCGGCGAGCTGTTCCTCGCCATGGCGCACCTTGAGCACGAACTTGTCGCTGACCACGATCCGCTGCGAATAGCCGCCCAGCGTATGGCCCGGCGCATCGGCCGTCGCGCCGTTGTATGTCCCGGTGAACCCGTTCTCGCAATATTGCTCGAGCCCCTCGGCGCACGAGGCGCAATGCTGGCAGCTGTCGACCATGCAGCCGACCCCCACCAGCTCGCCCACCGCGAAGCCGGTGACTTCGTCGCCGACCGCGCTCACCCGCCCGACGATCTCGTGACCCGGCACGCACGGATAGATCGTCCCCGCCCATTCGGAGCGGACCTGGTGCAGGTCCGAATGGCAGACCCCGCAATAGGCGATCTCGATCTGCACGTCATGCGGACCCGGCGCGCGGCGCTCGATATCGATCGGCTCGAGCGGCTTGTCGGCGGCATAGGCGCCATAGGCTTTGGTGGCCATTTGGGGTGCTCCCTGTCTGCGGATTGAACTGGCGCGAAGCTGCTGCCGCCGTCGCTACAACGGGCGGCGCGGCTTCCTGTGCCGGTGCAAATAGGCCAGCGCCGGTCCGGCGATTAGCCGCTATGATCTCCACGAAGTTGTGAATAGGGCTCAGCAATGAACCGGCAGCATCTGGCGGAGCTTTCCGCCTTCATCACCGTTGCGCGCGAGCGGAGCTTCACGCGCGCGGCCGCCCAGCTCGGCGTCACGCCCTCGGCGCTCAGCCACGGCATGCGCGCGCTGGAGGAGCGGCTCGGCCTGCGGCTGCTCAACCGCACCACGCGCAGCGTCACGCCCACCGAAGCCGGCGAGCGGCTGCTGCTCTCGGTCGGCCCGCGCCTCGACGAGATCGACGCCGAAGTAGCGGGGCTCAGCGCGCTGCGTGACAGGCCCGCGGGAACGGTGCGGATCAGCGCCGACGAGAATTCGATGACCAGCGTGCTCTGGCCCGCGCTCCGTCGCGTGCTGCCCGACTATCCCGACATCCATGTCGAGATCGTCACGGACTATACGCTGACCGACATCGTCGCCGAGCGGTTCGACGCCGGCGTGCGCTTCGGCGAGATCGTCGCGCGCGACATGATCTCGGTGCCGATCGGGCCGGAGGCGCGCATGCTCGCGGTCGCGTCGCCGGGCTATTTCGCCGCGCACGGCCGGCCCCGCACGCTCGAGGAGCTGACCAGCATCGCTGCATCAATCTGCGGCTGCCGACCTATGGCGGCCTCTATGCGTGGGAATTCGAGCAGGACGGGCGCGAGCTGCGCGTGCGCGTCGAGGGGCAGCTCGTCTTCTCGTCGATCCTGCCGATCCTTCAGGCCGCGCTCGACGGCTTCGGCATCGCCTATCTGCCGCTGTCGATGATCGCGCCGCACCTCGAAAGCGGCGCGCTGGAGGCAGTGCTGACCCAGTGGTCGCCGTCGTTTCCCGGCTACCACCTCTATTACCCCAGCCGCCGCCAGCCCACGCCGGCCTTCGCCCTCCTCGTCGAGGCGCTTCGCTACCGCGGCTGAGAATCGTGCGCCGCGCGGCTGTCCGCCGGCGCCTGCGCCCGGTCGGTCATGCCATAGTCGCGCACCACCGCGGCGATCCGCAGCCGATAGTCGCGGAACACGCCGCCGCGGCCTTCCGCCTGCGTCGCGCGGTGGGCGGGCGTGTTGCGCCATGCCGCCACCGCCGCCTCGTCGCGCCAGAAGGAGAGCGAGAGTAGCTTGCCGGGCTCGGCCAGGCTCTCGAACCGCTCGATCGAGACGAAGCCGTCGATCGCCTCCAGCTGCGGCCGCAGCGCCGCCGCCAGCTCGAGGTAGCGCGCCTGCTCGCCTTCGGCCGGCCAGACCTCGAACAGCACCGCGATCATGGCCGCACCAGAGCGGCGTGCGGCGCCGAGGCGAGCCGCAGGAACAGCCGGTCCTCGCGCCGGATGAACCGCTCGCGCTGCGCGAAATCATAATTCTCGCGCCCCAGCGGATCCTCGCGCAGCCGCGCGCGATAGGCCTCATACGCAGCAAGGTTGTCCACCATATAGACACCATAAGCCGCAGTAGCCGACCCCTCGTGCGGCGCGAAATAGCCGATCAGATCGGCCCCGCAGCGCGGGATGGCCTGGCCCCAGTTGCGCGCATAGTCGTCGAAGGCGGCGAGTTTGTACGGATCGAGCTCGTAGCGGATGAAACAGGCGATCATGGCGTCCTCCTCGGCACGCCGGATAGCCCCGCCGCCGCCCCCGATGCTTCGCTCGGCGCCGAAGCATTTCGCCCGCGTTCGCGCTAATGGTGCGCGATGACCACCGTCGCATCGCTTGCCAGCATCGCCGCCCTGATCGGTGATCCCGCGCGCGCCGCGATGCTGGTGAGCCTGATGGACGGTCGTGCGCTCACCGCCGGTGAACTGGCCGGGGCCGCCGGCGTCGCGCCGCCCACCGCCAGCGGGCATCTCGCCCGCCTGCTCGACGCCGGGCTGCTCGCGGTCGAGCGCCAGGGGAGGCACCGCTATTACCGCATCGCCGGCGCACCCGTAGCCGCCACGCTCGAAGGGCTGATGGCGCTCGGCAGCGATCTCGCCACTGCGACCTGCAAGCCGGTCCGCACCGGCCCGCGCGACCCGGCGCTGCGCCGCGCGCGCCGCTGCTACGATCACCTCGCGGGCGAAGTCGCGGTCGGCATCGCCGACGCATTGGAGGCCCGCGACCATCTCCGCTTCGGCACCGACGGCGGGTTGGTCACCGAAGCCGGTCTCGACTTCCTCGCCACGCTCGGGGTCGAGCTGGACGCGGGCAGGGGAGGCGCCGCCTTCTGCCGCCCCTGCCTCGACTGGAGCGAGCGCCGCCCGCACCTCGCCGGCACCGTCGGCCGCGCCCTCTATGCCGCGCTCGCCGCCAAGGGCTGGATCCGCCAGCCCCGCACCGGCCGCGCCGTCACGGTCACGCCGCTCGGCCAGATGGAACTGCACCGCCACTTCGGCATCGCGCTGGGGTAGGGGCGGAGGGCAGACCCAGGGAATCTCGAGACTGATCCCAACGGAGCGCCCGCCCACGCACGAGATGGACTTGCCCGGGAGCGGACGGTCGTTCAGTTTCCTGCGGTGGACGAAAACGAACATCGCGACGGGCTGCCGATCCGGCTGTTTGAAGATCGCGCCGCGTTGGAAGACTGGTTGTCGACGGAGCCGCCGACCAGCAAGGGAGCGTGGCTCAGGTTTGCGAAAAAGGGGGCCGGCCTCGCCAGCGTCTCGAAGTCCGAGGCGATCGATGCCGCGCTGTGCCACGGCTGGATCGACGGGCAACTCGACAAATATGACGATGCAAGCTGGATCGTCCGGTTCACGCCCCGCAAGCGAGCGAGCAAATGGTCGGCGGTGAACCGCCAGCGCGCGCTCGAACTGATCGACGCCGGACGCATGGCCCCAGCCGGGCTCGCCGAAATCGAAGCTGCCCAAGCGGACGGACGCTGGGCAGCCGCCTATGCGCCTGCGAGCCGAGCGCAGGTACCTGCGGACTTGCAGGCCGCTCTCGATCGCTCTCCTGCCGCGGCAGAGTTCTTCGCAACGCTCACCGGTGCCAACCGGTACGCCATCCTGTATCGGATCGATGCCGCCAAGAAGTCAAACACGCGGGCGCGACGCATTGCAGAGTTCGTGTCCATGCTGGAACGCGGCGAGACCGTTCACGGCTCGAAAAAACCGACCTAGAGATCAGCGGTTGTCCATGCCGAGCGGGTCCCTTCCTCAATGGGAGAAGGGGCGAGGTCAGCTGAACCCCACTGCCCGCCCTTCCGGTTGCGCTAACGTGCCGGCTGAACCCGACACGCCCTAATCCTCGCTCCGCCCGCCGCCCTCGCGGTTGTGCGCATAGCGATGCGCGAGCGGGAAGGGCGGCAACCAGCCCTCCCGTCGCACGGTCCAGCATTCATAACTCGGGACAAACCGGTCGGGCGCATCGAGCGTGCCCAGGTGTACTTCCACTTCGTCGCCGAAGCGCGCGAACACCGAAGAGCCGCAACGCGGGCAGAAATTGCGGCCGGCATAGTCGCGCGTCTCGCCTTCCACAGCCACGGACTCCTGCAGGAAGATCGCGGCAGCAAAGAACAGCGCGCCATGATGCTTGCGGCAGTCGAGGCAATGGCACAGCCCCACGCGATACGGTTGCCCCGTCGCCACGATCCGGACATCGCCGCACAGGCATCCGCCGGTGACCTGGTCCATGCATCGTCTCCGTTGATTTGAATCTCCGGGAGCGAGAACGGCTACTGGAGGGTTGGCGTGCCCAGCCGTTCTTCGAGCCAGCTTTCGATAATCACCGAGACTCCAAAGGGCACGTTCAGAGCGCGGAAAATCTCCAGCGCGTCCGGCGCGACCTCGAATCCGACAATCCCATCATTCGAGCGGTAGCCACAAAAGACGTCGACCTTCGCATCGAGCGAACGCAGATATTCGATCCCCGGCTTGATCGTCCGCCACAATTCTCGAAGATGCTCTGTCAGTTCGACCTCTTCCGGAACGGCAGCGGTGAGGTGCCATGCGTCAGAGCTAGCCCCGCGCCCGCCCGGCTTGGGAGGATCACCCTTGCGATGTTGGTGGGTCGGCTGGATGCCCAGATGCTTTGTTATCTGATCCAGTGGCAGGCAGTCGCCATGAATGCGCAGCGTGGCGCTGTAGGCGTAGTAGGTCTGCTCCGCATCTGCATCGGGCGGGAAATCTTGCATCCCCGGATATAGCCGAACGGGTCTGCCTTTCGTCAATGATCGCGAAGGCTCACGCGCTTCTCGCGAGCACCGGCCGCTCGTCCGGCCGCAGCGTCAGCACCTCTACGCCGTCGGCAGTCACCGCCACCGTATGCTCGAACTGCGCCGAGAGCTTGCGGTCGTTGGTGACCACCGTCCAGCCGTCGTCCTCGGTCGTCACCTTGCGCGTGCCTTGGTTGAGCATCGGCTCGACGGTGAAGACCATGCCCTCGCGCAGCTTCATCCCCGTGCCCGGCCGGCCGAAATGGAGGATTTGGGGTTCCTCGTGCATCTCGCGGCCGATGCCGTGCCCGCAATAGTCGCGGACGACCGAATAGCCGTGCTTCTTGGCGTGGCGCTCGATCGCGAAGCCGATGTCGCCCAGATGCGCGCCCGGGCGCACCTGGCCGATGCCCTTCCACATCGCTTCCTGCGTCACCCGTACCAGCCGCCGCGCCGCGGGCGAGACCTCGCCGACCATATAGGTCTTGCTCGAATCCGCGATGAAGCCGTTCTTCTCGAGCGTGATGTCGAGGTTGATGATGTCGCCGTCGCGGATGATGTCGTCGGGTCTAGGTACGCCGTGGCAGACGACGTGGTTGATCGAGCAGTTGAGTACATATTTGAAGCCGTACTGCCCCTTGCTCGCGGGGCGCGCCGCCAGATCCTCGGTGATGAACCGCTCGACCAGGTCGTTGACCTGCAGCGTCGACATGCCCGCGAGCTGCTGGCCATCGAGCATCTCGAACACCGATGCGAGCAGCTTGCCCGACACGCGCATCAGCGCAAGCTCGTCCGGGGTCTTCACCATCTCAGGCGGCCGCGGCCTCGGGCATGCGAACGTTCGCAGCGGCGAACTGCATCCGGACGATCTCGTTGAAGGAGAGCGTGGGATTGGCCTCGGCGAGCATGCCGATCGTCATCCAGAACTCGGCTTGGGCATTGATCGAGCGGCACATTACCGCGCTGGCGCGGCGCGCCTCCTCGTGCAGCTCGTCGTCGATTTTCACGATGCCCATGGCGATCTCCGATAGATAAACAATATACGAATCGTATATGGATCATATGCCAGCAAGTCAATCCGCCAGCAGCGCCTTCGCCGCGGCGATTCCCGATTCATAGGCGCCGTGCACCGTCGAGAAGGCCGTCGCCGAACAGGCCTCGCCAGCGAAGTGCACCCGTTCGTCCACCGGTGCCGCCAGCACCGCGCGCGCCTCCGCATGCCCCGGCAGCGCATGGCTGTAGCCGCCGCGGATATGGTCCTCGCGGCCCCAGGCCGATCCCGCGACCAGCCGCAGCCGCTTGCGCCAGTCGTTCCCGAGCAGCGCGCAAAGCTCGTCGATCGCGAAGGCCGCCGCACCGTCGAGCCCCGCAGCCTCCATCGCCAGCGCCCCTTCGCCGCCGAACATCGCCTCGACTAGCGGTCGCCCGAAGGGGCGCAGCGTATAGGTGCCGGTCACGCTCGCGCGCGGATTGCCGAGCAGATGCGCGTTGGCCGGTATCTCCTCGCCGCCCTCCAGCGCCAGGAACAGCTTGTCGGCAAAACCCAGCGGCAGGCAGGCGGCGGCGTGGAGCACCGCGTCGAAGCCCGCGCCAAAGTCGATCGCGCCGCCTGCGAGCACATTGGTCGAGACGGTGACGATCGCCGCGTCCGCTGCGATGTCGCCGCGCGGCGTGACGATCCGCAGCCGCGCGCTTGTGCGGTCGATCGCCGTCACCGGCGTCGCGAGCGCGGTGCGCAACCCCGCCGCATGCGCCGCGACCAGCGCGCCATAGCCCTCGGCCACGCGCCAGTCCGTCTCGGTCGCGGCGTCGGCATAGGCGAGATAGTCGGCGATCGAGACTTCGGCCGTCGCGGCGCCATTGATGAAGCCGCTCAGCGCGTCGAGATACGGCGTCCAGCGCCCGCCCGGCTCGATCGCGTCGGCAGCCCGGTCGCTCGCTGGCGGATCCGCGCGCATGCGTCGTTCGAGGGCTGCATAGGCACCGGCTGCCGCACGCTGCTCCTCGGGCGAAAACCCCAGGTCGCGCCACTGCTCGCGCCACCGCGGAAGCGTACGGTCAACGGTGAAGCCATGTTCGCCCGCCAGCCCGACCCAGGGGTTGCGCTCGGCCGAATGGAGCCAGCCCGCGCCCAGGTCGAGCGCCATGCCGCCGCGCACCACCGTATGCGCCCGCCCGCCGAGCCGGTCGCCGGCCTCGACCAGCAGCACGTCGACGCCCGCCTGGCCGAGCCGGTGCGTCGCCGCGATCCCCGCCGCACCGCCGCCGATCACCGCGACCCGTGCCTGCATCCGCATCACCTCCGCCCGGCCAACGCCTCAGGTCGTCGGGCGGCTCCGCAGCAGCGCCGAGCGCAGGCACTCGCACACCGGCTCGCCGCGCTGGTTGAGCATCTGGTGCCGCCAGGTGACGATCCCCTGTCCGGGCCTCGACTTCGACGGCCGCGTCTCCACCACTTCGCTCTCGGCGCGCAGCGTGTCGCCGATGAACACCGGCCTGGGCATGACGAGCTTGTCGTATCCCAGGTTCGCCACCAGCGTCCCCGCGGTCGTGTCGCCCACGGTGATCCCCACCATCAGGCTGAAGGTGAAGGTGCCGTTGACGAGGATCTGCCCGAACTCGCTCGCCCGCGCCGCCTCGGCATCGATGTGGAGCGGCTGGGTGTTGTGGGTCAGCGTGGAGAAGATCAGATTGTCGGTCTCGGTCACCGTCCGCCGCAATTCGTGCGCGATCCGGTCGCCGACCTGCCATTCGTCGAAGAAACGCCCCGCCATCACTCTGCCTCCGCGAGCCGGAGCTTGAAGCCGAAGTGGCTCTTCTCCCAGCCCATGTTTTCATAGAAGCGGTGCGCGTCGACCCGGTCCTGTTTCGACATCAGCTGCACCATGCGGCACCCGCGCGCGCGGCATTGCTCGACTGCCCATTCGACCATGCGCGTGCCGAGCCCTTGCCCGCGCTGCGAACCCGCGATCCGCACCGCCTCGATCTGTCCGCGCCACGCGCCGCGGAACGCGATGCCGGGCAGGAAGCTCAGCTGCATCATCCCCACGATCGCGCCGTCGCTCTCGGCCACGATCAGCCGCTGGTTGGCATCGCCGTCGATCGCCTCGAACGCCGCCAGATAGCGCGCATCGAGCGGCAGCGACGGGTCCTCGCGGCCCCGGCTCAGCGCGTCGTCGGCGAGCAGCGCGACCAGCGCCGGCAGGTCCTCCGCGCGCGCGTCGCGAAAGGCCAGCGCCGCGCTCACGCCTTGCCCTGCCGCCGCGCCATGAACGCCAGCCGCTCGAACAGCATCACGTCCTGTTCGTTCTTGAGCAGCGCCCCGTGCAGCGGCGGGATCGCCTTGGCCGGATCGCGCGACTGGAGCACGTCGAGCGGCATGTCCTCGTGCAGCAGCAGCTTGAGCCAGTCGAGCAGCTCGCTCGTGCTCGGCTTCTTCTTGAGCCCCGGCACTTCGCGGATCTCGTAGAACAGGTCGAGGGCGCGGCTCACCAGCAGCTTCTGGATGCCGGGGAAGTGCACGTCGATGATCTCGATCATGGTTTCGCGGTCGGGGAAGCGGATGAAGTGGAAGAAGCAGCGGCGGAGGAACGCGTCGGGGAGTTCCTTCTCGTTGTTGCTGGTGATCACCACCACCGGGCGCTCGGCGGCGCGGACCGTCTCGCCGGTCTCGTAGACGTGGAATTCCATCCGATCGAGCTCCTGGAGCAGGTCGTTCGGGAATTCGATGTCGGCCTTGTCGATCTCGTCGATCAGCAGCACCGGCAGCTGCGGCGCGGTGAACGCGTCCCACAGCTTGCCGCGGCGGATATAGTTCGCAATCTCGTGCACGCGCGGATCGCCGAGCTGGCCGTCGCGCAGCCGCGCCACTGCGTCATATTCGTAGAGCCCCTGCTGCGCCTTGGTCGTCGACTTGACGTTCCACTCGATCAGCGGCGCGCCCAGCGCCTTGGCGATCTCATAGGCGAGCACGGTCTTGCCCGTCCCCGGCTCGCCCTTGACGAGCAGCGGGCGGCGGAGCGTCACCGCCGCATTGACGGCGACCTTCAGGTCCTCCGTCGCGACATAGCTTTGGGTGCCTTCGAAGCGCATGGGCGCAGTGGTAGAGGGGCAGGGGCCCCCGGCGCAAGCAATCAGGCCAGGACGAGCGCCCGCGCGCTTGCGCGCGCCTCGAGCAGATCCCACAGCCCGCGGTGCTGCGCGAAGACCTGCTGCGCGCCGAACAGCATCGCGCGCTCCATCATGCCCTCGCGCGCCAGCGTGTCGACCACGGTCACCGTCTCCTCGGCGAGCGGCAGCGTGACCGCCGGCGCCTCGAGCCCCAGCCGCGTCGCCGCAGCCTCCAGAACCCCGCGGATCACCGTCCAGTCGAGCACCACCGCCACTGCCGCGCCCACCGCGCAGCCGGCGCGGGCCGACTGGGCGAGCATGTCGAGCGCGTGGCGCTGCGCCGCCGCCGCGGCCTCGCACTCGGCCTGGCCCGGCGTGCTCGGCAGCGGACCCGCCGCCGCCGCCAGCCGCACCATGAAGGCGCGCTCGCTCACGAAGGCATCGGCCGCAGCCTCGAGCCAGCCGCGCTCGAGCGGGCTGCGCGCCTGCCCCAGCGCATGGTCGATCGCGCCGGGATGGCGGCCGTGGAGCATGCAGATGTAATGGACCGCGTCGGCCAGGTCGCGCATCGACGCGCCGCTCTCGGCGAGCCCAAGCAGATGCGCATGGGTGGCGCTGCCGTCCGACGCGGCGAGCGCGCCCATCGGTCCCCAGGTGCCGCCCAGGCGGGCGATCTGTGCGGAATCAAACGCCATAAGACCCCAACGCTTACCACCGGCCAAGACGGCCGATGCAGCTTCATGCATCAAGGGGGGATACCGAACCACGTAAAGACATGGTTGACGGGAAATTTACTGTGGACGACTCGCGGTTGGCACGGCGCCGCGGGCAGGCGGGCGAGGGTCCTGCGCCAAGTAGCGCAATGACTTGCGACAGTAATCGTACAAGTGAAGCGCGATCTTCGCAGCCGCGTGATTTGGCCCGCGACTCGGGCTGCTTGCGCTCGACCACGGCGAGTCAGGGCAGCGGGGCAGCGCGCGTCCTGCGCATAGCCTCGACTCGCTGCGAACCCATCTGGAACATTTTGCTTGACAAAGCGCCCGAGTTGTGGAACAAATGCGGAACATTCAGGGGAGTCGATGACATGGCTGAACAGAAGGCCGGGCTCGTTCTGCGCGCCTCGGGCAAGGATGGGCCGCAGCGCATTCGCGTCAAAGGCAAATGGTGGACGCCGCAATCGGAAGGCGTCTTCCTCGATCATCTCGCCGCCAGCTGCAACGTCGCCTGGGCGGCCGCGCAATGCGGCTTTTCCGCAGTCACCGTGTACAATCATCGCCGTACCGATGCGGCGTTCGCGCAGAAGTGGCGCGAAGCGCTCGACGAGGGCTATATCCGGCTGGAGACGGAGCTGCTCGGCACCGCCACCGACTATGTGGAGCGCCTGCGCGAGGATCCCGAGCTTCCGCTCAAGCACATGAGCGTCCGCGAGGCGATCAGCCTGCTCCGCCGCCATGGCGGCCCCGGCGGCAATCCTTCCGCGCGCGGCGGCCGCTTCCAGGCGCGCCCGCGATCGCTCGAGGAAGTGCGCGATTCAATCCTCGAGAAGCTCGAATCGATCGAAGCCGCCCGCCGCGCCGAGGCCCGCGGGAAAACGGAGGACGAGCCGGATGGCGAAGCCTGAGCGCTTCCTGCCGCCCGATCTCGACATCCGCGAATATCTGCTCGGCCTGCCGCCGCACTGGCGGGTCCGTGCGATCGATGCGCTCGGCCCCCAGGCCCGCGAAGCATTCGATCGCGCCTGGTCCGCCTGGGCGCACAAGGGACAACAGGAGCCGGATGGTGGCTGGTCGACCTGGGTCATCAAGGCAGGCCGGGGCTTCGGCAAGACCCGGGCCGGCGCGGAATGGATCGTCGGGCGGATCGCCGGGGAACAGGCCATCCGCATCGCCCTGGTCGGGGCGACGCTGGAAGACGCGCGGCGCGTCATGGTCGAGGGACGCAGCGGCCTGATCGAAGTGGGCGCTGGCTGGGTTTCGGACTGGGAGCCCAGCCTCGGCCGCCTGCGCTTTCGCACGGGCGCCGAGGCGCAGCTTTTCTCGGGCGCGTCGCCGGCGATGCTGCGCGGCCCCGAGCATCATTATGCCTGGTGCGACGAGCTGGCGAAGTGGGAGAAGGCCAAGGACTGCTGGGACATGCTCCAGCTCGGGCTGCGTCTGGGCGCCCAGCCGCGCGTGCTCGTCACCACCACGCCGGTGCCCGGGCCGGTGCTCAAGGCGATCATGGACACGCCCGGCACCATCACCACTGGCGGCTCGACCCGCGCCAATCCGCATACCTCGGCGAGCTTCAAACGCCGAGTGGAGGCGCTCTATGCCGGCACGCGGCTGGGGCGACAGGAGCTGGAGGGCGAGCTGCTGCCCGATGCGGCGGGGGCGCTTTGGAGCGTGGAGCTGATCGAGCGGTGTCGGGTGGCAAGCCCCTCCCCTTCAGGGGAGGGGTTGGGGTGGGGCAGTGAGGCAAGCGAGCTGCCCGGCGAACAGGCCCCACCCCAAACCCCTCCCCTGAAGGGGAGGGGCTTCTTTCTCCCCACCCTTATCGCCGTGGACCCGCCCTCGGGCGACGGCACCTGCGGCATCATCGCCTGCGCGCGCGAAGGCGAGGGGGTGGAGGCGATCGGCCATGTCCTTGCCGACCACAGCGTCACCGGCCGCTCGCCCGAGGGGTGGGCGCGCGCGGTCGCCGCCGCCGCGGAGGCGCACGGCACCCGCGACGTGGTCGCCGAGCGCAACCAGGGCGGCGACATGGTCCGCGCGGTGCTCCACACCAGCGAGCCGCGCCTCAAGGTCCGGCTGCGCACCGCGAGCAAGGGCAAGGCGGCGCGCGCCGAGCCGGTCGCGCATCTGTTCGAGGCAGGCAGGGTCCGCTTCCACGGCCATTGGCCCGACCTGGAGGAGGAGCTCCGCGGCCTGATCGCCGGCGGCGGCTACGAAGGCCCCGGCACCAGCCCCGACCGCGCCGACGCGATGGTCTGGGGGCTCACCGAGCTGATGCTCGAGGGCAGGGGCGCGGCGCGGGTGCGGGAGTTGTGAAGGGGGCAATTGTCGGCAGTCGCGCGGCGCAAACTCACGAGTATAGTACGATCAACTACGACGACTGCATCATGTCGCTATTTGGTACGTGCGCAGTCATCTAGATCAATTGACTGATCGACATCATCGTGAACATTTATAAACAAACTGGGAGGGAGCGTAGATCCGGTCGCCCTGCGCCATAGCTCGTTTCGTGCGTAACGACAGCTTTTTGGGGGAGATCATCATCATGAGAAAGTCACTGCTGTACACAGTCGCGCTCTGCACATTTTTTCCCGCGCTGGCGCAGGCTCAGACGGCGCCTGTCGCGCCGACCTTCGAGACGTGGAAATTGAGTGGGTGGATGGAGAATCAGTTCCGCTCCCTCGGAACCACGTGCGCGGGCGGACGCTTCAAGGTGAAGAACGGCAGGAGCGCGATTCCTGGCGACGTCTTCACTCAATGGGGAGCTGTTCCACCCGCCGTGTGGGGCAGCCAAGTCAAAATCTATCCCACCTTTTCACTGAATGCCCTTTTCAGCAAAGTTTATCAGAGCGCGCCCAACGGGCCCATGACCGAGACAGGCAGCATCCCGTTCCCTTGGGGCTCAGATGGGCCGCCGCTCATGTCGCGCGATCTGGCGCAGGCGTCGCGGGCGCACAATTGTGCAACGCTAATGTCTGGCCGGCTCGACTCCAGCCTCAAGATCGATTTCATCGGCATCAACGCCGCGCTCGAAGCAAGTCGTAGCGACGAGAGATCTGAAACCGCCTTCCTTTATGCAGGCAAGATGAATTCCCCGCTCGCGGCGGCAATGGGGCTGGGCGACGCGATATTCGACAAATTGCCGTTGTCGCGCTTCACAGTGCTTCTCTCGATATGGGACTGGTACAAGAATCGCCCTGAACTGGTCAGTGCGAGCAATGCGAACACGCTGTGGGTGGAAGATGCAGTCAGCGGGCTGGCCGTTTACCGGGCAAGTGGCCTCACCCAGAATTCGATGCTCTCTGGCAACGGAGGATTCGGCCTGTCACTCCCTTTCCTGAAGGTGGGCGGAGACGCCGAAGTTAATGGTACGATTGGCGTAAAGAGCAGATTCCAGAACTTTTCCGTCGCGGTGTGGGACTCGACACCACGGATCAACCTCAAGCCGCCCTCGTGGATCGCTGGGGAGCTCGAAAAGCGTGCTGAGTTCGACAAGGGAAGCGGCAATCCCGTGCGGACTGATGGCGAAGCGTTCAATTACACCATTGATATCCGCCACATCCCGCCAGCCTTTTGTCAGGCTTATTGGACTCACCGAGCGCCGGCCGTTTCCAACAATCAGCCGGCTTACAATCTCGTGAGCACGGAGAGCGTCACCACGGAAGATCGGACAGTCTGTCGCTTCGTCTTCCGAGTCACTCCGCCGGCGGAGTCAACGAACGGCGAGATTGCGATCACACCCGCGCTCGTCTCACGGATCGTGTTGCCCGGCGGCGCCGCGCCTATAGATCTCGTCCTCACGCCGCCGCCCACGTTCACGGTGGCCGACGGACGCTCGGAGTTCAGGCCATTGGTAAACGGATCACTGACTCCGTTGACCCTACCGGTCGGTGCGCAATCGATTCCCGGACAGGCAAACTATATGATCGTCGCGCGGGACCGCGCAGTTGTTGGGGTCTATACGACCGTAGAGGCCATGACGATTACCTGCGGTTCAAAGACAGCCGTTGTGAACGGCAGCTTCACGTTCAAAGCGGATTCCAGCCCCGAGGCCGTCCAGATAGCCTACACGCTTCCCGTCACTCTGTTCCAGGGGGTCGCCGCGGGCGCCACCGTCGGCTGCACGGCGGCAATGGCGCAGGGGCCGCTGCGGATCATTACCGGGCAGTCGACCATCAGCGTACGGTTGCCGGCCTATCCATTCGAAGTAACGGTGGCGAAGCCGGCCGTCTAGACATCCTAGCCTCGATTGCCTTCCCGAGGGCATCTGCCGATCGCCCGGAATGGACGTCCAGCGCGATCTGCTTGAGCGCCGCTTCGGTGCCCGCGCAGCTGTCGTTGGCGAGCAGCGCATAGCCTTCGCGGGCATGGGGATAGAGCACGACCTGGCTCGACATGCCGAAGGTGCCGCCGCCGTGCCACAGCAGGCGCTCGCCGCCGTCGCGGCCGAGGTTCCAGATCAGCGCCTGGCCGTCGGAATCGCTGCCGTAGAGCCGGGCATGCGCCTGCCGCACCACCGGGTCGCGCTCGTCGAGGTGCCAGCGGACATAGTTGGCCATGTCGGCGGCGGTCGAATAGAGCCCATAGGCCGCGCCGGCATTGGCGAGATGATAGGGCTGCACCGTGCCGTCGCGGCCATAGGGAATCATGCGCCGCGCGGCGCTGGCGGGCGGCACTGCGAAGCCGGTGTCCTTCATGCCGAGCGGCCGCAGGATCGCGCGGTCGAGCAGCCGGTCGAACGGCGTGCCATAGGCGGTCTCCAGCCCGAAGCCGATCAGCTTCATGCCGATGTTGGAATAGGCGAAACCCTCCCCCGGCGCGGTGCGCAGGCGGAGGTCGTGGAGCTCGGCGAGATAGCGTCTGCGGCCGTATCCGCGTTCGAGCGCGATCAGGTCGCGGGCGATCGTCGAATAGTCGGCGCGCGCGAAGACCGCGTCGGAGTCGGGGATGTCGCGCGGCAGGCCGGAGCGATGCGCGGCGAGCGTGCGGAGCGTGATCGGCCGGCCCTGCCACGCCAAATTGGGATAGGCGCCGGGGAGCAGCCGGCGGAAATCGCCGTCGAGCGTCATCCTGCGCTCGACCAGCGCCTTTGCCGCGAGCGCGCCGGTGAAGCTCTTGGTGACCGAGGCGATCTCATAGATGTCGGTCGGGCGCGGCAGCCGCGCGCCGGTGCGCGACGCGGTGCCATAGTCGTAGAAGCGCGTGTCGGCGCCGCGCACCACCGCGATCGACAGGCCGACATGGCATTTGCCGGTGAACTCGGCGCCGACCGCGGCGTCTACGGCGCGATCGAGCGCAGTCGCACGGGGATTGTCCGAGGGCATGGCACCGGCTGTGCCGAGCGGCACGGCGAGCGCTGCGAGCAGCCAAGTTCGCCTATCGGGCACGCCAGTCTTCCTCCTGCTGCTCGGCGGGGAGCTTAGCGGAATTCGCGGCGGCGATGTAGCCGGGGCTCGGATCGGCCCAAGCCGGCATAAGCTTAGCGCGAGACATTGGTTCGCGGCGGAGGCGGCGTGGGGCAAGCGGCGAGGCTGACCGTTCCTCCGGGGGAATTTCGTGCGCCGTCGTTCCCGCCGCCCGCTCTGGGCCGCCGCCGTCCTTCTGCTCCATGCCGGCACTGCGCGCGCCGAGGACGGGCGTGCCGGTCCCGTGTCCGACGCCGAGGCCCCGGCCGCGGATGCGCCCTCCGCCGAGGGGCCGGACGGCCCCGAGATTGTCGTCTTCGGCCGCGGCGAGCGCAAGATCGGCGTCGCGCAGGCGGCGAGCGAGGGGAGCGTCGGCGGATCGGACCTGCTCGTGCGGCCGCTGCTGCGCACCGCCGAGCTGCTCGAGGCCGTGCCCGGCATGGTCGCCGCGCAGCATTCGGGGAGCGGCAAGGCCAACCAATATTTCCTGCGCGGGTTCAACCTCGATCACGGCTCGGACTTCACCACCTATATCGACGGCGTGCAGATGAACCTGCGCACCCACGGGCACGGCCAGGGCTATCTCGACCTCAACGGGCTGATCCCCGAGATCGTCGAGCGCGAGGATTTCCGCAAAGGCCCCTATCGCGCCGACGGGGGAGACTTCGCGCTGGCGGGCGCGGCCTACATGACCACGATCGCGCGCTTCGAGCGGCCCTGGGTCTCGGCCGAGATCGGATCGCGCGGCAGCCGGCGGCTGGCGGCGGGGGGCACGGTGGAGGACCGGGGCGGGGGCGCGCTGACGCTCGTCGGCGAGTTCCGCAGCTATGACGGCCCGTGGCAGCAGCCCGAGGCGCTCCGCCACTATGCCGGATTCGTCAAATATGCGCGCGCGACCGGCCTGGGGCAGCTCGATCTCTCCGCGCATCTCTATCGCGGCACCTGGCGGCCGACCGAGCAGATCCCCGAGCGGATCATCGGATCGGCGCTGTGCGCCACGGTCTTCTGCTCCCCCGATCCGACCGCGACCGGCGAGACGACGCGGCTGGTGGTCGACGCCCAGCTCTCGGGCAGCGGCTGGCGGGCCAATGGCTATGCGCAGGTCTATGACTGGAACATGTTCTCCAACCCCGAATATTTCACCGAGGACGGGGCGAGCGCGCAGATCCACCAGATCGACCGGCGGCGCGTCTATGGGCTCACCGCGGAGAAGCGCTGGCAGCTGGGCGAGGGCGCCGAGCTGACGGTCGGAACCGAGAACCGCTACGACGACATCGGCCGGGTGGGGGTGCAGCACAGCGTCGCGCGGCGTTTCGTGCGCTCGCTGGGGCTGTACCGCGTGCGCGAGGCGTCGGCGGCGCTCTACGGCACCGCGACGCTGGAGCCGCTGGCCGGGCTGCGGCTGATCGGCGGGCTGCGCGGGGACTATTACCGCTTCACCGCGCGCGCGCTCGATGCCGAGGCGGCGGCGCTGGGCGAGGGATCGGGGAGCGACGCGATCCTCTCGCCGCGCGCGCAGCTCGCCTATCGCGTCGGCGCGGGGCTGGAGCTCTATGCGAGCTGGGGGCGCGGCTTCCACTCGAACGACGTGCGCGGCGCCGTGACCGCCACGCCGGTGCCGGTGCTGGTGCCGGGCACGGGCAAGGAGCTGGGCGCGCGGGTGCAGTCGGGCAGCTTCTCCTTCACCGCGACCTATTGGTGGCTGCGCCTCGGCAGCGAGCTCAAGTTCGTCGGCGATTCGAACGCGGTCGAGCCGACCAGCGCGAGCCGGCGGCACGGCTACGAGCTCGTCGCCTTCTGGCGGCCCGCGCCATGGCTCGCGCTCGACGCCAACTACACCGCCAGCCACGCGCGCTACGACAATGGCGACTTCATCCCCAATGCGTTCGAGAATGCCGCATCGGCCGGCGCGTCGCTGGTGCTGGGCGAGTGGGAGGCGAGCGTGCGGCTGCGCCACCTGGGCCCCTATCCGCTGGTCGAGGACAATGCGCAGCGCGACCGCGGCAGCAACGTCGTCAACCTGCGCGCCGCGCGGCGGCTGGGCCGGCTCCAGCTCTATGCCGAGGCGCTCAACCTGCTGGACAGCGGCGACAAGGACATCGCCTATTGGTATTCGTCCTACGTCCCCGGCTTCGACGCCGCGCCGGTCGAGGGCCGGCTGAGCCGCGTGGTCGAGCCGCGCACGCTGCGGCTGGGCGCGCGGGTGAGCTTCTGATCGGCCGAGGCAAAAGGGCCGCCCCGCGCGGGACGGCCCTTGCGTTGCCCTCGGCTTACTGGGTTCCGGCGGGCATGGTGAAGGGCAGGCTTTCGCGCGTATAGCCGGTCAGCTCGCGGCCCTTGGGGATGCGCGCGCTCTTGCCGGTGACGAACATCAGCGGCGCCGAGAGCACCACCGCGCCGACCGCGGCCAGCGTATTGCCTTCGCCTTCCTGGCGATATTCGCCGGTGAGCGGGATCTTCTGCCCGTTGAGCTCGACGTAGCGCAGCTCGATCGTCATCTTGCCCGACTTGCCGAACATCGCGCGGCCGGTCTTCCAGGTCACTTCGCCGAACGCCGGCGTGCCGCGCGGGATGACGACGTAATTGCCCTGCATCACGTCGCCCGACAGCGTCAGGCGGAAGGTCTGGCCCTTCTCGACGCGCTTCGAGCTGAGCTCCTCGTCGAGCGTCATGAACACCTTGGTGTTCGCGGGCAGCACGTTGCCGCTATTGCTCGGCTGCGCGACCAGCGCGGCGGGCGCGGCCGAAGCGGCAGGCGCGGCCTCGACGGTCGCAGCCGCGGCGGGCGCGGCGTCGGCGGCGGCGCCGGCGGTCTGGGCCATGGCAGCACAAGGGGCCGCCGAAATGGCGGCCGCGATCAACATAACTCGCATGTATTTCCCCCTAATCCACGAAAGTGGAGCGCGAAGCTGACGCCTTGCCGGGAGTCCGTCAATTTGAGCTTTGGCGCGCGCCGTCCAGTTATGGCGCATATTTTGGCGGCAAGCGCGAAACCCGTCCTTCGCCGCCAAGAAAAAAAGGGCCGGTCCGGCGGGGCGGACCCGTTATCTTTTCTGTTCGTCGAGCGATTTACTGGTCGAGGAAGCTGCGCATCCCGCGGCGGCGGCTCGGGTGCGGTTCCAGCGGAAAAGGGCCGCCCGGCGAGATGGCCCTCCGTGGGGGGCTGCTACTGGGCCGATTGTGGCCAAGCAGCTTTCGGGCTGAGGTAGTGCGAAAGGGACGATCTGTCCGTTCGATCAGGGACGGCCTGGGATGGGGCCATGAGCTGCCTCACGGCTTTGGGGCGCAACGATATAGCACTCGAAACCGATGATCATGCTCGCCAGCCAGCTATGCTGTGGGAAGCGCGATCTTGAACAGAGTCTGTTTGTCGCGTCCAAGGCCCAGGGTCACCGACCATGCGCGAAATGCGACCTCCATTCCTTCGGCGCAGCTGCTCAAGCCGTCAACGACGGTGAGCCAGTCGTAGCCACCATAGGAAAAACGCTCCTGCTTCAGGGCGGCCAACACAAGCCGGGTATCGCGCCGAACAAGGCATCCTTCAGATAGATTGCCTTCTTCAGGATTGAACATGCTGGCCTGGTCCATTTCGATGGCAACGTTCGGGACAATCACCCCCTTCCAGTGCGTGTTACCGGCGCACGGCATGGCGTGGAAGCGATGCTCGGTGCCAATAAATACCGCGATTGCCTCCTCCTCCCGCCGGACAATCAGGAGAGGCTGTTCGTATTTTCCGCGCGGCAGCATCAAGCTTAGCGGCTGGGCGTCGGCCACAAAGCCGACGGAAAATTCAGACGCTTGAAGCATGCGTTCTCCCCTCAGCGTATCCGCAAAGGCCCATTTAGCATTCCGCTCAGCGCGAAGGCAGAGCCATTCTCCGAGTTCGGAGCACGATTGCGAGTCTCGATTGTTCCCGGTATGATCCGGGAATGTAGCTAGCAAAGAGGCCGCTTTGGACGCCTTCATTTCGTACTCGCACCACGATACCTCGGCGCTGGAGCGCCTTCACGTGCATCTCGCGGTCCTGCGGCGTGACGGTCTGATCCGCGAGTGGTTCGACCGCGACATTCTCGCGGGCGACGATTTGGACGGCCGGATCGCCGATAGGCTGGAGTCCAGCTCCCTCTTCCTGCTGATCATCACGCCCGACTTTCTTAACTCCGACTACTGTGTCGAGCGGGAAATGGCCCGGGCGCTGGAGAGGCAAAAGGCTGGCGAGGCCCGCGTCATCGGCATTATCGTCGAACCCTGCGACTGGCAGTCAACGCCGCTACGCGCCATCAAGGTACTTCCGCGCGACGGCAAGCCTGTCGCCGAGTGGATCAATGCGAATAGTGCATGGCTGAACGTCGTCCAGGAGATCAGGCGGGCGATCCAAGAGGATCGCCAAGTCGGTTCGGCGGCACACGCCAGGGATGCCGCGTCCGCCTCGGTCTCTCGGCCACCCGCGAGCGCCAGCCGATATCGCGCGAAACGCGACTTCGACGACATCGACAGAAGCGAGTTCCGAGATCGGGCCTTTGAAGAGATCAAGGGATATTTCAAGGAGGCTTCGTCGGAACTCGACTCCCTCGACGATTTCCGAGCACGCGTGGTCGACATCTCACCCACTGCGTTCGGGTGCACAATCGTCAACCGCGCCTTGAGCCGCGGTACGGCGCACCTGACGGTCCATCGCCAAACCAACAGTCGCTCCGGGGTGGGCGATATCTACTGGTCGTTCGAGGAGAATGCGGCTTCTAATACGGCCAACGGTTGGCTTTCGATAGAACACGACGAGTTCGAACTGTTCCTGAAGGCGCAATCCTTCGGCTTCGGCTCGGACGAGCGTCGGAAGATGAGCTGGCGGGAAGCCGCTTCCTTGATGTGGAACGACATGCTCCAAAGGGCTGGGATCGCACATGACTGAGCGGGTTCGTCTCAGATGCCTGAACTGCGGGCATCGGTTCGAACAGGATGTGCTCACGCAGGAGGAGAGGCTGAAAGCGCGTCGCGAGGACCGACCCACATCTCCGATCGCTTGTCCGATCTGCCGCCGGACCGACACGCGGCGAGGTTGGGACTAGCGAGGCACACACCTTCGACGAAACCGTTGCCGGCGATAACTGAGCCATGAGTTGTCGGTGCTGCGGGCATGGCGCGCCGATCACAACCATGTACGGCCGCATAGCGGTAGGGCTGACGCCCGCCGATGCTGCCAGGCGGGTTGTGCAGCCCCGCCCGCAAGGGCACGATAATAACCCCAGACTCCAGTTATGACTGGAGGAGTTTTGGGGAGCACGGCAGGATCGATGAAGTCAAAAGGGATGGTCTGGTTGCTGCTCGACCCTCCCGGAACGAGGCGGCCACTGAATTGTCAGCCAAGTCTTCGGTGAGCCAGCAATTTCCCTGGTGACGAACAAACGGCAGGTATCGGAGTGACTGGCGCGCTCGGGAAGACCGACATGAGGGCGCTAGGCGGCCCGGCGAATAGGCAGTTGCGCCCCCTCTGCGGATATCGCGCGTGGAGAGAGTTTGCCCTCACGTGATGCGCAAGTTGCCCTCCAGAACGACGACGCCGGCGCCGCTCAGCGTGATGTTCTCTCCTGCCCGTACTTCCAGCAAGCTGCGCCGCCCCATTTTAGTGCCCTGTTCGATTGTCAGCACCTGTTCGCGTTCCAGCAGGCCGGAGTGACTCAGATATCCCCCCAGCGGGCCAGCCGCGCTGCCGGTCGCCGGGTCTTCGTGCAGACCGACGGAGGGGTTGAAGAACCTGGCATAGGCACGCGCTTCGATTCCTTCGTCCAGCGCATAAATATAGCAGCCACGATCCTCCTCGGCGCCCAATGCCGCCAGCAGCGCCTCGGCGGTTGGAGCCGCCCGGTCGACCGCCGCCGCATCGCGAACGCGCACCAGCAAGTGCCCGGCACCCGTCCACGCCACCCGCGGCATCGGATGGGTCTCGATGTCCTCTGATCGCAAGCCCAACGCGGCTGCAAGCAACGCAAGGTCGGGTTCAAAATCGCTTATCTGCAGTGCCGAATGCGTCATCGTCCCGTGCAGCAGATCATCCCGCTGCTCGATCCGCACCGGAAGCACGACGTTGCGCAGTTCCTGGGTGAATTCGCGGGGTTCCTCCAGATTGCCCAGCTTGCCCTGGTATCCAAGCCACAGCCAAGCGCCCAGCGCATTGTGTCCAGCGCCGCCCACCTCGACGCCGCTCGCCGTAAAGGACCGTAGCCGCCAGTCCGCTGACAGCGTGGGTGACTGGAGGAAGGTCGTCTCGGATTGATTGAACTCACGGGCGATCGCTCGCAGCGTTTCGTCGGACAGGTCCTCACCACCCTCGACCACTGCGAGCGGATTGCCCTGGAGCGCATGTTCGGCGAACACATCGACAAATCCGAACTTCAATTCACGCACGGCCATGCTCCATATTCTGGATGAGATAATATGCATGGACTATGGAGCGCGAATGAAGTCCAATAAACCGATGAGATCTCATCGCATCCTGAGGTAATCTCAACATGCTGCCCGGACCGCTGCCATCGCTCAATGCGCTACGGGCCTTCGATGCCGTGGCGCGCCTGGGCAGTTTCAAGGCTGCGGCGTCGGAACTCGCTGTGACCTCGACCGCGGTCAGCCACCTCGTTCGAAATCTGGAGGAGCAATTGGGCGTCCGGCTGCTGGAGCGTACGCCGCGGCAGGTGCGGCCCACGCCCGAGGGGCGGACGCTCCACGAAGCGACTACCTTGGCCTTTGGCGCGATCCGGTCCGGCGTGGCGGCGGTACGAAAATCGGGAGATCCTCGCGTCCTGACCGTATCAGCGACGTCGGCCTTCCTGTCGGCGTGGCTGGTTCCCCGACTGGCGAGCCTGCACCGCGCGCTGCCCGGCCTCGACGTGCGGCTGCACGCGAGCAATGCCGCCATCGATCTGAACGCGGGCGATGTCGATCTCGCGATCCGCTATGGCCATGGGCCGTATCCCGGACTTGAGGCGACACCGCTGCTGGTGGACGAGTTCGTGGTCGTTGCGCACGCAAATAGTCCGATCGGCACGGTGGCGGATCTGAAGCATGCGGCATTGATCCATGTCGAAGGTCAGACGATGCCTGCGCCGCCAGCCGATTGGACACTATGGCGCTCTCGCTTCGGGCCAGCCGACCTGGATGTGAGCGGCGGACTGCGGTTTACCGATGTCGCCCTTGCGATCCAGGCGACGCTCGCCGGCCATGGCGTCGCGATTGTCAGCCACCTTCTTGTGAGCGATGCACTTCGCGCCGGACTGTTGACACGCCCGATCCGCGAGTCACTGCAAGGTGCGACCTACTTCATGATCTCCACCGCACGAACCGCGCGGAGGCCGGAAGTAGGTGCATTCCGTATGTGGTTGTCGCAGCAGTTGGAAGCCAGCCTTTAGGCGGACGCTCCGCAAACCGCCCCTGGCTGTCGTTCGCTGTCGGCGGACCAAATGGCCGCTTTCGGTACCACGCGACGTGCTGAACGTCCGAAATCAGGGCGCGAAGCGGGCGCTCCCGGCAGCGCCGCCCGACTCAGCCCCGGCTCACCCTCACTTCTCCTTGCGCTTCTCCGCCAGCGCGTTGGCGGCTTTGCGGTCGGGGCCTGCCTCCTGGATGATCGCGCGCGCTTCGTCGGCGGTGAGGCCGTGCTTGCGGGCGAAGTAGCTGACTTCATAGGGTTGGTTCGCGGCGACCCGGCCGCGGTCCGCGGCGCCCTGCTTGGCCTTGTCGTCGCCGCCGCTGGGCCTGGGCTTGGCGGGCGTGTCCGGCTTGGCTGCTGCGGGCTTTGCCGGTGCGGATTTGGCCGGAGCGGCCTTGGGCGCGGCTGAGGTCCTGGGCTTGGTTGTCGCCTTCGGCTTGGCCGCGGGCTTGGGCTTGGCTGCCGGCTTGGGCTTCGCCGCCGTCGCCTTCGGCTTCGCGGAGGCGCCCGCGTCCTGCTTGCCCGAACGGCGGCGCGCGAAGAGCAGGCCGGACACTGCGGCCGCGCCGGCGGCGAGCGCGGCGCCGGCGCCGAGCAGCCTGGTGCGCGCGCTGCGCTGCTGCGCCTCGGCTTCCTCGCGTGCCTTCTGCTCCTCCGCCGCGCGCGCCTCCTCGGCGTGGCGCTGCTTGACCTCCTCGGGGATCGGGTCGGGGTGGATCGGGTAGGGCGAGGTGTTGCCCTCGGGGACCGGCGGCTGGTGAGTCATGCTGCGTTCCTGTCTGGTTTCGCGGGCATAACGTTCTCGGGCCTCCGGGTTTCCCGGGCGTGCGTGCGGCCGCAAGCAAAGGGCCGGGGGATCGCCCCGGCCCTTGGTGTCTCGCACTATGGTTTTGGCGGGGCGTTCCCCGCGGGGAGCGCGCTTACTGGTCGAGGAAGCTGCGCATCTTGCGGCTGCGGCTCGGGTGCTTGAGCTTGCGGAGCGCCTTGGCCTCGATCTGGCGGATGCGTTCGCGGGTGACCGAGAATTGCTGGCCGACTTCCTCGAGCGTGTGGTCGGTGTTCATGCCGATGCCGAAGCGCATGCGCAGCACGCGCTCCTCGCGCGGGGTGAGGCTGGCGAGGACGCGGGTGACCGTTTCCTTGAGGTTCGCCTGGATCGCGGCGTCGACGGGGATGACGGCGTTCTTGTCCTCGATGAAGTCGCCCAGGTGGCTGTCCTCCTCGTCGCCGATCGGCGTTTCGAGGCTGATCGGCTCCTTGGCGATCTTCATCACCTTGCGCACCTTCTCGAGCGGCATGGAGAGGCGCTCGGCCATTTCCTCGGGCGTGGGCTCGCGGCCCTGCTCGTGGAGGAACTGGCGGCTGGTGCGGACCAGCTTGTTGATCGTCTCGATCATGTGCACCGGGATGCGGATCGTGCGTGCCTGGTCGGCGATCGAGCGCGTGATCGCCTGGCGGATCCACCAGGTGGCATAGGTCGAGAACTTGTACCCGCGGCGGTATTCAAATTTATCTACGGCTTTCATCAAGCCGATGTTACCTTCTTGAATTAGATCAAGAAATTGCAGACCGCGGTTGGTGTATTTCTTGGCGATCGAGATCACGAGGCGGAGGTTGGCCTCGACCATCTCCTTCTTCGCGATGCGCGCCTCGCGCTCGCCCTTCTGCACCATGTTGACGATGCGGCGGAACTCGGTGAGCGCCATGCCGGTCTGCTGGGCGATCTCGGCGATCTCGGTGCGGATGCGGTCGACCGCGGCGCCCTCGTTCTCGGCGAAGGCCTTCCACTTCTTGTCGAGGCCCTGGACCGACTGGAGCCACTGCTCGTCGAGCTCATGGTTCACATAGCGATCGAGGAAATCCTTGCGCGAGACCTTGTGGCGCTCGGCGAGGCGCAGCATCTGGCCGCCCAGCGCGGTGAGGCGCCGGTTGAAGGCATAGAGCTGGTCGACGAGATACTCGATCTTCGCCTGGTGGAACTGGACGGACTCGACCTCGGCGGTGAGCTCCTCGCGCAGCTTCTGGTACTTCTTCTCCTCGGCCGCGGGCAGCTCGCCGCCCGACGCCATCGCGTCGAGGCGCTGCTGCTGGACCTTGGCGAACTTCTTGTAGGCCGAAGTGATGTTGGCGAACTTCTCGAGCGCCTGCGGCTTGAGCGTCTCCTCCATCTGGGCGAGGCTGAGGGTGTTGTCTTCCTCTTCGTCGTCCGAGATCCGGGGAGCCCGGCGCTCGGTCATCGAATCCTCGTCCTCGTCCTCGGCGACTTCCTCGGGCTCTTCCTCTTCCTTGAAGGTCGCGCCGGCGGTCTTCTCGCTGATCTCGCCCGAGTCATCGTCCTCGGCGCCCTCGACCTGCTCGGCCGAGGGACCCTTGGAGAGCATCGCGTCGAGATCGAGGATCTCGCGCAGCTGCATCGTGCCTTCGTTGAGCGCGTTCGACCAGCCGATGATCGCGTTGAAGGTGATCGGGGACTCGCAGAGGCCGAGGATCATCGTGTCGCGGCCGGCCTCGATGCGCTTGGCGATCGCGATCTCGCCCTCGCGGCTGAGCAGCTCGACGGCGCCCATCTCGCGCAGGTACATGCGCACCGGATCGTCGGTGCGGTCGACCGTTTCCTTCTTCTTGGTCTCGAACGCAGGGGCCGAGTCGTCGCCCGAATCGGACGCATCGACTTCCTCGACCTCGTCCTCGGGCTCGGCGTCCTCGCCGGCATCTTCCGACTCGACCACGTTGATGCCCATGTCGTTGATCGCGGACATGATGTCCTCGATCTGCTCCGAGGACATCTGGTCCTGCGGGAGCATTTCGTTGAGCTGGTCGACGGTGATGTAGCCGCGCTTCTTGGCCCGCGCGATGAGCTTCTTGATCGAGCCCTCGTTGAGATCGATCAGCGGCGCGTCACCCGCCTCGTTCGTCTCGGTGACGTCCGCCATGTTCGCCTTGGCCATCAAATCCCTCGAAAATCCAATGGCGGCTATTATACGCCGCCCTATTCGTCCAAATCGTCTTCGTCCGCAAGCATCAGATTCGCGAGGCGCTCACCAAGTGCCCGCCGCTGCTGCATCAACGCCTGTTGCCGAGCAAAAGCCGCATCATTGGCATCCGCCCCTATTGTGGCTTCGGCGAGCGCCGCGTCTACCGCGGGTAACGCCACCATCACCGCAATCGCTTCGCCCAGGTCCTCGCGCGCCTTCTCCGCATCGGCCCTGGACCGCGTGAAGGAGAAGGGCAGCGTATCGGCCCGCAGCAGATCGCCTGCCATCTGATCGAAACCAGACCGCGCCAATATGGTAAGCACTTTGCCGCTATCAAGCTGCCGGTCCTCGAGCGCCACGTCGATGACTGCCTCGAACAGCTTGCCGAGCGCGCCCGAGGCGCTGCGGAGCGACCCCAATATCTCCATGTGGCGCGCGATCTCGGCGGGGTGGCGGATCAGCCCGGCGAGCACCGCCCTGGCGAGCACGGGGTCGAGCCCGGCGGCGCCGAGGCTGCGTGCCGTGGAGGAGGGCGGGGGCTCGGGAGGTTGCCAGACGCCGCGGCGATCGCGCTTGCCGCGCGCGGGCGCGGGGCCGCGCTGGCCGCGGGGCTCGAAGGCGCGTGGGCCGCGGCCGAAATGCGCGTCGGTGCGGGCGCGGAACTCTGCGAGATACTCGTGCTTGACGTTGGAATCGGCGATACTCTCGGCGAGCGCGGCCAGGCGGCGCTTGAGCCCGGCGCGCTGCTCGGGGGTGTCGAGCGGCTCGGCGGCAACTTCGCTGGCCCAGAGCCGGTCGACCAGAGGCTGGGGCGTCTTGAGCAGCGCCTCGAACGCCGCCGCACCCTTGCTGCGCACCAGATCGTCGGGATCGAGGCCATCGGGCAGCGTCACGAAGGCGAGGCTGCGGCCCGGCTGGAGCATCGGGAGCGCGCGGTGGGCGGCCCTGAGCGCGGCCTTCTGGCCGGCGGCATCGCCGTCGAAGCAGAGCAGGGGGACCTCGGCCATGCGCCACAGTCGCTCGAGCTGGTGCTCGGTCAGCGCAGTGCCGAGCGGGGCGACTGCCTCGCCGAAGCCGGCCTGGGCGAGCGCGATCACGTCCATATAGCCCTCGACCGCGATGATGCGGTTCGCCTTGCGCGCGGCGGCCTGGGCGCGATCGAGGTTGTAGAGCGTGCGGCCCTTGTCGAAGAGCGGGGTCTCGGGGGAGTTGAGGTACTTGGGCTCGCCGTCGCCGATGATGCGGCCGCCGAACGCGATCGTGCGGCCGCGCGCGTCGCGGATCGGGATCATGAGGCGACCGCGGAAGCGGTCGTACGGGTCCTTGTCGTCGACCGCGATGAGCAGGCCGGCTTCGACGAGCATGGCGTCGCCGTAGCTCTTCAGTGCCTCCTTGAGCTTGCCGCGCGAATCAGGCGCGAAGCCGAGGCCGAAGCTGCGCGCGGTCTCCTCCGAGATGCCGCGCTTCCTGAGCACCGCGCGCGCCTCGGCGCCTTCGATGCCGTTCAGCCGCTCGGTGAACCATTTGGCGGCATCGTCGCACGCCTCGTGCAGTCCCTTGGCGCGTTCGGCCTTCTCGGCGGCGCGGCGGTCCTGCTCGGGCATGTCCATGCCGGCGGCCTGGGCGAGTTCCTTGACCGCATCGATGAAGGGCAGTCCGCGCTGGTCGGTGAGCCAGCGGATCGCATCGCCATGCGCGCCGCAGCCGAAGCAGTGATAGAAGCCCTTGTCGTCGTTGACGTAGAACGACGGGGTCTTCTCGTTGTGGAAGGGGCAGCAGGCGCGGAACTCGCGGCCGGCCTTTTGCAGCTTGGTGGTCTTGGCGATCAGGCCCGAGAGCAGGGTGCGGGCGCGGAGCTCGTCGAGGAAGGCGGGGGTGAGGCTCATTGCTTTTCTTCGCGGGAGTCGCTTGCGGATGCCCGGGGCCCACCCCTCGGTCCCCTCCCACGAGCGGGAGGGGAAGCGATAGGGGCGCCATCTGCGCTCCCCCTCCCGCTTGCGGGAGGGGGCTGGGGGGTGGGCCCCCGCTCTCCTCTGGGCAAGGCGGCCAGAAGGATAGCCTGCAGCACTCCGTCCATGTTGCTCGTCAGATCATTGTTCCAGAAGCGGATCACGCGATAGCCCTCGGCTTCGATGCGGCGGGTGCGTTCGGCATCGGCTTCGGCGGCTTCGACATGTTGGCTGCCGTCGAGTTCGACGATCAGCCGGGCGCTACGGCAGCCGAAATCGCCGAAAAGGCCCGCCACGGGGAGCTGGCGAGTGAACAGCCCGGCGAGCTGGGATTTGCGCAGCTTCGACCAGAGGAGCGCTTCGGCGGCGGTGGAATTGTTGCGCAGTTCGCGGGCTCTCTGTGTCGGACGGCCCAGGCGAAAGCGCGCGGAGCTCGACGGATTTCCCCCCGCCGGGTTTGCTCGTGGAGAGCGGGGGCCCACCCCTCGATCCCCTCCCGCAAGCGGGAGGGGAAGCGCAGAGCTGTCCCCGTCCTTTTTCATCTCAGCCCAGCGCCGCCTTCACCAGGCCGCTCGCCTTGCTCATGTCGAGCGTGGTCGCGTGGCGGGCCTTCAGCTCGGCCATGACGCGGCCCATGTCCTTCATGCCCGAGGCGCCCAGCTCGGCCTTGATCGCCTCGATCGCGGCCTTGGTCTCCTCCTCGCTCATCTGCTGCGGCAGGAAGCGCTCGATCACATCGACTTCGGCGCGCTCGGCGTCGGCGAGCTCCTGGCGACCGCCCTTCTCGTACATCTCGATCGATTCGCGGCGCTGCTTGACCATCTTCTGCAGCACTTCGACCACCAGCGCGTCGTCGTCGGCGGGGGCGCCGCCGGTGCGGGCTTCGATGTCCCGGTTCTTGATCGCGCTCTGGATCAGGCTGATGGCTGCACGGCTCGTCTTGTCGCCGGCCTTCATGGCGGCGATCTGCGCGGCCTTGATATCGTCGCGAATCATCTCATCTCTCATTTGATCGGAAAGCCGGGGAGGATAGCCGCACCCTTTCCGGATTAACAGATTGACGCAACCGGCTGCGGGGTCTAGCGGGCGGGCCTTAGCGACATCGCAGCAACCCCAAGGAGTGCCCGCCCAAAATGGCCGACGCCAAACCCCTGCACGCGTCCAGTCCAGCGCCCGAAGGAGCTACCGGCGTATTGGTGCTTGCATCAGGCGATGTGGTGTGGGGCAGGGGCTTCGGCGCCGAGGGGCAGGCTGTTGGCGAAGTGTGCTTCCACACCGCGATGACCGGCTATCAGGAGATCATGACCGATCCGAGCTTCGCCGGTCAGATCATCAACTTCACTTTTCCTCACATCGGCAATGTCGGCGCCAATGCCGAGGATATCGAGGCCGA
This sequence comes from Sphingomonas sp., assembly GCF_017744835.1. Taxonomy (GTDB): domain Bacteria; phylum Pseudomonadota; class Alphaproteobacteria; order Sphingomonadales; family Sphingomonadaceae; genus Sphingomonas. Next base: position 148,901 of record NZ_JAGIAM010000003.1, read on the forward strand.
CGACCCGCACGCGCTGGGCATGATCGTCCGCGAGGACGTGACCGAGCCGAGCAACTTCCGCGCGGTCGAGCGGCTCGACGAGTGGATGCGCAAGCACGAGCGCATCGGGCTTTCGGGCATCGACACGCGCGCGCTCACCCGCCGCATCCGGCTGGGCGGGGCGCCCAACGGCGTGATCGCGCATTCGCAGGACGGCAAGTTCGACATTCCGCTGCTGCTCAAGATGGCGCAGGAATGGCCGGGGCTGGAAGGCATGGACCTGGCGATCACGGTATCGTGCGAGACGCATTTCGGCTGGAAGGACGGGGTGTGGCGGCTCGGTGCGGGCTATGACACCAGCGCGGGCGACAGCGGGCGACCGCATGTCGTGGCGATCGATTACGGCTCGAAGCGCAACATCTTTCGCAACCTCGTCCGCGCAGGCGCCGATGTGACGGTGCTGCCGGCGAACGCGACCTTCGAGCAGGCGATGGCGTTCAATCCGGACGGCTTCTTCCTCTCGAACGGTCCCGGCGATCCCGCCGCGACCGGCGAATATGCCGTGCCGGTGATCCGCGAGATGATCGACAGCGGCAAGCCGGTGTTCGGCATCTGTCTGGGCCACCAGCTGCTCGCGCTCGCGGTCGGCGCGCAGACGAGCAAGATGTTCCAGGGGCACCGCGGCGCCAACCACCCGGTCAAGCGGATCGAGGACGGCGCGGTCGAGATCACCAGCATGAACCACGGCTTCGCGGTGCTGAGCGAGACGCTGCCCGCGAACGCGCGCGAGACGCATGTGTCGCTGTTCGACGGGTCGAACTGCGGGTTCGAGCTGACCGACAAGCCGGTGTTCGCGGTGCAATACCACCCCGAGGCCAGCCCGGGGCCGCAGGACAGCCTGTATCTGTTCGAGCGGTTCGTGGGGATGATGCGGTGAAATCATGGAGCGCAACGGCTGCGGTCGCGCTTCTTTGCGTCTCGTGTGCCAGCCCTGAAGCGTTCGGCCAGCTGAGCGGCGCCAATCGTGCGGAAACCGCGATAGGGAAGCCGAACCTCTATCCTGACCTTGGCGCTGTTCGGTTCAAAGCGGACGACGAGACGTTGAAGGTGCTTGAGCGAATTGCACGCGACGCCGGTTGGGCCGACATACGCAAAGAGGCCAGCGATACGCTCCTCGTTCTTGCTCCGAGACCATATGACGAAGGTCGATTTCGGGCCCTGATTGATGGTCTTGATGCGATCAGCAACGTCGATGCTGCCAATCCCTGCCACTTTACTATGCAACTGCTCGGCCCCGACGGTAAGTCCGTCGACGCGGACGGCAAGCCGGTGAGCCAGAACTAATGCCCAAACGCACCGACATCTCCTCCATCCTCGTCATCGGCGCCGGTCCGATCGTCATCGGCCAGGCGTGCGAGTTCGACTATTCGGGCACGCAGGCGATCAAGGCGCTCAAGGAAGAGGGCTATCGCATCGTCCTGGTCAATTCGAACCCGGCGACGATCATGACCGATCCCGAACTGGCCGATGCGACCTATGTCGAGCCGATCACGCCCGCGATCGTCGCGAAGATCATCGAGAAGGAGCGCCCCGACGTGGTGCTGCCGACGATGGGCGGGCAGACCGCGCTCAACACCGCGCTGGCGCTGGCGCAGGACGGCACGCTCGAGAAGTTCGGCGTGACGATGATCGGCGCCAATGCCGAGGCGATCGACAAGGCAGAGGACCGCCAGAAGTTCAAGGCGGCGATGGACAAGATCGGGCTCGAGAGCGCCCGCTCGGCGATCGCGCACACCGAGGCCGAGGCGCTCGAGGGGCTTGAGAAAGTGGGCCTCCCCGCGATCATCCGCCCCAGCTTTACGCTGGGCGGTACCGGCGGCGGCATCGCCTACAACCGCGAGGAATTCCTCTCGATCGTCCGCAACGGGCTCGACCTGTCGCCGACTAACGAAGTGCTGATCGAGGAATCGCTGCTCGGCTGGAAGGAATATGAGATGGAAGTCGTGCGCGACCGCGCCGACAACGCCATCATCATCTGCTCGATCGAGAATGTCGACGCGATGGGCACGCACACCGGCGACTCGATCACCGTCGCGCCGGCGCTGACGCTGACCGACAAGGAATACCAGATCATGCGCAACGCATCGATCGCGGTGCTCCGGGAAATCGGCGTCGAAACAGGTGGTTCGAACGTGCAGTTCGCGGTCAATCCGAAGGATGGCCGGCTGATCGTGATCGAGATGAACCCGCGCGTGAGCCGCTCGTCGGCGCTCGCGTCCAAGGCGACCGGTTTCCCGATCGCCAAGGTCGCGGCCAAGCTGGCGGTGGGCTACACGCTCGACGAGATCACCAACGACATCACCGGCGCCACGCCCGCGTCGTTCGAGCCGACGATCGACTATATCGTCACCAAGATCCCCCGCTTCGCCTTCGAGAAGTTCAAGGGCGCCGAGGCGACTTTGGGCACCGCGATGAAGTCGGTGGGCGAAGTGATGGCGATCGGCCGCTCGATCCACGAGAGCCTGCAGAAGGCGCTGCGGGGCCTTGAGACCGGGCTTTCGGGGTTCAACCAGGTCGACCGGCTGGTCGGCGCGCCGCGCGCCGATATCGAGGCGGCGCTTGCCATCCGCTCGCCCGAACGGCTGCTGATCGCGGCGCAGGCACTGCGCGAGGGCTTCACCGTCGCCGAGGTCTGCGCGATCGCGCAATACGACCCCTGGTTCATCGAGCGCATCGCCGAGATCATCGAGGCCGAGGAGCGGGTGTGCCGCCAGGGCCTGCCGCAGGACGCCGCGGGTATGCGCAAGCTCAAGGCGATGGGCTTCAGCGACAAGCGTTTGGCGTATTTGGCGCTCAAGTCGGCCAATCTCCACAAGGAGATGGAGCGGCCGATCGCGCGCGGATCGGGGCTGGTCCACGACGTGGTCCATGCGATGACCGGCGGGGTGACCGAAGCCGAGGTGCGCAAGCATCGCCACAAGCTGGGCGTGCGGCCGGTGTTCAAGCGGATCGACACCTGCGCGGCCGAGTTCGAGGCCAAGACGCCGTACATGTACTCGACCTATGAGGCGCCGAGCTTCGGCGAGCCCGAGGACGAGAGCCAGCCGAGCGGGCGCAGGAAGATCGTGATCCTGGGCGGCGGGCCGAACCGCATCGGACAGGGGATCGAGTTCGACTATTGCTGCTGCCACGCCTGCTTCTCGCTGGCGGACGCGGGCTATGAGACGATCATGGTCAACTGCAATCCCGAAACGGTGAGCACCGACTATGACACGAGCGACCGGCTCTATTTCGAGCCGCTGACCGCCGAGGACGTGCTCGAGATCCTGCATGTCGAGCAGCAGAAGGGCGAGCTCGTCGGCGTGATCGTCCAGTTCGGCGGGCAGACGCCGCTCAACCTCGCCAAGGCGCTGGAGGAGGCGGGGATCCCGATCCTCGGCACTTCGCCCGACGCGATCGACCTGGCTGAGGACCGCGAGCGCTTCGCCAACCTCGTCGCCAAGCTGGGGCTCAAGCAGCCCGCCAACGGCCTCGCGCGCAGCCGCGACGAGGCAGTCGCAGTGGCCGAGCGGATCGGATATCCGGTGCTGATGCGGCCGAGCTATGTGCTCGGCGGCCGGGCGATGGAGATCGTCGACACCGTCCAGCAGCTCGACGACTATATCCAGACCGCGGTGCAGGTCTCGGGCGACTCGCCGGTGCTGATCGACCAGTATCTGCGCGACGCGATCGAAGTGGATGTCGATGCGATCGCCGATGGCGACGATGTGGTCGTCGCGGGCGTGCTCCAGCATATCGAGGAGGCGGGGGTCCATTCGGGCGACAGCGCCTGCTCGATCCCGCCCTATAGCCTGCCGGCCGAGATCGTCGCCGAGATCGAGCGCCAGACCCAGGCGCTGGCGCGCGCGCTCAAGGTCAAGGGGCTGATGAACATCCAGTTCGCGGTCAAGGACGGCGTGGTCTACCTCATCGAGGTCAATCCGCGCGCTTCGCGGACTGTGCCCTTCGTCGCCAAGGCGATCGGCGCCCCCATCGCCAAGATCGCGAGCCGCGTGATGGCGGGCGAGAAGCTGAAGGACCTGCCCAGGATCGATCGCGACATCGACTATATCGCAGTCAAGGAAGCCGTCTTCCCGTTCAATCGCTTCCCCGGCGTCGATCCGGTGCTCTCACCCGAGATGAAGAGCACTGGCGAAGTGATGGGTATCGATAGCGATTTCGCCACTTCCTTTGCCAAGGCTCAGATGGGCGCGGGCGTGACGCTGCCGAGCGGCGGCACGCTGTTCGTGAGCGTCAAGGACACCGACAAGCCGGTGATCATGCCGGGCGTGAAGCTGATGGCGGAGATGGGCTTCACCATCGTCGCGACCGGGGGCACCGCGGACTATCTGACCGAGCAGGGGCTGACGGTGGAGCGCGTCAACAAGGTGGCGCAGGGGCGGCCGCACATCGTCGACCGCATCGTCGACGGCGAGATCGCGATCATCTTCAACACCACCGAAGGCTGGCAGTCGCTCAAGGACTCGTCGGACATCCGCCGATCGGCGCTGGGGCTCAAGATCCCCTATTTCACGACCGCGCAGGCGAGCGTCGCCGCGGCGCGGGCGATCGAGGCGCTGGGCAAGAGTACGCTCGACGTGAAGCCGCTCCAGGCTTTCTACGCCGAGCGCTGAGGCAAGGGGGAGGGCGCCGACGTGCCCTCCCGACGCCGCTTGAAGTTTGCCCGGCGGAACCTTACAATTCGCATTCGCACAATTGATCTCCCCAATCGGTATTGATGTGCGGGCGTCTCCTTCGGAGGCGGCTGATCTTGGGGGCGTTTTACGAAGGACGGCTGAGTTATGGCGACGGTCGAAAAGATGCCGATGCTGCAGGAAGGCTATGAGAAGCTCAACGAGGAGCTGAAACGCCTGAAAGCCGAGCGTCCGCAGATCGTGGATGCGATCGAGGAAGCGCGCGCGCATGGCGATCTTTCGGAAAACGCCGAATATCATGCCGCCAAGGAGCGCCAGGGCCAGATCGAGGCGTCGATCGCCGACATCGAGGACAAGCTCAGCCGCGCCCAGATCATCGATCCGCGCGAGCTTTCGGGCGACAAGATCGTGTTCGGCGCGACGGTGACGCTGCTCGATGAGGACGACAAGCCGATCCGCTACCAGATCGTGGGGCAAACCGAGGCGGATGCCAGCAAGGGCCGCATCTCGTACAACTCGCCGCTCGGCCGTGCGCTGATCGGCCGCAAGGTCGACGACGAGGTCGAGGTCTCGGTCCCCGCCGGCGACCGTTATTACCTGGTCTCGCAGATCGAATTCATCTGACGGCGATGCGCCGCGTTACGGCGACGGGCGTGATCGTGCTGGTGACGGCGGCGGTGAGCCTTGCCGTCACCTTCTATTTCGGCCTGTATCAGGCGAGCATGCGCGGCGGCTTCATCCCCGCGCGGGCGAGCGGGCTTCCCACCGATTTCGCGGCGGTGCCGACGTGGCTCACGCCGCTGAGCTGCACCTTGCTCCACGCGGGCGTGCTCCACCTGGCGATGAACATGGTGATGCTGGGCTTCACTGGCCGGCAGGCCGAGCGCGCCGTAGGGCCGCTGGGCATCGTGATCCTCTACGTGGTCGGCGCCTATGCCGCGGCCTTCGCGCAGTGGCTGCCCGATCCGCAATCGGTGACGCCGATGGTGGGGGCGAGCGGCGCGGCGTCAGCGGTGGTCGGCGCCTATTCGCTGCTCTTCGGCCGCTCGCGTGCCAAGGCGATCGGGCCGATCCCTGCGCAGGTGGTGCACGTGCTGTGGCTCGCTGCCGCGTGGATCGTGATCAACCTGCTGGTTGCGTTCGCCTTCCTGGGCGCGGGGCTCGCGGTGGCGGCCTGGGCGCATATCGGCGGCTTCATCGCCGGGCTGCTGCTCGCCAGGCCGCTCCTGCGCTGGCACTGGCGGAAGGCCTGACGACAACTCGCCATCCGCGCGAAGGCGGGGACCGGAGCCACGGAGGACGTCGCTCGTGATTCCTGGGCCCCCGCCTTCGCGGGGGTGACAGTCAAGTTCAGCCCAGCTCGGGCTCGAGCAGGCGGTGCAGGTGGACCACCACGTACTTCATCTCGGCGTCGTCCACGGTGCGCTGCGCCGCGGCGCGCCACGCCTTTTCGGCGCTGGCGAAGTCGGGGAAGATGCCGACCACGTCGAGTTGCGACGGGTCCTGGAAGTCGAGCGTCTGCGGATCGGTCACGCGGCCGCCGAAGACGAGGTGCAATTTGCTCATGTCTACTCCTGGGAAGAGCGTTGGGCTGCCCTTAACGTCAGGCCCGCTGTGGGCTCAACCCCGAAGTACGCCGGAGGGGGCGAGTGCGTCGTTCCGGCGCTGACTACCGTCATCCCCGCGAAGGCGGGGACCCAGAGTCACCCACGACATCGCCTGTGATTCCTGGGCCCCCGCCTCCGCGGGGGTGACGGTGCTGTTTGCGGGACGGAGGACGGAAGCGCGCCCGCTCCCCGCCTCAGCTCTTCGCCGCTTCCTTGGCTGCGTTGAGGACGTTGCCGAACAGCGCGGAGACGCGTTCCTTGGTGGCGTCCTTGCCGGGAAGCAGCGTGTCGATCTCCTGCTTGCCCGCTTCCTTGGCGGCCTGCGCCACCGCGGTGGCCCGGTCGGCGAGCTGGCGGCCGAGGGGATCGAGCAGCTCGCGCTCCTTCGCCACGCGCGGCACCAGCATGCCGATCAGCACGCCGAGCGCGACGCCACCGGCGACCAGCGCCACCGGGTTCTCGCCCAGCTCCTCGACCGTCCGGCGCGCGCTGCTGCGATTCGAGGCTCCGTTCTGGTTGGCGGCGCCGCCACCCTTGCCGTTGCTCATCCTTGCTTTCCTTTCTTCGCGTGCCTGGCGCGTTTCGTTTCGTTGTTGTTCAAACCCGTGGTGCGAGCGCCGGTTGCATCGCCGCGCCGGCGGCCCCGCACGATGTCGAAGATCCAGCCGCGCGCCATGACCAGGCCGACCGCGCCGGCAAAAGCCGCCACGGCATAGGGCCGCGTGCGCACTGCCTCAGCACCCTTGCGCGCCGCCGAGGCGACGCCCTGAGTCGCGGTCTCGATCGCATTGTGCGTGAGCGTCGAGGGCTTGAGCCGCTGCTGGACTTCGCCCAGCGTCCCGAAGAGCTGCGCACGGGCGGCAGCGACATCGGCCTGGGCGGCGAGCAGGCGAGGGGAGGAGGTCATTGGCCGGATCCCGTCATTCGCTGGAAATGCCGCCACGCGAGCCAGCCGAGCAGCGCCGCGACCAGCAGGGTCGCCAGCACGACGACCAGAGTCGCCCAGCCCGGCCCGATCAGCGCGGCCAGCGTCAGCACCAGCCCCACGACCAGCGCGATCGCGCCCGCGAGGGCGAGCAGCAGCGCCACGCCCGCGAGGATGAGCCCCGCCTTGGCCTGCGCCAGCTTGTCGGCTGCGACGGCGCGATAATAGCCGAGCTCGGCGCGCGCGAAGCCCTTGCCGTCCTCGACCAGCCGGCCGAACAGCTCGCCGATGCTCTCTTCCTGCGCGCCCGGCTCTTCCACCCCCCGGCGTCCCGATCAGGCTTTGGACGCGTCGGCGCCGTCGCCGGAGGCGTCGATGCCGGACTTGATCAGCCGCGCCAGCACGAAGCCGATCGCCGCCGCGGTGCCCACTGCGATCGCCGGGCTTTTGCGCACGAAGTCGGAGGCCTGGTCGATCAGCTCGTCGACGTCCTTGCCGCGCAGATTTTCGGCGAAGCCCGCGATGCCGTCGGCGGCCGAGCGGGCATAGCGCCCATATTGCTCGCCCAGCTTGGCGTCGACGTCGTCGGCGGCGCCGCGCATCATGTTGGCGACTTCGTCGAGCGCGCCGGTCGCGCGTTCCACACCTTCGCCGGCATAGGCGCGCGCGCGTTCGGCAGCCTGGCTGCCGAGCCTGCCCGCCTCGTCCTTGAGCGTCTGCTTGGTGCCGCGCCTGGACTGCGCCAGCTCGTCGTCCGGCTCGAATTCGATGTCAGCGGTGCCGACGCCGCCGGCATCCGCCTCCAGCTTGGCATCGGCGTCGAACGTCACCTGTTCGCCGGATGCATTGGTCCCCTTGGTCGTACCCGCCTGGGTGGTCTTGCTCTCGTCAGCCATGCCGAAGCCCTTTCCGTTGCTCAGATCAGAACCACAGCCATGATCCCGGGTTCCATCCTCGCCGTTGCCCGAGGCCGCGCGACTGGCTAGAGGCTCGCGCGCGCCCCGGAGCAATCCGAACCCCTTAGTTAGGGAGACCATTACGTGACCGCAATCATCGACATCCATGCCCGCCAGATCCTCGACAGCCGCGGCAACCCCACGGTCGAGGTCGATGTGATGCTCGAGGACGGCAGCTTCGGCCGCGCCGCAGTGCCCTCGGGCGCGTCGACGGGTGCCCATGAAGCGGTCGAAAAGCGCGACGGAGACAAGTCGCGCTGGGGCGGCAAGGGCGTCGAAGACGCCGTCGAGGCCGTCAACGGCGAGATCTTCGAGGAAGTCGTCGGCATGGAGGCCGAGGACCAGGCCGACCTCGACCATGCGATGGTCGAGCTCGACGGCACCCCCAACAAGGGCCGGCTGGGCGCCAACGCGATCCTGGGCGTGAGCCTGGCCGCGGCCAAGGCGGCCGCCGACGCGCGCGGGCTGCCGCTCTATCGCTATGTCGGCGGCGTCAACGCGCATGTGCTGCCGGTGCCGATGATGAACATCATCAACGGCGGCGAACATGCCGACAATCCGATCGACTTCCAGGAATTCATGATCGTGCCCGTCGGCGCGGAGAACATCGTCGAGGCGGTGCGCTGCGGATCGGAGATCTTCCACACGCTCAAGAAGAAGCTCCACGAAAAGGGGCTGGCGACCGGCGTGGGCGACGAGGGCGGATTCGCGCCCAACATCGCCAGCACCACCGAGGCGCTGGACTTCATCATGGCGAGCATCGAGGCAGCGGGGTACAAGCCCGGCGACGACGTGATGCTCGCGCTCGATTGCGCCGCGACCGAATATTACAAGGACGGCGCCTATCGGATGGTTGGTGAGAGCAAGACGCTCTCGAGCCAGGGAAATGTCGAGTTCCTCGCCGAGCTGGTGGCGAAATATCCGATCTTCTCGATCGAGGACGGCATGGCCGAGGACGATTGGGAAGGCTGGAAGGCGCTGACCGAGACGCTCGGCGGCAAGGTCCAGCTGGTCGGCGATGACCTGTTCGTGACCAATCCCGTGCGCCTGAAGCGCGGCATCGAGGGCGGCTATGCCAATTCGCTGCTAGTGAAGGTCAACCAGATCGGCACGCTGACCGAGACGCTGGAGGCCGTGAGCCTGGCCCAGCGCGCGTCGTACACCGCGGTGATGTCGCACCGTTCGGGCGAGACCGAGGATGCGACTATCGCCGACCTCGCGGTCGCGACCAATTGCGGGCAGATCAAGACCGGCTCGCTGGCGCGTTCGGACCGGCTCGCCAAGTACAACCAGCTGATCCGCATCGAGGAAGAGCTGGGCGACGCGGCGGTGTACGCCGGGCGGTCGGTGCTGCGATAACCGTTCCCCTCCCCCTTGCGGGAGGGCTAGGGGAGGGGATGGGCTCTGCCATAGGTTGGAACCCTTCCCCCCGACCCTTCCCGGGAGTGAAGGCGCACGGGACTCGCGAATCGATTCGCCGATTTTATCCCGGAAAATCCGCGCTGAAGTAACAATCCGGACACATGCGGGGTTGATTCGCGACTCGGCTTGCGCGAAGAGTCAAGTCATGTCGCGCACTTCGCCAATTCGTACCCTGCTTCGCCGCGCGGGCCTGCCCGCCGCGGTGCTGATCGCCGTGAGCTTCTTCGGCTACAATGCGGTGCTGGGGCCGACGGGAATCCTGGCGGCGCGCGACTTCCAGGCCGAGCTCGCGCAGAAAAACGTCGAGTTCGCCGCGCTCGACAAGAAGCGCGCCACGCTCAAGAACCGCGTCGATCTGCTCGATCCGCGGCGCGGCGCCGACCCCGACATGGTCGAGGAGCTGGTCCGCAAGCAGCTCAACGTCGCACGTCCCGACGAAGTGATCATCCCGCTCAAGAAATAGGCGCAGGCGGGGAGCGCTTTCCCCTACGTCAGTGCACTCGCGCAACAGCTGGGGCCGAACGTCCCCTGCGCTTGCGCGTTGACGTTGCGTCCGGGCCAAGAACCCGCCTATAGGCCCCGCACTACCTTCCCCGGGCATGAGGATTTCCTGTGGCCAAAGCACCGGCACGTAAAGCGTCCCCCGCACCCGCGGCATCGAACCGCGAGCGCCCCAACGAACCGCAGCGGTACAAAGCTTCCAAGGAGGAGCTGCTCGAATTCTACAAGCAGATGCTGCTCATCCGCCGCTTCGAGGAGAAGGCCGGGCAGCTCTACGGTCTCGGCTTCATCGGCGGCTTCTGCCACCTCTACATCGGCCAGGAAGCCGTGGCGGTGGGCCTGCAGTCGGCGCTCGACGGCGAGAAGGACTCGGTGATCACGGGCTACCGCGACCACGGCCACATGCTGGCTTACGGCATCGACCCCAAGATCATCATGGCCGAGCTGACCGGCCGCGCGGCAGGCATCAGCCGCGGCAAGGGCGGCTCGATGCACATGTTCTCGACCGAGAAGAAGTTCTACGGCGGCCACGGCATCGTCGGCGCGCAGGTCTCGCTCGGCGCGGGCTTGGCGTTCGCGCACAAGTACAATGAGGACGGCGGCGTCGCCATGTCCTACTTCGGCGACGGCGCGGCCAACCAGGGCCAGGTCTACGAAGCCTTCAACATGGCCGAGCTGTGGAAGCTCCCGATCATCTTCGTGATCGAGAACAACCAGTACGCCATGGGCACCAGCGTCAACCGCGCCTCGTCCGAGGACCAGCTCTACAAGCGCGGCGAAAGCTTCCGCATCCCCGGCATCCAGGTCGACGGCATGGACGTGCTTGCCTGCCGCGGTGCCGCGGAAGAGGCGCTCGAATGGGTGCGCAGCGGCAAGGGCCCGATCATCCTCGAGATGAAGACCTATCGCTATCGCGGCCACTCGATGTCCGACCCTGCCAAGTACCGCTCGCGCGAGGAAGTGCAGTCGGTCCGCGAGAAATCCGACCCGATCGAGGCGGTCAAGCGCGAGCTCGAGACGCTGGGCCTCAAGGAGGACGACCTCAAGCCGATCGAGGCGGAGATCCGCAAGATCGTGAACGAAGCAGCCGATTACGCCGAGCAGACGCCCGAGCCCGATCCGGCCGAACTGTACACCGACGTGCTGGTGGAGACTTACTGAGATGGCGATCGAATTGAAGATGCCGGCGCTGTCGCCCACGATGGAAGAGGGCACGCTCGCCAAGTGGCTCGTCAAGGAAGGCGACACTGTGAAGTCGGGCGACATTCTCGCCGAGATCGAGACCGACAAGGCGACGATGGAATTCGAGGCCGTGGACGAAGGCACGATCAGCCAGATCTTGGTCGCCGAGGGCACCGATAATGTGAAGGTCGGCACCGTGATCGCGATGATCGCGGCCGAAGGCGAGGATGCCTCCGCGGCTCCGGCACCCGCTCCCGCAGCTGCCACGCAGGCCGAAGCGCCGGCGCAGGAGCAGAAGGCGGCCGAGTCCGAAGCGGGCGAGGACGGCGGCCCCAAGAAGGCCGACAGCGGCACTAAGCAACTCGCCAGCGACAAGGCGGCGACCGTCGCCGATCCGGCGATCCCCGCGGGCACCGAGATGGTCAAGACCACCGTCCGCGAGGCGCTGCGCGACGCGATGGCCGAGGAAATGCGCGCCGACCAGCGCATCTTCGTGATGGGTGAGGAAGTCGCCGAGTATCAGGGCGCCTACAAGGTCACCCAGGGCCTTCTCGAGGAGTTCGGCGACAAGCGTGTGATCGACACGCCGATCACCGAATATGGCTTCGCCGGCATCGGCACGGGCGCTGCGATGGGCGGCCTCAAGCCGATCGTCGAGTTCATGACGTTCAACTTCGCCATGCAGGCGATCGACCACATCATCAATTCGGCCGCCAAGACCAACTACATGTCGGGTGGCCAGATGCGTTGCCCGATCGTGTTCCGCGGCCCCAACGGCGCGGCGAGCCGCGTCGGCGCGCAGCACAGCCAGAATTACGGCCCGTGGTACGCCGCGGTCCCCGGCCTGATCGTGATCGCGCCCTATGACGCGGCCGACGCCAAGGGCCTGCTCAAGGCTGCGATCCGCAGCGAGGACCCGGTGGTCTTCCTCGAGAACGAGCTGATGTACGGCCGCAGCTTCGACGTGCCCAAGCTCGACGATTACGTGCTGCCGATCGGCAAGGCGCGGATCGTGCGGCCGGGCAAGGACGTGACGATCGTCAGCTACTCGATCGGCGTCGGGCTGGCGCTGGAAGCCGCCGAGACGCTGGCGGGCGAGGGGATCGACGCCGAAGTGATCGACCTGCGCACGCTGCGCCCGCTCGACAAGGCGACGGTGCTCGAGAGCCTGAAGAGGACCAACCGCATGGTGGTGGTCGAGGAAGGCTGGCCGGTCTGCTCGATCTCGTCGGAAATCGCCGCGATCGCGATGGAAGAGGGCTTCGACGACCTCGACGCGCCGGTGCTGCGCGTGACCAATGAGGACGTGCCGCTTCCCTATGCGGCGAACCTGGAGAAGCTGGCGCTGATCACCGCCGACAAGGTGGTCGCGGCGGTGAAGAAGGTCACCTACAAGGGGTGAACTGGCAGGCGGCTTCCTCCCGCGGGGGAGGGGGCCGCCCTGCTCAGCAGGTCGAGGCTACGACGCCGTCGACCTTGTAGATGCCGTACGGATGCGTGGCGGCGGAACCCTTGTCCTCGTCACCGCCCGTGTCGCGACGATCGCGCACCATCATCGAGGCGGTTTCGTGGATCTCCGTCGCCGGCGAGATCGAAGTCTCGATCAGCGGCGTATATTGATAGCGGACGTCGACGAAGATCACGACGACGTCTTCGGGCGCGCTGACCTGGCGACCCGCGGGGCCGAAACCCGTCTTGTTGTCCGTCCGGGCGGCGCCGATGCTGGAGGTCCAGGCGGTCTTCGCGCCCTTGCAGCGCTGCCAGCGGATCATCGACTTGCCCTCGTGCGCCGGGTCGGGCTCGATGCTCGAGATGATGACGCGCCCGTTGTCGAACAGCTTCAGATCGTTTGCCTGAAGACCGGCGCCGATGAGCAGGTCGTTGATGTCGGCTTCGGTGATCTTCTTGGCTTCGAGTTGCGTCCCGGAGCCGATGCGCGCGGCGTTGTCCGCGATGTGGAGCGCGAGCTGGCTGACCCGCATGCGCGTGATCACGAAGTTGGTCAGCTCGGCCCCGCTGAGGCTCAGCGCCAGCAGGATCGGCAGCGAGAATGCGAACTCGAGCAGCGCGAGACCGCTGGTGTCGCTGGCCAGGCGCCGCAGCAGCCGGCGGATCTTGGGGCGGCGTTGCTGGATCATGTGCAGTTCCGCACGGTGGGAGGGGCCTGGTCTCCATAGGGCTGGTTGCGCAGCACGGTGGAGGCCTTGACGATCGTCGTTCCCGAGCCGCCGATGAATTTGAAGAGCGGGAAGAAGCTCGGGTAGGTTATCGTCGCGGTATAGACGACGGCGTCCTTGGCGCCGCCCTGGCCGCCGTTGCCGCCGTTGCGGTCCCAATTGCCGTTGTTGTTGTTGTCCTCATAGAGCTCGCCGGGCGTCGCGCCCTGCGGCCCGTCGCAGGTGCCGTTCCCGTTGGCGTCGGTGAAGGGCTCGAACTTCGCGGCCGCGGCGTCCGAGAAGGTGCGATACCATTTGCGCGTGATCTGCACGTCGGCATTGTTGGCGAGGACCTTGACCTCTCGGGTTAGCTTCGCGTCGAGCGCTTCCTGGCGCGTCGTCGCCGCGCCGGATTCGAGCGCCGAGTCACGCGTCACCTTCTGAATGACGCCCTGAAGCTGCGCGGTCATGTAGAGCGTGTGGCTTATGTCGAATGCGCCGGCGAGCATCAGGCACATCACCGGCGCGACGATCGCGAACTCGACGACGGTGATGCCGCGTTCGTCGCGCCCGAGGGCACGCGTAAGACGGAGCCCCCTCGCTTGAGCGCGTTTCCGGGCAACCGGCCGGATCATTGGGTAAGCCTCAGCTGCGAGATCTGGTTGGCGATCGAGCGGAACTTCTCCTGCAGGTCCGCCTCCTTCTTCGCCTCGAAGAAATGGTCTTCGGACGTCGCGCAGGCCTTCATCTTGTCGCGGATGTCGGTCGTGGCGATCGTGCCGAAATAGATGACCCACAGAGTGATCTTCTCTTTCTTAATGGCGTCGCAAACCGCGGCCGTGCGCGCCTCGACCTGCTTGGTGAGGATGCCGCCGCCGCCGCTGTCGGACGAGCAGGTCTGCGTTTTCCCAGGATCAATCGAGGCATCGGTCTGACGGCGGTCGAACCAGGCGAGACCATAGGCATTGTAATTGGTCCCGTTGGTGCAGGCGTCACCGTCGGTCATGAAGATCATGTGCCGCTCGATCTCGCCGCCCTTGGCGGTGTGCGCATTCTCCGCCGCGAAGATGCCGTGCGGCGACATCAGACGACCGCCCCAGATCAGGCCGATGTCGTGATAGGTATTGCCGCCGCCCCACATGTTGTCGACATAGTTGGAGAAGACCGACGGATCGCTCCATTTCTCCAGCTTGTGGGCCGCGGTGGGGCAGGAATAGCTCACGCCCGAATTCGAATCGAGGCCGTTCCTGTAGCTGGTGGAATCCTTCACCCCATCGATCGGCGTTCGGGTCCAGTTCCCGCTGCCGCTAGTGGACTTGTAGAGATAGAGGAGACCCCGCAGCGACGGCCCCCATTGCGTCGCGGAGTTGCCCGGCGTGGGCGGCGTGTTGATGTCGAGGTCCTTGGCGTTCGCGGGGATCGGCAGATAGCTGTCCTGCTTCACCGTCTGGCGTTCCTCGACGCAGCCCTCCCAATTGATCGTGGTGGTCGCATTGGGGTCGTCCGAGTTGGTCAGCTTCTTCACTCGGACCGAATCGTTCCAGTTGCTTCCGCCCGCCTTGAGCCCGCTAACGTCGATCGACAGGTTGCCATAGGTCCAATTGTCGAACTTATAGGTATTGGCAGGCACCGGTACCTGGGTGTGGACGACCACCGTATAGGTACCCGTGCCCTGCTTGCGCTGCTGGAGCTTGCAGGGCGAGGAACCGTTGGTGCGATACGAGATGCTGATGGTCGAATAGGTGCGGGTTTCCCAGGTGCGGGTTCCGTTGGCCGCCGTAGTCACCGCGGTGTCGATGGTGAAGGTTTCGGCGACATTGTTCTTGGTGGCCGGAACCTGCGGACAGCCATAATAGGAGCTGGTTCCCGTATCGGTATAGCTACCCCATGCGCTGGTACCCGATCTCGATGGGCCGGTGCTGTCGACGGTGTTGGGGTAGGTGTTGGTACTGCCGGTCACCGTATGATTGGCTTGGCGCGTCTGGTAGTTCCACCTGTCGGCAAGATACTCGTTGGGCAGCAGCTTGCCGACGTTGACGTTCACGTCATAGGGCACGAACCCGAAGCGGATCTGCACGTCCTCCGCGGTGCCGCCGCTCGGGGCATCGCCTTCGCACTGCGCATCCGTATCGAGGCGCGCAACGATCTCGTAGAAGCATTTCACTGCCTTGCGCAGCGCCACGATCTTGGTGTTCGGATCGCTGTTGGAGGCCTTTTGTGCCATCGACCCCGTGACGTCGAGCACGAACATCACGTCCGTGTTGGGCAGCCGCATCTCGGCGTCGCAGCTGACCGAAAGCGTCTCCTCGGTCTTTCCGAAGATGCGCATCAGCGTCATCGGCACCACGGCCGAGGCGGTGCCGGTCACCTTGCCCGCGCTCTCTTCGAACTCGCGGTCGACGTTGTCCGGGTTCAGGCCATAGGCAGTCTTGTCGTAATTCGCGTCGAAGAACTGTTCGGCGGTGCCCTCATCGGCGTCCGTCCAGCTGCCGCCGCCCATCGCCTTGCGTCCGGCCAGGGCGCCCGCGTCGCAGGCATGTTGCAGCCGCGTCTTGACGATGTACATGCGGCTGATGTCCACGCCGCCGCCCACCATGCCCGCCAGCGGGATCAGCGCGATCGCCATAATCGCCAGCGTGTTGGCGCGCGTGTCGCGTCCAAGGGCGCTCAGGAAGCCCCGTGCCTTGGTCCAGCCTGCCTGCTTCTGCCCCATGGATGCGTTCCCGGTCCCCTATCAGCGCAGCGCTATGCGGCGCGTCTGGCTAACCGGCGCTAAAGTCATGTGGTTAACGCGATTCTTATCTCCGGCTCCGGTGGGAACCGGATGCCGATGAGCGACGAATCCCCCGAACGCGCGCTGGTGCTCGCCTATGCGCCGGGCGATCGGCGCGCCGCGCTGGCGGCGCTGCTCGCACTCGACGATGCGCTGGCGCTGCTGCTGCGCACCACCCGCGAGCCTGCGCTCGGCCAGATGCGTCTCGCCTGGTGGCGCGAAGCGCTGGCCAGGCTCGATACCGAGCCCGCGCCCGCCGAGCCGGTGCTGCAGGGCATCGCGCAGGCGCTGCTGCCGCTGGGCGTGACCGGCGCGTCGCTGGTGCCGATCGTCCATGGCTGGGAAGTGCTGATCGAAGAGGAGGCGCTAGACGCCGATGCTCTCGCGCGCTTCGGTGCGGGGAGAGGGGCGCTGTTCGTGGCCGGCGGGCGGGCGCTGGGCGCTACGCCGGGCGATCCGGTGGAGGACGCGGGGCGCGGCTGGGCGCTCGCGGACTTGGCGCGGAATCTGCGCGGGGCGGAGGAGGCCGGCGAGGCGCGGGCGCAGGCCGGGCGGCTGCTCGACGAGGCGCTGCGGCAGCGCTGGAGCGCGCGGGGGAGGGCGCTGGGCGCGCTGGCGCATCTCGCGCGGATGGACCTGGCATTGGCCGAGGATGCGCCGGTACCGCATGGCGCGCCCCGCCGCGTGGCGCGCCTGTTCTGGCACAGGTTGACCGGCCGATAGCGCTTGCCTCCGTGCCGACAGCGGCTAGCCTGTCGCTGATCGTGGCTCTCGGGGGGAAGCCGATGACGTGGCGCTATCTGGCGGGTGCCGTTGCCGCCCTGTTGCTGGTGGGGGCGGGGATCTTTCTCTTCCGTGGTTCGGCCGAGACCAAGCCGAGGCTCGCGGCCCCGCCGCCGGCCCAGGCTGCGGCGGCGGCAGACGGCGAGGCGGCGCTTCCCGCGGAGGCGCCGCGCGCAAGCGATCGCACGCGCGAGCAGAAGCGCTTCGACCGCTACGACAAGGACCGCAACGACCAGGTCGCGCGCGAGGAATATCTCGCCTCGCGGCGCAAGGCCTTCGCCAAGCTCGACGTCAACGGCGACGGGCGGCTCGACTTCGGGGAATGGGCGAAGCGCACCACCGACAAGTTCGCCGAGGCCGACAAGGACAAGTCCGGCACGCTCACTCGCGCCGAGTTCGCGACCACTGCGCCCAAGCGGCGGGCGGCGGCCAAATGCGCCTGCCCGCCCGCCGCCGACAAGGACGAGGACTGAGACCTAGCCCGTGCGCGTGCAGAGCACGTCGGCGAGGAAGTTGCGGCCGCCGACGGTTTCCTGGCGCTCATAGGAGGAACCGACCCAGCCGCGCGAACGGCAGAAGCGGTTTGCGGCTTCCGATGCCGCGGCAGCGGTGCCCTGGCGGCTCGTCTCGATCCGGCCGCGCGCATCCGCGGGCGCGACGAAGAACTCGGCGGTCATACCGCGCAGCGACGCGCCGCCGCCGCCCTGGGGCGGGATCGGCTCGGGCCCCGGTGTCGCGACGGTCGGGCGCGCCGAGGCGACCGTCCAGCGGACATTGGTGACGTTGCGGGTCACGCGGTTGCACGGCGTGCGGAAATTGGTGCGCGTGCACAGGTCCCACGCCGGGCCGCCGCCCATGCGGACGCTGCGGACCGTCCAGCCGAGGTTGAGGGTGTCGCGCTGGCCGGACAGGGTGAAGGCGCGGCCGGTGAAGCCGATGCCGCTGAACACCGTGATCTCGCCCGCGCGCTGCGCCGAGGCGCCGGGGACGAGCAGCAGGCCCGCCGCGAGCGCGAGGCCGGATAGGGGACGCAAGTGCATTGGATGTCCTCCTTAGACATCCCCCGCTCGCGCGCGATGCTACGCCTCGGCGGCGCTCCCGGCAATGTCGTGCGCCGCGAACCAGCTCTGGAGCGCGGTGCGGGCGCGATCGGTGTACATCAGCTTGCGGTCGGCCTTCTTGCTGCGGCCCTCGATGGGGGGGAACAGGCCGAAGTTGACGTTCATCGGCTGGTAGGTCTCGGCCTCGGCCTCGCCGGTGATGTGCGCGAGGAGCGCGCCGAGCGCGGTTTCGCGGGGCGGGGCAGTCAGCGTCTTGCCGCCCAGCTCGGCGGCGGCGAAGCGGCCCGCGAGCATGCCGATCGCGGCGCTCTCGACATAGCCCTCGCAGCCGGTGATCTGGCCGGCGAAGCGGATGTTGGGGCGCGACTTGAGCCGCAGCGTGCCGTCGAGCAGCTCGGGGCTCTTGATGAAGGTGTTGCGGTGGAGCCCGCCGAGCCGCGCGAACTCGGCCTTCTCGAGCCCGGGGATGGTGCGGAAGAGCTCGACCTGGGCGGCGTACTTCAGCTTGGTCTGGAAGCCGACCATGTTCCACAGCGTGCCCGAGGCATTGTCCTGGCGGAGCTGGACCACGGCATAGGGCCAGCGGCCGGTGCTCGGCTGGTCTAGGCCCACGCCCTTCATCGGGCCGTAGCGGAGCGTGTCGACGCCGCGCTCGGCCATCACTTCGATCGGCATGCAGCCTTCGAAATAGGGGACGTTCTCCCACTCGCGGAACTCGGTCTTCTCGCCCGCCAGCAGCGCGGCGTGGAAGGCGAGATACTGGTCCTTGGTCATCGGGCAGTTGATGTAGTCCTTGCCCGAACCCTTGTTCCAGCGCGACTGGAACCAGGCGACGTCCATGTCGATCGTGTCGCGGTGGACGATCGGGGCGATGGCGTCGAAGAAGGCGAGGCTTTCCTTGCCGGTCGCGGCGCCGATGCTCTCGGCGAGGCCCGGAGCGGTGAGCGGGCCGGTGGCGACGATCGCGAGGCCCTCGGCCGGGAGCGCGTCGATGCGTTCGCGGACGATGGTGATGTTGGCGTGGCTCTCGAGCGCCGCGGTGACGCCGGCCGAAAAGCCGTCGCGGTCGACCGCGAGCGCCGATCCGGCGGGGACCTTGTGCCGGTCGCCCTCGGCGAGGATCAGCGAGCCCAGCGCGCGCATCTCGGCGTGGAGCAGCCCCACCGCGTTGCGCTCGGCATCGTCCGAGCGGAAGCTGTTCGAGCAGACCAGCTCGGCGAGATGGTCGGTCTGGTGCGCCGGCGTCATTTCGCCCGAGCCGCGCATCTCGGAGAGCTTCACCTTGAAGCCGGCCTGCGCGAGCTGCCAGGCGGCTTCGGATCCGGCGAGCCCGCCGCCGATGATATGGATGTCGTGTGTCACGGCGGGGCAGATAGCGATGCCGGACCCATATGACAAAGCCGTTGGCAAGGCTTTCGCCCACGCTATGGTCCGGCCATGCGCCTTCGCCCCGTCGACGCCCTGTTCGTCCTCTCGCTCCTCGTCTCCGCCAATTATTTCTCCAACGCGCTGCTGGAGCTGTCCGGCGCGTGGATGGTCGCCGAAAAGGGCGTGTGCGTCGGGCTGCTCGCGCTATGGGCGGCGCTCCAGGCGCGGCGGACCGACGGCTGGCTGATCGCCGCCGCGCTGGCGCTGGGCGCGGCGGGCGACGTGCTGCTCGAGACGCACGGCTTCACCATCGGCGGCATCGCCTTCCTCGCCGGGCACCTGACCGCCGCCACGCTGTACCTGCGCAACCGCACCGCGCCGATCGCGCCGGCGCTGGCGGTGGCCGCGCTCACTGCGCTCGCGGCCTGGTCGCTCCCCACCGACCGCAGCGTCGCCCCCGGCATCGCGCTGTACGCCGCCGGGCTCGGCGCGATGGCGGGGACCGCGCTCACCAGCCGCTTCCCGCTGAAGACGGTGGGGCTGGGCGCGCTGCTCTTCATCGTCTCCGACCTGCTCATTTTCGCGCGGATCGGCCCGCTCGAGGGTTCGATCGTGCCGCGACTGCTGGTATGGCCGACGTACATCGCCGCGCAGGCGCTGATCGCCTGGGGCGTGGTGCGCACGCTGGTGCGCGAACGCGGGAGGCTGAGGGGATGAGGATCTTCACCATCGGCTATGAGGCGACGACCATGGGCGAGTTCCTGGCGGCGCTGAAGGCGGCCGGGGTGGAGCGGCTGATCGACGTCCGCGCGCTGCCGCTGTCGCGTCGGCCGGGCTTCTCCAAGAACATCCTCGCCGCGAGCCTGCGCGACGCGGGCATCGACTATGTCCACCTCAAGAACCTCGGCACGCCCAAGCCGGGGCGCGACGCCGCCAAGAAGGGCGACGTGAAGACGCTGCGCGCGGTCTACGAGAACCAGCTCGCGCTCCCCGAGGCCCAGGCCGAGGCGGCGAAGATGCGCGCGCTGGCCGAGGAGAAGCCGAGCGCGCTGCTCTGCTTCGAGCGCAACCCCGAGCATTGCCACCGCACGCTGCTGCTCCGCGCCGAGGCGCCCGACGCCGAAGTGATCGACCTGGTCCCCTGACCGGCCGAACCCCCGCGCGGCCGCCCCAACGCGGCTAACTTCGCACTTTTCCCGCGAATCGTGACATTTCGTTGCGTGGCCGAGCAACATCATAACCATTGCACCCGTGGCGAGGCGGCCCTGGGCGGGGCGGGCGAGCGGCGCGCGGCGGCCGCTTCCTCGGCGATCTGCGCGAGCGTGCGCGGCGGGCGATCGGCGGGGCCCATGGCATCGAGCAGGCCGTGGCTGCGCGGGCCGTAGATGCGCTTCTCCTCGCGCTCGCGGGCCTGGCGCGCGAGCCGCTCCTCGCGGCTCTCGGCGGGCGCGAGCTCGGGCCAGTGCGCGGGGCCGCGGCGGAACAGTGCCTCGATCTTCTCGGCGAAGACATGGGTGCGCTCGGCGGTGCGGACCTCGTGATCGTACCAGCTGCCTTCGGCGCTGCGCCGCCACGCGCCGAGCGCGGCGATCGCGAGGCGCATATTGTACTTGTGCTGCCAGCCGATGATCCTGCCGCGGCGGATCACGGGCGTGCGCTCGCCCACCAGCGCCACCGGCAGCGCCGCCTCCATCTGGAGCTGGAGCCCGGCATCGAGCGCGAGATCCCAGGCGGCGGCGAAGCTGTAGACATAGCCGGGCCCGAGCGCCGCGGCCTGCTCGGGCGTCATCGGCACGTCGGCGAGATTGTGCGTGCGCTGCCGGACGCGGGCGCGCAGCTGATAGGCCGAGCGCGCCGACATCCCCACCGACTCCGCCGCCGCGCGCACCACCCCCATGCGCGCGAGCGCGGCGATGAAGGCGATCTGCCGCTCGGCCGTCCAGCCGGTGGCGGTGGGCCGATCGGGGATGTGCGGCGTGAAGCGCAGGAGGAGATCGGGGAGGGGGGAGCGTGCCATGTTCCGGGTTCCCGTCGTTGCGAACAAAACAGGAACATGCCATAGATTGGGGGGTGTAGGAAAGTTGTAAATTTGTCGAGTCCCGAAAGTTGCGCCAAGGGGCTTTGAGCACTATCAGGTGCCAAAGGGGGTGAGGGGAAGCATGGCTTTTCAAGTGCGCTATATGGGCAGCAAGCGATCTCTTGCTGGTCAGATATGTGCGCACATAAGTGATGAAAACCCGGGCGCCCCGGTTCTGGACGTCTTCTCAGGTATGTGTGCTGTGGGGGCTGAACTGGCACCTCGCCATCGATTGCTTACAAACGATGCACATAGCTTTGCGAAGACTGTAGCCGAGGCGTTGTTTGTTTGTGATGGACCTCCGCCTACTTCCTTGCATGCGCGCGATGAACTCGCGGATGTATACGCAGAAAATGCTAGCGCCCTCCGGCAAGCGGTCAGAGAGGAGCTTCGGCAGGAAGCTGAGGTCCTGGGAAGAGTTTCCGAGGCCAGTGGGTGGCGAAAGTTGGTTGCATTTAATGATGCCCAGCTTGAGATCCGCGTTCCGAATCTTCCGGCGCCAGGGGCCAAAATATATCAGCTCGTAACGGGATATTTTTCTTTCGGTTACTTCGGGCTTGCGCAGTCCATAGAACTAGACTCGCTTCGCTGTGCTATCGACGCGGCCTGCCCGGAGCGGAGACCATATTATCTCAGTTGCCTTCTACGAGCCGCTAGCGAGTGTGCTGCCTCACCCGGGCACTTCGCCCAGTTTCTTGTGCCTCGTGATAAGCGCACGGCTGCTTACATCGCAAAGATGCGAACGCGCTCAATATTAGATCGTTTTTATCGCGCCCTGGATGAGTTCAAGCAGGTTGACTGTGCGGATCGAGAAAATAATATTGCCTATTGCGGCGACGCCACAGCGCTCTTGGAAGCTGGCGATGTAAGTAACATTGACGGACTCGTCATATACGCTGATCCTCCGTACTCTAGGGCGCAATATAGCAGATACTATCATGTGCTGGAAACGCTGGTAAAGTATGACTACCCAGATTGCCTGGGTAAGGGGCGCTATCGTACAGATCGATTCTCCACGGGGTTTTCTTTGAGGGCTAAAGTTACGGAAGAGATGCGGCGATTCGCTAAGGCATCCTCGTCCATAGGTGCGCAGTTATACTTGAGCTACCCCACTAACGGCCTGCTCTATAAGGCTGGAAGTTCTGTGGAAGATGTTCTTAGAGAGAGTTATCCGTTTGTCGAAAGGATAGCGAGCGTACCGTTAAAGCATTCAACCATGGGGGGCGCGCCAGGGAACGCGTCGATCATGGTGACGGAGGATGTTTACCGTGCCCGATTCTAATAAAACTGCGGATCGTGATGTGACGCCGGCCGGAGATTTGCGGTCGATTGAGATAAAAGAGATACTTCCGAATCCTCGTAATCCTAGGCAAACCTTTAATCCGAGAACCATCGAAAGGTTGGCTGCCTCGATGGAGGAGATTGGGTTACAGGTTCCTATTACCGTATATCGGTCCCCAGACCGGCCGAGTTTTATTCTCTTGGATGGAGAACGTAGATTTAGGGCTGCGCAGTCAATAAACTGGAAAACAATTCCGGCTTTAGTCGTAGCCGAGCCCTCTTCTAATGAGAACGCGGTTCGGATGTTTAACATTCATATGCTGCGGGAAGAATGGGAGGAGATTGAAACCGCTTGGGCGCTTGAGCAGATCATTGATGAGACTGGCTTAACCTCTGATCGAGATCTTCAGAGAATTACAGGTCTATCGATTGATCGTATCAGAAATATGCGTCGGGTGCTGAGCTACCCTCGAGAGACACAAGAGCGCGTGGCCGCTGGAGAAATTAAATACCAACTACTCGTAGAGCTAGATAAGAACGTATCCTCCAAACTTAGAAGGGAAAGCTCTGAGGGGCAGGCTCCTGTTCCAGGTCTTACTGCTGATAAAGCTCGCAATGAGTTACTTAAGCGGTACGATGAAAACGTGGAGGCAGACGTTGTAAATCTTAGGCTTGTTGGTACTCTTTTTGATACGGCTAAAAGTGAAGGGAAGGTAGGTGAGCGTGCTCGTTCCGCTCTATCGCGCCTTTTTACCGAGCCTGACCTATCGATCGATGAAGCCTATGAGTTAGGTGCGGCATCGAACGTGGAACTTGGTAAGGTTCTGCGCGATATTGCGGCTTTACCAGGAAGGATTTCGGACTTCTTAGCGATTACCACAGACGCCGACCAGCGTGGACAGCTCCGAGAGGCCCTACTTGAGCTGCGCCTAAGAGTTGATGGGGCGCTTTCCAATCTCTCATGACGTTTGTTGGCGACCCTCTGAGGAAGATCCAGCCTGAGCTTGCCGCGTTTTTGGCTGAACAGTCAAATGGGCGCGAGGCGTTAGTCGACGCGGAAATACACGAGGATATTCCGTGGCGTCCTCATCTTTTTGAGCCGGATATAAAGCGTGCTTGGCACATTCACGTGCTAGCGCCAGATTCGGATTCTTGGTCTCGTCGAATTCGGAGGGCCAAAGCTATTGATTCGGACATTCGCGTTGGAGTTGTGGCGCCTTTGGACGTCTTTTTAGACGAGGATTTTATCCAGACATGCGATGAGTTAGGCGCTGCAATTATTGTATATACGAATGGCGTCGATCCATCATCGAATATAAACGCGAAATTATATTATTCTGCTCCAGAATATGTTGTGGAGACCAGAGTGCAACTCTCGCAACCTGCTGCGCGCAATCTTCTCGATAGAGCCTATGCTAGAGCTATTGAAGAGATTGATACAAACAGAAAAGGTGTGCTGTTGGAAGTTGCCGTGGCTCTAATGTTGAGTCAGGTGCGAGGTTTTGAGGTTCATGCGATTGGTATTTCGAACCGTTCACAGCAGATGGATGTTATAGTCCAAAATCGGAACACGGGGGGTGCGCTAGGGGGGAGTCCGGTAGTCCTTGCTGAAGTCAAGAACTGGAGGGGCCCTGTGACACCTACGGAGTATGCAGAGTTTCTGAGAAAGCTTCAGTCGAGACACGGACGCGCTAAGCTGGGCTTTTTGATCACAAGCGGCAGATTCACGGATGGTGTGAGCCTGGAACGTCGCCGGGAGTCAACGCGCGATGTTTTGGTTGTGCTGCTGGATGGTGCAGATTTTACGTCATTGTGGCGCGGTTCGGGCACAATAACCGAGCGCCTCGAAGCGGTGACGTTGGAAGCGACCATAGGGGATTAGTGTGGGCGGATAGCGCCCCGTTCCCCACCCCATAGGAAACCCGCGCCGCCAGTCTCAGGACTTACCCCGATATTTCGGCCCCACAGGGCCGCCTAGCCTCCCGTCTCGCGCACGCGCTCCATCAGGGCCGGAGCCGCGCGCGGAACAGGAGGAACCTCATGACGTCTCGCGCCTCGTCGAAGGCGGCGGCCTGCATCCGCCCGGATGCCCGCCGCAGCCTGCTCCCGCTGATCCTGATGCTGCTCGCGCTGCTGGTGCTGCTGAGCCTGGGGCCGTCGCCGCTGCGCGCGCAGCAGGCGGCGCCGCCTCCGCCGCCGCAGGTCGAGGCGACGCTCTTCCAGAACGTGCGGGTCTTCGACGGGAAGCATGCGACGCTGTCGGCGCCCTCCAGCGTGCTCGTTCGCGGCAACCGGATCGAGCGCATCTCGGCGGGGCCGATCGCGGCGGGGCCGGAGGTGCGCGTGATCGACGGGGGAGGGCGCACGCTGATGCCCGGCCTGATCGACGCGCATTGGCACACGATGTTGATCCGCCCGACGCCGGCCGAGGCGCTGACCGGTGATCCGGGCTATTTCTACCTGATCGCCGGCGCCGAGGCGCACGACACGCTGATGCGCGGCTTCACCACCGTGCGCGACGTCGGCGGGCCCTCGTTCGGGCTCAAGGAGGCGATCGACGACGGATCGATGCCGGGCCCGCGCATCTATCCCTCCGGCGCGATGATCACGGTGACGAGCGGGCATGGCGACTTCCGCCAGCTCACCGACCTGCCGCGCCACCCCGGCGGCGCGCTGACGCATGGCGAGCAGATGGGCGCCTTCGCCGTGGCGGACAGCCCCGACGAAGTGCGCATGCGGGTGCGCGAGCAGCTGATGCAGGGCGCCGCGCTGATCAAGCTCACCGCGGGCGGGGGCGTCTCCTCGCCGTTCAGCCCGATCGACGCGGTGACCTTCACCGTGCCCGAGCTGCGCGCGGCGGTGGAGGCGGCGAACAACTGGGGTACCTATGTCACCGTCCACGCCTTCACGCCCGAGGCGATCCGCCAGGCGATCGAGGCGGGGGTGACGTGCATCGAGCACGGCTTCCTGATGGACGAGGACACCGCCAAGCTGATCGCGCAGAAGGGCATCTGGCTAAGCCTGCAGCCGCTCCCCGACGCGCTGCGCACCGGCTTCCCGGTCGGCTCGGTCCAGCGCGAGAAGGCCGACGAAGTGTTTCCGGGCGTGGCGCGGACCTATGCGCTGGCGAAGAAGTACAAGATCAAGACCGCCTGGGGGACCGACGTGCTGTTCTCGCGCGCGCTGGCGCAGCAGCAGGGGGCGATCCTTGCCTCGCTGACGCAGTGGTACACGCCCGGCGAGGCGCTGATCATGGCGACCTCGACCAATGCCGAGCTGCTCGCGCTCTCGGGCAAGCGCAGCCCCTATCGCGGGCGGCTGGGCGTGGTGGAGGAGGGGGCGCTGGCCGACCTGCTGCTGGTCGACGGCAATCCGCTGGAGAACATCGCGCTGGTCGCCGATCCGGCGCGGAGCTTCGTGGTGATCATGAAGGACGGGAGGATCTACAAGGACACGCTCGGCGGGGGCGGGCGCTAGGGCTCCTCGGCCATGGGCAGGGTGAAGCTGAACTCGGCGCCGCCGCTGTTGCAATTCTCTGCCCAGAGGCGGCCGCCGTGCGCCTCGACGATCGTGCGGCAGATCGGCAGGCCCAGGCCGGTGCCGGTCTCCTTGCTGGTGTAGAAGGGCTCGAACAGCGTGTCGAAGGCACAGGGGGCGATGCCGCGGCCGGTGTCGCGGACGCGGACCAGCACGTCGCGGGCGCGCAGGCGGGTGGAGACGGTGACGGTGCGCTCGGGGCAGCCCTGGGTCGCCTCGGCCGCGTTGCGCGCGAGGTTGGCGACCACCTGCTCGATCTGGAGCGGATCGCCGATCAGCCGGGCGGGTCGCGGGTCGATGTCGATCTGGATAGCAACGCCGGCGGCGAGGCGGAGCTGGCGCACCGAATCGCAGGCGGCGCGGATCACGGCGGCGAGGTCGATGGCCTCGGACGCGACGTCGCCCGAGACGCTGAAGGCGCGGATGCGGCGGATGATGTCGCCGGCGCGCAGCGTCTGGGCGCGCGCCTGATCGAGCGCCTCGACGATCGCGGGATCGGGGTCCGGCCCCATGCGGATGCGGGCGCGCGAGGCCTCGACGAAATTGGCGATCGCGGAGAGCGGCTGGTTGAGCTCGTGCGCGAGCGTGGAGGCCATCGCGCCCATCGCGCTGAGGCGGGCGACGCGCAGCAGCTTGTCGTGTGCCTCGCGGAGCTGGGCCTGCGCCTCGACTTCGCGGGTGATGTCGATCGTCAGGCCGAGCATGCGCGGCTGGCCGTCATAGCGATCGTAGCGGCCCTGGAGCGTCACCCAGCGCTCGCTGCCGTCGGGGAGGCAGAGGGTGAGCGTCATCTCGAGCGGGCCGCGGGCGCGCACCGCCTGGGTGATGGCGTCGCGGACGCGGGCAAGCTGCGCCGAGCCGAGCGGCGCCTCGAATTCGGCGAGCGTATAGGGCGCCTCGTGCCATTCCATGCCGAACAGCCGCGCGCTCTGGGGCGACTGGCGCGCAGTGTCGGTCGTGAGGTCGATCTCCCACATGCCGACGCCGGCGGCCTCCTGCGCGAGGCGGAGGCGCTTCTCGCTCTCGGTCAGCGCGCGCTCCGCCTCGACGCGGTCGGAGATGTCCTGGAGGATCGAGATGATGTGGTCGGGCGTGCCGTCGGGCTTGCGCACGAGGTTGGCGGTGGCGTGGACCGGGCGCAGCTCGCCGCTCTTGGTGCGGATCACGCGGTCGGCGGAATAATAGGGGATGCGGCTCTCGGCGAGCGCGGCGATCGCGCCGGCAGTCACCTCCCAGTCGGGCGGGTTGCAGATCAGCTTGAAGCTGTGGCCGACGACTTCCTCGCGCGCATAGCCGGTGAGCTCGCCGCTGCGGTCGTTGACTTCGAGATAGACGCCGTCGAGCGACAGCAGCCCGACGCCGACGCCGGCCTGCTCGAACACCGCGCGATAGCGTTCCTCGGCGCGCTCGAGCCGGCGGAGTGCTTCGATGTCGTCGTCGCTGATCCTTCTGCCCATGCCGGTGCCGACGATCCCTGCCCCCTCCGCGAGCGGCGCCGGGAAGGACTCCCGGCGCGCTGCACTTCGCAGCCGCTTGCGTAGAGGACATTCGGGCAATTCCGGCGGCAAGTAAACACGTCGGATATTTGAAGTTTTACTTCATACGCGCCCGTAACGACCTGGTTCGACCTCAGGCAGCGGCCTTGCGGCGCTCCGCCATTTCCTCGTTGAGCATCTCGGCGAGGAGGAAGGCGAGCTCGAGGCTCTGTCCCGCGTTGAGACGCGGGTCGCAGTGGGTGTGGTAGCGGTCCGCCAGGCCCTGCTCGGTGATCTCGACCGCGCCGCCGGTGCATTCGGTGACGTTCTGGCCGGTCATCTCGGCATGGATGCCGCCCGCGAAGGTTCCTTCTGCGCGGTGGACGGCGAAGAAGCCGCGGACCTCGGCCAGGATGCGTTCGAAGGGGCGCGTCTTGTAGCCGTTGGCGGCCTTGACGACGTTGCCGTGCATCGGGTCGCAGCTCCACACCACCGGATGCCCCTCCCGCTTCACCGCGCGGACGAGCGCGGGCAGGCCCGCCTCGATCTTGTCGTGGCCGTAGCGGGTGATCAGCGTCATCCGGCCGGGGATGCGCGCGGGGTTGAGCGTGTCGAGCAGACGGATCAGCGCGTCGGGCTCGAGGCTGGGGCCGCACTTCATGCCGATCGGATTGCCGATGCCGCGCAGGAACTCGACATGCGCCGAGCCGTCGAAGCGCGTGCGGTCGCCGATCCACAGCATGTGCGCGCTGGTGTCGTACCAGTCGCCGGTGAGGCTGTCCTGCCGGGTGAGCGCCTGCTCATAGGGGAGCAGCAGCGCCTCGTGGCTGGTGTAGAAGTTAGTCGCCTTGAGCTGCGGCACGCTGTCGGCGTCGATCCCGCACGCGGCCATGAAGTCGAGCGCCTCGCCGATGCGGTCCGCCACATCCTTGTAGCGCGCCGCCCAGGGGCTCTTGCCCATGTAATCGTGCGTCCATTTGTGGACCTGGTGCAGGTTGGCATAGCCGCCCTGCGCGAAGGCGCGCAGCAGGTTGAGCGTCGCAGCGGATTGCGAATAGCCCTGGATCATCCGCTGCGGATCGGGGACGCGCGCTTCAGGCGTGAACGCGATGTCGTTGACGTTGTCGCCGCGGTAGCTGGGCAGCTCGACGCCGTCGATCGTCTCGGTATCGGCCGAGCGCGGCTTGGCGAACTGGCCCGCCATGCGGCCGAGCTTCACCGTCGGCAGCTTCGAGGCGAAGGTGAGCACCACCGCCATCTGGAGCAGCACGCGGAAGGTGTCGCGGATGTTGTTCGGGTGGAACTCGGCGAAGCTCTCAGCGCAGTCGCCGCCCTGGAGCAGGAAGGCCTCGCCGCGCGCGACCTTGGCTAGCTCCTGGGTGAGCTGGCGCGCCTCGCCCGCGAAGACGAGCGGCGGGAAGGACTCGATCTGCCTGGTCGCGGCATTGAGCGCGGCGGCATCGGGGTAAATCGGCAGCTGGCGGGCCTCCGCCTGCTTCCAGCTTTCGGGGGACCATTGCCGGGCCATGTCCTGCTCCACCTGGCGGACGTGGACGAACCAGTCCTGATGATGCGCGATGCCGTACGCCGCGATCTGGTTGAGCACCGCGGCGGAGGCGCGCTTGCCTTCCTCTTCCCAGCCCTGGACGGTCGATCCGGGCGTGCCGAACCACGCGCCGAAGGCGGCACGGGAGAGGGAGCGTTCCTCGCGGAAGCGGCGGATCTTGGAACCGGCTAGAGTCGTCATGTGCCGGCCTTTACCCCGGCGGGGTAAAGCGATGCAAGGTGAAATTTTACCCGGGCGGGGTAAGCGTGATTGCCGCTCCTCCCTGGAAGGGAGGGGAATGCGATCAATACCCCGCTTCCAGGTTCACTTCGTTCCTGAGCGCACGCCCTTCCACGAACGCGTGGACATTCTCGACGAACAGCGCGGCGGCGCGGAGGAACATCCGCGTCTGGCTGCGGCCCGAGAGATGCATCGAGTGGATCGCGTTGGGCGCGGTCCACAGAGGATGTTCGGGCGGCAGGGGCTCGGGGGTGACGGTGTCGAGGAAGGCGCCGCCGATCCGGCGCTTGTGGAGCGCTTCGACCAGCGCGTCCTGGTCGATCAGCGCGCCGCGGCCGACGTTGATGATCCAGGCGGAGGATTTCATCGCGCGCAGCTCGGCCTCGCCGATCATCGCGCGGTTGGCGTCGGTGCCGGGAGCGGCGAGGAAGATCCAGTCGAACTCGGGCAGCCGGGGACGCCAGTCGTCGGGGCCGATCGTGCCGGGCGCCGCGGTGCGCGTCACGCCGGTGACGGTGACGCCGAACCCCGCAAGCCGCTCGCCGATCAGCCGGCCGATCGTGCCATAGCCGATCACCAGCGCGTGGCTCTCGAACAGCTCGAGCTTGCCCGGCGCATCGAGCGGCCATTCGTGGCGATCGGCGGCGCGGACGACCTGGTCGAAGCGCTTGGCGGCGACCAGCGCGCCCATCACGGCATATTCGGCCACGGTGTGCGCATTGACTCCGCTGCCGTTGGTAACGCGCGTGCCCTGCGCGAGCAGCTGCGCCTTATCGAGCGGATCGAGCCCGGCATAGATGGTCGAGAGCCATTTGAGGTTGCGCGCGGCCGCCACCGTCTCGGCCCAGACGCGCGGATCGTTGTTGTCGAGCCAGCCGATCTCGGCCGTCGGCGCGAGCGCCAGCGCCTCCTCGCGCGAGGCGAACCAGGCGACGTCGAGCCCGGCGGGGAGCTGCGGCTCGACCAGCGGGCGGGCGAGGGCGGGGAGGACGGCCTTCATGCACCGGAGGCGTAGCGTGCCGCGGCTGCGGGTTCAAATTTCGGGGTGGGCTGGAGCTGGCTATTTGAGGGGGACATGCGCACCCGAGATGAATCACGTTCCCGCGAAAAAATTCCTCTCCCCTTGATAGGGGAGAGGATAGCGGAGCTTGGTGCCCCGGCTTGCCGGGGTGCCTAGCGCAGCTTGGAGAGGGGTAGAGCGGAGCGCAGCTCCGCGCGGCTGCCGTGCAGCCGCACACCCCTCACCCAGCTCCGACTAAGGCCCGGCTTCGCCGGACCTAAGTCTGCGCAACCCTCTCCCCTCCTCCGGAGGGGCGAGGGAATGAGCCCCTAGGGCGCATGCTCCGCCACGGCCTCTCCCGCCTGGCGATATTGCTCGCCGGCCGCGCGCGCGGCGTCGGCGGCTTGCTGGCCGGCGGCGGCATCGGGCGTGGCCGCATGGCCGGTCGCGTCATAGACGTGCGCCGTCTCGCCTGCATAGGCGTAGGTCTGTCCCTGGACCTGGACGAGGAAGGGCGTGGTGCTGCCCTCGCGGAAATAGGCGACGTTCCTGCCGTGCTCGTCGGAGGTGCGCACGATGTGGCCGTTGAGCACCCATGCCCAGCCCTGCTCGAAGCGGACTTCCTCGATCCCCTCGCCGGCGTTGATCTTCTTCTCGATTTCGGCGGCTTCGGCGAGCGTCTGCGAATCCGCAGGCGGGACATCGGCCGCGGCAGTGGGGACCGGGGGCACCACCACGGCATCCGCGGCATTGCCGTCTCCGGCATCGCCGTTCGCGACCTCGGTGGCATTTTCGGCGTTCGTCAGCGCTGTGTCATTGGTTTCGCTCCGCTGATTGCAGCCGGCCAGCGCCAGCATCACGACGAGAGCGGTTAGAGGAAGTGTGCGCATCGCATTACTCCGCTTCTAGCCCCGAATTCGGGTCGAGGCCTCCAATGCATGCGCCAGTCGAGCGCCGGTTTCCAGTCCCAACCGATCGGATCGCCTTGCAACGCCTGTGCGGGAGTGTCCTCCCGCACAGGCCGGCGCAGGGTTCAGCGGTCGCGGTCGCGGCGATCGCGGTTTCGATCGGGAGTGGGTGTCGGCGTGGGAGTCGGCGTCGGGGTGGCGCGGGGGCGGCGGCCCTCGGTACGGTCACGATCGCGGCCGTCGCGGCCCGGAGTCGCCGTGGCGTGCGGAGTGGGCGTCGGCGTCGGCCGCGTGCCCGGCGTCGGCTGAGTGCCCGGCCGGCGATTGTCGGTGCGATCGGGCGCGCGGGCATTCTGCCGCGCCTGCTCGGCGCTCTGGCGCTGCTGGCGGGCGTCGCGCACGGCTTCGGCGGCGTCGCGGCTGTGATCCGCGTCGGGCGTGCGGGCGCGGCCTTGCCGGTCGAACTCGCGCGTCGCGCGGTCGCCCTGATAGGCGAAGGCGCGGTCGCCGCGCTGGACGAGGAAGGGCTGGTCGCTGCCCGGGCGAAAATAGGCGACATTGTCGCCGTCGCGATCGGCGGTGCGCAGGATCTGTCCGTCGCGCATCCAGGCCCAGCCGTCGCCATGGCGGATGCGCTCGATGCCGCGGCCGGCGCGGATTTCCTCCTCGACCTGCGCGGCGTCTGTTAGCGGCGCGGCGTCCGCGGCGCTCGTGCCCGCGGCGGGGGCGGGGACGGCGGGGACCGCCACCGCCGGCGTGGCGGGATCGGCGACATCCTCGATCAGCGGAGTCTCGTCGTTCTCGATCGTGGCGTCGTCGAGCTCGACGGCGTTGTCAGCGCTGACCAGCGCATTGTCGGTGGTCTCGGCCGGCTTGTTGCAGGCGGCGAGCGCCAGCGCGGCGGTCAGGGCGGCGAGGGAAACACTACGCATTGCTTTACTCCACTTATGGCCCGCCGACCTGGATCGGCAGCGGCCCGGCAAGTGCAATGCGCAAGTGTCCCCTGTTTATCCCTGATCGAGCAACGCCGGCCGCCAATCCCAGCCGAGCGGATCGCCGTCCATCACTTCGACGCCCGAAGCGGCCAGTTCGTCGCGGATCATGTCCGAACGCTGGAAATCCTTGACCACGCGCGCCTGCTGGCGCTCGACCAGCCGGTCGCTGATCTCCTCGGGGGTGAGCGTCGCGCCGACGGGGCGGAGGCGCAGTTCCTCGCGGCTGAGCTCGGCGAGGCGCAGGCCGAGCACCTTGTCGAATTCGGCCAGCCCCGCGAGCCGGTCGGCGGGCGAGGTGCGCTTGTCGGCGAGCAGCTCGTCGAGAATGGGGAGCGCCCTGGGCGTGTTGAGATCGTCCGAGACGGCCTCGTCGAGCCGCTCGAGCCAGGCGGCCGGGGCGGTGCCTTCACCCTCGGCGCGGGCCTTGAGGTTCGTGACCGTCATCACCAGCCGCTTGAGGCGGGTCAGCGCCGCCGCCAGGTTTTCGGCGCTGAACTCGAGCTCGCTGCGATACTGCGCCTGGAGGCAGAGCAGGCGATAGGCGAGCGGGTGCACGCCCGCGTCGATCAGCGACTGGAGCGTGGTGAAGCCGCCCTTGGACTTCGACATCTTGCCCTGGCGATCGACCAGGAAGTTGTTGTGCATCCAGAAATGCGCGCCGGTGTCGGCACAGCCGCAGAACGCCTGGTTCTGCGCGATTTCATTGGGGTGGTGGATCTCGCGGTGGTCGATCCCGCCGGTGTGGATGTCGAACGGCGCGCCGAGATACTTCAGGCTCATCACCGAGCATTCGAGGTGCCAGCCCGGCGCGCCGCGGCCCCAGGGCGAGTCCCATTCCATCTGGCGCTGCTCGCCCGGGGGCGACTTGCGCCAGATCGCGAAGTCCTGCGGGTGGCGCTTGCCGGCGACGGGATCGATCCGCCCTTCCGCCGCATCGTCCTGCGCGCCGGCGAGGCGGCCGTAATCGGGGACGGTCGACACGTCGAAATAGAGGCCGGAATCGAGCTCGTAGCAATGCTCGGGCGCGATCTTCTCCGCGAAGGCGATCATCTCGGCGATGTGATCGGTGGCGACCGACCAGCGCGAAGGCTCGCGGATGTTGAGGTCGGCGATGTTCTGCTTGAACGCGGCGGTATAGTGCGCGGCGATGTCCCAGATGCTCTTCGCCTGGGCGCGCGCGGCGGCCTCCATCTTGTCGTCGCCGGCATCGGCGTCGCTGGTCAGATGGCCGACGTCGGTGATGTTGATGACATGGGTGAGGCCGTAGCCCTTCCACGCCAGCACGCGGCTCAGCGTGTCGGTGAAGACATAGGCGCGCAGATTGCCCAGGTGCGCGTAGTTGTAGACCGTCGGCCCGCACGAATAGACGCGCACGCCCTTCTCCGGATCGAGCGGCTGGAACTGCTCGATGCTGCGCGTGAGCGAATTGTAGAGCGTGAGTGCGGTGCTGGGCATGCGCAGGGCAATACCATCTGCGCCCCCGCCTGCAAGGAGCGGAATTGAGGGAACGCCTGCGATTGCCATCGGTTGATCCCGCGGAAGCGCCCGTTCGCTGAGCGCCTGTAAAAACCGATCCACGTCAAATGGATAGCCGGGTGTCCCGCTTTCCAAGGAGATGAGACATGGCCGATCGCAAGGATCTTTCCGAAGGCGGCGCCAAGGACCGCGGCTCCGCGCTGGAGGGGCCGGACGACGATCCCGCGCTGCGCAACGAGGGCCGCCAGGCAGTCAAGAACCAGGGCAAGGCGACGCCCGACGACTATCCCGAGGCCAATGTAGCCGCACGACGGACGACCGGGTCATGAGCGAGCTCCACGACGACGCCCCGACCTATGTCTCCAAGGATAGCGAGCTGCAGCGGCACGAGGGCAAGGGCGGCGAGGGCACCGTATGGGGCCGCACCGTCTCGATCCTGCGGCCCCGCGACGAGCTCTATGCCTATTGGCGCGACTTCCGGAACCTCGCCGGCTTCATGGAGAACATCGTCTCGATCGAGCCGCTCGACGACCGCCGCTCGCACTGGAAGGTGAAGGGTCCCAACGGCGAATATGAATGGACCTCCGCGATCACCGAGGACCGGCCGGGCGAAGTGATTGCCTGGCAGTCCGAGGACGGCGACGTGCGCAACAGCGGACGCGTCGAGTTCCTCGACGGCCCGCCGGGGCACGGCACCTTCGTGCGCGCGATCCTCGCCTATGACCCGCCGATGGGCTTCATCGGCAAGGCGGTGGCCAAGGTCATGCAGAAGGAGCCGCAGATCCAGTCCACGCGCGACCTCAGGCGCTTCAAGCAGCTGATGGAGACGGGCGAGATCGCGACCACCTCGCCGCCCAACCGTCCGTCGATTTCCTGACCCCATCCCTCCATCGGAGACGAAGCGATGCGCGCACTCACCTGGCACGGCAAGCATGACGTTCGGATGGAGACGGTCCCGGACCCCGAGATCCTCAATCCGCGCGACGCGATCATCCGGATCACTTCGACCGCGATCTGCGGATCGGACCTGCACCTCTACGACGCCTATATCCCCACGCTCGAGAAGGGCGACATATTGGGCCACGAGTTCATGGGCGTGGTCGAGGATGTGGGCCCCAAGTCCTCGCTCAGGAAGGGACAGCGCGTGGTGGTGCCGTTCACCATCTCGTGCGGCCAGTGCTTTCATTGCTCCAAGCAGCAATATTCGGCGTGCGAGAACGGCAATCCGGTGGAAAACCAGGAGCTCGGCCAGACGCTCTACGGCGAGCCGATGAGCGGGCTGTTCGGCTATACCCACCTGACCGGCGGCTATCCGGGCGGCCAGGCGGAATATGTCCGCGTGCCCTTCTCCGACGTCGGGCCCATCGTGATCCCCGACGGCGTTCCCGACGAGGACGTGCTGTTCCTCTCCGACATCCTGCCCACCGGCTGGATGGCGGCGGAGAATGCCGACATCGAGCCCGGCGATACGGTCGCGGTATGGGGCTGCGGGCCGGTGGGGCTGTTCGCGGTCCAGTCGGCGTTCAAGCTCGGCGCGCACCGCGTGATCGCGATCGACCATTTCCCGCACCGGCTAGAGCTGGCGGCGAAGTTCGGCGCCGAGACGATCAACTTCGAGCAGACCGACACCTATGAGGCGCTGATGGAGATGACCGGCGGGATCGGCCCCGACGCAGTGATCGACGCGGTGGGCCTGGAGGCGCACGGCCTGTTCGTCGACAATGTCGTCGACCAGGTCAAGGCGTCGACCTTCCTCGGCACCGATCGGCCGCATGCGCTCAGGCAGGCGATCGTCGCCTGCCGCAAGGGCGGGCGCGTCTCGATCCCCGGCGTCTATGGCGGGCTGCTCGACAAGTTCCCGGCGGGCGCGATGATGGAGAAGGGGCTGACGGTGAAGACCGGCCAGACCCATGTCCAGCGCTACACCGCCAGGCTGCTCGAGATGATCGGCGAGGGCGAGCTGGATACGACTTTCCTGATCTCGCACCGGCTGACGCTCGAGCAGGCGCCCGAGGGCTACCGCATGTTCCATGACGAGCAGGACAGCTGCACCAAGGTGGTGCTGAAGCCCGGCCTCGAGCTTGCCTGAGGGAGACCGAACGATGGCGGACAAACTGGCAGTGATCACCGGTGCCTCGACGGGCATCGGCAAGGAGCTGGCGAAGATCGCGGCGCGCGAGGGATACGACCTGATCCTCGTCGCCGACGAGCCGGCGATCGACGCCGCGGCCGGCGAGCTCAATGGCTATGGCGTGCAGGTGCAGGCAGTGGAGGCCGACCTCGCGACCTTCGAAGGCAACGACCGGCTGCTCGCGGCGTGCGGCGGGCGGCAGATCGACGTGCTGGTGGCCAATGCGGGCCGCGGGCTCGGCCAGGGCTTCCTCGCGCAGGATCCGGCCGAGTGGCGCCGCGTGATCGACACCAACGTCACCGGCACGACCTATCTGCTCCAGAAGGTGCTCCAGCAGATGGTGGCGCGCGATTCGGGCAATGTGCTGATCACCGGCTCGATCGCAGGGCTGATCCCCGGGGCATGGCAGGCGGTGTACAATGCCACCAAGGCCTATCTCGACAGCTTCGCCTATGCGCTGCGCGAGGAGCTGAAGGACACGCAGGTCAATGTCACCGTGCTGATGCCCGGGCCGACCGAGACCGAGTTCTTCCGCCGCGCCGGGCTGCTCGACACGCCGGTGGGCGAGGCCGAGAAGGCCGATCCTGCCAAGGTCGCCGAGGACGGCTGGGCGGCGATGACCGGCGGCAAGCCGCACATCGTCTCGGGCTTCGTCAACAAGCTACAGGCGGCGATGAGCCACATCACGCCCGATACGCTGCTCGCGAAGATGCACACGGCGCAGGCCAAGCCCGAGGACGTCGAGGAGGCGCGGGGAGGGATGTAGGATTGCTCATCCATTCCCCTCCCTGAAAGGGGAGGGGAGTTCCCGTATCTAAACCGTCTCTTCCTGCCCGATCGCGGCGCGGACCATCGCGTTCCACACGGCGGCCGGATCGCCGCCGGCGGCGCGGCCGGCCTCTACCATTTCGGGCGTGGGTTCGCGCAGCGTGCGCAGCACGGCGAGGGCGCGGTCGACTTCCTGCTCCCACACCGCATCGACTTCGCCACCGGCACTCGGATCGCCACCCTCGCCGTTGATGCTGAGCGCCTCGGCCGCGATCACGCGGGCGATGCGCTCGACAGGCGAAGTGACGGAAACATCGGTCATTGGGTTGCTCCTATCGCGGGTTCGCGACGTGCAACGCGCAGGGTTCGACGGGCGTTCCGGTTGCGGAACGCTCAGGCTGCGAGCGGCGGAACCGTCTTGCCGGTGCTCCGGCGGAACAGGCCCGTGCCCGACGCTCCCCCCGCGTTCAGCGGAAGCGCAGTGCCGCAGAAGGCGCATTCGGCGGTGAGGCGGCCGAGCATCCAGTGCGACTGGCCGCAGCCAGGGCAATGGTTGGTCTGATCCGGACGATATGCGACGCGGTACCCGGTGTGTGCCTGACGGATGCCGAAGTTATACATGCTTCGTCTCCCAAAGAACCCAGGCCGTTAACACTTTCGACTCGGGGTTTGTTCCCGATCCGTATAGATCAGGCGTCAACGACTTGGCGGTAAAATGTTGTTTCGCTGCGACAAGTTGCAGAATTGCCACAGTAAGCACCCCTCAAGCGCCGTTGCCCGCGGGATACACCGGCTCTAGATTGAGACGAACCGGGAGGCTGAATCAGCGTGGACGAACAGGGCGTGGCAATGGGCGGTACGAGCGACGACACGGTTCCCGAGGCGGCGCCGCGCGAGCCGATCCTCGCGCCCGAGCCGCACGAGAATCCGGGCGACGGGCTGCGGCGCGACCGGCTGATGGCCGCGCTGGCGCTGATGGCGGGGCTGGGGCTGCTGCTCGCCACCCCCTTCGCGCTCCGCGCCGGCTCCCCCTTCTTCCTGCCGCTGACCGCATCGCTGGTGATCGCGATCGCGCTGGTGCCGCTGCTCGAATGGCTCGAGCGCCGCGGTGCGCCCGCGCCGCTCGCCGCTTTGATCTGCGTCTTCCTGTTCCTGGTGGTGGCGAACGCCGCGCTCGCCTCGATCGTCGTGCCGGCGTGGCAATGGATGCAGCGGCTGCCCGAGAGCATCCCGAGGATCCAGCAGAATCTCGAGCCGCTGATCCGCTTCTATGCGCACCTCGAGCATTTCGTGAACCGGACGCTGACCAGCTTCGCCGCGGCACCGGTGAGCCAGCCCCAGATGATCGCCGCCGCCGCGCCGCCGACCTCGCTGCTCGACCTGTTCACCACCTCGGCGCCGTCGGCGCTGATCGAGATGTTCTTCGCGATCCTGGTGATCTACTTCTTCCTCTCGGGCTGGACGCGGCTGCGGCGCAACGCGATCACCAGCCGCGCGAGCTTCGGCGGCGCGATGGCGACCGCGCGGGTGATCCAGGACGTGGTCGACGACACTTCGGCCTATCTCGGCACGATCACGCTCATCAACGTGACGCTGGGCCTGATCGTCGCGGCCGCGCTCTGGATGCTGGGCATGCCGACGCCGCTGATGTGGGGCGGCATCGTCACCTTGCTCAACTACATTCCCTATATCGGCCCGGTGATGGCCGCGCTGCTGCTCGCGCTCGGCGGGCTGATGAGCTTCGGCGACATCGGCGTCGCGCTGCTGCCCGCCGCGATCATGATCGTCGCGCATCTGATCGAGGCCAATGCGGTGACTCCGCTGATCGTCGGGCACCGGCTGACGATCAGCCCGCTTCTGATTCTCGTCTCGCTGAGCTTCTGGGGATG
Source organism: Sphingomonas sp. (assembly GCF_017744835.1). Taxonomy (GTDB): domain Bacteria; phylum Pseudomonadota; class Alphaproteobacteria; order Sphingomonadales; family Sphingomonadaceae; genus Sphingomonas. The sequence continues at coordinate 187,631 of NZ_JAGIAM010000003.1, forward strand.
GGTGTGGGGCACGCCGGGCGCGCTGCTGGCGGTGCCGCTGCTGATCATCATCCAGACCGTGCTCAACGCTGCGGGCAAGCCGGATATCGCCGGATTCCTCTTCGAACACGGCACGCTGGTGTCCGATCCGAGCGAACATCGTGCACATCGTCAAAAAAGTCGTGACCTATCCGGTTGACACCCCCGAATCCGGCGGCTAGTGGCCGCCTCCTCGCTTCGAGAGAGCGGGTGTAGCTCAGTTGGTTAGAGCGCCGGCCTGTCACGCCGGAGGTCGCGGGTTCGAGCCCCGTCACTCGCGCCATCCCTTGCAAGAGCAGGGATTGGCGGCAGCGGATTTTCCCAGCGAAATCAGAATGTCAGGCGGCGGCTCAGGCGCGCCAGCGGCCCGTTTCCATCCAGCGCAGCAACGGCTTCAGCGGCGCGATCCAGACGATCCCCAGCACCACATAGACGAGCGCCTGCACCAGCACCGGCAGCGCGCCGATCTGGACCGAGAAGCTGGCGACCACGACCACCCAGAACAGGATCAGCGCCAGGATCGCGAACATCCCCGCGGGCTTGCGCCACGTCGCCTTCACTTGCCCGCGTGCCACAACATGCCCTCCTCGGTGATGATCGCGTGCAAGGGCACGTCCCAGATGTCGGCGGGAATTGCAGGAACCTCCTGCACCGACCAGGCGACGCCGACGCGCCAGGCCGATTCGAATCGCGCAAAGGCCCGGTCGTAGTGGCCCGCGCCCTGGCCGAGCCGATTCAGCCTCCCATCGAAACCGACCAGCGGAGTCAGGATCACGTCGGGCGCGACTTCCTCGCGCGACGAATCGGGCTGGCGGAGGCCGAAGGGGCCGGGGACCAGCGGCTCGCCGATCTCCCAGGCGAGAAAGCGGATCGGTGCCGCGCGATCGACGACATGGGGGAGGGCGAGCCGGCATCCCTGCTCGGCCGCGGCGGCGGCGAGCTGGGTGGGATCGGCTTCGCTGCCGACGGGGCAATAAGTGGCGACGGTTAGCCCGGGCTTCAGCCGCTCGACGAAGGCTTCCGGCGCGAGGATCGCCGCGCTCGATTCGGCCGCGAAGCGATCGCGGTCGGCGCGCAGCTTCGCGCGCAGGGCGGGCTTGTCGATGATCATGCGCCTCGAATCATTGCGCGGCGGGGTGGCGGGACCGCCGTGGCCGTTTGCCAGAATATCCTCTGACGCCCGTTACGTCAGGTGGGGACCATATGCGACAGACCAGGATCTGCACAGGGACAGCCCCCATGGATGATGAATAGCCTCAGGGATAATGCCAAGGCTCGCACCGGGCAGTGCCCGCCGTGGGACTATCTAGGGTCTGTGCGGGGTATCTGCAACGGGCGTTCAAACCTCCTCTCCCCTTGATAGGGGAGAGGGATACCGCAGCTTGGTGCCCCGGCTTTAGCCGGGGTGCCTAGCGGAGGTTGGGTGAGGGGTAGAGCGAAGCGCAGCTCCGCGCGGCTGCTGCGCAGCCGCACACCCCTCACCCAGCTCCGACTAAGGCCCGGCGGTGCCGGACCTAAGTCTGCGCAACCCTCTCCCCTCGAGGGGAGAGGGAAGATAAGGCCGAAGACCTACCGCTCACGCTGCCGCGGCGTCTTCCTCCAGCGCCGCCGCCACTGCCTCCAGCCGGTCGGCGATGCGGTCGAGCAGCACGGGGGAGACCCCCTGCGGCGGGTTGCGTTCGGCCTCGTCGAGCAGGTCGGCGAGAATCAGCGCTAGATAGACGAGCGTCCGTTCGGCGCTGAGCCCGCCCGAGGCGCGCTGCGCGGTGTCGGCGTGCTTCTGCAGGATCGATTCGAGATGGCGCAGGTGCGCCTCGTCGCCGTCGCGCGCGGCGACCGAATAGCTGCGGCCGGCGATGGTGATGTTGAGATCCGCCATCAGTCCTGCTCCGCCCGCGCCGCGGTCTCGCGCGCGATCAGCGCGTCGAGCGACGTGACGGCTTCCTCGATCCGTTGGCGGAGCACCGAATGGCGGCGTGCGAGACGCTCGGTCGCATAGGCGCGGGCGTGCGCTGCGGCCTCGATCCGGGCCAGCGCCTGTTCGATGCGGGCTGCGGGTGTGTCAACCATGTTACGACGGGGATTAGGCACGCCTGCGCGGGGCGGCAAGCCCGATGCGGCAAACAGTCCACGGAAAAACCCGCGTCTGCGCGAGAAAATCTCCTGAGGCGGGCTGCGCTTGCGGAAGCGTGCAGGCGAGCCGGTTGACGCGCGCGCCCGTGCGTCCCAAAGGCGTCGGCGAAACCATCAGCCCCTTCAGCCATCCCGGGAGTTCCAGTGTCCGCATCCTTCACCGACTGCGCCAACGCGATCCGGGCGCTATCGATGGACGCCGTGGAGGCCGCCAATTCGGGGCATCCCGGCATGCCGATGGGCATGGCCGACGTCGCGACCGTCCTCTTCCAGGAATATCTGAAGTTCGATCCGGCCGATCCGCACTGGCCCGATCGCGACCGTTTCGTGCTCTCGGCCGGGCACGGATCGATGCTGATCTATTCGCTGCTCCATCTGACCGGCTATGCGCGCCCGACGCTGGAGGACATCAAGGCCTTCCGCCAGATCGGCAGTCCCTGCGCCGGCCACCCCGAGAATTTCGAGCTCCCCGGCGTCGAATGCACCACCGGCCCGCTGGGCCAGGGCGTGGCGATGGCAGTGGGCATGGCGATCGCCGAGCGGCACCTCAACACCGGCTTCGGCGACGAGCTGGTCGATCACCGCACCTGGGTGATCGCCGGCGACGGCTGCCTGATGGAAGGCATCAACCATGAGGCGATCGGCCTTGCCGGGCATCTGAAGCTCGGCCGGCTGATCGTGCTGTGGGACGACAATCGCATCACCATCGACGGGCGCGTCTCGCTCTCGTCGAGCGAGGACATTCCGGCGCGCTATCGGGCGACCGGCTGGCACGTCGTCGAGTGCGACGGGCACGATCCCGACAGCGTCCGCGCGGCGCTCGACGCGGCGCTGGCCGACGACCGACCGTCGCTGGTCCGCTGCACCACGATCATCGGCAAGGGCGCCCCCAACAAGCAGGACAGCTCGGGCTCGCACGGATCGCCGCTGGGCGCCGCCGAAGTCGCCGCCGCGCGCGAGACGCTCGGCTGGCCCTATCCGGCGTTCGAAGTGCCGGGCGAGATCCGCGACACCTGGCTGCGCGCCGGCAAGCGCGGTGCCGAGCCGCGCGCCGCCTGGCAGGCGCGGCTGGCCGCGAGCAGCCTTCGCGGCGAGTTCGAGGGGCGCATCGCCTCGATCGCCGACAAGGCCGGCCCCGCGCTCGAAGCCTATATCGCCAAGCTCGCCGCCGAGCCCGCCAATGTCGCGAGCCGCAAGGCGTCCGAAATGGCGCTCGGACCGCTCACCGAAAAGCTGCCGCAGCTGATCGGCGGCTCGGCCGACCTCACCGGCTCGAACAATACCAAGACCGGCTCGACCAAGCCGCTGACGGCCGACGACTATTCGGGCCGCTACCTCTATTACGGCATCCGCGAGTTCGGCATGGCCGCCGCGATGAACGGCATGTCGCTGCACGGCGGCGTGGTGCCCTATGGCGGCACCTTCCTGGTGTTCAGCGACTATTGCCGCAATGCGATCCGCCTTTCGGCGCTGCAGCGCACCGGCGTCGTCTATGTGATGACGCATGATTCGATCGGCCTGGGCGAGGACGGCCCGACGCACCAGCCGATCGAGCATGTGATGAGCCTGCGGCTGATCCCGAACCTCAACGTCTATCGCCCCGCCGACGCGATCGAGACCGCGGAATGCTGGGCGCTCGCGCTTGCGACGCCGAACACGCCGTCGGTTCTTGCGCTGTCGCGCCAGAATCTGCCGCAGCTTCGCGGGGAAAGCGACGAGGCCTGGACCGCGGCGTCGAACCGCTCGGCGCGCGGCGGCTATCGCCTGCGTGCCGCCAAGGCTGCGCGCAAGGTGGTGCTGGTCGCCACCGGCTCGGAGGTTTCGCTCGCCGCCGAAGTCGCCGATGCGCTCGAAGCGCAGGGCGTGGGCGCGGACCTGGTCTCGATGCCCTGCACCGAGCTGTTCGACGCGCAGGACGCCGCCTATCGCGCCGACCTGCTCCCCGCCGATGCGCTGATCGTCTCGATCGAGGCGGGCACGACCTTCGGCTGGGAGCGCTACACCGGCACCAACGGGCTGCGCTTCGGCATCGACAAATTCGGCGCATCGGGCCCGGCGCCCAAGCTCTACGCGCATTTCGGCCTCACCGCCGCGGCGATCGCGCCGCAGGTGCTGGCGGCGCTCGGCTGAGCACCCATATGACGGGCCGAACGGCTCGAACGACCCAAGCAGGAAAGGGAAGCACTATGACGAAGGTTGCGATCAACGGGTTCGGACGCATTGGCCGTCTGGTGGCGCGCGCGATCCTCGAGCGTCCCGATTCCGGGCTCGAGCTGGTCTCGATCAACGACCTTGCCGACGCCAAGTCGAATGCGTGGCTGTTCAGCCGCGACAGCGTGCACGGCAAGTATCCGGGCACGGTCGAAGCCGACGGCAACGACATCATCATCGACGGCAAGCGCATCCATGTGACCGCCGAGAAGGACCCGGCCAACCTGCCGCACGCCGCCAACGGCGTCGAGCTGGTGCTCGAATGCACCGGCTTCTTCACCGACCGCGCGAGCTGCGAGAAGCACATCGCCGCGGGCGCCAAGAAGGTGCTGATCTCGGCGCCGGGCAAGAATGTCGACCTGACCGTCGTCTATGGCGTCAACCACGACAGGCTCGAGGCCGGGCACACGATCGTCTCGAACGCGTCGTGCACCACCAACTGCCTCGCGCCCGTCGCCAAGGTGCTCAACGACAGCGTCGGCATCGAGCGGGGGCTGATGACCACGGTCCATGCCTATACCAACGACCAGAAGATCCTCGACCAGATCCACAACGACCTGCGTCGCGCCCGCGCCGCGGCGATGAACATCATCCCGACCACCACGGGCGCCGCGCGCGCCGTCGGCGAGGTGCTTCCCGAGCTCAAGGGCAAGCTCGACGGTTCGGCGATCCGCGTGCCCGTGCCGGACGGCAGCCTGGTCGACCTGACCTTCACGCCCAAGCGCGACACGACCCGCGACGAGATCAACGCGATCCTCAAGGCGGCGTCGGAGAGCGGCCCGCTCAAGGGCGTGCTGGTCTATTCGGACGAGCCGCTCGTCTCCATCGACATCGTCCACACCCCGGCTTCGTCGACCGTCGACAGCCTCGAGACCGCGGTGATCGACGGCAAGCTCGTCCGCGTGGTGAGCTGGTACGACAATGAATGGGGCTTCTCGAACCGCATGGTCGACACCGCCGCGGCGATGGCGAAGCTGGGCTGAGCCCTTCATCCCCCTCCCGCTCGCGGGAGGGGTTAGGGGAGGGGAGCGCCGCAGGCCGATCGGCTCATGATCAGGCCCTCCCCCGACCCCTCCCGCAAGCGGGAGGGGAGCGATCATCGAAAACGTTAGGGGATGACGATGGCCCGCAACTTCAAGACGCTCGACGACATGGGCGACATCGCCGGCAAGCGCGTGCTCGTCCGCGAGGATCTCAACGTGCCGATGGCCGACGGCGCGGTGACCGACGACACGCGGCTGCGCGCGACGCTGCAGACGGTGACCGAACTCGCCGACCGCGGCGCGATCGTGCTCATCCTCGCCCACTTCGGTCGCCCCAAGACACCGTCGCCCGAATTCTCGCTCGCGCAGATCGTCAAGCCCTATGAGGCGGTGCTCGGCCGGCCGGTGCGCTACGTCGACTGGGAAGGCGATACGCAAAGCGTCGCATCGCTCCAGCCGGGCGACATCGCAGTGCTCGAGAACACGCGCTTCTTCGGCGGCGAAGAGAAGAACGATCCCGCCGTGGTCGATCGCTTCGCCGCGCTCGGCGACTTCTACGTCAACGACGCCTTCTCCGCCGCGCACCGCGCGCATGCCTCGACCGAGGGGCTGGCGCATCGGCTCCCCGCCTTTGCCGGGCGGCAGATGGAAGCCGAGCTCGACGCGCTCGACAAGGCGCTCGGCAATCCCGAGCATCCGGTCGCCGCGGTGGTCGGCGGCGCCAAGGTGTCGACCAAGCTCGACGTGCTCAAGCACCTCGTCGCCCGCGTCGATCACCTGATCATCGGCGGCGGCATGGCCAACACCTTCCTCGCCGCGCGCGGGGTCAATGTCGGCAAGTCGCTGTGCGAGCATGACCTGACCGGCACCGCCGAGGAAATCCTCGACGCCGCCGACAAGGCCGGCTGCACCGTCCATCTGCCCTATGACGTGGTGGTCGCGAAGGAGTTCAAGCCCAACCCTGCGACGCGCACCGTCAACGTCCACGAAGTCGCCGAGGACGAGATGATCCTCGACGTCGGCCCCGCCGCGACCGAGGCGCTGGCCGACGTGCTCAAGACCTGCCGCACGCTCGTGTGGAACGGCCCGCTCGGCGCGTTCGAGACGCCGCCGTTCGACGTGGCGACGGTGAGCCTCGCCAAGACCGCGGCGGCGCTGACCAAGGAAGGATCGCTGGTGTCCGTGGCGGGTGGCGGCGACACCGTCGCGGCGCTCAACCAGGCCGGCGTGGCGGACGATTTCAGCTTCGTCTCGACTGCCGGCGGCGCGTTCCTCGAGTGGATGGAAGGCAAGGAACTGCCCGGCGTCGCTGCGCTGACGGAATAGTCTGGCCAATCCGTCACCCCCGCGAAAGCGGGGGCCCATCTCCCGCGCTATCCACTAACGCGCCGGTGCATTTTGCTGCAACGATAGAAGATGGGCCCCCGCTTTCGCGGGGGTGACGTTGTGGGTAGGGTCGCCCAATTACGCCGGCAGCAAGGGAAGGCGCGAATGGAAGAGCGGAACGGCAAGGACCGCCCCCGGCTGCGCTGGCTGTTCGTCGTCGCGATCCTCTCGGGCTCGTTCCTGCTGTTCCTCGTCCAGCCGATGGTCGCGCGCATGGCGCTGCCCCGCGTCGGCGGCGCGCCAGCGGTGTGGAACTCGGCGATGCTGGTCTATCAGGCATTGCTGCTCGGCGGCTATGCCTATGCGCATTGGCTGAGCCGCGTGCCGCCGCGGACCCAGGCGGGGATCCACATGGGCGTGCTCGCGCTCGCCGCCTTGTGGCTGCCGATCGGTCTCATCGCTACCCAGCTCCCCGGCAGCGCCGAGCCCGCGCTCTGGGTGCCCTGGCTGTTCGGCGCCTCGATCGGCCCCTTGTTCTTCGCGATCTCGGCCCAGGCGCCGCTGCTCCAGCGCTGGTACAGCGTCGCGAGCGGGGGAAGGGACCCTTATGCGCTCTACGCCGCGTCGAACATCGGCAGCTTCGGCGGCCTGATCGCCTATCCGCTGCTCGTCGAGCCCAACATGGCGCTCAAGGCGCAGAGCTGGCTGTGGACCGCGGGCTATGCGTTGGTCTTCCTGCTCATCATCGCCTGCGCCACGCGCCTGCCGCGCGGGAGCCGGGGCGAGGCGCACGTCCCGCACACCAGCCCGCCGCCCGGGCTCCGGCGCGTGCTGCTGTGGGTGACGCTCGCCTTCGTCCCCTCGGGGCTGATGCTCGCGACCACCACTTTCCTTACCACCGACATCGTCGCGATGCCGATGCTCTGGGTCCTGCCGCTCGGCCTCTATCTCCTGAGCTTCTCGGTGGCGTTCCGCGACGGCGAGCTGATGCCCGAGCTGATCGGCAAGCTGGCGCCGGTGGTGGTGCTGCTGTTCGGCGCGACGCTGATCGCGGGCGACCAGAAATACGCCTATTTCAATGCGCTGATCGGGCTGGCGCTGCTGTTCCTGGTAGCGGTCGCGCTGCACTGGCGCATGTATCAGCTCCGCCCGGCGCCCGATCGGCTGACCGGCTTCTATCTCGCCATGTCGGTCGGCGGCGCGCTCGGCGGCGTGTTCGCCGGGCTGGTCGCGCCGGTGGTGTTCGACTGGACCTATGAATATCCGCTGCTGATCCTCGCCGCCGGCGCGCTCGTGCCGCAGAGCTTCCTCCTCCGCCTCACGGCGCGCTTCTGGCAGGGCCGCGACCGCTGGCTCAAGGCCGCGGTGCTGATGCTGCTCATCGCGGTGATCGTCGCTTGGGGGCTGATCAATCCGGGCAACTCCCTCGGTTCGCTCCACGACCAGCTCGCCTTCGTCGCGGTCGCGCTGCTCGGGCTGGTCGCCGTCGGCATGCGGCTGCCCTTCGTCGTCGCGCTCGCCGGCGGCTTGTTCCTGTTCGGCGGCTGGCGTGCCGTCGAAACCTCGCTCAGCGGCGACCGCACGCGCAGCTATTTCGGCGTCTATACCGTCACCGATCTGCCCGCCGAGCGCCGCCTCGCGCACGGCACCACGCTCCACGGCATCCAGCTCAAGGGCAATCGCGCGACGATGCCGACCACTTACTACGTCCCCGGATCGGGCGTAGGCCAGGCGATGGAGGCGCTGCCTGCGCTCTACGGCCCGGGCGCGCGCGTCGGGGTGGTCGGGCTCGGCACCGGTACGCTCGCCTGCTACGCGGTGCCCGGCCAGCAATGGCGCTTCTTCGAGATCGACCCCGCGGTGGTCCAGCTCTCGCGCGACAGCGGCGCCTTCACCTTCCTCAGCCGCTGCGCGCCCTGGGCGCAGATCGTGCTCGGCGATGCGCGGCTCAGGATCGGCGAGATGCCCGACGCGAGTCTCGACCTGCTCGCGCTCGACGCCTTCTCGTCGGATACGGTGCCGATGCACCTGATGACGACCGAGGCGTTCGACACCTATGGCCGCGTGCTCGGGCCGCACGGGCTGCTGCTCGTCCATATCTCCAATCGCTTCCTCACGCTGGCGCGCGTGGTGGCGGGCGCCGCCGACCGGGGCGGCTGGCACGCGGCGCGGATGGAATATGTGCCGAGCGCGCTCGAGGAGCTCGACGAGGCGACGTCATCGGACTGGATCGCGCTGTCGCGCGACAAGACGGTGCTCGACCGGCTGACCGCGCATAGCCAGGAGTGGCAGCCGCTCGCCCCCTGGCCGCGCTTCCGCCCCTGGACCGACGATTACGCCTCGGTCATGCCGGTGATGCGGGTGTTCCAGCCCTCGATGGTCGAGGAATAGCGGCTCAGGCCCCGGCGAGCGCCGCGTTGAGCGCGCCGATCCGGTCGCTCTGGGTGTTGGAGAGCTGCTCGGCGCGCTCGGAAGCGGCGGCCAGCGCGGGATAGGGCGGCTCGCCCGCCTTGCCGCGATCGAGGATCAGCCGGTCGAGCTCGGACAGCGCATTGAGCGTCGGCGCACGCAGCGATTCGAGCGCGCTGAGCGCCGCATGCGCGGTCAGCCACGCCTCGGATCCCGGCGCCACGCCGCGCGCCACCGCCACCTTGGCCTCGGCATCCTGCGCCGCGGCGACGAACTTCTGGTTGTTGGCGTCGAGCGAGGCCGTGATCTCGGCGATCTGCGAATCGAGCGCCGCGTCGGGCGTCGCCACCGGCACCGGCCGCTCCGGCTCCGCAAAGCTCTGCGATTCGATCGGCCTCGGCAGCAGCGAGGGGTATCGATTCGGGGTTTCGGTGCAGCCCGCTAGGGCGATGAGCACGAAAATGGCGGGTCTGCGCATGGGCTCGCTCTATTCCTGTGAAAAACCCTGCGCAACGGGGTTGCGTTCCTGAAAAGCTCCGCCTATCAGCGCCGCTCCACAGCGCGCCCGTAGCTCAGCTGGATAGAGCATCAGACTACGAATCTGAGGGTCGGACGTTCGAATCGTTCCGGGCGCGCCAGTGGATAAACCACGGAAAAGTGGTCCAAGCCGGGTCAGATTTGGCCCGGCTTTTTCGTGTCCGGCGCGCCCTCCGCACAAATCAGTCGATCCAGCCCACCGGCGATTGCATAATGCGATCCGCGCGGCGCACGGATGTCGCACGGACGAAAGGAGGCCGCCATGGCCAGGCTCGTGTTCGGGATGAACCAGTCGCTCGACGGCTATGTCGACCATATGCGCTTCGCGCCTGGCGCCACGCTCTTCCGCCATTTCGTGCAGGAGGCAGAACAGGCGGCGGGCAGCGTCTACGGCCGCGTGCTGTACGAGCTGATGCGCTATTGGGACGAGGATCAGCCGGACTGGGATGCGGACCGCCGTGCCTTTGCGGCGGCGTGGCGGAGGCAGCCCAAATGGGTCGTCTCGCGCACGCTGACTTCGGTCGGCCCCAACGCGACGCTGCTCGGCGACGATCTGGAAGGCGCGATCCGCACGATCAAGGCCGAACATGACGGCGAGATCGGCCTCGCCGGCCCCACGCTCGCGCACGGCCTGGGCGAACTCGGCCTGATCGACGAATACCGGATCTACCTCCACCCCGTCGTGCTCGGCCATGGCACGCCCTATTTCGCGGAGGCCCGGCCGCCGCTCCGGCTCCTGGGCCACGACCGGATCGGCGAGGACGTGCTCCGGCTGCGCTACGTGCCCGCCTGACCTGCGCCGGGGAACGGTAAGCGCCTTCGCCCGGTTTACTCGGCGTGGCGCGCCAACTTCCCCATCACGGCAGGCTGAGGATCGGCACGGCGGGCTGGTCGATCCCGCGCGCGGTCGCCGGGGATTTCGCCGGCGAGGGCAGCAGCCTCGAGCGTTTCGCCGGGCGGTTCGACGCGGCCGAGATCAACAGCAGCTTCCACCGCCCGCACCGCCCCACGACCTATGCGCGCTGGGCCGCCAGCGTGCCCGAGGACTTCCGCTTCTCGGTGAAGCTCCCCAAGACCATCACCCACAAGGCGCGGCTGGTCGGCTGCGAGGCCGAGCTCGAGGTCTTCGCCGAGCAGATCGCCGGCCTCGGCAGCAAGCGCGGACCGCTGCTCGTCCAGCTTCCGCCGAGCCTGTCCTGGTCGGCCGAAGTCGCCGAGCCCTTCTTCGAGGCCGTGACGCGGACGCTCGGCGGACCGGTGGCGCTCGAGGCGCGGCACCCGAGCTGGTTCGCCCCCGATGCCGAGGCGCTGCTCGCGTCCTTCCACATCGCCGGCGTCGCGGCCGACCCGGCACCGGTGCCCCAGGCAGCCGCGCCGCGCGGCACGCCGGCGCTCGCCTATTTCCGGCTGCACGGCGCGCCGCGGGTCTATTGGTCCTCGTATGACGCGGCGCAGATCGCCGGTCTGGCGGAGCGGGCGAGCGCGGCGGCGCAGGACGGCGCCGAAGTCTGGGTCATCTTCGACAACACCGCATCGGGCGCGGCCGCCGCCAATGCGCTCGAACTCGACGCGCTGCTCCGGGGCGATCGCGCGGTTGCAATGTAGGATTTGCTTTGCTCTGCTCGCCGCGCCGAGGTGTCCCGGCCGCTCTTTGAACCGTCGCAACAGCAAGCCGCGAAGTCAGCGATTTGCGAAATCCCCCGCGGAAGGTGTCAACTTTGTCAACTTCCACAGTGTCAACTTCGGTCAACTTGTGTCAACTTCCGCCGCGGATCACCCCCGCCGCTGCTGGCTCAGCACTTCGTATGCCATCACTGCGGTCGCCACCGCCGCGTTGAGGCTGTCGGCCTTGCCGAGCATCGGGATCTTGACCAGCAGGTCGCATTCCTCGGCCATGAAGTCGGGCATGCCCTGCGCCTCGTTGCCAGTGAGCAGGAAGGTCGGCGCCGCGTAGCGCGGGGCCTGATAGTCGTGCTCGGTATCGAGGCTCAGCCCGACGAGCTGGCCGGGACCGCTGCGCAGCCAGGCCCTGAATTCGTCCCAGCTCGCCTTGGCGACGGGCACGGTGAACAGCGCCCCCATGCTCGCGCGCACCGCCTCGACCGAGAAGGGATCGACGCACTCGTCGACTAGGATCAGCCCGCCTGCGCCCACCGCGTCGCCGGTGCGCAGGATGGTGCCGAGATTGCCGGGATCGCGCAGCCGCTCGGCGACCAGCCAGATCGGCGCGGCCGCGCGGTCGAGATCCGTCAGCGACAGCGCGAATTCGGGATAGACGCCGACGACAGCGCCCGGATTGTCCTTGCCCGAGAGCTTGGAGAGGATGTCGGCATTGGTCTCGATCGCCTCGCCGCCGGCGGCTTCGGTGGCCTCGACCAGCGCCTGGACCAGCGGGTGCCGGCCGTTGTCGCGCGCGAAGAACAGATATTCGGGCAGCCGCCCGGCCTCGCGCGCCTCGGTGAGGATGCGCAGCCCCTCGGCGAGGAACAGCCCTTCCTCGCGCCGATGCCGCTTGTCGCGCAGGTTGCGGACGCGCTTGATGAGGGGGTTGGAATAGGCAGTGATTTCGCGAGGCATCAATTCCCCTCCCGCTCGCGGGAGGGGTTGGGGAAGGGGGTGGCCCTGCAGAGATTTGCGTCGTTCACGGAGTATCCCATGCCCTCCGCCGACCCCTCCCGCAAGCGCGAGGGGAGCGGGACAAAGCGGCGTAGGACCAGTTATTCCTCGCCGAAGCGCGCCTCGACCAGCTCCGCCATCGCCTGCACCGCGGCCTCGGCGCCGTCGCCTTCCGCGCTGATCGTGATGCAGTCGCCCTTGGCGGCGCCGAGCATCATAAGGTCGAGGATCGACGTGCCCGAGGCGCTGTTGCCGTCCTTCTCTACGACGAGTTCCACCGGCTGGCTGGTCGCCAGCGTTACGAAAGCCATGGAGGCGCGGGCATGGAGGCCGCGGCGATTCTCGATCGTGACCGTACGGATGGCGCGACTCACGCGGCGGCTTCTCCCAATACTTCGGACGCTACGGTGATGTACTTGCGGCCCGCGTCGCGCGCGGCGGCCACCGCTTCGGTGACCTTCATCGTCTTGCGCGCGCCGCCCAGGCGGATGAGCATCGGCAGGTTGATGCCGGCGATCACTTCGATCCGCCCCGCCTCCATCAGCGAGATGGCGAGGTTCGACGGCGTGCCCCCGAACAGGTCGCTGAGCACGATCACGCCGCGGCCTTCGTCGACCCGTGCAATCGCCGCGGCGATATCCGCGCGGCGGCTCTCCATATCGTCCTCGGGGCCGATGCAGATCGGTTCGATCCGCTCCTGCTTGCCGACGACATGCTCCATCGCGACGACGAACTCCTCCGCGAGTCGCCCGTGCGTCACGAGTACCAAACCGATCATTCTCTACTCCGACCCCATCATATGGTGACCGGGGCCCCTTCCAATGAGTCCTGCGGCGCGGTCTGCAGATCGCGGTGCCGCACCGTGGGCGAAAAACCTTCCTCGCGCAACCGCCGCGCCATCCGCTCGGCGACGTGTACCGAGCGGTGCCGCCCGCCCGTACAGCCGAAGGCGATCGTCACATAGGCCTTTCCTTCGGCCTGGTAGCGGGGGAGGAGAAACAGCAGCAGCGCCTCGATCTGCGCCATCGCCTCGGCATAGGCCGGGTCCTCGACGATATAGGCGGAGACGTCGGCGTCCTGGCCCGTTCCGGGACGCAGCGCCTGCACCCAGTGCGGATTGCGCAGGAAGCGCATGTCGAACACCAGGTCGGCGTCGCGCGGCAGCCCGCGGGCGAAGCCGAACGAGGCGACGGTGATCACCGTCCGGCCCAGGCCATCGGGCGCGAAGGTCGAGCGGATCTGCTGCGCCAGCTCGTTCGAGCCCATGTTGGTCGTGTCGATCAGCCGGTTCGACCAGCGGCGCAGCGGCGCGAGCAGCTCGCGCTCGCGGGCGATGCCGTCGGTCGCCGGCCGGTCCTGCGCCAGCGGGTGGCGCCGGCGCGTCTCCGAATAGCGGCGCTCGAGTTCGGCCTCGGAGCATTCGAGGAACAGCGTGCCGACATGGTGGCCATATTCGCTGCTCAGCTTCTTGATGCGCCGCACGATGCTCTCGGCGTCGAAGCCGCGCGTCTGGGTGCCGATGCCGATCGCGAGCGGCCGGTCGCCGTCGTCGCTGCCTTCGCCGGGGGCGGTGTCGAGCAGGCGGTTGAGCAGGAGCAGCGGCAGGTTGTCGACGACTTCCCAGCCCAGGTCCTCCAGCGTCCGCAGCACGGTCGACTTGCCCGCGCCGGACATGCCGGTGACGAGCAGGATGTTCTTGGGCTTTCGGCTGCTCACTTGGGGATGCGTCCCAGCGCCAGCTCGACCTTGATCGGCGCCGAGGGCTCGAGCGCCGCGAGCGGCAGCACCGGCACATCCACCCCGGCGACGCGTCGCTTGCGCGCATCGTCGGGGAAGCGCGGCGGCGAATCGAGGATCACGATCAGCAGCTCCACGGGTACGCGCTCGGCGTGAGGCATCTCGACGATGCCCAGCCCGCGCACTTCGATCCTGCCGGCACCCTGCGAAGTGGGGCTGGCGATCAGCCCGCCGCCCTGGCGCTGGCAGATGACCTGCTCGTCGGCGACCAGCTTGGCGCCGCGGTCGATCAGCCGCAGCGCGAGGTCGGACTTGCCCTCGCCCGAGCGGCCCTCGATCAGCACCGCGCGCCCGTCGATCGCGACGCAGGCGCCGTGCACCGTTTCCGATGAGACTTCCGGGAGCGCCATCAGTCGCGCTCCGCCAGAGGCAATCGAACCACGAACCGTGCTCCCCCCAATCGATCCTCCCGAGTTTCCACCCCGATGCTCCCCTGATGGCCTTCGACAATCGTCCGCGCGATGGCAAGGCCGAGCCCCGAATGCTGGCCGAAGGCTTCGCTCTCCGGCCGCACCGAATGGAAGCGGCGGAAAATCGCCTCGCGCGATTCCTCCGGCACTCCCGGTCCCTCGTCCTCGACCCACACGGTCATCATGTCGTCGTCGCTGTAGGCCGAAATGGTGACCAAACCGCCATCGGGGGAAAAGGAAATCGCATTCTCGATCAGGTTCTCGAACACGCGCTCCAGCCGCGCGCCTTCGCCGAGCACGCACAGCGGCTCGCGCGGGCGATGCTCGAACAGCAGCCGCACGCCGCGCGGCAGGCCGCGGGTCTCGCGCTGATCGATCAGCGCCGCGATCATCGCGCCCATGTCGACCGATTCGAACGTCGCGCGGCTCAGCTGCGCGTCGAGCCGCGAGGCGTCGGAGATGTCGGTGATCAGCCGGTCGAGCCGGTGGACATCGTCGCGCACGATCGCGAGCAGCCGCGCCTGCAGGTCGGGGTCCTTGACGTTGGAAAGCCCCTCGACCGCGGAGCGCAGCGAGGCGAGCGGGTTCTTGAGCTCGTGCGTCACATCGGCGGCGAAGCTCTCGGTCGCGTCGATCCGTGCGCGCAGCGCCTGGCTCATGTCCGAAATCGCGCGCGCTAGCAGCCCGATCTCGTCGCTGCGCTCGGGAAGCCGCGGCACCACCACTTCGCGCGCGCGCCCCAGCCGGACGCGCACCGCCGCGCGCGCGAGCCGGCGCAGCGGCCGCACGATCGTGCGCGCGAGGAAGAGCGAGAGCAGGACCGAAACCAGCGCGACGATCGCCAGCACCACGCTCAGCCGCAGCCGCTCGGTGCGCACCGTGCGGGTGATGTCGCGCGCATTCGCCGTGGTCATCACCACGCCGAGCTGGGTGATCGGCGCCGCCGCGGTGATCACCGGCGTCCGGTCCGGCGCGCGCCAGACGGTGGCGGGTGTGCCGTGCGTAGCACGTGCGGTCTCGACGTCGGGCCATTCGAGCCCCGCGTCGCGTGGGCGCTCGCGATAGAGCGGCGCGCGCGCGGCGCCGGCCACCGTGTCGATCACCGCGTCGAGGAAGCGCGCGACCGACTGGCCCCAGGGGTCCTTGTCCGGATCGCGCAGCACCAGGTTGCGCAGCCCCAGCTCATGGCTGTCGGTGATCATCCTGCCGTCCTCGTCGAACAGGCGGATGCGGTTGCCCGTGTCGCGCGCCAGGCTGAGGACGAGCAGGTCGCGGCGCTCGGCGGTGGCGGAGGCCACTGCCTGGGCGATCAGCCGCACTTCGCGCCGCGCCTGCGCCACGCGGCTGTCGACCATCCGGCTGCGATAGGAATCGAGATAGGAGAAGCCCCCGCCCAGCAGCGCGAGGGCGAAGATGTTCACCGCCAGGATCCTCGGCGTGAGGCTGACGCGGCTCGACCATTTGAGCGCGAGGTCGCGCTCGTTATTCGTCCGAGAAACGGTATCCGGCGCCATAGAGCGTTTCGATAGCATCGAACTCGGGATCTACCTGCCGGAATTTCCGCCGTACGCGCTTGATGTGGCTGTCGATGGTGCGGTCGTCGACATAGATGTCGTCCTGATAGGCCGCGTCCATCAGCTGGTTGCGCGTCTTCACGATGCCCGGGCGCTGCGCCAGCGTCTCGAGGATCAGGAACTCGGTGACGGTGAGCGTCACGTTTGTGCCGTTCCAGGTGACGCGGTGGCGCGCCGGATCCATCGTGAGCCTGCCGCGCACCAGCACTTCGGCCGGCTCCGCCTCGGCGCCGTCGACGCTCGGCTGCGCGGCTTCGGTGCGCCTGAGGATCGCCCGGATGCGCGCGATCAGCAGCCGCTGGCTGAACGGCTTGGCGATATAGTCGTCCGCGCCCATCGCCAGGCCCAGCGCCTCATCGAGCTCGTCGTCCTTGCTGGTGAGGAAGATCACCGGGATCGCGCTCTTCTCGCGCAACCGGCGCAGCAGCTCGAGCCCGTCGAGCTTGGGCATCTTGATGTCGAGCACCGCCAGATCGGGCGGATTGTCGATCAGCGCCTTGAGCGCGCTCTCGCCGTCCGAATAGACGCGCGTCAGAAAGCCTTCGGTCTGGAGGGCGATCGACACCGAAGTGAGGATGTTCCGGTCGTCATCGACCAGCGCGATCGTCGCAGTCATGCGGACAGCGGGGGGCTTCGAAGCATCGAAAAGGGAGTTAGACCAACTTTCCTGCACGCTCAATCGGCTGACAGCGTTTACCTGCATTGACCCTTTTTTCCGGGCTCTCATATGGCGGGAGCAGACGCGTACCCGGGCCCAGAAACCGGGACGTAAAGTTGCGCCCATGGGAGAATTTGAGTGACGGAACGTCGATCGTCTCACGGTCTCGAGATGCAGGGTATCGAGACCAACGCCGAGCTTTTCTGGAATCTGGGTACCGCGCCGCTCGTCGAGCGGGCGGTACGCCGCGGTGAGGGGAGGCTAGCCAAGGACGGTCCGCTCGTCGTCGCCACGGGCAAGCACACCGGCCGATCGGCGCAGGACAAGTTCATCGTCCGCGATGCCGAGACCGACGCAAGCGTCTGGTGGGGCAAGACCAACAAGGCGATGGATCCCGCGCATTTCGCCGCGCTCAAGGCCGATTTCCTCGCCGAGCTGGCCGAGCGCGAGACGCTGTTCGTCCAGGACCTGTTCGGCGGCTCGCAGCCCGAGCACCGCGTCAACGTGCGCGTGATCAACGAATTCGCCTGGCACAGCCTGTTCATCCGCACGATGCTGGTACGCCCGACCGCCGACGAGCTGGCGGGCTTCGTTCCCGAATATACGATCATCGACCTGCCGAGCTTCCGCGCCGATCCCGCGCGTCACGGCACGCGCAGCGAGACGGTGATCGCGGTCAACTATAGCGAGAAGCTGATCCTGATCGGCGGCACCGCCTATGCCGGCGAGATGAAGAAGAGCGTCTTCGGGCTGCTCAACTATCTGCTGCCGGTGGATGGCATCATGCCGATGCACTGCTCGGCCAATATCGGGCCGAACGGCGACACGGCGGTGTTCTTCGGCCTTTCGGGGACAGGCAAGACCACGCTTTCGGCCGATGCCAGCCGCACGCTGATCGGCGACGACGAGCATGGCTGGTCGGACACCGCGGTCTTCAATTTCGAAGGCGGCTGCTACGCCAAGATGATCCGCCTCTCGGAGGAAGCCGAGCCCGAGATCTACGCGACCACGCGCCGCTTCGGCACGGTGCTCGAGAATGTCGTGATGGACGCCGAGACGCGAGAGCTCGACCTCGACGACAACAGCCTCGCCGAGAACAGCCGCGGCGCCTATCCGATCGACTTCATTCCCAATGCCTCGGCCGAGAACATGGGGCCGGTGCCGCGCAACGTGGTGATGCTCACCGCCGACGCGTTCGGCGTGCTGCCGCCGATCGCCAAGCTCACCCCCGAGCAGGCGATGTACCACTTCCTCTCGGGCTATACCGCGCGCGTCGCGGGGACCGAGATCGGCGTGACCGAGCCCGAGGCGACCTTCTCGACCTGCTTCGGCGCGCCCTTCATGCCGCGCCATCCCTCGATCTACGGCAACCTGCTCAAGGAGCGGATCGCCAAGGGCGGAGTCGATTGCTGGCTGGTCAACACCGGCTGGGCGGGCGGCAAGGCGACCGACCCCGGCATCAAGCGCATGCCGATCAAGCTGACGCGCGCGCTGCTCAACGCCGCGCTCGACGGCAGCCTCAACCAGGCCGAGTTCCGCACCGATCCGAACTTCGGCTTCCGCGTGCCCGTGAGTGTGCCGGGCGTCGATCCCTCGCTGCTCGACCCGCGCGAGCAATGGGCGAACAAGGCGCAATATGACGCCACTGCGGCGAGGCTGGTCGACCTGTTCAACGAGAATTTCGCCCAATTCGCGGAGCATGTGGACGAAGAGGTGCGCCAGGCCGCGCCGCGAACGCCGCTCCCCGCCTGAACTGCCCGGTCGTCGATCGGGTCATTGGAGCCCGATCGATGACCGAATTCCCGCCCCGTTTCTTCGCCTCCGACGCCGATGTGGTCCACATCGGCGAAGGGCTGCTCGCGTGCACGCTCGCGCGCGAGGAATGGACGCACGAGGCGCATCTCGCCGCCTGCCTGTGGCTGCTCGCCGAGCGGCCCGATGTCGACGTGGATGGGGAGATCGCCGGCATCATCTCGCGCTTCAACGAGAGCGTGGGCGGGGTGAACGACGATCACGGCGGCTATCACGACACGATCACGCGCGCCTATGTCGCGGGGGTGCGGCGCTTCCTCCGCGAATGGCGGGGCGGGGAGGGGCTCGCCGAGCGCGTCAACGCGCTGCTCGCGTCGCCGATGGGCGCGCGGGAATGGCCGCTTCGCTTCTATTCGCGCGAGCTGCTCTTCTCGGTGGAGGCCCGCCGCGGCCTGGCGGCGCCGGACGTGGCGCCGCTGGAAGGGCTGAGGGGACGCGACGGCGCGCCCCCTCGCGCGGTTAGTCGATGAGACCGGCGGGCACCTTGCCCCCGTTCTTCTCCAGCTCCTGCAGCACGCGCTTGTGGAGCCAGATATTGTCGTCGGCGCTGCCGTCATATTCGCCCGTGTAACCGAGCTCCTGCGCCAGCTCCTTGCGCTCGGCATAGCTCGATTCCATTCCGACCAGCTTCATCAGGTCGACAATCGAAGACCGCCAGTTGAGATTGGTGCCCTTCTCCTGCTGGAGGGCGGTCAGCACCGCCTCGATGTCGACGGGCTGCGGCGCGGGCGCCGGCTGGGGCTGCGCGGGCGCGGCTGCAGGCGCAGCGGCGGCAGGCGCAGCCTGGGGAGCCGGAGCCGGCGCGGCCTTCTTGTGGCCGAAGATGGCGTTCTTGATCGAAGAAAAGATACCCATGGAACGACTCCTGAACTGGCGTTCGCCCCACCCCGCGCCCTCTTCATGATCCGCAATTGCGACAATTGAAAGGACCCCAATTGCAACAAGCTGTTTCGCGGCCCGCGCAGTGCTCGCGCCGCCGCCCGCGGAGTGGTAGGATCGTCTCCGGCGGGGGCCATCCTGGAGTGCTTCAAATGGGTATTTTCGACGGATTGCTCGGGCAGCTGGGCGGCGTGTCCGACGTGGTGAACCTCGCCGAGAAGATCGGTCTCGACCCGAAGCAGGTCGAAGGCGCGATTGGCGCGCTCGCCAAGGCGCATCCGGAGCCCGGCGACACGGCGCAGAGCGCGGCCGCCTCGACCGGCCTGCCGCTCGACAAGATCAACGACATCATCGGGCACATCGGCGGCGAGGGTTCGCTCGGCCAGTTCGCGCAATTGATCCAGGGCCAGAGCGCCGGCGTGCTGGGCGGTCTCGGCTCGATGCTCGACCGCAACCACGACGGCAGCGTGATCGACGACATCGGGGGACTGGCCGGCGGGTTGCTCGGCAAGAAATAGCCCGCAGGGGGCGCTCCACGCCCGTCTGTCTTCGCGTTCGTGCAGGGGCGCGGAGAGGGCGGGAGCGCTGTCCCGGGACGCGCCGGTCGGGAGCAGCCGAGCCGCGGTGCGAAATCGCAAGATCTGCGCTTGACGGCTCGGTCCACTGTCCCTAATTGCGCGCCTTCCGCTGCCGGCCCCTTCGTCTAGCGGTCTAGGACGTCGCCCTCTCACGGCGAAAACACGGGTTCGAGTCCCGTAGGGGTCACCAGCATTCGCAAGAATGCTCCAGTGCTGCGATGTTGGCACGAAATCTCGGTTTTCTGCGCCGCCCGATCGGAAAGGTCAGGGACCGATGAGCTTGCCAAGCGCCTCGAGATACGCCGCGAAGGCCTTTCGTCCCTTGCTCGTGATCGTCGCGCGGGTGAGCGGCTTGCGGTTCAGGAAGCTCTTCTCGATCGCGATGTAGCCCGCTTCTTCGAGCTTGCGCAGATGCACCGAAAGATTGCCCTGCGTCGCCTGGAGCAGCGCCTTCAACTCGTTGAAATCGGCAGTTTCGGCATCGGCGAGATATGCCATGATCCCCAGGCGCATGCGCCCGTGGATGACGTCGTCGATCTGGCCGATGTCGAAGCCCGTCATGCCGCGAGGCGGGCGCCCGTGCGCATCAGCACCCAGCCGGGCAGCGCCATCAGTCCGAGCAAGGCAAAGGCCAGCACCAGCAGGAACGGCGTGGCGATGTCGGGACCGCCGCTGCCGAGCAGCCAGGCCAGCAGCAGCGAGGTCGCGAACCAGCCCGCCGATGCGAGTGCGTACCAGCCGCGGCGCCGGATCGCATAGGCAGTGTACCAGGCCGTTCCCTGTACGACGCAGATCATGACGGGGTGGAGCAGCCAGGTTCCCATATTCTGCGTTCGATACGCCAGATATCCGAAGATCAGGGCGGTGGCGAGCGCCGCCAGCCCGCCCCCTCCGAAGGCTGCGTTGATCGCGCGCGCGCCCACGCTGTTCCGGCTCCTGTTCTTGTCGCGCACGGTGATCCAGGTGATCGCCGCCAGAAACAGCAGCGTCGGCAAGATTCCCACCGTCAGCTGCACGGCGAACGGCGCCTGGACTCCCGAGGCGAACAGCGCCTGGAGGAGGCACTGCAGGCCATAGCATCCCCCGGCGGCGAGCAGGGCCTGTCCGAGCGAGGCCTGGACCTGGCCCCCTTCGCTCACCAGCGCGCGGACAAAGGCCAGGTCGTCGCGGGCCGTATCGGCATTGTCGGTCATGCGGCGTGCGTCTCCAACGCGGGCGCAGGAGCGCGCCAGGGAAGCTTGCGCCCGTTCAACCAGCGGCCGAGCCAGCTATGGCGCACCAGCAGATGGTAGCTCGCGATCAGAATAAGGAAAGCAGCCGCCGTGACGAGCGCCCATTTCACCAGGCCCGGCACCCCGACCGGATAGATGGCCACTTGCAGCGCCATCACCACCGGCAGGTGCATCAGGTAGATCCAGTACGAAGCGTCGGCGACATAGCGCAAGGCCGGTTGCTCGCGCGTCAGGAAGCGCAGCGCGGCGCCGGTGATGCCAAGCGTCCAGGACCATACGGCGAGCGCATAGGTGCACGCTAGGACGAGCTTGGCCGCGCCCTGCGGCATCGGGACCGACGCTGGCGTTCCATGAAGCTGTACCAGGCACAAGATGGCGAGAACGACGCCCGCCGCAAGCTGAACCGCCCACCAACGGCGGATCGAATCGAGCAGGCCCGTCTGGCGGTGGAGCAGCCAGCCGAACGCGAAGGCGGTGCCGAATCCAGTGACGGCGGCGCCATTGGGCACGAAACCGATGTCGGGCGTCGGAATGCCGCTCCATGCATACCAGGGGGTGCGTAGCGCCAGCGCGACGGCAAGCGGCGCCGCGAGGAAGAGCGGCGCTGCGGGCGTCGCGGTGATCAGGCGCATGACGCGGTCGACCGGCGCGCCCCGTACCCGAGCTTCGCGGTCGACCAATGCCAGCACCGCGCGGATCGCGAGCGTCGCCGCGTAGAAGAGCAGGAGCAGGTAGAGGAACCACAGATGCGTGAGCGGGAAGGTCGCCAGCGTCGGCGGGGGTGGCGGAGGTCCCGGCGGCAGGCTGCCCCCGGCCATCGTCGCCGCGCCCCAGATGAAGGTTGCGATGATCCCCGTGATGGCGATCGGCCAGAAGACCAGCAGCGGCAGCGCGATGCGGGCCAGCCGGTTGCGCACGAAGCCGCCAAGGCCGCGGCGCCCCAGAAGCATCCTGCCGAAGAAGCCCGCGATCAGGAAGAAGGCGGCTATCCGGAAGATGTGCGCAACGAAGGAGAATGTCCCGAGCGCGTCGCTCGGCGCGTCGCGCACGACCCAGAACTGGGGACCGGGCAGAAAGCTCAGCGAGGCGTGGAAGGCTACGCCCAAAAGTAGTGCGCCCGCGCGTACCCCGTCGAGGGCATGCAGGCGCTCGGGCGTATGGCCGAGGGTGATCTGGGTCATTGCTCATCTCCGTCAGACTCGGGAACGAGTTCCGATGGGGGAGCGTACATCAACTGGTTTATAATACAAACTAGTTGATGTTGAGGGGCATGCATCGCCTCCGGTGGGGGCGGGACCATTCTCGGCAAACCCGAAACGGGGTCCGACCCGACGCATGGCGCCGCGCCTCCCGAACCCGCCGTTACGCATTGGGGGGAAAGCGGATGCGCGCCGGATCCGCACTTGCGAAGTCGGTGACCATTAAAAAGAGGGCGAAGATCGCCTCCCTGTATTCGCCGACCGCTTCCTGCTCCGCGGAGAAGCGCAGGGTGATGCAGGGCGCATTTGGGTTGATTGATCGGAAGGGGTACCGAAAGAGGGCTGCCAACGAATCGTGATTGCGGAACCAGGCTGCCCGCCGGCGCGGGAGGGAGCTATTCTCTGGGGGATCTCATGGCAGCGACAATGGGTGACGGCCCGTATCCGCCGATCGGGCTTTTGCTCCGCGAATGGCGGGGTGCGCGCGGAATGAGCCAGCTGGACATGGCGCTCGAGTGCGGCATGTCCGCGCGGCACCTTGGCTTCGTCGAAACGGGCAAGACCAAGCCGTCGCGCGATGCGATCGGCCGCTTTGCCGATGCGCTTGCCCTGCCTCTGCGCGAACGTAACGCGCTGCTGCTGGCCGCGGGCTTCGCGCCGCAATATGCCGAACGCGACTTGGCCACGCCCGCGCTCGAACAGGCTTGCAGCGCGGTCGACCTGATCCTTCGCCATCAAAACCCCTATCCGGCATTCGTACTGAACCGCCATTTCGACGTGCTCGCGGCAAACGAGGGTGCAATGCGCATCAACCGACTGGTGATGCAGGGCCGGGAGAGCCGTCACGCGAACCTGCTGCGACAGATCTTCGACCCGGAAGATTTCCGGCCGGTGATCCTGAATTGGACCGAGGTCGCGACGGGCTTCCTGCGGCGCCTGCACGATCATCTTGCAGCCACCCCGGGCGATGGGCCCGGGCGGGCGCTGCTGGCCGAACTGCTGAGCTATCCCGACGTGCCGCAGGAATGGCGGTATCGGAGGATCGGTGATGCGATTGAGCCGGTGCTGACTCTCGATTTTCGCAGTCCGGCAGGTCCGCTGCGATTCTTCGAGACGATCACCAGGTTCGCCGCCCCCCTCGATGTGACGCTGGACGAGCTTTGCATCGACTGTGCCTTTCCAGCCGACGAACTGACCGCTTCGGTGTGCGCCCGACTTGCGGCCGATGGAGCGGCATGAACATCAGCGTCACCCGATAGGCATCCGCGCTTCAACGACCTCCCAGGTAGTTTCGTAACCGCATCACAGGCCCTAGTTGGCCGATCCGGCGTGCCGGACCCCAGACCTCCCGGCCGGCAGTGCGGAGGATCGCAAATGCAATTTGGACGCAGGGATTTTCTGAAGATGGGCGGGGGCGCCGCTGCCGCGCTTGCAGTGCCGAGCGTAGCCTTGTCGCGGGCAGTGCAGCGTGGACCGATCATCGATGTCCATATGCATGCTTATCCGGCAACGATGCGACTGCCCGGGCCGGTCATCAATCCGATATCCGGGGTGAGGAGCCCCATCGTCACTGGCGCGGACCATCTGACTGCGTGCATCGCCGAGATGAAGCGGCACAATGTCGTGAAGGGCATCGTCAGCGGCGGTGACGGCGACCGGCTGCAGGCGGCGATCGACTGGCATCATCGCGATCCCGACCGCTTCATCGCCGGTGCAGGAGTGCGTGGGTCGGAGGACACGCCGCTGCCGCCGCTGGACGTGCTGCGAAAGGCCTTTGTCGACGGCAAGGTGAAAGTGCTCGGCGAAGTCACCTCGCAATATGCGGGCCTGTCGCTCAGCGATCCCAAATATGAACCCTATCTCGCCATGGCCGAGGAACTCGACATTCCGGTGGCGCTCCACACCGGCACCATGCCCGAAGGCACGACCTTCGATCCTTGCTGCCGCCCTGCGCGAGCGGGGTTCGGCAATCCGGAGAACGTCGAGGAAGCGCTGAATCGTCACCCCAGGTTGCGCCTGAACCTGATGCATTGCGGCTGGCCCTATCTCGACGACACCATCGCCATGCTGATGTTGTATCCGAACGTCTACGTCGATACCGGCGCGGGCGACTGGCTGCTGCCCCGCGCGCATTTCCACGACTATCTGCGGACGCTGGTGGAGGCCGGGTTCAGCAAGCGCATCATGTTCGGTTCGGACCATATGTATTGGCCGGACGGGATCGGTCTGGCGATCGAGGGGATCGAGACTGCCGCCTTCCTGACCGAGACCCAGAAGCGCGATATTTTCTACAACAACGCGATGCGGTTCTATAAATTGTCGAGCAATTCGTAAATTCTATATAACTATAAAATACTTACGTTCCTGCCCGGGCTGGGCGGAGACCGCCACCGTGCCGCTCAGCGGCCAGCGCAGCAAGGATAGGAGCCTGGCGGAACCGGCGGGACATGCCGGCACCTTGCCCTTGTCGGTGAATGAAGGGCCAGGAGCGCCGTATGGCGCGAGGTGGCTCCCTGAGTAGGATTCGAACCTACGGCCGCTCGATTAACAGTCGAGAGCTCTACCGCTGAGCTATCAGGGATCGCCTCTCGCGCGGCGGAGGTTTTCTTGTGCCTCGGCCGGCGATCCGCCGGCTGGCTCCCTGAGTTGGATTCGAACCAACGGCCGCTCGATTAACAGTCGAGAGCTCTACCGCTGAGCTATCAGGGAACAAGCCGTAGGCGGGCGTCTATAGCTGCAGATTCCCGCGATGCAAGCACCTCAGGCGATGAATTGTTCCATCGTTATGCGATCGTCGAGCGCGTGCTCGGGATCGAAGAGCAAAGTGAGGTCGCGCATATGGTCGATCTCGACATGCACATGCGTCACTTCGCGCACTTCGCGCTGATCGGCGACGGCGCTCACCGGGCGCTTGTCGGCCTCGAGCACGCGGATGCCGATTCGCGTCTTTTCGGGCAGGATCGCCCCGCGCCAGCGCCGCGGACGGAAGGGGCTGATCGGCGTGAGCGCGAGCAGCGCCGAGCCGAGCGGGAGGATCGGACCCTGCGCCGAGAAATTATAGGCAGTCGAGCCTGCAGGCGTGGCGACCAATATGCCGTCGCACACCAGCTCGGGCAGCACGATTCGATCGTTGATCGTGACTTCCAGCTTGGCGGTCTGGCGGGTTTCGCGCAGCAGCGAGACTTCGTTGATCGCGGGCAGAACGATATGCTCGCCGCCGACCGTGGTTGCGGTCATGGTGAGCGGCGAGACGCGGAAGGGCCTTGCGCGTGCCAGCCGCTCTTCGAGTCCTTCGAGCCGCCAGTCGTTCATCAGGAAGCCGACCGTGCCGAGGTTCATGCCGAACACCGGCAGGATGCGGCGGCGACCGAGCATCGCGTGGAGCGTCTGCAGCATGAAGCCGTCGCCGCCCAGCGCCACGACCTGTTCGGCCTGTTCGATCGGAACCCAGTCATAAGCCTGGCGCAGCTCGGCTTCGGCGAGCTGGGCGGGCTGGGTGTTGGAGGCCACGAGCGCGCGTGCGGTCATCCGCCGGTCACGCTCATGTGGCGGGAGACCGCAGGCGCCGCACCCGCCTCGATGCGGAAGTCGTGCCGCTCGGGCTTGGCGCGCATCGCGCCGTCGAGCGCGGCGTCGACCGCCGCCAGGCCCCCGCTGCGGATCGCGGCGCGCAGATCGACCGAATCCTCATGCCCCAGGCACATGTGGAGCTTGCCGTCGGTCGACAGGCGCACGCGGTTGCAGGTCGCGCAGAAATTGCCCGTGAGCGGCGAGATCAGCCCCAGCCGCGTGCCGCTGCCGGCGAGCCGCCAATAGCGCGCCGGGCCGCCGGTGGCGTGCGTATCGGGCGCGAGGTCGAACGCGTGCTTCAGCGACTCGAGCACGGCGGGGAGGGGGAGGAAGCGGTCGGTCCGGTCCTCGTCGATCGCGCCGAGCGGCATCGTCTCGATCAGCGTCAGGTCGTGCCCTTCGTCCGCGCACCAGCCGAGCATCGGCGCGATCTCGGCTTCGTTGAGCCCCTTGAGCGCAACCATGTTGATCTTGATCCGCAATCCCGCCGCCTTGGCCGCTGCGATGGCGTTCAGCACCTGGCCCACGTCGCCGTGGCGCGTGATGTAGCGGAAGGTGCCCGGATCGCGGCTGTCGAGGCTGACGTTGATTCGCCGCATGCCGGCATCGAACAGATCCTCGGCATGCTCGGCCAGCCGCGTGCCGTTGGTGGTCAGCGTCAGCTCGTCGAGCGCGCTGCCGACATGGCGGCCGAGCCGGCGAGCGAGCTCGATCATGTCGCGCCGCACCAGCGGCTCGCCGCCGGTCAGCCGGATTTTCCGGACGCCCCGCGCGATGAAGCGCTCGGCGATCAGCGCGATCTCCTCCAGGCTCAGCAGCGCGCTGCGCGGCAGGAAGCTCATCTGCTCGGCCATGCAATAGCGGCAGCGCAAGTCGCAGCGATCGGTGACCGAGATGCGCAAATAGGTGATGGCGCGGCCGTAACGGTCCACCAGAAGGTCCGGGCTCATGGCGGGGGCGCAGGCCATGGGCGTGGGGTACGCACTTCGGCTTCGCCAAACAACCCTTGGATGGCCTTGCCGATGGCGGCGCGCAAAGCTTGCCGCTATCGATGGTGCGATGGATGAAGATTTCGCGATCATCGACAGCGCCGCCGCTGCCCCCGACACTCCCGTTTTCGTGCTCTCCTTCCGCCAGCGGGACGAAGTCGCCGCGGCTGCCGCGGGCGGCGGCTGGCGCGTGGTCGCGGCGCGGCGCGGCGACGGCGTCGACCAGCGCTTCCTGGCGAGCGGCGCGAGCGTGGCGGTGATCGACGCGCGCGGCGCGATGACCGAGGGGCTCGACGCCGCCAAGGCGCTCGGCCCTACGATCGAGGCGCACGGCGGCGCCATGCTGGTCCTCGTCTCGCAGAGCGACACGGTGCACATGCGCCATTTCCACGACGCGGGCGCCACGCATTTCCTCAGCAGCCCGATGTCCTCCGCCGCGATGGCGCATGCGATCCGCTTCGCCCAGCGCCATGTCGAGCGGCTGGCGGGCTGGAACAGCCAGGCGAGCGGCCCCGCCGAGCCGCTGGGCTGGCACTACGATAGCGAGATGCGCTCGCTCCAGCTCACTCCCGGCCTCGCCAACCTGCTCGGGCTGAGTGAGGCGCCGGGGGTGCGGGGCGCGATGCGGCGGCTCGATCCGGCCGACCGTGAGCTCGGCTGGAGCGCGCTGCGCCGGATCGCCTCGGGCACGCACTCGACGGCCTTTGCGCACGATCTGGCGGGGGTTGGGCGGGTCGTGCAGCATCTCCAGCGCGACAGCGACACCGGCCGCGTGCACGCGCTGGTCGAGCCGCTGGGCGTCGCGCCCGATGCGAGCGGCGCGGTGCGCGACGCGCTCACCGGCGCGCGCGACGCCCCGAGCGCGCGGCGCTGGATCGAGCGGCGGCTGGCCGAGGGCGCGTCGATCGGCGTGGTGCTGATCGGGCTCACGCGCTTCGACACGGTCAACCGCGCCTATGGCCGCGCCGCGGGCGACGAGCTGCTGCGCGGGGTCTCGCGCCGGCTCGCCGAAGTGGCGCGCGACGCACTCGGCACCGGCGCGATCGTCGCGCGGATCGCCGGCTCGGAATTCCTGGTGGCGAGCGAGATTGCTGGCGAGCCGCTGCTCGACCAGGCGCGCGCGCGGCTGGAGGAGGCGCTCGGCCGGCCCTTCGTCACTGCAGGCGAGATCGCTCCGCTCGGCGCGCGGCTGGTCAGCGTCGCGGGCAAGCGCGGCGACACCGCCGCCGGCCTGCTCCGCCGCGCGAGCGAGCTGCTGATCGGCGACGCGCCCCGCGCCGAGGACGGCAGCCCGCCGGTCGAGGCGCTGGTCGCCGACCTGCACCGCGCGCTCGAACGCGGCGAGATCGGCGTGCTCTACCAGCCGCAGGTCGCGATCGCCTCGGGCAAGGTGGTGGGCGTCGAGGCGCTCGCGCGCTGGCAGCACCCAGGCTTCGGCGAAGTCGGCGCGGAGGCGCTGTTCGCCGCGGCCGAGCGCGCCGGGCTCGATGCGGCGCTCAGCGACCATGTCCAGCGGCGTGCGCTCGCGGGGGCCGCCCAATGGCCGTCGCGGCTCGCGCACCTTCGGCTCTCGATCAACGTCACGGCGGCCGATGTCGCGCGGCCGGGCTTCGTCGACAATCTGCTCGGCCGGATCGACGCGAGCGGCTTCCCGCGCGGGCGGCTGACGGTGGAGATCACCGAGAGCGGCATCATGGCGGACCTGGGCGAGGCGGCGCGGCTGCTCTCCGAGCTGCGCACCGCCGGCTGCCGCGTCGCTATCGACGATTTCGGCACGGGCTATTCGAGCCTCGCCTATCTCAAGGCGCTGCCGCTCGACTATCTCAAGATCGACAAGCGGCTGAGCCAGGACATCGCCGGCTCCCCGCGCGATCGCGTGGTGGTGCGCGGCGTGATCGACATGGCGCGCTCGCTGGGGCTCGCGGTGATTGCGGAAGGGGTGGAGACCGACGCGCAGCTCGACCTGCTTGCCAAGGAGGGCTGCCAATATTTTCAGGGCTATCTCTGCGCCGGCCCGATCGACGTGCCGGCGCTGCTGACGGTCGCCGCATGAGCGATCCGCGCGATCTGAGCGGCGTCTGGTACGGCAGCTACGACGCCGATCGCCACAACCAGTCGAACAGCTTCATCGCGGTGCTGGAGGAAACCTTCGGCGCGATCACCGGCACCATCACCGAGCCCGACGACACCGGGCGAAGCGACACGCGCCGCGCGACGGTGGCGGGACGGCGCGAAGGCGGCACGCTGGCCTTCGTCAAGCACTATGACGGCAGCGGCGGCTGGAGCCATTCGGTCGACTATAACGGCCATGTCGACGGCGAAGGCGTGCTCGTCGCCGGCCGCTGGGTCGTCCAGGCCCTGACCGGCAGCTTCACCATGCAGCGCGAGAAGTTCTCGGCCGAGGAGCTCGAGGACGAGGAAGAGGTGGTGATGCGCGACCCTGTGGATCAGCGGTTCTAGGCGGCGGCGTTCAAATCGGTGAATGGCTGACCGTGGTGGAAGGCGGACGCGTCCAAATCTTCTCCGGAGGGAGAAGGATACCGCAGCTTGGTACCCCGCCTTCGCCGGGGTGCCTAGCGGAGGTTGGATGAGGGGATTGGCGCCATCGATAGGGTAATCCCCTCACCCAGCTTTGACTAAGGCCTTGCTGCGCAAGACCTAGGTCTGCGCAACCCTCTCCTGACGGGAGAGGGAATCCAGCAACCGGAGGGCGCTCGTAATTGGAGCAGCATCCAAGAGCGGCCCGGAAATCCGGAGCGCCCCATCAACCCGCGACTACTCCCCGATCGCCGGAAGCAGCTCGGCCAGCTGATCCAGCTGCGTCGGCAGTCCGGCCGCCGATCCGGTCATCGCTTCGTCGAGCGCTTCCTTCGATGGATAACGCTCGTGGAAGGTCAGCAGCGTCTTTCCCCCCTGGTCCTCGAAGGTGACGGAAGTGACGGCGCCGTCATCCTCTTCTTCGTTGGTCCAGACGATGCGCTCGTTCGGCACCACCTCCAGATATTTGCCGTAGAAGGCCATGGTGTCGGTCCCGCCGGCGCCGAACTCGAGCCTGTATTTGCCGCCGGTGCGGACGTCCATCTCGCACGAGACGAGCGTGATCCCGGCGCCCTCGGGCACCCACCAGCGGCTGAACAGCTCGGCTTCGGCCCATGCCCTGAACACGATTCGCGGCGGGGCGTCGAACAGGCGCGTGACGACCAGCTCGCGGTCGGACTTGCGCTCGACCGCCGTGGGGTTCGGCGCAACGGGGTGACTAGCTTGCTGGTCCATCTTCTTCCTCCTGCTTCATTTCGAGAATGATCCTGTCGAGGGCATCGAACCGCGCTTCGAAGAGCTTGCGGTGCGCCTCGATCCATTGGGCCTCGGCCTCGAGGCTGCGCCGCCCGAGCCTGCACGTCCGCACCCGCCCGACCTTCTCGGTCACGACCAAGCCTGCACGCTCGAGCACGGCGATGTGCTTCTTCATGCCGGTCAGCGTCATGTGGAACCGATCAGCCAGGCTGGTGATCGATGCGTCCGCCCGGCCGAGTTGCTCGAGCACGCCGCGCCGCGTCTGGTCGGACAACGCCGCAAACGAAAGATCGAGGCTAGGGGCTATTAACTGAACCATATGGTTCAGTATTAGCTCGCGGGCGCGCCAAATGCAACAGCGTCGCCTCCGAGCTGATCGACGTTAAACCTCCCCTTCCTGCTAGCAGGGAGGGGAGCGCGTTCGGGAATTGGCGGGTGAGTGGAGCTGTCTAGGCCGCCCGCCGCGCTGCGATGCGGCGGCAGGCCATGACGATTGCGGTCTCGATCACCAGCAGCGCGAGCACGGCGATGATCGTGGCGGTGACCGGGCTCCAGCCGGTGCCGCGCAGCCAATAGCCGAGCAGCAGGAAGGCGCTCACCCACAGAGTGCTGCCCAGCGTCAGCGCGAGCACGAAGCCGAGGAGCGGCACGCGCAGGATTCCGGCGGGGAGCGAGAGATAAATCCGCACCACCGGCACGCCCTGGCCGATGAAGGTCGCCGCGAAATAGTGCCGTTGGTAGCGCTGCCCAAGCGAATGATAGAGCCGCTCGGAGAGCCAGATGTAGCGGCCGAAGCGGCGGACGAATGCCTCGGTCCGCTCCGCGCCGAGCAGCCGGCCGAGGCCGTACCAGCAAGTTCCGCCGATCGCAGTGCCCAGGGTGACCGCGAGAGCCAGCCAGGCGAGGTCCGCGGGCGTCGCCGCCAGCGTGGTGCCGAGGAAGATGAACAGCGCATAGGAGGGGACGACCGGCACCAGCCGTTCGAGCATCGCCAGCGCCATCGCGCCGCCCAGCCCATAGCCGGCGATCTCCGCAACGGGCACGATCGAATGCGAGACGAGGCTCATGCGCTGCGCCCCTTGCCGATCGGCCGCTTGCTGTCGTTCACCCAACCCTCCCGAATGTCCCGGCGGCGCGTGCGCTACCCTGCGGGGAGGATGCAGGGATTATGCCAGCAGGCCGGAACGGCGCCGCCTCTGGGGCAAGCGGCGCCTCGCGGTCAATGGGCGATCGCGCGTGCGCCAAAACTTGGTGCCGGTTGCGATTATGCGGGGTGCCTTTATCCGGCAGCCTTGGCGAGCCCGCGCGACAATTGCAGTGCTCCGTGGAGCCGCGCCTTGGGGTCCGCCCAGGCACGGTTGATCACCAGCTTCATGTCCGGCCGCAGCCGCGCCGTCTCACCCAGCTTGTCGACATAGGCGAGCAGCCCGGGAACGTTCGGGAACGTGTCTTCGTGGAACGAGACGAGCGCACCCTTCGGGCCCACGTCGATCTTGGCGATGCACGCCTTCTTGGCGTTGAGCTTGGTCTCGATCAGCCGAAGCAGATTCTCGGTCGACGCCGGCAGCTTGCCGAAGCGATCGATCAGTTCGGCGGCGAATTCCTCGATCCCCTGCTTGTCCTCGACTTCGTTGAGGCGGCGATAGAGCCCCATGCGCAGGTCGAGGTCGGGGACATATTCCTCTGGAATGAGGATCGGCGCGTCGACCGTGATCTGCGGCGACAGGTCCTTGGGCCGCTCGTCGCGAAGCCCGCCCGACTTGGCGTCGAGGATCGCCTCCTCGAGCATCGACTGGTAGAGCTCGTAGCCGACTTCCTTGATGTGCCCCGACTGCTCGTCGCCGAGCAGATTGCCCGCGCCGCGGATGTCGAGATCGTGGCTCGCGAGTTGGAAGCCCGCCCCCAGCGATTCGAGGTCGGAGAGCACCTTCAGGCGTTTCTCCGCCGCCTCGGTCATCACCCGCTGGGCGGGCGTGGTCATATAGGCATAGGCGCGCGTCTTCGACCGCCCGACGCGCCCGCGCAGCTGGTAGAGCTGGGCGAGGCCGAACTTGTCGGCGCGGTTGACGATCAGCGTGTTGGCCGAGGGGATGTCGAGCCCAGACTCGACGATCGTGGTCGAGACCAGCACTTCGAACTTCTTGTCGTAGAAGGCGGACATCCGCTCCTCGACTTCGGTCGGCGACATCTGGCCGTGCGCGACGACGTAGCGGACCTCGGGCACCTGTTCGCGCAGGAACTCCTCGATATCGGGCAGGTCGGAGATGCGCGGCGTGACGAAATAGGCCTGGCCGCCGCGATAATGTTCCCGGAGAAGCGCCTCGCGCAGCACCACCGGGTCCCACGGCATCACGTACGTGCGCACCGCCAGGCGGTCGACCGGCGGCGTCTGGATCACCGAAAGCTCGCGCAGCCCGCTCATCGCCATCTGCAGCGTGCGCGGGATCGGCGTGGCGGTGAGGGTGAGGACATGGACGTCGGTCTTGAGAGACTTGAGCCGCTCCTTGTGCGTCACGCCGAAGCGCTGCTCCTCGTCCACGACCACGAGCCCGAGCCGCTTGAACTCGACGCCCTTGGCGAGCACCGCGTGCGTGCCGATCACCACGTCGATCTTGCCCTCGGCGAGCCCTTCCTTGGTCGCCTTGGCCTCGCCCGCGGGGACGAGGCGCGAGAGGCGGCCGATCTCGATCGGGAAGCCCTGGAAGCGCTCGACGAAATTGCGGTGGTGCTGGCGCGCGAGCAGGGTGGTGGGGCAGACGATCGCCACCTGCATCCCGGCCATCGCCGCGACGAAGGCGGCGCGCAGCGCGACTTCGGTCTTGCCGAAGCCCACGTCGCCGACCACCAGTCGGTCCATCGGCCGGCCTGCGCCCAGATCCTCGAGCACGTCGCCGATGGCGCGGTCCTGGTCGTCGGTCTCCTCATAGGGGAAGCGATCGACGAACGCCGGATAGCCGCCGCTGTCGGGCTCGGCGACTTCGGCGGGGCGAGTGGCGCGCTTGGCGGCAGTCGCGATGAGCTCGCCCGCGATCTCGCGGATCCGCTCCTTCATCTTCGACTTGCGCCGCTGCCACGCCTCGCCGCCCAGCTTGTCGAGGCTCGCGCCTTCCTCGCCCGAGCCATAGCGGCTCAGCACTTCGAGGTTCTCGACCGGCACGTAGAGCTTGTCGCCGCCGGCATATTCGAGCGCGACGCAATCGTGCGGCGCCTTCTGCACCGGAATCTGGGTCAGGCCCTCGTAGCGGCCGATGCCGTGGTCGATGTGCACCACCAGGTCGCCCGGCGAGAGCGTCGCCAGCTCCTGGAGAAACGCGTCGGTGTTCTTGCGGCGCTTCGATCGGCGGACGAGCCGGTCGCCGAGCATGTCCTGCTCGGTAAGCAGCGCGACGTCGGGCGCCGTGAAGCCGTGATCGAGCGGCAGCACGACCAGCGCGACGCCCTTGTCCGCCGCGCCCAGCGCCTCCTGCCAGCTCTCGGCGTTGCGCGCGCCCTTGAGCCCATGATCGGCCAGCAACCCGGCGAGCCGCTCGCGCGCCCCCTTGGAATAGCTGGCGAGCACCGGCTTGCGCCCGTCCTTGCGGACCTTGGCCAGATGCGCGGTCACGGCCTCATAGACATTGGCGCCCGATGCGCGCTCGGGTGCGAAATCGCGCGGGCCGTCGACGTTGAATTCCAGCACCCGATCGCTCTCGGGCTCGTGGAACGGCGTCGCGACATGCACCGCGGCCGCGTCGAGCGCGCGCTCCCATTGCTCGGGTGACAGATAGAGCGTGTCGGCGGCGAGCGGACGATAGCTTCCCGGCGCCGCGGATTCGGCGCGGACGCGGTTCTGGTGATAGTCGGCGATTGCCTCGAAGCGTTGCTGCGCGGCGCCCTCTGCCGCCACGTCGCGCACGATCACTGCGCCTTCGGGCAGGTGCTCGAACAGCGTCTCGAGCCGCTCCTCGAACAGGGGCAACCAATGCTCCATGCCCGCAAGCCGGCGTCCGTCGCTGATCGCCTGGTAGAGCGGGTCGCCCGTGGCGGTCGCGCCGAACTTCTCGCGATAGCGCGTGCGGAATCGCTTGATCGACTCCTCGTCGAGCAGCGCTTCGGAGGCCGGAAGGAGCGTGAAGCCGTCGACGCGGCCGGTGGTGCGCTGGTCCTCGGGCGAGAAGGTGCGCACGCTCTCGATCTCGTCGCCGAAGAAGTCGAGCCGCAGCGCCTGTTCGGCACCCGAGGGGAAGAGATCGACCAGCCCGCCGCGTACCGCGAACTCGCCATGATCGTTGACGGTGTCGACGCGGACGTAACCATTGGCCTGGAGCAGCGCCGCGAGCCGATCGAGCCCGATCCGCTCGCCGGGCGCCAGCTTCGCGACGAGCTGGCGGATACGGAAGGGCGTGAGCGTGCGCTGGCTCGCGGCGTTGACGGTGGTGACGAGCAGCCGGGGCTTGTCCGCCTTGCTCTGGAGCGCGTGCAGCGTCGCCAGCCGCTCGGCCATCACGCGCAGCGTCGGCGAGGCGCGGTCATAGGGAAGGCAGTCCCAGGCCGGATAGGCGAGAACCTCGATCTCGGGCGCGAAGAAGGGCGCGGTCGAAGCCACCGCGCGCATCGCCGCCTCGTCGGGCGCTATGAACACCGCCGTGTCGCCCGCGCGCGCCAGGTCCGCCAGCATCCAGGGCAGGAAGCCGGTGGGAACCCCCGACAGCGTGAGGGGGCGAGTGGCGGAGAGGATAGTCTTCAGCTCGGGCATCTGTTCTCTGCTTCGTCATCGCCGTGAAGGCGGGGACCCAGGAATCACCGGCGACGTCGTTTGGGGCTCTGGGTCCCCGCCTGCGCGGGGATGACGGTGGTTATCTCGAAATCGGCACGTAGTTCAGTGTCTTGAGGGCCTGCATCACGGTCCCGGCATAGCGTTCGGGCACGGGCTGCGTTCCCATCGCCCAGGCTATGATGTCGACATCCTGTTCCTCCAGCAGCGTCTCGAACAGGTCGATTTCCGCGTCGGTCCAGCCCTCGGCATGGGTATCGAAGAAGCCGCCGATCAGCAGGTCGGCTTCCTTCACGCCGCGGTGCCAGGCGCGGAAGCGCAGGCGCTTGAGACGGTGTTCGCGGTCCATAGGGCTCCAACGGCAAAGGGCCGGCAGCGCGGGAATGCGCAGTCGGCGAAAGGGGTTGGCGCCCAGATAGGCCCTCGCGCGCGCGAAAGCCAGCATCGGCCCACCGCATAACTTCGCGCCCACGCACCGCTCACCCGCCGGTCGTCCTATATTCGGAGGGACTGAAAGGAACTCTCGTGGACGACAAACCCCGTTTCGTAATGCTCAAGTCGATCAACGGCGATCCCATGCTGGTGAACCTCCACGCGATCCGCGCGGTCTCGACGATCACCATGGCCGGCGACGAAGTCAGCGTCATCGCCTTCGCGGGCGACCATGAAGTGGTGGTCGGCTCGACGATCCCCGAGGTCAGCGCCGCGATCGAAGCCGCGCGCGCCTAACGCATTGGCCTTTGTCGGGCCGGGCGTATAGTCCGGCGCCGATGCGGCCCGAGCTTCTCAATCCCCTGTTCGCCGAGATCACTGCGCTCAAGGGCGTGGGGCCCGGCCTTGCCAAGCCGCTCGAACGGCTGGGCCTCGCGCGCGTCGTCGACGTGGCGTTCCACTTGCCCACCGGCTGGATCGACCGCGTGCCCCGCGACGAGCTCGACATGGCCGATGTCGGCCGCGTGATCGCGATCACGCTCACGCCGGTGAGCTACAAGATGAGCGGCAGCGCGCGGGCGCCGGCGCGGGTCCAGGCGGTGGACGCGCACGGCAATTACGTCAGCCTCGTCTTCTTCGGAGGCAGCTCCGGCTGGGCCAAGAAGCTGCTGCCGCTCAACGAGCAGCGCTGGGTCTCGGGCCGGCTCGACCAGTACGGCCAGGAGCTGCAGATCGTCCATCCCGAGGTCTCGGAGACCGCCGACGGCGGCGGCCGCGAGGCCGTCTATCCGCTCTCGGAAGGCATAACGTCGAAGCGCATCGCCGGCTTCGTCGAGCAGGCGATCGAGCGCGCGCCCGAGCTGCCCGAGTGGATCGAGCCGAGCCTCAAGGCGCGGCATGGCTGGCCCGAGTGGAAGGCGGCGCTCGCCCGCATCCACGTCGATCCCGCCGACGCCAAGGCGCGCGAGCGGCTCGCTTATGACGAAATCTTCGCAAACCAACTCGCGCTGCTGCTGGTCCGCGGCGAGGCGCGCGCCAAGCGCGGCCGGCCGCTCGCAGGCGACGGGCGGCTGCGCGACCGGCTGCAGCTTCCCTATGCCCCCACCGGCGCCCAGGCGCGCACGATCCGCGAGATCGAGGGCGACATGGCGCAGAGCCAGCCGATGCTGCGGCTGCTTCAGGGCGATGTCGGTTCGGGCAAGACGCTGGTCGCGACCATGGCGCTGCTGATCGCGGCCGAGGCAGGCGCGCAGGGAGCGATGCTCGCGCCGACCGAGATCCTCGCGCGCCAGCATTTCGAGACGCTCACCCGCACGCTGTCCGGACTCGGCGTCAACGTCGCCATCCTCACCGGCCGCGACAAGGGCCGCGCGCGCGAGGCAACGCTGATGGGGCTCGCCGACGGATCGATCGACATCCTCGTGGGCACGCACGCGATCTTCCAGGAAGGCGTGGCCTACAAGGATCTCGGGCTGGTGGTGGTCGACGAGCAGCATCGCTTCGGCGTCGCCGAGCGGCTGATGCTCCAGTCCAAGGCCAAGGTGCCGCCGCACCTGCTGGTAATGACCGCCACCCCGATCCCGCGCACGCTCCAGCTCGCGACGCACGGTGAGATGGACGTCAGCCGGCTGGACGAGATGCCGCCGGGCCGCCAACCGATCGAGACCAGCGTGATCGCCGAGGACCGGCTGGGGCAGATCGTCGAGGCACTGGGCCGACATCTGGATTCGGGCAAGCAGGCCTATTGGGTCTGCCCGTTGGTCGAGGAGAGCGAGAAGACCGACATGGCCGCTGCCGAGGCGCGCGCGGCCGAGCTCCAGGCGCGCTTCGGCGGGCGGATCGGGCTGGTCCATGGCCGGATGAAGGGCCCCGAAAAGGACGCAGTGATGGCACGCTTCGCCAGCGGCGAGCTGGGCGTGCTGGTCGCTACCACGGTGATCGAAGTCGGCGTCGACGTGCCCAATGCGACGCTGATCGTGATCGAGCATGCCGACCGCTTCGGCCTCGCCCAGCTCCACCAGCTCCGCGGCCGCGTGGGGCGGGGCGGGGGGCGCTCGCATTGCATCCTGCTGCGCGGCGATCGGCTGAGCGAGACTTCCCGCGCGCGCCTCGCGCTGATGCGCGATACCACCGACGGCTTCGTCATCGCCGAGCGCGACCTCGAGCTGCGCGGCGCCGGCGAGCTGCTCGGCACGCGCCAGTCGGGCGAGATGCAGTTCCGCCTCGCCGCACCCGAGATGCTCCAGTCGCTGATGGTCGCCGCCAATGCCGATGCGCGGCTGCTGGTGGATCAGGACCGCGGGCTAGGCACGCCGCGCGGCCAGGCGGCGCGGCTGGCACTCTATTTGTTCGAGCGCGATGCAGCGGTGGGCCTGCTGCGTTCGGGGTAATCCCACCGTCACCCGGTAACCACACGATAGTGAATTCAGGCCTGCGTCCGCGCCCCATCATCCCGCAGCGGCAGCTTGAACACGAAGCGCGCGCCCATGCCGGGGGCGCTGTCGACCTGCAGCTCGCCGCCCATCGCGCGCGCGAGCAGCCGGGCGATGTAGAGGCCCAGCCCGCTGCCGCCTTGCTCGGCGGGGTCGACCCGGCCGAACTTGTCGAAGATGCGCTGCTGGTCCTCGATCGCGATGCCCTTGCCCTGGTCGGCGACGATCACGCAGCCCATCGCCCCGTCGCGCTCCAGCCGGATCCACACCATCCCACCCGCGGGCGAATAGCGCACGGCATTGCCGATCAGATTGACGAGCACCTGCAGCGTGCGGCGGAACTCGCCGGTGACGGGCAGCCGCTCGTCGAGCCCCGGCTTATCGATCCGCACGTCCGATTGCGCCGCGCGCACCGCGAGCAGCCCGGCGGCGCGGCGCGCGACGTCGGCCAGGTCGATCGCCTCGGCCGCCGGCGCGAAGTCCGGCCGCTCGATCGCCTGCA
Organism: Sphingomonas sp.; assembly: GCF_017744835.1. GTDB lineage: Bacteria > Pseudomonadota > Alphaproteobacteria > Sphingomonadales > Sphingomonadaceae > Sphingomonas. The sequence goes on from NZ_JAGIAM010000003.1 coordinate 225,975, forward strand.
GGTCGACCAGGTCATCGACCAGCCCGAGCAGGTGGCGCCCGGCGCTGGCGATGTCGTTCGCATATTCGGCATAGTCAGGGCGCAGCGGCCCGTCGGTCTGCGCGCTGATGCTGTCGGCATTGGCGATGATCTTGCCGAGTGGCGCCCGCAGCGCGCGGTCGAGCCGCTGGCTGAACGAATCGGGGAAGCCGCCGAACGGCGCGGCGGGGGCGGGAAGGGGGGCGTCTGCCTCGGGCTCGGGCGCCGGATCGAGCATATAGGCGCCGCCGACGAAGCCGGCGAAGCGGCCTGCGGCGTCGATGCGCGGCGTCGCCTCCAGCCGGACACTGCGTCCGGTGCCGCGGATCTCTGCCTTCTGCCCGTCGAAGCGCGCCTGCGCGGCGACGGCGGTGAGGATCGGCAGATTGCCCTCCTCGTCCTGCGCCAGGCTGAGCAGGCGCGTGAGTGGCTGGCCGAGCAGCGCGCTCGAATCGAACCCGTAGCGCGATCCCGCATCGACCGAGAGGAAAGTGATGCGCAGCGCCGCGTCGGTCTCCCACAGCCAGTCGGCGGCCGATCGGAAGAAGTCGCTGTCGCGTCCGGGCTCGGCCGCGGGCGGATGCCAGGCGGGGCGCGCGCGCCAGCCGCTGATCTCCAGTCGAATGCCACCGTCCTCGGGCTCGGCGCGCACCCACAGGTCGAGGTCGTCCTCGCCGTCGGCGACGATGACGCTGCGCGAAATCGCGATGCCCAGCCGCTGGGCGAGCCGCGCGATCGTAGCGATCGGCGGCACCGCAATCGGGGTACCGATCCGCCCGCCGGCACGCTCGTTGAGCTCGGCGAGCCGCGCCTCGGCGTCGAGCAGCCGGCCGCGATTGTCGAGGCGGCCGATCGCGACGGGAAGGACGGGGTCCATCACGTTCATGCCGGCCGCTCCGGGTGCCGGAGCGCAAGCAGCGCGGCGCGGTAGTCGGGGTGGAGCCGGATCGTATCGAGCGTCGCGCGCGCTTCGGCCGGCGGGATCGTCATCACGGCGTCGAGCGTATCGGCGAAGCGCTCCAGGTCGCGGCGCGGATCGGCCTCGCACAGCGCATAGCCGATCTGCGCGATCGTCTCGCGGCTGAGGTCGAGGCCCCGCAGCGCGAGCCACAGCCGTTCGGCGGCGGGATCGAGCACCAGCGCCCGCGCGGCGTCGTATCCGGTCCCCAGCGCGTGCGCGAGCAGCGCGACGAAGATGACGATGCGCTGGTCGCCCAGCGATTCGACGAGCAGCTCGCCAAGTTCCTGCGGCCGCGCGTCGATCGCGGCGGCAAAGCGCAGCGCCGCGGCCTCCAGCCGGTCGCCCTCGTCATAGGCGGCAAGGCTGCGCTGGGCGGCGTCGCAAAGCGTGCGGTCGAGCAGCGGCTGGGCGTCGGCCGGCGCAGGCGTGCGCTCGGCGAGCGCGGCGGCGACCCACCAGACGAGGCGGTGATGAAGATCGGCGGGCAGCTCGGCCTGGGTGATCTGCCCGGTCTCGGGCATCGCGCGGCGGCGGCTCTCCGCGACCAGCACGGCCATGGCGCTCGAAGCCAGCACGCGGTCGAGGTGCTGGACGAAGCGGTTGATCAGGCTGGGGCGCTCGGGCTCGTCGGGTGCGAGCATCGGCAGCGCGGCGCCGATCAGCTCCTGGCGGACGCGCGCGATCAGTTCGGCCATCAGCGCCGGATCGCGCAACACCCCGGCGCGGCCCAGCCGCTCGACCAGCGACGGGCCCGGAGTCGCCAGCGCATGCGCCAGCGCATTCTCGCCGCGGCCGGAGAGCTGGCGGACGCCGTGTTCGCGGATCTCGGCCTCGATGCCGTCGATCAGTCGCTCCAGCAGCGCGGCGAGCGCGCGCCGGGCGCGCTCGTCGAGGCGGCCCTCTTCGGGAAGGAAGAAATCCTCGACTGCGACGCGTAATCCGCGATGGGCGCGCGCCTCCGCAGCCGCCGCGCGCGCGAGCAGCTCCTGGGCGCCGACGGCGACGCCATCATCCATGTCGACGGAATGGCCGGACATGATCCCCGACTAGCCGAGGTCTCGTTAATGCGAGCCTAAGCCTTTTCGCGCGTGCCCTCAACCGCGGCCGCCAGCGTGGCGAAGGCATAGAGCGCCACCGCACCCAGCCCGAAGTGCGCGAAGCCGGCAAAGGCGAAGGGCGCGAGCAGCAGCAGATGCGCCGAGGGGCTCGCCCACCAGCGGCGGTGCCGCGAGGGTGCGCGCTCGACCAGCAATTGCGCCGCCACTGCGCCCAGCGCCAGCACCAGCGGCGTCGTGGAATCGATCCGTCCGCGCTCGATCCAGCCGCTCGCCAGCGCAACCAGCGCGAACAGGCCCAGGATCGCGCGTTCGAGTGCGCGTGCGCGCCGCTCCTCTCCGCGCAGCGTCGCCATCGCCGATCCGGTCGCCAGCCCCGCGCATGCGAACAGTGCTGTCGCCAGCCCGCTGCCTTCCCAGCCCTTGAGGATCGCGCCGATCGAGCCCAGGCCCAGCACGCCGCCCAGCGCGACGGGCGTCCAGCTCGGTACATTGCGGCTCACCAGCTCGGGCAGCAGTGCGCGGGCGATGCGAGTGAAGACCCAGCGGTCGGCCCAGTCGCTGCGGCGCTCGGTGAGCGCGGCGAGCACGCCGGTGTTGCGCGAGGCCAGTCCTTCGGCGCTGCGCTCGACGGCATGGCCGCCGCGCAGCCAGCTCGCAGTCAGCGGCACATGCTCGGCGCCCGATTGCGCGGCGACGCGGAGCAGCGCCGACTGGAAGTCGTAATCCTCGGGCATCTGCGCGATCTGTCCGAGTTGGCCCACCGAGATGGAAGCGATGCCCGCCCAGCAGTCGCGCATGTCGAGCCGCTCGATCGCGGCGGGCGAGGCGGCGTCGTCGGTGACGAGCAGCGCGTGCCCGCCCTCGGCCGCCATGCGGTCGAGCACCGGGTCGGTGGTGACCAGCCCGTCGGCCATCACCAGCACCCGCGCCTCGGGCTGCATCTTCTCGGCGGCTTCCTCGGCCGAGCGGACGATCTCGACCGAAAGTCCGCGGCTGCCCGCGCGATTGACCGCGGCGAGCAGGGCAGGGGTCATGCGCCCGACGGCGATCAGCACCTGCTCGGCGCCGGCCGAGGCGAGCAGGCGGATCTGGTATTCGAGCAGAGTCATGCCGCCGAAGGGCAGCGTCGCCACGAGCGTGCCCGGCCGGTCGCTCGCCTCGTCGATCGCGAAAATCAGCCCCGCCAGCATGTTGGGGTGGTTAGAACCTGGCATCGGCGTACGCAATCAATAGCGAAGGAACGGCTGTCGCGCTTCGAGCCAGGCGGCCTCGTCGGCACGCGTGATCGCGTCGAGGTCGGCAGGCGTCGCGCCCGCATCGTCGACCCATTCGCGCAAGGCCGGACCGCCGTTGATCACGTCGATCGCGAGCTTGTCGAAGACATATTCGTACGGAAAGTCGCGCCACAGGTCATAGTCGGGATAGAGCCGCCGGATCGCCTTGAACCCCAGCGCCTGCAGCCGCCACGGGCGAAAGGCCTGATGGTCGTAACCCGGCCCCTCCGCATGGATGAACACGCCCGAGCAGAGCTGGCCGACATGCTTGTGGAAGGTCGGCTGGAACCACAGGTCGCGCAGCGTGCAGCCCGCCAGCCATTCGGGCGCGAAGCGACGCATCTCGGCGATCACTGCCTTGGCGTCGATGTCGGGCGCGCCGAACAGCTCGAGCGGGCGGGTGGTGCCGCGGCCTTCGGAGAGCGTCGTCCCCTCGAGCATTACCGTCCCGGCATAGGCCCGCGCCATGTTGACGTTGGCGGCGTTGGGGCTGGGGTTGATCCACGGCCGCTCGGGCGGCCAGCCGAAGCCGGGCGCGGCATCGGGCTGCCAGCCCTCCATCTCGATCACGCGGTAATCGACGTCGAGCTTGAAATGATCGATGAACCAGCCGCCCATCTCGCCCAGCGTCATGCCGTGGCGCATCGGCATCGGTCCCGCGCCCACGAAGCTCTCCCAGCCCGGCAGCAGCGTCAGCCCCTCGACCGGGCGGCCGGCGGGGTTGGGGCGATCGAGCACCCACACGCTCTTGCCATGCTCCGCGGCGGCCTCGAGCACATAGAGCAGCGTCGTCACGAAGGTGTAGATGCGGCAGCCCACGTCCTGCAGGTCGACCAGCATCACGTCGAACGTGCCCATCGACTGGCCGGTCGGCCGGCGCACTTCGCCGTAGAGGCTGAACACCGGCATGCCATAGGTCGGGTCGGTGAAGTCGGGCGACTCCATCATATTGTCCTGCAGGTCGCCGCGCACGCCGTGCTGCGGGCCGAACACCGCCGAGACATTGAGCCCGCTCGCGACCAGCGCGTCGAGCGAATGTGTCAGGTCCGCCGTCACCGAGGCGGGGTGGGCGAGCAGCGCGACGCGCCTGCCCTCCAGCGGGGCGCGGAGCGACGGGTCGGCGAGCAGGCGATCGATACCGAACTTCATGCCGCCCTCGCTGCCGGGAGTTCGAGCGCGAAGCAAGCCTCGTGGTGGAAATCGGGCGCGCCCGGCGGGTGGGCCAGCGCCCAATAGGATTTGCGCCCGTTCTGCTCCTCGATCACTGCCGAGAGGCCGAGCCGCCAGGGCCGGTCGACCGGCAGGTCCATGAGCTGGCTCAGGTCCACCTCGGCCCTCTGCCAGCCGTGCGTGCGGCCATAGTCGTCATGCTCGGCCGAACTGTACGATTCGCCGGGCCGGGGCGGGTGCATCTGCGCCCATTGCACTTCGTCCGCGTCCACGCGTGCCGGCGCCATCCCCTCGCGATAGCCGGTGAAGCGATAGGCGGCCCAATCGCGCGAGGGCGCGAAGTTGAACTCGTAATAGTCCGGCTCGCCCTCGACGCGCAGGAACGCCTCGAAGCAGGTCGTGCGCCACAGCTCGTCACGCCGCTTTCCCCCGCCGCCCCGCCACCGCGGGAGGACGAGCGTGCGCATCGGCCCTTCGGCGAAATAGGTCAGCAGCAGCTTGCGCGCGCCGCCGCGCCCGATCGTGCGCGCCACCTCCACTTCGATGCGCTCGAGCGAGCAGGGGAAATCGGGATGGCGCTGGAGCGGTACGCGGATCGTCATGCGCGTCTGCGATAGCGCAAATCGCGGGGATGGCGAAGCATCCCCGCCGCCGCGCGAACAGGTCGCCCATGCCCGGCTGGGCAGGGCGACCCCTTCCTTCGCTCAGCGCAGCCCGCCGCTGGCGGTCAGCTTCTCGCCGGTGAGCCAGCGCGCATCGTCCGATGCCAGGAAGACCGCGATCGAGGCGATGTCGGCGGGCTTGCCCGGTCGGCCGAGCGGGGTCTGCGCCACGATCGCGTCGAAGAACTCCGATCCGGTGAAGCCCGCGGCATCGGTGCCCTCGGTCTCGACGATGCCCGGGTTGATCGCATTGACGCGGATCTTGCGCGGGCCGAGCTCATTGGCCAGCACGCCGGTGATCGCGTCCACCGCGCCCTTAGTTCCGGTATAGATCGCCGACTCCGCCGGATAGATGCTGGTGACCGCCGACGAGATGTTGATCACGCTGCCGCCTTCGCCGAGGTGCTTCGAGGCCGCCTGGGTGGTCAGCAGCACGCCCAGCACGTTCACGTCGAACATCCGGCGATATTCCTCCTCGGTCAGGGTCCCGATCGACGAGAAGGCATAGACGCCCGAATTGTTGACGAGCACGTCGAGCCGGCCGAACGCCTGGATCGCCGCATCGACCAGCGCCTGTGCCTGATCGGCCTTGGAGACGTCGCCCTGCACGGCGATCGCCTTGCCTCCCGCACCGGTGATCTCCTGCACCACCGCATCCGCGCCGGCCTTGCTCGACGCATAATTGACCACCACCGCGGCGCCCTCCGCCGCGAGTGCCTTGGCGATGCCGGCACCGATGCCCTTGGATGCCCCGGTAACGATCGCCACCTTGTTTGCGAGCTTCGACATAGCTGAACTTCTCCACGGGCCGGCTGCCGGGATGGCACCATAGTCCCGTAGTTCAGGAATTCGGAACTGTTGAACCGCCCGTCAAGGGCGCCTACTTAAATTTTCATGCGACCGCTCTTTCATCCTTCGATCGAGGACGTTCCGGTGGAGGCGATCCTGCACGCGCTGTCCGATCCGGCGCGCGTGGCGATCTTCGCCGGGATCGCGGGCGTCGATTCCGTCAGCAAATGCTCGGTCTTCGCCAATATCGGCGACCGGGTGATCCCCAAGTCCTCGCTCTCGCAGCATTTCAAGGTGCTCCGCGAGGCCGGGCTGATCCGTTCGGAGCGGCAGGGCGTGGAGATGCGCAACACCTCGCGCTGCGGCGAAGTGGATGCGCGCTATCCGGGCCTGATCGCGGCCATCCTCAATGCCTATGCGGCAAGTTCGGGCGCGGCATGCGTGTCGGCTGCGCCACAGGCATGACACTGCCCCTCGGCTCCGCTATGCGGCGCGCACCATGACCGAATACAAGTCCGATCTGCTCCGCCTGCTCTCGACGCGCGGCTACATCCACCAGGTCACCGATGCGGAGGGCCTCGACGCAATCGCCAGCACGCAGGTGGTGCCGGGCTATATCGGCTTCGATCCCACTGCGCCGTCGCTCCACGTCGGCAGCCTGGTGCAGATCATGCTGCTCCGCCGGCTCCAGCAGGCCGGGCACAAGCCGATCGTCCTGATGGGCGGCGGCACCGGCAAGATCGGCGACCCGAGCTTCAAGGACGAGGCGCGCAAGCTGCTCACCGACGAGTCGATCAAGAGCAACATCGCCTCGATCAAGACGGTCTTCCAGAATTTCCTGACCTTCGGCGACGGCCCCACCGACGCGGTGATGGTCGACAATGCGGATTGGCTCGACAAGCTCGAGTACATCCCGTTCCTGCGCGACATCGGCCGGCATTTCTCGGTCAACCGGATGCTGAGCTTCGATTCGGTCAAGCTGCGGCTCGATCGCGAGCAGTCGCTCAGCTTCCTCGAGTTCAACTACATGATCCTCCAGGGCTATGACTTCCTAGAGCTGTCGCGCCGCGCCGGCTGCCGCCTGCAGATGGGCGGGTCGGACCAATGGGGCAACATCGTCAACGGCATCGAGCTCGCGCGCCGCGTCGACGGCGCCGAGGTCTATGGCGTCACCACGCCGCTGATCACCACCGCCGACGGCGGCAAGATGGGCAAGACCATGTCGGGTGCGGTGTGGCTCAACCCCGACCAGCTCTCGCATTATGACTATTGGCAGTTCTGGCGGAACACCGACGACCGCGACGTCGGCCGCTTCCTCCGCCTGTTCACCGATCTGCCGCTCGACGAGATCGCGCGGCTGGAGGCGCTCGAGGGCGCCGAGATCAACGAGGCGAAGAAGATCCTCGCCAACGAAGCCACCGCCATGTGCCGCGGCGCCGAGGCGGCGGTCGAAGCCGCCGAGACCGCGCGCCGCACCTTCGAGGAAGGCGCCGCGGGCGAAGCGCTGCCCAGCCTCTCGGTCTCCGGTGGCAGCATCGCCATCGTCGACGCGCTCGTCGGCCTGGGCTTCTGCGCCTCCAAGGGCGAGGCGCGCCGGCTGATCAAGGGCGGCGGCGCACGTGTCGAGGGCGAGAAGGTCGAGGACGAGGCGCAGCTCGTCGCCGTCGCCGCGCCGGTGCGCGTTTCGGCCGGCAAGAAGCACCACGGTATCCTTAATCCCGCGTAAGCCGCTGTTAAGCAGCTTCGTTGGCTGGACCTTTACGTCCATTGCCTAGCTTCGGTCCGGTATCCATGGGGGCCGAAGTATGGGCTTTGGGCGGGAAAATCTGGCGTTTTCGGATCCGCGGCGCGTAGAGCGCGAAGACGTCCACTATCGCGCGCGCGCCCAGGCGGCGGACGGCAAGCCGCTCGCGCTGCTGATCGTCAACATCTCGCCCCACGGCCTGATGGCGCGCTGCGACCAGGAGCTCCAGGCGGGCGACCGCATCCGCGTGACGCTCCCCGCCGTCGGCACCATCGCCGCCGAAGTCCGCTGGTCGTTGGGCGGCCGTCTGGGCTGCGAGTTCGAGAAGCTCGTCGAGCTGGCGGCCTATTACGACCTGCTCGCGGCGCTGGTTCGGAACAAGTAGGACGCAGACTCTCCCGCAATCCTCCGCCGCCAGGGCGGTGGTGGCATTCGCCGCGTCAGCGGCGAATGACGGAAAGGGAGGACGGCGACGCAGCCTGTAGGGCGTCCCAGCGATTGATTGCGACCGCGCCGATGAACGGGATGGCAGCCGAGCTCAGGGTGCCGAACGTTCGAAGCAGAAACATGAGAATGGACGTCAATTCCGCGCTGATCGGCTTCCCGCCGATGACGGAATCACCCCCGGTATCCTTGAGCAGTAGCAGCGCTTGGCCAAAGCCGATGAGGAAGATGCCTGCGCTGATCACGAACAGGACCATCGATGCATGCTTCATCGACCACCTGTAAATGCCCATGATCACTCCTCCCTGAACGGAAATGATGGTCCAATTACTTCAGCTGTCAATGGCGGCCGACCACCATTTCCGGCCCGTCCCCGCAAGCCGGAAAACCCATCTTGCAATGTAGGATTTCGCTTGCTTCGTTGGCACTCCGCCGACTTCGGAGCGGCGGCGCTCTTTGAACCCGTCGGCCCTGGTGCCACCAGTCGACCGTTTAACCTTACTGGACTTCGGCATGCGGCCGCCGCGCCTCATCCCGCGGATCGGCACGCCGAAAAACCCGCGGAGAGTGTCAACTTTGTCAACTTCCGGAGGCAGCTTCGCAGCGCGCCGATGCACCGAACTCACGGCCGACAGCGCGACCTAAACCCGTCCGAGGCGTTGGCGCGGGTTAAACAGGTCGGCGCGAGCGCGGCAAGGATGATCGCGGGTTACGCCCGATTAGCGGACGTTCCACCTAATCACTGCCGTTGCCTTGGGTAGCGTGACTCGTCAGGTTGCACGAATGGATCGTAGGGCAACATCCGAAGCGGATCAGCGCGTTCGCCAAGCGGTTGAGGTGCTCTATCGTACGTTTGAGACACCGCCGCCGTCGGCAATCGAAGGCTGCCCATGCTGCATCTCGACGCGCGGCACTGACGTCCTGCTCACGACACCGCTCCGACAAATCACAGGACAGGCCCTCTGGCGCTACGTGTCTGGCGCGTTACTGACGATCGGGGACAAGCAGGACTTCCGTTATCTGCTGCCTCGTATCCTGGACGTGTCAGTCTCCGATCCGGGGAATGCCAACGATCCTGAAATCGTGCTTGGCAAACTCTCACTTGCGGACTGGCGGTCATGGGCACCGAACGAGCAGCGCGCGATCGAGAGATTCGTCGATGCTTGGTTCGAAATAGCCCTTAAAAGCGACATGGCCGAACCTGATGAGGGCTGGATCGGCACGGATGGGGAAGGTGTGCTGTGCGGCGCGGCGCGAGCGGGAATGACATTGCGACCATGGCTGCTCCGTTTATCTGCGCCGGACGCAAGACCAGTGCTCGCAGACATGCAACGGCGGTTTCCCGGTGATATGTCTTCCTTTTGGGAGTTCGCGCCTGACGGCCTGCAAGAGTTGTCAACGATCCTAGCGCAAGGGCGCGCTTAGTTCCGCTTTCCACCAAGTACGGACTTTCCGCTGAGGCGGTGCAAGCCCCTTCTAAAGGCGGGATTTTGCTTGCTTGCCAGGCTCTCCGCCTACTGGGGACCGACCGCACTCTTTGAAACTTGAAACCGTCGAGCAAGGCCGCGAACTCTTCGACCGCCTGAACTTTACTGAACTTCGCTCCGCCGCACCGACAGCAACACGCTTGCGAAAACCCCGGGGGAGGGTGTGCACTTTGTCCACTTCCAGCGGGGAGTCCACTTCCAGTGGAGATGGCTCGAGCGCGCGCTCCATGCCGGCTCACGAAATTCCATTACATCCGCGCGTAACGAAATTGCCGAAAACGCGGGAAAAGTGGGAAGTTAGGGCCCACCCAAACCCTTCACGGGCGGAGCCGCGCCGACCCCGGGCCGGCGCGGCGCGTCGCCTCAGCGCTGGCCGACCGGCACGTAGTCGCGCTGCGTCGGGCCGGTGTAGAGCTGGCGCGGACGGCCGATCTTCTGTTCGGGGTCCGAGATCATCTCGTTCCACTGCGCGACCCAGCCCACGGTGCGGGCGAGCGCGAACAGCGCGGTGAACATCGTCGTCGGGAAGCCGATCGCCGAGAGGATCACGCCCGAATAGAAGTCGACGTTCGGGAACAGCTTCTTTTCGATGAAGTAGGAGTCCTTGAGCGCCATTTCCTCGAGCTGGAGCGCCACGTCGAAAACCGGATCGTTGACCTTGAGCGCCGCGAACACCTCGCGCACCGTCTTCTGCATGACGGTCGCGCGCGGGTCGTAGTTCTTGTAGACGCGGTGGCCGAAGCCCATCAGACGGAACGGATCGTTCTTGTCCTTGGCGCGCGCGATATACTCGGGGATGCGCTCGGGACGGCCGATCTCATGGAGCATGTTGAGCGCCGCCTCGTTGGCGCCGCCGTGCGCCGGGCCCCACAGGCAGGCGATGCCGGCCGCGATGCACGCGAACGGGTTGGCGCCCGACGAGCCGGCGAGCCGCACGGTCGAGGTCGAGGCGTTCTGCTCATGGTCGGCGTGGAGGATGAAGATCCGGTCGAGCGCCTTCTCCACCACCGGGTTCACTTCATATTCCTCGGCGGGGACGCCGAAGGTCATGCGCAGGAAGTTGCCGGTGTAGGACAGGTCGTTCTTCGGATAGAGGAACGGCTGGCCGATGCTGTACTTGTACGCCATCGCCGCGATCGTCGGCATCTTGGCGATCAGCCGGTGGCTGGCGATCATCCGCTGCTGCGGATCGGTGATGTCGGTGGAGTCGTGGTAGAAGGCCGAGAGCGCGCCGACCACGCCGCACATCACCGCCATCGGGTGCGCGTCGCGGCGGAAGCCGCGGTAGAAGGTCGCCAGCTGCTCGTGCAGCATCGTGTGGCGCGTGATCGTGTGGGTGAACTTGTCGAGCTCTTCCTGGCTCGGCAGCTCGCCGTTGAGCAGCAGGTAGCTGACTTCCATGAAGCTCGAATGCTCGGCGAGCTGGCCGATCGGATAGCCGCGGTGGAGCAGCACGCCCTCGTCGCCGTCGATGTAGGTCAGGCCCGATTCGCACGACGCCGTCGACGTGAAGCCGGGGTCGTAGGTGAACATGCCGGTCTGGCCATAGAGCTTGCGGATGTCGACGACGTCCGGCCCGACGCTGCCCGAGAGGATCGGGTATTCGACATCCTTCCCCGGAACCTGCAGCTTCGCGGTATCGCTCATTCTCGTCTTCCTTCTATGACCCGATTTTCAGGCGGGCACGGTCATCTGGTCGGCGATGCGTGCCAGGCTCTCCTCGCGTCCCAGCAGCGCCAGAACGTCGAAGATGCCGGGTGAGGTGCGTCGCCCGGTCAGCGCCGCGCGCAACGGTTGCGCGACCGCGCCGAGCTTCACGCCCGCATCGTCGGCGACGGTCCGTACCGCCGCTTCGAGCGTCTCCGTATCCCAGCTTACGCTCGCGTCAAGCGCGGCGTGGAGTCGGGCCAGCAGGGCTCGCGCGTCGCCCTCTAGCAGAGCCTTGGCGCCCTCGTCCAATTCGAGTGGGCGTGTGCGAAAAAGGAACATCGCTCCTTCGGCGAGTTCGAGGAGATTCGCGGCTCGCGGCTTCAGGAAGGCCATGCTGCGCTGCAGAAGATGGCGCTGCGAGTCGCTGATTTCGAAACCGAGCCGCGCGGCGACCAGATCCGCGAGCCGGGCATCTGCGGCTTCGCGAATATAATGGCCGTTAAGGTTCTCGAGCTTCTTCAGATCGAACCTCGATGGTGACTTGCCGACGCCCGCGAGATCGAACCACTCGGTGGCCTGCTCGCGGCTGATGATCTCGTCGTCGCCATGGCCCCAGCCGAGCCGGAGCAGATAGTTGGACAGCGCCTCGGGCAGGATGCCCAGCTCGTCGCGATACGCGTCGACCCCCAGCGCGCCGTGGCGCTTGGAGAGCTTGGCCCCGTCCGCGCCGTGGATCAGCGGGATGTGCGCATAAGTCGGCTCGGGCCAGTCCATGGCACGATAGATCGGCAGCTGGCGGAAGGCGTTGTTGAGATGGTCGTCGCCGCGGATGACATGGGTGACGCCCATGTCGTGATCGTCGACCACCACTGCGAGCATATAGGTCGGCGTGCCGTCCGAACGGAGCAGGACGAAGTCGTCGAGCTCGGCGTTGTTGACCGTGACTGCGCCCTGGACGCGGTCCTCGATCGTCACGCTGCCTTCGCGCGGCGCCTTGAGCCGGATCACGAAGGGCGCGCCCTCGGGCGCCTCGCTCGCGTCGCGATCGCGCCAGCGGCCGTCGTAGCGCAGCGGCTGCTTGTTGGCCTTCTGCTCGGCGCGCATCGCCTCGAGCTCCCCGGCGGTCGCGAAGCATTTATACGCATGGCCCGCGGCGAGGAGCTGGTGCGCCACCTCGGCGTGGCGCGCGGCGCGCGAGAACTGGTAGGTGACCTCGCCGTCCCAATCGAGCCCGAGCCAGCGCATCCCGTCGAGGATCGCGTCGATCGCCGGCTGGGTCGAGCGGACGCGGTCCGTATCCTCGATGCGCAGCAGGAACTTGCCGCCGTGCCTGCGCGCGAACAGCAGGTTGAACAACGCGGTGCGTGCGCCGCCGATGTGGAGGAACCCGGTGGGCGAAGGCGCGAAGCGGGTGACGACGCTCGTTTCGGCGCCGGTATCAGATATTGCGCTCAACCGCGCATGCTCCCAGAATTGATGGTCGATGGCCAGCTCAGCCGCCGAGGCCCCTAGCACGGGGTTATCCTCCCTTCAAATGGGGGCGGGGGCGGCGCTTCGCCACGCGGGCTGGGCGATCGAGCGCTGGCTCGAGGCCGAGCGCGAGCAGCTCGTGCTGTGGTTGCCGGTGATGCTCGCCGCCGGAATTGCCGCCTGGTTCCTGCTTCCCGACTCGGCGCGCTGGCTGGCGTTCCTTTGCGCGACGGGTGGATTGGGCGTGGCAGGGCTCGCCGTGCCGGGCATCGGCCGGGCACCGCGCGCGATCGCTATCGCCGCGCTCGCCATGGCGCTCGGCTGCGCGCTGGTGTGGTGGCGCGCCGAGCGAGTCGCTGCCCCGGTGCTCGCCCGACCGGCGATCGTCGCCTTCGAAGGCGAAGTCGAGCTAGTCGAGCCGCTGCCTGCGCGCGACATGGTCCGCGTCACGCTCGCGCCGCGCGCCGGGGCCGGGCTGCCACCGCGGGTGCGCGTGAACCTTGCCGAGAGCGACGCGCCGGCGGAGCTGGGGCGGGGCGCCGTGATCCGATTGCGGGCGCGACTGATGCCTCCCGCGCCGCCCGCGGTCCCCGGCGCCTATGATTTCGCACGCCTGGCCTGGTTCGCGGGCCTCGGCGCCAGCGGCAAGGGGTTCGCTCCGGTCGCGCTGATCCGCCCCGGCAGCGCGCCGGGAACCGATCTCCGCGCCCGGCTCTCGGCGCATATCGAGTCGCGCGTCGAAGGCAGCGGCGGCGGGATCGCGAGCGCGCTGGCTACCGGCGACCGCGGCGCGATCTCGGACGAGGATGCCGAGGCGATGCAGCGCTCCGGCCTCGCGCATCTCCTCTCGGTGAGCGGGCTGCACGTCAGCGCGGTGACCGCGGCGGCGATGCTGATCGTGCTCCGCCTGCTCGCGCTCAGCCCCACGCTCGCACTCCGCTGGCGGCTGCCGCTCGTGGCGGCGGGGGCGGGGGCATTCGCCGCGATCGGCTATACTCTGCTCACCGGCGCCGAGGTTCCCACGGTCCGCTCGTGCATCGCCGCGCTGCTCGTGCTGCTCGCGCTCAGCCTGGGCCGCGAGGCGATCACGCTGCGGCTGGTCGCCGCCGGCGCGGTGGCGGTGCTGCTGCTCTGGCCCGAGGCAGCGGCGGGCCCCAGCTTCCAGCTCAGCTTCGCCGCGGTCACTGCGATCGTCGCGCTGCACGAGAGCCCCCGGATCCGCGGCTGGTTCGCGCGACGCGAGGAATCGCTTGCCGCCCGGCTGCTCCGGCATGCGGGGTCGCTGCTGCTCACCGGGATGGTGGTCGAACTCGCGTTGATGCCGATCGCGCTGTTCCATTTCCACCAGGCCGGCCTCTACGGTGCGCTCGCCAATATCGTCGCGATACCGCTCACCACCTTCGTCATCATGCCGCTCGAAGCCGCGGCGCTGCTCTTCGACACGGCGGGAGCGGGAATGCCCTTCTGGTGGCTGACCGCACGCGCGCTCGATCTGCTGCTCTGGCTCGCGCACCTGACCGCCGCGGCGCCCGGCGCGATGGCGGCGCTGCCCGCGATGCCGGTCGGCGCCTATGCGACGATGCTCGCCGGCGGGCTGTGGATCGCGCTGTGGCGGACGCGAGTGCGCTGGGCGGGCGCGCTCCCGCTGGCAGCGGGCCTCGTCTGGGCGCTGCTCACCCCCGCGCCTGACCTGCTCGTGACCGGCGATGGCCGGCACCTCGCGATCCGCACGCGCGACGGTGGCTTCGCGCTGCTTCGCGAGCGCGCCGGGGACTATGTCCGCTCGATGCTCGGCGAGAACAGCGGTGCCGGCGATACGCTCGACGAGCTCGTGTCGAGTCCCGACGCGCGCTGCAGCCCCGATCTCTGCCTGGTCGACTTCCGCTCAGGCGAGCGAAGCTGGCGCGTCGTGGCGACGCGGAGCAGCTATCTCGTGCCCTGGAAGGAAATGATGCACCTGTGCGCCGCAGCGGACATCATGGTCAGCGATCGCCGCCTGCCGCCCGGCTGCACCCCGCGCTGGCTCGCGCTCGACCGCACCACGCTGGCGACCACCGGCGGCGTCGCGATCAGCTTCGCCGCCGGCCGTGTCACCACCGTGCTGGGCGGCGGCGCGCATCCCTGGATCAATCCGCCGACGGTGCAGCCTCCCGCTGCGAGCTACGGTTCGCAGCGCTGAATGGCGCCGACAAGCGGCGCGTTTTTCCTGTTTGCAATGTTGGATTTTGGGGCATAGTTCACCTTTTGTTCCGATCTTCGGAGCAAAAAGGAGACCAGCTAATGACGATTTCCGTGTTGGATTACATTCCGGCGGCGATGCATCAGGGCATCAAGGACGGCGTCAACACCGACGACCTCACCTCTTATTTCCAGCTCGCCGCCCAGGCCGCTTTCGGCGAGCTCGCACCTGAAATGGAGATGGGAACGCTGTTCGTCCCGAACGGCCTGTATCATGTCACGAGCATCGGCATCGGCAGGATCAAGGTCGTCGGGGAGAGTACCTCGGGAACGGTCCTCAAAGCCTATTCGAGCGGCGCCGGTGGCGAGTATATGCTCAACGCCAAGATCGACGTCGACGGGTTCACGACCAATACGAGCGGTGCCGGCTGGTGCGAGAGCATGACGCTCGACGGCGCCGTGCTCGGTAGCGACAGCGAAGGATCGGGACGTAGCGGTCTGCAATCCTTCGCCTATAACAACAGCAGCAGCGTCGTCCTGAAGTATCTCTATTGCGGCATGAACATTGAGATGCCGATGTGGAGCAGGATCGAGAATATCTATGCCTTCCGATGCGAGATCGGCTTCCTTGTGGCCGCCTCTCCCGATGGCCAGTCCGGCACATCGACGACCTTCACCAATTGCTGGGCAAACGAATCGGCGAGCTACGGATTCCAGGTCGGCGCGCTCGCCTATTCCAGCTTCATCAATTGCGTCTCGCAGGCCCCGAGCGGTCATGGCGGCATCGGGTTTTACCTGCTCGGCGACTGGAACGGCCCGACGGCGGCAAATGTGGCGCTCCAGCTGATCGGCTGCGGCCATGAAGGCGGCGGGCTCCCCTTCTATTTCCAGCGCTGCCTTGAACTCACGGTCATCGCCCCGCGGATCATCAATCCCGATGCCGACAAGAACCTGCTGACCTTCGCCGGATCGCGAGGTACGGTGATCGACTTCAGCAGCGTCGCGGCAATGACCAACGGCGCACATTATGTGGACGTGGTGACCAACGATCCCGGCCACCAGCCGCTCGAACCCGGCAGCATTGTCTTCGTGAACGGGAATCCCGACTGGCCCAGCGGCAAGGAGACTCATTTCACGCGGATCGGCGCGCGGGTCGGTTCGGGCGCTTCGCCTACGACCTCGTCGCACGAATATCATGTCGACGGGAAGCCGGTGGTGGGCGCACGCCGGACCGGCTGGGCCCTGCCTGCCGGTCCCTCGAGTAAAGCCGCGTTCGACAGCGCTTCAAGCAGCCTCACCGTGCAGCAGCTCGCCGAGCGGCTCAAGGCGCTCATCGAGGATCTGACGGCGCACGGCCTGATCGGCGCCTGATCGGGGAACAGGCAGCGCCAGCGTGAAAAGCCCCATCACGGCAGGCGCTTCCACCAAGGCTATGGGCCGGATGGGCTTACCGCTCATCCGGCCCATAGTCGCTCAGTAGCGTCGCAGCAGCCCCGCGAGCCGGCCCTGGACGCGGATCTGGTCCGGGCGGTAGCGCTGGGGATCATAGGCGCGGTTGGCGGGATCCAGGCGGACCATCGCGCCTTCCTTGCGGAAATATTTGAGCGTCGCCTCGGCGTCGTCGACCAGCGCCACGACGATCTCGCCGTCGCGCGCCACTTCGGTGCGGCGGATCAGCGCATAATCGCCGTCGAGGATGCCCGCCTCGACCATGGAGTCGCCCGCCACCTCGAGCGCATAATGCTCGCCGGCGCCGAGCAGCGCGGCAGGGACGGGGAGCATCGTCGAGCCTTCGAGCGCCTCGATCGGCGTACCCGCGGCGATGCGGCCGTGGAGCGGGATCTCTACCACGTCGTTGGCGGGCGGGGGCGGCGCGGCGGGCGCAGCCTTGGGCGCGCTCGCCTTGACCGGCTTGGTATCGCCGCGCTCGGGAAGCTTGAGCACTTCCAGCGCGCGCGCCCGGTTGGGCAGGCGCCGGATGAAGCCGCGCTCCTCGAGCGCGCTGATCAGCCGGTGGACGCCGGACTTGGACTTGAGATCGAGCGCCTCCTTCATTTCCTCGAACGAAGGCGATACGCCGGTCTCGCCAAGGCGATCGGCAATGAAGCAGATGAGCTCGTGCTGCTTGCGCGTGAGCATCCGGGTCCTCCTGTCTAGAACAGACTGGGAACGTTTACGCAATGTTCTTGGGGCTTGTCAAGCGATGTCGAGGATTTCCACCGAGTCGCCCGTTCGGGCCGCCGGAGCACCGGGCGTACGCACCACCAGACAGGTCGCGCGGGCGAGTGTGGCGAGCATTGCGCTGTCCTGCAGCGCGGCGGCAAACACCTGTCCATCGCGCAGCTCGGCACGCATGTAATCGGTGCGCGGTCCGTTGCCCGGCAGCGGTTCGCCGAGGACGGCCGAGCGCGTGCGCGGCAATGGATCGGTGGCGCCTGCCAGGCGCGCCACCAGGGGCCGGACGAAGAGCAATGTGGTGACGAACGCCGAGACCGGATTGCCCGGAAGCCCGAGCACGACCGCACCGCCGAGCCGGCCGGCCATCATCGGCTTTCCCGGGCGCAGCGCGATCCGCCAGAAATCGATCGACGCGCCCGCCGCCTCGAGCGCCGGACGCACAAGGTCATGGTCGCCCACCGATGCACCGCCGGTGGTGACGAGAAGGTCGGCATCGACGCTGCGGAAGGCGGATTCGAGCGCCGCGGCGCTGTCGGGCAGGATGCCGAGGTCGAGGATGTCGACCGGCAGGTCGGCGAGCTGGGCGGCGAGCATCAGCCGGTTGGTCTCGGGAAGCTGCGCCTCGCCGACCGCGGCGCCCGGCGGCACCAGCTCGTCGCCCGTGGCGGCGATGGCCACGCGAACCTTCCGATGCACCGTCAACGCGCCATGCCCCGCGGCACCCGCGAGCGCGAGCCGGGCGGGGGTGAGCCGCTCGCCCGCGGCGATCAGGGGATCGCCTTCGCCGAAGTCTAGCCCGCGGCGGCGGACGTTGCGGCCGGCGAAGGGCGGGCCTTCGCCCTCCAGGGTGAGCCGCGCGCCCTCGCGCCCGGCCTCTTCCTGCACCATCACCGTGTCGGCGCCCGCGGGCAGCGGCGCGCCGGTGAAGATGCGGACTGCCTGTCCCGCGACGACGCTCCCGGCGAAGGCGCGGCCCGCGGCGCTCTCGCCGATCACCGTCCACGGCCCCGGCATGTCGGCGAAGCGGATCGCATAGCCGTCCATCGCCGAAAGGTCCGCCGAGGGCTGGGTGCGGCGCGCGACGACCGGCTCGGCCGTCCAGCGCCCGGCGGCGTCGGCGAGCGGCACGGTTTCGACGCCGACACGGCCCGCCAGCGCAAGCAGGTGCGACTGGGCTTCGGCGACGGGCAGCAACGGGCTCATGCCCGGGTCTTGGCGCGACGGGCGGGCCGAAAGCAAGAGGCGTCAGTTAACCGTGCAGGACGCGCTTTGCCTTGTGCAATAACCGCCGAGCTCCACTAAATCGCTCCCCTGGACGGGGGCGGTAATTGGTCAGCGTAGACCGGCTGCGTCCCTGGCATTGCGTGTAATAATAGAGCGCGATCGAATTGCGCGTGACGTCCGCGGGGCAAGCCAGTGGCTCGGGATGGCCGTGGAAGCTCTCGTCGGTGGTACTGAACACCACCATGCGACCGAGCAGGGGCGCGATCCTGACGGCGCAGCCCTCCATACTAGCAGGCCATAATTCAAGATGGCCGCCCCATTCCTCGCGCCAGTCCGGATTGAGGTAGAGCAGGACGTTCACTCGACGATGGAGCCGCAAACCTTCGTGCCAGCTGAAGTCGGTGTGGATCTTGAGAAAGCCGCCGCGACCAACCTGGTGGACTCCGCCGCCGAACATGGAGTGATCGGCAATCAGCCCGTGAATCCCGGTGACCCATTCAAGCCAGGCGACGAACGCGGGACCGTTCAGTTCCTCCAGCAGCGCGACCGTGTCCGAGCCCATGCGGCTGCGGTCCTGCGTGCCGCCCTTGCGGTGCTGGCCGTAGAACTCCGCACTCGCATCCGCGACTGTACCTTGAATTTCCTCGGCAATGCGAATGACGCGAGACCGGTCAAAATGGTCGTCTATGACGATGTGCGGAAATGGGGCAGAATTCGCGTAAGTATTATGAAGATCGTCGATCTGCGTCGTAGTCATGCTGCATGATAACATGCATTGGATTTGAGAAAAGTCCGCAGAATTCATCGCGGGATGATCATTTTGATACGCTGCTGGCGAATGCCTCCA
Organism: Sphingomonas sp.; assembly: GCF_017744835.1. Taxonomy (GTDB): domain Bacteria; phylum Pseudomonadota; class Alphaproteobacteria; order Sphingomonadales; family Sphingomonadaceae; genus Sphingomonas. Next base: position 245,129 of record NZ_JAGIAM010000003.1, read on the forward strand.
GTGTTGGGAAAATAGATTACGATCCGCCGCACAACTGGTCGCGCGAAGGTTAGTTCGGGCGGCGCTGGCTCGTGATGATGCCCAGGTCGGTGGGGCGCAGCGGCAGGCGGAACTCGCACAGGATGCGGCCGCCGCGTACCTCGAGCACGCTGGCCGGGCCGCCGCCGACGTGCGGCAGCGATACCCAGAGCTGGCTCTTGGCGGCCACCGGCGCGCGCGTCTCCAGCTCGACCAGATGCGCGGTGAGCGCGCGGATCCGCGCGTTCCACCACCGCACGCCTTCACGAACGCGTGCGGGTGCGTCGATGCGGATCGCGTGCTTGTCGGGCATCAGCCCCTCGCCGTGCGGCGCGTCAGCGTGGGTGCCCGCGCTGCCGTTCTGCTGCATCTGGCGCAGCCAGGGCATCAGCACTTGCCAGCCGAGCTCCTCGTGGAAGGCGACGCCGGCGAGGCGCGGTCCGGTCCAGCGCACGGTGCCATCGAGCGGACGAAGCCCGTCGAAGACAAGCTGCACCGGATCGCCGATCGCCAGCTCCAGCCGGGTTTCGATCCCCGCGCCGCCTTGCGAGATGTTGCGGCTGCGCGCCAGCTCGACATTGCCCTTGTGGCGCAGCGAGACCGCCTGCTGGGTCTCGACGCGAGGTACGCGGCGGCGTTCGGCGGGAAGGTTGGCGAGGTTTCGCGCCAGCGCGCCGACCACGTCGATCGGCTGGTCGAACACGAAGCCTGCCTCGCCGGCGCTATGCCAGGCGAGCCGCCCGTCCATGCTCTGGCCGTTGGCGAGTTCGAGCCGCATCGGCGAATCCTCGCGCAGCGCCTCGGCCACGCGCAGCGTCGCGCCGACCGCGCTCAGCTTGTGGAGCGCGCAGGCGTGGCGGTCGCCGCCGTCGTGGAGGTGCGCGGAATCGAACTCGGCATGCCCGTCACCGTCATGCACGAGCGCGCGAGGCGGATCGCCCGCAAGGCTGAAGATGGTTGCGGACGCTGCTGCCTGTGTCATTTCCATTTCCGGCCCCGATCGTCCGGGAACCTTGGGCGCAGCGATTGAAGACCCGGTTAACAGGGAAGGTTGTGGATTCCCTAATCGCGATCGGGCGCGCCCAAGGGGAAGAAGGGGCGATAGGGCCGCGCCTCGTTAACGGCGCGCGCGAAGGAGGGACGCGCGAGCAGCCGGGCGCGATAGCCGCGCAGCCTGGCGTGCTGCTCCGCGATCGGATGTGCCCAATCGGCATAGAAGAGCGACGGCGCGGCCGCGCAGTCGGCGAGCGTGAAGTCCACGCCCGTCGCCCAGCCGTCGGGCGCCAGCCGCTGGTCGAGCCAGGCATAGATGGTGTCGAGCGTCGCGCGTGCCTGTTCGCAGCCATAGGGATCGCGCGACTCTTCGGGCCGCAGCGCGTCGCCGACCAGCTTCTGCATCGGCGTCATCACATAATTGTCGAAGACGCGATCCATCATCCGCACCTTCACGGCCGCATCCGGCTCGTCGGGGATCAGCCGCACCGGCCCGGCATGACGGTTCTGGAGATATTCGATGATCGTGCTCGATTCGAGCACCGCGCGCCCGTCGTCGACCAGCAGCGGGAACTTGCCGATCGGCCAATGGGCATAAAGCTCTTCGCCGGCGGAGGGATTGTCCGGCGAGACCATGCGATAGTCGAAATCGACGCCGTTCTCGTACAGCGCCACCAGCACCTTCTGGCAATAGGAGGAGAAGGGGTGTGCGTAGAGGATCGGCTTCATCGTCAGTCTCCGTCGCGGTGCCAGTCGCCCGATTTGCCGCCCGTCTTGGAGAGCAGACGGACGTCCGAGATCAGCATGGCTTTGTCGAGCGCCTTGGCCATGTCGTAGAGCGTGAGCAGCGCGACGCTGGCCGCGGTGAGCGCCTCCATCTCCACGCCGGTCTGCGCCTCGGTGGCGGCGGTCGCGGTGACGGTAACTCCGGTCTCGTCGACTGCGAGATCGACCACGACGCTGGCGAGCGGCAACGGGTGGCAGAGCGGGATCAGCTCGGCGGTCTTCTTGGCCGCCATGATCCCGGCGATGCGCGCAGTGGCGAGGACGTCGCCCTTCTTGACGCTGCCGTCGCGAATGGCGGCGGCGGCCTCCGCCGACATCGCGATACGACCGGCGGCGACGGCTTCGCGCCGCGTGACGGCCTTGCCCGCGACATCAACCATGCGCGCCGCGCCGGCTTCGTCGAGGTGAGTGAGACTCATTTGCTCCCTCTCCCCTTCGGGGAGAGGGAAGGGGCCCGCCGCGAAGCGGTGGGAAGGGAGAGGGGCAGGTGGAGAGCGCGCAATACTGCCCCTCTCCCTTCCGCCGACTTCGTCGGCTCCCTCCCTCTCCCCAGAGGGGACAGGGAAATGGCGCCCCCCATCGTCACCCCACCAACGCCCGCGTCGCCGCCTCGACGTCGTCCTGGCGCATCAGCGCCTCGCCGATCAGGAAGCAGCGCACGCCATGTTCGGCCATCGCGTCCAGGTCGCCGCGCGTCGTGAGGCCGCTCTCGGCGACGAAGGTACAGCCTTCGGGCGCGAGCCGAACCAGCTCATAGGTGTTGTTGAGATCGACCGTGAAGTCCTTGAGGTTGCGGTTGTTCACCCCAATCAGCCGCGACTTGAGCCGGAGCGCGCGCTCGAGCTCCTCGGCGTCGTGCACCTCGACCAGCACGTCCATGTCGCGTTCGATCGCAGCCGCCTCGATCTCCGCCATAGCGCCATCCTCGAGCGCGGCGACGATGATCAGGATCGCATCGGCGCCGATCGCGCGCGCCTCCTCGACTTGCCAGGGATCGACCATGAAGTCCTTGCGCAGCACCGGCAGGTCGCAGGCGGCGCGGGCGGCGATCAGAAACGCCTCGTCGCCCTGGAAATAGTCGCGGTCGGTGAGCACCGACAGGCAGGCCGCGCCGCCGGCGGCATAGGCGCGGGCGTGCGCCGGGGGGTCGAAGTCCGGGCGGATCAGCCCCTTGGAAGGGCTCGCTTTCTTGATCTCGGCGATCAGGCCATAGCCGCCCGCGGCCGCCTTCGCGTCGAGCGCTGCCTTGAAGCCGCGGGGAGGCGTCGGCGCGGGCCAGGCGCGCGGGGCCGCGCGGCGCTCGGCGACTTCGGCGCGCTTGGTGGCGAGGATAAGGTCCAGCACGTTGCTCATGCGCCAATACTCATGCGAACGCGATCCAGCAGTCGAGCAGCGCGTTGGCAAGCCCGTTGTCGAGCACTTCGGCGGCTTCCTCGACACCGTCGGCGAGATTGTCGACGCGGCCGGCGACCATCAGCGCGGCGGCGGCGTTGAGCAGCACCGCGTCGCGATAGGGGCCCGTCTCGCCCTGCAGCAGCCGGCGCAGCGCCAGCGCATTATACTCGGGGTCGCCGCCGCGGATCGCGACGAGAGGGTGGCGGGGAAGGCCGGCGTCGTCGGGCGAGATCCGCTCGGGCAGGCGTGCGCTGCCGATGTTGACGATCACGCTCGTCCCCTCGGTCGAAAGCTCGTCGAGCCCTTCCTCGCCCGAGACGACCGCGGCCGCCTCGGCGCCCAATTGCGCGAGCGCCTCGGCATAGATGGGCGCATAGTCCGGCCGAGCGATGCCGATGAGCTGGCGCGTGACATGCGCCGGGTTGGCGAGCGGCCCCATCAGGTTGAAGATCGTGCGGCGGCCGATGCGGCGGCGCAGCGGGCCGATCCGCGCCATCGCCGGATGGTGATGCTGCGCGAAGAGGAAGGCGATGCCCAGCTCGTGCAGGCTCTCCTCGGCGCGCGCGGCGGCGCGATCGAGGTTGAGCCCCAATGCCTCGAGCGTGTCGGCGGCGCCGGCCTTGGACGAGGCGGCGCGATTGCCGTGCTTGGCGACCGGAACCCCCGCCGCGGCGACGACCAGGCTGACTGCGGTCGAGACGTTGAGCGTGTGATGCCCGTCGCCGCCGGTGCCACAGACGTCGATGGCTCCCGGCGGTGCGGTGATCGGGATCAGCCGCTCGCGCATCGCCCGCGCGGCCTCGGCGATCTCGATGCTGGTCTCGCCGCGGATCGACAGGTCGATCAGGAACCGCTCGATCGCCTCCTCGGCGACGCTGCCGTCGAGGATGTCGGCAAAGGCCTGCGCGGCGTTCTCGCGGCTGAGCGGCGATGCGGGATCGGGAAGGGCGGTATAGGTGGTCACGCTGCCTCTATCCCGGCGGGGCGCGGCCGAGTCGAGCAAATCCTGCTGGCGCGCGGGCAAGCTGGGCTGCGGCGCGCGCGGTTGACTCCGGTTGACTCGATAGCGTGATTTTCGCCGGAAGCGACGGGGATGCTACAGCGAGGCGGCAACGAAGCGGCAGCGACGCTCCGGTGAAGCGGCGCCCAAGCGGCACCTGCCCGGGCCGCATGTGGCGGTGACGCGGCGGTCAGGCAGAGGGATTGCAGCTCGGGCATGTTCGAACGAAAGCAGAACAAATCCTATTTTACCAGCGGATTTGTAACCGCAGCTACCCGAAGTCGGCCGTTCGAGTTGCTTACCGTGGTGCCCGGAAGCGGACGCCCGTCCATCGACGGAGGCAACGGTCGTCGCGGAGCTACTCAGCGGATAGTGAGTTTGTACATCGCACCGAATCCGGGACGATTCCCCACGCCGCCCAAGCCTTCATTGTAGAAGGTCATGCCGTACAACGCTCCGTCTTGACCTTCGATAAGACCCATTTCGGGGTCATACGGTTGCTTCTGTATGGGCCCGAAGGCAAACAAGGTGCCTATCGCGCCTTCAAGGGTCAGGCGAAACGCCGTGCCACCGCCGTTGGCACCGCCGCTCCGCGTCGTGCCATAGAGATTGCCGTCGCGGCCCATTGCAAGGAATGGGGAGGGGCCCTGCCCGTCATTGATTCCATCCCTTCCGAATGCATACACGATCGTGAGCTTGGCGGTGGCTGGGTCAAGCCGATAGACAACTCCACATCCGTACTGACAGGCGCCCGCCCCGCCAGACGGCGTCGTGCCATAGAGCGCGCCGTCCGCTCCCACGAGCAATGATCCCTGAGGGCTTGAGGGATCGCCCGTAGTCGCACCAAAAGAATAGATGATGCTCATGTTACCATCCGGGGAGATCCGGAAGATGGTTCCCCGATCATTGGCTCCTCCCAGACCGGTCGTACCGTAAAGCGAACCATCCGAAGTTTGAACCAGCGGACCATTGGGTTGAACTCCATCGGTCGCGGTTCGGCCAAAGGACTGCAGGGTTGTCAGCGTCCCCGACGGCGTCAGCTTGAAAACAGTACCGCAATTTGGCCCCGAACGCGGAATCTGCGCGCAGTGATTTGCGCCGCCCGAAGACGTCACACCGTATAAGTTGCCGTCTTTGCCAAAGACGAGCGAACCAGGCAGCGTGTCCCCTTCGCCGTTAGCGCCGCTAAACGAATAGATTGTGCGGTACGACGAACCGTCGAGGGAAATACGGAATACGGTTCCCCCGCCTCCATATGCTCCGCCATTCGAGGTCGTGCCATACAGGGCGCCGTCGCCTCCTTGGATTAACGCACTTAGCGACGAGTAGCCGTCGGTGGCTCCTGCGCCAAATGTATGCAGAACCGATTCCTCGCCCGTCGGGGTTATGCGAAAAATGACCCCGCACGGTACGGGGGAAACCGGCCGACAGGTGTTGGCGCCGCCATTTCGGGTTGTTCCATAGAAATTACCGTCACTCGCTTGAAGCGGCGGGCCGTTGGGCTGGAAGCCGTCGGTTTCGCCAACCCCAAAAATGTGGAGGAAAGAGATGCTCGCCGTTGGAGTTGGGCTAGGCGTCGGGCTCGGCGTCGGCGTAGTAGATGGCGTTGGTGCAATCACCGATCCGCCGCCACTGCTTCCGCCGCCACAGCCCGTGAGCAGGCCGAGTGAAACGACGGCACTACACCAACGCGAACGCTTCATTGAATCCCCCATTAATCGCGTCATCATACAGCTGGCAGGGACATCCGCCAGCGCTCAACTGGAGGCCTGCAACCATCGCGGGATTCCGTTGTGCGTACCTCCAGGTCTCGGCAGCGATAGGGTCGGCTGACTCCTTAACTATTTGCGACGCAAACGGCGGATATCGGACCTTGGGCGCAAAAGGCCGCCGTTCCGCTATCCACCCGGTAGCAGCCGTTCGATTTGAGTCCGTAATTACCGGCGCAAACCTACTTCGGCTTGCTTTCCGCCCCAACGTTTCTCGAGCGACGCCGCTCGTGGTGCGAAGGATGCCGAGACAAGTTCAGCAGGACGGTGTGTGTGGCCGGAGGTACGAACAGCGGGCCTTCACGCCAGCGCCTTGGCCTCGATCCCCGCCAGCTTCAGGAAATTCGCCAGCATCGCATGGCCATGCTCGGTGGCGATGCTCTCCGGGTGGAACTGGACGCCGTGGATCGGCAGCTCGCGGTGGCGGACGCCCATTACCGAGGCGTCCGATGCGGTGGCGTTGACCACCAGCTCGTCCGGAATGTCCTTGACGATCAGCGAGTGGTAGCGTGTCGCTGTGAAGGGCGAGGGGAGGCCCTCGAACAGCCCGGTGCCGTCGTGCTCGACGGGGCTGGTCTTGCCGTGCATCAGCCCGCCGCGCACCACCTGCCCGCCGAAATGCTGGCCGATCGACTGGTGGCCGAGGCACACGCCGAGCAGCGGCTTCTTGAGCTCGGCGCAGGCCGCGACGAGGTCGAGGCTGATCCCCGCTTCGTTGGGGGTGCAGGGTCCCGGCGAGATCAGGAAGGCCTGGGCGTTGGACGCGATCGCGTCGCGGGCGCTCAGCGCGTCGTTGCGCACCACCTGCACCTCGGCGCCCAGCTCCATCAGATAATGGACCAGGTTCCAGGTGAAGCTGTCGTAATTGTCGATGACGAGGATCATGGCGCCGAGGTAGGGCGTTTCTCTTAATCCCACAATTGCCTTGGCGCGGCCACAGTCCGGGGCGAGACGCGTGCCACAGGGGCGTAACGTTAGCCGAGGAGTCCGAATGCTCGCCCGATTGATCCTTGCCACGGCGCTGCTCGCCGCGCCCGCTGCCGCGCAGGACAGCAAAGCGTCGCAGGAGGCGCCCAAGCGCGTCCGCTCGATCCTGCTCTACGGCAACGAGGAATGCCCCAAGGCCGAGAGCCCGGACGAGATCGTCGTGTGCGCCAATGCCGGCGAATCGCCCTATCGCATTCCGAAGCGCTTCCGGAACCAGCCCGACGAAGGCGCCGCGGCACAGGCCTGGACCAACCGCGTCGAGACCGTCGAGGAAGTCAACCGCGCCGGCCTGCCCAACAGCTGCTCGCCGATCGGCACGGGCGGCCAGACCGGCTGCAGCCGCGCGATGATCCGCCAATGGTACCAGGAACGCCTCGACGCCAAGGCCAAGGCTTCGCGCGTGCCGTGATTGCGTGTTCCCTCTCCCCTTGTGGGAGAGGGAGGGAGCCGACGAAGTCGGCGGAAGGGTGAGGGGGAGTGAGACTCAGTCCCCTCATCCTTCCCACTCGCTACGCGAGCGGGCCCCTTCCTTCTCCCACAAGGGGAGAAGGAGAGTTCTACTGGCCGAACCCGGCCTCGCTGGCCCGCGCCACGGCCTCGCGCGCGGCGGCGAAGAGGGCGCCGGACTTGGCCTCGCATTCGCGCTGCTCATATTCGGGCACGCTGTCGGCGACGATGCCGGCGCCGGCCTGGACGTGCATGACGCCGTCCTTGACCAACGCAGTGCGCAGCACGATGCAGCTGTCCATCGATCCGTCGGGCGAGAAATAGCCCACGCCGCCGGCATAGGGACCGCGCGTCTCCGCCTCGAGTTCGGCGATGATCTCGCAGGCGCGCACCTTGGGCGCGCCGCTCACGGTGCCGGCGGGGAAGCCCGCGAACAGCGCGTCGAGCGCGTCGGCGCCGGGCCGCAGCCGGCCGACCACGTTCGAGACGATGTGCATGACGTGGCTGTAGAACTCGATCGTATAGCTGTCGGTCACGCGCACGCTGCCCGCTTCCGCCGCGCGGCCGACGTCGTTGCGGCCGAGGTCGAGCAGCATCAGATGCTCGGCGCGCTCCTTGGGATCGGCGAGCAGGCTGGCGCGGTTGGCCTCGTCCTCGGCGGCGGTCTTGCCGCGGGGCCGCGTGCCGGCGATCGGGCGGATGGTGATCTCGCCGTCGCGGGCACGGACGAGGATCTCGGGGCTCGAGCCGGTGAGCGCGAAACCGGGCAGGTCGAGGTGATAGAGGAAGGGTGAGGGGTTCACCCGCCGCAGCGCGCGATAGAGCTCGAAGGGCGGCAGCGCGAACGGCGCGGTGAAGCGCTGGGCGAGCACGACCTGGAAGATGTCGCCGGCCGAGATGTACTCCTTGGCGCGCGCGACCATCTCGGCATAGCGGCCGGGGGGCAGCACCGGCTCGGGCACGATGTCGAGCGGATCGGCGCGCACTGGCGCCGGGAGCGCCGCAGTGGCGAGCCGTGCGGCAACCGCATCGATCCGGTCGGACGCGGCCTCGATCAGCGCATCCGGGCTGCGCTCCGCATCGGGCCAGACCGGCGCGACGAGGAACAGCGCATCCGCCAGCCGGTCGAAGATCAGCACCACGGTCGGGCGCACGAACAGCATGTCGGGCACGCCGATCGGGTTCTCGGGCGGCCGCGGCAGCTTCTCGACCAGCCCGACGGTCTCATAGCCGAAATAGCCGACGAGGCAGGCGAGCGCGCGCGGCAGTTCGGCGGGCACGTCCATCCGGCAGCGTGCCACCAGATTGCGCAGCGCCTCGAGAGCGGGCTCCGTGCAAGGCGCGAAGGCCTCGCGATCGGTGAGCCAGTGCGGGTTGATCTCGGCAGCGCCGGCAGTCGCGCGGAAGACCAGGTCGGGAGCCAGGCCGATCAGGCTGTGGCGCCCGCGCACCGATCCGCCCTCGACCGATTCGAGCAGGAAGTCTCCGCGCCCCGGCTCGATCAGCTTGAGCGCGGCGGCGACCGGAGTCTCGGTGTCCGCGACCTGGCGGCGCCAGAGCAGCGCCGGCCGCCCCGCGGCGAGCGCCGCGCGCGCGGCTTCGGCGCCTTCGCTCACCTCAGCGCGCCGAGCCCGTGCGGGTGAGATCCGCGCGCAGGCGAGCGATCGCTGCCTCGTTGCGCACCACCTTCAGGTGGTTGCGGATCGACGCGACGAACTGGCTGGCCTGCTCGGCACCGGCCTGCTGGCCGATCTCGGCCTGCACCCGGGCGATCGCGGCACGATCGCCGGCGGCGCTGTGCTCTTCCACCGCGTCGAGCTGGACGACGTAGAAGCCCATGCGGTTGGGACCCTCGACCAGCTTGGCGGTCTTGGGCGCCATGGTGAACGCCATTTGCACGTAGGGCGGCACCTGCTTGCCGAGCACGTCGGCGCGCTTCATGTCGAAGGGCTTGGGCGGGGCGCCCTTGGTGACGCCCGCCTCGGCCAGCGCCTGCTGCATCGGCACGCCCTTCTGGAGCTTGGCGACCACCGCGGCGGCGGCGGCGCGCGCCTTCTGGTGCGCCTTGTCCATCAGATAGTCGGCCTTCACCTTGTCGCGGATCTGCGCGAGCGGGCGCGGGGCGGCCTGGACGATCTGATCGACCGCGACCACGGCGAAGCTGCCGTCGGGTGCGACCTGGACGATCTCGGGATCGCCACCGGCTTCCTCGGCGGCGAAGGCGCTCTGGAGCACCGGGCCGAGAAGCGGATCGGGCTTGAAGTTGGGATCGTCGGGGTTGGTGCCCTGCGCCGTGAGCGCGGGCGTGCGGACCGCGGCCAGGCCGGCGTCGCGCACGGCCTCGTCGAAGGTCTTGCCGTCGCCCAGGCCGTCGTCGAGCGCCTGGCGCTTGGCGGCCAGCGCCTCGGTGGTCTTGCGCGTGGTGATCTCGGTGGCGAGGTCGCCGCGGACCTGGTCGAGCGTCTTGGCCGCAACCTGCTCGACGCCGGTCACGCGGAAGACGAGCCAGTTGCCGCCGACGCGGGTGGGGCCGACCACGGCGTTGGGCTGCGCGGCGAAGGCCGCATTGGCGAAGGCATCCGAAACCTGCTGCGCGAGCGCGGACTTTTCGAGCGCGGTGAAGGTCCGCGCCTCGAGCCCCGAGCTGGTCGCAGCGGCGGCGAGCGAGCCACCCTTGGCCTTGGCGGCGACCTGGGCGGCGGTCGCCTGGTCGAGCGTGGTCACGAGCTCGACGCTGCGCTTCTGCGTGGCGGCGAAGCGGGTGGCCTGCTGCTTGCGGAAAGCGTCGGCGATCTCGGCCTCGGTCGCGGCCGCGCCGGCGCGGAGCGCATCCGGCTTGACCAGCGCATAGCGGACGACGCGGCGCTGCGGCACCATGTAGCGCGCCTGGTTGGCAGTGAAGAAGGCGGCGAGCGTCTTGTCGTTGGGATCGGGGCCGGGGTCCATCGCGACCGACTGGATCAGGCCGACGGTGCCGGTGCGACGCTCGAGCATGAGCGAGGCATAGGGAAGCGCGACGCCTTCGGGCACCTGCGTGCCGATGGTCACGCGATTGACCAGCCAGTTGCCGTAGCGGTCCTGCGTCATGCCCTCGCGCAGCATCGCGGGCGAAATGCGGTTCTGTGCGAGCAGATCCTCGAACGCCTTCTGGCTGAACTTGCCGTCGAGGCCGAAGAAGGCCGGGGTGCTGGCGATCTCGCCGTCGATCAGCCGCTTGCTGACCTTCATCCCCGAATCCTGCGCGAACTCGGCCAGCGCGGTGGCGTTGACCATCTCGTCGAGCGCGAGGTCGAGCCCGCCCTGCGCCAGGAATTGCTCCATCGTGATGTTCTGGCCGTCACGCTGGGCGTTGCGCAGGAACCGGTCGATCCGGTCGCGCAGCTGGGCATCGGTGACTTGCGAATTTCCTACCCGGACCAGGACGTTGCCCTTGGCACCGCCGCCCATGTTGCGCACGCCGGTGATGTCGCCGGCGGCAAAGGCGATCGCGATGATCGCGAGGAAGATGAACACCGCGATCACGCCGTAGCGGGACTTGGTCAGGTTCCGGAAGAAATTGAGCATGAAGGCCCGTTCGCAAGAGGAAGTTCGGGGTCTTTAGGGCCGCATCTCGCCGCCATCAAGCTTGTGCCGCGCGGTCGGATTGCTATCGCGGTCCGGCGAAGAGGGAGAGACGAAGATGCGCCGCAAGCTGGTCGCCGGAAACTGGAAGATGCACGGGGTCAAGGCGCAACTCGGCGAGATCGAGGCGATCGCCGCCGCCGCGCGCGCCAACCCTGAAGTCGATGTGGCGCTGTGCGTGCCCTTCACGCTGATCGAGCCGGCGGTTGCGGTCGCTGCCGGGCTGCCGATCGGCGCGCAGGACGTGCACGAGGCAGAGAAGGGCCCGCACACCGGCTGCATCTCGGCCGAGATGCTGCGCGATGTAGGCGCCACGCTCACCATCGTCGGCCATTCGGAGCGACGCGCTGACCAGCACGAGACGAGCCACGACGCCTGGGCCAAGGCGGCGGCGGCGCATCGCCACGGGCTGGAGGTGATCCTGTGCTGCGGTGAGACCGAGGCCGAGCGTGACGCCGGCCGCGCCGAGCGGATCGTCCAGTCGCAGATCGAGAAGTCGCTGCCCGACGGCGCCGCGCCCGACTGGCTGACGATCGCCTATGAACCGCGCTGGGCGATCGGCACCGGCCGCACGCCGACACTGGAGGACATCGCTGCGATCCATGCGATCGCGCGCGCCAAGCTGAAGATGATGGCGGGCAACGGCGCCGCCGAGGGTATCCGGATTCTCTACGGTGGCTCGGTGACCGGCGCGAATGCCGAGGCGATCCTCAGCGTCGAGAATGTCGACGGCGCGCTCGTCGGCGGCGCGAGCCTGACGGCCGAGAAGTTCGTGCCGATCATCGAGGCAGCGGCGCGCGCCTCACGCTGAGCGAACCCGCAAGCTTCTGAAATCACGGCAACGGCCGACTCGATTGCACCGCTGACGCGCGCGAATCTCCTATAAAGGAAGGATGTTCGCCGCGTCCCTCCCTGCTGCTTCCGTTCGGACCGAGCAGGGCCGCGCCATCCTGTTCGAGCAATATCGCACGCTCCGCCAGCAAGTGCCGCTGATGTACGCGCTGATGCTGGTCGACGCCGCATTCCTCGCAGTCGTCTCCTTCGGTACGGTCGGCGTCGGCTGGAGCCTGATGGTGCCGGCCGCGCTGTGCATCGCCGGTGGGACGCGCGCCCTGCTCTGGCTGCGGCGCAAATCGAACACCGTCACCCCCGAGGCTATCTCCCGCTACCTGCTCGGAACGACCGTCGTCGCAGCGGTGCTGGGGCTCGGCTTCGGCGGCTGGGGCCTGTCGCTTTACGCACAGGCCGATCTGATTCGCCGCGCCTGCATCGCGCTCTACATTTCGGTGGGGGCGATCAGCTGCTGTTACTGCCTGCAGGCGTTGCCGCGCGCCGGCTATCTGGTGCTGCTCTGCGGCGCGATGCCGGTCACCGCCTGCCTGATCGTATCGGACGACTGGCTGCTGCGCGGAGTTGGCTTCAACATCATCGTGGTCGCGATCGTGATCATGCGGATGCTGCGGACGAGCTATGCCGGGTTCGTCGAGGTCATCACCTCGCGATCCGAAATGGCGGCCGAGCAGCGCCGCGCGCAGGGCGCCGAGCAGCGCGCGCACCAGCTTGCCTATCACGATCCGCTGACCGGACTGCCGAACCGCCGCGCGCTTGCCGAAGCGCTGGAGGCGAAAGCCCGGGGCGGCGAGGCGCCCTTCGGGCTGCTGATCGTCGATCTCGATCGCTTCAAGCTCATCAACGACGTCCACGGCCATCCCGCGGGCGACCAGCTGTTGCGGACCGTGGCGGTGCGGCTCTCGGGAATCGTCGAAGGCGCAGGCCAGAGCTACAGGCTGGGCGGCGACGAATTCGCCGTCGTGGTCGATGCCGGAGCAGGCAGCGCGCGTAGGCTGGCGCGCGCGATCGTGGAGGCGATGAGCCGCCCCTTCGCACACGATGGCCGCGTCCACCACATCGGCGCCAGCGTGGGCATCTCGCTATATCCGCAGGACGCCGCCGATCGGGAGGCGCTGATGCGCCGCGCCGACATCGCGCTCTACAAGGCCAAGCAGGAGGGGCGGAACCGGCATTGCGCGTTCGAGCCGATGCTCGACGCCGAGATCCGCCGCCGCGCCGCGATCGAAGCCGAGATGCGCGAGGCAATGGAGCGCGACGCCTTCGTTCCCTATTACCAGCCGATCGTCGACCTGAAGACGGGCGCGACCTATGGCTTCGAGCTGCTCGCGCGCTGGCGGCGCGCCGCGGGCGACGAGATCGGCCCCGACCAGTTCATTCCGATCGCCGAGGAATGCGGGCTGATCAACGAACTGACGCTGCGCCTGCTGCGCCGCGCCTGCATCGAGACGCGCGGCTGGGGCGCCGCGATCGCGATCAACGTCTCGCCGCTCCAGCTTCGCGACCCATGGTTCAGCCAGAAGCTGCTCGGCGTGCTGACTGCCGAGGGTTTCCCGCCGCAGCGCCTGTCGATCGAGATCACCGAGAATGCGCTGATCGTCGATGCCGACAGCGCCAAGCTCGCGATCGATTCGCTCAAGAACCAGGGCATCCGGCTGGCGCTCGACGATTTCGGCACCGGCTATTCGTCGCTCCAGCACCTGCGGATGCTGCCGTTCGACAAGCTCAAGATCGATCGCTCGTTCGTGACCGCGATGGAGTGCGACCCGGAGGCGGAGCGGATGGTCCATGCGATCGTCAGCCTCGCATCGACGCTGGGCCTGCCTGTGGTGGCCGAGGGGATCGAATCCGCCTCGACCGCGAAGGCGCTGCTCGCGCTGGGCTGCGCGCTCGGCCAGGGCTTCCACTTTGGCCAGCCGATGTCGCGCGACGAAGTGGAGGCGCGATTGGCGGGTGGCCTCGCTCAGCCGGCCTAGTCGCGCGTCCGATCCGCCAGGATTCGGTTCGATCGGCCGGGCGCCGGCCGCGATTTGATGCTATTTAACGACCGCGCGCAGCAACCCGGCGCTATCCTCGACTGGCGCAGGCAGTGCGGCGTCGCAGCGGCCCGTCCGGCCGCGCATCCGAGGAGATGGGGTCATGGATATTCTGGGTCAGTTGCTGCGGGGCGCGCTCCAGGGGGAGTCCGCCGAGCCGAGTGCACCCGCCGGTCAGGCGGACATCGGCGCAATCGCCTCGCAGTTCGGGCTGAGCCCCGAACAGGCCAATGCCGCGGTCGGCGCGCTGCTTCCGGCGGTGCTCGGCGGCTTCAAGAAGGCGGAGCAGGGCGGCGCGCTGGGCCAGGTCGCCGAGATCGCGGGCAACACAACGGCGCCCGCGGCCGACGTCGACGCCGGCAATGCGATCCTCGGCCAGATCTTCGGTTCTAAGGATGTGAGCCGGTCGGTCGCCGCGCACGCCTCGCAGCAGACCGGGATCAGCGACACGATCCTGAAGGCGATGCTGCCGATGGTTGCGGGGCTCGCCGCGCAGATGGTCACGAAGAAAATGGGTGGCGGCATCCTGGGCGGGCTCGCCGGCAGCGTGCTTGCATCGGTGATGGGCGGCAGCGCGGCAAGCGCGGCGCCCATGCCGCAGACGGCAGGCCCGCTCGGCGGGCTGGGCGGGCTCGCGTCGATGCTCGACGCCGATCACGACGGCAATCCGCTCGACGACATATTGGGCATGGTGCGCGGCAGATAGGCTGAGGGGCCGGCGGCCGCCGGCCCCCCCGGGGTCAGCCGCCGTAGCGATCCTTGAGCAGCTTCCAGGTGGCGCGCAGGCTCACGGCCTCGGCTCCCTTGGGGCGGCCCGGCTTGCTCGCGCCGTTCCAGCAGAAGATGTCGAAGTGCGCCCACTGCGCCTTCTCGGGCACGAATTCCTTGAGGAACAGCGCCGCGGTGAGCGCGCCGCCGTACGGACCCTCGGCCGCGTTGACCATGTCCGCCACGTCGGACTTCAGCATATCCTTGTACGGATCGTAGAGCGGCAGGCGCCACATGGGATCGGCCTCCGCCTCGGCGGCGGCGAGCAGCTCGGCGGCGAGCGTGTCGTCGTTGGCGAACAGCGCCTGCAGGTCCGCCCCCAGCGCGACGCGCGCGGCGCCGGTGAGCGTGGCGAAGTCGAACACCAGCTCGGGCTCCGCTTCGGCGGCCTTGGTGAGCGCGTCGGCGAGGATCAGCCGGCCCTCGGCGTCGGTGTTGCTGTTCTCGACGCTGATCCCCTTGCGTGAGATCATCACGTCGCCCGGGCGGGTGGCCTCGCCGTTGATCGAGTTCTCGACCGCGGGAACGAGCATGTGGAGGCGGATCGGCAGGCGCCCCAGCATCACCAGCTCGGCGAGCGCAAGCGCGTGCGCCGCGCCGCCCATGTCCTTCTTCATCAGCCGCATGCCCGAAGCCGGCTTGATGTCGAGCCCGCCGGTGTCGAAGCACACGCCCTTGCCGATGATCGCGACGCGCGGATGCTCGGGATTGCCCCATTCGAGCTCGATCAAGCGCGGCTCACGACCTTCGCCGGCGGCCTTGCCGACTGCCCAGATCAGGCCATAGCCCTTGGCGATCTCGCTGCCCTTGGCGACCGAGAGCGTCGCGCCATGCGCCTTGGCGAGCTCGGCGGCGGCGGCCTCGAGATCAGCGGGGCCCATGTCGTTGGCCCCGGTGTTGATTCGGTCGCGCAACTTGAAGGTGACGGTGGCGAGGCGCAGTGCCTCGTCCATCTTGGCGGGATCGCCGGTGAGCAGGACGCGTGGGCCCTGCGCCTTGTCGTCCTTCTTGCGATAGCGGTCGAACTTGTACTGCGCGGCGAGCCAGCCGTAGAGCGCCTTGCCGGGCTCGCGGCCCTCGACGCGGTAAGTGCCTTCGGGCAGCGTCTCGGCGAGCTTGGCGAGGCACCAGGGCGAGAGCTTCTCGACATTGGCGACCACGGTCACCACCGACCAGTCGTCGGGATTGTCGCCGGGCAGGATGGCGCTCGAATAGCCGGTGGGCGCGAGCTTCTGGGCGGTGGCGGCGGCGCGGTGGCGCGGTGGCTGCGCCGAAAGCCAGGCGTCGAAACCCTTGGCGTCGATCAGGTGGATGGTGCGCGCGGCCTGGCCGCGATCGGGCTGAATCAGCGTGGCGAGATCGGTCATGGTGCACCGATCTAGGGACGCGAGGCCTTCGCGCCTAGCCCTTTGGCCTCAATGAAATTTTGTTCATTTCGGAACCGTGCCCGGCCGAGGCTGGTTGGCCCCACGCGTCTGCGGGAGACCTGCCTTGACCGATGCCCGTTACGAAACCGTGCCGCCTGCGGCCGACGAACCGATCGTAGGTCCCCCCGCGCGCCGATGGGGAAGCTGGCTTGCGATCGTGATCGGTGGGATCGTCGCGGTGATCGGGCTGGTGCTCGCCCTAGGCGGCGCTTGGCTCGCGGCGCTCGGCGGCTCGCTTTATTATCTGGTCACCGGTGTCGCGATGGTTGCGGCGGGCGCGCTGCTGGTCCGCGGGCGCATCACCGGCGGCTGGATCTATGTGGTGATCGTGGTGCTCAGCATGGTCTGGGCGTGGTGGGAAGTCGGCGCCAATGCCTGGGCGCAGGTGCCGCGCGTGATCGCGCCGGTGGTGCTGCTGCTCGGCGTCATCCTCGCAATGGCGACGCTGAGCCCCCGCGCCGACCGCTGGCGGCTGGCTGTGATCGGCATCATAGCGGCGCTGCTGGTCACGACGGTCGACTTCTGGGTTGCGGCTGCCAACCAGCCCAACCCTGTACTTGCCGCGCTTCCTGCTGCGGGAACACGTGGGATGGCCGATCCCTCAGGGCAGAATGTCGGCGCCGACTGGCCTTCCTACGGCGGCACCGTCAGCGCGCGGCGCTATTCGGCACTCACTCAGATCAACGCCGAGAATGTCGGCAAGCTCAGGCGCGCCTGGACGATCCACACCGGCGACCTCCCGTCCTCGGCGCAGATCCGCAATACCTATGGTGCCGAAAATACCCCGCTCAAGATCGGCGACACGCTCTATCTCTGCACGCCCAAGAACATCATGATCGCGCTCGATCCGGCGACGGGCAAGGAGCGCTGGCGCTACGATCCCAAGGTTCCCGACACCGCAATCCCCTATACGGCGGCGTGCCGCGGCGTGGTCCATTACGCAGTGCCCGGCATGGCGGCCGACCAGCCTTGCGCCACGCGGATCATCGAAGGCACGCTCGACGCCCGGCTGATCGCGGTAGATGCGCGCTCCGGTCGCCTCTGCGCCGATTTCGGAACCAATGGCCAGGTCGATGCCAAGGTCGGCATGGGCAATGTCCCCGCCGGTTTCGTCTCGATCAACTCGCCGCCGACGCTTGTGCGCGGCATACTCGTCACCGGGCACCAAGTGCTCGACGGACAGGACCGATGGGCGCCTTCGGGCGTGATCCAGGGTTTCGACGCGCGCACGGGCCAGCTGCGCTGGGCGTGGGACATGATGCACCCGACGTGGAACGGCGCGCCCCCGGCCGGCCAGGAATGGGCGCGCGGCACCCCGAACATGTGGACGCTGGCGAGCGGCGACGAGCAGCTCGGCCTCGTCTATCTGCCGATGGGCAACGCCGCGGCGGACTATTATTCGAGCCTGCGTCGGCCCGAAGAGAATATGTTCGCCACGTCGCTGGTCGCGCTCGACGTCACCACCGGCAAGCCGCGCTGGCGCTTCCAGGCCGTCCGCCGCGACGTGTGGGACTATGATTTCGGGGCCCAGGCGACGCTGATCGACTATCACGGCACGCCGGCGCTGGTGCTGCCTTCGAAGCAGGGCGACATCTATGTGCTCGATCGCCGCACCGGGCGTCCGCTCACCCCGGTCGGTGAAATCCGTGCGCCGGGCGGCGGGGTCGAGCCCCAGCAGCGCGCGCCCAGCCAGCCGGTGTCGCTATGGCACACGCTGCGCAAGCCCGACCTGACCGAGCGCGACATGTGGGGCATGTCGCCGATCGACCAGATGGTCTGCCGCATCCAGTATCGCCGCGCGAGCTACAAGGGCTTCTTCACGCCGCCGGAGAGCAGCCGCCGCTCGATCCAATATCCCGGCTATAACGGCGGGACCGATTGGGGCGGGATTGCCGTCGATCCGCAGCGTGGCGTGATCGTCGCCAACTACAACGACATGCCGAACTACGTCCGACTCGTGCCGCGCGCCGAGGCCGACAAGCTGGGCTGGGCGCCGCGCGACCAGGCTAGGGGCAAGATCGGCGGTGCCGAGGGCGCGGGCGACCCGCAGGCCAACACGCCCTATGCGATCAGCGTGAACGCCGGCTGGCGACTGCCCTTCACCGGCATGCTGTGCAAGCAGCCGCCCTATGGCGGGATCCGCGCGATCGACATCGCTACCGGCAAGACGATCTGGGACCGTGCCTTCGGCGAGGCCCGCACCAACGGTCCGTTCGGCATCCCCTCGATGCTGCCGATCACGATCGGCACGCCCAACAATGGCGGTGCGGTGGTGACCGCGAGCGGCCTCGTGTTCATCGCTGCCGCCACCGACAATCTGATCCGCGCGATTGACCTGCGCACGGGCAGGACGGTGTGGAAGGACGTGCTGCCCGGCGGCGGCCAGGCGACCCCGATGACCTATGAGATGAACGGCAGGCAGTATCTCGTCATCTATGCCGGCGGGCACCATTTCATGGAGACGCCGGTGAGCGACGAAGTCGTGGCCTATGCGCTGCCGACCTGAGCCGGATGCGCCTTCACAAAGTCGATGAAGGCGCGCAGCGGCGCGGGGACGAGCCGGCGGCCGGGATAATAGAGGAAGGGGCCGGGAAAGCTTTCCCACCAGTCTTCAAGCACCGGCACCAGCGCGCCGGTTTCGAAATGCGGGCGCAGCAGTTCCTCGAAGGACGTGGCGATCCCGGCCCCTCCGATCGCAGTGGCGATCAGCAGGTCGAACGCAGTGCTCATGCTCACGACCAGCGGGCCGTTGGGTTCGACCCGCACTGTCTCGCCGTCGCGCACGAACTCCCACGGGGGAAGACTGCGATTGGCGAAGCGGCCGCGCAGGCACCGGTGCGAGAGCAAGTCGCGCGGATGCTCGGGTGTACCGCATCGCGCAAGATATTCCGGTGCGGCGCCGACGGCGAAGCGCTGGGTTCGCGGACCGATCGGCACTGCGATCATGTCCTGCTCCAGCCGCTCGTCATAGCGTATGCCGGCGTCGCAGCCCGAGGCGAGCAGATCGACGAAATTGTCCTCCGCGATGATCTCCAGCTGGATCTCGGGATAGGCGGCGAGGAAGCCGGGCACGATGGCGGGCAGTACCAGCCGCGCGGCGATCACCGGCACGTTGAGCTTGAGCGTGCCCGCGGGCCGGTCGCGGAAGATGTTGACCACATCGAGCGCGGCCTCGACTTCGCCGAGCGCCGGGCCGAGCCGTTCGAGCAGCCGTGCACCCGCTTCGGTCGGCGCGACGCTGCGCGTTGTGCGGTGGAGCAGGCGCACACCGACTTGCTCCTCAAGCCGCCGCACCGCTTCGCTCAGCCCGGATGCGCTCGCGCCGCTCGTCCGCGCGCCCTCGCGGAACCCGCCTGCCCGGGCCACGGTGACGAATGCGTTCAAGTCGCCGAGATCGATGCGCATTGTTCGATAATCCGTACAGCCTGTGCAGATTATGCCGGATTATCGATCGAGCCCGCAAGGCCTAGCTAGGCGAGGTCTTTAGAGGAGTTCGTCAAATGGCTCAGTTTCCACTTACCTTCCAGCTCGGCGACCGCAGCGTGAACCGGCTCGGCTATGGCGCGATGCAGCTCGCCGGACCCGGCGTGTTCGGCCCGCCGCGCGACCGCAACCAGGCGCTGGCTGTACTGCGCGAAGCCGTGGCCAATGGCGTCAATCACATCGACACCAGCGATTTCTATGGCCCCCACATCACCAACCAGATCATTCGCGAGGCGCTGCATCCCTATCCCGACGATCTGGTGATCGTAACCAAGGTCGGCGCGCGACGCGGCGAGGATGCGTCGTGGTTGCCCGCCTTCAGCCCCGACGAGATCGAGGCGGCGGTGCACGACAATCTGCGCAATCTCGGGCTCGACGCGATCGAGGTGGTCAATCTGCGCGTGATGGGCGACGTCCATGCCCCGAGCGAAGGCTCGATCGCGCCGCAGTTCGAGCGGCTGGCGAGTCTGCGCGAGCAGGGGCTGATCCGCCATCTCGGTCTCAGCAACGCAACTGCCACGCAGATCGCCGAAGCGCGGGGGATCGCCCCGGTGGTCTGTGTGCAGAACCAGTATAATCTCGCGCACCGCGACGACGACGCATTGGTCGACACGCTTGCCGAGGCCGGCATCGCCTTTGTGCCCTTCTTCCCGCTCGGCGGATTCTCGCCGCTGCAATCGGGGCAGCTCGACGCGGTGGCGAAGCAACTCGGCGCGACGCCGATGCAAGTGGCGCTGGCCTGGCTGCTCCAACGCTCGCCCAACATCCTGCTGATCCCCGGCACGTCGTCGCTCGCGCACCTCCGCGAAAATCTGGCGGCGCGCGATCTGGCGCTGCCGGCGGAGGCAGTGAAGACGCTCGACGCGATCGCGGGCTGAGCTCAGGGCCCGACCGGCTTCACCCTCGGCACGCACAGGGCCAGCGCCCGGTCGACGATGTGGGTGAGCCGGTTGCGGCTCTCGGCGAGCCCCGCGTCTCCGCGCTCGCGCGTCTCGAAGTTCAGGTAGCGGATGCCGTGGAGCACGGCATAGTTGGATAGCGAGCGGTCGCTGGTGACGACGCGCTCGAACACGACGTTGAAGTCGGCCTGCACCATCTCGGGGCCGCAGAAGGCGCTGCTGCGCGGGGCGCCGGTGCGATAGGTGGCGAAGGCGACGGTATCGTCGTCGTCCCAGGGCCAGGCACGGTTCCTCGAAGCGCTCGGCGTCAGCACGTCGTCGCAATAGCGGATCGAGATCACGCCGCTGCCCGGCGGATCGGAGCGGTTGCAGCGCGATTCGGAGGTATCGAAGCCGCGACTGTTCGTGTGGAGCGCGATCACCGGCATGTCGGGCGGCAGGTCGGCCAAGATACGCCGCGCATAGCCGGGGAGCGCAGAGTCGAAATTGCGATTGGGATCGACCGGCCGGCCGTAATCGACGGCACGGTTGGTGCGTACCCCGTCCTCGGCCACGCCGGCGTCGACGGCGATCACGGTACCGCCGTAGCGGCGCACTGCGACCAAGGCTGCCTCGAAGCCCGCATTCTCGTTGTCGTGCGGCACGAACCAGAGCGGCCCATGACGGTGCCGGCTGTTGACGATGCGCCATAGCCGCCACGCCGCCCGTTCCTCGCGGAATTCGAGTTGCGAGACGGCGAGCCCGCGCCATTCCGTCGGATCGCGGTGGCGCGCGAAATCGTCGTCGGACACGCGGAGCGGATCGACCGGCGTCACGCGGGTCACCGGAGAGGCGGCGGACAGGCCGGCCCAGGCGAGCGCGACGAAGAACATGCGAAACATCGGGCCTCCCGAGCGAACGCCGTAGCTTATCCGCCCCGAAAGTCCCGATCATCTCGCAATCGCTGCGAAACCTCTTCCTTCAGGGAATGGGTCAGCGCGCCAGCGGCGTCCCCGGCAGCAGCGCCAGGCGCGGTGCATAGCGCCATGTCTCGGAGCGCGTCGCCCTCACGAGCGCCAGCGCAGGGTGGGTTCTGCCGAATAATGCTTCCGGCCGGGGCGGCGCATCGGCGGAGCCGGCGGGGGCGATCACCAGATACGTGCCGGGCTCACCCTCGATCGCCCGATACCAGCTCGCACCCGCCAGCGGCTGCGCACGAAGCGCCGTTTCGAAAGCCTGCGGATCGCGCGCAACCAGGCGATGGACCTGCACGATCGCCTGCGGACGGCGCTCCTCCAGCGGCGTCGCGGTGCTCGCCTCGCGCCACAACTCCCAGCCTTCGTCTCCTATCGCAGTCGCGAAGGGCGCGGCGTTGGCACGGAAGTCGGCGCCGTCGCCGTCCGGATCTGGCCGCCCGGCGAGCGCTTCGGGTGTGGTGCCGAAGGTGCCGTCGACGAAAGCCCCCGCACGGTCGCCGGCCGCGACATACCAGCCGTACCAGACCAGCCGATCGCCCCGCGCGGCGTGCCATTCGAGGTGCTTGCGATAGCCCGCCTCGAACGCCGGAACGTCTGCGATCCGATAGGCATAGAGATGTGCGGTACCCCCTATCTGGGCCGCAGCAGGGAAGGGCGCGAGGATCGCGATCGAAAGCAACAAGCGGGCGAGCATGGGTCCTCCTCGCAGGCCAGGGCAAGATATCGCGGCGTTGAGGGACAATAGCACGCGCGCGGTGCGAGCGCGACAATCGACGCGCAACGGGATGGAGAAGGTCCGGGTTGAGAGGACGAGCCTGTCGGGACGGCTAGGCGCGCTGTCTAAGCGGCGCTGCGCGAGGCTTGGTCCCGCCCGGGCTCAGCCCGCGACGGGCGCTCCGTAGAGGTCGTGCTCGTCGGCGTCCTCGATCTCGACCTGGATGATGTCGCCCTGCTTCAGATGACCCGCGTCGCGCAGGAACACCTGGCCGTCGATCTCCGGCGCGTCGGCCTGGCTGCGGCCGGTGGCGCCGCCTTCGGGATCGACTTCGTCGACGATCACTTCGAGCGTGCGGCCGACCTTGGCCTGGAGCTTGGCGGCGGAGATCGCGGCGGTCTTCTCCATGATCCGGGCGTAGCGCTCTTCCTTGATCTCCTCCGGCACTGCGCCGGGCAGGTCGTTGGCCGAGGCACCCTCGACCGGCTCGAAGCGGAAGGCGCCGACGCGGTCGAGCTGGGCTTCGTCGAGCCAGTCGAGGAGGTACTGGAAATCCGCCTCGGTCTCGCCGGGGAAGCCGACCACGAAGGTCGAGCGGATCGTGATGTCGGGCGCGATCGAACGCCAGTTCTTGAGCCGCTCGAGCACCTTGGCCTCGTTGGCCGGGCGCTTCATCGATCGCAGGACCGAGGGCGAGGCGTGCTGGAACGGAATGTCGAGATAGGGGAGCACCAGCCCCTCGGCCATCAGCGGGATGACGTGGTCGACATGCGGGTAGGGATAGACATAGTGTAGGCGCACCCAGGGCGCGATCTTGCCCAGCTCGCGGGCGAGATCGGTCATGTGGGGGACCACTTCCTGTCCCTTCCACATGCGCGGCTCCTTGCGGATGTCGACGCCGTAGGCCGAGGTATCCTGGCTGATGACCAGCAGTTCCTTGGTGCCCGCCTCGACCAGCTTCTCGGCCTCGCGCAGGATCGCATCGGGGCGGCGGCTGACCAGGTCGCCGCGCAAGCTGGGGATGATGCAGAAGGCGCAGCGGTGGTTGCAGCCTTCTGAGATCTTGAGATAGCTGTAGTGGCGCGGCGTGAGCTTCAGGCCCGCGTCGGGCACCAGGTTGACGAAGGGCGAGGGCGGCATAGGCGCCGCCTCGTGCACCGCGCCGACGACTTCCTCATATTGATGCGCGCCGGTGACCGCGAGCACGTTGGGGAAGCGCTGGCGGATGACTTCCGCCTCCTTCCCCATGCAGCCGGTGACGATCACGCGGCCGTTCTCGGCGATTGCCTCGCCGATCGCCTCGAGGCTCTCTTCCTTGGCGCTGTCGAGGAAGCCGCAGGTGTTGACCAGCACGACGTCGGCGCCGGCATAGTCGGGCGACATCGCATAGCCGTCGCTGCGCAGCTTGGTGAGGATGCGTTCGCTGTCGACGAGGTTCTTCGGACAGCCGAGCGACACCATCCCTACGCGAGGGGCCTCAGGAAGTTTGGTTGCCATGATTGGCGCGCCACATAAGGATTTCTGGCAAAATTACTAGCTCAGGCCGAAACCGGAGCCCGGAACAGGAACCAGGCGCCGCCTGCGATCAGCGCGAAACCGATCAGATGGTTCACCGTGATCTTCTGCCCGAGGTAGAGGACCGAGAAGACCGCGAAAACGCTGAGCGTGATCACTTCCTGCATCCCCTTGAGCTGCGCCGCCGAATAGACGCTGCTGCCCATCCGGTTGGCCGGCACGGCGAGGCAATATTCGAAGAAGGCGATCCCCCAGCTGACGACGATCACCAGCAGCAGCGGCGCGTGGCGGAACTTGAGGTGCCCGTACCAGGCGAAGGTCATGAAGACGTTCGAGGCGAGGAGCAGCGCTATGGGCATGAGGCGCAGGAGGATGGGGCTGGTCATGCCGCCCTCATCCCCGTGCCGCGCCGCGCGTCAAGCCGTGGGAAGTATCTCGACGATCACGTCGCCTTCGCGCAGCGCCTGCGCCTCCGCCTCGCCGAAGCTGTACGATGCACCGTCGCGGTAGATGAGAACGCCCAGCCCCTTGGTGGTCGCGGCGAGCGGCTTGCCGACCTCGTCAGCGCGCGCGGGCCGTTCGGATAGCGCGACCTTTCCGCGGACCGAGGCGAGATCCATCAGATAGTCCGACAGGTGCGTGCCGTTGCAGGCGCTGGCGAGCAGCAGCCCGGCGAAGCTCACCGGGTTGATCACCGTGGTGGCGCCGGCGGCACGGGCCGGGAATTCATTGTCCTCCGCCTTGACGATCGTGCTGATCGGCAGGCCGGGCGCGAGATGGCGCGCAGTGAGGGTGATCAAGATCGCGGTGTCGTCGCGGCCGGCGGAGACGATCAGCGCCTCGGCCTGCGAGATGCGCACGTCCTCGAGCACTGCGTCGCGCGTGGCATCGGCCTGGATCACGGTGCAGCCGCACGCCTGCGCCTCGGCGATTGCGGTCTCGTCCGGGTCGATGACCACGAAGCGGTTGGGCTCGATGCCGCGCGCGATGAGCTCGTTGACTGCCTCCGAGCCGGTCTGGCCGAACCCCGCGACGACGATATGATCGGTGAGGTTCCGCTGGATGATTGCCATGCGCCACCTGTCCCATGTGCGCTTGAGGATGAAATTATAGGCGGTGCCGATGAAGAAGAGCACTGCGAACACGCGGATCGGCGTCACCACCAGCGCGTCGAACATCCGCGCCTGGTTGCTCACCGGCACGATGTCGCCATAGCCGGTCGTCGTGATCGAGATCATCGTGAAATAGAGGATGTCGAGGAAGCTGACCTGGCCGTCATAATTGTCGCGGAGGCCGTCGCGCTCGATCCAGTGGACGCCGATGGCGAGCGCGACCAGCCCCAGCACGCCGGCGACACGCCAGCCGATCGAGAGCCAGACCGGCAGGCTCGACTTGCGCTTGAGCGTGCCGGGGAGGCGGGCCGGCATCAGCGTGCCGGTAGCTTGGTCAATGGATCGAGCGGGGTACGGCCCTGGCGTATCTCGAAATGCAGCTCGGGGCGGTCGGCGAAGCCGGTCTTGCCCGATCGAGCGATCGTCTGGCCGCGCTTCACGGCCTGGCCGCGCTGGACGAGCAGCTGGCCGGCATGGCCATAGACAGTGGTGAGCCCGTTGCCGTGCTTGACGATCACCAGCCCGCCGAGCGCGGGCACGTCGCTGCCGACATAGGCGACGACGCCATCCGCGGCGGCGCGCACGGGCGTGTCGAGCGGCACGGCGATCTTGATCCCGTCGTTGCGCTCGCCGCTCTTGCCGGGCCCGAAGCGCTTCACCAACGGGCCGCTGACCGGCCAGACGAACTGGCTCGGCGCGCGGCTGCTCGGCGCGGCGACTGGCGTGGTCGCCGGGAGAACGCGCGCGGACGAGGCTATGGGCTTGGCCGGCACCGCCTTCTCGGCAAGCGCGGGCTCGCCGCCGGTGAGGATGTCGTCGATGTCGATGTGGAAGCGCGCGGCGCGTTCCTCGAGCGTCTCCGGCCCGGGTCCGGGGATCAGCAGCCGCTGGCCGGTGCGCAGGATATAGGGTTCCTCGAGCATGTTCGCAGCAACAACGCTCGACCAGGCGACATTGTACGCCCGCGCGATCGCGATGCCCGATTCGCCAGCGCGGATCAGATGGTAGCGCCCGCCGGGGATCGTCAGCCGCTGGCCCGTCGAAATGCTGTGCGGCGAAGTGACTCCGTTGGCGCGCGCGATCGCCTCGGCCGAGGCGCCGGTCTTGTTCGCGATCGAGGAAAGCGTGTCGCCGCGCTGCACGACATAGGTGAAGGCGGATATCAGCTTCGCGTCGGGCGTGACCGGGCGCGCGACCCAGGCGGGCGGCGGCGCGGGGAGCGCGCGGACATTGGCGTCGATCACCGGGGCGTCGATAACGGGACGTCCGGAGCGCTGCGGTTCGGGCCGGGGCTCGCGCTGGGCGCGCGGCTGCTCGGGCGGAAGGGCGCGGCGCGGTTGCTCGATCGCGGGGCCATATTCGCGCGCCGGCGGAATGCAGCCGCCAAGAGCCGTGCCGCCAAGCAGCACCGCCCCGATCGATACGATTGCCGCCCCCCTGCTAGCCATCGCCGTTAACTATATACGGACTTTAACCTTTCGAGCGAGTCCCGATGCGTCAGGTCGAGATGTAGTGGCGTTACCGTAACGAAGCCCTGCTCGATGGCGTCCAGGTCGGTATCGGGCAGCAACTGCTGGGGCAGGCGTCCCATTGCGAGCCAATAATAGTCGAAGCCGCGCGGATCGGTGCGCTTTTCGATTCCCACCCGGCCATAGTCGCGCAGACCCTGCGAGACGGCGCGGATGCCCTTCACCTGATCGGGCGCGACCGGCGGGAAGTTGATGTTCACCAGCGTCCGCGGCGCCCATTCCATGTCGAGCAGCGGCCGCAGCACGCGCTCGCCCCAGGTCTCGGCGGTGTCGAACGACACGCGGTCGCCGGCGCCGGTCTGCGCATAGCGCTGGCTGAGCGCGATCGAGCGGATACCCGCCAGCGCGCCTTCCATCGCGGCCGAGACCGTGCCCGAATAGCTCACGTCCTCGGCCAGGTTGCCGCCGCGGTTGACGCCCGAGAGCACCAGGTCGGGCTTGCCGTCCTTCATCGCGTCGGCGAGCGCGAACATCACGCAGTCGGTGGGCGTGCCGCGCACTGCGAAGCGCTTGTCTCCGAGCCGGCGAACGCGGAAGGGCTCGGTGAGCGTGAGCGAGCGGCTCTTGCCCGATTGCTCCTCGGCCGGCGCGACGACGGTCACGTCATCCGAAAGCTTGGCCGCGATGCGCTCGAGCACCGTGAGACCGCGGGCATGGATGCCGTCGTCGTTGGTAACGAGGATGCGCATCAGCGCTTGGGCTCGAGCCGATCGAGCCCGCCGAGATAGGGCTGCAGCACCGCAGGCACCGCCACCGATCCGTCCGCCTGCTGGTAGTTCTCCAGCACCGCGACCAGCGTGCGGCCGACCGCGAGGCCCGAGCCGTTGAGCGTGTGGACGAAGCGCGTGCCCTTTTCGCCTTCGGGCCGGTAGCGCGCGTTCATGCGGCGCGCCTGAAAGTCCGAGCAGGTCGAGCAGGACGAGATTTCGCGGAAGCGCGCCTGGCCGGGCAGCCACACTTCGAGGTCATAGGTGCGCGCCGCCGAGAAGCCCATGTCGCCGGTGCACAGCTTCATGCGGCGGAAGGCGAGGCCCAGCTTGGTGAGGATGTCCTCCGCGCAGCCCGTCATCCGCTCGTGCTCGGCCTCGGACGCGTCGGGCGTCACGATCGAGACCATCTCGACCTTCTCGAACTGGTGCTGGCGGATGAAGCCGCGCGTGTCGCGTCCCGCGGCGCCGGCTTCCGAGCGGAAGCAGGTAGTGAGCGCAGTCAGCCGGATCGGCAGTTCCTGCTCGCTCAGGATCTGGTCGCGCACGCTGTTGGTCAGGCTCACTTCCGAGGTCGGGATCAGCCAGCGGCCGTCGGTGGTCTGGAAGCTGTCCTCGGCGAACTTCGGAAGCTGGCCGGTGCCGTACATCGACTCCGAGCGCACCAGCACCGGGGGCACCGCTTCCTCATAGCCATGCTCGCGCGTCAGCGTGTCGAGCATGAACTGGCCGAGCGCGCGGTGCAGCCGCGCCGCGGCGCCGCGCACGAAGGTGAAGCGCGAGCCCGAGAGCAGCGCGCCGGTCTCGAAATCCAGTCCGAGCGCCGGCCCGATCGCGTCATGCTCCTTCGCCTCGAAGCCGAGGGCAGGCGGCGTGCCGAGCTCGTGGACCAGCGCGTTGTCGTTCTCGTCGGCGCCTTCGGGCACGTCGGCGAGCGGCAGGTTTGGAATGCTCGCGAGCTGGGCTTCGAGCTGCGTGCCGAGCGCGGTTTCCTCCTGCTCGACGGTGAGCAGCCGATCCTTGAGCTCGGCGACTTCGGCCATCAGCGCCGCGGCGGTCGCCTCGTCCTTCTGCGCCTTGGCCGCGCCGATCGCCTTGGAGGCTTCGTTGCGCCGCGCCTGACCCGTCTGGAGCTCGGTCAGCAGCGCGCGGCGGCGCTCGTCGAGCGCGAGCAGCTCGGCGGACAGCGGCGCCAGGCCGCGCTTGCGCAGCCCCTGATCGAAGGCCTCGGGGTTTTCGCGGATGGAGCGGATGTCGTGCATGGCGCCTGCCTATGGCGGCGGGGCAGGGGCCGCGCAACCCTGAGCCGAAGCCCCGCGTTCATGTGCCCGAGCGAGCCAGAATGAGGAGAGTTGCGATGCGGGTTCCGCACGATGCCATGATCGTGGTCGCGGATGGCCGGAAGATGCTGCTGCTGAGGAACGAGGGCGACGCCACCATTCCCAACCTGCAGGTCGAGAAGAAGGTGGTCGACAAGCACAACCCCGACCACAACGAACAGGCGACCGACCTGGCCGGCGGCGCGATGGGCACGCGGACAGCGGGCGCGCAATGGGGCGGCGGGAACATGGAGGAAGTCGACTTCCACCAGCAGGAGGAAGACCGCTTCGCCGCCGAGACCGCGGCGCTGCTCAAGGAGCGCGCACTGCGCAACGAGTTCGAGTCGCTGATCATCGTCGCCCCGCCCCGGACATTGGGCGAGCTGCGGAAGCATTATCACAAGGAAGTGAGCGAGCGGATCACGGCCGAGATCGGCAAAGACCTGACCGGCCACACCGTGCCGCAGATCGAGCAGCTGCTGCTGAAGACCGAATAGCTTAGGCTCAGGCGGCGGCGTCGGCCTTGCGCTTGGCCAGGCGCTTGCGGGCGACGAGCGCCGCCGCCGCGCCGCCGAACAGCAGCACCATCGGCGGGGCCGGCACCGGCTCGGGCCCGCCCGAGGAGCTGCTCGACCCGTGGTGGCCGCCGCCGCAATATTTGCCGTATTTGCAGCCGCTGCTGCCCCAGCCGCTCGAATTACTCCAGCCGCTCGACGTCGAGGACGAGGTCGAGGAGGAAGTCGACGACGACGTCGAGGAGGACGTCGACGAGGAGGTGGAGGACGAAGTCGACGACGAGGTCGAGGACGACACGTCACCGCTCGAGGAGGAGGTGCTGCTCACCGTCCCGCTCGACGTTGAGGTCGAGGTCGAACCGCCGCTGCTGCTCGAGGTCGAGGAAATCTCGATGTTGATGCCGCTGCTCGTGCCCGAGCTGCTCGAGCTCCCGGTGCTCCCGAAGAAGCCGCCGGCGAAGAAGCCCCCAAAGAAGCCGCCGCCGCTCGATCCGCCGACCACGGCCGCCGGGGTGGCGGGCAGGCTCGACGCGACCGGCATCACCTGCTCGGGCGGAAGCGGGATGGTGGCCTGGGGCGCGACGACGACCACCTGGGGCGGCTGCGGCGTCGTGGTGGTCGTGGTGGTGACGACTCGCGGGATCAGCTTGGTCGGCAGCGCGCGCGCGGTCTTGTGCATCACGCGCTTCTTGGTCGCCATCTGCTTGTGGATGACTCGCGGCTGCTCGATGCGTTCGGCGACATAGACGCCGCTGCCGCCCACGAATGCGGCGCCGCAGGCTAATCCGCAGAGTTTCGCCAAGGCCATGCGAACCGACATGAGATCTATCCCCTCGCTGCCATGCATTCCCCAGCGGAATCCCTGGCAACCTTCGTCTTCCGATCTCTCTGGAAAGCGCAGAACCAGCCAATAAGCGCAAGCCGATTAGCGCGCGTTTACCTTGTTCTTGGAGTATTTTGGGCGTCGAAACCGGATGGGTTATGGTTAATGTCCGACGGCGGGACATTTCCTGCCGACTCGAATCAATAGTTTGCGAGAGCTTTGTTTTTTCGCGCGCCCGCCGCGACTCGGTTCAGGAATGGCTAATATCCTGCTGAATATGGGGGATTCGGCGCAGAGCGATTGCAAATCCTGCGCTTGTTAACGGACGCGCGCGTAAGTATAGCGCCGTCGGGCAGACAGGCGGTCATCCAGCGGCTTGCTACTGGGCGACCGGTGCGTGGAGAGTGGGGATGGCGACTGTATTGGACCGTTTCGAGGAACCCGGAAAAGAACCGCCCGCAGCCGCGAATGACGGCGCCGACGGCTACCGGCCCAGCAACGACGAACCCTTCATGAACCCGCGGCAGCAGGAGTATTTCCGCGAAAAGCTGCTGGCGTGGAAGGACGCGATCTATCGCGAGGCAGCGGGAACGCTCAACCAGCTACAGACCGACTCGCTGCGCGAGGCCGATCTCACCGACCGCGCGTCGAGCGAGACCGACTGGTCGATCGAGCTGCGCACGCGCGACCGCCAGCGCAAACTGATCGCCAAGATCGACGCGGCGCTGCGCCGCATCGACGAAGGCGAGTACGGCTATTGCGAAGTCACCGGCGAGCCGATCTCGCTGGCCCGGCTCGAGGCGCGGCCGATCGCGACGATGACGGTCGAGGCGCAGGAGCGCCACGAGCGCAACGAGAAGGTCTCGCGCGACGAATAGTCGCGGGTTCCGGCGCTCCGGCTCCGGCCGGGGCGCCGATCCGTCCGAAACGGCGCAAACAGGCGCCGAATTAACGGATTGGATAAGGATTGCTGCTCTAGTGTCGCGCAAACACTTTGCGTTCGAGCAGCACGGAAAAAATGGACCAGCATAGCCAAGCCCCTCTGACAGCGCTCTCGGCGGACGACTTCGTCGGCCAGCGTACGGGATCGCGCGACAGCCTGTTGCTGGTCGCGCAGTTCCGCGTCGGCGAGTCGGCGCAGGTCGAGCAGGTCCGGGTCCGCAATCTTTCGTCGGGCGGGCTGATGGCCGAATATGCTGCCGCCGTGGAGCGCGACACCCCGGTGGAGATCGAAGTGCGCGGCGTGGGCTGGGTCTCGGGCCGGATCGCCTGGTCGGCCGAGGGCCGCGTCGGCGTCGCGTTCGACCACGGCATCGATCCGTTGCTCGCACGCAAGCCCGTGGGCACGGGCGCCAAGACGCCGCATTTCGTCAAGCCGCTCGTCACGCGCCGCTGAGGCCGACTCGACGCGGCGGGTCACCGCAGCGCGGAAGTTGACAGTCCGGAAGTGGACAAAGTTTACACCCAAACGCGCGGGCGCGCGCCTGCACGCGCGCGAGGCGGGATTATATTCAGCATGAGAAAGAACGTTCTACGTTCGTTCCATGCGAAATCCTATTTTGCAAGCACGCGTGTGGCGTCTCGCGCTTCGTGCGCGCCACCCGAAACCCCCTCCCTGCGAGCAGGGAAGGGCAGTCGGTCTTGGTACTTGGCTTAGCGGGCCATCGCTTCCTTGACTCGCAGCTTTTCCTTCTTGAGCTGCGCGATCAGCATCTGGTCCGGGAGGGGGCGCTGCGACTCGGTGGCAATTCGCTGATCCAGCATAGAATGCTTGGTGCTGAGTGCCGTCAGATGCGCGTTCTGCATGGATGCAGTCCTCCTTCAAGGTTCGCCGGGGGAACGGATTAAAACACGATTCGGCGCCCCTGTCGCGAGTCGAATCTTGCCCCGAATCGATGGTTTGCGGAAAAGGCGGGATGGTCCGTTGCCGATGCCTCGCGCATCGGGCAGGGAGGGCCCGGTTGGGGGTGGCGCGATGGACGAGAGCGAGATCCTGCGGAAGCTCGAGGCGCTGCGATCCGAGCATCGCGACCTGGACGCGGCCATCGACGCGCTGCTCGCGCTGAGCGGCGCGGACCAGCTCCAGGTGGCGCGGCTCAAGAAGCGCAAGCTCAAGCTGCGCGACGAGATTTCGGCGCTCGAGGACCAGCTCATCCCCGACATCATCGCCTGACCGGCCCGCCGCGGACGAAATTATCCATTTTGTTGCCGTGGCGGCTGTGGCACCAAGACCGCGATGGAGAGCAAGGCGACATCGCAGATTCATCGTCGGCTGATCGACTCGCTCTATGTCGAGGCCATGCTGCTCGCCGACGAGGCGCGCGGCTATTTCGACGAGCTGGGCCGCACCGAGCGCGACACGCTCGACGGGCTGGGGCGCGTCGCCTTCTCGTGCGAGTCGCTCAAGGTGACCACGCGGCTGATGCACGTCATTGCCTGGCTGCTGACCCAGCGCGCCGTCGATGCAGGCGAGCTGGCCCCGCGCGACGCCCGCGTGCCTTCGCGCCGGCTGGGCACCGCGCCCGAGACCGACGAGTCGCTGCTCGCCTCGATGCCCGTCCAGGCGGAATCGATCATTCGCACCAGCATCGACCTGCATCGCCGCGTGGCGCGGCTGGACGAGTCGCTCGACGAGCCCCAGGCCGTGGCGAGCCCGGCGCGCAGCATGTTCGAACGGCTGGCCTCGTCGTTCTGACCTCTGCCCTCAGGCTGAACTTCCCGTCACCCCCGCGAAGGCGGGGGCCCAGAGCCACGACAGACTTGCCTGCGATTCCTGGGCCCCTGCCTTCGCGGGGGTGACGATGTATCGGTAGATCAGGCCAGCGCAGCCTTGGCCGCGGCATATTCCGCCTTGAGCCGCTCGATCCGCACCGCCGCGGGCTGGATGTCGTGGACCGCGCCGATGCCCTGGCCCGATCCCCAGATGTCTTTCCACGCCTTGGCGCCGCCGAAGTTCATCGCGCTGGGGTCGCTCACCGGAAGATTGTCGGGGTCGAGCCCGGCGTTGACGATCGAGCTGCGCAGGTAATTGCCGTGCACCCCGGTGAAGAGGTTCGAATAGACGATGTCCTCGGCGGTGCCGTCGACGATCGCCTGCTTGTAGGCAGGAAGGGCGTTGGCCTCTTCGGTCGCGATGAAGGGCGAGCCGATATAGGCGAGATCGGCGCCCGCCACCTGCGCCGCCAGCACTGCGCGGCCCGTAGCGATCGCGCCCGAGAGCACGACCGGCCCGTCGAACCATTCGCGCACTTCCTCGACGAAGGCGAAGGGATTGAGCCGCCCGGCATGGCCGCCTGCGCCTGCGGCGACGAGGATCAGCCCGTCGGCGCCTTTCTCGACTGCCTTATGGGCGAAGCGATTATCGATCACGTCGTGCAGCGTGATGCCACCCCAGCCGTGCACCGCCTCGTTGAGCTCGGGCCGCGCGCCGAGCGAGGTGATCACGATCGGCACCTTCCACTTGGCGCATACCGCCACGTCATGCTCGAGCCGCGGGTTCGAGCGATGGACGATCTGGTTGACCGCGAAGGGCGCGGCGGGCGTGTCCGGATTGGCGCGGTCCCAGGCGGCGAGCTCCTCGGTCACCTGGTGGAGCCATTCGTCGAGCCTGGTGTCGGGCCGCGCGTTGAGCGCGGGGAAGGAGCCGACGATCCCCGCCTTGCACTGGGCGATCACCAGCTCGGGCACCGAAATGATGAACAGCGGCGATCCGATGACGGGAAGCCGCAGGCGATCGAAGAGCGGAGGAAGGGCCATGGCCCGCGATGTTAGCGGCACGGCGGGGTGTGTCGAGGGTGGGGCCGGGGACGCTACGGCAACCACGAAGCCCCGATGGCGGCGTTCGGCGCGCTATCCGCCGACTCGGGAGGGCACATCGGACCACCGGTCGTTGAACCTGCCCGCCGGCGCACCCATTATCGGCCGGTCAGCTTCGCTTCGGGGAACGCCACATGGTCACCAATGAAATCTATATCATCGTCCGCGACGCGATCCGGGCGGCGGGGCAGCAGAGCGGCAAGCTGTACGAAGCGGGGCAGGAGAGCCACTACCAGGCGCTCGCCGCGGTGATGGCGCTGCGCAAGGCGGGCTATGAGGTCACCAAGCGCGCCGATAATTGAACGTCAGTCTATGCGCGTGAGCCCCGCGGCATAGTCGCGCTGCTTGGCGGCGTAGAGCGCGGCCGAGGCCCGGAGCAGTGCCTTCTGCGCATCGTCGAGCGGGCGGATCGCCTTGGCGGGCGCGCCGACGATCAGGTGGCCGGCGGGGAAGACCTTGCCCTCGGTGACCAGCGCACCGGCACCGACGAGGCAGTCCTCGCCGATCACCGCGCGGTTGAGGATCGTCGCCCCCATGCCGATCAGCGTGCGGTCGCTTATGGTGCAGCCGTGAAGGATGGCGTGATGACCGACGGTCACGTCGTCGCCTAGCGTGCAGGGCGCGCCGGGATCGGAGTGGAGCATCGCCCCGTCCTGGACATTGGTGCGTGCGCCGACGCGGATCGGTGTGTTGTCGGCGCGGATCACGGCACCGAACCAGACGCTGGCGAGCGCCGCCAGCTCGACTTCGCCGATCAGGTCCGCGCTCGGCGCGACCCAGGCGTCCGGAGCGATCCGGGGTGCCTTTCCGCCGATCGCGTAGAGCGGCACGGCCTTAGAAGATCGGCGCGTCGAAGCCCGGGGGAAGCTGCATGTGCAGCCCCAGGGCGAGCGCCAGCGCGACGGCGCCGAGCAGCACCGCGAGCGTCGAGGAAAGCGAGAAGAGCCCCCAGCCGACCATCGTCACCATCTGCGGGCTCGGGCGCTGCGCGCGCCGATTGCGCTGGATCGCCGCGATGACGAACAGCGTGAGCATCGCATAGACGAAAAGAAAGAACTCGGTCATTTACTCCCACCCCGAACAACGGCCCCGATAGCTCGTTACCGGGGGCGGTTCCCCGCATCAATGCCGGGAATCTGCGGATCGTCGCACTGCAGCAAGAGCTGGTCGCGGGCGGGGTAGCCAGCGCGCTTTCCGAAGGACCAAGGGCAGTCGCGCGGCAACGGAAAGGCCTCGGCTGCGTTCCTGTCGCAAGCGAAATGATCCAGCGAGACTCCGTGCTTTCCGAACCCCTTGTCACCCACGCGCCGCCGATCGACTTGCTCGACGGCGCCAGCCTGTTCCTCGATTTCGACGGCACCCTGGTCGAAGTCGCCGAGCGGCCCGACGCGGTGGTGGTCGACGCGCGGCTGCAGATGCTGCTGCGCCGGCTGATCGCGCGGCTCGACGGGCGGGTGGCGCTGATCAGCGGACGGCCGGCGGGCGAAGTGGTGGCGCTGTTCGGCGAGCAGCTCGTCACCGTCGTCGGGAGCCACGGCATGGAATATCGCTGGGCCGACGGGCGGCCCGCGCCGATCGACCGGCCCGCGGGGCTCGATGCGGTGCTCGACGCGATGCGCAGGCTCGCCGCCGAGCGGCCGGGGCTGCTGGTGGAGGAAAAGCCGCTCGGCATCGCGCTCCATTTCCGCCAGGCGCCCGAGGCCGAGGCGGCGTCGCAGGCGCTGGCCGAGGCGCTGGCGCGCGAGCACGGGCTGCGGCTCCAGCCGGGCAAGATGATGTTCGAGGTCCGCGCGCCCGCGGGCGACAAGGGCAGCGCGGTCCGCACGCTGATGGCGGAACCCGAGCTGGCGTCCACGCGTCCCATCTTCATGGGTGACGATCATACCGACGAAGCCGGCCTCGCCGCGGCCGAGGCGCTGGGCGGCGCCGGCATATTGGTCGGACCGCCGCGCGCCACGGCGGCGCGCTACCGGCTCGACGATGTGGAGGCGGTGCTCGCCTGGCTCGAAGCTGCGTCCGGCCCGGCGGCGTGATGAACCTCGACCTCTGGCCGATCGGCAATTGCCAGGTGAGCGCGCTCGTCGACCGCGCCGGCCGCTTCGTGTGGGGCTGCGTCCCGCGCGTCGACGGCGACCCGATCTTCTCCGCCCTGGTCGGCGGCCGCGAGCCGGCGGACGAAGGCGCGACCGGTTTCTGGGAAATCGAGCTCGAGCATGTCGTCGGCATCGAGCAGCGCTATCTGCGCAACACGCCGATCCTGGTCAGCCGCCACACCGACAGCGACGGCAACGCCGTCGAAGTGATCGACTTCTGCCCCTATTTCCGCCGCAAGGGCCGCAGCTACCGTCCGGTCGCCTTCGCGCGGATCGTGCGGCCGGTCGCCGGGAGCCCGCGCATCCGCGTGCGGCTGCGGCCGACCTGCGGATGGGGCGGCAGCTGCGGCCAGCAGCGCATCGGCGGATCGAACCACATCCGCTATCCGCTCGACGAGATGACGATGCGCCTCACCACCACCGCGCCGGTGGGCATGATGCACGAGGAGCGCTTCTTCCGCGTCGAGCGGCCGCTGCACTTCTTCCTCGGCCCCGACGAGAGCTTCGAAGGCGACATCGCCGCGACGCTCGACGCGATGCTCGGCGACACCGACGCCGAATGGCGCGAATGGGTGCGCGGGCTCGCCATTCCGCTCGAATGGCAGGAGGTGGTGATCCGCTCGGCGATCAGCCTCAAGCTCTGCCAGCACGAGGAGACCGGCGCGATCGTCGCCGCGCTCACCACGTCGATCCCCGAACATGCCGGCTCGCAGCGCAACTGGGACTATCGCTACTGCTGGATCCGCGACGCCTATTACACCGTCCAGGCGCTCAACCGCCTCGGCGCGCTCGACGTGCTGGAGGGCTATCTCGGCTATCTGCGCAACATCGTCGACGGCGCGCGCGGCGGGCACATCCAGCCGCTCTACGGCGTGCTGGGCGAGGCAGTGCTCGAGGAACGGTTCGCCGGCAACCTCGCGGGCTATCGCGGCATGGGCCCGGTCCGCGTCGGCAACGCTGCCTACAGCCAGATCCAGCACGACGCCTATGGCCAGATCGTGCTCTCCAACGCCCAGGCCTTCTTCGACCAAAGGCTGTTCCGCATGGCCGGGGTCGAGGATTTCGAGGCGCTGGAGAAGGTCGGCGAGCGCGCCTGGGAGAACCACGACCAGCCCGACGCCGGGCTGTGGGAGCTGCGCACCCGCCAGAGCGTCCACACCTATTCGGCCGCGATGTGCTGGGCGGCGTGCGACCGGCTCGCCAATGCCGCGCAGGCGCTGGGGCTCGAGGAGCGCCGCGCCTTCTGGCAGGACCGAGCGGACCGCATCCGCGCGCGGATCGAGGCATCGGCGTGGCGCGACGACAGCAAGCGCATGTCCGCCACCTTCGGCGGCGACGATCTCGACGCCAGCCTGATCCAGCTGCTCGACCTGCGCTTCCTCTCGCCCGAGGACCCGCGCTTCAAGGGCACGCTGGAGGCGGTCGAGGCGGGGCTGCGGCGCGGCTCGCACATGCTGCGCTACGCCACCGAGGACGATTTCGGCCTGCCCGAGACCGCGTTCAACGTCTGCACCTTCTGGCTGATCGAGGCGCTCCACTTCACCGGCCGCGGCGCCGACGCGCGCGCGCTGTTCGAGGAGATGCTCACCCGCCGCACCGGGGCGGGGCTGCTCTCCGAGGACATCGACCCGATCACCGGCGAGCTGTGGGGCAACTACCCCCAGACCTATTCGCTGGTCGGCATGATCAACTGCGCGGTGCTGCTCAGCAAGGGCTGGAGCTCGATCCGTTGAGCCGGCTGATCGTCATCTCGAACCGAGTGAGCGCCCCGCAGGGCTCGCACTCGGGGGCCCAGGGCGGCCTCGCCGTGGCGCTCGAATCGGCGCTGCGCGAAATGGGCGGCATCTGGTTCGGCTGGTCGGGCGAGCAGATCGAGAGCTTCAGCGGCCAGGTCAATCTCCAGCGCGGCGACGGCTACACCACCGCGACGGTGGACCTGGAGGAGCAGGACATCGACGAATATTACAACGGCTACGCCAACCGGACGCTGTGGCCGCTGTTCCACTATCGCATCGACCTCGCCGAATATGAGCGCGGCTTCGCGGGCGGATACCAGCGCGTCAACGAGCGTTTCGCCGAGACGGTGCGGCCGCTGGTCGAGGCCGAGGATTCGGTGTGGATCCAGGACTATCACATGATCCCGCTCGGCCAGGAGCTGCGCAAGCGCGGCTGCCGCAACCGCATCGGCTTCTTCCTCCACACCCCCTGGCCGCCGCGCCGTCTGCTCGCGACGCTGCCCGAGGCGCACGAGCTCGTCGAGACGCTCTTCGCCTATGACGTGATCGGCTTCCACACCGAGGAATGGCTCCAGTCCTTCTGCGATTTCGCGACGATCGAAATGGGCGCGACGAGCGAGGAGGGCGGCGACGTCATCCGCTATCGCGGGCGTAGCGTGCGGGTGATGATCTGCCCGATCGGCATCGACGCCGACGCGTTCCGCAAGCTCTCCGAAAGCGAGACCGCGCGGCGCACTTGCGAGCAGATGCAGTTGAGTGCCGTGGGCAGGGCGATGATAGTCGGCGTCGACCGGCTAGACTATTCCAAGGGGCTCGAGGAGCGCTTTCTCGGCTATGAGCGCTTCCTCACCGAGCATCCCGAGGAGCGCAAGCTGGTCTTCCTGCTCCAGATCGCGCCGCCCTCGCGCGCCTCGGTGCAGAGCTACCAGCACATCCGCAACGCGCTCGAGGGGCTGTCGGGCCGGATCAACGGCGCGCATGCCGATCTCGACTGGGTGCCGATCCGCTACGTCAACCAGGGCTATCCGCGCGACGTGCTGGCCGGCGTGTACCGCGCGTCGCGGATCGGGCTGGTGACTCCGTTGCGCGACGGGATGAACCTGGTCGCCAAGGAATATGTCGCGGCGCAGGACCCGGAGGACCCCGGCGTGCTGATCCTATCGCGCTTCGCGGGCGCCGCCGAGCAGATGCGTGAGGCGGTGCTGGTGAACCCCTATAGTGCCGAGGAGATCAGCGACGCGATCCTGACCGCGCTGCAGATGCCCCGCGACGAACGCATCCGCCGCTGGCGCGCGATGATGGACGGCATCGAGCGCGAGGACGTGATGTGGTGGCGCAAGCGCTTCACCGACGCGCTGACCGCGGTGCCGGTGGCGGCGGAGTAGCGCTCGCTCAGCGGCAGGCGCTCGGTGCGTTCAGCGGCACCGCGGTCGCCTTTCTCTCCCCTTCCTTGCAGGGAGGGGCGCCTTGTTGCGTTAGCGGCCTGGCAGCATTTGGCGCATGCTCTCCGAGACGCAATGTCCGATTTTGGGTGGGAAGCCGACGTTGCGTGAGGACAGCGCATTTGCTCTCTTGATCCTCCCCCGGAGGGGGAGGGGGACCAGCCGGAGGCTGGTGGAGGGGTAGGTCGCCGCATGCTGCACGGGCCGAAGCGAACCCAAAAACGCGCCGCAAAGCTGCGCCGCGAGATGAGCCTGCCGGAGGTGCTGTTGTGGCAGCAATTGCGCACGCGCCCCGGCGGGTTGCGATTTAGGCACCAGCACCCTGCCGGCGGATATTCGCTCGATTTTTTCTGTGCCCGCTACAAGCTGGCGATCGAGGTCGACGGCGAAGCCCATGATCGCGGCAATCAGCCGGAGCATGACGCTGCCCGGGACGCGTGGCTGCGATCACAAGGCGTGCGCGTGCTCAGGATACCGGCCGCCGAAGTCCTCTCCAACCTTGATGGCGTCGTGCTCCACATCACCAACGTCGCTCGCGGCGAATACCCCTCCACCGGCTTCGCCGGTCCCCCTCCCCCTCCGGGGGAGGATTGAAGACGTCCGCAATCGGGGCATTAGCCGCCAGGCCGCTTTTGGCGTCCGGATTGCGGGTTCGAATGTCTGAGATCGGGTGGAGGTGCTCGATCAGCTTTCGGGTTGAGGACCACGCCAAGCCGTCCTAGCCTCTGCTTCGGGCTGCGGGAGGGGGATGTGCGCAACGAGGATCAAGCCGCGCGGGAAGCGGAAGGGCCGATCATCCTCTTCGATGCCGAGTGCGTGCTCTGTTCGGCCAACGCCCGGTTCGTGCTGACGCACGACAAGGCCGGCGTCTTTCGGCTGGCCTCCATGCAAGGCGAAGTCGGCGCGGCGGTCTACCGCCGGCACGGGATGGACCCGCGCAATCCCAGCAGCATGCTCGTCGTCGAAGCCGACCGGATGCGTCAGGACAGCGACGCCGTGCTGAGCATCTACGAGAGGCTGGGTTTTCCCTGGCGCCTGCTCGGGATCCTGCGCATCGTGCCGGCGATCCTTCGCGATCCGCTGTATCGGTGGGTGGCACGCAATCGCTACCGCCTGTTCGGCAAGCGCGAGACCTGCTGGGTCGCGCCGTCGGAATATCGGCACAGGCTCCTGTGAGTAGAGCGAACCCGGCCAAGATGAAAATCCTGATCCTCGGCGGCTACGGCGTGTTCGGCGGACGCCTGGCGGAGCTTCTTGCCGACCTGCGGGA
The DNA here is from genome assembly GCF_017744835.1 of Sphingomonas sp. GTDB lineage: Bacteria > Pseudomonadota > Alphaproteobacteria > Sphingomonadales > Sphingomonadaceae > Sphingomonas. The sequence goes on from NZ_JAGIAM010000003.1 coordinate 285,155, forward strand.
AGTCGAGCTTCTCATCTGCGGTCGCGACTTGTCGCGCGCCGCGGCTTTCTGCGCGCGATACGATGGACAGGCGCGAGTCCACCCGGTCGCATTGGACCGCGCGGACATCGTCGCCGGGTTGCGCGTGCACAGGCCCGATCTCGTCGTCGATGCTTCCGGACCGTTCCAGGATTACGGAGCCGATCGGTACGGCGTCATTTCGGCATGCATCGACGCCGGGATCGATTATCTCGATTTCGCGGACGCCGCGGATTTCGTGTTCGGCGTTCCCCAATTCGATGCACAGGCGAAGGCGGCGGGAGTATTCGTGCTGTCGGGCGTCAGCAGCTTTCCGGTGCTCACTGCCGCCGTTCTGCGCGAGATCGCGACGACGATGGACATCGTCTCGGTCGATGGCGGCATCGCGCCTTCGCCCTACGCCGGGATCGGGCTCAACGTCATGCGCGCGGTGGTCGGCTATGCCGGCGCTCCGGTGAAGCTGTGGCGCGACGGAGGGCCATCGCAGGGTATCGGTCTTGCGGAAAGCCTGCGCGCGACGATCGCGGTTCCCGGCCGGCTGCCGCTTCGCAACATCCATTTCTCGCTCGTCGATGTGCCGGACCTGCAAGTGATCCCCCCGGAACATCCCACAATGACCGACATCTGGATGGGCGCCGGTCCGGTGCCAGAAATCCTGCACCGGATTCTCAATCTGCTCGCGATGGCCCGGGCCAGGCTGGGGCTGCCCTCGCTCGAGCCCTTTTCCCGGCTCTTCTACGCGGTGCTCAACCGGATGCGCTTTGGAGAGCATCGCGGGGGCATGTTCGTTCGCGCGCGAGGCATTTCCCATGGGCGGGCGGTCGAGCGGAGCTGGCATCTGTTGGCCGAGGGAGACGACGGCCCCTACATCCCGTCGATGGCGGTCGAGGCGGTGGTCCGCAAGATGCTGGCGGGAACCCGCCCCGAGCCGGGCGCCCGATCGGGCGTCCGGGCGCTGGAACTCGAAGACTATGACCGGTTGTTCCAGGGCCGGCGGATCTACACCGGGTTTCGCGCGCCGGAGGACGACGCCCCGCTGTACCGTAGGATCCTGGGATCGGCCTTTTCCACGCTGCCGCTGCGGCTTCGGGAGCTTCACGGCAGCGCCGCCGCGCGCGAATGGACGGGCTTCGCCGAAGTTCGACGCGGCCGCGGGCCGGCTGCCGCGATCGTGGCTGCGCTGTTCGGCTTTCCGCGTGGCGCGTCGAAGGTGCCGGTCACGGTGCGGTTCTCGCCGCAGGGCGATGCCGAGCGCTGGGTCCGCAATTTCGGCGGCCGGCGCTTCTCATCGGTCCAATCGGTCGGCACCGGCAGGAATGAGCATCTTCTGGTCGAACAATTCGGGCCGGCCAGGTTCGCGCTTGCCTTGGTCGTGGAGAGCGGCCGTCTGGCGTTGGTCCCGAGGCGATGGTCGCTCTTCGGAATTCCGATGCCGAAATTCCTGCTTCCCACCGGCTTGAGCTTCGAGACCGAACGGGAGGGCCAATTCTGCTTCGACGTCGAAATCTCGATGCCCTTGATCGGGCGTATCGTGGCGTATCGGGGCACGCTGCGCAGGGCCGACGACCTCGTCCGAACGGCTGCCTAGCGGGCCTGTCGGCGGGCCGGAAAGCGGCATGAAGGGGAGGGCGCCACGCCAGTCGGCGTGCTTCCTCCCCCTCCGTCAGGCGCCGCTGGACGCGGCGCCTGGATCAACCCTTTAGAACGTCACCTTGCCGCCCAGCGACAGCACCACCGCATGCGCGTTGGCGAGCTGGCCTTTGGTGAGGATCGTGGTCTGCGCGGCGGTGCCGGCGAAGGCCGCGGTCGGGCGGTCGATCGGGGCGTTGTCGAACGAGACATAGTTGGCGCCCGCGTCGATCGCGAAGTGCGGGGTGAAGTTGTAGGTCGCGCCCGCGCCGAAGTTCCAGCGGTTGGAATCGGGCACGCGCGCGTCGCGCAGCCCGTCCTGCGTGGGGGTGAGACCGCGCTGCACGCCGGCGCGCACCGTCAGCTTGTCCGTCGCGGCCAGGTCGAAGCCGCCCGCCACGCTGAAGGTGTTGCGATAATTCTCGGGGAGCGACGTGTTGAGCGGCTCGCCGAGGTGGATCGCGTCGAAATCGGCCCAGGTGTAGCGCACCACCTGGCTGTTGAAGGTGAGCTGCGGAGTCACGCGGAAGCGCGCGCCGACGATGATCTGCGCCGGCGTGTAGAAGCTCGCCTCGATGTCCGAGAGCTGCATGTTCGAGCCGGCGAGCGGGCCGAGCAGGCCGCTGATCTCCAGGTCGCCCTTGAGGTTGTGCTTGATGCCCGACTTGTAGGCGACGCCGACGGTCAGGAAATCATTGTGCATCTGGAAGCCGGCGCTCCAGCCGAAGTCCCAGCCATTGCCCTTGAGCGTCTGCTGGCCGTCGGGAAGCGTCGCGAGCACGTTGGGCAGCGCATTGCTCAGGCTGGCGTCGGTATATTCGGCGTTGAGCGCGGCGCCGACGCGCAGCCAGTCGGTGAGCGCGACGGCGACCGAGGGCTGGACGTCGATGGTGAGCAGCTTGGTGCGATCCGCGCTGTAGCGGGTCCAGCTGTCGGCGTCATAGTCGGTGGTGAAGCTGTAGGGCGAGGTCACCGCGAGGCCCACCGCGACGCGGTCGCCGAGCGGCACCGAGATCGCGCCCGAGGGCAGCACGCCGTTGTTGATCGGGTTGCGCGCGATCGGATTGCCGCCGACGGGCGCGAAGGGCTGGCCGGGGCGGCGGATGGTCGTGCCGGTGTCGACGACTTCGCCGCGCGGCAGGATCGCCGCGGCGGCGATGGCGGCCTCGGCTGCGGTCGAGCCGGCGATCGCGGCGGGGTTCCACCAGAGCGACTGGGCGCCCGTGTCGGCAACCTCGCCCGAGAAGGCGCGGCCGGCGCCGCGGGCGGACTGTTCCTGGAGGTAGAAGGCCTGGGCGTTTGCGGTGCCGGCGAAGGCGACCAGCGACGCGAGCGACGAAGCGGCGGCAAGCGATGCCTTGAGGTACGACATGATACTCTCCCCTTAAGCAGTTACTGAAAGCAGTTACGCAACCAACGTGGATGCCTGTGCCGCGTCAGCCGACGCGGGTCCAGGTCTGGGTCTTGCAGAATGGCTTGAACACGCAGCCGCGCAGCTTGAGCTGGTTGGGCCCGGCGAGCGTGATCTCGGCGCTGTAGGTCTTGCCGTCGTCGGCATTATAGATCTTGCCGCCGTACCAGCCCTGGCCTTCCTGGCGGAAGCCGCCGAGGATCTGCAGGCCCTTGAGCGGGCGGTTGCGCAGCGCAGCGTTGCTGTTCTTCGCGTCCCTGAGGTTCGGATTGGTGCGCAGCGCGTCCGAGGTGAGGATGCGCCCGCAGATCGAGGGTCCGCAGCGCTGGATCTCGACGATCGCATTGCGCGTCTCGGTCTTCCAGCGGCCGACGACCGCGTCGGGCTGCTGGGGGGCGCTGGCGAGCGCGAGTCCGGCCAGAAGCAGCATCATGTCTTTCTCTCTCCTAACGGCCTTATGCGAGGGCACGGCACCCTCGGCCTATGGGCGCCGTTTGTTTCCCCTATTCGTCAAAAGTCAAACGTTAGCGTTCGAATCTTGACGTAAGCGGAAGCCAAATACGCCCGGCCGTCGTGGATTCCCGACAGCCGGAGCGCGTCAGAAGGCTTCCGGTTCCAATCCCATTACCGATCGCTTGCCCGATTTGATCGCGACGAACAACGCGGTCGCCTGCGGAAGGACGCGATCGAAGAAGAAGGCGGCGGTGGCGAGCTTGGCCTTGTAGAAGCCGGGCTCGTCGGTTCCGGCCTCGAGCTTCGCCTTGGCGATGCGCGCGGCCTTGAGGAACGTGAAGCCCATGCCGACCAGCCCGAGCATCCGCAGATATTCGGTCGCGGCGGCGCCGGCTTCCTCGGGGTCCTTCATGCCCTTCTGCGCGATCGTCGCGGTGGTGAGCTGGAGCGCGCCGAAGCTCTGGTAGAGCGCGGCGGTGAAGGCGGCGAGCTGCTTGTCGGGGTTGCCGGTCATCTCCTCGCACAGTCCCGAGACCGCGTGGAAGAAGGGGCGCAGCGCCCGGCCCATGTTCGCGGCCATCTTGCGCCCGACCAGGTCGAGCGCCTGGACGCCGTTGGTGCCTTCGTAGATCTGGGTGATGCGCGCGTCGCGGACGAACTGCTCGACGCCATGCTCGCGGATATAGCCGTGCCCGCCATAGGTCTGGACGGCGAGGTTGGCATTGTCCGAAGCCAGATCCGTGAACAATGCCTTCACGACCGGAGTCATAAGCGCGACGAAATCGGCAGCGCGCGCCTTTTCGGCGGGGTCGGTGGCGTGCTTCTCGGCATCGAGCGCGCGCGAGACCCATTGGCCGAGGGCGCGACAGCCTTCGGCATGAACGCGCATCGTCATCAGCATGCGGCGAACGTCTGGGTGGACGATGATCGGATCGGCGGGAAGGTCGGGCCGGGCGGCGCCGGCGAGCGCGCGGCCCTGGAGCCTCTCGCGGGCATAGGCGACCGCCGACTGATAGGCGATCTCGCCGACGCCGAGGCCCTGAATGCCCACCGAGACGCGCTCGGTGTTCATCATCGTGAACATCGCTGCGAGGCCCTTGTTGGGCTCGCCGACCAGCCAGCCGGTCGCATCGTCGAAGGCGAGCTGGCAGGTGGCCGAGGCCTTGAGCCCCATCTTGTGCTCGATCCCGGCAACCGAAACGCCGTTGCGGGGACCGGGCGTGCCGTCGTCCTTCGGCAGGAACTTGGGCACGAGGAACAGGCTGATCCCGCGCACGCCGGCCGGCGCATCGGGAAGGCGCGCGAGGACGAGGTGGATGACGTTGTCGGTCAGGTCATGGTCGCCGGCCGAGATGAAGATCTTCGAGCCGCTGATCTTGTAGCTGCCGTCGCCCTGCGGCACCGCCTTGGTGCGCAGCAGGCCGAGATCGGTGCCGCAATGCGCCTCGGTAAGGCACATGGTGCCCGACCATTCGCCGCTGACCATCTTGGGCAGATAGGCGCGCTTGAGGGCCTCTGAACCATGGCCCTCGATCGCAGTGGTCGCGCCGTGGGTGAGGCCCGGATAGAGGCTGAACGACAAGTTCGCTGCGCAGATCATCTCCTCGACGAGCTTGTTGACGCTCTCGGGCAGGCCCTGGCCGCCCCATTCGGGGTCGGAGGCGAGCGCGGCCCAGCCGGCCTCGCGGAACCGCTCATAGGCCGCCTTGAACCCCGCCGGCGTGCGCACGACGCCATTCTCGAGCGTGCAGCCCTCGATGTCGCCCGTGGCATTGAGGGGCAGGAGAACCTCCTGCGCCATGCGCGCCGCCTCGTCGAGCACCGCGTCGACAAGATCGGGCGTGAACTCCGCGAACTTCTCGATCCCGCCGAACTCGGCCTCGTCGAACAGCTCGTGGAGGACGAAGCGCATGTCGCGCAGGGGAGCTTGATAGACTTGCATCGTTCTTCCGATCAGTTGCGCAGCGGCTTGCCGGTCTCGAGCATGTGCTCGACCCGCGCCTGGGTTCGGCTGTCCTTGACGCTGGCGATGAAGGCCTGGCGCTCGAGCTTGAGGATCTGCTCCTCGGTGACGGTGTCCACCAGATCGGCCTCGCCGCCGGTGAGCACAGTCGCGAGCCGGCCCGCGACGACTTCGTCATAGGCCGTGGCGACCCCCTTGGCGCGGAAGTCGTGGACGACGCCGGCGACGCCGGTCCGGCCGCTTTCGCCGGCGAGACGGAAGACCGGCTTCTCGGGCGGAGCATAGCCGTCGACCAGCGCCAGAGCCTTCGCCTTGGCGTCGGCGAGCAGGCGGTCACGGTTCATCGTGATGCCGTCCGAGGGGCGAAGGAAGAGCATCTCCTTCGCCTCGGCCGCCGACTTGGAGACCTGGGCGGTCGAGATCATCTCGAACACCTTGGCGAGCGGGGGCATCGGGCCCTTGGGGACCATCGGCGCCTTGGCGTAGCGATCGAGCAGCTCGCCATTGCCACCCCAGCCGGGGACCAGCCCGACGCCGGCCTCGACGAGCCCGATATAGCTCTCGGCATGTGCCTGGATCGCGTCCGAATGGAGCAGGATCTCGCAGCCGCCGCCCAGCGCCATGCCCGCAGGTGCGGAGACGACGGGGAAGGGGGCGTATTTAAGCGCTTTGTAAGCTTGCTGGCCGGCGGCGATGAGCTTGTCGATCTCGCTCCAGGCGGCGATGTTCACGGCGAACATGGCGAGGCCGAGGTTGGCGCCGGCGGAGAAGTTCGAGCCTTCGTTGTAGACGACCAGCGCCTTGAACTGCGCCTTCACCAGCGGGATCGCCTGCTGGATGAGCTTCATCACCTCTTCGTCGAGCGCATTCATCTTGCCGGTGAACTCGAGGCAGGCGACGCTGTCGCCCACATCCCACAGCGCGGCGGAGGCAGTCTTCGCCAGCGGCTGGCTCGCGAGCTTGACGTCTTCGAGCAGCAGCACGCCCTCGGGTCGCACCACGTCGCGATATTCGCCAGCGGCAGTGAGATACTGACGCTTGCCGTTCTCGACACGGTAGAAGGGCCGGTCGCCCGCGGTATCGAGGATCGGCGGGACGGCGCGGCCCTCGGCACGCAGCCGCTCGGCGAACTTGCCCGGGCCGAGCCGGTCGACCAGTTCGAAGGGACCGAACTTCCAGTTGTAGCCGAGCTTCATCGCGTCATCGATCGCGACGACGTCGTCCGCGGCCTCGCCGACCAGCTTGGCGGCATAGGAGAGGACGTTGCCGAGGATCGTCCAGGCATAGGTCCCCGCCTTGCCGGGCAGGCTGACCAGCGCGGCAAGATCGCGCTCGGCGGACGAGGGGAGAGACTCGGGCTTGCGCTCGGGACGGTATTCGCCAGTCGCGAGGTCGAGCGACAGCTTGGTACGGGTGCCGTCGGCGCCCTTGTCGAGCCGATAGAATCCGCCCTTGCCCTTGCGGCCGGTGAAGCCCTCCGCGATCATCTTGTCGACAAGCGGCATCGGCCGCACGGTGTCGAAATAGGGATCGCCCGCCGGGAGCGTCGAGGAAAGGCTCTTCGAAAGCAGCGGCATCAGGTCGACGCCGACGAGATCGACGAGGCCGAAGATGCCGGTCTTGGGCACGCCCATCGGCCGGCCGCCGATCTGGTCGGCCTCCTCGACGGTGAGGCCCTGGTCCATCGCCGCGTTGATCGCGACCGCGAGCCAATAGGTGCCGATGCGATTGGCGATGAAGCCGGGCGTGTCCTTGGCGCGGACGATGCGCTTGCCCATCATCCGGTCGACGAAATCCTCGACCTTCTCCGCAACCGCGGCGTCGGTGTCCATGCCACGCACGATCTCGATCAGCCGCATGTAGCGCGGCGGATTGAAGAAGTGGGTGATCAGGAAGTCGCGCCTGAACTGGTCCGAGCGGCCCTCGACCAGATGGCCGAGCGGAATGGTCGACGTGTTCGACGAGACCGCGGTGCCGGGGCGCTTGAGCGTCTCGAGCTGGGCGTAGAGCGACTGCTTGATGTCGAGCCGCTCGACCACTGCCTCGACGATCCAGTCGCACTCGGCGACGCGATCGAGGTGATCCTCGATATTGCCGGTCTCGACCAGCTTGGCCGCCGCCTTCGACATGAAGGGTGCGGGATCGGTCTTGAGCATCTTGGCGACCGCGCCCTTGGCGATCGCGTCGCGGTCAGTGCCTTCCCTGGGCACGATGTCGAGCAGCAGCACCGGCACGCCGGCGTTGGCGACCTGGGCGGCGATGCCGGCGCCCATCACGCCGGCACCGATCACGCACACCTTTTTGACGGGCTCGGTCATTTATGCGCGCTCCAGCACCGTGGCGATGCCCTGGCCCCCGCCGATGCACTGCGTCGCGAGCGCGTACTTGCCGCCCTCGCGGTCGAGCAGCGCCGCCGCCTTGCCTACGATGCGCGCGCCGGTGGCGCCGAGGGGATGGCCGATCGCGAGCGCGCCGCCGTCGAGGTTGATCGTCTCTTCCTTGAGGCCGAGGTCGCGGATGCAGGCGATCGCCTGGCTGGCGAAGGCCTCGTTGATCTCGACCACGTCGAGGTCGCCGACCTTGAGCCCCGCGCGCTCGAGGGCCTTGGTCGAGGCCTGGATCGGGCCGAGACCCATCGTCTCGGGCTCGCAGCCCGAGATCGCGACCGACTTGATCCGGGCGAGGATCTTGAGCCCGTGCTTGTTCGCGAATTCCTCCGAAGTCACCAGCACGGCGCTGGCGCCGTCGGTGAGCGGCGAGGAAGTGCCGGCGGTGACGGTGCCTTCCTGGCTGAAGGCGGGCTTGAGGCCGGCGAGGACCTCGGCAGTGGTTTCGGGACGGATCGTGCCGTCCTCGCTCACCGTGCCGGTCTTGGTGGTGATCGGCACGATCTCGTCGGCGAGCTTGCCTGCGGCGCGCGCGGCGCCGGCCTTCTGCTGGCTCTTCACCGCAAAGGCTTCCTGCTCGGTGCGGGTGATCTGGTACTTCTGGGCGACGTTCTCAGCCGTCTCGCCCATGCCCATGTACGCGGCGCTCTTCTTGGCCAGCGCGGGGTTGGGAAGGGGGTTGTAGCCGCCCATCGGGATACGGCTCATCGACTCGAGACCGGCGCAGATGAACGCCTCGCCCGCGCCGATCTGGATCTGGCCCGCGGCGATGTGGATCGCGCTCATCGACGAACCGCAGAAACGATTGACGGTCATGCCGCCGACCGAAAGCGGCAGGTCCGCGAGCAACCCGACGAGCCGTGCGACGTTGAGGCCCTGCTCGCCCTCGGGGAAGGCGCAGCCCAGGATGATGTCCTCGATCGCGGCCGGATCGACCTTGGTCTTCTCGATCAGCCCGCGAATCACCTGGGCGGCGAGATCGTCGGGGCGGACACGGGCAAGCTCGCCCTTGCCGGCGAGGTGGAACGGCGAACGGGCATAGCCCGCGATCACGATATTGGTCATCGTTTCCTCTCAGTCGAACCAAGCCAGGGCTTGCCGCATCACCTAAAGGTGCGCTACCTGACGTTTACGTCAACGGTATAAGGCGCCGCGTGTCTAGGGGCAACGGGGCGCCGCACAAAAAAGTGGAAAGGAAGCCGCCGAAATGCAGATCGCACGCGCCGAAGGCGAGGCGCTCCACTCGCCGCCGAGGCTGCTGACCGAAGTGTTCGAAGACACGGTCGCGCGGCACGGCGCCTGGCCCGCGATCGACTTCATGGGGCGAGTCACGCGGTACGACGCGCTCGCGCGGATGGTGGATCGCGCGGCCGCGGGGCTCCAGGCGCTCGGCGTGAAGCAAGGTACGCGCGTGGCGCTGTGCCTGCCCAACATCACCTATTATCCCGTGCTGTTCCTTGCCACGCTGAAGATCGGCGGCATCGTCGTCAACGTGAATCCGCTCTATGTCGAGCGCGAGCTGGCGCATCTGCTCGAGGACTCGGGCGCAGAGGTGATCGCGACCTGCGACGTGCCCGACATCCATGCCCGAGTCTCCAAGGTAGCGGAACGAATGGGCGTGCGGCACGTGATCACTTGCCCCACCGCCGACGCGCTGCCGCCGCTCAAGGCCATTGCCTATCGCCTGCTCAAGCGCAGCGAGATCGCGCGGGTTCCCAAGGATCCGCGGCATATCCTGTTCGCCGAGCTGCTCAGGAAGGGAAGCGCCCCGCGGCCGGTGACGGTCACGCCCGACGCGGTGGCGGTGCTGCAATATACCGGGGGCACCACCGGCGAGCCCAAGGCGGCGATGCTGAGCCATGCCAATCTGGTCGCCAATGCCGACGCCACGTTCGTGCATGCCGGCGGCGACCATCCCGAGCAGGACCGGGTGCTGGGCGTGCTGCCGCTGTTCCATGTCTTTGCGCTGACCACGGTGCTGGGCTTCGGCATCCGCACGGGCAGCGAGATGATCCTGCTGCCGCGCTTCCAGCTCGACCAGGTGCTCAAGACGATCGCGCGGACGCGACCCAATTATTTCCCCGCGGTGCCGACCATCTATGGCGCGATCGCCAAGGCCGCGGCGGAGCGGCGCGTCGACCTGTCGCAGATCCGCGCGTGCATCTCGGGCGGCGCGCCGCTGCCAGAGGAAGTGCGCGTCGCGTTCGAGCGCACCACCGGGGCGCTGGTGGTCGAGGGCTATGGCCTGTCGGAGGCCTCGCCGATCCTGGCGTGCAACCCGATCGGCGGCGTCAGCAAGCGCGGCTCGGCCGGGCGGCCCTATCCCGGCACGACGATCGAGATCCGCGACCGCGACGATCCCGCGCGCATCGTCCAGCCGGGGCAGGTAGGCGAGATCTGCGCGCGCGGCCCGCAGGTGATGCAGGGCTATTGGCATCGGCCGGAGGCGACCGCGGAGGTGTTCGTCGAGGGTGCGCTGCGCACCGGCGACGTCGGCTATCTCGACGCCGAGGGCTATTTGTTCATCGTCGACCGGATCAAGGACGTGATCCTGTGCGGCGGCTACAATGTCTATCCGCGCGTGATCGAGGAAGCGCTGTACGAGCATCCGGCGGTGGCCGAGGCGGTGGTGATCGGCGTGCCCGACGCCTATCGCGGCCAATCCCCCAAGGCATTCGTCACGCTGGCGCCTGGCGGCGCCGCGACGCCCGAGGGGCTGCGCGCCTTCCTGGCGGACAAGGTCAGCAAGATTGAGCTTCCCCGCGAGATCGAAATTCGCGAAACTCTGCCCAAGACGCTGATCGGCAAGCTTTCCAAGAAGGAGCTGGTCGAAGAGGAACGGGCCAAGGCGGCGTCGCGCACGGAGGGCGGGGATTGAGCGAGGGCGAGCAGGAGCTGCACGGAATCCAGGAAGTTGCGGACAGCCTGGGCGTCACCCCGCGCACCCTGCGCTTCTATGAGGACAAGGGGCTGATCGAGCCGCGGCGCGTGGGCAATGCGCGCATCTACACCAAGCGCGAGACCGCGCGGATGCAGCTGATCCTGCGCGGCAAGCGGCTGGGCTTCTCGCTGCGCGACATCCAGGAATTCCTCGACCTCTACGACGCCGACCCGCAGCATCTGGAGCAGATGCGCGCGCTGGCGGCACGATGCCGCGACCGGATGGCGGAGCTGGAGGCGCAGCGCGACGCGCTGGACCAGACGCTGACCGAGCTTGCCGCGATCGAGCGCGAGGCGCTCGCGCGGGTGGAGCAGGTGGGGCGGGGGTAGGGCGCGCGTTCGGTTGAATATTCTCCCCTCCCTGCAAGGGAGGGGTAGGGGGTGGGTGTAGCGGCGGGCGAGGCTCGATGCCTCGACCGGCGCTTTCTGGCCGAACGACTTTAAGTCTTTTTGAGCGCGCAGACGCGCGCACCCACCCCCAACCCCTCCCTTTCAGGGAGGGGAGCACGTCAGGCCGCCCTAACCCCTCACCCGATCACGCGCTGGGCGATGCGGCTGCGCTGGGCTTCGGCTTCGGCTTCGGCGCGCTGAAGCAGATCGAGGCGCGTGGCTTCGAGCAGGTCCTCGGTCACGCGCGAGAGGTGGGCGCGCATCGTCTCGCGGGCGCGCTGGGGATCGCGGGCCTTGAGTGCCTCGACGATCAGCCGGTGCTCGCCGACGCGCGGGGTGACGCCTTCGCGCCGGGCGCGGGCGAACATGTTGCGGCAGAGCGGCGAGCGCTCGCGCGCCTCCCAGAGCATCTCGACCACCGAGCGGACGAGGCTGTTGCCGGTCGCCTCGGCGACCAGCAGGTGGAAGTGGCGGTCGGCGTCGAGCGCGTCGGGTCCCTCGGCTTCCATGCGATCGAGAAGGCCGTCGAGCTCGGCGAGGGCGGGGGCGTCGATCGACGTGGCGGCGAGCGCCGCCGCCTCGCCCTCGAACAGCACGCGCGCCTCGATCAGTTCGAAGGCGCCGACGTCGAGCTCGGGGGACAGGCCGGTGGCGGGGCGATTGGTCACATAGATGCCCGAGCCGTGGCGCGCCTCGACCAGCCCGCGGATCTCGAGCGCGATCATCGCCTCACGGATCGTTGGGCGGCTGACGTCGAAATCCTCGGCCAACTCGCGCTCGCTGGGCAAGCGGCTGCCCGCGGGGAAGCGGCCGTGGGCAATGGCTTCGGCGATCTTCTCGGCAATTGCCTGGTAGAGCTTGCGCGGACTGGTCTGCATGGCCGCAGCTATCTCATAATCCGGGACGCGGGACAAGTATTGGCCTTACCACTTTGGCGCGCGTCTCACTATCGGGGAGAGGCGCTGCAACCCGAACGGAGCGGCAGAGTGGCTTGACAAGGCGTTGGTGCTGGCCGACCAATGCGGATTGAGACGTCATACCAATTAGCGAGACCAAAATGCCCCGCATCACTTCCGCCCGCGTGATCGTCACTTGCCCCGGCCGCAACTTCGTGACGCTCAAGATCGAAACCGACGAAGGCGTGTACGGCCTCGGCGATGCGACGCTCAACGGCCGCGAGCTGGCGGTGGTGAGCTATCTCGAGGACCATGTGATCCCGTGCCTGATCGGCCGGGACGCGCACCGGATCGAGGACATCTGGCAGTATCTCTACAAGGGCGCGTACTGGCGGCGCGGGCCGGTCACCATGACGGCGATCGCCGCGGTCGACATGGCGCTGTGGGACATCAAGGGCAAGGTCGCCGGGCTCCCCGTCTACCAGCTGCTGGGCGGAGCGAGTCGCGAGGGCTGCATGGTCTATGGCCACGCCAACGGATCGGACATTGAGGAGACGATCGAGCGCGCGCACGAATATCTGGAGCAGGGCTACAAGGCCGTGCGGCTGCAGTCGGGCGTGCCGGGACTGGCGGCGACCTATGGCGTGTCGGGCGAGCGCTTCTACTACGAGCCGGCCAAGGGCTCGCTCCCCGAGGAGACGCTCTGGTCGACTTCGAAGTACATGAACCATGTGCCCAAGCTGTTCGAGCGCGGACGGGATTCGCTGGGCTGGGACATCCACCTGCTCCACGACGTCCACCACCGGCTGACGCCGATCGAGGCGGGGCGACTGGGCAAGGACCTGGAGCCGTATCGCCTGTTCTGGCTCGAGGATGCGACGCCGGCGGAGAACCAGGCCGGCTTCCGGTTGATCCGCCAGCACACCACCACGCCGCTGGCGGTGGGCGAGATCTTCAGCTCGGTGTGGGACGCCAAGCAGCTGATCGAGGAGCAGCTGATCGACTATATCCGCGCGACCGTGGTGCATGCGGGCGGGATCACGCACCTGCGCCGGGTGGCGGCGCTGGCCGACCTCTACCAGGTGCGCACCGGCTGCCACGGGGCGACCGACCTGTCGCCGGTGTGCATGGCCGCGGCGCTGCACTTCGACATCTCGGTGCCCAATTTCGGCATCCAGGAATATATGCGCCACACCGCGGAGACCGACGAAGTCTTCCCGCACGCCTACAGCTTCTCGCAGGGGCTGATGCATCCGGGCGACAAGCCGGGGCTGGGCGTCGACATCGACGAGGTGCTGGCCGCCAAGCACGAATACAAGCGCGCCTATCTGCCGGTGAACCGGCTCGAGGACGGGACGATGTGGAGCTGGTGAAGCCAGCCGAGTCGCAAAAAAATCAATAGGTTGCGGAGGGGTCATGACTATCGGAACGAAGGCGCTCGCGCTGCTTGGCGCGGCTTGTGCGGTGGCTATGGCCGTGCCGGCGATGGCGCATGACGCATCGACCGTCGTCGCCTCGCCGCGGGCTACCTACAACCTCAATCCCGGCTGGCGGACCGCGACGGGCGACGTCGCCGGCGCCGAGCAGCCGGGGTTCGACGACGCCAAGTGGCGGACGGTGTCGCTGCCCAACGCCTTCAACGAGAAGGAGGCCTTCGCGCGCGACATTCGCGATCTCTCGACCGGGATCACCTGGTACCGCAAGCGCGTGACGCTCCCCGCCGGGGCGGAGAAGGGCAAGGCGTTCCTCGAGTTCGAGGGCGTACGCCAGGCGGCCGAGGTGTGGGTCAACGGGCGCTCGGTGGTGCTCTCCGAACATGGCGTGACGGGCTTCGGGGCGGACATCACGGCGATGCTCCGGCCCGGCGAGAACGTCATCGCGGTGCGCGTCGACAACGACTGGAAGTACAAGGAGCGCGCCACCGGCAGCGGGTTCCAGTGGAACGACCGCAATTTCAACGTCAATTACGGCGGCATCACCAAGAACGTCCGGCTGCACCTGGCGGGGCGGCTCTACCAGACGCTGCCGCTCTATTCGACGCTGGGGACGACCGGCCAATATGTCTGGGCCGACGGCTTCGACATCGCGGGCCGCGCCGCGACGGTGCATGCCGAGACGCAGGTGCGCAACGACGACGGCCGGCCGCGCAGCATCGGCTACCGTGTCGAGGTGCGCGACCGCGACGGGCGCGTGGTCGGCCGGTTCGAGGGGCCGGCGGCGACGATCGCCCCGGGCGAGACGCGCACGCTGGCGGCCGAGCGGCGGCTGGACGGGCTCAACTTCTGGAGCTGGGGTTATGGCTATCTCTATCGCGTGACCACCAGCCTGGTCGAGCGCGGCAAGGTGATCGACGCAGTCGACACGCTCACCGGCTTCCGCCAGACGCGCTTCGCCGACGGCATGATCACGCTCAACGGGCGGGTGATCCAGGTCCACGGCTACGCCCAGCGCACCTCGAACGAATGGCCGGCGGTGGGCGTCTCCATCCCGCCGTGGATCAGCGACTTCTCCAACGCGCTGATGGTCGAGAGCGGCGGCAACCTGGTGCGCTGGATGCACATCACGCCGTCGAAGCAGGACATCGAGTCCGCCGATCGCGTCGGGCTGATGCAGGCGATGCCCGCGGGCGACGCCGAGCATGATGTCGAGGGTCGGCGCTGGGAGCAGCGCAAGGAAGTGATGCGCGACGCGATCGTCTATAACCGCAACAATCCCTCGATCCTGTTCTTCGAGGGCGGCAACGAGAGCATCAGCGAAGCGCACATGGCCGAGCTCAAGGCCATCCGTGACGAGTACGACCCGCACGGAGGCCGCGCGATCGGATCGCGCGAGATGCTCGACAGCAAGATCGCCGAGTACGGCGGCGAGATGCTCTACATCAACAAGAGTGCGCACATCCCGATGTGGGCGATGGAATACAGCCGCGACGAGGCCGCGCGCGCCTATCAGGACGAATATACGCCGCCCTTCCACAAGGATTCGCCCGACTATAACCGCAACCAGGACAGCCATGCCGCCGAGGACGTGCGGCGCTGGTGGGACTATTACCGGGTGCGCCCCGGCACCGGCCGCCGAGTGAGCGCAGGCGGGGTCAACATCATCTGGGCCGACAGCAACACCCATTTCCGCGGCGACAACAACTATCGCCGCTCGGGCGAAGTGGATCCGGTCCGGCTGCCCAAGCAGGGCTTCTACGCGCATCAGGTGATGTGGAACGGCTGGGTCGATCCCGAGACGCCGGCCACGCACATCATCGGCCATTGGAACTATGCCGCGGGCACGGTGAAGGACGAGACGGTGGTCTCGAACGGCGAGAGCGTCGAGCTGTTCCTCAACGGCCGCTCGCTGGGCAAGGGCGAGCGCAGCAGCGGCTTCCTGTTCAGCTGGCCCAAGGTGAAATGGGAGCCGGGCACGCTGCGCGCAGTCGCGACGCATGCCGACGGCAGCACCTCCGAGCATCAGGTCGAGACCGTCGGCGAGCCCACCGCGATCCGCCTGACCCCGCGCACGAGCCCGCGGGGCTTCGTGATGGACGGCGCGGACATCGCCTTGGTCGACGTCGAGGTGGTCGACGCCAAAGGGCGGCGCGTGCCGACTGCCTACAACAAGGTCTCGTTCACGCTCGACGGCCCGGCCGAATGGCGCGGCGGCATCGCGCAGGGCGATTCCTCGGGTAAGCCGCGCGCCGAAGTCGCGGTCGAGCAGCAATCGATCCCCGGCACCACCAGCTATGCCGGTACCGCGCGCCAGGAGGACAATTATGTCCTGTCACGCACGCTGCCGGTCGAGGCAGGCGTCAACCGAGTGCTGCTGCGTGCCGGTACCGCCAGGGGCATGGTGCGCCTCACTGCGAGCGCCGAGGGGCTGAAGGGGGCGACGGTGACGATCCCGGTGGTGCTGCCCACCGCGGCGAAGAATGGCCTCTCCACCGACTTCCCGGAGGAGCATCAACCCGGGCTGCTCACGCGCGGGCCGACGCCGGCCGGCCCCTCCTATCGCGTCACGCGCACCGGCTATCTGCCCGCGCAAGTGGTCGCGGGGTCGAACCAGGGCGAGGCCGAGCGCAGCATCGACGACAACGAACTCTCGCGCTGGGCGAGCGACGGCAAGCCCGAGACCGCATGGATCGAATATCGGTTCGATCGGCCGGTGACGCTGGACGAAATCGATCTCAAGCTGGTCGGCTGGCGGTCGCGGAGCTACCCGCTGCGCTTCGTGCTCGATGGCCGCACCGTCTGGGAAGGCACCACCGAGCGCAGCCTTGGCTATGTCGGCCAGTCCTTCCCCGCGGCGACCGGCCGCGTGCTGCGGATCGTTCAGACCGGCCCGGTCACCGACCGCGACGCCTTCGGCAAGATCGTGGAGCTCAGCACTGCGCGTCAGGCCGGCGACACCGGCGCGAACGAAGTCCCGCCCGGCTGGCGGCTCGGCATCGTCGAGGCCGATTTCAACGGCCCGGCCGGGCAGGGGAAATAGGCGGATGCAGCTCGACCGCCGCGCGCTCCTGGGGGCGGGGCTGACCGCCCCGCTGCTCGCCGCGGTCCCGGCGCGTGCCGCGCTGCGCCTTCCGCGGCGGTCCGTCGGGGTCGCGGCGCCGTTCGACATGCCGAGCGTCGCTGTGCCCGACTTCTCCGCGAGCCGGCGTTTCCCGATCACCGACTTCGGGGCGGACCCCGGCGACCAGGCGAAAACCGGCGCGGCGATCGCGCGTGCGATCGCGGCGGCGAATGCCGCGGGCTCAGGCGTGGTGGTCGTGCCCGCGGGCGTCTGGCCGACGGGGAAGGTCCATCTCAAGAGCAACGTCAACCTCCACCTGGCCAAGGGCGCGACGCTGCTCTTCTCCTCCAACCCCGGCGACTATCTGCCGGCGGTGCCGACGAGCTGGGAAGGGTTCGAGTGCTACAATTATTCACCCCTGGTCTATGCCTATGACTGCGAGAATGTCGCGATCAGCGGCGAGGGGCGGCTGAAGGCGCGGCTCGATGTCTGGCAGCTCTGGTATGCGCGGCCCAAGCCGCACCTCGACGCTCTGGTGCGGCTCGACGACATGGCGGCGCGCGGCGTGCCCGTGGCGGAGCGGCAGATGGCGGTGGGCGAGGCGCATCTGCGGCCGCACTTCGTCCAGTTCAACCGCTGCCGCAACGTGCTGGTCGAGGATATCAGCATCGAGGACAGTCCCTTCTGGGTGCTCCACCCCTTCCTGTGCCGCGACGTGGTGATCCGCCGCGTGAAGGTGCGCGCGCACGGGCACAACAACGACGGCGTCGATCCCGAGATGAGCGAGAATGTGCTGATCGAGGATTGCGTGTTCGACCAGGGCGACGACGCCATTGCGATCAAGTCGGGCAGCAACCAGGACGGCTGGCGGCTGGGCGTGCCGAGCCGCAACATCGTGATGCGCGGCTGCCGCGTGAAGAACGGCCACCAGCTCTGCGCGATCGGCAGCGAGCTCTCCGCGGGCATCGAGAACGTCTTCGTCACCGACTGCCATTTCGAGCGCGGCGAAGTCGCGGCGCCGACGCCGATCAACAACATCCTGTTCATCAAGACCAACGAGCGCCGCGGCGGCTTCGTGCGTAACGTCTTCGTCTCGAACGTCACGGCGACCAAGGTGGCGGGCGGCGTGCTGAGCATCGACACCGACGTGCTTTACCAGTGGCGCAACCTCGTGCCGACGCGCGAACGGCGGCTGACGCCGATCGAGAACATCCTGGTGGACAATGTCTGCGTCGACGAAGCGAAGTTCCTGTGCAGCATCAAGGGGCAGGCCGAGCTGCCGGTGCGAAGCGTGGCGCTCAAGGGGGTCAAGGTCGGGCGCTTCTCGGGCACCCCGGTGCTTACCGAGCATGTCGAGGAATTCAGTATCCGCTGACCGCCTGCCCCCGCCGAACGTCCCGCGCAGGGAACCGTGCGAGCCAAGCCAAAGTTGAGCAGAGTTCACGCGTCTTCAAATGTGCGTCATAGTGAAGCCATCGGACCCGTGGCCAAGAACCAAGGCTGATGCCGGACAAGCGAAAGAATAAAAGCGAAATATTGGGTCCGATCGCGCGCGATGTGTCGAGTCGCGATGGAGTCCACAGCGGGATCAGCGGAAACTGGGGACCACGCCCCGTGCCCGATCGCGTCGCGGTATTGCTGCTGCTCGCCTCGGTTGCATGCGGAGCGGCGGCACTCGCCGGCTGGGCGCTCGATTTGCCGCTGCTGCGCACCTTCGGCTTCCTGCGCGTTCCGATCTGGCCGCTGACCGCCGTCGCCTTCTGCTGCCTCTCGCTCGGCCATCTCTCCGCCGGGTTCGGGCAGCGGACGCTCGCGTCGCTGTTATGGGCGGTCGCGCTGCTGATCGTCCTGCTCTCTGCGATTCAGTCTTTTGGCGGCATTGATTTGGGAACAGACCGGTTGCTCTGGGGCGGGATCGTCTTGGACTATCGCATATCCCATCCTGGACGGACCAGCACCAACCCGTCGATCGCGCTCGTCCTGCTGGTGGCGAGCGGCTGGTGCTGGGCGATCGCATCGCGGCGCGAGGGCGTTGCGCGAGATACGGCGCGCACCTTCGCGCTCGGTCTCGTCGTTATCGCCATGACCTTGGAGGCCACGCTGTTCCTGACGGTGCCGATGGCCGACCGAGATCCCCATTCCTTTTATATTTCGATATCGATGCCGACTGCGGTGATGGCGATGCTCACCGGCGCTGCGCTGCTTCGAACCTATAGCGGGTTCGACTGGCGGGCTTCGCTTGGCTCCAATGCCCGCCACTGGCGCCGCGTGCGCATGGTGCTGATCGTGCTGATGATCCTGCCGCCGGTGCCGTCCGTGCTGCACCTGTTGCTGGTCGCGCGTTCGAAATCAGACGCTAACTATACCGGCACGATGGCGGTGTTGCTGATCAACGTGCTGTTGATCACGCTCGTGCTTTTCTGGGTTTTCGTCCAGGGCGCGCGGGGGCATGCGCAGCGGATCGAGTTGGGCCAGGCACTGGACCAAGCGACGGTGGCGATCACCGATCCCGAGGACCGGCTGCTCTTCTGGTCCAAAGGCTGCGAAAGACTCTATGGCTGGACCGAGAGCGAAGTGCTGGGACAAGCCAAGTCCGGCTTGCTGCTCTCTACCGTGGAGCCATCGCCGCTGCCCGACGGCGCAGCGTTGCCGGGGGCGCTGCACCTGGTGCAGACTGGCCGGGACGGGCGCCGCATCCACGTCAGCGAGCATGTCGAGGAGACTGACAGCCCGGTGCGCGGGCCGATCCGAGTCCATTCGATCCACGACATCACTGCCCGGGTCGAAGCGGTCGCCGCGCGCGAGCGGCATCTCAGCTCGGTCTTCGAAGTCGTGCCGGACGGACTGGTGGTGCTCGACGGCGAGGGGGCCATTCTCCGCTTCAGCCGCGCGGCCGAGCGCATGTGGGGCTGGTCCGAAGACGAGATAGTCGGCAAGCGGCTCGACGCACTGATCGCGGACGGCGAACGCGGCAAGCTCGCGGCCGCGATGGCGCGGCTGGGCGAGGCGCGGGGCACCGCGACTGCGGGCAATGTGGTTTCGGCGACTGCGCGCTCGGCCAGCGGCCAGACCTTCCCCGTCGAGGTCCGGATGGGCGTGGCGCCCGTCGACGGCACCACGCTGTTCACGCTGCTGTTCCGCGACGTGAGCGAGCGGCTGGACAATGAGGCGCATCTCGCCGACCTGAGCGCCGAGCTTGCCCATGTCTCGCGCCAGAACGCGATGAGCGAGCTCGCCGCGGACATCGCGCACGAGCTCAACCAGCCGCTCTGCGCTGTCTCCAATTTCCTCGCGGCGGCGCGCGCCGCAGTGCCGAGCGAAGGGAGCAAAGGGGCGGTCGAGCTGATCGACCAGGCCGGAGAGCAGGCGCAACGCGCAGGCGAAACCATCCGCCGAATGCGCAACTATCTGTCGCGGCACGACGTGGAGATGCAGCTCGAGCCGTTGGCGCCGATGGTGCGCGAGGCCGTCAACCTGGCGCTGGTGGGCACCACCCGCACTGCGATCGAGTTCAGCTGCGCCTTCGACCCCGAGGCCGAGTTCGTGCTCGCCGACCGCATCCAGGTGCAGCAGGTGCTGTTCAACCTGATGCGCAATGCGATCGAAGCGATGCGGCAGCAGCGCACCGCCGATCCGCACATCCGGCTGGAGACGCGTCGCAAGGGCGACGGGTTCGCCGAAGTGACGGTCTCGGACAATGGACCGGGGCTTCCGCAGAAGGTGATCGACCAGCTCTACACGCGCTTCACGACCACAAAGGGTGAGGCAGGGATGGGCATCGGCCTGTCGATTTCCCGGCGCATCATCGACGCGCATGGCGGCGCGTTCGTGGCGGAGAATTCTCCTGGAGGCGGCGCTTCGTTCCGCTTCACCCTGCCGACCCTCGATCCGAACATCGACCTGGAATGATGGGAGATCAAGGGAGGCCTTCTCCGGCCTATTGAAGCGCGCGACCGTTCGCGGCACGCGGGGTTCGTCGCGGGCGCCGGTTGCCGGAGTCGCGACACAGCTCGTCCTGCATGGCACCAAGGTCCTGCCGAAATGACCGACACGCGCTTGACCGGCGCGGCGGGGACCGGTGAGATGCCGGCATGATTTCGCGCCGTACGACTCTGGGCCTGCTCGCCGGCCTGCCGTTCCTGCCCGAGGCTGCACACGGAGCGGAACAACCGATCCCGCCCGAGGCCTGGTCCGAATTCTCGAAGCGACTCCGCCCCATCGGCCGGGTGCTCGAGCTGCCCGATACCTATGTGTGGTGCAACGCCCATCGAGGACGAAAAGGGCCAGGTTCACTTGTTCTTCTCGCGCTGGCCCAAGGCGCGCGGGATGGCCGGCTGGATCAGTGCGTGCGAAATCGCGCACGCCGTCGCCGAGCGGCCCGAGGGGCCGTACACGATGGTCGGAACGGTGCTCAGCCCGCGACCGGGCATGTGGGACGCCACGACCTGCCACAACCCGCACATCCGCAAGGTGGGAAACCGGTACGCGCTCTTCTACATGGGCAATTCCAACGGACGCACCGACACCAAGCGCATCGGCCTGGCGCTGGCGGACTCGCTCGACGGGCCCTGGACGCGCATGGACGCGCCGCTGCTGCAGCCCGGCCCGGCAGGCGCGTGGGACGACCATTGCACCACCAATCCGTCGCTCATCCAGCACCCCGATGGCCGGTTCTGGCTCTATTACAAGTCCTGGAACACGGCCGAATATGAGCATGGCGTGCCGCCGGTCCGCGGCAATCGCAAATATGGGCTGGCAGTCGCCGACCGGCTCGAAGGGCCGTATCATCGCCACTCGCCGCGACCGGTGATCGACTTCTCAGGCATGGGCAACAACCAGCAGATCGAGGATGCGTTCTTCTGGCTCGAGGACGGGCGCTTCCGGCTGGTGTCGCGCGACATGGGCGTGTTCAGCCACAAGGTCGGGCTGTACATGGAGTCGAGAGATGGGCTTTCCTGGTCGGCCCCCAAGGTCGCCTTCGGCCCGGTCGCCGATTACGTCCAGCAGCCGCCGGCGCCCAAGCATCTGAGCAAATACGGCCGCTTCGAGCGCCCGCAGCTGCTGCTGCGGAACGGCCATCCGGCCTATCTCTTCACGACCAGCCAGGGCGGCGCATACGAAACGGCCTCGCCGTTCATCTTCCGGATCGTCTGACCGAATTGCCCTGACCGTTGCCTGCGGCGGTTTGCTCTGCCGCTCGGCTATCTTCGTCTGATTACTCCGGAATTCTGGGGACTTTCTGCGCATCGAGAGGGAGCGCCGTTCCCGCGCGTAGGTAACCGCTGACAACGGCGGAAACGGGTCGTCGCATCTTCACAGGTAAAAATCGCTGACACCGTTGCCAGATTGAAATAAGTATGACTAGAAATGTTCCAGTCACGAATCGTGCACCCGTCAGAGGAGCCGGTGACTCGGCACGGATGATCGTCCTTGCCGCATCAGGAAGGGGAGGATCGGATGGCGAATCTTCGATCGACCAACGCCGGGCTCGGCGAATCCACATTGGCACGCACGGGCGTTTCGCTGGTCGCCGTAATGGCGATGACGGCCGCGGTCCCGGCATGGGCTGCGAAGCGGGACGAGACTCCGTCCGCCGGCGACGCGCAGCAAAGCGCGCAGGCAGCGCCCGCCGCTGGCCAGGAGGACGGGGCGATCGTCGTCACCGGCCGCCGCGCCGCGCTCCAGTCGGCCGACGAGCGCAAGCGCAACGCCGAGACGATCATCGACTCGGTCGTCGCCGACGATGCTGGCAAGCTTCCCGACAATTCGATCACCGAAGTGCTGCAGCGCGTGGCGGGCGTCACCATCGTGCGCTTCGCCGCGCTCAACGACCCCGACCATTATTCGGTGGAAGGCGCGGGCATCCAGGTCCGCGGCCTCACCGGCGTCGCCTCGCGCCTCAACGGCCGCGAGATCTTCAGCGCCAACAACGGCCGCGCGCTCCAGTTCGCTGACGTGACTCCCGAGCTGATGGCCGCGGTGGACGTGTACAAGGCGTCGACCGCCGACCTGATCGAGGGCGGCACCGGCGGCCAGATCGACCTGCGCACCAAGGTGCCGTTCGACTATTCGGGCGGCTTCCACGTCGCTGCCACGGGTGACCTGAGCCTGGGCGACCTGGCCGAGAAGGCGGACCTTTCGGGCTCGATCCTGGTGACCGACCGCTGGTCGACGCCGATCGGCGACATCGGCATCCTGGCGGACGTCGCCTACAGCCGCCTCAACTCGGCCTCCCACTTCTTCCGCGTCGAGCCCTATTACCGGACGCGCATCAGCGGCGCCGATTATTACGTGCCCGGCGGCTATACCTTCGGCGAGGAGCAGTTCCAGCGGACGCGCACCGGCATCTATGGCGCGATCCAATGGGCACCGTCGCCTGACCTGACGCTGACCGGCACTTTCTTCCAGTCGCGCTACAAGAACCGGTCGGGCGACTGGGGTTCGTTCGTGTCGTCGCAGACGCTGGCGGTGGACCCCGCCAACAGCGACTTCGACGAGAACAACATCCTGATTTCGACGCCGTCGCTGTACAACCGCGATCCCGCCACCTTCCTTCCCGGCGGATCGATCACCACGGGCGGCAACAAGGGCGCCTATGACAGCACGACGCGGACGCGCGACTATTCGCTGGCCTTCGACTGGTCGCCGGCGGACGGCCCGCTGTCGCTCAGGGGCGCGTTGCAGCGTGTCGAATCGACGCAGATCTACGATCGCCTCGACGTGTTCCGCGACGTCGCCTTCCCCTCAGGCTTCGGGCTAGACCTGAGCGGCGACCTGCCGGTGGTAAGCGTGCCGGCGGGCACGCAGGCGGCGTTTCTCAATCCGGCGAACTATTTCTGGACCGCGACGATGCCGCACAACGACGACAACAAGGGGCGTCTCGATTCGGCGAACCTTGATGTCGAATATGAGTTCGACAACAGCTTCTTCCGTTCGATCAAGGCCGGCGCGCGCTATGCCGAGCGGACCGAGCGCGACTTTACCAACGGGTACAACTGGTCGGCGCTGGGCCGCGGCTGGAACGGCGACCCGCAGATGACCTATGCCAACGCCGCCCCTGGCGACGTCGAGCTGCACGTCTTCCGCAACTTCTTCCACGGCGAGGCGGTGCTGCCGGCTAACCTGATGTTCGCGACCGACGATCTGGTCCGAACATATGATCGCGTGCTTCTGCATTCGTCGCCGCCCGCCGGCTTCTGCGCCGGGCGCGAGTTCGACTGCTCGGCTTCGGGCCCACTGCCCGATTCGACCTATGGCGGTCCCGGCTACCGGGCGGTCGGCTTCATCCTGCCGGGCGATCGGACCGACAACAAGACCCGCAACCTGGCGGGCTATGTGCTCGCGCGCTTCGGTTCGACCGATCCCGGCCAGATTTCGGGCAACGTCGGCGTGCGCGTGGTGAATATCCGCAACGAGGGAAGCGGCTACATCCAGCAGAACGCCACGAGTTTCGTGCGCAACGGGCAGACGTACACGCTGGGCGCGCAGGCGATCCCGCGTGGCGGCAAGACCAATTTCACCTACGCGCTGCCGTCGATCAACGTGGACTTTTCACCAAGCGCCGACACCAAGCTGCGTGCCAGCTACAACATCACGCTCGATCTGCCGACCTTCCAGGCGCTGCGCGCGTCGGGATCGATCGGCGTAGCCACGACGGACAACACAACGGACCCCAACGCGCCGGATTTCTTCACCAACTTCACCGCCGATACCGGCAATCCGCTGCTCAAGCCGACGCTGTCGAACAATTTCGACCTGTCGTTCGAATGGTATCCGCGGGCAGGCACCATGTTCCATCTGGCGCCCTTCTACAAACGCATCACCAACCTGCCGATCTACTCGCTGACGACGCGGGACGTGACGGTGGTCTACACCGACGGATCCACCGAGACCGCGGCGGCCGCCGCGACGGACTATGTCAACGCGACCGAGGCGGCGACGGTGAAGGGCGTCGAGGTCGGGGGGCGCATCTTCTTCGACATGCTGCCCGGCTTCCTTGGCGGCTTCGGCTTCGAGGGCAATTACACCTTCATCGACAGCGACAATCCGGGCGACCTGTATCGCGACATCAACGGCGTCATACGCAACGATGCGCCGCTCGTCGGGCTGTCGAAGCACAATTTCAACGCCACGCTGATGTACGAACGCAAGGCGGTGTCGGCGCGGATCGCCTATTCGTGGCGCTCGCGCTACCTGCAGTCGACCAACAGCAACGGCACCAACCCGACCTACAACTATTACGCCGCGCCGGGCGCTGCGGCCACGCCGATCCAGATCGCGCTGCCGATCTATGGCGGGGCATATGGCCAGCTCGAGGCGGGCGTGCGCTTCAAGGTCACCGAGAATTTCTCGTTCGGCATCCAGGGGACCAACCTGCTCAATTCGATGCAGCGCACGCTGATGGGCGGCTATCCGGGTGGAGCGCTGCTCGGGCGTAGCTGGTTCCAGACCGACAGGCGTATCAGCACCGGCATCAATCTGGCATTCTGAACCCTCCTCGTGGCGGGCCGCACCCGGCCCGCCACCACTTTTTCGGAGTGGGGCGATGGTTACCCAGGGCCGGCGAATCCTGATCGTGGGCGGCGGGACCGCAGGCTGGATCACGGCCGGCTATCTGGCGCGGATGCTCGGCGCGGGACGACCGGGCGGGATCGTGATCACGCTGGTTGAATCGCAGGACATCGGCATCCTGGGCGTGGGCGAGGGGACCTTTCCGACGATCCGCAAGACGCTGGCGCGGATCGGAATCGACGAGGCCGAGCTGGTCCGCCGCTGTGGCGCCACCTTCAAGCAGGGTGCCAAGTTCGTCCACTGGCAACGCGCGCCGGGCATGTCGGGGCGCGACCATTATCTCCACGCCTTCCAGGAGACCGACGATCGCGCCGGCCCCGAGCTGCTTCCCTATTGGCTGCTCGGCCAGGCCGGTGATGCGGGCTGGGATGAAGTCAACACGCCGCAGAAGCGCGCAGCCGACGCTCACCGCGCGCCCAAATTGCCGAGCCATCCCAACTATGTCGGGCCGCTCAACTACGCCTTTCACTTCGACGCGGTGTCGCTCGCCGCGCTGCTGCGCGAGCAGGGGATCACCAATGGCGTGACGCACCTGGTCGATACCGTGCAGGAAGTGCTGCTGGGCGAGGACGGTGCGATCGCCGGGGTGCGCTGCGCCGAGCAGGGCGTACTGACCGCCGACCTCTACATCGACTGCACGGGCTTTCGCGCCGAACTGATCGGCAAGGCGCTCGGCCAGCCATGGAAATCGTGCCGGGACGTGCTGTTCTGCGACGGCGCGGTGGCGATCCAGGTACCCTATGCGCAGCCCGACGATCCGATCGCGTCCTACACCATTTCGACCGCGCAGCAGGCGGGGTGGATCTGGGACATCGGGCTCGAGGCGCGGCGTGGCATCGGCCATGTCTATTCGTCGACGCACAGCGATGCGGAAGAGGCCGAACGCGCGGTGCGCGCCTATATCGGGCCCGCCGCCGAAGGACTGGAGGCGCGCCGCTTCCGCTTCGAGGCCGGCTATCGTGAGGTGAGCTGGTACAGGAACTGCGTCGCGGTGGGGCTTTCGAGCGGCTTCTTCGAGCCGCTGGAGGCGACCGGGATCGTCTTCTCCGAAGTCGCCGCGGGGATGATCGCCAATCTCTTCCCCTGGGCCGGCGACCATGAGACCTCGGCGCGGCAGTTCAACGACAATCTGCGGCGGCGCTACGAGCGGACGCTGGCGTTCCTCAAGCTGCACTATTGCCTGTCCGAGCGCCGCGACAGCCGCTTCTGGATCGACAATGTCGACCCCGCCTCGATCCCCGACAATCTGAAGGAGCTGCTCGACCGCTGGCGCTTCCGCCCGCCCAACGAGATCGACGTCGACCGAAACGTCGACATTTTCACCGAATCCAGCTGGCAATATGTGCTCTATGGCATGGGCTGGAAGACGGATCTTTCGGCCCGGACCGGCGCGCTACGCTATGCCGAGGAAGCCAGGGCGGCCTTCGCCACGATCCGGCAGCAGGGCGAGTTCGCCGTGCGCCAGCTACCCTCGAACCGCGAGCTGGTCCGCTTCGCGCAACGATCGGGGTTCGGCCGGGGCGCAAACGCGGCGTGACGCGGGCAGGGAGCGAGGGGCCGGTCACCAGGCTGGTGATCGTCGGCGGCGGCTCGGCCGGCTGGATGACCGCGGCCGCGGTCTCGCGGCTGACCGACGCGGGCGTGACGGTGACCCTGGTCGAATCGGACGAGATCGGCACCGTCGGCGTGGGCGAGGCGACGATCCCTTCGCTGCACGATTTCAACGCGGCGCTGGGGATCGACGAGGATGCATTCGTCGCGGCGACGCAGGGGACGTTCAAGCTCGGGATCGAGTTCACTGACTGGGGCAGGGTCGGCGATCGCTACATCCATCCCTTCGGCAAATATGGCCGATCGGTGCTGGGCCTCAATTTCCACCAGATCTGGCTGCGCCAGCATCTGCTGGGGGGCCGCGAAGCCGATCCTGGGCGGATCGACGACTATGCCATCTCGATCGCGGCGGCGCGGCGAGGCCGCTTCGCCAAGCCCTCGACCAATCCCGGGGCAGTGCTTTCCGGGTTGAACTATGCCTATCATTTCGACGCCGGGCTTTATGCGCGCTTCCTGCGCAACCACGCCGGGGCGCGCGGGGTGGTGCGCATCGAGGGCAAGATCGCGCGCGTCGAGCAGACGCCGCTCGACGGGTATATCACCGCGGTGGTGCTCGAGGACGGGCGGCGGATCGAGGGCGATTTCTTCGTCGACTGCAGCGGCTTCCGCGCGCTGTTGCTCGGGGAGGCGCTGGGGGTTCCCTATCGCAGCTGGCAGCACTGGCTGCCGTGCGACAGCGCCATTGCGCTACCGAGCGCGAGCGCGGCGCCCGCAGTTCCCTATACCCGGTCGACGGCCGGGAGCGCGGGGTGGCGCTGGCGGATTCCGCTGCAGCACCGCGTCGGCAACGGCCATGTCTTCTCGAGCGCGCATGTCGACCCCGACGCCGCGCTGGAGCGACTTCTCGACGGGCTCGACGCGCCGGCGATCGGCGACCCGCGGCTGCTGCGCTTCACCGCCGGGCGGCGCGAGAAGCTGTGGGAGAAGAACTGCGTCGCAATCGGGCTGGCGGGCGGGTTCATCGAGCCGCTCGAATCGACGAGCATCCACTTGATCCAGTCGGGCATTTTCCGGCTGATGGCGCTGTTTCCCGACCGCGGGTTCAGTCGAATCGAGATCAACGAATATAATCGCTGGCTCGTCGAGGAATATGAGCACATCCGCGACTTCATCATCCTTCACTACCACGCGACCGCGCGCGGTGATTCCGACTTCTGGAACCACTGCCGGACGATGGACGTCCCCGACAGCCTGGCGGCGCGGATCGCGCTGTGGCGCGAGAAGGGGCGCATCTTCCGCGCGCATAATTCTCTGTTCACCGAGGAAAGCTGGATCGCGGTCCTCCTCGGCCAGAACGTGGTTCCACGCGCCGCCGATCCGCTGGCCGCGGCGCTGCCCATAGGGGAGACCATCCGATTCTTGAACCATATGCGCGACATCGTCGCCCGAACCGCCGAGGCGATGCCCCGGCACGAGGACTATATCGCGCAGCATTGCGCCGCGCAGCCGGTGCCGGCGCAATGAGGCTTGCGGCCTGGGCGCTGGCACTGCTCGCCGCGGCGACGCCTGCGCAGGCGCAGACGGTCCGCCTGATCGACGTCGATATTTCCCGGGCCGGAGAGCCGCTCGATCGCTCGTTCAACTTCTCGGTCGGCGCCGATTATCCGGGGACGCTGATCCGGCCCGAGAGCCTTGCCCAGCTCCGGACGGCGACGGGAGAGCTGGGGTTCCGCTACGTCCGCTTCCACGCGATTTTCCACGACGTGCTGGGCACGGTGCGCGTCGAGAACGGCAAGACGCGTTACGACTGGAGCAGGATCGACCAGCTCTACGACGCCTTTCTCGCCATGGGGATCAAACCCTTCGTCGAGCTGGGCTTCACGCCCGAGGCGATGGCATCCTCGCCGCAGACGATCTTCTACTGGAAGGGCAACACCTCGCACCCCAAACCCGAGGCGTGGCGCGCGCTGGTCGACGCCTTCGTCCGCCACCTGATCGCGCGCTATGGCGAGCGCGAGGTGCGCAGCTGGTATTTCGAGGTGTGGAACGAGCCCAACCTCGCCGGCTTCTGGGAGGGCGCCGACCAGCAGGCCTATTTCGATCTCTACGAGAATTCGGCGCGGGCGATAAAGGCGGTCGACCCGCAGTTGAAGGTCGGCGGGCCGTCGACTGCGGGCGCGGCCTGGGTGCCCGAGCTGCTGGGCTTCGCCGCGACGCGCGGCCTGCCGGTCGATTTCGTGAGCACCCACACCTATGGCGTGGAGGGCGGGTTCCTCGACGAATATGGCCATGACGACAACAAGCTGTCGACCAACCCCGATGCAGTGACGGCTGACGTGCGGCGCGTGCGCGAGCAGATCGAGCGCACCAAGTTCGCGGGCATCCCGCTGTTCTTCACCGAGTGGAGCACGAGCTACAACCCGCGCGATCCGGTCCACGACAGCTACATCAGCGCCGCCTATATCCTGGGCAAGCTCAAGGCGGCGCGGCCTTATGCGCAGGGCATGAGCTACTGGACCTACAGCGACCTGTTCGAGGAACCGGGGCCGCCGCCGACGCCCTTCCATGGCGGCTTCGGGCTGATGAACCGCGAGGGCGTCCGCAAGCCGGCCTGGTTCGCGTACAAATATCTGAACCTGCTGCACGGCCGCGAAGTGTCCTCGGCGGACACGCAGGCACTGATCGCCACCGAGGCGAGGCGGACGGGCGTGCTGCTGTGGCAATGGCAGCAGCCCGAGCAGAAGCTCAGCAACCGGCCCTTCTACACCAAGATATTGCCCGCCAGCCCCGCGCCCGCCGCCGAGGTCCGCTTCTCGGGGCTGGCGCGGGGGACCTACCGCGTGACGGTGCGCCGCACCGGCTTCCGCGCGAACGACGCGCAGACGCGCTACCTGGAAATGGGCTCGCCGGAGACGCTGAGCGCCGCGCAGATCGACGAGCTCCAGCGGCTGACGCGCGACTTGCCCGAGATGAGCGTAACTGCACGCGTCGGCGCCGACGGCCGCTACACGCTGCGGATACCGATGCGCACCAACGACGTCGTCCTAGCGCTCGTCGAGCCGATCGGGTCCAGGGGAAAATAGGGGCGAGCGGTTCCATCCGATCGCAGCGCAGTTCTGCGCATAAGCATATATCGAACGACCATTTGCCTTCCCCCGGCCCGCGTGATTGCCAGAGCGCGTATAGAAGGGGACGAATTATGGCGACGATAACCGGGCAGGCCGAGGCGCCTGCGGCTCCATCGCGGTGGAGCGAGCTTTGGCGCAAGGAAGACTGGTGGGCGATCTGGATCGGGCTGGCGGTGGTGCTGGCCGGCTGCGCGCTGTTCTGGGCGGGCGGCAATCTGCGCTGGCTGGCGGTGCTGCCGCCGCGCTGGGCGAGCTTCTCGCAAGTCACCGGTGACCTCGGATCCAACTGGACCCGCTACCTCGCGCAGTTCGTCTTCTGGCTCGGCGCCTTCTCGATCGCCTTGCGCGCGCTCGGGCAGCGCGTGCGAGCCTTCGTCCCGGCCTTCACGCTGCTCTATCTCGCCGCCTACGCGATCTTCGTGATCGGCCAGTGGGAAGGCTCGGTCCGCTACAATCTGGAGCCGCCGCTGGTCGCGCTGCTGCTGGGGCTGGTGATCGCCAATTCGGTTCGGCTGCCGCGCTGGCTCGACGCGGGCTTTCGCGGTGAATTCTATGTGAAGACGGGAATCGTGCTGCTCGGCGCGACGCTTCCGCTCTCGCTGATCGTGCTCGCGGGGCCTGTCGCCATCCTGCAGGCGGGCGTGGTTTCGATCGTCACCTTCGGAGTCATTTATTGGGCGGCGCTGCGGTTCGGGCTCGACCGGCGCTTCGCGGCGACGCTGGGCGTGGGCGGCGCGGTGTGCGGCGTCTCGGCGGCGATCGCCGTCGCGGGCGCAGTGGGCGCCAAGAAGGAGGATACGGCGATCACCATCACCACCGTGGTGGTCTGGGCGATCATGATGATCTTCGCGCTGCCGTTCGTGAGCCGGCTGCTGCTGCTGCCGACGGGAGTCGCGGGGGCGTGGATCGGAACGTCCGAATTCGCCGACGCCGCAGGCATCGCCGCAGCCCAAGCCTATGGCGGGCTCGCCGGCAAGGTCGAGGGGATCACTGGCACCTCGGAGCAGGCGCTGCAGGCGTTCACGCTGATGAAGGTGGTCGGCCGCGACATGTGGATCGGCATCTGGGCGGTCGGCCTCGCGATCGTGGCGACGACGCGCTGGGAAGCACGGCCGGCGGGCGGCGGGGCGGACGTGGGCGAAGTGTGGCGCCGCTTCCCCAAGTTCGTGCTGGGCTTCTTCGTGACCTCGGCGATCATTACTGCGGTCACCGCGAGCTACAGCCTCGAGGAATATAACCGCGTCGCGGTCGCGGGGCTGGTCGGCCCGATCAAGGATCTGCGCACCTGGGCCTTCATCTTCTGCTTCTTCAGCATCGGCCTGACCACGCGCTTCCGCGAGCTGGCGACGGTCGGACGGCGCCCGTTCGCCGCCTTCACCACCGGGGTGGTGGTCAACGTGATCCTGGGCTTCGTCCTCTCGGTCTATGTGTTCGGCGACTATTGGGCGAGGCTCGGCGAATGAGCGCGCTGGCGTCGCTGCGGGCGCTCCTCTCCGGCCGCGACGCTGGGGAGGGGGCCTGCGCGGCCTGCGCGCACTTCCGCAGCGATCCGGCGGAAGTGGAGGCGGCGTTGCCGGGGCTGGCGGTGCTGTCCTCGGCGCACGCCTCGGTCCGCGCGCGCGACGGCCTCTGCCTCGAGCACGACGTAGTGACGAGCGGCGCGCGGCGCTGCCCGCGCTTCACGGCGCGCGAGGCGAATAGCGCCGCCTAGATCAGTGCTGATAGCGCGGGTCGAAGTTCGGATCGTAGCGCTTGTGGCACTCGTCGCAGGCCGCGTCGAGCTTCTCGCCGACGTGGAAGAATGCCTGCTTGTCGTGCTTCTCGGCGGCAGCGGCGGCCTCGGCTGCCAGCTTTCGGACCGACGCCACGGCCCTGTCCCATTCGGGTTCGGGTATACGGCGGCCAGGGACGAGCAGCGTGTTGGTCACTTCCGCGAGCGTCCGCGCG
This sequence comes from Sphingomonas sp., assembly GCF_017744835.1. Taxonomy (GTDB): domain Bacteria; phylum Pseudomonadota; class Alphaproteobacteria; order Sphingomonadales; family Sphingomonadaceae; genus Sphingomonas. The sequence continues at coordinate 316,936 of NZ_JAGIAM010000003.1, forward strand.
GCGCTTTCCGCCTTTTCCCATTCCTCGTCATTCTTCGGGAAGAGCGAATGCTCGCCCGTCGCGTCGATGACATAGCCCTGCCGATCCCAGATCCCGTCGGCCGAATATTGGACGACATGCGTCATCAGCTCCGGCATCGGCAGGCTGGCGTCGTACGGCGCGTCGCCGACCGCCGCCGCTTGCGCGGTATTGGCGGCCTGGTCGTTCGTGCCCGCCGGAGCAGGCGAGCACGAGGCGAGGGCGAGCAGCAGCGTTGCGGCGGCAGGGCGCATATGGGCGATCCGGCGCATCACAGGCGCGACCGGAAGGAGAAGACAAGTGTGCGCGGCATGCCCCAGGTCACGGACTGCGCGGCGCTGTTCGACCAGGTGCTGGCGCTCGTATAATATTCGGCGTCGAAGAGATTGCGGACCAGCGCCGACAGCTCCCAGCTGCGATCCTCCGCGCCGATGCCGACGCCCAGGTTGGTGACGTTATACGCGTCCTGATACGTAAAGGGCGCGTGGTTGTCGGCGAGGTAATAGCCCGAGCGATAGGCGTTGTTAAACGTCACGCGCGCGAGATAGCTGCCGAGCGGGAGGCTGTAGTTGAAGCCATAGCTGAGGGTCAGCTTGGGCACGCCCGACACCTGCTCACCCTTCAGGTCGAAGAACTGCGTAGCGGCGATCTCGGGCGTCTGGGCGAGCCACTGGGTTTCGTAGCGCGCAAGGTTGTAGGCGCCGGCGAAGTCGATGCTCCAGTTGCGCGTCGGGCGGAACAGCGCCTGCAGCTCGACGCCCTTGGCGCCGATCCGCTCGACATTGCCCCAACCGCTAATGAAGCTGCCCGGACGGCGCGGATCATCGCGCTGCCACGACGCCTGGTAATTGTGGATCCGCGTCCGATAGGCGTTGACGTTGAGCTGGAGCAGGCGATCGAACAGCGTCGCCTTGGCGCCCAGCTCGATGTCATAGGTCTGCTCGGGCTTGATGTGGCTCTCGGTCGCGGTCTCGTCGGTCGCGAAGAAGATGAAGCCCGACTTCACGCCCTTGCCGAACGAGGAATAGAGCAGCACGTCGTCGGTCAGGTCGTAGCTCAGCCCGACATTATAGGCGGTCAGATCGGCTTCGATCGGATCGCCGTCGCGCCAGGCGAAGGCGGGGTCGATCTGCCCGTCGCGCACTGCCTGGGCTGCGGCGATCTGCGCCGTGGTCGCGCCCAACGTGGCGCCGAGCACCGACAGATTCTCGCCGGGCCGGTCGAGCTCGTGCGAGACGCGGTTGGTCTTCTTCTCGTGCGTCTGGCGCACGCCGAAGGTGAGGGTGGTCTTCGGAAGCACGCGCCAGTCTGCCTGGGCATAGGCGGCGAGGCTCTGGACGCGGGCATCGGTGACGCGCGAGTTGTAGACCCCGTCGAGCGACTTCTGGAGCAGCATCCGGCCCGCGGCGTTGGCGATCAGCGTATTGAACTGGCCGGCGGTCGCGTACCAGGCGCCCGCGTCCTGACCGTAATAGCTCGGGTCGTCGCTGTAGACGCGCGCGTTCAGATAATAGATGCCGGCCTGATAGTCGAAAACCTTGCCGCCCGGAGAGGTGATCCGCAGCTCCTGCGAGAACTGGCGGTTCCAGAGCTGCTGGCCGCTGTTGCTGATGTAGAACTGGCCGAACTGGCCGCCGTTCTTGATGTCGAAATCCTGGTAGCGATAGGCCGTAATCGACGTCAGCGTGTGGCCGGCCACCTGCCAGTCGACCGTGCTCTGGACGCCCCATTGGTTGGTGACCTGGGGACGCGCTTCGGAATTGGCGATGTCGGTGGTGTTGAGCGGCGGCTGGTAGACGGTGCCGTCGCTGTTGTGGAACCACGCCGATTTCTGCGCGAAGCGGCCGAGATAGCCATAGGTCGCGTAGCTGCCGGTCGGGGTGTAGGCAATCGGCGGCGTCAGCGGGCGCGGCGTGCCGTCGGCATAGGTCGCGGGACCGTTGGAGATCAGCGTGTTGCCGGTGTTCACGCGCTCGTCGGAGCGCAGCTTGTCGGCGATGACGCGCACCGAGAGCGCGTCCGACGGCTTCCATAGCAGCTGGGCGCGGCCCGCCAGGCGGTTGGTCTCGCGCCATGTCTCCTTGGCGTGTCCCATCGACTGATAGGTGTTGGTGTAGATGCCGTTGGTGCGATCGGCGACGAAGTTGACGCGATAGGCGAGGGTGTCGCCGATCAGCGGGCCGGCGGCCGAGAATTTGCCGCTGAGCGTGCTGAGGTCGCCCGCGAAGATCTCGAAGCTCTGCTGCGGCGTGAAGCTGGGCGCGCGGGTGACGATGTTGATCGCGCCGAGCGACGAGTTCTTGCCCAGCAGCGTCCCCTGCGGGCCGTTGAGCACTTCGATCCGGTCGAGATCGACGTAATCCGCCCAGGCCTGGCCCGAATAATAGAGCGTCACGCCGTCGACGATCACGGCGACGCTCTGCTCCATCGAGTCATTGGCGCTGCCCCGGCCGAGGCCGCGGATCGAGGGGCTCACCTTGCGGGCATTCTCGCCCGGATTGTTGAGCTGGAGATTTGGCACGCGGGCCGGCAGATCCCAGATCGACTTGATGTCATCGCGCTCGAGCGTCTCGCCGCCCAGCACCGTGACCGGGAGGGGCACGTCCTGCGCCAGCTCCTGCCGGTTGCGCGCGGAGACGACGATGTCGTCGCCTCCAACCGGATCCGGCGAGACGATCGCGACGGCAGCCACCGTGGTGGCGATGGGGGTTTCCGGGCCGGAGGCGATGGCGACGGGAGCGGGCGCGGTTTGCTGCTCGCCGAGGCGGCGGCGGAGCTCCTCGAGCTCGCTGCGCAGCTTCTGGTTCTCGGCCTGGAGCTCGGCGGCGGTCTGCGCCTGCGCGGGCATCGCCGTGAGCGCACCGATCGCGGCGACGCCGGCATAGAGCAGCGCCTTGCTGGCACGAAGAGGCGCGCGGCCCTTTTGGTTCGTCATTTTTTCTTGTTCCCCATCAGCAGGGCGCAAGTCGCCGGCGCGCCGATCAAGAAATCGGCATCGATATATGCGCGGCAGAACTGCGCTTCGGGTCAGTGGCGGGAGGGCTTATGAAGTCGGCCTGCGGGGCTGCGGAACCGATTATTGTTCATTTGGATAGAAGATTTGCGCCTATCGCGATCGAAGCGCGCCGGGGGGCGGCGGGCAAAGCACTTCCCGTCACATTCTAATGAGGATTGTTTCGTTCTGCGCGGCCTGGGCGGAGCCTAATGGCCGTTCCCTGTCGTCCGTACGGGGGAAGCGCATGTTGTCGCAGCTGATGGCCTATCTGCAGTATGAGCTGGGGGCCCAGCGCGACGCGGCCGGGCACGTCCTGTCCGACACGTCGCTGAGCGCGCAGCTCCAGTCATCGGAGCGGCTGTGGATGCTGCTCGAGGGCACGCATGTGCTGACGCTGATGCTGTTCGCGGGGACGATCCTGTTCGTCGACCTGCGGCTGCTCGGCGTGGTGCTGCCCCGCACGCCGGTGTCGAAAGTGACCTCGACCGTGCTGCCCTATACCGTGGGCGGGTTCGTCGTGATGATCCTGACCGGGCTCGCGCTCTTCTTCGCCAACCCGTTCGAATATTATCACAACGTCGTGTTCCGCGTGAAGATCGGCTTCCTGCTCGCCGCAGCGATCAACATCTTCCTGTTCCACTACCGGGTGCAGTCCAACCTTGCGAGCTGGGACAATGCCCAGCGCACGCCGCGCGGAGCACGCATTGCCGCGGGCGTGTCGCTGGGGTTGTGGATCGCCGTGATCGTCGCCGGCCGCTACGTCGCCTATGACTGGTTCAGCTGCGACAATGCGCAGGGCCTGGTTGCCGCCGTGTCCGAGTGCAAGGAGCACAACGCCACGCTCGCCGCCCTTCAGCCGGAGCTTGCGCAATGAGCCTCAGTTTTCGCGAACTCGCTCCCGCCGTCGCCGAGACGTTCGACCGGATCTCGCAGCTGCCGGTCATCAAATATGTGAACGAGACCGCGTGGATCTTCGCGATCGTCGAGACCATGCACCTGCTCTTCCTGGCGATCCTGGGCGGCGCGGTGCTGATCCTGAACCTGAGGCTGCTCGGCGTCACGCTGACGGGCCTGCCCGCGCGCGACGTCGAGCGGGCGACGCGGCCATGGCTGATCCTGGGTATCGGGGGCACGATCCTGACCGGGACCGCGATGGGCCTCACCACGATGAACACGCTCATGTCGAGCACGGCCTTCCTGGTGAAGATGGTCGCGCTGGTCGGCGCGATCCTGTTCAGCCTGGCGGTGGCGCGCGAGGCGCGGCGCGAGGGCGAGCTGGTAGCGCCGCGCGGCGCCCGGCTGCTCGCGCTGGCCGGGCTGGCATGGTGGCTCGCGTCGCTGCTGCTCTTCGCGACGGGCAGCGGGCTCGGATCGGGCGCGTTCCTGGTGGCGCTCGCCGGCTTCACGATCTTCGCCGCGTTCACGCGCCGCTTGCGCCGCATCTATGCGCTGGGGCTGGTCACGATCCTGGGCGGGGGCTTCTTCGTGGCCGAGCGGATCGCCGAGGCACGCGGCGACGAGCCGCTGTGGCTGGTGCTCGCCCCGCTGGGCGCCGCGCTCGGCTTCGCGATCCTGATCGGCCTGCTCGAACGGCGGGCCGCCGGCAGGCCGCGGATCGAGCCGGCGCGGCTCGCCGCCTTTGCGTCCATGCTCTCCTGGATCACCGTCGCTGCGGCGGGACGCTGGATCGGTTTCACCTGAGGCGCGCTTCCGCCTCCTCCTCCTGAGCGGCGTCGGTATCTCCGGCGCCGTTTTTTTGTGCGCACCGAGCTTAGCGCCGGGGTGCATATAGATCGAACAACAGGTTCGTTCCGTTCGCCGGCGAACGCCCATAGCTCGATCTCCTACCGTTTCCACCGATGGGGGTATGGATGTTTGACAATCGCGTTCCGGCCGTCAGTTTCTGCAAGCAGCTCCTCGCTTCCGCCGCGCTGGTCGTGGCCGGCGGCACTGCGGTCGCCCAGACCGCGCCCGCCGCGGCGCCCGCGCAGGCCCGCGAGCCCGCGCTCACTCGCGAGCAGGTCGATGCGCTGCTCGCCACGCCCGACAAGGTAACCTTCATCGACGTCCGCCGCGCCGACGAGATCGCGGCGAGCGGCAGCGTGCCCGTCTATCTGAACATCCAGATCTCCGAGCTCGACCGCTTCCTGAACTATATCCCGCGCGACCGGCAGATCGTGACGATCTCCAACCACGCGGGCCGCGCCGGCCGCGCGGTCGAGCTGCTGCGCAAACAGGGGTTCAACGTCGCCGGCGCCTTCGGCGTCGAGGATTATGTCGCCAAGGGCGGAACGCTCTACGGCAAGAAGGTCGTGACCCCGGCGATCCCGGGCGTGGTGGCCGCCGACACGCGCGTCCAGGTGGTGCGCGAGGGCTTCGAGGGTACCGAGGGACCGATCGCGCTGGCCGACGGCTCGCTGCTCTTCACCGAGAACCGCGCCGACCGCATCGTCAAGATCGGCGCCGACGGCACGCCTTCGACTTACCTGGAGAAGACCGGCGGCGCCAATGCCCTCGCGCTCAATGCGAAGGGCGAGCTGCTGGCGGTGCAGACGGCGCCTTCGGGCATCGCCGTGCTGCAGCCCAAGGCGAAGGTGCTGGCCGCCAATTACGAAGGCAAGCCGCTCAACCGGCCCAACGATTTCGCAGTGGCGCGCAGCGGCGACATCTATTTCTCCGATCCCGGCGCCAATGCCGCCGCGGGTGCGCAGGGCGCGCCCCCCAAGCCGGGATTCTACTGGCTCGACCGCCGTGGCAAGCTTCACCTGGTCGCCGAAGACATCCGCCGGCCCAACGGCGTCGCGCTGAGCCCCGATGAGAAGACCGTCTATGTCGCCAACACCGCCGGCGAGAGCCTGATCGCCTTTGCAGTGAAGCCCGACGGCAGCCTGGGCGAGCGGCACGACTTCGCCAAGCTGGCGGGCTTCAAGCAGGAGGGCAATTCGGCCAGCAGCGGCGCCGACGGGATCACCGTGGACGAAGCGGGCCGCGTCTATGTCGCGACCAACGCGGGGATCGAAGTCTTCTCGCCCGAAGGCCAGCCCCTGGGCGCGATCGCGCTGCCCAAGAAGCCGCAGAACCTCGCCTTCGCCGGCAAGGACCGCTCGCAGCTCTATGCGGTGGGCCGGGGGTCGGTGTTCCGCATTGCGACCGAAACGCACGGCGTCGCGCGGCCGGGCAAGTGAAAGGAGCCGTCATGAACCGCAAGCAACTGAGCTGGATCGCCACCGGGGCGGCGCTCGCCGCCATCACCGCTGCCGCGCCGAGCATCGCGCATCACGCCTTCGCCGCCGAGTTCGACTCGTCCAAGCCGGTCGCGCTGGACGGGACGATCACCAAGGCACGCTTCGTGAACCCGCACAGCTGGGTCTATGTCGATGTGCGAGACCGCACCGGCAAGGTGACCAATTGGGGCTTCGAGTTCGGCACGCCGAGCTCGCTGCGCGCCAAGGGGCTCGACAAGACCGATGTCGCGTTCGGGACCAAGGTCCACATCGACGGCTTCCGCGCCAAGAACGGCGGGCCCTTCGGCTATGCCGTGTCGGTCACGCTCCCCGGCGGGCGCAAGGTGCAGACCGGCAGCGCTCCGGACGCGCCGCGGTGAGGCGGGGACTATTGCTGGCGGCGGCGGTGGCGGCAGCGCCGCTCGCTGCACCGGCCGCACTGGCCGGCGACCGTACGGCGCCCTCCGCGACCCAGGCCGCACCGGCGGCCTCGGCCATCCCGAGGCTCGCGAGCGGCAAGCCCGATTTCTCGGGGATCTGGGAGACGCTGAGCGAGGCCGATTACGACCTCGAGCCCCATGCCGGCCGGCGCGACGCGCCGCCGGGGCCGGGCGTGGTTCAGGGCGGAACGATCCCCTACCTGCCCGAGGCGCTCGCGCGGAAGCAGGACAATTTCGCAAAGCGATCAAAGGACGACCCGCGTCTCAAATGCTGGGTGCTCGGCGTGCCGCGCGGCGTCTATTATCCGGCGCCGTTCCAGATCTTCCAGCGCGACGCCGACCTGACGCTGGTGCATCAGTTCGGCAATCAGGTTCGTACGATCCCGACCGACGGATCGCAGCATCCTGCCGGCGCGGACCAGGACCTGTGGCTGGGCGACTCCCGCGGGCATTGGGAAGGCGATACGCTGGTCGTCGACGTCAACGACTTCAACGAGGAGACCTGGCTCGATCGGGCCGGCGATTTCCACAGCGACCAGCTGCACGTGGTCGAGAAGTGGCGCTTCGTCGACAAGGACACGCTCTCCTATTCGGCGACGCTGGAGGACCCAAAGGTGTTCAGCAAGCCCTGGACGGTCGACGTCCTGCTGCACCGCCGCCGCGACCGCGATTTCCAGCTGATCGAGGACTATTGCTACACCCTCGAATACGAGGGCTTCTATCCGCACAAGGAGGGGAAATGATGCGGCGCGAGACCCTTTTCCCGATCCTGCTCGCCTCGGTCGCGCTCGCGCAGCCGCTCGCGGCCCAGCAGGCGGCGCCCGCCACGTCGTCCGAGCCGCGGCGTAGCAAGGAAGTGCCGGTGATCGCCTCGGGCGAATGGACCGGCCCGCGTACGGCGGACGGCCAGCCCGACATCGCCGGCTTCTATTCGAACACGATCAGCAACCACTCGAATTTCACCGACCCCGAGGCAGGTCCACCGGGCGAGCCGTCGAAGGCGGCTGCCCTGCCGCGCGACCAGCGCGCGCCGAGCCGCGTCTCCGACCCCGCCGACGGGCAGATCCCCTATCTGCCGGCGGCGCGCGCGCTCCAGCAGGATTTCGCGAAGAACTTCCCCAATCCGACCAAGCCCCGCTACATCGAGCCGCTGGCGCGCTGCGCGCCGGCGGGGGTGCCCAAGTCGTTCATGTGGCACGGGTTCGAGGTGCGCCAATATCCGGGCGCGGTGCTGTTCCTGTTCGATTCCGGCTGGCGACTGGTGCGACTGGACGATGCGCCCCGGCTCGCGCCGTCGATCAAGCTGTGGAACGGTGCGTCGCGCGGGCATTGGGAAGGCAATACGCTGGTGGTCGAAGTCACCAACAACAACGGCAAGGCGCTGTTCGGCCGCTACGGCGACTATATGAGCGAGAACGGCACGGTCGCCGAGCGCTACGTCTTCGACAACAACCAGAAGCGCTTCAACTATGTCGCGACCTTCACCGACCCCACGGTCTATTCGCGGCCTTGGACCGCGACGATTCCGGTGCGGCGCTACACCGCGGCGGACGAGCCCGACGGTTGGAACTTCGACGTGCAGAAGGTCAACGCGCCGGGGTCACTGCGCTATGAGCATTCCGAGCGGATCTGCGCGGAGAACAACGGCCCGTTCGGCGGCGGCGCGGTGGGCGTCCCCTCCGACGAGCCGGTGATCGCGCGCTGACACAGGTGTCGAGTGGCTCAGCCGCTCGACACCAGCGTCAAATTGCCGCGCGGCGCGTGCAGTTCGCGCCAATTGACGAAGGGCAGGGGCGCCTGCGGACGTGCCGCGGGCGACGGACGCCGCGAGGCGCCGCTCAGCACCGCATGATCGAGATGCGGCGCCAGTTCCTCGACGAAGCGATAGGCATAGTTGCGAAGCAGCACGCCGCGCGGGATCGCTACCTTGGTGGTGCTCACCCCGAACGGCGCGTTCGAGCCGGGCACCGGCACCAGCCCTTCGCGGACTTCGCCCGTCACTGCCATCTCGGCGACGATGCCGATGCCGAGTCCGAGCTGGACATAGTCCTTGATCACGTCCGCGTCGGTCGCGGTCAGCCGGATGTCGGGACGCAGCCCGGCCGCGGCGAAGGCAGCGTCGATCTTCGAGCGGCCGGAAAAGCCGGGATTGTAGGTGATGATCGGATAGGCGGCGAAGTCGGCGAGGCCGGGGTTGCCGATGCGCAGCAACGGATGGTGCGCCGGCACCACCACCACATGCTCCCAGGTGAAGCAGGGGTGCGTGTCGAGTTCGGGAAAGTCGTCGACCGCCTCGGTGGCGATGCCGATATCGGCTTCGCCGCGCGCGAGCGTGTCCGCCACATATTGCGGCGAGCCCTGGCGCAGTTCCACTTCGACCTCGGGATAGAGGCGAGTGAAGTGGAGCAGCGCGGGCGGGATGACGTAACGCGCCTGGTTGTGCGTCGCCGCGACCACCAGCCGGCCGCGGTCCTCCTGCGTGAACTGCTGCGACAGCCGCTTGAGATTGTCGGCCTCGGCGAGGAGACTGTTGATCACCTTGACGACGTTCTCGCCGGCCTTGGTGATGCCCACGAGCCGCTTGCCCCGCCGGACGAAGATCTCGATCCCCAGCTCGGCCTCGAGCTCCTTGATCTGCTTGCTCACGCCCGATTGCGAAGTGAACAGCACGTTCGCCACCTCGGTCAGGTTCAGATTGTTCTGCACCGCGGCGCGGACATATTTGAGCTGTTGGAAATTCATCGGCGCGTCCCGGGGATAGAGGGGCTCTGGCCTCGAGGGCTGGGGCTCGCTGCGACTGCTTGCGACCGACAGGACATCCGAATTCCCCACGTCGTGTGTTTAAATCCTATCTACAAAGTGGGATTTAAATTGGGAACCATTGTTTGTTTGGTGGGCGCAAGGGCAGGTTTGCCGGACCGCATGCCGATGGTTTCCAGAGGAAATGACGTGTCCTTCGTCCTGGACTCCGCGATGCGCTCAAGCACCGTTTTGGCCAGCGGCGGCTAGGCGCGCGAAATCGCCGCCGCGCGCAACGCGGGGATCGACCGGATGGCGAGCTTCTCGATCTCGACCACGAGGAAGAAGACGATGCCCCCGGCAAACAGCCAGAGCCAGGTGCGCGAGGGCAGCCCCTCGGTATCGAACACCGCCTGGAGCGGGGCAGTGTAGGTGAACAGCAGCTGGAGCACGACCACCCCGCCGATCCCCGCCCAGAGCACCGGATTGCCCGTGTGCGCGCGCAGCGACAGCGAGGAATCGAGCAGGTAGCGGCTGTTGAGCAGATAGAAGACCTGCCCCATGGTGATGGCATTGACAGCCGCGGTGCGCGCCAGCGGATCGGAGGCGCCCTGCGCCTTCATCCAGAAGAAGGTGGCTAGCGTGTAGAGCAGCAGCGCCGCTCCGACGAAGAGGATGCGCCAGATCCCGAAGCCGGTGATGATCGGACGATCGATGGGTCGCGGCGGACGCCGCATCACGTCGGCCTCGTGCGGCTCGAATGCGATGACGAGACCGAGCGCGACCGAAGTGATCATGTTCACCCACAGCACCTGCGGTGCCGTGATCGGCAGCGTCAGGCCGAACAGGATGGCCACCGCGATCACCGCGCCCTGCGCGATGTTGGTGGGCAGCATGAAGAGCATGGCCTTTTCGATGTTGTTGTAGACCGTGCGCCCTTCCTTCACCGCCGCGGAGATCGAAGCGAAATTGTCGTCGGCGAGGATCATCGCCGCGGCTTCCTTGGTCACTTCGGTCCCCTTGATGCCCATGGCGACGCCGATGTCGGCCTTCTTGAGCGCGGGCGCGTCGTTCACGCCGTCGCCGGTCATCGCGACGATCTGGCGATCGGCCTGGATCGCCTTGACCAGCCGCAGCTTGTGCTCGGGGCTGGCGCGGGCGAAGACGTCGACTTCGCGGACGCAGTCCTGCAACTCGGCGTCGTTCATCGTCTCGATCGCAGTGCCGGCCACGGCGGTCCTGCCGTCACCGATCCCGAGCATATTCGCGATCGCCGCCGCGGTGATCTTGTGATCGCCCGTGATCATCGTCACGCGGATGCCGCCGGCCTGGCATTCGCGCACCGCGTCGATGGCTTCCTTGCGCGGCGGGTCCATGAGGCCGACGAGCCCGAGGAGCACGAGCGTCCTGGGCAGATCCTGCGGGCCGAGATTGCCGGCAGCGAGCCCCGGGTTCGGCAGCCAGGCGAGGCCCAGCACGCGCTCGCCCTGCGCTGCGAGCCGGTCGCCTTCGCGCATGAAGCGCTCGCGGTCGAGCGGCGCCGGCCCGGCCGCAGTCTGCTGGCGGTCGCAATGGTCGAGGATCACTTCGGGCGCGCCCTTGACAAGCAGCATCTCGCCGCCCGCGAACCGGTTGAGCGTCGCCATGAACTTGTGCTCGGACTCGAACGGGATGGCGTCGATCCGCGGCGAGGCGGCGGTCTCGCTCGCCCGGTCCAGCCCGAGCTTGGCGGCGAAGGGATAGAGCGCGCCTTCGGTGGGATCGCCCTCGACCTTCCACTTGCCCTCTTGCTGGAGCAGCTCGGCATCGTTGCACAGCATCGACACGCGCCCCATCAGCGCGAGCGGCTCCGGCACGGCGGAGACGGGTTCGCCGTCGACGGTGACTTGTCCCTCGGGCGCATAGCCTTCGCCGGCAACCGTGTAGACTCCGTCCGCGGTCACCGCCGAGGTCACCATCATCTCCATCAGCGTCAGCGTGCCGGTCTTGTCCGAGCAGATCCGCGACACCGAGCCGAGCGTCTCGACGGCGGGCAGGCGCCGGATGATGGCATTACGCCGGGCCATGCGCTGCACCCCGAGTGCGAGCGTGATCGTGATCAGCGCCGGCAGCCCCTCGGGGATCACCGAGACGGCGACGCCGACCACCGCCTGGAACAGCGCGACATAGCTCATTTCGCTCAGCCAGTGCCCCCAGGCGAAGAGCACGACGCCGAGGATGACGATGGCGGCGGTGATCACATAACCGAAGCGCTTGATCTGGCGCAGCAGCGGCGTCTGGAGCGCGCTCACTTCGGCGAGCATCTGGTTGATCCGGCCGAGCTCGGTGCGGTTGCCGGTCGCTATGACGATGCCCGTGGCGCGGCCGGAGACCACCATGGTGCCGGAGAAGCCCATGTTCGCGCGGTCGCCGATGGTGGCCCGGGTGGGGACCGGCTCGACGGTCTTGTCGACCGGGACCGATTCCCCCGTCAGTGCCGCTTCCTCGGCGCGAAGGTTGCGGGCGTCGATCAGCCGGAGGTCCGCGGGGATCTTGTCGCCGGATTCGAGGAGCACGACGTCGCCCGGCACCAGCGATTCGCCGGGGACCAGGCGAGTGTCGCCGCCGCGCAGCACGCGCGCCTGGGCCGGCAGCATGTCGCGGATCGCCTCGAGTGCCTTTTCGGCGCGGCCCTCCTGCAGGAACCCCAGCAGCGCGTTGAGGATCACCACGGCGAAGATGATCGACGCATCGAGCCACAGGCTGAGCATCAGCTTGATGAAGCCCGACACGAGCAGCACGTAGATGAGGATGTTGTCGAGCTGCGAGAGGAACCGCAGCAGCGGCCCCTTCTTCCGGCCATGCGGAAGGCGATTGGGGCCATAGGTCTGCAGTCGCCCGGCGGCTTCGTCCGCGTCGAGGCCAAGCGCGGGATCGACGTGCAGCCGCTTGGCTGCCTCCTCGGCGGGCAGGGCGTGCCATGGCAGCGAATCCGTTTCCGATACCGCGGTCTCGGCTGGGCTCATGCCTGCTCCTTCCGGGCGCGCGGCCCTCTGGTCGGCTCGACCGGATGATAGCCGATCGGATCGATATGGGCAGCTATCCGCAACCCTTGGTCGGCGGGGTTTATTCCCCGGGTTCGCGTAGGAAGCGCAGCAACACGCGTTCTTCAGCCGATCGTTACCTTTGCTCCGCCATGCTCCGGTCGCCAAAAGCGAGGAAGCCCAGCATGACGGCCGTTTCGAAGCGTGCATTCACGTCCGCGCGGCACGCCCAGCGCCGCGCGCTCAACGCCGCGTGTCGCGATCTCATCCGGGGAAAGAAATGGCGTTCGTCGCAGGGCGTGCTGTTTGCGGAGCGGGGCGCCTGGTTCGTCGCCGTCGCCGAGATGACCAATGTTCTCCGCGAAGAGACTTCGGCCAGGCTGATCGTCAAACCGATGGTCGCCGATCCGGTCTTCTGGGATCTGGTGGGCGAGCCGCAGTTGCGCATGCAGCCGCTGTCCTTTCGCTATTTCGGTGCGCTCGCCTGCCCCGGATTGATCCTGGGCGAGCCCGAGATAAGCGAGGAGGGTGGGGTCCCGGCGATCGCGCGCCGTCTGCTCGAATTGGGAGAGGCGACACTCCAGGAGGTTGCCGGCTGGACTGTCGACGAATTCCTCGGAAGGATCGCCGCCGACGTCAATCCGCCACGGCTCATGCCGACCACGGTCGCGACGCTGGTCGCATCGGGCCGCATGGCTGAAGCGCTGGCCTTGTGCGAAGAGGCCGTTGCCAGGCGCGAGATCGGTGGCTTTCTCTCGCGCGGCGGGAGCTTTCCCGAAAAGGCGGCGGGGTGGATCAGGGCGAGCGTCGCGGCGGCGTGAACTGGCGATTTGCTGCTGCGCTGCCCCTAGCACGCGCGGTGCAGTAGGGGTTTGCCCTGATCCGCGGGATTGAAAGACCCCAGCCGGGAACCAATCCGTTCCCGCCGCGCTACCAAACACGCGATTCGCTGGCGAAACGACATGGGGAGGGAAGCTTCGGATCCTCTCTCCGGCAGGTCCGCGCACGCATTTATATCATGGTGCGGGTGGCTGATGGACGAGACCACCAAGGTCAGGAAAGGGCAACGCGGCCGGCTCGTCCTTGCCGTCGTGACTTGCTCGACGCTTTCCGCTTGCGTGAGCGCGCCGCCCGTTCGCACCGCCGACACGGCGCTTCCGGTCTCCTATACGCCCACTAGCGGGGCGCTGCCGGCGGTGGCGCTCGATCGCTGGTGGGACCTTTATCGCGACCCTCAGCTGACGCAGCTCGTCGACCAGGCGCTCAGCCGCGGCTTCGATACGCGCGAGGCCTTCGCCAGGCTGGAGGAAGCGCGGGCGATACGTTCGGGCGCGCTCAGCCAGTTCGGGCTGCAGGGGAGCCTGTCGGCCAACGCGCAGGTGCAGCGGACCGAGCAGATCACCGGAGGCGCGAGCGTCGACGTGCCGGGCGTGGATCTCGGTTCGCTCGGCGGGAGCAGCCGGACGAGCACTTCGGCCGGAGTGACGCTGCCGGTGAGCTGGGAGCTCGACCTGTTCGGGCGGCGCGGCGTCACCGAGCGGACGGCCAATGCCGATCTCGCCGCGGCGCGGTTCAACTACGAGGGGGTTCGGGCGGCGACGGCCGCCGAGGTAGCGCGCGCGCTGTTCCAGGCGCGGGGCCTTGCCACCCAACTCGAGGACGCGCGTGCCACCGCGACGATCCAGCGCCGCCTGTTCGACCTGCTCAGCCGCCGCGCGGATCGGGGGCTCGCCGCGCGGTCCGAGGCCGATCGGGTCGGTGCCGACGTCGCACAGGCCGAGGCCCAGGCGACCGACTTGACGGCTGCGCTCGACGCGTCGCGCCGGGCATTGCTGCTGCTCGTCGGATCGGGAACCCGGCCGATCGGCGCGCTCGCGATCTCGCCTGCGGTGGCCTCGCCGCCGCAGGTGCCCGCGGCAGTGCCCGGCGACCTGCTGCAGCGGCGCCCCGACGTGCGCGAGGCCGAGGCGCGGCTGCGCTCGGCGACGGGCAATGTGCGGCTCGCCGAGCTCGACTTCTTCCCGCGCATCACGCTCCAGCCCTCGCTGGGGCTCAACTATGCCTCGGGCGCGCTCGGGGGCCTGTCCGCGGTCGCCGGACTCGGGGCGGGGCTGACCGCGCCGATCTTCGACGGGGCACGGCTGCGCGCGCAGCTCGGCGTCTCGGGCGCGCGCGCCGAACAGGCGGTGCTTGCCTATGAACGCACCGTGCAGGGCGCCTATTCGGAAGCCGATCAGGCACTGATCCGCCTCGTCGCCGATCGCGACCGGATCGCAAGGCTGGAGCGCGGCGTCGCGGCGGCGCAGCGCGCCTATGACGCGGCGCTGAAGCGCTTCGATCTGGGCTTCTCCGACCTGCAGGAAGTGCTCGACGCCGAGCGCGTCGCGCGGGCCGCGCGCACGGCGCGGACCACCGCGCGCGTCGATGCGCTGCAGCGTTCGGTCCAGGCATTCCAGGCGCTCGGTGGGGGCTGGGATACCCGCCTGCCGGGCAGCGATATCCGGGGTATGAGATGATCGCAGGATCTTCAGCAAAGACATGGGCGCTCGGACTTGCAGCGGCGCTCGCCGCCTGCTCCGGCAACGGCGGCGAGACGACCAACGCGAGCGAGGCCGGGACAGCCCGGGCCGTGACCGTCGCGCATGTGCAGCTCCGCCCGATGACCGGCACCTTCGCCGCCTCGGGCCTGCTCCTGGCGCGCGAGGAGGCGGCGGTGGACTCGGAGCTGTCGGGCTACCGCGTCGCCCAGGTGCTGGTGGACGAAGGCGATGTCGTGCGCGCCGGCCAGCCGCTCGCGCGGCTCGACGACACCCTGCTCCAGTCGCGGATCGCGCAGGCGCGCGCGCAGCTCGCGCAATCCCAGGCGCAGGCGGCGCAGGCGCAAGGGGAGGCGGCCCGCGTGCGCGGCCTCGACGGGACCGGCGTGCTCGCCGACGAGCAGATCGCCGCTCGCCGCTTCCAGGCCAAGAGCGCTGCGGCCGCCGTGGGTGTGTCGCGCGCGTCGCTGCAGGACCTGCAGACGCAGCAGAGCCGGATGATGATCCGCTCGCCCGTCGACGGCGTGATCCTCCAGCGCAACGCGCGTCCAGGCGAGATCGCGGCGCCCGGGGGCGATCCGATGTTTCGCATCGCGCGCAACCGCCTCATCGAGCTCGACGCCGAGGTGCCGGAGGACGGGCTCGTGTCGATCCGCCCGGGCACCACGGCGCGCGTCACTCTACCCTCGGGCGCCACGCTGACGGGCAGCGTCCGCTTCGTCTCGCCGCGCGTCGATCCGCAGACCAAGCTCGGGCGCGTTCGGGTCCGTCTGCCGGTACATCCGGACCTTCGCGCAGGCGGCTTCGCGCGCGCCGAGTTCCTCCGGCCGGCCCGCCCCGTGCCCGCGGTCCCGGAGCGCGCCATCCAGTTCGAGGCGAGCGGGCCGAGCGTCATCCTGATCAACCAGCAGAACCGCGCGCACCGGCAGGCGATCCGCCCGGGGGTTCGTTCGGAGGGCTGGGTCGAGCTGGTGCAAGGGCCGGGCGTGGGCAGCCGCGTGGCGCTCGGCGGCGGCGCCTTCCTGCTCGAAGGCGACCTCGTGCGCCCCGTAGAGGAGCAGGTCAACGGCCCGGCGCCGGCCGCCACGCCCAAGGCGGGGGGAGGCTAGGGCGATGCACATTTCGGCCTGGGCGATCCGCAACCCGATCCCGGTCTCGGTGCTGTTCATCATCCTGCTGATCGCAGGCGCCGCGGGCTATCGCTCGCTGCCGATCAAGCTGCTGCCCGACGTGTCCTTTCCAGTCGTCCAGGTCACCGTCTCGCTCTCCGGCGCCGCGCCCAGCGAGGTCGAGACCCAGATCACGCGCGAGGTGGAGGCGGCGGTGTCGAACGTCGCGGGCGTCAATCACGTCCAGTCCACCGTGTCGCTCGGCGTCTCCTCGACCACGGTCGAGTTCGAAGTCGGCGAGGATCCGCAGCGCGCCACCGACGAGGTGCGCGCCGCGGTCGACCGGATCCGGCAGGACCTTCCGCGTGGGATCGAGGAGCCGATCGTCGAGCGGTTCAACATCGATAGCCAGCCGATCGTCACCTACGCGGTCTCCGCGCCGGGCATGTCGGACGTCGACCTTAGCTGGTTCGTCGACGACACGGTTGCGCGGCGGCTGATCACCGCCAGCGGCGTCGCGCAGGTCACGCGGCTCGGCGGCGTCGACCGCGAGATCAACGTCACGCTCGATCCCGCGCGGCTCGAGGCGCTGGGGCTCACGGCGCCGCAGGTCAACAACGCGCTGCTCGGGGTCAATCTCGACGCGCCGGGCGGCCGCGCGGAGATCGGCGGGCGCGAGCAGACGGTGCGCGTGCTCGGTGCCGCGGAGACCGAGGCGAGCCTGCGCGAACTGATGGTGCCCACCGGCGGCGGCAACCGCATCCGCCTGGGGGACGTCGCGACAGTGGCGAGCGGCGCCGCCGAACGCACCGGCTTCGCCCAGCTCAACGGCGAGCCGGTGGTCGCCTTCCAGGTGATGAAGACCAAGACCGCGTCGGACGTCGCCGTCGAGGACAATGTCGCCGCCGCGGTCGCGCAGCTCCAGACCGAGCGTCGCGACGTCACCTTCCGCAAGATCGTGTCGACTGCGCAGAACACGCGCGACAGCTTCAGCGCGACGCTCCACACGCTGATCGAAGGCATGCTGCTCGCCGCGATTGTCGTCTTCTTCTTCCTGCGCGACTGGCGCAGCACGCTGATCGCGGCACTCGCGATGCCGATCTCGCTGATCCCGACCTTCGCGGCTATGGCCCTGCTCGATTTCAGCCTGAACATGATCACGCTGCTCGCGCTGACGCTGGTCATCGGCATCCTCGTCGACGACGCCATCGTCGAGATCGAGAATATCCAGAAGCGCATCGAGACGGGCGAGTCGCCCTATCAGGCTGCACTAGTCGGGGCAGACCAGATCGGGCTTGCGGTCGTGGCGACGACCATGACGATCGTCGTCGTCTTCCTGCCGGTCTCGTTCCTGGGCGGGGTGGTCGGGCAGTTCTTCCGGGAATTCGGCCTCACGGTCGCCATTTCGGTACTCTGCTCGCTCCTCGTCGCGCGCCTGCTGACGCCCTTGCTCGCGGCCTATTTCCTCAAGCCCGCAGGCGACCCGCATCCGCGCAAGCCCTTCACCGGCCGCTATCGCAAGATGATCGAATGGGCGCTCACCAATCGCTGGAAGTCGCTGGGGAGCGGCCTGGCGATCTTCGTCTTTTCGCTGTTCCTCGCGACGCTGCTGCCCACCGGCTTCACCCCGCCGAGCGACAACGGCATCGTCCAGCTCACGCTCGAGGGCGCGCCCGGCGCGACGCTGAATGACATGCGCAACGCCAATGCCGTGCTGACCCGCGAACTGCGCAAGCGCCAGGACGTCGATCTGGTCTTCACCTCGGTGGGCAGCGGAGGGGATACGCGTGCGGGCAACTCCACGGTCGTGCTGAAGGAGGATCGCAACCTCACCACGCAGGAATTTCAGGCGGCGATCCGGCCGCTGCTTCTCGACGTGCCCGACGTCCGGCTCGGCTTCGGCCAGTCCGGGGCAGGGGGCAGCAGCACGGTGCAGATTCTGCTGTCGAGCGAGAACAGCGAGCGGCTCGCCCAGGCAGCGGCGACGCTCGAGCAGCAGATGCGGCGTCTTCCCGAACTGGCCAACGTCCACCAGGTGACGCCGCGGCCGGGGTCCGAGCTGATCATCCGGCTGCGGCCCGACGAAGCGGCGCGGCTGGGCGTCACCTCCGAAAGCGTGGCCTCGATCGCGCGGGTGGCGACGCTCGGCGACATCGACGCCAACACGCCCAAGTTCAACCAGGGCGAGCAGCGGCTCAACATCCGCGTGCGCCTGCCCGAATATGCCCGCGCCGACCTCAACGTGATCCAGGCGCTGCGCGTGCCCACCGCCAGCGGCGCGGCCGTACCCCTGTCCGCGGTCGCGGACCTGACCTTCCAGCCGGGCGTCGCGAGGATCGAGCGGTTCGACCGCGAGCGGCGCGCGACGATCGAGGCCGAGCTCAACGGCGTCTCGCTCGGCCAGGCGATGGAGAAGATCAACGCGCTGCCGATCATGCGCAACCTGCCCGAAGGCGTGACTCAGCCCGCCTACGGCCAGGCCGAGAATATGGCCGAGCTGTTCGGCAGCTTCGGCGCGGCGATGCTGGCGGGTATCGGCATGGTGGTCGGTGTGCTGGTGCTGTTGTTCCGCAGCTTCTTCAAGCCGATCACCATCATCGCGGCGCTGCCGCTGTCGCTCGCCGGTGCCTTCGTAGGGTTGCTCGTCGGGGGCGCGGAGCTCAATCTGCCGGCGATGATCGGCCTGCTCATGCTGATGGGGCTCGCGGCCAAGAACTCGATCCTGCTGGTCGAGCATGCCATCGAATCCGAGCGCGCCGGCACGAGCCAGCACGACGCGCTGATCGAAGCGTGCCGCGAGCGCGCGCGGCCGATCGTAATGACGACCTTTGCGATGGTCGCCGGCATGATGCCGACGGCACTGGGCATCGGCGAGGGTTCGGAGTTCCGCGTGCCGATGGCGCTGGCGGTGATCGGTGGGCTCATCTCGTCCACCGCGCTGTCGCTGGTGCTGGTCCCGGTGGTCTATGAATTCATCGACGACATCGAGATGAAGGTCCGTCCGCGGCTGGCGCGACTGGCGACGCCGAGGACGCCGGAGATCGAGCCCGGCCCCGCGCGACCGACCTAGCCGGTCGGGCGCCCGAGCACGAAGTGGGTCGCCAGTTCGGTGGCGGTGGATTCGATGACTTCGAAGCCCATAGCCTGCAGGTCGAGCCCCTCGAACATCGCCTCGCCGCGTCCGAGCAGGATCGGCGAAATCGCAAAGTGCAGCTCGTCGATCAGGCCCGCCTGCAGATATTGCCGGACGGTCGAGACGCCGCCGCCGATCTTGACGTCCTTTCCTCCCGCCGCCTCGCGGGCGCAATCGAGCGCGGCATGGATCCCGTCGGTGACGAAGTGGAACACGGTGCCGCCCTCCATCACGATCGGATCGCGGGCATGATGGGTCAGCACGAACGTCGGGGCGTGATAGGGCGGGTTGTCTCCCCACCAGCCCTTCCAGCTCTCGTCCGGCCATTCGCCGCGCACGGGGCCGAACATGTTGCGGCCGAGGATGAAGGCGCCGAAGCCGTCCATCGAGCGATGGGCGAAGCGTTCGTCCACGCCCTCGGAACCCCCGCTCTTGCCGATCATCGCCTGAAAGGTCCGGGTCCCGAAGAGCCAGTTGTGGAGCTCCTCGCCGCCCTTGCCCAGCGGATCCTTGAGCGTCTGCTCGGGACCGGCTCCGAACCCGTCCAGGGACAGGGAAAACCCCGCGACTCTGACACGCCCCACACCAGCCTCCTCTGTTGCGGGGACCATGCTGCCCTGCCGGGCTCGGCTTCGCAATCGCGACGTCAAGCGTCTCTCAAGCGCCGAAAGATGAGGGGTGGAGCGGCTGCCGATGAGGCAGTGATCACCTGAAAAACCGTGCGTTTTCAAGGTGGTGACCCCTACGGGAATCGAACCCGTGTTTCAGCCGTGAAAGGGCCGCGTCCTAACCGCTAGACGAAGGGGCCATGCCGAAGCGTGGAAGCGCCCGTTAGGCAAGGATCGCCGCCGGGTCAACACCTCAATCCGCCCAGGCCGCATCTTCTATGTGGAGCTCGGCGGCGGGGCGGGGGCCCCAGTCGTCGATCTTGGCCCGGCCGGCGAGCCAGAGCTTGCGGTGGCGCGGGGCCGAAAGGAGTGCGGCGCCCAGCTCGCTGTCTGCCTGGCGGAAGGCGACCGCCTTGATGCTGCGCCCGTCGTCGCCCGCCACGATCACGCGAACATGGCCATTGCCGACGACATCGGCCTTGATCACCGACAGCGGCCCGGCGGCGACGCGGGGCGCAGGCCAGCCCATGCCATAGGGGCCGCCGGCCTCCATCGCATTGACCAGATCGGGCGAGACACCGCCCGGAGCCACCACCGCGTCAACCAGCAGCGCGCGCTCGCCCATCGCCTCGGTGACACGCGCGGCGAGCCGTTCCTCGAGGAAATCGGCGAAGGGATCGAGCTGCGATTCGGCGATCGTCACGCCGCAGGCCATGGCATGGCCGCCGCCGGCATGGAGCAGCCCGGCGTCCTTGGCGGCGAGCACCGCGGCACCGAGGTCGACGCCCGCGATCGAGCGGCCCGAGCCCTTGCCGACGCCGTCCTCGTCGAGCGCGATGACGATCGTCGGGCGGCCGAGCTTCTCCTTGAGTCGGCCGGCGACGATGCCGATCACGCCCGGATGCCAGCCGCGCGCGGCGATCACCGCGACGGCGCGGTTGCCCTTGGCGAGGCAGAGCTCCTCGGCGCCGAGCTGGACCTGGCTCTCGATCGCGCGGCGCTCTTCGTTGAGCGCGTCCAGCTCGGTGGCGATCGCGCGCGCCTCGGCGGGGTCGCGGGTGGTGAGCAGGCGCACGCCGAGGTCCGAACGACCGACGCGGCCGCCGGCGTTGATGCGGGGCCCGAGCGCGAAGCCGAGATCGGTGCAGGTCGGCGCGCGCGTGAGGCGCGAAGCCTCGATCAGCGCGGCGAGGCCGATGTTGCGGCGCTGCGCCATGACCTTGAGGCCTTGCGCAACGAAGGCGCGGTTGAGGCCCTTGAGCTGCGCGACATCGGCGACGGTGCCGAGCGCGACGAGATCGAGCAAGTCGAGCAGCCGCGGCTCGGAGCGCGACGCGAAGAAGCCGCGCGCGCGGAGCGATCGGATCAGCGCGGCGCCGAGCAGGAAGGCGACGCCGACCGCAGCGAGATGGCCGTGCGCCGCGCCCTCGGTCTCGTCGAGCCGGTTGGGGTTGATCAGCGCATAGGCCTCGGGAAGCTCGGAGGCACATTTGTGATGGTCGCAGACGATCACCTCGGCGCCCGCCGCGCGCGCCATCGCGAGCGCCTCGAACGCCTGGGCGCCGCAATCGACGGTGACGATCAGGCTCGCGCCTTCGGACTTGAGCCGCACCAGCGCCTCGCCCGAGGGACCATAGCCCTCCATCAGCCGATCGGGGATATAGGGACGCGCCTCGAGCCCGAGGTCGCGCAGCAGCAGGATGAGCAGCGCGGCGGAAGTGGCGCCATCGACGTCGTAATCGCCGAAGATCGCGACCTGCTCGCGCGCCTCGACGGCGTCGGCGAGGCGATCGGCGGCCTTGTCCATGTCGTTGAAGATCGACGGATCGGGCATGAAGGCGCGGATGCTGGGCGCGCGGTGCGCCTCGACCGCGTCGCGCGGGCAGCCGCGGGCGAGGAGGAGCTGGGTGACGAGATCGTCGGGGGCGAAGCCGGGGTCGCGCGCGTCGGCGGCGAGCCCGCGCCAGCGCCAGGGCTGGCCGAGGATCGAGCGGTGGATGTTGAGCACGGCGGTCATGCCGGAATGCCCGCGCCGCGGAAGTTTACAGTGCCGCGGAAGTTGACAAAGTTTGCACCCTCCGCAGGGTTTCTCATTTTCGCGGCCTTGCGCGCGCGAAAGGAATCGCCACCCGTGATTCGCCTGTCCGCCCCGCTTGCCATCGGGCTGGAGTGGCAGGCGAAATCCTATTTTGCCAGAGCCTTTGTGCAGGAGCGCCGGCTCCGGGGAGCACCCGGCGGCCGCGGGCGCGGATCTCACCGGGACCGGATCGCCCATTTGCGCACATCCGGATCGGAGATATGCTGTCCCGATGTGGCTGGTCATCGCACTCGGTCTGGCGTCCGCCGCCGCGCCTTCGGGGCAAGGCGTGACGGCCAAGGGAACGGCCTTCGGGCCGCGGCAGCGGCTCGTCTGCGACTGGTTCACCAACTTCGAGAATAGCCGGCTCGGGCACTGTAAGGTCGGGGGACGGACGGTACCGGGGTTCGAAGACGGAGCGTCCATCGAATGCGCTGGGCGGGCCTGTGAGCAGCTCGACGCAGAGGCGCGGAAGGTGGCCGGCTGGAAGCAGAGGGAGCCGGTCACGGGAACGTTCACCGTCGAATTCCATGGGCGCGTGGGGCCGCGGCGCGAACCGCGCTATCTCGGGGACGGCCACCGCACCGTGCTGATCGAACGGCTCGTGAAGGTCGAGAAGCGCTGAATTTCGGCAATGACCCTCATGTCGGCTCCGCCGACCCCGGTTGCTCGCGGCCAAGACCGCGCTGTTCGCCGCGCTGCCGCTGATGGCCTTCCTTTCGATGCACGCGATGGCGGACGCCTGGCCCGGCTGAGAGGCCGTGGAGCGGACGGGCCGGATGCGGTCCGTCGCATTTGTTCCCCGGTCTGACAGTTTTGCGACGAGTGGAGGATCAAAAATCCGCCAAAGGCTATAATGGGGTATCGCAGCAATTCAGCCGTGTGAGGCTTGCTTCGGGATATCATCAGCAATCATTGTGCGATTCCTAGTAACGGAGTGTTGCGCGCCGCTCCGTTAAACGAAGCTGCCTGAGAACGTCTGTCGATTCAAAAGGAGAGGTCGGTAACGGCGACGCGTTTGTCGCCGGACAACAGGAGGCGTGCTCATGCGTATCTTGTATTCACGCTCGTTTTTGGGCGCCGTGTCTGCCTGTGCGATCTCGGCCTGTTCGAGCGGGGGAGATTCCTCGCAAACGGCCGAAAGCGGCAAGGTCGTCGTGGCTGCGCCTGCGATCCCCACTCCAACCCCCACCGCGGTGCCGGAATCCACGACACGAGTGGCCGGGCCGCTCGCCAGCGCTTCGGCTTTCGCCGACTTCGACTTCGCGAACGGGACCAAATATCCCGAGCAGGCGACGGCCTCGGTCGGGCCCGCCTTCTATCGGCCGGGCTCCAATGTCGCCCATGTGCCGATCTCGCTCGATCGGCCGTCGCCGAACACAGTCATCGCGCGCGTGACGACCGAGGACGGGACCGGGCCGGTCAAGGGTGTGGCGGGCGTCAATTACCAGAGCATCTACAAGTCAGTGGTCTTCCGCCCGGGCGATCCGCTCACCAAGACGGTCGATGTGCCGATCCTGCTCGGCATTCCCCAGGCCGATTTCACCGTCCGCTTCGTCGAGGCGCCCTGGGGCGGCAAGATGGGGACCGACCGCGCGGCGGTGCAGTGCGATATCGTGCAGGAGCCCACGCCCGAGCAGACCGAGGGGCGCGCGCCGCGGACGTTTGCCGCGACCGGCACGCTTCAGTGGAAGATGAGCCGCGAGACGATGAAATGGTCCGACGCCGGGCATGACAAGGCCTGGTCGACCCAGCTTCCCAACGGCCGCTCGCAGCCGGGCAACCAGGAGACCGGCATGTACCTCGACGGATGGGTGTACCGCGGTCACGACATCGAGGCGCCGCTCCGCTACACCGACGGCGGGCTGGTGATGCACACGCAGAAGCTCAAGGAGCCGATGTACTGGGACCGGATCGGCTATCATTATGGCGCGATCGTGCTGAGCGGGCACAACACCCGCCCGCTGCAGATCGGCTATGGTCAATATGAATTCACCGCGAAGATGCCGTCGCGGCATGGCTCCTGGCCGGCGCTGTGGCTGATCTCCACCTCCGGCTGGCCGCCCGAGATCGACATCTACGAAGGCTTCGGCTTCGACGACTGGTGGAACTTCGATCGCCACGTCGCGCACACCATCCATGGCGGGGCCAATGCGACACGCAGCTTCCAGCAGGGTACCTTCCTGGACACGCAGGAGGTCTATGGCGTGGGTGGGTTCAGCAAGGGCTTCCATCGCTTCGCGGTAGACATCCAGCCCGACTACATCACCTGGTTCATCGACGGGGTGGAAACCTATCAGGCGGTGAATCCGTTCGACGGGTTCCGCTGGTATCCGATCATGAACGTCGCGGTGAAGACCTCGAGCGACTATGACGAGGGCTCGGGCGACATGATCGTCAAGGACGTACGGGTCTATTCGAACTGACGGCCGGCGCTCTATTCGTCGGTGGCGGTCTCGACGCCGGGAGACACATAGGTGTCGATCGGCTGGCGGAGCCAGGCTTCCTCGCGGAACCACTTGGTGACGATGTACTTGGTCCCCTCGATCACGCGCATGCCCTCGTGGAGCGTGTCGTAATTGGGGCTGCCGTCGGGGAGCATGTTGTTCCAGATGACGAGCAGGCGCTTCTTCGGCTTGAAGCGCAGCCCCGCGCGCGGGAACCAGGTGGCGCCGCCCTCGGTCACGTCGTTGAGATAGGCCATGGCGGTCCAGGTGCGCTGGCCGCCTGTCTCCTGCATCTTGGGCCAATAGGCGCTGGATTCGTGGAAATAGTCGCAGTGCGCGCGGAACTGCTGGTTGACCGCGTAGCGCTGGCCCTGGAGCGTCTCGGCGTTCTCGGCCGGGATGCCGAGCAGCCCGGCGATGCGCAGGTCGATCGGGCCGACGGTGTCGTCCCAGCGATTGAGATCCGAGCTGTCGCTGGTGCGATATTCGGGGTCCTCGCTCTTGGCGAGCAGGGTCGAGGGGCGCGAATTGGCGTCGATCAGCGCGACCAGCGCGTCGCATTCGGCGTCGGTCAGGAAATCCGGATAGGTGTACATCTGCGCGGCATCGGTCCTGGCGCGGCGCACGCCTGGGTTCGCCTCGAGCCGGGCCGCGACTTCGCGGCCGATGCGGGAGCGGTGCGGCGACGGGCCGCCCGAAATCTTCGCGATCACTTTCTTGTCCACCACGGAGTCCGAATTGCGCGGAGATCGCCGGATTGCAAGGCTTTGAAACGACGAGGGGGCCCGGCGTCTCCGCCGGACCCCCATGTCCCCTGGCAGGGGCGCAGGTGCGCTTACCAGAAGAAGTCGTAGATCGTGTCGACCACTTCGCCGGTGTCGACATCGACCAGGAGCGCATCGTTGTAATAGCGCACCCAGCGATAAGGGCCGTACACGTCCGGCAGGCGGTAGTAGAAGGGATCGTTGATCCAGTACTGCGGCGCGAAGAGCAGCGAGCTCAGCGTGTAGCCGATCGAGAAGCGGCGGTAGCCATAGCCCCAGCCCATCGGCGCATAGTAGCGCGGCAGGCGATAGATGCCGCGGTTCTGCGCGCGATAGCCGCGCCAGTCATAGCGATTGTCGTTGCGCCAGTTGTTGTTCCACCGGCCCGAGCTGCGGTTGCCGTCCCAGCGGCGGTCCGAGGTGGCGCGGCGGTCGTTCCAGTCGCGGTTGCCGCGGTTCCAGTCGCCGCGGTCGCCGCGATACTGCTGCGACTGCTGGCGCTGCTGATAGGCCTCGGGGCGCTGGCGATCGCCGCTCCAGCGCGTGCGGGCGCCGTCCTGGCCGCCGAAGCTGCGCTGGCCGCTCCACTGGCGACGCTGCTCGGCCTGCGGGGCCTGCTGCGGAACCGCCTGCTGGCGCTGGTACTGCGGCTGATACTGCTGCGGCGCGGCCTGCTGCTGGCGCTGCTGGCGCCAGTTGCCGTCGCCGCCGAGGCCGCCCCAGGAACGCTGCTGCTGCGGTTGCGGGGCCGAGGGCTGGCTCTGCTGCTGGCGCCACGAACCGCGGCTCTCGCGGGCTTGGGGTGCGGACTGCTGGCGGGCCTCGGACTGACCGCCACGGCCGCCCCAGCGGCCTCCCCGGTCCTGGGCGAGCGCCGCCGGCGGGACCAGGGCCGTTGCGGCGACGAGCACCGCGAGCAAGGTCTTCTTCATCGAACAAAGTCTCCGCTGGTCCGGCGAAGCGCCGGGCTACCAGATATGTCCCTGCTATCAGTCGGCCGATGAGCGGTTGCTGAATTGCGGTGAAAGCGATGTGAAAGAATCATTGCTCTCCAGCGGGTTCCGGGTTCCCGGCCTGGGGTTCGGCATCGGGCTCGGGCGCGGCGTCGCCGCGCGCGATCCGTGCCGCATCGCCGATCGCGCCGAGCAGCCGCGGATAGATGCCGCAACGGCAGATGTTGGGGATCGCGGCCTTGATGTCGTCCTCGGACGGGTTGCGGTTGGCGCGCAGCAGCACCGATGCTGCCATCACCACGCCGGGGATGCAATAGCCGCATTGGGGGACGTTGGCGGCGATCAGCGCCTGCTGGACCGGATGGCTGCGATCGCGCGGCAGCCCCTCGATCGTCGTGACGAAGGTACCCTCTAGCGCGCCGATCGTCTCCTGGCAGGCGAGCCGCGCGGTGCCGTCGACGTCGACCGTGCACGCGCCGCAATCGCCGGTGCCGCAGCCGAACTTGGTGCCGGTGAGGTTGGAGGCGTCGCGCAGCGCCCAGAGGAGCGGGGTGCGCGGGTCCATCTTGTATTCGACCGGCTGGTTGTTGACGGTGAAGCGAGTCACTTGTTCCCCTTCCGCTTGCGGGAGGGGTTAGGGGAGGGGCTGTTCGTGGGAGCCATGGCTTCGACCATGCCCTCGCCCGACCCCTCCCGCAAGCGGAAGGGAAGCGCAGAGAAACCGCGCGTTTC
Organism: Sphingomonas sp.; assembly: GCF_017744835.1. Lineage (GTDB taxonomy): Bacteria > Pseudomonadota > Alphaproteobacteria > Sphingomonadales > Sphingomonadaceae > Sphingomonas. The sequence goes on from NZ_JAGIAM010000003.1 coordinate 343,735, forward strand.
CGAAACCGCCATTGCGGCATGCGCACAGGAGCACGACATCGCTGAGATGACACTTCCCACACTCTTCATCCCGCACGGCGGCGGACCCTGCTTCTTCATGGACCCTGATGGCGGGCCGCCCGACCCGATGTGGCGGCCGATGCAGGCCTATCTCGCCGGGTTGATCGACAGCCTGCCCGAGCGGCCCACGGCGATCCTGCTCGTCTCGGGGCATTGGGAGGAGGACCAGGTCACCGTCCATGCGGGCGACGGCCAGCCCTTGCTGTTCGACTATTACGGCTTCCCCGAGCACACTTATCGCCTGCGGTGGGATGCGCCCGGCGCGCCCGAGGTGGCGATGCGGGCCAAGGCGCTGCTCGAAGGGGCCGGTTTTCCGGTCGGCGTCGAGCGGGCGCGGGGCTGGGATCACGGCGTGTTCATTCCGATGAAAGTGGCCGTGCCGGGCGCGGACATTCCGCTGGCGCAGCTCTCGCTCCGCAAGGACCTCGATCCCGCCGCGCATGTCGCGATCGGCCGGGCGCTCGCGTCGCTGAGGGACGAGGGGGTGCTGATCGTCGGATCGGGCATGAGCTTCCACAATCTGCGCGCGCGTGGGCCTCAGGTCACGCCGGTGGCGGACGAATGGGACGCGGCGCTGATCGACGCGGTGACCGATCCCGATCCGGCGCGCCGGGCCGCGCGTGTCGCGGCGTGGGACCAGCTGCCCCACGCCCGCTTCGCCCATCCGCGCGAGGAGCATCTGCTGCCGCTGATGGTCGCGCTCGGGGCCGGCGGGGACGGCCCGGTGGTCGCGGATTACCGCGACCATGTGATGGGCTGGGGCGTGAGCGGATTTAAGTTCGGCTAGCAACTCCCGCTCCCTTTGGGAGCGGGAAGGAGCCCGCTCTGCGGAGCCGAGTGGGAAGGGTGAGAGCAGCTACCGTTCCGAGCCTGCCCTCACCCTTCCGCGCCTTCGGCGCTCCCTCCCTCTTCCAACGGGAGAGGGGTTCAGTCCCGCCAGCTCCGGTCCACGCGGTCGACCAGTCTCACCATCGCGGCGAAGTCCGCGGCGCCGGGGCCGCCCGGCACCTGCGCCATGTGGAGGTCGCGCTGGTGGACCGCGACGACTTCGTCCGGCACCACCAGCGGCTCGCCCATCGATGCCGTCGCGACCTGGATCTCGCAGGCGCGCTGGAGCGACCAGTGCTTGATGAACGCCTCGGGGATGGTGCGGCCCATCACCAGGATGCCGTGGTTGCGCAGCAGCATCACGCGCTTGTCGCCGAGGTTGGCGAGCAGCCGCTCGCCTTCCTCGTCGCGCACCGTCACGCCCTCGAAGTCGTGATAGGCGATCTGGCCGGCGAAACTGCACGCATAGAAGTTGGTCGGCCGCAGCCCGCCCTCGACGCTCGCGACTGCCATGCCCGCCGTGGTGTGGGTGTGCGCGATGCAATGCGCGTCGGGCAGATGGCGGTGGAACAGCGCGTGCTGGACGAAGCCGGCGCGATTGACCCCATAGGGGCTCTCGGACAGCTTGTTGCCGTCGATGTCGATCTTGACGAGGTTCGAGGCGCAGACCTCGCTGAAATGCAGCCCGAAGGGGTTGATCAGGAAGGCGTTGTCCTCGCCCGGCACCTTCACCGTGATGTGGTTGTAGATCATCTCGGACCAGCCGAGATGATCGAAGACGCGGTAGCAGGCGGCGAGCTGCTGGCGCGCCTCCCATTCGGCGTCGCTGACGCCCAGCTTGTTGCCGGGCTGGAGCGCGGTGGCCATCGATCCTCTCCTTATGTCGTCGCGCGATTATGCATGCCGTCCCGGCAGGCGGCAACCGCGCGGTGCCTTCGGCGGCGGTCCCTCTCCCCGAGCGATCTCGGGGGAGGAATGGCGCGCAATAATGTTGCGCCGGGCCCCCAACTCTGGTTGATGGCAACCGGAGAGGAGAGGCGGACCCGATGTCGTCCACGATCGAGGAACTGGAGCGTCGCCGTGCGGCCGCGCGGGCAGGCGGCGGCCAGAAGCGCATCGACGCGCAGCACGCCAAGGGCAAGCTGACTGCGCGCGAGCGAGTCGAGGTGCTGCTCGACGAGGGATCGTTCGAGGAGCTCGACATGTATGTCGAGCACAATTGCGTCGACTTCGGCATGGAGGCGCAGGTGATCCCCGGCGACGGGGTGGTCACCGGCAGCGGCACGATCAACGGCCGGCTCGTCTTCGTCTTCAGCCAGGACTTCACCGTCTTCGGCGGCTCGCTCTCGGAGCGGCACGCGCAGAAGATCTGCAAGATCATCGACATGGCGATGAAGGTCGGCGCTCCGGTGATCGGACTCAACGACAGCGGCGGCGCGCGCATCCAGGAGGGCGTGGCATCGCTCGGCGGCTATGCCGAGGTGTTCCAGCGCAACGTGCTGGCGTCGGGCGTGGTGCCGCAGCTCTCGCTCATCATGGGCCCCTGCGCGGGCGGCGCGGTCTATTCGCCGGCGATGACCGACTTCATCTTCATGGTGAAGGACTCGTCCTACATGTTCGTCACCGGCCCGGACGTGGTGAAGACGGTCACCAACGAAATCGTGACGCAGGAAGAGCTCGGCGGGGCGGTGACGCACACCAGCAAGTCCGGCGTCGCCGACGTCGCCTTCGACAACGACATCGAGGCGCTGCTCGCGGCGCGCGACTTCATCGACTTCCTGCCCGCCTCGAACCGCGAGAGCGTGCCCGAGCGGCCGTGCGAGGACCCGTGGGACCGCGTCGAGGACAGCCTCGACAGCCTGATCCCACCCTCCGCCAACCAGCCCTACGACATGCACGAGCTGATCCGGAAGGTGGTCGACGAAGGCGACTTCTTCGAGCTCCAGCCGAGCCATGCCGGCAACATCATCATCGGCTTCGGCCGGGTGGAGGGGCGCACCGTGGGCGTGGTCGCCAACCAGCCGATGGTGCTGGCCGGCGTGCTCGACATCAATTCGTCCAAGAAGGCGGCGCGCTTCGTGCGCTTCTGCGACGCGTTCGAGATCCCGATCCTGACCTTCGTCGATGTGCCGGGCTTCCTGCCGGGCGTGGGGCAGGAGCACAGCGGCATCATCAAGCACGGCGCCAAGCTGCTCTTCGCCTATGCCGAGGCGACCGTGCCCAAGATCACCGTGATCACCCGGAAAGCCTATGGCGGCGCCTATGACGTCATGGCGTCGAAGCATCTGCGGGGCGACCTGAACTATGCCTGGCCGACCGCCGAGATCGCGGTGATGGGCGCCAAGGGCGCAGTGGAGATCATCTTCCGGGGTAAGACGCCCGAGGAGATCGCCGAGCGCACCGCCGAGTATGAGGCGCGCTTCGCCAACCCGTTCGTGGCGGCGAGCAAGGGGTTCGTCGACGAAGTGATCATGCCGCACTCGACGCGGCGACGATTGGCGCTGGGACTGCGGAAGCTGCGGAACAAGCAGCTCGAGAACCCGTGGAAGAAGCATGACAATATTCCGCTCTAAGTTCCCCTCCCGCTTGCGGGAGGGGCTAGGGGAGGGGGTGTGCCCTCCTTCGGAGCTTCTCGCTTGTGGTCAGCCCCTCCCCCGACCCCTCCCGCAAGCGGGAGGGGAGCGCAGATGAACCGTGGAAGAGGCTTGGCGATGTGCCGCTATGACTAAGGGCGTTGTTGTCGCTTTGGTCTTGGCTCTGCTGATCGTGGCCGGCGGCTATATGAGCTGGCGCGGTATTTCCCGCGAAGAGTTTCGGATGGTGGGGCGCTCGGGTTGGCATCGCCTTTCGCGTTACACATTCCACTGGTGGTATGCTTCGGTCTTCAATGTCGCTTTCACTTTGGGGCTCTGCGCGGTGGCGATCACGATGATTTCACGCGGAGAATTTAGATGAAGCTCGGCCGCCTCAATCATGTCGGTGTCGCCACGCCTTCGATCGCTGACTCGATCGCCTTCTACCGCGAGGTGATGGGCGCGGAGGTGATCCGCGAGCCCTTCGACTTGCCCGCGCAGGGGGTGAAGGTGTGCTTCGTCGATACGCCCAACAGCCAGATCGAGCTGATCGAGCCGCTCGGCGAAGCCTCGCCGATCCACGGCTTCCTGGCCAAGAACCCGGCGGGCGGGCAGCATCATCTCTGCTACGAAGTCCCCGACATCCACGAAGCCAAGGCCTGGTTCGAGGCCAAGGGGTGCAAGGTGCTCGGCGAGCCGCGGATCGGCGCGCACGGCACGCCGATCTTCTTCGTCCACCCGCGCGATATGGGCGGGGTGCTGACTGAGATCATGGAAACGCAGAAGGGCGACCATGACCATTGAGCCAGACCCGATCCGGCTGGCGACCGCGCTGATCCTCGACGGCGAGGGGCGCACGCTCATGGTCCGCAAACGCGGTGCCGAGGCACTCATCCAGCCCGGCGGCAAGATCGAACCCGACGAGACCGCGGTCCAGGCGGTGGTGCGCGAGATCGGCGAGGAACTCGGCTGCACGGTGATCAGCGCCGAGCCGCTCGGGCGCTTCACCGCGCCCGCCGCGCACCAGCCCGGCCGGCATGTCGAATCCGAGCTGTTCCGCGTCGAAATCGCCGGTGAGCCTGCAGCCGGGGAGGAGATCGAGGCGTTGTTCTGGCTGACGGCCGACGAAGCCGAGGCGGCGCTGATCGCACCGCTTTCCCGCAACCATGTGCTGCCGCTGGTCAAGGCCGCGGCGCGCCGAGCCAAGGACGCTGCATGAGCGGCTTCGATCATATCCTCACCCATCGGCGCGGCGACGTGCTGGCGATCACGCTCAACCGGCCCGACCGGCTCAATGCCGCGCCGCCGGCGATGTTCGACGAGATCCGCTCGGCAATCGATACGCTGGACGGCGCGCGCGCGGTGCTGCTGCTCGGGGCGGGCAAGGCCTTCTGCTCGGGCGCCGACGTGGCGAGCGGGGCGCTCTCGGCCGGCGATCCGGGTGCTGCGACGCATGCCGCGCTCACCGAGCATTACCACCCGACGCTGGAGGCGATCGCCGAGCTGCCCGTGCCGGTGGTCAGCGCCGTACGCGGCCCCGCGGCGGGGATCGGCTGCAGCCTGGCGCTGGCGGCGGACTTCTGCGTGGCGGCGAACACCGCCTATTTCCTCCAGGCCTTCGTCAACATCGGGCTGGTGCCTGACGGCGGCGCGAGCTGGATGCTGCCGCGGCTGATCGGCCGCCACCGCGCGCTCGAGATGATGATGCTCGGCGAGCGCGTCCCCGCCGACAAGGCGCGCGATTGGGGCATGGTCCACCAGGTGGTGCACGAGGACGTGCTGGAGGACGAGGCCGGCCGCCTCGCCCAGCGTCTGGCCGCGGGTCCCACGGTGGCGCTGGGCATGATCCGCCGCCAGCTCCACGGCGCGCTGGGCTCGAGCTATGCCGAGGCAATGGCGCGCGAGGCGGAGAACCAGCGCACGGCGCGTGGGACGCAGGATTCGATGGAGGGCGGGATGGCCTTCCTCCAGAAGCGCAAGCCGGAGTTCAAGGGGCAGTGACCGTTCGTAGTCGTCGTGCTCCTGCGAAAGCAGGAGCCCAGGGTAACAGGGGGTGTCGCTTGCGGCCCTGGGCTCCTGCTTTCGCAGGAGCACTGGATATGGCGCATGGCTGATAAACCCACCCTCGAAGACTGGGCAAAGCTCGCCGCCAAGGAAGTGCGCGACGCCGACCTGACCTGGCACACGCCCGAAGGCATCGCGGTCAAGCCACTGTACACGCAGGAAGATGCCGGCGACCCTGGCCTCCCCGGTTTCGCGCCGTTCACCCGCGGCGTGAAGGCGACCATGTACGCCGGCCGCCCCTGGACGATCCGCCAGTACGCCGGCTTCTCGACCGCCGAGGAATCGAACGCCTTCTATCGCCGCAACCTCGCCGCCGGGCAGAAAGGGCTCAGCGTCGCCTTCGATCTCGCCACGCACCGCGGCTATGACAGCGATCACCCGCGCGTGGTGGGCGACGTCGGCAAGGCGGGGGTCGCGATCGATACGCTCGCCGACATGCAGATCCTGTTCGACGGCATCCCGCTCGGCGAGATGAGCGTCAGCATGACGATGAACGGCGCGGTGCTGCCGTGCCTGGCCTTCTACATCGTCGCGGCGGAAGAGCAGGGCGTTTCGCAGGACCAGCTCACCGGGACCATCCAGAACGACATCCTCAAGGAGTTCATGGTCCGCAACACCTATATCTACCCGCCCGAGCCGAGCATGCGGATCGTGGCGGACATCATCGCCTATACCGCCGAGCACATGCCGCGGTTCAACTCGATCTCGATCTCGGGCTATCACATGCACGAGGCGGGGGCGACGGCGGTGCAGGAGCTGGCCTTCACGCTGGCGGACGGCATGGCCTATGTCCGCGCAGCGCAGAAGCGCGGGCTCAATATCGACGATTTCGCAGGACGTTTGTCGTTCTTCTTCGGAATCGGAATGAACTTCTTCATGGAGGTGGCGAAGCTCCGCGCGGCGCGCACTTTGTGGAGCCGGATCATCGCGGGGTTCGGCGGCAATGCGCGCAGCCAGATGCTGCGGACGCACTGCCAGACCTCGGGCGTGTCGCTCCAGGAGCAGGACCCGTACAACAACGTCGTCCGCACCACGATCGAGGCGATGGCGGCGACCTTCGGCGGCACGCAGAGCCTCCACACCAACAGCCTCGACGAGGCGGTGGCGCTGCCCACCGACTTCTCGGCCCGGATCGCGCGCAATACTCAGCTCATCCTGCAGGAAGAGACGGGGATGACGCATGTCGTCGATCCGCTGGGCGGCTCCTATTATGTCGAGGCCCTTACCAGAGAGCTGGCGGACAGGGCCTGGACGCTGATCGAGGAAGTCGAGGCGGCCGGCGGCATGACCCATGCGGTCGAGAAGGGCATCCCCAAGGAGCATATCGAGCGCGCCGCCGCCGCGCGGCAGGCACGCGTCGATCGCGGCGAGGACGTGATCGTCGGGGTGAACAAATATCGCCTCGCCGCCGAGGAGCCGATCGACATCCTCGACATCGACAATGAACGGGTGCGCGCCGACCAGATCCGCCGGATCGAGAAGACGCGCGCCGAGCGCGATGCCGCGAGGGCCGAAGCGGCGCTCGACGCCCTGCGCGACGGCGCGAAGGCCAGCGGGAACCTGCTGGCGCTCTGCGTCGAGGCGGCGCGGGCGCGCTGCACGCTGGGCGAGATGAGCCAGGCGATGGAGGATGTGTTCGGGCGTCATGGCGTCGCGGTCACGCCGATCCGCGGAGTCTATGGCCCCGCGCATGCGGCGGATGCAGGCTGGCTGCAGGCGGAAGAGGGCGTCGCCGCCTTCGAGCGCCGGATCGGCCGCAAGCCCCGCGTGCTCGTCGCCAAGATGGGACAGGACGGGCACGATCGCGGCGCGAATGTCGTCGCCAGTGCCTTTGCCGACCTGGGGTTCGAAGTGATCTCGGGCCCGCTGTTCCAGACTCCCGCCGAGACCTGCGCGCTGGCGCTCGAGGAAGAAGTCGACGTGGTCGGCGCGTCGAGCCTCGCGGCGGGGCACAAGACGCTGATCCCGGAGCTGGTGCGTGCCCTGAAGGACGCCGGACGGGCGGACATCAAGGTGGTGGCGGGTGGCGTCATCCCGCCGCAGGACTATGAGTATCTGCGCGAGCATGGCGTGCAGGCGATCTTCGGCCCGGGGACCAATCTGGTGAATGCCGCCGCGGAAGTGCTACGGCTGCTGGGGCACAATCTGCCGCCGATGGGGGAAGCCGCTGAATGAGCGAAATCGCCGAAGACGAGGCCGTCGAAGCAGGGGCGGACAGCACGACTCTGCTTTACGACTATTTCAAGCATCTGACCTCGCTGTGCGTCCTGTCGCTCGGCGGCGTGCTGGCGCTGGTCCCCAATGCCAGGGACCTGAAACCCGGGCTGATCATGGGAGTGCTCGCGGTCATCGGTTTTGCGGCGCTGCTCTCCTTCGGCGGCACCTCGGAGATCGTGCGTGCGGGCTTCCTGCGGAGCCGGATGCACAAGAGCGTCAATTCCTGCCGCGTCGCGGCGCCCGTGCTGCTGTCCCTCGGGATCGGCATGTTCGTCTATCTTTTTGCCCGGACCCTGCAATCATGACCCGTACCGACTGGACCCGCGACGAAATCGCCGCGCTGTTCGACCTGCCCTTCACCGAGCTCGTCTTCCGCGCCGCCGAGGTACACCGCGCGCACCACGCGCCGAATGAAGTGCAGCTCTCCACGCTGCTTTCGATCAAGACCGGCGGATGCCCCGAGGATTGCGCCTATTGCAGCCAGTCCGCCTCGGCCGAGACGGGGCTGAAGGCAACGAAGCTGATGGACGTGCGCGCAGTGCTACAGGCGGCGGCGCAGGCCAAGGACAACGGCTCCTCGCGCTTCTGCATGGGCGCGGCGTGGCGCAACCCCAAGGACCGCGACATGGACGCCATCGTCGAGATGGTCCGCGGCGTGCGCGGCATGGGGCTGGAGACCTGCATGACGCTGGGCATGCTGACCGCAGATCAGGCGGCGCGGCTCAAGGAGGCGGGGCTAGACTATTACAACCACAATATCGACACTTCGCCGGAGAATTACGCCAACGTCATCTCGACGCGCAGCTTCGAGGACCGGCTGGAGACGCTCGACCATGTGCGTGAGGCGGGCATCAACGTCTGCTGCGGCGGGATCGTCGGCATGGGCGAGACACGCGCCGACCGCGTGGGCTTCGTCCATGCGCTAGCCACCCTGCCGCGGCACCCGGAGAGCGTGCCGGTCAACGCGCTGGTGCCGGTGAAGGGCACCGTGCTCGGGGACATGCTCGCCGACACGCCGCTGGCGAAGATCGACGACATCGAGTTCGTGCGCACCGTGGCCGTGGCGCGCATCACCATGCCCACGAGCATGGTGCGGCTATCGGCCGGCCGCGAGAGCATGAGCGATGCGACCCAGGCGCTATGCTTCCTCGCGGGCGCCAATTCGATCTTCACCGGCGACAAGCTGCTCACCACCGGCAATGCCGGCGACGACAAGGACGCGGGGCTGTTCGCTCGGCTAGGGCTGACGGCGATGCAGGCCGAGGTGAAGGCTGAGCTCGAGGCGGCGGAGTGAGGTCGACCGCTGGCCGACTGTCGCTATTGGCGGTTGCCGCCTTGGCCGTCGCGATTCCGCTTGGCGGTGCCCAAGCCTGTACGATTATCTGGAATGAGCAAGACGCCGTTCGCCGGAGCGATGCGATAGTTTGGGGAACCTATGTGCCGGGCACGACGCCGGGCGCCGGAACCATCGAAGTAATTCGTCGGCGGAAGTGGCCCAAGGACCGGAAGAAATGGCCTAGGGAAAAGACGCTATCGATCTCCTGGGATGCAAGCTGGGTGGATGACGGAGCCAACTGTCCCGTCTGGCAGCCCAACTCGCAATATCCCCGCGGAAGGTTTTTTCTCCGAAAGGGTGCCGATGGGGCCTTCACCGTCGATGCTCAAACACCCGTCAAACGGGCGAAGCGCTGATGTTTAAGAAGATCCTGGTCGCCAATCGCGGCGAGATCGCGTGCCGGGTGATGCGCACCGCCAAGAAGATGGGGATCGCGACCGTTGCAGTCTATTCGGATGCCGATGCGCGCGCGCCGCATGTGCGGATGGCCGATGAGGCGGTGCGGCTCGGGCCGGCACCTGCGGCCGAGAGCTATCTCAAGGCCGAGCTGATCCTGCTTGCCGCGAAGGAGACCGGCGCCGACGCGATCCACCCGGGCTATGGTTTCCTTTCCGAGCGCGAGAGCTTCGCCAAGGCGTGCGCCGAGGCAGGGATCGCCTTTGTCGGGCCGCCGCCGGAGGCGATCGCGGCGATGGGCGACAAGATCGAGTCCAAGAAGCTCGCCAAGGCGGCCGGCGTGAACGTCGTCCCCGGTTTCGTCGGCGAGATCGTGGACACAGAACATGCAGTGAAGATCGCGTCCGAGATCGGCTATCCGGTGATGATGAAGGCCTCGGCCGGTGGCGGGGGCAAGGGCATGCGGCTCGCGTACAGCGAGCAGGATGTGCGCGAGGGCTTCGAGGCGACCAAGCGCGAGGGGCTGGCGAGCTTCGGCGACGACCGCGTCTTCATCGAGAAATTCATCGAGCAGCCGCGCCACATCGAGATCCAGGTGCTCGGCGACCAGCACGGCAACATCGTCTATCTCGGCGAGCGCGAATGCTCGATCCAGCGCCGCCACCAGAAGGTGGTCGAGGAGGCGCCGTCGCCCTTCGTCACGCCCGAGATGCGGCGGCGGATGGGCGAGCAGGCCGTCGCGCTGGCGCGGGCGGTGGGATACTACAGCGCCGGCACGGTCGAGCTGATCGTCTCGGGTGCCGACACGAGCGGCGAGGGCTTCTACTTCCTCGAGATGAACACCCGGCTCCAGGTCGAGCATCCGGTGACCGAGGAAGTCACCGGGCTCGACCTCGTCGAGCAGATGATCCGCGTGGCGGCGGGCGAGAAGCTCGCCTTCGGCCAGGACGATGTGAAGCTCACCGGCTGGGCGATCGAGAACAGGGTGTACGCCGAGGACCCGTATCGCGGCTTCCTGCCGAGCACGGGGCGGCTGGTGCGCTACATGCCGCCTTCTTCGTCCCCCTCCCGCTTGCGCGAGGGGTTAGGGGGAGCAGGAGGGGAGTCTGTGGTCCGAGTCGACGACGGCGTGTCCGAGGGCTCCGAAATCTCGATGTTCTACGATCCCATGATCGCCAAGCTGGTCACCTGGGCACCCACGCGCGAGGCGGCCGCCGACGCGCAGGTGGCGGCGCTCGACCGCTTCCGCATCGACGGCATCGGGCACAATATCGACTTCCTCTCCGCCATCATGCAGCACCCGCGCTTCCGGCAGGGCGCGCTGACCACGGGCTTCATCGCCGAGGAATATCCCGAAGGCTTCCACGGCGCGCCGGCCACGCCTGAGCTCCAGCGCAAGCTCGCGGCCGTGGCGGCGGTGGTCGATCTCGAGCGGCAGCGCCGCGCCTCGGCGATCTCGGGCCAGCTCAACGGCCCGGTCGAGGGCACGCCCGAGCGCGTCGTGACGATCGACGGCGAGCGGTTCGCGCTCTCGGTCGAGCGCCACGCCGGCGGGCAGATCGTCCTCGGCGCGGGCGAGCCGATGGAATTGGTCGGACGCTGGCGCCCGGGCGAGCCGCTGTTCGCCGCGCGGATCGACGACGTGCCGCTGACCGTGGGCGTCGAACGCAAGGGCTCGACCTGGCGCCTCACGGCGCACGGCGCGACGCACAAGGTGGAGGTGCTGCCCCCGCACATCGCGCAGTACCGGCACCACATGATCGAGAAGGTGCCGCCGGACCTCTCCAAGTTCCTGCTCGCGCCGATGCCGGGGCTGCTCACCCAGCTTCATGTCGCGCCGGGCGACAAGGTCGAGGCCGGCCAGCCGCTCGCGGTGGTCGAGGCGATGAAGATGGAGAACATCCTGCGCGCCGAACGCGCGGGCACGGTCAAGGCGGCCAACTTCGCGGCGGGCGACAGCCTGGCGGTGGACGCGGCGATCCTCGAGTTCGAGTAACGCCCGCCCGGGCGGGGATCAGTTCCTGAAGATCGGCGGCAGCGGCCAGCCGCCTGGGCCCCATTGGCGCAGATTGCCGCGCAGGCGGTCGGCCTCGGCCGAAAGCGCCTGGGCCTCCGCCAGGGTGCGGGCCTCGCGCGCGCGCGCTTCGAGGCGTTCGATTTGTTGGCGCATCCGGTCCATGGAGGAATAACCCCCGGCACCTCGCTTTGTTCGGCCCTTTCGCGCCCGCGCCACGCCTTTTCTCGCGCGGGGCTTGGCGCGCGCGGCTTTCCCGGAGATAGTCGCGCCAAAGGGCGGCGCGACCGCTTGCGGAGAGGGGAGCAACCAATGGCCACGACGGCGGGCGACGTGCCCAGGCACCATCAGGCAACGCAGAGCGAGAAGCTGGTGATCACCGCTTCGTCGCTGGGCACGGTCTTCGAATGGTATGATTTCTACCTCTACGGCCTGCTGGCGACGATCATCACCTCGCAATTCTTCTCGGGCGTGAACGAAACGACCGGCTTCATCTTCGCGCTCGCGGCCTTCGCGGCGGGCTTTGCGGTACGGCCGTTCGGCGCGCTGGTGTTCGGCCGGATCGGCGACCTCGTCGGGCGCAAGAACACCTTCCTGGTGACCATGGGCATCATGGGCCTCTCGACCTTCGTCGTCGGGCTGCTGCCGAGCTATGCCTCGATCGGCGTCGCCGCGCCGGTGCTGCTCGTTCTGCTGCGGCTGCTGCAGGGGCTGGCGCTGGGCGGCGAATATGGTGGCGCCGCGACCTATGTCGCCGAGCATGCGCCCAACGATCGGCGCGGCTTCTACACGAGCTGGATCCAGACCACCGCGACGCTGGGGCTGTTCGCGGCGCTGCTCGTGGTGATCGGCGTGCGCACTTTGGTGGGCGAGGCGGCGTTCGCGTCCTGGGGCTGGCGCGTGCCCTTCCTCGTCTCGATCCTGCTGCTCGGCGTGTCGATGTGGATCCGCCTCCAGCTTTCCGAAAGCCCGGTCTTCCAGAAGATGAAGGAGGAGGGGAAGACCTCCAAGGCGCCGCTGACCGAGGCGTTCGGCCAATGGAGCAACCTTCGCGTGGTGATCCTCGCGCTGCTCGGCGCGGTCGCGGGGCAGGCGGTGGTCTGGTACACGGGGCAGTTCTACGCGCTGTTCTTCCTCGAGAAGATGCTCAAGGTCGACGGCGCGACCACCAACATCCTGATTGCCATCGCGCTGGCGCTCGCCACGCCCTTCTTCGTCTTCTTCGGCTGGCTGTCGGACCGGATCGGGCGCAAGCCGATCATCCTCGCGGGCTGTCTGCTTGCGGCGGTGACCTATTTCCCGCTGTTCAACGCGCTGACCCATGCCGCCAATCCGGCGCTGGCTGAGGCGCGCGAGCGGGCGCCGGTGGTGCTCGCGCCCTTCCAGACGCACTGCTCGTTCCAGTTCGATCCGATCGGCAAGCAGAGCTTCGACACCACGCCGTGCGACGTCGCCAAGGCCTGGCTCGCCAAGGCGGGCGTGCCCTATCGCGTCGTGCCGGACGAATGGAGCGACCGCGTGCCCGATACGCTGATGATGCGCGTCGGCGACAGGGTCATCGTCCCGCCCACCACCGAGGCGCTTCGCGATCCGACGGGGCGCAAGCCGGTGATCGCGGCGTTTCAGAAGGAGCTGCAGGCGGCGCTCAGCGAAGCCGGCTATCCAGCCAAGGCCGATCCGGCTGCGATCAACAAGCCGCTGGTCGTCGCGGTCCTGTTCGTGCTCGTGCTCTATGTGACGATGGTCTACGGGCCGATCGCCGCGCTGCTGGTCGAGCTCTTCCCGACGCGGATCCGCTACACCTCGATGTCGCTGCCCTATCACATCGGCAACGGCTGGTTCGGCGGCTTCCTGCCCACCGTGGCCTTCGCGATGGTCGCGGCGACGGGGGATATCTATTACGGCCTCTGGTACCCGATCATCGTCGCGCTGCTGACGCTGGGAGTGGGGCTGTTCTTCCTGCCCGAGACCTTCCGCCGCAATATCGACGGGTGAGGCGTGAACCATTTTCCCCTCCCTGCAAGGGAGGGGATCAAGGGGTGGGTTCAGCAGCGGGCGAGGCTCGATGCCTCGGCCGGTGCTTCATCGCCGCGGCATGAATCTCTTGAGCGCGCAGACGCGCGCACCCACCCCTAGCCCCTCCCTGCAAGCAGGGAGGGGTGTTTCGCCGATCAGAACGCCGCGCGCAGCGTGAACTGGACCAGCGGGCCCGAATGCTCGCGCTCGATCTCATATTCGTCGAGGTCGCCGTTGGCGCGCGCCTCGAGGAAGCTCTCGATCGAATCGCCGCCGTCGTACTTGCGGAAATCCTCGTACTTCACGCGGTCGAGCAGGTTCTGCGCCGAGATGCGGAAGACGAAGTTCTTGCCGAAGCGCTTCTCGATGAACGCCTCGAGGTCCGGATCGTAGCGGAGGTAGACTTCCTCGTCATAGTTGAACTCGCGCGCCCCGCTGCGGCCCGAGATCGTCGCGCCGAAGCTTAGGTCGGCAGGGCGGACGTTGTGGATGAAGCCAAGGTTGTAGACATGGTGCGGCTGGTTGTTGAACCGGCGCTTCTCGCCCGTGAACGGGTCGGCCGTCTCGCTGTCGAGATAGGTGTAGTTGGCGAAGATGCCGGTGTCCGGCAGGCCAAGGAAGGTCAGCGGCGCCGACAGGTCGAACTCCACGCCCCAGGTCCTGCCGTCGCCGACGTTCTGCGGGCGGAAGTCCTGGCCCGCGCCATTGTCGGCGAAGGGCACCAGCTCGATCAGGTCGGTGATGTCGCGATAGAAGAAATTGACGCCCGCGATGCCGCTGTGGCCGATGCGGTGCTCGTAACCGACGTCGACGCCCCAGGCGCGCTGGTTGCGCAGATTGGGGTTGCCGGTGGTGGTGTCGTCGTCCTCCGGCGTCTCGTCATATTCGACCGGCGAGAGCAGGTCATAGTCGGGGCGGCGCACCGTGCGCGCGACCGAGGCGCGGAACTGGCCGTCGGCAGTCGGCGCCCAGCGGATGCTCAGCGAGGGATTGAGCAGCTTGTCGTCATACGATCCCGATTCGGTCGTCGCGGTCACCTTGCGGTCGACGATCTCGTAGCGCGCGCCGCCGTCGATCGTCAGCGGACCGGCCTCGTAGGTGAGGCGGAAGTAGGGCGAGTAGCGGTTCTCGCGGATGCGGAAAGTGTCGGTGACGAAGTCGCCGTCGTTGAGGCCGTTGCGCGTCTTGAACAGGAAGTCCGAGCCGAACTTGAGCTTGAGCGCGTCGCCGCCCACCTGGCCGAAGACGGTGGCGCTGAACTCGTCGTCCTTGATGTGGAGCGACTCCTCCTCGTCGAGCTCGACGTCGGTCAGATCGTCTTCGTTGTCGCCTTCGAAGGTGGTGGTGTTGGTGTTCTCGCGATACTGGTTCCAGCCGCTGGCTAGGCCGAGTTCGAAGCCGCCCAGCGGGATCCGCGCGTCGCTGGTGATCGCATAGGTCTGCTGGCTGATCCGCTCCTGCTGGATTTCGACGCCGTCGAAATCGAGATCGGCGCCGTCGAGCGTGACCGACTGCTCGTCCTCGTCACGATCGGTGTCGACGAAGAAGCCGTTGAGGCGCAGGCGGCCGCCGTCGCCGATCTCGGTCGTGATCTCGGCGCTGCCCGAAAGGTCGGTGCCGTCGCGGATATCGCTCTGCGCCTCGAAATTGTTGAATTCGGGGTCGGTCACATAGTTGCTGGTGGCGGCGTCGCGCGGGAAGCGCTCGTCGTCGGTGACCGGGGTGTCGTCGAAGCGATAGGAGACCTTCTGCTTCGGATTGCGGCGCTGCTGATAGTTGAGCGCCATCCAGTAATCGGTGCGGTCGCCGATCTTGCCGGCATAGGCCGCGGCGGCCGAGGGGCGGAACACGCCGTCGCGGGTGTTGAGCAGCGCGCCGGCCTTGAGGAAGCCGCCTTCGAACGAGGCCGCTTCCTTGGTGACCACGTTGAGCGTGCCGGCGATGCCGTCGCTGGGCTGGTCCGGACGCGGCGCGCGGACGATCTCGATCCGCTCGACCAGCTCTGCGGGCAAGCGATCGACGAAGAAGCTGCCGTCGGCCTCGCCGCCGGGCGCGCGGCGGCCGTTGATCAGCACGTTGGTGAAGCCGCCGGGAAGGCCGCGGAACTGTACCTGATCATATTCGAGCACGTCGGACGTGAAGGTGGCGCCGGGCACGCGCTTGAGCATCTCGCCGACCGACACCGGCTCGAACTTCTGGAAATATTCCAGGTCGTAGCTCAGCACCGGGTTGGGATCCGAGGTGCGGTTGCGGAAGGCGATCTCGCCATTGACGATGATGTCGCTCGCGCGCTGCTCGGCCTGGCCGGCGGTGTCAGCGGCGGGCTGGGTGCCGTCGGTCTGGGCGGAAGCCGCCGCAGGTACGAGGCAGGTCGCTAGCGCAGCCATCGCCGCGCCGCCCAACAGGCGTGAAACGTTCATGTCATAATCCCCTTGCAACCGGAACCGGTCGGCTCCCGCTCACAGGGGTCTCAACAGGATGGACATGAAAATGCGGCGGCGCTTCGGAGTCATTTCGGTTACGGTTTCTTTGCTGTTGTGCGGCTGTGCCGGGACGGCGCAGCTCGGCGGCGTGACTTCGGCGCCCACCGTCGAGGTTCCCGCGGCGGGCGAGACCGTGCCGGTGGCGACGCAGCTCGCCGACGCCGCGGACGATCCCGCGATCTGGACCGGCGCGAACGGCGTGAATTTCGCGGGGAAGCAGCTTCCCGGCATCATCCTGGGCACCGACAAGAAGGCCGGGCTCTATGTCTTCGGGCTCGACGGCCAGTCGCTCCAGTTCCTGCCGGACGGGCTGCTCAACAATGTCGACCTGCGCGCACAGGGCGCCGGGTTCGTCGCAGGTGCGTCCGATCGCGGACGGATGGGCGTCGCGCTCTACCGCTTCACCGGAGAGGGCGAGCTCAAGCCCGCGGGCTTCGTCAAGTCGGACGTCGCCGAACCCTATGGCTTCTGCATGGGGCGGATCGACGGCACGCTCGTCGCGGTGCTGATCGGCAAGGACGGGCAGGTCCGCGAATATGCGCTGACCGACGACGGCACGACGATCACCGGTACCGAGCGCAAGCGGTTCGCAGTCGGATCGCAGGCCGAAGGCTGCACGATCGACGATGCCACCGCGACGCTGTTCCTCGGCGAGGAAGTGAAGGGCGTATGGCGCTATTCGCTGCGCGGCGAGCCGGGCACGCGCACGCTGATGGCAGGCGTCGGCGACGGGCGGCTGGTCGCCGATGTCGAAGGCATGACGCTGCTGCGCGACGGCGGCCAGACCTTCCTGATCGTCTCGAGCCAGGGCGACAGCGCCTTCTCGGTGTGGGACGTGAGCGGGCCGGCAGGCCGCGAACGCTACATCGGCCGCTTCCGAGTGGCGGCGGCGAACGGCGTCGACGGCGTGAGTGGCACCGACGGCGTCGATGCCTGGTCGGGTCCGATCGGGCCGTTCTCGCGCGGGCTGGTCGTGATGCAGGACGACGTCAACGAAGGCGGCGCGCAGAACTTCAAGCTGGTCGACTGGGCGACGGTCCGCGCCAGGCTGAACCTTTGAGGCTGGACCTGGGGCTGGTCATCCGATCAGCCCCAGCAGGTGCAGCGCCACGCCCGCGGCCGCAGTCGCCGCCAGCGTGACGATCACGCCCGCGCGCAGCACGAAGATCGCGCCGATCGCGCCTGCCGCGAGCAGCAACGCCCAGGGATCGAGGCTGGCGAACACCGGCACGTCGAAATCCAGCGGACCCGCGTGGAACCGGGCGGTCTGGCGGAACAGCGTGTGGAGCGCGAACCAGATCGCGAGGTTGAGCACCACGCCGACCACCGCGGCGGTGATCGCCGAGAGCGCGCCGGCCACCGCGGGGTTGCCACGCAGCCGCTCGATGAAGGGGGCGCCCAGGAAGATCCACAGGAAGCAGGGCACGAAGGTGACCCAGGTCGCGAGCAGCCCGCCCAGCGTGCCCGCGAGCAGCGGCGGCAGCGCGCCGGACTTGCGATAGGCGCCGAGGAAGCCGACGAACTGGAGCACCATGATCAGCGGCCCCGGCGTGGTCTCGGCCATGCCCAGCCCATCGAGCATCTCGGGCGCAGTCAGCCAGCCGCGCGCCTCGACTGCCTGCTGGGCGACATAGGCGAGTACCGCATAGGCGCCGCCGAAGGTCACCACCGCGAGCGTCGAGAAGAAGGTGGCGATGCTGGTGAACACGTTCGTGGGCCCGAGCAGCAGCAGGAGCGCCGCGACCGGGACCAGCCACAGCGCCAACCAGACAAGCGCGGTTCGCAGCGTCTCGCGCCAGCCGGGGCGGGCGTGGTCGGGGAGCTCCTCGCCGAGCAGCGTGTCGGCGTCCTCGACCACGGCGCCCTTGGCGGTGGGGCCGTGCCCGCCGGCCCTGAACGCAGGATGGCCCGTGCGTCCGGCGGCCCAGCCGATCAGCCCCGCGCCGAGGACGATCAGCGGGAAGGGAACGCCGAGGAAGAAGATCAGCACGAACGCCGCAGCCGCGAGCAGCCGCGCCGCGGTGCTGCGCAGCGCCCGGCTGCCGATCCGCACCACGGCCTGGAGCACAACGGCCAGCACCGCGGCCTTCAGTCCGAAGAACAGCGCCGAGACGAAGCCGACCTTGCCATAGAGGACATAGACCCAGCTCAACGCCATGATCGAGACGAGGCCGGGCAGCACGAACAGCGCGCCGGCGACGATCCCGCCCTTCGTCTTGTGCATCAGCCAGCCGATATAGGTGGCGAGCTGCTGCGCCTCGGGGCCCGGCAGCAGCATGCAATAGTTGAGCGCGTGGAGGAACCGGTGCTCGCCGATCCAGCGCTTCTCCTCGACCAGGATGCGGTGCATCACCGCGATCTGTCCGGCAGGCCCGCCGAACGAGAGCGCGGCGATGCGCAGCCAGACCCAGAAGGCCTGGCCGAGTGTGACGGGGGCCGGGCGCGCGGGAGCGGCCGCGGCGGAGTCGAGCGCGACGCTGCTCATGCCCGCACCGCCCGCGGCTGGTGCGCCGTCCAGTCGTGCGTCTCGGCGCGCGCGTCGCGGCACCAGCGATAGAGCGCGTCGTAGATCAGCATGCCCGCTTCGAGCTGATCGAGATCGTCCGAATGGATGCGCGAGAGGCCGAGCGACACGGCGAGCAGCCCCGCCGCCTCGGGTACGATGTCCGGCCGCGCGGTGTCGGCGCCGCGCACGATCGTGGCGAGATGCGCCAGCGCCGGGATCGAGCCGAGCCCGAATTCCTCGACCATCAGGTCGAAGGTGCAGCGCTCGCCGCGATGGCTCCAGAACACCGCCTCGTCCGCCACGTCGAACGCAGCGGCGCCGAAGCGCTCGGCGGTCGCGAGCACGTCGGCGGGCGGGACGAACAGGAAGCGGGCGCGCGGATCGACGAAGCGGCGGATCAGCCAGGGGCAGGCGATCCGGTCGACCTTGGGCCGTGCCCGCGTGACCCAGAGCGTCCGGCCCTCGGCGTCGCGGCGCGGCAGCCGCGCGGTCGCGACCAGCGGATGCCCCGCCGCGCGCCATGCGGCGATCCCCCCTTCGAGTGCCTCGGCCTCCAGTCTTTCGCTGCGCAGCCATGCGGCCACGCCCTGCGCGCCGGTGTCGCCATCCTCGTCGACGACCACGACGGCACCGGCCAGCTCACACGCCCATTGCTCGACCGAGGCGGCGGGCAGGGCGATTGATCCAGGGATCAGCGCATCGCCCGGTTCGGCGCGGACGTCGACGA
Organism: Sphingomonas sp.; assembly: GCF_017744835.1. GTDB lineage: Bacteria > Pseudomonadota > Alphaproteobacteria > Sphingomonadales > Sphingomonadaceae > Sphingomonas. The sequence goes on from NZ_JAGIAM010000003.1 coordinate 362,955, forward strand.
TCGCAGGGGCTGCCGGTGTACCGACCAGGCGCAGGAGCTTGTCGGCGGCGATGCTGTTCAATGCGGGCACGATGCGTCCTTCTCAAAAGCACAGGACGCGATGCTTCGGCTTACGCCTCGTGGGGAGATCGCGTTCCCCATGAGGCGCAATTCGCCGCAAAGCGCGGACGATGTCAACCGGGCGTCAGAACGCCGCGCGCACCCCCGCGAAGACGCTCCGCCGCTCGACCGGATAGAAGATCGCGCTCGCCGGCGTAGCACTGACGACAGCGGAAATGTCGCCCGCCGCCTTGCGATCGGCAAGGTTGCGCGCGTCGGCGAAGACGGTCAGCCCCTTGCGCAGCGTCGCCTCGCCGCTCAGCCCGAGCAGCGCATAGCCGCCGGTCCGCAGGCTGTTGGCATAGTCCGCCCAGGCCCCACGCGGCACCCATTCGACATTGGGCGTGAGCTTCAGCCCCTCGCGCCCCAGCTCGATCGCGGCACGATAGCTATGCTCGGGCACCACCGGCAGCCGGTTGCTGCCGAACTGCACGTCGTCGCGGAAGCGGAAGTCGGAATATTGGTACACCTGCCGCAGCCGTGCCCAAGGCGCGAGCTCCAGATCGAGCCCCAGCTCGATCCCCTGGTGCCGCGTCCGCCCGGCGTTGAAGGTCGATACCGGAATGTCGTCGCGCACCGTATACTGGAGCAGCTCGCCGTCGAGGTCCGAGCGGTAGAGGCTCAGGTCGAAGCGCAGCGGCCCGATCCGCCCGCGCCCGCCGATCTCCGCGGTCCACGCCCGCTGCGCGTCGAGCGGCACGAAGTTCGCGAGCTGCGCCAGCTCGATGAAGCCGGGCAGCTCGTGGCTGCGGCTGTAGTTGGCGTAGAGCTGCACGTCCTTCACCGGCTCGTACAGCAGCCCGAGCTTGGGCGAGAGCTGGTCGAACTCGGCGCGACCTTCCGCGACGCTCGGGAAATAGCGCTCTTGCCGCCGCATCCCCGAGGTGTAGATTGCGCCGGCGATCAGCGTGAGCCCCTGCACCGGCCGCACCCGCGCCTCCGCATAGGTGTCGATCGTGCGCGCGGTCAGATCCGCGCCGAAGGTCCTGTCGCCCCGCTCGCCGTCGATGTTGCGGAAGCGCTTCGAATCGACCGTGCCGAACCGCGCGGTCACCCCCGCCGTGAGCCCGAAAGCGCCGAAATCCTGCTCAAGCCGCGCATAGCTGCCCCAGTCGGTCGACTTCTGGTCGGTGAACTCGAAGATCGGGTGGCGCAGTTGCTTGGCGTTGAGGAACAGCCCGACGTCGAGGCTGCCGCGCTCGATCTCGAAGCTGGTGCGGTTCTGGACGCGCAGCGAGTCGATGTCGCGGTGCTGGTCGCCCGCGAAGCTGCCGTTCTGCGGGCTGATGCGCACCGCGGCATAGGTGAGCGCGCCGGGAAGCTCCTGCTCGATGCTCTGCGCGGCGACATAGAAGCGTGTCTCCACGCCTTCGCTCAGCCGCAGCCCGACATTGCCGTTGAAACGCAGCGCCTTGCGCGCGCTATGATCGCGGTCCCCCGCGGAGGAGTCGGCCGCCACCGCCAGCCAGGCGTCGCCGCGCGCATCGGCATAGCCCGCGCTCGCCAGCGCGCGCAGCGTCTCGAAGCTGCCGCCGTCGATACGGACGCGGAAGCCGTTCGACGAGCGCCCCGTCGGCGTCACCCCGTTCACTGCCCCGCCCAGCGTCGAGGCGCCGAAGCGCAGCGCATTGGCGCCGCGGAACACTTCGAGGTGCTCGAGGAAGCTCGGGTCCAGCTCCTGGAAATCGCCATTGTCGTCGGCCAGGTTGATCGGCACGCCGTCCTGCAGCAGCGTCAGCCCGCGCATGTGATAGCCGCGGCTGATCCCCGAGCCGCGGATCGAGAGGCGCACTTCCTGCCCGAAGCGCGGCTGGGCATAGACCCCGGGCGAGAAGGCGAGCGCGTCGCGCAGCGACAGCGCGGCCTTGTCGTCGAAGTCCTCGGCCGAGACGACATCGGCGCCGCCGGGCGTCTCGCCGACGCGCTGGATGGCCTCCTCGACGCGCTGGCGCGCCGTGACGACGATTTCCTGCGTGTCGGGCGGAGTGTCCTCCGCGAGCGCGGGGAGGGCGGCAAGCATGAACGGCGCTCCGTAGAGCGCGCGAACGAGAGTACGCATTTCGAAATTCCTCACATGAACCGGGAACGCGCACGGGGGCGCGAAAAGAGATCAGGCGAGGTGCGGAGGACCGGTCGAAAGCGGAGGCGGGGCGGCAAGCCCGCGGCCGGGCAGGGCAGTCAACACCACCGGCGGCACCGGCTCGGGCCGGGCACGGGGGAGCGGCAGTTGCGGCTGTTCGGCGCTAGCGAGCGGCTGGGCGGCGGCGGCGAAGGCGCAGGGCTGGTCGGGCGCCTTGTGCACCGGATCGGGCTTGTCGCCCAGCGCCTTGGCGAGCAGCGCATGCGCCTCGGCGGGGGCGCCCATGCCGCTTTCGCTACACCAGTTGAGCGAGAGCCCCTGCGTGCCGAGCTGGGGCATCCAGCCCGCCGGCACCGCGACGCGGAACAGCAACGCGCAGGCGACGAGCAGCAGCGCAAGCCGCGTGCCTCCCCGTTGCTGGCGAACCGTTCCGGACATGCCTATGCCCTTGGCCCACCCGACACGGCCCGACAAGCCTGCACGTCTCTTGTGGACAATATGTCCATGTGTATTATTGTTATAACACACAAAAGAGATGCCGATGCTCCGAACCGCCGTTCTTCCCTTCCTGCTCCTTCTCGTTCCAGTCGCCGCCGAGGCGCAGGAGGCGCCCCGCAAGCAATGCGCCGGCCAGGCCTGCGTCGAGCTGATCGACCTCACGCCCAAGTTCCTGGCCTTCTGGGATGCCGCAAAGGCCGCGCCGCCCGCCGATGCCGAAGCGCGGTTCGCGCTGTGGAAGCAGCGCTACGGCTTCGCCGCGGTGCCGCCGGGTCCGCGCGGCGAGGCGCTGGCGCGGCAGCTGCTCGCGGGCGCCTGGGATCGCTACGACGCCGCGCTCCCGCGCATCCGCAGCGCTGCCGCGACCTGGCAGCCCGCGCCGCTCGACAGCCTGGCGGCGGTCGTGCGCGTGCTCGACTATTCGGGGGCGGTCGACGTGCGAGCGACCCTGTTCGTCGGCGGGTTCGAGGCGAACGCCTTCGCCTTCTCGATGGGCGGCACCTATTACGTCCACTTCCCGGTCGAAAGCGACGACGACCACGCGCTCGCCCAGGCGCACGAGTTCGCGCACGCCGTGCACGGCCGCGCGGCCGGGCTCGGCGGCGGCTGGGAGCGCTCGATCGCGCAGACGCTGCTGCAGGAGGGGCTGGCGATGCACGTCGCGCGCGAAGTCGCGCCCGGCAGGCCGGTCAGCGCCTATGTCTCGCACGCGCCCGGCTGGTGGGACTCCGTGCAGCCGCGCAAGGCCGCGGTCCTCGCCGACATCCGCCCGGTGCTCGAGGCGAAGGATGGCGCGACGGTGTGGAAATACACGATCGGCGAGGGCGGGGCGGGGGTTCGCCGCGAAGCCTATGCCGCAGGCTGGTGGGTGATCGAGCAACTGCGCGCCAACGGCATGACGCTGCCTCAGATCGCGCGCATCCCCGAAAGCGACATGGCGCGCGTCAGCCGCGAGGCGATCGACGCGCTGCTCAGCCGGTAACGGGGAGCCTTAGGCTGCCGTCGGGCTCGTAATGGAGCTCGCTGTAGGCCGTCACGGCGTCGAGCGGCAGCGGGCCATAGATGTGGGGGAAGAGCTGGCCGCCGCGCGAGGGCTCCCATTTGACCGTCTCGGCCAGCGCATCAAGATCGACCGCGGCCAGCCAGAGGCCCTCCTGACCGGCGAAATGCTTGTCGAGCGTTTCCTGGAGCTGGTCGGCGGTCGAGAGATGGATGAAGCCGTCGGCCAGGTCCACCGGCGCGCCGTTGAACACGCGGGCATGCTCGAGCTCGGACATCTGCTCGGCGGTGAGGACCTTGTAGGCAGTGGATTCGGGCATCAAACGCTCCGTGACTTCAGAGGAGATTACACCGTTCCGCCGCGGTTGTTCCTTCCGCCGTCACCCCCGCGAAAGCGGGGGCCCATCTCCGACACGCGCCGCCCGCAAAACGGTCGTTGGATTGTCTTGAGACGGCAGGAGATGGGCCCCCGCTTTCGCGGAGGTGACGGTTGGGATTATTCCCCGTCCGCCGGACCCGCGGCGAGATCCTCGCCCGTGTCGCCATCCGGCGTCGCGTCGCCAACCGTCGGGCCGTCCGCCAGGTTCACCTCGGCCTCGTCCTCGCTCTCCTCGATCCGCGCGGCCGAGACGACATGCTCGTTGTCGGCCACGTTGAACAGACGCACGCCCGCCGAGTTGCGGCCGATCACGCGCAGGTCGCCCAGCGACATGCGGATCATCTTGGCCTGGTCGGTGACCAGCATCAGCTGGTGGCCCTTGCTCGCAGGGAAGCTCGCCACCACCGGGCCGTTGCGGCCGATGTTGTCGATGTTGGTGATCCCCTGGCCGCCACGGCCGGTGCGGCGATACTCGTACGACGACGAGAGCTTGCCATAGCCGTTGGCGCAGACGGTGAGGATGAACTGCTCGCGTTCCTTGAGCTCCTCATAGCGCGCATCGTCCATCAGGCGCGGCGCGCGATCGGCGTCCTCGCCCTTCCAGGGGGCGTGGCGGAGATAGTCCTCGCGCTCCTCCTGGTCGCGGATGCCCGCGCGGTGGAGGATCGAGAGCGAGATGACTTCGTCGCCCTCGGCCAGCCGCATGCCGCGCACGCCGGTGGAATTGCGGCTCTGGAACTCGCGGACGTCGTCGCCGGGGAAGCGGATCGCCTTGCCCTGACGCGTCGCGAGCAGCACGTCGTCCTGCTCGTCGAGCAGCGCGACGCCGATCAGCCGGTCGTCGGCATCCTCGCCTTCGAACTTCATCGCGATCTTGCCGTTCGAGGGCACGTTGGTGAACGCGTCCATCGAGTTGCGGCGCACGCTGCCCTTGGCGGTGGCGAACATGACGTGGAGCTTGCCCCACTCATTCTCGTCCTCGGGGAGCGGCAGCACGGTCGAGATCGTCTCGCCCGCCGCGAGCGGCAGGATGTTGACCATCGGCCGTCCGCGCGTGGCCGGGCCGCCCTCGGGCAGCTTCCAGACCTTCATGCGATAGACCTTGCCGAGCGTCGAGAAGAACAGCACCGGCGTGTGCGTCGATGTGACGAACAGCTCGGTGACGGCATCCTCTTCCTTGGTCGCCATGCCGGCGCGGCCCTTGCCGCCGCGGTTCTGCGCGCGGAAGCTGTCGAGGCTGGTGCGCTTGATATAGCCCTGGACCGTGACGGTCACGACCATGTCCTCGCGCTCGATCAGGTCCTCGTCCTCGATGCCGTCGGCGGCCGGAGCGATCTCGGTGCGGCGCGGCGTGGCATAGAGGGTGCGGACCGTGGTCAGCTCCTCGCGCATCACTTCGTAGAGCTTGGCGCGGTTGCCGAGGATCTCGAGCAGCTCGGCGATCGAATCGGCCAGCTGCTTGAGCTCGTCGCCGATCTCGTCGCGGCCGAGCGCGGTCAGGCGGTGGAGGCGCAGGTCGAGGATCGCGCGGACCTGGACTTCGCTCAGCCGATAGATGTCGCCGGTGACTTCGGTTTCGACCGCTTCGACCAGCTTGATGTACTGGGCGATCTCCGCGATCGGCCATTCGCGCGCGAGCAGCTTGTCGCGGGCGTCGGCCGGGCTCGACGAGCCGCGGATGATCTTCACCACTTCGTCGAGGTTGGTGACGGCGATCACCAGGCCGAGCAAGATGTGCGCGCGCTCGCGGGCCTTGGCGAGCTCGAACTTCGAGCGCCGGGTGATGACCTCTTCGCGGAACTTGACGAACGCCTCGATGATGTCGCGCAGGTTGAGCAGCTCGGGCCGGCCGCCGCGGATCGCGAGCATGTTGGCCGGGAAGCTCGACTGCGCTGGCGTGTTCCGCCAGATCTGGTTGAGCACCACTTCGGGCGTGGCGTCGCGCTTCAGGTCGATGACGATGCGCACGCCTTCGCGCGACGATTCGTCACGGATGTCGCTGACGCCCTCGACGCGCTTTTCCTTCGCCGCCTCGGCGATCTTCTCGACGAGCGCGTTCTTGCCCTGCTGATAGGGGATTTCGGTGAGCACGATCGAGCGGCGCTCGCCGCGCTGCTCGAAGCTGTGGCGCGAGCGGACGATGATCGAGCCGCGGCCGGTCTGGTACGCGTTGCGGCAGCCGGTGCGGCCGAGGATCATCGCGCCGGTCGGGAAGTCCGGCCCCGGCACGATCTCCATCAGCTCCTCGATCGAGATGCCGCCATTCTCGATGTACGCCAGGCAGGCGTCGATCACTTCGCCCAGGTTGTGCGGCGGGATGTTGGTCGCCATGCCGACCGCGATGCCGCCGGCGCCGTTGACCAGCAGGTTCGGGAAGCGGGCGGGGAGGACCGAGGGCTCGCTTTCCGAGCCGTCGTAATTGTCCTGGAAGTCGACCGTGTCCTTCTCGATGTCGTCGAGCAGGGCAGAGGCCACGCGGGCGAGTCGCGCTTCGGTGTAGCGCATCGCCGCGGGCGGATCGGGGTCCATCGAGCCGAAGTTGCCCTGGCCGTCGATCAGCGGCACGCGCATCGCCCAGTCCTGGGCCATGCGGGCCATCGCGTCGTAGATCGAGCTGTCGCCGTGCGGGTGGTATTTGCCCATCACGTCGCCGACGAGGCGGGCCGACTTGCGATACGCGCGACCCGCCACATAGCCGCCTTCCTGCGCGGCATAGAGGATGCGGCGGTGGACCGGCTTCAGGCCGTCCCGGACGTCGGGCAGCGCGCGCGCCACGATCACGCTCATCGCGTAATCGAGGTACGAGGTCTTCATCTCGTCGACGATCGAGATGGGGGTAATGTCGGAGGGGTCGGCGAGCAGCGTCTCGTCGGTCAAGTTATGATGCTTTCGGAATGAATCTAGTCGTGCAATGGCTCTAGCGAGCCCGATGCATCCTGCCAACCCCGCGCGCCCGCGCGTACGCGTACGCGAGGGGAGGCGGCAGGGTCCTGCGGTGCCTTTTGTGCGCCTATTCAAACAGCGTTCATGCGGCAATCGGCATCGCACGTGCGATTGGTCGCGCTTGAACGGGGCGATGCCGCCATCTAGAGGGCGGCGGAGTCCCGTCTCCCGCCCCACTAGGAGAGTTCTAGATGACGTTCGTTTCCAAGCTCGCGCTCGCCGCGGTGCTGACGCTCGGCGCCCCCGTGCTTGTCGCGGCGCCGGCTGCTGCCCAGAACAAGGGCGAAAAGGCGCCCGAGATCAAGGTCAGCCCCGAGTTCCGGACCCCGGCCGCTGCGGCCGAAGCCGCGTTCAAGGCGCAGGATCTGGCGACTGCCGACACCCAGCTCACCGCGGCCGAAGCCGTCGCGAAGAACGACGACGAGCGCTATTTCGCCGCGTCGCTCCGCCTCCAGATCGAGCTCGCCCGCAAGAACACGCCGGGCCAGATGAAGGCGCTCCAGGTTCTTTCGACCAGCCCCAAGGTTCCGGCCGACAAGGTCCGGCTCTACGGCGCGGTGTACAATTACATGCTCGGCGACCAGCTTCTGACGGCGAAGAAGCCCGCCGAGGCGCTGCCGGCGCTGCTCAAGGCGCGCGAGCTCGGCTCGGACCAGCCCGATCTGCCGGTTCTGCTCGCCAATGCCTATGCCGGCACGGGCAAGCAGGCCGAGGCGGTGGCCGAGGTCGACCGCGCGATCCAGGCGAGCAAGGGTGCGGGCCGCAAGCCGCCGCAGGAGTGGTACAAGTTCGCGATTCCGCGCGTGAACCAGCTCGGGGATCGCGCCGCGACCGCCACCTGGCTGTCGCGCTACATCCAGGAATATCCGTCGGTGCAGAACTGGCGCTGGGCGGTTTCGGTGTTCGGGCTCGGCGCTTCGGACGACAAGGCCGAGAAGCTCAGCCTCTTCCGCCTGATGCGCTCGACGCACGCGCTCGCGGGCCGCAGCGACTATGCCGCCTACGCCTATACGGCGCAGCAGGCCGGTCTGCCCTGGGAAGCCGTCGCGGTGATCGACGAAGGCCGCAAGTCGGGCGTCATCCCGGCGGGCGATTCGGACACGCAGCAGATCTACACCGCGTCGCAGAACGCCGCGCGCGCCGAGGGCTCGCTCGACGGGCTCGCCAAGCAGGCAGCCGGTGCGGCGAACGGCAAGAATGCCGTGAGCACCGGCGACGCCTATCTGGCGTCGGGCAACAACGCGCGCGCGGTCGAGCTCTATGACCTCGCGCTCCAGAAGGGCGGCGTGAATGCGGATCAGGTCAATCTGAACCGCGGCGTGGCGCTCCAGCGGCTCGGCCGCAAGGACGAGGCGCGGGCGGCGTTCCAGCAGGTGAAGACGGGCCCCTACGCCAATCTCGCGCTGCTCTGGGCGGCTTCGGTCGACTTCCCGCCGCTCGCCTGAGCGGCAACAGCGCCAATATTGAAGGAAAGGGGCGGTCGGGCGACCGCCCCTTTTTTATGCCACGGGTACGCCGGGCAGCGCCTTGGACGTGCGGATGGTGAGCGAGGTCTTCACATGCTCGACGTTGGGCGCAGTGGTCAGCCGCGTCGTCAGGATCTGCTGAAAGCTCTGCAGATCCTGCGCAACGATCTTGAGGATGAAGTCGATTTCCCCATTCAACATATGACACTCCCGCACCTCGGGAATGCCGGCCACCAGCTCCTCGAAAGCGCGCAGGTCGCTCTCGGCCTGGCTTTTCAGGCTCACCATCGCGAAGACGGTCAGGTTGTAGCCGAGCGCTCCCGGTTCGAGCGCGGCATGATAGCCGGTGATCGCTCCCTGCTGCTCGAGCGCGCGAACGCGGCGCAGGCAGGGCGGGGCAGTCAACCCCACGCGTTCGGCCAGTTCGACGTTGGTCATGCGGCCGTTGTCCTGTAGCAGACCCAGAATCCGAACGTCGATGTCGTCGAACCGCATTATTTTGATTCTCCACTTTGGGTTCGTTGCAGTGAACGTGCGATAACCGCAACTTTATTTCAGGGCAACGCAATTGTCCCACATTGCGACGTGCCGAAATGGGCGGTTCCGACGGCTGCAGTCGGGGGTTAAGGAATCGTTACAGCGCACATTTCGCTGGTGCGCTTGATGAGGGTGAATTTGCGATTCGACGACACTCTGGAGACGGTGCTCGCAGCCGATCTGAGCACGCCGCAGGGCGTGCAATCGGCGTGGCGGCAGCTCGTCGACCTGGTCGGTCGTCGGCGCGTGCCCCCCGACACGCGCACCATGGCGACACTCAAGGCGCTGCGTCCCGAAGTGCCCGTCGCAGTCCGTGCGGCGAGCGCGCGCGCACTGGAATTCGGTAACCCCCCGGCGCCGCTGGTCCGCCTGCTGGCGCTCGACGATCTTGAAATCGCCCTGCCGGTGCTGCGCAGCGCGCGGCTGAGCTCGGCCGAATGGGTTCAGCTGATACCCGATCTCTCGCCCGCGGGGCGTTCGGTGCTGCGCAACCGCCGCGACCTGAGCCCCGTGGTCGGGCGTGCGCTCGAGAGCTACGGCCCGGCCGATTTCGTCCTGCCCGACGCGAGCGAAAAGCTGGAAGCGCCCGAGGTGCCGCTGGTCGCCGTGGAACCCGCGACCACTCCGGTGGCGCCGGAAGCCCTGTCGGAACCGCTTGATTGGCACGGAGCGCTCGACGACGTCGCAGCGCCCGCGGCGCAGCCGGTCGAGATGCCCACGAGCCTCTCCCCGAATGAGGATTTCCTCTTCGCTGCGGTCGACGACGACTCCGACGCGTTGCCGCCGGCCGAGCCCGGCGCCTTCTTCGGTGCGGCCGGTGTCCATGCGCCTCCCGTCGCCGAGCTGCCGCCAGAGCCCACACCGGCGATCGACGTTGGCAAGGCGGGCGCGCCCGTTGCGGCAACGCCCGCGCATGGGGTCCCGCAGGGTCCCGAGGGCACGTTCGAGATCTCCGAGGTGATGGCACGGATCGACGCCTTCTGGCGCAACCGCGAGACCGATGCCGCGGCGCCGCGTGGACCTTTGGTCGCCGAGGAATTGCGCTTCGAAACCGATGCGAAGGGCGTGATCCGCTGGGTCGAGGGCGCCAACCGCGCGGCGCTGGTCGGGCTGGGGCTCGATACCCAGGGAATGCCGGAGGGCTCGCGGATCGACGCGAGCGCGGCCGGAGCCTTTCGCCACCGCGCCGGCTTCTCGAATGCGCGGATGGTGATCGAGGGCGAATCCGATGCTGCCGGCGACTGGCTGATCTCCGCCGTGCCGGTGTTCGACTCCGTCAACGGCCGCTTCGCCGGCTATCGCGGCACCGGCCGCCGACCGCGCGCCGACGAGCGCGCCGAGCGCGCTCCCGCGCCGCAGCCTGCCTCTGCCGACTCGCTGCGCCAGCTCGTCCATGAGCTGCGCACGCCGACAAACGCGATCGCGGGCTTCGCCGAGATGATCGACGCGCAGATGCTCGGCCCGGTCCCGGACGTCTATCGCGAGCGCGCGCAGGTGATCCGCGAACAGGCCCGCGTCCTGCTGGGCGCGATCGACGACCTCGATCTCGCCGCACGCATCGACAGCGCCGCGCTGGCGCTGGTGCCGGGTCCCGTGCCGCTGCGCCCGCTGTTTGCGGCGATCGCCGACGAGCTTTCCCCGCTCGCTGCGCTGCGTGGCGCCCTGATCGCGCTTCCGATCGACGATTTCGCGGTGATCGGCGACAAGCGCGCCGTCGAGCGGCTGTTGTCGCGGCTGATGGCGACGCTGCTCTCGGCCAGCGCGGCAGGCGAGCGCGTCGGCGTGCGGACCGCCTTGGAGGGCGAGACTGTTGCGATCGCGATCGATCGCCCGCGTGCGCTCGCCGAATATCCCGGCGATTCGGTGCTCGGCATCGACGATGAGCGCGAGGATACCTCGCTGCTCGGCACCGGCTTTGCGCTGCGCCTTGCGCGCAACCTGGCGCGTGAGCTGGGCGGCAGCCTGGTGATCGAGCCCGAGAGCTTGACTTTGCGCCTTCCGGCGTCCGTAGCTTTCCACATGGGGCAGGCGCATCTGAGCTGATCGTGGGGGAGGGGGACGAACCCGCGCCCGGCAGCGCCTATCGCGTGCCGGCTCCCGATCCGGCTGCCCTGGTCGCTTGGCCGGATTCCTTCGGTAGGCGCTTCACCATCTTCATCGACACCGAAGAGGAGTTCGATTGGAACGGACCCTTCGTGCGTGAGGGGCACGGCACGAGCCACATGGCCGCGGTGCCCGCCGCGCACGGACGCTTTGCGGCGCAGGGGGCGGCGCTCACCTATCTCGTCGACTATCCGATTGTGGCGGCGCCCGCCGCGGCCGAAATCCTGCGCGAGCTCCTCGCCGACGGGAGCACCGGGATCGGCACCCAGCTTCACAGCTGGGTCAATCCGCCCTTCGAGGAAGAGCTCAACGCGTTCAACAGCTTCGCGGGCAACCTTGCGCCTGCGCTCGAAGAAGCGAAGCTGCTGGTGCTCACCGACGCCATCGAGCGCGCGACGGGCGTTCGGCCGCGCGCCTATCGCGCGGGGCGCTATGGGCTGGGCCCGCACACGCTCGCCATGCTCGCCAGGCACGGCTATCGCATCGATACCTCGATGCGCGCGCGCTATGATTATCGGCCGGACGGCGGACCCGACTTCACTGCTGTCACGCCGCATGCCTTCCGCACCGGACCGGACAACGCGCTGGTCGAGCTGCCGCTCACCACGGTCTTCACCGGGCGAGCGCGCCGGGCCGGAACAGAGCTCTACCGGCGGCTGGGAAGCGTGCCGCGCGGACGCGGCCTGGCTTCGCGGCTGGGGCTGCTCTCCCGCGTCGCGCTGACGCCCGAGGACATGCCGTTGGACGAGGCACTCGAAGCCATACGTGTCGCGGTGGGAGAGGGAGTGCGCCTGCTCAACTTCGGCTTCCATTCGCCCTCGCTCGAACCCGGCCACACGCCCTATGTCCGCGACGCTGCCGATCTGGCGGCGTTTTGGCACTGGTGGGACCAGGTGCTTACGCTTCTAGACCGATTGGGCGTCACGTCGGCCTCGCTCGCCCAAATCCTCGAGGCGGCTTGCGGCGAGCCCGCCACCTCCGCTAGTGCGGGCGGCGCTGGGGGCCTGTAGCTCAACGGTTAGAGCTGGCCGCTCATAACGGCTAGGTTGCGGGTTCGAGTCCTGCCGGGCCCACCAGCGCGCCGGCCATCACAAGCGCGGGCTTGTAGCAGCGGCAGGAAGCGCCTAGGCGGCGTTTCGCGTCGGGGAGTGGCGCAGTCTGGTAGCGCGCCTGCTTTGGGAGCAGGATGTCGCAGGTTCGAATCCTGTCTCCCCGACCATCTTTCCGGCGGTTAGGGTTTTGCTCCGACGATGCCGCCGACGATGCGCTGATCGGCGCCAGCGCCATAAGTGCCGCGGATTACGAAGCTCATTCCGATTTCCTTTGCCTGGGGCCCGAAGAAGGTGCCGGTGAAGGAGCCGGTGGCACCATCAGCCGAGCTGATAGTGCCGGTGAACGCGTTGCCGCCCGCGGGGATCGAAGCCTGTCCGCTGAAGGTGCCGATCACCAGCGCGTTGGCGCAACGCGGGAATGGACAGGTGGACAGGCTGATCGTCGCATCGATCAATCCCGTAGCGAAATTGACCGAAACCGTCGCCGTTCCCGTCACCCGCTCGGTGGACGAGCCATCCGCGAAGGCCCGGATCACGCGCCCAGTTGCGCCGCTAGCATAGCTCGAAGTGCCGCTGGTCGGCACCTGTGCCGCGGCTGTCGAATAGCCGAACACGCTGGTCGTGAAGCGCTTTTGGCCCGCCGTGGAGTCGCTACGCCACCAATTCGCGTAGCTCACGTGTGACCGGGCGAAAACTGCGTTGCTCGTCACTTGGGAGGCAATGCTGTTGTTGAGGAAATCGAGTTGAGAGAATTTGCCGGCGGTGGCGCTGTCCTCGATGCGGAACATATATTCGGTGACCGTCGGATCCGGAGCCAAGGTGACGTTCGCATTCGTGAAGAACGTCTGCTCGCCATTGTCTTTGACGCCGAAGCTGCCGGTCGCGATGGCGCCGGTCAGGCTCACCCGAACGGCGTTCGAGAGGCCCGCAACGCTGCCGGCTTCGATCACGATATGGGCCGCAGGGTCACCGGTGTAGTTCACCCTGGCACTGATCGAATCGAACTCGGCGGCGGAGGTGAGCGGGAACGCCGTTGGTGTCGCCGTTGGCGAAGGCGTGGGCGCCGGGCTCGACGTTGGGGACGGCGAGGGCGTGGGGGAGGGCGTCGGGCTCGGGCTGCCTCCATTGCATGATTCCAACATCAGAAGCATCCCGGCGGCGATCATTGCGGTGGGGCGATAAGTCATCGAGCGCTCCTCAACGGTCGGAAAATAGGTGAAAACTAGCTGTTTTTATTTAGGAATACCACAGAAGTTCCCAGGACTCTCCGATATTCGGCGAGCGAGACATGCCCCTGGCTGTCGGAACCTTAATCGGTATCCATCTCCACCGGCGGCCGCGCAGGCAATTCGTCGGGTGCCCCCGCGAGCGCGCGGGCCAGCGCATCGCGGTCGAGCGCGCCCTCCCAGCGCGCCACCACCACTGTCGCAACGGCATTGCCCATGAAGTTGGTGAGGCTGCGGCACTCGCTCATGAAGCGGTCGATGCCCAGGATCAGCGCCATGCCGGCGAGCGGCACCTTGGGGACGATGGCGAGCGTTGCCGCCAGCGTGATGAAGCCGGCGCCGGTCACGCCCGCAGCGCCCTTCGAACTGACCATCGCCACTGCCAGCAGCCCGATCTGCTCGCCCAGCGTCAGCTGCACGCCGGTCGCCTGGGCGATGAACAGCGCGGCGAGCGTCATGTAGATGTTGGTGCCGTCTAGGTTGAACGAATAGCCGGTGGGCACCACCAGCCCTACGACTTCCTTGCGGCAACCGGCACGCTCCATTTTCTCGATCAGCGCAGGCAGCGCGGCTTCGGACGAGGAAGTGCCGAGCACCAGCAGCAGCTCGGCCTTGAGATAGCGGATGAGGCGGAGGATCGAGAAGCCGTTGAGCGCGGCGACCGCGCCGAGCACGACCAGCACGAAGAGGAGCGAGGTCAAATAGAAGGTCGCGACCAGCGCGCCGAGGTTGAGCAGCGTGCCGAGGCCATATTTGCCGATCGTGAAGGCCATCGCTCCGAATGCCCCGATCGGCGCCGCACGCATCACGATCGCGACGATGCGGAACACCACCAGCGCGACGCGCTCGAGCATGTCAGTCACCGGTCGCGCGGGCTCGCCTACGAGTACCAGGCCGACGCCGAACAACACTGCGACGAGCAGCACCTGCAGGATCGATCCGCTGGTGAAGGCGGAGAGCAAAGTCGTCGGGATGATTGCGATCAGGAAGCCCGTCACGCTCGTCTCATGCGCCTTTTCGCCGTAGTCGCGGACCTTGGAAGCGTCGAGCGTGGTGGGGTCGACGTTCATTCCCACGCCGGGCTGGACGAGATGCGCGACGATGAGGCCGATGATGAGCGCGATCGTCGAGAAGAACAGGAAATAGGCGAGCGCCTTGACCGCCACGCGGCCGGTCGAGGCGAGGCCATGCCCGCCGGCGATTCCCGTCACGACGGTGAGGAAGATCACCGGCGCGATCACCATCTTCACCAGCGCGATGAAGGCGTCGCCGAGCGGCTGCAGCGCGGCGCCGGTCGCCGGCCAGAAGGCGCCCACCGTGATGCCTGCAGCGATCGCGATCAGCACCTGGACATAGAGGCTGGCGAGCATCCGCGGCAGCGCCGGGCGACGCTCGACCGGCCGAGATTCCGCTGTTGTCGTACCTGTCGCCATTCGCCCCCCTTTGCTCGGGTCATAGGGCGGGAGAGGCGTGGGCCAAAGCGCTATTCAATGGCCGCGAGGGGCGGGGGAGCGGATTGCTTGCAACGAAAAAGGGCGCCCCTTGCGGAGCGCCCTTTTCCGATGTCTCGGTTCCGGCCCAAGAGGCCGGAAAGAAGATCAGTTCGCGTTCGCCTCGGCGGCGTCGGCGGCGTTCTCTTCGACGTCGGCAGCGTTCTCGAGAACGTTCTCGGCAACGGCGTTGGTCGCGTTGTCAGCGGCCTCTTCGTAGATCGCGGCGTTCGCTTCGTGCGAGTCGGCCACGTTCTCGGCGGTGGTGTTGGTGGTGCCGCCGTTGCAAGCCGCGAGCGACATCAGGCCGGCGGTCGCCGCAACAATGAGGATCTTCTTCATTCGGTTTGCTCCCATTGGAACATTAAACACGTTTCGCACCCGGCCCGAGCCGACGCGAAGCCGCTGACATAACGGTCGTTGCGCGTGCGTCAATCCAAAATGCGACGAGATGCAAAATTTCGGCCCCTTTTTTGCCACAATTGCGCCCGTTCGGAGCCGGCTTACGCTACGTGTCCGTAACGTCAGTGCCCTGCGGACGGCTGGACCGGGCCGATGTCCTCCGGCGCATTCGCAGCCACCGCGAGCATCGCGGTCCAGGCTGCCACATTCTGCCGCAATTGCTCGGGGTCGACCTTGTCGAGCGTGTCGTCGGGCGTGTGGTGGTAGTCGAAATAGCGCAGGCCCGATTGATCGAGGTCGATGCCGCCGACGCCCGTCGCCAGCACGGGCCCGACATCGGTGCCGCCGCTGGCGACTCCGCGGCCGCGCGAAATGCCGAGCGGGGCGAGCGCCGTCGCGACGCGATCCGCGACCGGCTTGGCGCTGTCGGGCAGGTTGGCTTCGAACTTCCAGACGCGATCGGCGCCGAAATCGGATTCCATCGCGAGCACATGGCGCTCGCTCGCATGCGCCTTGGCATAGGCCTCGCCGCCGAAGCCGCCGACTTCCTCTGCGCCGAACCAGACGACGCGGATCGTGCGGCGCGGGTGGCCAGCGTCCATGATCCGCTTGGCCGCGGCAGTGGTGATGCCAACGCCCGATGCGTCGTCGATCGCGCCGGTGCCCAGGTCCCAGCTGTCGAGATGGCCGCCGATCAGGATGATCCCGGCATTGGGATCGGTGCCGGGCACGTCGGCGATGACGTTACCCGATTCCGCCTCGCCCTTGAACTGCGGAGTGACGAGCAGCTTGAGCCGCACCGGGCCGCGCTTGAGCAGCCGCTCGAGCTGCTCGGCATCGGGAACGGAGAGCGCCGCGGCCGCGATCGGCTTGGTGCCCGTCGGCCAGTTGGTGACGCCGGTGTGCGGATTGCGGTGATGGTCGGTGCCGATCGAACGGATCAGCACCGCGGCCGCGCCTTTGCCCGCTGCCAGCGCCGGGCCCATGCGCCGCACGCCGCCGTAATAGCCATATTGCGAGCCGTCCTGCGTCGGCGTCATCGCGTGGCTGACGAAGGCGATCTTGCCGGTAAGGCTGCCAGCGGGCGCCGCCTGCAGATCGGCAAGCGTCGGGAAATAGACCACCTCGGCCTCGATCCCCTTGGCGCCGGTCGATCCCGAATTGCCGAGCGCTGCGATCGTCAGCTTCTGCGCGGAGGCGCCGACGACTTCGGCCTTCTCCTCGCCGCGCACCCAGACGGGCATCTTGTAGGTTTCGATATGGACGTTCTGGAAGCCCAGCGCGGTCAGCTTCTTGACCGCCCAGGCGCGTGCGCGCGCCTCCGCCTCGGTCGCGGCGAGCCGCTGCCCCACTTCGGTGGTCAGCCCCTCGGTGATCTCCCACGCCACGTCGTCCTTGAGCGCCGCATCGCGCAGCGCGGCGGCGTCGTGCTGGGCAAGGGCGGGAAGGGGAAGGGCGAGCGCGGCGGCGGCCGCGAACAGGATGCGCTTGGTCATGGTCAGCGTGCTAGCCACCCGCGTAATATTTGCCAATGCCCCACGCGTTTCCTTTTTGTTTCCCGCTCCCCCGCGTTGCCATTTGGCGCTTCGATCGCTACATCGCCGCCAAACTTCCCGCATCCCAGAGTTCGAAACGGAGACCAGCCCGTGGCCGCCCAATACGCCTTCGTGATGAAGGACATGACAAAGACCTTCCCCGGCGCGCAGAAGCCGGTGCTGTCGAACATCAACCTGCAATTCTACCAGGGTGCGAAGATCGGCATCGTCGGCCCCAACGGCGCCGGTAAGTCGACGCTGATGAAGATCATGGCGGGCATCGACACCGATTTCGCCGGCGAGGCATGGCCGGGCGAGAACATCACCGTCGGCTATCTGGCGCAGGAGCCGCAGCTCGATCCGAGCAAGAACGTGCTCGAGAACGTCAAGGACGGCGCCCGTGCCGTCGCCGACATGGTCGACCGCTTCAACGCGATCTCGGCCGAGATGGGCGATCCCAAGGACGACACCGATTTCGACGCCCTGATGGAAGAGATGGGCGTGCTCCAGGAGAAGATCGACGCCGTCGACGGCTGGACGCTCGACAACCAGCTCGAGATCGCGATGGAAGCGCTGCGCTGCCCGCCGAGCGACTGGCCCGTCGACAATCTTTCGGGCGGCGAGAAGCGCCGCATCGCGCTCACGCGGCTGCTGATCCAGAAGCCGTCGATCCTGCTGCTCGACGAGCCGACCAACCACCTCGACGCGGAGAGCGTCCAGTGGCTGGAGAACCACCTCAAGGAATATCCGGGCGCGGTGCTGATGATCACCCACGACCGCTATTTCCTCGACAATGTGGTCGACTGGATCCTCGAGCTCGATCGCGGCAAGTACTTCCCGTACGAGGGCAATTACTCGACCTATCTCGAGAAGAAGGCCAAGCGCCTCGAGCAGGAATCCCGCGAGGAATCGGGTCGCCAGAAGGCGATCCGCGACGAGCTCGAATGGATCCGGCAGGGACCCAAGGGCCGCCAGACCAAGTCCAAGGCGCGTATCGCCAAGTTCGACCAGCTGGTCGAAGCGCAGCAGAACCGCACGCCCGGCAAGGCCCAGATCGTCATCCAGGTACCCGAGCGCCTGGGCGGCAAGGTGATCGAGGTGAAGGACATCTCGAAGGCTTATGGCGACAAGCTGCTGTTCGAGAATCTGAGCTTCACGCTCCCGGCCGGCGGCATCGTCGGCGTGATCGGTCCCAACGGCGCCGGCAAGTCGACGCTGTTCAAGATCATCACCGGCCAGGAACAGCCCGATTCGGGTACGATCGAAGTCGGCACCACCGTGCGCCTGGGCTATGTCGACCAGAGCCGCGACAGCCTCGACCCCAAGAAGAACGTCTGGGAGGAAGTCTCCGACGGGCTCGACTATGTGAAGGTCAACGGCCACGACATGTCGACTCGCGCCTATGTCGGCGCGTTCAACTTCAAGGGCCAGGACCAGCAGAAGAACGTCGGCAAGCTGTCGGGCGGTGAGCGCAACCGCGTCCACATCGCCAAGATGCTCAAGCGCGGCGGCAACGTGCTGCTGCTCGACGAGCCGACCAACGACCTCGACGTCGAGACGCTCGGCGCGCTCGAGGAAGCGATCGAGAATTTCGCCGGCTGCGCGGTGGTGATCAGCCACGACCGCTTCTTCCTCGACCGTCTCGCCACGCACATCCTCGCCTTCGAGGGCAACAGCCATGTCGAATGGTTCGAGGGCAACTTCGAAGCCTATGAGGAAGACAAGCGCCGCCGCCTGGGCGACGCGGCCGACCGCCCCACCGCGCTGGCGTACAAGAAGCTGACGCGCTGATGCGGATGCGTCCGGCGGGGGAGACTCCGCCGGGCTCCCGCGCTCAATAGGTCACGATCTTCACTCTGTCCCCCGGCCGCAGCACGGCGTCGGGAGCAAGGCCGTTGAGCACGCGGAAATGGTCGGCGGGTGCCTGGTCGACCACCATGCGCCGGGCGAGCGACGCGATCGTGTCGCCGGGCTTCACCGTCACCACGCGTAGATAGCGCGGGCGCGCGCGGGCGACCTCGGCGTTGCTCAGCGGACGGAAGGATTCGACCAGGGACGTCGCCGCCCCGAGCCCCTGTCCGGCAGGGGTCAGGACGATGAAGTGATAGGCGTTGCCTCCCATCGGGTAGGCGAAGACCGTCACGTCGACCTGCGAATTGCCGCTGTTGGCGCGCGCTTGCGCATAGCCGGTGGGCACGCCGTTGATCGTGGTGGTGCGCACATCGTCGACGCCCTGGCCGAGCAGCGCCCGGAAGATGCCGTCGACATGGTTCCGGAGATTGCCGGCATAGGTCGCGCTCGAGAATTGCGCCTGGGTGTTCGGCCCGGTGATGGTCACGGCGCGCGCGCCGTTCGTCATGCTGAAGCCCTGGGGAACGGTGAATCCCAGCCTGAGGCCGGGGTGCAGGAAGTCGCGGCCCACGATCATCCCCTGCCGCGGATCGTCACCGTAGAGCATGCCGTCGATCGCCGCGAGGAAAGCGTCGCGGTTGCGGGGATTGGCAGTGCCGCCCACCGACTGCGCGCGCTGCGCCGCGCGGCGGACGCGCGAGGCCGGATCGGGATGCGTGCTTGCCCATTCGGGCGTCGAGCGCGCACTGCCGGCGAGCTGCTGGTCGAGCTGGTTCTGCGCCGCAAGGCTGGCGAGCATCGTCGCGAGCCCGTCGGTGTCGTAACCCGCGCCGCGCAGATAGTTGACCGCGAGATCGTCCGACTGCGTCTCCTGCCCGCGCGAATAGCCGAGCGTGGCGAGCTGGGCGCCGGTGTCGATGCCGCGGCCGAGCAGCTCGCCGAACCCTGAATTGCCCGCCACGGCGCCCACCAGCACCTGACCCAGCACGCTCAGGATCGAATTGCGCTGCGCCGCCTTCTGGCGGCTCTGGCTGTGCCGCGCCGCGACATGCGCGACTTCGTGCCCGAGCACGCCGGCAAGCTCGGCTTCGTCGTTCATCAGCGCGAGCAGCCCGCGCGTGACATAGACATGGCCCCCCGGGGTGGCGAAGGCATTGTCGACCGGGCTGTCGAGCAGCGTCACGGTGAAATCCGAAGGGTTGGACGAGAGCCCCGATTGAACCGCAACGCGACGGGCGACCGTGGCGACATAGCCGGCCTGGCGCCCTTCATAGTGTCCGCCATATTCAGCGACCAGCGACGCGCTGGCCTGTTGCCCCTGGCTTCGCTCGGCGGGCGAGATCGGTGCGATCTGGCCGCGGCCCTGCGGTGGCGCGCTCGCGCCACAGAACAGGGCGGCCGGAATGGCACATAGGAGAAGCGCTTTGCGGGGCTTCATGGTCCCTCCTGTCGTCCCCCCGGGACAAGTTTTGCCCTGTGCGGCGCGCGCGGTCCAGTCGCTCGAAGGGGCGGGCTCCTACGCCCGGGCCCTATGTCACATCCGGAAGACGCCGAAGGCCGGCCTCTCGGGGATCGGCGCGTTGAGGCTTGCCGCGAGCGCGA
This sequence comes from Sphingomonas sp., assembly GCF_017744835.1. Taxonomy (GTDB): domain Bacteria; phylum Pseudomonadota; class Alphaproteobacteria; order Sphingomonadales; family Sphingomonadaceae; genus Sphingomonas. Next base: position 383,217 of record NZ_JAGIAM010000003.1, read on the forward strand.
GGCCGAGCACGTCGCGCGTCTGGGCGGGATCGATGATGCCATCGTCCCATAGCCGCGCGGTCGCGTGCCAGGGATTGCCTTCGTCCTCGTAACGCTGGCGGATCGGTGCCTTGAAGGCTTCGGCATCGGCCTCGCTCCATTTGTCGGCGTCGCGATGGACGGTGGCGAGCACCGATGCGGCCTGCTCGCCGCCCATCACGCTGATCCGACTGTTGGGCCAGCTGAACAGGAACCGCGGCGAATAGGCGCGGCCGCACATGCCGTAATTGCCCGCGCCGAAGCTTCCGCCGATCAGCACGGTGATCTTGGGCACGGTGGCGGTGGCGACGGCGGTCACCAGCTTGGCGCCATGTTTCGCAATACCTTCCGCTTCGTACTTCCCGCCGACCATGAAGCCGGAGATGTTCTGCAGGAAGAGCAGGGGGATGCGCCGCTGACAGGCGAGCTCGATGAAATGCGCGCCCTTCACGGCACTCTCGCTGAACAGCACCCCGTTGTTGGCGATGATGCCCACCGGCATGCCCCAGATATGCGCGAAGCCGCACACCAAAGAGGTGCCGTAGAGCGCCTTGAACTCGTGGAATTCGCTGCCGTCGACGATGCGCGCGATGACTTCGTGCACGTCATAGGGCGCGCGGACGTCCTGGGGGACGATGCCGTAGAGCTCCTCGGGCGCATGGCGGGGCGGGCGGGGCGTCAGCAGCGCGACGTCGGGCGTGCGGTCGGCGGGCAAGTGGCTGACGATGTCGCGCACGATCGTCAGGGCATGCTCGTCGTTCTCCGCGACATGGTCGACCACGCCGGATTTGCGCCCGTGCAGGTCGCCGCCACCCAGATCCTCGGCCGAGATGACTTCGCCCGTCGCGGCCTTCACCAGCGGCGGGCCGGCAAGGAAGATCGTGCCCTGGTTGCGCACGATCACGCTCTCGTCGCTCATCGCCGGGACATAGGCGCCGCCCGCGGTGCAGCTTCCCATCACGCAGGCGATCTGCGGGATGCCGAGCGCCGACATATTGGCCTGATTGAAGAAGATTCGGCCGAAATGATCGCGATCGGGGAATACCTCGGCCTGGTGGGGCAGGTTGGCGCCGCCCGAATCGACCAGATAGATGCAGGGAAGGCGGTTCTGCTCGGCGATCTCCTGCGCGCGGAGATGCTTCTTCACTGTCATCGGATAATAGGTGCCGCCCTTCACCGTGGCGTCGTTGCACACGATCATGACGGTGCGGCCCGACACGCGGCCGATCCCGGCGATCATGCCGGCGCCGGGCACTTCGCCTTCGTACATGTCGCAGGCGGCGAGCTGGCCGATCTCGAGGAAGGGCGAGCCCGGATCGAGCAGCCGCTCGACGCGATCGCGGGGCAGCAGCTTGCCGCGGCTGGTGTGGCGCTCGCGCGACGCCTCGCTCCCGCCGAGCGCTGCGCGGGCGACGTCGGCGCGCAGCCGCTCGACCAGCGCTCGGTTGTGCGCCGCGTTGGAGCGGAACGTCTCGCTCTCGCGCATCACCCTGGTATCGAGCACGGGAGCGCTCATTAGGGCACCTCTCCTGACCTATTTTGGCTGTGCTTACACCGCGACGGGTCGCTTGGGAAGGCACTGGCGCGGCGCCGCGCGGCGGAGTAGCAGCGAAGCAAGGAACTATCGGAGAGTTGCCAAGTGAATAGTCGCGCGATCCTGCTGGCCGTGCTTCTCGCCACCACTGCCTGCACCACCGGCGGAGATGCCGGGAACAACGCCACTGCGGTGTCCACTCCGACGATCGGCGTCGATCTCGCCGGCCTCAACAAGCAGGTCCGCCCCGGCGACGACTTCGACGAATTCGCCAACGGCGGCTGGCGCGCCCGCACCGAGATCCCGGCGGATCGCTCGAGCACCGGCGTGTTCCTCGAAGTGTTCAACAAGGCCGAGGCGAACAACGCCGCGATCATGAAAGCCGCGGTCCAGGCCAATGCCGCAGCGGGCACCGACCAGCGCCGCATCGCCGACTGGTATCATGCCTTCACCGACACCGCCGGAATCGAGGCGCGCGGGCTCGCGCCGCTCAGCGGCGATCTCGACGCGATCGCGCAGCTCGCCGACAAGAAGGCGCTCTCGGCGATGCTTGGTGGCGACGTGCGCGCCGACGTCGATCCGCTCAACGCGACCAATTTCGAGACCGAGAACGTCTTCGGCATCTTCGTGACTCAGGCCTTCAACCAGCCGGAGACCACGGTCCCCTATGTCCTGCAGGGTGGGCTGGGGCTTCCCGAGCGCGATTATTATCTTTCCCCCAAGCCCGAGATGGCGAAGATCCGCGACCAGTACAAAGCCTATATCGGCAAGCTGCTGAGCCTCGCCAACGTCACCGAACCCGATGCGCGCGCACAGCGGATCTTCGATCTCGAGACCAAGATCGCCCATGCGCATCTCGACATCGTCGCCAGCCAGGACGCCAACAAGGCGAACAACCCCTGGAAGAAGGCCGATTTCGCGAAGAAGGCCCCCGGGATCGACTGGGACGCCTTCTGGAACGCGGCGCAGCTCGGCAACCAGCAGGACTTCATCGTCTGGCAGCCGACCGCCATCGCCGGCATCGCGCGGCTGGTCGGCAGTGAGCCGCTGCAGGTCTGGCAGGACTGGCTGACCTTCCACCGGATCAACCAGGTCACCGACGTGCTTCCCGCTGCCTTCGACCAGGCGCATTTCGAATTCTATAACCAGACGCTCAACGGCCAGCCCAAGCCGCGCCCGCGCGACAAGCGCGCGATCGCCAGCATCAACGCCTGGCTCGGCGATGCGGTGGGTCAGCTCTATGTGAAGGACTATTTCCCCGCTTCGTCCAAGGCCGACATCCAGGGGATGGTGAAGAACATCCTCGGCGCCTTCGACAAGCGCGTGGCCGCGCTCGACTGGATGGCGCCCGCGACCAAGGCCGAGGCGCGCCGCAAGATCGCGACGATGAAGGTCGGCATCGGCTATCCCGAGACCTGGCGCAGCTATGACGGGCTCGACGTGAAGGCGGACGATCCGGTGGGCAACCTCCGCCGCGCCCAGCTCGCCGAATATCGCCACCAGCTTGCCAAGATCGGCAAGCCGGTCGACCGCGGCGAATGGTGGATGACGCCGCAGACGGTGAACGCCGTCAACCTGCCGCTCCAGAACGCACTCAACTTCCCCGCCGCGATCCTGCAGGCGCCTTTCTACGATCCGGGCGCGGATGCGGCGGCCAATTACGGCTCGATCGGCGCGGTGATCGGGCACGAGATCAGCCACGGCTTCGACGATCTCGGCGCGAACTTCGATTCGACCGGCCGCCTGCGCAACTGGTGGACCCCTGCCGATCTCGCGCGCTTCAAGGCGAGCGGCGAGGCGCTGGTGAAGCAGTTCGATGCCTATGAGGTGCTGCCAGGCCTGCACATCAACGGTCGCCAGACGCTGAGCGAGAACATCGCCGACGTCGCGGGGCTGTCGGCGGCCTATGACGCCTGGAAGGCGTCGCTCGGCGGCAAGGAAGCGCCGGTGATCGGCGGCCTCACCGGCGACCAGCGCTTCTTCCTCGCCTTCGCGCAGAGCTGGCGCGAGAAGACGCGCGAGCAGCAGCTCCGCGCCCGCGTCGCCACCGACGCGCATGCGCCGGCCCGCTGGCGCGCCCAGACGGTGCGCAACCTCGATGCCTGGTATCCCGCCTTCAAGGTGGAGGAAGGGCAGAAGCTCTATCTCGCGCCCGACAAGCGCGTGAAGGTCTGGTGATCCGATCCTCCCCGGGCTGCCGGGGAGGATTTTGCCTCTTGCCTTGAACGACCCAGCATGTGGTATCCCGTCTCCCAATGTGAAAACATCGGGAGACGGGGATGCGCTGGCAGCTGAGGCTCGGGATTGCGGCGGGGGCCGTGTCGCTCATCGGGGCGGCGCCGGCGCCGCAGGGGACCTGGACGCGCGCCTGGACCGCGAGCATGTGGCAGGCCGCGCCGGTTCCGGCGCAGATGGTGAGCGTCGACAACGCCACAATCCGTTCGGCGGTGCGCGTCGGCGCGAGCGGGGGCAAGATCCGGCTGCGGCTGGTCAACGACTATGGGCCCGCGCTGAGCATCGGTGCAGTGACGGCGCGCGTCGCCGGCGGCCCGGCGGTACGCGTGACTTTCGATGGGCAGGGCGCCACCTCGGTGCCCGAGGGCGCCCCGCTGGTGAGCGATCCCGTTCCGCTGCCGGTGAAGGCCTTCGACATCGTCGAAGTGTCGATCTACTTCCCCGGCAAGGCCGATCTGACCACCGTCCATGCTGCGAGCGGCGCCCCGACCTATGTCTCCGCGCCGGGGGACCGCAGCGGGGAGGCATTCACCCCGGTGGCGAAGCACAATTCGCGGCCGCTGCTCGCGGGGATCGACGTGCTGACGCCGAAGCCCCGGCCGATCGTCGTGGCCTATGGCGATTCGATCACCGACAACACCGGCTGCGCCAACGACGCAGTGCCGGTGTGCCGCTGGAGCGACGTGCTCGCGCGCAGGCTCGCGGCGGCGGGCAAGCCGCATGTCGTGGTGACGCAGGCGATCTCGGGCAACCGCATCCTCGCGAACGGCACTGGCCCCAGCGCGCTGGCCCGTCTCGACCGCGACGTGCTCGCGGTGCCGGGCGTGACCACGATCGTGCTGCTCGAGGGGATCAACGACATCGGCGGATCGGGCCGCGTGCGCGACGGCGTGGCGGCGCCGACGATCACCGCCGATCAGCTGATCCAGGGCTATCGTCAGCTCGTCACGCGCGCGCACGACCGCGGGATCAAGGTGATCGCGATGACCGTGCTGCCCTATGAAGGTGCCGGCTATTACACCGAGGCGGGCGAGGCGATGCGGACGCGCGTCAACGCATGGATCCGCACCTCCGGCACCTTCGACGGTGTGATCGACATGGAGGAGGTCGTCGCCGACCCGGCCAATCCGAAGCGGCTGGCGGCCGACCTCCAGCGCGGCGACAACCTCCACCCCGATGGCCGCGGCGAGACCAGGATGGGCGAGGCGATCGACCTCAAGCTGTTCCGCTAGGCGCCAACCAGCTCGCGCCCGATCAGCATGCGGCGGATCTCGTTGGTCCCCGCGCCGATGTCGAGCAGCTTGGCGTCGCGGGCGAAGCGCTCGACCGGCCAGTCCTTGGTGTAACCGGCGCCGCCCAGGGCCTGGATCGCCTCGAGGCTGACCTTCACGGCATTCTCGCTCGCGAGCAGGATCGCCCCCGCGGCATCGAAGCGCGTCGTGCGCCCGGCGTCGCAGCTCTTCGCCACGGCATAGACGTAGGCGCGGGCGCTGTTCAGCGCGACGTACATGTCCGCCACCTTGGCCTGCATCAGCTGGAAATGGCCGATCGGCTGGCCGAACTGTTTCCGATCGCGGATATAGGGCAGCACCACGTCGAGGCAGGCCTGCATGATGCCCAGCTGGATGCCGGCGAGCACGGTGCGCTCATAGTCCAGCCCGCTCATCAGCACGCCGACGCCGCCGTTGACCGGCCCCATGACGTTCGCGTCCGGCACCTCGCAGTCGTTGAACACCAGTTCGGCCGTCGGCGAGCCGCGCATGCCCATCTTGTCGATCTTCTGCCCGATCGAGAAACCGGGCATGTCCTTCTCGATGATGAAGGTCGTGATCCCGCGCGATCCCTCGCCGGTCTTGGCATAGACCACCAAAGTGTCGGCATAGGCCGCGTTGGTGATCCAGAACTTCGTGCCGTTGAGCACATAGCCCCGGTCGCTCTTCTCGGCGCGCAGCTTCATCGAGACCACGTCCGATCCGGCGCCCGCCTCGGACATCGCGAGACTGCCGACATGTTCGCCCGAGACCAGCTTGGGCAGGTACTTCGCCTTCTGCTCCTCGTTCGCCCAGCGGTGGATCTGGTTGACGCACAGGTTCGAGTGCGCGCCATAGCTCAGCCCGATCGACGCCGAGGCGCGGCTGACTTCCTCGCACGCGATGACATGCTCGAGATAGCCGAGCCCGAGCCCGCCCCACTGCTCGTCCACCGTGATGCCGTGCAGCCCCAGCTCGCCCATCGCCGCCCAGAGTTCGTCGCGCGGGAACCAGTCCTCGGCGTCGATCCGCGCCGCCAGCGGCTCGATCCGCTCCTTCGCGAAGCGCTGGGTGGTCTCGCGGATCATGTCGGCGGTCTCGCCGAGCCCGAAGTCGAGGGTGGGTTCCATCATTCTCTCCGAATCATCGTTCCGGCCTTGTCGAGGCGCGGTGCATGTCCCTAGGCTTGGAGAAACCGCGCCGCTTCGACAAGCGCGGGCGCTTCAGGGGGATCGGGTGACAAGCCTTTTCAGACGCAAGATCGTGACCGGCGCCGAGGAACAGCCGGAGGCGCACCGGCTGGCGCGCACGCTTTCCTGGCCGCATCTGGTGGCGCTGGGCGTCGGTGCGATCGTCGGCACCGGCATCCTCACGCTGATCGGTGTGGGCGCCGACCGCGCCGGGCCCGCGGTGCTGCTGAGCTTCGCCGTGGCGGGGCTGGTCTGCGCCGCCGCCGCGCTCTGCTATGCCGAGATGGCGACGATGATCCCCGCCTCGGGCAGCGCCTATACCTACAGCTATGCCACGCTCGGCGAAGTGATCGCCTGGGTGGTCGGCTGGTCGCTGATCCTCGAATATTCGCTGGTGGTCGCGACCGTCGCGGTCGGCTGGTCGGGCTATGCCGTGGGCTTTCTCGGCGGTCTGGGAATCCATCTGCCCGACTGGCTCACTCACGGGCCGACCGCCGACGGTGCGATCGGCATCAACCTGCCCGCGATCGTCATCATCGCCGTGGTCGCCGGGCTGCTGATGCTCGGCACGCGGGAGAGCGCGCGGATCAATTCGGCGCTGGTGGTGCTCAAGCTGGTGACGCTCACGCTGTTCGTCGCCGTGGCGCTGCCGCATTTCGACGCGGCCAACCTCCATCCCTTCACGCCCTATGGCTTCGCAAGCACGCCGGGCGCGGACGGCGTGAAATACGGCGTGATGGGCGCCGCGGCGATCATCTTCTTCGCCTTCTACGGCTTCGACGCGATCTCGACCGCGGCCGAGGAAGCCAAGAACCCCGAGCGCGACCTTGCGATCGGCATCGTCGGATCGATGGTCGCCTGCACGCTCATCTACATGATCGTCGCCGCAGCGGCGGTGGGGGCGCTCAGCTACACGCGCTTCTCGGACAGCGCCGAGCCGCTCGCGCTGATCCTGCGCGAGATCGGGCAGGAGCGCATCGCCACCATCGTCGCGGCCTCGGCGGCGATCGCGCTGCCCACGGTGCTGCTCGCCTTCCTTTACGGCCAGAGCCGCATCTTCCTGGTGATGGCGCGCGACGGCTTCCTGCCGGCGAGCCTCGCCAGGGTCTCGTCGCGCGGCACGCCGGCGCGGATCACCGCGATCACTGCGATCCTCGTCGCGGTGCTCGCCGCGCTCACGCCGCTCGACATGATCGCGAGCCTCGCCAACGCCGGAACGCTGTGCGCCTTCATCGCTGTCGCGATCTGCGTGCTCGTCTCGCGCCGCCGCGATCCCGACGCACGACGCCCGTTCCGCACGCCGCTTCCCTGGATCGTCGCGCCCTTCGCAGTGCTCGGCTGCCTCTATCTGTTCGTCAGCCTCCAGGCCGTGACCCAATGGTCGTTCCTGGTGTGGAACCTGTTCGGGCTCGCGGTCTATCTGCTCTATGCGCGGCGGCGGGCGACGCTCAGCCGGTGACGATCGTCCCGTCGCGGACCTCGACCGGCCAGGGCTGAAGCGCCGCGCCCGCGCAGGGGCCGCCGACGCAGCGGCCATCCTCGATCCGGAACAGCGCGCCGTGCCACGAGCAGGCGATCAGGCGCGAGTCGTCGGTGAGATATTGGTCGAGCGTCTGCGCGAGCGGCAGTCCCATGTGTGGGCAGCGATCGACATAGCCATGCACCGTCTCGCCCCGGCGGACGACGAAGCCGTGGAAGCGCCCGGCGCGCATCTCGAGCACGAAGTTGCGTGCCTTGCCGTCGGGGATCAGCGCCAGCGGCCCGAGCGCGATGCCCGACGGCGTGGCCGAGAGGCGGTCCATCTAAGTCCTCCCCCGGCAAAGCTGGGGAAAGATCAAGGCAGCTGCGCCTTCGGGAATCCTGCCCAGGCCGCGTCATAATCCGGCTGCGCCCGCTCCAGCGCGAAAGCCGTGGGGCGATACGGCCAGCAGGTCTCGACCATGAAGGCCATGGTCCCCTCGGTCTTGTGCGGCTTGAGCTCCGCCTCGCTCGCGCCCTTCCAGCTCGCAACGTCGGGACCGTGCCCCGCCATCATGTTGTGGAGCGAGAGCCCGCCCGGCGCGAAGCCCTCGGCCTTGGCGTCGTAGGCGCCGGTGATCAGCCCCATCGCCTCGCTCATCACGTTGCGGTGGAACCAGGGCGGGCGGAACGTGTCTTCGGCGACCATCCACCGCGGCGGGAAGATGACGAAATCGGCGTTCGCCCGGCCCGGCACGTCGCTCGGCGAGGTCAGCACCGTGAAGATCGACGGGTCGGGGTGATCGAAGCTCACCGTGTTGATCGTGTTGAACCGCGATAGATCGTAGCGCCATGGCGCGAGATTGCCGTGCCAGGCGACCACGTCGAGCGGGCTGTGGTCGAGTGTCGTGGTCCACAGGCTGCCGAGATGCTTCTGCACCACTTCGAACGGCTCGTCGCGATCCTCGAACCAGGCCGCGGGCGTCTCGAAGTCGCGCGGATTGGCGAGCCCGTTGGCGCCGATCGGGCCGAGGTCGGGGAGACGGAACAGCGCGCCGTGGTTCTCGGCGACATAACCCGACGCCGCGCCGTCGGGCAGCAGCGCGCGGAACTTCACCCCCCGCGGCACCAGCGCGATCTGGCCCGGGGCCACGTCGATGCGCCCGAGCTCGGTGAGCAGCGCCAGCCTACCGGCCTGGGGAATGAACATCAGCTCGCCATCGGCATTGGCGAAGACGCGCGCGTCCATGTCCTTGTTGGCGGCATAGACATGCACCGCCACGCCCTCCAGCTCGGCGGGGTCGCGGTTGGCGAGCATCGTGGTCATGCCGTCGATCAGGTCGACAGGCCCGGTCGGGGCGGGCAGGGGATCCCAGCGCAGCCGGTTGGGCGCGAGCGGCTCCTGCACCGTCCCTGGAGCGAAGCGCGGGGCGCCCTGGTAGCGCGTGTAGGGCGGATGCTCGGCCGTGGGCCGCAGCCGGTAGAGCCACGAACGCCGGTTCTCGTGTCGCGGTGCGGTGAAGGCCGTCCCCGAAAGCTGCTCGGCGTAAAGGCCGAATGCGGGCTTCTGCGGCGAATTGCGGCCTTGGGGCAGGGCGCCCGACACTGCCTCGGTCGAGACATGGTTGCCGAAACCGGGGAAGTAGCTGGTCATTCCTGCATCCTCGGATTTTGGCCGGGGTGAAGCAACGCAAGCGCTACTGGCGCCGCTTCCCCCGGCTCTCCTCTCCAACTCTAGCTCGACGTTCCGAGAAGAAGAATGCGGTTCACGCAAAATCGCGAAGGCATGAAGAAGTTCCGCCTGCCCGCTAGCGGCCTTCCGCATCCGAGTCACGTCAATCCCTGACGCCGGAGCGACACGCTCCGGGAGCGCGTCCAGGCATCTTCGCGCCTTCGCGCCTTTGCGTGAACAATCTCTTCTCGTTCTTCCGGCCTCAGGCGTCGACCTTGATCACCCCGCGTCGAATCTGATCCAGCTCGATGCTCTCGAACAAAGCCTGGAAGTTCCCGTTCCCGAAGCCTTCGTTGCCCTTGCGCTGGATGATCTCGAAGAAGATCGGGCCGAACATGTTCTCGGTGAAGATCTGGAGCAGGATGCCTTCGCCGGTCTCCACCGAACCGTCGATCAGGATCCGGTTCTTGCGCAGCCGCTCGAGATCCTCGCCGTGGCCGGGCACGCGCTTGTCGACCAGTTCGTAATAGGTCTCGATCGTGTCCTGCAGCTTCACGCCGCGCGCGCGCAGCCGCTCGACCGTGTCGTAGATGTCGTCCGTGGTCAGCGCGAGGTGCTGGATGCCCTCGCCATGATATTCGCGGATGAACTCCTCGATCTGGCTCTTGTCGTCCTGGCTCTCGTTGAGCGGGATGCGGATCGCCTTGTCGGGGGCGATCATCGCCTGGCTGAACAGCCCGGTCGCCTGGCCCTTGATGTCGAAATACTTCTGCTCCTCGAAGCCGAAGAGCGTCTTGTAGAACTCCGACCACACCCGCATCTGGCCGCGGCGGACGTTGTGGGTGAGGTGGTCGAGCAGGTCGAGCCCGACATTGTTCTCGGCCTCCGCCTCGCGCCAGCCCGGGAACTCGGCCCAGTCGGCATAGAGATCGCGGCCGTCCTCGATGAAATAGAGGTACGAGCCGCCGATCCCCTGGATCACGGTGTCGTCCTCTTCGGTGCGTTCGGCGCCGTGCGCGAGCGCCCATTCCATCGCCTTGGCCGGATCGGCGACGCGGAACGCCATCGCGCTCGCCGAGGGGCCGTGCTCGCCGCGGAACTTCGCGACTCGGCCCGCATCGTCGCGGTTGAGCATCAGGTTGATGCGCCCCTGCTTGTAGCGCGTGATGTTCTTGCGCGGGTGCCGGTGGCTGGCCACGAAACCCATCTGCTCGAACTGGCGGGCCATCGCCTCCGGATCGGGGGAGGTGAATTCGACGAACTCGAAGCCATTGAGGCCGAGAGGATTTGCTGCGTCGGTCATGGGGCGATTGTACCGCCCACGGCTCGATAGTGTCAAATGATACTAACGGGAAGTGCGCACTCTTGGCCGCAGGGGTGCGCAGGGGGAGAAGAAAGATTGTTCACGCAAAGGCGCAAAGGCGCGACGATTCAGGTTCACGCGGAGGCGCGGAGGCGCGGAGTGAGGCAGCCCGCGAAAGCGGCAGAAAATCTTCGGAGGCTTGGGCGGAGGATCAGGCAGCAAGTCTCCCACCCTAAACCTCCGCGTCTCCGCGTCTCCGCGTGCGCAATTCTCTTCGCGCCTTTGCGCCTTTGCGTGAACAAATCTCTCTTCGTTCTCTGCGCCTCAGCGCGAACCTATAGCCCTTCGCCACCCACCCAATGGGCATTCGACAGCCGCCGGGCGACGCTCCAGGTCTGGGTGCGGATGTCAGGCACCGCGACGATCTCCCAGAAGGCGCCGCGCGTCATCGGCCCCAGCGCATAGAGGTTGCCGTTCGGCCGGCCCTCGGCGTCGATCGTCTGGCCCTGGTTGTCGACGTCGATCCCCAGATGCGCGGCGTCGGGGCGGATCGTGCCGCGCGCAGCGAGCTTCTGGAGCAGCGGCTCGTCGGTGCGCGCGAGATCGCCGAGCGGGCCCGTGCAGTTGACGATCCGCTGCACCCGCATCGTCTCGGCCCCGTCGGCGCCGCGGCGGCGGAGCGCCACGTCGACGCCGTCCGGCACTTCCTCGAACCCAAGGGTCTTGCCCGCGATCACTTCGAGCTGCCCGCGCTCGATCACCGCCATCAGCCGGGCATGGACTTCGGGCGCCAGCCGGTGGCGATGGACGTCCCACCACGGACGCAGGTGGCGCAGGAAGCGGCCGCGCTCGGCTTCGCTCGCATTGCCCCACATCGCCTGGGTGAAGGGCCGGAGCTCGTCGACGGCGTTGCGCCAGCCGATTGCCTCGCCGCGCTGGCGGACCTGCTGCACCAGCCTGGAGGCGACGGTCGCCGGGCGATCGGCGATCTTCTCCCATTCGCCGCCCGGTGCGTGGCTTCGCGGCAGCAGCCCGCGACGGGAAAGGGCGACGATCTTGCCCCGGAATCCTCGCGCATCGAGCAACAGCACGACGTCGATCATCGTCAGCCCGGTGCCGATCACCAGCACCGTGTCGTCGTCGCCCAGATCCTCGGGAACGCTCGCGTCCCACGGATCGCCCTTGTAGCGTTTGCCCGATAGTTTCTTGGGATCGAGCCCCGGCGGATCGTGGGGCGGCAGGTTGCCCACCGCGAGCACCGCGGCGTCGGCATCGATCGTCCGGTCGCGCAGCCGCACTTTCACGTCATTGCCGAATTCCAGGTCCTGCACCTCGTCGCGCACCAGGGTGAGGCGGCCGTTCGAGTCGCGCAGCGCCGCCTCGAGCAGCTCGCGCAGATACTCGCCATAGGTCACGCGCGGGATGAAGGCGCCCGGCGCATCCTGCACGCCGCGCGCCTCGAGCCAGCGGACGAAGTGCGAAGGGTCGTCGGGAAAGGCGCTCATGTTCGCCGCGCGCACGTTGAGCACATGGCTCGGGTGCGCGGCGCCATAGGCAAGGCCGGTGCCCGCGACCGGGGCGCGCTCGATCAGCGTGGCGCGGGGACCTTCGTGGCGCAGCAGGTTGATGGCCTGGAGCGTGCCCGAAAAGCCCGCGCCGATGATGGCGACGTGCTCGATCACGCCCCTAGATCTCGTATTCGATCTGCCACTCGGGCTGCTGGAAGGCCGGGCGTTCCTGCGAGAAGGCCGGCTGGCGCGCCTTCATCTGGGCATAGAGCTTCTTGACCGAGTCGCTCGCCGTGCGGACGAACAGGAAGGGCAGCACGGCGTGCACGACGCACGCCGCGCCCCCTGCGATCATCGTGAAGCCGAAGCGCGCAGCGGTACGGGCATGCTCGCCATAGCTTTCGCCCACGCTGCGCGGATGGGAGAGGAAGATGCGATCGATCATGGTCTTGATGAACCTTTCCGCGCCGCCTGCGTCAACCCGCCTTCTTTGCAATCGTGGCGGCCAGTGCCGTAACGTCTACGTCCTCGCCTTCGGTCGCCACCGTCTCGGCGAGGTGCGCCTTGAGCAGGTCGAGCAGCGGCATCTGCTGGCCTAGTGTGGCGGCCGCCTCGCCGGCGAGCCGCATGTCCTTCAGGCCCAGCGGCGCAGCGAAACCGGCGGGGCGATAGCGTTCCTCCGCGATCAGCGGGCCGTAGATCTTGTGGATCGTCCCGTCGAAGATCGTGCCGGTCAGCACTTCGATCAGCTTGTCGCGTGCGATCCCGCCGCGCTCGGCGAGCGCCACCGCTTCGCCATAGGCCTCCACCGTGGCGAGGATCATGAAATTGCCCGCGAGCTTGACCAGGTTTGCGGCCGAGGGCGTGTCGCCGATACGGAACACGGTGCGTCCGATCGCGTCGAACAGCGGCGTCGCGGCATCGATCGCATCGGCTTCGCCGGCCGCGACGATCCACAGCTGCCCGGCCTCGGCCACTGCCGGGCGGCCGAACACCGGCGCCGAGACGAAGCGCTGGCCGCGCTCGGCGTGGAGGCGACTCGCGCGCTCGGCCGCCTCGACCGAGATCGTGCTGTGCGAAATATGCAGCGCGCCTTCGGGCAGTCCGGCGAGCAGGCCGTCGGGTCCTTCGAGCACTTGCGTCAGTGCCGTGTCGTCGGCGACCATGGTGAAGGCAACCTCCGCGCCTTCGGCCGCGGCGCGCGGGGAGGGGGCGAGCACGGCGCCCTGGGCGACCAGCGGGTTGGCGCGTTCGGCCGTGCGATTCCAGACGTTTAGCTGATGTCCGGCCTTGAGCAGGTTGGCGGCGATGCCGTGTCCCATCTGGCCGAGTCCGAGGAAGGCGAGCTGCATCGCTTGATCTCCTGCATGCGTGCTGGTGGCTGGCCAAATAGCTCCTCGGAACGCAGCCGCAACCACTGCTGGACAAAAAAATACCAGCCGGTATAGAAAGCTTCTTGACGCGGCGCAGCACGACTTCTATACCAGTCGGTATGGAATGATCCAACCTTCGGATCGGGGACCAGCTGAAGGAGCCGCCTATGCGCAAACTTCATAAAGATCGAGGTCAGGCCACGGCCTGACCTGGGCGCGTCCGCGCGCCATCACAGCTCGAGGCATCGAACGACGCCGCGGGAGCATCGCTCCCGCGACAGGATTTCCGCGCCTTCGCGACACGAATCTCGCCGGTGACCGCCAGCCAGGTGCTGCGCGGAAGGGAGCGGTGCGTCCGCCCGCCGGCCAAAACGCAGGGAGAATGACCATGGCCTATATGGACTTCGCAGCACTGCAAGGCACTGCCACCGCCTCTCCGGCGAACATCGCCTGGCCGTCGCGCAGTCGAGCTGAAAGCGGATTATCGGCACTCGAATGGCAAGTCGTAGCGCTTGCCCAGCAGGATCGGCTTTCCTCGCTCGAAGAGCCGGGCAAGCTGTCGGTGGCGCTTGGCATGATCTTCGGCGGGCAGCGCCCCAATCCGAAGCTCGCCGATACTCGGCTCGAGGCGCTGCGCCGCATCGCGGTGCTCGCCTGGCACCGCGGCTACGCGCTGCCGCGCCACGAGATCCGCGCCTTCCACGAAGCGGGCTTCACGCCGGAACAATATGAAACGCTGCTCGCGAGCATCAGTCGCGGGCGGGCAGCGCTCAACCAGGGGACACGTCAATGAACATGATCACCAAGATCGAGCCCGAGACGGGCGCGGTTGCCCGTTTCCAGCGCCTGCCGCTGTGGCAGCGCGGCGGGTTGCTCCTCCTGCCGGTCGCACTCGTCGGCGGCGGACTGACTTTCGCCAACAAGGGTACGCCGGCCGTCGCCGCGCCGCCGCCGCCCACCGTCACCGCGGCCACGCCGCTGGTCCGCGACGTCAATGAATGGGACGATTACGTCGGCCGCTTCGAGCCGAGCCGCTCGGTCGAGGTGCGTCCGCGCGTCTCGGGCGCGATCGTCGGGGTCCACTTCACCGACGGCGCCGTCGTCCAGAAGGGCCAGCTGCTTTTCACGATCGACCCGCGGCCCTTCACCGCGGCGCTCGCCGAGGCACGCGCCGGTCTGGCCAGCGCGCAGAGTGACCTCGCGCTCGCCCAGTCCGACCTTGGCCGCGCCGAGCGGCTGGTCTCGGTCGAGGCGGTGTCGAAGAGCGATGTCGAGCGGCTCCAGGCCCGCGTCCGCGCCGCCCGCGCGGCGGTCGCCGCCGCCGAGGCACGCGTCCGCAGCCGCGCGCTCGACGTGGAGTTCACCCAGGTCCGCGCCCCGATCTCGGGCCGCATCTCGGACCGCAAGGTCGATCCGGGCAATCTGGTCGCGGCGGGCGAGGGGGCGGGCGGCAGCCTGCTCACCACGATCAATGCGCTCGACCCGATCTACTTCACCTTCGACGGATCGGAAGCGCTGTTCCTCAAGGCCAAGCGCGCCCAGGCCGCCGGAGCCAAGGAATCGCCGGTCGAGATCCGCCTGCAGGACGAAGCCGAATATCGCTGGAAGGGCCATCTTGATTTCACCGACAACGGGCTCGATCCGCGGTCGGGCACGATCCGCGGTCGCGCGGTGCTGTCGAACCCGGGCATGTTCCTGACGCCCGGCATGTTCGGCAATATGCGGCTTTCCGCCGGCGGCACGACCAAGGCGCTGCTGGTGCCCGACGCGGCCGTGATGACCGACCAGGCCCGCAAGCTGGTGATGACGATCGGCAAGGACGGCACGGTTCAGCCGCGCCCGGTGCAGGTCGGCCCCACCGTCAACGGTCTGCGCGTCATCCGTTCGGGCCTGACTCCGCAGGACCGCGTCGTCATCGCCGGTGCGATGACTGCGCCCCCCGGCGTCAAGGTCCAGGTGAAGCCCGGCACGATCCAGCCACTCGCGGCTCCTGAAACTCCGGTGATCGCCGCTCCGGTCACGGGCGAGGCGACCCTAGCCCGCTGACCGGCCTGCCGCCGGGCGGTCCCCAAAGGCCCGGCGGCAGGAACCCCATTCGGAAATCCTTTTACGAGGAGAAGGCCATGCGCCTCTCACGGTTCTTCATCACGCGCCCGATCTTCGCGGCGGTGATCGCCATCACGATCGCCATCGTCGGCGCGCTCGCCTATCTCGGGCTGCCGGTGTCGCAATATCCCGACATCGTGCCGCCCACCGTCACCGTGGCGGCCAGCTATCCCGGCGCCTCCGCCGAGACGGTGGCCGAAACCGTTGCTGCTCCGATCGAGCAGGAAATCAACGGCGTCGACAACATGATCTACCAGTCGTCGCAGTCGACCGGCGACGGTAACCTGACGATCACCGTCACCTTCAAGCCCGGCACCGACCTCGATGCCGCACAGGTGCTGGTGCAGAACCGCGTCGCGATCGCGCTGCCCCGCCTGCCCAACGAAGTGCAGCGGCTCGGCGTCGTCACGCGCAAGACGAGCCCGGACTTCCTGCTGGTGGTCAATCTCGTCTCGCCCGACCATTCGCTCGATCGCGGCTATATCTCCAACTATGCGCTCACCCAGGTGAAGGACCGGCTGGCGCGTATCGACGGGGTGGGCGACGTCCGCATGTTCGGCGCGCGCGACTATGCGATGCGCGTGTGGATCGACCCCGGTCGCGCGGCCGCGCTCAACCTGACCGCGGGCGAGATCGTCCAGGCGCTGCGCGCGCAGAACGTCCAGGTCGCCGCCGGCGCGCTGGGCCAGCCTGCCGCGAGCAACACGGGGCAGGCCTATCAGCTCAACGTCGAGACCCAGGGCCGGCTCAAGGACCCGGCCGAATTCTCGAACGTCGTGATCCGCACCGATGCCGACGGCCGCCAGGTCCGCGTATCGGACGTGGCGCGCGTGGAGCTGGGCGCCGCCGACTATTCGTCCAACACCTATCTCTCGAACGAGCCGACCGTGATCCTGGGCGTGTTCCAGCGGCCGGGCTCCAATGCGCTCGCGGCGGCCGATGCCGTCAAGCAAGAGCTCCAGACGATGTCCAAGTCCTTCCCCAAGGGCCTGGAGTATCGGATCATCTACAATCCCACCGAGTTCATCGAGCAGTCGATCGACGCTGTGATGCACACGCTGGGCGAGGCGATCGTCCTGGTCGTGCTCGTCATCCTGGTGTTCCTCCAGCGCTGGCGGGCGGCGATCATCCCGGTCGCGGCTATCCCGGTCTCGCTGATCGGCACCATGGCCGTGCTCGCGGCCTTCGGCTACTCGATCAACAACCTCTCACTCTTCGGCCTCGTCCTGGCCATCGGCATCGTCGTCGACGACGCGATCGTCGTGGTCGAGAATGTCGAGCGCAACCTCGCGCGGGGACTAACGCCCTTGGAGGCTGCCAAGACCTCGATGGACGAAGTGTCGATCGCACTGGTGGCGATCGTGCTCGTGCTCTGCGCGGTGTTCATCCCCACCTTCTTCCTCTCGGGCCTCTCCGGCGCCTTCTATCGCCAGTTCGCGCTGACGATCTCGGCGGCGACGGTGATCTCGCTGATCGTGTCGCTCACGCTCTCCCCGGCGCTTGCCGCGGTGCTGCTGCGCACGCACGACCACGAGCATCAGCCGACCAACCCGGTCATGCGCGCGGTCTATCGCGCGGGCGACTGGTTCAACCGCGGCTTCGAGCGGATGAGCGAGGGCTATGCGAACCTGACCCGCCGGCTGGTCACGCGTCCGAAGCGGATGATGGTCACCTATGCCGGCCTAATCGCCGCCACCGTCGGGCTGTTCTGGGCCACGCCGACCGGCTTCATCCCGGCGCAGGACCAGGGTTATTTCCTGACCGTCATCCAGCTTCCGCCCGGCTCGTCGCTCGAGCGCACGGATGAAGTGATGCGCAAGGTGGTGGCGCGCCTGCTGCCGATCCCCGGCGTGAAGGGCTCGGTGATGCTCGCCGGCTTCGACGGCGCATCGCAGACGCTCGCCCCCAATGCCGCCGCCGCCTATGTGCCGCTCGAGAGCTTCGAGAAGCGCAAGGAGCTCGGCGTCAGCTATCAGCAGATCATGGACGAGGCGCGCAAGCGCACCGCCGACATCAACGAAGCGATGCTGCTGATCGTCCCGCCGCCGCTCATTCAGGGTATCGGCTCGGCCGGCGGCTTCCGGATGATGATCCAGGATCGCGGCAGCAACGGCTATGAAGCGCTCGGCAAGCAGGCGCAGGCCGTGATCGGCAAGGCGAACCAGAATCCGGGACTTCGCCAGGTCTACACGCTGTTCAACACCATGACGCCGCGCGTCTTCGCCGACATCGACCGACGCAAGGCCGACTTGCTGGGCGTGCCGCCGGAACGCGTCTTCGAGGCACTCAACGTCTATCTCGGCTCGGCGTTCGTGAACGACTTCAACCTGCTCGGACGCACCTATCGCGTGACGGCGCAGGCGGACGCACCGTTCCGCGCCACCGAGGCGGACATCGCCAACCTCAAGACCCGCTCCAATTCGGGTGCCATGGTGCCGATCGGTTCGGTCTCGACCTTCCAGGACAAGACCGGCCCGTATCGCGTGGTTCGCTACAACCTCTTCCCCGCGGTCGAGGTCGATGGCGACACGGCACCCGGCTCTTCGAGCGGTCAGTCGCTGCTCGCGATGGAGAAGATCGCCGACGACACGCTGCCGGCGGGCTACAGCCACGAGTGGACCGGCATCGCCTATCAGCAGGAAGCCGCGGGCAACACCGCGCCGCTGGTGTTCGGCCTGGCGGTACTGTTCGTCTTCCTAGTGCTGGCCGCGCAATATGAGAGCGTGACGCTGCCGCTCGCGATCATCCTGATCGTGCCGATGTGCCTGTTGGCGGCCATGGCGGGCGTGAACCTGCGCGGCATGGACAACAACGTGCTGACGCAGATCGGCCTGGTGGTGCTCATCGCACTCGCGGCGAAGAACGCGATCCTGATCGTGGAATTCGCCAAGCAAGCCGAGGACATCGACGGGCTCTCGCCGGTCGACGCCGCGGTCCGCGCCGCGCGCGATCGCCTGCGGCCGATCCTGATGACGTCGTTCGCCTTCATCCTCGGCGCCGTGCCGCTGCTGATCGCGACCGGCGCAGGGGCGGAGCTCCGCCAGGCGCTCGGCACCGCCGTCTTCTTCGGGATGATGGGAGTGACCGCCTTCGGCCTGCTCTTCACGCCAACCTTCTACGTCGTCTGCCGCGGGCTGGGACAGCGCCTCGCGCGCAGGCGGCGTGGATCGGGCGCCGCGCCCGGGGCCGAGCCCGAGGTGCTGCCGGCGGAGTGATCAGCCGTCATCCCCGCGAAAGCGGGGACCCCGAGCCAAGAATGAACCGCCTGTGACCCTGGGCCCCCGCTTTCGCGGGGCGACGGGGAGGAGGAAATGGAAATGACCTATCGCAACATCCTGATAACCGCTTCCGCGCTTGCCCTTGCGGCGTGCGCGGCGGGGCCGGACTATGTCGCCCCTGCCAGACCCCAGGCGGCAGCCGGCCCCTTTCTCTCCACCAGCGCGGCCGTTACGCCCGAGCCGGTGCAGGGCGACTGGTGGCGCCTCTACGACGATCCCGTGCTCGACCGTCTCGTCGCCGACGCGCTCGCCGCCAACACCGACATCCGCGCCGCCACCGCGCGGATCGCCCGGGCCCGCGCGGCGCTGCGCGGCGCAGGGGCGGAGCGGCTGCCGCAGGCGCAGGTCTCGGCCGGTGCTAATTATGGCCGACTTCCCGAGGGGCAGCGCGCGCCCGGCGCCCCGCGCGAGGACTGGCAGATCGATGCCGGGCTCGACGTCTCCTATGAAGTCGATCTGTTCGGTCGGGTGAGCCGGGGCGTCGAGGCGGCACGCGCCGATGTGGGCGCGGCGCAGGCCGATGCCGATGCCGTCCGCGTCGTCGTCGCCGCGGAAACCGCGCGCGCCTATGCCGATGCCGTCTCGGCGGCCGAGCGGCTGGGCGTGGCCGAGCGGATCGTGCAGCTGCTCGACCAATCGCTCGACCTGACCGAGCGGCGCCGCGGCGTCGGTCTCGCGACGCGGCTCGACACCGCGCGGATCGCGGCGCTGCGCAACCAGCGCCAGGCCGAGGTGCCCGCGCTCGCCGCCGAACGCGACGCCGCGCTGTTCGCGCTCGCGACGCTCACCGGTCGCGCCCCGGCCGAGCTGCCGGCGGAGGTACGCACGCGCACCGCGACGCTGCGGCTCGACAAGCCGATCCCGGTCGGCGACGGCGCGGCCCTGCTTGCCCGACGGCCGGACGTGCGCGCGGCCGAGCGGCGGCTGGCGGCGCAGACCGCACGGATCGGCGTGGCGACGGCGGACCTGTATCCGCGGATCACGCTGGGCGGGTCGGTCGGCTCGACTGGCAACGACGTGGGCGATCTGTTCGGCGCGGGTCCGTTGCGGTGGCTGCTTGGGGGGCTGATAAACTGGGCCGTGAACCCCGAGCCTGCGCGTGCGCGCGTTCAGGCTGCCGAGGCGGATACCCAGGAAGCGCTCGCGACCTTCGACGGCACGGTGCTGCGCGCGCTGCAGGAGACCGAGACGGCGCTATCGGCCTATGCCCATGCGCTCGAGCGGCGCACGGCGCTGCAGGCGGCGCTCAACGAAGCCAAGGTGGCGGCCGACATCGCGCGGTCGCGGCAGCGGGAAGGGGACATCGACTCGCTCCAGCTGCTCGATGCGGAGCGCACCTTCGCCGATGCCCAGGCGGCGCTTGCGACGGCGGACGCGGATATCGCCGGGCGCCAGGTGGACCTGTTCCGCGCGCTCGGCGGAGGGTGGCAGGCTTGAGTAACTCCCCTCCCTGCGCAGGGAGGGGAGATCACAGGGAGGAAGCGAAGGGAGTCAGCCCTTCCGTTCGGCGATGTGGCGGTCGATCACGCTTCCGAGCACGGTCATCGGGACATTGCCGCCGAGTACCACCGCGTCGTTGAACGCGCGGAAATCGTAGCGCGGGCCCAGCGCCGCCCTGGCGCGGTCGCGCAGGCGGTTGATCTCGCTGTGGCCGACCTTGTAGCCGCACGCCTGGCCCGGCCAGGAGCAATAGCGATCGACTTCGCCCGAGACTTCCTCGACCGAGGAGCCGTTGGCGTTCACGAACCAGTCGATCGCCTGCTGGCGCGTCCAGCGCTTGGCGTGGAGGCCGGTGTCGACGACCAGCCGGCACGCGCGGAAGCCCAGCGACTGGAGATAGCCCAGCTTCTCGGCCGGATTGTCGGCATAGACGCCCAGCTCATCGGCGAGCTGCTCGGCATAGAGCGCCCAGCCTTCCGAATAGGCATTGAACGACAGCACCGAGCGGATCAGCGGCAGCTTGTTGGCATATTCGCCCTGCCAGACATGGCCGGGGATCGCCTCGTGATAGGCGAGATCGGGCAGGCTGAAGCGCGTGTGCAGCTCGGTGGTGCGCAGGTTGATCCAGAACTTGCCCGGGATCGTGCCGTCGATCGAGCCGGCGCCACCATAGGCGCCGGGCGCGCCGGGCTCTTCCTCGGGCGGCAGGCGGCGGACCTCGACATTGCCCTTGACCAGCGTGTGGAACGCCTGGGGCATGCGGTTGCGGATGTCGGTGATGCGTTCATTGAGGAACTTGAGGATCTCGGCGCGGCCCGGATCGCCCTCGGCGAAGGCGAAACGCGGGTCCTTGGCGAGTGCGGCCATGCGCGCGCCGACGCTGCCCTGGCTGTACCCCTCCTTCTTCAGGATCGAGTCCATCTCGGCTTGAATCGCGGCGAGCTGGTCGAGGCCCATCTTGTGGACTTCGTCGGGAGTCATCCGGGTGGTGGTGCCGGCGCTGAGCGCCCAGGCGTAATAGGCATCGCCGTCCCTGAACTTCCACACGCCGGCGTCGCTCGTCGCGCGGGCGCGGTGGCGCTCGAGTTCGGCGATCTGGCGGTCGAGCGCGGGGGCGATCTTATCGTTGGCGAGCAGCCAGGCGCGCTCGCCATAATCGCCGTCCATCCCCGCGGTACGGTTGGCGAGCGACGTGACGAGGCCCCAGCCGGCGGTGTTGCCGCTGCGCGCGAGACGGATCTGCTTGAGCGCCTTGTCGAGCAGGAAGTCGGGCGCGATCACGCCCTGGCCCGCGGCGATCTTGAGCCGCTCGGTCTCACCGTCGAGCGCCTCGGCATAGGATTCGAGCCGGTCGAGATAGGCCTCGGCGTCGTCCTGGGTCTTCACCTGGTGATCGGTGTCGAGCATCCGCGGCACGTCGAGGAAGGCGCCGACGTTCTGCACCACGACATAGGGGGAGTTGCGCCAGTTGCCGGTGGCGACGTCGCCATAGGGGAAGGCGAAGCCCTGGAGGGCGTTGCCGTAGCTCGCCTGCACGACCTCGACATTGGTGCGCATCACGGGGCTCAGCGCATTGAGGTCGAGCTTGGCGACGTCGGCGAGGGCTTGGCGGAGGTGGGCCGCGATCTTCGCCTGGCCGGCGGGCGTGGCGTCCTTGAGGCGGTGTTTGAGCGGCGCGCGCTGGTCCTTGTCGATGCCGAGGGCCGTGGCGCTTTCGGGATAGTCCGCGAGATAGGTCTCGGCGATCCGGTCGAGCAGCACCGCAGCGTGCGAATCACCGCTCTGGGCGAACGCGCGGGTCGGCCCGAGCACGGAGGCGGCAAGGGCGGTGCTGCCGAGCAGGAACTGGCGGCGGTCGGTACGCATGGGGAACTCCGAAGGGATCAATTCTGGGTGGGGAGCGCGGGCAGGGGCTCGACGTCGAGCGCGCCGGCGCTGCCGCCGGTGATGCGGACGCGCGCGCCGACGGGCTGGTCGGGGCCGCGCGCGGGCCATTCGCCGTCACCGACGCGCACCCGGCCGCGGCCGCCCTCGATCGCCTCGACCACGGTCACCGTCTCGCCCACCAGCCGCGCGACGCGGTCGTTGAGCAGCGGATCGCTCGTCGCGACGGGGAAGTCGCGGTACCAGCGCTTGCCGATCAGCACCGCGGCGAGCGACCAGGCCGCGAAGCCGATCAGCTGGCCACCGACCGAAAGCTCGGGGAAGAGCAGGGCGATGGCGCCGGTGATCGCCGCGGCGACCGCGAAGAACACCAGATAGACACCCGGCACGAGCAACTCGGTGATCGCGAGCAGCACGCCCGCGATCAGCCAGAGCACGCCCGAATTGTCGAGCCAGTCCATCGCCTCAGCCCTGCTGCTCGAACGGCCCGACGCGGCGCTGCGGCGGGGTGGCAGTCGGCTCGGCCGTCCCCTTGCCCAGCGCTTCCTTGGCGAGCTCGCCGATCCCGCCCAGCGTGCCGATCAGCTGGGTCGCCTCGACCGGGAAGAGGATCGTCTTGGCATTGGGCGAAGTCGCGAACTTGCCGACGGCCTCGACGTACTTCTGGGCGATGAAATAGTTGAGCGACTGGGTGCCGCCCTGCTCGATCGCCTCCGACACCACCTGCGTCGCCTTGGCCTCGGCCTCGGCCTGGCGTTCGCGGGCCTCGGCGTCGCGGAAGGCGGATTCCTTGCGGCCCTCGGCCTCGAGGATGCGCGCCTGCTTCTGGCCCTCGGCGCGCAGGATCTCGGAGGCGCGGGTGCCCTCGGCCTCGAGGATGTTAGCGCGCTTCTCGCGCTCGGCCTTCATCTGGCGGCCCATCGCATTGACGATGTCGGCGGGCGGGCGGATGTCCTTGATCTCGACGCGCGTGATCTTGACGCCCCAGGGCGTGGTCGCGTGATCGACCACCGAGAGCAGCCGCGCGTTGATCTCGTCGCGCTTCGACAGCGTCTCGTCGAGGTCCATCGAGCCCATCACCGTGCGCAGGTTGGTCGTGGTGAGCTGGAGCAGCGCGACATAGAGGTCGCTGACCTCATAAGCCGCCTTGGCCGCGTCGAGCACCTGGAAGAAGACCACGCCATCGGTCGAGATCATGGCGTTGTCCTTGGTGATGATCTCCTGCCCCGGGATATCGATCACCTGCTCCATCATGTTCACCTTGCGTCCCACCCGGTAGAAGAAGGCGGGGTAGAAGTTGAAGCCCGGCGCGGCGACGGTGGTGAAGCGGCCGAAATGCTCGATCGTGTACTGATAGCCCTGGGTGACGATCTTCACGCTCGACACGATGTAGAGAAACACCAGCACTGCCAGCACGACCAGAAATGCGGAAACCACGTCCATTCCCCGACTCCCCCTCGTAAATTCTGTATCTTGCTAGCATAGAGTGGGGTCATGACCACAGCCCGCTTGGCGCCCCGGACCGCATTGTTCCTGCCCGCTTCCAATCCGCGCGCGATCGCCAAGGCGCGCACGCTCGACGCCGACATGGTGATCCTCGACCTGGAGGACGCCGTGCGCGACGACGCCAAAGCCGGGGCGCGGGAAGCGGCAGTCGCGGCGGCCGGAGAGGGCTTCGGCCACCGGCTCTGCGCGATCCGCGTCAACGGGATCGAGAGCCCCGAACATGCGGCCGACCTCGATGCGGTTTCCAGCTCGACCTGCGACTTCGTGGTGCTGCCCAAGGCGGAAACCGCTGCTGATGCCGCGGCGGTCGCGGAGGCAGCGGGCAAACCTCTGCTCGCGATGATCGAGACTCCGCTAGGAGTGCTCGCCGCCGCAGACATCGCCGCGGTGCCGGGTGTCTCGGGGCTGATCGCGGGGGTGAACGACTTGCGCGCCTGCCTGGGCATTCCCGCCGGTGCGTCGCGCGAAGGGCTTTCGCTCTCGCTCCAGACCATCGTGCTCGCCGCGCGTGCGAGCCAGGTCTGGGCGATCGACGGCGTGTTCAACGCGCTCGACGATGCCGACGGTCTCGCCGCCGAATGTCGCCACGGCCGCGCCCTCGGCTTCGACGGCAAGTCGCTGATCCATCCGGGCCAGGTCGAGATCGCCGCGCGCGCGTTCGGTCCGAGCGAAGCCGAAGTCGCGGATGCCCGAGCGCTGATCGACGCCGCTACGGGCGGCGCCGAGCGCTTCCGCGGGCGGATGATCGAGGCGATGCACGTCGCGCAGGCACGCGCGCTGCTGGAGCGCGTGGCACTCGGCTAGGGAAAATTCCTGCAGTGTGTCAGGTGCTTGCCGAAGTTACTTCTCATTGCAGCCGCGTATGGATGCGCGGAGGGGGACCATGGCAGACCTGCGCGAACATCACCGGCGGATCCTGGAGCTGCTCGACGAACTCGAAGCGCTGACCGCGCAGTCGACACCCGATGAATCCGCGCTCGCCGCTCTCCGCTACAAGCTCAGCCGCGCGAGCGGCGCGCGCCGCAAGCTGATCGAGACGCTCTGCGCGTGCTTCGAGTCCGAACTGCCCGCCGCCTCTGTCCAACCCGTCCGCGCGTTGCGCGCAAGCGTCGGCCGGGTGATGACTCATTCGGCCGAGCATGTCGGCAGCTGGGGCATGCACGACATCGTGCGGGACTGGTCGGGCTATTGCCACGCCTCGTTCAACATGCGCCGTGCGATGCGCGAGCAGATCAATCGCGAACGAATGGTGCTGTACCCGCTGATCGACGCAGTGGACGCCACCCCCTAGCGCATTCCCACCCTCGCGGTTACATGGGCCGCCAACCTCCGACTCAGGACTTGGCGCATCCCATGGAAATCCCCCTCGGTCTCACCTTCGACGACGTCCTCCTCTATCCGGGCGAGTCCGAGGTGCTGCCCAGCATGGCGGACACCCGCACCTTCGTGACCAAGAGCCTTGCGCTCAACATCCCGATCCTCTCCTCGGCGATGGACACGGTGACCGAAGCCGACATGGCGATCGTGATGGCGCAACTGGGCGGCATCGGCGTGCTCCACCGCAATCTCGACATCGAGCAGCAGGTCGAGGCGGTGCGCCAGGTCAAGCGCTTCGAGAGCGGCATGGTGGTCAATCCGATCACCATGACTCCCGACGGCACGCTCGCCACCGCGCAGGAGCTGATGGCGGTGCATCGGATCAGCGGCATCCCGATCGTGGAGGAGAACGGCAGGCTCGTCGGCATCCTGACGCACCGCGACGTCCGCTTCGCGGGCAACCCGAACCAGCCGGTTTCCGAGCTAATGACCCACCAGAATCTCGCCACCGTCAAGGTCGGCGTGAGCTCGGAGGAAGCGCGCCGCCTGCTCCATCAGCGCCGCATCGAGAAGCTGCTGGTCGTCGACGACGATTATCGCTGCGTCGGCCTGATCACGGTCAAGGACATCGAAAAGGCTGTCACCTACCCGAACGCCACCAAGGACGCCGCGGGCCGCCTGTGCGTCGCCGCCGCGACCACCGTGGGCGACAAGGGTTTCGCGCGCACCGAGGCGCTGGTCGATGCCGAAGTCGACGTAGTGGTGATCGATACCGCGCATGGCCACAACAAGGACGTCGGCCGCGCGGTCGAGCGCGTGAAGAAGCTTTCCAACCATGTCCAGGTGATCGCCGGCAACATCGCCACCGCCGAAGCGGCGCGTGCGCTGATCGATGCGGGCGCGGACGGGCTCAAGGTCGGCATCGGCCCGGGCTCGATCTGCACGACGCGTGTCGTCGCGGGTGTCGGCGTGCCGCAGCTGACCGCGATCATGGAGGCGGCGAACGAGGCTGCCAAGTCGGGCGTTCCGGTCATCGCCGACGGCGGCCTGCGCACGTCGGGTGACCTCGCCAAGGCGCTGGCGGCCGGCGCAGCGACCTGCATGGTCGGATCGCTGCTCGCGGGCACCGAGGAAGCTCCGGGCGAGACTTTCCTCTACCAGGGCCGCGCCTACAAATCGTACCGCGGCATGGGCTCGGTCGGGGCGATGGCGCGTGGCTCGGCCGACCGCTATTTCCAGCAGGACATCAAGGACCAGCTCAAGCTCGTCCCCGAAGGGATCGAGGGCCAGGTGCCGTTCAAGGGCCCTGCCCGGGACGTGATCCACCAGCTCGTCGGCGGCATCAAGGCGGCGATGGGCTATGTCGGAGCGCCGACGATCCCCGAATTCCAGAAGAAGGCCCGTTTCGTGCGGATCACCGGCGCGGGCCTGCGCGAGAGCCATGTCCATGACGTGACGATCACGCGCGAGGCGCCCAACTATCCGACGCGCTGAGCCCGATCGGTTGAAGGGGCGGCACGCATGACCCCGGCCGCGCGTACCCAGGCTGCGATCGACCTGCTCGACCGCATCATCGCTGCGGCGCGCGAGCAAGGCGCGGCGGCGGACACGCTGATCGCGCGCTGGTTCGCCGAACGTCGCTATGCGGGATCGAAGGATCGCCGCGCGATCCGCGAGCTGATCTACGAGGCGATCCGGTTATGTGGGGAGCGCCCAGAGAGCGGGCGTGCCGCGCTGCTCGCGCTGGTCGAGCGTCGGCCCGAGCTGGGGGACGCCTTCGACGGCTCGCCTTACGGCCCCGCGCCGATCGCGTCCGGCGAGCCGATCGCCGAGGCGGGAACGGCGCCGGCCTGGCTCCGTGCCGCGCTCGAGGCCTCCGGGCTCGGGTCCGACGAGCAATCCGCGCTGCTCGAGCGCGCGCCGCTCGACGTTCGCATCAATCGCCTAAAGGCTGATCCAGCGCCGATCGCCGCGGGCATTCCGGGCGCCGTCCCGCTGCCCTGCATTCCCGACGGCCTGCGGCTTCCCTCCGACACGCCGGTCGAGCAGCTCCCTGCCTTTCGCGAAGGCAAGCTCGAGGTGCAGGACGCCGGCAGCCAGGCCGTCACGCTTGCCGCAGGCGCGAGGCGGGGGATGCGGGTCATCGATCTCTGCGCGGGCGCGGGGGGCAAGACGCTCGCGCTCGCAGCGGCGATGGACAATGCCGGCGAGCTCCTGGCCTGCGACGTCGATCGCCCGCGGCTCTCGCGCCTCGCCCCGCGCGCCGAGCGGGCAGGAGTGACGATCGTGGAGACACGGCTGCTCGATCCCGGCCGCGAAGCCACAATGCTCGCGGACCAGCAGGACAGGGCGGACGTGGTGCTGGTCGACGCGCCTTGCTCGGGCACCGGCACCTGGCGCCGCAATCCCGAGGCGCGCTGGCGGCTGACGCCCGAACGGCTCGGGCGCTATGTCGCGACCCAGGTCGGGTTGCTCGACATTGCCGCGGCGCTGGTGCGCCCGGGCGGGACGCTGATCCATATCGTCTGCTCGGTGCTCGATGCCGAAGGCGCGGGGCAGGCGCAGGCCTTTCTCGATCGCCATCCGGGCTGGCAGGCCGAGCCGCTGTCGCTCGGGCTCGGCACGCCGCGCGGTCCGGGAGTGCGGCTCACCCCGCTAAACGATTCGACCGACGGCTTTTTTGTCGCGAAGATGGTGCGGCCATGCTAGCTGCGCGAACCTCAATGTCGGAGATTTTGATGCGGATCACTGCGATCTCGGCTGCTGCGGCGCTGATGCTGCTGACGGTTTCCACGTCGCTGACGGCCCAGCGCCCCGACAATCAGATCGATCCCAAGTCGCTCGCGCTGCTCCAGGAGGGCCGGGCCGCGCTTGCCGCCGGAAACCTCGACGCTGCCGAGGACGCGATCGAGAGCGCGCTCGCCGTCGATCCGCGCAATCGCCAGGCGTTCGTCGTGCTCGGCGACGTCGCGCGCAACCGCGGGCTGCCGGGCAAGGCCGTGCGCCTCTACCGCGAGGCACTGGCGCTCGAGCCCAACGACCTCACCGCGCTGCACGGCGAGGGCGAGGCGCTGGTCGCCAAGGGCGCGGTCGAGAAGGCCAAGGAAGTGCTCGCCAAGGTCCGCACCATCTGCGGCGCGCAATGTGGCGAAGCCAATGCGCTCGCTGCGTCGATCGCCAAGGGGCCGCCGGCCACCGCTACCGCGCAGGCCGAGCCCGCTACTCCGGCGCCTGCCAAGCCCTGACGGGCTTAAAGGCCGGAGCCTGGTTTGCTTGGCTTCTGAAACGAGTCGAAAGCCGGGCTCCGGCCTTCGCCGGGGTACGATTTGGCGCTTAGCCCAGCGCCCTCGCCAAGGCGACGAATTCGGCGACGGTGACCGTCTCGGCACGCCGGCTCGAATCGATGCCCAGCGTCTCCATCGCCTCGATCGCGCCAGGGATGGGCTTGAGGCTCTGGCGGAGCATCTTCCGGCGCTGGCCGAACGCGGCCGCTGTGAGCTTCTCCAGCGTGGCGAGCTTGACGCCCTCGGGAGCCTCGGCGGGCACGATGTGCACCACGGCCGACATCACCTTGGGCGGTGGCGTGAAGGCCGAGCGGTGCACCGGCATGGCGATGCGCGGAGTCGAGCGCCACTGCGCCAGCACCGCCAGCCGGCCATAGGCGTCGCTGCCGGCCGTCGCGACGATCCGCTCCGCGACTTCCTTCTGGAACATCAGGGTCAGGCTCTGCCACCACGGCGCCCATTCGGCCGAGAGCCAGCCGATGAGTAGCGCGGTGCCGACGTTGTACGGCAGGTTGGCGACGACGTGCGGCTTGCCGGCGAACAGCGCAGGCGCATCGACTTCGAGCGCGTCGCCTTCGATGACGCGCAGCTTGCCGGCGAAATGCTCGCCAAGCTCCTCCAGCGCGGGGATGCAGCGCCGGTCGCGCTCGACGGCGGTAACGCGGGCTCCGGCTTCGAGGAGCGCTCGGGTCAACCCCCCCGGACCGGGGCCGACTTCGAACACCTCGGCGCCGACGAGCTCGCCGGGGACGCGGGCGATGCGCGCGAGGAGCTGCTGGTCGAACAGGAAATTCTGCCCGAGCGCCTTGCTCGCGCTGAGACCATATTTCTTGATGACGTCGCGGAGTGGCGGAAGCTGACTCACGGTGCTCCCGCGGCGGCGAGCGCTGCGCGCCGCTCGGCCTGCATGGCCGCCATCCGGATCGCGGCGATCATCGCCCCGGGATTGGCCTCGTCGCGCCCGGCGATGCCGAAAGCGGTGCCGTGGTCGGGCGAGGTGCGGACGATCGGCAGGCCGAGCGTGGTATTCACGCCGTCGTCGAAATGGAGCGTTTTGATCGGGATCAGCGCCTGATCATGATAGAGGCAGAGCGCCGCATCATAGCCGGCGCGGGCGCGGGCGTGGAACATGGTGTCGGCGGAGAAGGGGCCGGTCGCGTCGATGCCCTCTTCGCGCAGCTGGGCGATCGCGGGGGTGAGGATGTCGATCTCCTCGCGGCCGATCGCTCCGCCTTCGCCGGCGTGGGGGTTGAGCCCGGCAAAGGCGAGCCGCGGCTTCTCGATCCCGAAGTTGCGCAACAGCCCGCGCGCAGTGACGCGCGCCTTGGCGACGATCAGCTCCTGCGAGATGAGATGCGGCACCTCGGCGAGCGCGACATGGACCGTGATCGGCACCACGCGCAGCGTCGGGCCGGCGAGCATCATCACGGTGTTCTCGTCGGCTACGCCGCAGCGCTCGGCGACGAACTCGGTCTGCCCGGGGTGGGGGAAGCCAATGTGATAGAGTTGCGCCTTGGACACCGGGCCGGTGACGAGCGCGTCTGCGGCGCCCGAACGGACCAGGCCGACGGCGACCTCAAGCGACTGGAGCGCGGCGCGTGCGCTGTCGAGGTCGGGCGTGCCGGGCATGACCTCGCCCATGTCGCCGAGCGAAAGGATCGGGAGCGCGTCGGGGAAGACGCGCGCGGCCTCGGACGGATCGTCGATCCGCGCCACCGGGCCGCTCCAGGCCTTTTCGACCGCACGCGGATCGCCCACGGCGAAGAAGGTCGGGAGCGAATGGAGCTCGCGCGCCTTCCAGGCCTTGGCGGTGATCTCGGGGCCGATCCCGGCCGAGTCACCCATTGCGATGGCCAGCGGCCGGATCATCGGCCCGGCCGACACGTCAGCGATATTCGACCAGCGCGTCGCGGCGCAGGTCGCGCAGCATGCGCTGGGCGCGCAGGTTGACACGCTCGTCCTCGATCTGCCCCTGGACCTGCTCGACGGTGGGCAGGTTGGGCGGGGGCGGATCGTCGCGGCCGCACAGCACGAGCACGCGGACGCCGTCCTCGACCGAGCCGAAGGGCTGGGTCGCCTGGCCGACCTGCAGATCGAGGAGCATGTTCTGGAGCGCCGGCGGCAGGTCGCGCACCTTGATGGAATCGCGGTCGACCACTTCGGCGTTCTGCGCCGTCGCGACCTTGGCCACGTCGCCGCAGCCGCGAATCGCCCGCGTCGCTTCGGCGAACTGGCTGGCGCGAGCGGTCGCCTGCTCCTTGGTGGTGCCGGCGGCGAAGTTGATCGAGAGCTGGCGCAGGTTGAGTTTGGCGTCGTGCTGGTCGGGCTCGAGCACCTTGCGCTTCTCGGCGACGTAGAGGATCGAGAAGCCGGTCGGCAGCTCGATCGGGCCGGCGATCTGGCCAGGCTGCATTTCCTGCGCCGCCTGGGCGAGTGCCTCGGGGAGGATGCCCGGGCGGACCCAGCCGAGATCGCCGCCCTGCGACTTGGTCGAGCTCTCCGAATAGGTGCGCGCGATATAGTCGAAGGGCGCGCCCTCGCGCATCTGCTGGATCATCTTGGTCATCGCAGCGCGAACCTCGGCGGCGCGATCCGGCGTGGCGTTCAGATAGATTTCGTAGACGTGGAACTCCTCGCCGCCCTTCTGCTGCTTGAGGCGCTCGATGACGGCGTTCGCCTCGGCCTCACCCACGTTGATGTTGACGCGGCGGCGGAGCAGGCGGCTCCAGGCGATCTCGGCCTCGATCTGGCGGCGCACGGTGCGCTCCGACGAGCCCGACTGCTTGAGCCAGGTGCGGAACTGGTCGGGCGTCTGCTGGAAGTTGCGCGCGACGCGGGCAAAGCTCGTCTCGATCTCGCGCGGCTCGACGGTGATCTCGTTGGCCTTGGCCTCCTGGATCTGCAGCGTCTCGTCGATCAGCTGGCGCAGCACGGTGAGGCGCAGCTGGTCATGCTCCTCAGGCTTGAGCTTGAGCTTGTTGATCGCGACGATCATGCCCACGCGCTGATCGACGTCGGTGCCGGTGATGACCGTGTCGTTGACGATCGCGGTCGGCTTGCGGATGTTGGGATCGGCCTTGCCGAAGATCTGGAGATTGGCCGGCAGGTCGAGTCCCGCCTCGGGCACCTGCTGGTCCTGCACCGTCTGCGACACAGCGACCGTGGCGATTCCGCCGAGCGCCGCCGCCAAAATCGCCTTGCGGCCGATGCGGACCGCCTTTGCAACACCGATGTTCACGTGAACCCGTACCCTCATCCTGCCGGAAGATAGAGGCGCCTAATCGCCAATTGTGCCTGAACCAAGGCTTAGCGATCCCCAGCGCCCCTCCTGACGCAAGGGTTAGCGTCCAAGGTTCTTGAACGCCAGCGACAAAAGGAAGCTGTTGCCGCGCACCGCGTCGCCGGTCGTCTCATAATCGCGCTTCCAGGTGAGGCCGAGCCGCAGGCAGTCATCCTCGTAGGCGACGCCGAGGCGGTGGCGCACGGGCTGGAACCCATCGGCCTGCGAGGTCACGTCCTCTTCCTGATCGGTGAGATCGACCAGGATTGAGCCCGAAACCGACCAGAAGCGCGCCACTTGCACGCGTGCGCCGAGCCGCGCTTCCTCGCGATCCTGCAGATCCTCGAGTGCCGGGCCGATGTTGCGGTTGAGCCGCAGATAGCCGAGCTGGACATAGGTGCTGCGCGAGCCGACCGTGGCATCGATCTCGTTGCGGCGGATCGCGAGGTTGTCCTTGTCGAGGCGATAGCGGTGCGTGAAGCTGATGAAGTCGCGGAAACGGACCACGGTGCGCCCGACGATGTCCGACACGCGATCGGTGAGCCCGGTGCCGTCGGGGAAGATCGTGGGGCGTGAGGAGAGGCGGTAGCTCTGGCCGACATTCGCGTCGATGCTCAG
Source organism: Sphingomonas sp. (assembly GCF_017744835.1). Classification (GTDB taxonomy): domain Bacteria; phylum Pseudomonadota; class Alphaproteobacteria; order Sphingomonadales; family Sphingomonadaceae; genus Sphingomonas. The sequence continues at coordinate 415,471 of NZ_JAGIAM010000003.1, forward strand.
CCCCGGCAGATAGAGCGCATAGTCGACGCCCCAGGTGAAGCGGGTCGAATCCTCGAACCGGTCGTATCCGGGGAAGCGGTTGAGCGCGAAGAGATTCGAATCCTCAAGGTCGACCGCGCGCGCGTCCTCGTTCGGGACGTCGAGATTCTCGATCTTGGGCGCCGCGACCACCTGCACGCGCGGCGTGATCCGCTGGGTGCCGCCGAACAGTTCGCCGACGAAGGGCCATTTGACGTCGAGCGCCAAGGCGCCCACGCCGCGGAATTGGAACCCTTCGAGCCCGCGATAGCTGGCCACGTCGGTCTCCAGCGTGTCGTGCGTGTTGTAGGCGTCGGCGCGGGCATAGGCGGTCAGCGTGACTTCCTGCCCCCAGGCAGTCAGCCGGCGCAGATCCCAGCGTGCGCTGGCGAAGGCGCGCTGCGAATCCTGCCCGTCGGCGCGCCCGATTGCGAGCGTGTTCACCTGCAGCTCGACTCGCCCGCCAATCAGCCCGTCGTCGAGGCGCCGGCGATAGTCGAGCTCGGGAAGTGCGATCGGCTGCATCCCCTGGCGCTCGCCGACGCGCAGCGTCTGCACCGCCCAGGCATTGATCGAGAAATAGCTGTCCTGGTCGATCCGCTCGACGCGCAAATTGTTGCGCAGCCGGTCGTCGCGCGAAATGTCGTAGCGGCGCAGGAAGGTGCGGTCGGTGGTCAGCCGCAGCGAGGCGCTGGCGCTCCAGTTTGGGTCGAGCTGGAAATTGCCGACCGCGTCCAGATAGCCACGAAAGTCGTTGCGCGAGGTAGCTGGCGTGATCGGAACGGTCAGGTCGTCGGCGCGGCGGCTGTAGGTGCCATAGCCGGTTACACGATAGGCGCCCTTGCTGGTTAGTGCGCGATACTCGGCCTGGAGCATCGGCAGCGTGTCGGTGAACACGCGCGGCGTGACGGTCAGGTCGCGGTTGGGCGCCAGGCTGAAGAAATAGGGCAGCGCAATCTGGAAGCCGTTGGTGCGGCTGTAGCGGAGATCGGGCGTCAGGAAGCCGTCATCGCTTCTGCCGCCCACTGGATGCGAGAAGACGGGAAGCGGGATCGTCGCGAAGCCGAACACCGAGACACGCGCGCCGGTATAGCGGATGCGCTTCTTGTTAGGATCATAGACCACTCGGTCGGCGGTGATCTTCCACGAAGGCTCCTTGGGGCACCCTTCCGAATCGGTAACCGCGCATGGGGTGTAGGCCGCGTTCTCGACGGTGATGATGCCGTTGTCGCGCCGCCCGCGCTGCGCGGCCAGGCGGCCGCCCGCGTCGAGTACGACGAGCATGTTCTCAACCACGCCGTCGCGCAGCGTGTCAGTCAGCTCGATGCGGTCGCCGTACGCCGCGTCTCCTTCGGGGTTGGTGACGACGATATTGCCCTCGGCCACCACTTGGCCGGTCTTACGGTTCCACACCACGCGGTCCGCGCGCAGCCGGTCGCTGCGCCGGTAGAGGCGCACGTCGCCGCTAGCAGTGACTACGTCCTGCTCATAATCGTAGATCAGCTGGTCGGAGGTGAACTGGATCTCGTCGGGGTTCTCGGGAACCGACACGGGCGAGGGAGGGGGAAGGGCGACGCCGCGGTCCTGGAGGTCCGGGCCCTGAGCGGGTGCGGTGGACGGTACCTGCGCGGGGGGAGCGGGGGGTGTCTGCGGCAAGTCCGGCTGGCGCGTCGGCGCCTCGCGCGGGTCCGCCGTCTCCTGCGCCCGCGCCTGCGCGGCAAGGCACAGTCCCACCGCGGCCGACACGAGCAGAGCCTTGCGCGTCACTCCGATTCCCACCTTTTTTCTTTCACTCCCAGGCACGCGGCGTTCCCGCACTATCGCAGCGGTTGCGGCACCGCAACGTCACGTGCGTTGGCCCGAACGCTTGGCGACGCTATCAGGAGCCATGCAGGTCGATTTCTATCATCTCACGCGCCAGCCGCTCGAACGCGTGCTGCCGCGCATTGCCGAGCGGGTGCTGGAGCAGGGCGAACGGCTGCTCGTGGTCGCCGCCGACGAGGGGCGCCGCGCTGCGCTCGACCAGATGCTGTGGAGCTATGCGCCCGAGAGCTTCCTGCCGCATGCCCAGGCCGGCGGCGGCTTCGATGCCGAGCAGCCGGTGCTGATCTCCGCCGAGCTTGCCGCGCCCAATGACGCGCGCAACGTGGCGCTGGCCGACGGGGCCTGGCGTGACGAGGCGCTGGGCTTCGAACGCGTCTTCCATTTTTTCGACGCGGAGCGGATCACCGAGGCGCGCGCCGCGTGGAAGGGGCTCGCGGGCCGCGAGGGCATCGAGCGCCGCTATTGGAAGCAGAATGAGTCCGGACGCTGGGAACAGGCCGCCTGACCCGAAACAGGCTGCATGTCCTTGCATTGAAGGGACGGCCCGACTAGGGAGCCGCCACCTCTCCACCACCAATAAAACAGGAGCCGCACGGCCATGGCCGCGACCCGGACCTTTTCGATCATCAAGCCCGATGCCACCCGTCGCAACCTGACCGGTGCGGTCACCAAGATGCTAGAGGAGGCCGGCCTGCGCGTCGTCGCTTCCAAGCGCATCCAGATGACCCGCGAGCAGGCCGAAGGCTTCTACGCGGTGCACAAAGAGCGCCCCTTCTTCAACGACCTCGTCGAGTTCATGATCTCGGGCCCGGTCGTCGTGCAGGTGCTCGAGGGCGAGAACGCCGTGCAGCGCAATCGCGACATCATGGGCGCGACCAACCCGGCGAACGCCGACGCGGGCACGATCCGCAAGGAACTGGCCGAGTCGATCGAAGCCAATTCGGTCCACGGTTCGGACTCGGAAGAGAATGCGGCGATCGAGATCGCGTTCTTCTTCAAGCCCGAAGAGATCGTCGGCTAACGCGCCTTCAATCGGGCGAATTCCTGCGACCAGAGCGCGTCGATGCGCGCCTGGTCGCCTCCGCGCTCGCGGATCCGGGCGGCTTCGATTCGAAGCGTCCGGCCTGCGAGCAGGCGCCCGCTGGTGCGCCATACCAGCTCCACGATCGCGCGATCGCGCTTGGTGGAATCGCCTGCGCGATAGGTGACCGTCACCAGCGCGGGCAATCGACCTTCCCGCACATCCGGCCCGCCATCGGTGGCGCCGAGTACTTGCGAGGCGAACCAGCCGCCCTCGATGCGAGGCAGCACCGGGTTTTGCGTCCCGATCCGTAGCGGCGCGGGGAAGGCCACGGTGGTTTCCAATATCTCGTGCGCCGGGTCTTCGAGCGCGACCTGATGCCCCTCCTCGATCACGCTCGCGCGCAGCTCGAGCCGTCCTTGGGTCGCCACCGCCCTGGCATCGGCTTCGGTCTTTTCCAGACGTTCGCTGCGCTGATCGGACCAGTTGTTCCACAGCGTCAGCGCGGCGATGATCACGCCGGCCACCGCGACGAGTTCGCCGATCGTCAGCCAGCGCCGCCGGATCGCGCGTGCCTCGGCCATTTCCGCTGGTGTCTCGTTCATCGCCGATCGCCCGTTCAGAAGCCTCTGCGGCCTATGTCTTCGGCAGCGTGATAGTCGCCGTCAAGCCGCCGCCTTGGCGATTGGCGAGCGCGATGTCGCCGCCTGCGTCGCGCACGATCGCCCGCGCCAGTGCCAGCCCTAGCCCGATTCCGCCGGTCTCGCGATTGCGCGAGGTCTCGAGCCGAGTGAAGGGATCGAAGACCGCGGCAAGCTTGTCCTCGGGGATGCCGGGGCCTCGGTCGGCCACTTCGATCGCGACCGATTTCTCCCCGGGCAGCAGCTGGACCTCGGCGGAACCTCCGCCATATTTGACAGCATTCTCGATCAGGTTGCGCACGGCGCGGCGCATCAGCCCCGGGCGCATTCGCATCCGCAGCCGCGGGGCTTCTTCGAACGTCACGTCCTGATCGAGGTCGCGGAAATCTTCCACGACGGCGTCGATCAGCGCGGAGAGATCGACGTCGGTCGGCGGCTCGCTCGGCCGTCCGAGGCGGGCGAGCGAGAGGATGTCCTCGAGCGTGCGGTTCATCTCGTCGATGATGTCGGCCATCCGTGCGCGATCGTCGTCGTCCTCGACCGATTCGATCCGCACGCGCAATGCGGCCAGCGGCGTGCGCAGGTCATGCCCGATCGCGCCCAGCATCCGGTCCTTCTCATCGAGCATCGCGTTCACGCGAAGGCTGAGCGCATTGTACGCGCCGATCACGGCGCGCACATCGCTGGGGCCGCGTTCCTCGAGCGGCTCGGCGCCTTCGCCGGGGCGGAAGCCGCGCGCGGCCTGGGCAAGCGTGCGCAGCGGACGCGCGATGCGGCGGCCGGCGAGCAGCAGCGGGATCAGCACGACGATGTAGAGGATCAGCGTCTGCGCGGCGAGCTGCCAGATCAGGCCGCGTTCGGCGCGCGACCAGCCGGAGCGGAGCGTCAGCCATCCCTTTCCGGGAAGCTCGACTGCGACGCGAAGCTCGCCTCCGATCTGCCGCAGGCGCTTGGCGCGGTCGGGACTGACGCCGGGCAGCGGATGCTGCTCATCGATCCGCTGCACCGTCGCGATCACCTGTCCGACCGGGATGCCGGCATCCTGAAACGCCTTGCGGATGTCGCCCTCGATATCCTCGCGTCGCGGCTGGCCGGCGGCGATCGGATTGGCCGGCATCAGCTGGACGTTCCACGGAGCCCCACGACCCGGACCGCGCGGGGCGCGCGGGCGTGGCGTCGGCGTCGGGTTCGCCAGCCGGTCGCCGGCGTCCACCAGCCGCGTGACGGCGGGGCCGATCACCTGCCCGTAGCGGTATGCCTGGCGTTCGCGCAGCAGCATCGCGAAGTTGATCGCCTGGGCGAGGAACAGCGCGATGGCCACGAGCAGCGCCATCTGCCCGGCCAAGCTCTTGGGCATCAGGCGGCTCACAGGCGCGTGACCTCCGCTGCCAGCGTATAGCCACCGCCCCAGACCGTCTTGATCAGGCTCGGGTTCTTCGGATCGGCCTCGATCTTCTTGCGAAGCCGGCTGACCTGGTTGTCGATCGCGCGATCGAACGCCGCGGCTTCGCGGCCCTGGGTCAGGTCGAGCAGCTGGTCGCGCGTCAGCACCTGGCGCGGGCGCGTCACCAGCGCGTGCAGAAGGTTGTATTCGCCGGTCGATAGCGGGACGGACACGCCCTCGCGGTCGACCAAGGCGCGCTCACCGGTCTTGAGCACCCAGCCGGCGAAGGCGAAGCTGCCGGTCTCGGGCGCGTGCTGTTTGGCGCCGCCCGCGGCCATGCGGCGGAGCACCACCTTGATCCGTGCCGCCAGCTCGCGCGGGGAAAAGGGCTTCACGACATAATCGTCGGCGCCCATCTCAAGTCCCACGATGCGGTCGGTCTCTTCGCTGCGCGCAGTGAGCAGGATCACGGGCGTGTCGCTCGTCTCGCGGATGTGGCGGCACAGGCTCAGCCCGTCCTCGCCCGGCATCATGATGTCGAGGATCACCAGGTCGATCGCATAGGCCGCGATCCGAGCGCGCGCGGCCTCGGCGTCGCCGGCCTGGGTGACGCGGAAGCCCTGCTTGGTGAGATACTGTGCCAGCGGCTCTCGGATCGAGCGCTCGTCGTCGACGAGCAGGAGGTGCGGGATTTCTGCCATGTAGGAACCCTAGGCAACGCATTCGCGACAGGGAAGTGCCCGGGCCGGCGAGGAGGAGCCGGCCCGGGCGAGTGCGACCTGGTTCAGTTCCCGTCGGGAGATTCGGGAGCTTCGGGCGAGGGAGCCTGCATGCCGCCGCGATGATGGCCGCGCATCGCCTTCATCCTGGCGTGCGCCGCCTCGCGCTCCGACGCGTCGATGCGGCCGTCCTTGTTGGCGTCGACGCGGTCGAACATCGCCAGCGCCGCGGTGCGGCTCTCGGCGAGGCTGATCAGCTTGTCGCCATTGGCGTGGATCCGGGCCCCATGACCCCGATGGCCGCCGCCAAAGCCCCCGCCGCCTTCGCCGCCGCGCATCGCCTGCCGGGCTTGGCGCGCGGCCTGACGCTCGGCATCGCTCAGCTTGCCGTCCTTGTCCGTATCGAAGCGCTCGAGCAGCTTGGCGCGCATGTCGCCGTGGCCGCCCTTGCGCTCGCCGAACTGGGCGCGGAACGCCTCGCGGGCCGCCTGGCGCTCCACATCGCTGAGCTTGCCGTCCTTGTCGGCGTCGAAACGCTCGAGCATCTTGGCGTGGCGCTCGCCGCCGTCCTGGCCACCGAAACGACGGTGCCGGCCGTCGCGACCCGGATGCGCCGCGCGGCGCTCCTCGGCGCTTAGCTGGCCGTCCTTGTTGGTGTCCGCCTTCGCAAAGCGTGCGTCGACGCCGGCGAGCACTTCTTCGCGCGTGATGACGCCGTCATTGTTCGCATCGGCGTGCATCATCGGGCCGCGCGGGGCGCCACCCTGTACTTGCTGCGCGGCATAGGCTCCGCCGCCCGCCAACAGGCTGGCGCCGAGCAGGGCCGCGACGATCTTCTTCTTCATGGCTCACGAAACTCCATACGCATCCGCGGCCATCCCGCGGTCGTGACCCAATTGGAGCCCGGCTGTCGCACCACTTTGTCATGGCGCGGGGGAAGTGTCGCAAATTGTCGCGGGATCAGCCGAAGATCGCGACACCCTGCATCGCTTCGGCCACGGGTTCCCCTGCGGCGTTCCAGATCGCCATGCGCTGGCTGCTGTAGCCGTGGCGGGCGGCTTCGGCGCGTGTCGTGAGCAGCCACCAGCCGTCGCTGGTCTCCGGCGCATCGGTGAGGAAGTTGATCTGCCAGTTGAGCGAGCTGAGCGGGGTGCCGCGCTCGGGTGCGAGCTTGAAGGCGGCCGGCGGCAGCGCGTCGCCGATCGCTATCAGCTCGACCATCGGGTGAAGTCCGTCGCGCGCCCGCAGCCGCGCCCAGCGCAGCCATTCGGCGGGGCCGAGCGATGTCTTGGGATCGAAGAAGTTGAAGTTGCCGATGAAGAAGTCGTCCGGGCCCGTGTAAAGCTCGGCATCTGTGCGCGGCGGCGGAGCGGGAGCTCTCGACGCCTCGTCATGCTCGATGGCCGAAGCGAGCTCGGCCATGAAGACGAAGGTCGCACGCAATCCGAGGCCGGCGTCGGATGTGACATCGGCCTGGAGGAAGGCGGCGTTCCGCCCGCGCCGGAGTCTGGTGGCGGTGACCGAGACCTCTCCGGCGAGCGGCCCGATGAACGCCACCTGCGCCGAGCGTAGCGGCGGCAGGTCGGGCTCGAGCTCCAGCGCTGCCTGGAGCGCAAGCGCGGCGGAGAGTCCGCCATAAGCAGTGCGGCCCTGCATCCAGTCGGCGGACAGGCGGGTGCGGAAGCCGGTTCCGGTGCGCTCGGCGCCGGCGAGCAGGTCGGCGATCGGCGTCATCGGGCGAGCCAGGCGTCGCGCAGCTCGCGCTTGAGTATCTTGCCGATCGCGCTGCGGGGCAGCTCGTCGAGCTTCTCGATCGCGGCCAGACGCTGGGTCTTGGCGACATTGGCGTTGAACCAGTCCTGCACCTCGGCGGGATCGGCGCTGCCGGTGTAGAAGCCGACCGGCGTCTCGCCCCATTGCTCGGAGGGTATGCCGACTACGGCGCAGTCCGCCACGCCCGGATGCCGCGCGAGCACGGCTTCGAGGTCGGAGGGGTAGATGTTGAACCCGCCCGAAATGATCAGGTCCTTCTTGCGGTCCATCAGGACCAGGAATCCGTCCTCGTCGAAGCGGCCGATATCGCCGTGGCGGATGAAGCGATTGCCCTTCGCGTCGTACCAGGTCGCCGCGTCGGTCGCCTGTTCGCGGCCGTGATAGCCGGTCATCATCGCGGGCGAGCGGCCGATGACCTCTCCCATTTCGCCGCGAGGTACTTCATGGCCTGCCTCGTCGATCAGCCTGATGTCATGGCCTTCGATCGGCTGGCCGACGGTGTGGAGCTTGTCCGGATGCGCGTTGCAGACCAGCAGCGTGGTGCCCCCGCCTTCGGTCATCCCGTAATATTCGATCAGCAGCCCAGGCCAGCGGCGCAGAACGTCGGCCTTGAGCGCGGCGGAAAAGGGGGCGCTGGTCGAGGTCTTGAGCTTGTAGCTCGACAAGTCGAACCGGTCGAAATCGGGCAGCGCCATGATGCGCTGATACTGGACCGGCACCAGCATTGCGTGGGTGGCGCGGTGGAGCTCGGAGAGCTGGAGGAAAGTCGCCGCGTCGAACTTCCCCATCAGCACCGCGGTGCCGCCCCAGGCGAGCGTGGGGAGGAAGCTCACCAGCGTGGTGTTCGAATAGAGCGGCGTGGCGATCATCGTCACTGCCTCGCCGAACCCCGCCGAGGCGCGGGCGATATGCGCCCAGCGCATCGCGTGCGGCTGGACGATACCCTTGGGCACGCCCGTGGTGCCCGAGGAATAGATGATGTTGAACGGATCGCTGGGCGATACCTCAGCGCGATCGGGCTCTGCGCCTTCGGGAGCCACCCAGCCCCCAATTGTGTCGAGCGGCACCTTGCGTGCGGCGACGGCGAGCCCGGCATGCGCCGCGTCGTGGAACAGGATCGGCGCGGCGCAGTCGGCTACCATCGCCGTGAGCTGCTCATCGGTCGCCGAAGGCGCGAGAGGAGCGGGGACGCAGCCGGCGCGGAGCGCTCCGAGGAACGCCAGCGCGACCGGAATCGAATTGCCGCCGACGATCGCCACGGCCTCTCCCGCCTGCATGCCGTCACGCTGGAGCGCGGCCGCGAAGCGATCGAGGCGCCGGTTCAGGTCCGCATAGTCGAGCACTGCGCCGTCGCAGATCAGGGCCGGTTTCGCTGGCCGTTCGGCGGCGTGCGCGCGCAGCAGATCGGACAGTGTCGCAAAGTCTCCGGCGAGCATCGCCTCTGCGGTCATCCCCCTGGTGTCCATTCCGGCAGGCTAGCGGCTATTTCTGGAAACGCCATACGCCAGTTTCGAAAGAACGCCCCTACGCCGCAACCTGCTTGACGATAATCGATCCGTACCGCATCTTCGAAACGGCAATTTGCACCATAGGAGAGGTGGATTGGCGAGCGTACCTGAAGTCGATGCGCCTGTGGACCTGCTGGCGGCGTTTCGCGCCGAGGCCCGCGAATGGCTCGCGGCGCATTTCCCGCCGGGCCTCAAGGGCAGGGACAATGCCATGTCGGCGGTCGAAGGTCCGACCGAGGAGGACGACGAGCAGCGCGCCTGGCGCCTCGCGATGGGCGAGAAGGGCTGGGGCGTGTCGACCTGGCCCAAGGAATATGGCGGCGGCGGGCTAAGTCGTAACGAGGCGCGCGTGCTGCAGGAGGAAATGGCGCGGATCGGCGCCTGGAATCCGATCGGCGGCATGGGCGTGATGATGTTCGGCCCAACGCTGCTCGAATATGGCAGCGAAGCGCAGAAGCGCGAGCATATCCCGGCGATCGCGCGCGGCGAGATTCGCTGGTGCCAGGGCTATTCGGAGCCGGGCGCGGGATCGGACCTGGCGAGCCTGCAGACTTTCGCCGAGGACAAGGGCGACCATTATCTGGTCAACGGTCAGAAAACCTGGACCAGCGGCGGCCAATGGGCGGACAAGTGCTTCATGCTCGTCCGCACGGACAAGACGAAGAAGCATGAGGGTATCACCTTCCTGCTCTGCGACATGGATGCGCCGGGCGTCGAAGTCCGCCCGATCCGGCTGATCTCGGGCTCTTCGCCATTTTGCGAGACCTTCTTCACCGACGTGAAGGTGCCCAAGGCCAATCGCGTGGGCGAGGAAGGGCAGGGCTGGACGATCGGCAAGCGGCTGCTCCAGCACGAGCGTACCAGCCTGTCGGGGGGTGGATCGACTGCGGGGCGGATGTTCGCCGGCACGCCGCTCTCGCAGCTCGCCAAGAAATATGTCGGCATCGACGAGCAGGGTCGGATCGCCGATGCCGACCTGCGCACGCGGATCGTGCGGCACGAGATGGACCTGCGCGCCTTCATGCTGACGCTGCGCCGGGCGAGCCTGGAGGCCAAGTCGAACCAGGGGCCGTCGGCGGCATCGTCGATCATGAAGAACGTCGGCGCGCGGATCACGCAGGAGCGCTCCGAGCTGCTGATCGAGATCCGCGGCCTCGCCGGGCTCGGCTGGGAAGGCGAGGGGTTCGAGGAGGATGCGCTCAAGGATGTGCGCACCTGGCTCTTCGGCAAGGCAGTGTCGATCTACGGCGGCTCGACCGAGATCCAGAACAACGTGATCGCCAAGCGCATCCTCGGGATGCTGGATCATCAATAGCCCAAGAAGCCCTCTCCCCTCCGGGGAGAGGGTTGGGAGAGGGGAAGTGTGGAGAGTGGGCGGCTCGTGCTCCTCTCCCCAGCCCTCTCCTCAGAGGGGAGAGGGAGTTTTATGGCCGTGCTTACCGAAGAACAGACGATGCTCCGCGACATGGCGCGCGAGTGGGCGGACAATGAGGCGCCGGTGAGCGCGTTCCGCCGCATGCGCGACAGCGCGCCGGCCGAATTCTACGATCCCGTGGCATGGCGCGCGCAGGCCGAGATGGGCTGGGCGGGCATTTTGATTCCCGAGGCGCAGGGCGGGGCGGGGATGGGCTATCTCTCGCTGGGGCTGGTGCTCGAGCAGCTCGGCCGCAACCTCGTGGCGACTCCGCTTGCAGCGAGTGCAGCGGCGACCAGCGCGCTGCTGCTCGGCGGCTCGGAAGCGCAGCAGGCCGAATGGCTGCCCCGCATCGCAGCCGGCGAGATCGTGGCCGCGCTGGCAGTGAACGAAGGCCCCCGTTTCGCCCCCGAGAAGATCGCAACCAGGGTTGAAGGCGGTCGCCTGACCGGCACCAAGGAGTTCGTAGCCGAGGGCGACAGCGCGCAGCTTTTCGTCGTGGCGGCCGAGGATGGCCTCTATCTCGTCCGGGGCGAACAGGGCGTCTCGCGCTCGCCGCGTCACCTGACCGACGCACGCAGCCATGCGCAGATCCGTTTCGACGGCGCCCCGGCGGAGAGGCTGGCTGCCGGCGGCCCAGACCTGCTCACCCAGGTCACCGACCGCGCGGCAGTGGCGCTCTGCGCGGAGATGCTCGGCATGGCCGAGTCTGCCTTTGCCCAGACCAACGACTATCTGAAGACCCGCGTCCAGTTCGGCCAGGTGCTTGCCTCGTTCCAGGCGCTTCAGCATCGCATGGCGAAGATGTTCACCGAGCTCGAGCTGATGCGCTCGGTGGTCGAGGGTGCGCTGGAGGCAATCGACTCCGGCAAGAAGGACGTCAGCCAGGACGTGAGCCTTGCCAAGGCAGTCGCCGGCGAGACGCTCCATCGGGTCAGCCGCGAGATGATCCAGCTCCATGGCGGCATCGGCATGACCGACGAGCATGATGCGGGCTTCTACCTCAAGCGCGCGCGTGTGCTCGAGGCGATGTGGGGGAATGCCGCGTGGCATCGCGACCGCTTCGCGCGGCTGGGTGGCTATTGAACTGCCTGCGTTTGCGTTCCTGCGAACTATTGCAAACAGGCAACACCGCCGCCCCGTCCTTTTTTGCAACGCTTGTTATGCTTGACGGCCCTTAGGGAAACAGGTCCTATTCGAGGATAGGGTATGGAGCCGCTGAGTGCTCCAGCCCGTGGTGGGAGAGGAAAAGATGAAGCGGATCCGCCTTTTGTCCGCCTGCGCGGCGCCTGCCTTGCTCGTGGCGCTCGCCGCCCCCGCATATGCCCAGGATGCCTCGGCGCCGGCGCGGCAGGACCAGACCGACCCCTATGAGGACAGCGAGATCGTGGTGACGGCTCAGGGCCGCGCGCAGGTGCTTGCCGACGTTCCGCTCGCCGTTTCGGCGATCAGCGCCGAGACGCTCCAGCAATCGGGCGCGACCGACATCCGCCAGCTCAACCAGGTGGCGCCGTCGCTGCTCGTCTCCTCGACCGGCAGCGAAGCCAACGGCTCCGCCCGGATCCGCGGCATCGGCACCGTCGGCGACAACCCCGGCCTCGAAAGCTCGGTCGCGGTGTTCATCGACGGAGTCTATCGCTCGCGCTCGGGCATCGGTCTCAACGAGCTCGGCGAGATCGAGCGCATCGAAGTGCTGCGCGGGCCGCAGGGGACGCTGTTCGGCCGCAATGCCTCGGCCGGCATCATCAACATCGTCAGCAAGGCGCCGTCGTTCGATTTCGGCGCGGGGGCCGAGGCGACCTATGGCAATTACGACCATCTGCGCCTCTCGGGCTATCTCAACGTGCCGCTGGGCAAGGCGCTCGCGGGGCGCATCGACGGTGTCTATGTCCGCCGGGACGGCTTCTACCAGGATGTGACCAACGATCAGGACGTCAACAACCGCAACCGCTATTTCCTGCGCGGCCAACTGCTGTTCGAGCCGTCGAGCGACCTGACCGTCCGGCTCATCGGCGACTATACCCGCCGGGACGAGGAGTGCTGCGGCGCGGTCTACGTCAATTCGGACATCAACCAGTTTATCGGCGGGCTCAACGATCCGGCGCAGAACAACATCGTCCGCGTGCTGCGCGACCTAGGCCAGCCGATGGCAGCGTTCAGCGATCCCTACAGCCGCGACATCTATGTGAGCCCGGGCCGCAGCTATTCGGGCATCACCAAGGACTGGGGCGTCTCGCTCCAGGTCGACTGGGATCTCGGCGGCGCCAAGCTGACGTCGATCACCGGCTATCGCGACTATCGCAGCGATCAGGGCTCGGACACCGACTATAGCTATGTCGACATCCTCTATCGTGCGGCCGACGGCAATTCGGCGCGCCAGTTCAAGACCTTCAGCCAGGAGCTGCGCCTGCAGGGCACGGCGTTCAACGAGACGCTCGATTGGCTGATCGGCGGCTATTACGCCGATGAGGATCTGACGGTCACCGACAATCTGCGCTTCGGCAACCAGTACGGCCGCTTCGCGACGTGCCGCATCATCTCCGGCAGCGCGCTGTCGGCGCTTTATTCGCCGACGTCGGCAGGCTGTCTCGCCGCGCGCCCTGCGGCCTTCGGTGCGGCGTCTCCGCTGATCTATGCGGCGTTCGACCGGCTCGACGGCATCAACGACCGCGGTACCACGCGCGACGATTATTTCCAGAACAGCCGCAACTGGGCGCTCTTCACGCACAACATCGTGCACGTGACCAAGGGCCTCGATGTGACCCTGGGCCTGCGCTACACCAACGAGCGCAAGCGCTTCAGCGCGACCTTCGGCAATGACAATGTCGCCTGTACCCAGAACCAGGCCGCGCTGCTGCCACTGCGCCCCAATGCGGCGCTCACGGCAATCGTGGACGCGCTGCTCGGCCTCTCGTGCCAGGGCAATTCGACTGCCGAGCTCAACGGCGTCTCGATCCACGACGAGCGCAAGGAGGACGAATTCACCGGCACCGCGGTGATCTCGTACAAGCCCACCGACGACCTGATGGTCTACGGCAGCTATTCGCGCGGCTACAAGGCGGGCGGGTTCAACCTCGATCGCTCTGCGCTCAAGGTGCCGATCCTTCCCTTCGGTGGGCAGGCGGGCACCCAGGCGCTGGTCGGCAACCTCCAGTTCGACCCCGAGATCGTCAACGCGTTCGAGATCGGGCTTAAATATTCGACCGGGCCGTTCAGCCTGAACGTCGCCGCCTTCCGTCAGGAGTTCAAGAACTTCCAGCTCAACACGTTCAACGGCACCGTCTTCCTGGTGCAGAATGTCAATGGCTGCAGCACCGATCTGAACGGCGGCGATCGCGACCAGAGCAAGTTCCCGACGGCATCCAACTACAATCCCGCGGCGGCAACCACGGGCGCGTGCAGCGACGTGACCTATGGCGTGCTCTCGCAGGGCATCGAGCTCGAGGCGTCACTGCGTCCGGCGCGCGACCTGCGCATCGGGCTGGGCCTGACCTATTCGGACACCAAGTACCGCGACCAGCTCGTCGGCAACGCTTCGGGCGCGCCGCTCGACCAGGCGCTGCGCAAGCTGCCGGGCGACAACCTGTCGAACGCGCCCGAGTTCGTTACCACGGCGTCGGTCGCCTGGACTCCCGAGCTCGGCGGATCGGGACTCAGCGGCCTCGTCTATTTCGACACCCGCATGACCAGTGATTACAACACCGGCTCGGACCTGTTCCCGCAGAAGGAGCAGGACGGCTATGTGCTGGTCAACGGCCGCATCGGCATCCGCGGGCGCGACGAGCGCTGGGCGATCGAACTCTGGGCGCAGAATTTGCTCAACCAGAACTATACCCAGGTCGCGTTCAACTCGCCCTTCCAGGAAGGTGCCGCGGGGGCGCCGTTCACCGATCCGCAGTTCCCGGGCGGGCGGCAGATCTTCTCGGCCTATCTCGCCGAGCCGCGCACCTATGGCGTTACACTGCGCACGCGCTTCTGACCTCACCAGGGGAGGGTGTGGGACGGGCTCGCGGGATTACCTGCGGGCCCGATTTCCATATGGGTTTCAGCCTTCGAGCACCCGGTCGTCGAACAGCCCGAAGGCCAGCGTCGAGGCATAGAAGGCCACGGCCTTCTCGCGCGGCATGGTGCTCGCCCATTTGCGCATGTCGAAGGCGGCGTTCTGGAGCGCCATCAGCGCCTGGCTCGCGACCAGCGGATCGATCGCGCGGATCGAGCCCTCGGCGATGCCGTCGGAGAGCATGCCCGCGAAGCGGCGCGCGATTCGATTCGAGCGGTCGATCATTGTCGATCGCACCTGCGGCGGCAGTCCGGAGAGCGCGGTGGTGCGCAGCAGCGGCCCGCGATCGGAGAACTGATAGTCAAGCAGTGTCCCTACGGTCGCCTCCAGTCGGTCCCAATGGCTGCCCTCGACAGCCTCGGCGAGGCGCTGAGTCTCGGCGATGATGTCGAAGCTGCGTTTGTAGCAGGCGATCACCAGCTCGTCCTTGGCGTCGAGATGGTGGTAGAAACTGCCCTTGGTGACGTTGAGCTCGGAAGCGATGCGCTGAACCGAGGCGCCGCGATAGCCGAGCTCGTTGATCAGCCGCGTGGCAGCGAGCAGGAAGGCCTCGCGTCCCGGCTCGGGCTCGTCATGCTCGAGGTCGAGCAGGCGCGGTGCCCATGCCTGGCCGTGCGCGGCGATGCCGTGGCGAAACACGTCCATCAGCCGCGCCTCGACCCGCGGATATTCGTCGACTTCGTAGCGCGGCAGCCAGGCCATGAGCCAGAAGCTGTTCTCGAGCAGCACATGTGCGCGCGCGCCGCGCAGGTCGGTCTCGGCGCGGCTGCCGTCGCTGCCCCAGAGCGCGCGGGTCTTGCGGAAGATGTTGCGCCAGCCCGCTAGCAGCCGGCCCTTCATCGGCTCCTCCATCGCGCGCAGGTCGGAGAGAATCGCGAAATCGCGCTCCTCGCCGCGGCGGATGCGGACGAGCCGTTCCATGTTGATGTTGAGATAGCGTGCGACGCGCGCTTCGGGCGTGGTCTCGGCCGCCGCCTCGTCGAGCATTGCCTCGAGGCGTTCGAGCGTCTGCTCAAAGGCGGCGGCGGCAAGGTCCTCCTTGCGCTTGAAATAATAGGTGACGCTGGTGGTGTTGAGCCCGACGCGCCGCGCGACGTCGGCGAAGGTCATGCCCTTTGCGCTCTGCTCATTGATCGCATCGGCGGCGGCGGCGAGGATGGCGTCCCGCTTGGCCTGGAACCGCTTCGTTCCCTTGATGCCCTCGGCTGTCGTCTCCGGCGCTTGCATGTTCGGCAACTTACTCCAATCCGTCACAAGCCAAAGCGGTTTTTTGGGTTTTGGGGATGGCTGCGATTTCGTGTGCCTTATGCGGCCAGCGCCCTTTACCGAATATCCGGTACGCTCTAAGCCTGTTGCGAACGCAAGCAGGAGAGCGACGCCATGGATTTCACGCTGACCGAGCGCGAGACCCATTTCCGCGATCGCGTGCGGGCCTTCATAGACGCACACATCCGTCCGCGCGACGGCGAGTATCGCGCACAGCTCGGCGAAGGCGAACGGTGGAGGGTCCTGCCGGTCATCGAGGAGGTCAAGGCGCGCGCGCGCGCCGAAGGGCTGTGGAACTTCTTCATGCCGCCGCACTCCGGCCAGGCGCATGTCGACGAGACCTTCGTGTTCGAAGGCACCCAGCTCAGCAACCTCGAATATGCGCTCTGCGCGGAGGAAATGGGGCGGATCGGCTGGGCGTCCGAATGCTTCAACTGCTCGGCTCCCGACACTGGCAACATGGAAGTCTTCCACCGCTACGGCACGCGCGAGCAGAAGGAGGCTTGGCTGCGGCCGCTGATGGATGGCGAGATCCGATCGGCCTTTCTGATGACCGAGCCCGCGGTCGCCTCGTCCGACGCGACCAACATCGAGACGCGGATCGAGCGCGATGGCGACGAGTACGTCATCAACGGCCGCAAATGGTGGTCCTCGGGCACCGGCGATCCGCGGTGCAAGATCGCGATCGTGATGGGCAAGACCGATCCGGACGCCTCGCGCCACGCCCAGCAAAGCATGATCCTGGTGCCGATCGACGCGCCGGGCGTGCGGATCGAGCGGATGCTCTCGGTCTTCGGTTATGATCATGCGCCCCACGGGCACGGCGAAGTGGTGCTCGACAATGTCCGCGTTCCAGCGAGGAACATGCTGCTCGGCGAAGGGCGGGGCTTCGAGATCGCGCAGGGCCGCTTGGGGCCGGGCCGCATTCACCATTGCATGCGCACGATCGGAGTCGCCGAGGAAGCGCTCGCGGCGATGGCGAAGCGGCTGGTGAGCCGCGTCGCCTTCGGCAAGCGCATCTCCGATCATTCGATCTGGGAGCAGCGGATCGCGCGCGCGCGGATCGACATCGAGATGACGCGGTTGCTCTGCCTCAAGGCTGCCGACATGATGGACAAGGCGGGCAACAAGGCGGCGCATCTCGAGATTTCGATGATCAAGGTCCAGGCGCCGCAGATGGCGCTGCAGATCATCGACGATGCGATCCAGGCACATGGCGGCGCGGGTGTCTCGGGCGATTTCGGGCTGGCGAGCGCCTGGGCGAACGTCCGCACACTGCGGCTCGCCGACGGGCCCGACGAAGTCCACAACCGCACGATCGCACGGCACGAGTTCGGCAAGCACGCCGAGTCCAAGGCGGATCGGGCGTCGTCGGGCGATGTGGGGGTGAGCCGGTGAAAGCGGCGGTCCTTTTCGAAGCGAGCAAACCGCTCCAGATCGAATACGTCCGCGTCTCCGCGCCCGCGCCGCGCGAGGTGCTGATCCGCACCGCGGCGGTGGGCGTGTGCCGCTCCGACCTGCACTTCGTCGACGGCGCCTTCCCGCATCCGATGCCGACCGTGCCGGGGCATGAAGCGGCGGGCGTGGTCGAGGCGGTCGGAAGCGACGTCGCGCATCTCAAGCCCGGCGACCATGTCATCACCTTCTTCACCGCCTTTTGCGGCTCGTGCGAGATGTGCGTGACCGGCCGTCCGTCGCTATGCGTCGATTCCTCGACGCGCCGGCCGCAGGGTGCCGAGCCGCGGCTTTCGCTCGCCGACGGCACGCCGCTCGCGCCCTTCCTCAATCTCTCCGCCTTCGCCGAGCTGATGCTGGTGCACGAGAATGCCTGTGTCGCGATCGACAAGGCGATGCCGCTCGACCGCGCGGCACTCCTCGGCTGCGCGGTGATCACCGGCGCGGGGGCGATCTTCAACGACAGCCGGGTGCGCCCAGGCGAGAGCGTTGCGGTAATCGGTGCGGGCGGGATCGGCCTCGCCGCCATCAACGCCGCCAAGATCGCGGGGGCAGGGCAGATCGTAGCGATCGACCCGATGCCCGAGAAGCGCGGGCTCGCGATGCAGCTCGGCGCGACCGAGACGCTTGATCCCAGTTCTGAGACGATCGTCAAGGACGTGCTCGCGCGGACGAATGGAGGGGTCCACTATGCGATCGAGGCGGTGGGGCGGTCCAACACCGCCGAGCTCGCCTGGAACATCCTGCGCCGCGGCGGCACTGCGACGATCCTGGGGATGATCGCGCCGGGCAACAGCGTGAGCATTCCGGGGCCGACCTTTCTCACGGGCAAGAAGATCCAGGGCTCGCTGCTCGGCTCCACGCGCTTCCCGATCGACATGCCGCGGCTGGTGCGCATGTACCTCGACGGGCTGCTCGATCTCGACACGATGGTCGCCGAGCGGATCGGGCTGGAGGACGTCAATTCGGCCTTGCAGAAGCTGCGGGAGGGGCACAGCGTGCGTTCGGTGATCCAGTTCGCATGAGCGATCTTCCCGAAGATCGCGCACAGGCGTGGTTGGCCGCCGAGCTGGGGGTCGTGGGGCCGATCCGGGTCGAGAAGTTCGCAGGCGGTCAGAGCAATCCGACGTATCGTATTGATACGGATGAAAAATTCTATGTGCTGCGGCGCAAGCCGTTCGGGCCGATCCTGCCCTCGGCGCATGCCGTGGAGCGGGAATATCGGCTGATCGCCGCGCTGCACCCGACCGGCTTCCCGGTCGCGCGGCCATACGGGCTGTGCGAGGACCCCGAGGTGATCGGCGCGCCCTTCTACGTCATGGAGCTGGTCGAGGGACGGACGCTGTGGGACGGTTCGCTCCCCGGCATGACGCCCGCCGAGCGGACCGCGCACTACCACGCCATCGTAGACACGCTCGCGGCGCTCCACAGCGTCGATTACGAGGCCGTGGGGCTCGGCGATTACGGCAAGCCGGGCAATTATTTCGAGCGCCAGGTCGCGCGCTGGACCAAGCAATATCGCGCAAGCCAGACCGACGACGTGCCCGAGGTCGAGAAGCTGATCGAATGGCTGCCGCGCACCGTGCCACCGCAGACACGCACCGCAATCGTCCATGGCGACTATCGCATCGACAACATGATCTTCGCAGCCGAAGACCCGCGCGTGCTGGCGGTGCTCGACTGGGAGCTCTCCACGCTCGGCGATCCGCTCGCCGATTTCTCCTATTTCCTGATGAGCTGGGTGACCGAGCCCGAGGGCCGATCAGGCGTGAAGGGGCTGGCGGGCCCGGAGACCGGCATCCCGACGATCGCGCAGATGGCCGAACGCTATTGCGTGGCGACGGGGCGCGACGGCGTGCCCGACCTCAACTGGTATTTCGCCTACAACCTGTTCCGCCTCACCGGCATCGTGCAGGGGATCAAGAAACGAATGCTCGACGGCAATGCCTCGAGCGCGCAGGCGGCGGCGACGGTGGAGAAGCTGCCGGGGCTGGCGACGGCGGCGTGGGGGTTTGCGCAGGCGGCGGGGGCATCGTAGCCAGCCGTCATTCCCGCCTAGGCGGTGACCCAGAGCCAGCAGCCGCACCGCCTATGATTCCTGGGTCCCCGCCTTCGCGGGGATGACGATTTTGAGCAGAGAGATCGATATGCGCTTCGAGAACAAGGTCGTCATCGTCACCGGCGCGGGGTCGGGGATCGGGCGGGCTACGGCGCGGGCGTTCGCGGCCGAAGGCGCGAAGCTGGTCGCGGCCGATCTCAGCGAGACGGTGCATGCGACGATCGAGGGGCTGGACGGCGCGCTGGCAGTACAGATGGACGCCGGCGCCGAGGCGGATGTCGCGCAGCTGGTCGATACCGCGTGCGCGCGCTTCGGCGGGCTCGACGTCTTCCACGCCAATGCCGGCATCTCGGGCGGCGCGGCGGGCATCTTCGATTCCACCGTCGAGCTGTGGACCGAAGTGCTGCGGGTGAACCTGATCGGCCCCGCGCTGGCGATCAAGCACGCCGCGCCGCGCATCGTCGAACGGGGCGGCGGTGCGATCCTGTGCACCGCGAGCGTGGCGGGGCTGCGCTCGGGCGCGGGCGGGCCGGCCTATTCGGCGTCGAAGGCCGGGGTGATCAACCTCGTCCAGAGCGCGGCGCAGCAGCTTTCGACCTCGAACGTGCGAGTCAATGCGATCTGCCCCGGGCTGATCGAGACCGGCATGACCCAGCGCGCCTTCGACTATGCCCGCGAGCGCGGCAAGGAGGACAAGCTCGGCCAGCTCAATCCGCTGCGCCGCGCGGGCCTGCCCGAAGAGATCGCGCGGGTGGCGCTGTTCCTCGCCTCCGACGAGGCGAGCTATGTCAACGGCCAGGCCTGGGTCGTCGATGGCGGGCTCTCGTCGAGTCATCCGGTGACGCGGCAGGAATTCGGCAAGCCGGCCTTCTAGCTTCGATCCTGCATCCCGCTATCCCGTTCTGGAGACCCGCCATGCGCCCTGCCTTGCTCGCCTGCTTCGCTCTGGCCGCGATCGCGGCGCCGGCGTCGGCGCAACAGGCGGCGCCCGGTCCGCGCGCGGAACTCTATGAGCTGCGCACCTATTATCCCGCGCCCGGCAAGCTTGCTGCGCTCAACGCGCGGTTTCGCGAGCACACGCTCAAGCTGTTCGAGAAGCACGGCATGCGCAATGTCGCCTATTGGAACGAGCAGCCGACCAGCGAAGCGCCCGAGGGGCGCGTGATCTATGTGCTCGCCTATCCCAGCCGCGAGGCGCGGGAGGCGAGTTGGGCGGCGTTCTCGGCGGACCCCGAATGGCGCACGGTGGCCGCGCGCTCGGAAGCGGGCGGCAAGCTGGTGGCCAAGGTGGAGAGCGTGTTCATGACGCTGACCGACTATTCGCCGCCCTTAGCTCCGCCGCGACCCTAAAAGACCGCGGCTGCCCGGTTCGGGCGCTCAGTCGAGCCGCTGCAGCTCGATGTTGCGGAATTCGACCGGATGGCCCTCGCTCTGGAGCGCGATATAGCCGCGGTGCAGCGCCAGCTTGCCCCCCGCGGCAGCGATCAGCGGCTGCGCGTCCTTGTCGGCGGGATCGAGCTCGGGCGCCGTGAAGCGCAACACGGGCTTGCCGTCGATGAAATGCGTGATCCGGCCATCGGGCAGCACCTCCAGCTCGGCGCGCGTCCAGCGGCCGGCGGGAAGCAGCGGGGCGGAGGAAGGGATGCAGTGGCGCGGATCGCGCGTGCCATCGACCACCACCGTGGTGCCCGGGGTGCACAAATTGCCGCTCGGCTCTGCTTGCGGGCGTGGAACGGCGAGCAACTGAAATTCCAGGCTAACCGGGAAATCCTGGTCGCGGCGCATCGTCGCGGGTGCCTGGGAATGGAACATCAGCCCCGAGTTGGTGGCCTGCCAGACGCTGATGCCCGGGAGGGACTCGCCGAACAGCCGATATTCGAAGCGGATGCGATAGGCCCCCAGCGGCGCCTTCCAGAAGAGGTGCCCGAACTCGCCCTCGAACTTGGGATAGTTGGCGTACGACACGCGGATCGTGCCGTCATGCACGATGAACATGTGGAGCGGGTCCTCGCCCAGCGCGCGGCCGGTGATCTTGGGCGTCCAGCCGTTGAGCGTCTTGCCGTCGAAGATGCGCTCCCATTTTGGCTGGGCCTGGGGCTCGGGGGCAGGCGGGGCGCCAAGCAGCGCGAGCAACGGGAGAAGGGCGAGGGTCTTCATGCGGCGAGCAGCTCCTGCGTGGCGGGGGTGCGCGGACCAGACCATAGGCCCCGTGCTGCGGCGATCAAGCGGCCGCGATTGACAGCCCCGGAGTGCCCAGACACGCTGCCGGAATGATCAGGGGAGGGATGATGGGTTCGATCGGCAGGCTTGCCCTCGCGGCGGCAGTGTTGGCGAGCGCTGCTCCAGCAGCGGCGCAGGAACGCGGCTTCCAGCACGCGCTCCGCGACTTCCGCCAGTTCCACCGCGCCGAGGTGCAGCGCGCCGGCATCGCCGGAAGCAGCTTCTATTTCCTGCGCGGCGGCAAGACGGTGGCGGCCGATCACCTGGGCGAGCAGGATGCCGATGCGCATGTGCCGGTGGATGCGCGGACGATCTATCACTGGGCGTCGATCACCAAGACGATGACGGGCATCGCGATCATGCAGCTGCGCGACCGCGGGCTGCTGTCGCTGGACGATCCGATCGTCCGCTACGTGCCCGAGCTGGCGCAGGTGCATAATCCGTTCGGCGACACCAACGCGATCACGCTCAGGCAGCTGATGAGCCACAGCGCCGGCTTCCGGAACGGCACCTGGCCGTGGCGCGACAAGGAATGGCAGCCGTTCGAGCCGCCGGGCTGGGCGCAGCTCGCGGCGATGCTGCCCTATACCGAGGTGCTCTACCGCCCGGGCACGCGCTTCAGCTATTCGAACCCGGGCATCGTCTATCTCGGCCAGGTGATCGAGCGGCTGACGGGCGAGGATTTCGAAGTCTATGTCGACAAGAACATCCTGAAGCCCTTGGGCATGCACGACAGCTATTTCGACCGCACGCCGCCGCACCTGCTGCCGCACCGTTCGCACAGCTATTACATCCACGACGGCAAGCGCGAGGCGGCGCCGTTCGACGTGGATACCGGCGTGACGGTGTCGAACGGCGGGCTCAATGCGCCGCTGCCCGACATGGCGAAATATCTGGGCTTCCTGATCGGCGATCCCGCGCGGCCCGAGTATGCGCTGGTGCTCAAGCGCGCGTCGCTGGAGGAGATGTGGCGGCCGCAGATCTCCGCGGGCGAGGACTTCAGCCAGGGACGCATGGCCGCGACCACGCAGGCGGGGCTATCCTTCTTCATCGACCAGGGGCCGCGCGGCATGCGCTTCATCGGGCACAATGGCGACCAGAACGGCTTCCGCGCCTATCTGAGCCTGTGCCCGGACCAGCACGCGGGCAGCCTGCTGGCGTTCAACACCGAGACGCGCGCGGTGCGCAACGATCCATCGAACCGCGAGACGGCGGAATCGCGGATCGCGCTGGCGGCGGACCGGATGTGCGAGGCGCTGGCGGGGGAGTGAGGGATATCTCCCCTCCCTGAAAGGGAGGGGGCGGGGGTGGGTGCGCGCGTCTGCGCGCCTCAAAGACTCCTCCGATAAAGCGCCGGTCGAGGCATCGAGCCTCGCCTGGCGCTACACCCACCCCTTGCCCCTCCCTTTCAGGGAGGGGAGATCAGATCGGGGCTGTATCGGCATCGATTTTGGCGCGGTTCCTCCGAACGACACCGTCACCCCGGACTTGTTCCGGGCCCCACCGGGACAAGGGGCGGGACAAGAGGCTCCATGGCATCCGGCGAGGCTGAGTGGGCCCCGGAACAAGTCCGGGGTGACGGGTGTGGGGCGGATGCGCGGGGTGTGCGGCGGCGGACCGGATGTGCGAGGCGCTGGCGGGGGAGTGAGGGGATTAAATTTCCCTCGCCCCTCCGGAGGAGGGGAGAGGGTTGCGCAGACTTAGGTCCGGCGAAGCCGGGCCTTAGTCGGAGCTGGGTGAGGGGTGTGCGGCTGCACGGCAGCCGCGCGGAGCTGCGCTCCGCTCTACCCCTCTCCAAGCTGCGCTAGGCACCCCGGCAAGCCGGGGCACCAAGCTCCGCTATCCTCTCCCCTATCAAGGGGAGAGGAAGAGTCCGCCTATCGCCTCACCCGCACCAGCCCCTCCTGCGCGACGCTGGCGACCAGCCGGCCGTCGCGGCTGTAGATGCGGCCGCGGTTGAAGCCGCGGCTGTGGCCGGACCAGGGGCTGTCGGTTGCGTAGAGCAGCCAGTCGTCGAAGCGGAAGGGCTCGTGGAGCCAGACGGCATGGTCGAGGCTTGCGGTCTGGACCTGGCCGGTCATCCAGCTCACGCCGTGCGGCAGCATGCAGGTGCCGAGCAGGGTCATGTCGGTGGCATAGGCGAGCATCGCGCGGTGGAGCGCGGGGTCGTCGGGGAGGGGGGCGACGACGCGGAACCAGCTGTACTGCACCGGCTCGGTCGGCACCGGCTGGAACCAGTTGCGCGGGCTGACCGGGCGGATCTCGATCGGGCGCGCGCGCAGGAAGAAGCGGCGCAGCTTCTCGGGCACCTGGTCGCGCATCGCCTCGCGCAAGTCGCGCTCGGAGCGCAGGCTTTCGGGATCGGGCACCTCGGGCATCGCGTCCTGGTGGTGCAGCCCCTCGGCGGGGCGCTGGAAGCTCGCCGCCATGTTGAGGATCGGCGCGCCCTTCTGCATCGCGATGACGCGGCGGGTGGCGAAGCTGCGCCCGTCGAAGTCGCGCTCGACGCGGTAGAGGATCGGATGGTCCTCGTCGCCCGGCCGCATGAAATAGGCGTGGAGCGAGTGTGCGCCCTTGTCCTCGACCGAGCGCTGCGCGGCCTGGAGCGCCTGGGCGATCACCTGCCCGCCGAACACGCGCCCGACACCGCCGGGCTGGCGCTCGCCGCGATAGAGATCGGTGTCGAGCTCCTCGACGTCGAGGAGCGCGGTGAGCTGGTCGACGAGCTGCTGGGGAGTGGGCTGGGGCATTTCGTCAGCCATTCGACGCTCCGTCATCCCCGCGAAGGCGGGGACCCAGAGTAACCGAGCGATGGCCCCTATGGCCCTGGGTCCCCGCCTCCGCGGGGATGACGGATAGGGGGGCGGGAGACGGGCGCATCAAAATCCCTCCGCCCTGGCCAGCGCATCGGCGTGGAAATTGGCGTCGCCGAACATCTCGGCAAGCACGCGGCCGCGCTTCATGTAGAAGCCGATGTCGTACTCGTCGGTCATGCCGATGCCGCCGTGCATCTGGATGCCCTCCTGCACCGCGAGGGTGGTGGCGAGCCCGGTCATTGCCTTGGCGACTGCGACCGCCTCCGTGGCGTCCTCGCCGGCATCGAGCAATTGCTGCGCCTTGAGCACTGCGGCGCGCGCGACTTCCATCTCGCTGTAGAGGTGCGCGGCGCGGTGCTGGAGCGCCTGGAAGCTGCCGATGGCGACGCCGAACTGCTTGCGGTCCTTGAGATAGGAAACGGTCATCGCCATCGCGCCGCCGCCGACGCCGAGCAGCTCGGCAGAGGCGCCGGTGCGGCCCGCGGCGAGCAGGCGCGCGAGGGGGCCGCCGCCGGCGTCGACCTCGCCGACCACCGCGTCGGCATCGACTTCGACGCCGTCGAAGGTCAGGCGCGACGCGATGCTCGAGTCGGCGAGGCGGCGTGGATCGATCGTCAGGCCGCGCGCGTCGGCGGGGACCGCGAAGAGCGTGGTGCCGCCCTCGGTCCGCGCGGCGACGAGCAGCAGGTCGGCGACATGGGCGTGGTGGACGAAGGCCTTGGCGCCCGAGAGGCGGAAGCCGTTGCCGGCGCGTGTCGCCTGCATCGCAATGCTGCCGTCGTGCTTGGGGCCCTCGTCGATCGCGAGCGCGGCGACGGTCTCGCCGGCGAGGATGCCGGGGTACCAGCGATCGGCATGCGCGCTGCCCCGGAGCGCCTCGACCGCGGCGACGGCGGTGGTGAGGAAGGGCGAGGGCGAGAGGTTGCGGCCGATCTCCTCGAGCACCACGCCCGCCTCGACATGGCCGAGGCCGAGGCCGCCTTGGGCTTCGGGGATCAGGATGCCGGTGAAGCCCATCTCGGCGAACTGCTTCCACAGGGTGCGCGAGAAGCCGGCGGGGTCGTCGGCGTCGCGGAGCGCGCGGAGGTGGGAGACGGGCGCGTGCTCGGCGACGAAGTCCTTCGCCGTGTCGCGGAGCAGGGTCTGGTCGTCGTTGAGGTAGAGGGGCATTTCGTTCTTCCTTGCTCCCTCTCTCCTTCGGAGAGAGGGCTTAGGACGGCAATTCCAATATCCGCTTGGCGATGATGCCCAGCTGGATCTCGCTGGTCCCGCCCTCGATCGAATTGGCCTTGGTGCGCAGCCAGGCGCGGGCGGCGGCGCCTTCGCGCGAGTCCGTGCTTTCCCATTCGAGCGCGTCGGTGCCGCCCGCGGCCATCAGCAGCTCGTGGCGCGCCTTGTTCAGCTCGGTGCCGTAATATTTCATCATCGAGGGCTGGGCGGGATGCGCCTTGCCGGCCTTGAGCTCGTCGAGGAATTTCTCGGACATCGCGGCGAAGGCCCTGGCCCGCACCTGGAACAGCGCGATCTGTGCGCGGAGCAGCGGGTCGACTCCGGCGCGCGCGGCATCGGCCAGCGCGTCGCCGCCGCGGGCGCCGAGCCCCATGCCCGAGATCATCTCGCGCTCATGGCCGAGCAGATATTTGGCGACGTCCCAGCCCTTGTTGCGTTCGCCGACGAGGTTCTCCTTGGGCACCTTCACATTGTCGAAGAAGGTCTCGCAGAAAGGCGAATTGCCGCTGATCAGCTGGATCGGGCGCGTGGAGACCCCCGGCGAGGCCATGTCGAAGAGCAGGAAGCTGATGCCGCCCTGCTTCGAGTCCTTGCTGGTGCGGACGAGGCAGAAGATCCAGTCGGCCTTGTCGGCATAGCTGGTCCAGACCTTCTGGCCGTTAACGAGGAAATGATCGCCCTTGTCCTCCGCGCTGGTCTGGAGGCCGGCGAGGTCGGAGCCGGCGCCGGGTTCCGAATAGCCCTGGCACCAGCGGATTTCGCCGCGGGCGATCTTCGGCAGATGCTCCAGCTTCTGCGCCTCGTTGCCGTATTTGAGCAGCGCGGGGCCGAGCATCGAGATGCCGAAGCTGTTGAGCGGGTTGCGGCACTTGAGCCGCGCCATTTCCTCGCGGACGATCTTGGCCTCGGCCGGGCTCAGTCCGCCGCCACCGTACTCCTTCGGCCAGTCGGGCACGGTCCAGCCGCGCGCGGCCATGCGGTCGAGCCAGAGCTTCTGGTCGGGGTGGGCGAAGCCGGCGTTGCGGCCGCCCCAGACCACGTCCTTGTCCGATCGCACGGGCTCGCGCATCGAGGGCGGGCAATTGGCCTCGAGCCACGCGCGGGTCTCGGCGCGGAAGCGGTCGAGGTCCGCGGCGTCAGCCATTGAACTTCCCGCCTTTCTCCGCCTTCTCGCGGAGCAGCGGGGCGACTTCGAAGCCGTGCTTCTCGAGCCCCGCGACGGTCTTGGCCAGCCCCTCGGTGTCCGCCCAGAACATCGGGCCGCCGCGATAGACGGGCCAGCCATAGCCGTAGATCCACACCACATCGATGTCGCTCGCGCGCTGGGCCATGCCCTCGGCGAGGATCTTCGCGCCTTCGTTGACCATCGTGTAGAGCGTGCGCTCGACGATCTCCTCGTCGGTCACCGCATGCTGCGGCGTGCCGGTCTTCGCGCGGAACTCGTCGATGATCGCGGCGACGCGCGGCGAGGGCGAAGGGGTGCGCTTCTCGTCATAATCGTAGAAGCCCGCGCCCTTCTTCTGCCCCCAGCGGCCCTCGGCGCAGAGCGCGTCGCGGATGTTGTCGATACGGTTGGGGTCGCGGTGCCAGCCGATGTCGACGCCGGCGAGGTCGGCCATCTGGAATGGCCCCATCGGCATGCCGAACTCGACATGGACCCGGTCGATCTGCTCGGGGCTGGCGCCTTCGAGCAGCAGCTTGTTGGCCTCGACCTGGCGCGGCATCAGCATGCGGTTGCCGATGAAGCCGTGACACACGCCGGCGACCACCGCGACCTTCCTGATCTTCTTCGACACCGCCATGGCGGTGGCGAGCACGTCGTCCGCCGTCTTCGCGCCGCGCACGATCTCGAGCAGCTTCATCACGTTGGCGGGCGAGAAGAAGTGGAGGCCGAGCACGTCCTGCGGGCGCGACGTGACCGCGGCGATCTCGTCGATGTTGAGGTAGCTGGTGTTGGAGGCGAGGATCGCGCCCGGCTTGGCGATCTTGTCGAGCCGGCCGAAAACGTCCTTCTTGACGTCCATACTCTCATAGACCGCCTCGATGACCAGGTCGCATTCGGCGAGATCGTCGAAGTCGAGCGTTGGACGGAGCAACCCCATCGCGCCGTCGACCTGCTCGGCGGTCATCCGGCCCTTGGCGGCGGTCGCCTCGTAATTCTTGCGGATCACGCCGGTGCCGCGGTCGAGCGCTTCCTGCGCCATCTCGACGATCGTCACCGGGATGCCCGCCGAGAGGAAGTTCATGCTGATCCCGCCGCCCATCGTGCCCGCGCCGATCACGCCGACGCGGCGGATGTCGCGAAGCTGGATGTCCTCGGCGATGCCGTCGATCTTCGACGCCTTGCGCTCGGCGAAGAAGATGTGGCGCTGGGCCGCCGATTGGGTGCCCATGATCAGCTTCATGAAATTGGCGCGCTCGACCTGGACGCCCTCGGCATAGGGCTTGGCGATGGTCTGCTCGATCACCGAGACGATCGTCTCGGGCGCCTCGAAGCCGCGGAAGCGCTTGGCATTAGCCTTGCGGAACTGCTCGAACACCGTCGGATCGGCCTCGACGCTGCGGGTCGAGGCGCGGGGCAGGGGGCGCTGATCCGCTACCTCTCGGGCAAAGGCGACGGCTTCGTCGAGCAGGCTGTTCTCGCCTGCGAGCCGGTCGACCAGCCCCGCCTCTTGTGCCTTGCCGGCGGGGATCGGGTCGCCCTTGGCCGCCATCTCGAGCGCCAGCGCGACGCCGGCGACGCGCGGCAGCCGCTGGGTGCCGCCCGCGCCGGGCAGGATGCCGAGCTTGACCTCGGGCAGGCCGAGCTTCGCCGAGGGCACGGCGATGCGATAATGGCAGGCGAGCGCGACTTCGCACCCGCCGCCGAGCGCCGTGCCGTGGATCGCGGCGACCACCGGCTTGTCGAGCGCCTCGATCGCGTCGACCAAAGTGGGGAGCGAGGGTTCCTGCATCGGCTTGCCGAACTCGGTGATGTCGGCGCCGGCGAAGAAGGTCCTGCCGGCGCAGGTGATCACCACGGCCTTGACGCTCTCGTCGGCCGCGGCCTCGCGGATGCCGGCCTGCAGCCCCTGCCGCACCGCGGCGCCGAGCGCATTCACCGGCGGATTGTCCGAAGTGAGGATCAGGATTTCGCCCTGATGGCTGATGGTGATGGGGGAGGTCATGCTGGTCTCCAGTTGATGGGTTCACACAGCGGCGTGGAAAGAAGGCGGTTCACGCAAAGGCGCAAAGGCGCGAAGAAAGAGGGATTCGCGCAACGGCGCGATGGCGCGAGGAGAGATTGCTTGGGGGCGGGCGCGAACGCCGCGTCAGCGGCAGGCTTTCGCAGCAGCTCGCCGTTCAAGCCGCCGCGCGCGCGGCGGGCTGCATTCTTCGCGTCTTTGCGCCTTTGCGTGAACGAATTTCTGCCTCTTCCGGGTAGGCGGACACCGCCCGCGACCCCGCTACCCCGTGCGCACGACAAGAGCACGATGCAGCGCATCAGCGTTCCAGCGCCGAATAGATCATCGTCTTGAGCTCGCGCCGGATCGGGTAGAGCATCGAGGGCGAGAACTGGGTCATGAAGACCATCGAGATGCGCTCGACCGGATCGACGAAGAACGCCGTCGAGAACATGCCGCCCCAGTAGAATTCGCCCACCGACCCCGGCATCATCGTCCGCGCCACGTCGGTGGTGACTGCGAAGCCCAGCCCGAAGCCGACGCCCGCGTTGGTCGTCTCGCTGAACAGCGCGCGCGACATGGCCGCGAGGTCCGAACCGCCGGGCAGATGGTTGGTCGTCATCAGCTCGATCGTCTTGGGGCTGACGAGGCGCGTGCCGTCGAGCGCGCCCTTGTTCAGGAGCATGGTGTTGAAGCGATGATAGTCGAGCGCGGTCGATACCAGCCCTCCGCCCCCCGAGACCAGCCGCGGGAATTTCGCCCAGGCCGATTCCGCGCCGCGATCGTAGAGCCTGGGGCGCTTGTCCGGTCCCAGCGTCCAACAGTCGCCGAGCCGGTCGAGCTTGTCCGCGGGCACCTGGAAGAAGGTGTCGTGCATTCCCAGCGGCGCGAAGATGCGCATCTCGAAGAAGCGGTCGAGCGACATGCCCGAGAGGCGCTCGACCACCGCGCCCAGCACGTCGGTCGATACCGAATAATTCCACTCGGTGCCGGGGGAGAATTCAAGCGGCAGCTTGCCCAGCGCGACGACGAATTCGTCCAGCGTCAGGTTGCCGTGCCAATTCTCGATCCGTCCCTCGCGATAGGCCGCGTCGACATTGGTGCGGTTCTGGAAACTGTAGGTGAGCCCCGAGGTGTGCCGAAGCAGGTCGATCATCCGCATCGGTTCGGCGGTGGGTCGCGTCGCGAACGGCACGCCGCCCCCGCCGCCGGCATAGACGCCGAGCCCCTTGAGCTCGGGCAATATGTGATGGACCGGCGTGTCGAGCGCGACCTTCGCCTCCTCGACCAGCATCATGAACGCCAGGCTGGTTACCGGCTTGGTCATCGAGGCGATGCGGAACAGCGTGGACTCGTCTACGGGAGCTCCGCCTTCGCGCGCGGGGCCCTGGTGCGAGAAATGGACGATCTCGCCGTCGCGCGCGATCAGCAGCTGAGCATGGGGGAGCTTGCCCGAGTCGAGATAGCGCTCCTTGACCAGCGCATCGATCCGCGCCAGCCGCGCGGCCGAGAATCCATGGCTTTCGGGCGTGGCGGCCGGGGTGCTCAGGGCATACCTCTCTTTCGAATCGTGTCCGTCCCATGTCCGGGCGGGCTTGCCTATCTATTGCCTTGAGCGCGGCGCGAATCAACACTAACGTTGGGGCTGCGGGAGGCTTTCGCGGCCAAACCCGACATTCGGAAAAGACAACGGAGAGACCGCGCCTTGGCCCTCGACCCGATCGTGCCGCTGGACCCCGATTGGCCCAGAATGTCGCTGGAACAGGCCAGGGCGCTGCTCACCGCGCCCGGCGCGCGCTTCGAGATGGAGACGGTGGAGATCCGCGGCGTGCCGACGCGGGTGTGGAAGAACGCGCCGCCCTCGCTCGCCGCGCTCCAGCAGCTGGTGCGCGCCTATGGCGAGCGCGTCTTCACCATCTATGAGGACGAGCGCGTCACCTACGAAGCCAATTACCGCGCGGTCTGCCATCTGGCGGGCAAGCTCGCGGAAATGGGAGTGGGCAAGGGGGACCGCGTCGCGCTGGCGATGCGCAACCTGCCCGAATGGCCGACGATCTTCTTCGCGATCGCCAGCCTGGGTGCGATCGTCGTGCCGCTCAATGCCTGGTGGACCGGCGGCGAGCTCGAATATGGCCTGCGCGATTCGGGTGCGCGCCTGCTGTTCGTCGATGCCGAGCGGCACGAGCGGCTCAAGCATTGCTACGAGGACCTTGCCGGGCTCGACCGCGTGGTGGTGAGCCGCGCCGGCGACGCGCCCGGCGGCAAGGCGGTGCGGCTCGAGGCGCTGATCGGACGAACCGCGGACTGGGCGGCGCTGCCCGACATTTCCTTTCCCCAGGCCGAAATCGCGCCCGACGACGACGCGACGATCTTCTACACGAGCGGCACCACCGGATCACCCAAGGGCGCGCTCGGCACGCACCGCAACATCGTCACCAACATTCTCTCGGGCGGCTATTCGGCCGCGCGCACGCTGCTGCGCCGGGGCGAGACGCCGCCCGCGGTGCCCGATCACAAGACCTCGCTTCTGGTGATCCCGCTCTTCCATGTGACGGCGTGCAGCGCGGGGCTGATGTCGATGATGGCGGCAGGCGCGACGATCGTCTTCATGCGCCGCTGGGATACGGTGCAGGCGATGGAGATCATCCAGCGCGAGCGCGTCAACATGACCGGTGGCGTGCCGACGATCGCCTGGCAGCTGCTCGAGCATCCCGAGCGCCACAACTATGACCTCTCGAGCCTGGAGAGCATCGCCTATGGCGGCGCCCCCTCGGCGCCCGAGCTGGTCAAGCGCATCCACGAAGAGTTCGGCGCGCTCCCGGGCAACGGCTGGGGGATGACCGAGACGATGGCGACGGTGACCAGCCATTCGGCTGAGGATTATCTGGCGCGCCCGACCAGCGCCGGGCTGCCCGTCGCGACCGCCGACCTCAAGATCATGACGCTGGAGGGTGACCGCGAATTGCCCGTCGGCGAAGTCGGCGAGCTCTGGGCGCGCGGGCCGATGATCGTGAAGGGCTATTGGAACAAGCCCGAGGCGACCGCCGAAACCTTCGTCGACGGCTGGGTGCGCACCGGCGACCTGGCGAGGCTCGACGAGGAGGGTTTCCTCTATATCGTCGACCGCGCCAAGGACATGGTGATCCGCGGCGGGGAGAACATCTATTCGTCCGAAGTCGAGGACGTGCTCTACGCGCATCCGGCGGTGACCGACTGCGCGCTGGTCGGCATCCCCCACAAGATCCTGGGCGAGGAGCCCGCGGCGGTGGTGCATCTCGCGCCGGGCGCAGAGGCGTCCGAAGCCGAGCTGCAGGACTGGGTTCGCGCGCGGATCGCGGCTTTCAAGGTGCCGGTGGCGATCCGCTTCGTCGAGGCGACGCTGCCGCGCAATGCGAACGGGAAGATATTGAAGACCGAGCTGAAGGGGCTGTTCTGACAGGGGTGATCTTGCCAATTTTTGCCATTGATGGCATGTTGCGCGCATGGCTACGATGAACATTTCGCTGCCCGATGTGCTCAAATCCTTCGTCGACGAGCAGGTCGCGGACCGCGGTTATGGCACGAGCAGCGAGTATGTCCGCGAACTGATCCGACGCGAGCGCGACAAGGAAGAATTGCGGACGATGCTGTTGGCCGGCGCCAATTCCGGGCCTGGCCGGCTGGTTGACGATGCCTACTTCGCCGAGCTGCGGGCACTGGCGCGGGACGAAGCGGCGGAGTGAAGCCCAAGCCGCTGCGAATTCTGCCCCAAGCGCAGGACGATATTGCAGGCGCAGTGGCTTTCTATCGTCATGAGGCCGGCGGGGATGTGGCGTTGCGCCTCGTGGAAGCAGTTGCCCAGCAGCTCGAAGCGATAGCGCAAAGTCCCGGGCTTGGTTCGCTGCGTTATGCCGTGGTCTTGCGCATCGATGGCCTGCGTTGCGCGAGACCCGGGCGCTTCCCCTATCTGCTATTCTATCTGGAGGGCCCGGAGGAGATCCAGGTCTGGCGAATGCTCCACAATCGGCGCGACATCCCCGCGACGCTGCAGGAAAGCGATTGAGCGCCTCGATCGGTTAGCTGCGGATCACGCCTTCCACGGCGTGCTTCCAGCCTTGGAGACGTGCCTCGCGAGCACTGACATCGAGGCCCGGCTCGAACACCGTACCCGTACCCCGCATCGCCGCTGCTTCCTCCAGCCCGGCGAACATCCCGCAGCCGACGCCCGCGAGCATCGCCGCGCCCAGCGCGGTCGTTTCGGCGAAGTCGGGGCGGTCCACCGGGATTCCGAGGATGTCGGCGAGGTCCCGCGCGATCCAGTCGTTGGCCACCATGCCGCCGTCTATGCGCAGCCGCGCCCAGTCGGCGCCGTCGGCCCAGAAGGCCTGTTTGAGGTCGTGGCTCTGGTGGGCCATCGCCTCGAGCGCGGCGCGGACGATGTGCGCACGGGTGGTGGCGAAGCTGAGGCCGGTGAGCGCGGCGCGCGCCTCGGGTTCCCACCAGGGTGCGCCCAGGCCGCTGAGCGCCGGCACCAGATAGGCGCCGCCATTGTCGAGGACCGAGCGGGCGAGCGCCTCGGTCTCGGGGGCGGTGGCGATCAGACCCACCGAGTCGCGCAGCCACTGGATCAGGCTGCCCGCGACGAACACCGCGCCTTCGATCGCATAGGTGCGGCGCCCGCCGAGCTGCCACAGCACGGTCGCGAGCAGGCGGTTCTTCGATGAAGGCGGGGCGGTGCCGGCATTGGCGAGGATGAACGCGCCGGTGCCATAGGTCGCCTTGGTCTCGCCCCTGGCGAGGCAGGCCTGGCCGATCGTCGCTGCCTGCTGGTCGCCGGCCAGCCCGCAGATCGGGATCGCGCCGCCGAACAGGCTGGTGGTGCCGAAGCGGCCGGCGCAGTCGACGATCTCGGGCAGCGCGTCGCGCGGGGCGGAGAACATGGCGAGCAGCCCGTCGCTCCAGCCGCCTGAGCCGAGGCCCATCAGCAGCGTGCGCGAGGCGTTGGTCGCGTCGGTGACGTGGAGGCCGCCCCGATTCTCTTTGGCGGTAAGCTTCCACACCAGCCAGCTCTCGATCGTGCCGATCGCGAGTCGATCGCCGGCTTCGCGCAGCTGCGGCCAGTTGGCCATCGCCCAGGCGATCTTGGTGCCGGAGAAATAGGGGTCGAGCAGCAGCCCGGTGCGCGCCTGGACGCCCGGCTCCTCGCCGGCCTCGCGCCATTCGCGGCACATCGCGGCGGTGCGCCGGTCCTGCCAGACGATCGCGGGGGCGAGCGGCTCGCCGGTGGTCTTGTCCCAGAAGACGATCGTCTCGCGCTGGTTGGTGATGCCGATCGCGGCGATGGCGTCCGCGCCGCCGGCCTTCTCGACCATCGTCGCGGCGCAGGCGCGGGTCCGCTCCCAGATCTCGGCCGCGTCATGCTCGACCAGCCCAGGTGCGGGATAATGCTGGGTCAGCTCCGCGGCCTGCCAGCCCAGGCACTTGCCCGAAGGCTCGAACAGCATCGCGCGAGTGGAGGTGGTGCCTTCGTCGATGACCAGCAGCAGTTCGCCCATGCGGCGCAGGCTAGCCCGGAAGATTGCGCATTAACAATGGCTAACGGGTGCGTTCAGGGGCGCTCCACGCGACTCGTGGCACAAGCGTCTTCGATGGAGGCAGTCGAAGCCCCCGAAGGAGGACGAGATGAAGAAGCACCTGATCACCGCAGCGCTTGCCGCGAGCGTCACCATCGGCGGCATGGCTGCCACGCCGGCCGCGGCGCAGCGCTACGGCGGCGGCTATTACGACGGCTATCAGCGCGACTATCGCGACGGGTACCGCGACGGCTATCGCCGCGATTACCGCCAGGGCTATCGCAGCTATCGCGACAACCGCTCGTATCGCTATCGCTATCGTCGCTGCAGCGACGGCACCACGGGCACGATCCTGGGTGCGATCGCCGGCGGCCTGCTCGGCGGCGAGATCGGCCGCGGCAACTCGTGGCGGGGCCGCAGCACCACCGGCACGATCGTCGGTGCGGGCGTGGGTGCGCTCGCCGGCCGCGAGATCGAGCGGGGCGGCAGCCGCTGCCGCTAATCTGCAGAAACATTCAGGAAAGGCGTCTGCGCTAAACCGCAGGCGCCTTTTTCGTTTTGGGGGAACATGGAGATGGAGGCCCGAGCCGGAATCGAACCGGCGTATACGGATTTGCAGTCCGCTGCGTCACCACTCCGCCATCGGGCCATCCGATATGGTGAGGCGCGCCAATGCGCTGCCGGATCGCCTCGTGTCAACTCCTAGGTTCAAGTCACGCCGACTGTGCCGTTATGAGGCGCATGCTCGGCGCATCGATTGCGGCGAGGGGAAGATTCGCTAATCATTACGGCTATAAACAATACCGGGGGGCATTGTGGTCGCAGACGAAAATTCGCCCGCAGGGCGTGCGGTTAGGGCATGGGACACGGTCGCGGAGCGGCCCGAGCTGCTGTCGCCGCCGCGCGACGGCGCCTTTGCCGCAATCGCCGAGCTGGCCGCCAACCGCTGCGGCACCGCGATGGCGATCGTCAACCTGACCGATGCCGAGGGATTCTGGTCGGAAGCAGGCGGGGGTTCGCCCCGCCAGCCGGTGAGCACGTCGGTGTTCGTCCGCCCGGGCACGACTCCGCGCCACGCCGAGCCCGGCCTGCTCGCCGATCCCGAGACTGCGATGGAGAATTCGGTGCCCTTCTACGCCGCCGTGCCGATCGCGGCGGGGGAGGGGCGCAAGCTCGGCATGCTCGCCGTGCTGGACGAGTCGGTCCGCGACATCGACGCGCCGACCATCGCCGACCTCAAGCTGCTCGCAAGGCTGGTGACCGAGTCGCTCGAGCTGCGCCTCACAGCCAAGGCCGAGCTCGAAGCGCGCGGCTAGCCGCGGCCTGGGTGCCGGCGCTGCATCGCCTGGAGCGCCGCGAAGCCGCTCTGCGTGATCACCGTATCGCGGAAGCAGGGTGCGCCGTCGCGCATCACGATCGCCTCGTACATCACCAGGCCCGCGTCGCAGAGCGCTTCCATCACCGTCAGCAAGTGACGGTCGCCGTCGGGGCCGGTCAGCCCGAAGGCGAGGGCATCGGCGTCGCGGGGCGCCGGCCACCAGTCCACCAGATGCTCGAGCACCCGGCGCGCGATCGGCGAAACCAGAGGGTCGCTGCCCTGCTCCATCATGCCTTTCCTGCGTTCAGCGTCCGCTGCGGCGTTAATCTTTCTTTACTCTGCCGTAACCTTTCTCAACAAAAGGTTAACGCGAGGCGATCCCGGTGCCGCCAATCTGCGCCTTGTGGCGGCACCGGCGCAAGTCGCTTGGCGATCACGCTGCACCGCGATAGAAGCGCAACGACTTCAACAAGTGTATTGCGCAGCTAATACGGCTGTGCCAGATAGCCGGAGTGATGATGGCCCTTTCGGTCGACCCTGCGCCCGCCGAGGCGAACCGCTTCGAGGCGATGCGCCACGCCATGGTGGCGAGCCAGCTGCGCACCAACGCGGTCAACGACCCGCGTGTGGTCGAAGCGATGTCCAAGGTCCCGCGCGAAGCCTTTCTGCCGACCGAGCATCGCGCGATCGCCTATCGCGACACGCTGCTGCCGCTCGTCGGCGGCCGGCGCCACAATTCGCCGCTCGCCACGGGCCGGCTGATCACCGAGGCGCAGGTCCAGTCGACCGACCATGTCCTGCTGGTCGGCGCAGCCGGGGGCTATGCCGCGGCGGTGCTCGCGCTGCTCGCCAAGTCGGTGGTGGCGCTGGAGGAAGAGGATGCGCTCGTCGCGATCGCGCGCGGCGGTCTCGCGGGGGAGGCGAAGGTCGAGCTGGTGCAGGGGCCGCTCGCGGCCGGCTGGCCGGCGGCTGCGCCCTATGACCTGCTCGTGATCGACGGCGCCGTCGAACATATCCCGGACACACTGGTCGAGCAGGTCAAAATCGGCGGCCGTGTCGTCACCGGCGTGATCGACCGGGGCGTGACCCGCCTCGCCAAGGGCCGCCGTACCGAAGGGGGCTTCGGCCTCCGCGATTTCCTCGATATCGAATGTGCCGAACTGCCTGGTTTCCGACGCCTACGGACCTTCCAATTCTGAACAAGAAGAAGACGCTGATGCGATTTTGCTCTCTTTTCCTGGGCGTCAGCCTGACCGCGCTCGCCATGCCTGCCGCCGCGCAGACCACGACCACGCGTCAGGGCACCTCCACTCCGGTGACGGTCCGCACCGCCGCGCCGGCTCCTGCGCCCGCGCCCGACACGACGCTGCGCGACGCGCTGGTCCAGGCGTACAACACAAACCCGGACCTGCAGGCCGAGCGCGCCAACCAGCGCGCAAATGACGAGAATGTGCCGATCGCACGTTCGCGCGGGCTTCCGGGCGCCGACGCCACCGGTTCGGTGAGCTCGAGCCTGTACAATACCGACGCCAACACGATCTCCCCCTCGCGCCAGGGCCAGCTCGGCATCAACCTGTCGCAGCCGGTCTACAGCGGCGGCGCGGTGCGCAATTCGGTCCGTGCGGCCGAGACGCGAGTCGAGGCCGGCCAGGCGAACCTGCGCGGCGCCGAGTCGGACGTCTTCACCCAGGCCGTGACCGCCTATGTCGACGTGATCCGCGACGAGGCGATCGTCCGCCTCAACCAGCAGAACGTCCATGTCCTGGAAGTGAACCTCCAGGCCACGCGCGACCGCTATGAAGTGGGCGACCTGACTCGCACCGACGTCGCCCAGTCCGAAGCGCGACTCGCGCTCGCGCAGAGCCAGCTGCGCAGCGCCGAGGCCCGGCTGATCGGCAGCCGCGAGAACTACATCCGCGTCATCGGCTCGCCCCCGGGCGTGCTCGCGCAGCCGACGCCGCTGCCGAACCTGCCCGAGGACGTGGTGACCGCCGAGCAGATCGCGCTCGCCAACAATCCGTTCCTCGAAGCCGCGCAGCTCGCCCGCGACGCGAGTCGCTATGACGTGAGCGTCGCGCGTGCCGGCCGCCTGCCGCAGGTGAGCGTGGGTGTGGGCGGCAGCTACTACAATTACCTCGGCTCGCTTCCGGCCAGCCAGGCGGCGCTCGGCGCTAACAGCGACGGCCTGTCGACCACGATCGGCGCGCAGGTCTCGCTGCCGCTGTTCCAGGGGGGCCGCCCGGCCGCGCAGGTCCGCCAGGCGCAGGCGCGCCAGGCCGCGGCGATCGAGCAGGTGACGCTCACCGAGCGCGGCGTGGTCGCCCAGGCACGTTCGGCCTTCGCCGCCTATGAGAGCGCGCTCAAAGTGATCTCCTCGTCACGCGTCGCGGTGGAAGCCAACCGGCTGAGCCTCGAGGGCGTCCGCGCCGAGAACAGCGTCGGCACGCGCACCATCCTCGACATCCTCAACGCCGAGCAGGAACTGCTCAACGCGCAGGTCAACTATGTGACCGCCGAGCGCGATGCCTATGTCGCGGGCTTCACGCTGCTCGCGGCGATGGGCCGTGCCGAGGCGAAGGACCTGGGTCTGGAGGGCGGTCCGCTCTACGATCCGGCTGCCAACTACAAGCGCGTCCGCCGCAGCTGGAGCGACTGGAACGACGATCCGGAACCCAAGCCGGTGGGGACTCCGACGCGCGATACGCCGGCCCAGGGAGCCAATGTGACCTCTGGCGGGTTGGACCCGCTGTTGCAGCGCCCCGTTGACACGAACGGCTCGAATCCCTGATTGAGACGGCCGGGGCCATTTGAGGAGAAGGTGCCGGCTATGGGGGATATCAGCGCCGAGCCTTCGATGGAGGAGATCCTCTCCTCCATCAAGCGCATCATCGCCGAGGAAGGCGATGCGGCAGTCGGCGCGCGCGCGCGCCGCAGCCGCGCCGCGCCTGCGCCCGTCGAAGAGGCCGAGGCTCCCGAGGACGAGGGCACGCACGAAGTGCTCGAGCTCAGCCAGGCCGTGGCCGACGAGCGCGCGAAGCCCGCCGCGCCCAAGCCGCGCACCGCGCCCGAGCCGATCCTTTCCCAACAGGCGGTGGAGGCGACTCGCCAGCCGCTCGAGGCACTGTCGCGCATCGTCGTGAAGCCCGAAGTGCCTGGCTCGGACACGCTCGAGGGGCTGGTCCGCGAGCTGCTCAAGCCGATGCTTCGCGATTGGCTCGACGCCAATCTGCCGCAGATCGTCGAGGCGATGGTCGCGCGCGAAATCTCCCGGATCACCGGCGGGCGCTGAGCCCGGCCGGGACTTTCCTGCGCACCGATATCTTCGTCACCCCGGCCTGGTGCCGGGGTTCACTTGTCCGCGAGTCATGCGGTGCGATTGCGGTTCGTCGGGTGCCGGCTGCGGCGTAGAGGCACGAGCCCGCGCGGCATGATCCGCCTGCACGGTGGCCCCGGCACAAGGCCGAGACGATCAAGAAGGGGCGGGCGCGGCGCGAAAGCCCTTGAACATATATTGCGCACGGCCCGCCGCTTTGCTCTATCTCGCTGCCATGAAGCATCTCCTGCTCGCGGGCGTCGCGCTCGCCTTCACTGCCGCGCCGGCCGCGGCCCGGGACATCACCATCCAGGACGTGGTCACGCTCTCGCGAGTCGGGGCGCCCGCAGTCTCGCCCGACGGGCATTGGCTCGTCTGGCAGCAGCGCGAGACCGATCTCGCGGCCAACAAGGGGCGCTACGATCTCTGGCGGCTCGACCTGACGAAAAAGGGCGCCGCGCCCGAGAAACTGGTCGCCGAGGCCGAGGTCAACGAGACCAGCCCGCAATTCTCGGCCGATGGCAGGACGATCTGGTTCCAGTCCGACAAGGGCGGCGAGGATGCGGTATGGGGTGTCGCGGTGACCGGCGGAACGCCGGTGCAGCTCGGCCATATCCCCGGCGGCTTCAGCGGCTTCAAGGTCGCGCCCACCGGCGACAAGCTGCTCGTCTGGGCCGACCGCAAGCCTGGCGCGCCCAGCCTCGAGCCGCCGGTGGTCAAGAAGGACCCCTATGCCGGCTCGGGCCGCGTCTATGACCAGCTGTTCGTGCGCCATTGGGACACCTGGGCCGACGGCAATCGCTCGCAGCTCTTCGTGCTGCCCTTCGGCGCGCAGGGCGCGACCGGCAACGGCACGCCGATCGTCGGCCAGCTGATCGGCGACACGCCGTCGCGGCCGTTCGGCGGCGGCGAGGAGCTGAGCTGGTCCCCCGACGGCAAGACCGTCTATTTCGCGCTGCGCGAGGCGGGGCGGATCGAGCCGACCTCGACCAACCTCGACATCTTCGCCGCACCCGCGGACGGCTCGACCGCGCCCGTGAACCTCACCGCCGATAATGACGGCACCGACACGCTGCCCACGGTATCGCCCGACGGCAAATGGCTCGCATGGGCATCGATGGCGCGCGCGGGATATGAGTCGGACCGGCAGGTTCTCAAGCTGCGCAACCTCGCGACCGGCGAAGTCCGCGCGCTGACGCAGGACTGGGATCGTTCCGTCGCGTCGATCGCCTGGGCGCCCGACGGCAAGCGCATTTACGTCACGGCGATGGATACGCAGGAAGAGCCAATCTTCGCGGTCGACCCGACGAGCGGCAAGGTCACGCGGCTGACCGGCGAAGGCGCGGTCTCCGCGGTGGTGCCGACCAGGAACGGCGTCGTCTATTCGATGAACAGCCTCACCGCGCCGGACGACTTCTTCCGGCTCTCTGGCACGAAGAGCGAGCGGCTGACTTCGGTCAACGCGGCACGGCTCGCGGGGATCGAGATGCCCAAGGTCGAGCGCTTCAGCTTCACCGGCGCGAACAACGACAAGGTGTGGGGCTATGCCGTACGCCCGACCGCGCTCGCCGAGGGGCAGAAGGCGCCGATCGCCTTCGTCGTCCATGGCGGGCCGCAGGGATCGAGCAACAACAGCTGGTCCTATCGCTGGAACCCCGCGGTGTTCGCCGGCGCCGGCTTTGCGGTGGTCTCGGTCGATTTTCACGGATCGACCGGATACGGGCAGGGCTTCACCGACGCGATCCGCAACAATTGGGGCGGGTGGCCGCTCGAGGACCTGCAGAAGGGTCTCGACGCGGCGACGGGCAAGTTCGCATGGCTCGATTCGGACAAGGCTTGCGCGCTCGGCGCTTCCTATGGCGGGTTCATGATGAACTGGATCGAAGGCAAATGGCCCGACCGGTTCAAGTGCATCGTCCAGCACGACGGCGTCTTCGACGCGCGCGCCATGGCCTATGAGACCGAGGAGCTGTGGTTCGACGAGTGGGAGCATGGCGGCAAGGCCTATTATGAGGACCCGCAGGCCTTCGAGCGCTGGAACCCGGTCAACCATGTCACCGAATGGCGGACGCCGCAGCTCGTCATCACCTCCGAGCGCGACTTCCGCATCCCCTATACCCAGGGGCTCGCGGCATTCACTGCGCTCCAGCGCCGCGGCATCGACTCGCGGCTGCTCGTCTTCCCCGACGAGAACCACTGGGTGCTCAAGCCGCGCAACTCGCTGCAATGGTATGGCGAAGTGCTCGGCTGGCTGAACCGCTGGACGGGCAAGGCCGAGGCCGGGCGCTGACGCGGCAGGTGGCGACGAGGCGTCGCGCGGGCTCGACGAAGCGCTCGCGCCGACGCCGCTCCGGCTTCGGATTTCATCCTGCGTTCAGCTTGGCGGACTAGCTTCGGCGCTCCCTGTTCGACAGCTGAGCGGAGGATATCCATGCGCAAAATTTCGAAGCTGGCGGGTGCCGGCCTCGGTCTGATCCTGCTCACCGGCGGCGCTGCCGCGGCGCAGGAAATGCGGACCGTGAAGCTGGCGGTGCCGGAAGGTTCGGTGGTCCAGGTCCGCTACACCGGCGACCAGGCGCCGCAGGTATCAGTGGTGCCGATGCAGCGCGTCGCCGTGCCAGTGGTGATGGCCGATCCGATCGCGGCGCGATTCGCCGAGTTCGACCGAGTCTTCGACGAGATGGACCGGCAGATGGCCGCGATGATGCAGCAGGCGCAGATGCTCGCGCGCCAGCCCGCGGCCGCCGGGGTCAGGCCCGACACCGCGTCGCTGGCCAGGATGCCTGCGGGCGGCACGGTGCGCTATACCTATGTCTCGACCAGCAGCGGCAACGGCACGGGCTGCACCCAGTCGGTTCAGATGATTTCTTATGGCGCCGGCGCGGAACCCAAGGTGGTGTCGCAGAGTTCGGGCGACTGCTCGGCGGTGGGAAATCCTGTGATCAAGGCTTCGGCTCCGCCGGTTCCCGCCGCGAAGCCGGCACCGCGCAAGACGGTTGACCGCAACACCGTGTAGAACTTCGGGCTCTCGTCCAGTCCAAGGAGGCGGTCCCTTCGGGGGCCGCCTTTTCATTTCCGCGAGGCCCCGGTAGAGCCGCCGCACCATGACCGAGCTTCCCAAGACCTTCGACCCCGCCGAAATCGAATCCCGCTGGTATCAGCATTGGGAGGAGGGCGGCCTGTTCGCGCCCGAGCGCCCCGGCGCCGATCCCTGGACGCTGGTGAACCCGCCGCCCAACGTCACGGGCAGCCTGCACATCGGCCATGCGCTCGACAACACGCTGCAGGACGTGCTGGTCCGCCACGCGCGGCTGAAGGGCAAGGACGCGCGCTGGGTGGTCGGCACCGATCACGCCGGCATCGCGACGCAGATGGTGGTCGAGCGCCAGCTCAACGAGCGCCAGCAGAAGCGCACCGACTTCACGCGCGAGGAATTCGTCGCGAAGGTGTGGGAGTGGAAGGAAGAGAGCGGCGGTACGATCACCCGCCAGCTCCGCCGGCTCGGTTGCTCGATGGACTGGGCCAACGAGCGCTTCACGATGGACGAGGGCTTCTCCAAGGCCGTCCTCAAGGTGTTCGTCGAGCTCTATCGCCAGGGCCTGCTCTATCGCGACAAGCGCCTGGTGAACTGGGACCCGGGCCTGGGCACCGCGATCAGCGACCTCGAGGTCGAGACGCGGGACGTCAAGGGCAGCTTCTGGCACCTGCGCTACCCGCTCGAGGATGGCAGCGGCTTCATCCAGGTCGCGACGACGCGCCCCGAGACGATGCTCGCCGACATGGCCGTGGCGGTGCACCCGGACGACGAGCGCTACACGGCGCTGGTCGGCAAGAAGGTGCGCCTGCCGATCACCGGCCGGCTGGTGCCGATCGTCACCGACGAGCATGCCGATCCCGCGCTCGGCTCGGGCGCGGTCAAGATCACGCCGGGGCATGACTTCAACGACTTCGAGGTGGGCAAGCGCGCGGGCATCAAGCCGGGCGAGATGCTCAACATGCTCGATGCCAAGGCGCAGATCGCCCAGACGAGCGACGGGCTGATCCCCGAGGAACTGCTCGGGCTCGACCGGTTCGAGGCGCGCAAGCTCGTCGTCGAGCGGCTCAAGGCCGAGGGCTTCCTCGTGCCGCACATCGACAAGGAAGGCGTGGAGCACGACGCCGAGCCGCGCACCATCGCGACGCCCTTCGGCGACCGTTCGGGCCAGGTGATCGAGCCCTGGCTGACCGACCAATGGTATGTCGACGCCGCGACGCTCGCCAAGCCGGCGATCGAGGCGGTCCGCTCGGGCGCGACCAAGGTCGTGCCGAAGAGCTGGGAAAAGACCTATTTCAACTGGATGGAGAACATCCAGCCCTGGTGCGTGAGCCGCCAGCTTTGGTGGGGGCACCGGATTCCGGCGTGGTTCGCGGAGGACGGCAGCGTGTTCGTCGCCGAGACCGAGGAAGAGGCGCAGGTCCAGGCGGGGCAGGGCGTTGCGCTCACCCGCGA
The DNA here is from genome assembly GCF_017744835.1 of Sphingomonas sp. Taxonomy (GTDB): domain Bacteria; phylum Pseudomonadota; class Alphaproteobacteria; order Sphingomonadales; family Sphingomonadaceae; genus Sphingomonas. The sequence goes on from NZ_JAGIAM010000003.1 coordinate 458,715, forward strand.
CAACGACGTGCTCGACACCTGGTTCTCCTCCGCGCTCTGGCCCTTCGCGACGATGGGCTGGCCCGACGAAGACGTGAAGGCCAAGGGCCGCTACCCGAACGATGTGCTCATCTCGGGCTTCGACATCCTATTCTTCTGGGATGCGCGGATGCTGATGCAGGGTTTGCACTTCATGAAAGAAGTGCCGTTCAAGACCCTGTATCTCCACGGCCTGGTGCGCGCCGCGGATGGGCAGAAGATGTCCAAGTCCAAGGGCAACACGGTCGATCCGCTGGGTCTGATCGACAAGTACGGCGCCGATGCGCTGCGCTTCTTCATGGCGGCGATGGAGAGCCAGGGCCGCGACATCAAGATGGATGAGAAGCGGATCGAGGGCTATCGCAACTTCGCGACCAAGCTCTGGAACGCCGCGCGCTTCTGCCAGTCGAACGGGATCGGCGCGAGCACTACGCTGGAGCCGCCCGCGGCGAGCCTCGCGGTCAATCGCTGGATCGTCGCCGAGACCGTCGCCACCGTCCAGGCGATCGACCTCGCGCTCGCCGAGCTGCGCTTCGACGAGGCGGCGAACGCGATCTACCAGTTCGTCTGGAGCCGGTTCTGCGACTGGTATCTCGAGCTGATCAAGCCGGTGCTGCAGGGCGAAGGCGCGGAAGGCGCCGACGAGACCCGCGCGGTCGCGGGCTGGGTGCTCGACCAGATTCTGGTCATGCTCCACCCGTTCATGCCCTTCATCACCGAGGAGCTCTGGTCCAAGATGGGCCCGCGCGAGCACGAGCTGATCGTCGCGAAGTGGCCGATGGCCGACGCGCGCGCGCTCGATCCGGCCGCCGCGCAGGAAGTCGACTGGCTGATCCGGCTGGTGAGCGAGATCCGCGCCGCGCGCACCGAGCTCAACGTGCCGCCGGGCGCGCGGCTGCCGGTCCATGTCCGCGACGCCTCGGCCGAGACGGCGGCGCGGCTCGCGCGGCAGGAGGCGGCACTGGCTCGCCTCGCGCGCGTCGACCAGGCGAGCGGCGATGCCCCCGCGGGCGGCGCGCTCCAAATCATCGTCGACGAGGCGACCTTCGTGCTGCCACTGGGCGACGTGGTCGACCTTGAAGCCGAGCGCGCGCGGCTGACCAAGGCGATCGCCGCGGCCGAGAAGGACCGCGACGGGCTCGCCGGCCGGCTGAACAACCCCAGCTTCGTCGAACGCGCCAAGCCCGAAGCCGTGGAGAAGGCGCGTGCGGACCACGCCGAAAAGGCCGCCGAGGCCGAACGGCTGGCCGCGGCGCTGGCGCGGCTGGGTTGATCCATTCCGTCATCTCCGCCTTCGCGGGGATGACGAATGGGCGGAACTCCAAAGCGCCGGGAGAGTAGGGGGAGCCATGCCGGGACCAGCCAATCGCCGCGACCTGACGCAAGGTCCCATCGGCCGCACGCTCCTGTTGTTCGCGCTGCCGACGCTCGGCTCGAACATCCTCCAGTCGCTCAACGGCTCGATCAATTCGATCTGGGTCGGCCGCTTCCTGGGCGAGCAGGCGCTCGCCGCGACGAGCAACGCCAACATCATCATGTTCCTGATGTTCTCGGCGGTGTTCGGCTTCGGCATGGCGGCGACGATCCTGATCGGCCAGTCTATGGGCAGGCGCGACGTCGAGGCGGCACGGCGCGCCTTCGGCTCGGCGGTCGGCCTCGTCATGGCGGGCGCAGTGGGCATCGCCATCCTCGGCTGGCTGCTCGCACCGCAGATCCTGCACCTGCTAGCGACCCCCGGCGACGCGCAGGCGATGGCGCTGGCCTATCTGCGCGTAATCTTCCTCGGGCTGCCCTTCTCGATGCTCGGCGTGCTCATCCAGATGAGCCTGCGCGGCACGGGCGACGCGGTGACGCCGCTATGGTTCATGGTGCTCAGCGTGCTGATCGACTCGACCTTCAATCCGCTGCTGATCGCGGGCATCGGGCCGTTCCCGCGCATGGGGATCGCGGGTTCGGCGACCGCGACGCTGCTCGCCGGGATCGTCTCCTCGGCCGGGCTGCTCGTCTATGTCTATTGGCGCGACCTGCCGATCCGCCTGCGCGGCCACGAGCTGCGCTATTTGATCCCCGAGCACGCGCTGATCCGCACGATCATCGCCAAGGGCCTGCCGATGGGCGCGCAGATGCTGGTCATGTCGACCGCCGGCATCACCATGATCGGGCTGGTCAACCGGCTCGGCGTCGATACCGCTGCGGCCTATGCCGTCTCGCAGCAGCTCTGGACCTACATCCAGATGCCGGCGATGGCGATCGGCGTCGCCGTCTCGAGCATGGCGGCGCAGAACATCGGTGCCGGCCGGTGGGACCGCGTCGGCGCGATCACGCGATCGGGCCTGGTCTACAACACGATCATCACGCTGGTGGTGATCGTTGCGATCATCCTGTTCGATCGCCCGGTGATGGCACTGTTCCTGGGCGGCGAGAGCCCGGCCATCGCAATTGCGCGGCACATCCAGCTCCTCGCGAGCTGGACCTTCGTGATGTTCGGCGCGACGATGGTGATCTTCTCCACCGTGCGCGCCAACGGCGCGATGGTGCCGCCGCTGATCATCCTGGCGATCACGCTGTTCCCGATCCGCATCGGCTTCGCGCTGCTCGGCCAGCGCTGGTTCGGCACCGACGCACTGTGGCTGTCCTTCCCGATCGGGTCGCTCTGCTCGCTGGTGCTGGCGGTCCTCTACTATCGCTATGGCGGTTGGCGCAGCGTGGTGCTCGAAGTGCCGCCCGAGCCGGAAGCCGAGGAACAGGCGCACGCCGCGACCGAGCCTGCGGGACGCTTGCAACCCACGGGCTGAGGGCGCATCTGCCGCGCATGAGTCACTATCCTGTGCTTCGCCTGCGCCGCACGCGCGCCGCCGCCTGGAGCCGCCGGCTCCATGCCGAGACGGTCCTGACCCCCGCCGACCTGATCTGGCCGCTGTTCGTCACCGAGGGCGACGCGGAGGAGCCCATCGCCTCGCTCCCCGGCGTGTCGCGCTGGGGGCTGAAGGGGATCGTCGAGCGCGCGCGCGAGGCCCGTGACCTGGGCATCCCCTGCATCGCGCTCTTCCCCAACACGCCGGCGAACCTGCGCAGCGACGACGGACGCGAGGCGCTCAATCCGGACAATCTCATGTGCCGCGCGATCCGCGCGATCAAGGATGCGGTGCCCGAGGTCGGCGTGCTCACCGACGTCGCGCTCGATCCCTATACCAGCCACGGCCATGACGGAATCGTCGACGAAGCCGGCTATGTCCTCAACGACACCACCGCGGCGGTGCTGACCGACCAGGCGCTGGTCCAGGCCGAGGCGGGGTCGGACATCGTCGCGCCTTCGGACATGATGGACGGCCGCATCGGCCTGATCCGCGCCGCGCTGGAGGCGAACGGCCACGTCAACGTCCAGATCATGGCCTATGCCGCCAAATATGCGAGCGGCTTCTACGGACCCTTCCGCGACGCGGTCGGCAGCCGCGGGCTGCTCAAGGGCGACAAGAAGACCTATCAGATGGACCCGGCCAATGCCGAGGAGGCGCTGCGCGAAGTGGCGCTCGACCTGGCCGAGGGCGCGGACAGCGTGATGGTCAAGCCCGGGCTACCCTATCTGGACATCATATTGCGTGTGAAGAGCGAGTTCCAGGTGCCGGTTTTCGCGTACCAGGTCTCGGGCGAATATGCGATGATCGAGGCTGCCGCCGCGGCCGGCGCAGGCGACCGCGAGGCGCTGGTGCTCGAGACGCTGATGGCGTTCAAGCGCGCCGGCTGCTCGGGCGTGCTGACCTATCATGCACCGCTTGCCGCGCGGCTGCTGGGCGCGTGATCGAGAGCGAACGGCTGATCCTGCGCGTGCCCGAGCCGCGGCATCGGGCCGCGCTCCATGCGATGTGGGCCGATCCGGAAGTTATGGCGGACCTAGGGCCCGTGAAGGACGCCGCTGCGAGCGATGCGGTGCTGGCGAAGCACGACCGGTACCGGGCGCAGGGCCTCGGCTTTCTGGCGGTCGAACGACGCGAGGACGGCGCGGTGATCGGCTTCTGCGGGCTCAAGCCCGGCGCCGAGGAGACGCCGATCGAAGACGAGCTGGAGATCGGCTGGATGCTCGCCGTGCCCTATTGGCACCGGGGCTATGCCCGCGAGGCTGCGGCCGCGTGCATCGAATGGGCCTGGGCGAACACCGATGCCGCGCGCGTCGTCGCGATTACCTCGGCCCGCAACGCGAAGAGCAGAGCGCTGATGCTGCGGCTGGGCATGGCCTATGTCCCAGGGCTGGATTTCCACCATCCGCTGTTCGCGGCCGACGACCCGCTGGGCGACACCGTGACCTACGCGATCGATCGGCCGTTCACGCAAGCAAATCATCGCACGTAACGGTCGCCGGGCCGCTGGCTATCGTTGTCAGCCTTCCGTGTCGCGATTCTCGCTGCAATAGCGAAATGGTTTCAAGACGAATCGGAGCGCGGCCCGTGGTGGCGCGTTTCGGCTCGCGACCTGACAACCGGCTGGAGAACGCAATGAACGCTTCCGAGATGACCGCCAAGATCGCCAACGGCAAAGGCTTCATCGCCGCGCTCGATCAGAGCGGCGGCTCCACGCCCAAGGCGCTCAAGGGTTATGGCATCGACGAAGGCGCCTGGTCGAACGACGCCGAGATGTTCGACCTGATCCACCAGATGCGCAGCCGCATCATCTCTTCGCCTGCCTTCACCGGCGACAAGGTGATTGGCGCGATCCTGTTCGAGCGCACGATGGACGGGCAAGTGGGCGGCAAGCCCACTCCGCAGGCGCTGATCGACAAGGGCGTGGTGCCCTTCATCAAGATCGACAAGGGCCTCGAGGCCGAAGCCAACGGTGTGCAGCTGATGAAGTCGATGCCCGAGCTCGACGCGCTGCTCGTTCGCGCCCGCAACCTCGGCGTGTTCGGGACCAAGGAGCGCTCGGTGATCAATCTCGCCAACCGCGAGGGCATTGCCGCGATCGTCGCGCAGCAGTTCGACGTCGCGCGCCAGGTGCTCGCCGCCGGTCTGATGCCGATCATCGAGCCCGAGGTGAACATCAAGAGCCCCCAGCGTGCCCAGGCCGACAGCATCCTGCTCGACGAGCTGCTCAAGGTGCTGGACGCGCTGCCCGGCGACGACAAGGTGATGCTCAAGCTCTCGATCCCCGCCGAGGCCGGACTGTTCGACCCGCTGGTCGCGCATCCGCGCGTGCTGCGCGTGGTCGCGCTTTCGGGCGGCTACAAGCGGCCCGAGGCATGCGCCGAGCTCGCCAAGAACCGCGGCATGATCGCGAGCTTCAGCCGCGCGCTGCTCGAGGACCTGCGTCACCAGATGAGCGACGCCGAGTTCGACCAGGCGCTCGGCGAGGCGATCGATGAAATCTACGCCGCTTCGACCGACAAGGTCGCGGTGCCGGCGTGATCAGCGCGCGCCGCCCCGTGCTCGCCGGCCTGGCGATCGCGATGCTGGGCGGCGCCGCCTTTGCGCAGGAGGCACGCGCGATGGAAGAAACGCTCCCCACTTTCGGAATGATCGGCAAGATCAAGGCGCAACCCGGCAAGCGTGCCGAGCTGGTCGGGCTTCTCACCAGCGGCACCGAGTCGATGCCGGGGTGTTTCGCCTATCTGATCGCCGAGGATGCCAAGGACCCCGACGCGATTTGGATCACCGAGATCTGGGACAATGCGGCCAGCCATGCGGCGTCGCTCCAGCTTCCGGCGGTCCGCGCCGCCATTGCCAAGGGTCGCCCGCTGATCGCGGCGTTCGAGATCAGCGCCGAGACGCGGCCCGTGGGGCGGCTGACTCCGCCGCCGCGCTGAACGCCTATCGCATCGCCTGCGCCACCATTGCCTTGAGCGTGAGCGCGTCGTCGATCGCGGCGCCTTCGGTGTCGTTGTTGAAATAGGCCCAGACCTCGCGACCGCCGCGCGCCTCGGCGGCGATCCAGTCCGCAGCGGCGAGCAGCGCCTCGTCCGCGTAACGGCCCCAATATTTGCCCTGGCCGCCGTGGAAGCGGAGATAGGCGGCCGGGCCGACGGCCAGGCGCGGGCTTTCCAGCCCCGGCATGTCGTGCGCGCAGAAGCCGGCGCCGTGGCGTGCGAGCAGCGCGAACACTGCGTCGTCGTACCAGCTCTTGTCGCGGAATTCGAAGACGTTGGTGACGTCCTTTGGGATGAGTTCGAGGAAGCTCTCCAGCCGCTCGAGGTTGAGCCGGAAGCGCGGCGGGAGCTGGTAGAGGATCGGCCCCAGCGTCTCGCCCAGGTGCCGGAAGGGCGGCATCATCCGCTGCAGCGGTTCCTCGCAGTCCTTGAGCTTCTTGGCCTGGGTGAGGAAGCGATTGGCCTTCACGGCATAGCGAAAGCCGGGCGGCGCCTGCGCTGCCCAGGCGTCGAAGGTCTCGGCTCTGGGCAGGCGATAGAAGCTGTTGTTGATCTCGACGGTGTCGAAATGCTCGGCATAGAAGGCGAACCACTTCTTGACCGCGAGCTTCTCGGGGTAGAAGCGGCCACGCCAATGGCGGTAGATCCAGCCCGAACAACCGATGCGGACCGCCGCGAAACCGGAGTGAGACATGAACGATCCCGAAACTGACCTCGACGCCGACAACGCGCTGGAGGGCTTTGCGGATCAGTTCGTGCGCGACGATCGCCGGCCGCCGTGCCAGCTCTACCTGATTTCGCCGCTCGAAGTGGGCGGGACCTTTCCGGACCGATTGGCGCGCGCGCTCGATGCCGGGCCGGTTGCCGCCTTCCAGTTCCGCGTGAAGGACGTCGACCAGCATCAGGCGGCGCGGCTCGCCGAGCCGCTCCAGCGCATCTGCGCGGAGCGGGAGGTCGCCTTCATCGTCAACGACAGCGTGAGCCTGGCGAAGCGCCTCGGCGCGGACGGCGTGCATCTGGGGCAGGACGACGGCGACGCGCGCGAGGCGCGCTCGATCCTGGGGCCGACGGTGCAGATCGGCGTCACCTGCCACGACAGCCGCCATCTGGCGATGGAAGCGGGCGAGGCAGGGGCGGACTATGTCGCCTTCGGTGCCTTCTACCCGACCACGACCAAGGAGACCCGCCACAAGCCCGAGCCGGCGATCCTCAGCTGGTGGACCGCGCTGTTCGAGCTGCCCTGCGTCGCGATCGGCGGGATCACCCCTGCCAATGCCAAGCCGCTGATCGACGCAGGGGCGGATTTCCTTGCCGTATCGAACGCCGTGTGGGGCGGCGACGAGGCTGCGGCGGTGAAGGCTTTCCACGCGCTGCTCGGGGGCTGACGCCTCCGCGCGCGGCGGCGGCGAGGAAACATCCGCGCATCGGCTTCGTTCTTCTGGCCAACCTTTGTAGGTCAGGAGCTTGCCCTTGCGTAAATCCATTGGTGTCGCCGTTCTGCTCGCTTCCATCGCGTTCGCGCCGCTCGCCGCCGAACCCGAGTCCAAGGCACCGAAGGAGGGCAAACCACCGATCGACTGGACGGTGATGCACGCGCAAGTGATCCTCGATTCGCTCGGCTTCTCGCCGGGGATCGTCGACGGGCGCGAAGGCCAGTCGCTCACCGCGGCGCTCCGGGCGTTTCAGGAGACGCGCAACCTTCCCGTGACGGGTGAGCTCGACCGCGCGACGCTGGGTGCGCTCCACGCCTATCGCGAGCGCCGGCCGCTGGCGCAGGTGAAGATAGAGAATGCGTGGCTGCAGGGCCCGTTCATCAATCCGCTGCCAAAGGAGCCGGAGGACCAGGCGAAGCTGCCCGCGCTCGCCTATACGCGCCCGCTCGAGAAGCTCGCCGAGATGTTCCACACCACGCCCGAGGTGCTGGTCGAGCTCAATCCCGGCGGCGGCACGATCAAGCCGGGCGCCACCTTCCGCTTTCCCAATGTCGTGACGCAGTCCCGCGACTATCAGGGCGACTGGAAGCCAGAATGGCGCCAGACCCTGAGCGACCTCAACGTCGACGCGCGCCAGCCCAAGGCCGATCATGTGGTGGTCGACAAGTCCGAGAAGGCGCTCAAGGTCTATGATGCGGAGAACCGGCTGGTCGCGCAGTTCAGCGCCACCATGGGCAGCCAGCACGATCCGCTCCCGATCGGCACATGGAAGATCAACGCCGTCGATACCAACCCCAAGTTCCGCTACAATCCGGACCTGTTCTGGGATGCCGATGCCGACGACAAGAAGGCGCTGCTGCCGGCCGGGCCCAACGGGCCGGTGGGCGTGGTGTGGCTCGATCTCTCCAAGGAGCATTACGGCATCCACGGCACGCCCGAGCCGCAGACGATCGGCCGTACGCAGAGCCATGGCTGCATCCGCCTGACCAACTGGGACGCCGCCCGGCTCGCGCTGATGGTGAAGCCCGGCACCCAGGCCGTGTTCCAGGAGTAGCGCGGTGCTGCGGCGGCTGGCGTGGGGGGTAGGACTTCTACTGCTTCTGGTACTTGCCGGATTGATCTCGATGGTGCGGTTCATCCCGCCGTCCCCGGTCGCGCCACCGGCAGGGCCCGTTGCCGCCGACGCGCCGGCGCAGGCGCCGGAGCCGGAGCCGTTGACGCCCGGGCAGCTCGCCATTCCAGTGCGCGGCGTGGCAAGCGCGCAGATCGTCGACACCTGGGGCCAGTCGCGCGCCAATGGTCAGCGCGCGCATGAGGGGACCGACATCATGGCGCCGGCCGGAACCCCCGTGATCGCCGCGGCGCCGGGGACGGTCGAGAAGCTGTTCTTCAGCCACGGGGGCGGCGGGATCACGCTCTACGTCCGCTCGCCCGACCGGCTGTGGAGCTATTATTACGCCCATCTCCAGGGCTATGCCCCGGGCATCGCCGAGGGGCAGGCGGTGAAGCCCGGCGACCTGCTCGGCTTCGTCGGCGACACGGGCAACGCCGGCGCGGGAAATTTCCACCTGCATTTCGGCGTGGCGCGGATGCAGCCGAACGAGCGCTGGTGGCAGGGGCAGGCCGTCAATCCCTATCCGATGCTTGTCGGCGCGCGCTGATGTTCGTACAATGTTCCCATCCGCTTCCGGAGAGGGTTCGATGCAGGGTGGGTGCAACTGCCGTCACGTGCGCTATCGGCTGACCGCCGAGCCGATCGTCGTCAACTGCTGCCATTGCCGCATGTGCCAGCGCAGCTCGGGCAGCGCCTTCGCGCTCAACGTGATGATCGAGGCCGAGCATGTCGAGATGGCGGGCGAGGGCGCGCCCGAGCTGTTCGAGCCCGAATCCACCGACTCCGCGGCGCAGGGGAGCGCGCGCTGCCCCCGGTGCGCGACGGTGCTGTGGGGCTATCACCGGGCGTTCGGCCTGGATTTCTGCTTCGTCCGTGCCGGCACGCTCGACTTCAGCCGCGAGGTGCAGCCCTCCGCGCATTTCTTCACGGTGACCAAGCACCCCTGGATCGCGCTGCCCGGCGACGTGCCCGCTTTCGAGGGATTGCCCGAGCCGCACGAACCGCCGCCCTGGGGCGAGGCGGGGCAGCGCCGCATCGACGCCGTGCTCGCGCGCCGAGCGGGCGACTTGCCCGATGCCGCATCCGAAGCTAAGGGGCGCGGCTCAGCTCTTTCTCAGCGACAGGTCTCGATCCCATGAAGATCAGCGGCGTGGACATCCGTCCCGGCAACATCATCGAATATGAAGGCGGCATCTGGCGCGCCGTGAAGATCCAGCACACCCAGCCCGGCAAGGGCGGGGCGTACATGCAGGTCGAACTCAAGAACCTGCGCGACGGCCGCAAGAACAATGTCCGCTTCCGCTCGGCCGAGACCGTGGAACGCGTGCGGCTCGACACCAAGGACTTCCAGTTCCTGTTCGCCGAGGGCGACAGCCTGGTGTTCATGGACAAGGAAACCTACGACCAGACCACGCTCCCGCGCGACCTGCTCGGCGATGCCGCTGCCTTCCTGCAGGACGGCATGGACGTGATCATGGAACTCTACGACGAAGAGCCGATCAGCGTGCAGCTGCCCGACACGATCGAAGCGACGATCGTCGAGGCCGATGCAGTGGTGAAGGGCCAGACGGCCTCGTCCTCGTACAAGCCCGCGGTGCTCGACAACGGCGTGCGCATCATGGTGCCGCCGCACATCGCGTCGGGCACGCGCATCGTGGTCGACGTGTACGAGCAGACCTACGTCCGCCGGGCGGACTGATGCCCCGGATCGTCCAGGACGCGCGCAGCTTCCGCGCCAATGCGGCGTGGGGCGCGCGCGATCTGGTCGAGATCGAAGGCGCCACGGCGCGGCTGCACTGGACTGACCAGCCGTACCGCTGGCACGTCAACGACGGCGCGGAGCTGTTCTGCGTCATCGATGGCAACGTCGACATGCATTATCGTATCGATGGCGGCGAGCACGTCGTACGGCTCGGCGCCGGCGACATGTTCGTGGCCGAAGAAGGCGACGAACATGTCGCGCATCCCGTGGGCGAAGCCCGCATCCTGGTATTCGAGCGCAAAGGCTCTGTTTAAATGGTAGCCCATTCCGGCCTGATCACCGTCATCGAGCGCGCCTGCCGCAAGGCCGGCCCGCGCCTGCGCCGCGACTTCAACGAGGTCCAGCACCTCCAGGTGAGCCGCAAGGGGCCCGCCGACTTCGTGAGCCTCGCCGACAAGCGGTCCGAGGACACGCTGATCGAGGAGCTCCGCAAGGCACGTCCCGACTGGGGCTTCCTGGTCGAGGAGCGCGGCGAGATCGAAGGTGATCCGGACAAGCCGCGCTGGATCATCGATCCGCTCGACGGCACCAGCAACTTCCTCCACGGCATCCCGCACTTCTGCATCTCGGTGGCAGTCGAGGACCCGCGCGGCGCGCAGGGCAAGCCCGAGATCACCCACGGCTATGTCTACCAGCCGCTCACCGACGAGAGCTTCTGGGCCGAAAAGGGCAGGGGGGCCTGGCTGCAGGACCAGCGCCTGCGCGTCTCGGCGCGACGTGACCTGGCCGACGCGCTGATCGCGACCGGCATTCCCTTCCTGGGCCATGGCAATTTCGTCGAATGGACTCGCATCTTCGGCGCGGTAGCGCCCGAAGTCGCCGGCATCCGCCGACTCGGCTCGGCCGCACTCGACCTTGCCTGGGTCGCCGCGGGCCGCTTCGACGGCTATTGGGAATCGGACCTCAAGCCGTGGGACGTCGCGGCGGGCATGCTGCTGGTCAAGGAAGCCGGGGGCTTCGTCACCGACTATCGCGGCCAGGACCTGGCGCGCGAACGCAACCAGTTCCTCGCCGCGAACGACGGGCTCCACTCGAAGCTGCACAAGCTGGTCGCGAACGCCCTTCGCTGACCCGCGCCTCGGCTATTTGCTGTAGCCGATGTGCTTCTCGAACCTGCCGACGACCGAAGCCCAGAACTCGAGATTGTCTTCGAACAGCGCCTGCGACATGCCCCCGTCGTCCAGGTCGAGGTCCATCTCGAGGATGGGATCATTCTCCTTGTCGAGGTGCGCGCGCCCGAAGCGCTGGCTGCTGTTCCACTCGTTGATCGACTGCAGGCCCGGCGAGGTCGACAGGTCGTAGCCGATGTGGAACTGCACGGTCGCGCAGGCCTTGTGGTCGGTGCAGTTGTAGAAGAACACCTGGAACTTGGATCCGCCGACGCCCGAGGTGATCATCGGGTCGCCGGTGCCGTCCACGCCCAGAGTCGCGGAATAGCCCGCTGCCTGGAGCGCGCGGATGATGCCCTGCGGGTCCTGCGCCTTCACCATCTGGGCCTGCGCGGGCGCCGCCCATGCGCCCAAGGTGCAGGTGAGCAGCGCAGCGGCTGCGACGGTACGAATTTTGATCATTGTTTCCCCCTTGTTTCCCCGCGGCGAGCCTAACGCAAAGCGCGGCGCGCGCAATGGCGATGTCGGGTGTTATTGCGAGTGATTCTCAGGCCTTCCGGGCCTTGCCGCACCGGGTCGACGGGCCTAAAGCCGCTCCAAATTCCGCATCCGCGAGAAGGCACTTTGGTCGATCTATCGCAATATCTGCCCATCCTGCTGTTCCTCGGCGTGGCGTTGGTGCTGTCGAGCGCCTTCGTGTTCCTGCCGATGCTGGTGGGCCGCCTGACCGGCGCGCACAAGCCGACGCCCGAGAAGCTCAGCGAATATGAGTGCGGCTTCCCCGCATTCGAGGATTCGCGCAGCCAGTTCGACGTCCGCTTCTATCTGATCGCGATCCTGTTCATCGTCTTCGATCTCGAAGCCGCCTTCCTCTATCCCTGGGCGGTCACGGTGTTCGACCTCGGCTGGGTCGCCTGGATCTCGATGATCGTCTTCATTGCCGAGCTCGCTCTCGGCCTCGTCTATGCATGGAAGAAAGGTGCGCTGGAGTGGGAGTAGAGCTTAGCCCCCCGCCCGCGGGAACGCTGCCCAATCAGGCGTTCTTCGACGACATCAACGCCGAGCTCGGCGACAAGGGCTTCCTGGTCACGTCGACCGAGGAGCTGTTCCAGTGGGCGCGTACCGGCAGCCTGTGGTGGATGACCTTCGGCCTCGCGTGCTGCGCGGTCGAGATGATCCACGTCAACATGCCGCGCTATGACATGGAACGTTTCGGCGCCGCGCCGCGCGCCAGCCCGCGCCAGTCGGACGTGATGATCGTCGCAGGGACCCTCTGCAACAAGATGGCCCCGGCGCTGCGTCGCGTCTACGACCAGATGTCCGAGCCCAAATACGTCATCTCGATGGGCTCCTGCGCCAATGGCGGCGGCTATTATCACTATAGCTACAGCGTCGTACGCGGCTGCGACCGGATCGTGCCCGTGGACATCTATGTTCCCGGCTGCCCGCCGACCGCCGAGGCGCTGCTTTACGGCGTGATGCAGCTCCAGCGTAAGATCCGCCGGATCGGGACGCTCGAACGATGAGGTCTTCCGCTCCCCGCTACGCCGCCAACGACGGCGTGATCGAGGCGGCGCAGGCCGCGCTCGGCGCGATCCTCGTCCACGCCGAGGACAAGGTCGGCGAAGTCAATCTGACGCTCGACCGCACCCGTCTGGTCGAGGGGCTGACGGTGCTGCGCGACACGCCCGGCCTCGAATATCAGATGCTGATGGAGATCGCCGGCGCCGACTATCCCGCGCGGCCCGAGCGCTTCGACGTCGTCTATTGCCTGCTCAGCCTGACGCGGAACCACCGCATCAAGGTCAAGACCAGCACCGACGAGGAAAAGCCGGTGCCGTCGGTGACGGGCATCTGGCCGGTCGCCGGCTGGCTCGAGCGCGAAGTCTATGACATGTACGGCGTGCTGTTCGAGGGCAACACGGACCTGCGCCGCATCCTCACCGACTATGGCTTCCAGGGCCATCCGCTGCGCAAGGACTTCCCGCAGACCGGCTATGTCGAGCTGCGCTACTCCGAAGACGCCAAGCGCGTGGTCTACGAGCCGGTGAAGCTGGCGCAGGACTTCCGCAACTTCGATTTCATGAGCCCGTGGGAAGGCGCGGCCTATGTGCTCCCCGGCGACGAGAAGGCAGCACCCGGACCCGGGCCCGCCGACACGCCTCAGGCAAAGCCGGCGCCAACGCCTGCTCCGGCACCGCCGCCTCCGCCGCCCGTCCCCGAAGAGAAGGGCGCGCCGACGCCTGCGACTGCGGACGACGTGATGAAGGCGGGCGAGAAGGCCGCCAAGACGGTCAAGCCGCGCGCCAAGCGTGCCAAGACCAAGGACAGCACGGCCGAGACCGGCGCTGGCCAGGATCACCCCGGCAACCAGCCCGAGGAAAAGCCCGCCGACCCTGACGTGGCGCCCGGCAAGGGGCAGAACCAATGACCGACACCGTCGAAGCGATGATGGCGCGCGAGACCGTCAAGGATCCCGCGACCGGCGACGTCGCCATCCAGAACTACACGATCAACTTCGGCCCGCAGCACCCGGCGGCGCACGGCGTGCTCCGCCTCGTGCTCGAACTCGACGGCGAGATCGTCGAGCGGGTCGATCCGCACGTGGGGCTGCTCCACCGCGGCACGGAGAAGCTGATCGAGTACAAGACCTACACCCAGGCGCTGCCCTATTTCGATCGGTTCGACTATTGCTCGCCGCTCGCAATGGAGCACAGCTTCGTGCTTGCGGTCGAGAAGCTGCTCGACCTCGAGGTGCCGCTACGCGGCCAGTATCTCCGCGTCTTCTTCGCCGAGCTGACTCGCATCTGCAATCACATGCTGAACCTCGGTTCGCACGTGATGGACGTCGGCGCGATGACGCCGAACCTGTGGCTGTTCGAGCTGCGCGAGGACTGCCTCAACTTCTTCGAGCGTGCCTCGGGCGCGCGCATGCACTCGAACTATTATCGCGTCGGCGGCGTGCGGCAGGACGTGCCGCTCAAACTGCTCACCGACATCGCGGAATGGCTCGACACGCGCCTGCCGCGGCTGTTCGAGGACGCGATCAGCCTGGTCGCCGAGAACCGCATCTTCAAGCAGCGCAACGTCGACATCGCGGTGGTGAGCCGCGAGGACGCGATGCGCTGGGGCTTCTCTGGCCCGATGATCCGCGCCGCGGGCATCCCCTGGGACCTGCGCCGCTCGCAGCCCTACGACGTGTACGACCGGATGGAGTTCGACGTGCCCGTCGGCACGCGCGGCGACTGCTACGACCGGTTCATGGTGCGCGTCGAGGAGGTCCGCCAGTCCGCGCGGATCATGAAGCAGTGCCTCCAGGAAATGCCCGAAGGCCCGGTGCTGACACTCGACAACAAGGTCGCGCCGCCGCGCCGCGCCGCGATGAAGCAGTCGATGGAAGCGCTGATCCACCACTTCAAGCTCTTCACCGAAGGCTATCACGTGCCCGCGGGCGAAGTGTATGTCGCGACCGAGAGCCCCAAGGGTGAGTTCGGCGTCTATCTGGTGAGCGACGGCACCAACAAGCCGTACCGCTGCAAGGTCCGCCCGACGGCGTTCAGCCACCTCCAGGCGATGGACTTCATGTCGCGCGGCCACATGCTCGCCGACACCACCGCGATCCTGGGTGCGATGGACATCGTGTTCGGGGAGTGCGACCGGTGAGGGGGGAGTTCCGCGACCTCGGGATGATCTCGCTCGGCGCGATCGTGGCGACGCAGGCCGCAACATCCTGGCCGGGCAAGACGGTCGTCATGGGCATCGCGGCGCTGGGCATCGTCGTCGCCGCGCTTGGGCGCTTGATTCAGGACAGAAAGATTCGACAGGTCGCCAATGGCTGACGCACTCCAACTTACTGGCGGCGACCGCATCGCCGTCGCGCACGAGATGATCGCGCACTACAATGCGCAGGACGCCGACGCCTATGTCGCGCTGATGACCGAGGGCGCCTGCGAGGCGACCTATCGCGGCGCCGTGCTCCGCGAGGGGCGCGAAGGCGTCCGCTCGGGTCTCAAGGCGATGTTCGCCGAATTTCCCGGAAACCGTGCCGACATCCTCACCTCCTATGCGCTCGGCGATACCGTCGTGCTGCACGAGAAGGTGGCGCGCTCGCCCGAGGCCGAGCCGTTCGAAGTGATGTCGATCTATTCTTTCACCGACGACAAGGTCGATCGGGTGGAGTTTATCCGCTGATGGCTGACGCACCCCAACTCCCCGACGAAGCGGAAGTCCGCGCGCGCTGGGGCAATTTCCAGTGGACGCCGGCGAACGCCGAGAAGGCGCGCGAGATTCTCGGGCGCTATCCCGCGGGCCGCCAGCAGTCGTGCACGATTCCGTTCCTCGACCTCGCCCAGCGCCAGGTGGGGGCGGAGACCAACACCCAGGGCTGGCTGCCGATCCCGGTGATCGAGTTCGTCGCGCGCGAGCTCGGCCTGCCGTACATCCGCGTGTTCGAGGTCGCGACCTTCTACACCATGTTCAACCTGGTGCCGGTCGGCCGCTACCATGTGCAGGTCTGCGGCACGACGCCGTGCATGCTGCGCGGATCGGACGACGTGCTGGACGCCTGCAAGGCGCGCGGCCTCAAGAAGGGCCACACCACCGAGGACGGGCTGTTCACGCTCACCGAGGTCGAGTGCATGGGCAATTGCTCCTCGGCGCCGATGGTGCAGATCAACGACGATAACTACGAGGACCTGACCTACGATCGCACGCTCGCGATCCTCGACGCGCTGGCGAAGGGCGATAGCCCCAAGACCGGCACGCAGGAGCCGGGCCGCCACACGGTCGAGCCGCTCGGCGGGCCGACGTCGCTCACCGCGATGGTCACCGAGAACCACGATTACCGGGGCGAATGGTGATGCTTCAGGACAAGGACCGCATTTTCACCAACCTCTACGGCTATCAGCCGTGGAACCTCCAGGCTGCGCTCAAGCGCGGCGACTGGGACAATACCAAGGCGCTGATGGCGCTTGGCCAGGACACGATCATCGACCGCATCAAGGCCTCGGGCCTGCGCGGGCGGGGCGGGGCGGGCTTCCCGACCGGCACCAAATGGTCGTTCATGCCCAAGGAGCCGACGCCCAACCGGCCGAACTTCCTGGTCATCAACGCCGACGAGTCCGAGCCGGGCTCGTGCAAGGACCGCGAGATCATCCGCCACGATCCGCACAAGCTGATCGAAGGCGCGCTGATCGCCGGCTTCGCGATGCGCGCGCGGGCTGCGTACATCTACATCCGCGGCGAATATATCCGCGAGGCCGAGACGCTGTTCGCGGCAGTCGCCGAGGCTTACGACGCCGGGCTGGTGGGCAAGAACGCCTGCGGCTCGGGCTATGACTTCGACGTCTTCGTCCACCGCGGCGCGGGCGCCTACATCTGCGGCGAAGAGACCGCGATGCTCGAGAGCCTCGAGGGCAAGAAGGGCCAGCCGCGCCTCAAGCCGCCGTTCCCGGCGGGCGCGGGCCTCTATGGCTGCCCGACCACCGTCAACAACGTCGAGTCGATCGCCGTCGCGCCGACGATCCTGCGGCGCGGCCCCGAATGGTTCTCGAGCTTCGGCAACGAGAACAACAAGGGCACCAAGCTCTTCCAGATCTCGGGCCATGTCGAGAAGCCCTGCGTGGTCGAGGAAGCGATGAGCATCCCGTTCCGCGAGCTGATCGAGAAGCATTGCGGCGGCATCCGCGGCGGGTGGGACAATCTGCTCGCGGTGATCCCGGGCGGCTCCTCGGTGCCGCTGGTGCCGGCGGCGCAGATCATGGACGCGCCGATGGACTTCGACGGCCTGCGTGCGCTCGGCTCGGGCCTGGGCACCGCCGCGGTGATCGTGATGGACAAGTCGACCGACGTGGTCCGCGCGATCAGCCGCCTGTCCTACTTCTACAAGCACGAGAGCTGCGGCCAGTGCACGCCGTGCCGCGAGGGCACCGGCTGGATGTGGCGCGTGATGGAGCGGCTGCGCACCGGCGACGCCGACATTGCCGAGATCGACACGCTCCAGCAGGTGACGAAGCAGGTGGAAGGCCACACGATCTGCGCCCTCGGCGACGCCGCCGCCTGGCCGATCCAGGGCCTGATCCGCCACTTCCGTCCCGAGCTCGAGCGCCGCATCAACGAACGCCGCGGCGCGGGCGAGGGCCCGATGATGGAGGCGGCGGAATGATCCGCGCAGCTTTCACCACGGCCGCTTTCGCTGCCCTTGTCGTCGCACTGCCCGCGGTGGCGCAGGACGCCGAGACCCCGATCGACCAATTCGCGCGCTGCTCGGTCGCCGCCCATGCCGCTCGCGCGCGGGCATTGCTCGCGCTGGCGCGCGTCGTCCCTGCCGTCGGCAACTGCGCTCCCCAAGGTGCCAAGCTCGGCTTCAACCGCGACCAGCTCCACGCGCTGGTTGCCGAGGGCATGCTGAAGCTGCGCGGCGAGACTCCGGCGCAATGACGCGAGCGATCGCCTCGATCAGCGCTGCCGGTCCGGCAATGTACGGCATCGCGATGCTTTTCGGCGCCTGCCTTGTCTTGGGTGCGCCCGCTGCGCAGGCTCAGCAAACCGGCCACATCATCGCGGACCACGCTGCCGAGGTCTCCACGCGAGACGTGTCGGCGGCGGACCAGGCGCGCGATACGATGAACCGCTATGGCATTTGCGTCGTCAGAATGAAGAGCGTCGCGGTAAAGCGCGCGCTGTCCAAACCTAGCGACGAGGCGATCGATGCCGCGCTGGCGAAGATCGCAATCAGCGAGTGCCTCGGGAGTGGCGAATTGACCATGTCGCGGCCGCTCTTTCGCGGCGCGGTGTACCGGGCGCTCTATATCCGTGATTTCGGCCAGGTATCGCAAGCGCCGGCCGCTGTCGCTGAGCCTGCCGTAACCACGTCCGCGAATCTGCTGCAGAGTTTCGGCGACTGCGTTGTTGTCGCCGACCCGGACGACGCACGAGCGCTGGTCCTGGCTACTGCCGCGACACAGACGGAGCGCAGCGCGATTGCGCGTCTCGGCCCGGCGCTTGGCAGCTGCGTGGCGCCGAAGAACCAGATGAGATTCAGTCGAGCAGTGCTGCAAGGGGTACTTGCCGAAGCGCTTTACAAGCGTGCGGCGGCCTCTGAACCTTCGAGAGTCAAATAATGCCCAAGCTCAAAGTAGACGGAATCGAAGTCGAGGTGCCGCAGGGCGCCACCGTGCTTCAGGCTTGTGAAGCTGCCGGCAAGGAAATCCCCCGCTTCTGTTATCACGAGCGGCTGTCGATCGCCGGCAACTGCCGCATGTGCCTGGTCGAGGTTAAGCCGGGGCCGCCCAAGCCCCAGGCTTCGTGCGCGCTGCCCGCGGCCGACAACCAGGAAGTCCGCACCGACAGCGCGATGGTCAAGGCCGCGCGCGAAGGCGTGATGGAATTCCTGCTGATCAACCACCCGCTCGATTGCCCCATCTGCGACCAGGGCGGCGAGTGCGACCTGCAGGACCAGAGCCTTGCGTACGGCCGCAGCCACAGCCGCTACACCGAGAACAAGCGCGCGGTGACCGAGAAGTACATGGGCCCCATCATCAAGACGGTGATGACCCGGTGCATCCAGTGCACCCGCTGCGTCCGCTTCGGCGAGGAAGTGGCCGGCGTGGAGGATATCGGCGCGATCTATCGCGGCGAGAACATGCAGATCACCACCTATCTCGAGAAGGCGTTCAAGAGCGAGCTCTCGGGCAACACGGTCGATCTCTGCCCGGTCGGCGCGCTCACCCATAAGCCGGTCGCGTTCGAATACCGCCCCTGGGAGCTGCGCAAGCACCTGTCGATCGACGTGACCGACGCCGTCGGCACCAACATCCGCCTCGACAGCCGCGGCCGCCAGGTGATGCGCGTGCTTCCGCGCATCAACGAGGACGTCAACGAGGAATGGGCGCACGACAAGGCGCGCTACCATGTCGACGGCCTGGTCCGCCGCCGCCTCGACCGCCCGTTCATCCGTAAGGACGGCAAGCTGGTCGAAGCGAGCTGGGAAGAGGCGTTCGACGTCGTCGCAGCGGCCGCCCGGGCCGCGGGCAGCAGCGTCGCGGCGGTCGCCGGCGATCTGCTCGACTGCGAGACGATGTTCGCCGCCAAGGCGCTGCTCAAGGAGCTGGGCTCGACGCTCGTCGAGAGCCGCCAGACCGGCATGGCCTATGACGTGACCAGCCTCGGCGCGGTCGCGTTCAACCCGACCATCGCCGGCGTCGAGGATGCCGACGCGATCCTGCTGATCGGCAGCAACCTCCGCTGGGAGGCGCCGCTGATCAACACGCGCGTCCGCAAGGCGATCAAGAAGGGCGCCAAGGTCTTCGCGCTCGGGCCCGAGGTCGACCTAACCTACAAGCTCGAGTGGATCGGCAACGATCTCGCCACGCTCGGCAAGCTCCCCGAGAATGTCGTCCAGGCATTCGACGGCGCCAAGCGCCCGATCGTCATCGTCGGTCCCGGCGCGCTCAAGGACGGCTTCGGCCCGGCGCTCGCGCTGGTCGAGCCGATGAAGCTCGTGCGCACGCTCGATGACGGCACCGCGTGGAACGGCTTCGGCGTAATCCATACCGCCGCCGCCCGCATGGGCGCGCTGATGCTCGGCTTCGCGCAGAGCGGCGGCATCGCCGACGTGGTTGCGGCGGCGCCCAAGCTGACCTTCTTCCTCGGCGCCGACGAAGTCGATTTCTCGAAGTTCGAGAACAGCTTCAAGGTGTTCATCGGCCATCACGGCGACAAGGGTGCGCATCACGCCGATGTGATCCTCCCCGGCGCGACCTATGCCGAGAAGCCGGGCACCTATGTGAACCTCGAGGGCCGGGTGCAGCGTGCCAACCGCGCGGTGTTCGCCCCCGGCGACGCGCGCGAGGACTGGACGATCCTGCGTGCGCTCTCCGAGAAGCTCGGCCACACGCTGCCGTTCGACAGCTTCGACGAACTGCGTGCCGCGATGGCGTCCGACGTGCCGGCGCTCGGCGAGGAAGGCCTCGTCCGCTACGAGTGGAAGGCGCCCAAGCTGCAGACCACGGCCAGCGGCCCGGTCAGCTATCCGATCGCCGACTTCTACCTCACCAACGCCATCTGCCGCGCCTCGCCGACGATGCAGCGCTGCTCGGCCGAACTGATCCACGGCGAAGACTTTGCGGAGGCCGCGGAATGACCGCCTTCTTCCAATCCTGGGGAATGTCCTACGGCTGGGCGTGGTTCGTCGCCACGATCGTCGGCATCCTCGTGATCGCGCTGCCGCTGATGCTCACCGTCGCGATGGTGATCTATGCCGATCGCAAGATCTGGGCGGCGATGGCGCTGCGCCGCGGCCCCAACGTGGTCGGTCCGCTCGGCCTGCTCCAGAGCTTCGCGGACGGCCTTAAGGTCTTCCTGCAGGAGACGATCATCCCGTCGGCGGCGAACCGCGGCCTGTTTCTGCTCGCGCCGATCATCACCTTCACGGTGGCGCTGATCGTCTGGGCGGTGATCCCGTTCCAGGCAGGCGTGGTGCTCGCCGACATCAACGTCGGCCTGCTCTACATCCTCGCCGCCTCGTCGCTCGGCGTCTATGGCGTGATCATCTCGGGCTGGTCGTCCAACTCCAAATACCCCTTCTACTCGGCGCTGCGCGCGTCGGCGCAGATGGTGAGCTACGAAGTCTCGATCGGCTTCGTGCTGGTGTCGGTCGTGCTCTGGGCGGGGACGTTCAACCTTTCAGGCATCGTCACCGCGCAGCAGGGGACCGTGCTCGGCTTCCTCAACGGCTTCGGCTTCAATCCGCTGCTGTTCCCGATGTGGGTGGTGTTCCTGGTCTCGTCGCTCGCCGAGACCGCGCGCCCGCCGTTCGACCTGACCGAGGCGGAGTCCGAGCTCGTTGCCGGCTACCAGACCGAATATAGCTCGATGGCGTTCGCCCTCTTCTGGCTGGGCGAATATGCCAACGTCATCCTGATGTGCTCGCTCAACGCGATCATCTTCTGGGGCGGGTGGCTGCCGCCGGTCGACTGGGCGCCTCTCTATGCGGTGCCGGGCATCCTCTGGCTCTTCGCCAAGATCGCCTTCTTCTTCTTCGTATTCAGCTGGATCAAGGCGACGGTGCCCAGGTACCGTTACGACCAGCTGATGCGCCTCGGCTGGAAGATCTTCCTGCCGCTGTCGCTGATCTTCGTCGTCCTTGTTTCCGGGTATCTGATGCTTACCCGAGTGGGAGTGCCCGCATGAGCGCCGCTCACCTGATCCGTACCTTCACGCTCTGGGAGTTCGTGAAGGCGCACTGGCTGACCTTGAAGTATTTCTTCAAGCCCAAGGCGACGATCAACTATCCGTACGAGAAGAACCCAATCTCGCCCCGCTTCCGCGGCGAGCATGCGCTGCGCCGCTATCCCAACGGCGAGGAACGCTGCATCGCGTGCAAGCTGTGCGAGGCGGTGTGCCCGGCGCTGGCGATCACGATCGAGGCCGAACCGCGCGAGGACGGCAGCCGCCGTACCACGCGCTACGACATCGACATGACCAAGTGCATCTATTGCGGCCTGTGCCAGGAAGCCTGCCCGGTCGATGCGATCGTCGAGGGGCCGAACTTCGAGTTCTCGACCGAAACGCGCGAGGAGCTGATCTACCACAAGGACAAGCTGCTCGCGAACGGTGACCGCTGGGAACGCGCCATCGCCGCGAACCTTGCCGCCGATGCGCCGTACCGTTAAGCGCCGCACCATCCAAAGGGGCCATCCGATTCCGTGATCCAGCTTCTCGCCTTTTATCTGTTCGCGGCCGTGGTGGTCGTATCGGGTGCGATGACGATCCTGTCGCGCAACCCGGTGCACTCCGTGCTGTGGCTGATCCTCGCCTTTTTCAACGCGGCCGGGCTGATGGTCCTCGCGGGCGCCGAGTTCATCGCGATGCTGCTCGTCATCGTGTACGTCGGCGCCGTCGCGGTCCTCTTCCTGTTCGTCGTGATGATGCTCGACATCGACTTCGCCGAGCTGCGTGCCGGCGTGATGCGCTATGCCGCGGTCGGGCTGCTGCTCGCGGTGGCGCTGGTGGCCGAGATCATCGTCGCGATCGGTGCCTGGAGCGCCGGCGCGCTGACCCTCGGCCGCCGCATCGCACCGGTGGACGCCGCCGTGCCCAACATCGAGGCGATCGGGCGGCTGCTCTACACGCGCTACCTGTTCGCCTTCGAAGGCGCAGGGCTGGTGCTGCTCGTCGCCATGATCGGCGCGATCGTGCTCACCTGGCGCCAGCGCAGCGACGTCCGCCCGCAGAGCATCCACCGCCAGGTCACGCGCCGCGCGAAGGACGCTACCCGCAACACGAACCCGCCGGTCGGGCAGGGGGTGGAGCTGTGATCACCGTAACCCACTATCTGGTCGTCTCGGCGATCCTGTTCACCATGGGGGTGCTCGGCATCTTCATGAACCGGAAGAATTTGATCATCATCTTGATGGCGATCGAGCTCATCCTGCTCGCGGTGAACCTCAACCTCGTCGCCTTCTCGGCCTTCCTGGGTGACCTGGTCGGCCAGGTGTTCGCGATGTTCGTGCTCACCGTCGCTGCCGGCGAGGCGGCGATCGGTCTCGCTATCCTCGTCATCTATTTCCGCGGTCGCGGCACGATCTCGGTCGACGACGTCAATCGGATGAAGGGCTGATGTCGCCGATTCTCCTCATCGTATTCCTTCCGCTGATCGCAGCCGCGGTCGCCGGGCTGTCGAACAAGGCGTTCGGCACGGTCTTCCCCAAGGTCGTGACCACCGGCGCGCTGTTCGTCTCCTGCGCGCTCTCCTGGCCGATCTTCATCCAGTATCTGCATGGCGCAGAGGCGACCGTCGTCCCCGTGCTCACCTGGATGACCTCGGGCGACTTCCACGCCGAGTGGGCGCTGCGCGTCGACGCGCTGACCGCGGTCATGCTGGTGGTGATCACCAGCGTCTCGGCGCTCGTCCACCTCTATAGCTGGGGCTATATGAGCGAGGACCCGGACCAGCCGCGGTTCTTCGCCTATCTGTCGCTCTTCACCTTCGCGATGCTGATGCTCGTGACGGCCGACAACCTCGTCCAGATGTTCTTCGGCTGGGAAGGCGTGGGCCTCGCCTCCTACCTGCTCATCGGCTTCTGGTTCCGGAAGCCCAGCGCCAATGCCGCGGCGATCAAGGCGTTCGTCGTCAACCGCGTCGGCGACCTTGGCTTCATGCTTGGCATCTTCGGCACCTTCCTGGTGTTCGGCACCGTCTCGATCCCCGCGATCCTGGCCGCGGCGCCCGGCATGGCCGGCTCGACGATCGGCTTCTGGGGCATGCGTGTCGACACGATCACCTTGCTCTGCCTGCTGCTGTTCGTCGGCGCGATGGGCAAGTCGGCGCAGCTCGGCCTCCACACCTGGTTGCCGGACGCGATGGAGGGCCCGACGCCGGTCTCCGCGCTGATCCACGCCGCGACGATGGTGACCGCGGGCGTGTTCATGGTCTGCCGCCTGTCGCCGATGTTCGAAGTGAGCCCGACCGCGATGGGCGTGGTGACCTTCGTTGGCGCCGCGACCTGCCTGTTCGCCGCGACCGTCGGGCTGGTGCAGACCGACATCAAGCGCGTGATCGCCTATTCGACCTGCTCGCAGCTCGGCTACATGTTCTTCGCCGCGGGCGTCGGCGCCTATGGCGCGGCGATGTTCCACCTGTTCACGCACGCCTTCTTCAAGGCGCTGCTGTTCCTCGGCGCCGGCTCGGTGATCCATGCGATGCACCACGAGCAGGACATGCGCTTCTACGGCGGCCTGCGTAAGCACATCCCGGTCACCTTCTGGACGATGATGGCGGGCACGCTCGCGATCACCGGCGTGGGCATCCCGGCGGTGTTCGGCAACCCGCTGGCAATCGGCTTCGCGGGCTTCCACTCGAAGGACGCGATCATCGAGGCGGCCTGGGCCGCGGGCGTGCCAAGCGCCTTCTGGGTCGGCGTGTTCGTCGCGCTGCTCACCAGCTTCTATTCGTGGCGCCTGGTGTTCCTCACCTTCTACGGCAAGCCGCGCTGGGCCGGCTCGGAGCATATCCAGCACGCAGTGCACGACGCGCACGGCCACGGCCATGACGCGCATGCGCATGATCACGCCCATGACAATCCGGCGTCGCAGGAAGATGCGGGCCATGCGCCCACTGCAGACGAGATCCTGCACGATCACGGCCATGAGGGCACGGCGGGCTATCACCCGCACGAGAGTCCGCTGGTGATGCTGATCCCGCTGCTGCTGCTCACGCTCGGCGCGATCGCCGCGGGCTTCGTCTTCCACGGCGCCTTCATCGATCCGACCGCGGGCGAGACCTATTGGCGCGGCGCGCTCGCCTTCAACGAGCATCTGATGCACGCGATGCACGAGGTGCCCTTGTGGGTGAAGCTCTCGGCCACCACGGCGATGCTGCTGGGGCTGGTGACTGCCTGGTACGCGTACATCAAGCGGCCGAGCTTCGCCGGCGAGGTCGCGAGCCAGTTCCGCGTGCTCTACACCTTCCTACTCAACAAATGGTACTTCGACGAGCTCTACAACTTCCTGTTCGTGCGCCCGGCATTCGCCATCGGCCGCGTGCTCTGGAAGGCGGGCGACGAGAAGACGATCGACCGCTTCGGCCCCAACGGCCTGGCCAACCTTGTCCGCCTGGGCAGCGTCGGCGCGGTCAGACTGCAATCGGGATACCTCTACACCTATGCCTTCATCATGCTGATCGGCCTCACTGCGGCGCTGACCTGGGTGATCGCAGGATGAGCGGCTTCCCGATCCTCTCCGTCATGCTCGCCGTTCCCGCCATCGCGGCGGTGGCGTGCCTGTTCGCCAATGCGCAGAGCGCGCGCTGGATCGCGCTGGTCGCGACGCTGGTCAATCTCGCGCTGGGCGGGCTGCTCTGGGCGAATTTCCAGGTCGGTGGCGACCAGTGGCAGTTCGTCGAGCATTTCACGCTCTTCCGGCTCGGTTCGGCCGAGTTCGCCTGGGCGCTGGGCATCGACGGCTTCGCGCTGATGCTGATCCTGCTGTCGGTCTTCCTGATGCCGATCTGCATCGGGGCGAGCTGGCAGGCGATCGAGAAGCGCGTGCCCGAGTATATGGCCGCGTTCCTCGCGACCGAAGTGCTGATGATCGGCACCTTCGCGGCGCAGGACCTGTTCCTCTTCTACGTCTTCTTCGAAGGCGGCCTGATCCCGATGTTCCTGATCATCGGCATCTGGGGCGGGGCGAACCGCATCTACGCGTCGTACAAATTCTTCCTCTACACGCTGCTCGGCTCGCTGCTGATGCTCGTCGCGATGATCGCGATGGTGCTGACCACCGGCACCACCTCGATCCCGACGCTGATGGCGTATGACTTCGCGCCGCAGGTGCAAACGTGGCTGTGGCTGGCCTTCTTCGCGAGCTTCGCGGTGAAGATGCCGATGTGGCCGGTCCACACCTGGCTTCCCGACGCGCACGTGCAGGCGCCGACCGCGGGCTCGGTGATCCTGGCGGGCGTGCTGCTGAAGCTCGGCGGCTATGGCTTCCTGCGCTTCTCGCTGCCGATGTTCCCCGAGGCTTCGGCGCAGCTGATCTGGCTGATCTTCGCGCTCTCGAGCGTGGCGGTGATCTACACCAGCCTGGTCGCGCTGGTGCAGACCGACATGAAGAAGCTGATCGCCTATTCGTCGGTCGCGCACATGGCGATCGTGACGATGGGACTGTTCGCGCTCAACCCGCAGGGCATCGACGGCGCGATGATGGTGATGCTGGGCCACGGCCTGGTGTCGGGCGCGCTCTTCCTGTGCGTCGGCGTGATCTACGACCGGCTGCACACCCGCGAGATCGACCGCTACGGCGGCCTCGCGATCAACATGCCGCGCTATGCGACGCTGTTCCTGCTCTTCACCATGGCCTCGGTCGGCCTGCCGGGCACGAGCAACTTCGTCGGCGAATTCCTTGGGCTTGCCGGCGTCTACAAGGTCTCGACCGTGGCGGTGCTGCTCGGCACCACCGGCATCATCCTCGGCGCGGCCTATATGCTCTGGCTGTTCCGCCGCGTGGTCTGGGGTGACCTGACCAAGGAAGACGTCAAGGCGATGCCCGACCTGTCGATGCGCGAGCTGTGGCTTCTCGGGCCGATCGCCGCGGTCGTGCTGTGGATGGGCGTCTATCCCGAGAGCTTCCTCGCCCCGATGCGCGCCGATACCGCGCGCTTGGTCGAGCGCGTCTCGCGCGCGGCGCCCAAGGGTGACTCGCAGCCGACCCCCGGCAACCCCGCCGCCGCGGCCGCGCACGGCCATGGCGAAGCTGAAGCCGCCCCCCACGGGGAGGCGCACTGATGGGCAACTCGATGCAAATTCTCGCTGCGCTTCCCGAGCTGGTGCTCGCGTCGGGCGCAATCCTGCTGATGCTGGTCGCCGCATGGGGCGGCCAGGCCTCCACCCGCCTGGTGAGCTGGGCGTCGGTCGCAGTGCTGATCGGCGCGGGCATTTCGCTTGCGGGTCCGGCGTCGGCGGGCGGAGAGGCGTTCGACGGGCTCTACCGGCCCGACATGTTCGCCGCCTTCTCCAAGGTGCTGATCTTCGCCGCCGCGGCGGTGTCGATCGTGATCGCCCCGCGCTATTTCCAGCGCACCTCGGGTGACGACCTGCGCCCCGAATATCCGGTGCTGATCCTGCTTTCGGCCGCGGGCATGGGGATGATGGTCTCCGCCGGCGACCTGCTGACGCTCTATGTCGGTCTCGAGCTGCAGAGCCTTTCGGCGTACGTCCTCGCCAGCTTCATGCGCCGCGACGCGCGTTCGGCCGAGGCGGGCCTCAAGTATTTCGTCCTCGGCGCGCTTGCCTCGGGCATCCTGCTCTACGGCATCAGCCTGGTCTATGGCTTCTCTGGCACGACGCTCTTCTCGGGCGTGGCCGAAGCCTATGCCGGCGGCCGCTCGATGGGGCTGCTGTTCGGCCTGGTGTTCGTCTTCGCGGGCTTGGCGTTCAAGATCAGCGCGGTGCCGTTCCACATGTGGACGCCCGACGTCTATGAAGGCGCGCCGACCCCGGTGACTGCCTTCTTCGCCTCGGCTCCCAAGGTCGCGGCGGTTGCGCTCGCGGTCCGCGTCGCTGTCGAGGCGATGCACCCGGCGCTGCACGACTGGCGCCAGATCGTGATCTTCGCCTCGCTCGCCTCGATCGTGCTCGGCGCAGTCGGCGCGATCGGCCAGACCAGCATCAAGCGACTGCTCGCCTATTCGTCGATCAACAATGTCGGCTTCGCGCTCGTCGGGCTCGCGGCGGGCACGCCCGAGGGCGTGTCGAGCGTGCTGATCTACATGGCGATCTACGTCGTGATGACGCTCGGCAGCTTCCTCGTCGTGCTCCAGATGCGCGACGCCGAGGGCCGCTCGATCGAGACGATCGAGAGCCTCTCGGGCATGTCGCGCACCCGTCCGGGCCTCGCGCTCGCGCTGGCGATCTTCATGTTCAGCCTCGCGGGCATCCCGCCGCTGCTCGGCTTCTTCGCCAAGCTGAGCGTGTTCATGGCGGCGGTGCAGGCCGGGCTGTGGATCTTTGCGGCACTGGCCGCCGCCGCATCGGTGATCGGCGCGTACTACTACCTCAAGATCGTCAAGACGATGTACTTCGACGAGCCGGCCCCGGCCTTCGCCGGCCGCGCCGACGCCGTCGAGGGCGGACTGATCGTCCTCACGGCCGCGGCGATCTCGCCGATCGGCTGGCTGCTGCTCGGGCCGCTCGGTCTGTGGTCGGCGGCCGCGGCAAGGGCGCTCTTCTGAGCCACGGCGTCCGTACCGTCGCGGAGACGGGCTCGACCAACGCAGACATGGCCGAGCTCGCCCGCGCGGGCGCCGCGGAGGGGAGCTGGCTCCGTGCCGAGCGCCAGACCGCGGGCAGGGGCCGTCAGGGCCGCGCCTGGGAATCGCCCGTCGGCAATCTCTATGCGAGCACGTTGGTCCGGCTTCGGCCCAGCGATCCGCCGCCCGCGACACTCGCGCTCGTCGCGGCGGTGGCGCTGGAAGAAGCGGTGCGCACGCACGGCGTCCAGGCGGTGCTCAAATGGCCCAACGACCTGCTGGTCGATGGCGCCAAGCTCTCCGGCATCCTGCTCGAGCGTGCCGATGAGGCCGTGGTGATCGGCTTCGGCGTCAATCTCCACCACTGCCCCGAAGGGCTCGACCGTGCGGCGACCAGCATGCGCGTCTATGGCGCCGCGCCCGACCCGCAACTCTTCGCCGAGACGCTCGCCGAGGCCTTCGAGCGCTGGCTCGCGCGCTGGCGGGGCGAGGGGATCGCGCCGGTCCGCGACCGCTGGCTCGCCCGCGCGCACCCGCTCGGCACGGCGCTCACTGCCCGCCTGGCCGACGGCAGCGCGCGCGAGGGGCTGTTCGACGGCCTCGACCGCGACGGCGCGCTCATCCTGCGCTTGGCCGACGGGACGCGTCATGTCATTCACGCAGGCGACGTGTTCCTGCTCTGAAAGGGAAATCGATGCTGCTCGCGGTCGACGCCGGCAACACCAATGTCGTCTTCGCGCTGCTCGACGGCGAGCAGATCCGCGGCCGCTGGCGGATCGCCACCGATCCGCGCCGCACCGCCGACGAATATGCCGTCTGGCTGAGCCAGCTGCTGAGCCTCGAGGGCTATGACCGCTCGGTGGTGACCGGGGTGATCATCAGCACCGTCGTGCCGCGCGCGCTCCACAATCTGGAAGTGCTGGCGCAGAAATATTTCAAGACCGAGCCGGTGATCGCGGGGCAGGGGAGCGCGGAGTGGGGATTCCCGCTCGACGTCGAGGAGCCGCAGGGTCTCGGCGCCGATCGCGCGCTCAACATGATCGCGGGGCACGCGCGCCATTCGGGCGACCTGATCATCATCGATTTCGGCACCGCGACCACCTTCGAGATCGTCGACTATCGCGGCGCGTACAAGGGCGGGATCATCGCGCCGGGGATCAACCTGTCGCTTGACGCGCTTGTCACTGCCGCCGCCAAGCTGCCGCGCATCGCGATCACCGCGCCGGCGAGCACCAGCGTGATCGGCCGCAATACCGTCGACCAGATGCATATCGGCATCTATTGGGGCTATGTCGCGATGATCGAGGGGCTCGTCGCGCGGATGAAGGCCGAGATCGGCCGCCCATCCAAGGTGATCGCGACCGGGGGCCTGGCGGTGCTGTTCGAGAAGCATACGGACGTGTTCGACGCGATCGAGCCCGACCTCACGATTCAAGGCCTGGCGATGCTGTGGGAGCGGAGCCAGACACAGGCTTGATACATTTATCCGTCACCCCCGCGAAAGCGGGGGCCCATCTCCCGAAAGGCGGTGCCTCGCGCCCCGCAGGAGATAGGTCCCCGCTTTCGCGGGGATGACGAAAAGCAAAAGACAGGAAACACGTGAAACCCGGCAACGAACTCCTCTTCCTCGCGCTCGGCGGCTCGGGCGAGATCGGCATGAACGTCAATCTCTACGGCACGCAGGGCAAGTGGCTGATGGTCGACTGCGGCATCACCTTCGGCGACGCCAATTACCCGGGCATCGACGTGATCCTGCCCGACCTCCAGTTCATCGAGGAGCGGCTCGACGACCTGCTCGGCATCGTCCTCACCCACGGGCATGAGGACCATATCGGCGCGCTGCCCTATCTCGCCGCCGATCTGGGAGTGCCGCTCTATGCGACGCCGTTCACCGCGGGGCTGATCTACGGCAAGCTCGAGGAAGAGGGGATCACCGACAAGGTCGAGCTCCACATCGTCGACGAGGAGGGCCCGTTCACCGTCGGCCCCTTCACCATGACCTATACCCCGCTCGCCCATTCGATCCCCGAGGGTAACGCGATCCTGATCGAGACGCCCTATGGCCGCGTCTTCCACACCGGCGACTGGAAGCTCGACGACGCGCCGTCGCTCGGCGGCGCCTCGACCGCCGCGGAGCTGACTGCGATCGGCGACAAGGGCGTGCTCGCGCTGGTCTGCGATTCGACCAACGTCTTCAATCCCGAGGCATCGGGGTCCGAGGCCGACGTCCGCAAGGGCCTCGACGAAGTGATCGGCGCCGCCAAGGGGCGCGTGCTCGTCACCACCTTCGCCTCCAACGCCGCACGGCTCCAGACCCTGGGCGAAGTGGCGACCGACACCGGCCGCGCGCTGTGCGTCGCGGGCCGCTCGCTCGACCGGATTCTGCGCGTTGCGCGACAGACCGGCTATCTGCGCGACTTTCCCGAGACGGTCGATTTCGACACCGCGATGACGATGCCGCGGGACAAGGTGCTGATCGTCGCGACGGGCGGGCAGGGCGAGCCGCGCGCGGCGCTCAACCGCATCGCCGAGGGGACGCACCAGCTCAAGCTGACCGAGGGCGACCTCGTCGTCTTCTCGTCGCGCCAGATCCCGGGCAACGAGATCGCGATCGGCAAGATCATGAACACACTCGCCTCCAAGGGCGTCGACATCGTCACCGATCGCCAGGCGTTCATCCACGTCTCGGGCCATCCCGGCCGCCCCGAGCTCGCCGAGATGTACCGCTGGATCCGCCCCGAGATCATCCTGCCGGTTCACGGCGAGGTTCGTCACATGCACGAACAGTCGCGCTTCGCGCTGTCGCTGGGCGTCCCGCGCGCGATCAATCAGGTCAATGGCGAGATCTGGCGCCTCGCGCCGGGCGCGCCCGAGCGGATCGGCTTCGCCGCCGCGGGCCGGCTCGTGCTCGACGGCGACGTGATCCTTCCCGCCGACGGTACCACGATCAACGAGCGCCGCCGCGTTGCGCTCTATGGCCAGATCTCGGTCGCGGTCGCGATCCGCGGCGGCAAGCTGGCCGGCGAGCCGCAGGTCCGCATCCAGGGCGTGCCGGTGGAGGAGGACAAGGAGCTGTTCCTGGCCGATGCCGTGGCTGCCGCGCGCGAAGCGGTGCGCAGCGACGGTCGCAACGCCGAGAAGCTGCGCGAGAGCCTGCGCCTCGCCGTCCGCCGCGCCGCCACGCGCTTCACGGGCAAGAAGCCCGTGGTCGACGTGCTGATCATCGAGATCTGAGATGCGCTTCCAGTCGGCGCTCGCGATCTATTTCCTGTTCTGGGCCTTCTCGGTCTTCTTCGTGCTGCCGTTCGGCGTCCGCACGGCGCACGAAGTGGGCGGCGAGCTGGTCCCCGGTCAGGCCGAAAGCGCGCCGCACGAATTCTCGGTGAAGAAGGTACTGCTGCGCACGACCATCGTCGCGACCGTGCTGTTCGGGCTCTATTACGCCAATTACGTCTATGGCTGGGTCACCCCCGAGATGCTCGACTGGGCGCATCGCGACTGAGCCAACCCGATCGGCAGACCAGTTGTCATCTCCGCGAAGGCGCGGACCCAGGAATCACGAGCGACGTCGCTGATGGCTCCGGGGCTCCGCCTTCGCGGGGATGACGGGACGCCTAGGTCCGCAGGCGCTCGATTGCCTGGGCCAGCGCGACGTAGAGCTTGCCCATGTCGGACGAAAGCAGCGTCACGCCCAGCGGCGAGCCGTCGCGCAGCGTCAGGATGTGCCGCAACATCGCCTCGAAGTCGTGGATGTAGCGGTTGACGTTCTCGTGGAAGCCTTCGTCCTCGTCATAGAGGCGCGCGATCTCGCGGGTCTGTGACGGGTCGAGCAGCCGCACTGCGCGCCGCGTGAAGACGCCGCGGTCGCCCTTGAGATAGGCCGCCCAGGCGCTGTCTGCGACTTCGGCCGAGAAGGCCTTGGCGATGTCGATCGACGCCGAGTTGAGCGCCTCGACGAGCAGCGAGACGCGGCGCGAGAAATTCTCGCTGTCGGCCTTCTCGATCTCGCCGCGCGCGTCGGCGATCTGCGCTTCGACCTTGGACGTGGTGTTGGCGAGCGTCACCATCTGCTGGGTGAGCTTTTCCGAAGCGAGCGTCGCAGCCGCGATCGCGGCCTCGGTAGCCTCGGCCAATTCGGCGAGCTGCCAGCGCACCGATCCGTCGACCGCGCGCTTGAGCGCGGCGTTGCTCGCATCCTCGAGCGCGCGCGCCGCCTCGGGCGCGACACCGGCGAGCGTCTTGCGGGCATGATCCGCCGCGGCGGTCGCGGTCTCGCGCACCTGGAGCAGCGCGTCGACAAGTTGGGGGGCGGCGGTTTCGGCGAAGCGGCGGGTGGTGTCGATCGTCTCGTCGACGATGGTGCCGAGCGCATGCGCCTGCTCGCCGCCGGTGGCCAGCGTCTCGAGCAGCGAGGCCTGGGTCTTGGCGAGCGTGTCGCGCTGCTGCGAGACGACGCCGGCGATCGCCTCGATCGCGTCGTGCGTGCTCTCGGCGGCAGTGACCAGCGCGAGCAGCTCGGGCTTGGCGCCGGCGACGACCTGCCGGCTCGCGACGATCCGGTCGTCGAGCCGCTCGAGCGCCGCGGGGAGCGTCTCGTCGATCTCGCGCGCCGAGGCGTCGAGCGCCGTCAGCAGGTCCTCGGAAGTGCCGATCACCTTGCGGGCCAGATCCTCGCCGGCGCGCAGGGCGTGACCCATCGCATCCATCGACCCGTGGAGCGCGCTCACCGACGCGGCGAGCGCCTGGGTCCGCTCCATGCCGCTGGCGTGCAGCGCGTCGAGCTCGCGGTCGATCCGGTCGACGCCGCCCGAGAGCCCCTCGAACAGCGCCTCGCCGCGACCCTGCTCCTCGCCGAGCCGGGCGCCGATGCGCGTGATCCGCTCCTCGATCTCGGCCATGCGCGCGCCCAGCGCCTCGGCGCTGTCGCGACCCGCACGGTCGAGCGCGGCCTGGTTGGCGCCGAGCATGGCGAGGATCGCCTCGCCCTGCGCGGCGATGCCTTTGCGCGCCTCGTCCACGGCCTGGGCGGCGCGGTCGAGCACGCCGTCGACGGCGTTGGACATCTCGCCGGTGACTTGCTCGAGCCGCGCACTGGCGGTCTCGCTGGTCGCCTCCATGCGAGCGATGTGCGCGGCGAGCCGCTCGGCGGCGCCCCCGGCGATCGCGTCGGCGTCGCGCCCGCGCTCGGCAAGCGCGGTGAGCTGCGTGTCGAGCGACGCCGCACGCTGGCTGGCGGCCAGCCCGGCGGAATCGAGCCGCCCGGCCATCTCGCGCATCTCGTCATGCGCCTTGGGTAGCGAGGAGAGGACGATTTCGACGCGGCGCTCGGCCTCTGCGGTGGCATCGCCGAGCGCACGGCTGCTCGTGTCGATCGCACGGGCATGCCGGTCGGCGGTATTGGCCACCGATTCGAGCTGCTCGGCGGCGCGGTCGCCCATCGCGATCAGCAGATTGGTCTGCTCGGCGAGCATCTCGCGGTTCTCGGCGATCTTGCGCGCGAGCGTGGCGACGACTCGCTCGAGGCTCGCTGCCTCGGCGCGCATCGCGCGGGCAGTGGCGCCGAAGCGCTTCGCCTCGGCGCGGCTCGTGCGCAGGCCCAGAAGATAGAGGATGCCGATCAGCGCCGGTGGCACGCACATCGCCGCGAGCAGCTGCACCAATGTAACAGGCTCGATCGGCCCCTGCAGCGCCGGGAGCACCAGCCACGTGGCCACGCCGATCCAGGCAAGCGCGGCAAGTACCGCCAGCGCCGGCACCAGCCAGCCTGCGCCGCCGCGGGCCTCGTCTTCTTCTTCGTCGATCTCGTACATCGTCTCGGGCTCGGGCTCCGGCTCGGCGTGCACGAAGGCACCGACCTCGACCGGCTGATGTTGCGCGTTGCCGCCGGCCGCGGCGCGTTTGGCGAATTCTGCGGGCTGTCCCCCAATCATACAGTTTGTGTATCACAAATCGCCGGGGCACCAACAGCGCGAACGCAACGAATGGTTAAGAGCCGTGGCGTAGCATGGCGACCATGGCTTATGACCCTGGTGCGATCGATGCGACGCTGGCGGCGGCGGTGGGCGACGAGCCCGCGCTGATCGTCGAGCTGCGCGAGGCTTTCCTCGAGAGCGTGAAGCGCTGCCTCGCGACGATGAAGGCCGCCGACGGGCCCGAGAGCTGGACCGCCGCGGCGCTGCGCCTCAAGGGCCTCGCGGCAAGCTTCGGCGCGATCCGGCTGATGGCGCTCGCCTCCGAAGCCGCCGCCGGCCAGACCCGCGACGCCGAAATGCTCCGCCGCATCCAGCGCGCGATCGAGCGGCTCTAACGCTTCCGGCTCAGCTCGCGCATCGCGTCGTCGAGCCCGGCGAGGGTGAGCGGGTACATGCGGTCGTGCATCAGCTCGCGGATCAGGCGCACCGACTGCGAATAGCTCCAGTGCGCCTCGGGCAGCACGTTGAGCCACACCGCGGCGGGATAGGTGCTCACCAGCCGCTGCATCCACAGCGCGCCGGCTTCCTCGTTGAAATGCTCGACCGATCCGCCGGGATGCGTGATCTCATAGGCGCTCATCGAGGCGTCGCCGACGAACACCAGCTTATAGTCGTGGCCGTATTTGTGGAGGATGTCGCGGGTCGGCGTCCGCTCGGTGAAGCGGCGAGCGTTGTCCTTCCACACGCCCTCGTAGATGCAATTGTGGAAGTAGAAGAATTCGAGGTTCTTGAACTCGCTGGTCGCGGCCGAGAACAGCTCCTCGCAGAGCTTGATGTGCGGGTCCATCGATCCGCCGACGTCGAGGAAGAGCAGCAGCTTGACGGCGTTGTGCCGCTCGGGGCGCATCCGCACGTCGAGCCAGCCCTGGCGCGCGGTGCCGTCGATCGTCGCGTCGATGTCGAGCTCGTCGGCCGCACCCTCGCGGGCGAAGCGGCGCAGCCGGCGTAGCGCGAGCTTGATGTTGCGCGTGCCCAGCTCGCGGCTGCTGTCGAGGTTGCGGAACGCGCGCTGCTCCCAGACCTTGATCGCGCGCCCGTGCCTCGACTCGCCGCCGATGCGCACGCCTTCGGGATTGTAGCCCGCGTTCCCGTACGGCGAGGTGCCGCCGGTGCCGATCCAATTGCTGCCGCCCTGATGGCGTTCGTGCTGTTCTTCCAGCCGCTTGCGCAGCGTTTCCATGATCTCGTCCCAGGAGCCGAGCGCCTTGATCTCGGCCATCTCCTCGGACGTCAGGAACTTCTCGGCGACGGCCTTCAGCCACTCCTCGGGGATGTCGGCGGGCGCGGCTCCGTAGCTGGTCTCGACGCCCTTGAAGACCTGCGCGAACACCTGGTCGAAGCGGTCGAGCAGCCCCTCGTCCTTCACATAGGTGGCGCGGGCGAGATAATAGAAAGCCTCGGGCGTGCGCTCGATCACGTCGCGGTCGAGCGCCTCGAGCAGCAGCAGATGCTCCTTGAGGCTCGCCGGGATGCCGGCGGCGCGCAGCGCGTCGAGGAAGGCGAGGAACATCGCCCCACTCTAGGGCGCGTGCTCGTACAAGGTCCAGTGCGTGCCCGATAGGCCATGCGCCCGCATCGATTCGATCGGGCGATAATGCTGCCCGCAGCGATCGGCCGTGGGTGGCGGCTCCTCGCCCTGGAACCGGTCGGCGAGCAGGAACTGCGCGGGCACGCAGGCGTCCTTGCGGATCTCGAGCCGGTAATGCGCCTGGGCGGAGCCGACCTCGAGCGCGGCGAGCGCGGTGTCGCGGTCGATCAGCACGCGCGCGCCGTGCGGCGCCCGGGCCTGCATCGCCCGGATCGCCGCCGAAGTGTCGCCGCGCCGATTGGTCGCCAGGTCCATGTCGTGGAACAGGCTCGCGGCCACGATCGCCGCCAGCGCTCCGCCCGCCGCCCAGCGCCGCCAGCCGCCCGCGGCCAGCCCGTGCCACAGCAGCTCGCCGAGCAGGATCAGCAGCGCCACGCCGACGAGCAGATAATAGCGCGGGTGCGCGACATTGCCCGAGTGGAGCAGCGCCAGCACCAGCGGGAAGGCGAGGATCGCCAGCCGGTGGAAGGCGATGCGCGTCACCCCCATGCCGGGCGCCAGGATCACCAGCGCCGGGACCAGCGCGATCCACCAGACGGTCACGATCGGGAAGCCCAGAGTATATTGGACCAGCACCGATACGCCGCGGACGAACTGAACCCAGGTGAAGGGATCGTAGTTGCCGAAGTGGAAGCCGTTGCCGTGCATCGCCCCGGCGGCAAGGATCGCGAACACCAGCCCGATCGCGACGATCGACGGCGCGAACAGCTTGAGCGTCTCGACCAGCGCCGATCGCAGCCCCTCGCGCTTCCACAAAGTGAAGAACGCCCAGCCGGCGACCGCGAAGAAGCCGAACAAGATGGTGAGCTGCGCCAGCGCGCCGAGGAAGAAGCACAGCGCCAGCGCCGTCGCCGGGCTGCGCTCGGCCGCGCCGTCGAGCCTGCGGTCGACCAGCAGGATCGCGACGAGCAGCGCAAGCATCATCGGCGCATAGCCGCGCGCCTCCGATCCCATCGTCACCATCGCCGGCGATACCGCGAACAGCGCCGCGGTGACTGCCGCCACGCCGAGCCCGCGCCGGGCGCCGATCAGCCACGCGACCCAGATCGAGGCCGTTCCGGTCGCGATCGAGAGCCCGCGGACCAGCGGCGACGGCGCGCCGAACCCGACCAGCTGCATCCACAGCGAATTGAGATGGTGGTTGTTGTCATGGTTGATGTTGAGGAACACGCCGATCGGCGTGCCCGCGTCGCGCGCCTGCACTGCCGACCAGGCCTCGTCGAGCCACAGCCCGCCCTGCGCCCCTGCGAGCCGCAGCGCGAAACCGAGGAGGAGGATCGCGGCGAGCAGCCACCACCAGCGCCGGTCAGCGGTCATCGCGATCCTTCATGTGCGGGGAAGGGGCGCGCCCCTATTCGGCGACGTAGGCGTCGATCAGCGAGCCGACATAGTCCGGCTGCGGGCTGCTGAGCTCGGGCGAGGGGCTCGCGCTGCGCACCGACTTGCCCGCCGAGCGATCCGGCGCGCCATAGATGAAGCCGTTGACCGGATAGACCGAGCTGCCCAGTCCATTGCGGTCGCGGTACCAGACCTTGACCATGCTCCAGTCGCCACGCGGCGACACGTCGAACAGCGTCACGTCCTGCTCGGGGTGCCCGCGCTCGCCGTTGAAGCGCGACCAGTTGGCGTGGGTGATCATCAGCACGCGATCGTCGACGATCCGGCTCACCACCGCGACATGCCCCAGCCGCAGCCGGTCGCTCCGCGCGAAGGCGATCACTGCGCCCACCCGGGGTTTGGCGCCCCGTGCATAGCGGCCCTTGGCCTGGTCCCACCACGTCCATGCGTCGCCGTAGATCTGGATGCCGGAAGCCTCGCGCGCGAAGGGGACGCACTGGCCCTGATAGTCGAGCAATGAATCGGCATGCGCCGCCGACGCCGTGGTGACGGTCGCGAACAATGCCAGGACGAACGCATGACGCATACAAGGGAGCCGTTACTATAACCCCACCCAAGCAAAGGTATCGCTGAAGAGTTAGTGGCGCGTCAACCATGATCGTTGCGGCCGTGAACCCATTCGACCAGCACGAAGGAGATGATCATCAGCAGGAACCATGCGCCCAACTTGGATGGGGACACCATCTCCCATCCGTCCTGCTGGCTCGGATAGACCCAGGCGTGCGAGAAGGTGGCGATGTTCTCCGCCAGCCAGATGAACAGCGCGACGAGGAACCAGCCGAGCAGCAGCGGCATCCAGCGCTCGGTGCGCCAGACGGTGAAGCATACCCGCGTCCGCCAGAAGAGCAGGCCCGTCGCCGCGAACAGGATCAGGCGAATGTCCGGCAGCCAGTGGTGCGTGAAGAAATTGAGGTAGATCGCCGCCGCCAGCAGCCAGGTCGTCCAGCGCGGCGGGTCGCCCGGAAAGCGGAAGGCGAAGATGCGCCAGACGCGTGCGATATAGCTGCCCACCGCCGCGTACATGAAGCCGGAGAAGAGCGGCACGCCGCCGATGCGGAGCAGATTGTGCTCGGGATAGAGCCACGATCCGTGCGCGGTCTTGAAGATCTCCATCACCGTGCCGACGACATGGAACGCCAGGATGACCTTGGCTTCGTCGAGGCTCTCCAGCCGGAAGGCGAGCATGCCGAGCTGGATCGCCACGGCGCCGATGACGAGGAAGTCGTAGCGTGCCAGCGGCGCGTCGGCCGGGTAGAAGAGGTGGGTGGCGAGCAGTAGCCCCAGCAGCAGGGCGCCGAACAGGCAGGCCCAGCCCTGCTTGAAGCCGAACAGCAGGAACTCATAGACGCCGGCCTTCCAGCCGGACTGAGGCTGCGCCGCCTCGAGCCGCGCGCGGACGCGGGCGAAGCGCGTGGCGCCGGGGCCGCCTGCCAGCATTCAGCCGATCGGCGGAGGCTGGCGCTCGAAGCGC
Source organism: Sphingomonas sp. (assembly GCF_017744835.1). Lineage (GTDB taxonomy): Bacteria > Pseudomonadota > Alphaproteobacteria > Sphingomonadales > Sphingomonadaceae > Sphingomonas. The sequence goes on from NZ_JAGIAM010000003.1 coordinate 497,181, forward strand.
GGGAGCTCGGGGTCGATGCACGCCCAGCTCGGCGCCGCATCGGTCCAGATCGTCGTCTGCGGCGCGAGCAATTCGGGATCATCGAGTGCGCCGGCGCGAACGATCAGCAGATGCGGCCGCGCGTCGGACTTGCTGAAGATCGGCGTGCCGCATTCGGGGCAGAAGCCGCGGCGCATGACGTTGCCGCTGTCGGCGACGTCGCGGCGCCAGCGGACCTCGCCGGTGATCGCCACTGCATCGGCCGGGAAGACGACGTTCACCGTCGCATTGCCCGAGGCGAGGTACTGGCACAGCCGGCACCAGCAGGCGCGGGCGAGCAGCGGCTCGGCCGTGATCGTCACGCGCACCGCGCCGCAGAGGCAGCCCCCGCCGTGCGAAGGGGCTTCGCTCATTCGCCGGCCTCCACGCGGACGAGCAGCGCGCCTTCGCTCACCTGCGCACCGGGCTCGGCGTTGAGTTCGGCGACGGTGCCATCGAACGGGGCGGTGAGGCCGTGCTCCATCTTCATCGCCTCGAGCGTGACGAGGCGCTGGCCCTTGGCGACGGCGGCGCCGGGGGTGACGTCGACCGCGGTGATCCGGCCGGGCATGGGGGCGAGGATGGCGCCGTCAGCTGTGGCACCGCTGCGGGCCACGTCCGCGAAGCGTGTGAAGGTGAACGCGGCGCCACCCTCGAACAGCGTGGCCTCGGACTCGTAATATACGGCACCCGCGCTCACCTCATAGGCGCGCCCGCTGTCATAGAGGTCGAGATCGTACGAGAATTGCGGGATCGGCTGATTGTCCAGGTGGAGAGTCACGGTCGTTTGCGGCGCGCGGTTCAGGCGGAAGCCGGCCAAGCCCAATGCTCGATCGAGCTGGCGTGGTCGCCATTCCGAAGCGCCTTTCCACCCGTCGACGATCAGCCGCTCGGCTGCTTCCTGCAGGAGCAGGGCGCTGGGCTGGGGAGCCGCGGTGAGGTCCGATTCATGGGCGGCGATGAAGTTGGTCGAAAGTTCCTCCTCCGCAAAAGCGGGATGCTCGACCAGCCTTTTGAGGAACCAGGCGTTGGTCTTGACCGGCGCGACCAGCGTAGCGTCGCAGGCTTCCGCCAGCCGCGCACGCGCAGCTTCGCGATCCGGTCCCGAGGAGATCAGCTTGGCGATCATCGGGTCGTAGAAGGGCGAGATCGTGTCTCCTTCCTCCACGCCGATTTCGATCCGCACGCTTGGGGGCAGGAACAGCGTTTCCAGCTTGCCGACGCTTGGCAGAAACCCCTTGGCCGGGTCCTCCGCATAGAGCCGCGCTTCCATCGCCCAACCATGGATCGCAAGCTCGTCCTGCCGCTTCGGCAGCGGCTCGCCGCTCGCCACCCGCAGCTGCCACTCGACCAGATCGACGCCGGTGATCTCCTCGGTCACCGGATGCTCGACCTGCAGCCGCGTGTTCATCTCCGTGAACCAGATGCGGTCGGCGCGGAGACCCTCGCTGGCGTCGGCGATGAACTCGATCGTGCCTGCGCCGACATAGTCCACCGCCTGCGCCGCGCGCACCGCGGCGGCGCAGATCGCCTCGCGCGTCGCCTCGTCCATGCCGGGGGCGGGGGCCTCCTCGATCACCTTCTGGTGGCGGCGCTGGAGCGAGCAGTCGCGCTCGAACAGGTGGACGACATTGCCGTGGCTGTCGCCGAACACCTGCACTTCGATGTGGCGCGGCGAGAGGATGTACTTCTCGATCAGCACGCGGTCGTCGCCGAACGAGCTCGCCGCTTCGCGCTTGCAGCTCGCCAGTGCGTCGGCGAAGTCGGGGGCGGCATCGACCCGGCGCATGCCCTTGCCGCCGCCGCCTGCCACGGCCTTGATCAGCACCGGATAGCCGATCGCGTCGGCCTCGGCCTGCAGCCGCTCGGGGGCCTGGTCCTCGCCCAGATAGCCGGGCGTCACCGGCACGCCGGCGGCGATCATCCGCTCCTTGGCGGCGTCCTTCAGTCCCATCGCGCGGATGCTGTCGGGCTTCGGCCCGACCCAGACCAGCCCGGCGTCGATCACCGCCTGGGCGAAATCGGCATTCTCGGAGAGGAAGCCATAGCCGGGGTGGATCGCCTCGGCGCCGGTCGCCCTGGCGGCGGCGATGATCTTCTCGCCGACGAGATAGCTCTCGCGTGCGGGCGAGGGGCCGATGTGCACCGCCTCGTCGGCCTGGCGGACATGGAGCGCCTGCGTGTCGGCGTCCGAATAGACGGCGACGGTGCGGATGCCCATCGCGCGGGCGGTGCGGATCACGCGGCAGGCGATCTCGCCGCGGTTCGCGATCAGGAGTGAGGTGATCATGGATGGCGCTCCGGAAAGCCGTGGCGTTCGTGCAGCGCGCGCAGCAGGCCGGGCATGTCGTTGGCGAAGCCGAAGCCTCCGTCCTCGGCTGGCCACACCAGCGCGGGCAAATTCTGGTTCGCCTCGCCGATCGCGGCGACGACCTCGGGCCGGGGCCGCGGATAGTCGGCGCGGATCACCTCGATGTTGGCGGCGCGCTCGGGAAAGGCGGCGAGCAGCCCCTCGATCGTGATGCAGTCCTGGCAATAGAAGCTGCGCCCCGGAAGATCGGGGTCGACGAACTCGGAAGGCAGGAGGAACAGCCGGTCGCGCGTCATTCGGCGGTGCATCCCGTCGTGCGCTGCGACCAGGTGATGTTGAGCACCTTCCACTGGCCGTTCTCGCGAACCAGGTCGAAATGATCGACGCCGCAGTGGTGGACCTTGCCGTCGATCAGGAAGCTGTAGTTCGCCCAGACCATCGCAATGTCGCCGTCGATCTCGACCGCGGGATTGAGGAGGCGCTCCTCATATTTCTCCGGCCCCGGCTTGATGTTGCCGGTGAACTCGCTCCAGCTGAGATGGCGCAGGCTGCGCATGCCGTCGGGCTTCTCGGCCGCGACCGCGACATGCCCCTCGGGCCGCACCTGCGCCGCGATGGCGGCGCCGTCGCGCGCGGCAAGGCCCGCGAACATCGCGCGGATCGGCGCGAGCACGGCCGCTTCCTCGTCGCCGGGCGGGGGCAGGGCAGTGCCCTTGACGATCGGGGCGACGGGCGTGGTCTGGAGCCCCAGCAGCAGGGCGAGCATCAGCGTCATGAGTGTGTGAAATCCCTCTCCGAGGAGGCACGGTCACACAGCCATGGAAACGGGTCAACCGGGGTGCGCGCTCCCCTCCCTGCTTGCAGGGAGGGGTGGGGGGTGGGTGCGCGCGTCTGCGCGCCCAAAAACTCGATAGCCTTCCGCTGAAAAGCACCGGACGAGGCATCGAGCCTCGTCCGCCGCTCAACCCACCCCCTGCCCCTCCCCTGCAGGGAGGGGAGAAGGTCGGCCAGCCGCCTATTCGTTGTCGGGCGCGCGCGGGCGGTCGGGCCGGCGCTCCTGCGCATGCTCGATCGCGTCGCCCTTGTGCACGCGCGTCGCGGCGCCCGGCTCGGCGACGTGCGCGATCTCGTCCTGCGCGCCGATGTCGCGCGCCATGGTGCCGCCGCTCGACCCGCCATAGGACGGGCCGGGCTCCATGCTTTCGATCAGCGCGCTGTCGTCATGGTCGCGCGCGGCGGTGGTACGGGGATGTTCCATCATGCGCCTCCTGATCCCGGGTCAATGCCGGGGGAGGGGAGGCGTTCCCGCTCAAGCGGTGAAGCGTTTGGTGAAGCCCTTGTGCGACTTCTCGTCGTCGGCCGGATAGGCCTCGACATGGTCGATCCGCGCGAGCGGCGGGCCGCCGTCGAGACCCTCGATCATCCGGTCGAGCATTTCGTCTTCGGCCGAGGCGAGGATCTCGACGCGCCCGTCGCGCGTGTTGCGGACCCAGCCGGTGATGCCGGTGCGCTGCGCGTTGCGCACGACCCAGTCGCGAAAGCCGACGCCCTGCACGCGCCCGGAAACGAAGATACGCTTTGTCGTCATAAACCCCACGCTCACTCGAGCCGCATTCTGCGGGCTCAGGGGCGTTTTGTAGCACGGCCTACGCCAGACGCAGGAGATCGATCCCTCGGTTCGCCGCAGGCCAGGCACGTGTCAGGGGTAAGAAATTGCGATCACTTCATATTCGCGCTCGCCGCCGGGCAGCGCGACCCGCCTGAGGTCGCCCAGCGCCGCGCCGCGCAGAGCGCGCGCGAGCGGCGCGTTCCAGCCGATCAGTCCCTTGCCCGCGTCCGCCTCGTCGTCGCCGACCAGCGTCAATATGCGCTGGTTGTCGTCCTCGTCGGCGATCGTCACGGTGGCGCCGAAGAAGACGCGGTTGCGGTCCTCCTGGCGGGCGGGGTCGACCACCTTGGCGGCCTTCATCCGCTTCGACAGCCAGCCGAGCCGGCGGTCGATCTCGCGCAGCCGCTTGCGGCCGTAGATATAGTCGCCGTTTTCCGAGCGGTCGCCGTTGCCCGCGGCCCAGGCGATCGTCTCGACCAGCTGCGGACGCTCGGTCGCGAACAGCGCGTCATATTCGGCCTTGAGCGCGGCATAGCCCGCGGGCGTGATGTAGTTGGGACGGTCCATGCTCGCCCGATAGTCCAAACCGGCGTTCGCGCGAAGCTCAGCCCGGCCGGCTCTTGCCCAGGTACCAGCTGATGTTGTTCGGCCCGCGCGAGCGTGCGTGCTGGGGGTTCATCAGGTCGTAGACCACCGCGTTCTCCAGCACGCGCTGGACATAGTTCTTGGTCTCGAAGATCGGGATCTGCTCGACCCAGCGGAGCACGTCGGCGCCCGGGAGCCGCGGGTCGCCATAGGCGCGGATCCACTTGTTCACGTTGCCGGGCCCCGCGTTGTACGCCGCCACGGCCAGCGGATAGCTGCCGTAGAGGTTGAACATCCGCTGGAAATAGCTCGAGCCGAGCTGGATGTTGTAATCGGTGTTCTGCGTGAGCGAGCCCGGATCGTAGCTCAGCCCCAGCTTGGTCGCGGTCTCGCGCGCGGTGCCGGGCATCAGCTGCATCAGCCCGCGCGCGCCGGCGTGGCTCACCGCGGCGCGGTCGAACTGGCTCTCCTGGCGCGCGATCGCGTGGATCATCGACCAGTAATCCTGATGCCCCGCGGGCACGCTGATCGAGGGGAAGCCGGCGGCGGTATAGTCCGACAGCCCGTTCTGCAGCGCGCTGCGGCCCACCATGACGCCCAGGTCCGGCCGGCCGATCGTGCGGCTGAGCTCGGCGGCGAGGGCATGGTCGGTGTCGCTGGTCGCGTCGCGCGCGATCTGGCGGACGAACAGCCCCTGGTCGGCATGGTTGCCCATCGCCCCGAGCTGCTGCGCGGCGCGCACCGTTTCCTTGGCGTAGAAGGCCTGGCGCACCGCCGGGTCGATTGGACGCTGGACGCTGGCCGGCGCGCGCAGCGGCTGGCCGGTGCGCTCGGCGGCGAGCTGGCCGTAATAGAGGTCGGGGAAGCCGGCGGCGCGCGCGAAGAAGCCCTGCGCCGCGACCTGATCGCCCGCCGCCTCGGCGGCGCGGCCGGCCCAATAGAGCCCCTTGGACTGGGTCTGCGGGGTCTTGGAGCCGCGCGAATAGCGCTCGAACATGCCGATCGCGTCGCGCGGGCGCATCAGCTGGTAATAGGCAGTCGATCCCGCCAGCCAGACGAGGCTGGTATAGTCATCGCGCTCGCCCAGCGGCAGCGCGCTGATGTCGGTGCCCGGCGCGAAGGCGTCGTCGACGCGGCTCGCGATCTGATAGGCCAGGCTGTGCTGGCTGTCCGCGCTCGCCCCCTTGGCCGCGGTAAGCAGCACTTCATACCATTCCTCCGCATCGCCCGGATAGGACGTCAGCACCGGCCGGTTGGCGAGGTAGGAGCGCATCGCCTGCTCCTGCCCGCTGTTGCGCAGCCAGGTCGCGCGATCGGCGATATAGCCGGGATCGCCCGCGCCCAGCGCCTGCGCGACCGCGCCGCGAGTCGCGGCGTCGGGAGCGGCGGTGCGATAGGCGAGCCGCGCCTCGAACACCGGCCGTCGCGGCGACGTGAGGAAGGGCAGCTGGCGCTGTGCGGCGGCGAACGATCCCTGCCACAACAGCATGTCCATTCGCGCGTCATGGTCGGCCGGCGTCAGCGCGGCGGAAAAGGCGCCGATCAGCTTGGCTTCGTCGCTGGTGCGCAGCACGCCCGAGCGCCAGGCGCGGCGCGCCTGTTCCTCGGCTTCGGTGCGGCGGCCCGATGCTGCGAGCGCCTCGGCATAGCGGATGTGACCGGCAGGGGTGATCGGCGGGAAGCGCTCGAAGAACCGGACGACCAGCCCCGGCGCCCAGGTGCCGCTGTCGAGCACCGTCTCGGCGGCCGCGCGACGACTCGTCTCGCCCGGCCAGCCGGGATGGGCGAGCATGAAATTGGCATAGTCGGAGAAGGGCCAGTTGTCCGATTGCTGGAGCCGCTTCCATTCGACCAGCACCTGCGAAAGGTCGCCGGACTGGGCGTAGCTTTGGGCGCTGCTTTCGAACGCCGTCCGATACAACCCCACTTGCTCCTGCACGACCTGGGACGAGGCCGCCAACCCCGAAACCCCCGCCAACAGCAGCCCACTCTTCAACGCAGAACCGAGCATGCTGGACATGATACGCAACCGCGGCCTATCTGCCACCCCCGATTATCACCTAAGGAATATTTCCGCATGTTCTCCGGCTCGATCCCGGCGCTGGTGACTCCTTTCCGCAACGGTGCGTTCGCGGAAGAGGTGTTTCGTGCATTCGTCGACTGGCAGATCGAGCAGGGCTCGGCTGCACTGGTGCCGTGCGGCACCACCGGCGAGGCCGCGACCATGCCGAAAGACGAGCATTTCCACGTCGTGCGCGTCTGCGCCGAGCAGGCGAAGGGCAGGGTGCCCGTGCTCGCCGGGGCGGGCTCGAACGACACGCGCGTCGCGATCGAGAACGTGCATGCAGCGCAGGATGCCGGCGCCGACGCCGCGCTGATGGTGCCGCCCTATTACAACCGCCCGAGCCAGGAAGGCATCTTCCGCCATTTCGCCGCGGTGGCCGAGGCGACCGAGCTGCCGATCGTGCTCTATAATGTGCCCGGCCGCACCGTGACCGACATCCAGCCCGCCACGATGGCGCGGATCGTCCAGGCCTTCCCCGACACGTTCATCGGCGTGAAGGACGCGACCGGCCAGCTCGCGCGCGTCTCCGAGCAGCGCGCAGGCTGCGGCGCGGGCTTCACTCAGCTTTCGGGCAATGACGAGACCGCGCTCGCCTTCAATGCGATGGGCGGGGTGGGGTGCATCTCGGTCTCGGCCAATGTCGCGCCCAAGCTGTGCGCCGAGTTCCAGGCGGCCTGGGCCGCCGGCGCCAGTGCGCGCGCGCTCGAGCTCCACGACCTTCTCTATCCGCTCCATGTCGCGATGTTCACCGATGCCTCGCCGGGCCCCGTGAAATATGCCGTCGGCCGCGTCCGCCCGGACTTCCCGGGCGAGCTGCGCCTGCCGATGACCGAGGCGAGCGAGGCGAGCCGCAAGGCCGTCGACGCCGCGCTGGCGCACGCCGGCCTGGTCTGAAGTGCCGCGCGCTTTCGGTGCGCTGGTGTAACAAGATTTTCATAATGCCGGCCTAGCCGCGCCGACGCGAGGCCCCGCTTCGCCCGGAAGCGCGCCTCGACCCGCGATTGCAGCGGCCACCCGCGCGCGCCTTCGGCCACGACTGGATCTTGAGGCTGTTCATGAAGTTGCTTTCGGCTCGCCACGCCCTTCTGATGGGCGCGGCCCTCGGTGTCGTGCTCGCGGCGGGCGCCGCCCAGGCGCAGGATGCGCCGGCCGCCCCGGCTGCGCAGGAAGAGGGGCAGGGCGACATCATCGTCACTGCCCAGCGCCGCGAGGAGCGGCTGCGCGACGTTCCGGTGTCGGTCGGCGTGGTGCAGGGCGATCAGCTTCGCGACTTCCAGGCCGCCGGCGAGGACAGCCTCGCGCTTTCGGGCCGCGTCCCGGGCCTCTATGCGGAGACCACCACGGGCCGCATCTTCCCGCGCTATTACATCCGCGGCCTCGGCAACATCGACTTCTATCTCGGCGCCTCGCAGCCGGTGTCGATCATCCAGGACGACGTCGTGCTCGAGCATGTCGTGCTCAAGTCCAACCCGGTCTATGACGTCGACCGGATCGAAGTGCTGCGCGGTCCGCAGGGCTCGCTGTTCGGCCGCAACACCACTGCCGGCATCGTCAAGTTCGACACGATCCGCCCGAGCGACACCTTCCAGGGCCGCATCTCGGCGTCGGTCGGCAGCTATGCGACCAGCAACATCGACGCCGGCTTCGGCGGCCCGATCGCCGACGATCTCCTGTCCTTCCGCGTCTCGGGCCTCTACCAGCATCGCGACGACTGGGTCGACAACACCTATTTCGGCCAGTCCTATGACGGCACCCGCGGCGGCTTCGGCACCATGGGCGGCTTCGACGAGCGCGACCTTCGCCTCCAGCTGCGCCTGACGCCCAGCGACCGGCTCACGGTCGATTTCTCGGGCCATGGCCGCTGGTACAAGGGCACTTCGACGCTGTTCCACCGCGGCGCGCTCATCAAGGGCTCGAACGACGTCTCGGCCGAGCCGCGCGACCGCGTCGCCTATGACGAGGCGATGAACAACCCGCAGGCGTACGACACCTATGGCGCGTCGATGCGTGCGAGCTACGATTTCGGCGGCGCGGTGCTCACTTCCATCTCGGCGTGGGAGACGACCTCGGGCTACAGCCGCGGCGACACCGACGGCGGCGCGGCCACGCTCTTCTCGGGCCCGCTCTTCTACGGCCAGTCGCAAGGCAATGTCCGCAATCTCGACCAGTTCAGCCAGGAGCTGCGCCTCGCCAGCCCGGGCACGGGCAAGTTCAACTGGCAGTTCGGCGGCTATTATTTCGACTCGCGCGACATCACCGACTTCTACCAGCGCCGCTATTTCCTCAGCGCGCCGTTCAGCGGCACCGACGCCAACAGCAACAATCCCAACAACTGGGTGCGGCTGCACAACGTCAACACCAGCTGGGCGGTGTTCGGCCAGGCGAGCTATGAGCTGCTGCCCCGCCTGACGCTGACCGCCGGCGCGCGCGTCACCAACGACAGCAAGAACACGCGCCTGCTCAAGACCGCGGACAGCGGCACCGGCCAGGTGACCTACGCCGGCCGGCGCTATGTCGAGCTCGAGGACACCAGGGAGAGCTGGGACGTCAGCGCGCTCTACAAGCTCAGCGACGATGTCAGCCTCTATGCCCGCGTCGCCAGCGGTTTCCGCGGGCCGACCATCCAGGGTCGTTCGGCAGTGTTCAACTCCGACTTCACCACGGCGGATTCGGAGACGATCCTGTCGTGGGAGGCCGGCGTGAAGGGTGGCTTCCTCGATAATCGGGTGCGGTTCAACCTCGACGGCTTCTACTATACCGTCGACGACATCCAGCTGAACGCCAATGACGAGAACGGCAACGGCGTGCTGCTCAATGCCGACAAGGCTCAGGCGTACGGCGTCGAGGCCGAGCTGGACGTGCACCCGGTCACCAATTTCGCGCTGTCGCTCGGCGCGAGCTGGCTGCACACCGAGATCAAGGACGATGCCGCGCTCGCGCAGGTCTGCGCGCTGAACGGCGTGGTGGTCTGCACGGTCCAGAACCCGACGGTCACCATCCCGGGCCGCGGCGTCTTCGCGCACATCGACGGCAATCCGCTGCCCAACGCGCCCGAATACAACCTCAACGCCGCCGCGCGCTGGGACATTCCCTCGGGTCCGGACGGCAAGTGGTTCGTCTCGACCGACTGGAACCTGCAGGGCTACACCAGCTTCGTTCTCTACAAGACCAAGGAGTTCACTTCGAACGGCAACTTCGAAGGCGGGCTCAAGCTGGGCTATGAGGGTGGCGACGGCGCGTGGGAAATCGCCGCCTTCGCGCGCAACATCACGAACGAGAAGAACCTCAAGGGCGTGATCGAGAACTACATGGCTGCGGTGTTTAACGAGCCGCGGATCATCGGCGTCTCGTTCAGCGGCCGGCTGCGCTGAGCACGCGCCTGGCGGCCGCGTGCCGCCGGGCCGTCTTTTCGGGCGGGGGAAGCGCATACAATCGCTTCCCTTCGTCGCGCGGCGTGCCTACATGCGCCCTCCCATGCCTCGTCCGCGTCCTGCCACTTTCGACAAGAAGAAGATCGTCGCCGAGAACCGGCGCGCGCGCTTCGACTATTTCATCGAGGACACCTATGAAGCCGGCATCGCGCTGACCGGCACCGAGGTGAAGTCGCTGCGCTTCGGCGAGGGATCGATCGCCGAGGCCTATGCCGAAGTGACTGCCGAGGAAGTGTGGCTGGTCAACTCCAACATCCCCGAGTTCAGCCACGGCAACCGCTTCAACCACGAGCCCAAGCGGCCTCGTAAATTGCTGCTTCATGAGCGCGAGATAAACAAGCTTCACGGGGCGGTTGCCCGCGAAGGCATGACGCTCGTCCCGCTGTCGATCTATTTCAACGGACGGGGACGCGCGAAGGTCGAGCTGGCGCTGGCGAAGGGCAAGAAGACGCATGACAAGCGCGAGACCATCAAGGAACGCGACTGGAAGCGCGAGCAGCAGCGGCTCCTCCGCGACCGTGGCTGACCGCCGCGCCTCGGAGCGGCTGCTCGCCTGGGCGGACCGCAACAAGCCGACGCGCGAGAGCTTTGAATCGAACCGCTGGCTCAAGCCGATCTCGCATCGCATCCTGCATTCGTCGCTGTGGCGGATGACGCGCCGTTCGGTGCCGCGCGGCGTTGCGCTCGGCATGTTCACCGGCATCCTGATCCCGATGGGTCAGATCCCGGCCTCGGCGGTGCTGGCGCTGCCGCTGCGCGCCAATGTGCCCGCCGCCGCGCTCACCACCTTCTTCACCAATCCCTTCACCACGCCCTTCCTGCTCCTGCTCTACTACAAGGTCGGGCTCTGGACGCTGCACTTCTCGGGCACTTCGCCCGCGGAAGCGAAGACGGCGGTGGCGGACGGAAGCTGGCTGCACTGGGCGGCCGCCGACGTGGGCTTGCCGACGCTCGCGGGAATGGCGATCTGCTCGGTCGCCGGGGCCGTTATCGGCTATGTCGTGACGGCGCTGGTCTGGCGGCTCTGGGTGCTGCGCAAGTGGCGCAAGCGCTCGAGCGAGCGTTCCGCGCGACAGATTGACGCGGCGTGATAGCAGCCTAATACAGGCAATAATCTTACTCATGAAGGGTCGTTTGATGCGTCTCCCGTTGCTCGCCACCACTTTCCTCGCTGCGCCTGCGTTGCTCGCCGGCTGCACCCGCGCGGACGCGCCTTCGCCGAACGTCGCAGAGCAGACTGCCCCGGTGGTCGCCACCGCAGCGGTCGCGCCGGCGGCGCCCAAGCCGACCTTCGGCACCTATGGCTTCGACGATGCGGGCATGGACCGCTCGATCGCGCCGGGCGACGACTTCTACGGCTATGCGAACGGCACCTGGGCCAAGACCACGCCGATCCCGGCCGACAAGTCCAACTATGGCGCGTTCAACCTGCTCGACGACCTGTCCAAGCAGCGCACGCGCGAGATCCTCGACGCGGCGAAGGCGGATCCCAATTCGAAGATCGGCGTCGCCTATTCGACCTATCTCGACCAGGCGGCGATCGACTCGAAGGGCCTGGCGCCGATCCAGCCCTGGCTGAACCAGATCAAGGCGGCGAAGACCAAGGCGGCGCTGGCGCCGCTCTACGCGCAGGCCGATCGCAACGGCGTGCCGGTGCCCTTCGGCAGCTTCGTCGGCCAGGACGACAAGAACCCGGAAGCCTATGCGCTGAACCTGTTCCAGGGCGGTCTCGGCATGCCGGATCGCGACTATTATCTCTCGAATGACGCCAAGCTCGCCCAGACCCGCGCGGCCTATGAGAAGCACCTCGCCAATGTGCTGACGCTGGCCGGTGAGCCCGATGCGGCTGCGCGCGCCAAGGCGATCGTCGCGTTCGAGACCAAGATCGCGCAGGCGCACTGGACGCGAGTCGAGAGCCGCGACGCCAACAAGACCTACAACAAGCTGACCGTCGCCGAGCTGCGCAAGCTCGCGCCGGGCTTCGATTTCCCGGCCTATTTCAAGGGTATCGGCGCGCCGGTCGACAGCGTGATCGTCGCGCAGCCGAGCGCGGTGGCGGGAATCGCCAAGCTGATCCAGGCGACTCCGGTGCCGGTGCTGCAGGACCAGCTGCTGGTCCGCAGCCTCGACGGCTTCGCCGACGTGCTGCCGAGCGCGTTCGACAAGGAGCAGTTCGCCTTCTACGGCACCACGCTCTCGGGAACGCCGGAGCAGGAAGCGCGCTGGAAGCGTGCGGTGAACTTCACCACCGACGCGATCTCGGACGAAGTCAGCCAGGCCTATGTCGCGAAGTATTTCCCGCCCGAGACCAAGGCGGCGGCCGACAAGCTGGTGAAGAACGTGATCGAGGCGATGGGCCGCCGGATCGACCAGCTCGACTGGATGGCGCCCGAGACCAAGGCCAAGGCGCACGCCAAGCTCGCCGCCTTCACCCCCAAGATCGGCTATCCCGATCGCTGGCACGATTATTCAGGCCTGACGATCACCGCCGGCGACGCGCTGGGCAACAACATCCGCGCCAACAACTGGGCGCATGAGGACAATGTCTCGAAGCTCGGCCAGCCGATCCGGCGCTGGGAGTGGGGCATGACGCCGATGGAGATCAACGCCTATGCCAATTTCGGCATGGTCGAGATCGTCTTCCCCGCGGCGATCCTCCAGCCCCCGTTCTTCGATCCCAATGCCGATCCGGCGGTCAACTACGGCGGCATCGGCGCGGTGATCGGGCACGAGCTCAGCCACCACTTCGACGACCAGGGCGCCAAGTACAACGCCGAGGGCCGCCTGACCGACTGGTGGACTCCGGCCGACGTCGCCGCCTTCAAGGCGCGCACCGACGCGCTGGTGGCGCAGTACGACAAGTACGAGCCGCTCCCCGGCAAGCACGTCCAGGGCGCGCTGACGCTCGGCGAGAACGTCGCGGACCTCGCCGGCCTCACCGTCGCCTATGACGCCTACAAGGCCTCGCTCGGCGGCCAGCCGGCGCCGGTGATCGACGGCACCTCGGGCGACCAGCGCTTCTATCTCGGCTGGGCGCAGGTCTGGCGGCGCAACTACCGCGAGGCCAACCTCCAGCAGCGCCTGCTCACCGACCCGCACTCGCCGTCCGAGCAGCGCGCCTGGGTCGTGCGCAACCTCGACCCCTGGTACTCGGCCTTCGCGCCGGAGCCGGGCGCCAAGCTCTACCTGACGCCCGAGCAGCGCGTCCGCATCTGGTGAGCGAATCTCCCTCTCCCGCCCGGGAGAGGGAATTGGCTGCTTGACCCTGCGCGCCGCACCGAACATCGGTAGCGTCATGGCGAGCCTGCCCGCATCACCCTCCGCGTCGCGCGGCTTCCTGCCGTTCGCCGCCGCGATCCTCGCCGGGATCGCGGCGGGCGCGCTGGTGCTGGTCACGCTCAACGACCGCGCCGTCGCGATCGGCTTCGCCGCGGCGGGCATCCTCGCCGCCGGCCTGCTCTTCGCTGCGCGCCGTCTCTTCCGCACCCAGGTCGTGGAGGAGGCGCCGGTCGACTGGCGCGTCGCGCACGCGCTCGCCGCGGCCTCCGACGACGCGCTCGCGGTCACCGACCGCGCCGGCCGCTTGGTCTGCGCCAACGCGCGTTTCGAGGCGCTGTTCGCCGGCTGGCCGACTCCGCCCAACCTCCCGGTGAGCGAGGACGCCGTCGCCGCGCTCGGCGCCGCCGCGCGCGCGGCCTGGCGCGACGGCGAGGCGCGGCTCGACGATGTCGAGGTGTTCGGCGCGCCGGTCTCCACCCGTATCGCCCGCGTCGGCGAGGAATCGCTCGTCTGGCGCTTCATCGGCGTCCAGGCGCTCGACGTGACGGCGCAGGTCCAGGCGCTGATCGGCGGCCCGACCGGCGACCGGCTCGGCACCGCCGGGCTGATGACCGTGATGGTGACACCTTCGGGCCGCGTCCGCGCCGCCAACCGCGTGTTCCGCGCCCGCGCAATGGGCAGCCCCGACGCGCCGGTAGAGGGCCGCGACTTCGCACGCTTCCTGATCACCGATTCGATGGGCCTCGTCCGCTTCGAGCGCGAAGGGCTCGACGGGACGCCGCTCCGCGTCCTCCAGATCCCCTTCCTCGACGGCGAGGAGGCGCCGATGCTCGTCGCGCTGCTCGACGAGGAGAACGCCGCCGCGGCCACGCCCGCGATCGGCGCGAGCGCCTCGGCGCACGTCCGATCGCTGATCGCGCTGCTCCCCTCGGCGATGGCGCTGGTCGACCGCGACGGCCGCTTCGTCCACATGAACGACGCCTTCGTCCGCGCCGCGCGGATCAACCCCGCCGCGCCGCCGCTCTATCCGATCGACCTGGTCGTGCGCGAGGACAAGGCCGCGCTCGCCGACGCCGTCCGTCGCTTCGCCAGCGGCGCGCCGCAATCGGCCGAGATGACCGTGCGCTTCACCGATATCCCCGACGAGCCGGTGGCGCTCTCGATCGCCGGTGCGCGGGGGCTCGGCGACGCCGCGGTGCTGCTCAGCCTCAAGGATTCGGGCGAGGAGGGCAAGCTCAAGCGCCAGATCGCCCAGGCGACCAAGATGCAGGCGGTCGGCCAGCTCGCTGGCGGCGTCGCGCACGATTTCAACAACATCCTCACTGCGATCATTGGCCACTGCGACCTGATGGCGATGCGCCATTCGCCCGGCGACAGCGACTATGACGACATCCAGCAGATCCGCGCCAATTCCAACCGCGCCGCATCGCTGACGCGCCAGCTGCTCGCCTTCTCGCGCCAGCAGACGCTGCGCCCGCAGGTGCTCCAGCTCCCCGACGTCATCTCGGAAGTCTCCAACCTGCTCAAGCGGCTGCTCGGCGAGACCGTGCGGCTCGAGGTCAAGCACGGCCGCAATCTCGGCCCGGTGCGCGCCGATCCCGGCCAGCTCGAGCAGGTCGTGGTCAATCTCGCGGTCAACGCCCGCGACGCGATGCTTTCGAAGAACCCGCACGGCGGCGGCACGCTCACGATCGAGACCATGGCGGTCCCGGCCTCCGAAGTGCGCCGGATGGACGACGACGTCCTGCCCGTGGGCGACTATACCGCACTCCGCATTGCCGACACCGGCACCGGCATCCCGCCCGAGATCCTGCCCAAGATCTTCGAGCCCTTCTTCACCACCAAGGAAGTCGGAAAGGGTACCGGGCTCGGCCTCTCGACCGTCTACGGCATCATCAAGCAGTCGGGCGGGTTCATCTTCGCCGACAATGCGCGCGGCGGCGGCGCGGAGTTCACCATCTATCTGCCCGTCCACACCGCCCCAGAGGCCGCGGTCGCCAAGACGCCGATGACGCGCGAGAAGCAGGGGGACCTCTGGGGATCGGGCACGATCCTGCTCGTCGAGGACGAGGACATGGTCCGCGCCGTCGCTGAGCGCGCGCTCACTCGCCAGGGCTATACCGTGGTCACGGCCGAGAACGGCGAGGTCGCGCTCGAGACGCTCGCCGAGATGGACAAGCCCGACCTGCTCATCTCGGACGTGGTCATGCCCTCGATGGACGGGCCGACCATGGCCCGCCAGATCCGCGCGCGCTATCCGGACCTGCCGATCCTGTTCATGTCGGGCTATGCCGAGGAGCAGCTCCGCCGCTCGATCGACTTGGCGAACGTCGCTTTCCTGCCAAAACCCTTTTCGGTTCAACAGCTTGCCGAGGCGACTCGCGACGTTCTCGCCGCCAAATAAGCCCTTGGCGACCGCGAATGTTTCTGCGAAGGGCAGGGCATGGCAGCTCCGCATCGTATCCTGATCGTCGAGGACGAACCGCTGATCGCGATGATGCTGGAGGATTTCATCGACATGCTCGATCGCGAGGTGGCCGGCGTCGCCGACAATGTCGCGGGGGCGCTCGAGTGCATCGAGCAGCACGAAATCCACGCCGCGATCCTCGACGTCAACCTGCGTGGCGGCGAGCAGAGCTGGCCCGTCGCCGAGCGGCTGGCCGAGAAGAACATCCCCTTCGTCCTCGCCACCGGCGGGGCGGGGGACACGATCGCGGAAGCCTTCCGCGATCGCCCGGTGCTCTCCAAGCCGTTCACCATGGACGGCGTCGAAAAGGCGATCGACGCGCTTGGCTAGGAGCCCGGGGCGGCTCCTGTTCTTCGGCGTTGGCTAGCTGACCTGCGGCAATCGGTGGCGGAAGCTCGCGCGGGCGGCGCGTGTGGGGCCCGCGCGCATGTGCCGCCTTGCCATCAACAGGTACAGGCCGCTCAGCGTCGCACCCGTCGCGGCGAAGACGCCCATTTGCATCCACCCTGCGCCGAGACCGCCCGGGCTTGCCAGCGGGGAAACCGCGATACCGGTGGCGGCGCCGGCGATCATGCAGATCCACCCCCCGGCCCGAGTGCCGCGACGCGTCACCGGCCAGAGCACCGAAAGCACGATCGCCGCGCTCGGCAAGGCAAACAGGAACACCGTGATCCAGAAGAGCGGCGCCAGCGCTGCGAGCCACGCCACGCTCGGCACGCGGCCGCTCGCTGCAAATCCAGTCGCGGCGGTCCAGATCAACGCGAACAGCGTCGAGGTGAGCATGGCTGCGGCGAGCACGGCGATCGCATGCGGGCCGAAACGAAGGGGCACAGACCGGTCAATCATGCGTCGAGGGTAAATCGGGCGGCTTAACAGTCGGTTTCGAACCCTGATCCTCTCTCCGTCAGCGAGAGGGTCAACCAGATGCGATGCTAATCCACCACCCGCACGACATCGCCCAGCCGGATCAGCCCCGGCCGCGCGGGGCTGGCGTACACCCCATAGCCATTGCCGAAGCCCTGGGCGATCGTGCGCAGCACGCGCGGCTCCCTGGCGCCGGTGTCGGGGTCGATCGTCACGATCACGCAGCGCGCGATCGGATCGGCGCATTGCACGCGCGCCCCGTCTTCGTCGCCGCCGAAGTCCAGGCGCAGCCCCTGCAGTTCGCTTGCGGGCAAGTCGCTCTCGATCTCCACGTTGATCCGGAAGCGGCGCGTGTCGAGCCGGCTTCCGTGCGCGGTCTCGAGTGCGGCGTGGCCGGCGCTTGTCTGGATCGAGATCGGCATCGAATCATAGACGCCGCGCGCCACCTGGATCAGCGCCGTCGGCTCGCCTGCTGCCTGTTCGAGATTCGCCTTGAGGAGCGGATCGTGGAGCGGCACCAGCGCGCCGTCGGGCGTCTCGACCATCACCGTGCTGGTGCGCGGCTTTGCCGGATCGGCGAAGCGCGCGCGATGGAGCACCATCGCCGGCACTTCGCGCGCCGTCATCCAGGGAAAGCGCGTCCCGTTGGCGCTGCGCACGAAGGCATATTGCCGGTCGCCCTCGATTCCCTGCCAATCGACTTCGGCCACGGACAGCGGTTCGCCCGCCATCGACTTCACCGGAAAACGATTGAGCGCCGCGATGCGGCCGACGATCTGCGACATGGGGGCGGGTTAGCGGGGAGGGGCGGGGGCCGCAATCGCCTCCCCCACTGTCATCCCCGCGAAGGCGGGGACCCAGAGCCCCAGGCGATGTCGACGAGACCCGGCTCCCGACCTCCGCGGGGATGACGGTCAAGCGAGCGAAGCCCTAAATCTCCAGCAGCGCGTAGGGCCGGTCGAACCGCTCGGCGACCACGAACTGCGCGCAGTTGAACACCGGCACGCCGCGCCGCGTGCGCCCTTCGTAGCGGCCGCGATGGGCATGGCCGTGGACCACGACCTTCACATTGTCGAACCGGTCCACCGCGTCCGCCAGCCGCGAGGAGCCGAGGAAGGGGTGGATCTCGGGCGGCTCGCCCTCCACCGTCTCGGCGATCGGCGAATAATGGAGCACCGCGACGGTGCGATCGGTGCGCAGCGAGCGCAGCCCGTTCTCGAGCTTGCGCGCCTCGTTGATCGATTCCTCGACGAACGCCTTGATCGCCTGCTCGCCGAACGCACCCAGCTCACCGCGGCCGAACCCGCCTACGAAGCCCTTCACCCCGGCGAAGCCCACCCCCTTCACCACCACGGCCTGCTCGTCGAGGATCGTCACGCCCGCCTGGTGGAGGATGTGCGCCACCTGCTCGGGCTGGCCGCATTCATAGTCGTGGTTGCCGAGCACGCCGACCATCGGGATGGTGCAGGCGCGCAGATCCTCGGCCAGATGCTCGGCCTCGCTGGTCTTGCCGAAATTGGTCAGGTCGCCGCACAGCGCCAGCACGTCCGCCTCTTCGGAGATCCGCGCGAACAGGTCGCGGTAGCGATGCTCGGATTGCTCGGTGACGTGCAGGTCGCCGATCGCCGCGAGCCGGAGCGGCTCAGAAGTGTCGCTCATGCTTCTCCTCCAGCCCCTTTCCGACCACGTCCGCGAAGCCCCAGTTGCTGATGTCGATCACATAGTCGCGCGGGGACAGCAGCCGGCCGCGGCAGACGCGCACGTTCGCCGGCGGCAGCTCGGCCTGCGCCTGGAGGCGCTCGATCAGCGTGTCGAACAGCCAGCGCGGCACCCGGTCGCGCTCGGTGGGGTAGATGAAGCGGAAGTTGAGCAGGTGCATCAGCAGCACCTCCCAATAGAGCTCCATCGCCGAGAGCAGCCGGTGCCAGTCGATCTCGTCGTGCTTCTTCAGGATCACGTGCGCGACGTCGGCGCCGTCGTAGCGATAGCGGTCCTGGATGAACATCTTGGAGAGGATGAATTCGGTCGGCGGGGTGATCCGCACCGTGCTGCCATAGACCTCGGCCTCATAGACTTCGGTGAACCAGGCGTCGGTGACGGGGATCGAGGCAGAGGAGATGTTGTAGATCACGTCGAAGAAGTTCTCGCCCTGCCAGACCTTGCCGATCCAGCGGTCGTCCTCGATCGTGATCCGGTATCCGGCCGCCTTGAAATGCGCGAGCAGCCGCGGCGCGTCGCCGGCCTTGCAGAAGACGTCGATGTCCTTGGTCGGGCGGATCACCCCGGTGTGGCAGGTCAGCGCATAGGTGCCGGAGAGCAGGAAGGGGATGTCCCAGCTGCTCAGCAGCTTCAGGCTGTCCGAATAGAATTCGACGGCGTCCTCGGGCGGATCGAAGACACTGGTATCGAAGGGCTCGGGCAGGTCCGACATGATGCTCGCAGGCTGGCGCCGGGGCGCGGGGAGACCGGATAACGGAAGCGGGGAGGGGGAGGTTCCGCCGGCCTGCCCGCCCGCGCTGCTCCCCACTGTTACCCGTTACCCATACCTTGACCGTCACCCCCGCGAAGGCGGGGGCCCAGTAATCACGGGCACCGTCGCTCGTGGCTCTGGGTCCCCGCCTGCGCGGGGATGACGGAAGGGAACAGGACGCGAGCCTTCCTCAAGACACTCCACCCCGAGACGACGCGTCCCAAAACGCACCGCCCCGAAGTTCCCCTCTTGTTCCATGAGAACAAATGCTGTACGGACCCAACTCACGCGTTGAACGTGCGGCCCAAACCCTCTAGCGAACGGGACTTCAACATGGCGGCTTCCCTAAAGGTGATCGACGGCAACATGGCCATTTCCACGGACAAGCAGAAGGCGCTCGACGCCGCACTCGCGCAGATCGACCGCGCGTTCGGCAAGGGCTCGGCGATGCGGCTGGGCTCGAAGGAGACGATGCAGGTCGAGGCGATCTCGACCGGCTCGCTGGGGCTCGACATCGCGCTGGGCGTCGGCGGTCTGCCGCGCGGCCGCGTCATCGAAGTCTATGGTCCGGAAAGCTCGGGCAAGACCACGCTCGCGCTCCACGTCATCGCCGAGGCGCAGAAGAACGGCGGCACCGCGGCCTTCGTCGACGCCGAGCACGCGCTCGACCCGGTCTATGCCAAGAAGCTCGGCGTCAACATCGACGAGCTGATCGTCTCGCAGCCCGACACCGGCGAGCAGGCGCTCGAGATCACCGACACGCTCGTCCGCTCGAACGCGATCGACGTTCTCGTGGTCGATTCGGTCGCCGCGCTGGTGCCCCGCGCCGAGATCGAGGGTGAGATGGGCGACAGCCACGTCGGCCTCCAGGCGCGCCTGATGTCGCAGTCGCTCCGCAAGCTCACCGGCTCGATCAGCCGCTCGCGCTGCATGGTGATCTTCATCAACCAGCTGCGCATGAAGATCGGCGTGATGTACGGCAATCCGGAGACCACGACCGGCGGCAACGCGCTCAAGTTCTACGCCTCGGTCCGCCTCGACATCCGCCGTACCGGCCAGATCAAGGACCGCGAGGACATCATCGGCAACTCGACGCGCGTGAAGGTCGTCAAGAACAAGGTGGCGCCGCCGTTCAAGCAGGTCGAGTTCGACATCATGTACGGCGAGGGCATCTCCAAGATCGGCGAGATACTCGATCTCGGCGTCAAGGCGGGGCTGGTCGAGAAGGCGGGCGCCTGGTTCAGCTACGACAGCGTCCGCATCGGCCAGGGCCGCGAGAACGCCAAGACCTTCCTCAAGGAAAATCCCGAGCTGTGCGACCGGCTCGAGGCTGCGATCCGCGGCCGCACCGAGCAGGTCGCCGAGGGGCTGATGACCGGCCCCGAGCCCGACGACGACCTCTGACGCGTTGATTTGGCCGCCTCGTCGCGAGCGGCGGTCGCGGGAGACGATCCCACTGGAAGACCCGGCGCACCCCGCGCCGGGTCTTTCGCGTTTTGCGGCGGAACGCTGCGGGTTTATCTGTCACATGCGCAATGATCGAAAAGTTTCGGCCACCGGCCGGCATCGCGGGAAGGGGAGCGGATGACGACGAACTTCGACTGGACCGGCCGCGTCGGTGATGTCTGGGCAGAGGAATGGCAGCGGACCGACCGCAGCCTGGCCGGACTCGCGCGCCGGCTCGACGCCGCGATCCTGGCGGTTGCGCCCCACGGAGGCACTGCGATCGACCTGGGCTGCGGCGCAGGCGGCACTTCGATCGCGCTCGCCACTGCCCGTCCGCAACTCGCGGTGACCGGCATCGACTTGTCGCCTTCGCTGATCGCTATCGCCCGCGAGCGCGCCGCCGGCATTCCCAATCTCGCCTTCCGCGTCGCCGATGCGCAGAGCTTGGGCGGGGCGGGCGCCGACCTGCTCGTCTCGCGCCACGGCGTCATGTTCTTCGACGATCCGGTCGCTGGCTTCTCGGCGCTCCGCGATGCCGCCAATCCCGGCGCCAGGCTCGTCTTCTCCTGCTTCCGCGCCCGCACGAGCAACGAATGGGCCGTCGCGGTCGACGACGCGGTCGGCAACGACGTTCCGCCGTCCGAAGGCTATACGCCCGGCCCCTTCGGCCTCTCCGACCCCGGTTTCACTGCCGACGTGTTCGCCCGCGCCGGATGGACCGAGGCCGAGGTCCAGTCGATCGATTTCACTTACGTAGCCGGCGAGGGCGAGGACCCGGTCGAGGATGCGCTCGGTTTCTTCTCGCGGATCGGGCCTGCCGCGCGCGCGATGATCGATGCCGCCCCCGATCGCCGGGGAGCCATGCGCGAGTCGCTCCGCGCCATGCTCGCCGCCCGTGCAGCCGACGAAGTCGTGGCGTTCGGCGCGGGCGCCTGGATCTGGACCGCGACCGCCGGAGAGCCCGCATGACGATCATCGTCCACCATTTGGAGAACAGCCGCTCGCAGCGCGTGCTCTGGCTGCTCGAGGAATTGGGCCTGCCCTACGAGGTCCGGCGCTACCAGCGCGACAAGGCGACGATGCTCGCCCCGCCCGAGCTCCGGCGCATCCATCCGCTCGGCAAGTCGCCGGTGATCGAGCGCGAGGGCCGCGTCGTCGCGGAAACCGGCGCGATCATCGAATATCTGGTCGAGCTCGCCGATGGCAGGCTCGGCCCGCCCGCGCACCGCGACGACACGCTGCGCTATCGCCATTTCCTCCATTATGCCGAGGGGTCGCTGATGCCCCCGTTGCTGGTCAAGCTCGTGCTCGGCCGCGTGCCGGTGCTCGGCAAGGTGGCACAGAAGAGGTTCCAGCCGATGATCGACGTCCACCTCGACTATGTCGAAGCCGAGCTGGCGCAGCGCCCCTGGTTCGCGGGCAGGGAATTCACTGCCGCCGACGTGATGATGAGCTTCCCGCTCGAAGCCGCCGTGGCCCGCGCCGCCGCGACCGAGGGGCGACGGCACATCGCCGACTGGCTCGCCCGCATCCACGCGCGGCCCGCCTATCGCGCCGCGCTCGAACGGGGAGGACCCTACGCCTACGCCTGAGGCTTGCCGTAATCCTCGAAGCTGTCGTCCGCCCCCGGCGCGGGCGCCGAGGGGAAGACGATCTTGTGGTCGGGCGATTCGGGAGCGTCGAACCCGCCTTCCCAGCGCGCTACGACCGTGGCGGCCACCGCATTGCCTATCACATTGGTTGCGGTGCGGCCCATGTCGAGGAAATGGTCGACCGCCAGGATCAGCAGCACGCCCGCCTCGGGGATCTGGAAGTGCGACAGCGTGCCGGTGATCACCACAAGGCTGGCGCGCGGCACGCCGGCGATGCCCTTGCTGGTGATCATCAGCATCAGCAGCATCGTGATCATCGTCCCCCAATCGAGGTGGATGCCATAGGCCTGGGCGATGAAGATCGACGCGAACGTCATGTACATCATCGAGCCGTCGAGATTGAACGAATAGCCGAGCGGCAGCACGAAGCTGGCGATCCGCGGCGGCACGCCGAACTTGTCGAGCGCCTCGAGCGTGCGCGGATAGGCGGCTTCGGACGAGGCAGTGGAGAAGCCCAGGAGGATCGGGTCGCGCAGATAGCGCAGCAGCAGCCCGGTGCGCCGCCCCACGACGAGGTAGCAGGCGCCGAGCAGCACCGCCCAGAGGACGAAGAGCCCGATGTAGAAGCTGCCCATGAAGAAGGCGAGGTCACCCACCACGCCTAGCCCGCGCGTCGCGAGCGTCCGCGCCACTGCGCAGAACACCGCGACCGGCGCGAAGAGCATGACATAGCCGGTGACGGTGAGCATCACCGAGACCAGCGACTCCAGCCCGTCGAGCAACGGCTTGGCGCGCTCGCCCACGGCGGCCATCGCCACGCCGAAGAAGAGCGAGAAGATGACGAGCTGGAGGATGTCGTTGCTCGCCATCGCCTCGATTGCCGAGGTGGGAATGAGGTGCGTGAAGAACTTCGCTGCGTCAAAGGCCGAGCGATCGACTCCGCTCGACGCCGCCACGTCGGGGAGCGGCAGGTTCAGCCCGACGCCGGGCTGGAGGAGGTTGACCAGGATGAGGCCGAGCGTGAGCGAGACGAGGCTCGCGCAGACGAACCACAGGAAGGCACGGACGCCGACACGCCCGATCGCCCCGGTGCCGCCCATGTGCGCGATGCCCACCGTCAGCGTCGAGACCACCAGCGGGGCGATGATCATCTTGATCAGGTGCAGGAACATCTGCGTGGGAATGTCGAGGTAATAGGCGATGTTCTCGACGAACTTGGTGCCCGCGCCGCCGCCGTCGTCATAGGCGGCGTTCAGCGCCCAGCCCAGCAGCCCCCCGAGCACCAGGCCCGCCAGAATGTACCACGTCAAACGCTTGCCCACACGGACCCCCTTTGGTTTCACCTGCTACGGAAGGGGATTGTCGCCGCCGGGTCAAGAACCCTATCGCTCGCAGCCATAGCTTTTCCGGGGAGAAACCCTTGCCGATCCTCACTCGCCGCGCGCTGCTTGCTGCCGCCGGCACTGCACCTCTGCTCTCGATCCCTGCCGTGCTCCGTGCGGCCGAGCCCGACCTTTCCGAGCTCAAGGACATCACGCAGGGTGCGCAGCCGATCCCGGCCGAGGAGCGGCTCGCGCGGATCGCCCGTGCGCAGAAGCTGATGAAGGCGAACGGCATCGGCGCGGTGCTGATCGAGCCGGGCTCGTCGCTGCTCTATTTCACTGGCGTGCGCTGGGGCCGCAGCGAGCGGCTCACCGCTGCGATCCTGCCGGTGGAAGGCGAGCCGTGCATCGTCACGCCGTTCTTCGAGGAGCCGCGCACCCGCGAGACGCTGGCGATCCCGGCGGAGGTCCGCGTGTGGCAGGAGGATGAAGACCCGCTCAAGACGGTAGCCGGGTTCCTGGAGGACCGCAGGCTTGCGCGGTTGCCCGTCGGGATCGAGGAGACGGTGCGCTATTTCGCAGTCGACGGGCTGCAGAAGGCGGGGTTGCAGGTGGTCTCGGCCAATCCGGTCGTCCGTGGCTGCCGGATGATCAAGACGCCCGCCGAAATCGCATTGATGCAACTCGCCACCGACGTGACGATCGCGGCCTATCGCTGGGTCCATCCGCGCGTTCAGAAGGGGATGACGCAGCACGACGTCTCCGCGCTGATGGACGCCGCGACGATCAAGCTGGGCGGCGCGCCCGAGTTCAGCATGGTGCTCGTGGGCGAGGGTGCCGCCTATCCGCACGGCACCAAGGTACCCTCGCCGGTGGCGGACGGGCGAATCGTGCTGATGGACTGCGGCTGCACGGTGCAGGGCTATCAATCCGACGTGTCGCGCACCTGGGTGCACGGCACCGCCACCTCCGAGCAGCGCAAGGTGTGGGATCAGGTCGCGCGCGGCCAGCAGGTCGCGTTCGAAGCGGCGCGGCTGGGCACGCCGGCTGGGCAAGTCGATGACGCGGTGCGCCGCTATTATGCGAGCCTTGGTTACGGGCCGGATTATAAGCTGCCGGGCCTGTCGCATCGCACCGGCCACGGCATCGGCATGGACGGACACGAGCCGGTCAATCTCGTTCGCGGGGAGAAGACGCGGCTCGCGCCGGGAATGTGCTTCTCGAACGAGCCGGGCATCTACATCCCGGGCAGCTTCGGGGTGCGGATCGAGGATTGCTTCCACATGACCGAGACTGGCCCGAAGTGGTTCAGCACGCCGCCGCGCTCGATCGACCGGCCCGTCGAATGAGCGCCCCGGTCCCCGTCCTGGTCAATGCGAGCGGGGGTACCGCCGCCGCGAAGGGCGAGGGCCTGCGCGCAGAGATCGAGAAGGCGTTCGCGGACGCAGGCGTCGAGATCGACCTCAAGCTGCTTGAAGGGGAAGCGATGCAGCCCGCGATCGAAGCGGCTGCCGGTGCCGAAATCCTGGTGGTGGGCGGCGGCGACGGCACGCTCGGCAGCGCCGCGGCCGCCCTGGCCCGGAGCGGCTCGGCGCTCGGCATCCTGCCGCTCGGCACGCGCAACCACCTCGCGCGCGAATTGGGCATTCCCCTCGACCTGGCTGAAGCCGCGAAGCTGATCGCTTCGGGCAGGCGGCGCCAGATCGATCTGGCGCGCGTGAACGGCGAGGCGTTCGTCAACAACGCCTCGATCGGCCTCTATCCCGACATGGTCGAGGAGCGCGAGGGCCTGGCGTTGCCGAAGAAGCTGGCGGCGCTTCCGGCTGCCGCGGCGGCGCTCAAGCGGATGCGCCATCGCCGGCTGCATCTGCGGATGCCGGGCGTGGACCGCGAAGTCGTCACGCCGATGCTGTTCGTCGGCAACAATCGATACGTGCTGGACGCGGGCAAGCTGGGGCAGCGCAAGGCGCTCGATGATGGCGTGCTCTCGGTCTATGCGGTGGCGTCGCGCCGCCGCCTGGCGCTGATCGGCTTCGCGATCCGTGCGCTTCTGGGGCGGGCCGATCCCGAGCGCGACTTCGCCGCGATCGGCGACACAGCGGAGCTCCGCGTCACCGGGCCGGTGGACGGCATCCACGTCGCGCTCGACGGCGAAGTGCGGAGGCTGCGCGTGCCGCTGGAATTCGCGATAGAGCCGGGTGCGCTCACCGTCGTCGCGCCTCCCGCGGACACAACTCGGACGGATTGATCGTCCTGATCGAAGTGTTTCGCTTGAGCGAAGCGCCGCGCGCAACTAAGTCGCTGCTCATGACGTCCACCAACGATATCCGCCGTTCGTTCCTCGACTATTTCGAGCGCGAGGGCCATGCGCGCGTGCCTTCGGCGCCGCTCGTTCCGCACAACGACCCCACGCTCATGTTCACGAACGCGGGCATGGTTCCGTTCAAGAACGTGTTCACGGGGCTGGAGAGCCGTCCGTACAGCACGGCGACGAGTAGCCAGAAGTGCGTCCGCGCGGGCGGCAAGCACAACGACCTGGACAATGTCGGCTACACGGCACGCCACCACACCTTCTTCGAAATGCTCGGCAATTTCTCGTTCGGCGACTATTTCAAGGACCGCGCGATCGAGCTGGCGTGGAACCTGATCACCCGCGAATGGGGTATCGCCAAGGACCGGTTGACCGTCACCGTCTATCATAACGACGACCAGGCGTTCGACCTGTGGAAGAAGATCGCGGGCCTGCCCGACAGCCGCATCATCCGCATCCCGACCAAGGACAATTTCTGGGTGATGGGCGCGGACGGCCCATGCGGCCCCTGCTCGGAGATCTTCTTCGACCATGGCGACCACATCTGGGGCGGCCCGCCGGGATCGCCGGAAGAGGATGGCGACCGCTTCGTCGAAATCTGGAATCTGGTCTTCATGCAGTTCCTGCAGGCGGACGACCAGATCGTCGGCGACCTGCCGCGTCCGTCGATCGACACCGGCATGGGGCTCGAGCGCGTCGCAGCGGTGCTGCAGGGCGTGCACGACAATTACGACACCGACACGTTCAAGGCGCTGATCGCCGAATCGGGGGCGCTCACCGGCGCGGCCACGACCGGTGACAATCAGGCGAGCCATCGCGTGATCGCCGATCACCTGCGTTCGTCGGGCTTTTTGGTCGCCGATGGCGTGCTGCCGGCGAACGAAGGCCGCGGCTATGTGCTCCGCCGCATCATGCGGCGCGCGATGCGTCACGCGCACCTGCTGGGCGCCAAGGAGCCGATGATGCACCGCATGGTGCCGGCGCTGGTCGCCGAGATGGGGGCTGCCTTCCCCGAGCTGGTCCGCGCGCAGCCGCTGATCGAGGCGACGCTCCTCCAGGAAGAGACGCGCTTCCGCCAGACGCTGGCGAACGGCCTGCGCCTGCTGGACGAGGCGACGCAGGGTCTGGGCGAAGGTGATACGCTGCCGGGCGCGACTGCCTTCAAGCTCTACGACACCTTTGGCTTCCCCTATGACCTGACCGAGGACGCGCTGCGGTCCAAGTCGATCAGCGTCGATCGCGACGGCTTCGATTCGGCGATGGCCGAGCAGAAGCGCGCTGCCCGCGCGGCCTGGAAGGGCTCGGGCGAGAAGGCGTCCGACGAGCTGTGGTACGATCTGGCGGACGAACTCGGGAGCACCGAGTTCATCGGCTATTCGGGAACGCAGGGCGAAGGCCAGATCGTCGCGATCGTCAAGAACGGCGCGCGCGTCGACAGCGCCAAGCCCGGCGACGCCGTGACGCTGCTCACCAACCAGACGCCCTTCTACGGCGAGAGCGGCGGCCAGATGGGCGACGCGGGCACGATCTCGAACGAGAAGGGGCTGCGCGCGATCGTCGAGGACACGTCGAAGCCGCTCGGCCGGCTCCACGCGCATCACGCGAAGATCGAGGCCGGCGAGATCGCGGTCGGCGACACCGTGCATCTGGTCGTGGATGCCGAGCGCCGCGACCGCATCCGCGCCAACCACAGCGCCACCCACCTGCTCCACGCAGCGCTGCGCAAGCGGCTTGGCGGCCATGTCACCCAGAAGGGCAGCCTGGTTGCGCCCGACCGGCTGCGCTTCGACTTCTCGCATCCCTCGGCGCTGACCGCCGAGGAGATCGCCGACATCGAGGCCGACGTGAACGCCCAGATCCGCAACAACGAAGCGGTGACGACGCGGCTGATGACGCCCGACGACGCGATCGCCGCTGGCGCCATGGCGCTGTTCGGCGAGAAGTACGGCGACGAGGTTCGCGTGCTCTCGATGGGCCGCGGCGAGGACGCTTCCTACTCGGTCGAACTCTGCGGCGGCACGCACGTCAATGCGACGGGCGACATCGCGATCTTCAAGATCATCTCGGAGAGTGCCGTCTCCTCGGGCGTGCGGCGCATCGAGGCGCTGACCGGCGAGGGCGCGCGCCAGTGGCTCAACGCCCGCGACGAGCGTCTCAAGGAGGCTGCGGCCGCACTCAAGGCTTCGCCCGACGAAGTCCCGGCGCGCGTCGCCGCGCTGGTCGAGGAACGCCGCAAGCTCGAGCGCGAGCTGGCCGAGGCCAAGAAGGCGCTGGCGCTGGGCGGCGGCGGTTCGGCTGCGCCGGCCGGGCCGGAGCAGGTCGGCGGCGTGAACTTCGTCGGCCAGGTGCTCGACGGGCTCGAGGCCAAGGCGCTGCGGGGTGCGGTCGACGAGGCCAAGGCGCGCATCGGCTCGGGGGTGGTCGCGCTGGTCGCGGTCAACGAGGGCCGCGCCTCCGTCGCGGTGGGGGTCACGGACGATCTCGCCGGCGCGCAGAATGCCGTGGAGCTGGTCAAGCGCGCGGTCGAAGTGCTGGGCGGGCAGGGCGGCGGCGGCCGGCCGGACATGGCGCAGGGCGGCGGCCCCGACGGAAGCAAGGCGTCCGACGCGCTCGCCGCGGTGCGCGGCGCGATCGCCGCCGAGAAGGCTGCGGCCTGAGGCAAGGGAGCAAGCAAGATGATCATCCTTCCCGTCCTTCTCGCCATCGCGGCTCAGGCCGGGGGGGATGAAGACACGCTCACGCCGGCGCGCGAGGGCCTGCTCCGCTGCACTTCGCCCGATCCCGCGCGCAAGACCTGCAGCTCGCTGACAAGCTTCACGATTCGGCCCGACGGCAGCTTCGAGGCGGAGGTGACCGGCATCGGCGGACCGGCGGGGATCCAGGTCCATTATCGCATGCCGGGCAAGATCGTCGGCGGCGCGGCGTGCTTCGTGCACCGCACCGATACGCTGGCGAGCGCGACCTTCACCAAGCCCAATGCGCGGCTTGCCCAGTCGCTGCAGGAGACGCTGCGCCGCGACCTTGCGGCGGCGATGGCGCCGCTCAATGGCCGCCAGCGCTGCTACCGCGACCAGATCGACAATGCCGTGCTGATTGCCCGGACGACGCTCGACGGTGTCGCGCAGCCGGACCTCGACCGCCCGGTACGCTGGGTCGCGCCCGGCGACGGCTACAAGGTCGAATAATCCGGCCGGGAACTACATCCCGAGCTTATAGCCCTCGTCGGGGCGCACCCAGATCGCGCGCCGAGTGAGATCGGGACGGGCGGTGCCCTCCACGGTCACATCGAGCCGCAGCACGTCGCCTTCAGGCACTGCGCGCGAGCACGCCTTCTTGCCGTCGAGCGGGGCGACCGCCCCGACGAGCTGTCCTCGAATCGCGTCGCCGGTCGCGGCATCCGCGGGCGCCCCTTCGATCGTGATCCTGGCATTGGCATAGTCCTGCTGGCGGATGACCGCGCAGAGCGCATCGCCCTCCGCCTTGCCCGAGCTGCGAGTTTCCATCACGATCGCAGGCGTGGGCGCGATCATCACGCGCGCCACGCTGTCGAACGAGCCGTCGGGCCGCACCGTCAGCGAGGCGAGACCGAGGCACGTCTTCTTTTCCTTATTGGGCTGGATGCATTGGATCTTGCCCTCACGCGCGGACGCCAGCGGATCGGCTGCGGCCTGGCTTTGCGTGGCGGCGAGCAGAAGCAGAAGCGTTCCGAACATGCGCGTTCATCTCCCCAATTGGCGGCAGCATGCGCTCGGCACTTGCGGCGGGCAAGTGCGAAGGGCGATCAGCCGGGCGAGCTTTCCGCCTCGCCCAGCCGCGTCCGGCGCAACCGCGGCTCGCGCTCGAGGCCCGCGGCTTCCTTGATCGACTTGCGCATCTCGTCGCGCTTCTCGTGGATCGAAGCGATCACCGGGCCCACCGCCATGCCGACGTCGACCAGCACGGCCTCCGAGAGCTGGAGCGAGCTTTCGAGCGTCTCCGGCACGGCGTCGCTCGCGCCCGCCTTGTAGAGCTCGGCGGCGTGCGCGGCGTCGCGGGCGCGGGCGATGATCGGCAAATTCGGCACCCAGCCGCGCACCCGCCGCGTCAGCCGCACGGTGAGCACCGGATCATCCATGGTCAGCACCAGCGCCCTGGCATGGCCCAGCTTGAGCTGGTCGACGAGTTCGGTGCGAGTCACGTCGCCGAACAGGACGGTGTAGCCGTCGCGGCGGGCGGCGTTGACGTTGTCGATATCGGCGTCCACGCCGAGATAGGGCTGACCGTGGCGTCGCAGCATGTCCGCGACGGTGCGGCCGACGCGGCCGAAGCCGAGGATCACCGTGCCGTGGCTCAGCTGGCCGGGATCGGTGGCGGGGGGATCGTCCTTCTCCTGCGCCTCGATCAAGCGGGAGGCGAACTGGCCGACCTTGGCGAGCACCGGCGTGGCGGTGAGGCCGATCGCAGTCACGGCGGTCCAGAAGGCTGTGGTAGCGGGGGAGATCAGCGCCGCCGTGCCCGCGACACCGAGCACGATCAGCGTGGTCTCCGACGGGCTGGCCATCAGCACGCCGGTCTCCGCCGCGGTGCCGGTGCGCGCGCCCGAGAGCTTGAGCAACCCGGTGGTGACGGCGACCTTGACCACCATCACCATCACGGTCGCGCCCAGCAGCATCGGCCAATTGGTGGCGAGGAAGCCGAGCTCGAGGCGCATGCCGACGGTGATCAGGAAGACGCCGAGCGCGAGGCCCTTGAAGGGGGCGGTGATCGCCTCGACGGCGCCGTGATATTCGGTCTCGGCGATCAGCAGCCCCGCGATCAGCGCGCCGACGATCGGCGACAGGCCGGCGGCGGCGGTGGCGAGGCTCGCGACGATCACGACGAGCAGGCTGGCGGCGAGGAACAGCTCGGGGCTCTTGGTGCGTGCGGCCTGGGCGAACATGCGCGGCAGCAGCAGCCGCCCGCCGAGGAAGAGCGCGGCGACCGTGGCGACGCCCATCGCCAGCGTCACGAACAGGTTGGTGAGCCCCGCCACGCCGGGTGCGGGCGACATGGCGCCGAGCATGAAGATGATCGGGACCAGCGCGAGATCCTCGAACAGCAGCATGGCGAAGGCAGCGCGGCCGACGGCGCTGGTGGTGCCGGCGATCGGGAGCACCAGCGCCGTGGAGGAAAGCGCGAGCGCCAGCCCGAGGCCGATCGCCCCTGCGGTGCTCAGCCCCGTCAGGTAGAGCAGCGCGGCGAGGATGAGCCCGGACGAGGCCAGCTCGGCCGCGCCCAGGCCGAACACCAGCCTGCGCATCGCCCAGAGTCGCCGGAACGAGAGCTCGAGGCCGATCGAAAAGAGCAGCAGCACGATGCCGAGCTCGGCAAACGGCTCGATCGCATGCGGGTCGGAGATGGTGACGTAGAAGAGCCAGGGATGCTGGCCGACGAGGGCGCCGAGCGCGCGGGGGCCGACCAGCGCGCCCACCAGGATGAACCCGATGACCGGGCTGATCCTGAAGCGCGCGAACGCCGGGATCACGAGCCCCGCCGCACCGAGGATCACCAGCGCATCGCTGAAGCCGCTGTTCTGCAGGCTCAGCATGCGCGGCCCAGCGGGTTACAAGAACCGAGGCCGGAGCCAGCGCGTCCAGCGCTCGACCTTCTTCGGAAATTTACAAACGAGAGGAGCATGCCAGCCATCATCCCCGAACGGCAGCACGGGCGCCCCCTTTTTGCAAGGCGGGGCGGTCAGGTTTCTTGCCAGCTGCCCTCGAATAGCGCCGCGCTCGCGAGGAGACCGCGACTTGCCAGATGAGTCGCGCGCCGGAGTGATGCGTAATTTATTACGTATGCGTAACTAATCTTAAGATGTGCGTCGCCATTGACATCAGCTAACAGAGCATGCCCCGCATATGTATGAAACTATAGTTCCATATGTTTGCCAATGCACTGATACGTGTTCTTGTGAGCCTACTGTAACATGCCATGTAGCATTTTTGCTACAGGCCAAATGAAAGGTAAATAGAGCAAGCAATGCTTGCTTTACAGCTTCCTGCGGGCGGCTCAATCTTTTGGAGCCACCATGCGCAGGCGTTGCGGGTAGGCAACGAGCTGCGAGTGGAAAACAGCCTCGGCGGCGTCACGCGACCTCGGACGAGGCAGCAGCAGCGAGGAAAGAGACGTGAGCAGCAGCATCCACTTCGTGGGCAAGGTCGCCTTGCTGGCCACCGCCGCGCCCCTGTCGATCGCCTTGGCGGTTCCCGCCTATGGTCAGGACACCAGCGCCCGGGATCCCGCGGCGCCGACGACGGCCCCCGCCCAGACGGAGCCCGCGCCCGCGGACACACAGGACCAAGGAGCAACCGCGGCGCAAGCGGAAGAGGGCGGCGAGATCGTCGTGACCGGCACGCTGTTCCGCACCCGGGCCGCGACACCGTCGCCGGTGACGGTGCTCAATGCCGAGACGCTCGACCAGCGCGGCATCAACACCACGCAGGAAGCGATCCAGCGGCTCGCCTCTAACAATGGTCCCGCGCTCACCAACTCCTTCTCGGCGAATGGCGCGTTTGCGGCCGGCGCCTCCGCGGTGTCGCTACGCGGGCTCAGCACCAATTCGACGCTGGTGCTCTTCGATGGGCTGCGCGCGTCCTATTATCCGCTCGCTGACGATGCGACGCGCAACTTCGTCGATCTCAACACCATCCCCGACGACATCGTCGACCGCATCGAAGTGCTGCGCGACGGCGCTTCGTCGACCTATGGCGCGGATGCCATCGCGGGCGTGGTCAACGTGATCACCAAGAAGGAGATCAAGGGGATCAGCGGACGTGCCGAGGTGGGGATCACCGAGCGCGGCGACGGCGCCAACCACCGGTTCAGCCTGACTGGCGGCTTCGGCGATCTGAGTGAGCAAGGCTTCAACGCCTATCTCAGCGGCTTCTACTACCACCAGGAAGCGCTCTACAATCGTGAGCGGCCCTATCCCTACAACTCGCAGAACCAGTCGGGGATCTGCCGCGACGGCGTGTGCGGGCCGTCGATCGGACCAAACGGGGGCTCGATCAATCCGTCGACCGGCGGCTTCTCGGGCTTTTCGACGGGAACCGATTCCAGTCTGTTCGCGACGACCTTCTTCGTCGCGCCCGCGGGCCCGGACAATGCGGCCGAGACCGGGCGCTATCAGTTCCTCAATCCGGCCGCGGGCTGCATCACCGGTGAGACGCCCTATACGCTCACCGACGCCGAGTTCGCCGCCGATCCGCGCGCGCCCCGCACCGTCTGCCAGGGTGATCTGGTGACGCAATATGGCGTGATCTCGCCGGAGATTACGCGCTGGGGCGGGTCGTTCCGCGCTACCGGCCGGATCAGCGACGACATCGAGGCCTATTTCGAAGGCAATTTCCTGCAGAGCAACGTGAGTTTCAACGGCCTGCCGGCGAGCATCCGCCGGAACGGCCCGACCGGCATCGACTTCCCGCGCTTCAGCACCGCGGCGCCGGCCGGGGGCGCGAATGCGGTCGGGTCGTTCATCCTGGCGCTGCCGGTCTATGTCTGTCCACTCATCAACAATCTGCCGGACCCGAACTGCAACGCGGCGAATCCGAACGCCAGGCTCAATCCGAACAATCCCTTCGCCGGCCAAGGGCAGGTGGCGCGCATCCTCGGGCGGCTTCCGAACATTCAGGAATATAACGAGACGCGCAGCCGCACGTATCGCGCGGCGGGTGGGGTTTCCGGCTCCTTCGCGGATGACTGGAACTTCTCGATCGAAGGCGTTGCGATGCGTACCGATCTGACGCGGATCCAGAACGGCTATGTCTACATCCAGAACCTGCTCAACGTAGTCGCCGACGGCCGCTACAATTTCGTCAATCCGTTTGCCAACACCCAAGAAACGCTGGATTATCTCTCGCCGGACAATATCAACGAATCCCGGTCCGAGCTGTATGCGATCGATGCCAGCGTGGCTGGCAAGCTGTTCGATCTTCCGGGCGGTCCGCTGGAGATCGGCGTCGGCGGGGCGCTGCGCTGGGAGTCGATCAATGCGCCCAGCGCCAATCCGGACTCCAACGGTCCGACGCAGCGTTATTTCGTCCTGAACGCGTTCGGCACCAGCGGCAGCCGCAGCGTCCGCTCGGCCTATGCCGAGCTCAAGGCGCCGATCATTCGTGCGCTCGAGGTGAATCTCTCGGGACGCTACGACAGCTATTCGAGCGGGCAGGACGCCTTTTCGCCCAAGGTGGGTGTGAAGTTCACGCCGATCGACCAGCTGGTGATCCGCGGCACCTGGTCGCGCGGCTTCCGCATACCGAGCTTCGCCGAAGCGAATGCCATTCCGACCACCGGCTTCGTGACCGCGACGCAGTCGCTCTTCAACGACACGTTCCTGGCGCAGTACAATTGCTCGCTGGCGACATTCAACACCTGCCCGACCTACATCCGCACCGCGAGCTACGGCCAGACGACGCTGGCCAGCCCGGACCTCGAGCCCGAACGTTCGACCAGCTATACCGCGGGCGTGCTGTTCGAGCCGATCCGGAACCTGAGCTTCACGGTCGACTACTACAACATCAAGAAGACCGGTGCGATCACCACCCCGAGCAACCGCCCGGCGCTGCTCGCCTATTATCAGGGCCAACCGATCCCGCCGGGATTCAACGTGATCCCCGACTCGCCCGATCCCAACTTCCCGAACGCGCGTCCGCGGGTTGCGTTCGTGCAGTCGCAGTTGATCAACGCCAACACGATCCGCGCCGAAGGGCTCGATTTCGGGGCGCGGGTGCAAGTCGACCTGTCGCCCTCGGTCCGCTTCATCTCTGCGCTCGAGGCGAGCTGGATCATCAACCTTGAGACCGAGTTCCCGGACGGGACGGTCGAATCCTACGAAGGCACGCTCGGCAACTTCAACCTGAC
Source organism: Sphingomonas sp. (assembly GCF_017744835.1). Taxonomy (GTDB): domain Bacteria; phylum Pseudomonadota; class Alphaproteobacteria; order Sphingomonadales; family Sphingomonadaceae; genus Sphingomonas. The sequence continues at coordinate 531,828 of NZ_JAGIAM010000003.1, forward strand.
CGCAGGGTCGGGCACGCCCGAGTGGCGCGGAAGCTGGCAGAACACGCTCGAGTGGGACAAGCTGACGCTGACCGCCACTGCCGATTTCTTCGGCGGCTACAATCTCTCGGCGGCCGACCAGGGCACCGAACCGGGCGACTGCGGCATGCTGTCCGAGCAATTCGTGGCGTGCGACGTACCGGACTATATCACCGTCGACCTGTCGGCGAGCTACAAGGTCGCCGACAAGTTCACGATCTACATGAACGTGCTCAACCTGTTCGATAACCTGCCGCCGATCGATCCGATCACTTACGGTGCGAACAACTATAACCCCGTCCAGGGCGGCACGGGCATTTTCGGTCGGTCATTCCGCGTCGGCACGAAGTTCAACTTCTAGGCAAAGCAAAAGGGGGAGCGTTTCCGCTCCCCCTCTCGTTCTTCGGTTCAGCCGGCTGGCTTACTGCCAGCTGCCCATCGCGGTCTCGAGGTTGACGCGGATCGCCTCGAAGAACTGCTCGGTGGTCATCCAGGCCTGGTCCGGTCCGATCAGCAGCGCGAGGTCCTTGGTCATCTTGCCGCTCTCGACGGTCTCGATGCAGACCTTCTCGAGCGTCTCGGCGAAGCGAGTCACCTCGGGGGTGTTGTCGAACTTGCCGCGATACTTGAGGCCGCCGGTCCAGGCGAAGATCGACGCGATCGGGTTGGTCGAGGTCGCCTTGCCCTGCTGGTGCTGGCGATAGTGGCGCGTGACGGTGCCGTGCGCCGCCTCGGCCTCGATCGTCTTGCCGTCCGGAGTCATCAGCACCGACGTCATCAGGCCCAGCGAGCCGAAGCCCTGGGCGACCTGGTCCGACTGGACGTCGCCGTCATAGTTCTTGCAGGCCCACACGAACTCGCCGTGCCACTTGAGCGCCGAGGCGACCATGTCGTCGATCAGGCGGTGCTCGTAGACGATGCCCGCGGCCTGGAACTGGTCCTTGAACTCGGTCTCGAACACTTCGGCGAAGATGTCCTTGAAGCGGCCGTCATAGCCCTTGAGGATCGTGTTCTTGGTCGAGAGGTAAAGCGGCCAGCCGCGGCCGAGCGCATAATTCATGCTGGCATGGGCGAAGTCGCGGATCGACTCGTCGAGATTGTACATGCCCATCGCGACGCCGGCGGCGGGGAAGTCGAACACGTCGTGCTCGATCACGTCGCCATTCTCGCCTTCCCACTTCATCGTCAGCTTGCCCTTGCCGGGCACCTTGAAGTCGGTGGCCTTGTACTGGTCGCCGAAGGCATGGCGACCGACGACGATCGGCTTGGTCCAGCCCGGGATCAGGCGCGGCACGTTAGAGATCACGATCGGCTCGCGGAAGATCACGCCGCCGAGGATGTTGCGGATCGTGCCGTTGGGCGACTTCCACATCTTCTTGAGGCCGAATTCCTCGACGCGCGCCTCGTCCGGAGTGATCGTCGCGCACTTCACGCCCACGCCATATTGCTTGATCGCGTTGGCCGAATCGATCGTGATCTGGTCGTTGGTCTCGTCGCGCTTCTCGACGCCGAGGTCGTAATATTTCAGGTCGATGTCGAGATAGGGGAGGATCAGGCGCTCGCGGATCCACTGCCAGATGATCCGCGTCATCTCGTCGCCGTCGATCTCCACGACCGGCGTTGCAACCTTGATCTTCGCCATGTGCTCGCTTCCTGTTTTATGGGTTTGGGCGAGCGTCTAGGAGGATGGGGAAGGGGGATCAAGCCGATCCCGCGCAATCACTCCTTCCAGGCCCACCAGAGCTGGGCGGGGGGCAGGTTCCACCATTCGACCGCATGGTCGATGTGATTCCAGTGCGGGGTGAGGAAGTTCTTCACCTTGGGATTGTACTGGTAGACGAGGAATGCGCCGCCGGGGCGCAGCACCTCTTGCGTGGCCTTGGCGATCTGGTCGCCCACGCCCGGAGGAAGCGTCGAAAAGGGCAGGCCCGAGGCGATAAAGTCCGCCTGCTCGAAGCCATGTTCGCGGACGATCTTCTGCACATCGGCAGCCGAACCGTTGACCGCGATGAAGCGCGGATCGTCGATCGTGGCGCTGAGATAGTCTATGAAGTCGGGATTGGTGTCGATCACGATCAGCTTCGCGTCGGGCGCGAGGCGCTCGAGGATCGGGCGCGTGAAGGTGCCGACTCCCGGGCCATATTCGACGAACAGTTTGCAGTTGGCCCAATCGACCGGCTTCAGCATGTGCCGCACCAGCGCCTGCGACGACGAGGCGACGGCGCCGACCATTACGGGGTGCTTGAAGAAGCCCTTCAAGAACATCAGCCAGGGCGAAGGCACATGCGCTCCGCGGGCACGGGTGCGGCGCTTGGCCTCTGCGGTGGATGCGGGCATGCTAATCCTTCGAGTAAAATGGCGGTCGTGAACCGCGCCTGCGCAAAAATCCGGCCGGATTCAAGCGCCCCAACGATATCCGTCCGAACGCAAGACGCGCTGAATCGGGCTCGGCAGGTCCAATATACGAGCCACGGCCTTTCCTCAAACGCTATGTGTTAGGCGGATAGGACAGTGGCGGCGGGCGCGATGAATGCCGGTCTAGGAAAGTCGCGGCGACGCGGCTAAACCCCCGCGCATGGCATCGCTCGACAAGCCTCCCGTCGTCACTTCCACGGTGAAGTGGCGCTTTCCGGACATTCACCCCGAAGGACGCAAATATGTGCTCATCGCAGCCGCGATCGCGCTGCTGAGCTTGTTCGTCTGGGATTTCATCACCTGGCCGCTCGTGTTCCTGACACTGGGCGTGGCGGCCTTCTTCCGCGACCCCGTGCGCGTCACGCCGCAGGGCGAGGGGCTGATCGTCTCGCCCGCCGACGGCCTGATCACGATGATCGAGCGCGTGCCGCTGCCGCCCGAGCTCACCGGGCCGCACGCGCTGGGCGACGCGCCGATGGTGCGCGTATCGGTGTTCATGAGCGTGTTCGACGTCCATGTGAACCGCACGCCGATCACCGGCACGATCAAGCACGTGATCTACATTTCCGGCAAGTTCATGAACGCCGACTTCGACAAGGCGAGCGACGAGAACGAGCGCCAGCACATCGTGGTCGAGGACCGCGACGGGCTGCGCATCGGCTTCACGCAGATCGCCGGGCTGGTCGCGCGGCGCATCGTCGCCTTCGTCAAGTCGGGCGACATGGTCGTGGCCGGGCAGCGCGTCGGTCTGATCCGCTTCGGCAGCCGCGTCGACGTGTTCATTCCTGAGGATTATGCCTGCCAGGTGGCGCTCGGCCAGCGCGCGATTGCCGGCGAGACCATCCTGGCGCGCAAGGGCGGCACCGCCGCGACCGGGATCTCGCAATGAGGCCGCCGCGGCGCGAGCGGGGAATCCCGCTTCGCGCGGTGCTTCCGAACACCGTCACGGCGCTCGCGCTCTGCTCGGGCCTGACGTCGATCCGCTTCGCGATGCTCGGCAAATGGGAGCTGGCGGTGCTGATGGTGCTGCTCGCCGCCGTGCTCGACGGCGTCGACGGCCGGATCGCGCGATGGGTTCGTGCGGAGAGCCGCTTCGGCGCCGAGCTCGACAGCCTTTCCGACGCGATCTCCTTCGGCGTCGCACCGGCGCTGATCCTCTACCTCTGGTCTCTCAACGAGTTGGGCAGCTTCGGCTGGATGATCGCGCTGCTGCTCGCGCTGTTCTGCGCGCTGCGCCTCGCGCGGTTCAACGCCAACATCGACCGCGAGCACCAGCCGCACAAATCGGCAGGCTTCCTGACCGGTGTGCCGGCGCCGGCGGGCGCAGTGCTCGCGCTCACGCCCCTGTTCCTGTGGCTGTGGATCGACCTGCCGCAGTTCCGCGCACCGCTGATGATCGCGCCCTGGACCGCCTTCGTCGCGGTGTTGATGATCTCGAGCATCGCAACGTTCGCGCCGACGGTCCGGCTGCGGCAACGGATCCGATTCGAGGCCGTGGCGATGCTGGTGGTGCTGGTGGCGGCGCTGGTCTCCGCGCCTTGGCCGACGCTGGCGCTGCTCGCCTTCGCCTATCTGGCCATGATCCCGTTCAGCGTGCGCAGCTATCGCCGCGTCAGGCGGCTGCGCGCAGCGGCAGACGTGCAGGCATCCGGGCTGGGACCGCACGCACCGTAAGCCGGGCGAGGCGCGGCGGAAGCGCCGGAAGCGTGGAGGCGGGGCGGACGAGCTCGGCGAAGCGGTGGAGCTGGGGGCGAATGCTTACGAACATCGCGCATATGGAAAGCGTGAAGGCGGCGGCGAAGAGCAGCAGAACAGCAAATCCAATCATCACTCGCTCCCAATTCGCTGGGCGGTAGAATCACAGGATTCTCAACCGCTTGGCTCTATCGGACGTTCCTTGTCCGCGTTCTGGACGCTGTATGTTCCACGAACGTTCCGCTGTCAAGCGCATGTTCCGCGATTGTTCCGCCTCCTCCGAGGCGCGGCTGGAAAATCGCGGCCCGGCCACCTACTTGCGCATCGTGGCGCGCTCGGCTAAGGGCGCCGCCTCAACCCGCATGGGAAGCATCATAAACCGGTGCCGCGAAACCGCGGTCACTCGCTTCCCAGAGGCTCAACCGGAAGGAGTTATCCCTATGGCGGCACCTGTCGTCACCATGCAGCAGCTGCTCGAATCGGGCGCGCACTTCGGTCACCAGACCCACCGCTGGAACCCGAAGATGAAGCCCTACATCTTCGGCGACCGCAACGGCGTCCACATCATCGACCTCTCGCAGACCGTGCCGCTCTTCGCGCGCGCTCTCGAGTTCGTGAACTCGACCGTCGCCGCCGGCGGCAAGGTGCTGTTCGTCGGCACCAAGCGCCAGGCGCAGGAGCCGATCGCCGAGGCTGCGCGCCGCGCCGGGCAGCACTTCGTCAACCACCGCTGGCTGGGCGGCATGCTCACCAACTGGAAGACGATCTCGCAGTCGATCAAGCGCCTCAAGACGCTCGAGGAGCAGCTTTCGGGCGACACGCACGGCCTGACCAAGAAGGAAGTGCTGCAGCTCACCCGCGAGCGCGACAAGCTCGAGCTCTCGCTCGGCGGCATCCGCGACATGGGCGGCATCCCGGACATCATGTTCGTGATCGACGCCAACAAGGAAGAGCTGGCGATCAAGGAAGCCAACACGCTGGGTATCCCGGTCGTCGCGATCCTCGACTCGAACGTGAGCCCGGACGGCATCGCCTTCCCGGTGCCCGCGAACGACGACGCGTCGCGCGCCATCCGCCTCTACTGCGAGGCGATCGCCATCGCGGCGACCCGCGGCAACCAGGACCGCCAGGCGAGCTTCGGCGTCGACCTGGGCGCCCAGGAAGAGGCTCCGATCGAGCCCGCCCTGACCGAAGTTGCCGGCGAGCCGGAAGCGCCCGCCGCTTCGACCGAGCCGGAAACGGCGGTCGAGGGTGAGCGTCAGATCGACGCCTAAGCCCGTCATCGAACCGTAATCGGGGCGGGGCAGGGCACAGGCACTGCTCCGCCCGAATTTTAGCTGAGGGAAACGAACATGGCCGAGATCACTGCAGCAGCCGTGAAGGAGCTCCGTGAAAAGAGCGGCGCCGGCATGATGGATTGCAAGAAGGCGCTCTCCGAGACCAACGGCGACATGGAAGCCGCGGCCGACTGGCTGCGCGCCAAGGGCCTGGCCGCCGCCGCCAAGAAGTCGAGCCGCACCGCGGCCGAGGGCCTCGTCGGCGTCGCCGTCGCGGGCACCAAGGGCGTGGCCGTCGAAGTCAACTCGCAGACCGACTTCGTCGCCAAGAACGACATCTTCCAGGGCTTCGTGCGCGACGTGACCGCGCTCGCGCTCGAGACCGGTGACGACATCGAGGCGATCAAGGCCGCGAAGATGCCGCAGGGCGGCACCGTCGACGAGGTGCTGACCGCCAACATCTCGACCATCGGCGAGAACCAGGTCCTGCGTCGCGCGAAGAAGGTCGAAGTCGCCAAGGGCGCGGTGATCCCGTACGTCCACAATGCGGCGGCTCCGGGCCTGGGCAAGATCGGCGTGCTCGTCGCGCTCGAATCGGACGCGGGCGTCGACGTGCTCGAGCCGCTCGGCAAGCAGCTGGCGATGCACATCGCTGCGGCCTTCCCGCTGGCGCTCGACGAGACCGGCCTCGACCAGGAGACGCTGGAGCGCGAGCGCGCCATCGCCAAGGAAAAGGCAGCCGAGAGCGGCAAGCCGGCCGACATCATCGAGAAGATGGTCGAAGGCTCGGTGAAGAAGTTCGCCAAGGAGAACGCCCTCCTCAGCCAGCTCTTCGTGATGGACGGCAAGACCCCGATCGCCGACGTCGTCGCGAAGGCGGGCAAGGACGCCGGTGCCTCGATCGTGCTCAAGGACTATGTCCGCTTCCAGCTCGGCGAAGGCATCGAGAAGGAAGAGAGCGACTTCGCTGCCGAAGTGGCGGCGACGGCGGGCCTCACCAAGTAACAAGGTCTTCCCGGACCTGAAGAACGGGCGCGGTCACCAGTGGTGGCCGCGCCCGTTTGCTTTTGGGGACGCGAGCCTTGGCTCCCATCCCTGCTTGCAGCGGGCGGGCGCCTGCGCGCTTCAAAGACCCAATTGCCGTTCGCCAGAAAGGCGCCGGACGAGGCATCGAGCCTCGCCCCGCGCTACACCCACCCTTTGCCCCTCCCTTTCAGTGAGGGGCGCTTCGGTGCCTAATCCTTCGCGCGGATGGTTCTTGCGGCGAGGATCATCGCGCCGACGACGCAGCCGGCGAACAACGCGCCTTCGAGGGCGCCGGTCACGGCGCGGCTGACCGGTCCGAAGCCGGTTTCGCCCAACAGGCGGCCGATCGGATCGAGGCGCAGGCGCGAGCCGGGGAAGTGGTGCGCGAGCAGGTCGAGGCTGCCGCCCATCATCCGGCCGCCGAGCAGTGCGATGAGGATGCCCGATGCGCCGCCCGCCAGCGCTGCGATTCCGCCGCTGCGCCGGAGCGTGGGCGGAGCAGCTTTGCGGGCAGCGAGCCAGGCGCCCAGGCCCGTTGCGCTGCCGAGCAACAGCCCTTCGGGCGCGCCGGTGATGTTGCCCGGGTCCTGGCCGAGCAGCAGGTTGAAGGCGTCGAGGCCGAGCAGCTTGACGACGGCGCCGGTCACCAGCCCGCCGATGGCGCCGCCGAGGATGCGCCAGCGCGGATCGGGCGCGGCCAGCGCCGCGGCGGCGATCCCGAAGCTCACGCCGGCACCGCCGACGAGCGCGACCAGCAGCGTGGCGCTGAGCAGCACGAGCAACACCGAGGCGGCGCCGATGCCGGGCTGGAGCGGCTGCGACGCGCCGGTGAAGCCATAGAAGAGTCCGCCGAGCAGTCCGGCGAGGCCGGCGCCCGCAGTGCCCGCTCCGGCGAGCAGCAGTGCCTGGCGCCAGGCGATCGGGGGCGGGGCGGGGGCGCCGGGCACAAGCGCATCGGCATCGACATTCACCGGAGCGATGAAGCGATAGCCGTGCTTGGGGACCGTCTCGATGAAGCGCGCGCGGGTGGCGTCGTCGCCGAGCTGGCGGCGGAGGGTGCGGATGCACTGGGTGAGCGCCTCGTCGGTGACGGGCACGCCGCGCCAGACCTCGTCCATGAAGCGGTCCTTGGAGACCAGCCGGCCATGTTCGCGCACCAGCAGCGCAAGCGCGTCGAGATAGCGCGCGTTGAGCTCGACCGGAACGTCGTCGCGCCGGAGCTGGCGGTCGGCGGTGTCGAGCAGGAAGCGGTCGAAACGGAAGCAGCCGGGCGCCATTCTTCAGCGAAACCTCAGGAATTGCTCATGTGGCTCACGGCCGCGGGGTTCAGGGCAGGAGCCTCCCCCATGCCGGAGAGCAAGGCAATGCCAAATGCGCCGTCGATAATCCCGTGCTGCGCGCTTGTTACCATGGCGCCACCCCTCTAAGGTCCGCGCCGCTCCACTCCCCCCGATTCAAGGCTTCCATGACAGTTCCACGCTTCAAACGCATCCTGCTCAAGCTCTCGGGCGAAGTCCTGATGGGCCAGGGGCAGTTCGGCATCGATCCCGCCACCTGCGCGCGCGTCGCCGACGAGGTGAAGGAAGCGATCGATACCGGGCTGCAGGTGTGCATGGTCGTGGGCGGGGGCAATATCTTCCGCGGGCTGGCGGGGGCCGCCCAGGGCTTCGACCGCGCCTCGGCCGATTACATGGGCATGCTGGCGACGGTGATGAACGCGCTGGCGATGCAGAACGCGCTCGAGAAGGTCGGCGTCGACACGCGCGTCCAGTCGGCGATCCCGATGCAGTCGGTGTGCGAACCCTTCATCCGCCGTCGCGCCGAGCGCCACATGGAGAAGGGCCGCGTGGTGATCTTCGCCGCGGGCACCGGCCTGCCGTTTTTCACCACCGACACCACCGCCGCGCTGCGCGCCGCCGAGATGAACTGCGACGCGCTGTTCAAGGGCACCTCGGTCGACGGCGTCTATGACGCCGATCCCAAGAAGGTGGCGAGCGCGAAGCGTTACGATTCACTGAGCTACGACCGTGTCCTCGCAGACAATCTGAAGGTCATGGACGCCTCTGCCGTGGCGCTGTGCCGCGACAACCATATCCCGATCGTGGTGTTCAACATCCGCGAGGAAGGCAATCTCGCCGCCGTGCTGCGCGGCGAGGGGACCTCCACGATCGTCCAGAACGAAACCGTATCCGCATAAGAGGAGAGCCGTAAATGGCCGCTTACGACAAGGCAGATCTCGAGCGCCGCATGGCCGGCGCAGTCGAGGCGCTGAAGCACGATCTCGCAGGCCTGCGCACGGGCCGTGCGTCGGTGACGCTGCTCGACCCGGTCAACGTCGAGGTATACGGCGCGCAGATGCCGCTCAACCAGGTGGCGACCGTGTCGGCGCCCGAGCCGCGGCTGCTGTCGGTGCAGGTGTGGGACAAGTCCAACGTCGGCCCGGTCGACAAGGCGATCCGCTCGGCGGGGCTGGGGCTCAACCCGATCGTCGACGGCCAGACGCTGCGCCTGCCGATCCCCGACCTGACCGAGGAGCGCCGCAAGGAGCTCGCCAAGCTCGCCGGCCAGTACGCCGAAAAGGCCCGCATCGCGGCGCGCAACGTGCGGCGCGACGGCATGGACAGCCTGAAGACCGACGAGAAGAAGGGCGTGTTCGGCGAGGACGAGCGCAAGCGCCACGAGACCGAGGTCCAGAAGCTGACCGACAGCACGATCGCCGACATCGACGCGGCGGCGGCGAACAAGGAAAAGGAAATCCTGGGCAAGTGACGGGCGAACAGCATCGCTGTTCAGGTCATGCCGGGGGCATGACCGGCCCGGCACTCCGGGGCCAGAATCATGGCCGCTAATCCCGCTCCCGTCTCCGGCTCGGAGCCGCCGCTGCCCCGCCACGTCGCCATCATCATGGACGGCAACGGGCGCTGGGCGAAGAAGCGCTTCCTGCCGCGCATCGCCGGGCATCGCCAGGGCGTGGAAGCGGTGCGCCGCGTGAGCCGCGCGGCGCGCAAGCTGGGCATCGAGGTGCTCACGCTCTACGCCTTCTCGTCCGAGAACTGGCGGCGGCCGCAGGAGGAAGTGCGCGACCTGATGGGTCTGCTGCGCCATTTCCTGGCGAGCGAGCTCGACGAGCTGGTCTCCGAGGGCGTGAAGCTGCGCGTGATCGGCGAGTGGCGCAGCCTGGCGCCCGACCTCGCCGGCATGATCGACGCCGCGATGGCGCGCACCGCGGACAATCCCGGCCCGACGCTGGTGATCGCGCTCAACTATGGCTCGCAGGCCGAGATCGTGGCGGCGGCGCAGCGGCTGGCGCGCGACGTGCAGGACGGCAAGCTGGCGCCCGAGGCGATCGACGCGGCGCGCTTCGAGAGCGCGCTCGAGACCACCGACCTGCCGCCGCTCGACCTGCTGATCCGCACTTCGGGCGAGCAGCGGCTCTCCAATTTCCTGCTGTGGCAGGCGGCCTATGCCGAGCTGATGTTCGTCGACATGCTGTGGCCCGACTTCGACGAAAAGGCGCTCGCCGCAGCCGTCGGCCAGTTCGGGCGGCGCGAACGGCGTTTCGGAGGCCTGTGACCAAGCGCGGATCGGAACTTGCCACCCGCGTGGTGGTGGGCGTGGCGCTGATCGCGCTGGCGCTGGCGGCGCTTTGGGTCGGCGGGCTGGGCTTCTGGCTGCTGGTCGTGGTGGCCGGGGTGCTCATGATGGGCGAATGGGCGAACCTCGCCCACGCGCCCGAGGGACAGAAACGCCTCGCCCAATATGCGCTGTGCGTGCCGCTCGCGATCCTGGCGCCGGGACTGGCGGCGGGGCCGGGGTTCCTGGCGCTGGGGCTGACGATCGGCGCGGCCTTCTTCATCGGCGCCGTGACGCGGCGACCGCAGCTTGCCGGCGGCGCGCTCTACATCGGGCTGCCGGTGCTGGCGCTGGTGCTGCTGCGCGAGCAATTCGGGCTGCTCACCACCTTCTGGGCGATGGCGCTGGTCTGGGCGTGCGACACGGGCGCCTATTTCGCCGGGCGCGCGATCGGCGGGCCCAAGCTCGCGCCGGCAATCAGCCCGAACAAGACCTGGGCGGGCTTCCTGGGCGGCGTGGCGGCGGCGGGCCTGTTCGCCGCGCTGCTGGTGCCCTTCGGGCTGGCACTGCCGCTCGCGCTGGCGACGCCGGTGCTGGCGGCGATCTCGCAGGCGGGGGATTTGTTCGAGAGCCATCTCAAGCGCGTCGCGGGAGTCAAGGATTCGGGCAACCTGCTTCCCGGCCATGGCGGCGTGCTCGACCGGCTCGACGGGCTGGTCGCGGTGGCACCGGTGGCGGCGCTGCTCGCGCTGGTGCTGGCGCGATGAAACGCATCACCATATTGGGCGCGACCGGATCGGTCGGCAGCTCGACGCTCGACCTGATCGAGCGCAATCCCGAAGCCTTCGAAGTCCTCGCGCTCACGGCCAATTGCGACGCGGACAAGCTCGCGGCGGCGGCGATCCGCACCAATGCCAGGCTCGTCGTGGTGGCGGACGCGAGCCGGCTCGAGCGGCTGCGCGAGGCGCTTGCCGGGACCGGAATCGAGGCGCGGGGCGGGGCGGATGCGGTATGCGACGCCGCGCGGATGGGCGCCGACTGGACGATGGCGGCGATCGTCGGCACGGCAGGGCTCAAGCCCGTCATGGCCGCGCTGGAGGCCGGCGGCACGGTGGCGCTCGCCAACAAGGAGGCGCTGGTTTCCGCCGGAGACGTGATGACCGCGGCGGCCAAGGCGCATGGGACGACGCTGCTCCCGGTCGATTCGGAGCATAATGCGGTCTTCCAGTGCCTCGACAGCACGGCGCCGCAGCGCGTCAGCCGGATCATCCTCACGGCGAGCGGCGGGCCGTTTCGCGACTATAGCCATGAGCAGATGGGGAACATCACTCCCGCGCAGGCCGTGGCGCACCCCAACTGGTCGATGGGCGCAAAGATCTCGGTCGATTCGGCGACGATGATGAACAAGGGCCTCGAGCTGATCGAGGCGTTCCACCTGTTCCCGCTGCGTCCCGACCAGTTCGACGTGGTGATCCACCGCCAGTCGGTGATCCACTCGATGGTCGAATATGTCGACGGCTCGGTACTGGCGCAGCTCGGCGCCCCCGATATGCGCATCCCGATCGCCTATGCGCTGGCCTGGCCCGATCGGCTGGAGACGCCGTGCGAGCGGCTCGACCTGGTGCGGATCGGCCGTCTCGACTTCGAGGCGCCGGCGGCGTGGCGCTTCCCGGCGCTCGGCCTCGCGCGCGATGCGCTTGCCGCGGGCGGGGCGAGGCCGGCGATCCTCAATGCCGCCAATGAAGTCGCGGTCGCCGCTTTCCTGGGCGGACGCGTCAACTTTCTTGAAATTGCCGCAATCGTTGCCGATACGCTGGCGCGCTATGATCCGGCGGCTCCGGACTCGCTCGACGCCGTGCTGGCTATCGATGCCGAGGCGCGGGCGTTTGCGGCGGAGCGTGTGAAGGACTGCGTCGTTTGATCCAATCGCCCGGCATCCTGCTCACCGTACTCGCATTCGTGCTGGTGATCGGGCCGCTCGTCTTTCTCCACGAGATGGGACATTATCTCGCCGGCCGCTGGTTCGGCGTGAAGGCCGAGGCTTTCTCGATCGGATTCGGCCGCGAAGTGGCGGGCTTCACCGACAGGCGCGGCACGCGCTGGAAGTTCGGCTGGCTGCCGCTCGGCGGCTATGTGCGCTTCGCGGGCGACATGAACCCGGCGAGCCAGCCCACGCCCGAATGGCTCGCGCTGCCGGCCAGGGAGCGCGCGCAGACCTTCCAGTCCAAGCCGCTGTGGCAGCGCGCGATCATCGTGCTCGCGGGGCCGCTGGCGAACTTCATCGTGGCGATCGTCATCCTCTCGGCGTTTGCGACCCTCTATGGGCAGAACGTGACGCCGTCGGTGGTCGGTGTGGTCCAGCCGGGCAGCGCCGCCGCGGCGGCGGGGCTGCAGCCGGGCGACCGGCTCACCGCGCTCGGCGGGCGTCCGGTAGAGACCTTCGGCGACATCGCTCAGTTTGCCCAGCTTCGCCCGGGCGAGGCGGTGGACATCGAGTTCGAGCGTAGCGGCCGGACGATGACCGCCGACGCCGTCATCGGCGTCCGCGAGGAGCAGGACCGCTTCGGCAACAAATATCGGATCGGCGTGCTCGGCATCGGCAACAGCACGCCCGTGCTCAAATCGGTCGGCATCCTCGAGGCGCCGCTCGTCGGCATCGGCCAGACGGTCAGCATCATACGCATGATGACCGACGGGCTGGGCCAGATCATTACCGGGCGCCGCTCGGTCGCGGAGCTCGGCGGTCCGCTCAAGATCGCGCAGGTCTCGGGCGAACGTCTCGCGATGGGACCGACCGAGTTCGTGTTTTTGATCGCGCTCATCTCCATTAATCTCGGATTCATCAACCTATTGCCAGTCCCGGTGCTGGATGGCGGGCATCTACTGTTCTACGCAGTAGAAGCCGTGCGTCGCCGCCCGGTGGAGCCACAGGTGATGGAATGGGCCTTCCGGGGTGGTCTGATCGCTATTCTTGCGCTGATGCTGCTGGTGACGTTGAACGATCTCGGCGCATTCGGCGTGTGGAGGAATTTGGCCGGCTTGATCGGCTGATGCGGTTAAGGCAGGGGCGTACGTCCGGCGTCGCTTGGGCAGCGGCAAAACTCGTAATCCGACTTTGGGGTGGGATGTGAATATCAAGGCAAACACACTCGGCGCACGCGCAATGGCCACCCTTCTCGCGGGCACAATGCTCTCGGGGATCGCGCACGCGCAGACCACTCCGGCCCAGCCCGCGCCGACCGCGCCGGTGCAGGTCGCTCCCGTGGCGCCGCCGCAGGAGGTCCGCACGATCCGCTCGCTGCGAGTCGAGGGCTCGCAGCGCATCGAACCGGAGACGGTGCTCTCCTACACCCGGCTGCGCACCGGCGAGACCTACACCAACGAGTCGATCGACCAGGCGATCAAGGACCTGCTTGCCTCCGACCTGCTCGCCGACGTGTCGATCGAGGGCGTCGAGACCGGCGACCTGGTGATCCGCATCCGCGAGAACCCGGTGATCAACCGCGTGATCTTCGAGGGCAACAAGCGGCTCAAGCAGGACAAGATCCAGAAGGAAGTGAAGCTGGCGCCGCGCCAGATCTTTACCCGGACCGCTGTACGCGCCGATATCGCGCGCATCATCGAGCTCTATCGCCGCCAGGGCCGCTTCGCCGCGACGGTCGAGCCCAAGATGGTCAGCCTCGACCAGAACCGCGTCGACGTGATCTTCGAGATCAACGAGGGTCCCAAGTCCAAGGTCCGTCAGATCAACATCATCGGCAACGAAGTGTTCTCGGACGACAAGCTGCGCGGCGAGATGGCGACCAAGACCGCCAACCTCTGGCACCTGATGAGCTCGAACACGAGCTACGACCAGGACCGTCTGGCCTATGACCAGCAGAAGCTGCGCCAGTTCTACCTGACCAACGGCTATGCCGATTTCCGCGTGATCTCGGCAGTCGCCGAACTGACGCCGGACAAGAAGGACTTCATCATCACTTATGTGGTGGAGGAAGGCCCGCGCTACAAATTCGGCCCGGTCACCGTCGACAGCGGCATCCGCGACTTCGACGAGAAGAAGCTTGCTGCCGCGCTGCCGATCAAGGAAGGCCAGTGGTACAACGCCAAGGCCGTCGAGGACACGGTCGAGCAGCTCAGCGAGACCGCGGGCGCGTTCGGTTATGCCTTCGCCAACGTCCAGCCCGATTTCCAGCGTGACCGCGACGCGCTCACCATGGGGATCAACTTCAACATCGGCGAGACGAACCGCACCTATATCGAGCGGATCGACATCACCGGCAACCGCGTGACGCAGGACAAGGTGATCCGCCGCGAGTTCCGCGTGGCGGAAGGCGACGCCTTCAACACCTTCCTGGTCAAGCGTTCGCAGGACCGCATCAACTCGCTCGGCTATTTCCAGGACAAGTTCGAGATCGAGCGCAAGGAAGGCTCGTCGCCGGACCGGATCGTGCTCGCCGCGAACGTCGAGGAAAAGCCCAACGGTGAGCTGACGCTGTCGGCCGGCTTCTCGAGCCTCGAGCGCTTCATCCTGCAGGCCGCGATCCGCCAGCGCAACTTCCGCGGCATGGGCCAGACGCTTTCGGCGTCGGTCGACTATTCGAGCTATTCGAAGTCGGTCGAGCTGGGGTTCACCGAACCCTATCTGTTCGACACGAACATCGCGCTGGGTGGCACGATCTTCCGCCGCGACTACAACGCGTTCAACTATATCGGCAGCGACCGCAACACGACCTACAGCCAGGTCTCGACCGGCTTCCAGCTCGTCGCCGGGATGCCGCTGACCGAATATTGGACGGTGTCGGGCCGCTACACGCTGATGCAGGACGACGTCAGCCTCGACAAATCGAGCTTCTATTCGGACATCGACGGCGACGGCACGCTGGAGTGCGATCCGCTCAAGGCGGGCCGCTACTATTGCGAGGCGGTTGGCAAGCGCCTGACCTCGCTGCTCGGCGTCTCGCTGATCTACGACAGCCTCAACAGCCGCCTGCGCCCGACGCGCGGACAGCGGATGAGCGCCGGCGTGGACTTCGCGGGCCTGGGCGGTGACGTCCGCTACCTGCGCGCCCGCTTCGACGGCGACAAATACTGGAACGTCGGCAAGGGCTTCATCTTCTCGCTTTCGGCCGAGGGCGGCTACATCCACAGCCTCGAAGGCGACAAGGGCCCGGGGATCGATCCGGTGCGCATCACCGATCGCTTCTACCTCGGCGAGCCGCAGTTCCGCGGCTTCGACATCCGCGGCGTCGGCCCGCGCGTGCAGCGCTTCTCCTATACCGGCGATCCGCTCGCGGGCACGCAGATGCTGATCACCGACCGTGACCAGATCATGGACGACGCACTGGGCGGCAAGGCCTATTATCTGGCCAAGGCAGAGCTCGAGATTCCGCTGGGTGCGGGCGCGGCCGAGATGGGCCTGCGGCCGTCGATCTTCGTCCAGGCGGGCGGTCTGTTTGGCATCACGCGACCTGGCAAGACGATCGAGTTCCAGCAGCTGACCGATTCGAGCGGCAACCCGGTCTTCAACGCCGACGGCTCGCCGACGCTGCTGCCCAAGGACAACTTCATCAAGGATGCCGACGGCAACCAGCTCTTCATCTTCACCGATCCGACGACGGGTGCGCAGGCGTCGACGCCATGCTCCGTCGGCTTCGGGACGACGACCGCGAACTGCGTCGGCACTTCGATCAACACCATCTACAACGTCCCGACGCAGCCGTTCTTCGAGCGTTTCGTCGGGGACTCGGCGCGTCCGCGCCTCTCGGTCGGCTTCGGCGTGAACTGGAACTCGCCGTTCGGACCTCTCCGCATCGACGTCGCAAAGGCGCTGCTCCACGATAAGGGCGACGACACCAAGCTTGTTACTTTCAACGTAGGGACCCAGTTCTGATGACTACCAAGAAGCATGTTCTTGCCGCGATGATCGCCGCGCCCGTGGCGTTCGCGTTCGCGGCGCCGGCGAATGCCCAGGTGGGCGGTATCGCCTCGGCGACCCCCGTCCGCGTGATCGCCGGCACCAAGGCGTTCGGTGCCGCGCAGCAGCAGATCTCGACCACGTACAAGGCGGCCTTCGAGCAGCTCGCGCAGCGCCGCCAGGCGCTCGAGAACGAAGTCAAGCCGCTGCTGACTCAGCTCGACACCAACAAGGACGGCCAGGTCTCGGACGCGGAGCTCCAAACCGCCCAGAACGCCAAGAACCCGGCGATCGCGAAGATCCAGACCGCGCAGACCAACGCGCAGAACGACATGGCTCGCCTCGGCAATCCGGCGCAGCGCGCCGAGCTGTTCGCGATCGAATCGATCCTGCAGAAGTATGAGGCTGCGCAGCTCAGCGTCGTGAACGCGCGCAAGATCAACGTCGTGCTCTCGCCCGAAGTGTTCATGTACGCGCCGGACTCGGTCGACATCAGCCAGGCGATCGCGGCCGAGATCGACAAGACCACGCCGACCGTCGGCATCCAGCCGCCCGCCAACTGGCAGCCGGCGCGCGAGACGCTCGCGATCCAGCAGCAGATCGCGCAGATCCGCTCCTACCAGGCGGCTGCCGCCCAGCAGCGCGCGGCGCAGAGCCAGCAGGCTCCGGCGGCGCCCGCAGGCCAGCCGGCCAAGCCGGCCGAGCCGCGTTGAGCGAGGAGAAGGCAGGGGGCGTCAACATCGGCCCGCTCGATATCGGGCGGGTGATGGCGGCGCTCCCGCACCGCTATCCGATGCTGCTGGTCGACCGGGTCGAAGAACTCGTCGTCGACCAGCGGATCGTCGCGATCAAGGCGGTGTCGATGAACGAAGAGTTCTTCCAGGGGCATTTCCCCGGAAGGCCGATCATGCCCGGCGTGCTCCAGGTCGAGGCGCTCGCCCAGGCCGCCGGCGTGCTCGCGGTCGAGAGCCTGGGCCTCGCGGGATCGGGCAAGCTCGTCTATTTCATGTCGATCGACGGCGTGAAGTTCAGGAAGCCGGTCGAGCCGGGCGTACTGCTCCGTCTCGAGGTCGAATTCGTCCAGAAGCGCGCGCGCGTCTGCAAGTTCGCGGGCAAGGCCTATCTAGGCGACGACGTGGCGACCGAGTGCGAGTTCACTGCGATGATCGCGGATCCGCCCAGCGCCTGACGCCATGGAACTGCTGACCGCGTTCGGCCTGTTCGCGGTCAGCGCCATGCTCCTCTGCTATGCGCTCGAGAGCCGCTCATCCTGGTGGACGCTGGGGTTCGCCGCAGCCTGCGGGCTGGGCTCCACTTATGGATTCCTGCAGGGCGCATGGCCGTTCGGACTGGTCGAGGCGGTCTGGGCGCTGGTGGCGCTGCGCAAATGGTCGCGGTTGCGCTTTTCCTGAGGTCCTGCTAGGGCGCGCGCCTTCGCTACCGGTCGGAAACCGGCGGCCTTTTCCAAGGAATTTGATCGTGAAGACTGACACCCATCCCGATTACCACATGATCAAGGTGCAGATGACCGACGGCACCGTGTTCGAAACTCGCTCCACTTGGGGCAAGGAAGGCGACACGATGCAGCTCGACATCGACCCGCTGGCGCACCCGGCCTGGACCGGCGGCAGCCAGCGTCTGCTCGACCAGGGCGGCCAGGTCGCGCGCTTCAACAAGCGCTTCGGCGGGCTCTCGCTCGGCAAGAAGTAATCGGGCAGGGCCGCTCTTCAAAAGAGCCGGCTTCGCTACGATCCAAAGCAAACGGGCCCTCCGGCGACGGAGCGGCCCGTTTTCTGTTTCGAGTGTCCCGCCCCACGATTTTTCAGCCGTTTACGTCCGAATGCTGTTTTGGTGCGTTCAGTGCGCATGACGCCCGTTGCACAGCTGCGGCAACTGCGTCATGCTTCGCACTTCACTGAGGGACCCAGTGATGCTTGGAACGACCTTCGGCTGTGCCGTTCTACTGACTGCTGTGGTGGCGCAGCCTGCGCTTGCCGGCGAGCGCAAGGCCGTCGCGTTGGTGCCTGAGGCACGCGCGACACTGCTTCCCGATGTACAACCGAGCGCGGGCAGGGCGCGTGTCGTCACGCTGCAGCCGGCGCCGTTCGTGCTCCCGTCGCGCTCGACACCGCTCGATCGCAGGGGAAGTGGAGCCTTCGTCACCCGCGTCGACCTTCGCGCGGCGGACATTCTGCTACGCCGATCGCGCGATGAGCGTGTTCCCGGCGATCCGTCGATCGAGCTCGGTCAGGGCGCCGACCGCGCGGTTCGCGACACGCTCGACGACCACCGCAAGCCGCGCCAGCCGCGATCGGCGCTCAGCACGGCGCTGGTGCTCAGGATCGACGGCAACAGCGACAGCCCCCCGCTGAGCGTGGGCGGGGGCGGCGTGGCCGGCGCCATGTGGCGGCTGCTTCCGCGCCAGTGATCCGGAAAACTGGCGGAGAGGGTGGGATTCGAACCCACGGTGAGCTTGCACCCACGGCGGTTTTCAAGACCGCTGCCTTAAACCACTCGGCCACCTCTCCGCGCCGCACCCCGCTATCCTGCGCAGGCGCCGAAGCGCAAGAGGCGGCGCGTAGCCCGGCGGGCCAGCGGCAGTTTTTCTCGCGCAAGGGGTTCAGCCCCGCGCGCGGCTGTGGCACAGGATAGGCATGTCGGTTTGGGGTCACGCGTTCGGTAAGTTCGGTGCATTGGTTGCCGCGGTGCTGGCGGCATCGCCTGCCTGGGCTCCCGCGGCGGCGCAGGACGAGATCGGCTTCCAATCCTATCTGCGCACCGTGGCGACCAAGGCGGAAGCCCAGGGAGTCAGCCGGCGCACGATCGATTCGGTGATCCCGACGCTCACTTTCAATTCGCGCGTCGTCGAGCTCGACCAGCAGCAGCCCGAGAGCCGGCCCAATGCGCCGATCTCGCCGTTCGAACCCTATCGCGTGCGCCATGTCGACGCGGCGCGGATCTCGCAGGGCAGGGCGGCCTATCAGCGCCAGCGCTCGCGGCTCGCCCGGATCGAGCGCGAGACCGGCGTTCCCGAATCGATCATGGTCGCGATCTGGGGGCACGAGACCAACTACGGCCGCGTGATGGGCAATTTCGACCTGCCGCGCGCACTGGCGAGCCTGGCCTATGAGGGCCGGCGCCGCGACCTGTTCGAGAGCGAGTTCATCGCGACGCTCAAGATGATCGACCGCGGCGTGCCGCGCGCGAAGCTGGTCGGGAGCTGGGCGGGCGCCTTCGGCGGGCCGCAGTTCCTGCCGAGCGTCTATCTGCGCCTGGCCGTCGATGGCGACGGAGATGGCATGGCCGACATCTGGAACAGCGAGGCGGATACGCTCGCCTCGATCGCCAATTATTTCGTCAACGCCGGCTGGCGGCCGGGGCAGCCCTGGGGCTTTGCGGTGCAGGTGCCGGCGGGGCTCAATCGCGGGGCGCTGACGACGCGGACGATCTCGCCGCGCTGCCCGCGCGTCCACGAGCGTCACAGCCAGTGGAAGACAATGGCGGAATGGCGCGCGCTCGGCGTGCTGCCGATCGGGCGCGCCTGGCCGGCGGACAATGTCCAGGCGACGCTGCTCGAGCCCGACGGGCCGGGGAAGACCGGCTATCTGCTCACCGGCAATTACCGCGTGATCCTCGACTATAATTGCTCGAATTTTTACGCTTTGTCGGTAGGCCTGCTGGCCGATGAAGTGGAACGCTAGCGCCGTCGCTGCCCTTGCTCTCCTCGCCGGTCCCGGCGAGGCGTGGAGCCAATCGAACCTCGCCACCCAGGCGCAGCCGCAGCTCGTCTATTCACGGCCCGAGGCGGATCCGACCGCAGGTGCGACCGGACCGCGTGCGACCTCGCAGCAGAACGGCGAGGCGCCGCGTTACGACGAGGTCGGCTATGCCGGCATCGGCGCGGGGCGTGGCGTCACGGTGACGCACCGCACGCTCGCGCCCGACACCGTGGTCGAAGTGACTTCGCTCGCCACGGGGCGCACGATCCTGGCGCTGGTCGCCGCAGGCGAGGCTCCGGCGGCGAACCATGTTGCCGAACTCTCCGCGGGCGCCGCGCGCCAGCTCGGCCAGGCGGAGGTCCAGCAAGCGGTCGCCGTGCGCGTCCGCAAGGTCAGCGCCACGCCGCCCGACATGACAGCCTTGCGCGCCGGCAGGCCCGCGGGAGACCGGCCCGACACGCCGCCGGTGCTGCTCAATCCGCTACGCAAGCTGCTGCCTGCGATCGCGGTCGCGCCTTCGCCGCAGCCGATTGTTGCCCCCGCTCCACGTCCCGAGGCGCCCAAGCCGCCAGTCCGACGGACCGAAACCGCGGCGGTAGCCGCTGCTCCGGCCGCGAAGGGACGATATTCGGTGCAGATCGCGGCACTTTCGAACGCGGGCAACGCACAAGCGCTTGCGAAATCCATGGGGGGCTTCGTAAAGCAGGGGGGAGGCCTTCATCGCGTCCAGCTCGGCCCCTTCGCCACGCGGCAGGAGGCGGAGCAGGCGCGGGCAAAGGCCGCACGCGCGGGTTATCGAGACGCGCGCGTCTTGCCGTGAACAATGCGTAACCGGGGACCCCAAAGACCCATGAAGAAGCTGATCGCCGCCTCGCTCCTGGCCATTGCCGTCGCCTATCCGACGACTGCTGCCTCGCCGCCCTTCGATACGCCTGCGCCGATCGCCTATATGGAGGACCTGTCCTCGGGCGCGGTGCTCTATGCCAAGGACGCCGATCGCCGCATCCCGCCGGCATCGATGGCGAAGATGATGACGGTCTATGTCGTCTTCGACATGATCAAGAAGGGTGAGGTGAAGCTCGACCAGCAGATCGAGGTGCGCCCCGAGACCTGGAAGAAGTGGCATTCGCAGGGCTCGACCATGTTCCTTGCGGTGGGCGAGCGCCCGACCGTCTCCGACCTGCTCAAGGGCATCGTCACGCTTTCGGGCAACGACGCCTGCGTCGTGCTGGCCGAGGGCGTGGCGGGCACCGAGGAGGCCTTCGCCAATCTGATGAACCAGCAGGCGCAGCGGCTGGGCCTCACCAACAGCCACTTCGGCAATTCGAACGGCTGGCCGGACGAAGGCCGCACCTTCGTGACCGCGCGCGACCTTGCGCATCTCGCCAAGGCGACGATCCAGGATCATCCGCAGCTCTACAAGCAGTTCTATTCGCTGCCGAGCTTCACCTGGGGCAAGACGCTGGGCGCGGGCGCCGACATCAGCCAGGCCAACCGCGATCCGCTGCTCGGCAAGGTGCAGGGCGCCGACGGGCTCAAGACCGGCCACACCGAGGAGGCCGGCTATGGCTTCACGGGCTCGGCCGAGCAGAACGGCCGCCGCCTGGTGATGGTGGTCGCGGGGCTCGACAGCTACAACGGCCGCGCCGCGGAATCGGTGCGCTTCATGGACTGGGGCTTCCGCGCATGGAAGGCGCGCCCGATCGCGTCCAAGGGGCGCCGGATCGGCGACGTCGAAGTGCAGGGCGGCGGATCGAGCACCGTGGGCGTGATCGCGCCGCGCGACCTCAACGCCACCGTGCCCGCGGGCACGTCGCCGCAGATGCAGGGCAAGATCGTCTACCAGGGCCCGGTCAAGGCGCCGATCAAGGCGGGCGACCATATCGCCGACCTGGTCGTCGAGACCCCCGGCATGCCCACTCAGACGCTGCCGCTGGTGGCCGAGACCGACGTCGGGGAGGCGGGCTTCTTCCGCCGCATCTGGCTCGGCTTCTGGTCGCTGTTCGCGTGATCGCCGGTCCTCCCCCTTGCGGGGAGGATCGTCCTTGCGGCCCATGCGCCTGATCGGCAACGAACCCGCCCGCGAGGCGCTGGCTGCCGCCATGGCGAGCGGCGCGTTGCACCACGCCTGGCTGATCGCCGGGCCCGAGGGCGTGGGTAAGGGCAGCTTCGCGCGCATCGCGGCGCTTAGGATGTTGGCCGAGGCGGTCGAGCTCGAAAAGCTCTCGCCCGGCTGGGACGTGCCGGGCGGCACGCGCACCGCCCATCTGATCGAGGCGGGCGCGCATCCCGATTATCGCGAGCTCGTTCGGCTCCCCAAGGATCCGGACAAGCCCGACGAGGCGCTGGCACGGTCGATCACCATCGCCCAGGTCCGCGGCCTGCAGGCGCTGTTCGCGACCAAGCCGGCGCTCTCGGGTCGACGGGTGATCGTGATCGATGCGATCGACGATCTCGAGCGCGCCGGCGCCAATGCGCTGCTCAAGAGCCTCGAGGAGCCGCCCGCGGGGACGATCTTCCTGCTGGTGAGCCATGCGCCGGGCCGGCTGCTCCCGACGATCCGCTCGCGTTGCCGACTGCTCCGCTTCGAGCCGCTGGCGGACGCGCAGGTAGCGCAGATCGTGCGCGCCGAGCTTCCCGACGCGACCGCGGGGGAGATCGACGCGCTAGTCCGGGCGGGGGAGGGCTCCCCGGGCCGTGCGCTGCATTTCGGCGGGCTCGACATCGCGGCGCTCGAGGCCGAGATGGCGGCGCTGGCGGAAACCGGCGACCCTTCCAACGCGATCCGCGGAAGACTTGCCAAGCTGCTGGGACCCAAGGCCGCGCAGCCACGATACGAAGCATTTCTCGAGCGCGCGCCGAGCTTCATCGCCGAGCGTGCCAAGGGGCTGTCCGGCGAAGCGCTGCGCACGGCGCTCGATGCCTATGCCGCCGCGCGCGAGCTGGGCGGCGCAGCGATCGGCCTTTCGCTCGACGCCGGAGCGACGGTGTTCGAAATGTCGGGGCTGATCGCGCGCTTGGCGCGGCGCTGAGGTTGCTACGGCTCCGCCGCGCCCGTAAAGCGCCGGCATGGCCGAGCCTTTCTACATCACCACCGCGATCCACTACCCCAACGGCCGGCCGCACATCGGCCATGCCTATGAGATGATCGCCGCCGACGCGATCGCGCGCTTCCAGCGCCAGCACGGCCGCGACGTCTTCTTCCAGACCGGCACCGACGAGCACGGCTTGAAGATGGTGCAGACCGCGCGGGCGCGCGGCATAGAGGTGCGCGCGCTGGCCGACGAGATGTCCGGCTATTTCCGCGAGATGGCCGACAAACTCGACATTTCGTTCGATCGCTTCATCCGCACGTCGGAGGCCGAGCATTACAAGGCCAGCCAGGCGATCTGGAAGGCGATGGCCGAGGCCGGCGACCTGTACCTCGATCGCTACGAAGGCTGGTATTCGGTGCGCGACGAGGCCTTCTATGAAGAGAAGGAGCTGGTCGAAGGAGAGGGCGGGCAGAAGCTTTCGCCCCAGGGCACGCCGGTCGAATGGACCGCCGAGGAAACCTGGTTCTTCCGCCTCTCCAAATACCAGCAGCCGCTGCTCGATTTCTATGCCGCCAATCCGGACTTCATCCGCCCCGAGAGCCGCCGCAACGAGATCCTGCGCTTCGTCGAGGGCGGGCTCTCCGACCTGTCGGTCAGCCGCACGAGCTTCGACTGGGGTGTGCCGGTGCCCGACAGCCCGGGCCACGTCATGTACGTCTGGGTCGACGCGCTGACCAACTACATCACGGGGGCCGGCTATCCCGACGATCCCGAGCGTTTCGCGACCTGGTGGCCCGCCGACATCCACTTGATCGGCAAGGACATCGTCCGTTTCCACGCGGTCTATTGGCCGGCGTTCCTGATGTCGGCGAAGATCGCGCTTCCCAAGCAGGTCTTCGGCCACGGCTTCCTGCTCAACCGCGGCGAGAAGATGTCCAAGTCGGTGGGCAATGTCGTCGATCCGATGGCACTCGTCGAGCTCTACGGCGTCGACGCGCTGCGTTACTTCCTGCTGCGCGACGTCAGCTTCGGACAGGACGGGACGTTCAGCGACGAAGCGATCGTGACGCGCGCCAACGCCGATCTCGCCAACAGCTTCGGCAACCTCGCCCAGCGCACGCTCGCCTTCATTGCCAAGAATTGCGAGGGCCATGTGCCCGAGGGGCGCGCCGAAGAGGCAGACGCCGTGCTGCTCGCGGAGGTCGACACCGCCTGCGCGGCGTTCCGCACCGCCTTCGACGATCTCGCGCTCAGCCAGGGCGTCGAGGCGTGGATGACGGGCGTCTTCGCGTGCAACCAATATATCGACGCCCAGGCGCCCTGGACGCTCAGGAAGACCGATCCGGACCGTATGCGCGCGGTATTGCGCACGCTCATCCGCGCGATCCGGCAGCTCGCCGTGGCGATCCTGCCGGTCATTCCGACTTCGGCCTCCAAGCTGCTCGCGCAACTGCCTTCGGCCGATGACGAGGGCTTCCGCGTGGGTACGCCGACCCCCATCTTTCCGAGGCTCGAGCTCAAGACGGAGGAAGCGTGAGACTGGCCGACAGCCATTGCCACCTGATCTACAAGGGCCTCGGCGAGCAGCAGCCCGAAGTGCTGGCGCGTGCGCGCGAAGCCGGAGTGGTCGCGATGCTCAACATCTCGACGCGCGAGAACGAATGGGACCAGGTCATTGCCGTCGCCGAACGCGAACCCGATGTCTGGGCGTCGGTGGGCATCCACCCGCATGAGGCCGACCAGCACCCCGATGTCGACACCGCCAAGCTCGTCGAACGCGCCGCGCACCCCCGCGTCGTCGGCATCGGCGAGAGCGGGCTCGACTATTATTACGACCATAGCGACCGCGATCGGCAGCGCGCGAGCTTCCGCGCACACGTCGCCGCGTGCCGCGAGACCCAGCTCCCGCTGATCGTCCATACGCGCGACGCCGAGGCCGACACCGCCGACATCCTGCGTGACGAAATGGGGAAGGGGGCTTATCCCGGCGTCATCCATTGCTTCACCGCGAGCCGCGAGTTCTCGGAGATCGCGCTGGAACTGGGCTTCTACATCTCGATTTCGGGTATCGTGACCTTCAAGAACGCCCGCGACCTGCAGGAGACCGCGTCCCGGCTGCCGCTCGACCGGCTGCTGATCGAGACCGACGCGCCCTTCCTCGCCCCCGTGCCGCACCGAGGCAAGACCGGCGAGCCGGCATTCGTCGCGGACACCTGCCGCTTCCTGGCAGGGCTGCGAGGCGAGGATCCCGAGATGCTCGCCGAGGCGACGCGACAAAACTTCCACAAGCTATTCGCCAAGACGCTGGCCTGACGTGAAAATCCGCATCCTCGGTTCGGGCACATCCTCGGGCGTTCCGAGGATCGGCAATGATTGGGGCACCTGCGACCCGAAAGATCCGCGCAATCGCCGCACGCGCGCTTCGGTGCTGGTCTCGACCGAGACCACGACGATCCTGGTCGATACCAGTCCGGACATGCGCGAGCAGCTTCTCGCGGCGGGGGTGAGCGACGTCGATGCAGTGATCTGGACGCACGATCACGCCGATCATACCCATGGCATCGACGACCTGCGCCAACTCATGCACCTGCGCGGAGGCGAGCCGGTCCGCGGCCTGGCGCGGCCGTTCACACTAGAGCAGCTCCAGGCGAAGTTCCCCTATGTCTTTTTCGGGCGGGGCGGGTATCGGCCGACCGTCGCGATCGAACCGCTGCCGGACACGCTCGAGATCGGCGACATCCGCATCAGCGTGACCGACCAGCCGCACGGGGGCATCACCTCCGCCGGACTCCGTTTCGAGAATGGCGGTAAATCAATCGGATATGCGACAGACTTCAACCAGATGACGAGCGACATGCGCGCGCTCTACACCGGGCTCGATGTCTGGGTGGTCGACGCGCTGCGCCGCGCGCCGCACCCCACGCATCCCCACCTCGACGAAGTGCTCGGCTGGGTCGCCGAGCTCGGGCCTAAGCGTTCCGCACTTGTTCATATGGACAATTCGATGGACTATGCGCGCCTGGCCGCGGAGCTGCCGCAGGGCGTGGAGCCGGGCCATGACGGGCTGGAGATACGCGCGTGAACGCCTGGCAGGGCATCGATCTGATCTGGCTCGTCGGCGTGCTCGTGCTGGTGCTCAGCGCGCTATCGGTGCGACGGTTGTCGCTCGGCTTCCTCCTGCGCTCGTTGATCAGCTGGGCGGTGATCGCGCTGCTCGCCTTCCTGGCAGTGACGCACCGTCATGAGCTGAGCGCGCTCTTCACGTCGGTCACCGAGCGGCTCGGGATCGACGACCAGCAGGTCGAAGGGCGCACGGTCCGCATCCGGATGAGCCCCGACGGGCATTTCTGGGCGCGCGTGACGCTCAACGGCACCGAGCGGCGCATGCTGATCGACAGCGGCGCCACGATCACGGCGATTTCCGGGGAAACCGCCGCGGCGGCGGGGGTGGAGCCGATCACCGGCCTGCCGGTGATGATCGAGACCGCCAACGGCACCGTCGCCGCACAGCGCGGGCGCATCCAGCACCTTGCGGTCGGTCCGCTCAAGACCGAGGACCTGGGCGTGGTGATCTCGAGCAACTTCGGCGAGATGGACGTGCTGGGCATGAACTTCCTGTCGCGGCTGCACAGCTGGCGCGTCGAGAACAACGTGCTCGTGCTCGAACCCAAGCGTGGCGCCACCGACGACGGCAGCGACGCAACGACCACGCCCGCCGGGCAGCGCAAGGGACGGGCGCGGGTTCGCGACGACGACGCCTAGAAGCTGAGGACGACGATCACCGCGTCGGAATAATTGCCGACCGGCGGGATCTGGCTCACCGTGACGCGCCCATAGACCGGGCTCGTCTGCACCGCGCTCGTTCCCGTGCCGGTGATCGTCCCGTCGATCGCGATCAGCTGGGTGCGTCCGTTGTCGCGATAGAGGCGGTAGGGGATATAGTTGCCTTGCGCGCTTCGCATTCGCCGCTCGCCGCTGAGGGGCTGCTGTCCGCCGTCGAAGCGCAGCGTCCAGGGCGTGCCGGTGGGGCAGGTGACTTGTACCGAACCCGCCGCGTCGACCTGGGTCCAGACGCCGCTGGGCGTGCCGAAGTCGATCGCCGCGATCGTGCCGAGCGTACACGAGGGGGCGACCGTGGCGGTGGTGTGGACGGTGATGCGCTGGCCCTGGAAGCCGGTGAGATTGTCAACGCAGGTCGTCGCACCGCTGGCCCGAAACCCCAGGATCGTCTGATAGATATAGGCCTCATAGGCCGCCGTCGGCGCGGGTTGGCCCGCGGGTATCACGCCGTAGAAGGTGATGGTGCCCGTGACCGTCGCGCTCGGCGGGACCGTCAGGCTCAGTGTTATGGGGTTGGTGACCGTCCACAGTTGGGTCGCGGCCTGATTGACGTAGACATTGTAGTCGATCGTGGAACCGCCAGGGCCCTGCAGCCGCGGCTGGGTTGCGGTGCCCGGGTAGCTGGGTTCGCCGAAGCCGGCGCACAGCGTGAAGCTTGTCGGCGTCGGGTCGAAATTCTGGCAGCTGTAGTGGATCTCGCCGGTCGCGGTGCGGCCGTTGCCGAAATTGAGTGGCACCTCCGGGTCGGTCGACCTGCAGAAGACATTCGCCTGCGCCGGCGGTGCGAACAGTAGCGCGTCCACCGCCAGCAGCCCGGCCAGCGCGAGCAGCAGCGCCGCAAGGCCGCGTTTCGAGACCAGGCGAAGGAGGGCGCTCATCGGCATGGCAGCGGCCCGATCACGACTTGCTGGCCGGCAACCGGCTTGAAATCGAAGCTGACACTGCAATCGGCACCTTCGGCGCGGTGTACCAGGGCGCGGTTCTGCGGTTTCAACCCGGTCAGGAAGGTACGCCCGTCGAAGCCGACCACGGCCGGCTCGCCGCCGCCTTCGAGGACCACCGTCGATCCGACGGGGAGGGGGGTGCCCGCGTCGTCGACCAGGATCACCACCGCTGCGGCCTCGGGTGCGACGCGGAAATCGACGATCACCCCGGCGCGATCGTCTGGGACCACTTCGATCTCGGTCCGGGGCGCCTGGAGATCGACCGGCAGGTTGCTGGGATCGATGGCGATCGTATTGGTGGCGAGCGACCGCAGCGACGGGAGGAGGGCGCGGCCGCGCGAGTCGGCGTGCGCCACGGCGCGCGTGTCGACGAACAGCGGCGTGTTGGGCCCGGCGCCGCGCACCACGGCAAAGCTCCGGTCGATCGACGGCGTCAGGAACACGCCGCCCATCGCGACGATGGCGCCCTCCGCATATCCGTTCACGCGCAGCGACCCGCGCGAATATTCCAGCCCCGCGCCCAAAGTGGCGTGGTGCGCCCGATAGACCACGTCGGCAGCCGCGTAGCCGCTGCCCGAGCCTGAAACCACTTCGCTGCTGGCCAGGCTCCAGCTCCACGATCCCTCGCCGCTGCCGGTATTATGCGTGTACTGCGACGAAATCCGCGTCGAATCAGGCGAATAGGAGACGTTCGAAGAGGCCCAGGATCGCCGGCCCAACTGCATGCTGAGTCCGACGACGACGGCGTAATCCCTGCTGTCTCCGAACCGTTTATAGGCGTTTCCCCATAGCGAGACGTTGCGGCCCAGGGTTCGCTGGACTCCGACATTGGCGATCCGCATGTCCCGGTCCGCGATCCGCACGCGCGTATAGGCGAGGTTGAAGCCGGTCCCGAGCAAGCTGAAGCTCGCTCCGGCGCGTTCGGTCCTGCGCGAGAAGGCCACGAGGAAGGGGTTCATGGGATCGCCGGGCAGGGGTTCGGGGAGCGAGTCCACTCGCTTGTCGCGGACCTTGAGCTCGGTGGCAGTGACGATCGTCTGAAAGTCGGAGTCCGAGCGTTCGATGCTCCCATAGAGATCGACGCCGAGCAGCCGTGTCTGCGCCTCGAGCAGGTAGCGTGTGCCGGTCTTGCCGCGAAAGCGACTGGCGCCGAACCCGGCGGTGACTGCACCCAATGTGCCCAGGCGCAAGGTGCCGCCCAGGCTGCCATTGACGAGGTCGCCCATGCCTTCCGCATGCCCCTGAAGCGTCAGCGCATCGGTGATACCGTAGCGAACGCTGGCGGAAGCCGCGGGGCCATCGAAATAGTCGAACGACTCCGAGCCATAGTTCAGCCGCGGAAACCCTGCCTCGACCGAGAAGTCGAGCTTTCCCTGCGGCAGCAGGCCGGGGACGAAGAACAAGGGCTTGTCGAAGCGGGTGACTCGGCCGTTGGCGTCGGTCAGCACGATCGTCGCGGTCGCGCCGCCGCGCAGGCTGGGCAGAGAACGGAACTGGAACGGGCCACGGCGGACCTCGCCGGTGTAATAGCGCAAGCCGTTGATATAGAGGTCGATCGCCGAAGGCACCGCGGCCGATCCATTGAGGGTGGGGAGGGCGGTCGTC
Source organism: Sphingomonas sp. (assembly GCF_017744835.1). Lineage (GTDB taxonomy): Bacteria > Pseudomonadota > Alphaproteobacteria > Sphingomonadales > Sphingomonadaceae > Sphingomonas. The sequence continues at coordinate 560,889 of NZ_JAGIAM010000003.1, forward strand.
ACCAGGTCGGGGCGCATGTCATAATCGCGACGCAGCTGGATGCCGCCGAGCCGATAGGCTGTGTTGAGCTGGCCGCCTTCGCCCACGGTGTCGCCGATCGTCAGCGTGATGGCCCGCCGGACATCGGTGCTGCGCCAGTTCGTGTCGAGCCGGATATGGTCCAGCCGCCGCGTCAGGTAATCGTCATAGGCGAGATAGCCTGACGTCGATGCGACACCTAGGCCAGTGAGGAGCCGGAAATCATATTGGGCCGATGCTCGTACGCCGTCTTCGGAGCCGTCGGCATAGATGCCGTAGTTGAGGACCGCGCCGGTGTTCCTGGTGACGCGATCGAGGTCCAGCGGGCGCGGTGCCGCACTTGCGTCCAGCACCACCGGGACGAGCGACTGGTCACCCGCGTCGATCTCGACCATCTGCTGCGCCTCGACATATCGATAGGTGACGCCGGGCAGGTCGCTCAGCCGCACCTGCTGCGCATCCGGGGGAATGCCTCGTAGCGCGAAGCCGAGCAGGCGGAGGCGCTCGGCGCTGATCGCCAGGCTGCCGTCAGGGAGAAGGTCGAATTCCCACCACAAGGGCGAGCGGATTCCGTTCAACCTGACTTCCAAAATGAGCTGTGTCGCCTGGGCCTCCTGCGGCGGCTCCGGCGCCGTCGAGGCCTGGGCAGGGGCGCACACCGCGCAACCCGCAATCAGAGCTGCCGCAGAGAGGAGGCGCTGTTCAATTGCCAGCAATCGTGATCGGCACGCGCGTTTCACTGGTACCGACCGTGGCCACCAGCGCGGTGTTCGCGTTCGCAGCGAGCTGGGAGGCGGAAGCCGGCGCGGTCCAGCGCCGCGTGGAACCGGGCAGGACATAGCCGTTCAGGCCCCGGCCGAACGAGACATCCCCCAGCCGCAGCCCTTCGACGCGGCCATAGCCCGTGCCGTTGTTGGTCGCCTCGACCACGACGTCCCCGCCCGAACGGCGCGCGCGCCAGGAGAGGTTCGAGGCCGCCGTCGGCATGCCGAAGATCACGGGCAGATCGTAGCGGATGCGGACCTCCACCGCGCGGCCGGCGGCGCGCTTGGCCCCGGCGGCCGGCAGCTCGTCGATCCACAGCCGGTAGCTTTTCTGGCCGGTCGTCACCGGCCCCGAAGTGCGCGCGATGCGGATCGTGTAGGCGGCGCCGCCCGGAATGACCGTGGCGGGGGGGCTGACGACCACATCGGTCGCCGGCTTGAGCCTGTCGGCGCCCCCGGCCTGCGACCATTCGAAGGCGCGGAGCTGAAGCGAGATCGGGTTGGGGCTCGTATTCTGGAGCGTGATGGCAGAGGCCTGCGACGGCGGCGCCACCGCCACCATCAGCGGCTGGACGCGCAGCGAGCTTTGACCAAAGGCTGGCCCGGAAAGAGCGAGCAGGCTGGCGGCGACTGGCCCGGAAAGAGCGAGCAGGCTGGCGGCGATCGGCAGGAAAAGGCGCATCGCAATCCTCCCTTACAAGGAGATCGTTATGGTCACCGTGTCGGTATAGGTATCCGCCGGCGGCGTCGGGGTGAGCACCGGGACGCGGCCGTAGATCGGAATGGGCTGGTTGGAGCCGTTCGCAGTGATCGTCACCGTGGTCAAAGGCGTGGTGCGACCGGCAGTGGTGTAGATCTGATAGGGTATCAGCTGACTCGTGTTGGTCTCGCCGGCCATGGCGCGATTGGCCGTGTTCCCGCTGGCGTGCAGCCCCGCATCGAAGCTGACGGTATATTCCGTGCCGGCATTGCAACGCACCTCGATCCCGCCGGCAGCGCCCGTGCCAATATCCGCATCGATCGGCGCATCGATCGTAGCCGTCGTTCCGAAGTCGAGCACCGCCGAGCCGGCGCCGCCGCTCCCGCCGGGCCAGGTGACCTCGCATGCTTGGGTGACCACCAGCCTGACATCCAGCGTGCCGCTGGGATTGGTGATCTGAGCGTGGGCGGCTCCAAAGGGAACGAAGGCGAAGAGCGCTGCGGCGGCGAACCGAAGATCCATGTGCGGGGACTCCCATCACAATAGAGCGATCTGTACACGGAAGGGTACGGCCGGACGGCTTCAGCGTCTCTAGGGGAGAACCCTCAGTCGGACGCCGGACAGACCCGATGCCCGCTTCCGAACACTGAGTTAATTTTACATAATGTATATTATCGTCCCGACGGAATGTGAGCCCCAGATTAAATGAGACTCGCCTCATTCAGGCGCCCAGGAGCTGGGTCGTGAGCGAATGAGCCACAGGACGAGCGTGGAAGTTGCCCGGGGATAAAAAAGCATGGGGTTCGTCCAAGGCTTCGCCCGGCCCTAGATTCTGGTGCCGGGCAACGCCATCTTGCCGGAATGAACCACGATGCTGGTCCTGGCGAGCCGATGATCCACCGTGCGCGCAAAGTCGCTGCGGGCTTCGCCGACGTCGGACTCACCCATGCCGAGGAAATGCTTCGCCGCTTGTCGCCCGAGGGTCGCGAGCAGGCACGCCGCGAGCGCGAGGCGAAGGCAAGACGTCAGAGGCGGCTCATGCTTCGGCTGGTCGTGGCGGCAATCGCAGCCTTGTTCGCCTGGGCCCTGCTCGCGACCGTCAGCGCGCTTGCCGTCGCCTTTGCCGCGGCGTCGGCGGTGATGCTGCTGTTAACTCTATTGATCTTCGTCCGCGCCGACCGCCCCGTGCGGGGAGGCGAGGCTCTGGCCGGGGCCCCACTCCCCCGCCTGGCCGAAGAGTCGGTCGTCTGGCTCGCGGCGCAAAGGCGTGGCCTGCCGGCCCCCGCCGCGCAGCTTGCGGATTCCATGATCTCAAAGCTCGACGTTCTGGCTCCGCAACTCGGGCGCCTGGATCCTCGCAGCCCGGCGGCCGCGGCCGTCCGCAAGCTGATCGCGGAGGAAATGCCCAGGCTGGTCGATGGCTGGCGAACCATCCCCGTATCGGCCCGGCGCGCGCCGGGGGCCGATGGCCGTACCCCCGACGACCACCTGATCAACGGGCTACAGCTGATCGAGGCTGAACTTGGGCAAGCAAGCGAGCAACTCGGCCGAGGATCCATTGATGAAATCCAGGTGTTCGGGCGTTATCTGGAGCTCAAATATGATTAGAACGGGCGCCCGACGACGTTGAACTCATATAGGTAGCCAGACCCCGGCTGACGCCAACTCGAAGGAAAAGGCGAACGCGTCGACTCGCCGGAGCGTCCAATGGCTCGTTCCCGCGCAACTCACAGCGGATCACAGCGATTAACGGGCAGTCCTCGCCGGGCGGGCGTATCTGCGGTGCGTCGCAAGCACCGAAAGGACAGAGCCGTGCCGCTTCCCGAGACCGTCAATCCCGATCGCCGCGGCTTCGTCCGTGGCGCAGCCGCAACCGCCGCGACGCTGATCGGCGGGGCTGCCGCAGGCCGTGCGCTCGCCGCACCGCGCGCCAGGGCGGCAGCCAGCCCCTTCCCCCCGATCCGGCAGATCGAGGCAGGCGTGCTCAGCATCGGCTATGTCGACATGGGGCCGGCCGCCGGTCCCGCCGTCCTGCTCTTCCACGGCTGGCCCTACGACATCCACGCCTTCGCCGAAGTCGCGCCGCTGCTCGTCGCGCAGGGCTACCGCGTGATCATCCCGCATCTGCGCGGCTTCGGAACCACGCTGATCCGCTCGCCCGAGGCGCCGCGCAACGCGCAGCAGGCCGCGCTCGCCGCAGACGGGCTCGCGCTGATGGACGCGCTGAGGATCCGCCAGGCAATCGTCGCCGGGTTAGACTGGGGCGCCCGGACCGCGGACATCATGGCCGTGCTCTGGCCCGAGCGGTGCAAGGCGCTGGTATCGGTCAGCGGCTATCTGATCGGCAGCCAGGCCGGCAACGCCAAGCCGCTTCCGCCCAAGGCCGAGCTGCAATGGTGGTATCAATTCTATTTCGCGACCGAGCGCGGCCAGGCGGGCTATGCCGCCAACCTCAACGCTTTCAACGAGCTGATCTGGAAGCTCGCCTCGCCCCGCTGGCAGTTCGACGCCGCCACCTATGCGCGCTCCGCCGCCTCGTTCGCCAATCCGCAGCATGTCGCCATCGTGATCCACAACTACCGCTGGCGATTGGGGCTCGCGGACGGCGAGCGGCAATATGACGCCGTCGAGGCGAAGCTCGCAGCGGCGCCGCCGGTCACGATCCCCGCGATCACCATGGAAGGCGACGCCAATGGCGCACCCCATCCCGAGGCCGCGCAATATCGCGCCAAGTTCACCGGCCCCTATGCCCACCGGCTGGTCACCGGCGGCATCGGCCATAACCTCCCTCAGGAGGCCCCCGCCGACTTTGCCCGCGCCGTGCTCGACGCCGCCAGGCTGGCCGGCTGAAACCGGGGAGCCTCCATGCAGCGACTTGCAACCTGTAGCCTTGCGCTCGCGAGCCTGGTGTTCGGCATCTCCGCGGCGCTGCCGCACGAGCAGGCGGGCTCGCCCATCTATGGCGTGAAGCTCCCGCGGGGCTATCGCGACTGGAAGCTAATCAGCGTCGCGCACGAGGCGGGCAAGAACAACGACATCCGCGCCATCCTGGGCAACGACATAGCCGTGAAGGCCTTCCGCGACGGCGTGCGCCCCTTCCCCGACGGCGCGGTGATCGTGCGACTTGCCTGGCGCTTCGACTCCTCCGCGCGGAACGACGCGGTCTTCCCGGCGCCCCAGTCCTTCGTGGCGGGGCCGCCCATCAACGTACAGGTCAGCGTCAAGGATTCGAAGCGCTACGCCGCGAGCGCCGGCTGGGGCTATGGCCAGTTCGAGAGTGGCGTGCCGAACCCGGATCCCGCGCTCACCCGCGCCTGCTTCGCCTGCCATTCGAAGCTCAACGCGCTCGCGAAGAACGCCGATCTCGTCTTCACCGATTACGCGCGATAGGCGCTTCCCCCACGAAAAATCGCCCACGGTCGGCTTCGCGAATGCGGTGCCGACCGTGGGCGTAGGCGCCGGCGCCTGGGGGCTGCCTGGGGGAAGGCGCGCCGGCGCTTTGGGCTAGCGGGCGGTCGCCGCGCGTTCGATCAGGCCGGCCACCGCCGGCGCGTTGGACACCATCACCACGTGCGAAGCGCCCTTCACCACCACCGTTCCGCGCGACCTGGCGCGATCGGCCATGAACGCCAGCGCGGCGGGCGGGATGTTGCGATCGGCGTCGCCATAGATGAACCACGACGGGACGTGCTTCCACGCCGGCGCGGTGGACCCCTCGGACAAGGCGGCGTCGGCGATCGGGCGCTGCCCCGCCGCCATGAGCCGCGCCTCGGCCTCAGGCACGTCCGCTGCGAACTGGTCGTGGAAGCGTGCCTGGAGGATGTAGAGGTCGTTGCCGCCGCCGGCGAGCCGCACCGGCGGCGCAAGCGCCGGCGCCAGCGTGCTGCCGGGGAACTTGCCGGTCAGGCCAAGCGCGGTCTCGCCGGCTTCGGGCGCGAAGGCAGCGACATAGACCAGCGCCTTCACATTGGGTGCCCGCTCGGCCGCCTCGCTGATCACCGATCCGCCATAGGAATGGCCGACGAGGACTACCGGCCCTGCGATGCTCCTGACGAGATCGCCGACGACCTCGGCATCGGCGCGCACGCCGCGCAACGGATTGGGCGCGGCGACCACTGTGTAGCCGTCGCCCTCGAGGATGGTGATGACCCCGTTCCAGCTCGACGAGTCCGCGAACGCCCCATGGACGAGCACGACGGTGGGCTTGGCCGATTGCGCCTGCGCCGCCGGCGCCGCCAGGGCTGCGGCGAGCGTCAGCCCGCCGATGATGCGCTTCCGCATTTCCTATCTCCCCCGGCTCAGGCGAGTGTGACCAGGGCGTCGATATCGCCCTTGATCGCCTTGGAATAGGGGCAGGTCCGGTGCGCGGTCTCGATGATCTGGCGCGCGATCGCCGGGTCGAGGCCGGGCGCGCTGACGTTCAGCCGCGCGGCCAGCGAATAGCCGTCCTCGCCCTGGCGCAGGTCGACCTGCGCATCGATCGCCAGATCGCTCGGCAGAGTGATGCCCTTGGCTCGCGCGGCGATCGCCATCGCGCCTTCGAAGCAGGCGGACCAGCCGGCCGCGAACAGCTGCTCGGGGTTCGTCCCCTGCCCGGTGCTGCCCGGCGTCGAGAGCTTGAGGTCGAGCCGTCCGTCCGAGCTGCGGGCGGCGCCTTCGCGTCCCCCGGTCACATGGACATTGGCGGTGTAGAGGGTCTTGGTATCGGACATGGCTATTCTCCCTGAAGGGTGTCCCCAAGGTAGAGAATCCGCGCCGATACGCCCGTTATCCGCCGTTAGCCCTCGTCATGCCGCCCGCGCGGAGCAACGGGGCTGGCAGCAACTAACAGCGGCCCGACGGGGGCTAACACGCATTGTCCGGCGGACGGTCTAGAGCAGCGGTGAATGGGCAAAGCGCGTCGAAAAGGAGCATGGACGATGGCAAGGACCTGGCTGGTGACCGGCAGCTCGCGGGGCTTCGGCCGCGCCCTGTGCGAGGCGATCCTCGACGCCGGTGACAATCTGCTGGCCACCGCGCGCGATCCGCAGCAGCTTTTGGGTCTGGGTGACGGCCGGCCCGGCCAGCTCGCCACTGCGCGGCTCGACGTGACCAACGAAGAAGAAGCGCACGCCGCGGTGGCGGCTGCCATCGCGCGGTTCGGCGCGCTCGACGTGCTCGTCAACAATGCCGGCTATGGGGATATCGGCTCGGTCGAGGACACGCCGATCGCGGCATTCCGCCAGCAGATCGCGACCAATTTGTTCGGCACGATCATCATGACCAAGGCAGTCGTCCCGCACATGCGCGAGCGCCGCAGCGGCCATATCGTCCAATTCTCCTCGGTCGGCGGACGGCTGGGCGCACCCGGCCGCGCGCCCTATTCGGCAGCCAAATGGGGCGTCGAGGGATTTTCCGAAGTGCTCGCGCAGGAAATGAAGCTGGTCGGCGTGCGCGTCACGATCATCGAGCCCGGCGGCTTCCGCACCGACTTCGCCGGATCCTCGACCAGGATCGAGGCGGGCCGCGCCGAATATGACGCAGTGGTCGGCAATGCCGCGCGGATGCAGGCGGCCTATGACGGCCGGCAGCCCGGCGATCCGCGGCGCGGGGCCGGCGCGATTCTCCAGATCGTCGCCGCCGAAACGCCTCCGCTGCGGCTGCCGCTCGGCAGCGATGCCGTCGCTGCGATCGAGCGCAGCGACCGCGCGCGCCTCGACGAGCTCGAGCGGTGGCGCGCCCTCAGCCTGTCGACCGACTTCCCGCAAGGCTCCGGCGGCTGACGCGGAAATCGAACGCATTGTGCTTTGGTAGGATTGAGGCCCGCCGGCTCTCGCGGCATGACTGCGCCCGACCAGACACAGGGAACGGCGCGATCGTGGTGGACGCAGCGAAGCAAATCCAGGGCGAGCGCATCTGCTTCGGGCCCTTCTGCCTGTCGCCGGGCGAGCGGCTGCTGACCAGGGACGGCGCGCCGGTGGAGATCGGTGGGCGCTCCTTCGACTTGCTAGTGGTGCTGACCGAACAGCCTGGCCGCGTGCTCTCCAAGCGCGAGCTGCTCAAGCGCGTTTGGTCGGACGTGGTGGTCGAGGACGGCAGCTTGCGCTTCCACATGGCCGGCCTTCGCCGGCTGCTCGGCGACGGTACCGACGGCGCGCGCTACATCGCGACGCAGGTCGGTGTCGGCTATGCGTTCGTCGCCCCGATCGAGCGGCAGGGCGCGCCCGGACCGGCGCCGCGCCAGGCTCCCGACGACGCCGGCAGGAGCATCCCGGCCGGCACCAACCTGCCCGCACGCCTGCCGCATCTGATCGGGCGCGATGACGATGTTGCGTTCCTGGCGGAACGCGTCGTCGACACGCCGCTCTTCACCATCGCGGGCGCGGCTGGCGTGGGCAAGACCTCGCTCGCGATCGAGATCGGTCACCGGCTGGCGCCTGCCTTCGACGGTCGCGTCGCCTTCGTCGACTTCAGCATGATCGAGAATCGCGCAGTGGTGCCGGCGATGATCGCGGGCGCCATGGGCATCGCCGTGCAGAGCGATGATCCGCTGGCGGTGATCCTCGGCCATATCCGCGACCAGCGGTTCCTGCTGCTGCTCGACAATTGCGAACATGTCCTCGCGCCGGTGGCCGGCATCGTCGAGCGCGTCATCGAGGAGGCACCGATGACGCGTATCCTTGGGACTTCGCGCGAGCCGCTGCGCGCGCGGGCCGAACATGTGCTGCGTCTCGACGCGCTGCGCTACCCCGAGGAACCCGACGGGCTGTCTCGCGACCAGCTCCTCGCCTACCCCGCGGTCCAGCTCTTCTGCGAGCGCGCAACGGCGGCCGACAGCGGCCTCGTGATCGACGAAGAGGCTGCCCGGCTGATCGCGGAGATGTGCGCACGGCTCGGCGGCATGGCGCTGCCGATCGAGCTCGCCGCGGTGCGCGTCGGGACGCATGGCATCGCCGCCACTGCGCGCCAGCTCGGCGAACGGTTCAGCCTCGCCTGGTCGGGCAGGCGCACGGCGGGGCCGCGCCAGCAGACGCTGCAGGCGACGCTCGACTGGAGCTATGACCTGCTCTCCGAAACCGAGCGGATGGTACTCGATCGGCTTTCGGTGTTCGTCGGCCCCTTCTCGCTCGACGCCGCGCTGGAAGTGGCGGCGGATGCCGCGATCGGATCGGACGAAGTGGCGATCGCGCTCGACGAGCTCGCCTCCAAGTCGCTGATCGTACCCGATCGCGCGCGCCGCACCGGCACCTACCGCCTGCTCGAGATGACGCGCGCCTATGCCCGCGAGAAGCTGCTCGCCCGCGGCCAGCGCGAGCAGGACGCCGTCGCGCGCCGCCACGCGGCCTTCTACCTGGCCGAGCTCGAAGCCGTGCTACGACAGGACGAGAGCGTGCTGCAGGACGTGAAGCCGCTGCGCCAGCAGCTCGGCAACATTCGCAGCGCGCTCGACTGGAGCTTCGGCGGGCATGGCGAGCTCAAGATCGGCGTTCGCTTCGCTGCCGCGAGCGCGCCGGTGTTCCTCACTTTGTCGCACCTCGTCGAATGCCGCACCTGGTGCGGCCGCGCGCTCGACGCGATCGAGGAAGCCCAGCGCGGCACCGCGCTCGAGCTGGAACTGCAGGCAGCGCTCGGCATCACGCTGATGTTCACGCGCGGCAACAGCGAAGCCGCGGGCAACGCCCTCGCCCGCGCGCTGGAGATCGCGACGGCACTCGACGATCGCTGGAACCAGCTGCGCCTGCTCGGCCGCCTCCATATCTTCCACGAGCGCATCGGCGAATATGCGGTTGCGCTCGGCCATGCCGAACGCGCGGTCGAAGTCGCCCAGACCCTCGGCGAGCCCGAGGCGATCGGCGTGGCCTATTCGCTCTCGGGCATCTCGCAACACCTCGGCGGCGACCAGATCAGGGCACGCCGCGAGCTCGAGTTGTCGCTCCAGAAAAGCCCGCCCTCGACCCGCAGCCGGACGATCCACTACGGGTTCGATCACCGGAACCGCTCGGGCATCGCGCTGGCGCGAACGCTATGGCTCTCGGGCCATGCCGAGCAGGCCCAGCGCCTGGCGCGGCAGACCGTCCGCGAAGCCGCCGGCCTCGATCATGCCGTTACCCATTGCATCGCGCTGATCTGGTCGCTCGCCGTCCATCTCTGGATAGAGGATTGGGCCGCCGCGGAGGAGGATCTCGCCGCCTTCGCCGAGCTCGCGCAGATCAATGCGCTCGGCCCCTATATGGCGGCCGCGGCGGGTTTTCGCGGGGAGCTGGCGATCCAGCACGGGCACACCGGCGAGGCGCTGGTCGCGGTCGAGGACAGCCTCGCCCGCCTGCGCGCCGCCCGCTACGAGCTGCTCACCACCCCCTTCGTCATCGCGCTGGTACGCGGCCTCATCCTCGACGCGCGGCTCGACGAAGCCCGCGACCTCGTCGACGCCACGCTCGCGACCTGCGAAGCCAGGGGCGAGCGCTTCGCGATGCCCGAGCTGCTCCGCCTCAAGGCGCAGGTGCTCCGCCTGTCCGGGGCGCAGGCCCAGGCGGTCCTGGCCCTGCTCGACGAGGCGCTGGCGCTCAGCCGGCAGCAGGGCGCGCACGCCTGGGCGCTGAAAGTCGCCACCGATCTACGCCAGCCCCCGCTAGCTGCCGAGGAGATCGATCCGCCGCGTCACGTCGATCGCCTCCAGGAACGCATCGTCATGGCTGACGACCAGAAGCGCCCCGTCGAACGCCCTTAGCCCCGCCTCCACCGCCGCGATCGAATCGAGGTCGAGGTGGTTGGTCGGCTCGTCGAGCAGCAGCAGCGGCGGCGGCGTGGGGCCGCCGAGCACGCAGGCGAGCCCCGCCCGCAGCAATTGCCCGCCGCTGAGCGTCTCCACGCGCCGGTCCGCAGCCTCGGCCCGGAACTGGAACCGCGCCAGCGCCGCCCGGCAGTCATTGTCGGTCATCGCCGGATTGAGGCGACGGAAATTCTCCGCCACCGTCGCCCGCGCATCGAGGATGCTCACCCGCTGGTCGAAATAGGCGAAGCGGACATGGACCGCCGCCCTTCCCTCCCAGGGCACCAGCTGCCCGGCGATCAGCCCCAGCAAAGTCGACTTGCCCGATCCATTGGGCCCGCGGATCGCCACGCGCTCGGGCCCCGCGATCCCGAACGAAAGACCATCGAGCACCGGCTCACCAGGAACATGCCCGAACCGCAGCGCCTCCACGTCGAGCACGCGCTGCCCGGCGGCAAGGCCGGTCGAGGCCAGCTGCACGGTCATCGTCGACACGCGCTCGACTCGGCTCTTCGCCTCGGCCAGCGACTGCTCGGCCTCGGCGCGCAGCCGCTGCGCCAGTTGCGCCCCCTCGCCGCCGGTCTTCTCGGCACGATCGCGCCGCGCGCCGACCAGGATGCGCGGCAAGTCGCCCCGCGCGCCCTTGCGGTTGCCGACGGCATCGCGCCGCTGCTGGCGCTCGACGGCTTGCTGCGCCTTGCGCGCGACTTCCGCCGCCCGGCGCTCGGCCGAGGCCAGATCGCGCTCGACGGCCTCCTGCTCGATCGTCTTGCGCGCGCGATAGGCGCTCCAGTTGCCGCCGAACCGCGCCGCGCCCAGCGATGTCAGCTCGACGATCGCGTCCATGGTTTCGAGCAGCTCGCGGTCGTGGCTCACGACCAGCGCCCCCGCACGCCAGCCCTCGATCAGCTCGCGCACCGCACGGCGGCCGTCGCGGTCGAGATCGTTGGTCGGCTCGTCGAGCAGGAGGAAGTCGGGCCGGCGGAACAGCGCCCCCGCAAGCGCCGCACGCGTCCGCTGCCCGCCCGAAAGCCGCACGAGCGGCGCGTCCAGCGCAACGTCGAGCCCTACCTGGGCGAGCGCTTCCGCCGCGCGCGCCTCCAGCATCCAGTCGGCCTCGGATAGCTCCTCGATCGACGCCAGCCCCGCTTCGGCCTTGCGCAGCAGCGCCAGCCCGGCGGCCGCGCCCATCAGGTCGGCGACGCTCTCCTGCGGCGAGACCTGCGTGATCTGGCGCAGCGTGCCGATCGTTCCGTCCACGATGACCCGGCCGCGCGTCGGCGCCAGTTCGCCGGAGACGAGCTTCAGCAGCGTGCTCTTGCCGACACCGTTGCGGCCGACGATGCCGACGCGTTCCTGCTGGATCGAAAGCGAGACGTCGCTGAGGACGGGACGCCCGTCAGGCGTGGACCAGCTGAGATTTGCGAGCGAGATGGAGGCGGACATGGGTCGAGACTTTCCTGACGGCGGGATTTGACGGCGCTGCGGTCAGGAAGAGATCCATGTCGGTGCGAACTCCATTTGGGGTTGGGCGGAGATAGGCGCCCTGCTAGGGCCGGACAAGGCTCGCAGGTGCGGTCGACGAGGCAAATTTTGGGGTCGATACCTCTTGGGATCCATTGGCAATCGCGCGCGAACGGCGGTTTCAAGCGGCACATGCCAGCAGCAGAATGCCACTTCGGGCCGCATTGCGGACTTGGAATGCGTTGTCGACGCCCCCACGCCTATTCGTCGGGCGTGAACCCATTGAGCTTCCCGTCGTTGAGCGCACACATGTCTCGAACGGCCAGATGTCACGACCCGGTCCCGAGTAGCTCCCGGCCAAGCAGGAGATGAGAGATGAAGCGATCTGTTCTGGTTCTGGCAGGAGGATTGACCGTGCTCCTTGCGGCGCCGACCCCGGCCGAGGCGCAGCGCAACGGCCAGCGCGGCGAAGCCGAGCTCGCCCGAACGGTTGCCGGCCGGACGGCCGGACGGCCGGTCAATTGTATCCGACTGTCGGCGATCCGCTCGAGCCGGATCATCAGCCGAACGGCGATCGTCTACGACACGGGGCGCACGCTTTTCGTCAACCGGCCGCGGTCCGGCGCATCTTCGCTGGACAGCGATTCGGTGCTCGTCACCCGCACGACCGGAAGTCAGCTCTGCCGGCTGGACACGGTACGCCTCGTTGATCGCGGCACCCGATTCCAGCGGGGTTTCGTGATCCTGGACAGGTTCGTGCCCTATACCCGTCCGCGCCGCTAACGCGCTGCGGGCAGTCGAAGCCCCCGCCGTCTAGACCAGTGGCCCGTTCTTCACCGGTGCGCCAAAGTCCGGCGTCCCGTCGGGCCGATAGCGGATCGGCTGCACGCGCGTGTGGCGGTTGGGATCGAACAGCGGGTCCCCCTGGATCTCGCGATAGTCGCGGCCGTGATAGACCAGCAGGTCGCGGCCGTGCTCGTCGACGACGAAGCTGTTGTGCCCGGGCCCATAGACCTGATTGGCCTCCGATGACGCGAACACCGGCACGGGCGACTTGGACCAGGACTTCGGATCCATGATGTCCGCGTCGTCCTGCGCGGTCAGCATGCCCATGCAATAGCGGTCGTCGGTGGCGCTCGCCGAGTATGTGAGGAACAGCCGGCCGTTGCGGGCGAGCAGCGCCGGCCCCTCGGCGACCTTGAACTTCCGGGTCTCCCAGTCGAGCTCGGGCACCGTCAGCCGCGCCGGTGCCGCGCCGAGCGTCGTCGGGGTCGCCAGCGGCGCGAGATAGAGGTTGCTGTTGGTCGCGATGCCGGGCTCGTGCTGCGCCCAGCAGATGTAGCGCCGGCCCTTGTGCTCGAAGACCGTGCTGTCGAGCGTGAAGCTGTCCCACGGCGTCTGCAACTGCCCGAGCAGCGTCCATTCGGCGGTCAGCGGGTTGCGCCCGCTCGCCTGCAGCACATAGGTGCGGATGCGGAACTTCTCGTCCGAATCCCCGGCCGCGAAATAGATGTGCCAGGCGCCGTCGAAACAGTGGATCTCGGGCGCCCAGATATAGCCGCCCATCTTGCCGCTGACCGGACGCCGCCAGACCACCGTCTCCGGCGCCTCCGCAAGCCCCGCGATCGTGCGCGCGCGCCGGAGCGCGAGCCGGTCATATTCGGGGACCGATGCCATGAAGTAATACCAGCCACCGGCGCGCAGGACCTGCGGATCGGCGCGCTGCAGGATCAGCGGGTTGCGCAGCGCCGCCGCCCTTGCCGATGCGGGAACCGCCGCCGCGATGGGCAGTGCCGCCCCTGCCGCAATCAGGTCACGCCGACGGATCATTGCCTTGCCTCCCGCTGCTCCACGTCAACTGCCAATAGTCTGACTTTTCTACGAATGGAAAGGGCCGTCGCCGGTGACGACGCCTTGGATCGGCGCGCGCGGGGTGGCATGGAGCAGCCTCCAGCGACCAGCGCCCGAGGGACTCTCCACCGATGAAGACTGTCGATATCGATCGCCTCGTGTCGATCATGGCGCGGCTGCGCGATCCGGAGCGGGGCTGCGAATGGGATACCGTGCAGACCTTCGCGACGATCGCGCCCTATACGATCGAGGAAGCCTATGAAGTCGCCGACGCTTGTCTGCGCGGCGACATGGCGGACCTCAAGGACGAGCTCGGCGACCTGCTGCTCCAGGTGGTCTTCCACAGCCGCATGGCCGAGGAAGCCGGGCATTTCGCGCTCCAGGACGTGATCGAGGCGATCAGCGACAAAATGGAGCGCCGCCACCCGCACATCTTCGGCGACCTGGCCGAGGGCGGACATCATCTCTGGGAGCAGATCAAGGCCGAGGAGCGCGACGCCAAGGGGCACGAGAGCGCGCTCGACGGCGTCGCGGTGGGCCTCCCTGCCCTGCTCCGCGCCGAAAAGCTGCAGAAGCGCGCGGCGCGGACCGGCTTCGACTGGCCCGATCCCGGCGGCGCGCGCGCCAAGATCGACGAGGAGCTCGCCGAGGTGGAATCGGCGCCTTCAGAAGAGGTTGCGGAGGAAATCGGAGATCTGCTCTTCGCCGTGGTCAACTGGGCACGCAAGCTGGGCGTAGAGCCCGAGGCGGCACTGCGTGCGGCGAACGCGAAGTTCGAACGGCGCTTCAAGGCAATGGAGACCGAGGCTGGAGAAGCTTTCGCGGGGCTCGACCTCGATGGCAAGGAAGCGCTCTGGCAGGCGGCGAAGGCTCGCGGCACGCGCTGACCGCCTATTCGTCCGAGGCATCCTGCCCGGAGGATGCCGCGATGCGCGCCACCGCCACATAGGCCGCAAGCTGAGGCGGCTCGCGGAACGCTGGGAACTCCACGTCGACCTGGGTGCGCAGCAGTGTGCACAGATCGGCATAATCGTTGACCGCATGCGCATATATGATCAGCCCGCTGCCGAGGCGCACCCGGCGGCGCTCGGCAGGAATGCCATCCTCCTCCTCGCTTTCGTAGATCTCGGTGATCCGCGCGTTCACCGCGTGAAGGTTGCTGCGGATGCTCGAGAAAGGCACGACGATCTCGGGCGGAAGATCGCCGACGCTGATCTGGCGTAGTCCCTCCACCAGCTCGTTGGTCCGATGCTCGCGCAGCGCCATGCCGTGCATCGCTTCGGTGGCAGGGTCGCAGGCGACCATCAGCCGGTCGGCCACCAGCTCGAGCGTCTTGTGCGCGAGGGCGATCGCCGCGCGGGCGTCTTCGATCTTCTCGGTCCGCGCATCGGCGCCGGCGCGGCGCGCTTCGGCATTGGCCATCGCGATACCGAAGAGGATGGCGAGGATCGAGCCGACGGCCTGGAGCCAGGCCGCGGTGGTCTCCCCCCAGATCCCTTCATGGTCGTGCTTGGCGGCGGCAACCATGATTGCGACGGAGGCAAGCAGCGAGAGCGTGATCGCTATCGTCCAGCGTACCGTGAACCCGTCGGGTTGCCGCATCGCTACCCTCGCATTGCGAACCGCTCGTAATCGCGCGGTGCCATCCGCACTTCGTACACCGATTTGTCGTCCTCGACACGCTGATCGAGCACTTCGCCGTGCTGGTGAAGCCAGGCGGCGCCGGCGCCATCGGCGGGATCGAGCGTGATCGTGTAGCGACGATGGCCCTGGGTGAGCCGCGCAGCCACAGCCTCGACCAAGGCTTCTACGCCCTCCCCCGACATCGCCGAGATCGGCATCACGTCGCTGCGGCGCGCGGCATCCTCGAGCAGCTGCTCGCGGCTCTCTTCGTCGAGCAGGTCGAGCTTGTTCCAGGCCTCGAACCGCGGAGTGGTCTCGGACACGCCGATCTCCCCCAGCACCTTCTCGACATCGGCGCGCTGCGCCTCCGTGTCCGGATGCGCGATGTCGCGGACATGGATCAGCAGGTCGGCCGACACGACTTCCTCGAGCGTCGCCTTGAACGCCGCGACGAGCTGCGTCGGCAGTTCGGAGACGAAACCGACGGTGTCCGAGAGGATCGCCTTGTCGATGCCGGGAAGCGAGACTTGCCGCAGCGTAGGGTCGAGCGTGGCGAACAACAGGTTTTCCGCCATGACGTCAGCACCCGTCAGGCGGTTGAAAAGCGTGGACTTTCCGGCGTTGGTATAGCCGACCAGCGCAATCACTGGCCAGGGCGCGCGCTGGCGCCGATCGCGGTGAAGCGTGCGCGTGCGGCTGACCTGGTCGAGCTCCTTGCGGAGCCGCGCCATGCGGTCGCGGATCAGCCTTCGGTCGGCCTCGATCTGGGTCTCGCCCGGGCCGCCGAGGAAGCCGAAGCCGCCGCGTTGGCGCTCGAGGTGCGTCCAGCTGCGCACGAGGCGGCCGGCCTGATAGTCGAGGTGCGCCAGCTCGACCTGGAGCCGGCCCTCGGCGGTGCGCGCGCGCTCGCCGAAGATCTCGAGGATCAGCCCGGTGCGGTCGATCACCTTGCAGCCGAGCGCGGTCTCGAGATTGCGCTGCTGCACCGGCGTGAGCGCCGCGTCGAACACGGCCAGTTGAAGCTCCTGGTCGCGCACCGTCTCGGCCAGCGCATCAACCTGACCCGAGCCGATCAGCGTGCCGGGCTTGGGCTGGCGCAGCTTGATCGCGACCTTCTCGCGGACCTCGACGCCGATCGCGGCGGCAAGGCCCGCAGTCTCCTCGAGGCGCGCCTCGGCATCGCGCGAGCTCGCGCCCATGTCGGGATAGACGACGACTGCCCGCGCGCCCCGCGTGAACTCGTCGGGGTCGCGTTCGAAACCGGTGGTCATGCCTGCATCAATCGCCGTCGGAGGCGTTCGTTTCCTCGGCCAGGTTGAGCGGATGCGCAGGCTGGATCGTGGAGACGGCGTGCTTGTAGACGAGCTGGGCCATGCCCTCGCGCTGGAGCAGCATGCAGAAAAGGTCGAACGCTGCGATCTGGCCTTGGAGCATGACGCCGTTCACCAGGAACATCGTCACATTCTCCTGCTGGCGGCGCACCGCGTTCAGGAAAATCTCCTGCAAAACCGGGTTCTTGGCCTGATATTCTCCAACTGCGTCGAGGAGTTGGGTCAGGTCCACC
Source organism: Sphingomonas sp. (assembly GCF_017744835.1). Taxonomy (GTDB): domain Bacteria; phylum Pseudomonadota; class Alphaproteobacteria; order Sphingomonadales; family Sphingomonadaceae; genus Sphingomonas. The sequence goes on from NZ_JAGIAM010000003.1 coordinate 577,622, forward strand.
GGGCCGGATGGCATGATCGTGGAGATGGCGTGCTTGTAGATGAGCTGCGACTGGCCGTCGCGACGCAGCAGCACCGAGAAATTGTCGAACCAGGTGACGATGCCCTGCAGCTTCACGCCCTTCACCAGGAACATCGTGACCGGCGCCTTCGAACGCCGGAGGGAGTTGAGGAACAGGTCCTGAAGCGAAGTCTGCTTCTCTGCCATGCCATTGTCCTTCTATTCTTGGCGGGATCCTGTCCCGCGGCGCGCCGCTTTCCCGGCGTCGGAGTACCGCGCCACCCCGGCGCGGATGGCCCACATCTTAGATTTTCCGCAGCTGCGCGTCCAACCTATTCCTCGCGCGTGTCGGTGATCCCGAGCAGCTTCAATTTGCGGTGGAGCGCCGAACGCTCCATCCCGATGAAGGTCGCGGTGCGCGAGATGTTGCCCGAGAAACGGCGGATCTGGACGCGGAGATATTCGCGCTCGAAGGTCTCGCGCGCTTCCTTGAGCGGCGCGCCCATGATCGCGTTGGCGCCCATGCCGTTGCCGAGCTCGCCCTGGGGGCCCAGCACTTCGGGGGGCAACAGGTCGATGTCGATGCGGCCGATCCGGTCGCCGGGCGCGAGGATCACGGTGCGCTCGACCACGTTGCGCAGCTGGCGGACATTCCCCGGCCATTCATAGCTCTGCAGCGCCACCATCGCATCGGGCGCGATCTCGGGCGTCGGCACGCGCCGCTCGCTCGCGTAATGCGCCACGAAATGCTCGACGAGCACCGGAATGTCCTCGCGGCGCTCGGTGAGCGACGGGATGCTCACCGGCACGACGTTGAGCCGATAGTAGAGGTCTTCGCGGAAGCGGCTGCCGGCAATCTCGGCCTGGAGGTCGCGTGCCGTGGCGGAGACGACGCGGACGTCTACCTTGACCATCCGCGTACCGCCGACGCGGTTGAAGCTCTGATCGGTGAGCACGCGCAGGATCCGCGCCTGGGTCGCCACCGGCATGTCGGCGATCTCGTCGAGGAACAAGGTGCCGCCGTGCGCCTGCTCGAGCAGGCCCGGGCGAACGAGATCGCCCCCCTCTTCGACGCCGAACAGCTCCTCGTCGACGCGCTCGGGAGTCATGCGCGCGGCGCTGACGATGACGAAGGGCGCCGTCGCGCGCTGGCTCCAGCCGTGGAGCAGCCGCGCTGCGACTTCCTTGCCGACGCCCGGGCCGCCGGTGATCAGCACGCGGCTGCCGGTCGAGGCGACTCGCTTGAGCGTCGCGCGGACCGAGTTGATCGCGCCCGAAGTGCCGGTGAGGTCTGTCTCGCGGCCGGCCGACGCGCGCAGCGACGCCACTTCACGGCGCAGCAGCTCGGTCTCGGTGGCCCGCTCGACGAGGAGCAGCAGCCGCTCGGCCTCGAAGGGCTTTTCGATGAAGTCCGAAGCGCCGCGCCGGATCGCGGCGACGGCGGTGTCGAGATTGCCGTGGCCCGAGATCACCAGCACCGGAAGCGAGGCATCGCGCCGCTTGATCTCGTCGAGCAGCTCGAGCCCGTCGAGCCGCGAGCCCTGGAGCCAGACATCGAGCAGCACCAGGCTCGGGCGGCGCTCGGCGATCGCTTCGAGCGCGGAATCGCTGTCGGCGGCGCCACGGGTCGAATATCCTTCGTCCTCGAGCACGCCCGCCACCAGTTCGCGGATGTCGCGTTCGTCGTCGACTACGAGGATATCGAGGCTCATTTCTTGCTTCCGGTTCTTGTCAGCGCCGCAGGCCGCGGCTCGTCTTCGGGTTGGCTGTCGCGCGCGGCGAGCGGGGCGAGTTGCTCGGCGTCGAAGCAGATGGTGACGATCGTTCCGCCGCCCGGCCGGTCGGCGAAGGCGATCGTGCCGAAATGCTCCTCGACGATCTTCTTGACGATCGCGAGGCCCAGGCCCGTGCCGCGGCTGCGCGTGGTCATATAGGGCTCGACGATGCGGTCGCGCTCGACGGGCAGGCCGATGCCATTGTCCTCGACGATCACCTGGATGCGCCGCGGATCGTCGGCTTCCATCGTCATCACCACTTCGCCCTGGGGCAGCGCCTCCCCTTCCCCGCGCGCCTCGATCGCCTCGACGGCGTTCTTGACGACGTTGGTGAGCGCCTGGCCGATCTGGCGCCGATCGCAGACGAGCGGCGGGACATTGTCGGGGGCCTTGAGCTCGAATCGGATCGCGGGGTGCGCGACTTCGTGCAGGAACAGCGCCTGGCGCGCGATGTCGAACAGCGATTCCTGCCGGAACAGCGGCTTGGGCATGCGCGCGAAGGAGGAGAATTCGTCGACCATGCGCCTGAGGTCGCCCACCTGACGCACGATCGTCTCGGTGAGCTGGGCGAACACGCCCGCCCCGCCCTCGATCTGCTTGCCGTAGCGTCGCTGGAGCCGCTCGGCGGCGAGCTGGATCGGCGTGAGCGGGTTCTTGATCTCGTGCGCGATCCGGCGCGCCACGTCGGACCAGGCGGCGCGGCGCTGGTCGAGCAGCTGCTGGGTGATGTCGTCGAAGGTCAGGACCTTGCCCGCTTCGTCGGTGGTGATCTTGACCGCCAGCGTGCGCGCCTCCCCGCCGACACCGATCTGGACCACGGCCTCGCGTTCCTGGCCGTCGAGAAGCGCGTCGAGCTCGGGCACGATCTCCTTGAGCTCGCGCCCTTCCGGATCGCCCTCGGCCTGGCGAAGCAGCTCGCGCGCCGAGGCGTTCATCAGGCGCACGCGGCGATCGGCGCCGATCGAGATGACTCCGGCCGACACGCCCGACATCACTGCCTCGATCAGCGCGCTGCGGCTCTCGAGCTGAGCGTTGGCCGCGACGAGCGCGCTCGTCTGCTCCTCGAGCCGCTCGGTCATGCTGTTGAACGCGACACCCAGGGTGCCGATCTCGTCGTCGGACTGGGGCGTATGCACGCGCGCGGTCAGATCGCCGCCGGCGATGCGGCGCGCCGCAGTCACGAGCTGGTCCACCGGCCGCACCAGCCGGTCGGCGACCGCGAGCGCAATCCAGGTGGCGATGCCTACGATCAGCAGCGCCACGCCGAACAGCAGCGCGTTGAACTGCAACTGCAGCGCGCGCGCCCGCGCCCGCAGGCCCTGATAGTCGGCGACGACCTTGCTCGCCGAGACGTCCTGGTTGCGCAGGAACACCACGTCGTTGGGCGTCCCCACATAGAGGAAGACGTTCCGCGCGCGATCGACCGGCGTGACGACCCAGAGCATCTGGGCGTCGAAATTGGTGTAGATCTCGTCGTCCTTGAGGTTGAGGACCTGACCGGTCACTCGCGCCGCGAACTCGGTCGCCTCGGGGGCCTCATAGGCGTAGAGCACCTCGACCCGCTTGCCGTCGACGACGCGGAAGAGCACCGACTGGAAGAGATTGCGGTAATAGGTCTGGCGCAGGAACAGGTCCTGGAACGCCGGCGATCGCTGCGGCAGCGTGGGGAATTTGTTGAGGAGATCGTCCGCCATCGCCCGGGCCTCGCCCGTCCAGCGCCGGAGCACCACGCGCTGCCCCTCGCGGGCCAGATCCACCGTGGCGTTGAATGCGCTCACCGCGCGATCGGAACCCCAGAGCTGGACACCCGACTGGAACATCACCGACGCCGCGATCACGGTCAGCACGATCGGCACGCTCGCCATCAGCGTGAACATCGCCACCAGCCGCACGTGCAGGCGCCCGCCGCCGGCGAGCGCCGACTTCAGCGCACGATGGATTGCGATGCGCCTGCCGATCAGCACGATCAGCGCGACGAACGGAAGAAGGTTCGCGAGCAGCAGCAACGCCGCCATCGCCGGGCTGAAGAGCTGGTCGCGCGCATCGGCGCTGCGCAGGATGAGATAGGTTCCGATCGGAGTCGCGATCGCCAGCGCGACCACGACGAACTCCAGAACACGAACATGCCGGGACAGGAGCGAAGCTCTCGGCGCCTCGCCTCCGAGCGCCGCGAGCGACGTGACGCCAAACCGCCGCTTGCGCGGCGCGGACTCGGCAGTCTGCTCGGTTACGGCGTCCATCGTTGCCCGATTACAACACAGTCGTTGCTCGGAAAACACATAAAAATGCGTCAACCTGTCGCTATTCGACACCTTCCGGGCGCGCGCCGCCCATGTCGATGCCGAGCGTGCCGAGCCGCTTGCGCAGCGTGTTGCGGTTGATCCCCAGCGCGCGGGCGGCGCGGAGTTGGTTGTGCTGGTGCCGCGCGAGCATCGCCTCGATCAGCGGGCGCTCGACCTCGCCGATGATCCGATCGTAGAGCGTGCCGTCGTCGAGCGTACGCGGCTCCTCGATGGCCATGCGCTCAAGCCGGGCGCGCACCGCCGCCTCGATCCCCGCATCGCGCGCGACCGGCTGCGGCATGCCCGTCTCGCCGAGCGCGCGGCGGATCGCATCAGCGTCGATCCACTCGTCGCGCGAGAGCGCGGCGATGCGGCGCATGAGGTTCTCGAGCTCGCGGACGTTGCCTGGCCAGTCATAGGCCTCGAGCACCGCCACCGCGTCGCGATCGAGCTGCTTGTGCGGCAGCCCCGCCTCGGCCGCGCGATCGAGGAAGTGCCGCGCGAGCAGCGCCACATCCTCGCGGCGCTCGCGCAGCGCCGGCAGATGCACCGGCACCACGTTGAGCCGGTAGAACAGGTCCTCGCGGAACTGGCCCGACTGGACGAGCTGGGCGAGGTCCTTGTTGGTCGCGGCGACGATGCGGACATCGGCCTTGATCGTGCGTGCGCCGCCGACGGTGGTGAACTCGCCCGACTGGAGCACGCGCAGCAGCCGCGTCTGCGCGTCCATCGGCATGTCGCCGATCTCGTCGAGGAACAGCGTGCCGCCCGCCGCCTGCTCGAACTTGCCGGCGACGCGCGCCTGGGCGCCGGTGAAGGCTCCGCGCTCGTGCCCGAACAGCTCGGCCTCGATCAGTTCGCGCGGGATCGCGGCCATGTTGAGCGCGACGAAGGGGGCGCGGCGGCGCGGACCCAGCTCGTGGATCGCGCTGGCGACCAGCTCCTTGCCCGTGCCCGACTCGCCCGAGATCAGCACGGTCAGGTCGTTCGAGACGACCCGCGCGATCACGCGATAGACTTCCTGCATCGCCGGCGAGCGGCCGATCAGCGACGAGCCGCCCCCGGCTTCCGCCACCGGCAGGTCGGCGGGCTGGCGCCGCCCGCGCGCGATCGCCCCGCGCACGGCATGGGCGAGTACGTCGAGGTCGAAGGGCTTGGGCAGATAGTCGAAGGCGCCGACTTCGGTCGCGCGCACCGCGGTCGCCAGCGTGTTCTGCGCCGAGAAGACGATCACCGGCAGGTGCGGATGGTCGGCTGTGAGCGCGGCGACCACATCGAGCCCGTTGCCGTCGGGAAGCACCACATCGGTCACCAGCACGTCGGGCAGGCCGGCACCGATCGCGCGGCGCAGCTCGGCGATGCTCGCAGCGGTGGCGACGCGATGCCCCTCGCGTTTCAGCGCGGCGGCGACCACGGTGCGGATCGCGGCGTCGTCGTCGACGATGAGCACCGATCCGGTCATGCCGCCCTCGGCAGCAGGATGCGGAATACCGTCACTTCGGGGTCGCGCTCGCGCGCATATTGGACGATCCCTCCCATGTCTCGGACCAGCTTCTCGACGAGCGGCAGGCCCAGCCCCTTGCCCTCCGGCTTGCCCGATACGAACGGCTCGAACAGATGCTCGGCGATGTCGGCGGGGGCGCCGGGGCCATTGTCCATCACCAGTATCTCGATCGGCAGCGGCCGGCGCGGACGCCCCTGCCCCGCGCTCACCGACATGCCGTGGCGATAGGCCGTGGCGAGCGTGATCCGCGGCTGCGCGAGTCCCGCCAGCGCCTCGGCGGCGTTCTTGAGCAGGTTGAGCATCACCTGCAGGAAGGCATCGGGATCGATCAGTACCGGCGGGAGCGAAGGATCGAAGCGTTCCTCGACCACCATGCCGCGCGCGAAGCCGGCGAGCGCCACGCGCCGCGCATGGTCGAGCAGCGGATAGACGTTGGTCGGCGCCAGCTTGAGCGGGCGCGTGTCGGTGAAGTCCTGCATCCGGTCGATCAGCGATGCGATGCGATCGACTTCGGTGGTGATCAGGCTGGTGAGCTCCTCGTCCTCCCCGCCGCTGCGCAGCAGCTGGGCGGCGCCGCGGATGCCCGAGAGCGGGTTCTTGATCTCGTGCGCGAGCATCGCCGCCGCGCCCACCGCCGCGCGCGCGCCCGCGGTGCGCTCGGCGCCCTGGTTCATCCGCCGCGCCTGGGGAGCGTGGTGGAGCGTGACGATGCGCCAGCCGGGCTGGTCAACGATCTGGCTCTCGACGAAGTCGACACGGATACGGGGGCCGCGGACGGCGGCGATCTCGACGTCGAAGGCGGCGAAGCCATGCCCGTCGCGGCGCTCGACATAATCCTCGGGCGGGAGCAGCACCGCGTCATAGGGCTGGCCCACCATCGCCTTTTCGCTGTGGTTGAGCAGCAGCTCGCACGCGGCATTGGCATGCGCGATCCGCCCGTCGGGATCGATCACCAGCACGGCGACGGGAAGCGCTGCGAACAGCTCGGCGAAGCCCGGGCCCACAGGCTCAGGCTTCACGCGCTTCAGGCCGCTTCGCGCGAACGCCATGGCGCGTAGAATTCGTCGAGCATCGCCAGCACGGTCTTGGCGTCGGCGACCTGGTTCACCTTGTTGCGGAACTCGGCCGAGCCGTGGATGCCCTTGGTGTACCAGCCCAGATGCTTGCGCATCATGTTGACGCCGGTCATCTCGCCATAATGTTCGAGACTCTCGACATAATGCGCGACCATCACGCGATATTGTTCGTCGATGCCCGGGTCGGCGCGCTCGCCCTGGCCGGTGAGCGCGTCCATCACCTGGCGCAGGATCCAGGGCTTTCCATAGGCACCGCGGCCGATCATCAGCCCGTCGGCGCCCGACTGGCGCAGCGCCTCGCGCGCGTCCTCGACCGAGCAGATGTCGCCGTTGACGATCACGGGGATCGACACCGCGTCCTTCACCCGGCGCACGAAGCTCCAGTCGGCGCTGCCGCGGTACATCTGGTTGCGCGTGCGGCCGTGGACGGTGACCATCCTGCACCCCAGATCCTCGGCGATGCGCGCGAGCTCGGGGGCGTTGAGGCTGTCATGGTCCCAGCCCATGCGCATCTTGAGCGTCACCGGCACATTCACCGCCTTGACGCAGGCATCGACGATCGCGGCAGCATGCTTGAGATCGCGCATCAGCGCCGATCCGGCGTCGCCGTTGGTCACCTTGCGGACCGGGCAGCCCATGTTGATGTCGATGATCGCCGCGCCGCGATCCTCGTTGAGCTTGGCGGCCTCGCCCATTTCGTGCGGCGTACAGCCGACGAGCTGCATCGACACCGGCTCCTCGATCGGATCCCAGGCCGCCTTCTGGACCGATTGGCGCGTCTCGCGGATCGCCGCGGCGCTCGCGATCATCTCGGTGACGTTGAGCCCCGAGCCATAGCGGCGCACGGCGCGACGGAACGGCAGGTCGGTCACGCCCGTCATGGGCGCGAGCAACACCGGCGCTTCGATCCGCACGGGACCGATCTGGATGGGGGCGAGTTCGCTCATGATCTGCCTGAAAAATAGGCAGAGGCGCGTAGCCGCACAAGCGGCGATTGGCAAGGCAGGTGTTCCCCGCTAGGCCGCGCGCCCATGGGGCAGCCGAGAACCGCCGCACTGATCGTCGCCGCCGGGCAGGGCCTGCGGGCGGGCGGGAGCGTGCCCAAACAATTCGCGCCGCTCGCCGGCAAGCCAATGCTCGCGCACAGCCATGCCGCTCTGTCGGCGCATCCCGCGGTGGACGAGGTGCTGGTGGTGATCGGCGAGGGGCAGGAAGAGGCGCTGGCGGCGGCGCTGGGGCCTGTGCCCTTCGTGATCGGCGGGGCCACGCGGCGCGAGTCGGTGCGGAACGGGCTGGAGGCGCTCGGAGATGTCGATCGCGTGCTGATCCACGATGCCGCCCGCCCTTTCCTCACCGCCGCGGTGATTGACCGGCTACTGGCGGCTCTCGATACCCATGAAGGATCAATACCCGGCCTTCCGGTCGCCGATACCCTGATCTCGGCGGCGGGTGATCTGGTTCCGCGCGAGGGGTTGATGCGGGTGCAGACGCCGCAGGCATTCCGCTACGCCACGATCATGGAAGCGCATCGCGACTGGCCCACGGAGCACGAAGCTACCGACGATGCCCAGATGGTCCGCGCGCTCGGCCACCAAGTGGCGATCGTCCCCGGAGATCCGATGCTCGAGAAAGTCACACACCCCGCCGACTTCGCAGCGGCAGAGGCGCGCCACGCCGCCTCGATGCGCGTCCGCACCGCCACGGGCTATGATGTCCATCGCTTCGCCGAGGGCGAGGAATTGTGGCTTGGCGGCGTCCTCATCCCCCACTCCATGGGCCTTTCCGGCCACAGCGACGCGGACGTCGTGCTCCATGCGATCACCGATGCGCTGCTCGGAACGATCGGCGCGGGCGATATCGGGATGCACTTCCCGCCGAGTGACCCCAAATGGCGCGGCGCGGCTTCGGCGCGGTTCCTGGAGCATGCCGCCGGCCTGCTCGCAGCCGAGGGCGGCGTGATCGACTTCGTCGACCTGACGATCATCTGCGAGGCGCCCAAGATCGGTCCGCACCGCGAGGCGATCCGCGCGAGCATCGCCGCGATCCTCAAGCTCCCCGAGTCGTGCGTGAGCGTGAAGGCGACCACCACCGAGCGGCTGGGCTTTACCGGCCGCGGCGAAGGCATGGCCGCACAGGCGATCGCGACCGTCCGTCTCCCTCAGGGATAGGTGGCCCGGGTTCCGGAAAGGAACTGACTCGCGTCGGCAACAATGTGGTGGCAAAGGCCGCTCCCCATGGACACGATTCTCCCGTCCCAGCTCGTCGAATCCGCGCGTCGCGTGGTCGAGGCCAACCGTGCCGCCGGCCGCCGGATCGCCGTTGCAGAGAGCTGCACCGGTGGCCTGGTATCGGCTGCCATCACCGAAATTCCGGGTTCGTCGGACGTGTTCGACGCCGGATTCGTCACCTATTCGAACGAGGCCAAGGCCGCCGTGCTCAAGGTGAGCAACGACGTGCTCGAGACCTTCGGCTCGGTGTCGATCGCGGTCGCCTGGAGCATGGCACAGGGCGCGCTCATCAAGAGCGAGGCAGATGTTTCGGTGGCGATCACCGGCATCGCCGGGCCCGAGGGCGGCAGCGAGAAAAAGCCGGTTGGCACCGTGGTGTTCGCGCGTGCCGAGCGCGGTGCCGATCCGCAGAACGTGGTCGCCGACACCCGCCAGATCGACGACACCGGCCGCGGCGGCGTGCGGCTTCAGGCCGCGCTGTGCGCGCTCGAGCTGCTGATGCCGGGCGAGCCCGTCGCCGAGGAGCCAGTCGCCGAGTCGCCGTAGAGGCGCGCGGCACGCTCCTCGAAGGCGTTGATCATCTTGCGGAGCGCACGGTCGAAGACCTGCCCCGCCAGCATCTCGAACACCCGGTTCTTGAACGCGAAGTCGACGCAGAAATCGACCAGGCAGCCGCCCTTGCCGTCGGCGCGGAACTTCCAGTCGTTGTTGAGGTGCTTGAGCGGCCCCTCGAGGTAGTCGACCCGGATATGGCCGGGGCGCTGCTTCTCGACGCGCGAGGTGAAGGTCTCGCGCAGTCCCTTGAAGCCCACGATCATGTCCGCGACCATCTGCGTGTCGCTGTTCGAGCGCACGCGGATCGCAGTCACCCAGGGCAGGAACTCGGGGTAGCGCGCCACGTCCGCGACCAGATCGAACATCTGCTCCGGCGTATAGGGCAGCGCGCGCGTCTCGCTATGCTTGGGCATCAGGCCTGTGCCGTCGCCTTCGCCAGCTTGGCCTCGCGCGCGGCGCGCATCTTCTGGAAGTCGTCGCCGGCGTGATAGCTCGAGCGGGTCAGCGGCGAGGAGGCCACGAGCAGGAAGCCCTTTGCGCGGGCGATCGCGCCATAGGCCTGGAAAGCCTGCGGCGTGACGAATTCGGCGACCTTGGCGTGGCGGGGCGTGGGCTGGAGATACTGGCCCATCGTCAGGAAATCGATGTCGGCCGAGCGCATGTCGTCCATCACCTGATGGACCTCGAGCCGCTCCTCGCCCAGGCCGAGCATGATGCCCGACTTGGTGAAGATCGAGGGATCGAGCTTCTTCACCGTCTCGAGCAGCCGGATCGAGGCATAATAGCGCGCGCCGGGGCGGATCGTCGGATAGAGCCTCGGAACGGTCTCGAGATTGTGGTTGTAGACGTCGGGACGCGCCGCGACGATCATCTCCACCGCGGCCTCGTGCTTGTTGCGGAAGTCGGGCGTCAGGATTTCGATCGTGGTCGTGGGATTGGTGCGGCGGATCGCCTCGATCACCTTCACGAACTGCCTGGCGCCGCCATCGGGCAGGTCGTCGCGGTCGACCGAAGTGACCACGATGTGCTCCAGTCCCATCTGCGCGCAGGCATCGGCGACATTCTGCGGCTCCATCGGATCGACGGCGCGCGGCATGCCGGTCTTGACGTTGCAGAAGGCACAGGCGCGCGTGCAGGTGTCGCCCAGGATCATCACCGTCGCGTGCTTCTTGGTCCAGCACTCGCCGATGTTCGGGCAGGCGGCTTCCTCGCACACCGTGACGAGGTTCTTGGACCGCATCAGCGCGCGCGTATTCGCGAACCCTTCCGACGTGGGCGCCTTGACCCGGATCCAATCGGGCTTGCGGACGCGTTCGGGGCGGGGAAGCGGTGCCATCTCGTTCATGGCAGGCCAGATAGCGATCCCGCACCCAAGGCACAACAACCCGCTACGGCACTTGCGCTTGCAGCCGGCGAACGCATCGGTATGGAAGCGTCATGACCGATTTCAGCGACCTGATCACCGGCTACCACCGTTTCCGCTCCACCGAATATCGGCGCCAGCACGAACGATGGGCGGAGCTCTCCGAGGGCCAGTCGCCCCGCGTGATGGTGATCGCCTGCTCGGACAGCCGAGTCGATCCCGCGCAGATCTTCGACACTTCGCCTGGCGAGATCTTCGTGGTCCGCAACATCGCGAACCTGGTGCCGCCGTTCGAGCTCGGCGGCGGTCGCCACGGCGTCTCGGCCGCGCTCGAATTCGCAGTCACTCAGCTCGAAGTGCCCGAGATCGTGGTCATGGGCCATGGCATGTGCGGCGGCGTCCATGCCGCGATGACGCGCAGCTTCCAGGGCAAGGCGCCCGGGGCGGGCGGGTTCATCGCGCATTGGGTCGACATGCTCGACGAGGCGCGTGAACGCATCGTGGCCGAGCATGGCGAGGGCCCGGAGGCGATCCGTGCGCTCGAGCTCGAGACGGTGCGCGTCTCGATCGCCAACCTGCGCACCTTCCCCTGCATCCCCGAGCGCGAGGCGGCGGGCAGGCTCAAGATCCACGGCGCCTATTTCGCGATCGCCGAGGGCGTGCTCCACGTGATGGACGCGAACGGCGGGTTCGGGCCGGCCTAGACGTCGATCTTCCCCAGCGCCTTGCGCGCAGCCTCCAGCACCGCGGGGTCGACCGCGGGCGGATCCATCGGCACCCTCGCCTCCAGCTGGTCGGCGATCGCAGTGAGCGCGGTGATGCGGCCGGCCTTCTTGTCGTTGCCGTCGACCACCGTCCAGGGCGCGTGGCGCGTATCGGTCTCGCGGAACATGTCGTGCATCGCCTCGAGATATTCGCCGCGCTTGGCCCGGTTGCGATAGTCGTCGAGCCCGGTCTTCCAGCGCTTCCAGGGATGCTCGAGCCGGTCCTTGAGCCGCTTGTCCTGCTCCTTCTGCGTCACATGGACGAAGACCTTGACCAGCGTCGCGCCATTCTCGACCTGCTGCGCCTCGAAGCCGTTGATCTCGTCGTATCCGCGCTTCCACTCGTCCTTCGTCGCATAGCCCTCGACGCGCTCGACGAGCACGCGGCCGTACCAGCTGCGATCGAAGACCGAGATGTTGTGCTCGGGCGGCAGGCGGCGCCAGAAGCGCCAGAGGAAGTGATGCGCCTTCTCCTCGGGCGTCGGCGCGGCGATCGGCCAGACCTCGAAATAGCGCGGGTCCCATTCGGCGGTGAGCCGCTTGATGATGCCGCCCTTCCCTGCCGCGTCCCAGCCTTCGAACAGGATGATCGCACGCCGGCCATGGACGATGTGCGCGAAATGGATGTGGCTCAGCCGCTTCTGCAGCTTGGCGAGCGCCTTGTCGTAATCCCCTTCGAACGGCTTGCCGGCTTCAAAGTCCGAAAGGTCGATCGCCATGCGTGCACCTCCTTAATGCGAGGGCACAATCAAGCTGGTGTCGACGCGATTGGCAAGCGGCCGGCCCGCCTCGGCATCGGCGATGCTCTGCAGAGTGGTGCGCGCGATCGCCTCCAGCGCCTCTTCGGTCAGGAAAGCCTGGTGGCCGGTGATCAGCACATTGGGAAAGGTCAGCAGCCGCTGGAAGACGTCGTCCGAGACGATCTCGCTCGACAGATCCTCGAAGAACAGATCGGCTTCCTGCTCATAGACGTCGAGCGCGACCGCGGCGATCTTGCGGCGCTTCAGCCCCTCGATCAGCGCGGTGGTGTCGATCAGCGCGCCGCGGCTGGTGTTGACGATGGTGAAGCCGTCGCGCGCATGCTCGATCGCGTCGAGGTCGATCAGGTGGCGCGTATCGGGCGTGAGCGGGCAATGGAGCGTCACGATGTCCGATTCCGCCAGCAGCGTGCGCCGGTCGACGTAGCGCACGCCCATTGCCACCAGATCGGGGTCCTCGGCCACGTCGTTCGCGAGCACGGTGCAGCCGAAGCCGAGCCGGAGCGCGCGGACCACCAGCGCACCGATCTTGCCGGTGCCGACCACGCCGACGGTACGGCCATGGAGGTTGCGGCCGATCAGCCCGTCGAGCGAGAAATTATTGTCGCGCACCCGCGCCCAGGCCCGCGGAATATACCGCTCGACCGCGAGCAGCAGCCCGATGGTGAACTCCGAGACGGCGTGCGGCGAATAGGCGGGCACCCGCACCACATCTACCCCCAGCCGCTCGGCAGCAGCCAGATCGACATTGTTGAACCCGGCGCTCCGCAGCGCGAGCAGCCGCGTGCCGCCCGCCATCAGCGCTTCGATCACCGGGGCGTCGACCACGTCGTTGACGAAGACGCACACGGCGGGGCAGCCGTGCGCGAGCGACGCAGTCGTCACGTCCATCCGCGCGTCGAGATAGCGCAGCTCGTGCCCGAAATCGCGGTTGGCCTGGTCGAGGAAGCGCCGATCGTACGCCTTGGTGTTGAAGACCGCGACACGCATCCCATGCCTCCTTCAGCTGACCTCGCGCGCAGGCGCTTCGCCCGCAACGTTCGTGCCCTGAAGTCGGCATCGCGAAAGCCGCTCACGGGCATCGTCCGCGAAGCCTTAGCTTCGCGCGATGCCCGCCACCATCGCGGTTAACCCTGAGGCTGCACCCCCGGCGCAAGCCGGATGTGGAGTTCCTTCAGCTGTTTTTCGCTCACCACCGAGGGTGCGCTCATCATCAGGTCTTCGGCCTTCTGGGTCATCGGGAAAGTGATGACCTCGCGGATGTTGGGCTCGTCGGCGAGGAGCATCACGATGCGGTCGACGCCCGGGGCCGAGCCGCCGTGCGGCGGGGCGCCGAACTTGAAGGCGTTGATCATGCCCGAGAAGTTCGCATCGACATCGGCCTGGCTGTAGCCGGCGATCTCGAACGCCTTGTACATGATCTCGGGCTTGTGGTTCCGGATCGCGCCCGACGACAGCTCGATGCCGTTGCAGACGATGTCGTACTGGTAGGCGAGGATGTCGAGCGGGTCCTTGGTCTCCAGCGCCTCGAGCTCGCCCTGGGGCATCGAGAAGGGATTGTGGCTGAAGTCGACCTTCTTGGCGTCCTCGTCATACTCGAACATCGGGAAGTCGACGATCCAGCAGAATTCGAAGCGGCTCTTGTCGATGAGGTCGAGCTGCTCGGCGGCGCGGGTACGCGCCAGGCCGGCGAGCTTGGCGGCCTGCGCTTCCTTGCCGGCGGCGAAGAAGATGCCGTCGTTGGGGCCGAGGCCCATCGCTTCGGCAATGGCCTTCATGCCTTCCTGGCCGTGGTTGTTGGCGATCGGGCCGCCGAACACGCCGTCCTTCCGCGTCGCATAGCCCAGGCCGGGGAAGCCCTCCGACTGCGCCCAGTTGTTCATGTCGTCGAAGAATTTGCGGCTCTTCTCGTGCGTGTTCGGCGCGGGGATCGCGCGGACCACGTCTCCGCCCTCGACGATCGAGGCAAAGCGGCCGAAGCCCGAGCCCTTGAAGAAGTCGCTCACGTCGGTGATCAGCAGCGGGTTGCGCAGGTCAGGCTTGTCGTTGCCGTACTTGAGCATCGATTCGCGGAACGGGATGCGCTTGAACGGTAGCGGCGAGACGGTGCGGCCCTTGCCTTCCCAGTCGGCGAATTCCTCGAACACGCCGTGGAGCACGGGCTCGATCGCGGCGAACACGTCTTCCTGCGTGACGAAGCTCATCTCGAAATCGAGCTGGTAGAACTCGCCGGGCGAGCGGTCGGCGCGGGCGTCCTCGTCGCGGAAGCAGGGTGCGATCTGGAAATAGCGATCGAAGCCGGCGACCATCAGCAGCTGCTTGAACATCTGCGGCGCCTGCGGGAGCGCATAGAACTTGCCCGGATGGACGCGGCTCGGGACGAGATAGTCGCGCGCGCCCTCGGGGCTCGACGCAGTCAGGATCGGGGTCTGGAACTCGGTAAAACCCTGATCGATCATGCGGCGGCGGAGCGAGGCGATCACCTGGCTGCGCAGCAGGATGTTCTTGTGGACCTTCTCGCGGCGCAGATCGAGGAAGCGATAGCGGAGACGAATGTCCTCGGGATATTCGGCGTCGCCGAACACCGGCATCGGCAGCTCCTGCGCGTGGCTCTGCACGACGACCTCGGCGGCGCGGACCTCGATCTCGCCGGTGGGCAGGTTGGCGTTCACCACGCTGGGATCGCGCGCGATGACGGTGCCGGTGACAGTGATGACCGCTTCGCTCTTGAGCGACTCGATTACCGCGAACGCCGGGCCGCTCACATCGGTGACGATCTGGGTGATGCCATAATGATCGCGCAGGTCGATGAAGACGAGGTCGCCGTGATCGCGCTTGCGATGCACCCAGCCGGAGAGGCGGACTTGCTGGCCGACGTCGGCGGCGCGGAGCTGGGCACAATTGTGGGTGCGGTAGGCGTGCATCGCAAGTTTCACTTTTTTGGTGAGAGTCAACAGACGCGTGCGCTTTCAACCCACGCACTCTTTTGTCAACCCGAAGACCGGTATATGGCCCCCCGATGCACATACATGGCCTGATCGAGGACTCTGCCGCCCTCGCCAATCTCTGCTCGCGCTTCGCCACCAAGCCCTACATCTGCGTGGACACCGAGTTCATGCGAGAGAACAGCTACTGGCCCGAGCTCTGCCTGATCCAGATCGCCGACGACGAGGAAGCCGCCGCGATCGATCCGATGGGCGGAATCGACATGCAGCCGCTGCTCGATCTGCTGGTGAACAACGAAGACGTGCTCAAGGTCTTCCACGCCGGCGGGCAGGACATCGAGATCGTCTATAATCTCACCGGCAAGACGCCTCATCCACTGTTCGATACGCAGGTCGCGGCGATGGCGCTCGGCCAGGGCGAGCAGATCGGCTATTCGAACCTCGTCGATACCTATCTGGGCATCCAGGTCGACAAGGGCGCGCGCTTCACCGACTGGGCGCGGCGGCCGCTCGACAAGCGCCAGATCGATTATGCGATCGCCGACGTGACCCACCTGTCGCGCATCTTCCCCAAGATGCTCGACAAGCTGATCAAGACCGGCCGCGGCGCCTGGCTCGACGAGGAGATGGAGCGGCTCGCCAACCCCGACAATTACGTCAACGACCCCGACCTCGCCTGGCAGCGCGTGCGTATCTCCAGCCGCAAGCCCGAAGTTCTCGGGCGGCTGAAGGCGCTGGGGCGATGGCGCGAGTTGGAGGCGCAGGGCAAGGACCTGCCGCGCGGCCGCATCGTCAAGGACGAGACGCTCGCCGACCTCGCCGGCAATCCCCCGCGCAAGCAGGCGGACCTGGCGCGCGTGCGCGGCCTGTCGGCCGCCTGGGGCGGCAACGATATCGGCGCCCGGATGATGGCCGCGCTTGAAGCCGCGACTCCAATGTCCGCCGACGAAATGCCCGCGCGCGACGAGCGCAAGCCGGGCCTGGGCAAGGACGGCGCTCTGGTGGCGGATCTGCTGAAGCTGCTGCTCAAGATCCGCGCCAAGGAGATCAATGTCGCCGCGCGCCTGCTCGCGCGTTCGGACGATCTCGAAGCGCTTGCCGCGGGCGTTCGCGACGGGCTGCCGATCCTGCAGGGCTGGCGCTTCGAGCAATTCGGCAAGGATGCGCTCGCGCTGGTCGAGGGACAGCTGGGCTTCACGGTTCGCGGCGGAAAGCTTAAGATGACGCGTACGGAGGTGCCGTCATGATACGTCTCGCCTTGCCGCTCATCGCTCTCGTCGTCACCGGTTGCGCCTATGACCACCGGCCCGGCCACCGACCGCGTCCGCCGCATCTCGACCGCCAGTGCACCGACCGTGGGCTCGGCTCGCTGATGGGCCAGCGCCGCAGCCCGGGCGTGGAGCGCAGGGCCCGGCAGCTGTCCGGCGCGCGGACGGTGCGTTGGCTGCGGCCCAATTCGGCCGCGACCATGGATTTCCGCACCGATCGGCTCAACCTGAACCTGGACCGCAACGACCGGATCGTCTCCGCCCGCTGCGGCTGAACCGCTTCAGCCGCCCAGAGCGGCTTCCTTGCCGAAGGCGGTAGCGAGCGCCTTGTGGCGCTTCTCGACGGGCTCACCGTAGAGCGCCTTGTCATCGGCTTCGAGGCGTAGCGCCACGCGGCCGCGTTCCAACGCGAGCCGCGAGCGCTTGAGCGGTGCGGCGACGCCGCCGCTCAGCCGCTGCCCCAGCCGGATCGCGAGCCCCCATAGCCGGGCGCGCTCGAGCGCCGCGGGATCGGCGAGACGGGTCAGCGGCTCGGGCGAGCCCAGCCCGCCGCCGAGCGCGGTGTAGAGCGCCTGGGCGAGCGTCGCACGGCCCGCGGCGTCGATCGCCACCCAATTGCCGTGGAGCGCGATCTCCATGCCGCGCTCGGCGCGGAACTCGGGGTTGGCGCGCCAGCCCACATCGGCGAGCAGACAGGCAGCGTGGCGCAGCCGCGCCAGCTCTGCCGACTCGCCGTCGAACAGCGGGGCGATCCAGGCGTCGAGCAAGTCGCCGTGCTCGGCGAAGCGGCCGAGCCGCTCGCCTTCGTCGCGCGCCGCCACGATCAGCGGGTCCTCGCGGCGCTGCTCGGGGGTCAGCCGCTGGAACAACAGTCCCTCGCGCAGGCCATAGGCCGAGACGATCGCGGCGCTGCTGCCCAGATGCCGCGCGACGCTGATCAGCAGCGCGGTCGCGTCGGGAAGCGCAGTGACGCGCGCGCTCGACACGTCGGGGATCGCCCGCAGCGCGTTGCGCGGCATGGTGGCGATGAGCTGCTGCAGTTCGGCGACGCGGTCGAGCGCGATGGGATATTGGTGCACCACCGGCAGCGGATAGCCGGAGCGGTGCATGTCGAGCCGGGCAAGCGCGCGCCACGATCCGCCGACCAGATAGAAGGGCAGTTTCTCCCCCCTTCCCTTCCAGCCTGCCTCCTCGAGCAGCCGGCCGACGCGCCGGTCCAGCGCACCTTTTCCCTGCGTGCGGATCGCGCCGATGCGCAGCACGCCGAGCGGGAAGGAGACGCGGTCGGTGATGGTGCCGGCCACCACGCGCACCAGCTCCAGGCTGCCACCGCCGAGATCGCCGACCACGCCGTCGGCATCGGGAATGCCCGAGAGCACGCCCATGCCCGAGGCGGTGGCTTCCTCGACGCCCGAGAGCAGCTCGACCTCCAGACCCAGCGCGGCGGCGGCGTCGATCAGCTGGCGGCCGTTGGAGGCGTCGCGCACCGCGGCGGTGGCGACGGTGCGCAGCTCGCTCACCTGCATCTCGCGCGCGAGCAGCGCGAAGCGGGCCAGCGCGCCGCGCGCGGTCGCGAGCGCGCCTGCGTCGATCGCCCCGGTCTCGTTGAGCGCACGGCCGAGCCCCGCCATCACCTTCTCGTTGAACAGGATGGCGGGCAGCCGCGCCGATCCCTCATAGACGACCAGGCGCACCGAGTTCGAACCGATGTCGATGATGCCGATGCGCGGCCGTGCCGCGGCACCTGCGCCGCGCGGAACGGGGGCGAGCTGGGTCGCCATGCTCAGTCCTCCTTCTTCGGAGAACGACGACGCTTGAGCGATAGTTTCGGCACCGGCTGGCGCTGCTCGAGCGCCGCGCCGCGCCCGGAGAGCGACGGGTTGGTCATGAAATAGCGATGGAGGTTGAACGAGCGGTCCTCGGGCACCGCGCGGATATAGCGGCCGTCGGGCTGGAGCCACCAGCTCTGCTCGTTGTCGAGCAGATTGGCGACCATCACCTGGTCGAGCACCTGATCGTGCACGGTCTTGTTGAGGATCGGCAGCATGAATTCGACTCGCCGGTCGAAGTTGCGCTGCATCCAGTCGGCCGAGGAGATGAACAGCTTCGCGCCGTCGTTGGGCAAAGTCTTGCCGTTGCCGAACGCCCAGATGCGGCTGTGTTCGAGGAAGCGGCCGACGATCGACTTGACGCGGATGTTCTCGCTCATGCCCGGCACGCCGGGACGCAGGCAGCAGATGCCGCGCACGATCAGGTCGATCTCCACGCCGGCGCTGCTCGCCTCGTAGAGTTTGGCGATGATCGCGGGATCGACCAGCGAGTTCATCTTGGCCCAGAGCGCGCCGGCCCGGCCCGCCCGCACATGCGCGATCTCGGCGTCGATCAGCTCCATCAGCCGGTTGCGCAGGTCGCGCGGGCTGATTCCCAGCAGCTCGAGCCCCGCGGGCTCCACATAGCCGGTGACATAGTTGAAGATCTGCGCCGCATCGCGGCCGATGCGGGGGTCTGCCGTGAAGAAGCTCAGGTCGGTGTAGATCCGCGCAGTGATCGGGTGGTAGTTGCCCGTACCGAAGTGGCAATAAGTGCGGAAACCATTTCCCTCGCGCCGCACCACCATCGACACCTTGGCGTGGGTCTTCCAGTCGATGAAGCCATAGACGACCTGCACGCCGGCCCGCTCGAGCGCCGTCGCCCAATAGAGGTTCTGCTCCTCGTCGAAGCGCGCCTTGAGCTCGACCACCGCGGTCACCGACTTGCCCGCCTCGGCCGCGGCGATCAGCGCGTTGATCACCGCCGGCTGCTTGCCCGCGCGATAGAGCGTCTGCTTGATCGCGACCACGTCCGGGTCCGCCGCCGCCTGTTGCAGGAAGGACAGCACCACGTCGAAGGTCTCATACGGGTGATGGACGACGATGTCCTTGGCGCGGATCGCCGCGAAACAATCGCCGCCATATTCGCGGATTCGCTCGGGGAAGCGCGCCGCGAAGGGCTGGAACTTGAGCTCGGGCCGGTCCTCGCCTACCAGGGCCGCGAGATCGCCGACGCCCAGGAATCCGCCGGTCTCGGTCAGCAGCGCCTCGCTGCCGCCCAGCTCCTCCTTGAGCACCGCCTCGAGCGCCGGGGCGATCGACTCCTCCATCTCGAGACGGATGACGCGGCCGCGCCGCCGCCGCTTGATCGCCGAGCGGAAGGTGAGGACCAGGTCCTCGGCCTCTTCCTCGATCTCGATGTCGCTGTCGCGCAGCACGCGGAACGCCGCCGATCCGCGCATCTCGTATCCAGGGAAAAGCAGGTGCGAGAAGCGCTTGAGCACCGTCTCGACCGCCACATAGCGCGCCGGCGTGCCCGGCAGCCGGACGAAGCGCGGCATGGTGGTCGGCAGCAGCACAAGCTCGCGGATCGGCTGATGATCCGACTTGCGGACTAGGTCGAAGATCACGCTCGATCCCTGGTTGGGAATGAACGGGAAAGGATGCGCCGGATCGAGCGCCTGGGGCGTCAGGATCGGGAAGATCTGCTCGCGGAAATGCCCCTCGAGCCAGGCTTCGACCTCGCCCTCGATCGCGTCGGCCTCGAGCACATGGATGCCGGCCTCGGCCAGCTCGGCGCGGATCGCGACCCACAGCGCCTGCTGCCCGTCGGCGAGCACTGCAGCTTCCTCCGAGATGGCGATCAGCTGCTGGTCCGGCGTCATGCCGTCGGTCGAGCGCGCCTCGACGCGCTGGAGCTGCTGCCCCATCAGCCCGGCGACGCGGACCATGAAGAATTCGTCGAAGTTGGTGCCCGAGATCGACAGGAAGCGCAGCCGCTCGAGCAGCGGATGCGCGGGGTTCTGCGCCTCCTCCATCACCCGGCGATTGAACGCGAGCCACGAAAGCTCGCGGTTGAAATAGCGCTCCGCCGCGGCGGCGGGGGATTGCTCCTCCTGGGTCGCAGGCTGTTCCTTGATTCGCTTGGTCATTGGCCCGCGTCTTCGTCGCTGAGGTTGAGAAGCCCCGCCGCGGCCAATGTGGACCGCACCACGGGAATCGACAAGCGCGTCTCGTCCGCCGTCTCCAGCGCATCGGCGACGCGCAGGATCGCGACATGGCTGCGCTCGATCCGCTTGGCCAACCAGGCGATCACTTCCGGCTTGGCGTGCAGCAGGTGCTTGGCGAAGGCATGTTCGAGGAGCTGCGGGATCAGCGCGTCGTCGGGCGCCTCGATCTCGAGCAGCGGCGAGGCGGCGAGCCGCGAGCGCAGGTCGGGGAGCGTCACTTGCCATTCGGGCGGCGCGGCGTCGGCGACGATGAGCAGCGGATGCCGCTCCTGCTGCGCCCGATTCCAGGCATGGAAGATGTCGGCCTCGGGCACGCGCTCGGCGTCATCGATGATCGCGCCGCCGCTCTTCGCCGCGAAGATGCGCGCGAGCAGGCTACGACCGGACTTGCGCGGCCCGATCAGCAGCGCCGCCATCACCGGCCAGGTCGCCCAATGTTCGAGCTGCCGCACTGCGCGCGCATTCGAATCGCTCACGAGGAAATCGGTTTCGCTCGCCTCGGGGAGACCGAGCGGCAGGCGAAGCTGGCTCATTGCGCCTTGGGAGCGTCCGCGCCCTGCGGCGCCGGCTGCGGCGCCGGCGCGCTACCGCCGGCACGGCGGATGCGCAGCACGCCGGGGCCTTCCTGCACCTGCCAACCGCGGGCTTCGAGCGCCGCGCGCAGGCTCGCGATCGGCCCGTCGAACGTGACGCGCATCACCGAGATTCCCCCCAGCGCCAGGCTGGTCGTGGTCGCCGAGCGCACGCCCGGCACGCCGCGCACCGCGGATTCGGAGGCCGTAACCGATGCCGCGCTGGGCGTCTCGACCTGCACGGTGAAGCTGGCGGTCGAAGTCGAGGTTGCGTCCGGAGTCGGGCTCGCCGTGGCGGTGGCAGCTGCCGCGGCAGCCGCGGCTTCGGCCTCGGCCCGCTTCTCTTCCTCGGTCTTGGGCCGGGGCGGATGCGCGGCGAGCAGCCGGTCGGTGCCGAGCTGGCCTGTGGCGAGCGCGTTCTGGAAGGCGCGATCGATCCGCTGGATACCGGCGTCGAGCAGCGCATCGAGCGAATCGCCATTGTCGACGCGCAGCGCGAAGCTCGTCACCGGAACCCGGTCGGGCCCATGGTTCGCCGAGAAGATGCCGACCACCGGTCCACCCGGATAGTCGCGGCGAAGCTGCACTTCGGCGACCAGCACGTCGGACGCGCCATATTGGTCGAGGATCGTGCGCCACCAGTTGCGGCCGCGGCGCAGCGTCTGGCCGGCGTTGACCAGCAGCGCATCGGGGCCCGAGCCCTGGAGGCGGACATAGTCGATCGTGCTGCCGCCGCTGCGGAAGCGATTCCATGCGCGCACCCAGGCAGTCTCGCGCTCGAACACGCGCCCTGCCCCGCCCGAGAATTGCAGCGGCACCAGCAGCATCGGCGGCGACTGGCTCACCACGGTGGAGACGCCCAGGATCGATCCCGCCTTGCCGCGATCGAACAGCACGCCGAGACGCGCGATGTAGCGAGTCGGCCCGATCTGCTCGTTCTCGACCACGATTCCGGTGACGAGGGAATCGAGCACCGAATCGGAAAGCTCGGATTTCTTGCCGGTGAGTCGCTGCGACAGCACCTCCCAGCCCTTGCGCTGCGCGATCCGCCAGCCGCCCTGGCGCGCGGCCTCCGCATCCTTGCCCTTCACGTCGACCTGGACGCCCGAAATCTCGAAGCTGCCCGAGGGGTCGATCGGAACGGGGCTGCCGCCCCCACCCGAGCCTTGCGCCAGCCCAACGCCCGCCGCGCCTGCGATCAGGAGCGCACTGGTCAGTCCGGCGGCGAGGAAAATGCGTTTGCGGTGCATGCGGGCGCTCTTTTGGCGAAGCGGGCGTGGAAATCCAAGCGCGATCTGGCTAGGCGCATCAACCATGAGCGAACCCGAAGCCTATACCTACGCCCAGGCGGGCGTCTCGATCGCCGCCGGAAACGCCCTCGTCCGCGCGATCGGCCCGCTTGCCAAATCGACCCGCCGCCCCGGCGCGGACGCCGACCTCGGCGGATTCGGCGGGCTGTTCGACCTGAAGGCGGCGGGGTTCAACGATCCGCTGCTCGTCGCGGCGAACGACGGCGTGGGCACCAAGCTCAAGCTCGCGATCGAGCACAACGCGCACGACGGAGTCGGCGTCGACCTCGTCGCGATGTGCGCCAACGATCTGATCGTCCAGGGCGCCGAGCCGCTGTTCTTCCTCGATTATT
Organism: Sphingomonas sp.; assembly: GCF_017744835.1. GTDB lineage: Bacteria > Pseudomonadota > Alphaproteobacteria > Sphingomonadales > Sphingomonadaceae > Sphingomonas. Next base: position 600,392 of record NZ_JAGIAM010000003.1, read on the forward strand.
ATGCGAGCGGGAAGCTCGACAATGCCGTTGCCGAGCGCGTCGTCGCCTCGATCGCCGAGGGCTGCCGTCAGGCCGGCTGCGCGCTGATCGGCGGCGAGACCGCCGAGATGCCGGGCATGTATGCCGATGGCGATTACGACCTCGCCGGCTTCTGCGTGGGCGCCGTGGAACGCGACCGGCTGCTCGACGGCACTGCGATCCGCGCAGGCGACGTCCTGCTCGGCCTCGCCTCGACCGGCGTCCATTCCAACGGCTTCTCGCTGGTGCGCCGACTCGCCGCGGACAAGGGCTGGAAGCTCGACCGTCCGGCGCTGTTCGACCAGGACCGGCTGCTGATCGACGCTCTGATGGCGCCGACGCGAATCTATGTGAAGAGCCTGTTGCCGCAGGTCCGCAAAGGCAGCATCCGCGGCCTCGCTCACATCACCGGCGGCGGGCTGCTCGAAAATGTCCCGCGCGTGCTGCCTGAGAACTGCCATGCCCGGATAGACGCCGCATCCTGGCCGCTGCCCCGCCTGATGGCCTTCCTCCAGGCGCAGGGGAATATCGAGCCCGAGGAAATGGCGCGGACCTTCAACTGTGGAATCGGCATGGTCGCGGTCGTAGCCCCCGACCAGGCGGACGCCGTCGCCGCCGAGCTCGCGGAAGCGGGCGAGACCGTCTTCCGGATCGGTGCGATAGAAGAAGGCGCGCGCGGCTGCACCGTGTTCGGCCTGGCCGAGACGTGGAGTGCGCGGGCGGGGTGGAGCGCCACGCACAATGGCTGAGGCTGTTGCGCTCCCCTCCCGCTTGCGGGAGGGGAACAAGTGAGGAAGCGCCTCGGCATCCTCATCTCCGGCCGCGGATCAAACATGGCGTCGCTTGTCGAGGCCTCGCGCGTGCCCGATTGCCCTTATGAGGTCGCGCTCGTCGCCAGCGACAAGCCCGAAGCCGCCGGCCTCGCCTGGGCGCGCGAACAGGGCATTGCCACCTTCGCCCAGTCGCCCAAGGGCATGCCCAAGGCCGATTACGAGGCGAGGATCGACGCCGCGCTGCGCGAGGCCGGCGTCGAGGCCATCGCGCTCGCCGGCTACATGCGGCTGCTCTCCGATGATTTCGTCGCGCGCTGGCGCGGGCGGATCGTCAACATCCACCCGTCGCTGCTGCCCAAGTACAAGGGGCTCGACACGCACCAGCGGGCGATCGACGCCGGCGACATGGTGGCGGGCTGCTCGGTGCACATCGTCACAGAGGAGCTCGACGGCGGCGAACTGCTCGGCCAGGTCGAAGTGCCGATCCTGCCCGGCGACACCCCCGACACCCTCGCCGCGCGCGTGCTGACCGAGGAACATCGGCTCTATCCCGCGGTTGTCGCGGAATGGCTGAGTCGCTGAGCAACGATCCCGATTCGGCGCTCGGGCAGGTCCGGGCGCTCGCGCTCGAGCTGCCCGAGGCAGAGGAACGCGCCAGCCACGGCCAGCCGACCTTCTTCGTCGCGGGCAAGATGTTCGCGCAGTTCCGCCACGATCACCACGGCGACGGGCGCACCATCGTCGCGGTCAAGACTGCCGACGCGGACGAGGCGCGGATGCTGATCGAAGCGGCGCCAGGGAGCTATTCGCGCGTCGCCTATTTTCGTGCCGAATGGGTCGGGCTGGCAATCGGCGGCTCCGATACCGACTGGGCTCATGTCGGCGATCGGATCGCGCGAAGCTGGGAACTCGCCGCGCCGCGCCGGCTGCTCGAGGCGGGTGGCCGCTGACTGGGAACTTTCCTCCGCTAATTCTTGAGTCCAGCGGATATTTAACGTCGCTTCCGAGTTGGGGAAGCCAAGCTGCGCGCAGGCAAATGCGGTTGCGCGGCATCTGCGCACAGGAGAGCGCGATGGCCAGGGAGACCTCGCCCCGCGAACCGCTCGGCGTCGGCGGAATCGCAACGGCGGAAGAAGGATTGGTGATGCTCGACGGTCCCGACGGCGTGGCGGTGGCCATGACCCCCGAAGCGGCCGAATCGACCGGGCGGAGCCTGATCGCCGCCGCCGAGGAAGCGGCGAACCAGCGCGGCGCAGAGGCGCATCCGAGCTGACCCCCTTGCCCTGCCCCCTTCTGCCCCGCGATAAGGGGCCACAATGATCAAGGTCGCCAGCTACAATATGCGCAAGTCGATCGGCACCGATCGGCGGCGAAGGCCCGAGCGGACCCTGCAGGTGCTCTGTGAGATCGATGCCGATGTGGTCGCGCTGCAGGAGGCCGATCGCCGCTTCGGCGCGCGTGAGGCCGTGCTCACCGCGCACCTGCTTTCCGAGCACAGCGACTGGAAGCCGGTGCCGATCGGGATGCGCGCGCGCTCGATGGGCTGGCATGGCAACGCGCTGCTCGTCCGTAAGGACACGCAGATCCTCGACTACGAGGCGATCCACTTGCCGGCGCTCGAACCGCGCGGCGCGGTGATGGCCGACTTGCGCGTGCGCGGCGAGCGGCTGCGCGTCATCGGCATGCACCTTGACCTCTCGGGCCTCTGGCGACGGCGCCAGGCACACGCGATCCTCGCGCACCTCGAATCGAGCACCGAGCAGGTGCCTACGGTGCTGATGGGCGATCTCAACGAATGGAGCGGCCAGAACGGCTGCCTGCGGGACTTCGCCCAGCATTTCGACTTCGCCCAGACCGGCAAGAGCTTTCACGCGCGCCGCCCGGTCGCGCGGCTTGATCGGATCATGGCCAGCCGCGACCTGCGCATCACCGAGGCCGGTGTGCACGAGAGCATGAACGCCCGCACCGCCTCCGATCACCTGCCCATTTGGGCGACGCTGCAGCGCGCCTGATGCACCAGCCCCGCGACAAGGAACTGCGGCTCGCGCTCGTCTGCTACGGTGGCATCAGCCTTGCGATCTACATGCACGGGATCAGCAAGGAGATATGGCGTCTCGCCCGTGCGAGCTGCGCGGCGCGCGAGGGCGATGGCCCGTCCGACGTCTATGGCGCGCTGCTCGACGAGATACGCGAAGAGACCGGGGTCAATGTGCGCGTGCTGGTCGACATCCTCTCGGGTGCCAGCGCGGGCGGGATCAACGCGATCTTCCTCGCCCAGGCGATCTCGACCGGCCAGTCGCTCGATCCGCTGACCGAGCTGTGGCTGACCCACGGCGACGTGCAGGCGCTGCTCGACCCACACCAGGCCCCCGCGCACCGGTTCCAGAAGATCTGGGCGACGCCGATCGCCTGGCTGTTCGCCAATCGCAGCAAGACGATCCACGAGACCGTCGAGGCGGGCGCGCGCGAGGAAGTGCGGCTCAAGCTCGAGCATTTCGTGCGCTCGCGCTGGTTCGAGCCGCCCTTCGGGGGCAAGCGGTTGCTCCACAACCTGATCGACGCCTTCGACGCGATGGCGCGCGAGCCCGCCTACCGCCGGCTGCTGCCGCCCGAACAGCCGCTCGACTTGTTCGTCACCGTCACCGATTTCCGCGGCCATGCCGAGACGCTGCGCCTCAACTCGCCGCCGCAGGTAAGCGAGACCGAGCATCGGCTGGTCTTCTCCTTCACCGATCACGGCGCCCAGGGGCTGGGCGACCCGGTGGGCCTCGCCTTTGCCGCGCGCGCGACGTCGAGCTTTCCAGGTGCCTTTCCGCCCGCCACGGTCGGCGAGCTCGACACTGCGCTCGCCGAGCGCAAGGTCAAATGGCCGGGTCGCGACGCCTTCCTCGAGCATGTCCTGCCCGAGCAATGGGCCGACAACCGCGCCGAGAAGGCGATCCTCATCGACGGGTCGGTGCTCGCCAACGCGCCCTTCGGTCCGGCGGTGGAGGCGCTGCGCGAACGCCCCGCACGCCGCCACGTCGACCGGCGCTTCGTCTTCATCGATCCCCAGCCCGGGCACCGCTTCGATTTCTACGGCAAGCCGCAGGAGAACCCCGGCTTCTTCCAGACGATCATCGGCGCGCTTTCGGAGCTGCCGCGCCACCAGCCGATCCGCGACAATCTGGAGGCGATCGCAGAGCGGTCGGAAAAGATCGAACGCATGCTGGCGATCGTCGGCGAGATACGCGCCGAGATCGAGACCCAGGTCGAGTCGCTGTTCGGCTATACCTTGTGGCTCGACTATCCCACCGCCAAGCGCCTCGCAGCCTGGCGCCGGCGCGCGCAGATCGTCGCCGCGGCCAAGGCGGGCTATGGGCACACGGCCTATGGGCTGCTCAAGGTCGACGGCGCGGTCGACAGGATCGCGCACCTGCTCCATGCGATCGGCGACCTGCACAGTCCCGAGCGGCTGCACGAGATCCGCGAGGCGATGGCCCATGCGGTGCAGTCGCGCGGGGCGGACCGGTTCGGCGCGACGCTGTCGAACGGCGCCACGCCGCAGACGCTCGATTTCCTGCGCACCCACGACCTGGGCTTCCGCATCCGCCGCCTCCGCCTGCTCGCGCGTCGCCTGACCGAAATTGACGAGCCGAGTAATCATGCCGAACTCCTCCCCATGCGCGACGCGATCTACGATTCGCTGGCGCCCTATCTGGACCTCCAGCGCTCCGACACCTTCGCCGACATGCGCGACTCGATCCGGGCGATGACCGACGACGCCGGGCCGCTGCTCGATCAGATCGGCGAGCGCATGGGGCTGCGGGCGCTCGACGTGGAGACCGACATTCGGCTTTCGCAGGGCTTCAGCGCGCTCTCCAAGGAGCTTCGCCGGCCGATGCTTCTCGCGCATCTGGGCTTCCCCTTCTTCGATATCGCCACATTGCCGTTGCTCCAAGGCGAAGGGCTCGACGAGTTCGACCCGATCCGCGTTGATCGGATCGCGCCAAACGACGCCTGCGCGATCCGGACGGGCGGCGCGAACGCGACTCTCAAGGGCATCCAGTTCAATGGCTTCGGCGCCTTCTTCAGCCGTGCCTATCGCGAGAATGATTATCTCTGGGGTCGCCTGCACGGCGCCGACCGGCTGATCGACATCGTCCTGTCCACCCTGCCGCTCGAGGCGCGCCTCGCGGACGAGCGCGTCGCCGCGATCAAGCGCCGCGCCTTCCATGCGATCCTCGACGAGGAGGAGAAGCAGCTGAAGGCGATACCCGGGCTGTTCCGCGAGCTGCGCGAGGAGATTGGCTAGGCGCGCGCGCTGCTCTATCCCTGCAGCGTTGGAGCGAACGCAAATGGCCGAGAAATCCAAGCCGCCCGCCCTGCTCTCCGGCGGCAATCCGCAGATTCCCAAGGGCTACGGCGATGCGCCGGTGCAGGCCTATATCGCGGCGATGCCAGGCTGGAAGCGCGACGTCGGGCGCCGCATCGATGCGCTCGTCACCAGCACCGTCCCGGGGGTGCGCAAGGCGGTCAAGTGGAATTCGCCCTTCTATGGCATGGAGGACGATTGCTGGTTCCTCAACTTCCACTGCTTCGATCGCTATGTGAAACTCGCCTTCTTCCGTGGGGCGCAGCTCGACCCCGTACCTCCGGTCCAGTCCAAGAACGCGGATACGCGCTATTTCCACGTGCATGAGGGCGACACGATCGACGACGATCGCTTGGCCGACTGGGTGTGGCAGGCGAGCCGACTGCCCGGCGAGCGAATGTGAGCGCGGGTACCGATCCCGCGCTGCTGCGCCGCCTGCTGCGCGCGCGAGACCGGATGGATGCAGCTTCGCACGAGGAATGGCCCGTGCGCAGGCTCGCGCAGGTGAGTGGTGTCTCCGAGGCGCATTTCGCGCGCTCGTTCAAACAGGCCTTCGGGCTGCCGCCGCATCGCTACCTCCTCACTCGGCGCATCGAGCGCGCCAAGGCGCTGCTGCGCGACACCGACCTGCCGGTGACCGACATTGCCTTCCAGACCGGCTGGAACAGTCTGGGCACCTTCGGCCGCACCTTCCGCGACATCACCGGAGAGAACCCGGGCGAGCTGCGGGCGCGGGAGCAGGCCACCGCGCACGCGCTAGAGCGGGTGCCGCACTGCTTCGTCGCCGCCGCCTATCGGCCGGACCTCAACATAGCAGTTTCGGAGAAGCGCCGGCGCGAAGGCGCGCCTATCAGCGTGGCGCAACCAACGGAGGTCCCATGCGCCAAGGTGTCCAAGTAGCCGGCCTGTACGTCCACGATCAGGACGAGGCCCTGCATTTCTATGTCGAGAAGCTCGGCTTCCGCGTCCATACCGACGCCCGCAACGGCGACTATCGCTGGCTGACGGTGCAGCACCCCGAGCAGCCCGACTTCCAGCTCGGCCTGTTCACGCCCCAGGCACCCCTGGTCGACGCCGGCACTGCACAGATGCTGCGCGAGGCGGTCGCCAAGGGCGCGATGCCGCCGCTCGTGCTGGTGGTCGAGGATTGCCGCGCCGCCTATGCGGCGATGCATGCGCGCGGCGTGGAATTCACCCAGGAACCGGTCGAGCGCTACGGCAGCATCGACGCCAGCTTCCGCGATCCTTCCGGCAACGGCTGGAAGATGATCGAGGCGCGGCAGTGGGGCTAGGACGATGTGCCCGGTACCCAGCTGGCTGGTTTTGAGAGGAAATGCAGCGACCATGACCCCTTCCGAAGAGATCGATGCACGGATCGCGGCACGGGATGACTGGCGAGGCGCCACCCTCGCCCGCGTGCGAGCGCTCATCAAGGACGCCGTCCCTGAGGTGACCGAGGACATCAAGTGGCGCAAGCCGTCCAACGACCTCTCGGGCGTGCCGGTGTGGGAACATGCCGGGCTGATCTGCACCGGCGAGACGTACAAGAACGCAATCAAGCTGACCTTCGCCCGCGGCGCTGCGCTGGAGGACCCCGCGGGGCTGTTCAACGCCAGCCTCACCGGCGGCACGCGCCGCGCGATCGACCTGCACGAGGATGCGGCGCTGGACGAGGCGGCGTTCAAGGCGCTGGTCCGCGCGGCGGCGGCGCTCAACGTGGAGATACGCGCACAGAAGCGTCTCCGCGGCGCCTGAAACCGGCGAGGGAGGTTGGCAAAACGCCGCGCTTCGCCCTACAGTCGGCGCACTTCACCGACGCGAAGGGAGCGGAATGCGGTTTCTGAAGGTGCTGATCTGGCTCCTGCTTGGCGGCCTGGTCGCGGGCTTCGTCATCTACAATGGCGACGAGCGCGTGAGCATCCATCTCTGGGGCGGCCTGATCGCCGACTTCAGCCTGCCGCTGCTGCTCATCCTGGTGTTCCTCGCCGGGCTGCTGCCGCCGGTGATCGCATATCAGACGTTGCGCTGGCGGATGCGGCAACGTTTCGCGAGCCTCGAGCGCGCGCTCGCCGATCTGCGCGCCGTCAACCAGCCGCCCGCCGAACCTGCGGTGCTTTCGCCGGAACCCTCGCTGACCGCCGAGCCCCAGCAATGAGCTCGCCGGTCTATGTAGCGCTCGACACGCCCGACCTGGAGCGTGCCAAGGCACTCGCCCAGCGCGTCCACAACCATGTCGGCGGCATCAAGCTCGGCCTCGAATTCTTCATGGCGAACGGGCGCCACGGCGTGCGCGAAATGGCCGAGATCGGTCTGCCGATCTTCCTCGATCTCAAGTTCCACGACATCCCCAACACCGTCGCCAAGGCGATCCAGGCGCTCCGTCCGCTCGAACCTTCGATCCTGACGGTCCACGCCTCGGGCGGCCGCGCGATGCTCGAGGACGCGAAGGCGGCAGCCCCCGCAGGCACCAAGGTGGTCGCCGTGACGATGCTCACCAGCCTCGACGCCAGCGACCTGAGTTCGATCGGCCTCACACCCGATCCCCACGAGCAGGTCGTCCGCCTCGCCGAACTGGCCAAGAGCGCGGGTGTCGACGGCATCGTCTGCTCGGGCGAAGAGGTCGCCGCGGCGAAGGCAGCCTGGCACGATGGCTTCTTCGTCGTCCCCGGCGTGCGTCCCGCCAACGGCACCATTGGCGACCAGAAGCGCGTGGTGACGCCCCGCGCCGCGCTCGACTCCGGCGCCTCGATCCTCGTCATCGGCCGCCCGATCACGCAGGCTGCAGACCCTGACCAGGCCGCGCGCGAGATCGAGGCGACGATCTAGCACCCCCTTGCCAAAGCCGCGCGCGAGTCCGAGAGGGCGCGCATGCTCGCCAGCCTGACCATCCGCGTCGCCACGCACGAAGACCTGCCCGCGCTCCATCCAGTGATCGAGCGCGCCTATCGCGGCGAGTCCGCACGCGCCGGTTGGACGCACGAAGCCGATCTGGTCGGAGGCAACCGTACCGACATCCCGACGCTGGCCGGGATCGTCGACGATCCCGGGCAACGGCTGCTCGTCGCGCTGCAGGGCGGTACGATCATCGGCTGCGTGCAGGTGAGCGACAAGGGCGACGGCCTGGCCTATCTAGGCCTGCTCTGCATCGATCCGACCCTGCAGGCCGGCGGTCATGGCAAGCAGCTCGTAGCGGCAGCCGAGGCCTGCGCGCGCGAGGATTTCGCCGCACGGCGCATGGAGATGACCGTGATCGACGTCCGGCGCAGGCTGATCGCTTTCTACGAGCGCCGCGGCTACGTCGTCTCGGGCGAGAAGCGCGACTTCCCCATCCCGCTCGACCCGCCCTTGTTCATGGACGTGCTGGTCAAGGACCTGTGATGCCGGTCACCGCCAAGATCTGCGGCCTTTCGACGCCCGAGACGCTCGACGCGGCGATCGCCGGCGGGGCGAGCCATGTCGGCTTCGTCTTTTTCCCGCCCAGCCAGCGCCACGTGACCTTCGATCAGGCGCGCGCGCTGGTCGCACGGGTGCCGGCGCATGTCGGCACGGTGGGCGTGTTCGTCGATCCCGACGAGGTGCTGCTGAACGCCGCGCTCGCCACCGGCATCCGGACGGTCCAGCTCCACAAGACCGGCGCCGATCGCGCCGGCGCGATCCGCAGCCGGGTCCCTGTGTGGGCCGCGGTGGCCGTCAAGACCCGCGCCGATATCGACCAGGCGGCTGCCTATCGCGGCGCGGCCGACCGCATCCTCTATGACGCCAAGACGCCGGACAGCGCGGCGCTGCCGGGCGGCATGGGCTTGCGCTTCGACTGGAAACTGCTCGAAAACCTCCCCCAGCCGCTCCCCTGGGCGCTGTCCGGCGGGCTCGACGCCGCCAATGTCCGCGAGGCCGTTGGCGTGACCGGCGCGCGGCTGGTCGATGTCTCCTCCGGAGTCGAGCGCGCCCCGGGCGTCAAGGATGTTGCCAAGATCGCCGCATTCCTCCAAGCGGTGGCGCAATGTTGAGGCCCTGCCCTGTCCGCATCGGATTTCGATGGCGCTGATCGCTAGCCCCGGAGCCAGCGACGCACTCGAACCCCTGAGAGAGACATGACCGACACCGTCACCCTGCCCAATTCGCTGCGCAACCTGCCTGACGAGCGCGGGCATTTCGGCCAGTTCGGCGGCCGCTTCGTCGCCGAGACGCTGATGCCGTTGATCCTCGACCTCGAGCGCGAATATCGCGCTGCCAAGGCGGACCCCGCCTTCCAGGCCGAGTTCGACGATCTGCTCGAACATTATGTCGGCCGCCCCAGCCCGCTTTACTATGCCGAGCGGCTGACCGAGGCGCTGCGCGAGGGCGCCGCCCCCGGCATGGGCGCCAAGATCTACTTCAAGCGCGAAGAGCTGAACCACACCGGCGCGCACAAGATCAACAATTGCATCGGCCAGATCCTGCTCGCCCGCCGCATGGGCAAGACGCGGATCATCGCCGAGACCGGCGCGGGCCAGCACGGCGTCGCCACCGCCACCGTGGCTGCGCGCTTCGGCCTGCCCTGCACGATCTTCATGGGCGCCAAGGACGTCGAGCGGCAGAAGCCCAACGTCTTCCGCATGAAGCTGCTCGGTGCCGAGGTCACGCCGGTGACATCGGGCGCGGAGACGCTCAAGGACGCGATGAACGAGGCGCTGCGCGACTGGGTCGCCAACGTCCACGACACTTTCTACATCATCGGCACCGCCGCGGGCCCGCACCCCTATCCCGAGTTGGTCCGCGACTTCCAGTCGGTGATCGGTACCGAGGCGCGCGCACAGCTGATGAAGGCAGAAGGCAAGCTCCCCGACCTGCTGATCGCGGCGGTCGGCGGCGGATCGAACGCGATCGGGTTGTTCCACCCCTTCCTCGACGATCCGGGCGTGGCGATGCTGGGCATCGAGGCCGCCGGCAAGGGCATCGAGACCGGCGAGCATGCCGCCAGCCTCACCGGCGGCGCGCCCGGCATCCTCCACGGCAACCGCACCTATCTGCTCCAGGACGAGGACGGTCAGATCACCGAGGCGCATTCGATCTCGGCGGGGCTCGACTATCCGGGCATCGGCCCCGAGCATAGCTGGCTGCACGAGAGCGGCCGCGTCGAATATGTCCCGATCACCGACGCACAGGCGCTCGACGCGTTTCAGCTGTGCTGCCGCCTCGAAGGCATCATCCCGGCGCTCGAAAGCTCGCACGCGCTCGCAGCGGTGCCCGCCAAGGCACGGGAAATGCGAGAGGATCAGATCATCGTCGTCAATGTCTCGGGCCGCGGCGACAAGGACATCTTCACGGTGGCCGAAGCACTGGGATTCGAGCTGTGAGCCGCTCGATCGCCCGCATCGCTTTTTTCCTCTTATTGGCCGCCGGCAGCATTGTGCTTTCCGTTCTGGCCAAGCCCTGGCTTTACGGTTTGCATGGTGGCGTGGCTGGCGGGTTCGGTGCGCTGACAGTGATGTACGGTTCTAAATGGTTCAACCGCCTCTGGCCGAAGCCGATGAAGGGGTGGGCGGAATGACCCGTCTGGCCGACGCATTTTCAAAGCGGCCCGCGCTGATCACCTTCATCACCGCGGGTGACGGGGACACCGCTGCGATTCTCGACGCGCTGGTTGCGGGCGGCGCTGACGTCATCGAACTCGGCATGCCGTTCACCGATCCGATGGCCGACGGCCCTGCGATCCAGGCAGCGAACCTGCGCAGCCTCGGCGCGGGCACGCGCACTGCCGACGTTCTCGCGATCGCAGCCGCCTTCCGCGAGCGTCACCCTCAGGTGCCGCTGGTACTGATGGGCTATGCCAACACGATGACGCGGCCCACGCCTGCCGACTTCGCAGCGCGCGCTGCCGAGGCCGGCGCGGACGGCGTCATCATCGTCGACATCCCGCCCGAGGAAGCGAACGAAGTCGCGCCCTTCAAGGCGAGCGGCATCGACGTGATCCGCCTCGCCACCCCCACCACCGATGCCGCGCGTCTGCCCGCGGTGCTCGAGGGCGCGAGCGGGTTCCTCTATTATGTCTCGGTCGCCGGCATCACCGGTCTCCAGCAGGCCGCCCAGGCCTCGATCGAGGATGCCGTCGCGCGGCTCAAGGCCGCGACCGACCTGCCCGTCGCGGTCGGCTTCGGCGTCCGCACGCCCGAGCAGGCCGCGGCGATCGGCCGTGTCGCCGACGGCGTGGTGGTCGGATCGGCGATCGTCGATCTGGTGGGCAGGCATGGCGCCGATGCGCCGGCGCACGTCCGCGCCTATATTCAATCCCTATCCGCAGCGCTGGCCGCTGCCCGCAAGGAAGTCGCATGAGCTGGATCAGCCGCGTCCGCAACGCGCTCGCCTATGTCACCACCAAGTCGAGCGAGACGCCCGACAATCTCTGGCACAAGTGCAAGGGATGCGGGACGATGGTCTTCACCAAGGAGCTGGAGGAGAACCTCCACGTCTGCCCGCATTGCGACCATCATGAGCGCATCGGCCCCAAGCTGCGTTTCGAGCATCTGTTCGATGAGGGCAGTTACACCGAGCTGCCGAGCCCGCGCGTGGTCGACGATCCGCTCAAGTTTCGCGACCAGAAGCCCTATCCGGCGCGTCTCAAGGCCGCGCGCGCGTCGACTGGCGAGCCCGATGCCTTCCTCAACGCCCAGGGCAAGATCCTCGGCCGCACTGCGGTGATCGGCGTGCAGGACTTCGCCTTTATGGGCGGGTCGATGGGCCAGGCGGTGGGTGAGGCATTCATCGCCGGCGTGGAAGCGGCGATCGCTGTACGAGCGCCCTATATCGTCTTCACCGCATCGGGCGGCGCGCGCATGCAGGAGGGCATCCTCAGCCTGATGCAGATGCCGCGCACCACCGTGGCGATCGAGATGCTCCACGATGCGGGGCTGCCGTACATCGTCGTGCTCACCGACCCCACCTCCGGCGGCGTGATGGCGGCCTATGCGATGCTCGGCGACGTCCAGATCGCCGAGCCGCGCGCGACGCTCGCCTTCACCGGCCGCCGCGTGATCGAGAACACGATCCGCGAGAAGCTGCCCGACGATTTCCAGACCAGCGAATATTATCGCGAGCACGGGCTGGTCGACATGGTCACCCACCGCAAGGAGCTGCGCGAGACGCTCGGCCAGCTGATCGGCCTGCTCTGCGAGGGAAAGAAGGCGGCGTGAGCACGAACGTAAGCCCCTCCCCTTCAGGGGAGGGGTTTGGGGTGGGGCATGTCCACAAGCGCCTCGCCCAGCCGCACTGCCCCACCCCAACCCCTCCCCTGAAGGGGAGGGGCTGAGAGCATGGCCGACTCCGCCACCTCCTCGGACCCCGCCGTCCAGCGCCAGCTCGATCGCCTCGCCGCGCTCTCGCCCGGCGCTGACATCCTCGGTCTCGAGCGGATCACGCAGCTGCTCGATCGCGTCGGCAATCCGCATCTTCGCCTGCCACCGGTGCTCCATGTCGCCGGCACCAACGGCAAGGGCTCGACCTGCGCCTTCCTGCGCGCCGCGCTCGAAGCGGCGGGCCTGAGCACGCACGTCTATTCGAGCCCGCACCTCGTCCGCTTCAACGAACGCATCCGCCTCGCCGGCAGGTTGGTCGAGGACGCGCAACTCGCCTTGCTGCTCGAGGAAGTCCTCGACGCCGGGGGCGACATCGGCGCGAGCTTCTTCGAAGTGACCACCGCCGCCGCCTTCCTCGGCTTCGCGCGCACGCCCGCCGACGCCTGCGTGATCGAAGTCGGCCTTGGCGGCCGGCTCGACGCGACCAACGTCCTCGCCGCACCCGCGGCCTGCGCGATCGCCCAGCTCGGCATCGACCACCAGGCATTCCTCGGCGACACGCTCGCCCAGATCGCTGCCGAGAAGGCCGGGATCGCCAAGCCCGGCGTGCCGCTGGTGACCATGGCCTATCCGCCGGAGATCGCCGACGTCGTCGAGCGTTTCGCCGAGACCGTCGCCGCGCCCGTCTTCGCCACTGACCGGGCTTGGTGGTTCGAGGTACGCGACGGCGCGCTCCATTATACCGATGGCGCAGGCTCGCTGACGACGCCGCTCCCCGCGCTGGCCGGCGCCCACCAGCCCGCCAATCTCGCGCTTGCCATCGCCGTGCTGCGCCACCAGCGCGCGCTCGACATCCCTGACAGCGCCTATTCCGCCGCCGCGAAGAATGCGCGCTGGCCCGCGCGAATGCAGCAGCTCGATCCCGGCCCGCTCACGCGCCTGCTGCCCCAGGGCAGCGAAGTCTGGCTCGACGGCGGGCACAACGCCAATGCCGCCGACGCCGTCGCCACCGCAATCGAGAGCGCCGCGGGCGGCAGGCCGCTCCACATCGTGCTCGGCATGCTCGACAACAAGGATGCCGGCGCGATGGTCGAGCGCCTCGCGCCGCTCGCGCGCAGCGTCACCGGCGTCCCCGTGCCCGGCCACAGCTTCCATTCGCCCGAGCGGATCGCCGCGCTCGCAGGCGCAATCGGCCGCGAAGCCGGCGATGTACCCCAGGCGCTGGCGGCCATCGCCACCGCAGCGGACCCTGCCGAACCCCCGGTGGTGCTGATCTGCGGCTCGCTCTATCTTGCCGGCACGGTGCTCGAAGCGAACGGCCAACTGCCCGACTGAGGCGGCGCACGCGCATTATTGCGATTGACTCGCAATAGCGAACCAGCAAGACTTCTCCCGTCACCAGTTGCGGGAGTCGCCCATGTCCCACGCCCAGAGCCTTGCCGCCGCCCTCCCCGCGCTCCAGCCTCAGGATGCCGGTGCGCGGCTGCTGCTCTTCGCCATCCGCCAGATGGGCGCGCACGGGCTGCACGACGCCTGCGCCGCGCACGCCTTCGTCACGGCATTCGGTCGTGGCTTCCAGCGCCCGCTGGTGCTGCTGCGTGCGCTGATGGCGGAGATGTCCGCCGCCTCCGCCGGTCCGATCCAGATCGCGCCCTGGTGCTGCCCGCGCATGACCGGGGCCGAGGCGACGCTGCTTGAAGTGATCGGCCGTGCGCGGACCAACCAGATCGCTGCCGCGGTGCTGCTCGCCGACCTGTTGGGTGTGCGCGACGCGACGAGCATCGCGGTAACCGCCGAGGCGCTGTCCCTCGCCTTCGCCGACCTCGGGCTGCCGCTCGACTAGCGGCCTTTCCTCTCCGGCGGCAGCTCGATCCCGACGAGCTTCCACTGGAGCCCGCGCAGCCCGAACAGCAGCGCGCCGCCCTTGCCGTCCCGGCGCACCAGCCGGAAGCGATCGAGCGCATCCCGCCTCAGCGTCATGTCACGGGCATCGAGATCGACCGGACGTCGCTCGCGCGCAGCTTCCGCCACGCCCGTCGCGAAGATCGCGCGGATGCCCTCGGGGGTGATCGCCGCGTCGACGATGCTGTCGGCGATCCCCGTCGCGACCAGCGCGCCCAGCGCACCGTCGTCGCCGGACGCGAAGCGCGCGCGGAGTTGGGTCTTCATGCTCTTGCGCAGCGCCGGATAGTCGACCCGCGCAGACAGCGCCTCAGCATCGCGCGCCTCGGCCGCCCGCTCGATCGAGCGCACCGCCAGATAGGGCGAACCCCAGGCCCAACCGCCCGCGGCGAGCAGCGCAACGACAATCAGGATCAGCAACCAGCGGCGCATTGCTTTTCCTCTCTCAGCGCGCCGCGGGCGCGGCGGCCGCCGGCGCTTCGTCGTCATGCGGCGCCTCGGCCATGGCTCGCGCCTCGCGAACGCTCGCGACGACGAAGCCCTTCTTCCACAGGATCCAGAGCAGCAGCATGCCGGGGATCGCAACGACGGCGGTCATCACCCAGAAGCCGACCCACCCCAGCCCCTCGGCAAGCAGCCCCGCCGGCGCCGCGAGCCAGGTCCGGCCCACGCCCGCAAGCGAGGAGAGCAGCGCGAATTGAGTCGCGGTATAGGCGAGGCTGGAAAGCCCCGAGAGATAGGTCACGAAGATCGTGAGCCCCAGGCCGCTGGTCACTTGCTCGGTCGCCACGGCGATCGTCAGCCACAGCGTCGAATGGCCCTGGCTCGCGAGCATTGCGAAGGTGAGGTTGCTCAACATCATCAACATGCCCGAGACGAACAGCGCGCGTCCCATGCCCAGCCAGGCGAGCAGCGGCGCCGAGAGCGCGGTCCCGAGGATCAGCCCCCAGAAACCGATCACCTTGTTGATCGCGATGAATTCGGTGTCGCTGAAGCCCAGCTCGACGATCATCGGGTTCAGCATCGCCTGACCCATGGCGTCGCCGAGCTTGTAGACGAGCACGAACAACAGGATCAGCAGCGCGCCGCGCCGGGCGAGGAACTCGCGGAACGGGCCCACCAAAGTCGTCTCGAGCCAGCGGCCGATGCCCTGCCAGGCCTCGTCGCGCACGACATGGTCGTGCAGCCCGCGCCCGACCCAGAGAGCCGCGAGCGCCCCCGGCAGCACGCAGAAGCCGGTCAGGCCATAGGCCATCGCCCAGCCCAGCCCCAGCCCCTCGGGCGAGGCGATCGCGATCGTCCCCACACCCGCCAGGAAGGCGCCGAGCCGATAGCCGAACTGGTTGTTCGCCGTGCCGTGCGCGAGCTCGTCCTCGGGCAGGATCTCGATGCGATAGGCGTCGATGATGATGTCCTGGGTGGCGCCGAGAAAGGCCGTCACGATCGCCCAGAAGGCGAATGCGCCGATGTGCAGCTCGGGCTGGCTGGCACCGAGCATCCACACCGAGACGAACAGGAGCGCCTGGACGAGGAACAGCCAGGCGCGCCGCTGGCCGAACAGCGGCGTCAACAGCGGCAGCCGCAGCCGGTCGACCAGCGGCGCCCAGAGAAACTTGAGCGTATAGGGCGTAGTCAGCCCTACTGCGAAGCCGATGGTCTTCTTCTCGATGCCCACCTTGGCGAGCCAGAAGGTCATGGTGCCGAGCAGCAGCGCGAGCGGGAAGCCGCTCGAGATTCCGAGCAGCAGCGCCGCTATCGGCCGCGGCCGGAAATAGGGCGCCATCGTCGCCCTGAACCCGCCACGCGTTCCTTCCTCCAACGTGCCTCCCGCCGCCATCCCATGCTCCCGTCCGGTGTTGGCGCGACACTAGCCGAAAAGTTACGGAGAGGAAGCAGGCTCGCGCCTGCCGGTCGGCTTAGGGTGAATCCCGGATCAGGAAGCGCCACGAAGGGCGGACCGAACCTGGCCATTCTACAATGGAATCAAGTCCTTCGGAATCCAGGTGACTCATGCCCCTGCCGCTGCCCCCTTCGAGCCTCGTCAGCGTCGACGACTCCAGACGCGCCCCGCCGGGCGCAGGCGTGCTGCTCGCTGTCCTCACGTCGCTCCTCGCCTGGGCGGTCGTGATCGTCTATCTGTTCTGGCATTGACCCGAGCGCGCCCTGCTCAGGCGGGCGCTCCGAACAGGCTGAAGCTCACCGGCAGCTTGCGCGGTTGCCTGCCCTCGATCACCGTCTCGATCGCTTCGATCGCCGCCAGCAGGTCCTTCTGCGGATAGGGCTTGGCCAAGCATCCTACCGCCAGCGCCCGCGCCTCCTTCGGGCAGTCGGCGGTCACGAACAGCACCCGCACCGCGCGCTCCTGCGCCGCCTCGGCCACGGTCACGCCGCTCCCGTCCGACAGGTTCACATCGGCCAGCACCAGATCGATCGCATCGTCCTCGTCCATCACGCGCAGCGCTTCGGCAACCGAATCGACCGTCGCGACGATCTCGAAGCCCTCGGAATGGAGGAAATGTTCGGTGTCGAACGCCACCAGCGGCTCGTCCTCCACAACCAGGACCCGCTGGATAGACCGCTTCTTCCGACCGAACAGCATCACTCGCCTCACTCGGGGGTCTATGCGCCCCCATTTGCACGCCTAACGCGCGAAACCCCTTTCAGCACCGCAATAATTTTTGCGCCGCCGGGCATAATCGCTATATCGCCGCGGTGTCCGCCTCCAACCCCTCCAAGCCCGAGCGCGAACCCCAGCGCATCGCCAAGCTGCTCGCGCGTGCCGGAATCGCGTCGCGCCGTGAAATCGAGCGCATGATTGCCGAAGGGCGCATCGCGCTCGACGGCAAGACGCTCGATACGCCCGCCACTTTGCTCGCGTCGCTCCACGGGGTGACCGTCGACGGCAAGCCGGTCCAGGCGCCTGCCCCGGCGCGGCTGTTCCGCTATCACAAGCCCGCCGGCCTGCTCACCACCGAGCGCGATCCCAAGGGCCGCCCGACCATCTACGATCGCCTGCCCGACGGCCTGCCGCGCGTGATGCCCGTCGGCCGGCTCGACCTGAGCACCGAGGGACTGCTGCTCCTCACCACCGACGGCGAATTGAAGCGCGAGCTCGAGCTGCCGGCGACCGGGGTCGAGCGCAGCTACCGCGCCCGTGCCTATGGCCAGGTCAGCCAGCCCCAGCTCGAGGAGCTGATGCTCGGCGTCGAGATCGAGGGCGTGCGCTACGGCCCGATCGACGCCAATATCGAGCGGCGCACCGGCGCCAATGTCTGGATCGAGCTCACGCTGACCGAGGGCAAGAACCGCGAGGTCCGCCGTGTGCTCGAATATCTCGGGCTCGAGGTGAACCGTCTGATCCGCACGCGCTACGGCCCCTTCTATCTCGGCGACCTGCCCGCGGGCGATGTCGACGAGATCCGCCGGCACGACCTGATCACCTTCCGCACAGTCCTCTCCAAGCCCGGCGGCGGCAAGGCGGCGTCGAACCTGCAGTTCGCGGTGCGCGAGCGCGTGCCTGCACCGGCTCCCGAGCCTTCGCCCCAGCCCAAGTCCGCGGTCGAGCCCGATCGTCGCCTCCGCCGCGCCCCGGCCAAGCCCGCCGCGGCCAAGGCCCCGCGCTTCACCGAGCGCGCCACCCCTGCGGCCAAGCGCGTCCCCGAGGTTCGCGAGGAGGAACGTACCGGCCCGCGCGATCGCAAAACGCTCAAGCCGGTGAACCCCGCCCGCGCCCAGCGCGCCAGGGCGCACCGCGAGGCGCAGGGCCCGCGCGAAGGCGATCTGGTCGATCGGCCCCGCGGCCCTCGTCCGTCGCG
Source organism: Sphingomonas sp. (assembly GCF_017744835.1). GTDB lineage: Bacteria > Pseudomonadota > Alphaproteobacteria > Sphingomonadales > Sphingomonadaceae > Sphingomonas. The sequence goes on from NZ_JAGIAM010000003.1 coordinate 618,525, forward strand.
CGGCCCGGCAGGCGGCCGCGGCAAACCCTCGGGTCCCAAGCGCCCGCCCAGGACGCGCAAGTAATGCGGATCATCGCCGGAGAATGGCGCGGCCGCCCGCTCGCCGCGCCCAAGGGCGACACTACGCGCCCCACTGCCGATCGCACGCGCGAGGCGCTGTTCTCGATGCTCGCCTCGCGCCTCGGCAGCTTCGAGGGGCTCGCCGTCGCCGATCTCTTCGCCGGCTCGGGCGCGCTCGGGCTCGAGGCATTGTCGCGCGGCGCCGCCTCCTGCCTGTTCGTCGAGCAGGACAAGGCGGCACTCGACGCGCTCCGCGTCAACATCGCCAAGCTCGGCGCCAAAGGGGCGGACATTCGCCCCGGCTCGGTCATGGCGCTCGGCCCCGCTCCCAAGCCGCTCGACCTGATCCTGATGGATCCGCCCTATGGCACCGGTGCGGGCGCGGTCGCCCTCGACAAGCTCGGCCGCCTCGGCTGGGCCGGTCCCGGCAGCTGGATCAGCATCGAGACCGCCCGCGACGAGCAAGTCGACGTCGCCGGCTTCGCGGTCGACACGACCCGCGTCCACGGCAAGGCACGCCTCACTCTGCTCCGCCTGGCCTGAACGCCTTCAGTCGAGCCGCGCCAGCAGGCTGGTGAACAGCGGCCGCAGCCGCCGCAGCTCTTCGCGATGCGTCTCGGACAGCCGCGCCAGTAAGTCTCGCGCCCTGGGCGTGATCGCCACCAGTGCCTGCCGCCGATCCGTGGACGAGACCGCGCGCTCGACCAGCCCCAGCGCCTCCAGCCGGTCGACCAGCCCTGAGGCACTGTGCGGCTTGACCACCAGCCGCTCCGCGAGCCAGCCGATCGTCACTTGTTCGCTCTCGGCGCCACGGATCGCGAGCAGCGCCTGGTGCTGCTGCGGCGTCAGCCCGCACTCCGCCGCATGGCCTTCGCTGAACACCAGGAAGCGGCGTAGCGCATGGCGGAAGTCGGCAAGCGCGGCATAGTCGACGTCGGAAAGCGGATCGGCGGGCATGATACTCCCGTTGAATTATATCGCGGCACGATATAACTGCGCCGCCGCAACGCTCTCAAGGTCCTATGTCCGACACCGCCACGCAAGCCCCGCACGTCCGTCCGCTCGCCGATCACAGCGCCGATTGGCGCATGCTGATGCTCTCCGTCGCCGCGCTGCTCGTGGGGACCGGAGGCGCGCTCGGCGCCTGGGTGCTGCTCAAGCTGATCGCGATCGCGACCAACCTCTTCTGGTTCGGCCGTCTTTCCGCCGCTCCCGCCGAGATCGTCGACAACAATGTCGGCCTCGCGATCCTCGCCATCCCTTCGATCGGCGGGCTGATCATCGGACTGATGGCGCGCTTCGGCTCGGAGAAGATCCGCGGCCACGGCATCCCCGAGGCGATCGAGGCGATCCTCTATGGCGAGAGCCGCCTTTCGCCCAAGGTCGCGGTGCTCAAGCCGCTGTCCTCCGCCATCTCGATCGGCAGCGGCGGCCCGTTCGGCGCCGAGGGGCCGATCATCATGACCGGCGGGGCGATCGGATCGCTGTTCGCCCAATGCTTCCATCTGAGCGCCGCGGAGCGCAAGACGCTGCTCGTCGCCGGCGCCGCCGCGGGCATGACCGGCATCTTCGGCACTCCGATCGCCGCGATCCTGCTCGCGATCGAAGTATTGCTGTTCGAATGGAAGCCGCGCAGCTTCGTCCCCGTCGTCGTCGCCGCCTCGGTCGCCTTCGCCTGGCGGCCGCTGCTGCTTGGCACCGGTCCGCTCTTCCCTTTCCCCGCGGTGCATTTCGCCAGCCCCTGGCCGGTGTCCGGCGCGGCGCTCGGCGTCGGTATCCTCGTCGGGCTCCAGGCGGCCTTGCTCTCGGTGCTGCTCTACCGGATCGAGGATCTGTTCGCGCGCCTGCCCGTCCACTGGATGTGGTGGCCGGCGATCGGCGGGCTGGTGGTCGGCGCGGGCGGCCTCGTCGACGCGCATGTCCTCGGCGCCGGCTATGCCAATATCCAGGCGCTGCTCGACGGCTCGCTCGCGATCCGCGTCGTGCTCGCGCTCGCCGCGGTCAAGGCGCTGGTCTGGCTGGTCGCGCTTGGTTCGGGGACCTCGGGCGGCGTGCTCGCGCCGTTGCTCATCCTCGGCGGCGCGCTCGGCTATCTGCTCGGCACCTTCCTTCCGGGGGCGCCCGGTTTCTGGGCGATGATCGGCATGGCGGCGATCCTCAGCGGAGCGATGCGCGCGCCGCTCACCGCGGCGCTGTTCGCGGCCGAACTGACCGGCCATTTCAACGCGCTGCCGCTCATCGCGATCGGATCGGCCGGTGCCTATGCGGTCAGCGTGCTCGTCATGCGCCGCTCGATCCTCACCGAGAAGATCGCGCGCCGCGGCCGCCACATCCTGCAGGAATATACCGTCGATCCGCTCGACTTCCTCCAGGCCGGTGACGTCATGACGTCAGAGCCCGAGACGCTGCCCGGCGCGCAATCGGTCGCGCAGACGATCGCCTTTTTCGCCACCACTGCCCGCCATCGCAGCTATCCGGTGGTCGATGAGCGCGGGCGGCTCCTCGGGCTGGTCTCGCGCAGCGATGCGCTCCGCTGGCAGACGCTCGGCGGCAGCGACGAGATCCCGCTCGGCGAGATCCTCTCGGACGCCTCCCAGCCCACTGCCGCCCCCGCCACGCCGATCGGCGCGGTCGCCGATCTGATGGTCGAGACGGGTATCGGCCGCATCCCGATCGTCGAACCCGGCACGGCGCGCGTGGTGGGCATCCTCTCGCGCCACGACTTGCTCAAGGCGCGGAGCCTCCGTCGCCGCGACGAAGTCGAGCGCGCCGGCGGCGGACTGCTCCGCTGACCGCAACTCGCGAGAACATGTCGCTGGCGTAATGGGTTCTTAAATCTGTTGGGCCATGCCTGCTCCGAAACATTCGGAGAGAGCGGTGGAAAATCGCAGGCTCGCGGTCGCGATTGACGATTCCGAAGTTCGCCTCGCCTGGATCGGTGCGGGCGGCGAAGTGCGCAACGAGACGGCATGGCCGCTCGACCGCTTTTCGACTCTGATCGAGGCGATGCTGCGGTTCGAGGCGGAGACCGGCCAGCCCCTGTGGCAGGCCGCCGCGGCGATCGCGATCTACGGCGCTACTTACGGCGAATCGATCTCGCTCCATCGCGGGCGCTGGACGATCAGCCGCTCCGGGCTTGCCTCGATCCTCGGCACCCCGCCGACGATCATCAACCATGTCGCCGCCAAGGGCTGGGCCGCGGTCGGCGGCACCGGAATCCAGCTCGCGCCGCTCTCGCGCCATGGCGGATTGCCCGACTTCACTGCGCGCAATCGCTGGCTCGCGATCAACGTCGAGCGCGGCGTCGGCCTCGCGGTGATCGATTCCGACGGCTCGGGCACACTGCGCATCACCGAGAGCGAAATGGGCCATTGCGGCTTCGCGCCGGCCTCTGCGCTCGACCGCCGCCTTGCCGAGGCCGTGGCGCTGCCGCGCGTGCCGGCGACGCGCTGGGAAATGGTGCTCACCGTCTCGGTGGATTCGCCGATCTGGACGCAGCATCTGCCCGAGGTGACGCGCACCGACCGGTTGGCGATGCTCGCCGACAATGTCGGACGCTTCCTCGCCGATGCCGTGACCGCGCATTGTGCCTGGGGCGGCGTGATGATCACCGGCAAGCGGATCGTCGAGTTCCAGAGCGCCGGGCTCACCGACCGGCTCAACCGCGCGTTCGAGGAAGGCGCCAAGTTCGGCCGTCCGATCCAGTCGGCGCCGCGCTGGCGGCTCACTGGCTCGGACCTGACCTTCTCGGGACTGGCTGAGGCCTTGGCACGCACCGCCGTGCCGGCCCTCGCGCCGACCACGGCACCCGTTTCTCCGGCGGTGACACCGGTGGCCGGCCCCGCCCCCTTCGCCGAACCAGCCCCGCGCCCTTCGATCTTCAACTATCGCTAGGCGGTAGTGCTTCCCCGGCGCGAGACCATTCCGAGCCCGATCAGGCTCAGCACTCCCGCGCCAGCAAGGTAATAGCCGACCAGCGCCAGCCCGCCGCGCGTCACCAGCGCCTCTGCGATCAGCGGCGTGAGCCCGCCGCCGATGATCCCCCCGATGTTGAAGGTCACCGACACCCCCGTGTAGCGCACGCGCGCCGGGAACAGGCTCGGCAGCCATCCGCCCAGCGGGCCATAGACGAAGCCCATGATGAACAGGGCGAAGGCCAGCCAGAAGAAGACCCGCGGAAGCGCATCGGGCACCAGCAGCACGGGCATGGTCAGCCCCACCACGATCGTCACGATGCAGCCGAAGGCGAGCACGCGCGCTGCGGTCGACTTGTCCGCGCGATACCCCGCAAGGCCGATGCCCGCGGCCATGAACAGGATCGCGACCAGCTCGGCGCCCAGGAACGCCTCGCGGTCATAGCCCAGCGCCTTGGTGCCGTGGCCGATGATGAAGACGGTCGAGATGTAGAAGAGCGCGAAGCATGCGATCGTCCCCACCGTGCCCGCCAGCGTGGGCAGCCAGTGGTTGCGCAGCAGCTCGCCCAGCGGCACTCGCGGCGGCGGCGCGGTCTCGGCCGCCTCGACGAAGGCCGGCGTCTCGGTCAACCGCAGGCGCACCCACAGCCCCAGCCCGACGAGCAGCGCGCTCGCCAGGAACGGCAGCCGCCAGCCCCAGTCGGCGAACTGCGCCTCGGTCAGGAAGCCGCCGAGCAGCAGGAAGAATCCGTTTGCGAAGATGAACCCCACCGGCGCGCCCAGCGGCGGGAAGCTGCCGTAGCGATAGGCCCAGCCCGGCGGCGCATTCTCCACCGCCAGCAGGCTCGCCCCGCCCCATTCGCCGCCCAGCCCCAGCCCCTGGCCGAAACGCAGCAGCGTGAGCAGCACCGGCGCGACCACGCCCGCCATCGCATAGGTCGGCAGGAACGCGATCAGCAGCGTCGACAGGCCCATCAGGAACAGCGAGCCGACCAGCGTCGACTTGCGACCCATCCGGTCCCCGAAATGGCCGAACACCACGCCGCCGAGCGGCCGGGCGAAGAAGGCCACGCTGAAGCTCGCATAGGAGAAGAGCAGCTGCCACTGCTCGTCGATCCCCGCGAAGAACAGCCGCGGGAACACCAGCGCCGCGGCGGTCGCATAGATGTAGAAGTCGTAGAACTCGACCGATGTCCCGACCAGGCTCGCAAACAGGATGCGGCGATGCGAAACGGGTGCGGCGGCGGCGATTGCGGTCATTCAGGTCCCCTCTCCGCCACGTGCCCTAGCGTGGAATTGCGCGGATCGGAATGCCCGCATTCCGGATATTGCGCGAGCAGCCGGAAACCAGCGCGAACTCCCTCCCGCCATTCATCCCCGCGACAGTTTCGCGCGCGTAGCAAAGCGCCACCTCAACGCGCCGAAAAGGGAGAGTCGGGCGATGCGTGAGTCGGCGGGACGGCGGTTCCTCTTCGCAACATTGCTCGCGCTCGCCGCGGGCGCGCTGGTCGCTTTCTGGAACCCGGTCGATCACCTCAAGGCCGATCTGCGCGCCGACACCCAGGGCATCCGCGTCAGCGTCGAGCTCGCAGCCCACGCGATCGAGACCCGCGTCTGAGCCGCCTCAGCTGCGGCACTCGATCCGCGTGATCTTCACCACCTTGCCACTGTCGTCCTTCTCCTCGTGCCGCCCGGGCACGCAGGGCTGACGCTGCGGCGCCTGGCTGCTGCGCCACGCCGTCCATGCGCTGAAGATCGCGAGCGCCAGCACCAGGGCCAGGCGCAGTTTCCGGTTCCGCCAGTTCATGCCGACCGATTAGGCGCTGCCACGCGCCCCCGCAATCGCTTCAATCCATCCCCGGATAACTCCGGAACTCGGGCAGCTCGCTCACCCGTTCCATCCACGGCAGCCGCTCCTTGACCATGATCTGCGCGCCCGCCGGATTGCCCGCGCCGTCGTCGAGCGTGCCCGACTGGATGTCGATGATCCCCGGCAGATAGGTCGGGTTGCGGTAGAACAGCCCCGTCCCGCACGCCGGGCAGAACTGGCGCACGGCATATTCGGAGGATTTGTAGCTCGCCGGCGTGCCCTCGATCGTCACCTGCTCTTCCTTGAAGGCGATCCAGCCCGCCATCGGCGCTCCCGACCAGCCGCGGCAATCGGTGCAATGGCACAGCGCATGGTGCTCGGGCGTTCCCTCCGCCGAATAGCGGATCGCGCCGCAATGGCATTTACCGGTGATCTCCATGACATCCTCCTCCATGATCCCGTTTTGTTCTACTCGACCCCACCCGCTGACGCAACCCGTTTTGCGGTTGCCCTGCGTCCCCACGTTCCCTAACTGTTCGCCATGAGCCTGCCCGCGCCTTCCCCTGACGACGCCCCCTATCTCCAGGGCCTCAACGCCCCCCAGCGCGAGGCGGTGCTGACCACCGAGGGGCCCGTCCTCGTCCTCGCCGGCGCCGGCACGGGCAAGACCGCCGCGCTCACTGCGCGCCTCGCCCACCTGCTCTGGACCCGCCGCGCCTATCCGTCGGAGATCCTCGCGGTCACCTTCACCAACAAGGCCGCGCGCGAGATGCGCGAGCGCGTCGGCCGGCTTGTCGGCCAGGCCGTCGAGGGCATGCCCTGGCTCGGCACCTTCCATGCGATCGGCGCCAAGATGCTCCGCCGCCACGCCGAGCTCGTCGGCCTCCAGTCCAACTTCACCATCCTCGACACCGACGACCAGCTCCGCCTGCTCAAGCAGCTGATCACCGCCAACGACCTCGACGAGAAGCGCTGGCCCGCGCGGCAGCTCGCCGGGCTGATCGACCAGTGGAAGAACAAGGGCCTGAGCCCGGCGGACGTCGATGCCGGCGAGAGCGAAGCCTATGCCAATGGCCGCGGCCAGTCGCTCTACGCCCAGTATCAGGAGCGGCTGCGCACGCTCAACGCCTGCGATTTCGGCGACCTGCTGCTCCACATGCTGGTGATCCTCAAGAAGCACCGCGACGTGCTCGAGCAATATCAGCAGCGCTTCCGCTACATCATGGTCGACGAGTATCAGGACACCAACAGCGTCCAGTATCTCTGGCTCCGCCTGCTCGCGCAGGAGCGCAAGAATCTGTGCTGCGTCGGCGACGACGACCAGTCGATCTATTCGTGGCGTGGCGCGCAGGTGGAGAACATCCTCAAGTTCGAGAAGGACTTCCCCGGCGCCAAGGTGATCCGGCTCGAGCAGAACTACCGCTCCACCCCGCACATCCTCGCCGCCGCCTCGGGCGTCATCGCCAACAATGGCGGCCGCCTCGGCAAGACACTCTGGACCGAGAAACCCGAGGGCGAGAAGGTCAAGGTCCTCGGCATCTGGGACGGCCCCGAGGAAGCGCGCCGCGTCGGCGAGGAGATCGAGAGCCTCCAGCGCGGCGGCCTGTCGCTCGACGACATGGCGATCCTCGTCCGCGCCCAGCACCAGACGCGCGAGTTCGAGGACCGGTTCATCGCGATCGGCCTGCCCTATCGCATCATCGGCGGCTTCCGCTTCTACGAGCGCCAGGAAATCCGCGACGCGCTCGCCTATCTCCGCGTCGTCGCCCAGCCCTCGGACGACTTGGCCTTCGAGCGCATCGTCAACGTCCCCAAGCGCGGCCTGGGCGACAAGGCGCTCGCCAAGGTCCACCAATATGCCCGCGCGCAGGGCCTGCCGCTCACCAGCGCCGGCGCGCGCATCCTCGACACCGACGAGCTGACGCCCCAGGCCCGCCGCAGCCTCGGCAACCTCATAGGCGACATCGCCCGCTGGCGCAGCATGGGCGACACCCTCCCCCACCCCGAGCTCGCGCGCATCATCCTCGACGAGAGCGGCTACACCGCGATGTGGCAGGCCGATCGCACCGCCGAGGCTGCCGGGAGGCTCGAGAACCTGGGCGAGCTCGTCCGCGCGATGGAGGAGTATGAGTCCCTCACCGCCTTCCTCGAGCATGTCAGCCTCGTCATGGACAACGAAGCCTCGGCCGAGGAGCCCAAGGTCACGATCATGACGATCCACGCCGCCAAGGGGCTCGAGTTCGACACCGTGTACCTCGCGGGCTGGGAGGAAGGCATCTTCCCCTCGCAGCGCGCGCTCGACGAAGGCGGGCTCGCCAGCCTCGAGGAGGAACGCCGCCTCGCCTATGTCGCGATCACCCGCGCGCGCCGCCAGGCGACCATCCTCCACGCCGCCAACCGTCGCATCTACGGCCAATGGACGAGCAGCCTGCCCAGCCGCTTCATCGCCGAGCTGCCGGGCGAGCATGTCGAGAGCGAGTCCACCATGTCGGGCGGCGAGAGCCTGTGGCGCGCCAACTGGTCCGAACGTGCCGACCCCTTTGCCGACGTCTCCCGCGGCACCGGCCGCGGCCCCGGCTGGCAGCGCGCCGCCGGCGTGGATGCGAAGAACCCCGGCGGCAGCTTCACCCAACGCACCTTCACCCGCGAGCCCGCCCGCGTGCTGGAAAGCCGCGCCTCGGCGGTCAGCTTCGGCGCCAAGCCCCGCGCCGACCTGTCGCTGGGCATGCGCGTGTTCCACCAGAAGTTCGGCTACGGCACGATCGCCGAGATCGAAGGCAACAAGCTCGAGATCGACTTCGAGCAGGCCGGGCGCAAGCGGGTTATGGATAGTTTCGTGAGTGTCGGGTGAGAAATTGGGAGAAGCCAAAAATCGCCGAAGGCGCTTTCTAGAAGCTAGGTCGTGAACCCATAACCGCGCGGACGCGGACGAGCTGTCGATCCTTCTGACAATTTCCTCTTGCACCGGCCCCTGGGGCCGGTCCGATAGAGCAGAACGTTCGATGAAGGGCAGCATGTTGACGAAGACTGAGCCTTATCTCCGTTCCGCAGAAGTCACCCGCCGGCTTGGCGTTAGCGGGAAGGCATTACGGCTATACGAGGCACATGGCTTGGTCCGCGCCGAGCGGACGGCGGCGGGCTGGCGGGTCTATGGACCCGACCAGATCAGTCGTCTGCACCAGGTGATCGCCTTGAAGAGTTTCGGCTTCTCCCTCAGCCGGATAGCCGAGCTTCTGGCTGGCGGTCTTCCTGACCTCGCGACATTCCTGGAACTGCACGAGCAGGTGCTGCGTCGGGAAGCAAAGCGAGTTGGCGAGGCGTTGCGACTACTTTCGGCTGCAAGGGCCAAGCTCGCCCAACAAGGCGCCCTTTCCTCGGACGAACTGATGAACCTCACCAAGGAAACGGCTATGACCGACAAGCGCACCGATGATCTGAGCGCCGCCTATGAAGCTGTAGCGGCGAAGCATTTCTCCTCCGCTGATCAGGCGACCCTGGATGCCAACGGCTACCGCGGAATGAGCCAGCCTGACACCAGCTGGGAAGCACTGCATGAAGAGGCAGCGCAACTGATGAAAACCGGCAACCCTCGCTCGGCGGAGGCGATGGTTTTCGCCCGGCGCTGGATGGAGAAGGTTTTCGAAGCCACAGGTGGCAATCCAGCCTTGACCAGGAAGATGAAGGCGGTAGCTCGCGAGATCCATCAGCAGCCCGCCTTTGCTGCAGTGTCAAGGTCATCGAATGAAATGATGGACTTTGTCGCACAAGCTTATTGTGCGGCGATCGCAGCGGGCATTATGCCCAAGCCCGACGAGGGCTGATGCGGAGGCTTTCATATCGACGCTGATTTTTGATTCAGCGTCGGTATGAGCCGATACGACCTGAACGACTTCGAGCAAGCTTGGAAAGCCGCCAGCGGGCATCCGCCTGTGAATCCTCTCAAAAGGGACGAAACTGAGCACATGACTGATACCGAGAACGTGTTGCTTCGGCACCGGTATTCAGCGCAGATTGTGCTGGCCCTACTCCTCAGCGCGCTATGCACCTACGGCACCATCGTCCTGAGTGTTCCTCCGAGTCTATGGAATTTGCTCTGGATGGTCGCCTTGCCTGCTCTCCTCGGCCTCGCGCTCAATGGAGGTGTCAGGCAACTCGTGATGGCCCTCGCGCTGCCCTTCGCTTCCCTGATCGCAACTACCATCGTCGGCGATGCGATGGGCGGAATGTAGATCGGTCAGCCGCTCCCATTATGAGTTCACGCCCTAGTCAGGAGCCAGCACTCTCCCATGGAACGCATCAACCTAGCCGACGCCAAGGCGCGCCTCAGCGCGATCGTCGATCGAGTCGAGGCGGGCGAGAGCATCGAGATCGTCCGTCGAGGCAAGCCCGTCGCGCGGCTCGTCCCGCCCTGCCCGAGAAGAAGCCCGTCGATGTCGCGGCGTTGCGGCTCGCCGCGAACAAGCTGCCTTATCAGCATGAGAGCGGTGCCGAGGTGATCCGCAAGATGCGCGACAACGGCTATTGATGTTCTATCTCGATGCCTCCGCCGCCATGGCCGCAGTCACGAAGGGGGGGCATAGCGAGGCGATGCGATGGCTCGGCGAGCATGCCGCCGAGCCGATCCTGTGCAGCGGCTGGACCGTGACTGAAGTCGCCAGCGCCCGCGTCATGTCCTATTCCGCGCTCCAGCTGGGCATCCCGGTCGAGCAGCCATAGCGGCACCCGCAGGGCGGACGTGCGTTACTGCGGAACCGCAAAGGGAGGATCCCCATGCTGACCATCACCCCCCTCACCGATCGCGCGATCGAGATCGTCGCCGAAGGCCGCTTCACCTCCGCCGAGGTCGGCGACGCGTTCAACCGCATGACTGCGATCCTCGACGACATGCCCAAGCTCGACGTGCTGGCCGATGTCCGCGGCTCGCCGTCGATCGCGCTCTCCGCAATCACCGAGGAGCTCAAGCGGCTGCCTCTGGTCTTCCGCATGATCCGCCAGATCGAGCGCGTCGCGATCGTCGCCGATGCGCAGTGGATCCGCACGGCCTCGCGGATCGAAGGCGCGGTGATTCCCGGCGTCCATTACGAAGTCTATGAGCGGCACGAGGAAGCGCATGCCCGCGAATGGCTACTCCGCCACACCGATGTCGCGCGCCCGCCCGCGGGCTGAACATTCCGCTTCCAATGTAGGATTTCGCTTGGGATAGACTCGTCGTGGACGAGTCAGCCGCACGCCTTCCCTGCTTCGCTCAGCGCATGGCCGCCGGCGCAACGCTATTGCTCGGGCGCGCAATTTTCCTGCTCGATTCGCGGGAAAAGTGGGAAGTTAGGCGCACGAAATCCTATCGCCTTCCCTCGGATCGCCACCTGAACCTGCGCTATTGCCCGGGTCCCCAGCCACTGCCAGCGAGAGGGCCCCGGTTCCGGCGCTCAGTCCTGCGGCGCCTGTGGCTCCACCTTCATCAGCGTCTCGGGCTGGTATTTCTCAAGGCTGGGATCGAACAGCGCGCTGATCGAGAATTCGCGCTCGAGCAGGGTCAGGTCCTTGAGCCCGTCCAGCTTGAAGCTTCCCACCTTCTCCTCGCGCGGGATCATGCCTTCGCGCGAGATCACCACGCCGTCGACATACAGCCCGCCGTTGCGGCCGTAGAGGATGTGCGGCGCCAGGATCATCCGCGTGCGGTTGTAGGTGATCGACAGGCAGCGCAGGCGCACGATCGCTTCGAGAACGGTCGGAATCATCGCCTGCGGGTTGGGGGGATCGGCTTCGAGGCTCAACTTCATCGCTCCCCTATGACCGCCATGCTGCGCTGCAGCAAGAGGCGAGACTCACCGAGGCCTTGGCAAGCCCTTCGGCAACCGAGTGATTTCGCAAGCCGCCGCAATGCGCAAGCCCCCGCAGGCGCGTTCATCGAAGCTACAGCCGCTCTGGTCGATCAGCGGCTGAGGGGCCAAAAGGGGCCGACCACACAACAGGAGCAACGCATGAAGTCCGTCATCCTCGCCGCGGCCGCTGCCGCCACGCTCGCCGCCGCGATGCCCGCGGGGGCGCAGACCGCTACTCGCTACGACAGCCAGTCGCAGGACGAGGAAGCGCGGTTCGAAGCGGCGCAGCGCCGGTTCGACAACGAGTACCGCAGCTTCCAGGACGCGCTCGAGCGCTACAAGCGCTATCAGGCGACGCGCGCCGACGACCAGGGGTATGACCGCGACGATCGCGGGCCCGACGACCGCTTCGACCAGCCGAACTACGATCCGTCGCGCGACTATCGCACGGGCAATTATCAGGAGCGCGTGCTCCGTCCCGACGAGCGCGTCTATCGCGGCGACGACGGCCGCTATTATTGCCGCCGCAGCGACGGCACGACCGGCCTGATCGTCGGCGCGGCTGCGGGCGGGCTGTTCGGCAACGTCATCGCCGGCCGTCGCTCGAGCACCGTCGGCACGCTGCTCGGCGCGATCGCGGGCGGCGCGCTCGGCAGCCAGGTCGAGCGCAACCAGCAGCAGCAGATCCGCTGCCGCTGATACTGGACACGGGCCTGCGCCGCCGCGGTCACCGCTCCTCGAGCTGGGCGATCGCCACGCGCAGGTCCACTTCCACGCCGTGCGGCGGGTAGCGGCGCTCGACCTTGCACCCGCCGATCAGCCCCATGTCGATCAGCCGGGTGCCGAAGCCGGTGTGCTCGGGCGGCGTGACGGGCGGCCCGCCATGCTCGCGCCAGCAGAGCACCAGTTCCTCGCCCTGCGGTCCGGGCTCACGGTGCCACCGCAGCTCGACGCGCCCCTCGGGAACCGACAGCGCGCCATATTTGGAGGCGTTGGTGGCGAGCTCGTGGAGGATCAGCGAGAGCCGCAGCGCGGCCGAGGGCCCGAGCGCGATGTCGGGCCCCTCCAGGTCGAAGCGGTCGCCGTGCATCGCGAGCAGCTGGTCAGAAAGCTCGCCCAGGCACGCGCTCTCCCAGCCGCCGCGCGCCAGCGCCTCGTGCGCCCGGCCCATCGCGATGACGCGCTTCTCGAAGGTCTCCACCGCCTCGCGCTCGCTGACGCCTTCGAGGGTCCGCCATGCAAGCGACTGGACCATCGCCATGGTGTTCTTGAGTCGGTGCGCCAGCTCCTCGCGCAGCACTTCGCTCTCGCGGCGCGCGCGGACGCTCTCGGTGGTCTCCACCACCGTGTCGATCGTCCCGCCCACGCTGCCGTCCGCCATCCGGACCGGCGAGAAGCAGAAGGTGAACCACGTCTTCTCGACTCCGGCGCCGCGCTCGAACTCGACTTCGAAATCCTGAAGGAACGTCGCTTGGCCGCCGGACGCACGCTCCACGAGCGGGCCGAATTTGGGCCAGGAACTCCCGCAGACATCCCGGAAGCTGCGGCCGAGTTGGTGCCGCTTGCCGCCGAGGATCAGCAGGAAGGCGTCGTTGAAGATGGTCGTCAGCTCGGCGCCCCAGATGAGCGCCATCGGGAAGTGCGATTCGAGGACGAGCGCCGCGGCAGTCTTGAGCTCGGGCGGCCAGCTCTCGCAGTGGCCGAGCGGAGTCGACGCCCAGTCGAAGGCGCGAACCGCTTCGCCCATGCTTCCGCCGCCTGGCGCGAGCTGCGTCATACTGCCCCTGTTCGCCGGCAGCGAGGAGCTGCCAACCCGTTGAGTTTTATACCTCTTGAAACCGCGTGCATAGGGGCTCCGCGGGGCCTCGGCACTAACCTGGATTGGCACGGATGCCGCGCGATCTTTGTTGCGCAGCGGCGCCGGGGCCGCCAAGGGAGTGGCGCACATGGTCGCACATCCTTTCTCCATCCCGAACTTCCGCGCTTACTGGGTGGCCCGCCTCGCCGCCACGCTGGGGCAGATGGCGATGGTCATCGTCATAGGCTGGCAGGTCTATGACCTCGCCCGCCAGTCGATGGGCATCAAGGCCGCCGCCTTCCAGCTCGGGCTGATCGGCGTCGCCCAGTTCCTGCCGTTGCTGGTCCTGTCGCTGGTTGCGGGCTGGGTAGCCGACCGTGTCGACCGACGCTGGATCGCGCGGGCCGCCGTCTCGCTCGAAGCGCTGTGCGCGCTCAGCCTCGCCTGGCTAACCTGGTCGGGCACGATCAGCTTGCCCTGGCTGTTCGGCATCGCCGCCCTGCTCGGCGTGGCTCGTGCGTTCGCGAGCCCTGCGCTTCAGGCGCTCTCGCCCAATCTCGTGCCCAAGGAAATCCTCCCGACAGCGATCGCGCTGAGCTCGCTCGCATGGCAGGGCGGCACCGTAGTCGGCCCGGCGATGGGCGGTTATCTCTACGCCGCCGCGGCCTGGCTGCCCTACGCCGTCTCGGCGGGGCTGTTCCTGCTTTCGCTGGCGATGCTGCTGCTCATCGGCCCGGTGCCGCGTAGCGCCGCGCGCTTCCCCGGCAATCCTTGGTCGCAAATGATCGACGGGCTACGCTACGTGCGGCGCAACCGGCTGGTGCTCGGAGCGATCTCGCTCGACCTGTTCGCCGTGCTGCTCGGCGGCGCGACTGCAATGCTGCCAGTCTATGCCCGCGACATCCTGCAGGTCGGCGCCGAGGGACTGGGCCATCTCCGCGCCGCGCCCGCCATCGGGGCAGTGGCGACCGCGACGATCTTCTCCTTCCGCCCGCTGAAGCGCGAAGTAGGACTGAAGATGCTGTTCGCAGTGGCCGGCTTCGGCGTCGCTACCGTGGTGTTCGGCGTATCGGCGCCGCTGCTCACGCGAATCTACGGACCGGCGGCGGTGGGGCATGATCTTGCCCCGGCGGTGTTGTTGTCGCTGGTCGCGCTCTTCGTGCTCGGCGCGGCCGACATGGTTTCGGTCTATGTTCGCCAGTCGTTGATCCAGCTCTACACGCCCGATGAGATGCGCGGCCGCGTCGGCGCGGTTTCGACGCTGTTCGTCTCGGGATCGAACGAACTGGGCGAGGCGGAATCGGGCTTCCTCGCCGCACTGATCGGGCCCGTCGCGGCCGTTATCGGCGGCGGCATCGGCGCGATCCTTGTCACGGCGCTATGGGCCAAGCTATTCCCCGAACTCAGGCAGGCTCGCACCTTCGATCCTCCGGCCACACTCGAATTCACGCCAAAGGAGACTTCGACATGAAGGCCAATACGATCCTCGAGACGATCGGCAACACGCCGCACATCCGCGTGCAGAAGCTGTTTCCGGGCGCCGAGGTCTGGATCAAGTCCGAACGCTCCAATCCCGGCGGCTCGATCAAGGACCGCATCGCGCTTGCGATGGTCGAGGCGGCCGAGGCTTCGGGCGAGCTCAAGCCTGGTGGCACGATCGTCGAGCCGACCAGCGGCAATACCGGCGTGGGCCTGGCGATGGTCGCCGCGGTCAAGGGCTACAAGCTGATCCTCGTCATGCCCGAGAGCATGAGCCTCGAGCGCCGCCGCCTGATGCTCGCCTATGGCGCGACATTCGACCTGACCCCGCGCGAGAAGGGCATGAAGGGCGCGATCGAGCGGGCAATGGAAATCGTCGAGTCGACCCCGGGCGCCTGGATGCCGCAGCAGTTCGAGAATCCGGCGAACGTCGAGGTGCACGTCCGCACCACCGCGGAGGAGATCTTTCGCGACTTCCAGGATTCGCCGATCGACGTGATCATCACCGGCGTCGGCACCGGCGGCCATATCACCGGCGTGGCGCAGGTGCTCAAGCAGCGCTGGCCCAACCTCAAGGTCTATGCCGTCGAGCCCGAGCTCTCGCCGGTCATCTCGGGCGGGCAGCCCGGACCGCACCCCATCCAGGGCTTGGCGGCAGGCTTCATCCCCAAGAACCTGCACACCGATCTGCTCGACGGCGTGATCCAGGTGAGCGCGGACACCTCCAAGGAGATGGCGCGCCGCGCTGCGCGCGAGGAAGGGATATTGGTTGGCATCAGCTCGGGCGCCGCGCTCGCCGCGATCCAGCAGAAGCTCCCCGAGCTGCCCGCGGGCACCCGCGTGCTCGGGTTCAACTACGACACGGGCGAGCGCTACCTGAGCGTTCCGGACTTCCTTCCGGAGAGCTGAGCGCCACGCGCACCGCTGGGCTGGTCCCGCCGTTGCGGCCATCCGGCGCCGCAACGGTTCCCTCTGGCGCGCTTCTGCGTTATGGGCGGCGACCGCCATGGAACCGCCCTTGTCCCTGTCCCATGCCCTTTCCTCTCGCGCCTCGTGCCGCGCCGCACGGCTGGGCTGAGAGCGAGTCGACGCCATGCTGATGCAAGCGCCCCACGCCGAACTGATCACCCCTGCGCCCGAACCGCGCCGCAATCTAGTGCTGCGCTTAATACTGGGCCTCATCGCGCTCGCCGCGATCGTGGTCCCCGCGCTGATCGTCATCAACGCGCCCCGGACGGTGGTGCACAAGCGGCCGCCGGTAGTGATCTCTAAGCGCGTGGTCCCCAAGGCGGAGCTGCCGCCGGTCGAGCCCGTCAAGCTCCAGCAAGTGGCGCCCGAGGATGCGCGCGAGATCAATGCGGCCATCCCCTTCTCTTCCGCCCCCAACCCCGCCGCCCGAGCCTTCCGCCTCTATGGCGCGGTCGACAGTCAGGCGCGCGCGGTCGATTGCCTTGCCGCAGCGGTCTATTACGAGGCAGGCGACGACGCGGTCGGGCAACGCGCCGTGGCGCAGGTGGTCATCAACCGCGTCCGCCATCCGGCCTTCCCCAAGACAGTGTGCGGCGTTGTCTTCCAGGGCTCGGAGCGCAGCACCGGCTGCCAGTTCACCTTCACTTGCGACGGGGCGCTGCTGCGCTATTCGCCCAGCCCCGCCGCCTGGCAGCGCGCCCGCGAGGTGGCTCGGCTGGCGCTCAACGGCTCAGTCTACAAGGCCGTGGGTCACGCCACCCATTACCACACCGACTGGGTGGTGCCCTATTGGAGCTCGAGCCTCGAGAAGATCACCGCGGTCCACACGCACCTGTTCTTCCGTTGGGCGGGCTGGTGGGGCACGCCGCCGGCGTTCGACCGCGGCTATATCGCGGCTGAGCCCAACGTGCCCAAGATGGCGCGACTCTCGCCGGCGCACCACGACGACGGCAGCACCGCGATCGAGGCGGCACTGGAGGGCGACGGGTCGATCATCGATCCGGCGACGATCCCCGACAGCGCCGTGCCCAAGGCCGCGGGCACCGGGCTCGACGCCAATCACTTCCTCGTCACCCTCAGCCGGAGCATGAACCCCGACGCCTTCGCAGCGCTGGCGATCAAGACCTGCGGCGAGCGGCTCTATTGCAAGTTCATGGCCTGGACCGACGCCAAGCAGACCCCGGCCAAGCTGCCCGCCACGCCTGCGCAGTCCGCCGCCATGTCGTTCAGCTATCTGCGCGACACCGCACAGGGCTATGCCAAGGCGCTGTGGAACTGCCAGCAGTTCAAACGGCCGAGCCCGCTCCAGTGCATGCGCGTCCAGCCGCCGGTCGTCTCGCTCGCGCCTCCGTCGGCGGCCGCGGCGCCAGCGCCGGGAACGGTCCAGCCGACGGAACCCGGCCCGGCCGCGCTCTCGGGCGTACGCCGCAAGGGCGATCCCGCGCCTGCGACCGCCAAGCCGGCCGTGAGCTTCACGTTGCCTGCGCCCAAGCCCATCTCAACGCCGGCACCCGACGCACGCTGACACCCAACCTCAGCTCGCCGGCTGGAAGTTGACAGTGTGGAAGTTGACAAAGTTGACACCTTCCACGGTGGTTTCCACGCATTTCGAAACAGCGTGACACACGAAATTGCGTCTTTGTTTCGAGCACGTCAAAGAGCGGCCGGCGCTGCGGCAGCGCCGGCCAGATCAAATGAAATCCTACATTGCAAGCGGGATCAGGCGGCCCGGAACAGCTCCGGATCGAGCGCCATCACCGTGTCCCCGCCCGCCTCGACCTTGCGGCGGAGCGCGCTCGCTTCCGGGAGAAAGCGCTCGGCGTAGAAGCGCGCGGTGACCAGCTTGGCTTCGAGGAACTTCGCGTTCTCGCCACCGGCCTCCAGCGCTTCGGCCGCGGCACTGGCGATGCGCAGCCACATCAGGCCGAGCGCCACCGTGCCGGTGAGCTGCATGTACGGATAGGCACCCGCGCCGACATGGTTCGGGTTCTGGAAACCGTTGGCGGCAAGCCACATCGTCGCACCCTGGAGATGGCCCAGTGCCTTCTCCAGCCCTTCGGCCAGCAGCGCCAGCTTCTCGTTCGCCTTGGCCGAGGCAGCCTCCCCCGCGACCAGCTTGAAGAAGGCCTGGACCGCGCGGCCGCCGTTCTGCGCGAGCTTGCGCCCGACCAGGTCCATCGCCTGAACGCCGTTGGTGCCCTCGTAGATCATCGCGATACGGGCATCGCGGACATATTGCTCCATGCCCCATTCGGCGATGTAGCCATGGCCGCCATAGACCTGTTGCGCGTCGGTCGCGACCTTGTAGCCGATGTCGGTGCCCACCCCCTTGATGACTGGAGTGAGCAGCCCGACGAGATCGGCCGCGAGCTGACGCTCCTCCTCGCTCGGCGCCGAATGCTCGAGATCAACCTGGAGCGCGCCCCAGAGGCACAGCGCGCGCAGCCCCTCGACCAGCGCCTTGCCTTCCATCAACATGCGACGGACGTCGGGATGGACGAAGAGTGTGTCGGCCTTTTCGTTCGGATCGGCCGGACCGGTGAGCGCACGGCCCTGGCGGCGATCGTGCGCATAGTGAACGGCGTTCTGCAGCGCGACTTCGCCGATGCCGAGCCCCTGCAGCCCGACGCCAAGACGCGCGGCGTTCATCATGATGAACATCGCCGCGAGGCCCTTCATCTCCTCGCCGACGAGCCAGCCCTTGGCACCGTCATAGTTCATCACACAGGTCGAATTGCCGTGAATGCCCATCTTGTGCTCGATCGAGCCACAGGAGACGGCATTGCGCTCGCCGAGCGATCCGTCGTCGTTGACCAGGAACTTGGGCACAACGAACAGCGAGATGCCCTTGGTGCTCTCAGGCGCGCCAGGGGTCTTGGCGAGGACGAGGTGGATGATGTTCTCGGTCAGGTCGTGCTCGCCCGACGAGATGAAGATCTTGGTGCCGGTGATGCTGTAGGAACCGTCCGGATTGGGCTCGGCGCGCGTGCGGATCAGGCCGAGATCGGTGCCGCACTGCGGCTCCGTGAGGTTCATCGTGCCGCCCCACTGGCCCGAGACCATGTTGGGGACGTATTTGGCCTTCTGCTCCTCCGACCCCTTGACCAGCAGCGCGGCGATCGCGCCGTGGGTGAGGCCGGGGTACATCGAGAAGGCCATGTTGGCCGAGATCATATATTCCTGGAATGCCGTGAAGACGAAGTGCGGCATCCCCTGCCCGCCAAATTCCTCGGGCGCGCTGAGCGTGCCCCAGCCGCTCTCGACGAACTGCTGGTAGGCTTCCTTGAACCCCGGCGGCGTGATGACGCTGCCGTCGTCGTTGCGCGTGCAGCCGTGCTGGTCGCCGACCTGGTTGAGCGGGAAGAGCACTTCGGCGACGAATTGGCCGCCCTGCTCCAGCACCGCATCGAGCATGTCCGGAGTCGCATTCTGGAAGCCGGGGAGGTTGGCGTAGCGATCGACGCCGATCACCGACTGAAGGAGGAAACGCGTGTCGCGGACGGGCGGCGTATACTGCGGCATGGATGATCCTTACTGGACGTCGGTTATTGGGCGTCGGTGTTCTTGAGCAGGTCCACGAACTGCTGGAGCTCTGCGATGGCGGCGTCGATGTCGCGCTTCTGGTTCTCGAGTAGCGCGATCCGATCGAGACAACGCTCGAGCGTCACCTGACGCTGCAGCTTGCGGCCGTCGCCCAGGTCGTAGAGGTCGATCATTTCCTTGATCTCTCCCAGGCTGAACCCGACGCGCTTGCCGCGCAGGATCCAGGCGAGCCGGGCGCGATCGCGGTGCGAATAGATGCGCTGCGTGCCCCGCCGCTCGGGCGAGATCAGCCCCTCGTCCTCGTAGAAACGCAGCGCGCGCGGCGTGACGGCGAACTCGGTGCAGAGATCGGTGATGGAGAAGGCATCCTTGTCGGGATGCTGCTCGATAGGCGCCAGGGCCTCGATGCGGAAGGCAGCTGCGGACATGCAGAGGAGTATAGATTTCCCCTTACGTGAACGTCAAGCAGCAGGAAAGCACGCAGTCATTCCATTCCGAACTGCGGACCGTTGAGGTGGGGCGCGCCCCAGTTGTAAGCTCGGCCCAAACCGAGGAGCGGATCTTTTGCGGCGGCTTTCCTATTCGATTCTTTTTGTCGCGCTTGGCGTCACGATCGGCAAATGGTGCCAATACACGGCCGCGGCATATCTTGCACCGGCCCTGGGGTTCGAGGGTGCATCGCTTGCAGGCCTGGCTCCATTCTTCATCCTGCTGGCACTGCTCAAGGTCAAACATCCTCGCTATTTCGCTTTTGCTCCGTCCAGACAGCTCGGATGCGCCCACAACGTTAATCCGAGCACAACCTCCGCCCCGCGGTGTCGCGCATGGCGCGGGCCTCGGCCACCGAATCGCTCATCCGCGTGACTTCTAGCCCCGCGAAAGACGCGCGGCTGCGGCAGAGGGCCTTGCAGCCGTCGGGGAGTGCGCCGGGGAAGGCGATCCGGTCACCGTCGAGGCGCGCGTCGAAGCTGCACGCGTCGTTGCCGCCCAGCTCGATGTGGAGCGCGCTGCCGGCGCGTGTGACGTTGCCCGAGCCGCTGCAAGTGATCCCGTCGCCATAATCGACATGCGCACCGATGCGGTAGCCCGCGTTCGTCGGCACGATGCAGAGCCGGTCGGTGTCCCGCGAATAGACGCCGGCGAGCTCGGTCTCGGCGGGATCGCGGACCAGCCCACGCTCGATTGCGGCGGTCTCCAGGTCCTGAGGCTGCTGTGCGTTGCCGGGCGCCTGGCCCCTGCCGGAACAGGCGGCGAGCAGCAGCGCGGCGAGCGCCGCCCCTGCCCTCATGCGTCGCGGACCAGCCGGCCGCCCTCGATTCGGCGGAAGAAGCAGCTGCGCTCACCCGTATGGCAGGCGGGGCCCTGCGGCTCGACCTTGAGCCAGAGCGCGTCCTGGTCGCAATCGATGCGCGCCTCAATGACGCGCAGGACATGGCCCGAGGTCTCGCCCTTCTTCCACAGGCGCGCGCGGCTGCGCGACCAGAAATACGCCTCGCCGGTCTCCAGCGTCTTCGCGAGTGCCTCGGCGTTCATGTGGGCGAGCATCAACAGCTCGCCGGTGCGGGAATCGGTCGCGACGGCAGTGATCAGCCCTGCGGCGTCATAGTTCGGGTTCAGGGCAAGCGTGGTGTCGCGATCGTCGGCCATCCGGCCCTCTTAGCCGCGCGGGTGCGCTCGCGAAAGCGGGGGACAGCCGCGGCTTGCGCGCCCATGCCCGGCGGGCAAAGGGCATGGCCATATTTGTTTGTGACAACCCGGCGACAAACGCCCGTAGAGACACTATATGGCGCGCGACAGTTGCGAACCCCATTGAGGGACGATGCTTACCACACACCCGTTCGATGACGACAAGCTGCGTGAGGAATGCGGCATTTTCGGCGTTTCCGGTGCGGAGGGCGCGGCTGCGCTCGTGGCGCTGGGCCTGCACGCGCTGCAGCACCGTGGCCAGGAGGCGGCCGGCATCACCAGCTGGGACGGTCACCAGTTCCACACGCATCGCGCGATGGGGCATGTCGCGGGCAACTTCGACCGCGACGAAGTGATCCGCTCGCTCCAGGGCACGACCGCGTGCGGCCATGTCCGCTACGCGACGACCGGGGGCTCGGCGATCCGCAACGTCCAGCCGCTCTATGCCGAGCTGGCGAGCGGCGGATTCGCGGTGGCGCACAACGGCAACATCTCGAACGCGATGCGGCTGCGGCGCGACCTCGTTCGCCGCGGCGCGATCTTCCAGTCGACGTCGGACACCGAGGTGATCATCCACCTCGTCGCGACCTCGCAGTACCGCACGCTGATGGACCGCTTCATCGACGCGCTGAAGCAGGTCGAAGGCGCCTATTCGCTGATCGTGATGACCCCCGAGGGCATGATCGCCTGCCGCGATCCGCTGGGCATCCGCCCGCTGGTGATGGGTAAGCTCGACGATTCGGTAATCTTCGCATCGGAGACGGTGGCGCTCGACGTGGTCGGCGCCGAATATGTCCGCGACGTCGAGCCGGGTGAGCTGGTGATCGTGAAGGGCAGCGAGATTCACTCGCACAAGCCCTTCGCGCCGGTGTCGGCGCGGCCGTGCATCTTCGAGTACGTCTATTTCTC
Source organism: Sphingomonas sp. (assembly GCF_017744835.1). Classification (GTDB taxonomy): domain Bacteria; phylum Pseudomonadota; class Alphaproteobacteria; order Sphingomonadales; family Sphingomonadaceae; genus Sphingomonas. Next base: position 640,515 of record NZ_JAGIAM010000003.1, read on the forward strand.
GCGGCCCGATTCGATCAGCGACAACCGTTCGGTCTATTCGGTGCGCAAGGCGATCGGCGCGCAGCTAGCGATCGAGGCGCCGGTCGAGGCCGATCTCGTCGTGCCCGTGCCCGATTCGGGCGTGCCCGCGGCGATCGGCTATGCCCAGCAGAGCGGCATTCCATTCGAGCTCGGCATCATCCGTTCCCACTATGTCGGCCGCACCTTCATCCAGCCGGGCGACAAGGTCCGCCACCTCGGCGTCAAGCTCAAGCACAACGCCAACCGCGAGCTGATCAAGGGCAAGCGCGTCGTGCTGATCGACGATTCGATCGTGCGCGGCACCACCAGCCTCAAGATCGTGCAGATGATGCGCGAGGCGGGCGCCGCAGAGGTGCACATGCGCATCGCCTCGCCGCCGACGCGGCACAGCTGCTTCTACGGCGTCGACACGCCCGAGCGCGCCAAGCTGCTCGCCGCCAAGCTCGACGTGGGCGGAATGACCGACTTCATCCATGCCGACAGCCTCGCCTTCATCTCGATCGATGGGCTGTACAAGGCGCTGGGCGAGCAGGGCCGGCCCGATATCCGTCCGAAATATTGTGACGCCTGCTTCACCGGCGACTATCCGACCACGCTCACCGACCAGGACGAGCTCCAGCCGGTTGACCAATTCGCGCTTCTGGAGGAACGGGTCGGCTGATCCCGTTCCTTTCGGAGTAGCACATTGACCGACAAGCCCCTCGCCGACCGAACCGCGCTCGTCACCGGCGCCAGCCGCGGCATCGGCGCCGCGACCGCCACGGCGCTGGGCGCAGCGGGCGCGCATGTGATCCTGACCGCGCGCACCGCCGGCGGGCTCGAGGAAGTCGAGGAAGCGATCTACCGGGCCGGCGGATCGGCGACGATCGCGCCGATGGACCTGACCGAGAACGAAAGCGTCTCGCGTCTGGCCGCGGCGGTGGCCGAGCGCTGGAAGTCGCTCGACATGCTGGTGCTCAACGCCGCGTCGCTGGGTTCGCTGAGCGCAGTGCCGGCGATCGACTTCAAGGAATTCGCCAAGGTGCTGACGCTCAACGTCACTGCCCAGGCGGCGATGCTCGCGGCGTTCGATCCGCTGCTCAAGGCGGCGAAGCAGGCGCGCGTGATCGGCCTGACCTCCAGCGTCGGCCGTACGCCGCGCGCCTATTGGGGCAGCTATGGTGCGTCCAAGGCGGCGTTCGAGAACCTGCTGCTCAGCTATGGCGAGGAAGTACGCCACATCAGCGGGGTGCGCGTCGGCATCGTCGATCCCGGCGCGACCCGCACCAAGATGCGCGCGCGTGCCTTCCCGGGCGAGGCGCCCGAGAGCGTCAAGCCGCCTGAAGTGGTGGCGGAGCGGATCGCGGCGCTGCTGGTCTCGGGGTTCGAGACCGGGCATTTCGAGCGGGTGGAGTAACCCGCCGGCGGCCTAGCGCGCCGCTGCCTCGAACAGCGTATCGATGAACGCCGTGCGCGCGCGGCTGAGCTCGGGGTCGGTCGCCTTGGGAAGCGCGCTGGAGATCGCGATCACCGTGCGCGTCTTCGGGTCGACGCGGATGGTCTGGCCAAAGATGCCCGAGGCGCCGAAACGGCCCTGCGGGTAGGTCCACCACTGGTAGCCGTAGCCGAAGCCGGGTTGGCCGACCTCGGCGTGCGGGCGCGTGGCGTTACGGAACCAGTCGGCAGGCACCACCCCTGCCCCGCCCTCGAGCGCGAACTGGCCCATGCGGGCATAGTCGCGCAGCGAAACCGACAGGCAGCAACCGCTCACTTCGTGCCCGGCGGGATCGACCATCCAGAAGGCGTCGCGCTCCATGCCATAGGGCTGCCAGATCTTCTCGCCGAGATAGGTGGCGAGCGGCTTCTTCGTGGCGCGCATCACCAGCACGCCGATCAGGTTGGTCTCGCCGGTCTTGTAGACCCACTTGGTGCCCGGCGCCGATTCGCGGGGCAGCTTCTTCATATAGAAGACCGTGGGGTCCTGACCCGCAGGCACGGGTTCGAGGAACATGCGCGCCACGTCCGACTTCGCGTCGGTATAATCCTCGTTCCACTTGACCCCCGAGGTCATGGTGAGGAGCTGCTCGACGGTGACGCCGTCATAGCCGCTGCCGGCGAGCTCGGGGATGTAGCGAGTGACCGGATCGGTGAGCGACTTGATGTAGCCGTCCTTGATCGCCGCTCCCACGAGACTGGAAGTGAAGGACTTGGCGACCGAGAAGCTGGTCCAGCGCCCCTCCGGCCCATAGCCGCGGGCATAGCGTTCGAGGCGGACCTTGCCGTCCTGCACGACGATCAGCCCGGCGACGTTCTGCGCGGCGATGAAGGCGTCTAGCGCGGCCGCGTCGACCGGAAGCGGCTTCCCAGCGGGCAGCGCGCGGACCTTGCCGCCGGCCTTGACGATATGGCCGGGGAAGATCTTCTCCATGTGCGGGAAATTGGCGTCGCGCTGCGCCTGGCTCCAGAACAGCACCTCGGCGCCGACCTTGCGGAGGCCGCTGGTATCGTTCGGGTTTATTTGGACCTCGGGCGAGTCGACCGCCTGCGCCGCCGCGCCATTCCCCGCGAACGCCCCGAGCGCGAGCGCGCCCGCCAACAGCCAAGCCTTGGTCATCCCCGTTCCCCCTTCACCAGCGTCACTTGCAGCACGTCGATACCGCCCCCGCGGAATCCGCCTTCGCAATACATCAGATAATAACGCCACAAGTCGATGAACTTGCGGTCGAATTGTGCCGGAAGCAATCCCGCCTCCGCCGCCGTATCGAAAGCCTCGCGCCAGCGGCGCAGCGTCTCGGCATAGCTGGCGCCGAAACGCGCCTCGTCGCGCCACGCCATGCCATTGGCCTCCGCGAGTTCGCGGAAGGCGCGCTCGGAAACCAGCAGGCCCCCGGGGAAGACATAGGTCTGGATGAAGTCGACGTTCGCGGCATAGCCTTCGAACATCGCATCATCGAAGCTGATGACCTGAAGCGCGGCACGGCCGCCTGGCTTCAGCGCGCGGGCGATCGCGGCGATATAGGCGGGCCAATATGCGCGGCCGACGGCCTCGGCCATTTCGATGCTGACCACGGCATCATAGCTGTCGGTGACGTCGCGATAGTCGGTGAGGCTGAAACGTGCGCCCTCCAGCCCCTGCGTCCGCGCCTCGGCCCAGGCCTTTTGCTCGGTCGAGAGCGTGATGCCGTGGATGCGACGGCCTGCGCGCAGCGCAAGCTCGGCGAAGCTGCCCCAGCCGCAGCCGATCTCGAGGATCTCGTCGCGCGGGCCAGTCGCGGTGCGGTCGAGCATCGCCTGGAGCTTGGCGGCCTGCGCGGCTTCGAGCGACTGGGCGGCGTCGGCGAAGAGCGCGCTCGAATAGGTCATGCCCGGATCGAGCCAGAGCCGATAGAAGTCGTTGCCCAGATCGTAGTGGAAATGGATGTTGCGGCGCGAGCCAGCGCGGCTGTTGCGGTGCAGCCAGTGCGCGATCTTGCGCGGCCAGAGCGAGACGCCGTGCGCGCGCGACTGCGCGGCGAGGCCGGCGCGATTGCGGCTGAACAGTGCGAAGAGCTGGACCGGATCGGGGCTCGCCCATTCGCCGGCCGCCCAGGCCTCGTACCATCCCGCCGAGCCGCCGAGCGCCAGGCGGAGCAGCGCACGCCAGCTCCGGAGATCGACCACCGCCGCCGGACCGGGTGCGCGGCCGCCGAGCATCCGCGTGGCGCCGCCCGGCAGGGTCAGCTCGAGGCCACCTTCGACGATGCCGCGATCGAGGCGATCGAGCTGGCGATGGAAGACGGGCGCGAACAGGTTCAGCAGGCCGCCTGCGCGTGCCCTCTGCCCCCCTTCCTGTTCCCGCGTCGGCGCGTTCATCGCGCGCTTTCATGCACCGTTATCGCGAGGGAGCAAGCGATTCTGTAGCGCTACCCACTTCGTCACCCCGGCCTTGTGCAGGGGTCCATGCCACAGTCATGCCGGCAGTGGCTCCACTTCCGGAAGGTCCGCGACGTGCGAAATGCTGCCGCGTTCAGGCAAGAACCGCAACGGCATGGTCCCGCCGACCCGTGGACCCCGGCACAAGGTCGAGGGGACGAACGGATATCCCGGAGGGATCAACTCAAATCGCGTGCGGCGCCTTGTCGACCATCCAGGTCTGGCCCTTGGCGACCAGCTTCTGCAGGTCGGGGGCCTTGCCCTCGCTCGCGGCCTTGTTTTGCTCCACGACGGCGCTCTCGAAGGTCGGAGCGGGATCGTCGTAGATCACCCCGAGCGCCATGGGGAACGGGCCGAAGGGCATTTCGACGAGCAGGTGCGCGATGGTGCGGTTGGTGTGGTCGTGGACCAGCACGCCTGCACCTTCCCAATCGCCGTCGGTCACGTCGACGACCTTGAGCGTCAGCGACCTGGTGTCGAGCGCGATGCCCTTGGTGCCGCCGGCGAAGAGCAACGGCTTGCCGTTCTCGACCCAGAGCTGGTTGAGCGCCGCATTGGGCTTGGCAGCGAAGGGCTCGAACACTTCGTCGTTATAGACGATGCAGTTCTGGAAGATCTCGACGAACGCCGCGCCCTGGTGCGCATGCGCGGCCTTGAGAACCGAGGGCAGATTCTTGTGCACGTCGATCCCGCGCGCGACGAAGCGCGCGCCGCTGCCGAGCGCGAACGCGCAGGGCTTGGCGGGGTGGTCGACCGAGCCGAACGGCGTCGAGGGCGAGCGCGTGCCTTCGCGGCTGGTCGGCGAATATTGCCCCTTGGTGAGGCCGTAGATCTCGTTGTTGAACAGCAGCACCTGGCAGTTCAGGTTCCGGCGCAGCAGGTGCATCGTGTGGTTGCCGCCGATCGACAGCGCGTCGCCGTCACCGGTGATGATCCACACGTCGAGGTCCGGATTGGCGAGCTTGACTCCCGTCGCCACCGCCGGCGCGCGGCCGTGGATGGTGTGGAAGCCATAGGTCTCCATATAATAGGGAAAGCGGCTCGAGCAGCCGATGCCGCTGACGAACACGGTGTTTTCGGGCGTGGCGCCGATCTCGGGCATGGTGCGCTGCACCGCCTTGAGGATCGCATAGTCGCCGCAGCCCGGGCACCAGCGGACCTCCTGATCGGTCTCCCAATCCTTGGGCGTCGAGGGGCGGATGGTGGTGATCTCGTTCATTCTTCTGTCCTTCGGCCCTGCGCTTACGGGTTGACCGCTTCGGGGCTCGGCAACTGGCTGTTGTCGGGCGGGAGTTCGCCGCCTTCGTTGTCCGGGATATTGTCGAAGAAGGCGCTGATGGCTGCCTCGATCTCCGCGATGCGGAAGGGCTGGCCCGAGACCTTGGTGAGCGACTTGGTGTCCACCAGGAACTGGTCGCGCAACAGCGTCTTGAGCTGGCCGGTGTTCATTTCCGGCACGAGGATGTTCTCGTAACTCTTGAGCAGATCACCGAGATTTTTGGGCGTCGGCCAGATGTGACGGAGATGGACATGGCTGACGTCGAGCCCGTTGCGGCGCGCGCGGCGGACCGCCTGGGCGATCGGCCCATAGGTCGAGCCCCAACCGACCACGACCAGCTTGCCGCCGGCTTGGCCCTGCTCGACCTGCTGGTCGGGCACGTCGATGCCGAGCACCTTGTCGCGGCGCGTGTCGGTCATCAGCTGGTGGTTCGAGGGCGAATAGTCGATGTTGCCGGTGCCCGCCGCCTTCTCGATGCCACCGATGCGGTGGAGCAGACCGGGCGTGCCCGGCTTCACCCAGGGACGCGCGCCGCGCTCGTTGCGGGCATAGGGCAGGAACTTCTCGCCCTCGGCGGGCACTTCGGTATGGTGCTTCACCGGGAAGGGCTTGTAGCTGCTCATGTCCGGCACCTTCCAGGGCTCGGCAGCATTCTGGAGATAGCCGTCGGTGAGCAGCATCACCGGGGTCATATACTGGGTGGCAATGCGCACCGCTTCGATCGCGCAGTCGAAGCAGTCGGCGGCCGAGCGCGCGGCGATCACCGGCAGCGGCGCGTCGCCGTTGCGACCATAGACCGCCTGGTAGAGGTCGGACTGCTCGGTCTTGGTCGGCAGACCGGTCGAAGGGCCGCCGCGCTGGGCATTGACGATGACGAGCGGCAGCTCGGTCATGATCGCGAGGCCGATCGCCTCGCCCTTGAGCGCGATGCCGGGGCCCGAGGAGCAGGTGACGCCGAGGCTGCCGGCATAGGAAGAGCCGAGCGCGGAAGCGACCGCGGCGATCTCATCCTCCGCCTGGAAAGTGGTGACGCGATATTCCTTGAAGCGCGACAGCGCGTGGAGGATCGCCGAGGCCGGGGTGATCGGGTAGCCGCCGAAGAACATCGGCAGGTCGGCGAGCTGCGCGCCCGCGACCAGGCCGAGCGAGATCGCATCGGCACCCGTCACGGTGCGGTAGAGACCGGGCTCGACCGGCGCAGCGGCGACGCTGTGCTTGTTGATCCCCATCGCGCCGAGCTCTGCGGTCTCGCCATAGGCGTGGCCGGCGTTCAATGCGGCGATGTTGGCCTCGGCCAGCTCGGGCGCCTTGGCGAACTTGGCCTTGAGCCAGTCGACCAGCGGACCGCGCTCACGATCGAACATCCAGAGCGCGAGGCCCAGCGTCCACATGTTCTTGCAGCGCAGCGCTTCCTTGTTGCCGAGCCCGAAGGGCTTCACGGCGTCGAGGGTCAGCTGCGAGATGTTGAGCTTGAGCAGCTGCCACTTGGCTAGACTGCCGTCCTCGAGCGGGTTGGCCGTATACTTGGCCTTGTCGAGGTTGCGCTGGGTGAACTCGCCTTCGTCCGCGATGATGAGTCCGCCGGGCTTGAGCGACTCGACGTTCACCTTGAGCGCGGCCGGGTTCATCGCGATCAGCACGTCGGGCTGGTCGCCCGCAGTGTCGATCTGCGCCGAGCCGAAGTTGATCTGGAAGGCCGAGACGCCGAACAACGTGCCCTGCGGCGCGCGGATCTCGGCGGGGAAATCGGGGAAGGTCGCGAGGTCATTGCCCGCGAGTGCGGTCGACAGCGTGAACTGCCCCCCGGTGAGCTGCATGCCATCGCCTGAATCGCCCGCGAACCGGACGACGATAGCTTCAGGCTGGGGGTGGGCCGACGCCTCGCTCGGCGTGACCTCATGGGCGGCAGTTGCCATTGTAACGATATTCCTGCGGTTTTCGTTCGTGCAGAGCGCTCTACGCCCCACATGCGCCTATCCCAAGGTAGAAAATGACACCGTCTTTGCAATGCGGGCTTTCCGCAATGCAGATGCCCGGGCCGGCGTGACAGTATCGGGTGCGCAAGCTACGGAAACTGCATGACCGACTTCTCCCACCTTCCCTATCGCCCCTGTGCCGGCGTGATGCTGGTCAACCGCGACGGCCGCGTCTTCGTGGGCCAGCGGCTCGATTCGAAGCTCGAGGCCTGGCAGATGCCCCAGGGCGGGATCGATCCGGGCGAGGCGCCGCTCGACGCTGCCTATCGCGAGCTGTGGGAAGAGACCGGCGTCGCGCGCGAGCATGTCGAGCTGGTGGCCGAGGCGCCCGACGAGCTGAGCTACGACCTGCCCGACGACCTGATCGGCACGGTGTGGAAGGGCAAGTGGCGCGGCCAGCGGCAGCGCTGGTTCCTCTTCCGCTTCCTGGGGCAGAACGATGACGTCAACATCCAGACCGCCGAGCCCGAGTTCCGCGCTTGGCGCTGGGTGGAGCCCTCCGAGCTTCCCGAGCTGATCGTGCCGTTCAAGCGCGATCTCTATCGGCAGATCCTCGATATTTTCGCCGACGCCCTCGGCCGTGCGGAAAAAGCCTGACGCTTCCGCTACGTCTGCTGCCCTTTTCACGCCGCATTGCTCTGGTTAAGGCCCGCCCCATGCGTGCCTTGCTCCTTGCCCTGCCGCTGCTCGCCGCGAACACCGATCCGGAGCCGGCGATCCCTCCCGCCATAAAGGCGATGCTCGATTCGGCCATGGCGTCGGGCAGCGAGGGCGACGTCTCGGTCATCGTCAAATATGCCAAGGCGGCCGATCCGGAGAGCGCCCCGCTCGTCCAGAAGATCGCGCAGAACTGGCGCAACGACCGAATGGCACGGGCGCAGGAGAAGCTGCGCGAGGCCGATTTCCTCGATCTGGTGAAGGGCCGCGCCGAAGTGGGCGGCTATGTCAGCAGCGGCAATACCGAGAATGTCGGGCTGACCGCGACGGTGGAAGTGAAGCGCGAGGCGCTGGAATGGCGCCACAAGCTGCGGCTGCAGGCCGATTACCAGGAGAGCCTGGGCGTGGCTACGCGCGAGCGCTATCTCGCCGCCTACGAGCCCAACTGGAAGTTCGACGACCGCGCCTACCTCTACGGCGCGGCGCAATATGAGAGCGACCGCTTCTCGGGCTTCCACGACCGCGTCTCGGTCTCGACCGGCACCGGATACAGCGCGATCAAGACGCCGAGTGTGAAGCTCGACGTCGAACTGGGGCCGGCGTACCGCCTCACGCGCTTCATCGACAGCAAGACCGAGAGCAACCTGGCCGCGCGCGGATCGGTGGACCTCGATTGGAAGCTGAGCCGCGGGATCACCGTGCGGCAGAACGCCTCCGCCTATCTGCAGGACGCCAACTCGACCGTGGCGAGCAAGTCCGCACTGCTCGCGAAGCTGATCGGGCCGCTGTCGGCGCAATTCTCCTACACGCTCCAGTACGAGAGCCTGCCGCCGGTCGGCCGCAAGAACACCGACACGACCAGCCGCGCGGCGCTGGTGGTGGATTTCTAGAGCGTATCGAAATTCGGCCTAACGCGCTCTCCCCCTGAAATGGCGGGGAGATGAATGTCGAGACAACCCAGGCCCCCGGAGCACGATATTGCCGCTTGCAAAATTGGATTTGGCCTGAAACATAACGGGAACGCTCTTTCTCAATCTGAATATAATCGGCGTCTCGCGCGCACACGCACACGCACACGCGCGGGCACGTACGCACGCGCATGCGCCCGCGTTGGGGTGTCCACTTTGTCCACTTCCGCCGTGTCGACTTCCGGCATCGCCCCGCCGGATCGGCCGATGGTCAGGCCCGCCCGAACCGCCGCGATAGTGTGACCCTGGTGTGACCTTTGGCCGCGCAGGATGCGCGGGGCGGCGCGATAGCGTAACGCGCTCCCCTCCCTGAAAGGAAAGGGAGATGAATGTCGATACAACCTAAGCCCCAGAACCCCCGGCTATAGGCGCATTCGGCAGGCGGGGTTCAACCCGGCGCGCTTTGTCGCTACCCATTCGTAATGACCGAGCTGACCCGAGACGAGCGCGCCGCGGTGGACCATGTCAGGGCCGCGCCGATGCTCTCACGGACCGAGCAATGGGTGGCGATCAACAGCGGGACGCGCAACCTTGTCGGGCTCGCGCAGATGGCGGACACGCTGGCGGACGCGTTTTCGGTGCTGCCGGGGGCGCTGGCGCTGGTCGAACCCGAGCCCGTGGAAGCGGTGACCGCCGACGGACGAGTCGAGGCGATCGGCCACGGACGGCATCTCCACCTCAAGGTGCGGGCCGAGGCGCCGGTGCAGCTGCTGCTCACCGGGCATATGGACACCGTGTACCCCGCTGACCATCCTTTTCAGGCCGGCCGCTGGCGCGACGACGGCAGCTACAATGCGCCCGGCGCGGCGGACATGAAGGGCGGGCTGGCGCTGATGCTGGCAGCGCTCGAGGCCGTCGAGGCGAGCCCGCTCGCACTTCGCATCGGATATGAAGTCCTGATCAATTCGGACGAGGAAACCGGCTCGCTTTCCTCCCGCGGCCTGATCGAGCGGGCGGCGCGCGCCAAGCTGGCGGCGCTGACCTATGAGCCCGCGCTGCCGGACGGGACGCTGGCGGGGGCGCGTGGGGGCACCGGCAATTTCTCGCTGCTGGTGCGCGGGCGCAGCGCGCATGCCGGGCGCAATCCCGAGGAGGGACGCAACGCGCTGGTCGCAGCGGCCGACCTGGCGGTGCGGCTGGCGCGGGCCAAGGCGCCGGGACTCGCGGTCAATCCGGCGCGGATCGACGGCGGCGGACCCAACAATGTCGTGCCCGAGATGGCGGTGCTGCGCGTCAACTTTCGCCCCAGGGATCAGCACGCGATCGACGCGGCGCGCGCGGCGCTGGAGGCTGCAGCAGCTGCCGTCATGACGTCACACGAAGTGCAGGTGGAGGTCCACGGCAGTTTCAATCGCCCGCCCAAGCCGATCGACGCGGGCGCCGAGCGCCTGTTCGCGCTCGTCGGCGACGCGGGCGCGGACCTGGGGCTCGCCATCGGGCGGCGCGACACGGGCGGCGTGTGCGACGGCAACAATATCGCGGCGTGCGGCGTGCCCGTCGTCGACACCATGGGCGCCCGGGGCGGCGCCATTCATTCGTCGGAGGAATATCTGATCCCGGAATCGCTTCCCGAACGCGCCGCGCTCTCAGCGCTCACGATCCTCAGGCTCGCCGAACGGGGGCGCCTGTGAGCTTCCGCATCCGCGCCGCGCGCGACGAGGACCTGCAGCCGCTCTACGAAATGGCCAAGCTCACCGGCGGCGGCTTCACCAACCTGCCGCCAGAAAAGGACGCCCTGCGCGCCAAGCTGGTGCGCAGCCACGCCGCCTTCGCGCGCGACACGAACGACGAGCTGGTCGACGACCTGTTCGTGCTCATCCTGGAGAATGCGGACACCGGCGAGGTGCGCGGCACCTGCCAGATCTTCACGCGCGTGGGCCAGACATGGCCCTTCTACAGCTATCGCATCGGCACGGTGACCAAGCACAGCCGCGAGCTCGAGCGCACCTTCCGCGCGGAGATACTGAGCCTGGTCAACGACCTGGAGGGCTGCAGCGAAGTCGGCGGGCTGTTCCTGCATCCGTCGGAGCGCGCCGGAGGGCTGGGCATGCTGCTCGCGCGCAGCCGTTACCTGTTCATCCGGCGCCACCGTCCGCGCTTCGCCGAGCGCGTGCTCGCCGAACTGCGCGGCGTGATCGACGAGGCGGGCGGATCGCCCTTCTGGGACGGCGTCGCCGGACGCTTCTTCGGAATGAACTTCCAGCAGGCCGACGAATTCAATGCCACCCACGGCAACCAGTTCATCGCCGACCTGATGCCCAAGCACCCGATCTACACCGCAATGCTCTCCGAGAGCGCGCGCGCAGTGATCGGCCTGCCCCACCCCTCGGGCCGCGCGGCGATGCGGATGCTCGAGGCCGAGGGCTTCGCCTTCGAGAACTATATCGACATCTTCGACGGCGGCCCGACCATGACCGCGCGCACGGACCAGGTGAAGACGATCCGGGACTCGCAAGTCTCATACGTGCTGGCGATCGGCGACGCGACCGGCTCCGCCATCGTCGCTGCCGGCCGGCTGGAAAGTTTCCGGACCGGGTATGGCAAGGTGTCGCCGAATGGCGACGGCGTCGTGATCGACGCCGCGACGGCAAAGCTGCTCGACATCAAGATCGGCGACGAGATCGTGTACGCGGAGCGCTGATGCTGACCGAGATCAATTTCGACGGGATCATCGGCCCCAGCCACAATTATGCCGGGCTGAGCCCGGGCAACCTGGCCGCGACGCGCAACCAGGGCCGCGCCTCCAACCCCCGCGCCGCGGCGCTGCAGGGCGTCGCCAAGATGCGTGCCAACCTGCGGCTTGGACTGGTGCAGGGGATATTGTTGCCCCACGCGCGGCCCGACCACCGCTGGGTGGCACGGCTCGGCACCGGCTTCGCGGAGGCGCCGCGGCACCTGCAGGCGCAGGCGCTCTCGGCCTCGGCGATGTGGGCGGCGAATGCGGCGACTGTCTCGCCGGCGCCCGACACGGCCGACGGGCGCTGCCACCTGACCGTCGCCAATCTGGTGACGATGCCCCATCGCAGCCACGAATGGCCCGAGACGCTCGCGCAGCTCCGCCTGGCCTTCGCCGCGGACTGTTTCGCGGTGCACGAGCCCGTGCCGGCGCCGTTCGGCGACGAAGGCGCCGCCAATCACATGCGGCTCGCTCCGGCGCACGGCGCCCCCGGCGTGGAGATCTTCGTCTATGGCGTGACGGGCGGCCCCTTCCCTGCCCGCCAGCACATCGAGGCGAGCCGTGCGGTAGCGCGGATGCACGGGCTCGATCCGGACCGCACTCTGTTCGTACAGCAGTCCGAGGCGGCGATCGCGGCCGGGGCCTTCCACAATGACGTGGTAGCTGTGGCGAACGGCAGGGTGCTGTTCGCGCACGAACAGGCCTTTGCCGACAAGGAGCGCTTCTACGCCGACCTGCGCAGGCTGATGCCCGAGGTCGAGATCGTCGAGGTGCCCGCGGCGCAGGTGAGCCTGGAAGACGCGATCGCTTCCTATCTGTTCAACGCCCAGCTGGTGACGCTCCGCTCGGGCGAGAACGCGCTGGTGGTGCCAGAGGAAGCGCGCGAGACGGCGAGCGTCTGGGCATGGCTGCAGGACCATGTCGCCGGCAACGGTCCGATCCGCCGGATCGAAGTGGTCGACGTCCGCCAATCCATGGCTAATGGCGGCGGCCCCGCCTGCCTGCGGCTGCGCGTGGTCGCCGATCCGGCCACGATCGATCCACGTTTCCTGGTCGACGAGGCCCAGCTGGACAGGATCGCCGCGGTGATCGAGGCGCATTGGCCCGAGGTGATCGCGCCGGACGACATCAATGACCCTGCGTTGATCGCGCGCATCGAGATGGCACGGGCTGCGCTGCTGCAGACGCTCGGGGTTGTCGAATTAATTGACAGTTTACCATAGCCGTTAACGCGGAAACGGCGGAAATCCGGGCTTGGCCCGCAGCTTGCTTAACTACGGGCATGTTCCACCGCGTGCGCCGCCTCTTCACGATCAAGAACAAGTTCGAGGCCTATCTGGTGATCTATGGCCTTGGCACCGGAGCCGTGGAGCGCGGCATGCACTATCTGCACCGCTTCCCCGGCATCGGCGGGTGGATGCTGTTCCTGCTCTGCCCGGTCGCGGTGTTCATGGCGGGTGCCAAGATTCTCGACAGTTTCGACGTTCCGGAATGAGGAGCGCCGCGGCATCTGTCGCGGTTTAAACGTGCTGTTTATGCTACCGGTGTCATCCTTGCTTTGCTAAGCCGCTCCCCGAAAAGAGAATCGAGGAGTGGATGCATGGGTTGGCGGGGTTCGAAGATCGTGCGTTTTGGGCTGGCGGCGGCGGTGGCGAGTATCGCCGTGCCCGGCGTCGCAATCGCGGCCCCGGGTCGTACTTCCGCTCCCGCACCGGACCAGCGCCGCATCGAGGACACCATGAAGCGGGCGACTCGCTTCATGGTCGAGAAGGCCTCGACCAACGGCGGCTATGTCTGGTCGTACCTGCCCGACATGTCGCGTCGCTGGGGCGAGATGGAGGCCTACCCCACGATGATCTGGATCCAACCGCCGGGCACGGCAACGATGGGCCACCTTTTCCTTGATGCCTATCACGCGACCGGCGACAATTATTACTACCAGGCGGCCGAGAAGACCGCGAACGCCCTGATCGCCGTGCAGCAGGACAATGGCGGCTGGCATTACTTCGGCGATTTCGGCGGCGAGGCTTCCACCCGGCGCTGGTACGACACGATCGGGAAGAACGCGTGGCGGCTGGAGGAATTCCAGCATTATTGGGGCAATGCGACCTTCGACGACGCGGGCACCTCGGAATCGATGCAGTTCCTGCTGCGCCTCTATGTCGAGAAGCACGACCCTAAATATCTGCCGGCGCTCAAGAAGGCGCTGAACTTCGTGCTGGAGAGCCAGTATCCGATCGGCGGCTGGCCGCAGCGCTATCCGCTGAAGAGTGAATTCTCGCATCACGGCAAGCCCGACTATACCAGCTTCATCACCTTCAACGACGATGTCGCCGGCGAGAACATCAACTTCCTGATCATGGCCTATCAGGCGCTGGGCGGTGACGCGCGCGTCCGCGACGCGATCGTCCGCGCGATGAACGTCTTCCTGGTGACGCAACAGGGACAGCCCCAGCCCGGATGGGGGCTGCAGTACACGCTGGACCTGAAGCCGGTTGGTGCCCGCACCTATGAGCCGACCGCGCTCGTCACGCACACTACCGCCACCAATATCCGCCAGCTGATGCGCTTCTATCGCCTCACCGGCGACACCAAGTTCCTGGCGCGCATCCCAGAGGCGCTCGACTGGCTCGAATCGGTGAAGCTGCCCGCGGACCAGGTGAAGAACGGCAGGGCCTATCCGACCTTCGTCGAGATCGGCACCAACAAGCCGCTCTACGTCCATCGCCGCGGATCGAACGTGGTGAACGGCGAATATTATGTCGACTACGATCCCGCCAACACGATCACCCACTATGGCTCGACGCGTGCGATCGACGTGCCGGCGCTCAGGCGCGAATATGAGACGCTGAAGGCCTCCAATCCCGCCGAGATCAGCAAGGATTCGCCGCTGCGTCCGGGCGCCGCACAGCCGCTGCCGCGCTATTTCCTGGCGGACATCTCGGGGACGTCTGACCTCAACCTGGCGGAGGGTGAGCGCTCACCCCAGGCGGTGGTACGCTCGCTCAATGCACAGGGCTGGTGGCCAACCGAACTGCGCGCGACGAGCCATCCTTATGCCGGCGACGGCTCCGCCACGCCGGCACCGGGCGACTACAGCCGCGCGCATGTCGGTGACGCCACGGACACCTCGCCTTATACCACCGACAAGCCGGTGATCGGGATTTCGACGGGCACCTATATCGAGAATATGAAGGTGCTGATCGCCGCGCTGCATCGTTGAGCAGGCGTATCGACCGCTAAGCAAGGGTTCAGCCGACGAGGCGCAACGAGGGGCGAGAGGAGCCGTACGATGCGCTTTGCCATACTCGCTGCGTCCAGCCTGATCGCGCTGGCTGCCCCGCCCGCTCAGGCGCAGTCCGACGCCTCGCCTTTCCAGGCGCGAGGCACCGAGCCCTTCTGGTCGCTGACGATCGACGGAAGCACGATGCGCTTCCAGCCGAGCGACGGCCGAGCAGTAAGCGTCTCGCGGCCGCGGCCGATCGTCGGCTTTAACGGCGAGCGTTACGTCACGCGCCCGATGACGGTCGACATCACTCATGTCGAATGCAGCGACGGGATGAGCGACCACACCTATCATGACACGGTATCGGTGCAGGTCGGCGGGCGCCGCTTCAAGGGATGCGGCGGCGCAGTGCTCTCCGGTCGACCGGCGAAGGGCGCTTCGCTCCTGCAGGGCGAATGGGCGATCCGATCGATCGCCGGGCGCAATGTGGTGCCGGGCACCAACCCGCGCGCCGCCTTCGACGCCACGACATTGAGCGGCACCACCGGCTGCAACAGCTTTCGGGGCAGCTACCGCTTCCAGAACGGCCGGCTGATCGCGGGGCCGCTCGCTACCACCAGGCGCGCCTGCGTGGCGCAAGTGAATCAGCAAGAGCAGAAGCTGGTCGAGCTGCTCGGTCAGCGCCTGACCGTCAGCCGCAATCGCGATGGGCGGCTGGTGCTGACCGCGCCCAACCGCCAGACGATCGTGCTCGCACCGGTCGCGGGGCGTCAGCGGCCGCTCAGCTCTTCTTCTGCTTGGCGCGTTGCTCGCTGATATAGTCGAACTCGCCCTTCACCTTGGGATCGTCCGGATTGAGCTCGAGGCATTTCTTCATCAGCGCCTCGGCCTCGTCGAGTCGCCCGAGCTCGATCAGGTCGAAGCCCATGCCAAACCAGGCGCGTCGAAACGACTTCTTCTGCTGCTCGCCGACCTCGCGCTTCGCGGCCTCTGCCGCGCGGGCATAGAGATCGTAGGACGCCTGCCACTTCTTCTGCGCCTGATATGCGTAGCCGAGCTCGGAGAGATAATGCGGGTGGAGCGGCGATAGCGCCACCGACCGCTCGAGATACGGCACTGCGCCATCGAGCTGCTCGAGATCGATCATCGCAAAGCCCTTGGCCCAGAGCGCGATGCACCAGCCGCCATCGACGACGCGTGCGCCGGCACCGCCGGGGAGCGTCTTGTAAGCCGCGGTTTCGGCATCTTCGGTGTCGCAATAGACGGGAGTCTTGGCGCCGCCGTAGAGGCTCTCATATTCCGCCAGCAGCGGATCGACGAGCGACACTGCCTGCTGCGGCTGCTTGCCACTGACGGCCAGAACCACTTCACGCAGCTTGGCGTCGCGCGCCGCCTGCGCGGGATCGGGCTTGTCCTGAGCGAGCGCGGGACTTGCTAAGATCAGCGCCAGAGCCGCGGCACAATCCAATCGAATCATGATCTACCCCCTTGTCATAAGGGAGGCTATCAGCTTTCCGGTTTCATGTCTTTGTACGCGAGGCTATTCCGCAGCTTCGACTTCGGGCTCGTCTGGCGGCGTCTCGGCTGAGGGCAGAAGCTCGACCGACGGCGACTTGGCGATGACGTCGACGCTGTCGATGCTGTCGAGGCTGGCATTGCCCGTATCGACGTTGAGCGCCTGGAAGCGCCGCGCGGAGACCAGCACGCGGCCTTCGAAGCTGGCGACGAACTTGTTGTAGTTCTCGACCGCGCTGTTGAGGCCGCCGCCGACGCGCTTCAGGTGCGTCGCCGCCGTCGCGAGCCGCTCGTACATCTCCTTGCCGAGCTTGCCGACCTCGCGCGCATCCTCGGTGAGCTTCTGCTGGCGCCACATCGAGGCGACGGTGCGCGCGAGCGGCAGGAAGGCCGAGGGGCCGGCGATGATCACGCGGTTGCGCGCAGCGCGCTCCCAGAGATCCATGTCGACTTCGAGCGCGCTCGACAGGAAATTGTCGCCGGGGATGTACATGATGACGAAGTCGGGGGCCTTTTCGAACTGCGCCCAATAGGCCTTGCGCGACAGCGCCTCGGCGTGGTTGCGGACTGCGCGAGCATGCGCGGCGAGCGCTGCTTGGCGATCCTCGTGTGAGGTGGATTCGGCCGCCTGTAGATAGGCATCCAGCACGCACTTCACATCGACTATGAGCTGCTGGTCCCCCGGCAGGCGAATGATGAAGTCGGGGCGCAGCGTCCCGTCCTCCGTCGCGACCGACACTTCGGCCGCGAAATCGACATGCCCGTCGAGCCCGGCGAGCTCGATCAGGTTGCGGAACTGCTGCTCGCCCCAACGGCCGCGCGTCTTGGGGGCGGCACGCAGCGCGTTGACGAGCTTGGCGGTCTCGGTGCGCGTCTCGCCGAGCTGCGCTTTCACTTCGGTGATCGCCTCGCGCAGCACGCCATAGCTGTCGTTGCGCTCCTTCTCGACACGCTGAAGGCCTTCCTCATAGCGCTTGAGCGTGGATTCCACCGGCTGGAGCAGCGCCTTGAGCTTGGCTTCGTTCTGCTCGCCGGACTGGGAGAAGCGGGCCTCGGCGCGCTCGAGAAAGACTTTCTGCGTCTCGCCGAGCATCGTGCTCGCCAGCTCGCGGAACTGACCTGCCATCATTTCGCGCGCGCCCTTGAACTCGGCGAGCCGCTCCTCGAAGGCATTTTCCCGGGCGCGAGCGGCAGTCAACTCAAGGCGCGCGATGTCCCTCTCATCACGAAGTAGAGCGACCTCTTCGCGTAACGTTGGCACGTCCTTCGCCCGCTCCTCGACTGCCACAAGATCGGCGATCGCCGCCTTGAAGTCACTCGCATAGCGGTCGCGCTCGACGCGCAGCTCGGCCACGCCGCGGGACGCCAGCACCCAGCCCAGGGCCAGCCCGCCGAGCAGCGCAACGAGGATCAACACAATCGCAAGGGGTTCCACCGCCGCCTCCAAGAACAGACCGCGAACCTATAAGGCGAAGGATTCGGGGGCAAGCGGAACATGACGCCACGCCGGGCCGTTGGCCGCAAAAGCCGATCGGGAGAGCGTCCATGTCCATCGCCGAGATGATCAAGTCGCATCCGGACGTCGCCGGAAACCCCAACGAGCCGCTGGCGCTGGCAGTGCGCCACGCGATGTTCTGCTCCGCCATCTGCACGAGCTGCGCCGATGCGTGCCTGGCCGAGTCGCATGTCGAGAAGATGCGCCAATGCATCCGCACCGATCTCGACTGCGCCGATGTGTGCACCATGCTCTACAAGGTCGCGACGCGGCGCACCGGAACGAACGAAGCGCTGACTCAGTCGGCGCTCCGGCTGTGCATCGAAGCGTGCCAGATCTGCGCCGAGGAATGCGAGCGCCACGACCACGACCATTGCCGGCGCTGCGCCGAAATGTGCCGCGAATGCGCGCGCGATTGCCGCAAGGCGCTGGAGACGTTTGGATGAGAGCGCGGGTGGCGCTCCTCGCGGGTGCGGCGCTCGCGGCCTGCTCGCCTGCGACCGAGAGCAACGTACTCGACAATGGGCTCGCCCAGTCGCAGGCGGGTGATGTCGCTCCCGGTGCCGCCATGCCGCCGGAACCGCCGCCGCTCGAGAACCAGCACCCGGTCAACGTCGAGGCGGCCGCCCCCGAGGGCGCGGCGGCGCGCTATGTCGGCCGCTGGGCGGCGAACGAAGGGCTGTGCAAGGACGGCGCCTGGCGCTTCGAGGAGCGCCATCTGGCAACCGCGGGCGAAGTATCGTGCGACTTCGACCGAGTGACGCAGGTCTCCGGCGGTTACGACATCCACGCGCAATGCCTGGCCGAAGGCAACCGCACCACCGAAGTGATCAAGGTCCGCTTCGCCGAATCCGCACGCGCGATGCTGGTCGAATCGCCGACCTTCCGGGAGGTGGGGCTGATCCCCTGCCCCGATTGATCAGGCCGCGGTCTTGCGCGCCTTGGCCAACTTCTTGAGGATCATGTCGCGTTTGAGGCGCGAGAGATGGTCTATGAAGACGATGCCCTGCAGGTGATCCATCTCGTGCTGGATGCAGGTGGCGAGTAGACCCTCGAAAACCTCGTCATGCGCCTGACCTTGCTCGTCGAGCCACTTGACGCGGCAGCGCGCGGGACGTTCGACGTCGGCGAACTGCTCGGGGATCGACAGGCAGCCCTCGGTATAGACCGACAGCTCGTCGGCGGGATCGAGGATCTCGGGATTGATGAAGACGCGCGGCTCGCGGATCGGCTTGCCTTCCTCGTCTTCCTTTTCCTGAAGGTCCATTACGATCACGCGCTTGGGCACGCCGACCTGGATAGCGGCGAGGCCGATGCCGGGCGCGTCGTACATCGTGTCGAACATGTCGGCGATGAGCGCGCGCAACTCGTCATCCACCTTCTCCACCGGTTCGGAGATGAGGCGCAGGCGTGGATCAGGAACTTCTACAATCGGGAGTACGGCCATCGGGCCGAAATAGGCGCGGATGGCGGCTGTCGCAAGCTTGGGGTGGAGGTTTTTGGTTCACGCAAAGGTGCTAAGGCGCGAAGAAGATTTGGTTCGCGCAGAGGCGCAGAGGGTTCGCCACACAGCGGCAGCGATCGACCCTTCCACATTTTCCAGCCGCTGACGCGGCTCTGCGCGAACGCTCTTGTGCCTTCGCGCCTTTGCGTGAGAAATCCTCAGGCCACCGGCCGCCGCGCGCGGAGCGCCTGCGCCAGGGTACCTTCATCCAGATAGTCAAGCTCGCCGCCCACTGGCAGCCCGTGCGCGAGTTGGGTGATGCGGACCGGATAGGCCTCGAGCCGTTCGGCGAGATAGTGAGCGGTGGTCTGACCCTCGAGCGTGGCGTTCATCGCCAGCACGACTTCGTCGACCCCGCCCTCCGCGATGCGGCGGACGAGGCTGTCGACGCGCAGATCCTCGGGCCGCACGCCTTCGAGCGCCGAAAGCCGCCCGCCCAGCACATGGAAGCGGCCGGGGAAGAGCCGCGAGCGTTCGAGCGCCCAGAGATCGGCGACTTCCTCGACCACGCAGAGCGAACGCGCGTCGCGACGCGGGTCGGCACAGATCGCGCAGGGGTTGGAGGTGTCGACGTTGCCGCAGGTGCCGCAGGTGGCGAGATTGCGGCTCACTGCGCTCAGCGCGGAGAGCAGGGGATCGAGCGCCGTCTCGCGCTTCTTGAGCAGGTGGAGCACCGCGCGCCGCGCCGAACGCGGCCCGAGCCCGGGCAGGCGCGACAGGGCCTGGGTGAGCGCCTCGATTTCAGGAGAAGCCATGGCGCGAGACATAGGGGCTTGCGCATGCGCCTGCCAAGCGGTTGAGGGGACATATGCGGATCATCTTCATGGGAACCCCCGAATTCGCGGTGCCGGTGCTCGATGCGCTGGTCGCGGCGGGGCACGACGTCGTGGCGACATACAGCCAGCCGCCGCGGCGCGCCGGGCGCGGCAAGGCCTTCACCCCTTCCCCGGTCCATGCCCGGGCTGAAGCGCTGGGGATCGAGGTGCGCACGCCGCTGACGTTGCGCGACGCCGAGGCGCAGGCGGCGTTCGCGGCGCCGGAGGCCGATGTCGCGGTGGTCGCCGCATATGGGCTGATCCTGCCGCGCGCGGTGCTCGACGCGCCGCGGCTCGGCTGTCTCAACGTCCATGGCTCGCTGCTGCCGCGCTGGCGGGGCGCCGCGCCGATCCAGCGCGCGATCCTGGCGGGAGACGCCGAGACCGGCGTGGGAATCATGCAGATGGAGGCCGGGCTCGATACCGGCCCGGTGCGGCTCGAGGAGCGCACCCCGGTCGACGCCAAGACGGCGGGCGAACTCGCCGCCGAGCTCAGCGCCATGGGTGCGCGGCTGATGGTGCAGGTGCTCGCCGACCCCGAAGCGCATCCGCCGGTGCCGCAACCCGAGGATGGCGTCACCTATGCGCCCAAGGTCCACAAGGCCGAGGCGCGGCTCGATTTCACC
Source organism: Sphingomonas sp. (assembly GCF_017744835.1). GTDB lineage: Bacteria > Pseudomonadota > Alphaproteobacteria > Sphingomonadales > Sphingomonadaceae > Sphingomonas. The sequence continues at coordinate 661,165 of NZ_JAGIAM010000003.1, forward strand.
CGCAGCGCGGTCGAGGTCGAACGGCAGGTGCGCGCGTTCAACCCGGCGCCGGGGGCATGGTTCGAATACGCGGGCGAGCGGATCCGGGTGCATAGCGCCGAGGTTCTTCCTCTCCCCGCGGGCGGCACGAGCGGGCTAGTGCTCGACCTGGCCTCGCCGGGTCTCGTCATCGCCTGCGCGGCCGGCGCGATCCGTCCGATCCTCGTCCAGCGCGCGGGGCGCGGCGTCATGACGTCAGAGGAGTTGCTACGCGGCTTCACTATCCCCGCAGGGAGCCGACTTTGACGCGCTTCGCCCTCACCGTGGAATTTGACGGCCGCCCGTTCATGGGTTGGCAGCGGCAGGATCACGGCCCCAGCGTCCAGCAAGCGATCGAGGAAGCCGCCTTCGCGGTCACCGGCGAGACCGTGGTCGTCCATGCCGCGGGGCGCACCGACGCCGGCGTCCACGCGACGGGGATGCGCGCGCATCTCGAGATCGAAAAGCCGATCACGCCCTTCCGGCTGATGGAGGCGCTCAATTCGAGGCTGCGGCCCAACCCGGTGGCGATCCTCGATTGCGTGCCGGTGCCCGACGACTGGCACGCGCGCTTCTCGTGCCTCGGGCGCCATTACGAATATCGCATCGTCAATCGCCGCGCGCCGCTCACCTGGGAGAAGGGATTGGCATGGCGGATCGCGCTGCCGCTCGACGAGGCGGCGATGCAGGCAGGCGCCGACCTGCTGGTGGGGCGGCATGACTTCACCACCTTCCGTTCGGTGCATTGCCAGTCGGAGAGCCCGGTCAAGTCGCTCGACCGGTTGAGCGTGGTGCGCGTGGGCGAGCGCGTGCTGGTGCGTGCCTCGGCACGGTCGTTCCTGCACCACCAGGTGCGCTCGATGGTCGGTTGCCTCGCGCTGGTCGGCCAGGGCCGATGGGCGCCAGAGGATATCGGAGAGGCGCTGGAGGCGCGGGACCGGGCGAGGCTGGGGCTCAATGCGCCTTCGGACGGCCTGTTCTTCCTGCGCGCGGATTATCCCTGACGCGTGAACCGCGCGGCCAGCTCGACATGCGTCGACCAGCGGAACTGGCCGACCGGCTGTACCCAGTCGAGCGTGTAACCACCCTCAGATAGAATTTCGGCATCGCGTGCGAATGTGCTGGGATTACAGGAGATATAGGCAATCACCGGCGTCCTCGAATCCGCCAGTTCCGCTACCTGCTCGCGGGCACCTGCGCGGGGCGGATCGAGCACCACGGCATCGAAATTGCCCAGGTCGGCACGCGACACCGGGCGCCGGAACAGGTCCCGGTGATCGGCGAACACCGCGCGCTGGGCCAGGCCCGCTGCGGCCTTGAGCGACAGGATCGAGTCGCGTGCGGCCTCGGCGGCATAGACGCGGGCGTGGGGCAGCGCGAAGGTGAAGGTGCCGAGGCCTGCGAACAGGTCGGCGATCGTCCGCGCCTCGCCCACCGCCTCGCGCATCGCGGCGACCAGTGCGGCCTCGCCCTCGGGCGTCGCCTGGAGGAAATTGCCCGCGGGAAGCGGCACGGGAACACCGCCCAGCGTCACCGTGACCGGATCGGGCTCCCAGCGCGCTGTAGGCCCCAACCCCTCGTCGAGCGACAGCCGCGCGAGCTTGTGGCGGCTGGCGAAGGCGGTGAGCGCCTCGGCGGCGGCGAGCCCCTCGGCCTCCATGCCGTCGATCAGCACGTCGGGTCCCTGGTCGGCCTGGGCGAGGTGGACGTTCACGCGGCGCGTGCCGGGCAGCAGCGCGGCGAGCAGCCCGCGGAGCGGCGCCACCAGCGCGAACAGCTCGGGCGCGAGGATCCAGCATTCCTCGAGGTTGATCAGCTTGTGGCTGTTCTGCTCGGTGAACCCCATCAGTATCTGCCGCCCGCGTCGCTCGGCATGGAGTGTGGCGCGGCGGCGCGTGTTGGGCGGCGAGAGCATGGGCTCGCGAATCTCGGCCTTGAGCCCCTGCGCGGCGAGCGCGCCCGCGACGCGATCGACGATGAAGCGACTCCATGCCGCATCGTCGAGATGCTGTAGCTGGCAACCCCCGCATTCGGGGAAATGCTTGCACGGGGGCTGCTGGTGGTGCGGGCCGGGGACGACGCTGCCGTCCTCGCGCACCGTGTCGCCCGGCGCGGCGAGGGGGACGTGGCGCCCGTCGGCAGTGACGCCATCGCCGCGGGCGGCGACGCGCAGGACTTCGGCTTGGTTTAGAGACATTCCGCGACCGCTTCTGGGATATGGGAGATCAGCCCATCGGCGATGAACGCCGGTCCCGCAAGCTGCGCCGCGCGCGCGTGGAGCCATGCGGCCGCCGCGGCGGGCGCCAGCCCCTTGCCGCCCTGCGCCACCTGCGCCGCGAGCAAGCCTGCGAGCACATCGCCCGTCCCGGCGGTCGAGAGCCAGGGCGAGGCGCCGGAAAGCACGCGTACCTCGCCCTTGGGCGAGGCGATTACCGTGTCGGCGCCCTTGTGGAGGATCGTGGCGCGGGTCGCGGCCGCTGCGGCGAGCGTGCGATCGATCTTGCTCCCCTCGCCGGGGAACATCCGGTCGAACTCGCCGCCGTGCGGGGTCAACCAGGTCGGCGCGGTGCGCGTGCCGAGCCACTGCGCCGCCCCTTCGCCGAGCAGCGTCAGCGCATCGCCGTCAACAACCAGCGGCTTGGGAACGGCGAAGGCAGTGCGGAGAAAGGCCTCCGCGCGGCGGTCTCGGCCGAGTCCGGGACCGAGGACGATAGCGTCCACCCGGTCCCAGGCGAGAAACTCGGCGAGATCCTCGCTGCTGTGGACTTCGCGGCGGACGAGCGCGTCGGGACCATCGCTCCAGGGTCGATTGCCAGCAAGCACGACGTAGCCCGCGCCGCCTGCCATTGCCGCACGCGCCGCGAGCCGCGCGGCGCCGGGCATCGCGCCTTCGACCACGGCGACGAGCCCGCGGCTGTATTTGTGGCTGTGCGCGCGGGGCCTCGACGACTGCGGTCGCGCGACCGTGCGCCATTGAGTCTCGATCGGAACGCCGATGTCGGTGCGCAGGAGCCGGCCGCTGCGCTCGAGCCCGGCGTCGAGCAGGTGCCCCGGCTTGAGCGCGCCCAGCGCCAGCGTAGCGGTGATCCCGCGTGGAGCACCGAGGTCCGCGCCGCTATCGGCGGCGATGCCTGAAGGGAGATCGATCGCCAGCGCGAAATCGGCGCCCGCGCAAAGCTCGGCGAAGACCGCGGCAAGCCCGCGATCGAGCGGACGCGCCATGCCCGTGCCGAATAGCCCGTCGACGAGCACCGGGCGCGGACGCGCGGCATAGAGCGAGCTGGTCGGCCCGTCCCATTGCCCCGCCATGCGCGAGGCGGCACCGGCCTTGGGCTCGCCGACACCCACGAGAGTGACGTCATGGCCCCATTTCTTGAGCAATCGCGCCGCGACATAGGCGTCGCCGCCGTTGTTGCCGGGCCCAGCGAGCACCAGGATCGGGCGGCCGAACGCGAAGCGGGCAGTCTCGCGCGCGACAGCGGCCCCTGCCCGCTCCATCAGCGAGTCCTGCGACGTGCCACTACGGAACAGCGCCTGCTCCGCCGCCGCCATCTGCGCCGCAGTGACGATCGGGGCGTCGGAAGGGCTCATTGCGCGAGGGACAGCCTGTAGCGCGCGCCGCCGAGCGCGACTTCGACCTTGCCTCCCCCGAGCGGCGTCACCACCGCGGCTTCGGCTCCGTCGGCGGCGCGCAGCTGACCGTCCTGCGTCAGCAGCAGCCGGCGGAAGCCGCCGTCGGGGTGGCGCAGCGTGAGCCCCGCCCCCTCGCGCTCCACAACGCAGGTTCGCCCGAACGCGGTCTCGCCCGCCGCCGCGCATTCGATCCGCTCGGCGGCGTCGGCGGTCGTCGCATTGGCCGGCTCCGCGGCCGCCTCTCGGGACGGCACGCGGTCACAGGCGGCGAGCAGCAGCAATATCGTGGCGCTAGATGTCCGCGTAGACATGGCGTTCGGCGCTGGCTCCCGGGTGCGTCACCGCGCCCTTATAGGCAGGGCCGACATTCTGGGAAAAGCGCCAGAGGGCGCCGGACTGGTAATCATTGGTGCGCGGCTGCCACTTGGCGCGGCGTTCGGCGAGCACCTCCTCGGGAACGTTGAGGTCGACCGTGCCGGCTTCGGCGTCGATGCTGATCTCGTCGCCGTCTTCGACCAGCGCGATCGGGCCGCCTTCGGCCGCTTCCGGGCCGACATGGCCGATGCAGAAGCCGCGCGTGCCGCCCGAGAAGCGGCCGTCGGTGATCAGCGCCACCTTCTCGCCCAACCCCTGACCATAGAGCGCCGCGGTGGTCGCCAGCATCTCGCGCATGCCGGGGCCGCCCTTGGGCCCTTCGTAGCGGATGACGACGACCGTCCCCTCCTTGATTTCGTTGGCCTCGACCGCGGCGAAGGCGTCTTCCTCGCGCTCGAACACCTTGGCCGTGCCGGTGAACTGGAGTCGCTTCATCCCTGCGACCTTCACTATCGCGCCGTCGGGCGCCAGCGAGCCGCGCAGGCCGACGACGCCGCCGGTGGGCGTGATCGGCGTCTTGGCGTCGTAGATGACCTTCTGGTCGGGGTTCCAGGTGACCTGGTCGATGTTCTCGCCCAGCGTCTTGCCGGTGACGGTCATGCAGTCGAGATGCAGGAAGCCCTCGGCGGCGAGAGTCTTCATCAGCATATAGATGCCGCCCGCGTCGTGCATGTCCCTGGCGACATAGCGGCCACCGGGCTTGAGATCGGCGATGTAGGGCGTGGTCTTGAAGATCTCGGCGACGTCGAACAGGTCGAACTCGATCCCGGCCTCGTTCGCCATCGCCGGCAAATGGAGCGCGCCGTTGGTCGAACCGCCGGTCGCCGCGACGATGCGTGCGGCATTCTCGAAGGCTTCACGGGTGCAGATGTCGCGCGGACGGATGTTGCGCGCGATCAGCTCCATCACCTGACGGCCCGCGGCGACCGCGATCTCCTCACGTGATTTGTAAGGAGCTGGCGCCATGTTACTGTTAGGCAAGGACAAACCGATCGCCTCACCCACGCAGGCCATGGTGTTGGCGGTGTACTGGCCGCCGCATGCGCCGTGTCCCGGGCAGGCCGCCTTCTCGATCTCGGTGACTTCGGAGAGCGGGCATTTGCCGGCGGCATAGCGGCCGACGACTTCGAACACGTCGATCACCGTCAGGTCGCGGTCGTGCCAGCGGCCGGGCAGGATCGAGCCGCCATAGACGAATATCGAAGGCACGTTGAGGCGGAGCATCGCCATCATCATGCCGGGGAGCGACTTGTCGCAGCCCGCGAAGGTGACGAGCGCGTCATAGCAATGGCCGCGGACGCTGAGCTCGACCGAATCGGCGATGACTTCGCGGCTGACCAGCGAGGACTTCATGCCCTGATGGCCCATCGCGATACCGTCGGTCACGGTGATCGTGTTGAAGCGGCGCGGCATGCCGCCGGCCTCGTTCACGCCGGTGCGGCACCAGTCAGCCTGCATGTCGAGCGTGGTGTTGCAGGGCGCACTGTCGTTGCCCGCCGAGGCGATGCCGACGAACGGCCGGGCGATCTCCTCTTCGGTGAGGCCCATGGCGTAGTAATAGCTGCGGTGCGGAGCGCTCTCGACGCCGACCGAGACGTGGCGGCTGGGGAGCTTGGATTTGTCAAAGCGATTGGTCATGGCGCGACAGGCCATTGCGCAAACAAGCGCTACGACGCAAGACTATTGCGCAAAAATTCTGCCAAGCCAGCGAGGATGTCAGTCCAGCGCGCGACGCCCGCGGTATCGCGAATGAGATCGTTGCGGACCTCGATCGCAGCCGAGGGAATGCCGTTCGCCTCGGCATGACGGTTGAGCGTCGCGTTGAGCAGCCGCCCCGAATAGGGCTCGTTGTCGCCGGTCTCGATGCCCCGCGCGCGGAAATAGTCGATCGCAGGCGCCGCGGCGCGGGCATCGCGATTGTAGAGCACGCCGACATGCCAGGGACGATCGGTGCCGCCATGCTCGAGGCACGGCGTGAAGCTGTGGATCGACAGGATCAGCCGCGGCCGTTGCGCGCGAATCCGCGACGCGAGCAGGCGGTGATAGGGCGCGTGGAAGCGCGCGATCCGCGCCTCCCGGTCGACGGGATCGTTCCCGGGGATCGCATGCCCGTCGCTGCGGTGGGGAATCAGGCCGACATGATCGGGCTCGCGGTGCAGGTCGATCACCAGCCGCGAGACGGTGGCGAGGATCGCGGGTGCGTCGAGCCGCTCGGCGAGGCTGCGCGTGAGCGGCCCGGCGCCGATGTCGACGCCGATGTGAAGATCGAACAGCTCGGGCGCCACGCCCAAGTCGATATCGGGCGGGACCCTATTTGAGGCGTGATCGCAGAGAAACAATATATCCCGCTGCTTTCCCTCGATTATCTCGGCAGGTGCGTTCATTTGTAATCGGGTTTCCGGCGCTCGCGGAAGGCGCGGAGCCCCTCGGCGAATTCGGCGCCGCCGAAGGCATCCTCGAAGGCGGCATCGAGCCCCTGCCGGCCTGCGAGCGTGCGCTTGAGCAAGCGCACCGCACCCGGCGCGTTCGCGGCAATCGTCGCCGCGATCGAGGCAGCCATCTCGCCGGCATCGCTGGCGCGCAGCTCGACCAGGCCGATGCGCCGCGCTTCCTCGGCACCGAGCCGATCGCCGGTGAAGAGCATGAGCGCGGCCATCCCCTTCCCCACTTGCGCCGACAGCCGCGCGACATCCTGCTCGGGATAGCCGAGGCCGAGCCGCGCGGGCGGCGTCGCGAATTCGGCACCGTCGCCCGCGATACGCACATCGGCCGCGAGCGCGAGCGCCACCGCGGCACCAAAGCAGCCGCCGTCGATCGCAGCGATCACCGGGACGGGCAGCGCGGCAATCGCCTCGATCGCCTCGCGCATCGCCATGCGGAAATGCGGACGCAGCGCGGCCTCGGCCTGGAGCTGCTCGAACTCGCGCACGTCGGCGCCGGCCGAGAAGATGCCGGGCACGGCGGACTTGAGGATCACTACGCGCGCCGCGCCCCACGCTCGGACGGCCTCGGAGAGCGCTTCCCAGGCCGCGATCGGCAGCGCGTTCTTCGCCTCGGCGCGCGCAAGGCTGATCGTGGCGACGAAGCCGTCATGCTGGACGCGGATCATCGCACTCATGCGAGGCTGGTCCCGGCGACCCACCAGCCTGGCCTTGCCAGGGCGGAGGCAGCGGCGGCGCGTGCCTCAACGCTGTCGAAGAGGGCGAAGCAGGTCGCCCCCGATCCCGACATGCGCGCGAGCCGGACGCCGGGCCGGGCGCCGAGCGCCGCGAGGACTTCGCCGATCACCGGAGCGATGGCCAGCGCGGGGGCTTCCAGGTCGTTGCGGCCGGCGAGCGCCACGTCGAGCAGCGGCCCCTCGCCGATCGGGCCGCGATCCCCGCCGTCCCAGCGTCGAAACACGTCGGCGGTCGACACCGCGACGCCAGGGTTAACCAGCAGCACGGGCATGCCGGGCAGCCCCTCGATCGGCTCGAGCCGCTCGCCCCTGCCGCGGCCGATCGCAGTGGTGCCGAGCAGGCAGGCGGGGACGTCAGATCCCAACCCAGCGGCGATGGCGAAGAGGCGCGGGTCGTGCAGGTCGGCGTCATGAAGCCGCGCCAGCGCGCGCAGCGTCGCCGCCGCATCGGCCGATCCGCCGCCGATCCCGGAGGCTATGGGCAGGTGCTTCTCCAGCAGGATCGCGTGCGCGCCGCCGCCGAAAGTCTCCACGAACCGCTGCTCGGCGCGGGTTACCAGATTGTCGCCCTCGGCAGCCAGAGCACCGGCAAAGGGGCCGCTCAGCGCAAAGGCCGGCTCCGGCGCAGCCGCGACATGGACCAGATCGCCATGCTCGACGAAGGCGAACAGCGTCTCCAGCTCGTGATAGCCGTCGGGACGGCGCGCCCGGACATGGAGCGCAAGGTTGAGCTTGGCGCGGGCAGGCTCGACGATCATGGCCGCGCCTCCGCGCCGCCCGCGAGCTTGGCCTGGAGGCGGGCCGCGGCGTCGCCTTCGGCCTGAACCGCGGCGGCGCGCCAGGCATAGCGCGCCTCGTAATGGCGCCCGAGCCGCCAATAAACGTCGCCGAGATGTTCGTTCGCCCGCGCGCCGGCGGGGTCACCCTGCACCGCCCGCTCGAGCAGTGGCAGAGCGCGCGCTGCGTCGCCGCGCTGGAAATAGGCCCAGGCGAGCGAATCGGCGACGTGCGGGTCTTCGGGCTCGACCCTGGCAGCGCGCTCCAGCAGCGTCTGGGCCTCCACGAGATCGCCGCCGCGCTCGATTTCGGCGGTGCCCAGATAGCTGAGCGCATCGGCCTGATCGGGGCCCAGCGCGACTGCCCGGCGAAGCGCCGCGCGCGCATCCTCCCACTGGCCCGAGCGGTCGAGCGCGCGACCCTGGAGATAGTGAAGCCGCCATTCCGAGCCGTCGCCGCTGCGGGCGAGCGCCGCGGCATAGGCCCGCGCCGCACCGGCCTGGTCCCCACTCTCGGCCAGCACGTCGCCATAGGTTTCGAAGTCGTCGCGCGTCGCGCCGCGCCTTTCCGCCAGCGCACGGGCACGCTCGAGCGCTTCGGGAAGCCGGCCGGCGCTGCGCAGCGCCGCGATCTCGACTGCTCCCGCGGCGTGCGATGCGGCGCTCTTGCGATCGACAGCCGCGAGCTCCGCGAGCGCGAGCGCGCTGGATCCGTGGACGGAGAGCGCGCTGGCGAGATGCAGCCGGGCGCGATCCTCTTCGGGATCGAGCAGCAACGCGGCGCGGGCCAGCACGATCGAAAGATCGGCCATGTCCTCCTCGCCGATCTCGGCTGCGAGATCGAGGAACAGCCGGGCGGCGCCGAACGATGCGCCGGGTTTGGCGCCCTTTACCAGCCGCTTGGCCCAGGCGCCTTCCCCCGCAGCGTCGAGCAGCTTGCGCGCCGCCTTCCGATCGCCGGTGCGTGCGAGCAGCTGGGCAGCGTCGATGCGCAGGTCCGCCGCGTCACCGGTGGCGAGCAGCGGCGCGAGCGCGACCAGTGCCTCGTCGCGCCGATGCGCGGCGATCAGCAGGAGCGCGCGGTGGCGCGCGGTGTAGCGCCGGGCGAGCGCATTGGGCGGCTCGGCATCGAGCTGGGCGACGGCATCCTCGCCGCGGTCGAAGGCGAGCCAGGCGCGCAGGGGGGGCGCGAGAAAGTCGAACGGCCCGTGGGCGATCCGGTCCACCGCCCGGCCCGCGCCTGCCGCGTCGCCGGCACGCAGCGCCAGCCCGAGCGCGAGAATGGCGGTGTCGGGCGGCGCGTTGCCGGCACGCACGAGCACGGCGGCGGAACGCGAGGCGAGCGTATAGTCCCCCGCCGCGAGCGCCTGGCGATAGGCGCGGCGCGCGATCACCGCGTCGTCGGGCGCGGCGGCGAGCGCCTGGGCATAGCCGGCGGCGGCGAGATCGGCCGCGCCCTCCGCATCGGCAGCCCGGGCGCGAACGAAGATGGCCGGATCGCCCGGCACCTGCGCGGCCGCGGGCAGCGCCGCGGCGAGCGCCAGCGCCAGGCTACATGTTCGGATAATTGGGGCCGCCGCCGCCTTCGGGGACCACCCAGTTGATGTTCTGTGTGGGATCCTTGATGTCGCAGGTCTTGCAGTGCACGCAATTCTGCGCGTTGATCTGGAACCGCAGATCATCGCCTTCCCCCACGACTTCATACACGCCGGCCGGACAGTAGCGCTGCGCCGGCTCCGCGTACACCGGCAGATTATAGTGGATCGGAATGTCCGGATCTTTGAGCGTGAGATGGACCGGCTGATCCTCCTCGTGATTGGTGTTCGAGACGAACACCGAGGAGAGCCGGTCGAAGGTCAGCACCCCGTCGGGCTTGGGATATTCGATCGGTCGCGCTTCGCTGGCGTGCAGCAGGCTCTCATGGTCGGGATGGTGCTTCATCGTGAAGGGCCAGCGCAGGCCGATCAGCTCCATCCACATCGCGACGCCCGAGAACAGCGTGCCCCAGGTATCGCCGAACTTCTTGACCAGCGGAACGACGTTGCGGACGCCGCGCAACTCCTTCTCGACCCAGCTCGACCGATAGGCATCGGTATAGGCAGTGAGCTCGTCGCTGGTGCGCCCGGCCTGCACCGCCGCGAAGGCGGCCTCGGCGGCCATCATGCCGCTCTTCATCGCGGTGTGGGTGCCCTTGATGCGGGGCACGTTGAGGAAGCCGGCGGTGTCGCCGATCAGCACCGCGCCCGGCATCGTCAGCCTGGGCACCGACTGCCAGCCGCCGTCCGAGATCGCGCGCGCGCCGTAGGAGACGCGCTTGCCGCCCTGCAGGATCTCGGCGATCGCCGGATGGGTCTTCCAGCGCTGCATCTCGTGGAAGGGCGAGAGATAGGGATTCTTGTAGTTGAGCCAGACGACGAAGCCGAGCGCGACCTGGCCGTCGGCCTGGTGGTAGAGGAAGCCGCCGCCATTGGACTCGCCTTCCTTGAGCGGCCAGCCCTGGGTGTGGATCACGCGGCCGGGCACGTGCTTGGCGGGATCGATGTCCCACAGCTCCTTGATGCCGATGCCATAGACCTGCGGCTGCGCGTCGCGGCACAGGTCGAACTGGCGCTGGAGCTGCTTGGACAGGTGCCCGCGCACGCCTTCCGCGAAGAACGTGTATTTGGCGTGGAGCTCGAGCCCGGGCTGGTAATCGGGCTTGTGCGTGCCGTCGCGCGCCACGCCCATGTCGCCGGTCGCCACGCCCTTCACGCTGCCGTCGTCATTGTAGAGGATCTCGGCGGCGGCGAAGCCAGGGAAGATCTCGACGCCCAGCTCCTGCGCCTTGTCGGCCAGCCAGCGGCAGAGGTTGCCGAGGCTGCCGGTATAGGTGCCCTTGTTGTGCAGATAGGGAGGCGTCAGGAATTCGGGGAAGCTGGCCTTGCCCTTGGCGCTCAGCATCCAATGGTGGTTCTCGGTCACCGGCGTGCGCGCGAGCGGGCAGCCGTCCTCGCGCCAGTTCGGCAGGAGCTCGTCGAGCGCGCGCGGATCGATCACGGCGCCCGAAAGAATGTGCGCGCCGACTTCGGAGCCCTTCTCGAGGATGCAGACCGACAATTCCTGGCCGGCATCGCCCGCGAGCTGCTTCAATCGGATCGCGGCGGAGAGGCCCGCGGGGCCCGCGCCGACGATCACGACGTCATAGGGCATGGACTCTCGTTCGCTCATCCTCTTAATCCCTTGCGAGTCTCTTCGGCGGACGTAGCGTCGCGCCTGTCATCGTGCTCCGGCAACGTCCTGTCCATCTGTCGATGAAGGCAGATTGACCGCGGCGTCAACTAGGATTCAAATATCGGGTATGGGGGCGGAACCGCTACAGGATTGGCACAAGACGCTGGCGAGCGCACTCGAATGGTGGCGCGATGCGGGTGTCGACATGCTCGTGGAGGACGAGGCGCGCGACTGGACCGCGCGCCCGGCGCCGCGCCCCGAGAGCGTTGCCGCCGCTCCGGCTTCCGCGGTACCGCAGCCCCAGGCTCCGGAAGCGCTGCCCGATACGCTCGAGGCGTTCGTCGCCTGGCGGATGAGCGACGCCGCGCCAGAGGCGCAGTGGATGACGTCGCGCGTGCCGTCGGCGGGTCCCGCCGATGCCGAATGGACCGTGCTGGTCGACATGCCGGAGGCTGAAGACAGCGACACGCTGATGAGCGGTCCGGCGGGACGGCTTCTCGACCGGATGCTGCTGGCAGTGGGGCTGAGCCGCGCGAACGTCCATCTCGCATCGCTCGCCGTGGCGCGGCCGGTGACCGGCCAGATCGGCGCGGACGAAGGTCCCCGACTGGTCGAGCTGGCGCGCCACCATCTTTCGCTGGTGAAGCCGAAAAAGCTGCTGCTGCTCGGCCAAGCGGCGAGCCGTGCCGTTCCCGAGACGGGTGGCAGCTTCACGGGCAAAACCCTAATCGTCGTAAACCACTTTGGCCCAGATTGTGCGGTAGTAGCCACTCATCACCCACGCTTCCTGCTCGAACGCCCGGCGTTCAAGAGCGAGGCCTGGAGACACCTGCTGCTGTTGCACCGGGGGGACACGGTTTGACGATGCGTATCTTCCTTGCGGCGGCGCTGATCGCAGCGCCCGTCGCAGCCCATGCCGAAGACGGCCCGGCAACGCCCGCCGCGCCGGGTGTGAGCGCGCCCGCTGCAGCGCCGCTGCGCGAGGGCGACGGCATTCCCGACCAGCTCGATGCCGAGCAGCGCGCCGGCTATCGCGCGGTGTTCACTGCAATCCGCGACGAGCGCTGGACCGACGCGCAGATCCAGCTCGATTCGATGAAGCCTGGCCCGCTGCACGCGATCGCGCGCGCCGAGCTCTTCACCGCCAAGAACTCGCCCAAGGTCGACGCGGCGCCGCTGCTCGCGCTGCTCGCTGAGGCTCCCGAGCTTCCCGAGGCCGAGCAGGTCGCGCGGCTGGCGAAGATGCGCGGGGCGATCGACACCCCGCCCCTGCCCGAAGCGCAGCGGCTGGCCTGGCTGGGCTCGTCGCCGGTGCGCCAGCGCGCACGATCGGTTCGCAGCGACACCGCCGCGACCGAAGTGGCGCTCGCGATCCAGCCGTTCGTCAAGGCAGACGACGGCGTCAACGCCGAGCTGCTGGTCGACAAGTTCGCGCCCGAGCTCACGCCCGATGCGCTGACCGAATGGCAGCAGAAGGTCGCCTGGATCTATTACACCGCGGGCGACGACACCAACGCGCGCCGTGTCGCGGCCAAGGCGCAGCTCGGCATCGGCGACTGGGCGAGCCAGGCCGACTGGGTTCAAGGCCTCGCCGCTTGGCGCCAGCACGACTGCAACGGCGCTGCCGCGGCCTTCGACCAGGTCTCGACGCGCGCCGCGGACACCGAAATGCGCTCTGCCGGGCTCTATTGGGCATCGCGCGCCGACATGGCATGCGGCCGGCCCGAGAAGGTCAGCACCAAGCTGCGTGCCGCCTCGCAATATGGCGAGACCTATTACGGGCTGCTCGCCAAGGCGGCGCTGGGCATCGAAGACAAGCCGCTCGCGACCGAGCGCTTCGTCGCCGAGGATTGGCGCACGCTCGAGCGCCGGCCCAACGTTCGCGTCGCCGCGGCGCTCGCAGAGATTGGCGAGGACGGCCTCGCTGGCGACGTGCTGCGCCACCAGGCGAAGTTCTGCACCCCGGACGAACATGCCGCGCTGACCCGCCTCGCCGGGCGGCTCAACCTGGCCGCGGTCGAGCTGTGGCTGTCGCACAACGGCCCGGTCGGCGCCCGCGCGCTCGTCCAGGCGCGGTACCCGGCGCCGAACTGGACGCCGGCCGGCGGCTGGCGCGTCGACAAGGCCCTGGTCTTCGCGCACACGCTCCAGGAATCGCGCTTCAACTCCGAGATTCGCAGCGCCGCCGGCGCGATGGGACTGATGCAAGTGAAGCAGGGCGCGGCAGTCGACATCGGCCGCCGCAACGGCGTCTTCTACGCGCCGGGCGACCTGACCAAGCCGTCGGTCAACATGGAGATCGGCCAGTCCTATCTCGAGCAGCTGCGCGACCAGCCCTTCACCCAGGGGCTGCTGCCCAAGGTGATCGCCGCGTACAATGCAGGTCCTACTCCGGTGCAGCTCTGGAACAGCCAGATGCGCGACAATGGCGACCCGCTGCTCTACATCGAGAGCATCCCTTATTGGGAGACGCGCGGCTATGTGATGACCGTGCTGCGCAACTATTGGATGTACGAGCAGCAGGAAGGCCGAAAGTCGACGAGCCGCTCAGCGCTCGCGCAAGGGTTGTGGCCGCGCTTCCCGGGCCTTCCGGGGGCGCCGGCGGTAAAGGTCAGCGCCACCACCGCGCCTGCTGTCCCCTTCGTGCCGCGGCAGGTGCAGGTCGCCGGTGGCAATTGACGAGAGCCTGGCGTTCCGGCCGGTCCGGATCGCCGTCCTGACCGTCTCCGACACGCGCACGCTTGCCGACGATCGCTCGGGTGACCGGCTCGTCGAGCGGCTGACCAGCGCGGGGCACGAGCTCGCCGACCGGGCGATCGTACGCGACGACGCTGATCTGATCGTCGCGCGGCTGCACGCCTGGATCGACGATCCGCAGGTCGACGTGATCCTCACCACCGGCGGCACCGGCGTCACCGGGCGCGACGTGACGCCCGAGGCGCTGGCGCGCGTCTGGGACAAGGAGATTCCGGGTTTCGGCGAGCTGTTCCGTTGGCTGAGCTATCAGACGATCGGCACCTCGACGATCCAGTCGCGCGCCACCGCCGGCGTCGCGCGAGGGACCTATGTCTTCGCGCTGCCGGGTTCGACGGGCGCTGTCACCGATGCCTGGGACCTGATCCTCAAGGACCAGCTCGACAGCCGCCACAAGCCTTGCAACTTCGTCGAGCTGATGCCGCGGCTGAGCGAGCGCTGAGACTTCGCGGTCAGTTCTTGGGCGCAGGCGTGGCGGGTTTCGGCACCTCCGCATCGAAGAATTCGCCCAGCTCGCCGAGCATCGACGACCACCATTCGAGCACGTCCGCGAAATTCTTCGAATTCACGCCACCGATCGTCGCGACGTCGTAGGCGGCCCCGAGCTTGCCGTCGGGCTTCACCGACATCTGGAGGAAGCGCTTGGTGCTGTTCCATTTGTTGGCGAGCTCGACCGTGTTCTCCGGCTCCTTCTTGAAGAGCACCTCGAACCGGAGCGAATCGCAGTTCTTGTGCTCCTTGCAGCCGTAGAAATAGACCTCGTAATGATAGCCGTCCCCGTCCACTTCGAGCATCGGGTCTTCGTCGCTGTCCTTGTCGAGCTTCGGCTTGAGCCCGCCCTTTGCCAGCGCAGCTAGCACGGTCTCCGGCTTGCTCGCGCAGACCATCCCCGCCTCGCAGGGGGCTGTGTCTTCGGCGGCTGCCGGAGACGAAAAACAGGCGACGGCAATCGCGGCCGCGGCGAGTGAAGACAGGCGCATCGAATTCCCCCCAAGTTAGACATCCAGCCTAGCAGCCTCTCCCTGGTCGCCGCAATGTGGCACATGTTCTTGCTATGTTCGCACCCGGGGGCTACGCTCTCGACATGGCGAAGACTCGTCCGACACGCGGCGCCACGCTCAATCGGGAAAGCCACCGCTTCAGCCTGCCCGCGCGCGAAGCCGATGGCGACTGGCTCGACGAACGCGAGGCGATCGACGGCGAGGCGCCGCGGCTGCGCACCACCGTGACGGTCGAGAAACCCAAGACGATCCTGACGCGCAACAACTCGCCGGACATCGCCTTCGATCAATCGGTGAACCCCTATCGCGGGTGCGAGCATGGCTGCATCTATTGCTTCGCGCGGCCCAGCCACGCCTATCACGATCTGTCGCCTGGGCTGGACTTCGAGACCAGGCTCTTCGCCAAGCCGGACGCACCGCGGCTGCTGCGCGAAGCGCTCTCGAAGCGCGGCTATGTGTGCCGGCCGATCGCCTTCGGCACCAACACCGATCCCTATCAGCCGATCGAGGGCAAGTGGCGGATCACGCGCGGCTGCATCGAGCTGCTCGCCGAATGCGATCATCCGGTGACGATCACCACCAAGTCCGATCGTGTCACGCGCGACCTGGACCTGCTCACGCCGATGGCGGCCAAAGGGCTGGCGGCGGTGATGGTCTCGGTCACGTCGCTCGACCCGCGGATCTCGATGACGGTCGAGCCGCGCGCGCCGCATCCCGAGAAGCGCCTGGCTGCTGTGCGCAAGCTCCACGAGGCCGGAGTGCCCGTGTTCGTCTCGTTGGCACCGGTGATCCCGCAAGTGACCGATCACGAGCTCGAGCATATCCTCGAGCGCGCGGCGGAGGCAGGCGCGCGGGGGGCCTTCTTCCTGCCAGTACGGCTGCCGCACGAAGTCGCGCCGCTGTTCCGCGCCTGGCTCGACACGCATTTTCCCGATCGCGCGGGCAAGGTGATGGCGACGATCCAGTCGCTTCGCGGCGGGCGCGACAACGACCCCGATTTCCACACGCGGATGCGCGGCCAGGGACCCTGGGCCGACCTGCTGCGCACGCGCTTCCAGCATGCTGTGCGACGCTATGGCCTTGACGGCGAGCGGCTGCGCCTGAGGACCGACCTGTTCCGCCCGCCCGCCGGCCCGCAGGGCGAGCTGTTCTGATCGGCTAGCGGCACATGGTGTCGAGCGGCAAGCGCTCGGGCGAGGCTGGCACGGGCATTCCCCTGGCAGCAAGCGCCCCTTCGAGCCCCAGCGGTGCAGGCGGGAGCGCGGGATTCACCTCCGCACGGTAATAGGGATCACGCTCGGCTTCCTCGAGGCTCACCAGCCGGAAGCCCTTGCGCCTGTAGAGATCGAGGAGCTGCGGGAGCATGCGCGCGTCGAAGGCGCCGAGGTGCATCAGCAGCACATAGGGGATGTCGCGGCCGTGAAGCGCCTGCGACATGGCGCGCGAACGATCGGCATTGGCGGCGGCGCCGGCGAGCCAGGCCTTCTCCATCTCGGCGACCGCGGCCGTGTCGCCCTTTGCCATGCAGCGGGCATAGGTGTCGTTATAGGCCCAATCGCCGAAGTCCATCGTCACCGAGGCGACCTTGTAGCCCTTGGCGGCGAGCAGGCGACGGACGCGGGCGCGGCGTTCCGTATCCTTGCCTTCGGAGAGGAACGGATAGCGGAACCAGTGCCAGTCCGCGGTGCCCATCTTGTCGCGCAGGATCGGCTCGTTCCGCGCGAGCTCCTCGGCGAATTGCGCATCGGTGAGATCGTTGAGATTGGCGTGGCGCCAGCCGTGGTTGCCGAGCGGGAGCCCCGCCGCGCGCCAGCGATCGAGCACGGCGGCGGACTCGGGCTCGCTCTCCAGCTTGACGCCGTTGATGAAGCCGGTCGCGGGCGCATGCGCCGCCTTGAGCGCGGCGAGGATGCGCTCGACAACCCCGACGCGAGTCTCGCCCGGAGGCAGCGCGGCATGCGAGGGTAGATCATCGAAGGTGATCGCGATCGCGGGCGGCGGCGGCGGCGTCCCCCTTCCCTTGTCCTTCGACCTGGGCGAGAGCAGTGACAGCGGCACGGCATCGGCCAGTACCTGATAGCCGGCCATCGCCGGGTGGAGCCCGTCGCCCGAATCGAGATCGGCGCGCAGCCGTCGCGGGTTGGCGGGGTCGCGCATCACCGCATCGAAATCGATCACGGCATCGAAATTGCCGGGGGTTCGGATCCAGTTGTTGACGGCGGCGCGATCGGCCTCGTTGGCTGCATCCGGATGGTAATAGTTCGAGCCGCCATAGGGCGTGATCGTGCCGCCGATAGCCTTGATGCCGTGCGCGCGTGCCCGCGCGACGATCTGGCGGAGCCCGTCGATCATCGCCTCGGCGAGCGCGTGGTGCTGCTCGGGCGTGGCGGGTGCATCGCGAGTGAGCACACCGAGATCGTTGACGCCGACGAGCACGATCATGTGACTGACGCCCGGCACCGAGAGCACGTCACGCTCGAAGCGGGCGAGCGCATTGGGGCCAGTGCCGTCGAGCAGCAGCCGGTTGCCGCCGATGCCGGCGTTGAGCACCGCCATGTTGCGCGTCGCCGGATCGGCCTGCATTCGGCGGAACAGCGCGTCGGGCCAGCGCAGATTAGTGTCGGGCTGGACGCCGTAGCCGTCGGTGATCGAATCCCCCAGCACGACGAGCGCTGAGGCGCCGGGCGCATCGACCTCGACGCCGCCAATCACGAACCAGCGCGGCGCGGTCTTGGCGCCGGGCAGCTCGACTGTGGTCACCTGGTTCCCATGGACGAAATAGCTGGTCGCGCGCGAGCCGGGGTGGCCGGTCTGACGATCGGGCGCCTTGGGCAGGAAGAGCGTGATCGCGAGGTCGGTGCCCGCTCCGACCGGGAGCGCCACAGGGTCGGACCAATAGTCGGCGCCCGCAGGGATCAAGGCCTGCGTATGGCCGCCGAAGGTGAGCGGCTTGAGCGTGGCGGGATCGATCCGCGACGTGGCGTTGCCCGCCGAGCGCGCTACGCTGGCGGCGCCGATGGCGAGCGGGGCATTGCCGAACGCGTTGGACAGCCGCACGCGCAGCTGCTTGCCTGCGAGCGTGACCCGGACGACCTGGCGCAGCGTGGCGTCGGTCAGGTCCTCGACGGGCGCCGCATTATTGTCGACCGGTACGATCTGCGACGTGGCCCAGGCGCCCACCCAGTTCGGCTGCTGCTGCGCGTGCGCGACCGGCGCCAGCCCGATCACCAACAGCAGCAACGCCACGAGCGCGCTCCACTTGCGCATCCATCCCCTCCGTGAATTTGATACCGCTGCCATAGCCGCCGAACCGGGCGTGGCAAACGGAGTCAGGCGGCGGCGAGCTTGAAGTCCTTGTATTGCTCGCGGATTGCGGTCTTGAGCAGCTTCCCCGTGGCGGTATGCGGAAGCGACTCCACGAAATGGATCTCGTCGGGTAGCCACCATTTGGCGACATGCTTCTCCAGATGCGCGCGGATCGCCTCGGGCGTCACGTCGCTGCCGGACTTACGCACCACGAGCAGGATCGGGCGTTCCTCCCATCGCGGGTGATGCACGCCGATCGCCGCCGCCTCGGCGACGCCGTCGCAACCCACCGATACATTCTCGAGCTCGACCGAGCTGATCCACTCGCCGCCCGACTTGATCACGTCCTTGGCGCGGTCAGTGATCTGCATCGTGCCGTCGGCGTGAAGCACCGCGACGTCGCCGGTGTCGAACCAGTTGTCGGCATCCACCGCCGGGTTCGGATCGCCGAAATATTGCCTCACGACCCAAGGCCCGCGCACCTGCAGCCGGCCCGCGCTCTTGCCGTCGCGCGGCAGCATGCGTCCTTCGTCGTCGACGGTGCGCAGCTCGACGCCGAAGGGAACCTTGCCCTGCTTGGAGACCTGGTCGACCTGCGCGTCAAAGCTCAGTTCGTCCCAGTCGGGGCTCGGCGCGCCCATGGTGCCGATCGGGCTGGTCTCGGTCATGCCCCAGGCATGGTTGACGCGGATGCCCATCTTCATCAGCCGCTCGATCATCGCGCGCGGCGCCGCCGAGCCGCCGATCGTGACGATCTTCAGGTGCTGCGGCGCCTCGCCGGTCGCATCCATATATTGGAACATGCCGAACCAGACGGTGGGCACGCCGGCCGAGTGCGTCACCTTCTCGCGGTTCATCAGCTCGCAGAGCACCTTGGGCTCGTTGACTGCCGAGAAGACGAACTTGAGGCCCACCGCCGCGCCCGCCCAGGGAAGGCCCCAGCCCACCGCATGGAACATCGGCACGATCGGCATGGCGACCGATTGGGTGGAAAGATCGAACTCGGCCGGCTGGAGCTCGGTGATCGCATGGATCACGGTCGAGCGGTGCGTGTAGAGCACACCCTTCGGGTTCCCCGTGGTGCCGCTGGTATAGCAGAGCATGCACGGCTCGCGCTCGCTGCCCTCGACCCAGGCATAGTCGCCGCTCTCGGGCGCGAGCAGTGCGTCGAAGCTTCCGTCGTCGAAGCAGACATAGTGCTCGATCGTCGTCCACTGCGGCTTCATCTTCTCGACCAGGGGCGCGAAGGCGCGGTCGTAGAGCAGCACGCGGTCCTCGGCATGGTTGGCGATGAAGGCGAGCTGATCGTCGAACAGCCGCGGGTTGATCGTGTGGATGATCCCGCCCATCCCCGCGACGCCGTACCAGGCGACGAGGTGGCGGGCGTGGTTCATCGCCAGCGTCGCGACGCGGTCGCCCGGCTTGATTCCCAGCCGTTCGAGCGCCTGGGCGAGCCGGCGCGCGTCGTGCGCCACGCCGGCCCAGTTGGTGCGCGTCTCGGTTCCGTCGGCCCAGCGCGAGACGATCTCGCGGCTCCCATGTTCGCGCGCCGCATGGTCGAGCAGGCGCATCACGCGCAGCTCGAAATCCTGCATCCCACCCAGCATCGTCTCTCTCCGCTCTACGGCTTTACGCAAACGTAAGCCCGGAGAGGCGCCCGAGTCGAGAGGTGAAGGTCAGGCGGCCGCGGCGAGGATCGCGTGCTGGCTGGCGAACTCGGCCGAGCGCACGCCGGGCATTGCCCCGATCCGCGCCACCAGCTCCTCGTCGAGACGGAAGTTGCGGCCGAGCACGACCTCCGCGCGGCCCTCGGGCCCGAGCGGCAGCCACAGGCGCACGGTGCCGCGGCCGCCGCGCAATTCTCCGATCATCTCGGCGAGCCGGGGCAGCGCCGCGGCATCGTCGATCGTGAGATCGAGCTGAAGCCGCGCGGTGTCGGCCAGCCCCTCGAGCGGCTGGACGCGCTTGATGCTCACGCGCGGCGTATCCTCGCCCGCACGCTTGTCGAGCTCGATCGTCAGCACCGCGCAGCCGCCTGTCTTGGCGGCTTCCTCCAGGTCCTTGGAGGCGAATTCGTCGAAGCAGGTGCTGAGCACCTGGCCGGTCTGGTCCGAGATCGAGGCCATCAGATAGCGATTGCCGCGCGCCGAGGTGCGCCAGCGCGCGTCCTCGATCAGCGCGGCGATCGTCGTGCCGACGCGCGCGCCCTCGGGGATCGACATGTCGGCTAGGCTCGCGATCGAGCGTGCGCCCTGCGAGCGGGCGACCTGCGCATAGCGATCGAGCGGGTGCGAGGAGAAGTAGTAGCCGAAGGCGTCCTTCTCGGCCGCGATCTTGTCGGCGAGCGTCCAATTGGCGTCGCGCGGAAGCGTGACCGCCCCGCCGCTCGGCTCGGAATCGCCGAACAACCCGCCCTGCCCCGTCGCGCGGCTCTCGTGCGTGCGCTGGGCGACCGCGAGGATGGTCTCGGCGGCGGCATGCACGCCCGCGCGATTGGCCTCGATCCCATCGAAGGCGCCGGCGCCGGCCAGCGTCTCGAGCTGGCGCTTGTTGAGCAGCCGCGGGTCGACGCGCTTGGCGAAATCGTCGAGCGACTTGAACCGGCCTTGCCCCTCGCGCTCCTCGACGAGCAGCTCCATCGCGCGCTCGCCAACGCCCTTGAGCGCGCCCAGCGCATAGCGCACCGCCAGCCCCTCGCCCGCCTTTTCGACATGGAAGTCGGCGAGGCTGGCGTTGATGTCGGGCGGCAGGCACTCGATCTCGAGCCGCCGCATGTCGTCGGCGAAGATCGCCAGCTTGTCGGTCTGATGGATGTCGTACGCCATCGAGGCGGCGAAGAACTCGTGCGGGTAATGCGCCTTGAGCCACGCGGTCTGATAGGCGAGCAGCGCATAGGCCGCGGCGTGCGACTTGTTGAAGCCATAGCCGGCGAACTTGTCGATCAAGTCGAACAGCTCGTTGGCCTTGGCCGCGGGGATCTTGTTGTGCTCGGCGCAGCCCTTGACGAAGGTCGCGCGCTGGGCGTCCATCTCCGCCTTGATCTTCTTGCCCATCGCGCGGCGGAGCATGTCCGCGCCGCCGAGCGAATAGCCCGCGAGGATCTGCGCGGCCTGCATCACCTGTTCCTGATAGACGAAGATCCCGTAGGTCTCCTTCAGGATCGGCTCGAGCAGCGCATGCGGATAGACGATCTCCTCACGGCCCGCCTTGCGCGCGCCGAAGCTCGGGATGTTGTCCATCGGGCCCGGGCGATAGAGCGAGACGAGCGCGATGATGTCGCCGAAATTGGTCGGGCGCACCGCAGTGAGCGTGCGGCGCATGCCTTCCGATTCGAGCTGGAACACGCCGACCGTGTCGCCGCGCTGGAGCAGGTCGTAGACTTCGGTATCGTCCCAGGCGAGCGCGTCGAGATCGACCTCGACCCCGCGGTCGGCGAGCAGCTCGACGGCCTTCTTGAGCACGGACAGCGTCTTGAGGCCCAGGAAGTCGAACTTCACCAGTCCCGCCGCCTCGACATATTTCATGTCGAACTGCGTGACGGGCATGTCCGAGCGCGGATCGCGATAGAGCGGCACCAGCTCGGCAAGCGGGCGATCGCCGATCACCACGCCGGCGGCGTGAGTCGACGAGTGGCGCGGCAGGCCTTCGAGCCGCATCGACAGGTCAACGAGATGGCGGACGTCGCTGTGGTTCTTGTACTCGGCGTGGAACTCGGCGACGCCGTTGAGGGTGCGCTCGAGCGTCCATGGGTCGGTCGGCAGGTTGGGGATCTGCTTGGCGAGGCGATCGACCTGGCCATAGCTCATCTGGAGCACGCGCCCGACGTCCTTGATCACCGCGCGCGCCTTCATCGTACCGAAGGTGATGATCTGCGCCACGGTGTCGCGGCCGTATTTCTGCTGGACGTAGCGAATGACTTCACCGCGCCGGGTTTCGCAGAAGTCGATGTCGAAGTCGGGCATCGACACGCGTTCCGGGTTGAGGAAGCGTTCGAACAGCAGGCCCAGCTTGATCGGGTCGAGATCGGTGATGGTCAGCGCCCAGGCGACCGCCGAGCCTGCGCCCGAACCGCGGCCCGGCCCCACCGGAATGTCGTGCGACTTGGCCCATTGGATGAAGTCGGCGACGATCAGGAAGTAGCCGGGGAAGCCCATCTGGATGATGACCCCCAGCTCGAACTCGAGCCGCTTCTCATAGATCTCGCGCTCGGCGGGATCGGTGATGCCGGCCTTTTCGAGCCGCTTGTTGAGCCCTTCCCAGCTCCGTTCGCGCAGCATCGCCGCCTCGCCCTCGCGGTCGCCGGCGAGGCTGGGCAGGATCGGCTTGCGCTTGGGCGCCGCGACCGCGCAGCGCTGCGCCACCACCAGCGTGTTGGCGATCGCCTCGGGCAGATCCGCGAAGAGCGACTGCATCACCTCGGCGGGCTTCATCCAGTCGTCGGGCGAGCTGCGCGGGCGGTCGTCGCTGGCGATGTAGGACGAGTTGGCGATGCACAGCATCGCGTCGTGCGCCTGGTGGAAGCTCTCCTCGGCGAAGCAGCTGGGATTGGTCGCAACCAGCGGCAGGTCACGGTCATAGGCGTGATCGACCAGCTTGGCCTCGGCGCGCGTCTCGATATCGTTGTTGCGGCGCGCGACTTCGACATAGAGCCGGCCGGGGAAGAGCCGCTCGAGCATCTCGCCATAGGCGCGCGCGGCGCTGTCCTGCCCCTCGGCATAGAGCCGCGCCAGCGCACCCTCGGCGCCGGCAGTGAGCGCGATCAGCCCCCCGGTATGCCCTTCCAGCTTGTCGATCGTGACATGCGCGTCCTCCTCGATCGGGCGATCGAGATGCGCGGCGGAGACGAGGTGGCAAAGATTCTCGTAGCCGGCCTCGTCCTGCGCATAGAGCGCAAGCCAGTCGATCGGCGCGGCGACGCCGTCGGGCATGTTGGGCCGCTTGACCGCGAGCAGCGCGCCGATGATCGGCTGGACACCTGATTTGCGCGCGGCGTCGGAGAAGGACATGGCGGCGTAGAGGCCGTTGCGATCCGCGACCGCGGCGGCGGGGAAGCCCAGTTCGCGCGCGCGCTTGGCGATCGCCTTGGGCTCGATCGCGCCTTCCAGCATCGTGTAGGACGAAAAAACCCGAAGTGGAACGAACCCCGAATGCGCCATCGCCGACCTATGCGGCAAGCGCGCGGGATTCGCCAGCGCGCCAGCGGCTTATCAACAGCTTTGCGCGCCGGAGTGCGGGGACTCGGCAACCAAAGGTCACACCAGGGTCACACTATCGCGACGGTTCGAGCGGGGCCTGACAGCCGGCCGATCCGGTGGGCCGATGCCGGAAGTGGACACGGCGGAAGTGGACAAAGCGGACACTCCAACGCGGGCGCGGGCGCGGGCGCATGCGCGTGCGTATGTGCCTGCGCGCGTGCGTGTGCGCGCGAGACGCCGATTATATTCAGATTGAGAAAGAGCGTTCCCGATTTGTTTCAGGCAAAATCCCATTTTGCAAGCGTTTCTTCGGGGCAAGAGCTTCTTCGGGGCAGGAGTTCGGGACCCCCATGCGCCGTCCCTACAGGAGCGCCTCGATATCGGCCTCGATCGCGCTGGGCGCCGTGGTCGGCGCGTAGCGGCGGACCACCCTGCCCTGGCGGTCCACGAGGAACTTGGTGAAGTTCCACTTGATCGCCTTCGATCCGAGCAGCCCCGGCGCCTCACGCTTCAGATGCGCGAACAGCGGCGCTTCGTCAGCGCCGTTGACGTCGACCTTGGCGAAGATCGGGAAGCTCACGTCATAGGTGAGCGAGCAGAAGTTCGCGATCTCCTCCGCGTCGCCCGGCTCCTGCGCGCCGAACTGGTTGCACGGGAAGGCGAGCACCGAGAAGCCGCGCGCATGATGGCGGCGATACAGCGCCTCGAGCTCGGCATATTGCGGCGTGAAGCCGCATTTGGAGGCGGTGTTGACGATCAGCAGCACCTGTCCGGCAAAGGGCGCGAGAGTCGTTTCCTCGGAGGCTCCCGGCCGGGCGACCGGAATTTCGGTGATCGCAGTCATGCAGCTTCCCCGTCGTAGCGCGCCATCAGCAGCTCGATGTTCCGCCGGACGCCCGGCCATTCGTGCGCGATGATCGAATAGACGACGCTATCGCGCAGATGCCCCTTGAGGATCAGGTGCCCGCGCAGCACCCCATCCATCCGCGCGCCCAGTCGTTCGATTGCCCGGCGCGACGCGTGGTTGAGGAAGTCGGTGCGGATCTGGACGCAATTGACGCCCAGCACCTCAAAGGCATGGCGGAGGAGCATGTACTTGGCCTCGGTATTGAGGCCGGTTCGCTGGACGCGGGGCGCGTAGAGCGTGCCGCCAATCTCGACGCGGCGATGCTGCTCGCTCATCCGCATGAGCCGCGTGGTGCCCGAGACGCGCCCTTCGGCATCGAGCACCGTGAAGGGCAAACCGCGGCCGGCCCTATGCTCTCCCTCGATCCGGTCCAGCCAGCCGTCGATCGTATCGGCATCGGGCACCGTGGTGTGAAACAGGTGGTGCAGCCCCTCGAAGGCAGCGAGCAGCGCCGCGCGATCCTCGCGAACCATCGGGCGCAATGTGACGTGGCGGCCCGAGAGCGTCGGCGTCTCGGTCCACACGCTCATTCGAGATGGCCGTCGTGGAGCCGGACGATGCGGTCCATGCGGGCCGCCAGTCGCTCATTGTGCGTCGCCACCAGCGCGGCCGAGCCTTCGGTGCGCACCAGCTTGAGGAACTCGTCGAACACCCGATCCGAGGTCGCCTCGTCGAGATTGCCGGTGGGTTCGTCTGCGAGCACCAGCGCGGGCCGGTTCGCCAGCGCACGCGCCACGGCGACGCGCTGCTGCTCGCCGCCCGAAAGCTGGTTCGGCCGGTGCGTCAGCCGGTCGCCGAGCCCGAGCGCGGTGAGCAGCTGCTCGGCGCGGGTGTCGGCGGCGGCGCGCTCGGCGCCGCGGATCATCTGCGGCAGCACGACATTCTCGATCGCGTTGAAATCGGGCAGCAGATGGTGGAACTGATAGACGAAGCCCAGGCTGTCGCGCCGCACTTCGGTGCGCCCGCCCGAGGGAAGCTGCGACGCTTCCTTGCCGGCGATGCGGATCGAGCCTTCGAACCCGCCCTCGAGCAGCCCGACTGCCTGGAGCAGGGTCGACTTGCCCGACCCGGAGGGGCCGAGCAGCGCGACGATCTCGCCGGGCTGCACGTCGAGATCGACGCCGCGCAGCACATGGATGACGGCCTCACCCTGTCTGAAGCTGCGCTTGAGGCCGCGCGTCTGGAGGATCGGCTCACTCATAGCGCAGCACCTGCACTGGATCGGTGCTCGCGGCCTTCCAGGCCGGGTAGAGCGTCGCGAGGAAGGCGAAGAGCAGCGCCATCACGCAGATGCCGATCGTCTCGAACGGATCGGTCTTCGCCGGAAGCTCGGTGAGGAAGCGCATCGAAGGGTCCCATATCTGCTGACCGGTCACGAGGCCGATGAGCTGCACCACCTGCGCGCGGAAAGTGATGAACAGGAAGCCGAGCACGGTGCCGGCCGCCACGCCCAGCCCGCCGATCGTGGTGCCGACGGTCACGAAGATGCGCATCAGCCCGCCGCGCGTGGCGCCCATCGTGCGCAGCACCGCGATGTCGCGCGTCTTGGAGCGCACCAGCATGATCAGCGACGAGACGATGTTGAACGACGCGACCACCAGGATGATCGAGAGGATGGTGAAGGAGACGATCCGGTCCACCGCTAGCGCCTCGAACAGTTCGCGGTTCATCTGGCGCCAGTCGGTGATCTGGCCGACGCCCTGCACCTTGTCGTTGAGCGGCGCGATGATCTGCTGGACGCGATCGGGGTCCACGGTGTCGATCTCGACCATGCTCACCGCGTCGCCTAGGAGCAGCAGCGTCTGCGCATCCTCGATCGGCATGATCACGAAGATCTGGTCGAAGTCATAGACGCCGACCTCGAAGATCGCAGTCACGGTGTAGCTCACCGTGCGGAACATGGTGCCGAAGGGTGTGCTGCTGCCCGCCGGGTTGATGATCGTGATCTTGCTGCCGATGGTCGCGCCCAGCTTCTCGGCGAGCCGCGATCCGATCGCCACCTGCTCCTGCCCCGGCTGGAGCCTGGCGAGCGAGCCGAGCACTTCCTTGCCTTTGAGCGTCGGATTGTTGCGGATGTCCTCGACGCGCATGCCGCGGACCTGGGCGAACTCGACTCGCCCGCCGAGGCTGGCGAACAGCGGCTGCTCGATCAGCGGCGTGGCGCTGGTCACGCCCGGGGTTGCCTTCGCCTGCGCGACGATGTCACGCCAGTTGCGGAGCTGGCCGCCATAGCCCTGGACCACGGCGTGGCCGTTGAGCCCGGTGATCTTGTCGAAGAGCTCGGCGCGGAAGCCGTTCATGACGCTCATCACGACGATCAGCGCCGCGACGCCGAGCATGACGGCGACAAGGCTGAACCCTGCGACGACGGCGATGAACGCCTCGCTGCGGCCCGGCAGCAGATAGCGGCGGGCGATCATTCGCTCGTAGCGTGAAATTAGCATTGCGGCCGGTGCTGTCCTGACATGGATGCTTGGCGCAAGCTCTAGGCAAGGCCGGGGGTGCTGGCAATGGCGGCGCGCTCTGCCGCGTGTTTCGGCCATGTTGCCGATTGGACACAGGGTCGCGCCAAACTGGAGTCATCTGGCGTTAATCCGGTGACAAAAGCGGCCCGGCGACGTAGCACGGCCCCCGTCGAAACGCAGGCAGCAAATGGCCGTGGTTCGGGGAGGGCTTCTGCCCCGCTCGTAGGCAAGTACGAGCGTGCGGGCGAGGCCTTTACAAGGGGGCTGACGAGCAGTCGTCACGCAGGCGCCCGGGCTGGAAACAGCCCGGGCGTTTGCCGTTTCCAGGCCCCGCACTCTCCCCGCAATCCCAATTCCGCAATTCCGAACGAAGAAGGGAGGCGGTGCGGGCGCCGCCTCCCTTCCCCCAACGTCCCCCGGCCATGGCGGGACGCTAGTCCGTTCAGAACGACTTGCTGATCGTGAGTCCCCAGGTCCGGGGATCGCCGGGCTGGCCGATGATCAGCCCGGTGCTGCCCGACTGGACCGAGAGCAGCTCGAAATACTTCTCGTCGAACGCGTTGCGGATCCAGGCGAAGATGTTGAGATCGTCCTTGCGGTAGCCCAGCCGGAAGTTGGACAGCGAATAGCCGTCGATCCAGGTGTAGGCCGAAGGCGACGGGTTGGACGAGAAGCGCGAGCGGTAGTTGCCGTCGTAGCCCAGGTAGACCTGCCCGCCGTCGCTCACCGGCAGATTATATTCGCCGCCGTAGGAGAAGGCCCATTTGGAGATGCCGGGCAGCGACTGGCCCGAGATGTTGCAGAACGGCAGGCTGGCGCCCGGCGTGCCTGCAGGCGCGGGGGTGCCGACGACGTTGCCGTTGCCGTCCACCGGCAGCGCAGTGCCGCCGGCGAGCTCGGGCGGGCACGGCGCGTCGCGGAAGCGGGCGTATTTGGCGTCGGTGAAGGCGCCGTTGACGTAGAAATTGAACCGCGGGCTCGGGCGGAAGCTGCTGTCGAACTCGACGCCGCGGACGCGGACCTTCTCGGCATTGGCGAGATAGCCGCGGATCACGCCGAGCTGGCCGTTGGTGACGGTCGCCTGATAATCGTCGATCTCGGTCCAGAAGCCGGCGAGGTTGAAGGTCGCGCGCCGGTCGAGGAACTGGGTCTTGAGGCCCAGCTCGAAGTGATTGACCTTCTCGGGCTTCACCGTCGCCGCGCTGAGGATCGGGTTGTTGCTCGCGTCGAGCGGGAGGCCCGAGAGGTTGATGCCGCCCGATTTGAAGCTGCGCGCATAGGTCGCATAGGCATGGACGTCCGGCGACAGGTCGTAGGAGAGCGTCAGGTCGCCCGAGACGTTCCAGTCGCTGAACCGCGGCTCGTAGCTCTGCGGGGCGAGCACGCCGCGCTGGTCCGAATTGAGCGTGGTGCTGCCGGTGCCGGTCGTCACCGTCGCGATGTAGGAGCCGCTCTTCTTGTCATAATTGACGCGGAGACCCGGTTGGATGTGAAAGCCGTCGATCAGCTCCCAGTTGAGCTTGCCGAACACCGCGAAGCTGGTGTTGTCGAAGCCGATATCGTTGGTCGAGGTGAGCCCGTTGAGCACCGCGGGGTTCTGGGCGTTGGCGCTGGTCGGGTTGAGCAGCCAGCGGCTCGCCGCCGGGCCCTGGACCTGCGAGCCCTGGGTGTCGATCGTCTGGTGGAAGAAGAAGGCGCCGAGCGTGTAGTCGAGCCGCCCTCCGCCGTTCGACGCGATCCGCAGCTCCTGCGAGAATTGCTTCTGTTGCGACGGGTTCTGCGAGACCGTGGTGATCGGCAGGCCGGTGAAGTCGCGGTCGTTGGCGGGCTGCCAGTCCCAATAGCGCCACGCGGTCACCGACGTGATCGTCGCGCCGCCGACGTCCCAATTGCCGACCAACGAGGCGCCGCCGATCTCCTGGCGCGAATTGAGGTCGGCATCGAGATCGGTCTTGCGGTCGAACGGGTCGGTGCTCGGCGGCGCGTAGCCGAAGGCAGCGGCGAGCGTCGCATATTGGCGGTTGAGCGGCCGCTGCGTCGCGCCGACGCGCGCGTAATATTGCACGCAGCACAAGGGATTCTGGCGGCTGAAGTCGCCCGAGAGCGTGAGATCGAGGTTGCCGGTCGGCTTCCACAGCAGCTGCCCACGGACGCCGAAATTGCGCTGGCGGTGCAGGTCCTCACCGGTGCGGACATTCTCGATCGTGCCGCGGCGATAGGTGCCCGAGGTCGAGAGGCGGAAGGCCAGGTCGTCGGTCAGCGGCGCCGACACCGAGGACTTGGCCTGGAGGAAGTCATAGTTGCCGACGCTCAGCTCGACGCGCGCCTCGGGCGTGAAGCTGGGCGCGCGGGTGGTGATGTTGACGGCGCCGGCGGTGGTGTTCTTGCCGTAGAGCGTGCCCTGCGGCCCGCGCAGCACCTCGACGCGCTCGACGTCGACGAAGTCGAAGGTCGAGGCGCCGACGCGGCCGATGTAGACGCCGTCGACATAGAAGCCGACGCCCTGCTCGATGCCGTCATTGGTGAGGCCGAACGGCGCGCCGAGGCCGCGGATGTTGATCGCCGAGTTGCGCGGGTTGCTCGAATAGAATTGCAGCGCCGGCTGCGATTGCTGGAGCCGGTTGGTGTTGAACGCTCCGCTGTCGGAAAGCTGTTCGCCGGTGATGACCGAGACCGCGATCGGCACTTCCTGCACGCGCTCCTGGCGGCGGCGCGCCGTGACGACGATGTCCCCGGACTGGCCGTCGTCTTCAGCCGCCGCACCGACTTCGTCCGCGGGCACGACGACCGGCACGGGATCGGGCGCCCGAACCGACTCGGTCCCCGGCGCGGTGCTCGCAAGCAGCGCAAGCGTCAGCGAAGAAAGGCTCATCTCGATAAATTCCCCTAGATCGCCGGCTCCTGAATTCCCACCGACAAGATGGAGTTTAGATTCAATTCCTACCGAGTTGAAGGGATTTGCGCTTGCGAACCGCAAACCAGAACTATCCGCGGCTTGAAATCCGATGCGCCGCTACCCAAATCCGTGTCGCGTGCGGTGCCTGAGAGGGCCGCGCGAAATCCGGCGCCACGGCGCTCCGGGTGCCGGACGACATTCAATTTGCTCTTAGGAGGATTTGAAATGCGTCAGTTTGACTTCACGCCCTTCCGCCGCTCGACCATCGGCTTCGACCGGCTGTTCGACTTGCTCGAAGCCAGCGCGCGCCAGGCGAGCAGCGAGAATTATCCCCCGTTTAACCTCGAGCGCCTCGCCGAGGACCGGTATCGGATCACGCTGGCGGTCGCGGGCTTCAAGCCCGACGAGATCGACGTGACCGCGCAGCAGAACCTGCTCCTGGTCTCGGGCAAGAAGCGCGAGGAGAACGAGAACAACCCGGGCTCCTACCTGCATCTGGGCATCGCCAACCGCAGCTTCGAGCGACGCTTCGAGCTCGCCGACTTCGTGCGCGTCGAGCAGGCCGACCTTGCCGACGGCCTGCTCACGATCGAGCTGGTCCGCGAAGTGCCCGAGGCAATGAAGCCCAAGAAGATCCCGGTGAATACCGGCAGCCAGCAGGCGGCGGCGATCGAGCACCGCAGTGCGGCCTAGAAGCGACCACGGCTAGCGGCGCTTTGCTCCCTTTGGGTGCCGCAGCGGAGAGCGCCTGGACCCCGGTCCGGGCGCTCTTTGCTTTACGGGCGCGCGGGCAATCCCAGCAGCCAGGGCTTGGGTCCGCCGGTCGGCCGCGGCGTGCCGTCTAGCCGCTCGGCGCGCAGGATCCTGACCGGCGGCAGGATCATCTGGCCGCGCATGGGACCCCTGCCCCCGCCCGTCGGCTTGGCGAGGATGCGCCGCACCACGTCCATCCCCGAGACCACGCGCCCGAAGGCCGCATAGCCGCGATTGGGGCCGCGCGCGTCGAGCGACGGGTTGTCGCCGACCATGATCGAGAAATTGCCCGTGGCCGAATCCGGGTTGCTGCCGTGCGCCATCGAGACGACGCCATCCAGATGCCGGATCCCGGTGACGTTGGTCTGCTCGAGCGGCGGTGACGGGAGGATCCGGCGCGCGTCGGTGCCGATGCCGCCCTGGATGAAGCCGAACCTGGGATCGGCCTTGCGGCGCGAGGCACGGTAGAATTCGGTGCCGTCGAGCCGTCCGTCATCGACATAGGCGAGGAAGTTCGCCGTAGTTTTAGGCGCACGCTTCGCGTCGAGCGCGAGCACGATGTTGCCCTGCGACGTGACGATCCGCACGCGGACCATGCCCGGGATCGGCCGCGACTGCGGCGTTCCCGGTGCCGCGCCAGTCAGCGCGACGAGCGCCAGCGCGCCCAGCAGCGTCCGCCGCAGCATGGCGCCCCCTCAGACCAGCCGCGAGTGCTTGACCGCCGCCTCGATGAAGCTGGCGAACAGCGGGTGCGGATCGAAGGGCTTGGACTTGAGCTCGGGATGGAACTGCACGCCGACGAACCAGGGATGATCAGGCCGCTCGACAATCTCGGGAAGCGAGCCGTCGGGCGACATGCCCGAGAAGACGAGGCCGCCCTGCTCCAGCACGTCCTTGTAGTGCGTGTTCACTTCGTAGCGATGGCGGTGCCGCTCGCTGATCTCGCCCGAGCCGTAGATCGAGGCGACCACGCTGTTGCCCGCGAGCTTGGCCGGATAGGCGCCGAGCCGCATCGTGCCGCCCAGATCGCCACCTTCCTCGCGCTTCTGCAGGCCCTCGGCGGTCATCCATTCGGTGATCATGCCGACCACCGGCTCCTCGGTCGGGCCGAACTCGGTGGTCGAGGCATTGGCGATGCCGCCGGCGCGGACACCTTCGATGCACGCCATCTGCATGCCGAGGCAGATGCCGAAGAACGGCACGTTGCGCTCGCGCGCGAAGCGGACGCCGGCGATCTTGCCCTCGCTGCCGCGCTCGCCGAAGCCGCCCGGCACCAGGATGCCGTGCATCGGCTCGAGCTGCGAGGCGATTTCTTCCTCGTCCTTCTCGAACAGCTCGGCGTCGAGCCAGCGGATGTTGACCTTCACCTGGTTGGCGATGCCGCCATGGACCAGCGCCTCGTGGAGCGACTTATAGGCATCGGGGACGCCCATATATTTGCCGACCACGCCGATCGTGACCTCGCCCTCGGGATTCTCGAGCCGGCGGACGATATTGTCCCAGCGGTCGAGCCGGGGCGGCTCGCCGGGATCGATGCCGAAGGCCTTGAGCACTTCGACGTCCAGCCCCTCGCGGTGATACTGGAGCGGCACGGCGTAGATGCTCTTTGCATCGAGCGCGGGAATGACGGCCGATGCGGGGACGTTGCAGAATTGCGCGATCTTGGCGCGCTCGCCCGCGGGCAGGTCGCGCTCCGAGCGGCACACCAGCACGTCGGGCTGGACGCCGAGCGCCGCGAGCTCGCGCACGCTGTGCTGGGTCGGCTTGGTCTTGAGCTCGCCCGCCGCCGCGATGAACGGGACCAGTGTGACGTGGATGCTGACGGTCTGGCCGCGGCCGAGGTCGTTGCGGAGCTGGCGGATCGCCTCGATGAAGGGCAGCGACTCGATGTCGCCCACCGTGCCGCCGATCTCGCAGAGCACGAAATCGAGGTCGTCGGTCTCGTCCTGCGCGAACGCCTTGATCGCATCGGTGACGTGCGGGATCACCTGGACGGTGGCGCCCAGATAGTCGCCGCGGCGCTCGCGCTCGATGATCGTCTTGTAGATCCGGCCCGACGTGACGTTGTCCGACTGGCGCGAGGCGACGCCGGTGAAGCGCTCGTAATGGCCGAGGTCGAGATCGGTCTCGGCGCCGTCGTCGGTGACATAGACCTCACCATGCTGGTGCGGCGACATCGTGCCGGGATCGACGTTGAGATAGGGATCGAACTTGCGGATGCGGACTCGATAGCCACGAGCCTGGAGCAGAGCCGCGAGGCTCGCTGCCATGAGACCCTTGCCGAGCGAGGAGACCACGCCGCCGGTGATGAAGATGTACCGCGCCATGGGAGAGAACGCCTAACGTGTTTGAACGCGCGCCGACAAGCACCCGAATCCGGGTCGGCGCATAAATTTTGGTCAAGCCCCGGCGAAATCCGGAGCCGCGAAGCGCTTATTGCGCGAGCGGGACCTGCGAATTGGCAGGCGCGGCCGCATTGGCGGGCGCCGCGGCCGGAGCCGTGGCATTGCCCTGCGCGCCGCCGAACGGAACCGCACCCGGCGCCGCGGTCGGAAGCGCGGCGGGAGCCGCGGCCGCCGGAGCGCGCTGCAGCGTGGTGTCGATCTCGCTCGAGTGGCGAGTCGCCGCGAGCACCGCGAGGAAGATGCTCATCGCGATGAACAGCGTCGCGAGGATCGCAGTCGAGCGCGTGAGGAAGTCCGCCGCGCCGCGCGCGGACATCAGGCCGGAGGGGCTGCCGCCGGTCGTGAGGCCGCCGCCTTCCGACTTCTGCAGAAGGATCACGGTCACGAGAAGCGCCGCGATGATGGCTTGGACGACGAGCAGGAAAGTGAACATTTATGCCGGACCTGTTGAGAAAGCGGCGACATAGGGGAGCGGGCCCGCGCGATCAACCTGAGTCTGCCCGAAGCATCGTCCCGGGGGCGGAAGTTGACAAAGTGGACACCCCGACGCGGGCGCACGCGCGCGAGACGGAACGATGGTCAGCATGAGAAAGGACGTCCGCGCCTTGGTTCGGGCGAAATCCTATTTTGCAAGAGCAGGCCAGCGCCGATTTGCCTGCTCCGGCGCGCGATCGGCGGAGCCGCGATCGGCACCGCGGCAGGCGCCGCAAAACAATGCTGTA
Organism: Sphingomonas sp.; assembly: GCF_017744835.1. Lineage (GTDB taxonomy): Bacteria > Pseudomonadota > Alphaproteobacteria > Sphingomonadales > Sphingomonadaceae > Sphingomonas. The sequence continues at coordinate 694,759 of NZ_JAGIAM010000003.1, forward strand.
ACATTTCGCCAACGCACTGAAACCGGAAGCTTCCGCCTGCGTTACTGATATTGATCCCGGCAAGCGCGGGTCGCAGCGGATGAGTTGGTGCCGTGAACGCGATGATGGACCAGTCCCTGTCGTCCTGGAAGAACACTCTGATCGACTATGTGCGATCGGGCGAGCCCGACCTCACCAATCGTCAGATGGCGCTGCTGCTCCTTGTTTATCTCGATCCGGGGCCCCATACGGTGCGTGGACTGGCGCGCGCGCTGAATGTTTCGAAGCCTGTCGTCACGCGCGCCTTGAATCGTCTGGGCACGCTCGGCTATCTGCGCCGCCAACGCGACGATACCGACAAGCGGAACATCTTCGTCGCCCGCACACCTGAAGGGGCTGATTTTCTTGCAGAATTCGGGCATTTCCTCGCTGGCGACAACCTCGAGCCAGCCGCCCGCCGGGCCAACGCGTAAGCGATTTTCGCTCAAGGGCCGTTCCGCGACCTTCGATCCGCGAGTGGATGCGGTCCGCCGCGACCTGGCCGACGTGCGCCTGGCCGAGCGCGTCTTCGCCCCGCATTATGCCGCGCCGATGCCGCGCGCGCTCGTCCGCGGCGTGGCGCTGCGCGCGTCCCGCGACGCCGATTCCGAAGTGCTGGCGCAGCTGCAGCAGGGCGACCTGTTCGAAGTGCTCGAATTCGCCGGAGGCAACGCCTGGGGCGTGGCACCGGGCGCCGGACTGGTCGGCTATGTCGACGCCGATGCGCTGCACGAGACCGCGCAGTGAGCGTCCGCGTCTTCATCGACGGCGCCGTCGGCACGACCGGGCTCGAGATCCGCGAGCGGCTGGAGGGCCGTTCGGAGCTGGAGCAGATCATCCTGGCGGACGCCGACCGCAAGGACCCGAAGAAGCGCGAGGATGCGCTCAATTCGGCCGACTTCGTGATCCTGTGCCTGCCCGACGACGCCGCGCGCGAGGCAGTCGAGATGATTCGCAACGATCGCGTCCGCGTGATCGACGCGTCGACCGCGCACCGCGTCGCGCCCGACTGGGTCTATGGCTTTGCCGAGCTCGAGCCCGGCCAGATGGCCGCTATCGCCGAGGCATCGCGCGTGAGCAATCCGGGCTGCTACCCCACCGGCTTCCTGGCGCTGGTACGCCCGCTGGTGCGCGCGGGGCTCGTGCCGCACGACCATCCGCTGAGCGTCAATGCGATCTCGGGCTATTCGGGCGGCGGCAAGAGCATGATCGCCGACTTCGAGGACGCGCAGGCGCCGGGCCATACCGAGACCGCGTTCCGGACCTATGGCCTGGGCCTCGCCCACAAGCATGTGCCCGAGATGCAGAAGCACGCGCGGATCGAGCATCCTCCGATCTTCCTGCCCGCGGTAGCGCGCACCTATCGCGGCATGATCGTCGAAGTGCCGCTGCCGCTCCACGTCTTCACGCGGCGCCCGTCGATCGAGGCGCTCGAGAACGCGCTGCGCGAGGCGTACAAGGATTGCCCGCTGATCCGCGTGCTGCCGGGCGATGCCGCCACGGTGACGCTGGAGGAGGATGCGGGGACCGACCGACTGTCGCTGCGGGTGTTCGGCAATGCCGAGACCGGCCAGGCGCGCATGGTCGCGACGCTCGACAATCTCGGCAAGGGTGCGGCGGGCGCTGCGGTGCAGAACCTCAACATCATGGCCGGGCTCGATCCGACCGCCGGGCTGGTGCTCTAGGCAATAATCCTCGCCCGGGCGCGGGCGGATTTTGCTGCATTGCCCCACCCCGCCCTGCTGCCGCTTGATCTTTGTCGCCCTTTAGTGTCTCGGCAGGACAAACAGATCGAGAGGGCATGTGATGCACCAGCCTGTTGGCAAATTGTTGCTGTTCGGCGCGACCGGGGACCTTGCGCAGCGGATGCTGCTCCCGTCGCTCTATGCGCTCCATGCCGATGGGCTGCTTCCCGCGGGGCTGACGATCACCGGCACTGCGCGCTCCGACAAGGACGACGCGTCGTTCCGCGAATTCGCCCGCGCGGCGCTCGACCAATTCCTTCCTGCAGACCGGAAGGATGACAGCGCTGTCGGGAGCTTTCTCGAGCGGCTGAACTACCAGCCGCTCGACGCGTCGCAGATCGAGGGCTTCGCGGCGCTCAAGCACAAGCTGGGCGATATCTCGGGCGGGCTCGCGATTTTCCTTTCGACCGCACCCTGGCTGTTCGGCCCGACGATCGAGGGACTCAAGAGCGCGGGACTGACCGGCGACAATGTCCGCATCAGCCTCGAAAAGCCGCTGGGCAAGGATCTCGCCTCGAGCTGCGAGATCAACGATCTGGTCGCGGGCGCCTTCCCGGAGGACCGCACCTTCCGGATCGACCATTATCTGGGCAAGGAAACCGTCCAGAACATCCTGGCGCTGCGCTTCGGCAATTCGCTGTTCGAGCCGGTGTGGAACGCGCAGGGGATCGACCATGTCCAGATCACCGTCTCCGAGACGGTGGGCCTGGAGGGCCGCGCGGGCTTCTACGACGAGACCGGCGCGCTGCGGGACATGGTGCAGAACCACATGCTCCAGCTGCTCGCGCTGATCGCGATGGAGCCCCCTGCCCGCTTCGACGGCACTGCGATCCGCGACGAGAAGGTCAAGGTGCTGCGCTCGCTGCGCAAGATCACCGCGGCCGACGCGCCGCACCTCACCGTGACGGGCCAGTATGGCGGCGGCGCAGTGAAGGGCGAGATCGTCCGCGATTATGCGACCGACCTGGGGCAGCCCTCGAACACCGAGACCTTCGTCGCGATCAAGGCGCACATCGACAACTGGCGCTGGCACGGCGTCCCCTTCTACCTGCGCACCGGCAAGCGCATGGGCGAGCGGCGCTCGGAGATCGTGATCCAGTTCAAGCCGGTGCCGCACTCGATGTTCGAGGACCGCGGCGGCCATCTCCAGCCGAACACGCTGGTGATCCGGCTGCAGCCCGAGGAATATATCCAGCTGCTCGTCATGGCGAAGCAACCCGGGCTCGACCGCGAAGGCATCCGCCTGCGCGAAGTGCCGCTCAACCTCAGCCTCGACACCGAGTTCGCCGGCACGCGCCGCCGCATCGCCTATGAGCGGCTGCTACTCGACCTGATCGAAGGCGACCCGACGCTGTTCGTCCGGCGCGACGAAGTCGAGGCGCAATGGGAATGGGTCGACGCGATCCGCGCGGGCTGGGATGCGCAGGACATGAAGCCCCGCCCCTATGCTTCGGGCAGCTGGGGCCCCTCGGCGGCGATCGCGCTCACCGAGCGCGACGGCGTGACGTGGAACGAATAGCCGCCCCGCCCCATATGATTTCGAGAACCCACCAGAGCAGGAGCTACAATGACCACTGAGATCGAATGGTGGGACTATGACGACGCCGACGAGATGGCCGAGGCGGTCGCGGGCGACGTGCAGTTCATCATCGAGAGCGCGATCGACGCGCGCGGCGCCGCGGTGATCGCGCTGGCGGGCGGCAAGACTCCGCTGCCGATCTACGAGAAGCTCGCCAAGGCCAAGCTCGACTGGAAGCGCGTGACGATCGTGCCCGGCGACGACCGCATCGTGCCGCTGGGCGACCCGCTGTCGAACGTCACTGCGATCGGCAAGGTCTTCATCCCCAAGGGCGCGCGGGTGATCCCGCTGGTGAGCGACAAGGCCCCCGACTACAAGGCGGCGGGCCGCTCGGCCGATGCGCTGCTGCAGGACGTGCACTGGCCGCTCGACCTCTGCCTGCTCGGCGTGGGCGGCGACGGGCATTGCGCGTCGATCTTCCCGGGCCCGGACTATGACGAGGCGCTCAACGGCCCGCGCGAGCGCCGCGCGCTGGGCGTGATGCCCGATCCGCTGCCGCCCGAGGCGCCCGTCGCGCGCGTGACGCTCAGCCGCGCCGCGATCGTCTCGGCCCGCGCGCTGATGATCGCAGTCACCGGCCAGGCCAAGCGCGACGTGCTCGAGGCCGCGATCGAACAGGGGGCCTCGTCCAACTATCCGGTCGGCCGCGTCCTCGCCGACGTCGAGCTGCCGGTCGACATCCACTGGAGCGCCTGATGGCCAATCTTCACGCCGAAATCGCCGCCGTCACTGATCGCATCATCGAGCGGTCGAAGCCGAAGCGCGCCGCCTATCTCGACCTGATCCGCCGCGAGCTGGAATCGGGCGCGGACCGGCCCAAGCTCGGCTGCGCCAACCTGGCGCACGCCTATGCCGGCACCGACGAGCAGCGCGACCTGATGAAGCCGGCGAACCGGATGAACATCGGGATCGTCACCTCGTACAACGACATGCTCTCGGCGCACGCGACCTATTATCGCTACCCCGAGCAGATGAAGGTCTGGGCGCTCGAGGCCGGCGCCACCGCGCAGGTGGCGGGCGGCGTGCCGGCGATGTGCGACGGCGTGACCCAGGGCTATTCGGGCATGGAGCTCTCGCTGTTCAGCCGCGACACGATCGCGCTGGGCACTGCGGTCGCGCTATCGCACCGCGTGTTCGAAGGCGCGGCGCTGCTCGGCATCTGCGACAAGATCGTGCCGGGACTGCTGATGGGCGCGCTGCGCTTCGGGCATCTGCCGATGGTGATGATTCCGGGTGGGCCGATGCGATCGGGGCTGGCGAACAAGGACAAGGCCGCGGTGCGCGAGGCCTATGCCGAGGGCAAGGTCGGCCGCGACGAGCTGCTCGAGGCCGAGATCGCCGCCTATCACTCCAAGGGCACCTGCACCTTCTACGGCACCGCCAATTCGAACCAGATGATGATGGAGGCGATGGGCCTCCACATGCCGGGCGCCGCCTTCGCCAATCCGGGCACCAAGCTGCGCCAGGAGCTCACCCGCGCCGCGGTCCACCGGCTCGCCGATATCGGCTGGAGCGGCAACGATTACCGCCCGATCGGCCATGTCGTCGACGAGAAGGCGATCGTGAACGCCGCGATCGTGCTGCTCGCGACGGGCGGCTCGACCAACCATCTGATCCACGTCCCCGCCTTCGCGCGTGCGGCGGGGATCGTGATCGACTGGGAGGATTTCGACCGGCTGTCGCGCGTCGTCCCGCTGCTCACGCGCGTCTATCCCAATGGCTCGGCCGACGTGAACGGCTTCGAGGACGCGGGCGGCCCGCCCTTCGTGATCCGCGAGCTGCTGCGCGGCGGGCTGATGCACGGCGACACGCTCACCGTCGCGGCCGGCGGCATGGCCGAATATGGCCGCAAGCCGCAGATCGACGACGAGGCGCTGGTGTGGAAGGACCTGCCCGCCGAGAGCGGTGACGATTCGATCGTGCGCACGATCGACGCGCCCTTCTCGCCCGAGGGCGGGTTCCGCATCCTCAAGGGCAATATCGGCCGGGCGTGCATCAAGGTCTCCGCCGTCGAGCGCGACCGCTGGACGATCGAGGCCCCTGCCCGCGTGTTCTCAGACCAGGCGGAGGTGCAGGCGGCGTTCAAGGCCGGCGAGCTCGATCGCGACGTGATCGTCGTCGTCCGCTTCCAGGGCCCCAAGGCGAACGGCATGCCCGAGCTCCACAAGCTCACGCCGCCGCTCGGCGTGCTCCAGAACCGCGGGTTCCGGGTGGCCCTGGTCACCGACGGCCGCATGTCGGGCGCGTCGGGCAAGGTCCCCGCGGCGATCCACCTCTCACCCGAGGCACTCGGCGGCGGACCGATCGGCAAGGTGCGCGACGGCGACATCATCCGGCTGGATGCCGAGGCCGGCGTGCTCGAGGCGCTGGTCGATCTCGCCGAATGGGACGCGCGCGAGCTGGCGGCCGCCCCGCCCCCGCCGCTCGGCACCGGGCGCGAGCTGTTCGCGATGATGCGCCACCACGCCGACGAGGCGGAGCTCGGCGCGTCGGCGATGCTGGCGGAAGCCGGCCTCTAGGCGAAGCGCCGCTTTACAAGCGTCACGGTTGCGGAGAGAAGGGCCGCGCGGAGGGCTGCCAACGTTGACAGGCGGCCCCCGGGGGAGAGTTTGGGAGCGTCCATGGAAGTCGTCGCAGTCGATATCGGGGGAACCCACGCGCGCTTCGCTGTGGCGGAGGTCGCGAACGGCCGCGTCGTATCGATGAGCGAGCCAGTGACCCAGAAGGTCGCCGAGCATCCGAGCCTCCAGCTCGCCTGGCAGGCCTATGGCGAAGGGCTCGGCCGTCCGATGCCGCGGGCGGCGGCGATCGCGGTCGCCTCGCCGATCGCCGGCGACGTCATCAAGCTCACCAACAATCCCTGGATCATCCGCCCGGCGCTGATCCCCGAGCGGCTGGGCGCCGAGACCTGGACGCTGGTCAACGATTTCGCCGCGATCGGCCATGCAGTCGCGCAGTTCGGCGATGATTCCTTCCAGCACCTCTGCGGGCCCGAAATCCCGCTACCCGACAAGGGCTCGATCACTGTCTGCGGACCGGGCACCGGGCTCGGCGTCGCGCAGGTCTTCCGCCACCGCGCGGGCTATGACGTGATCGCCACCGAGGGCGGTCATTCGGACTTCGCGCCGCTCGATCCGATCGAGGACGCGCTGCTCAAGCGGCTGCGCAAGACCTACAACCGCGTCTCCAAGGAGCGCGTCGTCGCAGGCCCCGCGATCGTCTCGATCTACGAAACGCTGGCCGAGATCGAGGGCAAGCCCGTGCCCCGGCTCGACGACAAGAAGATCTGGGAGCTGGCGTTCGAGGGCGAGGACAGCCTGGCGGTCGCCGCGCTCGACCGCTTCTGCCTCAGCCTCGGCGCAGTCGCGGGCGACCTTGCCCTCGCGCACGGCCCCACCGGCGTGGTGATCGCGGGCGGTCTGGGGTTGCGCCTGAAGGACCATCTGCTGCAATCGGGCTTCGGGGAACGCTTCGTCGCCAAGGGCCGGTTCCGGAACCTGATGGCGTCGATCCCCGTCAAGCTGATCACGCACCCGCAGCCGGGCCTCTATGGCGCAGCCGCGGCCTTTGCCCAGGAGCACGCCCAGTGAACATCGAAGCCATCATGCGCACCGCGCCCGTCATCCCCGTGCTGGTGATCGACGACGCCGCCCAGGCGCGCCCGCTGGCCGAGGCGCTGGTCAAGGGCGGGCTACGCGTGCTCGAAGTCACCATGCGCACCGCTGCCGCGCTCGATGCCATCCGCGAGATGAAGCAGGTCGAAGGCGCGATCGTCGGCGCGGGCACGGTGGTGAACCCCGACCAGTTCCGCCAGGTGATGGACGCCGACGTCGAGTTCATCGTCTCGCCCGGCCTCACCGAGACGCTGGCCGAGCCGATCCTCGAGAGCGGCGTTCCGTTCCTGCCCGGCATTGCGACCGCCGGCGACATCATGCGCGGGCTCGACCTGGGCCTGACGCATTTCAAGTTCTTCCCGGCCGAGACCTCGGGCGGGCTCAAGGCGCTCAAGGCGCTCGCCGCGCCCTTCTACCAGTGCAAATTCTGCCCGACCGGCGGCATCAGCGCCCAGACCGCGCCCGAGTGGCTGGCGTTCGACCCGATCCTGTGCGTCGGCGGCAGCTGGGTGACGCCCAAGGGCGCGAGCTTCGAGCAGGTCGAGGCGCTGGCGCGCGAAGCGGCGGGGCTGGGGCGGTAATTCCCTCTCCCTTTGGGAGAGGGAGGGAGCCGACATAGGCGGCGGAAGGGTGAGGATCGAAACCTGCCCTCACCCTCCCCACTCGGCTTCGCCTCGCGGGCTCCTTCCCGCTCCCACCGGGAGCGGGAGTTTGATTACATCTCCCCACGCGCGCGCCTGATGGCGTACCACTTCTGCACATTGGCGTTGTGCTGCTCGAGCGTGTCGGCGAACACATGGCCGCCGGTGCCGTCGGCGACGAAGTAGAGCGCGTTGGACGGTGCGGGATCGAGCACCGCGTCGATGCTGGCGCGGCCCGGATTGGCGATCGGGCCGATGGGTAGGCCGGTCATCGCATAGGTATTGTAGTCGTTCTTCGCGCGCACTTCCGACTGGAGGATGCGGCGGCCGAGCGGCTTGCCCCTGGTGATCGGGTAGATGATCGTCGGATCGGCATCGAGCCGCATGCCCTGCTTGAGCCGGTTGGAATAGACCGCGGCGACCATCCGGCGCTCCTGCGGCTTGCCGGTCTCCTTCTCGACGATCGAGGCGAGGATCAGCGCTTCCTGCGGCGTCTTCACTGCAATGCCCGGCTTGCGCTTCGCCCAGGCCTTGGCGAGATAGTCGTTCATCGCCTTCTGCATGCGGGCGAGAACCGCCTGGCGCGTGTCGCCGCGATTGTAGGAATAGCTGTCGGGCAGCACCGATCCCTCCGCCGGCACCTGCACGGCGCCGCCGAGCTGGGGGGCCTTCATCAGCGTCTCGTAGACGATGATCGATGGCGTGCCCTCGGGGATGGTCACGAAGCGCTGGAGCGTGCGCCCGCCCTGCATCAGCTTGAGGATGTCCGACTGGCTCAGCCGCGCGGGGATGCGATATTCGCCCGCCTTGATCGCGCCGCTGCCGCCCAGGAATTTGGAGAGCAGCACGAACTGCCGCGCCGAGCCGATCGCCCCGGCCTTCTCCAGCTCCTGCGCTGCGCGCGTGAGCGTGGCGCCTTCGGGCACCAGCACGGTCACATTGGCGCGTGCGGGCCCCGCCCCGCCCCAGAGATGGAGCACGCCCAGGATGAGGGCGAGCACCACCAGGGCCGCGACGATGATCGTGCAGCCGCCTCTCCGCCGACGCGGCGGACGAACCGGTTCGCGCGCGTCAGACAGCCTTCATCACCAGGCTGGCGTTGGTGCCGCCGAAGCCGAAGCTGTTGTTGAGCACGGCCTTGACCTTGCGCTCCTTGGCCTTGTGCGGGACCAGGTCGACGCCGGCGCAATTGTCGCTCGGATTGTCGAGGTTGAGCGTCGGCGGGACGATCTGGTCGCGCATCGCCAGGATGCAGAAGATGCTCTCCACCGCGCCGGCGCCGCCGAGCAGGTGCCCGATCGCCGACTTGGTCGAGCTCATCGAGAGCTGGCCGATGTTGTTGCCGAAGAGCTTGCGGACCGCGCCCAGCTCGAGCTCGTCGCCGAGCGGGGTCGAGGTGCCGTGGGCGTTGATATAGTCGATGTCCGACAGCTCGAGGCCCGACTTGCGCATCGCCATCTGCATCGAGCGGAACGCGCCCGAGCCCTCGGGATGCGGCGCCGTGACGTGATAGGCGTCGCCCGACAGGCCATAGCCCACCACTTCGGCATAGATCTTGGCGCCGCGGCGCTTGGCATGCTCATATTCCTCGAGCACGACCACGCCCGCACCCTCGCCCATGACGAAGCCGTCGCGGTCCTTGTCATACGGGCGGCTGCCCCGAGTGGGATCGTCGCGGAAATTGGTCGAAAGCGCGCGCGCCTGGCCGAAGCCGGCGATGCCGATCGGGCAGATCGCGCTCTCGGCGCCGCCCGCGAGCATGATGTCGGCGTCGTCCATCGCGATCATGCGCGCAGCGTCGCCGATCGAGTGGGCGCCGGTCGAGCAGGCAGTCACCACGGCATGGTTCGGGCCCATCAGACCGTATTTGATCGAGACCTGGCCCGAGATGAGGTTGATCAGGCGGCCGTGGACGAAGTGCGGCGAGACGCGCTTGGGGCCCTTCTCCGCCAGCACGAGCGATTCGCTCTCGATGCCCGGCAGGCCGCCGATGCCCGAGCCGATCGAGCAGCCGGCGCGCAGCCGCTCTTCCTCGCTCATGTCGAGCAGGCCCGCGTCCTCGATCGCCTGGCCGGCGGCGTCGATGCCATAGACGATGAACGGATCGACCTGGCGCTGGATCTTGTGATCGACGCGCTTGCCCGGATCGAAGCCGTACTCATGATCGGCCGGCTTCACTTCGCACGCATAGTTGCTCTGGAAATCGGTCGCGTCGAAGCGCGTGATCGTGGCAGCGCCCGATTTCGCGGCGATGATGTTCTTCCAGGCGGTCTCGACATCGGCACCCAGGGGGGTGACGAGCCCAAGGCCGGTCACGACTACGCGGCGCATGGCGTTTTCTCCGTCAAACTTCACTAACTTCGCGCACAGGGGGCATCGGATACGCGGGGGCCCCCGGTGTAAAAACGAAACGGCCCCCCGCCCTCTCTTGCGAGCATGGACGGGAAGCCGCTCAATGGCATTGCCGGCCCATCAGGCCCGCGTCGCCGGGAAGGCGATCAGCCTTCCTGATGCTCGCTGATGTACGAGATCGCGTCGCCGACCGTGGTGATCTTCTCGGCCGCGTCGTCGGGGATCTCGACGCCGAATTCTTCCTCGAAGGCCATGACCAGCTCGACGATGTCGAGGCTGTCCGCGCCCAGATCGTCGATGAAGCTCGCTTCGGGCTTCACTTCGCCGGCATCGACGCCGAGATGGTCGACGACGAGGGCGGTCACGCGCTGGGTGATCTCTTCCTGAGTGGCCATGGTCCCTGTTTTCCTTTGTGACTGGGGCTCTGTTTCGGTTGGAACGCACCTAGAATGCCGCTGGTGCCGTTGCAAGAGGGAGACGCGGCGGGTTGCCGAACGTCAGGCTGCCGAAAATTCGAAGGCAGCGTACTGGATCGTGCCGACGAAAGCGAAGAACTCCGACAGAAGCTCCGCATTCTCGCGGGTTTTCTGGACGTCCTCGATCGCCGCGTCGCGGACCAGCCCCTGGCTTTCCTGTGCCGTGAGCGGACGATTGCGCGTTTCTTCGGGGAGCGCCTGGAACTGATCCTCGAGCGCCGCGGGGTCGAATCCCCGCTGGGTGATCACGCGTTGCGCGACCGGCATGCCGATCTTCGCGAGAGTGTAGCGCGCGGCGGCGCTCGCCGCGGCGGCCGTCCAGCCATGTTCCTTGGCGCAGGCCGCGGCAGCGGTCTTGAGGCCGGCGCCCACTCCTGGCCCGTAGCTCGGCCGCTTGCCGCTCTCGGTGAGGTTGCGCTCGACGTCCGCCTCGATCTGCGAACGCACGGCCGCGTCGACCTTCTGCGCGACGCAGCCGATCGTCGCGAGGTCCGCGGCATGGGCGGGCGCCGCCCATGCCAGTGCGGCCGCGACCGCGATTCCCGCTTTACGCATATACTCGTCTCCCGCCCGCGAGGCTCAGAGCATCGCCATCCCGCCGTTGACGTGGATCGTCTGGCCGGTGACGTAGCTCGCTTCCCTGCTGGCGAGATACACCACGGCGGCCGCGATGTCCTCGCCCTCGCCGAGCTTCCCCGCAGGAATGCGTCCGAGCAGCGCTTCCTTCTGCGCTTCGGGCAGCACGTCGGTCATCGCCGAGCGGATGAAGCCGGGAGCGACGCAGTTGACGGTGATGTTGCGGCTGGCGAGCTCCTGGCCGAGCGCCTTGGACATGCCGACGAGGCCGGCCTTGGACGCGGCGTAATTGGCCTGGCCGGGATTGCCGGTGGCGCCGACGACCGAGGTGATCGAGATGACGCGGCCGAAGCGCGCCTTCATCATCGGCTTGGCGGCGGCGCGGATCAGGCGGAAGGCGGCTTCGAGGTTGACCTTGATGACCTGCTCCCACTCCTCGTCCTTCATCCGCATCGCGAGGTTGTCGCGCGTGACGCCGGCGTTGTTGACGAGGATGTCGAGCTTGCCGCCGAGCGCCTCGACCGCCTGGGGGACGAGCGCGTCGACCGCGGCGCTGTCCGAGAGGTTGCAGGCGAGCGCGACATGATCGCCGCCGAGCTCGGCGCGGAAGGCCTCGAGCTTCTCGGCGTTCGAGCCCGAAACCGCCAGCCGCGCGCCCTGCGCGGCGAGGCCCTTGGCGATCGCCGAACCAATCCCCCCCGAAGCGCCGGTGACGAGGGCAGTCATGCCAGTGAGGTCGAACATTCTAGAGCTCCGGTCTTTGAGAAAGAAAAATAGTTCACGCAAAGGCGCTAAGGCGCAAAGGGGACATAGTTGTTGGCAACCCGCTTGAGGCCTTCCTTCAGCGTCTCGCCGCCAAAATTTATAAGCAGCCCAAGGGGCTGCTTCATCAGCCTGAGATAGGTCAGCAGCTGTTTCGAATGCACGCCGCTCAAGCGTTCGACAGATTTGATTTCAACCACAAGCCGAGCGTTCACGAGCAGGTCGACGCGAAATGCGCCTTCGAAGCGCGACCCGTTGAACTCGAAGTCGATCGGCTGCTGCCGAAGCGCCGAATGGCCACGCCGGGTCAGCTCGGCCGCCAGAAGGCTTTCGTAGACGCTCTCGAGCAGACCCGGACCGATCTCCCGATGCAGCATCAGGGCGGCGTCGACGACGTCGGATGCAGTTGCCTCAAGCAGGTCCATCTTCGCGCCTTTGCGCCTTTGCGTGAACCAACTTACTTCTTCAGAGTGATTTCGCCAGCGTCTCGATGTCTTCCATGGTGACGATGCTGGTGGCGGTGGCGTCGGGGGTGATGCGCTTTACCATGCCGCCGAGGACCTTGCCGCCGAGCTCGACGAAGTCGGTCACGCCGGCGGCGTGCATCGCGAGGACCGATTCGCGCCAGCGGACCATTCCGGTGACCTGCTCGACCAGCAGGGTGCGGATCGTGGCGGGGTCGGCGACGGGGGCGGCGGTGACGTTGGCGTAGACGGGGACCAAAGGCGCCTGGATCGCGACGGCGGCGAGCGCCTCGGCCATGGCGTCGGCGGCGGGCTGCATCAGCGGGCAGTGGAAAGGCGCGGAGACCGGGAGCAGCAGCGCGCGCTTGGCGCCCATCTCCCTGGCGAGCGGGATCGCGCGCTCGATCGCCTCGCAGTGGCCCGAGATCACCACCTGCGAGGGGTCGTTGTCGTTGGCGACGGTGCAGACCTGGCCCTCGGCCGCGGCGTCGGCGATCGCCTGCGCCTTTTCGCGGTCGGCGCCGAGAATCGCGGCCATCGCGCCGACGCCGACCGGCACCGCGGCCTGCATCGCGTCGCCGCGCTTGCGCAGCAGCCGGGCAGTGGTGGCGAGATCGAGCGCGCCCGCGGCGCACAGCGCAGTATATTCGCCCAGGCTGTGGCCCGCGACGAAATCGGCCTTGTCAGCGAGGCGGATGCCGCCTTCCTTCTCGAGCACGCGCAGCACGGCGATGGCGTTGGCCATGATCGCGGGCTGGGCGTTGGCGGTGAGCGTCAGCTGGTCCTCGGGACCGTCCGCCATCAGCTGCGAGAGCTTCTGGCCCAGCGCGTCGTCGACTTCCTGGAAGACTTCGCGGGCGTAGGGGCTGGCGGCGGCGAGCGCGCTCCCCATGCCGACCGACTGGCTGCCCTGCCCGGGGAAGATGAATGCGCGCATATGCCTATCCTTGGAGTTCAGGCGGCGCGGGTTAGTGCGGTTGCGCCGTACGGGCAAGGGTTCGGGGGCCGGTCCTGGTTTTGTTCACGCAAGGGCGCGAAGGCGCGAAGACTTTGAGATTTCACGCGGAGACGCGGAGGTTCGGCGCGCAGCGGGGGACGATCGTTCACCGAGAATATTGCTGCCGCTGGCGCGGCAGTGCACCACAAGCCTCTCTCCGTGCCTCCGCGCCTCCGCCTGAAATTTTCACTTCTGTCGGTTGCGACAATTCGCGACCATTTCGGGGGTGGTTCGGGACGGGGCTGCGACAACCGACTCCTATTTAGTCTTCAACGCCGGATGACGGCGCAGACAAGAGGAGTTAGTCATGAAGAAGATCATCATGGGCCTGGTTGCCGCTTCGATCGCCACCGTGCCGGCAGTCGCTTCCGCCGCCCCCGCGCCGCAGCATCGCGGCCATCAGGTGGAGCGTTCGTACAACGGCCACCAGCAGTTCGGGCGCCAGTACCAGAGCAACCAGTACCGCAGCTGGAACCGCGGTGACCGGTTCGACAGCCGCTACGCCCGCAACTATCGCCAGATCGACTATCGCAGCTACCGCGGCCTGCGGGTTCCGCCCCGTGGTTACCACTATGTCCAGTCGGGCAATGACGCCCTGCTGGTCGGCATCACCAGCGGGATCGTCGCGGCGGTGTTCGCGAACATCCTGAACTAATCGACCATTGCCGGGCCGGGACGGATCAAATCCGACCCGGCCCGAGCACTGTCGTCATCCCCGCGAAGGCCGGGACCCAGGAATCGCACGGACGTCGCTCGTGGCCCTGGGTCCCCGCCTTCGCGGGGATGACGGTTTTGAGGTATGGGCTATGGCTCACGCTTGCCAATCCTGCCCCGCAGCGCTATGGGCCCGCCTTCGCGACGCCGGGAGTCCGCTTCCGGCTGCACGAATCATTGCACGTAGACGACAGCCGGAGGGGCGCTGCACATGGGGTGCACGTCAGCGATCGGCCAACAGGAAGAGAACGCATGGCTCTGTACGAGCACGTGTTCCTTGCGCGCCAGGATCTGGCACAGGCGCAAGTGGACGCACTGGCGGAAGCCGCCACCAAGATCGTCGAGGACAATCAGGGCAAGGTCGTCAAGACCGAGACCTGGGGTCTTCGCAGCCTCGCCTATCGCATCGCGAAGAACCGCAAGGCGCATTATGTGATGCTCGAGATCGACGCGCCGGCAGGCGTGGTCGCCGAGCTCGAGCGCCAGACGCAGATCAACGAGGACGTCATCCGCTACATGACCGTCAAGGTCGACGCGCATGAGCAGGGCCCGTCGGTGATGATGCGCAAGGGTGCCGACCGCGAGCGCGGCCGTGGCCGTCGCGAGCGCGACGATGCCGGCAGCAACACCGGTTTCGGCGGCGAGTAAGGAGCTTATAGATCATGGCACGACCCTTTTTCCGCCGTCGCAAGAGCTGCCCCTTCTCCGCGAAGGACGCTCCCCGGATCGACTACAAGGACGTCCGTCTGCTCCAGGGCTTCGTCTCTGAGCGCGGCAAGATCGTCCCGTCGCGCATCACCTCGGTGAGCGCCAAGAAGCAGCGCGAGCTGGCCCAGGCCATCAAGCGCGCCCGTCACCTGGGCCTGCTGCCCTACATCGTTAAGTAAGGAGCGCACCCCATGGACGTTATTCTGCTAGAGCGCGTCGAGAAGCTCGGCGGCATCGGCGATGTGGTGAAGGTGAAGGACGGCTTCGCCCGCAACTACCTCCTTCCCCGCAAGAAGGCGCTGCGCGCCAACGAAGCGAACCGCAAGGTCTTCGAGGCCAACCGCGCCCGCATCGAATCCGAGAACGCTGCGCGTCGCACGGATGCCGAGAAGGAAGCCGCGTCGTTCAACGACGTTTCGGTGACCCTGATCCGTCAGGCGTCGAACACCGGCCACCTCTACGGCTCGGTCGCAGTGCGTGACCTGGTCGAGGCGCTGGTCGCCGACGGCCACAAGGTCAACAAGGCGCAGGTCGTGCTCGACCGCCCGATCAAGTCGATCGGCGTGTACGAGATCCGCGTCGCGCTGCACCCCGAGGTGTCGGTGACCGTCAAGGTCAACGTCGCCCGCTCGCCGGAAGAGGCCGAGATGCAGTCGCAGGGCGTCGACGTGATGGCCGCTATGTTCGAGAAGGACGAGGCCGGCTTCACCGAGGAGCGCGACC
Organism: Sphingomonas sp.; assembly: GCF_017744835.1. GTDB lineage: Bacteria > Pseudomonadota > Alphaproteobacteria > Sphingomonadales > Sphingomonadaceae > Sphingomonas. The sequence continues at coordinate 710,128 of NZ_JAGIAM010000003.1, forward strand.
CGAACCTCGAGCCGGGCGAGATCGCCGCGGAAGCTCCGGCGGCCGAGGGCGAGGAAGCCTGAGCCACCGGCAACTGCCGACAAGAAAAGGGCCGCTCCGGGAGACCGGGGCGGCCTTTTTCGTTTGGCTGCCGAGCCAGTTGGGAGAACCGGCGCGCTACGCCGTTACGGGCACGTGACACAGGCTCCGATCACCGCGACCAGCGGGATGAGTGCCAGCATTACGGGTACCAATTTGCTGCTCACCTGTACCGAGCCTCCTGAGTCCATTCGCGGCAAGAACGAAGCCGCGCGACGGAAGTTGCTGAAAAACGCAGTTCCGTTTCTCCGCCGTTCAGCGGCGGCGCGCGCCGGGCGGCCATACCGAGGCAAACCCGTAAGGTTGATTGCGGAATATCCGCCCATCTTCCCCAAGGCTTAAGCGCAACTTCCCACGCTGCGGGGCATGGCGTCCGGCAGGAGTATCCCGGGGGGAGTATTCATGGTGTCACGGCGTATTCTCGCGGCGCTAGGCGCGTGCTGCGCGCTCTTCGGCAGCGTTTCGGTCCAGGCGCAGAGCCGCTCGCTCGAATCCGACGTGCTCACCGAGATCAATTTCGCCCGCCAGCATCCGCGCGAATATGCGCAGGACCTGCGCGAGTATCGCCGCTATTTCGAAGGGCGGCTGCTCTATCTCCCCGGCGACGACAACGGCATCATCACCAACGAGGGCACGCGCGCGGTGGACGAAGCGATCGCCTTCCTCGAACGCCAGGCGCCCCTGCCCCCGCTCGGCCACGGCGCGCTGCTCGCGCTGGCCGCGGGCGACCATGCCGCGGCGCAAGGGCCGCAGGGAAGCATCGGCCACAGCTCGCGCGCGGGCAACTCGCCCGGCGAGCGCGTCCGCCGGCGCGGCGGCGACATCTATGTCGGCGAGGGCATTTCCTATGGCTATTCGAGCGCGCAGGAAGTGGTGCGCCAGCTCATCGTCGACGACGGCGTGCCGGGCCGCGGCCATCGCGCGCTGCTGTTCGACCGGGGCTTCCGCTATGCCGGCGTCGGCTGCGGCGGGCACCGCGCCTATCGCCATATGTGCGTGGTCGACATGAGCGGCACCCCCGACGGAACGCCCGTGCTGCCACAATCGGCGGGCGCCCGCAGCGGCCGGGCGGTACGCGCCTCGGGCGCGGGACGCTGACGGTCGGCGCGTCTCATTCGAGGTCGGTGGGTCGCCCCTTGCCGCGATTGCGGAAAGCCTCGGTATTGCGGGAATTCTCTTCCTCGATCTGCTTCCATTCCGCCTTGGTGTGACAGACGCTCTTGGCAACGATCGAGCCCGTGGGAGTCACGCGCCGGCACACCTTCTTTTCCTTGGCCTCGACCGGCGCAGGATTTCCCGCATCCTGCGCCAGCGCGGGAGCTGCCACCAATGAAACGGCAAGGACGAGCGAAAACTTCAACGACATCGGCACACCTCGAGACCAAAGGGCCAGCGTAATACGCGACTAAGTAAAGGCAACCATCGTCGCGAGAGCTTGATGATCGCAAGATATTACCGATGACTATAGGTCATTTGCGTCCGAAAAGTTTCTGATGATCGCCATGGGCGAGCTTGGCCCAGGCCGGCACACGAAGACGCCACCGCCTGCGTGCCGAGCGGCTCGCAGCCATCAGCTTCCCGGCATATTCCCTGCCGACTCCGAGAGATCAGTCTTCCGGCAAGTTCATTTCCGCCCGAACAGCTTCTCGATGTCGCCGTGCGCCAGCTTCACCCAGGTGGGGCGGCCGTGGTTGCACTGGCCGGAGTGGGGCGTCGCCTCCATCTCGCGCAGCAGCGCGTTCATCTCGGTGACCGACAGGATGCGGCCAGCGCGGACCGAGCCGTGGCAGGCCATGGTCGCGGCGACATGGTCGAGGCGTTCCTTGAGGCTCAGCGCCTCGTCATAGCTGGCCAGCTCGTCGGCAAGGTCGGTGACCAGGCCGTGGACGTCGCCCTGCCCCAGCGCCGCGGGCGTGGCGCGGACGAGCATCGCGCGCGGGCCGAAGCGCTCGAGCTCGAGGCCGAATTGCGCGAGTTCCTCCAGGCGCGCCTCGAGCCGGTCGCAGCCGGGTTCGTCGAGCTCGACGACTTCGGCGAGGAGCAGCGCCTGCGAGGCGACCCCGCCATTGGCCATGGCGCGGCGCATCCGTTCGAGCACGAGCCGCTCGTGCGCGGCGTGCTGGTCGACCAGAACGAGCCCGTCCTCGGCCTCGGCGACGATATAGGTCTTGGCGACCTGGCCGCGGGCGACGCCGAGGGGGAAGTCGGTGGTCGCGGGGACCGGCGCGTGCGCGGCCTCTGCACGGGCCTGGGGCGGCGGAGTGAAGAAGGTCGTGCGGGGATCGTGGAGGGCGGCGCCGGAATAGCGTTTCAGATCTTCGAACGACGGGCTGGGTGAAACCTGACTGCCCCACCCCAACCCCTCCCCTGAAGGGGAGGGGCTGTCGAGGTATCCCGGCTGCCACATGCCGAGCGCGGCTTCGCTCGGGCGCTGGACGCTGCGGTGGCCGGCCTCGTCGAGCGCGCGGCGGAGGCCCGAGACGATCAGCCCGCGCGCGAGCGCCGGATCGCGGAAACGGACTTCGGTCTTGGCGGGGTGGACGTTCACGTCGACCGCGTCGGCGGGCACGTCGAGGAACAACGCGACGACGGGGTGGCGGTCGCGCGCGAGCATCTCGGCATAGGCACCGCGGACCGCGCCGACGAGCAGCCGGTCCTTCACCGGGCGGCCGTTGACGAAGAGATATTGGTGATCGGCGACACCGCGGTTGAAGGTGGGGAGGCCGGCGACCCCGCCGAGCACATGGCCCTCGCGCTCGAGGTCCACGGCGACGCTGTTCTCGGCCAGGTCGCGGTCGGTGAGCGCGGCGACGCGCTGCGGCCGGGTCTCGCCGCCCTGGACCGAGAGGACGCGGCGGCCGTCATGCTCGACCGAGAAGCCGATGTCGGGCCGCGCCATCGCCAGCCTTTTCACCACATCGAGCGCGGCGCCATATTCGGCACGGGCCGAGCGCAGGAACTTGCGGCGCGCGGGCACGCGGGCGAACAGCGCCTCGACGCGCACGCGCGTGCCGGGCGGCAGCGCGGCGGGGCCCTCCGCCAGGCGCTCGCCATTGTCGACGGTCAGCGCCCAGCCGTCGCCGCCGCGCACGCGGCTCTCCAGCGTCAGCCGCGCGACGCTGGCGATCGAGGGCAACGCCTCGCCGCGAAAACCCAACGTCGTGACGTGCTCGATCGCATCGTCGGGAAGCTTGGAGGTGGCGTGCCGCTCGAGCGCCAGCGCCATTTCGGCGGGCAGCATGCCGCAGCCATCGTCGATGACTTCGATCAATTCGGTGCCGCCCGCGGCGAGGCGCACGGCGATCCGCGTGGCGCCGGCGTCGATGGCGTTCTCGACCAGTTCCTTGAGCGCGCTCGCGGGGCGTTCGACGACCTCTCCCGCTGCAATTCGGTTGACAAGATGCTCCGGCAAGCGACGTATTGACATGGCTGTCCGTCTAGCCCAACGGGCGGCATCCCGCGACCCGCAACCGCATGGCACCGAGCGGATTTTTTCGATCTGCCCCGGACGGGTCCGGACATAGAAATCTTGGTGCGAACAGCCGGCGGCGGGCCCCCGGTGGCAGGACGGAACAACGAATGGCTTTCTCCCGCTTTTTCAAATTCATGTCCCACGACATGGCGATCGACCTCGGTACCGCGAACACGGTCGTCTATCTCCGCGGGCGGGGCGTCGTCCTGAACGAGCCGTCGGTGGTGGCGGTCGAGACGCTCAACGGCGTGAAGAAGGTCAAGGCCGTCGGCGACGACGCCAAGCTGATGATGGGCAAGACCCCCGGCTCGATCGAGGCGATTCGTCCGCTTCGCGACGGCGTGATCGCCGACATCGATGTCGCCGAGCAGATGATCAAGCACTTCATCCAGAAGGTGCACGGGCAGCGCCGCTTCATGCGCTGGCCCCAGATCGTGATCTGCGTGCCCTCGGGCTCCACCTCGGTCGAGCGCCGCGCGATCCGCGACGCCGCGTCGAACGCCGGTGCCAGCCAGGTGTGGCTGATCGAGGAGCCGATGGCCGCCGCGATCGGCGCCGACATGCCGGTGACCGAGCCGATCGGCTCGATGGTCGTCGATATCGGCGGCGGCACCACCGAAGTCGCGGTGCTCTCGCTGCGCGGCCTCGCCTATTCGACTTCGGTCCGCGTCGGCGGCGACAAGATGGACGAGGCGATCGTCTCCTACGTCCGCCGCAACCACAACCTGCTGATCGGCGAAGCCACCGCCGAACGCATCAAGCAGGAAGTCGGCGTCGCCAAGCCGCCTGCGGACGGCATCGGCACGACGATCCACATCAAGGGCCGCGACCTGGTCAACGGCGTGCCCAAGGAAATCCAGATCAACCAGGGCCAGATCGCCGAAGCGCTTTCGGAGCCGGTCGGCACGATCGTCGAGGGCGTGCGCATCGCGCTGGAGAACACCGCGCCCGAGCTGGCCGCCGACATCGTCGACCAGGGCATCGTCCTCACCGGCGGCGGCGCGCTGCTGCAGGGCCTGGACGAAGTGCTGCGCGACGAGACCGGCCTGCCGGTCACCGTCGCCGAGGACCCGCTGACCTGCGTCGCGCTCGGCACCGGCCGCGCGCTCGAGGATCCGGTGTTCCGCGGCGTTCTTCTCGCCGTCTGATCGGGAGAATAGGGGTAAATGGCGCCGCCACGTAACCGGCGCCCCGGGTTTTCGCGGCGGGCGCAATACGGGCTCTTCCTCGGCTATGTGGGCGCGGTCGGCGGCGTGCTGATCGGCGGCGTCCTGCTGCTGCTCTCGACGTTCAACCCCGCCGCCTATTCGGCCGTCCGCGGCGTCGTGTCCGAAGCCACGACGCCGGTCTCCTCCGGGCTTGCCTGGGTATGGGGCGGGATCGCGGGCGTGCCCCGGGGCATCGGTAGCTATCTGAACGTCCGCACCGAGAATGCGCAGCTGAAAGCGAAGATCGAGAGTGACGCGCAAGTCGTTGCGAAAGCGCGGATGCTCACCCAGGAGAACCTGCGGCTGCGCGCCATGCTCAAGCTGCGCGACGTGACCACCGACGCGGTGGTGATCGCGCGGCTGGTCAACAGCACCGCATCGAGCACGCGCCGCTTCGCCACGCTCAACGCCGGCGCCTGGCAGGGCGTGCGGCGGACGATGCCGGTGCGCGAGGCCGCCGGGCTGATCGGCCAGGTGGTCGAGACCAGCCCCAACACATCGCGCGTGCTGCTGATCGTCGATCCGGAGAGCATCGTGCCGGTGCGCCGCGTGCGCGACGGGCTGCCCGCGATCGCCTCGGGCCGCGGCGACGGGCTGATCGACATCCGCTCGGCCAGCGTGGCGGTGCTCACCTTCCAGCCCGGCGACAGCTTCGTGACTTCGGGCACGGGCGGCATCTTTCCGCCGAACATTCCGCTCGGCCGCGTGATCCGCACCACCGGCGACATCGCCATCGCGCAGCCCGCCGCCAATCCGGACTCGCTCGATTTCGCGCTGGTCCAGCAGACCTTCCTTCCGCCGCCCTCGCCCGAACCCTCGGGCCCGCCGGCCGAGCCGGAGGCTGCGCCCAAGCCGTGAGCCCGATGGAGTTCATTCCGCTCGGACAATCGGAAAGGCGCCCACGCGCGGTCTGGCTCGCCCCCCTGTCGGTGATGCTGGGCTCGCTGATGACGCTGCTGCCGTTGATCGCAGTGGTGCCCTATCTGCCCCCTTTCGGGCTGATGATGCTGCTCGGCTGGCGCATGACGCGCGGCGATTCGATGCGCGTCTGGGCGCCGGTGCCGCTGGGGCTGTTCGACGACCTGGTGAGCGGCCAGCCGCTCGGCAGCGCGATGGTGCTCTGGACCGTGTGCGTCCTGATGATGGACGTGCTAGATACGCGGCTGGTATGGCGCGACTTCTGGCAGGACTGGTTGATCGCATCCGGCGGCATCGGCTTCTGCCTGATCGCCGGACGGCTGCTCGCGGTGCCGTTCGGCGCGCATGTCGACACCGCGCTGCTGCTCCAGGCCGTGATTTCCTGCGCGCTTTTCCCACTGGTCTATCGCTTCTGCGCCTGGCTGGACCGTGACGTGAAGAAGGTCTGACGTGGCCAAGATCACCGAGGCAACCCAGACCTATAGCTTCTCGCGGCGGGCACTGATGCTCGGCGGCGTGCAGGGCACGATCGCGCTCGCGCTCGCCGGGCGGATGACCTGGCTCTCGGTCTACGAGAACGAGCATTACCGGCTGATGGCGGAGAGCAACCGCGTCAATTTGACGCTCACGCCGCCGCGACGCGGCTGGATCGTCGACCGCAGCGGCATCCCCCTCGCCAACAACCGCACCGACTTCCGCGTCGACCTGATCCCCGACCGGATCGAGGACAAGGACAAGACGCTCGCCGCGCTCCAGCAGATCCTGCGGCTCACGCCCGAGGACATGGAGCGGATCCGCACCGACCTGAAGCGCGCCGCCGGCTTCCGCCCGGTGCCTGTGCTCGAGAATCTCGACTGGGAGCGGTTCGCGGCAGTGAGCGTGCGCCTGCCCGAGCTTCCCGGCGTCTCCCCTACCCGCGGTTTCGCGCGCAACTATCCGCTCGGCGCCGCCGTGGGCCATCTGATCGGCTATGTCGGCGCGGCCTCGGCCGAGCAGTACAAGAAAGAGAAGGACCCGCTCCTCCTCGCGCCCGGCTTCAAGCTGGGCAAGGACGGGCTCGAGAAGATGCTCGAGACGACGCTGCGCGGGACGCCGGGCGCCAAGCGGATCGAAGTGACCGCGCACGGCCGTCTGGTCCGCGAGCTCGCGACGCGCCCCGACGCGCCGGGCAAGACGGTGAAGCTCACCATCGACGCGCTGCTCCAGGAATATGTCGCACGGCGGCTGGGCACCAATTCGGGCTCGGCGGTGGTGATCGACGTCGCCAGCGGCGACATCCTCGCCATGGTGTCGATGCCGGCCTACGACCCCAACAGCTTCTCCGACGGCATCAGCCAGAGCGAATGGAAGATGCTCAGCGAGGACGACCACGTCCCGCTGATGAACAAGGTGCTGCAGGGCCTTTATCCGCCGGGCTCGACGGTCAAGCCGATGAACGGGCTGGCGCTGATGCACGCGGGCATCGACCCGCACATGCGCGTCAACTGCTCGGGCGCGATGCGCGTCGGCAACGGCATATTCCACTGCCACAAGCGCCGCGGCCATGGTCCGCTCGACCTCAAGAACGCGATTATGCAGAGCTGCGACATCTATTTCTACGAGATGGTCCGCCGCATCGGCTATGACGCCGTGGCGCCGATCGCGCGATCGGTGGGGCTCGGCCAGAAGTTCGACCTGCCCTTCACCACCCAGCGTTTCGGGACGGTGCCCGACAGCGCGTGGAAGATGAAGCGCTACAAGCAGGCCTGGACCGTGGCGGATTCGCTTAATGCGTCGATCGGCCAGGGCTATGTGCTCGCCAACCCCCTCCAGCTCGCCGTGATGGCGAGCCGGCTGGCATCGGGCCGCGCTCTGGTGCCGCGGCTGATTGCCGGCGGGCCGGCGCAGCAGGCCGAACCGCTAGCCGTCACGCCCGAGCAGCTGGCGATCGTGCGCGACGCGATGTTCGGCGTGGTCAACTCGGGCGGCACCGGCGGCGCGAGCCGAATCCAGATTCCTGGCGTCACTTTGGCAGCCAAGACCGGCACCGCCCAGGTCCGCCGCATCACCATGGCGGAGCGGCGCTCGGGCGTGCTCAACAACGCCTCGCTGCCCTTCAAGCTGAGGGACCACGCGCTGTTCGTCTGCTTCGCGCCCGCGGACAATCCCAAATATGCCGCGGCGATCGTGCTCGAGCACAACGGCCACACGATCCGCAACCTCGACACGCCGATGATCGGCCGCGACATCATGACCTTCCTGTTCGACCGCAAGGTGGCGATGGACTCGCTCCACCGCGAGGAGCCGACCTGGGGCGGCGACTATCGCACGCGGATGGCCGAGCAGACCAAGGCGTTCAAGGCAGCGCACAGCGCCCCGCCCCCGCCCGCGCCCGAGGACGCCGCCGAGGCCGCCAGCACGGTGGCCTCCGACGCCGCCAACGCGACGACCAGCAACACGATGGACAGCAGCGCGGCCGAACGCGGCAGCGTGGAGGCAGAGTAATGGCCACGCTTCAATCTTCCGGCCTCGGCCCTTCGGGAATCGTCCCGGGCCCGCTGGCACAGCTGCCGTGGCGCATCATCGGGCTGGTGATCGCGATCGGCATGTTCGGCTTCGTCGTGCTCTATTCAGCCGCCGGCGGCAGCCTGCAGCCCTGGGCGGCGAAGCAGGCGCTGCTCTTCTTCGTATGCCTGGCCGGCGCAGTGGGCCTATCCTATGTGCCCGAGACCTTCTGGGCGCTGGGCGCGCTGCCGATGTACGTGCTGATCGTGGCGATGCTGCTCGGCGTGGAGCTGCTCGGCGCAGTCGCGGGCGGCAGCCAGCGATGGCTCGACCTGGGCATCATCCGGCTCCAGCCCTCCGAGCTGATGAAGCCGGTGATCGTGCTCGCGCTCGCCCGCTTCTACGAGATGCTGCCGGTGGGCGAGATCCGCAAGTTCGGCGCGATCTGGCCCGCGGCGGTGCTGGTCGGCATCCCGGCGGCGCTGGTGATGCTCCAGCCCGACCTCGGCACCGCGCTGATGATCTGCTTCGGCGGGGCGACGGTGATGTTCCTGGCGGGCATCCCGCTGCGGCTGTTCATCGGCGGGATCCTGGGCGCGGCGGTGTTCATCCCGCTCGCAGTCAACTTCCTGCTCCACGAATATCAGCGCAACCGCGTGCTGATCTTCCTCAACCCCGAGAGCGATCCGCTCGGCACCGGCTATCACATCAGCCAGTCCAAGATCGCGATCGGATCGGGCGGCATCTTCGGCAAGGGCTTCCTGCAGGGCACGCAGAGCCACCTCGACTATCTGCCCGAGGGCCATACCGACTTCGCGCTGGCGACGATGATGGAGGAATGGGGGCTGCTCGGCGGGCTGTTCGTGATCACCGCCTACGCCTTCCTGATCGGCTGGGGGATCAGCGTGAGCATGCGCGCCAAGAGCCGCTTCGGCCGGCTGACCGCGGCCGGGCTTTCGGCGACGATCTTCTTCTATGTGGCGATCAACATGGCGATGGTGATGGGCCTCGCCCCGGTCGTCGGCATCCCGCTGCCGATGATCAGCTTCGGCGGCACGGCGCTGATGACGGTGATGATCTGCCTGGGCATCCTGATGTCGATCGACCGCCAGAGCCGCCGCGTGCAGCGCTGGTAGGCCTTTCGCGAAAAAGTTTCGATTTTGGGGTTTACAATATCCGAATCCGGGTGCTAACGGCGCGCCTCCAAACGCGGCGGTGCAGACACCATATGCACCTCAAGCAGCCCGGAATGGACGCATAGCTCAGTTGGTAGAGCAGCTGACTCTTAATCAGCGGGTCCTAGGTTCGAGCCCTAGTGCGTCCACCATTCCCCCTGCTCCAGCACCAAGTTATACCAGGCTTTTCAGTGCGTTGGGCTTGGTAGCGCTTCAAAAACCTGCCTTGCCCAAGTTTGCGCACCTTCGCGCAGAATCATCGCGGAAAGCCGAATCCTGCAGCCGCGCGGCGCTGAACCAAGGGGAGCAAGACATGTCCCATGACGTGATGATCCTGCGGAAATGGACCGGGGTGATCCGCACCGCGGACGAGGAAGCCTATGCGGCCTATATCGATGCCACCGGGCTCGCCGATTATGCGGCAACTCCAGGCAACAAAGGCGTCCAGATGCTCTTCCGCGCCCTCGGCGACGGCCGCAGCGAGGTGAGCACGCTCAGTTGGTGGCAATCGCTCGAGGCAATCCGCGGCTTTGCCGGCGAGGATATCGAGGTCGCGCGCTATTATCCCGACGACGATCGCTTCCTCCTCGAACGCCCGGCGTACGTCGAACACCACCGCGTCGTACGCCGCGTACCCTGAGGCGCGCAGGCTCCGCGCGCGAACTCGCTCGCCGTATATGGCGGAGTACCCCGACGCTTGGCTCAGTCGAGCTCCCGCATTTCGACGACGCGGCGTTCACGGGCGCTGATTTCCGCGGCCACGCCGATCATCACCGCCAGCAATCCGTCGCGCGCGGTCACTTCCACGGGTCCCTCGCCGCGGACTGCGCGCGCGAAAGCCTCATGCTGATGGAAGGTGGCTCCATGATGCGATCCGGCCGCCATCGCCGCAGGATCGACCGCGACCGTCTCACGCTCGACCTGCTTGAGCGCACCCAAGGGAACCCGCGGCGAGAAGACCAGCTCGCCCGGCGGCACGAGGACATCCAGCCGGGCCCTGTCGCCAGTCGCGGAAATCGCCTCCTGATGCTCGGCACCCTCTGCGAACATGCACAGGTCGAGCATCGCCCGCGTACCGTCGGCGAAGTCGACGATGGTATAGCTGTTGTCGATGATATCGGGCACCTCTGCGCCGTAGCGCTCATCGAGATGGTTCACGTCCATCGCACCTGAGCAATAGACCCGGACCGCCTCGCTGCGCACGATCAGGCGCATCAGATCGAAGAAGTGGCAGCACTTCTCGACCATCGTGCCGCCCGTGTTGCGCGAAAAGCGGTTCCAGTCGCCGACCTTGGCAAGGAACGGGAATCGGTGCTCTCGCATCGAAAGCATATGAAGCCGGCCGATGCGCCCGGCGTGCACCTGCTCGACGAACCGCGCGACGGGAGGCATGTAGCGATATTCCATGCCGGTCCAGAACGGCGCCCTCGCCGCTTCCGCCCGCTCGACGATCCAGCGTGCGTCGGCGATCGTGGTCGCCAGGGGCTTTTCGCACAGGATCGCCACGCCGCGCTCGAACAGCGGCGCAAGCACCGCGCGGTGCGTGTGATTGGGAGAAGCGACGACCACTGCGTCCACCTCTCCCTTTTCCGCAAGCGCCTCGGCGCTTCCGAAGCTCGCCGGCCGCTCCGCGCCGAGCGCCGCGGCCGCCCAGGCGAGCGAGTTGTCCACCGGATCGGCGATCGCAGTGATGCGGGCTCCCGGGATCAGCTGGATGTTGCGGATATGCTCGCAGCCCATCATCCCGGTGCCAACGAGTCCGTAGCGGATTGTCTCGACCATAATTCCTATGCGACCAGTAGGAAATCTTGCTTCGCGCAAATGTCGGCGCGCGGCAAGAGGGGATGGTGATCGACGAAGGGCTTGAGATGAACCCCTGCGAGGTAAGCTGGTTCTCGGCGCTGTGCGACGATGATTATGAATTCCTGGGCGTTGCCGAGCCCAGGCTCCAGTCGAGCTGGGAGCATTGCCGCGACCTGGTGCTGCAGTCGGAAAGCCTTGGCTTCGACAATGTCCTCTGCCCATCGGGCTATGCGCTCGGCATCGACACCACTGCATTCGCGGCTGCGATCTCCACCTGGGTCCGCCGCATTCGACTGCTGGTGGCGCTGCGCATGGGCGAGAGCTGGCCGCCACAGCTCGCGCGCCAGATCGCCACCATCGACCAGATGCTGGGCGGACGGCTTGCCATCAACATCATCTCGAGCGACCTGCCGGGCGAAACGCTCGAGAGCGGCCCTCGCTATGCGCGCACGATCGAGGCGATGGCGATATTGCGCCAATTGCTCGACGGAGAAGCGATCGATCACGATGGCCAATTCTGGAAGGTGAAGACAGCGCCTCCGCGCGTCGCCCCGGTGTCTGGCCGCTGCCCCCAATTCTATTTCGGCGGCCTTTCAGAGCATGCGCGCGACGCCGCGGCCAAGGGTGCCGATGTGTATCTGATGTGGCCCGACACGCTGCCTGCCATACGCGACACCATTGCCGACGTGCGTGCGCGGGCGGCGAAGGAAGGCCGGACGCTGCGCTTCGGCTATCGCGTCCACGTCGTGGTGCGCGAGACGGAGGAGGAAGCACGCGCCGCCGCCGACCGGCTCGTATCGAAGCTGGATGATCATACCGGCGCCCGCATTCGCGCCAATTCGCTCGACAGCCGCTCGGCGGGCGTTCGCCGCCAGGCCGAGCTGCGCGAAGCGTCGGGCGGCGAATATGTCGAGGACAATCTGTGGACCGGCATCGGCCGCGCGCGCTCGGGCTGTGGCGCGGCGATCGTCGGTGACCCCGATCAGGTGCTCGCCAAGCTGAACGCCTATCGCGCGGAGGGGATCGAGGCCTTCATCCTCTCGGGCTACCCGCATGCCGCCGAGGCCGATCTGTTCGCGCGCCATGTGCTGCCGCGGCTCGACCACGCGCCGCTGGCCTGAACCATGCGCTTCGCCAGACAAGCGACGCAGTTCGCCGAACAGGGCTATGCCGTCTTCGAGCATGCGTTCGCGGGTGAGCACCTCGACCTTCTCCGCTCCCAGTGCGATGCCTTTGTCGCTCGGGAAAATGCGCGGATGGATGCAGCCGGCGTCGACGCGCTTGGCATCAGTCATCGGGGCAAGCGCTATTTCGCCAGCGAGTGCCAGCGCGAGCAGCCCGCTCTCAGGAAAATATTGTTCAGCCCGGTAATGGCCGAGGTCTGCCGCACGACGATCGGCGACATCGCCTATTTCTTCTTCGACCAATATGTCGTGAAGGCCCCCGAGGGCGGGCTGCCGTTCAGCTGGCATCAGGATTCGGGTTATGTCGTCGCTAACGGCGGGCCGCTCGACCATGCGCCCTACCTCACCTGCTGGTGCCCCCTCGATGACGCCACCGTCGAGAACGGCACTGTCCGTCTCGTGCCGGGAAGCCATTTGAACGGCATCGTCGACCATGCGCGCCGCGCCGACAGCAACGACCTCGCCGCAGAAGTCGACGAAGCCGAGAGCGTTGCGATCGAAGTGCCGGCCGGCAGCATCGTCGCCTTTTCGAGCCGCGCGCTCCACGCGACCGGCGCGAACCGCACCGACAGGCCGCGACGCGTCTATCTTGCGCAATATACAGTCGAGGCGATGCTCAATCCCGGCACCAGGCAACTGCGGCGGAACGCGATCCCGCTGCTGCAGGGCGGCCGACAGGTGACGTTCGGATGACCCTGTCGCCCAAGCGCCGCTGGGCGCTGTTCGCACTGCTGCTGATGGCGGGTATCCTCAACCTGATCGACCGGCAGATCATCGCGGTGCTCAAGCCGGTGATCTCGGCCGATCTCGGCTGGAGCGACGACGATTATGGCACGCTCGCCGCCTGGTTCCAGGGCTCGGCGGCGTTCGCATTCCTGATCACGGGCTGGATCGCCGACAAGGCAGGCGTCAAATGGGCCAACGCGCTCGGCGTCTCTGCCTGGAGCGTGGCAGCAATTGCCCATGCCTGGGCGGCAACCATGGGCCAATTCGCGTTCGTACGCGCGGCGCTCGGCGCCACCGAGGCCATGGGCACGCCGAACGGGATCAAGACCATCGCGACGATCTTCCCGCCCGACCAGCGCTCGACGGGCTACGGCATCCTGAACGCCGTAGGAAGCATCGGCGGCATCCTCGCGCCGCTGCTGATCCCGCTGCTCGCCGCATTCTACGGCTGGCGCTCGGCCTTCATCATCGCAGGCGCCGCCGGGTTGGTGTGGGCGATCCTGTGGCTGTGCGCGGTGCGGGGGATACGCTTCGGCGACGAAGGGGACCCTTCCGCCACACCGCACGGGGCCCCGGCCTATGGTCCGCTCCTGCGGGAACGCCGCACCTGGACGGTTGCCGGAGCCAAGGTGCTCTCGGACGCCACCTGGTGGCTGATGCTGTTCTGGATGCCCGACTTCTTCCACCGGCAATTCGGCCTCGCCGGCACCACGCTGGGTCCTCCCCTGGCCGTCGCCTATACCGGCGCAGCAATTGGCGCGTTGGTGGCCGGCACGATCGCAAGCCGCCTGTTGGTGCGGGGGCGCGAGCTCGACCGGGTGCGCAAGGGGACGATGCTGGTCTCCGCGCTCGCGGTGGTGCCGGTGCCGCTCGCGCTCTTCACCACCGAACTCTGGGTAGCGACCGCAATCCTCGCGCTCACCATGGCGGGACACCAGGCCTTTTCGGCAACCTTGTTCGCTACCATCGCGGACATCACGCCGGGCGCCAAGGTGGGGCGGGTGACTGCGTTCGGGGCGTTTTGCGGCAATCTCGGCGGCATGGCGATCGTCAAGATCGCAGGTCTCGTGCTCGCGGCCGGGCTCGGCTACCTGCCGATGTTCCTGTTCGCGGCCATCTCTTATTTGCTCGCGCTCGGATGGATCCAACTGCTGCTTCCCCGCATCCGCCGCGCCGAGCCCCACGAGAATCTCGCCGGATTGGCGATTGCGCATTGAAGAGGATCGTTCGATGACCGACGAAATCGATCGCCGCGGCGTGCTGCTCGCCGGAAGCGGCGGCGCCTTCAGCCTCTATAGCTGGGCGGCCGCGGCGCAGCAGGCCAAGCCCAAGGACCTGCGACTCAAACGCATCCCGGGCGTACGGCCGAAGAACATCCTCGTCGTGCTGACCGACGATCACCGCTATGACGCCATGGGCTTCATGAAGGCGCAGGATTTCGGCGACACGCCGACGCTCGACCGGTTGGCGGCCGAAGGCGTGCATTTCAGAAACGCTTTCGTCACCACCGCGCTCTGCTCGCCGTCGCGTGCATCGATCTTCACCGGCCTCTTTGCGCATCAGCATCGCGTCGTGGACAACAACCACCCGATCCCGCCTGGCCTCACCTTCTACCCCGAATATCTCCAGCGCGCCGGCTATGAGACGGCCTTCATCGGCAAATGGCACATGGGCGACGAAGGCGATGCACCGCAGCCGGGCTTCGACCACTGGGTAAGCTTCAAGGGGCAAGGAACCTATCTTCCAAGCGCTGAGGGATTGAACGTCAATGGCAACAAGGTTGCGCAGAAGGGCTATATCACCGACGAGCTGACCGACTACGCGCTCGAGTGGATCGGCCAACGCGGTCGCAAGCGGCCCTGGATGATGCACCTCGCGCACAAGGCAGTGCATTCGGAGTTCATCCCCGCCGAACGCCATAAGGGCCGCTACGCCAACGAGACCTATCGCTACCCGAAGACAATGGCGGCGGGCGTGCCGGGCAGGCCGATGTGGGTCGAGAACCAGCGCAACAGCTGGCACGGCGTCGACTTCCCCTATCACTCGACGCTCGACGTCGCCGATTATTACAAGCGCTACATGGAGACGCTGCTCGCCGTCGACGAAGGGCTGGCGCGCATCCTCGACCTGCTCGAGCGGCGAGGCGAACTCGACGACACGCTGATCCTCTACATGGGGGACAACGGCTTCATGTTCGGGGAGCACGGGCTGATCGACAAGCGCGCAGCGTACGAGGAATCGATGCGGATTCCGATGATCGCGCGCTGCCCGTCGCTCTTCGGCCATCGCACCGTCGAGCAGGTCGTCGCCAACATCGACGTCGCCCCCACCATGCTCGCCGCCGCCGGGCTCGAGGCGCCGGCCGGGCTGGCAGGAGCGAACATGCTCCCCCTGGCCCAGGGCCGCCAGGTGCCGTGGCGCAGCGAGCTCCTCTACGAATATTACTGGGAGAGAAACTTCCCGCAGACTCCCACGGTCCACGCGCTGCGCGAGGACAGGTACAAATATATGCACTTCCACGGCATCTGGGACCTGGACGAGCTCTACGACCTGCAGGCCGACCCCCAGGAGAGCGACAACCTGCTCGCGCGCCCGGGCCATGAGGCGCTGGCCGAGCGAATGAGCGCCAGCCTGTTCCGGATCCTGGAGGAGACGGGCGGCATGCAAATTCCGCTCAGCCCCGATGCCGGAGAGCGCAACGAATTGCGCGACCCGCAGGGGCCAAAGGGCGCGCCCTTCCCGCCCCGCTTTCTCCGGCCGGCCCGATGAAGCAGCGCCGCACCCGAGCGAAGCAAAAGTTTGTTCACCCACTAAACTGGTAGGATATTCTTCCCTTCCGGCCGTCAAAAGGGAAGAATATGCTGTCGAAGTCGATACAAGCTACGCTGGTGCGCGCGCTCCTTCTTGCAGGCACGGCGCCGGTTGCGGCGGCCGCCGCCCAGGCACAGGATGCGCCCCGGGCGGAAACGGCGGCGCGGGAGAGCGACGAAATCGTGGTGACCGCGCGTTTCCGCGAGGAATCGCTCGCCGACGTGCCCATCGCCATTACTGCGCTCAGCGGCGAGGATCTCGCCTCGAGGAACCTCAACACGCTGCAGGACATCGCGCAGACTGTCCCGACCGTCGACTTCCGCACTGGATCCTCGAACAAGGATCGATCGATCTTCATCCGCGGTATCGGCACGATCACCACATCGCCGGGAGTCGAGCCGTCGGTTGCGACGGTCATCGACGGCGTCGTGCTTTCGCGGCCCGGCCAGGCGACGCTCGACCTGGTCGATGTCGAGCGGATCGAAGTGCTGCGCGGCCCGCAGGGGACGTTGTTCGGCAAGAACGCGTCGGCCGGCGTGATCAACATCGTCTCCAGAGCGCCGACGCAGGAGCTGAGCGTCAATGGCCAGTTCGGCTATTATGAAGGCGACGAATATCGCGTGCGGCTCGGCGCGTCCGGACCGATCGCCAAGGACCTGTCCTTCGCGCTGACCGGCCTGTTCGCAAACTATGACGGCAATGTTCGCAACCTCGACACCGGCGAGAACGTCAACGGCTACAAGCGCCGCGGCGTGCGCGGAAAGCTGGTATACGAACCTGCTGCGGACCTGCGTTTCACGCTCGCCGGCGACTATGTCTACAGCTTCGAGAACGTGCCGACGGGCATCTTCCGCTCGACCGATCGCGTCGCCTTTCCGAGCGGCACCGTAACGCCCAATCCGGCGCTGGCGGCCTTGCTGGCCGCCGACGGCATCACGCCGGGGCCGAACAACACCGAAGTGCGCCCGAGCTTCGACGCGGACGTGCGCGACAAGAATTTCGGCGCGTCGTTCACGGCGGAGATCGGGCTGGGCGAGCACCAGCTCACCTCGATCTCGGCGTGGCGCAAATGGCGCAATCGCCAGCACCAGGATTGGGATTCGACGGGCACGGTGACCCCCGCGATCGCGCGCGGCGAGGATGTCGGTACCGTCGATGCCGACCAGTTCTCGCAGGAACTGCGGCTGACATCGCCGCGAGGCGGGTTCATCGATTACGTGGTCGGCCTCTATTATTTCAAGGCGATCGCCCGCGAACGCTACCAGCGCGACGTGACGCAGATCGTCGGGGGCGCGCCGGTCGATAACCAGGGCGTCGCCAACTACCGGACGGAACTCGACAATTATTCGGTCTTCGGCGAGGCGAATCTAAACTTCACGCCGCAGTTCCGCGGCATCCTCGGCGCACGACTGATCCACGACGATCTCGCCTATCGTCACGCCCGCGTGGCAACGACGGCAACCGGCGTCCCCGGAATCCGCCCCTCGTTCGCCAGCAGCGGCGACACCAGCGCCACCGACTACAGCCTGCGCGCCGGCCTCCAATATGAACCGAGCGAATGGGTCAATCTCTACGCCACCTATTCGCGGGGCTATAAGGGGCCGGCATACAACGTCTTCTTCAACATGCAGGCGTTCGACGTCGAGCCGCTCGCCCCCGAGACATCGGACAGCTACGAGATCGGCCTCAAGGCCAGCAGCCCCGATCGCGTCGCCTCGCTGGGCCTGGCGCTGTTCCTCACCAAGTTCCAGGGCTTCCAGGCAAATTTCCAGGACACGTTTCTGGGCTCGCTCGTCACGCGGCTCATCAACGCAGGCGAGGTCTCCTCGCGGGGCATCGAAGGCGATCTGACGCTGCGCCCGGCTCGCGGCCTCTCGCTGTCGGGCAGCCTCGCCTATACCGACGCGCAGATCGACGATTTCCTGTGCCCGGCCTCGGCGGGCGGGGCGTGCGCGAACGTCAACGGGCAGCCCCTGCCCTTTGCGCCGAAATGGAAGCTCCACCTGGACGGAAGCTATACGATTCCGCTGTCCGAGAGCCTCGGCCTCGAGCTCCAGACCGACTATAGCTGGAAGGACGAAACCCAATATTCGATCACGCAGACCCCTGACACGATCCAGCCTGCCTATGGCATCTGGAACGCTTCGATCGCGCTGGTGCACGAAGGGAAGTGGCAGGTCCGAGGCGTGGTCAAGAACATATCGAACACGCATTACTCGCCGTTCATTTCCTACGGCGCGGTCGCCGGCGTCTCGCGCTTCGTGCCCCGGGACAACGACCGATATTTCGGCGTGAACGCGAGCTTCGACTTCTGACGAGTTCGGGCGCGCGCTCCTCTCCCGCGCGCCCGAAACCCAACTGTCCAACGAAAGGGCCCGGGCATGGCCGAGGCAGCGATCGATTTCCCGCGCGAACTCGACAGCGTCGTCGAGGGATTGAAACAGGCGCGGCACGACTGGCGCGCAAGACATGCACGACACACCGAGCAGGGTATCGAGTTCCCGTCGCGTCGTGCGCTCGCGCGCATCCTGCGCGAACTCGGCGCGGCGCTGTTTCCGCTGCGCCTGGGCCCACCGGAGCTCACCGCGAGCAACGAGAACGCCTGGGTGGCCGCGACGCTCGAATCGACGCTGTCCCAGCTTGGTGCGCAGATCGGGCTCGAGCTCCGCATCGCCCGCGCGGGCATTGGCAGCGTCGAGGAAGGGCGCGAAGCGGAGCGCATCGTCGGGGCATTCGCGGCCAGCCTCCCGGAGCTGCGCCGCGCCCTCGATGCCGATGTCGAAGCGGGCTATGCGAACGATCCCGCGGCGCGCAGCGTCGATGAGGTGCTGCTCTCCTATCCTTCGATCGGAGCGATCATCCACCATCGCATCGCGCATCGGCTGCATCAGCTCGGCGCACCCCTGACCGCTCGCGTCATCGCCGAGGTGGCCCATGGCGAAAGCGGCATCGACATCCACCCGGGCGCGCGGATCGGCCGCAGCTTCTTCATCGGCCACGGGACCGGAATCGTGATCGGCGAGACCGCCGTGATCGGGGATCGCGTCCGTGTCCATCAAGGCGTGACGCTGGGGGGCGAACCGATCGCCGCCGGAACCGCGCAGGACGGCGTAGCCGGGGTACGCCGCCATCCCGATATCGGCGACGACGTCGTGATCTTTGCCGGCGCCGTGCTGCTTGGCCCGATCACCGTGGGGAGGCGCTCGCGCATCGGCGGCAACGTCTGGCTCCGGCAGGACGTCCCGCCCGACAGCTTCGTCGAGACGAACGGCACCAGGATCGGCGTGGCGGGCGACGTCCAGGTCGCGAACCCCTAAACGACCGCTTTCGGCGCAAGGGGCTGAACGGCCGGGATCGGTGGAAAGCGGCCGCTACGGACTGGCCGTCTATCGCCCAATTGTTGAATTGATTGGACCTACGGGAGACGCTTACAAGTAGCTGATGAGGGTGCATCATCCGCAGGCGTTCGCGCCAATCGCCGGATTGATACTGGTGTCGGCATGTGGCGGTTATGATGCGTCGGAATACCGGTCTGCCGCTACTTGCCTAGCCAACGAGCTAGCGTGGCATCGGTTCGTCGATCAGCAGACCGAACCAGCCTTGATGCTGCCCGAAGATGGCAACCGCGTTCAAATTCTCCGTGCACGAACACTCGCAGCGGGCCGCGACCTTGGGCTTTCATCAGACCGCATCGAGCGCGAGGTGCGAGCGGAAACATATGGAATGATCGACCGAGACAGCCGAGAAGGAGTGCAAACATCTGCTCTGCAGCGGGTCGAGAAAGCGCGTTCGTGCTTATCTACGCCGGGCGGGACAACTCGACTTTCGTGAGGTCCGCTATCGGGCGATAGTTGCCTCAGGAACACCTGCTTGTATTCGCGATCGCCTATCGATTGGCCGCCGAACCTACCGCTCCCCATAGACAGAGGCCAACGAGTAGGACGTTCCAAATCGCGGCCGTCCAAAACCACACCGGTTGAGCCTTGCGCTCAGCCGAGAGGTTGAGCCCCTTGGTAATCGGCTCCATGGCGCCGCTGCGGAATCCGTTGATCGTGACCCAGGCCACGTAGGCTGCCATAGCTGTGAAGAGCACTGGGAGCATCATGCTCGGAACATGCCATCGCTTACCCATATCCGCAATCAGGGGGCAGCAAGGGCGCCCCGCTATGGCCGCTATCGGGGCGTTTCCTGCCGGTCCGCTCTATGGGCGTCCCTTTCCAGCTCGAAATGTCCGAGATCGGGTGGGAAGCGGGCGTTCAGCGATAGCGCGGTCATCTTTCTCTCCCCTCCCTGGAAGGGAGGGGTTGGGGGTGGGTGCCGCCGAGGCACTCGGCGGCTTTTTCCAGAACGTGGAGAGTGGCGCCATCGGGATTGGCAAGCACGTCCGAATTCCACAGGCGAATGACCGTCCAGCCTTTCGACTGGAGATAGGCGGTCCGGCGCGCGTCCCTTTCAACTGAATCCAGATGCTGGCTGCCGTCGAACTCCACAGCAAGCTTGGCCTGCCGACAGGCGAGATCGATGATGAACGGTGCCTCGACCAGCTGCCGCGTGAAGGCTGGCCGGAAACGCGAGATGCGGTGCCAGACGGCGAGTTCGGCGGGCGTGGAATTGTTGCGCAGCGCGCGCTCGGGCAGTCAGGCGCGGATCGATGCGACGCTGCATGCGGCGAGGTTAGCGTGGCTTCGCTTCGCTCGCCAACCCACCCCCAGCCCCTCCCTTTCAGGGAGGGGAGCCTTGTTGTCCGCAATTGGGGCGTTAGCCGCCGGACAGCTTTTCGTGCCGCCAACTCGCTGCCGATGTACGGGATTGCGTGGAGGCGCCATTCGGCCTTCGAATATCGACCGTCGGAGTTCCAGACGCGATTGCGACGGTTCGCGGATCAATTGAAGAGGATTGCTCCGAGCCCTGCGAGGACGATGCCAAGGACGAAGCATGACGCCGGGATGGCGAGGAAGATATAAAGGGCTTGGGACGATCGCCGCGGTGGTTCAATCGCAAGTCCGGCCTTCGCCTGCCTGAGAGCCCTCAGTATGTCCTCGGCCCGGCTCGAATATCCCTCGGCCAGAATGATGACTCTGCCGCCGGCACGAAGCGGCAAAACGATGGAACGAGCGGCGCTCTTGCCGCCAAGCAGCCGTATCTCAGGCTCCCCCAGCGTCGCCCACAGGTGATGCTGCCGTCTTCCAGCCATGATTAAATCCAGACCTGCCGGTGTCACCGTCAGGAGGTCCGGCTTCGCCATCCGCCGCAGTGTAAGAAGTTGGAACCAGATGAAAACAGCCACGACGAGCGTTACGAGCATCCCGCCGGCGAGAATGCGCGGTGTCGTGCCGGCGTTGCTGCCAATTTCAAAAACCAGCCCGATCCAGAGAAGTCCGAAGGGCAGAATGAACGCCAAATTCATGATGGCCTGCGGGACGAGCTTCAACCTGCTTCCAGAAAATGTAACCGCTGGCGTCGATTGAATCATCGTGATCGCCTAGCCGGCCGCCGATTAGAGAAACGTTACCGCCTGATCGTCCGCTATCGGGGCGCTTGCCGCCGGGCTGCTTTCATGAGTCCACGGCCCAGGACTTCCGATGGCCGTCAGTCCCAGAAGGCCATGGTACGGAACTCGATGCTCTGCCGCGGCGGCGTTCCGGCCGGCGTCGACGGGTCCTCGAAGCCGCTATGCGGCGTGAAGCGGGCCACCGATTCGTCCGAATCCCAGCACTTGATCAGGATCGTCTCTTCCGGCCCCAGATCGGGAACGTAGAGCCAGCGCTGGGACGGGTTCCAGGCGACGCCATAGGTTTCGCCGCGGCGATGCTGGAAAATGAGATCGGTGGCGATCAGATCCTCTGGCCGGAACGTCGAGGCGTCGCCCAACGCGAGCGGCCAATCGCGCGCAGGATAGGCGATCGGGCGCCAGACATTGATGATCGCCGCGCGCCGGGCGAGCAGCGCCTCGGCCTGGCGGCCCATGATCTCGCGGACGCGCTTGGGGCCCGACCAGACCGTCTGATCGACATGCACTCGAAGCGCAGGCTGGCGCGGCTGGCCGGGCTCGCGATCGTTCACGTCGACGCTCCGGCGCCGCAGCGTGTGATCGAACACCACGACCCGCGATGCACCGGTGACCTCACGCACCAGTTCCGCGGTTTCGGGGTGCCCCAGCGCGAGCGTTTGCGCTTCGTCCCAGAAATCGCCGACCGCGCTCGGCCGGGTCGCCACGGCAAAGCCCTCGACATCGAGGCTGAGTTGATCGGCGAACGGACGCGCGTTCTCGAGCCGAACGCTGCGCGCGCGATACTCCCCGCGCATTTGCGGTACGCCCTCCGGCGGCTCGCCGGCATAGGCATAGGGTTTGTCCGGGCCCCGCTCGGCGAAAGTCAGCATGGCCTCGACCGAGCGCGGCGGCAGCGGGTTCGCATCAACGGCAAGAGCTAAAGACATGGTCACCTCGCGATTGCGTCCACGCGGAATATGGCTGATGACGGGCCTTGTTTCTGCCCCTCCGCAGCGCAAAATTCGCGGCGGAAGTCATAAGCTTTCCTTATGAATGGAGGCTTCGGAGGAACGCCCCTCGGCAGTAGCCGTCCCGCTCACACGATCAGCCGGTAACCCACCCCCGGCTCGTTGCGGATGAGCGACGGGCGGGCCGGGTCCGCCTCGAGCTTCATGCGCACCCCGCGCGCGGCGACGCGGAGATATTCGACGTCGTTCTCGTGGCCGGGGCCCCAGACGCTTCGCAGCAGCTGCGCGTGCGTGACGACGCGACCGGGGTGCCTGGCAAGCTCGCGCAGGAAACCGAACTCCTTCGGCGTCAGATGGACTTCGTCGCCGCCGCGGCGGATGAGCCGGGCGCCGAGGTCGATCTCGACGTCGCCCACGCGGACCACTTCATTGTCCGCCTCGGCGCGGAGCCGGTGGCGCAGCGCGGTGCGCACGCGCGCCAGCACTTCCTCGGTGTCGAAGGGCTTGGTGACATAGTCGTCGGCGCCGAGATCGAGCGCCGTCACCTTCTGCTCGGTGGCCTCGCGCGCGGAGACGACGATCAACGCCGCGCCGGCTGCCTTGACCTGCGGCACGATCTCGAGCCCGTCGCGATCGGGCAGGCCCAGGTCGAGCAGCACGCCGTCGGGCTTGTCGATCTGCAATCCGTTCAGCGCCTCGCGCGCCGAAGCGGCCTCGACCACGGCATAGCCGGCGCGTTCCAGCGCGGTGCCGAGCAAGCGGCGGATCGCCGGCTCGTCGTCGACGACCAGAAGCTTGGCCTGTCCGCTCATTCCCCGCCCCCTCCCTTGACCAGCGACGCCTCCGGGAAGCGGAGCGTGAAACGGGCACCCGCCGCGTCGTCGCGGTTGGCGGCCTCTACGCGCAGTCCCATCGCCTCGGCAAAGCCCTTCACGATCGCAAGCCCCAGCCCGGTGCCGCCCTTGCGGTCCGAGCCCTCGATCCGCGTGAAGGTCTCGAAGATGCGCGCTTCCTCGCCCATGGGGATGCCGGGACCTTCGTCGAGCACCGAGAGAGTCATGCCGTCGGGCAGCCTCCGCGCGCTCACCGTCACCGGCGTTCCGGGGCTGCCGTATTTGCCGGCGTTCTCGAGCAGGTTGATCAGGCAATGGTGGAAGAGTTGGGGATCGACCCTCACCAGCGGGAGCTCGGGGGAAACGTCGAGGTGAATGGGGCGGCCCTCAAGCGCGTGCCGCAGGTCGTGGACTGCCGTCGCCACCGCGTCGGTCAGATCCACCGGCTCGGTCGAAAGGCGCAGCACCCCTGCCTCGACCCGCACCATGTCGAGCAGGTTCGCGACGAAGCGATTGAGCCGCTCCGCCTCGGCTTCCAGCAGCGTGACCTGGGCGTCGTTGCCCGCACCCGCGGCGCGCAGCTCGCGGATGGTGCCGAGGATCGTCGTGAGGGGCGTACGCAGATCGTGGCTGACCGAAGACAGCAGCGCCGCGCGCAGACGGTCGCGCTCCTTGAGCTGGGACACGGTCGCCATTTCCTCGACCAATGCGATGCGCTGCAGCGCGAGCGCGGCCTGGTCGAGCAGGCTGAGGAGCAAAGGCAACTGGTCCGAGCGGATCGGTTCTCCCGCGTCCTCCCGCGCCAGCCCCAGCACGCCCAGCACCGTGCCGCCCGCCGCAAGCGGGTGGAACAGCCATTCCGAGGCCGTGAGCGTGTCCGACCCGCGCCCGGCGGGCTGGCCATTGTCGAACGCCCAGCGCGCCGCCGCCTGCTCGATCGCGTCGAGCCGGTCGTCGGGAGGAAAAGCCGCGCTCACCGCCAGCTGGCCGTCGTCCGGTGTCAGCAGCACGGTGTTCACGTCCAGCAGCCGCGACACTTCGGCACATAGCGTCTGGCCGAGCTCGTCCTGGGTGCTGAGCCCGGTGAGGATGCGCGCGAAGCCCGCGAGCGACGAGTTCTGGGCAGCGCTCCGTTGCGCCAGATCGGCCTGCGCACGCACGCGCGACGCGAGCTGGCTGGCGAAAATGGCGACGCCGAGCAGCACCAGGAAGGTGATGATGTTCTGCGGATCCTGGATCGTGAAGGTGAAGCGCGGCGGAATGAAGAAGAAGTTGTAGGCGAGCGAGGACGCCAGGCCGGTGACGATACCCGTCCGCAGCCCGTAGCGCGTCGCGGCGACCATCACCGGAACGAGGTAGAGCAGGCCGGTGTTGGTGACGTTGCCGAACACGAAGATGCTCGTGCCCAGCACGGTGATCAGCGCGACCAGCAGGAGCGACACGGCATAGCCCTGCGGAGCGCCCCAGGGGCTGGTCCGGAGCGATTGGCGGGGCTCCGGTCGCGGCCGCGCCTTTTCCGCCGCCATCGGCAGCACCTGCACCGCCAGCCCCGGCGTCTCGCGCACCAGCCGGTCGACCACCGAGCCGTGGCGCAGCTCGAACCAGCGCGAGCGCGCCGACTTGCCCACGATCAGCTGCGTGGCCCGCGCCTCTGCGGCGAAGCGCTTGAGGCCTTCCACCACCGATTCCGCCGGCACGGTGGCAACGCGCGCACCCAGCTGGCTCGCCAGCTGGAGCGTGTCCGCGATGCGGCTGCGTTCGGCAGTGCCGAACTGGCCGGCGCGCGCGGTCTCGATATGCACGGCGGTCCAGGGTGCGCGGGCCGCATCGGCCATGCGCTTGGCGGCACGAACCAGCTCGGCCGCGCCGGGCAGTTCGCTCACCGCCACCACGATCCGCTCGCCGCCCGCCCAGGTGCCGGCGAGCGCATGGGCGCGGACATAGTCGAGCATCTGCGCATCGGCTGCCTGTGCCGCGCGCCGCAGCGCCAGCTCGCGGAGCGCCGAGAGATTGGACTTGGAGAAGAAGCTGCCGAGCGCCCGCGTCACTTCCTCCGGGATGTAGACCTTGCCTTCCTTCAGCCGCTCGATCAGCTCGTCGGGTGGAATGTCGACGATCTCGATTTCGGCATTTTCGAGCACGCGGTCGGGCAGCGTCTCGCGCACGCGCACCTTGGTGAAGGAGGCGACGACGTCGTTCAGGCTCTCGAGGTGCTGGATGTTGACCGTCGTATAGACGTCGATGCCCGCGGCGAGCAGCTCCTCGACGTCCTGATAGCGCTTGGGGTGCCGGCTTCCCGGCGCATTGGTGTGCGCGAGCTCGTCGACGAGCACGAGCTGCGGACGCCGCGCGAGGATCGCGTCGATGTCCATCTCGCCGAGCACGCGCCCCTGATAGTCGACCTGGAGGCGCGGCATGATCTCATGGCCGTGGGTGAGCGCCTCGGTCTCGGCGCGCCCGTGCGTCTCGACGATGCCGATCACGACATCGACACCCGCGCGCCGGCGCGCCATGCCTTCGCTCAGCATCTCGTAGGTCTTGCCGACCCCGGGCGCGGCGCCGAGGAACACCTTGAGTCGGCCGAGGCCCTCCTGCGCGGCGGCGCGCAGAAGAGCCTCGGGGGACGGCCGCAGTTCCGGATCGGTCGAGCTCACCGCGCCTTACTGCGCCCCCGCGGCGATCCGGTCGAGAGCCCGATTGAGCGCGAGCACATTCACGCGCGGCTCGCCGAGGAAACCGAGCAACGGCCGCTCGACATGCTGTTCCACCAGCGCACGTACCCGCGCCGGCTCGAGCCTGCGCGCGCCTGCCACGCGATCAACCTGCAAAAAGGCCGCCTCGGGGCTGATATGGGGATCGAGCCCCGAGGCGGAGGTCGTCACCAGATCGGCGGGGACCGATGTTCCTGGTGCTTTTCGGTTGGCCTCGACATCGGCCTTGACGCGATCGATCAGTGCCTGGCTGGTGGGGCCGAGATTGGAGCCATAGCTGTTGTCCGCCGCATAGCCGGCGCCGGCGGCAGAGGGGCGCGGGTGGAAATAGCGTGGAGAAACGAAGCCTTGGCCGATCAGCTCGGAGCCGATCACCCTGCCCCCTTCCCGGATCAGGCTGCCGTTGGCCTGGTGCGCGAACAGCGCCTGGCCGATCCCGGTCAGCACCGCTGGATAAACGAGGCCGAGCAGCGCCGCGAACAGGAACGTCAGCACGACGGTGGGCCGGATGGCGGAAGTGAAATCCTTGAGCATTGTCTTCGTCCTTCTAAGCCCCTCCCCTTCAGGGGAGGGGTGGGGGTGGGGCGTGTCAGTCTCACCGAGACCGAGGCCTGCGTGGACAGGCCCCACCCCAACCCCTCCCCTGAAGGGGAGGGGCTAGATTGCGTCAGGCCAGGCCCAGTCCGCTCACCAGCAGATCGATCGCCTTGATGCCGATGAAGGGCGCGACCAGACCGCCGATGCCGTAGATGCCCAGGTTGCGGGCAAGCAGCGGCCCTGCGCCGATCGGCCGGTACTTCACGCCCCTGAGCGCGAGCGGGACGAGGCACGGGATGATCAGCGCGTTGAAGATGATCGCAGAGAGGATCGCGCTCTCGGGCGAGCTCAGCCGCATGACGTTAAGCACGCCCAGCCCCGGATAGAGCGCGACGAACATCGCCGGGATGATCGCGAAATATTTGGCCACGTCGTTCGCCACCGAGAAAGTGGTGAGCGCGCCGCGCGTCATCAGCAGCTGCTTGCCCAGGCCGACGATCTCGATGAGCTTGGTCGGATCGCTGTCGAGGTCGACCATGTTGCCGGCCTCGCGCGCGGCCTGGGTGCCGGTGTTCATCGCCACGCCGACGTCGCTCTGGGCGAGCGCGGGCGCGTCGTTGGTGCCGTCGCCGCACATCGCGACCAGCCGACCGCCCTGCTGCTCCTCGCGGATCAGCGCGAGCTTGTCCTCGGGCGTGGCCTCGGCGAGGAAGTCGTCGACCCCCGCCTCGGCCGCGATCGCCGCGGCGGTGAGCGGGTTGTCGCCGGTGATCATCACCGTGCGGATGCCCATGCGGCGCAGCTCGGCGAAACGCTCGCGCACGCCCGCCTTGATCACGTCCTTGAGCGCGATCACCCCGAGCAGCCGCCTGTCCTGCGCGACCGCGAGCGGCGTCTGGCCGAGGCGCGCGATCTCGTCGGAGATCTTGCGCAACTCGGTCGCGGCAGGGGTCTCGCCCAGTCCGGGGTTCGCGCGCAGGATCGCGTCGACCGCACCCTTCTGGATCAGCGTTCCATCGGCGCGGATGCCCGAGATGCGGGTCTGCGCGGTGAAGGGGATGATCTCGGCCCCGTCCGGAAGCGCCTGGGTCGCGACATGATACCGGCCCTGCGCCAGCGCCACGACCGAACGGCCCTCGGGCGTCTCGTCGGCCAGGCTGGCGAGCAGCGCCGCGCGGGCGAGCGCATCGCTTCCGACGCCGGTTAGGGGACGGAATTCGCTCGCCTGGCGGTCGCCGATCGTGATCGTGCCGGTCTTGTCGAGCAGCAGCACGTCGATATCGCCCGCAGCCTCGACCGCGCGGCCCGACTTGGCGAGCACGTTGAAGCGCACCAGCCGGTCCATCCCCGCGATGCCGATCGCCGAGAGCAGCGCCGCGATCGTGGTCGGGATCAGCGTGATCAGCAGCGCCGCGAGGATCGCGACGGGGATGCTGCCGCCGGCATAGGAGGCGAAGCCGGGGATCGTCGCGACTGCGATCAGGAAGATGATCGTCAGCCCGACGAGCAGGATGGTCAGCGCGATCTCGTTGGGCGTCTTCTGCCGCTCGGCGCCTTCGACCAGCGCGATCATCCGGTCGAGAAAGCCCTGCCCCGGCTCCTGCGTCACGCGGACCTTGATCCGGTCCGAAATGACGCGCGTGCCCGCAGTCACCGCCGAGCGGTCGCCGCCTGCCTCGCGGATCACCGGCGCGCTTTCGCCGGTGATCGCGCTTTCGTTGACCGAGGCGACGCCTTCGATCACTTCGCCGTCGGCCGGGATCAGGTCGCCGGTCTCGACCAGCACTTCCTGCCCCCTGCGGAGCTGCGACGCGGCGATCGTGCGGCCGTCGGGCAGCCTGGCGGTAAGCTCGGACTTGGTCGCGCGCAGCGACGCCGCCTGTGCTCGCCCGCGCCCTTCGGCCAGCGCCTCGGCGAAGGTACCGAACAGCACCGTCAGCCACAGCCAGACGATCAACTGGAGCTGGAACGGGATCGACAGCGTCTCGCCGCCGATCGCGAGCAGCACGGTCAGCAGCAGCGCGACCACGGCGGTGGTGAAGAGCACCGGGTTCTTCACCAGCGCGCGCGGGTTCAGCTTGGCGAAGGCGTCGCCGATCGCCGGGACGACCAGCTTTGCCGAGAACATGGAGGATGCGGTTGTCATGAGAATTGCCCTCAGAAGAGCTGGCCGCGGATCATCCCGAGATGATCGGCGATCGGCCCGAGCGCGAGGCTCGGCAGGAAAGTGAGGCCGCCCAGGATCAGGATCACGCCGACCAGCAGCGAGACCCAGAGCACGCCCGTGGTCGGGAACGAGCCGGTGGATTCGGGGTGGTATTTCTTGGCGGCGAGGCTCCCGGCGATCGCGAGGACGGGCACGATCACCAAGAAGCGGCCGATCCACATCGCGACGCCCAGCAGGCCATTGTACCAGGGCGTGCCCGAGGTGAGGCCGGCGAAGGCCGAACCGTTGTTTCCGGTGCCCGAGCTGAAGGCGTAGAGGATTTCGGTGAAGCCGTGCGGACCCTTGTTGAGCGGCCCGGCCAGCCCCTGCGGCATCACGGCGCTGAGAGCGGTAAAGCCGAGGATGCACAGCGGCAGCACTGCGATCGCGAGCACCGCCAGCTTGACTTCCTTCGCCTCGATCTTCTTGCCGACATATTCGGGCGAGCGGCCGACCATCAGCCCGGCGACGAACACCGCGAGGATGGCGAAGAGCAGGAAGCCATAGATGCCGGCCCCGACGCCGCCGATCACGATCTCGCCCAGCTGCATGTTGATCAGCGGGATCATCCCGCCCAGCGCCGTGAAGCTGTCGTGCATCGCATTGACCGCGCCGCAAGAGGCCGCGGTGGTGACGACCGAGAAGAGCGCGCTCGCGGCGATGCCGAAGCGGACTTCCTTGCCCTCCATGTTGCCGCCGGGGACGCCCAGCGCATGGAGGTTCGGATTGCCGGCAGCTTCCTGCCAATAGGTGATGCCCACGCCGGCGAGGAAGATCACCAGCATCGCGGCGAGGATGACCCAGCCCTGGCGCTGGTCGCCCACTGCCTTTCCGAAGGTCCAGGTGAGGCCGGTGCCGATCAGCAGGATCGACAGCATCTGCACGAAGTTGGTCAGCGCGCCGGGGTTCTCAAACGGATGCGCGCTGTTGGCGTTGAAGAAGCCGCCACCGTTGGTGCCGAGCATCTTGATCGCCTCCTGCCCGGCGACCGGGCCGACCACGATCGACTGTTTGGCGCCCTCGAGCGTGGTCGCATCGACGATGCTCGAAAAGGTCTGCGGAACCCCGCTCGCGATCAGGAAG
This sequence comes from Sphingomonas sp., assembly GCF_017744835.1. Lineage (GTDB taxonomy): Bacteria > Pseudomonadota > Alphaproteobacteria > Sphingomonadales > Sphingomonadaceae > Sphingomonas. The sequence continues at coordinate 739,816 of NZ_JAGIAM010000003.1, forward strand.
ATCGCATAGACCAGGCAGATCGGCAGCAGCACGTAGAGCGTGACGCGCGTCATGTCGGCCCAGAAATTGCCGATCCCGCTCACCTGCCGCCGCGCGAAGCCGCGGAAGAGCGCGAAGGCGATCGCGATGCCGGTAGCGGCCGAGAGGAAATTGTGGATCGCCAGCCCCAGCATCTGGCTGAGGTTCGAGAGCACGACCTCGCCCGAATACCATTGCCAGTTGGTGTTGGCGACGAAGCTCACCGCGGTGTTGAACGCGCCGTCCGCGCCGATCGCGGCCAGGCCGCGGTCGTTCATCGGCAGCACGTGCTGCAGGCGAAGGATGGCATAGGTGAGCAGGAAGGTCGTCAGCTGGAACAACAGCATGTGCACCGCGTAGCGGCGCCAGCCCTGCTCGGCGTTCGGGTCGACGCCCGCGAGCCTGTAGAAGCCGCGCTCGACCGGTCCCAGCAGGGGGTGGAGCAGCGTGCGGTTGCCCGCATAGACGGCGTGCAGCCACATCCCCATCGGCTTTGCGAGCGCGAGCAGGACGGCGACGAAGACGAGGATCAGCATCCAGCCTTGGACGGTCATCGTGGAATCCTCAGAATTTCTCGGGCCGCACGAGCACGGCGACGAGGTAGAGAAGAAGGCCGAGGGCGGTGACCCCGGCGAGCGCGAGCTGGAGCGTCATGGCGATGGTCCTCAGGCCTTGTCGCAAAGGCGCACATAGGCGAGCGTTAGCAGGAAGAGCCCGGCGAGCGCGGCGAGCCAGATCAGGTCGTTCATGGGATTAGCCTTCAGAAGCCGGTGAAGCGGTTGCGCTGCGGCACCGCGATGCGTTCGAACAATCCGCCGCCCTCGATCAGCAGCGCGAGTCCGCCGACAAAGGTCAGGAACGTCGCGGCGCCGAGCAGCAGCTCGGATAGGGTGGCCTGATGCGGCGGAGGCGGATGCACCAGCCGGTGCAGGGTCCGCGCAGCGAAGGCGCACAGGACGAGCGACGCGACTCCGCACAGGCGGATCGCGATCTCCTTCCCCATCGAACGCCGCGCCCCGGCCGCGCGATCGGCCCCAGTCATGGATGTTGCTCCCGGCGTGAATCGACGCCCGGGATGTGGTGCGGAGCCCGATAAAGCTTCCATGTGGAAGTTGGGCCGGGCGCATAAAGGAAGCGTGAAGTGAGCCCGCGCGGGAGCGGGGCCGGGCCGGCATAAAGATTCCGTAGAGTTCGTGGCGGCGGTCTTGCGACTTCACTAAGCGGCGCCGACCATCGGAGGATCCCGCGTTGACCACCGCGACAGCCGAACCAGCCGAATTCTCACACACGCATCAGGAAAGCCTTGCCGCGCTCGCGCTCGGCGCGTTCGACGTGGTGTTCGGAGCTCGCGTTCCTCGCGCTGGGATCTGTGGTGTCGTCGGTCACCGGCGCCGAAGCACTCTATGCCGATATGGCCATTTCGGGCGCAAGGCGATGAGCGTCGCCTGGTTCTATCTGGCCTTCCCCTGCCTGATGCTCAACTATCTCGGGCAATCGGCGCTGCTGCTCCACGACCCCGCGGCGGCGCAGAACCCCTTCTTCCTCATGGCACCCGACTGGGCGCGGCTGCCGCTGGTGATCCTGGCGATGGCAGCCACGATCATCGCCAGCCAGGCAGTGATCTCCGGTGCCTTTTCGGTGACGCAACAAGCGGTCCACGCTGATCGCCTCGAACCGGCCCGGCATGGCGCTGTGGCGCGAGCGGCTGTTCGCGGCGATGGTCCGCAATGCCGAAAGCGCGGTGGAGTTCTTCAAGCTGCCGACCAATCGCCGCGCCACGTGGAATGGCGGCAATGAAGGCGCTCAGCTGCCGTTGCTTTCAGGGCCGTATTCCCACCGGTACGGCACTCCGGTTTCTCCCAAGGCCGCACGGACCAGAGCCGGAAATGCTTTCTCGATCCTAACATCGTTGCCCAAGACAAGGACGCACCGGCGACCGCGCTGCAGACAGACCAGGGTATTGGCCGTCACGTCGTTGTGCCCGCCCTTCAGCCAGCCGGGGCCTTGAGGCCCGGTGAAGGCGATTACCCCGAGGGCCGCCTTCGCACGCGTCCGCTCACCAGCCGGCGCTTCGTTCTCCAGCGTCGGGAACTGAGTCTTGCTGGTAATGATCTGCGTCCCGCGGGAGAATTCTGCCCGCCATTTTTCGGGCAACCCATATCCCCGGACCATTGCAGCCGCCATTCGCGCCAGGTCGCTGATCGTCGTGTCCATCGATCCTGCGGCGCGCACCCGACTACGATCATCATGGGGTTCGACCTTGCCGCTCTCATCCCATCCGTCCGCGAGGTTCTTTCCGAAACCGTCCTGCCAGATCAGTGAAGTCCTGGTCATCCCGAGTGGCCGGAAGAAGCGGCGTTGCAGCTCCTCCTCGACGCTCAGCCCCAGGCCCCTCTCCAGCCCGAATTGCAGGAGCGAGATGCCCTCACCGGAATATGCGTACCGGCTGCCAGGGTCGAAGTGAAAACGCAGCTTTCCGTCAGGCTCGAGGGACGAGAAATTCGCGAAACCCGTGGAGTGGTTCAGCGCATGCCGCGGAGTCACTTGCTTCCATCTATCGTCTCCCGCCAGGTCGCCCCACGCTCCGTAGGCGTCGATGTTCCCATAGGCAGGGATCGGCTGGGGCAGCATCAGCGCGATCGGCCGGTCGAGGTCGAGCTTCTTTTCCGCGGCCAGCTGCGTAACCAGATATCCGAACACGGCCTTCGTCAGGGACGCCCCATACATGATCGTCTCCGGCGTCAGCGGCTCTCCAGCTGCATTGCGCGCGCCATAAGTCCGGACCGAAACGACTTCCCCGTTGTCGATCAGCGCCACGGCCACGCCCCTGGCGCCTGTCCTCGTCATGGCGGCTTCGACGGCTGCGTCGATGTTGCGCGCCGGCCGAGATCCGGCAGGCGCCGTTCCGCCTCCAACGAGCGCCAGCAGGCCGAGAAGTCCAAAGCGCACTCGCTTACGCATCATGTCCCCCTGTCGGCCCCGAGACGAAACCGGCATCCTCGCTAAACGACGGAAACCGCAATCGCGGAAGCGGCAAGCGTGAAGTCTAACCGATCGAAAACACACAGCAACGGCGTTTTCAGCAACTGCGGGAAGAGTTGCACAAAGGTAGATAGCTATCTATTGACCCTGTCATGATCGAATTGCGCTCCGCCCTCGAACGTCGCTTCGCGACGACGCTCGTTCCGGCGGCACGCGCCTATCGGCATCATCTCGACCGCGAGCTCGCCGGGTTGGCGCTATCGCATGCATCGGCGGTCGCAGTGATGCTGCTTGGCCGGTGCGAAGGAGATATGCGCCAGGGCATGCTTGCCGAGCAGCTCGGCATCGAGGGGCCGTCGGTCGTGCCCATCGTGGACCAGATCGAGCGCGCTGGCCTGGCCGAGCGCCGCCCGGATCCTACCGACGGACGCGCCAAGACGATCCACCTGACCGAAGCTGGGCAAGCACTCGCCGCCCGCGCGGAGGAGCGCTCCGCCGAAGTGCGCGCCGCGCTGCTTGCCGGAGTCGACGCGGGCGACCTCGCGATCGCCGCCAAGGTCATCGAACAGCTGCAAAAGGCGCTCGACGCCGCCCATTCGGACTGAGCCGGTGCGGATCGGTGTGCGCGAGGCCGTGTTTTCGGCCAATTGCTTCGTTGCCGCGATGCTGGCGCTGTTCATCTCGTTCACCCTCGGGCTCGAGCGCCCTTTCTGGGCGGTGGCAACCGTCTACATCGCCAGCCAGCCGCTGAGCGGCGCGGTGCGTTCCAAGGCAGTGTTCCGCCTGCTCGGCACGGTGATCGGCGGCGCCGCCGCGGTGGTGATGGTGCCGGCCCTTGTCGATGCTCCGTTGCTGCTGTCGCTCGCGCTCGCGCTGTGGGTGGCTCTGTGCCAGTTCATCTCGCTGTTCGACCGCACGCCGCGCTCCTATATCTTCATGCTCGCCGGCTACACAGCCGCGCTGATCGGCTTCCCGGCGGTCACCCAACCCGACACAATCTTCGAAACCGCGGTGCTGCGGACGCAGGAGATCGGCATCGGCGTCGCCTGCGCCGCCATCGTCCATGCGGTGATCTGGCCGCGTAGCGTCACCACCCTGCTCGGCACACGGATCCGCACCTTGCTCGACGAGGCGGAGGACTGGATCTCGGACGTACTCGCGCCAACGCCTGCCGAAGGCGCCGACGCCAAGCGCCGCCGCCTGGCGGGCGACGTCACCGAACTGCACAGCATGGCGGCCCATGTTCCCTTCGACACCGCCGCCGCGCGCCCGACCCAGGCGGTGCTAGCGGCACTGCAGGACCGGTTCGTGCTGCTCCTGCCGCTGGTTTCCGCAGTCGAGGACCGCATCCAGAGCCTCGCCGCGCTCGGCGCGACGCCGCCCCCGATCGCCGGGCTGGTGGCGGATATCCGCACCTGGGCGCACGCGCCTGAAAGCATCTCGCCGGAAGCGCTGATCGCTCGCTGCGGCACCCTGTCGGCGCAGCCGCCGTCGGCGGACTGGGCGGGCCTGCTCGCCGGCAATCTCGTGTCACGATTGCGGGAGTTGGTCGAGGCGCTGGACACGACTCGCCTGGTCGCGGCGCAGGCGATCGCGCCAGACCGGCCCACGCCCGAACGAATCCGCAACCTGCTGCGCGAACGCCAGCAACGCCCGCTCCACCGCGACGCGCCGCTGGCGCTGCTGTCGGCCGCAGCGACGGTGATCGCCGTGCTGGGCTGCTGCGCCTTCTGGATCGCGACGGGCTGGCCGGAAGGCGGCGTCGCAGCGATGATCGCGGCCGTCGTCTGCTGTTTCTTCGCGACCATGGACGATCCGGTCCCGGCGCAGCGCGGTTTCCTCGTCTGGACCGCCGTCTCGCTCCCGCTCGCCTCGCTCTATCTCTTCGCGCTGCTGCCGATGGTGCACAGCTTCGAGACCCTGGCGCTCGTCCTGGCCCCGCCGCTGCTCGTGGGCGGTGCGCTGATGGCGCTGCCGCACTGGTATAGCCGCATGATGCCGCTGGTCATCGGCTTCGCCGGCGGATTGGCGCTGACCAACAATTTCACCGCCAATGCCGCGAGCTTCTTCAACGGCAGCATCGCGCAGTTGATCGGGATCGGCGCATCGGTCCTGGTCACGCGCACCTTCCGCAGCCTGGGCGCGGGCACTGCGATCCGCCGCCTGCGCCGGGCCGGCTGGCGCGATCTTGCCGAACTGAGCGCACAATCGGGGGCGCTGCCGATCGCTGCCTGGCGGAGCCGGATGCTCGACCGCGTCGGCCTGCTCGCCGCGCGCATCGGCGACGTCGAACAAGCGGATCGCGACCTTGGCATGGCGGCGCTACGCGAGCTGCGCATGGGGGTAAATCTCGCCCAACTCGTTCCTGATCCGGCCGAAGAAGCCGGTGACCTTGACGCGCTGCGCGCCGACATCGCCGCCCATTTCCGGGCCCGGCAGCGTGCCGGGACGGACCTCCCCGCCGAGCCGCTACTCGCGCGCATCGACGCCGCGATCACGACAAGCTGGACGCTGCCCGACGGATCCGCCCGCCGTGCGCGGCTGGCTGCGCTCACCGGGCTGCGGCGCAACTTCTTTCCCGCCGTCCCCGGCTGGGAACCGCTGAAGGAAGCCGCATGACCGGTGAGATCGATATCGCGGGCGTCTATGTCCACCCGCTCCTGATCGCGGCGGTGCTCGCCTTCCTGTTGGCAGAGCTCGTCGCCTGGGGACTCGGCCGGCTCGGCTTTTACCGTTTCGTCTGGCATCGCGGCCTGTTCGACGTGGCGCTCACCATCCTCCTCTGGGCCGGCCTTGCCGCGCTCATCACCGGCGGCAGCCTGGCTGCAGCCTTCACCGGCTAGGAACATGAAGAAGATTGTCATCCTGCGCGTCGTGGTGACGCTGTTCGTCGTGGCACTGGCAGCCGTCGCGGGCCAGCGCCTCTGGGCCCATTACGAGGAGGAACCCTGGACGCGAGACGGGCGGATCCGCGCCGATGTGGTGCAGGTCGCCCCAGACGTCTCCGGCCTGGTGACGGCGGTGCTGGTCAAGGACAACCAGCAGGTCAGCGCCGGCACGCCCCTGTTCGAGATCGACCGGCCGCGCTACCGCCTGGCCGTCGCCCAGGCCGCATCGGCGGTCGCCGCGCAGCAGGTTCAGCTCGCCCAGGCACGGCGCGAGGCGGCGCGCAACCAGGAACTCGGCGAGCTGGTGGCCGGCGAAGTGCGCGAGCAGGGCCTGGCGCGGGTTGCGCAGCTCGAGGCCTCGCTTGCCCAGGCGCGCGTCGCGCTCGACACTGCGAAGCTCAACCTCAGTCGCACCCTGGTGCGCGCGAGCGTCGCCGGCACCGTCACCAACCTGACGCTCCGCCCCGGCGACTATGCCACTGCCGGCCATCCCGAATTTGCGGTCATCGACCGCAGCTCGCTCCATATCATCGGCTATTTCGAGGAAACCAAGCTGCCGCGCATCCATGTCGGCGATCCGGTGCGGGTCCAGCTGATGGGCGACGACCGCGTGATCCAGGGCCATGTCCAGAGCGTCGCCGGCGGCATCGAGGATCGCGACCGCAGCCCCGGCGCGAATCTGCTCGCCAATGTGAACCCCACCTTCAGCTGGGTCCGGCTCGCCCAGCGCATTCCCGTACGGGTGGCGATCGACCAGGCGCCGGCCGGGGCGGAGCTCGTCGTCGGGCGCACTGCGACGGTGGAGATCGTCGCGCCGGCCAAGCCGGGAGCGCATGCGTGATGCGCCGCTTCGCTCCCGTCCTGACGGCAACCCTGCTCGCGGGATGCACCGCCGGCCACGATTACCGCCGTCCGCCCCAGGCCATTGCCGATAATCCGGCGGCCACCGGCGCCTTCCTGGGCGCGGCTGAAAGGCCCTATACCGCGGCCCCGCTTCCGGACCATTGGTGGCGGCTCTATCAGGATCCCACGCTCGACCGGCTGGTGACGGAGGCGATCGCGCACAACACCGATCTGCGCGTAGCGGCCGCCAACATCGCGCACGCCAATGCGGCGCGCGATCTCATCGAAGATGCTGGCAAGCCGCAGACCGGGATCCAGGTCGCGCCGGGCTATGCGCAGCGTTCCGCCGAGGAGGAGATGGTGCCTGGTGCTCCCCTGCCCTCCGCGCTGGTCTATTCGGCGGGCGCCAGCGTCTCCTATCAGCTCGACCTTGCCGGCCAGGTGAGGCGCGCGATCGAAGCGGCCGACGCCGACGTCGCCGCGACGCACGCCGCCTATGACGCCGTGAAGGTCACGGTGGTCGCGGACACCACCCGCGCCTATCTCGATGCCTGTTCGGCAGGACGCGAGGTCCAGGTGGCACAGCGTTCGCTCGAGCTGCAGCAGCGGACGACGGCGCTCACCGGCAAGCTGGTCCGCGCCGGCCGCGGCATCTCGCTCGATACGACGCGCTCGCACGTGCAGGAGGAGCAGGTACGCGCAACCCTGCCGACCCTCCTCGGCGCGAAGCAAGTCGCGCTCTACCGGCTGGCGACACTGACCGGCCACCCGCCCGTCGCGTTCGATCATATCGTCGCCGCGTGCTCGGCCGAGCCGCACCTGACCCGGCAGATCCCGATCGGCGACGGCGCGCAATTGCTGCGCCGCCGCCCCGACGTGCGACGTGCCGAGTTCGAGCTACACGCCGCTACTGCGCGGATCGGCGTCGCCGAGGCGGAGCTCTACCCACATGTCACGCTCGGCGCCTCGCTGGGGTCTGTCGGGCTCATGCGCAACGCCTTCAGCAGCGACACCTACAAATTCTCGCTCGGACCGCTGATCAGCTGGGAATTCCCCAATCGCGGACGGGTGCGGGCCCGCATCGCCGGTGCCCAAGCCGAGGCCGACGCGGCTTTCGCGCGGTTCGACGGCGCAGTGCTCGCTGCGCTGCGCGAGACGGAGACGGCGCTGACCGTCTATGCACGCGATCTCGACCGGCGCGCGGCGCTTCGGCAGGCGCGCGATCAGGCTGCCCAAGCGGCAGGAGATGCGGAAAAGCTGTTCCGCGCGGGCCGCACCGGTTTTCTCCCCGTGCTCGACGCGCAGCGCACGCTGATCGGCACCGAGCAGACACTCGCCGCCGCCGACAGCCGGCTCGCGGCAGATCAGGTCCAACTGTTCCTCGCGCTCGGCGGAGGGTGGCAGGACTAAAACGGCACGCCACAGCCTCGGCGGACGCGCGCAGATTCCCGATGAGCGACGACAGCTCTCGACGCAGGTATCACGGATAACGAACGGCAGAGATTGGGGTGCATTGCTGACCGGCAGCTCAGACGAACCCCTGCCAAGCGGCTTTCGGGCCGCTGTCCGACATTCCGCATTCCGCTCGAGATCCGAGGATAGCTGTGTTCGCCGGCCGATTGCTGCGAAATGTTCCGGCTCGAAGCCTGTCCAAGGCCACAAGCCGCCGAGCTGTATCGCGGCGATCAATGCAGCTTGAGCCGCGGACGGACGATGCGGTTCACCCGGCCGACCACGAGGAGCGCACTACCCTTCAGCCATCCGTGGATCGCGATCAGATGCATTCGGTAGAGCGAGGTGTAGACCAGGCGCGCCAGGCGGCCCTCGATGGCCATCCTGCCGCCGACCAGGCTGCCCATCAGGCTGCCCACGGTCGAGAAGCGGCTCAGCGAGACCAGTGATCCGTGATCGTGGTAGACGAACGACTTGAGCTGCTTGTCTTCCATGTCGCGAACAAGGTTGTCGAAAACCGTCTTCGCCATCTGATGGGCGGCCTGCGCCCTGGGGGGCACCGGCCGGTCGCGGCCGCTCGGCGTGCACGAGCAGCAGTCCCCCATGGCGAAAATCCGCGGGTCGCGTGTGGTCTGCAGGCTGTCCTGCACGACAAGCTGGTTGAGCTGGTTCTTCTCGAGGTCGAGACCCGCCAATACCGGCGATGCTTTCACCCCGGCCGCCCACACCAGCAGATCGCCTTCGATGCGCTCGCCGCTCCCGGTGATGATGACGTGCGGCTGAGCCTCGACGACGCGCACGCCGGACAGGACCCTGACGCCGAGCGCCTCGAGCTCGGCCTGGGCAGCTTCGGCGAGGCGTTCGGGCAGCGCCGGAAGGATGCGCGGACCGGCCTCGATCAGCGTGATCTCGAGCCGGCTCTCGTCGAACACCTCTAGCCCGTAATATTTCAGCGCAGCCGCGGAATTGTAGAGTTCCGCAGCCAGCTCGACCCCGGTCGCGCCGCCGCCGACGATGACCACCCGGACATGGGCATCGCACGAGGGGTTCGCGCTCATCTCGCGCGAAACCCGCAGGCAATGATTCAGCAGGCGGTTGCGGAAGCGGTCGGCTCCGGCCCGATCGTCAAGCCGCATGCAGTTCTCGGCCACTCCGGGGGTCCCGAAGTCGTTCGATATCGAGCCTATCGCGATCACCAGATGGTCGTATCGGATCGGGTGCCGGGCGATAATCTCGCTGCCGTCGTCATCGAGCAGCGGAGCGACGATGACCTGTCGGTTCGCGCGATCCACGCTTTCGAGCGTGCCGTGGAAATAGCGGTAGCCCCACCGATGGCAGTGGCTGCGATAGCCGACTTCGTCGAGATTGGCGTCGAGCGACCCGGCGGCGACTTCATGCAGCAGGGGCTTCCAGATGTGCGTCCGATTCCGCTCGAGCAGGATGATATCGTGGCGCCTGCGGCCGAAGCGCGCGCCGAGGCGGCGGACCAGTTCGAGCCCGCCGGCGCCGCCCCCGACCACGACGATCTGCGTCTTGCGCTGCATCCGGTAGCCCCCTGCCCGTAAAATCGGAGCACCTCCAATGAGTGGCCATACCCCGCAAGCGACTGTCTGTTATCCGCGCGTTTCACACAATGGGCAGATCATTCGCCATCGGCCGATTTCGGCCCTTGTGCTTGAAGTCCGACGTCCGAAAAAATCGGGCCGGGAGCGGACAGATTTCATGCTGCCGCCCGACACGTTCGTGGACAGTCTTCAGAAGCGAGGGCGGACGTCTATCGCGCGGGCTTCCCAATCTCCGCTCTCGAAAGCAAGGCGGCGGCGGCCGGCTGTTCGGGCGATGCGAACGGCCCCTTGGCGACGGGCAGGAGCGTGCTGCGCGCCTTATCCTTGAGACCGCGCCCGATCAGCTCCTGGCCGAGCTTCAGCCTTGGGCCGGGCGCGGCGGGCGCAGAATAAACGACCTTGGCCAGCCCTTCTATGGCTGGGTCCGGGGCTCGCTCCCCGGCAACGGCGAAGCTGTTGTAATAGGCGATGAGCGGAAGGATGCCCTCGGGATCGAGGCGGTTGGCCTTGATGATGAAGCTTCTCGCTTCCTTGAACCGCCGCGCACGTTCGGCGGCGGGCGCGCGCGCGGCGAGCTGCGTCAGCGCCGTGCCCTTCCACATCAGCGCCCTTGTTTCCGTCGGTAACTGTGCAAGCGCTTGTTCGGCGGCCTCGAGACATTCCCCCGGATTGCCCGCGCGGCATTCGGCCTCGGCCAAGAGCAGCTGGTGTTCGACCAGGTTGGGGAAACGCCGCGCATTCTCGCGAAGCCCGTCGAGCCAGGCCGCGCGCCGGGCGAGCGCTGCCGAACGCTGGGGACCGGCTTCGGCCGGAACCTCGATCCGGGCGCCCAGCTCCAGCCGGCCGCGGATCAGGCCGGCCTCCGCCCGGGTCAGTCGGCGGACGGTGGGAGCCGGCGCACGCTCGGCCGGAAAGGTCATCCGCTCGCCCTGCAGCTTGCGCCCCCGGTACGCCGTCATTGCCCTCTGGAGCTCTGCCGGATCGCCGAAGGCGCTCGCGGCGCTTTTCGAATCGGCGCCCCGCGCCATGGCATTGAGGTAAGCGAGCAACCGCGGTTTCCACGCGTCCGAGAAATACAGAAGATGGACGAGCCGCCAGGCGTGGTAGGGCGTCCAGGCCCGCCGCCCGGAAAGATAGCGGCCGTCCAGGATGTCCGACACCGGATAGGCGTTGTAAGAATCCATGACCTGGAAGTAGCCGGGCGGAAGGTGGCCATATTCGACGAAGTCGTCGCCTGCCTCCATCGTCGCGAACATCTCGCCGAAGCCCTGCAGGTACCAGCGCGGGTAAGCCGCCGGGAAATAGGTCATCAGGAAATTCTGCGCGAAGCCGGCATAGAGGCGCGATTCGGCCGACTGGCAGAAGGCAAGCTCGTTCACGGGAAGCTGGGCGAGGATCTGATCCGGATCCACCGTAAGCCCTCCATCGCCCGTCACCCGGGGGCTCACGACGACGCTAGCTATGTAGGGGTCGCGGTCGCCGGTGCAATTGCGGCTGGTCGGAGCGCCGTACGACGGGCGAAGAATCAGATTTACGCCGTCCCTGGTTGTGGCGAGCACCGATCCGTCTTCGCGCGGATCATAGTAGATCGTTTTGGCGAACGCCTCCGGAAACGGGCCATATTGCCAGCGAAGGTCGGTCAAACGGAGCCGCTCGAACTCCCCGGCATCTCCGATCATGGTGACGGCGATCTTGATGGTCTCATCGGGCTCGTCCACCCGTCCGGTCAGGGCGGAGAGGAGGAAGTGGAGCTTCTCGAGATTGTGCGCGGTTCGCAGAAGGTCCTTCTCGTCATCCTTGCTGAAAACCACGACGTGCGGCGTTTCCGCCATCCGCCAGTCGCTCATCTCCACCTTGGAATCGCGCGGCTTGGTACCGGTGACCGTGATGGTGGTGTCACCATTCTTCACCGGCCCCGTAAGCTGCGCGTGCGCCGGGAGGCTCAGGGCCATTCCAACGACCAAAAACGACCATCGCATCATTTTGCAGCCTCCCCCAAGCACCGGATCAGCATTGGCCACCTGACCGGACCAAAAATCAAGTCACTCCGAGAAGTTGTTGCTGCAGAGAGACCCTACACGACGTTCGTAAGAAGGCCACTTCACGTATGATCGGCCATCAGGCAGCGGAAGACTGCGCGTGAGGAGGTCGCTCTATTTCGTCGGATAAGCCCGTGACAGGAGGCGATACAATTCCTGCAGCACGGACAGCAGATTTTGCGGTATGCCGAGCGTTTCAACCTCTTCGACCCGGCGATGGGGCTGCGTGCTACTAGATCAACAATCCGTCTCTATGCACCTCGTCGTAGACCAGCCGGGGACCGAACCATGAAGCGGGCTGCGCCAGCGGGAGCGCGCCGACGCGCTACCGCGCAGCTTTGATTGCCGCTGCGCGCGCGTTCTCGGATAGGTATCGGCCTCAGGCGCCGCGGGTGCGCACCGCATGATCAGCGGCACGCGCCGTGAGCGCCATGAAGGTGAGCGACGGATTGACGCACGAGACCGAGGCCATCTGCGCGCCGTCGGTGACGTAGAGGTTGGGCGCGTCATGCGCCTGGCTCCAGCCGTTGAGCACCGACTTGCCCGGATCCTTGCCCATGCGCGCGCCGCCCATCTCGTGGATCGCGTCACCGGGCACATGCTCGTCCTCGGAGCTTCCGACATTGAGCAGCCCCGCCGCCCTCAGCATCTTCTCGCCCTGCTCGCGCGCGTCGGCCATCATCCGCAACTCGTTCTCGCGGAACCGGACATCGAAACGCATCAGCGGCACTCCGAAGCGATCGACCTTGGTCGGGTGCAGCGAGACGTGGTTGTCCTTGTAGGGCAGGCATTCGCCGAACGCGCCCATGCCGAAGGTCCAGGGCCCGTATTTGCGCATGCCCTCCTTCATCGAAGCGCCGAAGCCCACGGGCGTGGCGGGATCGCGCCGCGCGCCGCCCTGATAGCCGTAGCCGCGCTTGAACCCTACGCCTTCCTCGCCGCCGATATTGCGGAAGCGCGGGATATAGACCCCGCCCGGCCGGCGGCCATATTCGATATAGTCGGTCATGCCGGGAATCTCGCCCCAGATGCCGACGCGAAAGATGTGGTCCATCACATAGCGGCCGAGCGTACCGCTCGAATCGAAATGGCTCCGGCCGCTGCCCGGCGCGCGCGAGTTCATCAGGATCTGCGTCGACGCCATCGCCGATGCGCAGAGGAACACCAGATCGGCGTTGACCACCTGCGCCTGGCCGGTCTTCGCATCGATATAGCGCACCCCGCTGACGCGCTTGCGGGCGGGATCATATTCGAGGTTGGTGACCACCGCATCGGACTGGAGCGTCAGCCGCCCCGTCGCACGTGCCGCCGGCAGCGTCACTGCCTGGGTCGAGAAATAGGCACCGAACGAGCAGCCGTTGCTGCACTGCGCACGGAACTGACACTTGGTGCGGTTCTGCTCGGGCTTGTCCTCGGTCATGTTCGAGAGCCGCGTGTTGATCAGCTTGCGCCCCGGAAATTCGGTCTCGAGCCGCTGCTTGAGCCACTTCTCGGCGATATTCATCGGAATCGGTGGCTGGAACTCGCTGTCGGGCAGATAGGGCAGCTTCTCGCGCGAGCCCGAGACACCGATGTACTTCTCGACATAGCTGTACCACGGCGCGACGTCGTCATAGCCGATCGGCCATTCGCCATCGATCCCCTCGCGCTTGTTGGCTTCGAAGTCCTCGGGCGACCAGCGGAAGCTCCACCGCCCCCAGATCAGCGACTTTCCGCCCACCGCGCCGGGGCGGATCCAGTAGAACTTCTCGCCTTCGTCGAAGGCGTAGGGATTCAGCCGGTCGTTGTTGTAGAAACGTTGGTTGCTCGGCGCGACATAACCGTGCTTGGCGATGAAATAGTCGCTATCGACCAGTGCCTCGGGCATACGGTTGCGCGCCGGGATCTCATAGGCCGGCTTGCCGTCATAGGCATAGCCTTCGCCATGCTCGACCATCACGCCCCGATCGAGCATCAGGACGCGGAGTCCTTTCTCGGTCAGCTCCTTCGCGGCAAATCCCCCGCTCACGCCCGACCCCACGACGATCGCGTCGAACCTGTTGGTCGCTGCCATTTCCCTCTCCAATTCTCTTATCAGAAGCGCAGCGCGCTGAGCGTCCGGTAGCTGGTGGTGATGTCGGGGATGTAGGGCGCGGGCGCCTGGTCGTTCTCGACATAGAAGTGCTGCACGCCCGCGCTGCCCTTGCGCTTGAACAGCGCGGCGAAGTCGGTCGTGCCCTCGCCCACCGCGGCCATCTTGCGATCGGCACGCATGTCCTTGACGTGATAGGCGTAGAGCCGGTCGGCCACCCGATCGATCAGCCCGGGCACGTCTTCCCCGGCGAAGCCGGCCCAGTAGAGATCGAGCTCCACCTTCACCAGCGCCGGATCGGTCGCCTTCAACAGGCGCTCGTACAGCGAGACGCCGCCAGGCTTGTTGGTGAACTCGAAATCGTGATTGTGATAGGCGAAGCCCAGCCCGGCCTTCTTCAGCCCTTCGGCGAAGCGGTTGAAGTTGGGCAGCGCGGCCTGCCAGCCGGCCTCGGTACGGTGTTCGTCCGTCATGTAGGGCAGCACGACCGTGTCGGCGCCCAGCGTCTTGGCCATCACGACCGACTGGTCGAACTTCTGAAGCAGCGCGTCATAGCCGATATGGACCGAAGGTGCGCGAAGCCCGATCCGGTCCATCGTCTTGCGCAGCATCGCGGGGTCCATGGCGTCATAGCCGCCGCCGCCGAACTCGACTTCGCGGTAGCCGATGCGCGCGACTTGCTCGAGCGTGCCCACCGGGTCCTTCGAGAAGATATCCCGGACGGTGTAGAGCTGGAGCCCGACCGCCTTGAGCTGCGCGGCGGCCGCGGGGCGGGCGGAAACGCCGGCAAGCGCGAGCCCGGCAACGCCTCCGGCGCCCGCGAGCAGATTTCTGCGGCTGATCATCATGCGGAATACACCTTGTTGACCTGGGAATAGGGGAAAGCGCCGTTGTACTCGCCGGGAACGGGCAGATATTCGCGCTCCTGCGTCATGCCGATCTCCGAGGTGTAGTAGCCGGCGATCACCAGCTGCCGGAACGCCTCGAAGAATTCGGCGCCGCCCTGCAGCTCGTCGTTCATCGCCAGCGTGAGCAGCGCGTCCTGCTGCGCCGGCGTCGCCTGCGCGGCCGGGACCTTGTGGTCCTTCAGGCTGCGCGCCTCGATCGCATCGAGCCCCGCGAGGATCGGAATCCGCTCGTCGGGCCTGGCCCAATCGGCAAGCAGCTTCTCGATGAAGGCCGGTACGCCCGCGGCGATCGCGCCCGGCGTGTCGGTGGCGGGCAGCACGCGCTCGGCCAGCGCGGTCATGGACGCGCGCTGGACGGGGTTGAACACCGCCACGCTGGGCGGTCCGTCGCTGATCACCGGTATCTTGGACGCCTGGGCGGCACGGGCGATCGGCGCGAACAGAGTCGCCCCGAACATGGCCGCCACGCCGCCGAGCGCGGTTCTACGATCGATCACTTGCCTTCTCCGAGATCGATGGCCGCCTCCGGGAGCGGACGCACCCAGATGTTGCGGAAGGATACGGGGGAATCATGGTCCTGGAGCTGCAGCGGGGCAGCATCGGGATGCGGCGTGTAGCTCGCCACCTGCCGCCAGATCGTGGTGCCGAGCATCGGCTGGTGGTTCTGCACCAGCACACCGTTGAGGAAGGCCGTGACATAGGCCGGGCGCAGCAGCTTGCCGTCGGGGCCGAAGCGCGGGCGTTCGAAGACGATGTCGTAGCTCTGCCAATCGCCGGGCTTGCGCGCGGCATTCACCAGTGGCGGTTTCCAGCCATAGACCGCACCCACCGCCCCGTCGGCATAGGTGGGGTTCTGATAGCCGTCGAGGATCTGTACCTCGTAGCGCTGCATGAACCAGATGCCGCTGTTGCCACGATCCTGCGAGCTCTTGGTGGGCGGGTTGGGCGAGCGGAATTCGAGATGAAGCTGGACGTCACCGAAGCTCTGCTTGGAAATCAGATTGCTCTCGCCCCCGATACGCGCCGGAACGGTCAACGCGCCGTCCTTGACTGGCCAGGGCGTCCGCTCGGCGCGCCAGGCGTCGGTCGAACGGCCGTCGAACAGCACGATCGCGTCCGAGGGCGCACCGCCGGGATTGGTCGCCGGCGTGACCACCACCGGCGCAGGGCGATCGGAATCATGGACGTGCCATTGCCCGCCGGGCAGCATCGGCGTGTCCTTGAAGCCCGGCTTCTCCTGCGCGGCGACGCCCGTGGCGATGAGCGAAGCCGCCCCCGCGAGCAGCCCGCAGACCATGCGGATGCCAGTCATCCTCCCTCCCTTCATAGCATGTCGATCTGGCGATAGGCGGCGATCAGCCGCTCCTCGCCCGCCCGCCCTGCGACGGAATTGCCGTGCTCCATGCCGATCACGCCGGAATAGCGGCGCGCACGCAGCCATTTGACGATGTTGGCATAGTTGATCTCGCCGCTGCCCGGCTCCTTGCGGCCCGGATTGTCGCCGAATTGAAGATAGCCGATCTCGCTCCAGCAGGCCTCCATCGTGGGGATCAGGTCCCCCGACTGGATCTGCGCGTGATAGAGGTCGGCCAGGATCTTCACCGCCGGGCTGTTCGCCCCGCGCGCCACGGCATAGCCCTGCGTGATCGTCTGCATGTAGACGCCGGGATGATCGGTCCGCGTGTTGAGCGGCTCCATGACCATCGCGATGCCGTGCGGCGCCACGATATCGCCGGCGCGGCGCATCACGTCGATGATCCGCGCGGTCTGGATGTCGAGCGGGACCTTGGGGTCGAGGAAGCCGGTGACGACGGTCATGTGCTTCGCGTCGAGCCGCCTGGCGACGTCGATCGAAGTGCGGATATCCGCGAGGAACGCCTCGCGCTCAGCCCCATCGTTCGCCCCGAGCAGCGGACGCGACTGCGCCCATTTGGGCATGCTGGCGACGAACACGCCCATGGTCATGCCCCGATCGCGCAAGGCCTTGGCCATCTGCTCCTGCTCGGCGACCGGGCGGCTGGACGCCTCATTGTCTTCCCAGGCGGTGAAGCCCTGGTCGGCGGCAAAGGCGATCTGCTCGATCAGCCCGCCGCGGCTGGCGAAGCTACCCTGGTGCGGTGCATAGCCCAGCGAGAAGCGCGCGGCGTTCGATCCGCCGCCCTGCGCGCGCGCCAGCGGCGGCGCCACCGCCGATGCCGCGCCCACGGCGAGGAGCGTCCGGCGCGAGACGCTCATGCCCGCGCCTCGATCACTTGGCGCCCTCGGCCTTCAGATACGCGATGATCGCCGCGCGCTTGGCCGGATCGGCCATGCCGATCGGCATGCGCGTGCCGGGCACCGTCTTGCCGGGCGCCGCGATGAAGGCGTCGAGCGTCTTGTCGTCCCAGCGCAGTTTCGCCGTCTTGAGCGCAGGCGAATAGTTGAAGCCCGGCGCCGATGCCGCGGGGCGCCCGACCACGCCGTGGAGATTGGGACCCACCCCGTTCTTGCCGCCCGCCTGGACGGTGTGACACGCCTTGCACGCATTGAAGGCGGCCGGCACGGTACTCGTTCCCGTCTGCGCAACGGTGGGCGACCAGGCGACGGCGAGCGCGGATACTGCGACGCCCCCCACTCCCAGGCACGCGAGAAGCTTCATTCTTTCTCTCCCGGATTTACGCTTGTCCATTTCCGATCCGAAGCGGCATTGGCGATGACCGCCTCGATGAACTTCATCGTGCGAAGTCCGTCGCTTACGCCCGGAAACCACGGGTTGCCGCCGCCGCGGATGGCAGCAGTGAAGCCCCGATAGAGGTTGGCGAAGGCCTCGATATAACCCTCGGGGTGCCCCGACGGTGTGCGCAGCAGCGCCGCGGCGCGAGGGTGCAACCCTGGCCCGCCGGCGCGGATGATCTCGGCCGGCCGGTCGAGCCAGCGCAGGATCAGCGTGTTGGGCTCCATCTGCGCCCATTCGAGGCCGCCGCGCTCGCCATGGATGCGCAGCTTGAGTCCGTTCTCTTCGCCCGCCGCGACCTGGCTCGCCTTGAGCACGCCGCGCGCGCCGCCCTCGAAGCGCAGCAACGCGCTGACGTCGTCGTCGAGACGGCGGCCGGGAACATGGATCATCAGATCGGCGGAGACTGCCTCTACGCGGAGCCCCGAGACATGCTCGGCAAGCTGGAAGGCATGCGTGCCGATATCGCCCAGGCACCCGCCGAGGCCAGCGCGCGCCGGGTCGGTCCGCCATTCGGCCTGCTTGTTGCCAGTGGTGTCGATCGGCTCGCTCAGCCAGCCCTGGAGATATTCGGCCTGCACCAGCCGGATCTTGCCGAAATCGCCGCGCGCCACCCGCGCCCGCGCCTCCTCGACCAACGCATAGCCGCTGTAGGTGAAAGCCAGCGCAAACAGCCTGCCGCTGGCGCTGGCCGCCGCCGCGATCGCCTCAGCCTCGGCGACGCTCATCGCCATCGGCTTTTCGCAGAAGACGTGAAAACCGGCGTTGAGCGCGGCGATCGCCATCGGCGCGTGGAGATTGTTGGGCGTCACCACGGCGACCGCATCGATGCGCGCCGCGGGGGCAAGCGCCTGCTCGCCCGCCAGCATCGCGCCGAAGCTCGGATAGACTCGCGCCGCATCCAGCCCCAGCGCCTCGCCGGTGCGGGTGTTGCGTCCCGCATCGGTGCTAAAGGCACCCGCCGCCAGTTGCCAGTCGCCATCGATCGCGGCGGCCATGCGGTGGACGGCACCGATGAAGGCCCCCTCCCCGCCGCCAACCATGCCCAGCCGAAGCGCGCGTCGAGCCATGTTGGTTATTCCGCCGAGAGCCCGAGGACCGCGCGGATCGCCCCCCGGTCGACACCGCTCGCCGCGAAGTCGTCGAAGGCATGTTCCGTCAGGCGGATGATGTGGTCGCGGATGAACGGAGCGCCTTCGCGCGCGCCGTCCTCTGGATGCTTGAGCGCGCATTCCCATTCGAGCACCGCCCAACCCGAATAGCCATATTGCGCCATCTTGCTGAAGATGCCGACGAAATCGACTTGCCCGTCACCCAGCGAGCGGAAGCGCCCGGCGCGATCGACCCAGCTCTGATAGCCGCCATAGACCCCCGAGCGTCCGGTCGGGTTGAACTCGGCATCTTTGACGTGGAAGCACGAGATCCGGTCGTGGTAGCGATCGATGAAGTCGAGATAGTCGAGCTGCTGCAGCACATAGTGCGACGGATCGAACAGGATGCGCGCGCGAGGATGGCCGCCGACCGCGTCGAGGAACCGTTCCCAGGTCGCGCCGTCGTGGATGTCCTCGCCCGGATGAATCTCATAGGCGCAGTCGACCCCCGCTTCCTCGAACACGTCGAGGATCGGGATCCAGCGCCGCGCCAGCTCAGCAAAGGCTTCCTCGACTAGCCCCGCGGGACGCTGCGGCCAGGGATAGACATAGGGCCATGCCAGCGCGCCCGAGAAGGTCGCGTGCGCCGAAAGACCCAGCCGGGCGCTCGCCCGCGCGGCGAGCTTGACCTGCTCGACTGCCCAGGCCTGGCGCTCGACCGGCTTGCCGCGCAGCTCGGGCGGCGCGAAGCCGTCGAACAACGTGTCGTACGCCGGATGCACTGCGACGAGCTGGCCCTGCAGGTGCGTAGAGAGCTCGGTCGGCTCGATGCCGTGTCGGGCGAGCATGCCCTTCAGGTCGTCGCAATAGTCCTGGCTCTCGGCGGCGCGTTTCAGGTCGATCAGCCGCGAATCGCACGGGATCTGGATTCCGACATAGCCGAGGTCCGCCGCCCATTTCGCCAGCCCCTCGAGCGTATCGAACGGTGCGGAGTCCCCCATGAACTGGGCAAGGAAGATCGCCGGCCCCTTCATCGCGGTCATGCCTGTGCCTCCCTGCTGTCGTCGCGGAAGGTGAAGACGAAAAGCAGCGCGATCAGCGCCGCCGCGATTGCCGGGTACCACCACATCTGCTGCCAGTCGGCGATGCTCGCGACCTCGGGCATGCGAGCATAGAGCAGCCCGCCGATCTGTGAACCGAGCAACATGCCCACACCGTAGGTGAACAGCGTCAGCATCCCCTGCGCCTGCGCGTTGACTCCCTTGGGCGACGCGATCGTGCCGGTGTAGATCGCACCCGCGACGAAGAAGAAGTCGTAGCAGACGCCGTGCAGCGCCACGCCCAGATAGATCGCCCAGAGCGAATCGCCGCCGTCGCCGATCGCGAACAGCGCATAGCGCAGCGCCCAGGCGATCATGCCTACGAGCAGCAGCGGCTTCACTCCGAAGCGGCGGTAGAGCCACGGCATCGCGAACATGAAGGCCAGCTCGGACATCTGCCCGATCGACATGGTGCCGCCGACATTCTCGATCCCCGCCACGCCGATGAAAGCGGAGGCATAGGCATAGTACATCGCCAGCGGGATCGAGATCAGCGTCGCGCAGACGATGAAGACCAGGAACGAGCGCTGCTTGAGCAGCCCGAATGCCTCGGCGCAGAGCACCTGGCGCACTAGCCCTTCTCCGCTCGGCGCGTCAGGCGCGACGTTGGGCAGCGTGAAGCTGTAGAGGCCGAGCGCGATCGAGACCACCGCCGCAACGCGGAAGATCTCGGGGCTGGCGGAGAGGCCGGCCCAACCGATGATCAGCCCGGCGACGATCCAGCCCAGCGTACCGAACGCGCGGACGAAGGGGAAATTGTCGACTCGATCGCCGAAGCTCTTGAGCGCGATCGTGTTCGCGAGACCCACCGTCGGCATGTAGAGGATCATGTAACCGAGCAGCAGCCAGACGAAGGTGGTGCCGCCCTGCGGTGTGACCAGCGAGGGCAGCACGAACAGGATCGCGCCGCCCACGAGATGCAGGATCACCATCAGCATCCGCGGGCTCAGGTAGCGCGTTGCCGCCATGCCTAGCAGGAAGGATCCGACGACCGACGCGATCGGGCCGACGGAGAAGGCGTCGTCGATCAGGTTGCCGATGCCCACGGTCTGCATCACCAGACCAAGAGTGACGGCCCAGGCTCCCCAAACGAAGAATTGCATGAACATCAGCGCGCTCAATCGCGCCGTCAGCATCCCTGACCCGGGGCGCGCCTCATCCAGGCGCACGCCTTCCGCAACTGCCATATCGCAGCCTCCCCTTTATGCAGTTTGCCTGCATTTCGACTCAACGATACGCGGGTTTCGAGCGATGTAAAGCGTTACATTGAATTGCCCTCGACACTCGTCGCAAACGGCTACATGAAGCTTTGATGCCGACAATCGTCGAAGTCGCCGCCCAGGCCGGCGTCTCCACAGCCACGGTTTCGCGCGTGCTGAGCCAGCCTGAGCGCGTGTCGGCGCAAACCCGCGAGCGCGTGCTCGAGGTCGTCCACTCTCTCGGCTATACGCCCAGCGTGATTCCCCGCATGCTGCGCACGCTTCGCGCCGCCAAAATCCTGCTGACCGTGCCCGACATCTCCAACCCCTTTTTCGCCAGCGTGATCCGCGGCGCGGAAGAAGCCGCGCGCGACGCAGGATATGCGGTGGTGCTGGGCGACACGGGCCATGATCCGCAGCTCGAGGATCAATATGCCGAGATGCTCGCCCGGCGCGAGGTCGATGGACTGATCTTTCTCGGCCATCGCCTGCCCGGCACGCTCGAGCCACTGCTGTCGCGCCAGGGCGCCGCTGCGCCGATCGTCAACGGCTGCGAATACAGCCCCGAACTCGGCGTCCCGAGCGTCCACATCGACAATGCAGCCGCCGGGGAAGAGGCGATCGAGCACCTGATAGGGCTCGGCCACTGCGACATCGGCGTGATCACCGGCCCCGCGATAAGCCCGCTCACTCGCGACCGCCTGTCCGGCGCGACGCGCGCCGCCGAGCGCCACGGATTGCGTGATCGCCTGCAGGTGCGAGGCGGCGATTATTCCGCGCCCTCGGCATCCGCTCAGGCTGCCGATCTGCTTGCGCAGGGGGTGACCGCCATCTTCTGTTTCAGCGACGAGATGGCGATCGGCGCCATCAGTGCGATCCGCCAGGCAGGCCTGTCCTGCCCGGAAGACGTGTCCGTGGTGGGTTTCGACGATCTACCGCTGGCCGGCTTCTTTCAGCCGGCGCTTACCACCATCGCGCAACCCAAGGGGCGAATTGGCCGACATGCCGTCGAGTTGCTCGTGGACATCCTGCGCGGATCGGGGAGCGAATTGAGGCAAATCACCCTACCCCACGAACTCGTTGTCAGGGAAAGCACATCACGCGTCCGCCGTTGACGCGCATCCCTGCAAAACTGCTCCCGCTGGCGGTTGAGCCCTCGCCTGCCTCCCGATGCCCGGCATTATCAGGCAATGTCCTATGCGGCGCGCGCGCCGTCGGCCGCCGTGGCACCGGGTCGAGCGTTCGCGACCGCCCATTGCAGCGCGGTATCCGCAACGACTTCCCAGCCAGCGTCCATGCACGTCCAGTGCGAACGGCCCGGGAAGATCTTGAGCTCGGTCTTCGAGCGTGCCCTCGCCTGCTTCTTGTAGATCGCCGCGGTCATCGCCGCGTCGGCGATCAGATCCAGCTCGCCGCCGATCATCAGCAGCGGCGCGCGCTCGGGATTGTCCCACCGGATCTTCATCGGATTGACGACGCCGTTCCAATAAACCCGGCCGGGCGTGGGCACGATGTAGCGATCGTAGAGCGCGTCCGCCCTGGCCTTGGGCGCGGTCTGGGCGAAGCGGGTGCGGAAGAACTTCCGCGACATCACCTTCGCCTTCCGCCAGCTGAACGGATCGATGAACACCGGAAGCGCCGATCGGATCGCATGCGGATAGAGCGGCACGCCTGGCGTCGGTGCGGGGTTGATTGCGACACCAGCGACGCCGAGCCCCCGGTCGAGAAGGTGCTGCACGAACACCGCGCCCACTGAATGTCCGATCAGGATCGGCTCCTCCGGCAACGCGCGGATGATCTGCTCATAATGGTCGACGATCTGACGTTGCGACAGCGCCGCCAGCTCGGCCCGCGGCGACTGGCGCAGCGCGGCGGGCTCGCGGTCGTCATAGGGCCAATCCGGCGCGATCACGGTGTAGCCGGCCTGCTCGTAGCGCTCCTTGAAGCGCTCCCAGCTGCGCGAATTGAGCCAGGCGCCGTGAACGAGAACGACGGTCTTCGACATGGGAGGTCTCCTGTTGGGGGCTGCTGCCGCCGACCCGCATCGCCCTGCCCCCGGGCTGAGCGATGCGGGAGAGGAGCGCCGGTCAGCCCTTGATGAAGGCGAGCAGATCGGCGTTCACGATATCGGGATGCGTGGTGCACATGCCGTGCGGAAGCCCGGCATAGGTCTTCAGCGTGCCGTTCTTCAGCAGCTTGGCCGAGAGCGGCGCGGAGTCCGCGTAGGGCACGATCTGGTCGTCGTCGCCGTGCATCACGAGCGTCGGCACCTCGATGCGCTTGAGGTCCTCGGTGAAGTCGGTCTCGCTGAACGCCTTGATGCAATCGTAATGCGCCTTGGCGCCGCCCATCATGCCCTGGCGCCACCAGTTGTCGATGACACCCTGATCGACCTTCGCGCCGGGCCGGTTATAGCCGTAGAAGGGACCCGAGGGCACATCGACGAAGAACTGGGCGCGGTTGTCGACCAGCGCCTTGCGGAAGCCGTCGAACACTTCGATCGGCAGGCCGCCGGGGTTCTTCTCGGACTTGACCATGATCGGCGGCACCGCGCCGATCAGCACCGCCTTGGCGACGCGGCCGGGCTTGGCGCGCGCGACATAATGCGCGACTTCGCCGCCGCCGGTCGAGTGGCCGATGTGGATCGCGCCCTTCAGGTCGAGCGCGTCGGTGAGCGCCGCGACGTCGGCGGCATAGGTGTCCATCTCGTTGCCCGTCCAGGTCTGGGTCGAGCGCCCATGGCCGCGGCGGTCGTGCGCGATGACGCGATAGCCCTGGAGCAGGAAGAACATCATCTGGTTGTCCCAGTCGTCGGCCGTGAGCGGCCAGCCGTGGTGGAACACGATCGGCGTCGCGTCCTTGGGACCCCAGTCCTTGTAGAAGATCTCGGTGCCGTCGCTGGTCTTGATGAAAGTCATGGGTGTGGTTCCTTCTTTTGAGGGAATGGTGGCGAGTAGCTCGGCAGGCAGGGACGCAAGTCCGGCGACCGCCAGACCAGCACCTATCGCGCCGCGCCGTGTCAGCACGAAGTCGGCAGTCACTTGAGGTTCTCCGCGAGGAAGTCCCAGGTCCGGCCGTTGGCGAGCGCCGCGGCATCGGCATCGTAATGCGTGCCGGTGTGGCGCGCGAAAGCGTGGCCGCAGCCGGGATAAGAGAAGACCTGGACGTTGGGCTTGCCGGACAGCGCTTCGCGGATCGTCCGCTGCGCGTCCTTCGAGATGAACTCGTCCTCTTCGCCCAAGTGGACCATCAGCGGCGTGCGCACCGCCGGCGCTTCGCCCATATAGTCCTCGGCGGAGCCCGGATAGTAAGCGACGCTCGCGTCCGCACCCGACCGCGCCGTGACCAGGAAGGTCATGAGCCCGCCCAGGCAATAACCCATCACGCCGACCTTGCCGGTCGAGCCGGGCAGTCCGGCCGCGAAGCGCAGCACGTCGGCGATGTCGCGTGCGCCCTGGTCGCGGTCATAGGCCTGGTAGAGCGCGAGGCCCTTCTGCCATTCACTCTCGGTCCAGTGCGAAAGGTCGAGCGCCGGCTCCTGCCGCCAGAACAGATCGGGCGCGAGCGCGATGAAGCCCTGCTCGGCGAGCTCGCGGCAGCTTGCGCGCATGTCGTCGTTCACGCCGAACACTTCGTGCAGCACGACCACGACGGGCGCGCTTTCCAGCTCCGGCCGCTCGACATAGGCCTGGAATGCCCCATCCGCGACGGTGATGCCGATGTACTCGCCCATTCGATCCTCCAATGTTGAGCGGCCATTGTCGCAATCACGGCGGACGGCTCAATCAGACGAGGGATGGCCGGGACTAGACCTTGGTATGAGCGAGGCCCCTACCCCTCCACCTTCGATCACGATCAGCCGGGGTCGAGACGCGCGGCGCCCGGGCCGTCGATCGAGCGCGTGGTCGTCACGGGGGCTCAAATCGATGTACAGCCAGGTGCGACAATCGAGGCTGACCCAGGCGACGAGCTGGGTCATGCGACGCCGTCCAGCCAGCCGAGCGCGACATCGGCGACTTCCTCCCAGCCGGGCTCGGCGATCAGCAGGTGCGAGCGGCCCGCGAACTGGTGGAATTCGGTCGGCGCGCCCGCGCGGGACTGGCGACGGAAGGCCGCGCGCGCGACACCGGGAGTGATCAGCCGATCGCAGTCGCTGGCGGTGATGAGCAGCGGCTGCGTCCGCCGTGCCGGCTGCACGCGGCTGCCGGCGCGGAACGCCGCCTGGTGGAAGATCATGCCCGGCGCCGGGATCACCCAGTCGGAGAAGACCCGGTCGACCAGGTCGGCGGGTGCACCCGTCGCATACAGCCGCCCGAAGCGTTCGCGGTCGAAGGCATAGGGTCGCAGCCAGCCCGCCGGGCGAAACAGGATCGGCGCGATCGCGCTTATCGCCGCCGCGTCCGGGACCACGCCGGCGATCGGCGCGGGGTTGATGACCGCGGCAGCCGCACCGACACCGCGGTCGAGCAGCAGCTGGACCAGCAATCCGCCGAACGAATGGCCGATCAGCATCGGTGGCTCTGCCAGCCTCTCGATCGCGACCTGCAGATGATCGACGATCCGCCCGAGCGTCAGCGACCCGAACCCCTCGGGCACCGCGCGGTTGATCTCGGCAGCGCGCTTCGCTTCGATCAGCGGCCAAGAGGGCGTGTGCACCTCCCGGCCTCTTGCCTCGTATCGGCGCCTGAACGGGTCCCAGCTTTCGGCCGTGACCCAGGCGCCGTGAACGAGGACGATCGGTCGCGTCACGCCACGTCGGACCGCGAACGATTGCGGAGGAAGCTGGCGATCAGGTCGGCGACGAGTTCGGGCGCCTGATGCTGCGGCCCATGGCCCATCTGCGGCAGCACGAGCAGGTGCAGCGACTTCCACACCCGGTTGAGCGCGAACCAGTTGGGCGTCGGGAAGACGATCTCATGATCGCCGGCGATCACCAGGATCGGGATGCCGCAGGTAGCGAGGAAGTCGCGATAGCCGCCTCGGTCCGGGAAGATGTCGGACTCCTGCCGCTCCTTGAGCAGGGTCAGGAAAATGTCGGGCGGAATCGGCGTCGAATGGTCGGTGGTCCGCGCGGAGATGCGGGCATTGGAGGCCGCGGCGGCTTCCCTGCTGGAGGCGGACTCGGGCTCGAAGAACAGAACGGTCTCGTCGTCGAGATCGTTGAACGGCTTGAGCGCGCGCTCGAGGAACACCGGCTCGGAGCCATGCTCGACCGGGCCCGGCGGCGTGGTCCCGATCAGCACGGCGTGGGTGATCCGCTCCGGCACGGTCGCAGTGACGACCTGCGCGGCGATGCCGCCCAGCGACCATCCGCCGATCGCGAAGCTGTCGATGCCCAGCGCGTCTGCCAGCTCGATGACGTCGCGCGCCATGATCTCGCCCTGGTAGCTCGGCTTGCCGGTCGACTGGCCCATGCCCGAATAGTCGAAGGTGATGACCCGGAAGCTGCGGGCAAGCGCATCGAGGAAGGCCGGATCCCAGCTATCCAGGACGCCGCGGAACCGAAGGCACAGGATCAGCGGCGCACCCTCCCCCAGCTCGCGATAGGCGAGCGTGCGCCCGTTCGTTTCCACGAAGCGGGTCCGGACGTTGGATGCGGTCTCGGTTTCGACGGTCAAGCCCATGATGGGGTCCTCTCAAGTTGCACGCCCGGGCAGCTTCCGCCGGTGTGGAGGAGAAGCTGGGGGAGCGGGCCGGCTCTTTGGGGACCAAGCCGGCCCGCTCCGCATCGGGGGGCACGATCCGATGCTGCACCACCGGGGATGGCAGCGGGGTGCGGCTTCGTTATCGCGGAGAAGGCGGGGTCCAATCCATCAGACGAGAGATGGACGGCACTAAACGTTGGTCTAAGTCAGGCGGCGAGCGCGCGGTCCAGGCATTTGATGAAGGCCTCAGCCTCGAACGGCTTCCGCAGAAGGCAAGCCGCCCCGCTCGCCTCCGCCTGTGCCAGCAGTGGCGCTTCGGTGCGCGCAGTGATCATGATGACCGGCGTCTCCACCACCCGGTTGTCGAGTTCCGCCTTCAGATCGATGCCGCTCATGCCGGGCATCTGGAGATCGGTGACGATGCAGGCGCTCCTTCCCGCTTCGTTCGATGCCAGAAACGCCTCGGCAGATTCATGTCCGCTGGCCGAATAGCCGGCCGAGCGCACCAGCGACATGATCGCCCGCCGCAGCGAGGCGTCATCGTCGATCACGGAGATCAGCGGGGCGGATTTCTCAACCACGGGGACGCTCCGCGCGCACATCCCCCAGGGACGGCACGCTGGAATGGAAATGCTGGAACAAACCCTGGCTCCGATCGCGACTGATCAGGCCTGAACGTTACTCGCGTTACCAATGTCCCTCAATCGAGACCATACGTTCGTATAGGTGAACGACCCCATTTCAGCGCGCGTCCAGCCCCAGCAACTGGGCGGCGCGCACCAAGTCGGCGGCTCCGGCTGCGCCCATCTTTCGCGAGAGCGAGCCGCGGTGCGCCTTCACGGTGACGATACTCAGGCCGAGCCGGTCGGCGATCTCCTTGTTCATCAGCCCGTCGACGATGCCGGCAAGCACCTCGCGCTCCCTCTGGCTCAGGCTGCCGTACCGCGCGTCGAGCTCGGAGCGGACATGCTGCTGATCGAGC
Source organism: Sphingomonas sp. (assembly GCF_017744835.1). GTDB lineage: Bacteria > Pseudomonadota > Alphaproteobacteria > Sphingomonadales > Sphingomonadaceae > Sphingomonas. The sequence continues at coordinate 767,312 of NZ_JAGIAM010000003.1, forward strand.
CGCAGCCGATCCCGCGCCGTCGCCGCAGCGACAGCGTCGAGCAGGTCCTGGTCGCGGAAGGGCTTGGTAAGAAAATCGATCGCGCCGGCCTTCATTGCCCGGACCGACATGGGGATGTCGCCATAGCCCGTCATCATGATCACCGGATGCTCGATCCCCGCCTTCACCAGGTTGGCCTGCAGCTCCAGCCCGCTCATGTCTGGCAGGCGCACGTCGAGCAGGATGCAGCTCGGCACTGCAGCGCGCGCAGCCGAGAGGAACGCCTTCACCGAACCGTGCGGCCGCGCCTCGTAGCCGACCGAGCGCACGAGCCGGACCAGCGCCTCGCGAAGGCCCTGATCGTCGTCGACGATGTGCACGACCGGCGCGCCTGGCGGCGTCGCCGAGCGGATCAGGTCAGCCATGCTGCTCCCCGGTCGCCACGGGCAGGTCGAAGTGGAAGGTCGAGCCCTCCCCCACGCTGCTCGTCGCCCACAGTCGTCCGCCATAGGCCGAGATGCAGGTGCGGCAGATCGCCAGGCCCATCCCCATCCCGCCGGGCTTGGTCGAGAAGAACGGGTCGAACATCGCCTTCATCGTCGCTGGGCCGATACCCGGGCCCTTGTCGGAGACCTCGACGCGGACGCGCGCATCGTCGGGCCGAACGCTGATCGTGATGTCGCGCGGTCCGCTCTGTCGGTTCATCGCCTGGGCAGCGTTGAGTACCAGATTGACGACGACCTGCTGGATGTTGACTGCATCGGCCAGCACTGGCGGCACGCCGTCTATCGCGTCGATATGGACCGAGGCGCCGAGCGCGCGGATCTCACCGTCGACGAGCCTCACGGCTTCGTGAATCAGGCGCGCCATATCATGGCGTCCGAGCGTGGTGGGCGATTTGCTCAGGAAGGCGCGCGTGCTCTCCACCACCGATTTGGCACGGCGCGCGGCGTCGAGCACGTTGCGCACGCTCGCCGCCGCTTCGTCCAGGTCCGGCTTCTCGCGGCCCAGCCATTGTAGCGTCGCCTCGGCGCTCGAGATGATGGCGGCAAGCGGCGAATTGACCTCATGCGCGATCGAGGCGGACAGCGCGCCCATCGTCGTCACCCGCGCCGCGCGGGCGACTTCGATCTCGGCCTTGGCGAGCCGTTCCTGCGTGGCCTTGTACTCGGTGATGTCAAGGTCGCTGACCAATATGTCCTGGAATCCGCGCATGTCGGTGGGCAGGCCCGCGGTGAACAGCGTGTGCGTGGTTTCGCCATTCGCCGCCGTGAGGTGCGTCTCCGAACGATAGAGGCTGTCTCCACGCGCAAAGGCGATCAGCCATTGCACGAAGGTCTGATCGGTATCGGGGAGGATCCGGTCCAGCGAACCGAGCAGCTCGTCCTTGCTGGATGCGCCCGCCCGCACCACCGCGAAGCCATTCACGTCCTTGATGATCACCGAACGGCGGATCGCCCGAAGCTCGTCCGGATGCGCGGCAAAATAGGCCTGCACGTCGCGCACGCCGGAGCGCAGCAGGCGGAGTACCGCGTCCCGGGCGTCCGACCAGTCCTCGCGCCACAGCGCGATGCCCGATCGCTCGAAGATGGTCTCGTTCCATCGTAGCGATTCGTCCAGGCGCCGCTGCAGCTCCCCCACCTTGCGCCGGTGGAAGAAGAGGCCCGCTATCGCGAGGCTGATCGCAAGCGCAGCGAGGCCCGCGGCGGCAAGCGTGGAAGCGGCATCCGCGGGAACGATGAGCGCGAGCGCCGCGACCAGCACGACGATCAGGCCGCTCATCAACCAGTCGCGGCCGGTCCACCGCGGCTGCGGCGTACATCCGTCGCGTCCGCTCGCCCACAGCGGCATGCCGTCGGCATCGAGCCCCTGACCCGGAGCGGCGGTGGCGTCGCTGGGCCAGAGGGAAAATACATGCTGCACTTAAAGTCCCCCCGGACTGCGATCGCCCCGGATGTGTCAATGAGGGGCGTCGCTGAACGATCGTATAGTTGTTCGCGGTGTAGCTCCACATCAAAGTCGGTCGTGAAATCAACGACTCCAGCCGCCGACCAAGGGGTGCCCTGTCCGCCGGACGCATCGCGCCCCCCGCCGCCGGCGGCCAGTATCGGTACCCGCGGCGTGACTTGGACCAAAAAGTGATTCAAAACCCCGCCGACAGGAAACCGGAGCCGGAAGGCGCTGCACATGCGCGCCTGATGCCCAGCCCGGTCTCGGAGGGGGAAGGTGCGCTGTACAAGGTCGAATCCGAACGCCTGCCGTTCTGGTCCGCGCATCAGGCCTGGACGCTCGTCGGGGCGGCATCGCTCTCCGCCGCGCTGATCGCCGGCGCGCTCATCCTCGACGCAGACGGCCACCATGCCGCCGCCTGGCTCATCGTCGTTGCCGCCGGAGCAGCATCGTTCGGATTCTTCTACCGGTCGTGGAAGATCGACCTGCGGATGCGCAGCGACCTGGCGCGGGCCCGCCGCGAATATGCCGACCTGTTCGGCCGCGCGGGCATCTCGATCTGGAAGGAGGACTGGTCGCCGGTCGGCAAGGCCTTCGCCCGCCTCCGCCAGGCGGGAGTCGAGGACGTCACCGCCTGGTACGCGGCACGCCCCGAGGAAGCGCGGGCGCTGCATGCGGAGGTGATGATCACCGATGTGAACCGCTATTCGCTGGAGCTGATGCGCGCAGGCTCGGAGGAGCAACTGACCGGATCGCTCGCGGCGGTCCTGCCGGGCAGCGCGCGGGCGTTCGGCCGGTGGCTGGAAGCGCTCGAGCGCGGCGACCAGGCCTATGTCGGGGAGAGCGTCATCCAGCGATGCGACGGCGAGCCCTTCGACTGCCTGGTTACCGCAGCACTCCCGCGCCGGCCCGAGGAGCTGCGCGAGGTCATCGTCAGCATCCTCGATGTAACCGCATACAAGCGCGACCAGACCAGCCTGGCGAACGTGCGCGACGAGATCGCGCGCACGCAGCGGATCGCCACCGTCGGCGCGCTGACTGCCTCGATCGCGCACGAAGTGAACTCGCCGCTCGCGGCCATATCGTCGAACGCCGCGGCCTGCCTGCGGTGGCTCGACCGCCCCGAGCCGGACCTCGACGAGGCGCGACAAGCGGCCGCGGCAGCGATCGCGGAGGCCGAACGCGCGCGCGCCGTGATCGACCGGACCCGCGCCTATCTCCAGCGCGACGAGCGGAAGGAAGAAACGGCGGAAGTGCGCACCCTCGTTCGCGAATCGGTGCGGCTGGTCGAACGCCAGGCGCATAGCCACGGGATCAGCATCAGCCTCAACCTCGCGACCGACCTCGGCTCGATCCGGTGCGAGCCGATCCCGCTCCAGCAAGCCATGGTGAACATCCTGCTTAACGCGATCCAGGCGATGGCCGACATCGAGACCGAGCGGCGGCTGGCGGTGACTGCCGCGCACGGCGCCGACGGTATTCGCATCGCAGTGGAGGACACCGGCCCGGGCTTCGCGCAGGAGGACATGCGCCGCATCTTCGAGCCCTTCTATTCGACCAAGGGCGGAGGCATGGGCATGGGGCTTTCGATCTGCCGCACGACGATCGAGGCGCACGGCGGCAGCCTATTGGCGCGAAGCGAGCCCGGCGCGGGCGCGACCTTCACGATCGCGCTTCCGAAGGAGGTCCTGTGACCGGCGCCCCGCGCATCGCCATCGTCGACGACGACACCGCCATCCTGGCCGGCGTCTCGAGCCTGTTGCGCTCGATGGGCTATGCGGTCGCGCTGTTCGAAAGCGCCGAGGCGCTGGTTGCCGCCCTCCCCGGTCCCGGGTTCGACTGCGTGATCACCGACATCCAGATGGCGGGTATGAACGGCCTCGACCTGCAGGCGCTGCTCGTCCGCCGCTATCCGGCGTTGCCGATCATCGTGATGACGGCCTTCCCCGAGCCCGCGCTGCGCGCCCGCGCGATGGAGGCGGGCGCGATCTGCTTCCTCAGCAAGCCGTTCGACGCCGAGGAGCTGCTCCGCTGCGTCACTCGGGCGCTGCAGGGGTGACGCCGGCCGGTCCGTCATACCAAGGTACTGTTTCCGCCCCGGCCGGTTCGGGAGAATAAGGGGGCATGGAGCAGGCCCCGATCGTCCATGTCGTCGACGACGACCCCTCGATACGCCGCGCGATCGCCGCGCTGCTGCGCTCGGTGGGGATCGATTCGGTCACCTATGAATCCTGCAGCGAGTTCCTCGACGCCGAGATCGCGCCCGTCCCTTCCTGCCTGCTGCTCGACGTCCGGCTGCCGGGGACGAGCGGACTGGACTTCCAGAACCAGCTGGCCTCGCACGGCATCGACCTTCCGGTGATCGTGATCACGGGCCATGGCGACGTTCCGATGTCGGTGCAGGCGATGAAGGCGGGCGCAGTCGACTTCCTCACCAAGCCCTTCCGCGACCAGGACCTGCTCGACGCCGTCAGCGCCGCGGTCGAGCGCCATGCCCGCCTGCTCGAGGCGAGCGGGAAGATCCACGAGCTGACGCGCCGCTACGAGACGCTGTCGACGCGCGAGAAGCAAGTGATGGAGCTCGTCACCGCCGGCCGGCTCAACAAGCAGGCCGCCTTCGACCTGGGGCTCAGCGAGATCACGGTGAAGCTCTACCGCGCCTCCGCCATGAAGAAGATGGAGGCGCGCACCCTGGCCGACCTCGTCAAGATGGCCGAGAAGCTGAAGATCGGCGCCGCGGCCTAAGCGCGTCGACTTTCACGTCCCCCTCTCTGAGTCTTTGAGGCGCGCAGACGCGCACCCCACCCCTGGCCCCTCCCTGCACACAGGGAGGGGAGCGCGTTGGGAGGGGAGCGATACAGCCCGGTCTCAGGCCGTGGGCAACGCGACGGTGAAGCGGGCGCCGTTTCCGCTGTTCTCCGCGCGGATGCGGCCGCCGTGTGCCTGGACGATCGAGCGGCAGATCGGCAGCCCCATGCCCATGCCGTTTTCCTTGGTGGTGAAGAAGCCGGAGAAGAGCCGCTCCAGATGCCCGGGCTCGATACCGCCGCCGGTGTCCTCGACCAGCATCTCGACTTCGCCCGCATGCGCACGCGTGGTCACCGTCAGCACGCGTTCGCGGACGCCTGCTCCGGCCATCGCCTGGATCGCGTTCATCGCCAGGTTCACCACCACCTGCTGAAGCTGGACGCGATCGGCCATGACCGGCGGCAATGCGTCGCCAAGCACGGTCTCGACCGTCACGCCCTTGTCCAGCCCCTCGTGCCGCACGATCAGCAGCGACTCCTCGATCAGCGCGTTGACGGAGAGCGGCTGCGGATCGGGATCGCGCTTGAGCGCCATGCCGCGGATGCGCGCGATGATGTCGCTCGCGCGGCGGGCGTCGGCGACGATGTCGCCGGTGAGCGCCATCACTTCCTGCAGGTCGGGCTCGGGCTTCTGGAGCCAGCGCAGGCTCGCCTGGCCGAAGGCGCTGATCGCCGCCAACGGCTGGTTGACCTCATGCGCGATCGATGCGGTCAGCTCGCCCAATGTCGAGACCCGGGCGGCGTGCGAGAATTCGGCCTGCACCTGCCGCAGCCGTGCCTCGGCGCGCTTGCGGTCGCGCACGTCGACCGTCCCGATGAGCGTGATGCCAAGCTCCTGCAGCGCGGGGAGGAAGGAAATCGAATAGACCACCTCCACTCGTTCGCCGTTCTGCGCCTGGAGGACGGTCTCCTCGGCATAGCCCGGAGCACCCGCGAAGCGCGCCTCGATCGATCGGCGGAAAGTGTCGGGGCTGAGCTCCCAATATTCGGTCACCCTGTGCCCGGCGAACTCCTCTGCCGATGCGGCACCGAACAGCTCGACCGTGGCGGCATTCACTTCCTGCACCGTCGCTGCGTCCATGCAGGCGCGCAAGAACTCGGGATGCGCATCGATATGAGCCGACAGATCGGTGACGCCCTGCGCCCGCAAGTCGCCGAGCAGCTGGACCAGCCCGGATGTGTCGACCTGCCACAGCGCCATGGGCACATGGTGGAACAGGTCGCGGTAACGCCGCTCGCTCTTGCGCAGCGCCTCGTCGGCGACCGCGCGATCCGAGATGTCGACGAAGCCGACCACGTTGATCCCGCGATCGGTCAGCGCTTCGGAGAAGGTCATGGTGTAGAGCACGTCGATGGGCGAACCGTCGCGGCGATTGACGCGGGTCTCCTCCGAATAGCGCGGCTCTCCGCGCAGCCGCGCGCAGAGCGACCGGCGGATCGTCTCGGGCCGCTCGTGCCATCCCCAGGCGATCGGGCCCTTGAGCGCATCGACGCTGTCGACGCCGAACAGGCGCAGCGCCTCGACATTGGCTTGCTCGATCCGGGGCAGCTGGAGCACTTCGTCGAGGAACTCGGGCGTGTTCTCGACATAGTCGGCCAAGTCCTCGACGCCTCCCTGCCCCAACGCCTCCAGCCGCGCCATCAGCGGCTTCATGTCGAGCTGGAGCAGCGCCACCGGCACGTGCTGGAACAGGTCGCGATAGCGGTGCTCGCTGGCTTCGAGTTCACGGAACGCCCGCCGCTGCTCGGTGATGTCGGTCACGCCGACCAGCACCGTGCCCTGCGCCTTGTGGTCGGCGGGCCAGCATACGGTGAACAGCACTTCGATCCGGCTGCCGTCGGTGCGCGCGAGCACGGTCTCGGTACTGAAGCTGTCGCGGCGCTGCATCGCCGCCACGAGGGACTCGGTGAAGACGTGCCGGCTCTCCTCGGGCCAGGCCCAGCTCATCGGCCCGGCAAGCGCGGCCTCGCGCGAGGCGATGCCGAACAGCTCGAGCGTCTTCTCGTTGACGTCGACGACGCGCACCATGTCGATCGCGCGATCGATGAAGGCGCGATCGGTGCGGAGCCGGCCGATCGGATCCGCCTCCCCGCCCGCGACCAGATCGCCGATCGCCTTGCGTACGTCCGCGAAGTCCAGCTCCCAGAAGGACGCCGCCATCGCGTGGAAGACATTGGTGTAGCGATGCGCCGCCACTTCGCCGGGGCTGACCTCGCCCGCGTCGCGGCTCCATTCGACGATTTCCGCGGCACCCGCCGCAGTCCGGCGGGCGACCCGGCGCACCTGTGCGCAGAACGCGCGACCGTCCGCCGCGCGGCGATAGACCTCGCCCTGCCAGCTGCCGGTCTCGACAAGCTCGGCTGCGATCGCATCCAGGCCGAACGGGTGGCGGCTCGCGAGCAGCGCGTCGAGCCGCTTCCCGCAAGCCTCGGAGACCGAAAAGCCATAGAGCGCGCCCGCGCCCGCGTTCCACTGGAGCACACGGCCTTCCGCATCGGTGACGATGATGCTGTCGGGCACGAGATCGGCCAGCGCCGACGTGTCGAACGCCACCGGGGAATGCCCGCTGAGGGGCGCATCCAAGGGTGGGCTCGCCATCCTCTCGATCATGTCACATTCGCTGCCATCCGCAAGCCGCCGCCCCGGCCTGCCCCTGCAGCGCCCATCGCCCCCGGCGATGCGGTTGCGCAAGCATGAACTTGGCCGCGGGGCCGCAGATCAAACCAAGGTATCGGCTCTCCAACCTCATGGGCAAATCGCAGCGGACGCCCGGCGGGTCCATCAGCACCGCGAACGCCACGAGGGAGAGACCCATGTCCATCGCATTCACCCCCGCCCCTGCCGCGGACCTGCTCACGCCCGACAATCACGTGCTGATGCTGATCGACCATCAGTCGCAGATGGCATTCCCGGTGCGCTCGCAGGATGTCGCAGTGCTGCGCCTCAACACCGGGCTGGTGTCCGAAGCCGCCGCCGGGTTCGGCGTGTCGACCGTGCTGACCTCGGTTGCGGCCAAGGGCTTTTCGGGACCCTTCTTCGACGAAGTGCTCGACGCGTTTCCCGGTACGGAGATCATCGACCGCACCACGATGAACGCCTGGGAAGACGCGACGGTAATCGACCGGGTCAACGCGCTCGGCAAGCAGCGGATCGTCATCGGCGGGCTGTGGACCTCGGTCTGCATCGTCGGGCCGGTCCTCTCGGCGCTCGAGCAGGGTGCCGAGGTCTATGTCATCACCGACATCTGCGGCGACGTCTCGAGCGAGGCGCACGAGCGCGCGGTCGAGCGGATGATCCAGCGCGGCGCGCGGCCGATGACCGCGCTCCAATATCTGCTCGAGCTCCAGCGCGACTGGGCGCGCGGCGAGACCTATGGCCTCACCACCGGCATCGCGCGCAAATATGCCGGCGGCTATGGCATCGGCATCGTCTACGCCAAGGCGATGTTCGGCGCGCAGGAAGGCGGCCACGCCGAGGCGGCCTGAGCCGAGCTCGCACGGGGAGACCGGCGACGAAGCCCTACCTGCTGTCGCCCGGCGCCGGGATGCTGGTCGGCATTCCCGCGGCGCTGATGATGCTGCTTCACTAGGGTCTGTTCGAGCCGCTGGCGCTGGCGGCGCCGCTCGTCCTGGGTGGAACGTTGATTGTGGCACGTCACCCGCTGCGTCCGAACCTCTGTCCTAACGTCAGCCGCGCCTGACTATGCAGCCAGGCCGGCGCTCCTCGCTCCGATCGCGCCATCCTTGTCTTTCGCCTGCGTGGCGGGAGGCTGGACGAGCACGCTGTGGGGCGGGACGTCCTCGAGCAGCCAGACGTTGCCGCCGATCGTGCTGCCGCGGCCGATCGTGACGCGGCCGAGGATCGTCGCGCCGGCATAGATGATCACGTCGTCCTCGACGATCGGATGACGTGCCAGGCGCTCGCGCGGGCCATGGGTGGCGAGGCCGAGCGGGCTGCGCGCGCCCAGCGTCACATGCTGGTAGAGGCGCACGTTGCTCCCGATGATCGCGGTCTCTCCGATCACCACTCCCGTGCCGTGATCGATGAAGAAGCGCGGGCCGATCGTCGCGCCCGGATGGATGTCGATGCCGGTGCGGGCATTGGCCAGCTCGGAAATGAACCGCGCCACGATGACCGCGCCCAGCATGTGCAGCTGATGCGCGATGCGGTGGTGCAGGATCGCGATCGCGCCGGGATAGCTGATCAAGATCTCGTCGGTGCTGCGGGCCGCGGGATCGCTGACGAAGGCGGCCTCGACATCCTCGTCGATCAGCGCGCGGATCTCGGGCAGCGCCGCGGCGAACAGCCGGACGATCGTGTCGCTCTGATCGGAGTCGAAAGGCTGCGTCGCCTCGGCCTGCCAATAGTCGAGCTCGCTCGCGACCTGCTCCCGCAGGATCGCCAGCCCCTGGGTGAGTTGTTCGGCGACGAAATCGTCCTCGCGGGCAGCGCCGCCCCGAAACCCGCCGAGACGCGCGGGGAACAGCGCCGCGGAGAGATGCGCCAGTGCGCGGGCGAGCGTGTCGGGCGTCGGAAAGCGCGCGACGCCCCGACGCCCGACCTGGCGTTCCCGCCAGGCCGAGCGCGCCGCGTTGAGCGCGGAGACCGCATCCGCGATCTCCGCTGCGAAGGGCGAGGAGAGGAGGTTCGCCGCCATCGCTGCTCAGTCCGCGGACCCGGGCTGCGCCACCGTGCGCAGATAGGGCGTGTGCTCGGTCCAGCCGTCGGGAAACAGCGCCCGCGCCTCCTCGGTGCCGAGCGACGGGAGGATGATGACATCCTCACCCTGCTGCCAGTCGGCCGGAGTGGCGACCTTGTGCCGGTCGGTGAGCTGAAGGCTGTCGATCGTGCGCAGGATCTCGTCGAAATTGCGCCCGGTGGATGCGGGATAGGTCAGCGTCAGCCGCACGCGCTTGGCCGGATCGATGACGAAGACGCTGCGCACGGTCGCGGTGTCCGACGCGTTGGGATGGATGAGGTCGAGCAGCCCGGCCACGCGCCTGTCGACATCGGCGATCAGCGGGAAGTTGAGCGCCGCGCCCTGGGTGCGCTCGATGTCGCTTGCCCAGCGCAGATGCTGGTCGACCGGATCGACCGACAGCCCGATCACCTTGACGCCGCGCTTGTCGAACTCGGGCTTGAGCCGGGCGACCGCGCCGAGCTCGGTGGTGCACACGGGCGTGAAGTCCTTGGGATGCGAGAAGAGCACCACCCAATCCTTGCCGGCCCAGCCGTAGAAGTTGAGCGGACCCTCGGTCGATTCCTGCGTGAAATCGGGGATGATATCCAAGAGCTTGAGCGACATAACGATCACCTTCAGGCTGGGGTTAAGGCCGGTTCGAGAACGGGTGCCGCCGTGCCGCGGAAGCGCTCCAGGTCGAGGATGCCGGCGCGCTTCGCCACGATGGTGGGGACGAGCGCCTGGCCCGCGACGTTGACCGCGGTGCGGCCCATGTCGAGGATCGGATCGATGGCGAGCAGCAGCCCGGCACCTTCGAGCGGCAGCCCGAGCGTCGACAGCGTGAGCGTGAGCATCACGGTGGCGCCGGTGAGCCCCGCCGTCGCGGCCGAGCCGACGACCGAGACAAAGGCGATCAGGCCATAGTCCGAAAGGTGCAGCGACAAGCCGAAGAACTGCGCCACGAAGATCGCCGAGATCGCCGGATAGATGGCCGCGCAGCCGTCCATCTTGGTGGTGGCGCCGAGCGGCACGGCAAAGGCGGCATAGGCGTGGGGCACGCCGATGCGCTGCTCGGTCACTTCCTCGGTGACGGGCAGCGTGCCGACCGACGAGCGCGACACGAAGCCGAGCTGGATCGCAGGCCAGGCGGCAGCGAAGAACCGCAAGGGGCTGAGCCCATGCGCAGCGAGCAGCAGCGGGTAGACGACGAACAGCACCAGCGCGAGGCCGAGGTAGATGGCGCCGGTGAAGGAACCGAGCGCCCCCAGCGCGTCCCACCCGTAGCGGATCACGGCGTCGCCGATCAGCGCGGCAGTGCCGATCGGCGTGAGCGCGATCACCCAGCGCAGCAGCCGCCGGAAGAGCGTCAGCGCCGATGCGTTGAAGGCGAGGAACGCCCTGCCCTGCTCGCCGATCCGCACCGCCGCCGCGCCGACTGCGATCGCCGCGACGATGATCTGGAGGACGTTGAACGACAGCGACGTCACCGGCTTGCCGTCGACGAGCGCGGTCGAGGCGGTCAGCCCGAGGAAATTGGCCGGAACCAGGCCCTTCAGGAAATCGAGCCATGAGCCGGTGCTCGAGGGCGCCTTGGCCGCCGCGGGATCGATCCCGGCGTGCAGCCCGGGCTGGATGACCAGCCCCAGGACGATGCCGATCGAGACTGCGATGAGCGCGGTGGCAGCGAACCAGAGCAAAGTCTGCGCCACCAGCCTGGCCGCATTCTCGAGGTCGCGCAGCGCCGCGATCGAAGCGACGATTGCCGTGAAGACGAGCGGCGGCACCAGCGCCTTCAGCAGTTGGACGAAGATCTGGCCGAGCGTGTGCAGCGTCTCTCCGAGTGCGGTCGCGACCGCCGGCTCGGCGCCACGCGCGAGCAGGCCCAGCGCCAACCCGGTCCCCATGCCGAGCAGCACCTGGGTACCAAAGCCTAGGGATCGAGGGCGGATATCGAGACTCATGACTACACTCGCAAAACTCAAGGTCCTTGAGACCTCACTGCGGACGCAGAGGCAAGATACCCTATCTAGTCAGTAGGAAAATCCAACTTCTCGGCAGGGACGATCCGCGTGACGCCACCCCCTCACAGGGCTTCGAGATCGACGGGCGCGTTCCGGTCGAGCCATTCGCCGGCGGGAGGCATCGGGTACTTGAGCCCCGTGGCGCAATTGAACAGCACCACGCGTTCGCCTTCGCCGACGATGCCGTCGCTCAGGGCCTGTCGATAAGCCGCCAGCGTCGCGCCGCCTTCCGGGCAGAGCAGCAGCCCGTCCTCCCGCGCGGCGGCGTCGACGGCGGCGAGGATCGCGGGATCGTCGACCGCGAGCGCGCGACCGCCCGATTCGCGTACCGCGCGCAGGATCAGGAAATCGCCCACTGCGCGCGGCACGCGGATGCCGGCGGCGACGGTGGCGGCGTTTTCCCAGCGCTCGGCATGTTCGACGCCTTGCTCGAACGCGCGGACGATCGGCGCGCAGCCCGACGCCTGCACCGCATACATGCGCGGCCGCTCGGGCCCGATCCAGCCAAGGCGCTCGAGCTCGTCGAATGCCTTCCACATGCCGATCAGCCCCGTGCCGCCGCCGGTCGGGTAGAAGATCGCATCGGGAAGCTCCCAGCCGAACTGCGCGGCGAGCTCCAGTCCCATCGTCTTCTTGCCTTCGATCCGATAGGGCTCCTTGAGGGTCGAAAAGTCGAACCAGCGCCCTTCGGCCGCGCCCCTGCCGACGATCGCGCCGCAATCGTCGATCTGGCCGTTCACGCGCCAGACGCGCGCTCCCTGCGCCGCCATCTCGCGCACATTCACTTCGGGCGTTTCCTCGGGGCAGAGGATCACCGTCTCGATCCCGCAGCGCGCCGCATAGGCGGCCAATGCCGCGCCGGCGTTGCCGTTGGTCGGCATCGCGATGCGCGTGACGCCCAGCTCGCGCGCCATGCTGACCGCCGTCACCAGTCCGCGCGCCTTGAACGAACCGGTAGGCAGCCGGCCTTCGTCCTTCACGAGCACCTTGGCGCCGCCCGAGCGCGGGATCGGCACGAGGGGAGTCTCGATCTCGCCGAGCGAGACGATGTTCTCGAGCCGGCGCACCGGCAGCAGCTCGCGCCAGCGCCAGAGATCGGTTTCCCGCGCTTCGAGGCTCGCGCGGGACAGCGCCCGGCCCAGAGCGTCCAGATCGTAGCGGACCAGCAGCGGCCGGCCAGCCCGCGAAAGGCCGTGCAGCGTGTCCGCGGCATAGATCTCGCCGGTGAGCGAGCATTCGAGATGCGTGACGAAGGTCGGACGCTCGACCGAGATGTTCCTGTTCATGCGCTCTGATCTACGATCGAAACCAAGCGGCGTCACCTGATCGGCTGGGATGGCCGGCCTGCGCCTGGCGGACGCGCCTGTGCCATGGATCTGCGCTCAGCTGTGGCTCGTTCAAGGCGTGGCGGCTTGCCGCCGGTGAAGCGGCCGTCCATCTGACGGCTGACAGCGAGTAATTGAGTATGCACGCCTTCATCGTCGAAGATGACTATCTGATCAGCCAGCACCTGAGGGACATGCTGGAGGACGCCGGCTTCACTTCCTTCGGCTTCGCCCGGTCGGAAGACGCCGCCATAGCGGGTGCCCAGGACGCCAAGATCGACCTGATCACGGCGGACGTACGGCTGCTGCCGGGCGACGGGCTCAGGGCAGTCGAGGCGATCTGCGCGCGGCGCGATATCCCGGTCGTCTTCATCACGGCCTATGCCGACGAGCTTCGCGAGCGGCACCCGGCAGCCGTGGTCATCCAGAAGCCGATCAAGGCCGATGAGCTCATGGCCGCGATCGCGCAGGCAACCAGCCGCGAGCGCGCATAGCCGCGGCCGGGCGGATGCGGTGCGGTGCGGCCTGCTCGCCGCCCCCCGCGACCTCTCGTAAACTCGTTGCGGGTGTGGATCGGTGCAGGCGCTGATGTATTGAACGGTCATGCGCGCCAGCAACGAGCACGACTCTCCGTTCAGCATCCCGCTTTTCCGATCGGTCTGGATCGCCAGCCTCGCATCGAACTTCGGCGGGCTGATCCAGTCGGTCGGCGCTTCGTGGATGATGATCAACCTCGGCGGCTCACCGCGGATGGTCGCGCTGGTACAGGCTTCGACCAGCCTGCCGATCATGCTGCTCTCGCTCTGGGCAGGCGCGGTCGCCGACAATCTCGACCGCCGCCGCGTGATGCTCGCCGCGCAGACGTTCATGCTGGTCGTGTCGGCGCTGCTCGCTGCCGGCGCCTGGGCGGGCGTGCTCACGCCGTGGCTGCTCCTGATCTTCACCTTCCTGATCGGCTGCGGGACGGCGATCAACGGACCGGCGTGGCAGGCATCGGTCGGCGACATGGTGCCGCGCGCGATCCTGCCCGACGCGGTGGCGTTCAACAGCATGGGTTTCAACGTGGCCCGCAGCGTGGGCCCGGCGGTCGGCGGCGCGATCGTGGCTGCGGCGGGTGCAGCGACGGCCTTCCTGGTCAACGCGCTAAGCTATGTGGGGCTGATCGGCGTGCTCGCGCGCTGGCGCCCGGACCTGCCTCCCTCCCGCCTGCCGCGCGAGCGCATCGGCGACGCCATGCAAGCGGGAATCCGCTATGTCGCGCTGTCGCCGCCGATCCGCACTGTGCTGGGACGCGCCGCGCTGTTCGGCTTCGCCGCCAGCGCCGTGCCCGCCCTAATGCCGGTGGTGGCGCGCGACATCGTCGGCGGCGGTCCGCTGACCTTCGGCCTGTTGCTCGGCGGGTTCGGGCTCGGCGCGGTGGGCGGGGCATTCGGAAGCCGCTGGATCCGAAGGCGGCTTTCGATCGAGGGCCTGGTCAGCCTGGCGGCGCTGGGGCTGGCGCTCGGCGCCGCGGCTACCGGCGTGAGCGGGCACATGGCGCCGGCGCTGGTCGCGCTGGCACTGTGCGGCGCCGGATGGGTGCTGGCGCTGTCGACCTTCAACATGAGCGTCCAGATGGCCTCGCCGCGCTGGGTCGTGGCACGGGCGCTGGCGCTGTACCAGATGTGCGCCTTCGGAGGCATGGCGTTCGGAAGCTGGGCGTTCGGCACGATCGCGACGGACCATGGCGCCGGAACCGCGCTGCTCATCGCGGCGGGCGTGCAGCTGCTGAGCGTCGTCGCGGGGCGGTTCTGGCGCCTTGCGCCGATCAGCCAGCTGAACATGGACGCCCGCGACAATTGGGAGGAGCCGCACACCGCAGTCCCGGTCGAGGCGCGCAGCGGCCCGATCGTCATCACGATCGAGCACCGCATCGCCGAAAAGGACGTCGACGCCTTCCTTGCCGTGATGAGCGAGCGGCGCCGCATCCGCATGCGCGACGGGGCGCGGCACTGGGCGCTGCTGCGCGACCTGGGCGATCCGCAGCTGTGGATCGAGCGCTACCATGTCTCGACCTGGGTCGAATATGTGCGGCACAATCGCCGCCGCACGCACGCCGACGACGCCAACAGCGAGGCGCTGCGCCAGCTGCACATCGACAATGCGGACCCGGTGATCCATCGCCGCATCGAGCGCCAGACCGGCTCGCTGCCTCGCTCGCGCAGCCCCGACGCGCGCGAGCTCGATCCGATCACGGACGCGACCCGCTCGACTTGAAGCCTTACGCTTCAGTAGCGATCCGTCCCCAAACCAACACCGGCGATCCAGGTCGTCGCGACCCCGACATCGCCTTCGATCAGCGCGAGATCGGCGGCGAGGCCGGGCGCGATCCGGCCCGTGACTTCGCCTAGCCCGAGGAAAGCCGCAGGCACTTC
The DNA here is from genome assembly GCF_017744835.1 of Sphingomonas sp. GTDB lineage: Bacteria > Pseudomonadota > Alphaproteobacteria > Sphingomonadales > Sphingomonadaceae > Sphingomonas. The sequence goes on from NZ_JAGIAM010000003.1 coordinate 782,490, forward strand.
GCTGGCCATGGCGACTGCTTCCGGCAGCGGCAGGGCAAGCAGCGATGCGGCGTTGCGGACCGCGCCGGCCATGTCGAGGTTCGAGCCGGCCAGCGTTCCGGCCGCGTCGGTCAGCACGTCGCCTTGCACCAGGATGCGCTTGTCCTGCAGCTGGAATTCCGAAAGGCCCGTGCCCACCGGCGGCATCGCGTCGGTGACCAGCATGATCCTGCCGCGCGGCTTGCAGCGCAGCGCCAGCTTGAGCGCCGTCGCGCTGACGTGATGGCCGTCGACGATGACGCTGCAGGTCACTTCGTCGCGCTCGAGCGCCGCGCCCACCACGCCGGGACGGCGCGCACCGAGCGGCGACATGGCATTGAACAGGTGCGTGATTCCGCGCACGCCCGCGTCGATCGCGGCGCTCGCATCCTCGTAGCTGCCATCGGTGTGCCCGGCCGCGACGATCACTCCGGCATCGGCGAGCCGCCGGATCATCGCCGGCGACGTGCACTCGGGCGCGAGCGTGACGAGCGTTCGGCCGCGCCGCAGCGACGTGAGCACTGCCAAGCCCTCTTCGTCGAGCGCGCGGATCTTGCCCGCCGAATGGATGCCCTTGCGCTCGACATTGAGGAACGGCCCCTCGATATGGATGCCGAGTACGCCGGGCACGCCGGCCTCGATTGCGGCATCGACCGCCGCAACGCCGCGCCGGACCACCTCGAGATCGTCGCTGATCAAAGTGGGCAGGAAACCCGTGGTGCCGAAGCGCCGGTGCGCCGCCGCGATCGCGGCAATTCCCTCCACGCTGGGCTGGTCGTTGAACAGAACGCCGCCGCCGCCGTTCACCTGAACGTCGATGAAGCCCGGCACGAGGCTGCCGGACAGGCGCTCGCGCTCGATCGCGCCCTCCCCGTCCAGCGCAGCCTCTGGCACGATCGCGGCGATGCGCGCGCCGTCGATCACCACGGCGGTGCGATCCAGCCACTCGCCGTCTACGAGCACGCGGTCGGGGACCAGAGCCTTGCGCATCAAAGGGTCTCGGTCACCTTGGCGAGCTGCGGCGGGCGATCGGGATCGAAGCCGCGGCGCAGCGATAGCGCGTTCGCCGCGCGGTAGAAGGCCTGGATCTGCAGCATCGGCTCGATCGCGGGATGCGCGTTCGGGTGCGGCAGCTGGATTGCGCCCGGCACATGGCCGCCGCTGACCAGCACCTCGCCTCCGCGCGCGACGACGTCGGCGACCAGCTCGTCCACGCCATCGGCAGTCGCGTCGCCCTGGCGGAACACGAGCAGCGGGAAATCGGCCCCGACCAGCGCCATCGGGCCGTGACGGACCTCCGCGGCGCTGAATGCCTCGGCGTGGAGGCCGCAGGTCTCCTTGAACTTGAGCGCAGCCTCCTGCGCGATGCCGAAGCCCAGCCCGCGGCCGATGACGTAGAGCCCGCGCGCGCCGGCGAGCCGCTCGACCAGCGGCGACCAGTCCGCTTCCCACGCCTGGCGGAGGAGCGCCGCGGATTCGTCGAGCGCGGCGAGCAGCAGCTCGTCACCGCTCCAGGCCGCGACGAGATGGATGAAGGCTGCGACGGCGGCGATGTAGGATTTGGTCGCCGCCACACTAAGTTCGGGGCCGGCGTGGAGCGGCAAGCAGGTCTCGGCCTCGAGCGCGAGCGGCGAGTCCGCCACGTTGACCAGTGCGAGCCGGTGCGCGCCTGCTTCGTGCGCGGCCCGCATCGCCGCGAGGATGTCCGGGCTGCGGCCCGACTGCGACACGCCGATCGCGAGCATGCCCGAATAGTCGGGCGATGCGCCGTAGACCGAGGCCACCGACGGGGAGGCCGAAGTGGTCAGAAGGCCGAGATGCGTCTCGATCAGATAGCGACCGAAGGTCGTCGCATGGTCCGAGCTGCCGCGCGCGCACGTAACGACGCCGCGTGGAGGCTGGGTCCGCAACCGCTCGGCCAGCGCCGCCACCGCGTCACGATTGGCGGCGAGCTGGCGCGCGACCGCATCGCCGGCTTCGGCGGCTTCGGCGAACATGCGCGTCGTGGAGGGCTCGACCATCCTCAGGCCCGGGCGTCGAGTTCGGCGACGAAATCATAGGCGTCGCCGCGGTACCAGCTCTGCGTCGCCTCGATCACGCGCCCGTCGGCGAGGAAGCCGCGCCGCTCGATGTAGAGTCCGGGCGCCCCTGCCTCGATCTCGAGCAGCTTCGCCTGGCGGGCATCGAACAACACTGCGCGCAGCCGCTGGAGCGCGCGCACCGGCCGGTTGCCGTTCGCTTCGAGCGCGGCATAGAGCGAGCTCTCGACCACCGAAGCGCCGTCGAGGCCGAAGCCGGGGACCACGGCATGCTCGATCGCCATCGGCACGTCGTCAGCGAAGCGGATGCGGTGGAAGCGGTAGACGGGCGTGCCCGGGCTGAGACCCAGCGTCAGCGCCTCGTCGGGTGTCACCTGGCCCTCGGTCTTGCCCAGCCATTCGCTACGCACCGTGCGCCCGCGCGCGACCATGTCCTCGGAGAAGGAGGAGAGCTTGGCGAACTGCTTCTCGACGCGCCCGGCGACGAAAGTGCCTGCGCCGTGGCGGCGGATGAGCAGCCCCTCCTCGACCAGCGCATCGAGCGCCTTGCGCAGCGTGATTCGCGACACCGAGAGCTCGGCGGCAAGGTCGCGCTCGGCCGGAAGCGCCTCGTTGGGCTTGAGCACCTGGTCGCGCAGCGCCGTGCGCAGCGCATCCTCCAGCCGCCGGTAGAGGGGACCCCCACCAGGTTGATCGAGCACGTTAATCTTTTCGGCCAGAAGCGGCATTTCGGCTCCCACCATTGGGCGTAAGGGCTTCGGACGCAACACTAATACCAATTAGATACCACGCGCCAGCAAAAAATGTAGCGGCCTTGGTCATAATTGTGAAAGAATCCCTCTTGACGGCTCAGGACCTCTGACGGATGGTCTAGTTATTGGTATGTAACTGGTACAACAACAGGCATACCACCGAGATTTCGGAAGAGGGGAAGAGACATGCGGATTCGGGGACTTCTCGCAGCCACCGCCAGCGGCCTGGCGCTTCTTGCCACCGCCGCCGAGGCGCAAACCACGCAGACACCGGCCGATGACGCCGCCGCGGATTCGCAGGAGGACATCGTCGTCACCGGCTACCGCGCCGCGCTTGCCGCCGCGCTGGACACCAAGCGCAACGCCGATGCCATCGTCGACTCGGTGTCGGCCGAGGACGTGGGCAAATTCCCCAACACCAATGTCGCCGAGGCGCTGACGCTGGTGCCGGGCGTCACCGTGGATCGCCAGTTCGGCCAGGGCGAGAAAGTGTCGATCCTGGGCACCGACCCGGCGCTCAACCGCACCCTGCTCAACGGACAGACCGTCGCTTCGGCCGACTGGTTCATCCTCGATTCGCCGGGTCGCACCTTCAACTACGCGCTGCTCGCGCCGCAGCTGGTCGGCCGCGTCGACGTCTACAAGTCGCCCGAGGCGCGGATCGACGAGGGTTCGATCGGCGGCACGGTCAACGTGGTGACGCGCAAGCCGCTCGACCTGGAGCCGCTGACGATCGCGGGCTCGCTCGGCTATCTCTACAACACGCGTTCCGAGAAGGGCGACATCCAGGGCTCGGCGCTGGTCAGCTGGCGCAACGAAGCCCGGACCTTCGGCATCCTCGCCTCCTTCCAGCGCGCCAAGGACCGGCTGCGCCGCGATGGCCTGGAAAGCTACGGCACGATGGCGGCCAACCAATGGGCCGGGGGCAATCCCGATAATCCGGTCGATTCGCGCAATCTCGGCTGCACCGGCAGCTGCGCCGCCACCCTGACGGCCAACCTCGACGCCCGCAGCCCCAATGCGTTCGGCACGTCCTATTTCGAACAGGGCCGCGAGCGCCTCACCTATTCGGCGACCGCGCAGTGGAAGCCGGTCGACGAGCTCACGCTCGAGTTCAACTGGCTCAAGATCGATGCGACCTACGACAACCTCAACCAGTCGATGTACGCCTTCCAGGGCAACACCTGGAACAGCCTGGGCGCCCTGACCGGCATCCAGGTGCAGGACGGCGTCGTCACCAGCGCGACGCTCCACAACGGGCTGAGCGTGCTCGACGTACAGTATCGCGAAGCCGAAATGCAGTCCGACACCTATCACGGCAAGATCGGCTGGGACGGCGGCACCTGGGACCTCAACCTGGAAGCCGGCCTCTCCGACGCGAACGGCGGCACCAAGCGCCAGGTGTTCCTCGAGTTCCTGAACTGGGCGGACTATACCGTCGACATCTCGGGCGCACCCGACAGCCCCGGCTCGCTCAGCTACACCACCGACGTGCAGGGCAATCCCGCGGCGTTCGTCACCGATCCGGGCTGGAGCGGCAACACCGTCAGCAAGCCTACCAGCGACAAGGAACGCTTCGCCCAGGCCGACCTCGGCTTCGACCTGGACGGGGCCGTCCGACGCGTCCAGCTCGGCTACAAGTTCCGCCGCCACGAAGCCGCGCAGCAATATGCCGGAATCGCGCTGGGCGGCCTTGCCGTGCCGGCGGGGCAATTCGATCCCAGGCAGGTGGCCGACAATTACCTGTCGGGCTTCAACGGTATCAACGACCAGATGGCCAACCGCTTCATCATCAGCGGCCCGGCGATGGTAGGGTTCCTGGAGGGCCGCACGCTGCCGACGCCCTCACCCTTCGCCGCGCCCGAATTCGCGGCGGGCAACTGGGAAGTCGATGAGGACATCCATGCGGTCTACGGCCAGGTGAACATCGAGACCGAAGGCGTGCGCGGCAATTTCGGCGTGCGCTACGTCCACACCGATACCACCAGCGCCGGCCTGGTGTGCGAGACCGGCACCCCGTGCAACAGCGAGGCGAACTGGAACCTGGAAACCACCCGCCGCAGCTACGACAATGTGCTCCCCAGCCTGAACTTCGCGATCAACCTGAAGCAGGACCTGCTCTTTCGCTTCGCCGCGGCGCAGGTGATCGCCCGGCCGAACTATGCGGACATGACCAACTTCTTCTGGCTGTCGGACGGCATCCTGACCGGCGAGGGCGGCAACCCCGACCTCAAGCCGTACAAATCGGCGAACTTTAACGCATCGCTCGAATGGTATTTCGCGCCGCACGCCGTGCTGGCAGCCGAGGTCTTCTACAAGGACATCAGCAACTACATCCTGCGGCGCTCCGGCCCCGAGCAGTTCTTCAACCAGTCGCAGGGCAGAGTTACCACTTACCAGATCTCGCGCCCGTACAATGCCGGCTCCGCCGACGTGAAAGGCTTTGCGATCGCCTATCAGCAGAACCTGCCGCTCGGCTTCGGCCTCCTCGCCAACTACACCTATTCGGACGGCCAGGGGATCGACGGCGCGGACCTGCCGTATAATTCGAAGCATCAGGCGAGCCTGAGCCCGTTCTTCGAGAGCGGCCCGTTCGCGGCACGCGTCACCTATACCTGGCGCTCCAAATATTTCACCGGCATCGACCGCGGCGACCAGATGTACGTGCGCGACGCGGCCAATCTGGACGCTTCGGTCACGTACAACGTCACCGAGAACATCGGCCTGACGCTCTCGGGCATGAACCTGACCGACAGCGAATATTACGCCTATGCCAACACCCAGCGCCTGCCGCGCGGCGTCTATCGCGCGGGCAAGCGGCTGCTCGCGACGCTCAACGTCAACTTCTGACGGTGCGCCAGGGATAAAGGGGGAACCCTCCTCGGGCGGCGGAACGATGACCCGGCTCCGCCGCCCATGTTGTCGCCAAGAGAAAGCCGCGTAAGCTGATGCCCATGCCGTCGTTCGACCGTCTTCGCTGGCTCTGTGCCCTGCTGCTGGCCGCAAGCGCCTCTCCCGCCGCCGCGCAGCTTCCCCGCCTCCTCCCTTTGCCCGCCGAGCTTGCCGTCGCGCCGGGCAGCTTCGCGATCGGCGCGGCGACGCCGCTGGTCGCCGAGGCAGGCGATGCCGGCGCCCGCAATGCCGCGCTGCGCTTCGCCGAGCTGGTGCGGCAGACCCGGGGGCTGGAGCTCCGGTTGGTCTCGGCGGCCAAAGGGCCTGCGATCCGCTTTCGGCGCGCGGCGACGGGGGATGCGGAATCCTATCGGCTGGAAGTCGGGAGTCAGGGCGCGACGATTACTGCCGGCGACGATTCGGGGCTGCTCTACGGCGGCGTGACGCTGTGGCAAGCGATGACGCAGGATGCCGGTCGTGGCGCGGTACGGCTGGACGGCTTCACCGTGCGCGACGCGCCGCGCTTCCACTGGCGCGGGCTGATGCTCGACAGCGCGCGCCACTTCCAGTCGCCGGACTATGTCCGCAAGCTGATCGACTGGATGGAGGCGAACAAGCTCAACACGCTCCACTGGCACCTGGTCGACGACCAGGGCTGGCGGATCGAGATCCCCAAATATCCGAAGCTCACCCGGATCTCCGGCTGGCGGCATCCCGCGACGGCGCCGGGCGCGCCACAGCTGCCGCAGGTGGGCGGCTTCTACACGCACGACCAGATCCGCGCGATCGTGGCCTATGCCGCCGAGCGCGGGATCACGATCGTCCCCGAGATCGAGATGCCCGGCCACGCGCTCGCGGCGATCCGCGCCTATCCCGAGCTCGGCACCGGCACGCCGATCCCGCCGGGCACGGAGAGCGACTGGGGGGTCTTCCCGTGGCTCTACAATGTCGAGGACGGCACCTTCGCCTTCCTGGAGAACGTGCTCGGCGAAGTGATGGCGCTGTTCCCGTCCAGGTACATCCACGTCGGCGGCGACGAGGCCGTGAAGGACCAATGGAAGGCCTCACCGGCGATCCAGGCAAAGATCAAGGCGCTGGGCCTCAAGGACGAGACCGCGCTGCAAGCCTGGTTCATGCACCGGATCGGCGAATATCTGTCGAAGCACGGCCGCCGGCTGATCGGCTGGGACGAGATATTGGAAGGCGACGTGCCGCCCGACGCGACGATCACGTCGTGGCGCGGGGTCGAGGGCGCGATCACGGCCGCGAAGGCGGGGCACGATGCCGTGCTGAGCCCGGCACCGACGCTCTACCTCAACAATCGACAGGCGTTCGGCGACGCGGAGCCGCCGAGTCACGGCGGCTTGGTCGACCTCCGGACCGTCTACGCCTTCGAGCCGGTGCCCACCGACATGACGGCCGAGCAGCGCAAGCATATCCTCGGGCTCCAGGCGAACCTGTGGACCGAGCATATCCGCACCGAGCAGCGCGCGGCGTGGATGACCTTCCCGCGCGCTTCGGCGGTCGCCGAGACCGGGTGGTCGGCAGCGCAGGGGCGCAGCTTCGACGGGTTCGTCGACCGGCTGTTGCCGCAGATCGAGCGGATGCGCGGGCTGGGACTGACCGCGGCATCGAGCGCATTCGCGGTGCGGCCGAGCTACGACTATGCGCCGGGCAGCGACACGGTGACGGTGACGCTCGACAACCAGGCGGGACTCGAGATGCGCTACACCACCGACGGCAGCGCAGTTACCGCGACGTCGCCGGTCTATTCGAAGCCGATCGCCGTGCGCCTGCCCGTCGAGCTCAAGGCGGCGAGCTTCCACCGCGGCACGGCGGCGCCGGGTGCGATCGCACAGAGGATAACGCCGCAGAGCCTGCGCTGGCGCAGCGACGAGACGCTCAAGACCTGCACCAGCCGCGTCGTGCTCGCGCTCGAGGATGATTATCCGGCGACAGGGAAGCGTGCGACCTTCGTCACCGACATCTTCAATCCCTGCTGGCTATGGGAGAAGGCACCGGTCGGCGGCGCGAAGCAGATCGCGCTCAGCGTCGGGCAGATTCCATTCAACTTCCAGGTCGGCAAGGATGTCGAAGGCATCAAGTTCGCTCCTCCCGCGACGCCCCAGGGAGAGTTCGAAGTGCGCGCCGGCGGGTGCGAAGGGCCGCGGGTGGCGGTGCTTCCGCTTGCCCCGGCTGCGGGCAATCCGGGGATCACGCGGCTAGTCGCCCCGCTTGCTCGGCGCCTGGGCAACGAGACGCTGTGCATCACCTACACCGCCAAGGGCGTCGAGCCGATGTGGGCGATCGACGCGGTGGAGCTGGTTCCTTGAGCCGAGGCGCCGATGCTGCAGTCACGCTGGTCGCGCCCTTCGCCGGTTGGCTCGGACCGCTGGAGGAAGTGCCCGACCCGGTCTTCGCCGAGCGGATGATGGGCGACGGACTTGCGATCGACCCGGTCGAGGGGCTGCTCCGCGCGCCCGCCGACGGCGAAGTGATCGCGATCCCGGCAAGCGCGCATGCGGTTTCGCTGCGGCTGGACAACGGTGCCGAGCTGCTGATCCACATCGGGCTCGAGACGGTGGCGTTGGCGGGCGAGGGCTTCGCGCCGAAGGTCGCCGTGGGCGCGCGCGTCCGCGCAGGCGACCCCCTGATCGCCTTCGACATCGACGCCGTCGCCGAGGTCGCCAAGGCGCTGATCACGCCGCTGGTCGTGGCGAACGAAGGCTACGCCGTCACGCTCGACCAGCCGGGACGCGAAGTCGCGGCGGGCGATCCGGTGGCTCGCGTCGTGCGGACCTGGCCGGCGACGGCCGAAGCGGCGCAGGGCCGCCTGACCGAGAGCCATTCCCGCGATCTGGTCGTCGCCGCGCCCAACGGCATTCACGCCCGCCCCGCCGCGCGAATCGCCGCGGCGCTCAAGCCCTTCACCGCCGAAGTCACCTTCCGCCATGGCGAGCGCGGCGCCAATGCGCGCAGCACGGTGGCGCTGCTCGGGCTGGGCGCGACGCACGGCCAGCGCGTCACCGTCGCGGCCACCGGCCCCGACGCGCGCGCGGCGGTGGACGCGGTGGCGGCACTGCTTGACCGGATCGCCGAGGAAGAGGCGGCGGAGCCCTCCCCTGCCGCACCGCCGGCGCGAGCCGCGGGGCCGGTGACGGCTTCGCCTGGCCTTGCGATCGGTCGGGCGCTCCAGATGCGGCTTGCGGCTATCGAAGTGGCCGAGGACGGCTCGGGCGTTGCGCAGGAGCGCGTCGCGCTTGCCGATGCAATCGCGCGTGTCTCCGCCGGACTCGGCGGCGGCAGCGGGACGACCGCGGCGGTGGCCGAGGCGCATCGCGCGCTGCTCGCCGATCCCGAGCTCGCGGCTGCGGCCGAGCGGGAGATCGCGCTGGGTCGCAGCGCGGCCTATGCCTGGCGCGCGGCGAGCCGCGAGGCGGCGACGGCGATTCTCGCCACCGGCGACGCGCTGCTAATGGAGCGGGTAGCGGACCTGACCGACCTCGAGCGCCAGGTGATCGCTGCCCTGACCGGCGACGGCGGGGCCGCTGCCCCTGTCCTTCCGCCCGACACGATCCTGATCGCCGAGGACCTGCTCCCGTCGCAGTTCCTCGCGATCGACAAGAGCCGGCTGGCGGGGATCTGCACGGCCGCGGGCGGACCGACCGCGCATGTTGCGATCCTTGCCGCGTCCGCGGGCATTCCGATGGTCGTGGCCGCAGGGAATGCAGTGCTCGACATAGCCGACGGCACCACGCTGATCCTCGACGCCGATGCCGCGACTATCGCCGTTGATCCCGATGCCGAAGCGCTCGCGACGGCAAGCGAACGGCTGGCCGAGGCCCGTGGCCGCCGCGCCGCCGAGCTTCGCTCCGCGCAGGACGAGGCGCGCATGGCCGACGGGATCCGGATCGAAGTCTTCGCCAATCTCGGATCGGTCGCCGATGCGGCGGCGGCGGTGCGCGCAGGCGCCGAGGGCTGTGGGCTGCTGCGCACCGAATTCCTGTTCCTCGACCGCGAAACCGCGCCCGACGAGGAGGAGCAGCGCGACTGCTATGCGCGGATCGCAGCGACGCTGGGCGACCGGCCGCTGATCCTGCGCACGCTCGACATCGGCGGCGACAAGCCCGTCCCCTATCTGCCCATGCCCGCCGAGGAGAATCCGGCGCTGGGCGTGCGCGGCATCCGCCTGAGCCTGGCGCGGCCCGACCTGCTGCGGCTCCAGTTTCGCGCAGCGCTTCGCGGCGTGCCCGCCCTCCAATGCCGGATCATGCTGCCCATGGTGGCGGATCTTGGAGACTATCGCGCGGCGCGCGTACTGCTTGATGAGACAGCGGCCGAGCTGGGCCTTGCGCCGCCGCCGCTGGGGGTGATGATCGAGACGCCCGCCGCCGCGATGCTCGCCGGGCAGATCGCACGCGAGGCGGCGTTCCTCTCGATCGGCACCAACGACCTCACCCAATATGCGCTGGCCGCGGACCGCGGCAATGCCGGCGTCTCGCAGCGGATCGACGCGATGCATCCGGCGGTGCTGCGGCTGGTCCGCGAGGTCGGCCGCGGCGCGCGCAAGGCGGGGCGATGGGCGGGGATGTGTGGCGGGCTCGCCGCCGATCCGCTCGCGGCACCGATCCTGATCGGGCTCGGTATCGCCGAGCTTTCGGTGCCGCCTGCCGCGATCCCGCGGCTCAAGGCCGTGGTGCGCGGGCTCGACATGGCGACATGCACCGAGGTCGCGGCACGCGCCTGCGATGCGGAATCGCCAGAAGCCGTGCGCGTGATTGCCCGGGAGATCGTCCGATGAGCGCGTTGTTCTCCCGCGCGCTGGCGCGGCTCCAGCCGCTCGGCCGAGCGCTGATGCTCCCGGTCGCGGTGCTGCCGATCGCGGCGCTGCTGCTTCGCCTCGGCCAGGCCGACATGCTCGACATTCCCTTCGTCGCGGCGGCGGGCAGCGCGATCTTCTCCAACCTGGGGCTGATCTTCGCGGCGGGCGTGGCCGTGGGGTTGGCGCGCGAGAACCATGGCGCGGCCTCGCTCGCCGGGGTGGTCGCCTATCTTGTCGCGACCGAGGGCGCCAAGGTGCTGCTGCACGTGCCCGCCGATGTGCTGACTCCCGCAGACCAGGCCGCTTGGCGCGCCAAGGAGATCGTCAAGCTGGGCGTTCCGGTGGGCATCGCCGCGGGCATCGTGGGCGGCCTGCTCTACAACCGCTTCCACGCGATCAAGCTGCCCGATTATCTCGCGTTCTTCGCGGGACGGCGCTTCGTACCGATCGTCGCGGGTTTCGCGGGTCTCGTCGGTGCGCTGCTCTTCGGTCTCGGCTTCCCCTGGATCGAGGCCGGGGTCGACACGCTGAGCCACTGGGTGCTGGGCGCGGGGCCCTTCGGGCTGTTCGCCTATGGCCTGCTCAACCGGCTGCTGCTGATCACCGGGCTGCATCACATCATCAACAACATCGCCTGGTTCCTGCTCGGCGACTATCACGGCACGACCGGCGACATCGCCCGCTTCTTCGCGGGCGATCCGACCGCGGGATCGTTCATGGCAGGCTTCTTCCCGGTGATGATGTTCGGGCTGCCGGCCGCGTGCCTCGCCATGTACCGCGCCGCGCCTCCCGGGCGACGCAAGGCAGTGGGCGGACTGCTGGCGAGCCTTGCGCTCACATCGTTCCTCACCGGGGTGACCGAGCCGATCGAGTTCACCTTCATGTTCCTGGCGCCGCTGCTCTACCTCGTGCACGCCGTCCTCACCGGCCTGTCGATGGTGCTGATGGACGCGTTGGGCGTGAAGCTGGGGTTCGGCTTCTCGGCGGGGCTGTTCGACTATGTGCTGAACTATGGGCTGGCAACGCGCGCCTGGGTGCTGCTGCCCGTCGGCGCCGCCTATTTCGCGATCTATTATTTCGCCTTCAGCTGGTGCATCCGCCGCTTCGACCTCAAGACGCCGGGGCGCGACGCCGAAGGACCGGGCGCCGCGCCGACCTCCAGCGCCGGGACCCGCGCCACCGCATTGGTCGCGGCGCTCGGCGGCAGCGCCAACATCCGCTCGGTGGGCGCCTGCACCACGCGACTGCGGCTCGAAGTCGCCGAGCCGGGCAAGGTGAACGATGCCGCGCTCAAAGCGCAGGGCGCCCGCGGCGTGCTCCATCTCGCGAACGGTGGCCTGCAAGTGATCCTGGGTCCGATTGCAGACCAGGTCGCCGGCGAGATACGCACGGAGCTTTCCTCGGCACTGGCCCCCTCTCCCACTGCAGACCTGACGGCCCTACACGCGCTGCTGCAAGCTGCAGGTGCTCGCCAGATATCCGCAAGAGGCACGCGCCTGTTGGCCGATCTGCCGCCGGAAGCGCCGCTCGACGAGGCGGCACTTCGGGCAGCGGGCGTGCGGGCGATCCGCCGCGGCGAGAAGCTCCATCTGATCCTCGGCCCATCGGCGGCCTAGCCAGCACGCTCGCCGCTCTAGCGCACCACCAGCACCGGAACCGTGCTGATCACGAGCACCTCCGAAGTCACGCTGCCGAGGAGCAGCCGGCGGATCCCGCGGCGCCCGTGCGATGCCATGACGATCAGGTCGCAGCCGCGCTCGCCGGCGGTATCGACGATGGCCTGGGCCGGCAGGACATTGTCGAGGCAGACCGTGTCGACCGCCACGCCGACGAGGCCCGCAGACGCTTTGGCATCGGCCAGGATCTTTTCGGCCGCACGTTTCTGGTTCGTCGCATATTCGAGGTACACCGACATGCTCAGGCCCATGTCGTCGCTGGTATAGGGCATCACGCCCTCGGCAACCGATACGAGCGTGACCGCGGCCCCGATCGTCCTGGCGAGATCGAGGCCGTGGTCGAGCCCCTTCTGCGCGATTTCGGACCCGTCGGTGGAGATCAGAATATGCTGGTACATGCGCACCCCTCGCCGATGTTCGCCCCAGCGTAGCGCCGCAAGACGCCACGAATATCGGGGTTTTCACCGAGCGGGCCGGCCGAGCGATCCCCGGCCGGTGGGTGCTCGGCCCTCAGGCCAGCAGGAGCGAGCGCAGCATGTTGGTCGATTGGAGCTCGCGTGCCGGTGCCCGCGCCGCCGCTTCGAAGCTCAACCCGAGGAGGCTGCCGAAGAAGAGGAAGTTGCCGATCGTAGTACCTGCCTCGGCAAGGCTCAGCGCCTCGCTGCCGGGGCCGTAGAGATGGCCGGGTCGGGTGATATCGGCCTGTGCCTGGGTGACGGTCTGGCCCAACTCGGTCTGCCAGCCGGCCGCATCTTCGTGGACGGTGAAGCCGTCGCGCGTCGCGGCATCGAGCGCGTAGCCGTTGGTCGAGACGCTCACGGACAGGTCGCCGAGCTGGTTCTGGCTGATCCCGTCGATAACCACCGCATTGTCGCCGCGCGTGATCACCACCTGGCTCGCGACATAGGCATTCGGGTTCTGGCTCCAGGGCTCGGTGTTGATCGTGAGCTTGGTGCCATTGTCGAGCTCGAAAGTGGTCGTGCCGTAGAAGTCGAACTGGTGCTTGCCGTTCACCTCGACGTGCGGATCGCCCCACACGCGCGTGCTCTGGCCGGTCTTCTCGTTGAAGATCGTCATCTGGCTGTTGCGTTCGTCGATCTCGAGACGATAGCCGTCGCCGAGGTCGATCTTGGCGGTGTTCTGGCCGGTCACCTGCGCCGTGAAGCCGGCGGTCTGCTGGAGCTGGCCGAGCGAAGAGCCTTGCGCGAGCAGCCCCAGGCGAACGGCGAACGCGGAGGGAAGCGCGGCGAAGGCGAGCGGGCCAGCGCCGAGCGGGCGGAAGGATCCGGCGAGCATCCCCGCCACCATCATCAGAGCGCTGCCGTTGGCCACCAGGGTCGCGTTGGCGGAAATCGAGGTCATGCCCTTGCTCCTCTTGCGCTGGTCGGGGCCGGAGATCGGCCTTCCTTGCTGCAACAGGTCTCACGGCCGGGCGGCGACCGCACTCAGCGGATCGCTTAGAGCGCCTAAACGAATCGTCTAGGTACAGGCCTGCTCCGCGATGGCATCGAGGCTGCGGACCAGTGCGCGAGGACAGGATGACTTTCGCAGACCCCGTGCGATCGGCAGGCATAGCGCCTTCCAGTGCAGTGAGCGCGCGCCTGCGCGAGGCGGTGAGCGACGAGTTCCAGTCGCACCTGATCCCGGCGCGCGAGGCGCTGGCGTGGCAGCAGCCGGCTCCCCCGGTGCAGACCGCTCCGGTGGCACCCACGCCGCTGACTACCGGCAGCATCGATGCACCTGCCACCCGCGAGCTCGCGCTGCTGGCGCAGGACGTCTACAACGACGTCCCTGCCCCGCCCCCCGGCTATTGCGTGGCCACCGACCCCGACCTCGCGCGGATCGGCCTGTCGCCGCAGGACCTGTCGTCCCCGCAGAGCGCCTTCCGCGCCCGCGTCTATCTGCGCGGCGAAGGCGCGAGTACACAATATGTGGTGAGCTTCCGCGGCTCGACCGACGCGAGCGACTGGAAGGCCAATGCGCAGCAGGCGCTGGGCCTGCCCTCGGACCAATATGCGCGCGCGCTGATGGTAGCCAAGGCGCTAGGGCGGCACCCCGAGGCGAATGTGACGATCACCGGCCATTCGCTGGGCGGCGGGCTCGCGTCGGCCGCGGCGCTGGCGAGCGGGCGCGACGCGACGACCTTTAACGCCGCGGGGCTCAGCGACGCGACGATCGAGCGGGCGGAGGCGATCCGCGACACGACCGACGCCCCTGCCCCCGAGATCGCTGCCTTCTATGTCCGCGGCGAGATCCTCTCGGCGGTGCAGGACGGCGGAGACCGCGTGCTGGGCGCCATCTTCGGCGGACCGCTCGGCGGCGTGCTTGCCGATGCGCCCGAGGCCTATGGCGACCGCACCGCCCTCGACGCGGTGCGGCCGCAGGGGCAGCATTGGTATCAGGACAATCCCGTCGCGCGCCACGGCATGGACTGGGTGCTGAGCAGCCTTCCGGTCAATTGACCCCCGCCGCGCCCGCTGGGTACATCCCACCTAGATGACACGCCGCCTGCTCATCGGCATCGCAGCGATGCTGGCGATCGGACCTATCGGGGGATGCATGGCCGCCAACACTCGCGCCGACGCGCGCTGCTTCACCAAGCGACCCTCGGTCGTGCTTCCAGATCGCAACCGGGTACTGGCCAATGTCACCAACGGCGCCTCGGGACGCGCGATCGCCGAGGCGCTGCTCGACGGGCGCATCGAGGAAGCACGGGCGATGCTGGCGCGCGATCCCCGCCTGATGGACACGGTGGTGACGCATGACCCGCGCATGCCGGAGGCCCCGGCGGGGCAATATGGCGACCTGCTGACGCTCGCGGTTTCGCGGTGCGACGGAGAGGCAGTGGCGATGCTGCTTGCAGCGGGGATGCCGCCCGACGGCGTGAAGCGCGGCAATGCGCTGGCGCTGGCGGTGCTCGCCGACACGCCCGAACTTGCCGAGCGGCTGTTCGGCGCCGGCGCGTCGCCCGATCCACAGAAGCAGGGTGACGAGGATGCAATGCGCTCGGCGATCGCCTTCTCGCACGCCGGCGCAGTGATGACGCTGCTGCGGCACGGCGCCGATCCGCGATGGCAAGACGCCTTCGGGATCGACCGCGTCCGGCTGGCGCTCGATGCCGAGCAGGCCGACATCGCCGAGCTGCTGGTCGAGAAGGGCGGGACGCTGTGGAGCGTGGCGAGCGACGGCAGCATGGCGGTGCATGAATTGCTGGGCCAACCGACAGTGTTCGGATCGGCCGAGATGAAGGCGGCGCGCGCGCGCCTGATCGAGCGGGCGAAGGCGAGCGGCCTGCCCTGGCCGCCGCCCGACCGCGCCACGGTGAAGCAGATGGTCGCCGCCGGCACCTGGCCCACGGCGGCGATGGCGAGCGAAGGGATGACCGTTTCCGCGTCGGTGCTCGAGGCGATACGCGGGGCGGACTGAGGCTCGCCGCCGGCCCTAAACGAATCGTTGAGAGACAAGGACGCACCTCCGTGAGAGCCAAGGCACGAGGATCGATGGAGGCAGAAATGGTCGAATCGATTACGGCCGCGCGGGCGCAGCCGATCGGCGGCAGCACGGGCCAGGGTTCGCACGTCGTGAAGCGCGGCGACACGTTGTCGCAGATCGCCGCCCAGAACGGCGTCTCGCTGAGTGCGCTGCTCGTGGCCAATCCGCAGATCACCCATCCGAACCTGATCTTTCCGGGCCAGGAAGTGCGCATCCCCACCGGCGGAAACGGCGCGGCGAGGGGCAGCTACACCGTAAAACCCGGCGACACGCTGTCGGGCATCGCCGCGCGCTATGGGCTGGACTGGCACGACCTGGCGCTCGACAATGGCCTCGCCAACCCCAATCTGATCTTTGCCGGCCAGACGATCCGCCTCAGCGGCCCCTCCACGCGCGGGAGCAACGGCACGGGCGGCGTAGAGGGCAGCACGCGCGCGGGATCGAGCAACGGCCGCAACCCGGCCGATGTCGCGAAACAATATCTCGGACGCGATGCCACCGACCTGCGCGGCGACCGGAGCGACAATCTCCCGATGAACGCCAATGTGCCGGCGAACGTCTGCTGTGCCAATTTCGTCTCGGCGGTGCTGACCGAGTCGGGCCAGCTCCCCGGCAACCTCCACACCGACTCGGTCTCGCAGCTCAATTCCACGCTGCGCTCGCGCGGCTGGACCGAAGTGAGCGCCGCCGATGCGCGGCCCGGCGACGTGGTGATCATCCAGGGCGGCGGCGTCTCGCACACCGTGCTCTATGCCGGCAACGGCCAGACGATCGGATCGAACAACCGCAATGCCGACGGCACCCAGAAGGTGAGCTATGGCAGCCTGTCCTGGGCATTGTCGAACGGCGGCAAGATCCTGCGCGCGCCGGCCAGCGTGCGCGAGACGAGCACGCCAGCGGCCGCCAACGACAGCGGCAAGGTCGGTGCCCCCGCAGCGTCGCGCCAGGGCCGCATCGACCAGGCGATGACCTTCTTCCAGAGCCAGGGCTGGACGCGCGCCCAGGCGGCCGGGATCGTCGCCAATCTCGACGCCGAGAGCGGGATGGATGCCGGCATCCGCCAGCATGGCGGCGGCCCCGGCTATGGGCTGGCCCAATGGGAAGGGCCGCGCCAGGCCGACTTCGCCGCCTGGGCCGGGCACGACATCCGCAGCTCGACCTTCCAGGAGCAGCTTCGCTTCATCCAGCACGAGCTGACCACCTCCGAAAGCGGCGCCGGAAATCGGCTGCGCCAGTCGAGCAGCGCCGGCGACGCCGCCGCGATCGTGTGCCGCTATTACGAGCGGCCGGCGGACATCGTCGATGATTCGGCGCATCGCGCGCAACTGGCGAACACGATCTTCCAGCGGTGAGTGCCTTCCTGTTCCTGGCGGGGATGCTCGCGGCCGAGAGCGCGACCTGCGTGTTCGACACTGCGCCGCCCGAGCCGTGCGAGATCGTCTTCACGGTCGATCGCGGGAACACGCGGATGGTGGCGCGCGGACGCAGCGGCAAGCGCGTGACTTTCGTCGGCCGGCGCAACTCGGGCTGGTGGTCCGGCACACTCGACGGTGCGCAGGCGATGGGGCGCGAACTCAACCGCGGGAACGTGGTCTTCTCGACCCGAGCGCTCGACCGCAGCTTCCAATATTGGACGCGCGGCAACGAGCACGGCAGCTACTGAAGATCGAACAGCGACGGCGGCGCTCCGTGCTTGTCCGCCCAGTCCATCCAAGCGACGTCAGTCGGCCCCAGCGCATGATCCACGACGCGCCAGCGCCCGCCCGAAAGTCGCAGCAACGCGACGAAATCCTTCGAGACCGCGCCCTCGGCCTCGGCGGAGGCGAGCGGCGTGCCGGCATAGCTGATCGGGCGCCCGGCGGCGTCGACCATCGCGGCAATTACGAATGCCCAATCGCCTTCGCGCCGGATCGTGCGCACCTTGAACTTGACCGGCTTGCCCAGCCGCTTGGTCGCCGGAGCGCGCGCGCTGTCGAGGATCGCGACGCGATCCACCGGCCCGCCCTGGGCGAGACTGGCTGCAACGCTCGCGACCAGAGTGACGATCATCGGGCAGCTCCGTGGCTCGAGGTTCCGTAACTCTGCCTAAGCGATTCGTTGAGCGCGCGAAGTAGCCCGAAGCGCTATCTACGACGACATGTTCCACTTGCCCGACGAGTATCCGAGATGATCCAGCCCATCGGCGCCGGCCGCGTCCAGGGCGCCTCGCTTGGCGCCACCGGCAGCGTAGCGCCCCCCGGCGAACTGGCGGCGACCGCGATGACCACGCTCGCGAGCCGCGTCGCAACCACGCTTGCGAAGGAGCTCGGGCTGACCGGCCAGGGCCGCGGCCGCTCCGGCGGGCTGACCGGCGACCTGTACGGAGTCGAGCAGATCTCCCGCGAGCTGACCAGCGCGCTGGGCTGCACCCCCGCCGACGCCGGCCGTATCGCGCGCGCGCTCCATGAATTCACCAGCGAGGCGGCATCGCTGCTCGCGGCGAAGCCGCGCAGCTCGGTCCTAGGCGCGGTAGCGGGGCTGCACTTCAACCTAGTCGACCACGACGGCCGGCCGGGCTCGACCGATGCCGATTACGCCTTCGCGGCGATCGAGGCCGGCATCTTCCGCCTGCGCGAGGAAATCCCAGCGTGACCGCGCCCGTCGCGTCCGCGGCGGTCGACAGCATCCCGGCACAGCTGCCTGGCGACGCGACGTTGCTGGTGGCGGAAGTGGTGCTCGTCGATCCCATCGCCGCCCCTGCCGACAGCGCCGCGCTGCTGCCCCAGACCGCCGATGTCGCGATCTTCGTCGCGCCCGCGGAGGGCCTTCCCGCTATTTCGGGCGAGCCGGCGTTCGAAGTGAAGGCAATCGCGATCGGCAGCGTGCTCTTCGATCTGGGCGACGGTTATTCGCTTTCGATCGACGAGGCGCAATCGGCAGTGTTCGTTGCCAATGGCGAGACCGGCGAGACGATGCTGGTATGGGGCGCGGCGATGATCGCGCTCGACGGCGCGCAGGCCGCGCGCTTCTGGGGCACCACCAGCGTCGAGCTGGGCAACGGCACCAAGATCACGATGGAGACCGTCGCAGACGCCGCGGTCGCCGACCTGTTCCGGCTCGACCGGCTGACGGTCACCAGGGACACGCGGGCAATGGTGATCACGGGCATCGCCGAGACCGTGCTCGGCGATCTGGCGGTGGCGCAGAGCCTCGACGGCGAGGCAGTCGATGCCGCCACGCGCGACGGGCTGACGATCGTCAACGATCTCACCGGCCGCTGGAGCGACGAATATGGCAATGATGTCACCCAGGCGGTGTTCGACCAGACCGCGCCCGGGCGGCAATATGGCCCGGGCAAGCGGACTTTGAGCCTGGGCGAGATCTCCAGGGCGATCACGAGCTTCGTCACCTACAACCAGATCGACTCGTTGATGCTGACGATCGGCCGCAACCGAGTGGACACGGGCGGCCGCCGCGCCGGGGCCGAGATCCAGCGGCAGCTCGCGCTCTATGCAGGCGCGACCGCGCGCCGCGCGCCAGCCTGAACCGCGACCTTGCCGACGCGCAGCTCGCGACGGACCAGCCGCTCCTGAAGCTGCTCGCTCCACTGCGCGGCGAGCGCAGGCGGGACCGCGCTCGACGGGATGAGCAGCACATTGAGCTGGCCAGCGAGATCGCGGCCGAGCACCGCCCCCTCCACCTTGTAGCCGCCGAGCGGGAGCTGGAGATGGACTTCGGGCTCGGCGCCCTTGGCGGCGAACTCGGCGATAGCCGCGGCGATGCGGTCGAGCTGGGCATGGAAGGCGGGGTCGACTTCGCCGGGGATCGTCCGCGCCTCGGCAAGCATGGCGGCAGCGAACTCGCGCGGGATGGCCAGCGCGGCGAGCCCTGGGGACGTATCTTCGAAGGGATTCCTGCCGCGCGGCTTGCCGTCGTGTCGCGCGAGTGCTTCGGCGAAGGCGCGGCGATGATTGGGCGAGGGCTCGGCCGGCGCGCTCTCGGCTCGGCGCGGCTGCGGCGCTGGCCGGGAGGCGAGACGCGGCGGCGGGGCGTCGTTCACAATATCCTCGTGCCGAGCGGCATCGGCGCCTCGGCCTCGACGTGGTCCTCGGCGCGGCGCGCCTCGGTGCGCAGCAGCGCGCGGTGATGATTGGCGATCGTGTCGCTGCGGACCTGGTGCCGGCCGACGGCAGCCAGCGCAGCGTCATGCGCCTCGCGCGCCAGTTCCGCGCGTGCCGCCCGGTCCGCCATGTCGGCGGTGGCGCCGGCTTCGAGCGCGATGGTGCGATCGAGCCACAGCCGGGCCTGGCTGCAGGTCGGCGTGGCGACGAAGGCCTGGCGCGCCTCGTCCCGCGCCGTGGCGGCGGCGGCGCGCTGCATCCGGGCACGCTCGGCAGCGGCGGCGGTCTCGTCCGCGGCTGCCCTGGTCTCGCCGGCGGCGCGCGCGAGCCGTGTGCCGCGTATTTCCGCGACGCGCGCCAATGTTGCTGCCTGGCGGTCAACGGCCATGGTCGATCTCCTCGAATGTGCGCAGGCGGGCGACGGTCTGAGCGGGCGGCGCGACATCGTCGCGGGCTTGGCGCAAAAAGGCCTGAATAGCGCCGCGCTCGGCGAGCGCGCGGTCGGCGAGCGGGTCGCTACCTGGCGCATATTCCCCGAGCTGGACGAGCAGCTCGATCTCGTCGAGCTTGGCGAGCATCGCACGCAGCCCCGCCGCGGCGCGCTGCTGCCCGGTGGTGGCAAGCCGAGGGAAGAGCCGGGAGAGGCTGCCGAGCACGTCGATCGCCGGATAATGGCCGCGCGCCGCGAGCTTGCGCGACAGGACGATGTGCCCGTCGAGCAGTGAGCGGACTTCCTCGCCGATCGGATCGCCTTCCTCGTCCTCAAGCAAAACGGTGTAGAGCGCAGTGATCGCGCCTTCGGCCGAGGCGCCGGCGCGCTCGAACAGCCGCGGCAGCTCGGCGAAGACCGAAGGAGGAAAGCCGCGCCGGACCGCAGGCTCGCCGGCCGCCAGCCCGATCTCGCGCAGCGCGCGGGCGAAACGAGTGACGCTGTCCATCAGCAGCAGCACGTGCCGGCCTTCGTCACGCAGCCCCTCCGCAATGGCGGTGGCGACGTGCGCAGCGCGGACGCGCTCCATCGCCGGGCGATCGGAGGTGGAGACGACAACGACCGAGCGGGCGAGCCCTTCCTCGCCGAGAGTCTCCTCGATGAACTCGCGGACCTCGCGGCCGCGCTCGCCGATCAGCGCGATCACGATCGCGTCGCACTTCGCCTGGCGGGCGAGATTAGCGAGCAGCGTCGACTTGCCGCCGCCGGCGCTCGCGAAGATGCCGACGCGCTGGCCGACGCCGATGGTGAGCAGCCCGTCGATCGCGCGAATGCCGGTTTCCATAGCGCGGTCGACCGGGCGGCGGTGCATCGGATTGGGGGCGACGCCGTGGATCGGCCGGTCGGCGCCGCGCCGTACCGGCCCGAGCCCGTCGAGCGGCTGGAGTCGTGCGTCGAGGACGCGGCCGAACATGTCGGCGCCGTACGGCGTGCGGTCCTCGCCGCTGCGCAGGATCACATCGCTGTCGAGCGAGAGGCCGCGCAAGTCGCCGAGCGGAGTCAGGATTGCTCCGCCCTCGGCGAGGCCGATGACTTCGGCCCACAGCGCATAGCCGGTCTCGGCGTCGACGATCTCGCAGCTCTCGCCGATCCGCGCGCGAACGCCAGTGACACGCAGCGTGGTGCCGAGCGCGCCGGTGATACGGCCGTGCTGCTCGAACATCGGCGCGGCATCGAGCGCGCGGACCAAAGCAAGCGTGTCGGCGGGGCGCGTCATGCGGCGAGGCCCCAGCGCTTGGCGAGCGCGTCGAGCTGGACCGAGAGGCTGGCGATGACCTGGCCGGCGCTGGTGCGCAGCACGCAGTCGGTAGAACCGAGCGCGGGATCGGCGGCGACGACGACATGCGAGAGGCCCGCCAGCCCGGCGGCGAGTGGCTCGGCCGTCGCAGGCGCAACCTGCACGGTGACCAACCCTTCGGCCGGGAAGCGCGCCAGCGTGCGCTCGACGATGCCGGCGATCAGCGTCTCGTCTTCGAGGGTACCGAGAATCGCATGGACGGCGGCGAGCGCGGCGGCGGCGATGTCGGCGCGGCGAGCTATCTCGTGCCGCTCAATTGCTTCGGCAAAGGTTGCGATCTGCTCGGTAAACGCAGCGTCGACGGCGGCGCGTGCTTCGGCGAGGCCTTCGGCGCGGGCGTTGAGTCGGGCGGCTTCGACGGCGGCGGAGGCCTGGTCGCGGATTGCGGCGGCGGCCTGGAAAAGCGCAATCGCGTTGCGGAAGTCCGAACGCTCGGCACACTTGATCACCGGGGTGTCGCTGCCCAGCAGCGTGGCGCCGTCGGTGTGGATGAGGTGGAAGGTCATGCGAGTGCCTCGGCGATCGCGCTCGCTTGTGCTGCCAGCGCGCGGGCGCGGGGTTCGTCGCGGGCGCCGGGGAAGCAGGGTGCGAGACAGGCGGGCAGTCCGGCCTCGAGCAGGGACTCGCCGGCGGCAAGCAGTTGCTCGGGCGGAGGTAGTGTAGTGGCGCTCTCCTCCGGGGGTTCGGCTGCGCAGGCAGCGTCGAGCAGATCCTCGCCTACGGTTTCGGCGAGCCGGGCGAGGCGTGGGCCGGAGAGCTCGGCGTCGATCGCGGCGCGATATTTGAGGAGCGCAGCGAGCGCGGCGATCCGTCGGCGCTGCTCGGGGCCGGCCCAGAGCCAGTCCGGGAGCTTGGCGAGATCGGCGAAGCTCGGCCCCGCCTCCCCTGCGACGCGCCGGGCGAAGCGCTCGCCGCGCGTATCGGGCGCCAGCGCCGCCAGCATCGCATGGCGCTGCCGCAGCGCTTCGCCCCTCATGACCGCACCGTATCCGGAAGGCCGCGCTTGACTCGCCGCATCCGCAACAGCGCCCTGCCCGCGAAGCCGAGCACGACCAGCGCGGCGAGCGCCGCCAGGCCGCGGACCAGCGTCGTGACCGAGACCATGCCCTGGTCCTGCGGAAGCATCGGCAGCGTCTGGGCGGGCACCATCACCACCGATACACGGTCGTAGGTTAGCCCTTCGATCGCGTTGGTGACCAGCGCCTTGATCGCGCCGGTCTGGCTGCGCAGGTCGAAGCCGGTGCGGTACTTGACGAACACCGACGCGGCCGAAGGCTTGGCCTCGCGCGAGAGCGGATCGGCTTCGGGCATGGTCAAATGCACGCGCGCCTGGACCACGCCGTCGATGTCGCTGATCGTGCGGCTGAGCTCCTGCGACAGGCCATAGATCAGCCGGGCGCGCTCCTCGAGCGGCGTGGAGGTGAAGCCCTCTTTCTTGAACACCGAGCCCAGCGAATCATATTCCTCGTGCGGCAGCCCGTGTGCGCGGAGCGTCTCGACCGCGCGGGCGAAGTCGCTCTGCGCCACCGCGATGCTCCACGTCTCCTTCTCGCCGGCGACCTTGCTCGCCGAGATGCCGGCTTGGTGGAGCACGGCGATCATCTCGTTGGCGCTCGCCTCGCTCAGCTTGCCATAGACTTCCTGCCTGCCGCAGCCTCCCAGGCCGGCCGCAGCGAGCAGCAGCAATAGCGGCGCGGCGCGGGCCTGCCAGCGCGTCATTGCTGCTTGAACAGTTGCTGCACGCCGTCCGAGCTGCGGTTGGCGATGTTGGAAGTTAGCTGCGCCTGGAACATGAACTCCGAGCATTTCATCGTGAGCTGCACCATCTCGCCCGGCGTGAGCTGGCCGCCGCTCGCCTCCGCCGCCTGGGCGTAGCGCGAGACCGAGCGGGCCTGGACGTTCACCTGGTCGAGCGCATTGAACATGCCCTTGAGCGCTGGCGGGATCGGGCCGGCGGGTACGGTCGCCTCGATGCCGCCGGCGCGTTCAAGCGCGGCTTCGAAGCGGCCCTCAAGCCGGGGACTCAATCCGGCTTCCCCCGGCGGCAGGAGGTCGAACGCGCGCCCGCTGGTCGGCCCCGCGCCGGCAGGACCGGCGACGGAGGCGACGAGCGCGCCGATGGATTCGATGCTCATGATCAGTTCTTCCGTGCCATGGTCTCGAGCGCCTTGGAAACGCTGTCGATCGAGCTGTGCGAGCTGTTGGCCATGAAGCTCATCCGCATCGATTCGGTGGTGAGCTGCGTGATGTCCGAGGGCTTGTCCCCGCCCTGCGAGACGACGTCGGACTGGGCAGTGATCGCATCGGCCTGATTGTCGAGCGCCTTGCCCCAGGCCTCGCCGAACGCCTCGAACCAATTGCCCTTGCCGGTGCGCGTCTCGGTGGTGCCCATGTTGCCGAGCGAGATGAGCGTGCCCAGCGACGCGCTGTTGATCGGATTGGTCATGACTCCGTCCCTTCGCTTGCTGCGCCACCCTTTGCGACTGGCTGGCCCGGGGCGGGCGGCGTCTGCGGCCCCAGGACGAGTTCCTCGATCTGGCCGTTGCGCTCGAAGCTGGCGCGGCCGTTGCCAATGGCGATGATCCGGTGCCCGGTCGGCACCTGCGCGCCGGCGAACCAGCGCGTGCCATCGGCAGTGGTGATGTAACCCGGATCGCCGTCGACGAAGGTCGCGAGGCCATATTCCGAGCCCGAGAAGAAATATTGCAGGTCGCGGTCGCCGCGCGCGGGATCGGCGGCGAACTGGACGCGGGTGATTCCCGGCACGTCCTCGCGGATCAGCCGCGCGAGCTCGGCCTGGCGATCGGCCGGCAGGAACTCGGCGGTGACGAGCAGCGCATTGCCGCGACGCGGCACCGCCTCCCCGTCCACGCCCTGCGCGCGAAGCAGATCGGTGGCAGCGGCGGCGAGCCCGTCCATCGTGTCGACGTCGAGCGTCGCGGCGCCGATGCGCTGCGCGACGAGCAGGCGCAGCCGGGCGAGCGCAGCATCGTCCTTGACGATCCCCTTGATCACCGGCCCCGCGGGTCCTTCGGTGATGGTCAGGCCGCCAAAGCCGGCAGCGGCGAGCACCGACTGATCGGCGGCGCCGTCGTGGAACTGGCTCGAGACCCATTTGGTCGCCGGGCCGGCTAGCGCCAGGAGCAGCAGCAACGCCGCCGCGAACAGCGCGTACACCGGCCAATGGCGGTCGAGCGCGAGCGCGCCGCGCATCGGGTACAGCCGCGTCGCCACGCGCTCGCCGAGCGCCGCATGCGCATGGGCCGCGATCTCCTGCGGCTCGCCCGCCGGGGCGATCATCGTCGAGAGCCGCGCCGCCTCTTCCCAGCGTTCGGATGCGGGGTCGCCGATCGCGACGGCGAAGCCGCCGAGCATCATCGGCACATAGGCGGGCAGCGCCACCTGTTCGCCCGCCGCGACCGGCCGGCCGAGCAGGCCGATCTGCCCCGCAACGACGCGGACATTGGCCATCTCCTCGCCCAGGTCGAGCTCGATCGAGAGGCCGCGCGTGGTCGCGTCGCGCAGCACGATGTCATGGTCGAAGCCATGGCCGATGCGCACGAACTTGCCCGAGTGCAGCCGGTGCTCGGCGCCGCTTAGCCGGCCGCTGAGCACGCGCAGCACCGGCGTGCCGACCGTGGGCGAGAGGAAGGGCGCGTTCACCGCCGCCTCCTGTGCGACTTGCTGCCCTTCTCGGCGATCGCCTGGAGCTGATCGAGCGGGATCGGCGTGGTCGAGGTCGGCTGGGCGGCGACCTGCGAGCGCTGCGACAGGATGCGCGGGGTGATCAGGAACAGCCGCTCGAGGTGCTGCCCGCCCTTCTTGCGCTTGCGGAACGCCTGGCCGAGCACCGGTATGTCGCCTAGGCCCGGGGTCTTGGACTTGAAGTCATATTGGGTGTCGATCGTCATCCCGCCGATCAGCAGGCTCTCGCCCTGCTTGACCACGGCGCTGGTGTTGATGCTCGACTGTTTCACGGCCGGGATGCCGTCGACCACCATGCCGGTCGGCGAGCCGTCGAGGATCTCGATCGACATGCGCGTGCGCAGCTCGCCGCCGTCGTACAGGATCGACGGATTGACGCGCATCACCATACCCGCGGTCACCGGGAAGAGATCGACCTGTCGGTCGCCGGCGACGCGGACATAATATTGGACCTGGTTGTTGAACACCGCCGGGATGTTGTTGAGCGTGCTGAGCCGCGGGCGCGAGACGACGTGCAGCGCCCCGCTCTTCTCCAGCGCAGTGATACGGACTGCGAACAGGTCGAGCGAACCGGTGAGATAGGCGGCCGCGGCGTTCCCGCTCGAGAAATTCTCCGCCGGGTTGCTCGCCTTGCCGCCGAACAGCGCCGCGAAGCCGCCGACGCGCAGACCGATGTCGAGCCCCAGCTCCTTGAGCCGAGTGGTGTCGAGCTCGAGGATCGTCGCCTCGATCTCGACGCCGCGCGGCTCGACGTCGAGCGCACGGACGATGTCTTCATAGACGCCCATCGACTCCGGCCGGTCACGGATCAGCACGGCGTTGTTGGCCGGATCGACCTCGACGCGCGGGCCGTTGACGTCGCGCACGGGCGCTTCCTTGACCACGACCGTGTCGAGCCCCGGCGTGCCCTGCTGATCGAAGCTGCGCTGCGACTCGTCCGGCGGGATGGCGTTGAGCCCGCGCCCGCCGAGCCGCGGCAACGACTGGCGCTGGACGTCGAAATTGGCGCCGCTCGTCGAGACGGTCTCCGACGGGCGCCCGTCCCCCATCATCCCGCGCAGGATCGAGGCGACGCCGGGGATGGTGACGGTGCGGTCGAAGCTTTTCTGGATGGTGTCGTCGGCGCGCGCATAGCGGAGATAAAAGATCCGCACTTCATAGGGCGACCGCGTGCTGGCGCCGCTCAGCACGCGCGAGCGCATCGGCGCGCTGCTGACGGTGCCGAGCGGCGCCGGACCCAGCAGCGGCGAGATCACCGCGGCGTCCGACGGCGTGGTCGAGGCCTGGATGATCGCGGGATTGGGCTGGGTCATGCCGGCGAGCTGCGCCACGCGATCGAGGAACGCGGGCACGCCGGTGGCGCTCACGGCGTTCGACGCGGCAATGACGGTATTGGCGCCGTCGAGGATGCGCATCTTGCGCGCGTTGCGCACCACGCCCGAAGGATCGGCGGCGTTGAAGCTGCGCGACTGGATCTCGCTGCTCGAATAGATACGGACGACCGCGCCGTCATAATAGGCGACCAGATTGAAGGCGCGCGAAAGCTGGTCCCAGATCTTTCGCGGGCTGCCGACGAAGACACCGTTGATCTTGCCAGACACCGCCGAGCTGACCTTCACCTTGAGGCCCGCCTGGCCGAACAGGTCGGTCACGGCGGCGTCGACGCGCTGGTTGCGCGCAGTGAGCGTGATCGTCTTCTCGGGGAACGGCGGCACTTCGGCGGAGGCAGGCGCGGAGGCCGCCGCCAGCGCCGCGCAGGCGAGCATCGTCCAGAAATGCATTGGCCGGATCGTCATAGAGCAAGCTCGTCCTGCAGCTGGTTCGCCAGGCTCTCGGGGACGGAATTTAGCTCGCCCACGATGTCCAGCGGCACCGCCGGGTTCAGTTCGTTGAAGGAGATCACCGGCACGTCGAACAGATCGCCCGCGATCAGCAGGCGCAGCGGCCGGCGCAGGTCCTGTGCGGTGAGCACGGCGCGAGCGTTCGAGGCGGCTATCTGCTCGGCGAGCAGCATGTTGAGCGCGCGCATCTGGTGCGGATTGATCGCCAGCCGCATCTGGCCGTCGACCGGGGTGAGCGTCTGGCGGATGATGTCCTCGAGCTCGGCGCCGACGATCAGCACGCGCAGCCGGCCCTGATCGCAGAGCGGTGCGATCAAATGGCGGCGCATCGCGATCCGCACACGCTCGGCCATGGCGACGGCCTCGCGCTCATATTGGCCGACCTCGCCGATCGCCTCGATCGCGTCACGGAAGTTGCGCAGCGGCACGCGCTCCTCGGCGAGCAGGCGCAGGACTTCGCCGATACGGCCGGTGGGTACGGCGCGCACGGCTTCCTTGACCACCTCGGGATGGCTCTCGCCGAGCCGGTTGAGCTGATCGGTGACTTCCTGCAGTCCCAGGAACAGCACCAGATTGCGATCGAGCAGTTGCTCGACGCGCGTGCCGATCGTCGTCGCCGGATCGCCGCTCTCGACCACACCGGCACCGAGCGGGGCATCGTGCGCGGAGAGCGCCCAACTTCCCTCGTGCCCGGCCGCCGGTCCGGAGACGATCCGCAGATCTGGGATTGGAATGCCGCTGCGTTCCTGGAGCGCCGCGATCCGCGTGCGGACGAGCTCGGCGAGGGCACGGAACTCCGGACGGTCGGCGGTCATGCCTACGGTCAGGCGCAGCGCGTCAAGCGCGGGGAGCGCACGCGTTTCGATCACTGTCTCGCCGGAAAGCATCGGGCTGCCGGCAGGCACGAGGCCAAGCTTGGCGCGCACCCATGCGCCCGAGGTTGGGTGGCTGGCGATACCGCCGGCGAGCAGTGCGGCTGCGAGCGTGAAGAAGACGAGCGTCGGAAAACCGGGCACCAGCCCGAGGAGGATCGCGAGTCCGCCGGCGATCATCAGCACGTGCGGCTTGCCCGAGATCTGGCGGGCGATCGCCGGCCCCAGGTCGCGGTCGCGCTCCTCGTCGGTGGTGCGCGTGACGAGCAGGCCCGCCGCCATCGCCGAGAAGAGCGCGGGCACCTGCGCCACCAGCCCGTCGCCGATGGTCAGGATCGAGAAGGTCGCCGCAGCCTCCGTCGCCGACATCTCGTGGTAGAGCATCCCCACTGCCAGGCCGCCGATCAGATTGACCAGCACGATCACGATCGAGGCGATCGCATCGCCCTTCACGAACTTCATCGCGCCGTCGAGGCTGCCGTGGAGCTTGCTCTCCAGCTCGAGCGTGCGGCGCTTCTCGCGCGCCTCGTCCTTGCTGAGGATGCCCGACCGCAAATCGCTGTCGATCGAGAGCTGCTTGCCCGGCATCGCATCGAGGCTGAACCGCGCCGCGACTTCGGCGACGCGCTCGGCGCCCTTCGAGATGACGATGAACTGCACGACCGTGATGATCAGGAACACCACGAGCCCGACGACGAGATTCCCGCCGGCGACCATCTCGCCGAACTGGCGCACGATATGGCCGCCGTTCATTTCGGTGAGGATCATCCGCGTTGTCGAGATGCTGATCGCCAGCCGGAACAGCGTCGAGAGCAGCAGCACCGTCGGGAAGGTCGAGAAGTCGAGCGGCTTCGCGACGTACATGCTGCTCAACAGCAGCAGGATGCCGACGGTCATGTTGGTCGCGATCAGCAGGTCGAGCGCCAGCGGCGGCATCGGCACGATCATCAGCATGACGACCGTGACCAGCACGCCGACAAGCAAGATGTCCGCCACCCGGATGGGCAACGCGCCGATGCGTTGGAGGGGGATGCCGCGGATCACGATCAGCGGCTTCCGGATGCCTGCTCGGCGACGAGCCGCTCGTATCGGGTCATCACGCTGCGGACATAGTTCTGCGTCTCGGGATAGGGCGGCACCTGGTTCCCGTATTTGCGCACCGCACCTTCGCCTGCGTTGTACGCCGCAAGGGTGAGATTGAAGTCGTTGAAGCGGCCGTGGAGGTGGCGGAGCAACCGTGCGCCGCCGTCAACGTTCGCCTCGGCATCCGCGATCGCGGCGCCCGGAACATTCAGCGTCCGGGCGGTGCTGGGCATCAGTTGCATCAGCCCGCGGGCGCCCGCCGGGCTCGTCGCATTGGCCTGGTAGCGCGATTCCTGATCGATCACCGCGTGGAGGAGAAGCGGATCGATCCGGTGCCTCGCCGCGACGCGGCTGATCATAGCGTCATAGCGCGTGGTGTAGGAAACCGGCCGCATCGCCAGGATCGACTCGCCGCTCACCGGGCCGAGCGCGGCGCCGAGATCGACCGGCTCGGGCTTGGTCGGGGCGATCGCCGCGACGCGCATCGGGCCCTTCGCGGCAGGCTCGGCGGGAACCGGTACGCCGCCGCCGACCGCGGCGAGCCGGGCGCCACTGCTACGGCGCAGCGTCGGCGCCTCCGGGCTGATCCGCCTGTCCTCGAGCGGCGCGACCTCGCCTGGAGTCGCTGGCGCGACTAGGATGGCCGAGCATTGGCTCAAGGTACGCAGGCCCGCTACCGACGCACCGTCGGGCACGCGAAGCGGCGCGGTCAGGGGACAGGGCATGGGTGGCGGGGGATCGTCCCGCGCGCTCGCCGGCGCCGGCAGCGCGGCAATTCCGGTGACGAGCCCAAGGGCAAACGCTTTACCGAACGCAGACACCATAGTTGCATCGCTCCCCGAACCACCTGTCGACCTTTGCGGCCGACAATTGTCTCAGCACGATGCCCCACAGCCCCCGTCCTGCCCGTCCGGGAACACTTAAAGCCTGTCGGTCTTTTCTTTCAGTTTCAAGTCATTGATTGGGTTTTTTTGAAATCGCGCATATCGCGGTCAGTTGTGTTCGTGTCACGATGAATTGCGCTAAAACGGCCGGAACTTTTTTTTATTACGTATTCGAAACGAGAATCGACGGGCCGACCAACGCGTTCGATGCACGGTTCATCTTCGGCGAATCACTTGTTAACCATATTTTACAATGGCTTAGACTTTGCCTGATCGACTCGGCGCACGATTCCAGCGGTTGACCGCAGTGCCGTGCCTGCGGGAAGTAATAGGAGCTTGGCTGTCCCGCCCCACGGGCAGTCATCCATAGTCCTGCTCGGGCTGACGAGATCATGCCGCGGCTTTTACTGCCGTTGGCGGATGTCGACGCGGGAGAATGCGCAAGCATGGCCCAAGGCAAAGACGGCGGGGACAAGAACGAGCTTCCGACACCCAAGAAGTTGCGCGACGCGCGCAAGAAGGGCGATGTCGCCAAGTCCAAGGACTTGGGCACTGGACTGCTCACGCTTGCCTGGCTGATCGTTTTCCTTGGCGTGTCGGGCTATGCGGCCGGCGAGATCGCGCGGCTGGCTTCGAGCGCGCTGGAGGGAGCCACCACCCTCCCCTTCGAAAGCGCGGCGACGGCGATCGGCCGTGACGCCGCCGAGACGCTGGTGCGCATCACCTTCGTGACGCTGGTGCCGATCGCCGCCATCGCGACGATCACCGAATTCCTCCAGATCGGCCCCGTCCTCACCACCGAGAAGATGAAGTTCGGGCTCGAGAAGCTCAATCCCATGGAGGGATTGAAGCGGATGTTCGGCAAGGACGGGCTGTTCGAGCTCGCCAAGACGCTGGTGAAAGCGGCGCTGATCTGCGCGATCGGCTATGCCGTGTTCCGCAGCGCGGTCGCGGGTTCGGGCCAGATCATCCGCTTGGCCGGCGCATCGCCGATCGACGACTCGGGCCCGGTTGCGGCCATGGCAACGCTGGGCCAGACCTGGTCGCTCACGATCCGGATGCTGGCGATGGCAGTCGCCGTCTTCCTGTTCGTCGCAGTCGCCGACCGAATCTACGCCAAGCACAGCTTCATCAAGAAGATGAAGATGAGCCGCCGCGACATCCGACAGGAGCACAAGGAGGACGAGGGCGATCCCCAGATCAAGTCGATGCGTCGCGACCTGCACCAGGAATGGGCAAGCCAGAACATGCTGGGCGCCACGCGCGGATCGGCCGCGCTGCTGGTCAATCCCACCCATATCGCGATCGCGCTCGACTATGATCGCGAAACCTGCCCGGTCCCGGTGATCGCCGCCAAGGGCGCTGGCGCGCTGGCTGCGTCGATGCGCGCCGAGGCCGAGCAGGCGGGCGTCCCGATCATCCGCAACGTCAAGACCGCGCGCGCGCTATGGGCCCGCGGCGAGATCGGCGAGATCGTGCCCGAGGACATGTTCGACGCGATCGCCGCCGTGATCCTCTGGGCGACCAAGGCGCGCGGAGGCGAGGCGCCGATGTGGCACGACATGGACGGTCCCTCACGGCCGAACCCGGCACCACCTGTCCCTGCCGCCGCCCCGGCGCACTGACCCGCAAAGCAAGGAGATCGAGAAGCGCATGGGTATCGGAGCCGTAGTCTCGTCGATCCTGGCCGTCGTGCTGGCACTCGCGCTGGTGCTCGGCATGGCGTGGGGCGTGATCTGGCTGCTCAAGAAGTTCCAGGACCGCCAGCTCGGCGTGCGCGCCGATGGCGAGGGCGAGCAGCCGATCCGCTTCCTGCGTTCGATGCCGCTCGGCCAGCGCGAGCGAGTGGTGCTGATCGAGGCGCGCGGCGAGACGATGCTCGTCGGCGTGACGACGGGCTCGATCACCCTGCTCGCGCGCTGGCCGGGCGGATCGCCGCCGCCCGACGAGCTGCGGCGGGTGCGGCCATGATGGCGACCGTGCTACGCCCCGAAGCGCTCCATGCCTTGCCGCGAGTCGCGCCGGGCAGCGCCGCGCTTGCCGAGGCGCTGGTCGCGCTGCTCGAGGCCGACGGTATCGGCGCCTCGATCGTTCGGGATGCCCCTGCCGGCCCCTGGTTCGCCTGTCCCGACGGCGTGCGCTTCCGCGTTCCCGGAGGCCCGGCGCTCGCACCCGAACGCGTGGGCGATGCGGTGGCGCTGCTCGACCGCGCTGACCCGCTGCTTATGCGCATCGAGCGCGCGCTAGGCGTCACGTTCGAACCCGAGACAGTCGACGACGGCGAGCCCGAGCCGGGCCTCATCCTTTCGCTCGCGGCCGAGGACGTCGGCGTGACGATCGCCTTTCCGCTCGATCACCGTGCCGGCCCGCAATGGGAAGCCCAGGCGCGCGCGTTGCGCCCCGCCGAGTCGCAGCTCCCGTTGGTGCTGCGGCTGCTCGTCGCCGGCCCGCGGATCGGCGTCGACGAGGCCGGCGCGCTCGCCGCGGGCGATCTGGTGCTGATCGGCGCCCGCCCGGGCGCGACGATCGAGGCGAGCGACGGCGCGGCGCGGACCGGCCAGCTCGATCTCTTCTCCGGAAGCTTCACTCTGCATCCCGAAGGAAACCCGATGGCTGCCGACTCCGCTGCTCCGCGCGACTTCGCCGTGCCGCTCACCGTGCGCCTGCCCGAACGGGCGACCAGCGCCGCAAGCCTTGCCACGCTGCGTCCCGGCACCGCGCTGCCGCTAGGACCGATCACCGAGGGAATGCCGGTCGAGCTGCTGGTCGCGGGCCGACTGCTCGCGCGCGGCGAACTGGTCCAGCTGGGCGACAGGTTCGCGGTGCTGATCGAGGAACGCGCCGGGATCGAGGACGTGGATGCCCGGCCAATCGAAGTCGAAGTCGATGGGGCGGAGGCGCAAGCGTGAACCTGGCCGAATTCACTCCCGGCTCGGCGCTGATCACGGTCATATTGATCGCGCTGGCGCCGTTCTTCGCAGTCATGGTCACCAGCTTCACCAAGATCGTCGTGGTGCTGAGCCTGGTCCGTAACGCGCTCGGCCTCCAGCAGGTGCCGCCGAACCTGGTGCTCAACGGCCTGGCGCTGATCCTGAGCCTGTTCGTGATGTACCCGACGCTGGGCAAGATGCAGGCCGCCGCCGCGATCCAGGGCCCGGCGACGCCGACCATGCCCGGCGAGCCGCAGTCCGTGGAGAATCCGATCGAGAGCACCGGCGACATCTTCGCCACCGCCGACCGCGCCAAGGAGCCGCTGCGCGAGTTCCTGATGAAGCACAGCGACCCGCGCGAGCGGGCCTTCTTCCTGCGCACCCAGCAGCGCATCGGCGATCCGGCCAAGGCGAACGAGCTCAAGGAGAGCGACTTCGTGATCGTGATCCCCTCGTTCGTGGTCAAGGAGCTCAAGCTCGCCTTCCAGATCGGTTTCCTGATCTTCCTGCCCTTCCTCGTCATCGACATGGTGATCTCGAACATCCTGCTGGCGATGGGCATGATGATGCTCTCGCCGGTCACCATCTCGCTGCCGTTCAAGATCCTGTTGTTCGTGCTCGTCGACGGGTGGGTGAAGCTCAGCCACGGGCTGGTGCTGTCCTATGCCTGACGGAGGCGCACGATGAGCGACGACATCGTCACGCTGACGACTCAGGCGCTCTGGCTGGTGCTGCTGCTCTCGGCGCCGCCGATCATCGCAGCATCGGTGGTCGGCCTGCTCGTCGCGGTCGTCCAGGCGGCGACCCAGCTCCAGGAGCAGACGCTCCAGTACACGCTCAAATTCTTCGCGATCGTGGTGAGCATCTTCGTCACCGCCAGCCTGATGGCAGGCACGCTCTACGGCTATGCCGACTCGATCTTCTCGGGCCTGGCCGGAGTCGGCCGATGATCGAGGCGGCGCCCCACGGAGTCGGCATCCCATTGTTCGCGGCGATGCCCTGGCTCGACCAGCTGCTCACCGTCGGGGTGGCGGCGACACGTTTCGCCTTTGCCTTCGTGTTCGTGCCGATCTTCTCGCGCGAAGTGATGCCGGGGACGGTGCGCAACAGCATCATCGTCACCTTCGGGCTGGTCGCGCTCGCGGTCCAGCCGGACTTCGCACCCGGCACGCTGAGCGCGATGGACTGGGTGCGGATGCTGTTCAAGGAAGCCGCGGCAGGCGGGATCATCGGCCTGTTCTTCGGCACGGTGATGTGGGCGATGGGCGCCGCGGGCGAGATCATCGACACCAAGGTGGGTGCGACCATCGGACAGCTGATCGATCCGCTGAGCGGCACCACCACCTCGCTCACCGGCATATTGCTCGGGCGCTTTGCGGAAGTGGTGTTCGTCACGGCGGGCGGGCTGACACTGCTCGTCGGCACGGTGATGGCGAGCTACATCGTCTGGCCACTCGGGCCCGGCGGGATCGCAGTGGACATGCGCGCAGTGCAGTTCTTCGAGGGCGAGTTCGGGCGGCTGTTCGCGCTCGCCTTCATCTTTGCCGCGCCGGTGCTGACCGTGCTCTACGTCATCGACGCGGCGCTCGGCTTCCTCAACCGCTTCGCCCAGTCGTTCAACGTCTTCGCCATGGCGATGCCGATCAAGGCCGCGGCGGCGGTGTTCGTGATCATCCTGACGCTTCCGCTGCTCGGTCAGGCGATCGTCGCCGAGCTCGGCACGCGCGCGGAGATCGCCGGCGGCGTGCTCCAGCGCACCGGGCAGCCGCGATGAGCGGTGCGCAGGCCCCGCGGCCGGCGCTCGGCGCGCCCGAAGGGCCGACCGACGCAGAGGAGCTTGCGCGGCTCGTGGAGCTGCTGCGAGAGTCCGAGGCGCGCCGTGACGCCCATGCGCGCGAGATCACGATCGGGGAGTTCGTCGTTGCCGGATGGCGCGTGCCCTTGCTCCACCTGACGGGCCTCCAGACGCTCACTCGCAACGAGGCGGCGGTGCTGCGCTTCCTCGGCTGGGGCCGCGCCAACGGCGACATCGCCACGCTGCTCAACATGACCGAGAACACGGTCCGCACGCACATGAACAATGCGATCCGCAAGCTGGATCTCGACGGCGTGCGCGAACTCAACAGCCTGGCGGGACTGCTCTTCCTGCCGCTCGAATGAGCGCCTCCCTAAGCGAATCGTTTAGGCGACCTAAACGAATCGTCGAGCGCGCCGCCGCGAGCTCTGCGGCACTTTTCCGACTGTCGCGGTGGGAAGCCGCAACCGGCCGGCTCCCCGCGAGGAGCCCGAAATTCTCAGCGGAAGGGAAGCGTCATGAGCGGCATCTTCGGTATCGGCAGTTCACTCTTCAATCCTGTCAACCTCGGCCTGGCGCTGACGGGGCCCGGCGGCTGGGCAGCGCTGGCGACGCGCACGCTGGGCGCGGCGATCATGAAGGAAGTCATCGGCCAGCTTGGACAGCAGCTCGGCCTCCCGCAGGGCGTCATCAACCTGGCGCAGAACGCCTTCTCGGCCTCGACCGGCACGATCGGCGGCCCGGCCTCGATCGCCGAAGCGGTGTCGCAGCTCGCGCAGTCCGGCAACCTGACCCCCGCCCAGCAGGGCCAGCTGCAGCGCGCCGCCGAGCAGGACTCGAAGGACATGTTCCAGCAGCTCGCGGATGCCTTCAAGAGCGGCCACGACATGGCCGAGGCCAAGAAGGCTGCGGCGGGCGGCAAACGCAGCTGGCTGCAGGTCATCGCCGACTCGATGGCCGAGGCGCTCGACAAGAAGGTCGAGGACATGGACAAGATGGCCCAGGCGCTCGACAAGCAGGGCAGCAACAAGTCGGTCAAGGCCTCCACCGACCTGCAGGTCGCCGGCCAGGAATTCTCCTATCTGATGAACGCCAGCAGCACGGTCATCAAGACGATCGGCGAAGGCCTCAGCAGCATGGCCCGCAAACAGTAACATTCGATCCCAAGCTTTCACGTACCGGGAGGGCGGGTCTATACTCGCCCTCCCCACTCGTTTTTGAACGGAGGGTCCCATGAAGCGCGCGCTCTCACTCCTGCTCGGCCTGACGCTGCTCTGGCCGGCGGCGGCCTCGGCACAGGACATGGGCTGGAGCACGATCATTCCCTCGGTGACTGGAACCGATACGCTGGGCCTGCGTCTGCGCGACCAGATGCGCGGGGATGCGCCGCGCGGCGAGGCACGGCGACGGGGCAGCGCGCAGGAGCAGCAACGCTTCTTCGCTGCGCCGACCGGAGCGCCGGCGGCGGCGGACCTGGCAGAGCTGCGCTTCAGCCCATCCAAGTCGCGCCGCGCCGCGAACCTGGCGCAGTTCGTCAGCAAGACCCGCAAGATCGACGCCGGTAACGCGCAGGATCTCGAACGGCTGTTCGCGCAGGGCGATTTCATCGAGCGACTGGGCAAGTCCCTCGCGCCGCTCGGACTAGGCGTGGACAATGTTGCCGACGCCTATGCGATCTGGATGATCAGCGCCTGGAATGCCACCCAGGGACGCAACGACACGCCCAGCCGGGGCACGGCCCAGGCTGTGCGCGCGCAGATGGCGCGGGCGCTGGGCTCGGCCCGCGAGATAGCTTCCGCCAATGATGCGGCGAAACAGGAGCTTGCCGAGGCGCTGCTGGTGCAGACGGCGCTGGTCGACGCCGCGGTCGACCAGAACAGGAGCAATCCCGGGCGCATGCAACAGTTCGGCGCGGCCGTGAACCAGGGCGCCAAGCGCATGGGCATCGATCTGACGACGATGGCCCTGACCGAGCATGGCTTCGTTCCGGCCAGCGCGGGCAGCACTGTCGCGCCTGCGCTGCCCGGCGAATCAAGGAAGGCGCGGGCAGCCTTCGGGTCCGACGCCACGACGCTCCTCTACGCACCTGCTGCCCTCGCCGCGCTGGGTGGCGTCGGCGGCCTTATCTGGCTCACGCGCGGGCGCGGCTGACGCCTGGCGCACTAATCGAATCGTTTAGGCGGTCTAATCGAATCGTGGAGGGCCCCGGGGCTCGACCAAGGTCATGAAGGGGCGATGCCGGAGCCGCTCCGGTGCGTTCCCGCGAGGAGAAGACCATGGTTAGCCCCGTCCAACAGGCCGCCGTCGACTATATCAAGGGAAAGCTCGACAGCTCGGGCTGGTTCAACACGACCAGTCATGGCGAGATGAACGACATCCGGAGCAAGCTCCAAGGCCTCTCCGCCAGCGACGCCGACGCCGTGATCGACGAGCTGCAGCGCCAGGGCCAGCTCGACAAGTTCGCGAGCGAAGCGGTCGACGGCGACTGGTTCGGCAACGGCGGCTATTCGGCGGACGAGCGGCGCGACCTTTTCACCGACCTCGCCCAGAAGCTCGACGGCCAGAGCCTGGCGGCAGTGAGCGACGCCTTCGCCAGGACCGATGACGGGACCGACGGTTTCAATCGCGTCGGCGAGCTGGCCGACGCCGTGGCGACGCACGCCTCAAGCTACGACAAGGTCCAATATGTCGAGGCGATGAAGGCCAAGGTCACCGGCGGCAAGGACTGGATCGAGAGCCATGTCTTCAGCACCGAGAGCCACAAGGCCGATCCCGAAGCGGCGGCGGTGGGTAAGGTGCTCACCAGTCTGAAGGGCAGCGCCTATGCCGGCGATGCCTTCAAGACGCTGAGCCCCGACCAACTGCGCGCAGTGATGTCGGCATCGATCGACGAGACGATGACCTCCGGCATGGGATCGCCCAGCGTCAGCTGGAATGCCGAGAAGTTCACCGGGCTGATGGACGCCGCCGCGTCGATCTCCGACCCCGACATCAAGGCCCGGATCTTCGATGCCGGCGCCGACACGCTGCGCGGCGTGCGCGAGACCAGCGGCTTCATGGGACAGCCGGTCATCAGCGGCAAGGACGAGACGATGAAAACCATCGCCGACAGCCTAACCAAGATCCTCGACAGCGATACCACCGGCGTGGTCCGCGAGCTCGCCTACAACAGCGAGACGCTCGACGGCTCCGATCTCGCCACCTACTCGCGGGCGCTGATGGAGGGCGGAGAGGAGAAGAAGCTGGGCGAGATCATGGCCAAGCTCCAGCTCGGAAACGGACTGAATGAGAATCCGGCCGCACGGCTCGACCAGGTGAGCCAGGTAAAGGTCGCCAACGGCGGCTCGCAGGACCGCCGCGAGAACGCGGGCGCGCTCGGCTATTTCGTCGGGGCGACCTATGCCGGCGCGCAATCCTGGTCGACCGACGTGAAGAAGCAGCAGGAGCTGATGACCTCGGTGCTCGATTCGACGCTGACGCT
Source organism: Sphingomonas sp. (assembly GCF_017744835.1). Lineage (GTDB taxonomy): Bacteria > Pseudomonadota > Alphaproteobacteria > Sphingomonadales > Sphingomonadaceae > Sphingomonas. Next base: position 820,659 of record NZ_JAGIAM010000003.1, read on the forward strand.
CGTCGACAAGGCGAAGATCGGCGGGCCGGCCGCCACCGCGGTGGGCACCACCGCCAGCGTCGCCAAGGAATGGACGCATTATGCGATCCGCTGGGCGCTCGAGGATCATGGCCTGGCACCGGCGCAGCGGCTCGAGCGCGCGGCGCTGCCGGTCGATCCGAGCACGCAGGAGCTCGCGGTGGGCGACGACATCCGCAACGCATTCAACACGACGCTGAGCACCGTGCAGCGGACCGCCCAGCCTTGAGGCGGGCGGCGCCCGCTTCGGCATGGCGGTGGCGCGCGCCCATGCTGGCGGCGCCGATGCTCGGCGCCTGCGCGCCCTCCCCGGCCCAGGTGCCCGAGCCTCCGGCGATGCTGGCCAGCTCCGCCGAATATGGCTTCGGGGACACGATCGCCGCCGCCGATCAAGCTGCGCTGGCGCATGTCATCGACCTGCTGGCGCCGCGCTACGGCAGCCCGCAGGTGACGCGCTACGTAGCGCGCGCCGGTGCGGACCTCGGCCAGTTGCGAACCTATTACGATGCGCGGGCGAATGCCGCGGGCTGGCAGGCGATCGGCGACGTGCAGGGTGTGCTGTCGCTAAGGGAGAATGCGATCGCCTACAGCTCCGGGAGTTCGGCGTTCGCCGTAGTCTGGATCGCGCCCAGGACGGACTCGCCAGCGGTTCCGGTCAACGTGGTCCGCTTCGACCGCTGATCGTTCGCTAGCGCAGCTGGCAGACGTCGATCACGTCCATGTCGTTATAGTCGAGGTTCTCGCCCGCCATCGCCCAGATGAAGCTGTAGCTGCGCGTGCCCGCGCCCATATGGACCGACCAGGGCGGCGAGATCACCACTTCTTCGTTGCGCATCACGATGTGACGCAGATCGTCGGGGCGACCCATATAGTGGAACAGCCGCGCGTCCTCCTCGAGGTCGAAATAGAGGTAGATCTCCGAGCGTCGCTCATGGACGTGCGGCGGCATGGTGTTCCAGACGCTGCCGGGCTCGAGCCGCGTCAGGCCAAGGCACAGCGAGGCGCTCTGGCAGACGTGTGGCAGGATGAGCTGGTAGATCGTGCGATCGTTGGAAGTCTCCAGGCTGCCTCGCCGCATCGGACTGGTATCGGCCGCGGTGATCTTGCGCAGCGGAAAGGCCGCGTGCGCCGGGACCGAGAGCAGATAGAAGCGCGCGCCCTCGCCCGCGAACCGCACGTCGCGCGAGCCCATCGGCACGTAGAGCGCTTCATATTTGGTGAGCCGGATCGCCTCGCCATCGACGGTGATGGTACCCTCGCCTTCGCCGATGTTCACCACCCCAAGTTCGCGGCGTTCGAGCAGCGGATGGCCCGCGGCGCTCTCGGGTTCGGTCTGGACCGGCAGAGGCAGCTCCGCGCCCGCGGGCACCGCACCGCCGATCACGAACCGCTCGCCGTGCGAATAGGTCAGCACCAACTCGCCCGGGCGGAACAGGCCGGAGACGAGGTGACGGTCGCGCAGCGCCTGGTTGGAGGCGCCGTCCATCATCTCCGGATGCGCGGCGTGATAGATCTTCTCGAACAAGCCGACGGCCTCAGCGCGCGTTCTTGTCGAGCGCGGCGACCTGAGTGGCGGCGAGCAGGAAGCCGCCGACCCCATAATATTGGGTGTCGCCGGGGTCGACCTTCTCGGGACGATCGCTCACCTGCTGCACATAGCCGAGCCGTCCGTCGGGCTGGATCGCGCGCTGCAGCGCCGCCCAGCCGAGCCGGACTGCGGGCTCATATTCGCCCCGAGGCAGCAGCCCGTTGTTGATCCCCCACGCGAGACCATAGGTGTAGAAGGCGGTACCGCTCGTCTCGGGCGGGGAGCCTTCGGGAGCAAGCAGCGAGGGCGACCAATAGCCGTCGGGCTTCTGCAGCGCCTTGAGCCGGCTCGCCATCTGGAGGAACAGCCCCTCCATACGGACCCGGTCGGCGCTGCCCCTGGCGAGCAGCGGGATGGTCCGCGCCATGCCGGCGAACACCCAGCCGTTGCCGCGGCTCCAGAATTCCTTGCGGCCCTGCGCGTCGCGGCGCTCGAAGAAGCGGCTGTCGCGATAGAAGAGGCGTTCGGCGGGATCGTAGAGGAAATCGGTGGTCGCCCAGAATTCGCGCATCGCGAAATCGCGGTACCGCGGGTCGCCGGTCTGGAGCGACAAGTCGACCAACGCGGCGGGCGCCATGAACAGTGCGTCGCACCAGCACCAGCGCTTCAGGCACTCGGCCGCGCCATAGCCCTGGGGCGGCACGAAGAAGGCGAGCGAGGTGACGGCGGGCTCGTTGATCACGCGATCGAAGGTGCGCTGCGCGGGGATCCGGGCCGCCTCTCCGGCGCCATTCCGCGCGGCCCAGAGGTAGGATTGGGTAATGGCGTGATCGTCGGCGAAATAGGGCTTTTCGCCGGGCAGCCACTGGTTGGCGGCGCCCATGTCGAGGATCGCCTTGCGGATCCGCGGCGGGCCGCCAGCGTCGGCGAGCGCCGTCATCCCGACCCAGAACGCCGCCTGCTCCCAGGCGCGCGGGTTGCGCGTCTCGCCGGTCGCGCGCGAGACGGTGCCGCCGTGCATCTGCTTGAGCTGCCAGTCGGCGAGCCGCGCCGCCGCCTCCATCGGCGACGACGCAGGTTTCGCCGCGACCGGGCCCTGCGCGAGAACCGCGGTCGGCGTCGCGACCAGCAATGCCGATGCCAAGGCGAGATGCTTCATTTTTGCCCTACTCCAGATCATTCGAACCGGGCTCGCGCCGCGGCGGATCGCCGAGGCTATATGCCCGAACGCCGTTGAGCCAGCGTGCCGGCTCCGGCAAAAAACGGGGCGCCCGTCGAACCCGAGCGCCCCCCAGGGAGGTCAGAACCGTCCGCGAACGCCGAACGAGATTGTCGTGCCGTTGAAGAACGAGTTGTCGCGCCGGCTCTGCCCGTTGCCGTCCGGGCCGGTCGGGTCCTCGTAATAGAAATAGACGTTCTCGTTGGTGATGTTCAGCGCATCGATGCGCAGCTCGATCAGGTCGTTGACCTTGTAGCTGATCGTGCCGTCGAGGAACGCCTGCGGCGCCAGATAGGGGACCTGGTTGTTGCCGGTGTTCGTCGAGTTCTGTCCGGTCTTCGCGCGATAGTTGTACGAACCGCGGATCGAGAGCGGCCCCTTCTCGTAGAAGGCGGTCACGCTGTACGTATAGTCCGGCACGCCCTGCATCGCGATGCGGTCACCGGTCGTCAGGACGAAGTCGTCGCCCTCCTGGTCGATCAGCGTGAAGCTGCTGGTGATGCCGAGGCCGTCGAACGGCTTGGGGAGGAAAGTGAAGTTCTGCTGATAGGCGAGCTCCAGCCCCTTAAGCTTGAGCTCGTTCTGGTTCACCGTGATCGTGCGGTCGAACAGGAAGTTGGGATCGATCGTGCTTCCGCCGAGTGCCGGCGGGCACGCTCCCGCGCCGAGCGAAGCGCAGTTGAAGAGATTGGACGGCAGCCCCAGCGTGCCGAACGGCACTTGCTCGGTGACCGAGAACGGCCGGTCGACGATATTCTTCTGGAACACGCCGCCGCTGAGCAGCCCGCCCGGCGCAAAATACCATTCGAGGGCCGCGTCGAAGGTGGTTGCGAGCTGCGGCCGTAGGTCCGGATTGCCGACGGTCACTTGGGGATTGAAGATGTTCGGCACCCGCGTGCCGGCGGCGATCGTCGCCAGCGAACCGCGCGTGATCGTCTGGCCCGCCGATCCGCGCAGCACCAGCTTCGGCGTGATGTCGAAGGCGAAGCTCGCGGAAGGAAGGAGATCCGAATAGCCGCCCTCGCGCTCGGCGGGAGTGAACCCGCCGCCGGGGGCGGACTGATAGTTGTTGATGAGCGTCTTGGTGTCCGAATAGCGGATTCCGAAGTTGCCGCGTAGCGCGTGGCTGCCGATCGGGATCTTGAAGCTGGTTTCGAAGAAGGCCGACTTGACGATCTCCTCTGCCGTGAAGGCCTGGTTGAGCGCCGGCGTCGCCGCGCGGTTCGCGCCGTTCGCGTCGAGCACGTCCATCACGAAATCGCGCGAGAAGGTCGCGAATTGCGACGGGTATCCCGAGTTGCCGCCGTTCGCCAATTCGCCGAACTGCACGAACGGGTCCATATAGGCGAACACGCCCAGCGGGTTGGTCGCCAGGGTTCCGCCGCTCGGAAGCGCGTGCGTGTTGGTGGCGATGCTGCTGCCGTCCTGGCGCTGGACCCGCTTGGTGGTCGACACATAGCTGGCGCCCAGCTTGAGCGCGAGCATCTGGTCGCCGCCGTCGACCGGCTTCCAGTCGAGCACCGCCCGCGCGGTCTTTTCCCGGTCGAACTCGTCGTTGATCGCGAAGCCCAGCGACGGGGCGCGATAGAGCGAGGTATCGGTGAAATCGACCGGCGAGCTGATCGTCGGATAGGTGATGTTGTCCGACGGATCGAAGGTCGTCGTGACGCTGTAGATGTTCGAGACGATGCGGTTCTCGGAATAGACCGCCGTGCTCTCGCTGATGTTGCCCTGCGCGGAGAGCTTCAGCGTGTCGGTGATGTCATAGGCCGCGCGGACGATGCCGTATTTGAACTTGGTGTGGGAGTCCCGGTAGAAGCTCTCGGTCAGCAGGCTCGAATTCCCGAACGTGCCGTAGAGGTTGTTGAACTCGTCGATGTGCACGTCGAGTGGGATCAGGCCCGAATTGGTGCCGGTGCCGGGTGCCGAAGTGCTGCCCGAGACCGTGCGCGAGTTGCGCACCGGCACGCCGAAGGTGAACTCGTCGGTCTGGTCGGTCAGCTCGGAGTAGATGCCGTCGATGCTCGCCTCGAACCGGTCGCTCTTGTACTGGAGCGAGCCGACGAAGCCCAGGCGCTCGCGCTCGTTGTTCGAGGCGAAGACGCGATAGAAGCGCGGCAGATAGGCGTTCTCGATCTGCGATCGGGTGAGGCCGCTGAAATTGGCGAGCGGGCTGTCGAGGTTGAGCTCGAAGTTGAACGGGCCGCTCGTGTTGGCGGGGACCGTTCCATAATATGGCCGGCGGCCGAGCGCCGAGCTGTTGTAGCCGCTGGTGCCGCCGCCGGTCGACTGGAAGCCTGAGCGCTCGTTGACGTTCTGCGCGTAAGCGACGCCGAACAATGCGCCGAAATTGCCCCAGGTGTCGCTGAGCAGCAGCGAGCCGCGCGGGCGCCATTCCTTGGACTGGGTATTGTAGTTGGCCTGCGCGCTGTAGCGGATCACTCGGCCGTTGTTGTCGAACGGACGCGGGGTCTGCAGGTCGACGTTGCCGCCGATCCCGCCTTCCTCGAGATTGGCCTGCGGCGACTTGTACACGTCGACACGGCCGAACAGCTCGGACGGGAAGACGTCGTAGTTGAAGTCGCGGCTCGAGCCGCCGACGTTCATCGCCGAGGTGGTGCGCACCGGCGCGCCGTTGATCGTGGTGACGGTGAATTCGGAGCCGAGGCCGCGGATGCTGATCCGCTGTCCCTCGTTCGACGCGCCGTCGCGCGACAGGATCACGCCGGGGATGCGCTGGAGCGAGTCGGCGACATTGGCTTCGGGAAACTTGCCGATGTCCTCGGCGACGATCGAGTCGCGGAAACCGATCGAGTCGCGCTTGAGCTCGATCGCCTGGCTGAGGCTTCCGCGGAAGCCGGTGACGACGATTTCCTGCTCCGCCGCGCCCTCCGCCTGGGCGCTGTCGGAGGGCGCGTTCTGGCTAGCGGGTTCGGTAGAGCCGGCGGCCTGCGCATAGGCGGGCGCCGCGGCGAGAATGCATGTGAGCGCGCCGGCCGAAACCGCCGACGCGAGAATCGTCTTCCCCATTTTCCCTCTCCCAGTTCACGTTCGCGGCTTTTGCCGTCAGTGCGCAGCTTGTATGATAAGTTTTCCACCGAGCGTCAATTGTCTGACTTGTTTCAGCGATTCCAGCGACTTCCCACCGCCATATGGTAGAGCGGTGCTAAGTTGCGCCGAACGGATTGAAAAATTGGTACGATAGATTCGCGGAGTAGAACCGAACTCGCTCAGTCCTCTGCGCGCTTGCGGATCCGCAGGTTGGCGCTCAGCGTCGAATGCCGCGTCAGGCTTTCGTGCATGTGCTGGCGTGCGGCTTCGCGCGCGCGCGCCGAGTCCATGCGGATGATCGCATCGACGATCGCTTCGTGCTCGGCGAGCACCTTGGCGGCATAGGCCTGGTGCGCCTCATGTGGCTTGTCGCCGAGATAGAGGCTGCGCGAGGGCACGAGGCGCAGGCCCAGGAACTCGACGAAGCGCGCATAATATTCGTTCTGGGTCGCACGGGCGATCGCCATGTGGAAGGCCGCGTCGGCATTGGCCGCGGCCATCGGATCGTCGCCCACTGCGATCATCTCGGCAAGCGCGTCCTGTATCGCGGCGATGTCGTCGGTCGTGCGCCGCGCCGCGGCGAGGCCGGCCATCTCGGTCTCCACGGCCATGCGCATCTCGAGCAGCTTGATGACGTCGGCGAGTTCCTGGACTTCGTCGCGCGTGATCTGGAAGGCGCGATATTCGGCGGTCTCGGCCACGAACACCCCGGCGCCCTGCCGCGACACGGTCAGCCCGTGCGCCGCAAGCCGCGCCACTGCTTCGCGCACCACGGTGCGGCTGACATTCTCCAAGAGCGCGATTTCCTTCTGCGACGGCAGGCGCGCGCCGGCCGGCAATTGGCCGGTGCGGATCTGCTCCTCGAGCTTGGCGAACAGCTCGTCGGTGAGCGACCCGCTGCGCGCGGGCTCTTCCGTTCCGCTCGAGCGAGTCCCGGTCACCAACGCATCTTGCCGACTTGTCATACGAATCTCCGATGGCTACTCCTCTATCATCCGCGAAGGGAACAGTCGATCCGGCGCAAGACCGGCGAAGAGGGGATTTATGCGATCACTTACGGGCGTTTCGGCCTTGCTGCTTGCCTGTGCGCCCTCGGCGCTCTTCGCCCAGGGAGTCGCGCCGCCGATCCAGCCGCAGGTCTCCCCCGATCGTCCCGACTGGGAGAACCCCGCCGTTTTCGCGATCGGCAAGGAGCCGGCGCGGGCGACCGGCTTCCCCTTCGAATCGCGCGAAAAGGCAATTGCGGGGCACCGCACCAAGTCCGCGCGCTTCCTGCTGCTGAGCGGGGCGTGGAAGTTCGCCTTCACTCCCGACGCGGACAAGCTGCCCGCCGGCTTCGAGCAGCCCGGATACGACGTATCGGGCTGGAAGGAGATCCAGGTCCCCGCCGACTGGCAGACCCAGGGCTATGACCAGCCCCGCTACAACAACATCACCTACCCCTTCCCCGCAAACCGCCCGCTGATCCCGCACGCGACTAACCCGGTCGGCTCGTACCGCCGCGACGTCGAGCTGCCGGCGGACTGGAGCGGATCGGACGTGATCCTGCACATCGGCGCCGCGGGATCGGCCTATTATGTCTGGGTCAACGGGCAGAAGGTCGGATACTCCGAGGACTCCAAGCTTCCTTCCGAATTCGACGTCGCCCGCTTCGTGCGGCCGGGGCGCAACACGATCGCGATCCAGGTCTATCGCTGGTCCGACGGCAGCTATCTCGAGGACCAGGATTTCTGGCGCGTCTCGGGCATCGAGCGCGAAGTGTTCCTGATGGCGGCACCCAGGACGCGGGTGCGCGACTTCTTCGTCCGTGCCGGGCTGGACGCAGCGTACAAGGACGGCAAGCTCGCAGTCGATGTGGCGGTGACGCCTTCGAAGAGCGCCACCACCGCCCGCGCGGTGCTGCTCGACGGAGACCGGCAGGTGCTCGAACTCTCTCAGCGCGTCCAGCCGGGCGATGCCGAGCGCTCAGCTACCCTGACCGGCACCGTCCCTGGCGTTAAGCAATGGACCGCGGAAACGCCCAACCGCTACATGCTGCTGGTCGAGCTCTACGGCGCCGACGGCAAGATCCTCCAGTCGACCTACAGCCGGATCGGCTTCCGTACCGTCGAGATCCGGAACGGCCTGGTGACGGTAAACGGCAAGCCGATCACGATCCGCGGCGTCAATCGCCACGAGCACGACCCCGAGACCTTCCACGTCATCTCGCTCGAATCGATGGAGCGCGACATCCAGCTGATGAAGCGCGCCAACATCAACGCGCTGCGCACTTCGCACTATCCGAACGACCCGCGCCTCTACGACCTCGCCGACCGATACGGCCTCTATGTGATGGACGAGGCCAATATCGAGAGCCACGGTTACATGGACTGGTCGAACAGGCGGCCCGAGCTGCGCGGCAAGTACCAGCTCGGCTTCGACCCCGCCTGGGAAGAGGCGCACAAGAGCCGCGTGCTCAACATGGTCGAGCGCGACAAGAACCACCCTTCGATCATCTTCTGGTCGCTGGGTAACGAGGCGGGGATCGGCCCGACCTTCAACAAGGCCGCGGCGGCAGTGAAGGCGCGCGACCCGGGCCGGCTGGTCAGCTATCTCGGCTGGGGCACCTGGCCGGGCGTGCACGACCACAAGCCCAACGATTACGCCGACATCTATGCGCCGATGTACGACAGCGTCGAGAAGCTGGTCGACTATGCCGAGAACTGGGCGTTCCGCCAGCCGATGATCCAGTGCGAATATGCCCATATGCAGGGCAATTCGGGCGGCAACCTCAAGGAATATTGGGACGCGATCTACGCGCATCCGGACAAGCTGCAGGGCGGCTTCATCTGGGACTGGGTCGACCAGTCGATGTACCGCTACACCGCCGACGGGCGGCGCTATTGGGGCACCGGCGGCGAATACGGCCCCAATCCGGGCGGCGACATCGAATTCGGCGATGGGCTCAACCAGCCCGATCGCACGCCCAACCCGCATCTGTTCGAAGTTCGCAAGGTCTATTCGCCGATCCAGTTCGCGGGCTTCGATCCGGCGGCGGGCAGGCTGACGGTGATCAACCGCCACGACTTCACCGATCTCTCGGGCTACGACTTCGGCTTCGAGGTGCTGGAGGACGGCGTGGCGGTGGCGAGCGGCCAGCTTCCCGCGCTTCACACAGCGGCGCACGGCCGCGAGACGGTGGCGCTCCCCCTCCCCGCCTTCGCGCGCAAGCCCGGTGCCGAATATGTGCTCACCGTCAGCGCGCGCGCCAGGGCCGGTACGATCCCGGCGGTGGACGCGGGCACGGTGGTCGGTTGGGAGCAGTTCGTGCTCGGCCGCGAAACCGCCACGGCGCCCGAACTCTCGGGCGAAGTCGCGCTCTCCGACAAGGGCGGCAAGATCCGCCTCGCCGCGCACAGCGCCGAGCTGGTGCTCGACCGCAAGTCGGGACTGGTCGAACGCTATGCCGCGAACGGCGAGATGCTGCTTCGGGGCGGCGCGCCCAATTTCTACCGCGCGGTCACCGACAACGACATCGGCACCGGCGTCGAGAAGTCGCACGGCATCTGGAAACAGGCGTCAGCCGAACGCACCGTACAGGGCGTCGAGGCACGCCGAACCGGGGACGGCGCCGAAGTGACCGTGCGCTATTCGGTAGGCGGCGGCGCAGCGACCTTCGTCTCGCGCTATCGCATGGCCGGCGACGGCTCGGTGCGCGTCGAGGGCGATTTCACTCCGCTCAAGACCGGTATCCCCGAGCCGCTGCGCGTGGGGCTGGCCTTCTCGATGCCCGCGCGCATCGACACGCTCGAATGGTATGGGCGCGGGCCGCACGAAAGCTATCAGGACCGCAAGACCAGCGCGGCGCTCGGCCTGTGGCGCGGCCGGATCGCCGATCAGAACCATGATTACATGCGACCCCAGGAGACCGGCAACAAGGTCGACGTACGCTGGATGGAGCTGCTCCAGCCCGGCCGCGGCGGGGTGCGTGTCGATGGCGATGCCCCGCTCTCGATGAATGCGCTCGCCTTCCCTTATGACGACCTCTCGCGCCGCCCGCCGGGCACGCGGCGGAGCACCGACATCGTCCCGCACGGCGAGGGTTCGCTGATGATCGACGCCATCCAGTCGGGCGTCGGCGGAGACAATGCCTGGGACGCCGGTGGCCGCCCGCTGCCGCAATATCGCGTGCCGCTGAAGCCGCTCCGCTACGGCTTCACGCTCCGACCCTTTTCGGGCGACGGCACCACGCCCGATCGCGCCAAGCCCGCTGCCGCAGGAGAATTGATGTGAGCATCCGCCTCTACGCCGCCGCCGCTGTCGCCCTGCTTGCCGGTCCCGTGCTCGCGCAGGACGCACCGGCGCCCGAGCGGATGCCCGCGATCGACAAGCCGCTGCCTCCGGCGGCCGACAAGACGCCCAGGGCGACGGTGATGCTCGCCGATTATCGCTACGACGATCTCCTGTGGGAGAACGACAAGACCGCGCACCGCATCTATGGCCGCGCGCTCGAAGCCTATGAGCCGCCATCGGGCTCGGGCATCGACAGCTGGGGCAAGAATGTCGCCTGGCCGTTCATGGATCGCCAGCTGCGCAGCGGCGACCAGCACGGCTATCATGGCGAGGGGCTCGACTTCTACAATGTCGGCACCGGCCGGGGCGCCGGCGGCCTCGGCATCTGGTTCGACAACAAGCTGTGGACCAGCCGCAACTACCGCAGCTACCGGATCCTCAAGAACGGTCCCGACGTCGCCGACTTCCAGGTCGATTATGCCCCGTGGCCGATCGATGTGGAGCGCAAGGTGTGGGAGACGCGCCGCTTCACGCTGCCGCTGGGCACCCATTTCACGCGCCTCGTCTCGACGATCAGCTCGGACAAGCCGGGCGAGCTGCTCGTCGGCATCGGGATCGGCAAGCGCACCGCCGGGGACGGCGGCGAACTGACCGTCGATCGCGCGCGCGGGCTGCTCTCCTGGTGGGGGCCGCAGAGCGCGGACCACGGCCGCATGGCGATCGCGCTGCGCGTCGATCCCGCGATGATCGCCGAGATCCGGCAGGACGCGGACAACAACCTGGTGCTGCTCAAGGTCACGCCGGGCAAGCCCTTCGTCTATTACTCGGGCTCGGCCTGGAACCTCGGCAATGGCGGCTTCCGCACGCGCGAAGCCTGGGATCGCTACGCCACCACCGCGAAGCTCGACTTCGCCCTTCCCCGCTGACCGACCTGGACGGAGACTTCCGATGGAACGCCGCCATTTCCTCGCGTCGGCGCTCGGCGCCGGCACCGCCGCCATCGCGGCTGCGCCCGCCGCTGCCCGCGCTCCGGTTGCGGAGGGCGCGTCCGACCGCCGCTACATGGTCGACCTGCTCGAGAAGATGGCGGCGCCGGTGCTGGGACCGATGTCCGAGGGCAGGCTCCAGGCCGGCTGGAAGCCCGAGCTCAGCCCCACCTGGGACGGGCGCAATCCCAAGGTCGGCTATCTCGAGGCGTTCGGCCGTCTGATCTCGGGCATCGCGCCGTGGCTCGCGCTTCCCGATGACGACAGCGCCGAGGGCAAGCTCCGTGCGAAGCTGCGCCGCCAGGCTCTGGCGAGCTATGCCCATTCGGTCGATCCGGCGAGCCCCGACTATCTGCTGTGGCGCGCCGAAGGCCAGCCGCTGGTCGATTCGGCCTATTTCACCAATGCCTTCCTGCGCGCGCCCAAGCAGCTGTGGGACCCGCTCGACCCGACGACGAAGAAACGCGTGGTCGAGGAGATCAAGGGCCTGCGCCGCGTACCGCCCCCCTACACCAACTGGCTGCTCTTCGCGGCGATGAACGAGGCGTTCCTGCTCTCGATCGGCGAGCAATGGGACCCGATCCGCATCGACCTGGCGGTGCGCAAGATCAACGAATGGTACGTCGGCGACGGCTGGTATGCCGACGGGCCGCACTTCCACTTCGATCACTACAATTCCTACGTGATCCAGCCGATGCTGGTGGAAATCCTGGAAGTGCTCGTCGCGACGGGCGCCAAGTTCAACGCGCTCAACCCGCCGGAGCTGCTCGATCAGGCGACCAAGCGGATGCAGCGCTTCGGCGAGCATCTCGAGCGGTTGATCGGCCCCGACGGCGCCTATGCCCCGATCGGCCGCTCGCTCACCTACCGCACCGCGGTGTTCCAGCCGCTGGGGCTGCTCGCCTGGCGCAAGAAGCTGCCCCAGTCGCTGCCCGAGGGTCAGGTCCGCGCGGCGACGCTGGCGGCGCAGCGCGCGATCTTCCGAAATCCTTCGAACTTCACGCCCGAAGGCTATCTTACGATCGGCTTCGCCGGGCATCAGGCGACGCTGGGCGACATCTATTCCAACGCCGGAAGCATGTATATCGCGGCGGAGAGCCTGATCGCCCTCGGCCTTCCGGCGCAGGACAGCTACTGGATCGTCCCCGCCCTGCCCTGGACGACCCGGAAGGCGTTCGGCGGCCAGCCTTTCCCCAAGGATTATTATGCGAACTACTAGCCGCGCGGCTCAGACCCCCAGCGCCGCCAGCGCCTCCGCGACCGATCCGGCATAGCCGCGCCCGAACAGCCGCAGATGCACGAGCAGCGGCCAGAGCCGGTAGATGGATTGCCGCTCGCGCCAGCCGGGCTCCAGCCCGAGCGCGTCGAAGAAACCCGGCGGCGGATGGTCGAACAGCGTCAGCATGGCGGCGTCGACCTCGCGATCGCCATGATAGCAGGCGGGGTCGATCAGCCCGCTGACGCGCGTGTCTTCGACCAGGATGTTGCCGCCCCACAGATCGCCGTGCAGCAGCGACGCCGGCGGGTGCGCCGGAAGCCGGCCGGACAGATCGCCGGCCAGCCTTTCGATCCGGCGACCGAGCTCGGTGTCGACATGCGGGAGATGGCAGCGCAGCCGGCGCTCGGCCCAGAACGCTGGCCAATCGTCGCTCCAGCCGTTGCGGACCGTGACGGCACCAAAGCGGTGATCCGTGTCCCAGCCGAACCGGTCCGCCCGGCGACCGTGGAGCTGGTTGAGGACCGTTGCGAGATCCGACCATGCTCCCACGAGGCGGCCCCCGGACGGCAGCCGCTCCATCAGGAGAAGTTCGGGTCCCACTGCGACGACCGAGGGCGCGGGAGCACCGGCACCGGCGATCGCTGCGAGCATCGCGGCCTCCGCCTCGGCCGCCGGCCCGGGCTTTGCGACCAGCCGCTCGCCCCCGGCCAGCTCGAGTTCGAACACGCTCGACAGATCGCCGCCCGCCAGCGGCCGCGCCGCGACGACGCTGGCGCCCAGCAGGCGCTCGGCGTCGCGGGCGATCCGGCTCACCGCGACAATTGCTCGACCAGCGCCTGCGCGGCCAGGTCCACCTGCGCCCAGGTCGCCTCGAAGCCTTCCTCTCCGCCATAATAGGGATCGGCGACGGCTTGTCCCTCCATCCCGGGCACGAGGTCGAGCAGCAGGCCCAGCCGGGCGCGTGCCTTGGCCGGCGCGAGCGCGCGCAAATTGGAAAGGTTCGAATGATCGAGCGCGAGGATATGGTCGAACCGCAGGAAATCCGCAGCCTCGACCTGGCGCGCCCGATAGCCGGAAATGTCGATCCCGTGCCGCCGCGCGACGGCCTGCGCGCGCCGGTCCGGGGCGTGGCCGACGTGCCACTCGCCCGTCCCGGCGGAATCGGCATCGACGTCGAGCCCCGCCGCCTGCGCGCGGGCGCGGAAGGCGCCCTCGGCCAGCGGCGAGCGGCAGATGTTGCCGAGGCAGACGAACAGGACGGCGGGCTTGGACGAAGTCGGCATGGGCTGGACCCTAGGATCGATGCCCAAGCCTCGCAACGTCAGGCGAACGCCCGCCGCCCGCGCTCGGCGTGCATGCGATGGGTATCCGCGATCGTCGTGTCGCGCGCCTGGATCGTCCGCAGGAACAGCCACTCGCCGGTCACGCGCTGGGGCGTGATCTCGAGCGTCATATAGCCGCGCCGGCTGGTGTCGGCCCATTTCAGCTCGGGGTTCGCGGCGACGAAGCCCTGCGCCACGGTCCGCGGATCGGCGGCGAAGCTGCCCTCCATCCCGCCCGAAGTGACTGCCTGCCCGGCGAACTCCACGCCGGCGGGGCGCCCGTCCTCGGCGAGCGAATAGGCCCAGGCATTGTGGCTGTCGCCCGAGAGCATCACCAAGTCCGCATCGGCCGCCTGCGCGGCCTTGAGCAGCCGCGAGCGCGCCGCCGGATAGCCGTCCCAGCGATCCATCCACATCGGCACGTCCTGCGCCGCCGCGCGAATGTCGTTGCGGAAGCGCTCGGCGGTGCGCGCGTTGGTCTCGGGGCGAAGCCAGCCGAGCGCGTCCCTGGGCATCACCGTGCGCCCGAGGATCGTTCCCATGCCGACGAGCTGCCAGGCGGTCGAGCGCGCATTGGCCTTGAACGCATGCGCGAGCCAGCTTTCCTGCGTCGTGCCGAGCATCGTGGCCGAAGGATCCTGCCAGGCCCCGTCGCGGAACGCCTTGAGTGCGGCCTCGGGGTTGGCGGCCTGGAAGACCGCTGCGAGATCGGCTTGGCGAGTGCGGGCGAGCAGCCGGGATTCTGTGCGATAGAGCGTCGCGAGATTGCCCAGCGCATAGGCCTTCCACGGCTCGTCCGAGACGGGCATCCACTCGCGATAGGCCTGCATCGAGGCGGCGCGACGCGTGTTCCACTCGCCTTCGGTAGTGGGCTGGTGGTTCTGCGCACCGCCTTCCCAGCTGTCGTTGGCGGATTCATGATCGTCCCACAGCGCCACCATCGGCGCCATCTGGTGCAGCCGCTGGAGGTCCGGGTCCGAGCGATAGCAGCCGAAGCGCAGGCGATAGTCGGCAAGCGCGATCATCTCGTGATCGGGCTCGAGCACGCGCCCCGCGACCAGCCGGTCGTGATAGGAAGCGGTGCCATATTCGTAGAGATAATCGCCGACGTGCAGCCACAGGTCGAGGTCCTGGCGCTGCGCGGCATGGCCATAGGCGTTGAACCAGCCGATCGGCAGGTTGGCGCAGGAGAAGAGCGCGAGCTTGAAGCTGGGCGCCTCCCCTTCGGGCAGCGTCTTGGTGCGGCCCACCGGCGACTTGGTGCCGTCCGGCGCGATGAAGCGGTACCAGTGGACCGTGCCCGGTTTGAGCCCGTCGACCGTGATCTTGGCGGTCCAGTCGCGATGTGCGCCGGTGCGGACGCTACCGCCCGACACGCGCCGGGTGAATTCGGGATCCAGCGCTACTTCGACGTCGAGCCGGATCTCGCCGTCGCCCGCCGCGGGCACATAGCGCGTCCACAACAGCATCGTGTCGGCGCCGGGTTCGCCGCTCGCCACATTGTGCGTGAATCCGCGCGCGCCGAGCAGCTCGGCGGCCAGGCCGCGGCCGGCAGGAAGCATGAGCGCGCCCAGCCCCATGCTGCCCCCCAGAATGAGGCTGCGACGATCGATATTGAGAGCCATCGGCTTTTCCTTGACGCAGGAGGGAGTGCCCCGCGGCCGCGTGTTCGTGCGCGGCCGCGGGGTCGGGGTCAGGCGGCGATCAGAAGACGCCCTTGACCCCCAGGTTCCACATCGATCCGTAGATGCTGTACTGCTGCAGCCGATCGGGCACGTTCGAATAGATCACGTCGGGCGCGTTGAAAATGTTGCGGCCGGCGAGCATCACTTCGAAGTTGCGGTTCACCTTGTAGCTGGCGCTGACGTTCCACAGCTCGCGATCGGCGTGGTAGAGGATGCCGTTGTTGGCGGTGGTGGCGGTATTGCTCAGCGCGCTGGTGCGATACTTCCCCTGCCAGTTGCCGCTGAGCTGGAAGTCCACCGGGCCGCGGCGGTAGCGCAGGCCCCAATTGGCCGCGGTCTTGGGCATGTTCACCCGCTCCCCGTCCGGATCGACGAAGGTCACCGAGCCGCGCAGGCCCAGCCCCTTGAGCACGCCGGGCAGGAAGGTGAGCTGCTGGTCATATTCCAGGATCACGCCGTTGTTGGTGCTGATGCCCGGTGCGTTCTGCGCGCTGCGGAAGACGTAGCCGGCATAGTCGTTGGGGTCGTAGCCCACGTCCTCGGGGTTCACGGTGATGCCCGTGACCTGCATGTCCTTGATGTCGAGCTTGTACGCCGACACCGCGACGATGCCCGAGGGCTCGAGGAAATATTCGAGCCGCCCGAAGAACTTGGTCGAGTGCTCGGGCTTGAGCTGCGGGTTGGGCACGGTGACGGTCAGCGAGTCGTCGTTGATCGAGACGACGCCGCCGAGATTGCCGTAGTCCGGCCGCAGGATCGACTGGCTGTAGGCGAACTGCGCGACCAGGTTTTCCGTGATGTCGTACTTGATCCCGCCGCTGAGGAACCAGTCGTCATATTCGCCGCGACGGGTGGTGTAGGTGCCGCCGTTATACTGGTAGAGCAGCCCGTCGACGGTGGTCGCCGCGGTACGAGCGGCGTTCACTCCGAAGCCGGCCGCAGCCACTTCCGCGATCGTGCGCGTGTCGGCGACCTGCGCCGCCGTCTTGGTCTTCTCGTAGCGCAGGCCGAAGTCGAACGCGGCCGCGCCGATCCGGGTCTGGAATTCGAGATAGCCCGAATAGATGTCTTCCTTGACGCGCTTGTTGTTGTCGAGGTCGCGCTTCAGGTTTCCCAGCTCGTCCGCCACGAAATATTCCGGGTGCGCCTTGTAGATGTCGTACATCGCGTAGTTGCTGTCGGCGCGCCATCCCTGCGCATTCAGGTTGCCCGCATCGAAGCCGAGGATCTGGAAATCGTAATTCTGCGTCCAGGGAATGACCGCGTCGGCCCCGGTCTGCGCGAGATTGCCCGACGGGCCGACGTACTGGAATTGGTCGTACGAGCCCTCGTTGGTCTTCCAGTCGTTGCTCCGCGCGCCGAGCCCGCCCATCAGGGTGATCCGCGCGCTGTCGATGTCGAGCTTCTTCTTGAGGTCGAGGTTGCCGCCGTACATCACGTTGCGCGCGTCGGATTCGGACGTGCGGACGTTGTTGCCGATGTCGTCGTCGCGATTGAAGTTGGCGGGATCGCTCCACGAACGGCCGGCGGTCTGGGTGAGATACCACTCGGTCGAATCCGCCGACGCGCGGTCGAGCGTGAAGCCGATGCGCGTCAGCCAGCTGTCGGTACGCTGGAAAAAGCCCTTGCTGTTGTCGCGGAAGTTGAACTCCGACGTCGAATAGCTGCCGCGCAGCGCCGCTTCCCAGGTCTCGCCCTTATACTCGAGCTTCGGCGCCACGAGCTTGGCCGGCGTGCCGGCATAGCGGTGCGAATATTGGGTGTGGAGCCGCGTGTTGGTGCCGTTCGGGTTGACCACGATATGTGTCGGCGAGGAGTCCGCCGTGGCGCGCGTCGTCGTGGTCGTGCCGAAGATCAGATAGGTGTACTGGTTGAAATATTCGACGTCGTAGAAGGAATAGCTGCCCCGCAGCGACAAGGTGAGATCGTCGGTGATCTTGTAGTCGGTCGCAAGGTTGGCGGCGATGCGGTGGGTGAATTTTGGGCCCGGCCGCCACATCACCTGATAGGGAATGACCCTGCCGTTGGTGAGGTAGGACCAGTCGACCTGGAGCCGGTCCTGCTGGACGTAGTTGGCGTTGTAGCTGGCGTTGAACGAGATGCCGAGCCGCCCGTCGAGGAACACGTCGGCATAGCCGATCTGCGCCGAGGGGTAGATGCGCGCGTGCTTCTTGTCGTCGGGGAAATAGGCCGAGGAAAGCCCCGAATCCGACGTGCCCACGCCGCCGAGCTGGAAGCGGAGCTGCCGGCCGTCGCGCTCGAACGCGTATTTGCTGCGCAGGTTGATGCTGCCGCCGGGCGAATCCGCGTCCATGCTCGCAGTCAGCGTGTTGTTGAGCTCGATCGCGGCGATGCCGGTGATCGACATCTGCTCGAACGAGTTCTGCCGGCCGTTGTTGTTGTTCGAGGTGGCGGTCGCCATGCGCGCGCCGTCGGTCGTGAAGGTCGAATATTTGGGATCGAGGCCGCCGATGCGCACCGCGGTGGCGTCCACCTCGGTATAGTCGATCGACAGGCCCGGCATGTTTTTCATAAACTCGCCGACATCGCCCATGGTGAGCGCGCCGAAATTGTCCGCGGGCACGACGTTCTTGGCGTTGAGCGCGGCACGGCGCTCCATGATCGCGCTCGCCTGTCCGCCGCGCGACGCAGTGACGGTGATCATCGATGCGTCGGCACCGTCATGGCCCGCGTCCGCATAGGAGGGCGCCTCGAGCGCGAAATCGAGCGTGGCCGTCTCGCCCGCGGTGACCGTGGCAGTCGCCCGCGCCTCCTGCAGGCCCGTATATTTCACCACGACCGTGACCGGGCCCGCCGGAACGCCGGTGAGACGGAAGTTGCCGCCATCCTCCGAATAGGTTGCGATCGTGGTGCCTTCGACGCGGATCTCGGCGTTGCGGACATATTCGCCCGTCGTTGTATCGACCACGCGACCGCGCACGCTGCCGGTGCCGACGGTCTGCGCCTGCGCCGCCGCGATCAGCGCGGGCGCGCAGGATGCGGCCAGCGCCGCGATCGCCAGCGCCGACGTACGAGCATAGAATTGTTGCCGAATGTGCATTTTTTGCGCCCCCCTTTTGAATGTTGGGAGGCGCGGTAGGGGGCCTTTGTGAAGCGAACGCGTATCGGCCGAGACAGTTAGAAGGCACTTCCCGGCAATTTTGGCGACTCTTCCGTGACACCGGTGACAGGAACTCGCGCCAACTCGCCGGGCTTGACCGGAACGAACGGCGTCTGCGCATCGCCCGTCCAGCGCATCAGCGTCAGGTCGGCAGTCTGGTGCCCCTTCCCGCCCGAATTGGCCGCCACATAATGGAGGCCGCCGCCTATGGGCTGGAGGCCCACGTCGGCCTTCTGGTTCCACCCCCGGATGCCCGTCGCGGGGTCTATGAGCCCGTCGTCGGCAAGCGCGAGCACCAGTCCCCGCTCCCAGCCCTTCCCGCCCGAGCCCGGCACCCCCGTCAGCCGGCCGAGGACCGGCCGCGTCCGGGCGTCGACCGCGTACAGGCCATAATTGGGAAAGCCCGGCTTCTTCCCCCGGTACACGCCCATGAACCAGCGCCGCTGCGCCTCGTCATAGGCAAGGTTCTGCACGCCGTAGGTCGTGTTGCCGGTGCCGACGAAATATTTGCCGTGCACCGCCGCGGGTCCCTGATGGTGCGGAGCGGCCTCGATGAGCGCACGGGCATGGCGCGCCCAATCGGCGACATCGTATTGGAGCAGCACCTGGTGATCGTTGTCGCCGCGCGCGACATTGCCGTAGATGCCATAGGCGACCGTCAGATAGCGCTTGCCGCCTGTACTGCCGAACGCCGGACCGAAGGCGACGCCGTCGATTCCAGAGCAGCCGTAGCGGTGGTCGGGAGAGAGGGCCGCATCCCCGCTGAACTTGCCGTCGTCACCGTCGAACCGGCCATCGCCGTTCACATCGGCGGCATAGTCTCTCGCGACCTCGGCAAGATAGACGGTGCGGAAGATGTCGGTCTTGCCCGCCTCCATGCCGACGCGGTCGAGCCGGCGCACGTCGATCACGGCAATGTAGAAGGCGCGGTCCTTCTTGTACTCGAGCGAGCCATAGACCTTGCCGTCGGCTGCGTTGAAGTCGAGGTCGCCCAGATGGCCGGTCCAGCCGACCAGCGTACCGACGAGCTTCCCACCGAAGTCATATTTGGCGAGCAAGTTGGTGAAGGAATAATAGATGTAGCCGCCCTTCAGGTCGACGGCGATCCCCTGGACATGGCCCGAGTCCCACGTACCGCCGTTCTGCGTGAGCGGCAGCGGCGCCGGCTGGGCGAGCGCGGGACTTGCGGGGAGCATAGTGGCGAGAAGGAAGGCGCCACGGATGTTCCTGATCACGCTCGACATCGCGCCTCTCCCTTTTCCGCGTGGCCGCGGCGGCTAGGGCACGGCGATGACGGATGTATGACGCGCACGGACCCAGCTCCGAAGCGCATGCAGCGACAGGCCGAGGAGCACGAAATAGAGGCCCATGGTGGCATAGAGGCCCTGCGCCGCGAACAATGCGATCGCGCCCAGGTTCACGACCACCCACAGCAGCAGTCCTTCTACCCTGCGTTGCGAGACGAGCGCCTGGGTCGCGATGCTGAGGCCCGAGAGCAGCGCGTCGGCGAGCGGGAAGCTCGCATCGGTCAGCACCGCGACCGCGCTGCCCCAGAGCAGCGAGCCGAGCACGATCCCGCACAGCCACAGCACGCGCGCGCGATTGCCCATGTTGTCGACGGGAACTTCGCCGCTCTCCGCTTCGCGCGCATTGCGCCAGTCGTACCAGCCCCAGATCTGCAGCCCGATCAGGATCAGCTGCAGCAGCGCACCGCTGTAGAGCTTCGCCTGGTAGAAGACGAACAGGTAGAGCGCCGATGCCAGGATGCCGAACGCATAGTTCCACAGGCTGCGCCGCTCGATCAGAATGAGATTAAGGATCACGGCAATCACGCCCGCGCCTTCGATCGCCGTCACGCCACGCAGCCCCCAAGCCCCGGGGAAGCCCCGGCTTCCACCACGCCCCATTATAGCAAGGGAAGGACGCCGGACTCCACCCGAAGCCCTGTCTCGTATCCAAACAGCCCGGTCTTTTCCCCGCTCGCGCAGGCAACGACATTGCGGTACAAGCCCATGATGTTCGCGGGATTGTTTCTCGAAGAGATATTCGACGCTGTCGACGACGACGCGCAGTTCCAGCGGCTATCCACCAGGCTTGCCCATAATCTCGGGGCGCGTTCGGGCGTGCTGCACTGGAGCCTGCCCGACGACGAAGAGGAGCAGGAAATCTCCTATTCGGGGCATTTCTCCCCCGAAGACATGGCGCGGTTCGAAGGCGATTTCGCTCGCGACGATCTATGGGCGGCAGCGGTCGAGCGGCCCGAGGCGCACAACCGGGTCTGGACTCTCGAAACGCTGGTGCCGCGAGAACGCTTCGAGGCGAGCCGCATCTACAACGAGTGGATCCGGGGGATCGGTGACGACACCATGCATGCGCTCGCCGCAGCGATCCGCACGCCCGAGATCCGTATCGACATCGCCGTCCATCGCGGGCGAACCCAGCAGCCGTTCGATGCGGAGGCGCTCGCGAAGCTGACGCGCTGCATCTCGCCCATCCGGCGCATGATCCTCGTTCGGCGCAAGCTGCGCGCGGGCCGGAGCGACGCCGCCGCCAACGCGCTGGACCAGGTCGGCGATGCCACCTTCACGCTCGCTTCGAACGGTCGCATCCTGCACATGAATCGGCTCGCCCAGACGATGGTCGATGGCGGCGTGCTTTTCCGGGTGCGTCATGGACGCCTCCACGCGCTTTCCGTTTCGGACGAATCCAAGCTCTCCGATGCGATCGCAGCCGCAGTCGGCGCGAAGCCCGACAGCGGCGCGCTGCTCCTGGGCGGAACGGACGGGCGCTGGCGCTCGGCGGTGCTGATGCCGGTGTGGAGCGGTGGCGCGCGCCAGCTCGTGCTCGTGGTCAGCGATGCGGCACAGCGCGGCCCGCGCACCGAGCGGAATCTGCGCGCGCTATACGGCCTCAGCCAAGCCGAGGCGGGGATCGCGACGCTCCTCGCGGGCGGCCTCTCCCCCACCGAGGTGGCGGAGCAGCGCGCGACCAGCATCGGCACGATCCGCGTCCAGATAAAATCGATCGCCGCGAAGATGGACGTCAGCCGCCAGTCGGAGATCGTCCGCGCGGTGCTCAACCTCCCGAAGCTGGCGCCCTAGGTTCCGCATACCCCGAATGGGATATGACTCGCTGCAGCGCGCGCAGTATCTCGAAGCCGGTTCCGGGAGGGAGCGGGCGACGAGGGGAAAGCCGCCCGCCTTCGGGGGATGTCCTCACGGAAAGAAAGGGCCGCACTGCTTGCCCCGGTGCGGCCCTTTCGCTGTCCGCGCGTCAATGCTGCGTGAAGGCGAAATGGTCGCGCACGCGGCGGTTGAAATAGCCGCCCTTGGAGGTCGCCTGGCGCATTCCCTGTGCAATGCGCGGCGGGACTTCGTGATAGCTGTAGCGCTTGCCGCTGACGAAGGTGATGTCGAGGCGGTGCGCTGCCGCGTCATAGTCCCAGTTGCGGATCACGCTTGAAGGCATATGGCGAAAACGCACGCAGCAGCCCCGTGCTCCCGCTTGCACGCGCGCGGCGCCCCTGCGATGTTCGGACCATGAGCGACCTCGACGCCTTCATCACCGGCCTGCCCAAGGCCGAGCTGCACCTTCACATTGAGGGCAGCCTCGAGCCCGAGCTGATGTTCGAGCTCGCCCGGCGCAACCGCGTGGACATCCCGTTCGCCTCGGTCGAGGAGGTCCGCGCCGCCTATCAATTCTCCAATCTCCAGGACTTCCTCGACATCTACTATGCCGGTGCCAACGTGCTGCGCACCGAAGAGGATTTCCGCGACCTCGCGCTCGCCTATTTCGACCGCGTCGCGGCCGACGGCGTGGTGCATGCCGAGATCTTCTTCGATCCGCAGACGCACACGCACCGCGGCGTGCCTTTCGGCGTCGTCGCCAATGGCCTGCTCGCCGGCATGGCGGAGGCCGAGGCGAAGCACGGCATCACGTCGAAGCTGATCCTCTGCTTCCTGCGCCATCTCGACGAGGAGGACGCGTTCAAGACGCTGAGCCAGGCCCAGCCCTGGTCGGACCGGATCGAAGGCGTGGGGCTCGATTCGTCCGAAGTCGGCCATCCGCCCTCCAAATTCGAGCGCGTCTTCGCGGCAGCCGCGGCAATGGGCCTCAAGCGAGTCGCGCACGCTGGCGAGGAGGGCCCGCCCGAATATGTCCACGAGGCGCTCGACCTGCTCCATGTCGACCGGCTCGACCACGGCAACCGCAGCCTCGAGGATTCCCGGCTGGTCGCCCGGCTCGCGCGCTCGGCGATGACGCTCACCGTCTGCCCGCTCTCGAACCTCAAGCTGTGCGTCGTCGACTCGATGGAACAGCACCCGATCGACCGGATGCTCGCGCTGGGCCTGCGCGCCACGATCAATTCCGACGACCCCGCGTATTTCGGCGGCTATGTGGCGGACAACTATCGCGCCGCCGCACGGGGCCGCGGGCTTGGGCGCGACGCGCTCGTCACGCTGGCACGCAACAGCTTCCTCGGCTCCTTCCTGCCGGACGAGGCGGTCGCCGCGCACCTCGCCAGGCTCGACGCCTATGTGGAAGCGCACGCATGACCGACATCGTCTTCACGCCTTTCACCCACGATGCGATGGTGGAGGGAATCCACGCGCTCGCCGCGGCGATGGAGGGCGATGATTGGCGCCCTTCGCTGCTGGTGGGCGTCGGGCGCGGCGGGCTGGCGCCGGCAGTGTATCTTTCGCACCGCATGGACCTGCCGCTGGTCTCGATCGATCATTCGGCGCGCATCGCGCAGTTCGGCGAGGAGCTGGTGACGGTGCTCGCGGCGCGGACCCGCGCGGGCGACCGGCTGCTGTTCGTCGAGGACATCAACGACAGCGGGCGCACGATCGGCGAGATCCGCGGCGCGCTGGCGGCGCAGGGTGCGGAGGCGGCGAACATCCGCTTCGCCGTACTGCTCGACAATATCCGCTCGGAGCAGCGCGTCGACTATCACTTCCGCGAGATCGACCGCCATGTAATGAAGGACTGGTTCATCTTCCCCTGGGAGGCCATGGCCTCCCCTGAAAAACAGGCCGAAGACGCGATGGAGGTGCCGGAAAGGATCGCGTGAAGACCCTGTTCACGCGCGGTCAATCGCGCCAGGAGCACGCTTTACCGTACAGCTCGCGGGAGCCAACGGCCACCTGCGCGCGTTCGTTCGGCGATCGGCACCCGCCCCTCGCCTAATTATCGGAGGAACCATGCTGAAAGCCATCATCAGGCGTCCCCGCCTCGCGGCGCTCGCAGCGGCCCTGGCGGGCAGCGCGGCGCTGGGAGGCTGCATGACCGCCACGCCCTATCAGCCCGCGACCGCCGCCTCGCGGCTCGGCTATTGGGATGAGCAGATCGAAAGCAACCGCTTCCGCGTCAGCTTCGCCGGCAACACGCTCACGGCGCGCGAGACGGTCGAGCGCTATCTGCTCTACCGCGCCGCTGAGCTCACCGTGCAGCACGGCTTCGACCATTTCATCCTGGTCAGCCGCGACACCGAGACCCGCACCGAGACCTATCGTACGCCCGGCGCCTTCGGACCCGGACCGTGGGGCGGCTGGAGCCCCTATTGGCGCTTCTATCGTCCGCGCTGGGGCTGGCGCAGCTGGGATCCCTTCTGGGACGATCCCTTCTGGCGCGACCGCGACTGGGACTATCGCACCGTGCGGCAATATGAGGCCGTCGCCGAGATCGTGCTGGGCCATGGCCCCAAGCCGGGCGACAACGTCCGTGCCTTCGACGCACGCGAGGTGCTCAACCGGCTCGGTCCGCAGATCCAGATGCCGTCGTCGCGCTGATACGGCTCCTCCCCGAGTTCGCTCGGGGAGGACGTCCGAAAATACCGCCTCCCCCAGCCTTCGCCGGGGGAGGTTTTTTATGCCGTCAGCGCACCGTGGCAGTGCTTGTACTTGCGGCCCGAGCCGCACGGGCACGGCGCATTGCGGCTGACCAGGCCTTCCCACTGCGCCGGATCGCTGCCCAGCTCCTCGGGAGAGGGCTGCTGGGGGATGCCCATCTGCGGCAGCGTGTTGGCGATCAGGCCCATCGCGGCGGCGTCGTAGTCGCCGCTGTTGTCCTCGCCGGTCAGCGGATCGATGTGCGTCGTCAGGAAGTCCGGCAACTCGGGGAGATCGGGCGGCGGCGCCATGCGGAACTGGGCATGCGCCAGCGTGCGCGTCACATCCTCGCGGATGTTGGCGAGCATCCGTTCGAACAGCGCGAACGCCTCCTGCTTGTATTCGTTGATCGGCGTCTTCTGCGCATAGGCGCGCAGGTGGATGACCTGGCGCAGCGCGTCGAGCATCGCGAGATGCTCCTTCCAGTGATGGTCGAGGTTCTGGAGCAGGATCGACTTCTCGATCTGCGTCCAGGTTTCGGGCTCGAGATCCGTGGCCTTGGAGGCTACCAGCTCGTCGGCCATCACGCGGATGCGCTCTTCGACCATTTCGGGCTCGATCGCTTCCTCGGCGGCGATCCACTCCTCGATGGGCACTTCCACCGCGAGCATCAGCGCAGCCTTGTCCTTGAGCCCGGCCACGTCCCACTGCTCGGGATAGCTGTTGGGCGGGCAGGCTTCGCCGACGATCGCATTGACCGTCTCGTGGCGCATGTCCTCGACGACCTCGCCCACGGCATCGGCGTCCATGATGTCGGCGCGCTGCTCGTAGATGACCTTGCGCTGGTCGTTCATCACGTCGTCATACTCGACGACCTGCTTGCGGATGTCGTAGTTGCGCGCCTCGACCTTCTTCTGCGCGGTCTCGATGGCCTTGGTGAGCCACTTCGAACCGATCGCCTCGCCGTCCTCGATGTTCGAGCGCATCATGCGCGCGAACAGCGTGTCCGAACCGAAGATGCGCAGCAGGTCGTCGTCGAGGCTCAGGTAGAAACGGCTGAGGCCCGGATCGCCCTGGCGGCCCGAGCGACCGCGCAGCTGGTTGTCGATGCGGCGGCTCTCATGGCGCTCGGTGCCGAGCACGAACAGGCCGCCCGCTTCCTTCACGCGCTCCTTCTCTGCGGCGATCTCGGCCTTGATCTGCTCGATCGCGGCATCGCGCGCGGGGCCTTCCTCCATGCCGTCCAGCTCGTCATGGACGCGGAACTCGAGGTTGCCGCCGAGCTGGATGTCGGTGCCGCGGCCCGCCATGTTGGTGGCGATCGTCACGGCGCCGAGGCGGCCCGCCTGCGCGACGATATGGGCCTCATGCTCGTGGTGGCGGGCATTGAGCACGGCATGCTCAACGCCTTCCTTCTTGAGGAATTCGGAAAGCAGCTCGGACTTCTCGATCGATACCGTGCCCACCAGCACCGGCTGGCCCTTGGCCGAATGCTCGCGGATCTTCTTGGCGATCGCCGCGAACTTCTCCTCGGTCGTCTTGTAGAATTCGTCTTCCTCGTCGACGCGGCTGATCGGCAGGTTCGTCGGGATGGTGACGACGTTCATCTTGTAGATGTCGTAGAATTCGGGCGCCTCGGTGGCGGCCGTTCCGGTCATGCCCGAGAGCTTGGGGTACATGCGGAAATAGTTCTGGAAGGTGATCGAGGCGAGCGTCTGGTTCTCGGGCTCGATGTTGACGCCTTCCTTGGCCTCGACGGCCTGGTGCAGGCCCTCGGACCAGCGGCGCCCGTCCATCATGCGACCGGTGAACTCGTCGATGATGACGACCTTGCCGTCCTTCACGATGTAATCGATGTCGCGCTTGAACATCACGTTCGCGCGCAGCGCCTGGTTGAGGTGGTGGACGACCTGGGTGTTCTCGAAGTCGTACAGGTTCGCACCGACGAGCAGCCCGGCCGCTTCGAGCATACGCTCGATCTTCTCGGTACCGTCCTCGGTCAGCACCACGGTGCGCTGCTTCTCGTCCTTCTCGTAATCCTCCGGACGAAGCTGCTTCACCACTGCGTCCACGCCCATGTAGAGCTCGGACTTGTCGTCGGTCGGGCCCGAGATGATCAGCGGGGTACGCGCCTCGTCGATCAGGATCGAGTCCACCTCGTCGACGATCGCGAAGTTGAAGGGCCGCTGCACCATCGAGGCGCGGTCGTACTTCATGTTGTCGCGCAGATAGTCGAAGCCGAACTCGTTGTTCGTGCCATAGGTGATGTCCGCGGCATAGGCGTCGCGGCGCTGCTGATCGGTTAGGTTCGGGATGATCACGCCGGTCGTGAGGCCCAGGAAGCCATAGACCTGGCTCATCCATTCCGCGTCGCGCTTGGCGAGATAGTCGTTGACCGTCACCACGTGCACGCCCTGCCCCGGCAGCGCGTTGAGATAGGTGGCGAGCGTCGCCACCAGCGTCTTGCCCTCGCCGGTACGCATCTCGGCGATCTCGCCGCGGTGAAGCACGATGCCGCCGATCATCTGCACGTCATAGTGACGCTGGCCGAGCGTGCGCTTGGCCGCCTCGCGCACCGTGGCGAAGGCCTCGGGCAGGATCGAATCGAGCTTCTCGCCGTTCGCGAGCCGCTCGCGGAACACCGCCGTCTGGTTCGCCAGAGTCGCGTCGTCCATCGCCGAGATGGTCGGTTCGAACGCATTGATCTTCTGGACGATCGTTCCGAGCGACTTGACGTAACGCTCGTTGGAGGAACCGAAAATGGTCTTGGCCAGGCCGCCGAACATGGGTGTTTCCTGTCGTATCTGAATGTTGGTCGGGCAGGCGCAGCCTTGGCCGGCGCCCGCGGTTCGCGAAAAACGAATGGGAGGGCGGCCGCGCCTCGGCGGGCCGCGCCGGGCCTTATTCGAGCCGACGCTCGAAAGGCAGATAGGTTGCAACGAGCGGCTGCGCGGCGCTCGCCGGCAGGATGCTCCGCTCGACGCGCGCAGCGGCCGGAGCCGCCAGCGCCGGGATCGCCCGCCGCGCCGGATCGACCGCCGCGTGCGCGACTTCGGCCGCCTGCACCACTGCAACGCCCTGCGCCTGACGCACTGCGCCATCGCCCGCACCGGCACCGGTGAGGCTCGCGAAGAGCGCAGTCAGGAGGAGAAGCAGGTTCAATTCGGCTCCGGCGTTCCACTTGCATCGCGCCCGAAGCGCGACCGAAGCGGACATAGTGACTGGTAGACGCTTCGTCTAATCAAAAGCTCCACTTCGCCGACAAATGTGGCGGCGATGCCACATTCTCAGGGCCCGGCTATTCTGGACTTTGCCAGCGGACGCGGCTGAGATAGCGGCTGCGGACCGGCTGCCCGGCGGAATCGATCGCGGGAGCGAAACGCGCGCGCTCCCTCATGATCGCACAGGTTGCCGAATCCAGTACCGGTGACCCGCTCGACTTCACTATGAAGCAGCGCGTCAGATTGCCGCTCCGATCCACCTCGACACCGAATGCCACGGTTCCCTGGGTTCCATGCCGCAGCGCTGCTGTCGGATAGTCGTCCGTCGAGAACCATGTCGCGGGGTCACCCTGCGGCCGAGCCGGAGGTAGAGCGGTCAGGTCTGCCGGCACCGGGTCGATTTCGACCCGTTGGGGCGCTTCCTCGGCAGTTTCGGTGAATTTCTCAGCAATTTTGGTCAGGCTGCCCCATCTCGCGGAGGCTCGCTTGCCGATCACCATCACCGCCATGCCAGCGCCGTAGAGGATCACCCCCAAGAGCAGTCCCATCAAGACGATCACTGCATTGCGCAGCGCCGGGCTATCTCCCCAAAGCACGCCGGGGCCGGCACGGTTTTCGGGTCCATTCTCGTCCGGATCGATCGTCATCAATTCCCCCTGAAGGAATGCCAGCGGCGAAACGCGAGGCAATCGTCGAGTACGCAGCTTGCACAGTCGATCTGCATCGGCAAAGCCGGGACTGCTGCAGCAATCGAAAGGCCCTTCACCAGAAAATACATTGCCCCCACCCGCTCCCCAGGCGGGAGCCTCAGCCGCGCAGCCACTGGACGAGATAGGCAATACCCCACGCCGCCAGCCCGAGCACCCAGACAGTCATCAGCGGATAGGCAATCCCGAGCACGGGCACCGCAAGCGGCACCGCCACCCCGGCGAAGAAGGTCACGACACCCGTCGCGGCGAAGGCGTTGCGGGTCCTGCGCTGCTCCAGTTCGTCCGAAAGGCGCCACAGCATCCCGGCACCGAAGGCGATCACTACCATATAGCCCAGCGCCAGGATTAATTTGGTTTGCGCCGCGCCCGGGCCAGGCGGCACAAACCTGGGCGCGAAGACGCCGAAAGCGATCGCCGCTGCCACCAGCGCGATATGGACAGTCCGTTGCCGCCGCCGACGGGTTGCTGCCCGCCGCTCACCCCAATTCTCGTCAGTCATCCGCGTGCTCGTCATCGAAAATCTCCTCGATCGGGAGCTGGAACAGCCGGGCGATCTTGAACGCCAGCGGCAGCGAGGGATCGAACTTGCCCGTCTCCACGGCATTGACCGCCTGGCGCGACACGTCGAGCCGCCCGGCCAGTTCGGCCTGGCTCCATTTCCGTTCCGCGCGCAGCACCTTGAGCCGGTTCTTCATCCCTCAGCTGCCTCCATCCGCCGTCAGGCTCACGCGACTCGATGTCAGGTGAGCGTGACATCTGTGCGGCTCAGCACGCGCGATGTCAATAACACCTGACAATTCGTCAGCCATAGCTGACCAACCTGCCGCTTCCCTTGGCGGCGCTCTGCGCCTATCCGGACGCGATGTCCGAGACCCGCTCCCCGCTCGCCCCCGCCGCCTTTCCCGCCCTGCCCGCCATCCCCGGCGTGACGCTTCGCGTCGCCCGCGCGCGGTACAAGACGTGGGATCGGTGCG
This sequence comes from Sphingomonas sp., assembly GCF_017744835.1. Taxonomy (GTDB): domain Bacteria; phylum Pseudomonadota; class Alphaproteobacteria; order Sphingomonadales; family Sphingomonadaceae; genus Sphingomonas. The sequence goes on from NZ_JAGIAM010000003.1 coordinate 849,816, forward strand.
ACCTGACCTTCGTCACGCTCGACGAAGGCACCAGCGTCGCGGGCGTGCTGACGCAGAGCCGCTGCCCCTCCCCCGAAGTCGAATGGTGCCGCAAGGCGCTGGTGCTCGGCCGGGCACGCGCACTGGTCGTCAACGCGGGCAATTCCAACGCCTTCACCGGCGCCCGCGGCCGCGCCGCGGTGGAGAATCTCGCCGCCAAGGCGGCGCAGCACCTCGGCTGCGAGCCTTCGGACGTCTTCCTCGCCTCGACCGGCGTGATCGGCGTGCCACTGCCGATCGACAAGAGCGAGGCCGGCCTCGCCGCCGCCTTCACGGCCGAGCCCTGCGGCTGGGAGGACGCTGCCGCGACGATCATGACCACCGACACCTTCGCCAAGGCGGCGGTGACGCAGGCAGTGGTCGACGGGCGCACGGTCAACCTCGTCGGCATCATCAAGGGCTCGGGGATGATCGCGCCCGATATGGCGACGATGCTCGGCTTCGTCTTCACCGACGCCGCAGTTACGCCCGAGTTTCTGCAACGTGCGCTAAGCGACGCCAACGGCAAGACTTTCTCCTGCATCACCGTGGATGGCGACACTTCGACCAGCGATACCGTGCTCGCCTTCGCCACCGGCAAGGCAGGCAATGCGCCGCTGGCGAACGATGACGATGCCGGCGCCGACGCCTTCTGCGCCGCGCTCGCCGATCTCTGCCACCAGCTCGCCTTGCTCGTCGTGCGCGACGGCGAAGGCGCGCAGAAGCTCATCGAGATCACCGTCGAGGGCGCCGAGAGCGACCGCAGCGCGCACCGGATCGCGATGTCGATCGCCAATTCGCCGCTCGTGAAGACCGCGATCGCGGGAGAGGACGCGAACTGGGGCCGCGTCGTGATGGCCGTCGGCAAGGCCGGCGAGCCCGCCGAGCGCGACCGGCTCGGAATTCGCTTCGGCGCGACGCAGGTGGCGCGGGGCGGGCTTGCGGTGGAGGGCTATGACGAAGCGCCGGTCGCCGCGCATCTCAAGGGCCGGGAGATCGAGATCGGGGTCGACCTGGGGCTGGGCGAAGGCCGCGCCACGGTGTGGACCTGCGACCTCACCCACGGCTACATCTCGATCAACGCCGATTATCGGAGCTGAGCATGGAGGGCGGGTGCCTCTGCGGTTCGGTGCGCTACCGGCTGCTTTCGGCACCCTATGACGCAGGCTGGTGCCATTGCCGCACCTGCCAGCTCAACTCGGGCAGCCCGGCGATGGCCTTCGCCACCGTGCCGCTGGGCGATTTCGTCTTCATTGACGGCGAGGCATTAGTCGGCAGCGTGGCGTCGAGCGAGTTCGGCCACCGCCGCTTCTGCACGCGCTGCGGCACGCCGCTCTACATGCGCGTGAACCACCAACCCGAGACGCTGGATTTCAGCATCGCCACGCTCGACGAGCCGGCGAAAGTCGTGCCCGGGTTCCACATCTTCTACGCCAGCCGCATTCCCTGGGCCGAGCCGGGCGATGAACTGCCGCGGCACGAACGGTTCCGGCCGGACACGCGCGGATTGAGCTGACAGAAGGATTCGCTCGAACCAAAGCTGTACCCCGGCGGAGACCGGGGCCCAGTTGCGATAATTTTTCGAGATGCCCTTCCCGGCTGGAGCCGCGAAGGATGGCACCCGGGCCCCGGCCTTCGCCGGGGAACAGGCACAGTCTTGTTCTAGCGCTGCATCAAAGCTCGCGTTCGATCCACTGCTTGATGCCGCTCTTGGGCATCGCGCCGACCTGAGTCGCGGCGGGCTGGCCGTTCTTGAACAGGATCATCGTCGGGATGCCGCGCACGCCGTACTTGGTCGGAGCATCGGGATTCTCGTCGATGTCGATCTTCACGATCTCGACCTTGTCGCCCAGCTCGGCCGCCAGCTCTTCGAGCGCCGGCGCGATCATGCGGCACGGCCCGCACCACTCGGCCCAGAAGTCGACGAGCACGGGCTTGTCGGCGCGCAGCACATCCGCTTCGAAGCTTGCGTCGGTAACAGCCGAGGTGGCCATGGCAGTGTCTCCTGAAGTGTCTTGAGGCCTTACTTATGTGGCCAGTGCGCCTTGCTCAAGCGCCCGAGGCCAAGCTTTGCTCCGCCGCTGCGAAGCCCGGCTTGTGCGCAGCCAGCAGCCTATCGGGCAGCATATGGAGCACCGGCCCGGCGGTGTAGAGCAGCCCTGCCTCGATCGCGCGGCCGGGGAAGATCACTGCCAGCGCCGCGGCATAGGCGGCCATCTGGCGCAGGTGATAGGGCGGAACGGCGTCGAGATCCGCAGGCGCGCGCCGGCCGGTCTTGAAGTCCACCACGCGGACGCGATCGGGCAGCACCACCAGCCGGTCGACGGTGCCCGAGACGACATGCCCGCCCTCGACCACTGCGGCGATCGGCGCCTCGGCGAGCGCATCGGGGCCGAAGAGCTCGGCGAAGCGCGGGTCCTCGGTCACTGCCAGCGCATCGGCGACCAGCGCGGCGCGCAGCCCGGCATCGGCGACGCCCCCTGCCCCCGCCAGCCAGCGCTCGGCAGCACCTGCGCGCGCGGCAGGCTCGACCGCGGGGAGGCGCTCGAACAGCGCGTGGAGCAGGCGGCCGCGCTCGGCGGCGAGGCGCATCGCCGGCGTGGGCGGCGGATCGGCGACCAGGTCCTCGCCGAGCGACGACGGTGCGAGCGGACGCGGCGGACGCGCCTCCACGGGCGCGGGCCGCCCCGCCCAGTCGGGAAGCGGCTGGTGCGGCGTCTCAGCCAGGCGAAGCTGCGGCTTCGCGGCTACCGGAGCCGCCTGAATGCGCCCGCGGAACTCGCGGACGCCCTCGCCCTGCTCCACGCCCAACGCATCAAGCGCCGCAGCGCTCGCAGCGTACCAGCTCTTCGCCGGCGGCACGCCCTTGGCCATCGGCCCGAGCGCGCCCGCGACCACCAGCCGTTCCTCGGCGCGAGTCGCGGCGACGTAGAAGAGCCGCCAATGCTCTTCGAGCTCGCGCGCGTCCTGCGCCGCCACCAGCGTGTCGAGCTGCCCGCCGCGCTCGGCGGCACGCGGGCGGAAGATCGGGAAGGCCGGGCCGTCATGCCCTTCGGGCGCCCAGAGCAGCATGTCGCGCGGGTTGCGCGTCGGATCGACGGTGGCGTCGGCAAGGATCACCAGCGGCGCCTGCAAGCCCTTGGCGCCATGCGCGGTCATCACCCGCACCGCCGCCTGCGGCTGGGCAGCGTCGCGCACGATCTCGACATCGCCGCGATCGAACCAGTCGAGGAAGCGCTGGAGCGAGGGCGTGGCGACCCTCTCGAAGTTGAGCGCCGCGTTGAGCAGTTCCTCGATCGGATCGCGCGCTTCCTCGCCGAGCCGGTGGAGCAGCTTGCGCCGCCCTTGCATCGGTCCGGAGAGGATCTCCTCGAGGAAACGGTAGGGCGTCGCGATATCGGCACGGCGGAGCAGCGCGTGGAGCGGGGCGAGCCGCTCCTCCGGCTGCGTGGCCCGCAGGTGCCGCCACAGCCCGCCGCGCTCGCGCAGGGCCGCCGCCATCAGCTCGTCCTGGCTCCAGCCGATCAGTGGCGAGACCAGCAGCGACGCGAGCGACAGGTCATCCTCAGGCTGGAGCGCAAAACGCACCGCGGCGAGCAGGTCCTGAACGCCAAGCGGCGCATTGAGCCGCAGCCGGTCGACCCCCGCGACCGGCACGCCCTCGGCATAGAGCCGCGCGACGATCAGCGAAGCGAGCTCGCCGCGGCGCTTGACCAGGATCATTACATCCTCGGGCCGCAGCGCCCGGCCCTTGCTCTCGAGCATCAGCCCCTGGCCGAGCCAGCCCTTGATCTCGCGGGCGATGTTGCCGGCAAGCTTGCGCGTGGCGTCGCTGACCCAGCTTTCCTCATCCTCGTCGCTGCCGCCCTCGACTACCGGCGGCCAGAGCGTGACGGTGCCCGGGCCAGGCACTTCGCTGGCATGTTCCTCGGCGTCGCTGAACGCGCCCATGCCCGGCTCGGGCAGCGCCCCGATCGCCGCGTCGACGAATTCGAGCACCGGCCGCGTCGATCGGAAGCTGTGCGTGAGCGAAAGCGACTCGAGCCCCCGCGCATCGACCTCATATTCGGCCCGCACCCGCGCGCGCTCGCGGAAGCGCTCGAAGGCGGCGCGGAAATAGATCGGGTCGGTGCCCTGGAAGCCAAAGATCGCCTGCTTGTAGTCGCCTACGGTGAAGAGCGTGCGGATCGCCTGTCCCCGCGCGCCCTCGCCCGAGAAGAACTCGTCGGCAATCGCGCTGACAATCGCCCATTGCTGGGGGTTGGTGTCCTGTGCCTCGTCGATCAGCACATGCTCGGTCACCTGGTCGAGCTTGTAGCGCACCCATTCGCCCATGCCCGGCTCGGCGAGCAGCTCGACGGTGCGACGGATCAGGTCGTTGAAGTCCACTGCGCCGGTGCGGCGCTTGGCGCGCGCATAGGTGTCGGCATAGGCGCGTCCCGCCTCCAGCCCCTGGGCGAGCAGGTCGGCGAAGTCGGCCCGGACCTTCATCGCCAGCAGCTCGTCGCAGCGGGTGTGGAGCCGCATCGCCAAGTCGGCGTAGGCGGCATCCTGCGGCGCCTGCCCCTTGGCGAAGGAGCGCGGGTCGCCCTTGGCGGTGGCCCAGACGAGGTGGAGCTCGGCGAGCCGGGCCGCACGCTCGGCAGGCGACTGGCCGAGCCAGGCCGCGACGATATCGGCGCGTTCGAGGCCGCGTGTGGTGGCCCAGTCGGCGTTCATCACAGCGATCTGGCGAAGGCTGGCGAGGTCGAACGCATCGTCGGCGCAGCAGCGCTCGATCTCGGCGCCGATATCGCCGTCTGGCAGGTCGAGCGTGCGGCGGAGGAACGGCTGGACGCCGCCGGGCAGCGCCTCCATCGCCTCGGCAGCGCCGGCGCAGGCCTTGAGGAACGCCTCGGCCTTGCCTTCGCCCAGCCGGATGCTGAGCGCGCGGACCGCGTCGATCAGATGCTCGCGCCCCTCGCGCTCGGCGGTGACGAGCATCTCGGCCAGCGCCTCGCGCGCCAGCACCGCTTCCTCGCGCTGGTCGAGCGGGCGGAAGCCCGGCACCAGCCCCGCCTCCACCGGGAAGGCGGCGAGCAGCGACTGGCAGAAGCTGTGGATCGTCTGGATGCGGATGCCGCCGCCCGGCGCGTCGAGCACCTTGGCGAAGAGCGTGCGGGCGCGCGCGCGGCCGTCGGGCGAAATGCTCTCTCCCAGCGCCTCCAGATCGGCGACGAGTTCGGCGTCGCTTGCTCGCACCCAGCGCGCCAACCGCCCGGTGATCCGTTCCGACATCTCGGCCGCGCCCGCCTTGGTGAAGGTAAGGCACAGGATCGCGCCGGGATCGACGCCCGCGAGCAGCAGCCGCCACACGCGCGCCGCCAGCACCTGCGTCTTGCCGGTGCCCGCCGAGGCGGAGAGCCAGACATGGCGCGCGGGATCGCTGGCCCTGCGCTGGTTGCCCTTGAGCGGGTGGAGGGGGCGAAGCTCAGCCATGGATTTCCGGCCCCATCAGTACCCCGGCGAAGGCCGGGGCCCAGCTGCGGCGCGCTCGCGGAGGCGCAGTGCGGCTCTCGAACCCGAGCAGAAACTGGGCCCCGGCCTTCGCCGGGGTACAGGACTGCAAAAAGGCAGCCTGGGCGTCACTCACGACCGTACCACTCGTCGCGGCGCATCAATTGGTCATACTCGGCGTAAGGCGCGTAATCGGGGTGGAGCTTGGCAGTGAAAGGCTCCTCACCCGTCAGCCACCGGCTCGCCGCCTTCCCGAACTCGTCGACTGCCCGATCTACGAAATCGTCGGCCGGCAGATGGTCGCGGCGCTTGGGATCGCACGGGCTCTCGACATAGCCGAAGCCGCCGCTGCGGTTGCGCGAGAGCGACCAATATTCGAACCCGTTGGCGCGCCCCTCGATACCGTCGAACCCGCCACGCTCGGCGATCAGCCCGAGCAGTCCGAGCTGAAGACTGAACCCTTCGCGTACCGCCGCGAGGCTGGGTGGCTTGCCGGTCTTGTAGTCGACGATCGCAAGGCTGCCGTCGCTCAGCCGGTCGATGCGGTCGAAGGTGCCGCTCAGTTCGACGCCGGCGAAGTCGATCACCCCGCGCTTCTCAACCGCCAGCACTTTTCGCGCAGGATCGGCGGCGATCTCGGACGCGATCCAGTCGATCGCCTCCATCAGCCGCGGCTGCCACAGCGCGCGCATCATCGGGTGCGTGCGCTCGTCGGCCAGCATCGCCTCCGCGCGCGCGCGCAGCTTCTCGGGCGCGCAATCGTCGAGTTCGAACCATTTCTGAAGAACGGCATGTACCGCCGTGCCCCGCCACGCCGCGCTCGGATCGGCATCGACCGGGTCGAGCGCCATCAGCCGCAGCATTCGCCGCGCGTAGAAGGCGTAAGGATCGGCCTTCAATCGGTCGACTTCGGTGACCGAAATCGCCTTGGGCCGCTGCGCCACTGGCGGGCACGGTTCGGGCCGGTCGCTCGGCTTGGGCTTTCCAGCTTCGTCGACAGCGCGAAGCCAGGCCTCCAGCTCCCCTGCCCGCTCCAGCCCGCCCGACAGCGCCTCGAGCCGCAGCCAGAAGCGCGAAGCGATCGTCGGCGCGCTGGCGTCCCGCCGCGCGCGGGTGAGCAGCACCTCGGGAGCCCCCAGCGCCCCGGCAAGATCGTGCGCGGCGAGCCCGATCCGGCGTTCGAGCCCCGGCAGTCCCAGCTCGGCGCGGATGCGCGGCGCCAGCCACGGGTCGGGCGCGGGCAGGCCCGGCCACACGCCTTCATTGAGCCCGCCGAGGATCATCAGGTCGGCGGTCTGCAGCCGCGCCTCGAGCAGGCCGAGGATCGCCAGCCGCGGATGCCCGCCCTGCGGCGGGCGCACCGCAGCCTCGTCCATCAACGTGCGCAGCATCGGCACCAGCGCGGCGGGTTCGGCGCACGGCGGCCCATGTTCGGCTTCGCGTTCGAGGGTATCGAGCAGGTCCGCGGCGGCGCGTCCGTCGGCCCGGCTCCACAACGCGTCGCCACCCAGGGCCTGCGCCGTCTCGCGCAGCGCGGCGAGCAGCTCGGGGATCGGCCGGGCGCCACCCCCGAACACGGTTTCCAGCGGCGCGAGCAGCACGCGCGCCTCGCCCCACCAGCGCTGCGCCGCACGGCGAATCGGTCCTTCGCGTCCCTCCTGCTCGGCGAGATGCCGGTCGATCCCCGCCAGCCCCGCCGCGGGCCGCGGCCCGCGCAATGCCCGGTCGAGCGCGCGCGCGCCTTCGAGCCATTCGGGCCGCGTGTCCGGCATCACCAGCGGGTGCTTGAGCAGCGCGAGCAGCGGCAGCGGCGCAAAGCCCTGCGCGCCCGCATCGGCCAGCGCGAGCAGCAGCGTGCCCGGCGGTAGCATCGACAACGGCTGGCCCGCGGTGTCGTCGATCGCCAGTCCCCAGCGCGCGCAATGCGCCGCGACGCGCCGGGCGAGCGCGCGGTCGGGCGTCACCAGCGCCGCGGTGCGGCCGGGCGTCTCGAGCGCCTCGCGCAGCGCCAGCGCGATCGCCTGCGCCTCTTCGGCCGGCGTCGCGACGTCGAGCGCTCGCACCTTGTCGAGCCGCCGCTCGGCCGCCGGCAGCGCGGTCCAGCCGTGGGTGAGCTCGGGCGGCGCCATCGCCGATGCGATCGCCTTGCTGCGCGCCGGCGGCGCATCGTGCTCGCTCGTCGCACGCCACGGATCGAACTCGCTGCGATGCACGCCCATCCGGTCGAGCAGCAGCTTGAGATGATATTGCGGGTGCGTCTCGATGCTGCGCCGCCGCCGTCCGGTGACGGGGTCGGGCGCATGCGGCCCGAGCAGATCCCATTCGGCGTCGCTGATTCCGGTCGCGAGCCCCGGCAGCACCACCATCCCCTGCGGCAGCTCGGCGACGACGCGCAGCAGCCGCGCGACCGCAGGCGCCGAAGTGGTGATGCCCGCCGCACAGACAAAGCCCTGGGGCGGATTGTGCCGCCAATGCGCCGCGACCTTGTCAAGCAGGCGCCGCCGCCGCTCGGCCAGGTCGATCCGCCCCAGCCGCTCCAGCTCACCGGGCCAGCGCGACAGCACCAGCTCGAACAACGCTAGCGAGCGCTCCCAATGCGCCGACAGCTCCTTGCTCAGCTCCAGCTCGCGAAGTTTCCGCGGCGGCACTTCCTCGACGAGCAGCTGGTCGAGCGTCCGCCCCAGCTCGCCCGCGAGCCGCACCGCCTCGGCAGCGTCTGCCTGCGCCCCCGCCTCGCCGATCAGCCGCGCGAGGATCATCCTCCGCTGGAGCGGGGCGACCGCGGGCGGCACCGGATCGCCGTCGCCGGCAGGATCGAACACCGCGCCCAGCGTCTCGTCGAGCTCGGGATCGCCGACCGCGACCAGCCGCGGCAGCAGCAGGCCGCCGCCGCTCGCACGCACGAACGCCTCCTGGATCGACCGCTTGGCACGATTGTTGGGCACCAGCACCAGCCCGCGCGCCAACCGCATCGGATCGCCCCCGAAGCGCCGGATCAGCCCGATCGCCAGCGCATCGGCAAAGGCGCGGTGCGGGGGGATGGTGTAGAGGTGAAGGCGTTCGGGCATCGGAACTCTAAAGCCCCTTCCCCTTCAGGAGAGGGGTTTGGGGTGGGGAAGAGTCTCACAGAGGGCGGGCTTTGAAAAGAGTGCCCCACCCCAACCCCTCCCCCTGAAGGGAGGAACCAGGCAGTCACATCTCCGCCAGCACCGCCTCGGTCGCCTTGATCGCATCGGGCGAGCCGACGTCGAACCACAGCCCCTGGTGAACCGCGCCCCACAGGCGCCCGGCCTCCATCGCGCGGTTCCAGAAGAGGTTGGTCGAGAAGGGTCCCTCGGGCCAGTCGCGGATCACGCGCGGCGAGAGGATCTGCACGCCGGTGAACACGAAGGGCGCGAGCCGGCCCGGCTTGCGGCGCTCGACGATGCGCCCGGCGGGATCGAGGCGGAAGTCGCCCTGCCCCTTGTGGCTGTTGGCGCGCGCCAGCGGCACCACCAGCAGCAGCGCGTCCATGCGATCGTCGTCCCATTGCTCGGCGAGCTGGCGGATCGCGTCGACCGGCCCGTCGACCCAGAGATTGTCGCTGTTGACGCAGACGAAAGGCTTGTCGCCGATCAGCGTGCGCGCCTGCACCAACCCGCCGCCCGTCTCCATGAGCTGCTTGCGCTCGTTGGAGATCAGCACTTCGATATCCTTCACCCGCGCCCTCAGATGGGCTTCCATCTGGTCGGCGAGATAATGGACGTTGACTACCGCGCGCTTGATGCCCGCGCTACGCAGCCGATCGAAGACGTGATCGATCAAGGGCTTGCCGGCAACTTCTACAAGCGGCTTGGGACGCGTCGCGGTGAGCGGGCGCATCCGCTTGCCCAGCCCCGCGGCCATCACCATCGCCGTCTCCGGCACTGCGGCCTCCGGCTGCGGGCGCAGCGAATAGGTGGTGCTGCTGCTCATTCGCCCGTAATCGCCAGCGGGTCGCCGCGCAGCTCGGCGGGCACGTTCGCATCGAACCAGTCCGCCACCGGCTTGAGCGCCGGGTGTGCGAGGTCGCGCTCCAGATAGGCCCAGACGCGCGGGCACATGCCCGGGTAGCGCGGCTTGCCGTCGCGCTTCCACAGCCGCGTGAAGATGCCGATGATCTTGGCGTTCCGCTGCGCGCCCAGCACATGATAGGCCACGTCGAAAGCGTCCCCGGTGCCGGTGATCCGCTTGTAGCGATCGAGCATCGCAGTCTCCAGCTCCGCGGCCACGTCGCGCCGCGCGTCCTGCAGCAGCGAGACGAGGTCGTAGGCGGGATGCCCCGCCAGCGCATCCTGGAAGTCGAGCAGGCCCAAGCTCTCGCTGCCCTCGATCAGCATGATGTTCTCGGCGTGGTAATCGCGCAGCACCGTGACCGGCATATGACCGTCCAGCACCGGCGCCAGCACGCGGTTCCATGCCTCCGTATAGCCCGCCGCGTCCACATCGAGCCCCACCGCCGGGCAATACCATTCGGGCAGCAGCGCCGCCTCGCGGTGATATTCGGGCAGGTCATAGGGGCGCACGTCCGCCGCCGCATGGTCGCGCAGCCGGATCAGCAGATCGACGGCCTCCGCATAGAGCCGGAGTTCGCTCTCGGGCGCCGCGTCGACGGTCTCGCGAAGCCGCGCGTCGCCGAAGTCCTGGATCAGCACCAGCCCGTGCTCGAGGTTCTCGTGGAAGATCTCGGGCGCCGCGAAGCCACGCTCGGTGAGCCAGCGCGCGATCTTGATGAAGGGCCGCGGATCCTCGTGCGGCGGCGGCGCGTCCATCAGGATCGCGCTGCGATCATGGTGGACGACGCGGAAATAGCGCCGGAACGAGGCGTCGCCGGCGAGCGGCCGGATCTCGGCTCCCTCCCATCCGGCGGCAATCAGGAAATCGGGCGCCGCAGCGGGCGGGTTCATGTCGGGGGCCATCGGTCCTTCCATGCCGCCGGCACCTGCGCTGTCAAGGCGCGCGCGCCGTCCGGCATCACTTCCAGGGTCAGCCACAGGGCGTCACGCCAGTACTCCGCCCCCAGCCGCTCGGGCCACTCGACGAGCAGCAGCGCCTCGCCGCGTGCGTCATCGAGCCCCAGCTCCTCCGCCTCCTCGGGTTCCTCGATCCGGTAGAGATCGACGTGGAGCACGGGAAAGCGCACTTCGGGCGAGTCGTAAGGCTGGACGATCGCGAAACTTGGACTGGGAGCCTCGCCTTCCAGCCCCAGCGCGGCGAGCAGCCCGCGCGCGATGCTCGTCTTGCCCGCGCCAAGCGGGCCGGAGAGCGCGATCACGTCGCCCGGCTGCGCGAGCCCCGCCAGCCGCGCGCCCAGCGCCAGATTGTCCTCGACGCTTTCCAGCCGCATCATTTGCGCGGCAATTCCACGGTGATCAGCGTTCCCTCACCGGGTTCGGAGATCAGCTCGATGCGGCCGCCGTGCGCCTCGACGAACTGCTTGGCGAGCGGCAGCCCCAGGCCCAGCGCGCGCTGATCCCCGCGCGCAGCGTCGCTCTGGGCGAAGCGATCGAATGCCCGGGCGGCGGCTTCACGGCTCATCCCCGGCCCGTTGTCGGAGACGATCACGCGCGCGACCTTGGCATTGCCGTCGAGGTGGAGCAGCACCCTGCCCTTCTCGGGCGTGCCCGTCGCCGCATGGCGCAGCAGATGCTCGATCACCTGTCGCAGCCGGCGGGGATCGCCCTGCACGGTGCCCGCGGTGCCCGTATCCTCGACCACCAGCTCGATCGACTTGCCCTTGGCCAGCGGCGCGATCGCCTCGGCCGCGTTGTTGGCGACCAGTTCGATATCCACCGGCACGCGCTCGAGCGGTGCGCCTTCGCTCTGGGTCAGGTCGAGCACGTCGTCCACCAGTCCGCTCAGTCGCTCCACCGAAGCCAGGATCGCCTCGGCATATTCGCATCCGCTGGGCGTCAGCTCGCCCGCGAAGCCGCCGTGGAGCATCTCGGCGAAGCCCTTGATCGAAGTGAGCGGGGTGCGCAGCTCGTAGCTCATGTTGGCGACGAAGGCCGTCTTGACTCGATCGGCGGCTTCCAGCGCCTCGTTGCGATCCCTGAGCGCGCGCTCGGCGCGGTGATGGTCGGTCGTGTCGAGCATCGTGACCAGCGCGTTGCCGTCGGGCAGCGGCACCGCAGTCACGTCGAAATGGCGGCCGTCCTTGAAGGCAACGCTCGATCCGCGCTGCTGGCGGTCCTTCGCCGCCATGCGGATCAGGTCGCCGAGCACTTCGGCGCGCGAGGGATTGGCGAGCCGTGATCCCACTGCCTTGACCAGGGAAGCGATCTGCGGATGGGCGTCGAGGAAGCCGTCCTCGAAGCCCCAGACCTGGCGGAACTTGCGGTTCCAGATCTGGAGCCGCCCCTTGCCGAACACCGCGACGGCCTCGGCCAGGCTCTCCAGCGTGGCGGTGCGCACCTGCTGCATCTCGCCATGCTCGCGCTGCAGCTCGAACTGCTGGGTGCGGTCCTCGAACATCAGCAGGAGCCCGCCTTCGGGCAGCGGCTGGGCGACGACGCGCAGATGGGTGCCGCCGACGCTCCAGGTCTCCTCGACCGCGTCGGGCGCCGTGAACCATTCGCGCCGCTCGGCCTTCCACGCCGGGAAGTCGCGAACCTCGGGCAGCCGGTTCGCCTCGCGCATGCGATCGAGCACGCGATCGAATTCGGGCCGGTCGGCGAGCCATTCGGTCTTCATCGCGAACATGCGGCGGAAGGGCTGGTTGCAGAAGGCCAGGCTGCGGTCGCCGCCGAACTGGGCGACGCCCGCGGAGACGCGGTCGAGCATCGCGCGCTGCGCCTCGGCGAAGCGCTTCAGCCCGCCGCGTGCCTGCTCGAGATCCTCGATGTCGATTGCGAAGCCGGCGACACCGCCCGTCGGGAGCGGCACGTCATGGAGGCGCAGCATCCGCCGCGCCCTGCCGATCGTCGCAGGCATCGCCGCCGTCTGGGGTTCGCCGGTGTCGCGCGCGATCGCGGCATTGGCGAGTGGCCCGCCCAGCCCCGCGCCCTCGACCAGTTCGAGGCCGCGCGCGACCACATCCTCGCTGTCCTTGCCCTCGACGGCTTCGACATAGGCGCTGTTGACCATCAGCAGCCTGAGGTCGGATCCGCGATACCACATCGGCATCGGCGCCGCCTCGATCAGCGCGGTCAGCGCGTCGAACGCCGCGCGCAGCCGGCTCCCGTCACGCTGCAGCCGCACGATCTCGCCCTGGCTTTCGGTAGCGTCGAGGAACCAGAGCAGCACGCCACCGGGCGCCTGCAGCGCGTCCGGCGCGCGCTCGCCGACCACCAGCAGCGCGCGGTCCGATCCCTGCGCATGGACCGGCAGCCGAAAGGGCTGGCCCGCCTTTTGCGCTGCGGTGACGTGCGCAGCCAGCGCCTCCAGATCCTCGATCCTGAGGCCTTCGTCCTCGCCGGCGAGACCGTCGAGCATGCGCGGAAGCTCGGCCAAGCCCAGCCAGTCGCCGAGCCGGCGCGACAGCTCGATGCGGCCATCGGCGCGCACCACCATTGCCTGGGCCGGCGATTCGCGAACAAGCGCCGCGAGCCGCGCATCGCGCTCGGCGAATTCGCGGCCGGCCGCACGGGCGCGCAGCCCAGCGAGCAGCACCCAGGTCGCGGCGATGACGAGCAGCGCGACGATCGCGCCGGCCGCCACGGCCGCGGATTGCGGAATCTCGATCAAGCCGCCCCTCCGCGGCCGCGCTGCGCGATCATGGCCATCCCTTAGGCAAAGCGCGGCCGATCGGGAAGCGGATAGAGCGGCAGCGCGAAGGCTAGGCCCGCGCGTGCGGGGCGGTTCGTCTCAACAGGCGCCGCAGCAGCGATCGCCGCCGACGCGGGGCTTTGACCGAGGGCGCTTCGGCGAGCAGCGGCCGTTCATAGGGCTCGATCGCCAGGTGGAGCATGAGCCGCTGCGTTTCCTCCTCCAGCGGAGCGTCCTCCGTGCCGTACAATGCCTCGCGCAATGCCACGGCCAGCCGTTCGCGGGCGCCGACCGGATCCGTTTCGGGAGGAGGCTCGCGCGCCGGCGCCATGGTTCACGGCCCGAATGCCGCGCGTTGCAGCAAGGCCCCGTCCAGGGGCGGAACGACGGCCGCCTCGATGGGGAAGTCCGACGGACGGAGATCGTCCGATCGCGCCGTCCATTGGCGCAGGCTCGCGTCGCGATAGAAGTCGAACGAGCCGGACGTAGCATAGTTGGCGAGCTCCAGCCCCAGCAGGCTGCCTCCCATGCATATGACGGCGCATCCCAGCGCCAGCTTGGCCACAAGCTCGCGTCGCATCCTCTCGTCTCCCCTGTTGCCGCATCAACGAGCGGCAGGGGAGGCGCGTTCCGACTACTACCCTGAGCCGAAAGGAAAAAGGGCCCGGCGGTTGCCGAGCCCTTTCGCCTGTCTTCCAGAACCTCGAACCGAACGGCAGCTTGCTCGCTCGGCCCGCGGCGCCTCAGAAGAGCTTGGTCTTGATGCCGAGGAAGAACGAGCGGCCCACCGCGCTGATCGGATAGGCGACCGCACCCACGTCCGGCTTGGAGTCGAACAGATTGTTCACGCCGGCATAGAGGTTGAACTGGTCGTTCACGTCATAGCTGACGTAGAACTCGTGCTCCCACTTTTCCTTGTACCAGAAATAGCCCGCCGGCACGTAGTCGGCGTTCGCCGCTTCCTGCTCGCGGGTCACGCGGCGGGTCTTGGTCTGCCAGTTGATGCCGTAGTTCATCGTCAGCGGCCCCTTGACCCAGGTGAGGTCGAAGTTGGCGCTGTACTTGGGTGCCGGATATTCCCACGAATCCAGCTCGTTCTCCGGATCCGCACCCGCGGTCGGCACGAACTGCAGCTTGTTCAGGTAGTTGCCGACCAGCTTGATGTTGAACGTGCCGGCATTGTCGAACGGCTCGAATCGATAATTGAGTTCGACGTCGAGGCCCGCGGTCTCGAACGACGCCACATTCTCCGGAATGATCGTGAAGAACGAAACGAAGCCGGTGGTCGGGCTGCGGTCGATGACGTTGCAATAGATGTTGTCGAGGTCCGGCTGGTCGACGCACAGGTCGACGACGTCCTGCGCGGTCGAGTACTGGATCGCCTGCTTCAGGCGGATGTCGTACCAGTCGGCCGACAGGCTGAACCCGGGTACGAAGCTCGGGCGCAACACGACGCCGGCAGTCCAGGTCTTCGCCGTCTCTTCGCGCAGGGTGGGGTTGCCGCCCTGGAAGCCCAGCAGGCTGCTGTTGGCCGGCGAAGTGAAGTCGTTCGCCGGATCGAAGGTCGCCTGATCGACGCCCAGCCCGCTCAGCACCGCGGCGCAGTTGGCGGCGCGATACTGCGTGCCTTCGGCGATCCGCTCGGGGCCGCAGGGATCGGTGATGAACTCATAGGTGCCGCTGCCGCCGGCGAACAGCTCGGTGATGTTCGGCGCACGGACCGCTTCCGAATAGGTACCGCGGAAAGTGATGTCGCGAACCGGCGAGTAGCTGCCGTTGACGTTCCACGTAGTGGTCTGCCCGACCGTCGAATAGTCCGACAGACGGACTGCGCCGCCGATCGACAGATTCTTCGCGAACGCCGTGTCGGCGAGGATCGGCAGGTTGATCTCGGCGAAGGCTTCCTTGACGTCGAAGCTGCCCTTGTCGCGGCGTGCCGGGGCATTGTCCATCAGCTGGCCGGCCAGGCTGTAGTCCGACGGGATATAGTCGCTGCTTTCCTTGCGATACTCCGCACCGATCGCGAAGCCGACCGGGCCGCCCGGCAGGTTGAAGAACGCACCGGTGTTGCCCGACAGCGCCGCAGTGACGACGTGCTGCTTGATGCGCGCCCAGTCGCTGTGATCGACGGTCACGAAGTCGAGCGCCGCCTGCGAGGGCGAACCCTGGCCCAGGATGTTGAGCGGGACGCACTGGCCCGGCGCGAAGGTGACCGGAGCGCCGTTGAAGACCGGCTGGCCGCCATAGTTGTTGCCCTGCACGCTGGTCTGGCCAGGCAGGTTGATGCGGCAGGTGATGTTGCCGGACGCATCGAACACCGCGTCGAGCGCCGCATAATAGCGGTCGGTGATGCGGTCGTTGCGGTTGGTGCTCTCCTGCGTCGACTGACCGAAGACGTAGGACACGTCATAGCTGAGGTTCGACGCGATATCGCCCTTCGCGCCCACCACGGTGCGGAACAGCTCGCGCTCCATCTCGTAGCGGCGGATGCCGAAGTCGAAATTGTCGCGGCTGAACAACGCGCCGTTCGCCGCATCCGCGCCGAAACGCTGGCTCAGATAGGCATTGTCCGGAGCGAGTTCGGTGTAGAAGTCGTAGGTCGGCTGCGCGAAGGTATAGGCCTTCGAGCGGACGTACTTGCCCTCGGCATAGAGCTGGAACGCGGGGCTGAAGTCGTAGTGCGCCATCACATTGGCGATGTGGCGTTCCGAATAGGGCGTGAAGTCGCCGTAATAGCTCTCGCGCGGCGTGCTCGAGCCGCCGATCGTGTAGGCCGAACCGGGCAGATAGGTGCCGAGATCGTAGATGCCGCCCTCGCCCGTGCGATCGGGAACGCCGTCGCCGTCGAGGTCGATCGCGCCGCCCGGCGAACTGTCGGCCCAGCGCAGGTTAGTGAAGAGCAGACGGTCCGGAACATTGGGATCGTCGGGGAAATCGGCCGGATTGCGCACGAAGGCGTAGGACGGACCGGTCTTGCCATAGTTCAGACGATCGCTCTGGCTGAAGCGGTCGGTCTGGTTGTATTCATAGGCAAGCGTCACGTTGCCGCGGCCGTCGGCGAAGTTCTTGCCGCCCGTCACCGCGAGGTAGCGCTCGCCCGCGTCACCACGCTGCGAGATGCTGGTCTGGCCGCGCACGCGCAGGCCGTCGAAGTCCTTCTTGAGGATGAAGTTGACCACGCCCGAGACGCCGTCCGCGCCATAGATGGCCGAGGCGCCGCCGGTCAGCACGTCAATCTTCTCGACCAGGTCGGTCGGGATCGTGTTGATGTCGACCGCCGCAATGCCCGGCACGCCGGCGACGTGACGGCGACCGTCCACCAGCACCAGCGTACGCTGCGTGCCGAGGTTACGCAGGTTGAGCAGGTTGATGCCGGTGCTCTGTGCGTTGGCGAGGTTCGAGCCGGCCGAGAAGATGCTGCTCTGCGAGCCCAGCAGCGCCGGATTGTTGACGAGGAAGTCGGTCAGGTTGACCTTGCCCGACTGCTCGATGTTCTCGCTCGTGACGACCTGGACCGGGTTCGGCAACGAGAGCTCGGGACGCGCGATGCGCGAACCGGTGACGACGATCTCGGTGTCCGGGGCATCCTGCACCTCGGTCGCCTGGGCCTCGGGAGCATCCTGCGCATAGGCGGGCGCGGCGATCGTCATGGCGAGCAGCGACGATGCAAAGGCAAGACGGGCGCGACCAGCCGGCCGCGGGAAACGAACAACAGAATACGCCATGGCGATTTCCTCGTGAAACAATCGAGAGGGCTTTTCCGGATTACGTTTCCACTATGTTTCCAACGCCGCTGCAGCGCAACATGACGTGGCGGTTTTGCGACTGGTGTGGCACCGACGCAACACTGTACGGAGAGGACCCAACGAAAAAGGCCGCGCCTCCGAGGGGAGACGCGGCCTTTCCTTCTGATGCAGAAATGCCTCAGTAGCGGTAGTGGTCCGGCTTGAACGGCCCTTCCACCGGCACGCCGATGTAGGAAGCCTGCTTCTGGCTGAGCTTCGAGAGCTGGACGCCGAGCTTCTCGAGGTGGAGCGCCGCGACCTTCTCGTCGAGGTGCTTGGGCAGCACATAGACCTGGTTCTTGTAGTTCTCGCCCTTGGTGAAGAGCTCGATCTGCGCCAGCGTCTGGTTGGTGAACGACGCCGACATCACGAACGACGGGTGGCCGGTGGCGCAGCCCAGGTTCACCAGGCGGCCCTTGGCGAGCACGATGATCTGCTTGCCGTCGGGGAACTTCACCAGGTCGGTGCCCGGCTTCACTTCGGTCCACTCATAGTTGCTGAGCGCCGCGATCTGGATCTCGCTGTCGAAGTGGCCGATGTTGCACACGATCGACATCGGCTTCATCGCCTTCATGTGATCGGCAGTGATCACATCGGCGTTGCCGGTCGCGGTGACGAAGATGTCGGCGCGCTTCACGGCCTCGTCCATCGTCACGACCTCGAAGCCTTCCATCGCCGCCTGCAGCGCGCAGATCGGGTCGATCTCGGTGACGAGCACGCGCGCGCCGCCATTGCGGAGCGACTGGGCCGAGCCCTTGCCGACGTCGCCGAAGCCGGCGACCACAGCGACCTTGCCGGCGAGCATCACGTCGGTGGCGCGACGGATCGCGTCGACCAGCGACTCCTTGCAGCCATAGAGATTGTCGAACTTCGACTTGGTGACGCTGTCGTTGACGTTGATCGCCGGGAACGGCAGCTCGCCCTTCTTGGCGATCTCGTACAGGCGGTGGACGCCGGTGGTGGTCTCTTCCGACACGCCCTTCAGGTTCTTGACGGTCTCGGTCAGATAGCCCGGATACTTGGCCACGAACGCCTTGAGCGCGCGCTGGAACTCGACTTCCTCGTCATTCTCCGGCTCGCCGAGCGTCGCGCCCGCCTCGAGCTTGGCGCCCCACAGCGCGAACATGGTCGCATCGCCGCCGTCGTCGAGAATGATGTTCGCGGTGGTGCCGTCACCATCGGCGCCCCAGTTGAAGATGTCGCCGACATAGTCCCAGTACTCGGCCAGGCTCTCGCCCTTCACCGCGAACACCGGGATGCCCGCAGCGGCAATGGCGGCGGCGGCATGGTCCTGCGTCGAGAAGATGTTGCAGGTCGCCCAGCGCACCTGCGCGCCGAGCGCCACGAGCGTCTCGATCAGCACCGCGGTCTGGATCGTCATGTGGAGCGAGCCGGTGATCCGCGCGCCCTTGAGCGGCTGCGACGCGCCGAACTCCTCGCGCAGCGCCATCAGGCCGGGCATCTCGGTCTCGGCGATCTCGATTTCCTTGCGGCCGAAATCGGCGAGGCTGATGTCCTTGATGACGTAATCGTTCTTGTCGAGCACGGTAGCCACGGGCTGCATCTCCAGCAGTGTAAAAGGGTCAGCGCGCCGGAATCGCCGGCCGCGATTGGGGCGCCCTACAGCCTCAGATGGGAACGCGCAAGTCGGATATAAAGATATCTTTATATGTCGTCGCGGCGGGCGTCGTTGACTTCGTTTGCACCCCCACTAAGCCTGACAGTGGGGCAATGAGGGGGGAAATCATGCCGAAGACTATTCGTGCGCGCCTTGCCGGCTGCGCATTCGCGGCGCTTGCGATGGCTTGCGCGCAGACCGCGCAGGCGGCGCCCGGCGCCGAGAAGGAAGGCTCGCTCTATCTCCAGTGCGACGGCGAGCCCAACAACATGACCGGCGGCGAAACGGCGGCGCGCCTGCTCGGCGCCGTTACCCTGCTCGGCCTGTTTGCACCGCGCGTCGAATCTGCCGACAGCTCGAAGCGCAAGCTGGCCGCCGACGGCGTCGCCGCCTGCACGGGGCTGATCGACGGCGACAAGAAGGAAGGCAATCCGGAGCGCCGCGTGCGGCTGATCCTGGGCCGCGCCGTCCACCAGATCGAGGCCAAGGACTACGCGGCGGCGCTCGCCGACGTGCAGCGTGCCCGCTCCGAGGCGGCCTCGGCGGGCCTGCTCGCCGATGCCTATTACGCCCACTCGCAGACGCGCGCGTTCGATCTGGTCGAAGCCACCGCGCTGCACCGCATGGGCAAGCCCGACGAGGCGCGCGTCGCCGCGCTGCGCAGCATCGGCAGTGGCGACCGTTCGCTGCTCGGGCTCACGATGCCGAACTATCTGTTCACCACGGCGAGCGAGACGCCGGGCGAGCGCGAATTCCTGCGACGCCGGACGCGTTCGGCAGTGGTGATCGGCGGGTTGGAGGCCGAGCGGCTCGAGGAGCTCGGCGAGTTCGCCAGGGCCGCCGAAGTCCGCGAGGCGCTCGTCGCCCATGACAAGGCGGTCTCGACCAAGAACATCTCTTCGATCTGGCTCGCCGAGGCCGCCGTGACCAACGCCATCGCCGGCAACGCCGATCGCGCCGCGACGCTGGCCGCCGATGCACGCGCCAATTTCGAGAAGCGCAAGGCGGAGGGCAAGCCCGAGGCAAACGCCGCCGAATATGTCGAGCTTATGGACCTCTACGGGATCGTCCGCATGACCGCCGACGGGGACGCCGCAGGCGCGCGTCGGCTGTTTGCCGCGCGGTCGGAATGGGTCGCGGCCTCGTTCGGATGCGTCGTCGAGATGGCACGTCGCCTGCGGCAGGGTGCGCCCGCGGCAGACCTGATCGGCGGCCTCGCCCGCGATCCGGCAACGCTGTGGAGCGACCGGGCCGCAGCCCGCACCGCAGTGGCGCTGGCCAACGACTCCGACAATCGCACGCTGTTCGGACTGCTGCCCGCCTATCACCGCGCCTCGGCCTATGAGGCGGTATCGAAGCAGGTCTGGCGCACCGATAAGTCGCAGATCCTGCTCAAGGGAGGCGACCCCGAGAAGCGCGCGACCAGCATGGAGACGCTCTACCTCTATGCAGTCAGCCCCAACATCGCGCTCGAGGCCTATACGCTGCACGCCGCGTTGCTCGCGCGGTCGCGCGGGCACCAGGGCTTCGTGATCACGCCGCTCATCGCGAGCGGCGTGATCGGCGCGATGATCCATACCGGCAATCGTGGCGATGCAGGGATGAGCGAGCCGCTGTTCAACGATGCCGCGGAAGTGATCGCCGAACTGTCGCCCCTCTTCCCCGATCCGGAGACGCTCAAGGCCCGCAAAGCCGCGCGCACCAAATAGCGCGGCCTCAGCCGGCTTCGAGAAGGCGGAGCGTGACGGCGTCACGCTCCCCGTCGCAAAGCCGGGCCAATGCCTCCGCGAACGGGTGCGCATCCGCGGCCGCACGCTCGAACAGCGTCATGCACGATCGGAACTTGAGGTCGTCGGGATAGCCGAACAGCGCCTCCGCCGCCCTGCCGCTCGAAAGCGCCGCGGCGGTGCATTCCAGCAGCCTCGGCCCGAGCAGCGGATGCGCCAGATAGTCCCTCGCCTCCTCGATCGAGCCGATCGCATAGAAGCGCGCCGTCTCGCTGCGGCCTAGCCCGGCAAGCTGCGGAAAGACGAACCACATCCAGTGCGTCCGCTTGCGCCCGGCGCACAGCTCGGCGAGCACCGTGGCATAGACGGGCGCCTGCGCCCCGACGAACCGCTCGAGCGCCGCGTTCACCGCACCAGTCGATAGCTGACGAACGCGATCTGCGTCCCGTCGGGCGACCAGCTCGGCACGTTGATCGTCCCCTGCCCGCCGAACAGCCGCGTCAACACCCTGGGCGGCGCGCTGCCGTCGGCCGGCATGATCTTGAGCACCACGTCCTCGCGGTTGGGCGGATGGTCGGTCGCCGCCACGTCGAGCCCGAAGGAGATGAACACGATCGACTTGCCGTCGGGCGAAAGGTGCGGAAACCAGTCGCGCCGATCGGGATCGTGCGTGAGCTGCACCGGGTTGGTGCCGTCGGCGTTCGTCCGCCAGATCTGCATCGCGCCCGATCGCGTGGAGTTGAAATAGAGATACTTCCCGTCGGGCGAATATTCGGGCCCGTCGTCCGATCCCGGCGCCACGATCAAGGGCCGCGCCGGCCCGCCCGCCAGGTCCTTCGCCCAGATGTCGTAGCTGTCGTCCCGGGTGCCGACACGGACATAGGCGATCGTCCTGCCGTCGGGCGACCAGCCGTGCCAATAGGAGCGCGCCTGCGGGTCGCTCACTACTTCGCGCGGCGCCTTCGACCCGGCGAGCGGCAGCACGAAGATGCGCGAGAGATTGTCCGGCTCGGATTGGTCCGAGATGATCAGCTGGGTGCCGTCGGGTGAAAGGCCGTGATCGTTGTTGTTCTTCACATGCCTGCCGGTATCGATCGCTGTGGGCTCGCCGCTCTCCACCGGGATCCGCCAGATCCGGCCATCGGCGTTGTAGACCAACGCCTTGCCGTCGCGCGTCCAGTTGGGCGCCTCGATCTTGCCGTCGAAATGGCGGACAACGCGGCGGCTCTGGATTCCGCCCACGTCCATCACTTCCAATGTGCTCTCGACCTTGGCCGCGTAGCCGGTGTCGGGCACGTAAGCGAGGCGCGGCACCGCCATCTCGACATTGGAGAAGACCGCGGTCTCGGTCACTGTGTTGTTGTGCGCTGATACCGCAAGCCCGACGAGATACGGCGCCTGGAACGCGATCCGATAGCTCCCGCCGGCGTGGCGCAGCTTCCCGTCCGCGCCCGCCACGGAGAAATAGACGAAATCCCCTTCGCGTTCGAGCTGCACCCGGCGCGGATGCGCGACCGCGGAGACGATCTGGTGGGTGGGTCCGTCCTGCTCGGTCCGGTACTGGAGCGCCACTGTCCCGTCACCGTGCACCATCACATCGGTATAGGGCGAACCCGGCGTGCGGTTCTGCCGGATCATCAGCCCCGCCTTGCGGTGCGGATCGACTCCCTGCCCTTCCCACGCGATGTCGGCCGCTATGTGCAGGTCGCCCGAACGCTGCGTCCAGACATAGTGGAAGGCGTCCTCACTCCCCCAGATGTTGGCCCCGCTCGCAGTGACCCGGTAGCGGCCGGCATCGTGAACCGCGGTGCCGGCCGTCGCGGTCGCCCCGATGTCGGCATGGTTGGCGAAACTGCCGACGGTCTGCGCCGCCGCCGGTGTTCCCGCCAGCGCCAGCACCAGTGCACAGATCGCGATCCGCTGCTTCATTTGGCCTCTCCGCGTCCTGAACCGAAGTCCGGCACACCGCAGCCTAACGCCGGCCGAAATATTGAGCGAGGGGCTGCGCTTTGCGCGGTTCCTCCGCCGTTATGGCTCGAAAGATCGCGGCGTTGACAGAATGAACGTCAAAGCGGTCGCGGACACGAGCCAAACCGGCCAAACCCATTCGCTTCGCTCGTTCGGGATTTTCGAGCTGCCAGCACATCGCCGCTGCCAGCGCGCGCGGATCGCGCGCAGGAACTAGGATTCCCGTTTCGCCGTCCGAAACCGCGTCTCGGCATCCTGCTATGTCCGAGGCGATGACTGGACGGGCCATCGCCATGGCTTCCAGAAGGCAGCGAGGAAGACCCTCGCGATAGGACGGGAGGACCACGGTAGTGGCGGCCGCGATCCAGGGACGAACATCGTCCACATGGCCCGGCCACTCGACGGGCGCGACATCTGCCAGCGCGTCTGCGGACAAGCAACCTGGGTTTCCAGTCGTTCCGCCAAGCAACACGAAGCGCGTCCCCGGATGCGCCCTCCGGACGGCGCGTGCAGCGATGACGAACTCGCGGACTCCCTTTTCGACCAGAGGACGGGCAAGCATCAGGAACAGCGGGCTTTCGGGGAAAGGGGCCGGCTCGAAGCGCTCCAAGCTCACGCCCGATCCGCTGACACGCGAAGCCCGGCCGGCGCGCACCGATCCCCGCGCGACGAAGGCGACCAGATCATCGTCATTCTCGAAGATCACCCGATGGCAATGGCGCAAACCAAACCGGGTACCCGACGTCAAAGCCCATCGTGCAATACGCTGGCGCGGTCCGTCGGCAGTGAAGGCATAGCCAGCGCCACTGACCATGGCGAATCGCCGGGGAATGCCGGCGGCACGCGCGGCGATGCTGCCCAGGACGAGCGGCTTGGTGAAGAAAGCAAAGGTAGCGTCAGGTCGCAATTGCTCGAGGGTGCTCTTCAGACGAACGACGTAACGCAAGTCCTCGATTGGGCTCATTCCGGTGGATTGAATATCCAGATGGATCGGCTCCGCGCCTAGTTCGGCAACTCGGGCATGCCCCACGTCGTCGAAGCGTCCGATTGCATAAACGCGCACCCCTTCACTCACTAGCGACCGGATGAACTCGGCGCGATAGTTGAGAAAGCAGAATGCATCGACCGAAATTAGCGCGAGCGACTTGAAGCCGAACTTATGGCTCTTCTCGTCCTGAATGCTCACAGGATAATCGATAGGAGCGGCGGTCATGTTCTTCGATTACCATGATAGAAGTCACCCCACCAATGCCGAACCAGGTCGACGATGTCCCTTCGCTACACCCTCCCGGTCAGGCGGTGCCGGTGCTGTTCGCCAGCAGCCGCGGGTCGATCCCCGCGGTGGTGAAGCCCTTGGCCCAGCGCTCCTGCGCCGCGACGTCGTAGAGCAGCCGCGTGTCGCCTTCGGTGCTGAACCAGCCATGATGGCGCAGCTCCTCGTCGAGCTGCCCCTCGCCCCAGCCGGCATAGCCCAGCGCGACCAGCCAGCGGCTCGGCCCCTTGCCCTCGGAGATCGCGCGCAGCACGTCGATCGTGCCCGAGAGCGACCAGCGCCCGCCGACGCTGATCGTGTCCTGTCCGCTCCAGTCGGTCGAGTGGAGTACGAAGCCGCGCCGCGGCTCGACCGGTCCGCCGAAATGCACCGGCGCGTCGGGCGCGTCCTCGGTCTCGATCTCGAACTGGCGCAGCAGGTCGTGGAAGCTCAGCCCCTCGATCGTCTCGCCCAGCCCGATGCCGAGCGCGCCGGCGTCGTCGTGCGCGCACATCGCGATCACCGCGCGCTCGAAGCGCGGGTCGCCGATGCCCGGCATCGCCAGAAGAAACTGACCGGTGAGATACTGCGCCGAATCCATGCCCGGACAACATACCGACGGCATTTCGGCTCCGCCACGCTTGAAAATGTCATCGTCCGCGCCGATTGGAGGCGGGACTCATATCGGGAGAGAAACATGACCATCCAGGTTGGCGATCGCATTCCGCAGGCGCAGCTCGTCAAGGTGACCGAGAACGGTCCCGAGCAAGTGGATACCGAAAGCTTCTTCGCCGGCCGCAAGGTCGCGCTCTTCTCGGTCCCCGGCGCCTTCACTCCCACCTGCTCGGCCAAGCACCTGCCGGGCTTCGTCGAGAAGGCCGACGAACTGAAGGCCAAGGGCATCGACGAGATCGCCTGCACCGCCGTCAACGACGCGTTCGTGATGTCGGCGTGGGGCAAGGCCTCGAACGTCGACGGCAAGGTCACGATGCTCGCCGACGGCAATGGCGCCTTCGCCAAGGCGGCAGGCCTCGAGATGGACGGCAGCGGCTTCGGCCTGGGCACGCGCGGCAAGCGCTATTCGATGGTTGTGAACGACGGCGTCGTCGAGCAGCTCCACGTCGAGGCGCCCGGCCAGTTCGAAGTCAGCTCGGCCGATTATCTGCTCGACCGGCTGTAACGCCGGAGCCGTAACGGAACCTGCGGCGGCGCGATGGAGTTGAATCGCCCGGAGTTTTCGAGAGGAACCGTGATGGCCAACAACAACAGCACCAGTCAGGGCGGAAGCCCCAACCAGAACCAGGAAGCGGGCCGGCCGTTCATTGCGTCTGCCCAGGAGACGCTCGGCGGCGCATTCAATGCGACCGTCGGCGCGGCCAAGGAGCATCCGGTGGCCGCGGCGGCGATCGCGGCGGGCGCCGCGGCCGCAGTCGGCGGCGCGGTCTATGCCGCGACGCAGCTGCGCGGCAACGACTCCGGCAGCAGCAGCAGCAAGAGCAGCAGCAAGAAATAACCTCGCGCCCCTTCCCCGGTTCGCCGGCGGGAGGGGCTTTTCCCGCGAGGCATCTTGCCAGCCGCGGTCGCCGGGCTTAGCGGCGGAGGATGACGCAAGCATCCGACATCGTCGCCGAGCTGGATCGCCTCTATCGCGCCTCGGTCGACCGCCTCCAGGCCGCGCTCACCCGCTATCTCACCGACGGCACGCCGCCGGACCCGAAGAGCCGTACCGACGGCTCCTTCGCCTATCCCGAAATCGTCGTACGCTATGCCGGCGGCACCGGCCGCGCCAGAACGCCGCGCCGCTCGTTCGGCCGGCTGGTCGAACCCGGCGAATATCGCATCAGCGTCACCAAGCCGGCGATGTTCGCCGACTATCTCACCGAGCAGCTGACCTTCCTCGTCGAGGATTACGACGTCGAGGTCGAAGCGCGAGAGGGACGGCAGGAAATCCCCTTCGCCTATGTCCTCGATCCCGGCCATGCGCTGAGCCTCGACCAGGTGTCGGTGCTCGACCTCGCCCGCCACTTCCCCGCGACCGAGCTCGCGCACATCGGCGACGAGATCGCCGACGGTCTGTGGCTGTCGCACGACGGCACGCGCCCGCTCGCGCTGTTCGACGGGCTGCGCACCGACTTCTCGCTCGCCAGGCTGCGCCACTATACCGGCACGCCGACCGAGCACGTCCAGCAGTACATCCTCTTCACCAACTATCACCGCTACGTCGACGAGTTCGTCCGCTGGGCATGCAGCCAGCTCGGGCCGGGCAGCCGCTACACCGGCGTGTCGGGCGCGGGCGGCATCGTGATCGAGGATCCGGCCGAGATGGACCGGCTGGTGACCGACAGCGCCTGGCGCCGGCACCAGATGCCCGCCTATCATTTGATGGCCGAGGACGGCACGGGCATCACGCTGGTCAACATCGGCGTGGGCCCGTCGAACGCCAAGACGATCACCGATCACCTCGCGGTGCTCCGCCCCGAAGCCTGGCTGATGATCGGCCATTGCGGCGGGCTGCGCCCCAGCCAGCGCATCGGCGATTATGTCCTCGCCCATGCCTATCTGCGCGACGACCACATCATGGACGACGTGCTGCCGCCCGAGATCCCCATCCCGGCGATCGCCGAGGTCCAACTCGCGCTCGCCCGGGCGGCCGAGACGGTCTCGGGCCAGTCGGGCGAGGAGCTCAAGCAGCGGCTGCGCACCGGCACGATCGTCACCACCGATGACCGCAATTGGGAGCTGCGCTACTCCAAATCCGCACTCCGCTTCTCGCTCAGCCGAGCCGTCGGCATCGACATGGAGTCCGCCACGCTCGCCGCGCAAGGCTATCGCTTTCGCGTCCCCTACGGCACCCTCCTCTGCGTCTCGGACAAGCCGCTCCACGGCGAATTGAAGCTGCCCGGCCAGGCCAACCGCTTCTACGAGCGAGCGATCGCCGAGCACCTCAAGATCGGCATCGAGACGGTCGAGGAGCTCCGCCGCGAAGGCGCCAAGCTCCACTCGCGGAAACTGCGCGCGTTCAACGAGCCGCCTTTCCGCTGAGCCACCACGGACGGTCATGCGTTGGCGCCTTGAAGGAGACCCCGCATGACCGATCCGGAAAAGCAGCCAGAGCTGGAAACCGAGGAAGGCGCCCACGCGCACCAGCCCGACGGCACCGATTCCTCGGCCCAGCTCGACGCGAACATCGCCGACGAGAACATGATCCCGGACCAGATCCCGGAGTAGCCGCAGCCACTTCGGGAGGCGCCCTTCACCAGCCCTGCGGCTGGCCTTTGTTCTGCTGGTCGAGCCACTTCTTCAGCGGCGCGAAATATTCGACCATCGCCTTGCCCGAGATCTCGCGGGTCCCGGTGAAGGCCTGCAGCGCGTCGGGCCAGGGCTTGGAGGCGCCCATCTCGAGCATCTTGTTGAGCCGCGCACCCACTTCCTTGTTGCCGTAGAAGGAGCAACGGTGGAGCGGCCCCTTCCAGCCGGCCTGCTCGCACGCCGCCTTGTAGAACTGGAACTGGAGCAGCCGCGCGAGGAAGTAGCGCGCGTAGGGCACGTTGTTGGGAATATGGTATTTCGCGCCGGGATCGAACTTGCTCTCGTCGCGCGCCACCGGCGCGACCACGCCCTGATATTGCAGCCGCAGCTTGTCCCAGCCCGCCTGATAGCCGCCGGTCGGGATCGATCCGTCGAACACGCCCCAGCGCCATTTGTCGACCAGCAGGCCGAAGGGCAGGAACGCCACCTTGTCCATTGCCTGCCGCAGCAGCAGCCCGGTGTCCTTGTCGGCGCTCGGCACCTGCGCACGATCGAGCAGGCCGATCTGGACGAGATATTCCGGCGTGATCGAAAGCGCGACGAAGTCGCCGATCGCCTCGTGGAAGCCGTCGTTGGCGCCGTTGCGATAGAGCTGCGGCAGATCCTTGTAGGCGCGCTGGTAATAATTGTGGCCGAGCTCGTGGTGGATCGTGACGAAGTCGTCGCTGTTCACCTTGATGCACATCTTGATGCGCAGATCGTCCTTCTCGTCGACGTTCCAGGCCGAGGCATGGCACTGGACTTCGCGGTCGCGCGGCTTGAGGAACTGCGAGCGCGTCCAGAAGGTATCGGGCAGCGCCGCGAAGCCGAGCGATGAATAGAAATTCTCGCCGGCCTTCACCATCTTGAGATGGTCATAGTCCTTGGCCTTGAGCAGCTCGCCGATGTCGTAGCCGAGGTCGCCCGCGCCCGGCGGCGCGACGACGTCATAGATGTTGCCCCATTCCTGCGCCCACATGTTGCCGAGCAGGTCGGCGCGGATCGGACCGGTCTTCGGCTGGACGGCATCGCCGTATTTCTCGTTCAGCTTACGGCGGACATAGGTGTGGAGCGCGACATAGAGCGGCTTCACTTCGTTCCACAGCCGGTCGGTGAGCTTGGCGAACTCCTCGGGCGGCATGTCGTACGCGGAACGCCACATCGTTCCGGTGTCGGCAAACCCCAGCTCGGTAGCGCCCTGGTTGGCGAGACCGACGATCTTGGCATAGTCGCCACGCATCGGCGCGCCGACCTGGTCGTGCCAGCTCACCCACATTTCCTTGAGCTCGTCAGGGTTGCGGCTCTCGCCCATGGCGGCCTCGATGTCGCTGCCGCTGATCGGCTGGCCACCGCGCGTGCCCTTGCCCTTGCCGTACATCGAGCCGATCCGCGTAGAGAGCTCCGCGAGCGTCGTCGCGGCGCCCGGCGTGGTCGGAGCGGGCAGCGTGATCGCGGTGCGCAGCATGTCGAGCTGGCGGCGCTGCTCGGCGCTCAGCCCCGGCGCCTTCTGGAAGCGCGCGGCTTCGCTGGCATAGCGCACCGCCATCTCGGTGCCGCGCGCGCCATATTCGGAGGCGAGCGCGTCGGTGTCGTCGGTGATGAAGGTCGCGTTCACCCAAGCCACGCGCTGGCTGATCAGGTTGAACTCGGTGACTTCCTTCTGCGCGCGATCGAGGAACGCCTGCGCCTCTGCGGCGGTGGGCGTGGCGCTGGCCGTCGGCGCAGTCTGCGAGATCGCGGGTGCCGCGAGGAACGAGACGAGCGCGAGCATCGAAATGCCGGTGCGGATCATGGTGTAGGAACCCCTGAACTTTTGGATGCGCGACAGTCGCGCGGGGTTCTTGGTGCGTCAAGCGGCGAGGAAGGCCGCGATCGCATCCCCCAGCTCCGGCCGCGTCACCGCGCTCATGTGATTGCCCGGCACCTCGACGAAATGGCCGTGCGGCAGAAGGTCGGCGACTTGCTGTGCGGAGCCGTTGTCGTAATCGTCAACGCCGGAGATCACTTCGGTGGGCTGGACGATCGCCGCCACTGCCGCCTGGGGCGTGTCGACGAAGGTCTGGAGGATCAGCAGCAGCGCCTCGGGATCACCCTTGGTGGTCTTGAGGAAGGCCTCGGTCAGCCATTCGGAGCTGCCGCGTTCGAAGCTGCCCAGATTGGTCAGCACCCGGCGGAAATATTGCCCACGTCCGTCGGTATGGAGCAGGCCCTGCAGCCCCATGCCGGAAAGGACCACACGGCGCGGGCTCGCGCCGTTGGCGAGCATCCGGACCGTAGTGCGCGCACCGAGCGAATAGCCGCCCAGGTCATAGTCGCTGAGCCCCAGATGCTCGATCAGCGCCATGCCGTCGCGCATCAGCACGTCGGGCGGATAGGCCGCGGGATCGTGCGGCTTGCCGCTTTCGCCATGCGCGCGCAGGTCCGGCATGATCACGCGGAAGCCGCGCGCGGCGAGCTTGGCGGCATGGCCATATTTGATCCAGTTGACCTGGGCGGTGGAGAAATAGCCGTGGATTAGCACCACGGGCCTGCCCTCCCCCATCTCGGTCCATGCCAGCTCGACGCCGTCGAAGCTTTGGAAGCGGTGCGTCTCAGTCGGGAAGTCTGCCAACTTTATCCATCCAGCGGCGAACCATGCTCGGGTTCTCGTCGGTCCGTGAGGCGGGCAGATGGCTCGTGTCAAGCCAGTCGCGGTGCCAGCTCTCGCAACCCGAATGCTCGGTGGGGCGAAAACGCCAGGGATCGTCGAAGCTGCCGACCGTCAGGTCCATGCGGTCATGATCGTGCGCCTCATAGGTGAGCGGCGTGCCGCAGTGCGCACAGAACCCACGCTGCGCGATGGGAGACGAGGCATAACGGTCGGGCTCGCGCTCCCAGTGAACCGCCTCCTTGGGCAGGTTCTTGAAGGCGATCGAGACTCCGCCGGTCGCGCGCTGGCACATCCGGCAATGGCAGAGATAGGCATCGTCATCCTCGATGGTGGCACGATAGCGGATCCGCCCGCATTGGCACCCACCCGTCACTTCCTCGCTCATCTTGCTTCTCCTGCAACTGCCGCGACGCACAATGCAACTCAGTCCCAGATTGCAATCAATAAGCCTACTTATTATGTGCGCGCAAATGACCGAGAGTCTGGGCTTCCTCCTTAGCGATGTATCGCGCCTGATGCGCCGTCGCTTCGACGAACGCGCCCGCAAGAGCGGCGCGAGCGTGGCGCAGTGGCGCGTGCTCAAGATCCTCCAGCGTCAGCCGGGCCTAAATCAGGGCCAGATCGCTGAGTTGCTCGAGGTCGAGCCGATCTCGTGCTGCCGCATGATCGACCGGCTGGAGGAATCGGGGCTGGTCGAGCGCCGCCGCGATCCCGCCGACCGCCGGGCGTGGCGCATCCATCTGACCGACACCGCAAGCCCGGTGCTCGCCGACCTGCACAAGCTGGCCGGCGAAATGATCGAAGACGCGCTCCAGGGGCTGAACCCTGAGCAGCGCGAGCAGTTGATCGAATCGCTTCAGACGATCCGGTCGAACCTTACCAGCGTTCCAGAGGGGAAAGAGGCCGCACATGGCTGACGCAGATCCGAAGATTCAGAAGGCGGAGGACCAGATCACGGTCCAGCCCGAAGCCGCCCCCACGCCCGAGGCGCCGGAGGTGCCGGCCAAGCCCAAGCGCAGCCTGCTGCGACCGCTGCTGATGTTCGGCGTACCGCTGCTC
Source organism: Sphingomonas sp. (assembly GCF_017744835.1). Classification (GTDB taxonomy): domain Bacteria; phylum Pseudomonadota; class Alphaproteobacteria; order Sphingomonadales; family Sphingomonadaceae; genus Sphingomonas. The sequence goes on from NZ_JAGIAM010000003.1 coordinate 880,402, forward strand.
ATCGTCGCGGTTGCCGGCTATTTCTATCTCACCGGCGGCAAGAGCGTGTCGACCGACAACGCCTATGTCCAGCAGGACAAGACCTCGGTCTCGACCGATGTCGCCGGGCGCATTGTCGAAGTGGGCGTCAAGGAGAACCAGAGGGTCAAGGCGGGCGACCTGCTCTTCCGCATCGACCCCGAGCCCTATCGCATCGCCGTTTCGCAGGCGCAGGCCGCGATCGCCGCCGCGCAGGTGCAGCTCAACACCGATAAGGTGAGCTTCCAGGGTACGGGCGCCGACATTCAGGCCGCACGTGACCGCATCGCCCAGGCGAACGAAGATTTCGCGCGCCAGGCGGCGCTGATGAAGCGCGGCTTCACCACGCGAGCCAACTATCAGGCCGCCGAGCACGCGCTGGAGCAGGCACGTGCGCAACTGCAGAACGCCCAAGCCGATGCCGCCGAGGCACGCGCCAAGCTCGCCACCGGTGCCGCGGTGCCCGGCGAGAATCCCGCGATCGCCGCCGCGCGCGTCCAGCTGAACAAGGCCCTGCTCGACCTGCAGCGCACCGAAGTGCGCGCGCCGGTAAGCGGCATCGTCAGCCAGACCAAGAGCCTGCAGGTCGGCCAGCAGATGATCACCGGCCTTGCCGCCGTGACGATCGTCTCGGACAAGCCGGCCTGGATCGACGCGAACTTCAAGGAGACCGATCTCGACAAGATGCGCGTCGGCCAGTGCGCGATCGTCAGCTTCGACGCCTATCCCGACATGAAGCTCAAGGGTCATGTCGAATCGATCGGCGCCGGCACCGGGTCGGAGTTCTCGATGCTCCCGGCGCAGAACGCCAACGGCAACTGGGTGAAGGTTACCCAGCGCGTCCCGGTGCGCATCGCGATCGACCAGAAGAGCCCGCGCGAGATGATCGCCGGCCTCTCGGCCGACGTCGAAGTGAAGTTCCAGGGAAGCTGCAACTGATATGGCGACGGCTGCCCCCGGCCGCGCCAGCCGGGCGGGTGAGGCGTCGCCCCCTTCGCCTCCCCGCCCCCAAACGGGCGCCGCGCTCCCGGTAAAGTACAAGGGCCTGCTCACGCTCGGCGTCATGATGGCGACGATCATGCAGATCCTCGACACCACGATCGCCAATGTCGCGATCCCTCATATGCAGGCGTCGCTGGGCGCCACGCGCGATACGATCAACTGGGTGCTGACGAGCTATATCGTCGCCTCGGCGATCGCGATCCCGATCACCGGCTGGCTCTCGGACCGGATCGGCTCGCGTCGGCTCTTCCTGATCGCGACCGTCGGCTTCATCGTCGCTTCGGCGCTGTGCGGCGCCGCGCAGACGCTCGAGGAAATGGTGCTGTTCCGCATCCTTCAGGGCATCTCGGCCGCCTTCCTCAATCCGCTTAGCCAGACGGTGATGCTCGACATCAACAAGCCCGAGGACCAGGGCAAGGCGATGTCGATCTGGGGCATGGGCATCATGGTCGGCCCGATCATGGGCCCGCTGATCGGCGGCTATCTTACCGACAATTTCGACTGGCGCTGGGTGTTCTACGTGAACCTGCCGGTGGGCGTGATCTGCTTCGCAATCCTCTGGTGGCTGCTGCCCAGCCGCCCGATCCGCAAGCGCCAGTTCGACGTGTTCGGCTTCTCGCTGCTCGCCATCGGCATTGCCGCGCTCCAGCTCATGCTCGATCGCGGCCAGGACCAGGACTGGTTCTCCTCGATCGAGATCTGGATCGAGATGCTGGTCGCGGTGATCGCGCTGTGGATGTTCGTCGTCCACCTCTTCACCGGCAAGAACCCGATGTTCGAGCGCGAGCTGTGGCGCCACCGCAACCTGGTGACCGGCATCTTCTTCATGCTGGTGATCGGCCTGGTGATGATGGCGACGATGGCGCTGCTCCCGCCGATGCTGCAGAATCTCTACGGCTATTCGGTGTTCCAGACCGGCATGCTGCTGATGCCGCGCGGCTTCGGCGTGGTGCTGACGATGTTCGTCGGCGCGCAGCTGATCCAGCGCGGCTGGCTCGATCCGCGCTGGTCGGTGGGCGTCGGCCTCACCATCGCGGCGGTGTCGCTGTGGGAAATGTCCGGCTGGACGATGGTGATGGGTAGTACGCCCTTCATCATCTCGGGCTTCGTCCAGGGCCTCGGTCTGGGCCTGGTGTTCATGCCGCTCAACGGCCTCGCCTTCGCCGGGCTGCCGCCGCACTATCGCACCGAGGGGTCGAGCCTGCTCAACCTCACGCGCAACATCGGCGCATCGGTGGGCATCTCGGCGGTCAGTGCGATTCTCGCTCAGAACATTCAGCGCAGCCATCAGTATCTTGGCGAGCACGTCACTACGTCGACGATGAACGGGCTCGGCGCCGTGGCGCAGGCGCTCGGTGTGCAAGGCGCGGCGGTGACGGGAATGATCGACGCCGAAGTGAACCGCCAGGCGGCGATGATCGCCTATATCAACGACTATTGGCTGATGGCGATCGTGACGGCGATCAGCGTTCCGCTTGTGCTGCTGCTGCAAAAGCCCCGGACGCGGATGGAGAACGATCCGGCAGCAGCGGGGCACTGATCCCGGGCCGCAGGAATGGCTGGAGCTTCGCATAAGCGAGGCTCCGCCACGCCCATTCGAGCGGGCCGCTGGCGAAGCGACGGAGCCACAGATTGGCAAGAACCAGCTGCAGGACGACGCCCAGCGTCGAGACCGCGGCCATCGCGCCCCAGCCGAACCGCCCCCACAGGTTGAGCCCCCAAGGGGCGAAGACCAGGTACATGCCGACGAACTGCTGCAGGAAATAGAGCGAGAAGGCCATGCGCCCCGCCGACTTGAACGGCGCGAGGATCGCATTGCCCAGCCGGCTCCTGACCGCGAGATTGACCAGTGCGAGATGGCCGAGCGCGATCGCGAGCCGCGCGAACTCGCCGGTGATCCACAGGCTGCGCGGGCCGGGTGCAAAGCTCAGCGTCTCCGCAACGCCGATCACGCGCGCGGTGAGACCGAAGCCATAGCCCGCAGCCAGCAGCCACCAATAGAAGCGAGCAGTCCGCAGCCCCTGGATCACGCCCCATTTCCACAGCGCGACACCGATCAGCATCGTGCAGAAGGCCTCGAGCACGTTCCAGAACAGCCACTCGTCGGTAACTCGGTTCCAGCTGCTCCACGCCAGTGCGGCATAGGGACGCCAGCCGCCCTGATGCGCGGTATGCTCGCGCGCGAGCAGCGCAGCGTCCGGAGCATGGATCTGGTGCTTGCGCCATTCGGCCAGCGTCTTGGCCTCCTCGGGCGAGAGCGTGGCGCCTGCATGAACGCTCGCCTCGGCAGCCGCCACTTGGCGCGCGAGCACGGTGCGCTCGGCATATTCGCGTGCACCATGCTCGGGGATGCCGATCCCGGTGAGCACCGCCCAGCCGAGCCCCAGCGTCACGAGCACCCGCGGACTCAACCTTCGGAAGGGGAAGAGGAACAGCGCGGCGAGCGCGTAGATGTGGAGGATGTCGCCCGGCCACAGCAGCACGAACACGTCGAACAGCCCGAAGGCGAGCAACCAGAAGTTGCGGCGGTAATAGAGATCGGCGACCGCTACGGGGCCGTCGGGCTCCATCGCCTTGCGCGCCATCACCATCATGCCGGCGCCGAAAAGGAATTGGAGCAGGCCGCGCTGCGTGCCCGCCAGGAAGAGGTTGACCAGCACCCAGGCCCCGCGGTCCGCCGGGGTCCAACCGATCAGCCTGATGTCCGCCGAGAAGCTGGCGACGCTCGCCGCCATATAGGGGACGTTGATGTAGAAGATGCCGAGGATCGCGATGCCGCGAAGCACGTCGAGCACGTCGATGCGCGCGCGGCCGGCCACCGGCGCCAGTGCGGCATTGCTCGACCCGACCATTTTAACGCAGCCACCCTCCGGAAGAGGAGGCCAGCTTAACGGCGATCAGTCAACGCCCGGTAAAGGCGCGCGCGGCGGTCAGCGCGGAAACAGCAGCGCGGCGAGTTCCGCCACGGGAGCATTTTCCGGATATTGCGGCACATCGTCGGCGATGACGATCCAGGGCTGCTTGCGCCTCGTCCAGATATGCGCGCGCGGCACCAGCGTGTCGCTCGCGTCGAGTGTTCCCGCGCGGAGGATTGCCAGTCCCGGCCGCGCGCTGTTCACGTTCCACAGCCGCGTGTGGCAGGTGCCGCACACCATGTGCGCGGCCTCTGCGCCAGAGAGCGCTGTCAGGCGATAGGCCTCGATCGGGCCGCTCGCCTGCAGCGCTTCCTCCGCGACCATTGCCTGCATCGCGAACGCGCTTCCCGATCCGGTCTGGCAGATCAGGCAGTGGCAGCAATAAATCGGCGGAGTCTCCTCCACCGAGACCGTGTAGCGGACGGCGCCGCAGCGGCAGCCGCCCGCCATCACGTGCTTACGCCGCCTTCTTCAGGTGACGCCGGCCGAGCAGCTCGGCGATCTGCACGGCGTTGAGCGCCGCGCCCTTGCGCAGGTTGTCCGAGACGCACCAGAGCGACAGGCCGTTGTCGACGGTCGAATCCTCGCGCACGCGGCTGACATAGGTGGCGTATTCGCCCACACACTCGACCGGGGTGACGTATCCGCCGTCCTCGCGCTTGTCGACGAGCATCACGCCCGGCGCCTCGCGCAGAATCTTCTGCGCCTGCTCGGCCGAGATCTCGTCCTCGAACTCGATGTTGATCGCTTCCGAATGGCCGACGAACACCGGCACGCGCACGCAGGTGGCGGTCACCTTGATCTTGGTATCGAGGATCTTCTTGGTCTCGACCACCATCTTCCACTCTTCCTTGGTCGAGCCGTCCTCGAGGAAGCTGTCGATGTGGGGGATCACGTTGAACGCGATCTGCTTGGTGAACTTCACCCGATCGGCCTGGTCGCCGACGAAGATGTTGCGGCTCTGCTCGAACAGCTCGTCCATGCCCGCCTTGCCGGCGCCCGAGACCGACTGGTAGGTCGCCACGACCACACGCTTGATCTTCGCGGCGTCGTGCAGCGGCTTCAGCGCCACCACCATCTGCGCGGTCGAGCAGTTCGGGTTCGCGATGATATTCTTGGCCGTGTATCCGTCGATCGCCTCGGGGTTCACTTCGGGCACGATCAGCGGCACGTCCGGGTCCATGCGGTAGAGCGAGCTGTTGTCGATCACCGTGCAGCCCGCCGCGGCGAACTTGGGGGCATAGACCTTGGTCGCGTCCGATCCGATCGCGAACAGCGCGATGTCCCAACCGGTGGGATCGAAGTGCTCGATGTTCTGGATCTTGTACTGTTTGCCGGTCTCGCCGAAGTCGACCATGTCACCGGTCGAGCGCGACGAGGCAACGACCGCGAGATCGTCGATCGGGAATTCGCGCTCGGCGAGGATGTTCAGCATTTCGCGCCCGACATTGCCGGTGGCGCCTGCGACGACGACACGGTAGCCCATTTCCGTCCTTCCATCAGGATCGTCGCGCGCACGGCGACGAAGAGTGCATTTGGTGGTGGATGTTGCGGAATGCCAGCGCATTCCTGTTGCTTCGAAGCAAAGCGTTGCTTCACGCGCCCTGGTCAGGCGCGGGTCGTAATTCGCGTAGTGGTGCGCGGTTTTCGAAGCATGGGCGGCCGTTAACAGAACAAAAGCTGCGTGGCGAGCCCGTTTCGCGAAAAATTGCGAAAGCGGGCTCGCCTTACCCTAGCTCAGCGTTGCCCGGCCTCGCCGCCGGCGCGCCGATCGAGGAAGTCCAGGATCGTCCCCCACAGATGCTCGCTGATCCCCGGCCCACCGACGCGGTGGGTATGACCCGGGTACAGCATCATCTCGAACGGCACCTTCTGCTGCTGCAGCGTCGCCGCCATCGCCGTGGTGTTCTCGAGAACGACATTGTCGTCGGCCATGCCGTGCAGGATCAGCAGCGGATCGGAAATCTTCGCTGCGTCGGAAATGGTGTCCGAGGTCCTGTAGGCATCGGGCACCTTGTTCGGATCGCCCATGTAGCGCTCGGTGTAATGGGTGTCGTACAGCTCCCACTTGGTCACCGGCGCGCCGGCAACTCCAGCGGCGAAGGTCCCCGGCGCCGCCTCGAGCATCTTCAGCGTCATATAGCCGCCATAGGACCAGCCATAGGTGACGATCCGCTTCGGATCGACGAAGTCGAGCGTCTTGAGGAAGTTCGCACCCTCGACCTGGTCCTGCACTTCGATCGAGCCCATCGCGTGCCAGATCGCGTCCTCGAACGCCTTACCGCGGTTGGGCGAGCCGCGATTGTCGATCTGGAACCAGATATAGCCGCGGTCGACCAGATATTGCTGGAGCGCCCCGCCCCAGGCGCGGCTCACCGTCTGGCTGTGCGGGCCGCCATAATGCTGGAAGAACACCGGATAGCGCTTGCCGGGCTCCAGCTTGGGCGTGACCATTTCCCAGTGGAGCACCGCCCCGTCCTTGGTGGTGAGCGTGCCGAAGCTGCGCTCGCGGTGGCTGGCGAGGTACGGATGATAGGGGTGATCGGCCGCGGTGACGGCATTCTCGTTCACCCAGGCGATCCGCTTGCCCTTTGCATCGGCCAGATAGGCCTGCGCGGGCTGGTTCACGTTCGAGCGCGTGACGATGATCCGGTGCGCGGCATCGTCCATCGTCGCCATGTTCCACCACCCGGCCTCGGTGAGGCGCGTCACCGTGCCCGGATTGGCGATGCTCGTCGAATAGAGGTGCCGCTCGAGCACGCCGTCCTTGTTGCCGAGGAAGAAGATGCGGCCCGCGGCTTCGTCCACGCCGACCACGTCAGGCGTGACTTCCCAGTCGCCCTTGGTGAGCTGCGTCCATTTGCCCGCTTTGAAGCGATAGAGATGGCCGTGGCCGTCGCGCTCGGACCACCAGATCAGGCTGCCGTCCGCCAGCGGGGTGAGCGCGTTGGAGAGGTTGACCCAGCTCTTGGGCCCTGACTTCTCGCTGAACAGCACCGCCGACTTGCCGGTGGCCGGATCGACCTTGAGCACATCGAGCACGGTCTGGTCGCGGTTCTGGCGCTGGACGTAGAGCGTCTTGCCATCCCGCGACCAGTCGACGCGGGCGAGATAGACGTCGATCTCGCTGCCCAGGTCCACCTTGACGCGGTTCGCACCGTTGGGATCCATCAGATAGAGCTCGACCAGCGCGTTGGGAGTCCCCGCCTTGGGATAGCGCTGCTGGTAGATGTTGGTCCCCTCGGCCCCGATCGCCGCCCGGGTGACCACGCCGACCTGCGCCTCGTCGAAGCGCTCGACGGCGATGCGTCGGTCATCGGGCGACCACCAATAGCCGTTGAAGCGGTCCATTTCCTCCTGTGCGACGAACTCGGCCTCGCCCCAGTGCACCGTGTCGGCGCCGTCCTGCGTGACGCGCTCGCCCTTGCCCGAGCCCAGCTCCATCACCACCAGATTCTGGTCGAGCACGTAGCTGGCGAAGCGCCCGCCCGGGCTCACGCTCGCGTTGAGCTTGGCGCCGGCGCCCGCCGGAAGCTTGCGCACGCTGCCGTCGAGCGTCGCGAGGTAGAGATCGCCCTCGAGCGGCACCAGGATCGACTTGCTGTCAGGCGACCAGTCATAGGCGACGATGCCCTTGGTCCCGCCGATGCGCGCTCGCTCGCGCTGCATCTTCTCGGCCTCCGAGAGCTCGGCGCCGCTGCCGACCTTCTTCGAATCGACCAGCACGCGCCACTGCCCCGTGGCGGTGTCCATCGCCCACAGGTCGAAGCGCTCCTTCTCCTCGGGCCGGTTGCGCAGCAGGGTCAGCCATTTGCCGTCGGGCGAGAGCGTCATCTTGCGCGGCTGAAGACCGTTGAGATCCGGGCTGGCGAAGACCCGCTCCAGCGTCAGATCCTGCGGCTGCGCCACGGCGTCAACGGCCATGACCGGCATCACTGACGAAATTAAAGCAAGCCCAACCAACCATTTGCGCATACCCATCTATCTCCTTGGGGGTGCGTTATCGCGGCGCGAAAGGCGCGGGTAAAGGGCCAGCTTGTTCGGCGCGGATCGCCTGCCTATGCAGGGCGGATGCAGACCAGCGGCAATTACGAAACCGACGGGTATGCCGTGATCCGCGGCCTGCTCGCCCCCGAAGTGTGCAACGCCTTCCTCAACCAGTTCCAGGCCGCGGTCCAGCAGAGCGGCACCCCGCTGTCCAAGCTGGCCCGTGCCAACCACCTGCTCCGCCGTGAGGCAGTCGAGATGTACGGCTATCACTTCCCGCCGATGCTGACGCTGCTCTGGGGACTGACGCCGACGATCGCGAGCCTTGCCGGGCGCGACCTGATGCCGAGCTACAGCTATTTCCGCATCTACCGCGAAGGCGACGTCTGCCTGGTCCACAGCGACCGGCTGTCGTGCGAGCACAGCGTCTCGCTGACGCTCGACTATAGCGACGGCGTGCCCTGGCCGCTCGAAGTCGCACGCGAGCCGACCGAGCCCAATGCCTCGACGCAGGAGGATTTCGGCGACGCCCCCTTCGCCTCGATTGCGATGAATCCCGGCGATGCAGTGCTCTACCAGGGCGTCCACCGCCGCCACGGCCGCATCACCCCCAACCCCAATGGCTGGTCGGCGCACCTCTTCCTCCACTGGGTCGAGCGCGGCGGGCGGTTCGCCGACAAGGCGTTCGACGGCAACCACGACACCATCCGCCCCGCCAACTTCTCGTTCCGCTGATCAATCGAGTCCGAGCGCGACCTTGCGCGAGACGAGGATGAAGCGCGGACCGACGCCGTTGAGCCCGGCGCGGTCGTCGGGGTTGTAGAGCGCGCATTTCTTAAGGCTGAGGCAGCCGCAGCCGATGCAGCCGTTGAGATCGTCGAGCGTGCGCTGGAGCTGCGCGACGCGTTGCTCGATCACTTTGCGGAAATTCGCGCTGATCCGCTGCCAGTCGGCGGCGGTGGGCGCCCTCCCCTCGGGCAGCTTCGCCAGTTCCTCGGCGAGCTGCGGCAGCGTGAAGCCGAGCTGCTGGGCGATCAGCGCGAAGGAGATGCGGCGAATGTCGGAGCGGAGGAAGCGCCGCTGATTGCCGCTGGTGCGGATCGGATGGACGAGCCCCTTGCGCTCGTAGAAGCGCACCGCCGAGACCGACAGCCCGGTGCGCGCCGCCAGCTCGCCGATCGTCAGCAGCTCGTTCCCGCGCAGCATCGCACCTCCTCAAAATCGCGCTTGACCTCAACCTTGGTTGAGGTTGTAGCTGCTCGCGGCATGGCATCCAAATGCGAAAGGAAACCCATGCCGCAGCCCTATATCGAGCACGTCAACCTGACCGTCAGCGATCCCGAGCGGATGGCGCAGTTGCTCCATCGCCTGTTTGGCTGGCACGTCCGCTGGGAAGGACCTGCCCGGGACAACGGTCGCGTGATCCACATCGGCGACGAGCGCACCTATCTGGCGGTCTATACGCCCCCGGAGGCCCCTGAGGCCGATACGTTCGCGAAGGGCCGTCCGCTCAACCATGTCGGGATCCTCGTCGACGATCTCGACGAGATCGAGCGGCGGGTGGTGGCGGCGGGGCTCGTGCCCTTCGCCCACGCCGATTATGATCCGGGCCGGCGCTTCTACTTCCTCGACTATGACGGAACCGAGTTCGAGATCGTCAGCTACGCCTGACGCCTCAGTGCCGCGGCGTCGGCTGATGACCGACAGGCAGGTGGTGCATCACGGCGTGGATGTCGCGCCGGTCGATCACCTGGCCGCACATCGGGCAGCGCTCGAAATGCTTCAGCTCGTCGCGCAGCATCCTGGCTGCGGCGCGGCGGCTGAGGGTCCGGGGCCGGGAAATCGTCGCTTCGAGCATGGGCGCGCCTTTCGTTAGCATCTTATTCACCATTATAGGTGCAGATACGGAGGCTGGAGCATCGCGCCCGTGAATCTTTTCGCCGGCGGCGGGTCCGCGCGCGTTCGCGCATTCCACATTGCATAGAAAAAGGGCGCGGCAGCCTGGCCACCGCGCCCCTTTTTGTCTCGAAAAGCCAGAGGCTTACTCGGCAGCAGCGACCTCGGTCGGGCGCACGTCGCGGCGCTCGGCAATGCGGGCCGACTTGCCGGTGCGGCCGCGCAGATAATAGAGCTTCGCGCGACGCACGACGCCCTTGCGGACCACTTCGATCGACTCGATGTTCGGCGAATAGAGCGGGAAGACGCGCTCGACGCCCTCGCCGAACGAGATCTTGCGGACAGTGAACGACGAGCCCATGCCCTTGTTCGAGCGCGCGATGCACACGCCCTCATAGTTCTGGACGCGGGTGCGCTCGCCTTCGACGACCTTCACGCCGACCTTGAGCGTGTCGCCCGGGCGGAACGTCGGAATCTTCTCCGCCTCGTTGAACTTGGCGATCTGCTCGGCTTCGAGCGTCTGGATCAGGTTCATTTTCAATCGTCCTGTTTACGTCGCCGCGCGCCAGAGGGAGACTGGACCCGAGCGCCCTCATGGCGCTCCCAAAGGTCCGGCCTCCGTGACCGTGTGTCGATCTCGGCTCGCTGGCGTCGCCAGGCCTCGATCTTCGCATGATCCCCCGATCGCAGCACTTCGGGGATCGTGCGCCCTTCCCATTCGACAGGTCGGGTATATTGCGGATATTCGAGCAGCCCCGTTTCGAAGCTCTCGTCCATGCCGCTGGAAGGCGCGCCCATTACTCCGGGAACGAGGCGAATGCAAGCGTCGAGCACCACCAGGGCCGCCATTTCGCCGCCCGAGAGGATATAGTCGCCGATCGACACCTGCTCGATGTCGCGCGCCTCGAACAGCCGCTCGTCCATCCCCTCGAACCGGCCGCACAGGATCGTGACTCCCGGCCCTCCGGCAAGCTCGCGGACGCGGGCCTGCGCCAGCGGGCGCCCGCGCGGCGTCATCGCGAGCACCGGTCGCCCCGCCGGCACGCTGTCGAGCGCCGAGGCGAGCACGTCGGCGCGCATCACCATCCCCGCCCCGCCGCCCGCGGGCGTATCGTCGACGGAGCGATGCTTATCGGTGGCGAAATCGCGGATCTGGACGGTGTCGAGGCTCCACAGCCCTTCGCGAAGCGCGCGGCCGGCGAGCGAGGCGCCCAGCGGGCCGGGGAACATCTCCGGGTAGAGCGTCAGGACGGTGGCAGAGAAAGTCATCGGCGGTCCATCAGCCGGAGCAGGCCGTAAGCGCAAGCCCAACCCAGCAGAAATGCGATTCCCGCCGCGAAGGCGACATACATCGCCGCCCCTATTGCCATGCCGCACGCATCAACCCCGCATGACTCAGCCGAGCTCATCGCGGCGTTGAAGAAGACGAAAGCGCATAAAGCGACTATCGCTCCTGGCACGATCGCTGCGGCGATCAACGTCTTGCGGGTGCGCGACCAGCCCGGTCGCCACCAGTGGAGACCCAGGCTTGCCAGCACCGCCGGTACGACGCCCAGCGCGAGAACCTCGAGCCACTCGATCGCGCTCATAACGTCCAATCCTCGATGCGAAGCCCGGGCACGTCCCGGAAGTCGCGGGTGTTGCTGGTGACCAGGGTCGCGCCGAGCGCCAGTGCGTGCGCGGCGATCAGCCGGTCGAACTTTCCACGCGCCCGCGCCGCCGCCGGGAAGGCGCGCGCCGCTGCCGTGTCGAACGGGACGACGCCGATGCTTTCGATCAGCGCGTCGAGCGATTCGAGCCGCGCGATCTCGGCCAGCGCGACTGCCGAAATGGCGACGCTGCCCGACGCCTGCCGCCGCACGCGATGCGCGACGCGGCACTCGGCGTTGCGCGCGATGCGGATGCACACATTGGCGTCGAGCAGGTAGCGGATCACCTGTCCGCCATAGGCGGCGCGCGCGCGCAACGGAACCCGGCGCCGTCCCGCGGCTTTCGGACACGGATGGACGACTGCATCATCATCGGCGCCGGGCCGGCGGGACTGACCGCCGCGATCTATCTCGCGCGCTATCACCTGAGCATCCGGTTGTTCGACTGCGGATCGAGCCGCGCGGCGCTGATCCCGTGCACGCACAACCACGCCGGCTATCCCGACGGCATCGCGGGCAAGGAGCTGCTCCGGCTGATGCTGGTCCAGGCCGAGAAATATGGCGCGGTGCGCGAGCTGGCCGAAGTGACCGGGCTGCGCTGCGCCGATCACGGCTTCGTCGTTCGCGTCGGCGAGCGTGACTATCCGGCGCGTTCGGTGCTGCTCGCCACCGGCGTGGTCAACAACCGCCCCGACATGGCCGAGGGCATCCACGACGAGGCGCTGGCGCAGGGGCTGATCCGCTATTGCCCGGTGTGCGACGGCTATGAAGTGACGGACAAGCGCGTGGGCGTGATCGGCACCGGCGACCATGCCGCGCGCGAGGCGCTGTTCCTGCGCGGCTTCACCCGCGACGTGACGCTGATCGCGCCCGAGGGACCGCACGCGCTCGAACCGGCGATGATCGCCGAGCTCGACGAGGCGGGAGTCGTGCGCGTCGATGGCGCGTGCGGCGACTATCGAGTCGAGGACGAGCGGATCAGCGTGCGCGCGGGTACCGACGATACGCGGCTGGCGTTCGACAGCATCTATCCGGCGCTGGGCTCGCGCATCCGATCGGGGCTGGCGATCCAGGCCGGCGCGCGGGCGGCGGAGGACGGGTGCCTGGAAGTGGACTCGCACCAGCGCACCTCGGTCCCCGGGCTGTTCGCTGCGGGCGACGTCGCCAAGGGACTCGACCAGATCAGCCATGCGATGGGCGAGGCGGGCGTCGCGGCGACGACGATCCGCAACATGCTCAACGAACAGCGCCCACTGTGGCGGTGAGAAGCGACATTCAACCATTGGGTTAGCGGGGCGCGACGCCAAACCCTTTGGTTGAATGAAAAAGCGCGGATTCCTGCGGGTTTCGGTGAAAATGGCGGTCTGGAAGTGGACACGAAACGCGGATTCACGCGAAAATTCGTCGCGCCCTTCTGCTCCGCCGGAGCGGTGTGCTGGAGCAAGGGGCAGGCACAGGCGCATTTTAGAACATTTACAGAACAAATCCTACAAGTAAAGTGGCGCGATCAGTGCCCTACCCCGCCCGTCGCGAGCGCATGCGCCCAGTCCGGGCGGCCTTCGTCGGCTGCCTTGGCGGCTGCGGCGGCGTGGTCGTAGGCCACGGCGTGGAAGCTGAGCGTGCCGGCTTCGAGGATCGCGTAGCGGGCGTGCGGGTCGCCGGTCTCGACGATGTAGGGAAAGGGGCGGTCGTCGTCGAAGGCCTGGAGGCCGACGCTGCCGGGATTGGCGACGGTGCGGCCGTCGGGCAGCTGCATCCGGCCGGGCAGGTGCGAATGGCCGCAGAGGGTCAGCGGCTCGGGGCGGTCGCCGAGGCGTTCGGCGACTTCGGCCTGGGTGGCGCGGCGCAGGCCGGCGGGTTCGACCGTTTCGAGGAAGGGTTCGACGTCGCTGGCAGGGGTGCCGTGGCAGAGGAAGACGGCGTCGAGGGTGAGCGTCGCCGGCAGCGCGGCCATCCATGCGAGCTGGGCGTCGGACAGCCGGGGCCGCGTGAAGGCGTCGGTGGCGCTCATCCGCTCGGGCGCAAGCGTGAGCACCTGGCGCTCGTGATTGCCGGCGATCGTCGGCCAGTCGCGCGCCATGAGCAGCTCGGCGGTCTCGGCGGGCCAGAGCGGGCCCGAGAGGATGTCGCCGAGATTGACGAAGCGCGTGCAGCCGCGCGCCTCGGCATCGGCGATCACTGCCTCGAGCGCGAGGAGGTTGCCGTGGACGTCGGAGAGGATCGCGGTGCGCATGCCAGTGGGATTATCGGGTCGATCGCGTGCGTGCCAAGTGTCGATATCTATCTCCCCTCCCTGAAAGGGAGGGGAGTGTATTGAGTGAAGGTCGGTCCGACCTAGGGCCGGGCTGCGGGGACGGGTCGGAAGCGCAGGGCCTGGATCGTCACGGGGCGGGTCGGCGCGAGGAGGAGCGTGCCTTCGAGGCTGCCCTTGTCACATTGCCAGCGGAAGCCGCCCGAGAGCGCTCCGGTGGCGTGAAGCGGTTCGACCGGGCCTTCACAGGCGCCGAGCTGCGCTCGCAGGGCGGCGAGGTCGCGGCGCCAGCCGTCGGCGGAGCGGTCGAGCAGCATGTTCATCGCGAGTCCGGGCCCCGCGACCATGATGTCGCCCGCCTTGTAGACGGCGCGCGCCGTCTCCTGCGCGGCCGCGAGATCGGCGCTGACCGAAGTCTCGGCGAAATGGAGCGCGCCGGCCTTGTGGAGCGCGAACATCGCATCCCAGGCGGTGCCCGAGGCGCCGGTGTAGGTGCGGTTGGTGAAGACGAAGATGCCCACTCCCGCCTCGGGCAGCAGCAGCATGTGCGATCCGTAGCCCGGATAGCCGCCGCCGTGGTGGAGCATCATGCCGAGCTCGCAATCCTGCGACACGCGCAGCCCCTTGCCATAGGCGGTGCCCTGCATGCAGCCGCCCTGGGCCGAGGCGCCGATGCGCGGCGTCATGCGCACGAAGTTGAGGCCCTGCGCCAGCTCGCGGACGGTGGCGCGCTTGACCGGGCCGGTGTCGGGCGCGTCGCGCGGCGGCCAAGCGGAGAGCAGGAAGGCGATCCATTTGGCATAGTCGTTGGCGCTCACCTGGAGCCCGCCCATCGGGCCGAAGGCGCCGTGGTGCATCGTCGGTTCCTCGGCCCAGGCGCCGTCCTCGAAGCGATAGCCGATCGCGCGGCTCTCGGCCGGGGCCTCGGCGACCTCGAAGCCGCTTGACGTCATGCCCAGCGGCTTCAGGATCGTGCGCTCGACATAGGTGCGATAGGGCATGCCCGAGGCATTGGCGACGATCCGGCCGAGCAGCGCATAGCCGAAGTTGGAATATTCATGCGCCATGCCCGGCGCGCGGCTGAACGGCACGCCGGCCTGGAGCATGCGGGTGAACTCGGCGTCGGGCATCGGAGTCTGGCGGTCGCCCCAGGGATCGTCGGTGACGAAGCCGGCGACGTGCGAGAGCAGGTCGCGGATGCGAATGCGCGGGCTGTCCGCAGTGGGATAGGTCCAGCCGCGCATCTCGGGCACATGCTTCTCGGCGAGATCGTCGAGCGACAGCTTGCCGGCGTCGCGCAGCGCGAGGATCGAGAGCGCCGTGAAGGCCTTGGTCATCGAGGCGATGCGGAACAGCGTGTCCGGCGTGACCGGGCGGCGGCTCTTGAGGTCCTTCACGCCGAAGCCGCGGACATGGACGAGCCGCCCCTCGGCGACCACGCCATAGACCAGCCCCGGCGTGGGGGTGTCGTGCTGAAAGGCCTCGAACTGGCGGTCGATCGCGTCGAACTGCGGCGCGAGCTGCGCGGCGCTGGTCTGCGCGGCGGCGGGCGCCGTGGTGAAGACGATTGCGGCGACGATCGCAGTGAAGAGCCGGGCCATGTGTTCCCCCCGATTAAACGGGTTCAGCATGGCGGTTTGCGGCGGTAATTAAAATCCTTCCCCAGCACGCTGGGAAGGATCTTTCAGGTTTCGATGAAGGCTTCGGCGATCACCAGCCGATCGGCATCCCATTCGGGCACCGCTTCGGGGCGCATCGGGACCATGAAGCGCTTGCTGCGCCCCGTTTCATCGGCCGGCCGCTCGATCTCGAGCACGTCGCCGGCGCCGTAATTGTCGACCGCGATCACCTGCCCCAGCGGCTTGCCCTGGGCCGAGACGGCAGGGAGGCCGAGCAGGTCGACGTGATAATATTCGCCCTCGCCCAGCGGCGGGAGCGCCGAGCGCGGGACGGTGAGCTCGGTGCCGCGCAGCGCCTCGGCGGCGTTGCGGTCGGCGACCTCGGCGAAGCGCGCGATCGCGCCATTGGAGCCGCTGCGCAGGCCCTTGAGCGTGAGCGCGCCGGCGTTGAAGCTTTTGTAGCTGGCAAGGTCGTCGGCGAAGACCTTGAGGCGCACTTCGCCGGCGATACCGTGCGCGCCGATGATCACTGCCAGGGTGACGGGCTTGTCAAAACCCCTCCCCTTCAGGGGAGGGGTTTGGGGTGGGGCAGAGTTGCCGGGCGAGGTGCTCATTGGAGAGTCCCCCACCCCAACCCCTCCCCTGAAGGGGAGGGGCTAAGGCACATCTCAACCCTGCGGCGAATCGGGCTGACGGGGCGCAGAGTCCTCGTCGCCTTCGGCCGGTTCTTCGGTCGAGGCGCCGCTGGGATTGGTCTGGGTGTCACCCGGCTCTTCACGCTCGATATCGTCCGGTCCGCTCGGGGGTCGGCTGGCCATCATGCGCTCCTCTGGCTGTTGTCTGCCCGAGGGAACGCATGACGGCCGCCAATTGCCTCAGGCTTCCGAAGCTTCCTCAGCAGCGGCGGGAGCTTCCTCGGCGGGCGCCTCGGCCGGAGCCTCTTCGGCGGCCGGAGCTTCCTCGACGACCGGAGCAGCCGCGGCGGCCGCAGCGGCTTCCTCGGCGGCCTTCGCCTTCTCGGCACGCTCCTCGGCGCGCTCCTTGGCCTTCTCGCCCGGCTCGGCCTTCTTCGGGTTGTTGCGGGCCGCACGCTCCTTGACGCCGAGGACGTCGAGGAAGCGCAGGACGCGATCGGTCGGCTGCGCGCCGACGCTCAGCCAGTGCTTGGCGCGCTCGGTGTCGAGCTTGACGCGCTCGGGCGAATCCTTGGCGAGGAGCGGGTTGTAGGTGCCGATCTTCTCGATGAACTTGCCGTCACGCGGGCTGCGCGCGTCGGCGATCACGATCCGGTAGTACGGGCGCTTCTTCGAACCGCCGCGCGAAAGACGCATAGAGAGAGCCATTACTTCACTTCCTTCTTATCAATTCGGTTACAAGTTACTTCTTTTTCAGCAAATTCTCGAAGCCGGGAGGCAGGTTCGCCCCGCCCGGCAGGCCCGGCAGGCCGCCGCCTACCTTGCCCATCATCTCGCCCATCTCGGGGCCGCCGAGCGCATTGCCGATGCCGCCCATGCCGCCGCCGGGGCCGCCCTTGCCGAGCATGCCCAGCATGCCCTTGAGGCCACCCATCTTCTTCAGCCGCTTCATCGCGGTCTGCATTTCCTGGTGCATCTTGAGGAGCTTGTTGACTTCCTGCACCGTGGTCCCGCTGCCGTTGGCGATGCGGATCTTGCGCTTGGCGTTGAGCAGCTCGGGCTTGGCGCGCTCCTTGGGCGTCATCGAGCCGATCATCGCGTCCATGCGCAGCAGCACCTTGTCGCCGCCGACCTGGTCGACCGCGGCCTGGGCCTTCTTCATGCCCGGGAGCATGCCGGCCAGCGCGCCGATGCCGCCCATGCGGCGCATCTGGGCGAGCTGCGCGCGCAGGTCGTTCATGTCGAACTGGCCCTTGGCGAGCCGGTTCGCCATGCGCTCGGCGTCTTCCTCCTGGATCGCCTGCGCGGCCTTCTCGACCAGCGACACCACGTCGCCCATGCCGAGGATGCGGCCGGCGACGCGCTTGGGATGGAAGGGCTCGATCGCGTCGAGCTTCTCGCCCATGCCGGCGAACTTGATCGGCTTGCCGGTGACCGCGCGCATCGACAGCGCCGCGCCGCCGCGGGCGTCGCCGTCCATGCGAGTGAGGATCACGCCGGTGAGCGGCACCTGCTCGGAGAAGCTCGACGCGACGTTGACGGCGTCCTGGCCGGTGAGGCTGTCGACGACGAGCAGGATTTCCTGCGGCCGCGCGATGTCGGCGACCGACTTCATCTCGTCCATCAGCGCCTGGTCGACATGGAGTCGGCCGGCGGTATCGAGCATCAGCACGTCGAAGCCCTGGAGCTTCGCCGACTGGAGCGCTCGCTTGGCGATGTCGACCGGCTGCTGGCCGGCGACGATCGGCAGCGTGTTGACTTCGGTCTGAGTGCCGAGGACCGCGAGCTGCTCCTGCGCGGCCGGACGGTTCACGTCCAGCGACGCCATCATCACCTTCTTGCCCTGCTTCTTGAGAAGCTTGGCGAGCTTGGCGGTGGTGGTGGTCTTGCCCGAGCCCTGCAAGCCCACGAGCATGATCACCGCGGGCGGCGTCACGTCGATCGCGAGCTCGGCAGTGTCCGGGCCGAGCATGTCGACGAGCGCGTCGTGGACGATCTTGACCACCTGCTGGCCCGGCGTGACCGAGCGCAGCACCTGCTGGCCGACGGCCTGCTCGGTGACCTTGTCGACGAACTCGCGCGCGACGGGGAGCGCGACGTCGGCCTCGAGCAGCGCGATCCGCACTTCGCGCATCGCGGTGCGGACGTCGCCCTCATTGAGCGCACCACGTCCGCGCAGGCGCTCGAAGACGCCGCCTAGCCGATCGCTCAGACTCTCGAACATGGGACCAACATCACTCCATTCCGGCCGCGACTCGCCAAACGCAAAACGCGCCGGCGGACGAAACCTCGTCGGCCGGCGTCACCCCTTGGGGCGTCCAAGTTCCGCGTTCTGCGAAGAACGGTCGGGCGGGCACATAGCGACGAACCGCGCGATGCGCAACCTCCCCTGGCCCACGCCCGCCGCCCGTCGCATGCAAGGTTTTGGAAAGCTCCGTATTTAACCTGATCTACACTATCCGCGTGGGAAAGCCTGCGATGCACTGAGGGAGCTCGTCCAGGCCATGCCTCTGGACTCAGACAACAACGGCGAAGCGCAGCCGCGCACCAATCTGCTCGCGGGCGCAGTCAGCGTCGCGGCGATCCTGCTGTTCGTGGGCACCGGCAGCGGCGTGCTTTCCAAGACGCTGGCCTTCTACTTCGCGGGCGGACAGCCTGCCGACCGGTCGCTGGTGATCGCGCTGCTGCTCAACGTCGCGCTGATCCTGTTCGGGTGGCGCCGCCACCGCGAGCTGAGCCAGGAAGTCCAGATCCGTGCCGCCGCCGAGGAGCGCGCGCAGCAGCTCGCCAGCCGCGATCCGCTGACCGGCTTCCTCAACCGCCGCAGCCTTTCCGAGGAAGGCGCGGCGATGTTCGTGCGCGCCCAGCGCCGCCGCCGCGCGATGGCGCTGATCATGCTCGACCTCGACCATTTCAAGACGATCAACGACATGCACGGCCATGCCGTGGGCGACGCGCTGCTGCGCGGCGTGGCGGCCGAGATCGCCGCGGTAATGCCCCCCGTCTCGATCACCGCGCGGCTGGGCGGCGACGAATTCGCCTGCGGTTTCCTGTTCGACCCCGCCGAGCCGGCGACGGTGGAGCGCATCGCCGAGAAGCTGGTGAGCCGCATGGCCCAGCCCTTCGACGCCGAGGGCTTCAAGCTCCACATCAGCTGCTCGCTGGGGATCGCGCGCTCGGACTTCGACTGCGCGGGCATCGAGGCGCTGATGCGCTCGGCCGACATCGCGATGTACCAAGCCAAGAAGGCGGGGCGGAACCGCTTCGCCTGGTTCGACCAATCGATGGAGCGCGAGCTCCAGGCGCGCAACGAGCTGGAGAGCGGGCTGCGTCTCGCCATCCCGCGCCAGGAGATCGTCCCCTATTTCGAGCAGCAGATCGACCTCTCCACCGGTCGGCTCCACGGGTTCGAGGTGCTTGCGCGCTGGGAGCATCCCCAGCGCGGGCTGATCAGCCCCGAGCTGTTCATCCCGATCGCGGAGGAGACCGGAATGATCGCCGAGCTCTCGCTCTCGATCATGCGCCAGGCCTTCCTCGCCGCGCGCGACTGGGACCCGTCGCTCAGCCTGTCGATCAACATCTCGCCCTGGCAGCTCCGCGACGCCTGGCTGGCGCAGAAGATCATCAAGGTGCTGACCGAGACCGGCTTCCCCGCGAGCCGGCTGGAAGTGGAGATCACCGAAAGCTCGCTGTTCGAGAATCTCGCGCTCGCCCAGTCGATCGTCGGCAGCCTCAAGAACCAGGGCGTGCGGCTGGCGCTCGACGACTTCGGCACGGGCTATTCGAGCCTCGCGCACCTGCGCGCGCTACCATTCGACCGGATCAAGATCGACAAGAGCTTCGTGCTTTCGCTCAACGAGAACCCCGATTCCGCGGCGATCGTCAATGCGATCGTCGGGCTCGGCGAGAGCCTCAACCTGCCGATCACCGCCGAGGGCGTCGAGGACGCCGCGATCGAGGAGCGGCTGCGCGCGATCGGCTGCGCCAAGGCGCAGGGCTGGTATTATGGCAAGCCGCTGTCGGTGACGGGCGCGCGCCGCCTGCTGGCCGAGCGCAGGCTGCTCCAGGCGCAGCTGGCCCAGGACGCAGAGCCGGCGCAGGCGCCGGACAACGCGGGGCAGCGTTTCGCGGGTTAGAATAACGAAGATCGTTGCTTAGCTCCTTCTCCCCTTGTGGGAGAAGGAAGGGGCCCGCTCGCGCAGCGAGTGGGAAGGATGAGGGGGACTCAAGACTCACTCCCCCTCACCCTTCCGCCGACTGCGTCGGCTCCCTCCCTCTCCCACAAGGGGAGAGGGATTTTGGCCAGTTCACCCATTGATCGCGAAAATATCGGCAAATCCACCTCGGCAGTGGAGAGAAATCGCCATTTGTGCTTTGCTGACGTGCTGCAAGAATCGGAGGCGATCATGTCGCGACTCCTTTCGTTGTCCGTCCTTACGAGCATTTCCCCCATATTGGTGGCCTGCGCCGCCACGGGGACCGCGACCGGCCAGGTGACTTCCGCATCGGGCGCCGCGCCCAGTTCCTTCGCTCCGATCGTCAGACGCGTCTCTCCGGCCGTCGTCTCGATCGACACGGTCCGGCCCGGTGGCGATCCAGTGCCCTGGATCCAGGAGACTCCGCAAGGCACGGTGGCCGGGCTGGCGACGCCGGTGCGCATGGGCGCGGGATCGGGCTTCTTCATCACCGCCGACGGCTATGTGGTGACCAACAACCATGTGATCGACGGCGCGCGCGAGATCACCGTGAGCATGGGCGACGGCCGGCAGTTCCCGGCGCGGCTGGTCGGACGGGACGCGCCGACCGACCTGGCGGTGCTCAAGGTGGCGGCCAGCGGCGTGCCCTTCGTCAGCTTCTCGAGCGCGGCGCAGCCCGATGTGGGCGACTGGGTGGTCGCCGTGGGCAATCCCTTCGGCCTCGGCGGCACAGCGACGGCGGGCATCGTATCCGCCCAGGGCCGCGAGATCGGCGAGGCGCATGTCGGCTTCCTGCAGATCGACGCCCCGATCAACTCGGGCAATTCGGGCGGCCCGTCGTTCGACCTCCAGGGCCATGTCGTCGGCGTCAACACCGCGATTATCTCGCCCAGCGGCGCCTTTGTCGGCATCGGCCTCGCTGTGCCTGCCGACCTGGCGAACGAGATCACGCAGGAGCTGATCCGCAGCGGCCGCGTGGTCCGCGGCTATCTCGGCGTCGGCGTCCAGGGCCTGACGCCTGCGCTGGCCGCACGGATGAACCTGCGCGGGCAGCGCGGCGCGGTGATCTCCACCGTCTCGCCGACCGGACCCGCAGCGGGCGCGCTTCGGCCGGGCGATGTCGTGGTGGCGGTCAACGGCACCGAAGTCGAAGGTGCCGGCACCCTCACCCGCGCGATCGCGTCGGCCCGGCCCGGCACGCGGCTCGACTTGCGCGTGCTCCGCGGCGGGCAGACCTCCGACGTGACGGTCGTTGCGGCGCAGCGGCCGGACGGTACGTGAGGGGTTGGGGCACGCGACCGGTCCGGTAGCCACTGCGCCACTCTTGCCATTATCCACCCAGGACCACGACTTACGTCAAAGGAGCCGCAAGCCCATGTCGGCGATCGCCAGCATGTTTTCGCAATCCTTCTTCCACGGGACCAAGGCCGATCTGAAGCCCGGGGACCTGATCGTCGTGGGCTACCAGTCCAACTTCACGGAAGCCAAGCCGCTGTCCTGGGTCTATTTCTCAGGCACGCTGGACGCTGCGATCTGGGGCGCCGAACTGGCCGCGGGCGGCGGGCGCGAACGGATTTATGTCGTGGAGCCGACCGGACCGGTCGAGGACGACCCCAACCTCACGGACAAGAAGTTCCCCGGTAACCCCACATTATCCTATCGCTCCCGCGATCCGCTACGAGTCATCGCGGAGGTGACGGGGTGGCAAGGACACCCGCCCGAGCGGCTGCAGGAAATGAAAGGCGGCATTGCCCGTCTGAGCGCCGAGGGCGCCGCGATCATCGACTGAGGGAATGTCCCTTCCCTCACCACCCCACGCCCGGCTGGCTGAGATAAGCCTGCTCCTCGGCAGTGGATTCGCGCCCCACCGCGGCGTTGCGCGTGGGGAAGCGGCCGAAGCGGGCGATGACCTCGGCGTGCTGGCGGGCGAAGTCGAGGCCCTGTTCGAGCCCCGGCTGGTCGAAGCACTTGAGGCAGAGCGTCTGCAGCTCGCTATCCTCGGCGTGCATCAGCGGCATGTAGAGGAAGTGGCGCTTCTGGACCGCGAGCCGTGCGTCCCAGCCGCGGTCGAGGGCGGACAGCGCCAGGGTGCGGGCGAGCGGATCCGCGGCGAAGGCCTCGGCAGTGCCGCGGTGGATGTTGCGCGAGAACTGGTCGAGCACGATCACGGCGGCGAGCAGCGTCTCGGGGTCGTCCTGCCACCCTTCGGCGCGGCTCGCCTTCAGCTCCTCGAGCAGGGGCGTGAAGAGGTCGCGGATCGCGTCGTCGACCGAATCCGAATGCGCGAACCATTGCTCGGACATCAGTCCGTCGAACCAGAAGCCGAGGACTTCCTTCGCCTTCGCGTGGACTTCCGGTGCCGCCGCTCCTAGATCGCGCGTCAATGGCTCTCTCCTCGCCGCATGTCGTCAACCTGGGCTGCCGCCTCAACCTCGCCGAGGGCGAGACGATCCGTGCGCTGCTGTCCGGTCGAGACACAGTCGTGGTGAACAGTTGCGCCGTGACCAACGAAGCCGTCAAGCAGACGCGCCAGGCGATCCGCCGCGCACGCCGCGAACGGCCCGGCGCCGAGCTGGTGGTGACGGGCTGCGCAGCGCAGATCGACCCCGCCTCCTTCGCGGCGATGCCCGAGGTGGACCGGGTGATCGGCAATGCCGAGAAGCTGCGGCCAGAGGCCTGGTCCGCGCCCGAGCCCGTGGTGGTGCAGGACATCATGGCGGTGCGCGACACCGCGCCCCACCTCGCCGCGAGCTTCTCCACCCACGCCCGCGCCTTCGTCGAGGTGCAGAACGGCTGCGACCACCGCTGCACCTTCTGCGCCATCCCTTTCGGCCGCGGCAACAGCCGCTCGGTGCCGGCGGGCGCAGTGGTCGATCGCGTGGCGCAGCTGGTCGATGCGGGCCATGCCGAAGTGGTGCTGACTGGCGTCGACCTGACCAGTTACGGCCCCGACCTGCCCGGCGGGCCGAGCCTCGGCCAGCTGGTCGAGCGCGTGCTGCGGCACGTGCCGCGGCTGAAGCGGCTGCGGCTTTCCTCGCTCGACGGGATCGAAGTCGACGACCGGCTGTTCGCGCTGCTCACCGAGGAGCCGCGGATGATGCCGCACGTCCACCTATCCTTCCAGGCCGGCGACGACCTGGTGCTCAAGCGGATGAAGCGGCGTCACAGCCGCGCGCAATCCGTAACGCTGGTGGAGCGGCTCAAGGCGGCGCGGCCCGAGATCGCAGTCGGTGCGGACCTGATCGCGGGCTTCCCGACCGAGAGCGACGCGATGTTCGCCAACACGCTGGCGCTGATCGACGATTGCGACATCGTCCATGCGCACATCTTTCCCTATTCCCCGCGTGCTGGCACCCCGGCCGAGCGGATGCCGCAGGTCGCGCCGAAGCTGGTCAAGGCCCGCGCCGGCCGGCTGCGCGAGGCGGCGGCGCGGCGGCGCACGGCCTGGCTGCACAGCCTCGTTGGCAGCAGCCAGCAAGTGCTGGTAGAGCGCCCGGGCGACCGCGGCCATGCCGGCAATTTCGCCGAGGTCCGCCTCGCCTCCCATCCAGTCGGAGAAATCGTGAGCGTGAACATCAAGGGCGTGCAGGACGGAAAGCTGATCGCATGAGCACCAATCCTTCCTGGCACGAGAAGCTGCTGGGCGGCTTCCGCAAGACTTCGGACCGGCTGCTCGGAAACCTCGCCGGCCTTTCCGCCGCACGGCTGGACGACGCGACCCTCGACGAGATCGAGGAGGCGCTGATCGCCTCGGACCTGGGGCCGGAGACCGCGGCGCGCGTCCGCACCCGGCTCGCCGAGGGGCAGTATGAGCGCAACATGGAGGAGCTCGGCATCCGGCTGGTGGTCGCCGAGGAGATCGAGAAGGTCCTCGAGCGCGTCGCCAAGCCGATCGAGATCGAGGCCTTTCCGCGGCCGCAGGTGATCCTCGTCATCGGAGTCAACGGATCGGGCAAGACCACGACGATCGCCAAGCTGGCCAACCGCCTGCTCGAGCAGGATTATGGCGTGATGCTGGCCGCGGGCGACACCTTCCGCGCCGCCGCGATCGGCCAGCTGCGCACCTGGGCCGAGCGGATCGGGGTGCCGATCGTCTCGGGGCCCGAAGGCGGCGACGCGGCGGGGATCGTGTTCGAGGCAGTCAAGCAGGCGACCGACAAGGGCATCGACGTGCTGATCGTCGACACCGCCGGGCGGCTGCAGAACAAGCGCGAGCTGATGGACGAGCTGGCCAAGGTCCGCCGCGTGCTCGGTCGGCTCAACCCGGCGGCACCGCACGACGTGGTGCTGGTGCTCGACGCGACCACCGGCCAGAACGCGCTCAACCAGATCGAGGTGTTCAAGGAAGTCGCGGGCGTGACCGGGCTGGTGATGACCAAGCTCGACGGCACCGCGCGCGGCGGCGTGCTGGTCGCCGCTGCCGAGAAATACGGGCTGCCGATCCATGCGATCGGCGTGGGCGAGAAGGTCGACGACCTGCGCCCCTTCGATGCCAAGGAAGTCGCGCGGATCATCGCCGGGGTGGACGCGCTCGTCTCCCCGCGCACGCGCTGAACGGAGCAACCATGTCCGAACCCCGTCCCCTCTCCCCCGGCCTGCGGATGCTGATCGATTTCGGCCCGCTGGCGGTGTTCTTCGCAGTCAACAGCTTCGCGCCGGGAATCCAGATCCAGCGAGTCATCACCGCCACCGCGGCATTCATGGTCGCGATGGTCGCCGCGATGCTGCTCTCGTGGTGGAAGGCGCGGCACATCTCGCCGATGCTGTGGATCACCGCAGCGCTGGTCCTGCCGTTCGGCGCGCTGACCATCTATTTCCACGACCAGAGCTTCATCCAGATGAAGCCGACGATCGTCTACACGATGTTCGCGGTGATCCTGGCCTATGGCCTGGTGACCGGCAAGCCGCTGCTCCAGATGCTGCTCGAACAGGCCTATCCCGGGCTGTCGGCGAAGGGCTGGCGGCTGCTGACGATCAACTGGACGGGCTTCTTCGTCGCGATGGCGGTGCTCAACGAAGTGATGCGCCAGGTGCTCAACTGGGACCAGTGGGTGAGCTTCAAGACCTGGGCAGTGATCCCGCTGACGTTGCTCTTCGCGGTGCTGAACATCCCGATGCTGCTCAAGCACGGGCTCCAGCTCGACAAGCCCGAAGACACGCCGATTCCGCCCGAGGGATGAGCGGATTTCCTTCTCCCCTTGTGGGAGAAGGAAGGGGCCCACGCCGAGGGCGTGGGAAGGATGAGGGGGACTGAGACTCCCTCACCCTCACCCTTCCGCCGACTAAAGTCGGCTCCCTCCCTCTCCCACAAGGGGAGAGGGAGTTCTGGAAATCAGCCCTGATCGGCGCGGCTGACGCCCTGGCCGTCGAGGTTCTGGGCGACGAAGTCCCAGTTGATCAGGTTGTTGAGCACGGTGTCGACGAACACCGGGCGGGCGTTGCGATAGTCGATGTAATAGGCGTGCTCCCACACGTCGATCGTGAGCAGCGGCGTCATGCCGTGCGCGACGGGCGAATCGCCGTCGTGGAGCGAGGTGACCTTGAGCGCGCCCTGATCGAGCACCAGCCAGCCCCAGCCGCTGGCGAAATGGCCGACCGACTCGGTCTTGAGCTTCTCGAGCAGCGCCTCATGGCTGCCGAAGCCGGCGGTGATCAGCTCGGCAAGCTTGCCCGAGGGGGCCTGCTTCGTGGGCGACAGGCACTGCCAGAAGAAGCTGTGGTTCCACACCTGCGAGCTGTTGTTGAACAGCCCCTTGTTGCCGCTTTTCTTGGCATATTTGATCACGTCCGACAGCTTGGCGCCAGCGAGATCGGGAATGTCGGCCACCAGCTTGTTGGTGTTGTCGACATAGGCCTTGTGGTGCTTGCCGTGATGGAATTCGAGCGTCTCGGCCGACATGTGCGGCTGGAGCGCGTCGGGGGCATAGGGAAGTGCGGGAAGTTCGAAGGCCATGTCATCCTCCATGGGGGTGTTATGCTCCGCCCGCCTAACGCATGGAGCGAGTCGACGCCGCAACAATTTTTGTTGGGGCCTGATCGAATGAAGCGATCGTGCGGTCAGCCGCCCGCGCCGAGCAGCTCGTGGCGCTTGAGAGCGTGGCGGAGCTGGTCGTAAGTGAGGCCGAGCGCCTCGGCGGTAGTGCGCTGGTTGAAGCGATGCTCGGCGAGCGCCCGCGACAGGAGCTGGCGCTCGAAGGCCGCGACACGCGACTTGAAGTCGCCGCCGCTGGGTTCGAAGACGGGGACTGTCGTTTGTTCGGCGGGTGTAGACGGCGCGGGAGCATCGGCGCCCCGTGCGGCGCCCGGCATCGGGCGCGGGCGATAGGGGGAATTGAACGGGTCGATCTCGATATGGTCGATCGGCCCTTCCTGCTCCCAGCGATAGACCGCGCGCTCGACGACGTTGCGCAGCTCGCGGACATTGCCGGGCCAGTCGTAATTGTTGAGCGTATCGAGCGCGTTGGGGCCCCAGCCCGGCCATTCGACCAGCCCGATCTCGGCGGCCATGCGGCGGCCGAAGAATTCGGCGAGCACTTCGATGTCGCCGCGGCGCGCGCGCAAGGGCGGGAGCGTCACGACTTCGAACGAGAGCCGGTCGAGCAGGTCGGCGCGGAAGCCGCCCTTCTCCACCCGCTCGGGAAGATGCTCGTTAGTGGCGGCGACGATGCGCACGTCGACGCGCAGCGGCCGCGACGAGCCGATGCGCGTGACTTCGCCATATTCGACCGCGCGCAGGAGCCGGTCCTGCGCGGCCATCGAGAGCGTGCCGAGCTCGTCGAGGAACAGCGTGCCGCCGTCTGCCTCCTCGAAGCGCCCGGCGCGCGCCTTGGTGGCGCCGGTGAAGGCGCCCGCCTCGTGCCCGAACAGCTCTGCCTCGATCAGCGTCTCTGGGAGCGCGGCGCAGTTCATGATGACGAGCGGCTGGTCCCAGCGCGGGCTGAGGCGGTGGAGGCGTTCGGCAACCAGCTCCTTGCCGGTGCCGCGCTCGCCGATCACCAGCACCGGACGGTCGAGCGCCGCGGCGCGACTGGCCCGCTCGAGCGCGTCGAGAAAGGCGCCGGACTGGCCGATGACCTGGGTAGTGCGCTCCATGCCGAATGCTTGGCGTATTTTCCCAACTCTTGGCAAGCCACAATCATCGACTGAATGCCCGATGAACGCGGAAAACGGCGGAAAACCGCCACTTTTTTAATTTGGCACGCATCCTGCTGAGACATTGGCAAGCCCGGCAATCGGGCAGGAAACAACACCAAGGTTCAGGGAAACACAGACAATGACCTACCAGTTCGCAAATGTCCGCAATGCCTTTGTCGCAGCCGCCTTCGCCCTCCTCGCCAGCACGGTCTTCATGGCCGGCGCGGTGGGCCCGGCGATCGCCTGAGGCGCCACTTGGTCTCCCCGCTCGCCAATGCCCCGGCGAGCGGAAACCCGCCGGGAGGGTTCACCCCCTAGCTCCCTCCCGGCGGATCCCCACTACGAAGGAGTGTTAGAATGGGTATCTTCTCGCGAACCCGCGACATCATCGCCGCCAACGTCACCGACCTGCTCGACAAGGCCGAGGACCCGGCCAAGATGATCCGCATGATCATCCTCGAGATGGAGGAGACGCTGGTCGAGGTTCGCGCCTCTGCCGCCCGCACCATCGCCGATCAGAAGGAAATGCGCCGCCACATCGCCAAGCTCGAAAAGCTCCAGGAGAGCTGGACCGAGAAGGCCGAGCTGGCGCTGAGCAAGGGCCGTGAGGACCTGGCCAAGGCCGCGCTGGTCGAGAAGCAGAAGGCCGCCGACATGTGCGAGCAGCTGAGCCAGGAGATCGCGGTGCTCGACGAGACGCTGAAGGCGTCCGAAGAGGACATCACCAAGCTCCAGAACAAGCTGCGCGAGGCGCGTACCCGCCAGAACTCGATCGTTGCCCGGCTGGAGAGCGCCAACAACCGCGCCCGCCTTCGCGAGATGACGAACGGCTCGAAGATGCACGACGCCTTCTCGCGCTTCGACGTCCTCGAACGCCGGGTCGACATGGCCGAGGGCCGCGCCGATGCAGCGGGCCTGGGCGGCCAGCCGAAGACGCTTGAGGAAGAGATCGCCGAGCTGCGCTCGTCCGAGAAGGTCGATGCCGAGCTGGAAGCGCTGAAGGCGCGCATGAGCAAGGGAGCCTGAGGCGATGGAGGAAGTCTTCCTTCCGATCGTCATCGTCGGAATACTGTTCGTCGGCCTCCCCTGGGTGATCATGCACTACATCACCCGGTGGAAGACCGCCGCGACGATCACCGGCGAGGACGAGAAGCTCCTCGACGAGCTCTACTACACCGCCCGGCAGCTCGAGGAGCGGCTGGTCACCGTCGAACGCATCATCGCCGCCGACAACCCCGATTTCCGGCCGCTCTCGACCCAGCGCCAAGAGCCGAGCCCTTACGATCTCTCCAGGAGGAACTGAGATGTCCGTCCGCACCAAATTCTACCTCGACAAGGCCAATGCCAAGTGGCTGGGCGTCTGCTCGGGGTTGGCGGATTACACCGGGATCGACGTGATCTGGCTCCGTGTCGGCGTCGCCCTGCTCACCTTCACGACCTTCCCGATGGGCCTGATCGGCTACCTGCTGATCGCCTGGATGGCGCCAAGCCGCCCGGCCGGCCTGTACGACGGCCCGGAGGAAGCGAAGTTCTGGCAGGGCGTCCGCTCGAACCCGAGCCGCTCGACCGCCGAGGTCCGCTCGAAGTTCCGCGACATCGATCGTCGCCTGGCCGACATCGAGATGTACTATACGAGCCGCAACACGCGCCTCGCCGACGAAATCGACAGCCTGCGCTGAGGCGCAGGCGTCCAACGGGGAGATTGGACAATGAGGGAATTGAGCTGGCTCGTGCCGGTGCTGATCGTCTCGGCGATCATGGCTTCCAAGGCTTTCCAGACCTGGGTCCGCGCCAAGCACGGCTATCCGATGGAAGACCGCCGCGGCCGCCACAGCCACGCCGGCGGCGACCTGGAAGCCGAACGCAAGATCGCGCTGCTCTCTTCGGAGAACGAGCGGCTCACCGGCCAGATCAGCCGGCTGGAAGAGCGGATTGCAGTGCTCGAGCGGATCGCGACCGATCCCGCCGAGCGGGTGGCCCGCGAGATCGACAGCCTGCGCTGAGCACGGTCGAGGAAGAGGGAGAAGAGGGATGTTTCTGTTCGAGACCTTCGCACCGGTGGCAGCCCTGGTCGGCCTTGCCGCGGTGGCCGGGTGGATCTTCACCACCTGGATGCGGATCAAGCACGGCTACCCGCTCGATGGAGCCTGGGGCCAGGCGATCTATCCGCAGAAGAACGACGAGGCGATGGAGCGGATCAAGCTCCTGAGCCAGGAGAATGCGCAGCTCCGCGCCGAGCTCGGCGCGATCAAGGACCGGCTCGCCAATGTCGAGCGGATCGTCACTGACAGCTCGCTGACGCTCGACCGCGAGATCGAGCAGCTGCGCGGCAAGAACAACTGAGGAGCAGAACGATGGACCCGATCGCCATTCCCGTGCTGGGCATCGCCGCCGGCATCATCGCAATCGTCCTCGGCATCGGCCTGGAGATGTTCAAGCGCTGGCTCAAGCACAAGGAAGCGATGACCCAGGTCGTCGCCGCCCAGACCGCCGAGCAG
The DNA here is from genome assembly GCF_017744835.1 of Sphingomonas sp. GTDB lineage: Bacteria > Pseudomonadota > Alphaproteobacteria > Sphingomonadales > Sphingomonadaceae > Sphingomonas. Next base: position 910,202 of record NZ_JAGIAM010000003.1, read on the forward strand.
GCCGCGCAATATGCATCGCACGTCGAGCGGCTCGAGCAGCGGGTCCGGGTGCTCGAAAGGATCGTCACCAACGGCGGCGCCGAAGTCGCGGAAGAAATCGAGAAGCTGCGCGACGCGCCGCTGAACTAAGAAAAGGAAATCGCCATGATCATCGTGTTCGCAGTGCTGACGGCACTGTGCGTGGGAGGTATTGTCCTCGCCGAATGCCGGGATCGACCCCGCCGCCGCGCGGAGCGACTGGCCCAGGGCGTCCAGGGCAACTGAACAAAACGCATCGAGGGAGTAAGAGGGAATGAACCCGTTCGAAATGGTTGTCGCGATCATCGTCGTGGTGACGATCGGCGGCGTCCTCAAGGCCCGCTACGGCATCCACAAGGACAATCAGGGCAACGAGGTCTATCGCGGCGGAGACAATGCCGCGACGGCCGAGAACGCCCGGCTCCGCGACGAGGTTCGCTCGCTCAAGGAGCGCGTCCAGGTGCTCGAACGCGTCATCACCGACAGCAACGCCAGCAGCGCCCAGCTCGAACGCGAGATCGAAGCGCTGCGCGACCGGAAATAACGTCTGACCAGGGAGGCATGACGTGACCATCGATCCCAATCTCTACATCACCCTCTCCGTCTCGGGCCTCGCCGGCCTGGCGATGGTGACGGCGGCCGGCCTCTCGGGCTGGCGCGGATGGCTGGAACTCAAGCGCCGCGAGCTCGACCGCCGCGACACCGCCGACACCACCCCGGTCGCTTCCGCGGGCTCGCGGATCGAGATCGCCGATCTCAAGGAGCGCATCCGCAAGCTCGAAGCGATCGCCGCGGGGGTGGATCTCTGACTTCTCACCGTCGCCCCCGCGAAAGCGGGGGTGACGAGGTTGGCTTGGCGGCGGAGCACGCTATAGCGCCCGGCATGACCAGCATCGCCGACCTGCAGGACGAATATGAATTCCTCGACGCGGACGACCGTTACCGGCTGCTGATCGACCTGGGTCGCGCGCTGGAAGCGATGCCCGAAGCGCTCAAGACCGATGCGACGCTGGTCCGCGGCTGCTCGGCGTCGGTCTGGGTCTATCCGACCCGCGCCAATACGGGCACGCTCCACTTCCTCGCCGATTCCAACGCCGCGATCACCAAAGGCATCATCGCGCTCGTCCTGCTCGCCGTGCAGGACCGCACCCCGGCGGAGATCCTGGCCACCGACATCGAAGCCGCGCTCGCACCCTTCGACCTGCGCAACCAGCTCAGCTCGAACCGGACCCAGGGCATCCCCAACATGATCGCACTGATCCGCGAGACGGCGCGGCGCTACGCCTGAGAGGCTGCTCGCGCCGGATTGCTGCCCAAACCCAGCTCCTCAGCGACCGAATCGAGATCAGCCCCTTCCGGCACGATCAGCCACTCGCGCGTCTGCGCGCCGTTGACCACCGTTACTGCGGCCTTTGGGCAGACGCCCAGGCATTTGACTTCGACGATCCCCGCCCCGCCCTTGCGGCCTTTCTTGAGGCCCAGATGCTTGCGCAGCGCCTTGGCGAGCGGGGTCTTGCCCTTGGGCCCGAAGCCGCCGTGGAGCTTCTTCGAGCATTTCGCGCAGACCAGGACGGTGTCGGACCAGTTCGAGCGAACGGTCTTCAATCGGGCTTCCACGTCCGCCGCTCCTCGGCGGCCTTGAGCACCTCGTACGCCGCCTGGATCGCCTGGAAGCGCTTGGCCGCCTCGGCGTCGCCAGGGCGGACATCGGGGTGGTTCGACTTGGCAAGGCGGCGCCAGGCGAGCTTGACGCTGTCGAAATCGGCGTCGGTCTCGAGATCGAGCACTTCGAGCGCGCGCATCTCGTCGCGCGAGCGGCTGCCGTCGCCCGGACCGGCCCAGCTGTTGTGCTTCGATTGGGCGAAGCCCGAGGCGTCGCGCCGCTCTTCGGCTTCGCGCGCGGCGGCTTCCTCGGCGTTGAGGCCCTCGAAATAATTCCAGTTGCGGTTGTACTCGGCCGCGTGCGTCTCGCAGAAATACCAGCGCTCGCGGCTGTTGGGCGACTTGGGCGCGGGCCGGTCGCCGGGCTCCTCGCAGCCGTGCCGGTCGCACAGCCGCACCTTCACGGCCTCGCGCTCGGCGCCATAGGCGCGCCAGCGGGGGAAGCCCCAGTCGGAGGATCGGGTCGGACGTGGCATAGAGGCTCGCAGATAGGGTGGCGGGCTGGATTCCGCCAGTAAGTAGAAGTCGTATGCCAGAGGGTCTGTAAGCCGGGTTCTGTCCACCCCTTTCGGGGATGGGCGACCATTCCTCTAGGCGACGGATCGCTCCGCCGCTCAAGCAACCAACCCGGACGACGGGCCGGAACGAGGCCCATGTGCCGTCCCTATTCGGTCTTGCTCCCGGTGGGGTTTACCATGCCGCTTCCGTTACCGGTCGCGCGGTGCGCTCTTGCCGCACCCTTTCACCCTTGCCGGCCCCGAGGGGCTTAGGCGGTCTGCTCTCTGTGGCACTTTCCCTGGGGTCGCCCCCGCCGGGCATTACCCGGCACCGTCGTTCCGTGGAGCCCGGACTTTCCTCGCGTGCTTGCGCACCCGCGGCCGCCCGACCCTCTGGCATGCGCCCGATCTAGCGCAGGATGCGCCAAGGACAAGGGCAATCAGTCTTCGCGGGGCTTCTCCGGGTCCGCCGCATGCCGGATTGCGGTGCCCCAGGCCTGGACCTCGACCAGGATCTGCGGAGTCAGCCCCGAGGCGAGCATGGTGCGGCGATAGTCCGATCCGATGCGTTCGACAGCGTCCGCGCCGGAGACGCGGGCAGTACGGTTGAGCACTTCGGTGGCTTCGGCGACGGTGGGCGTCGCGAGCGACGGGATCTCCTCGCCCGCCTCATCGGCGCGTGCAATACCGGCCAGGCGCGCGCGCACCGGCCCCAGCTCGATCTTCGAATGCCCTATTCCGCTGCTCGACATGCGCGTCCTCCGCGGCGGAGGCTAAAACCCACACGGCTATCGGGGCGTAACCGGAGTTGGTGAAGGAATCGGCAACCTATCTTAATCAGCGGCGAACCTCGGCCCGCAGCGGATCAAGGCACCGCAGCAACCCCTCGCGCTGCCGCGAGGCATAGGCAGCATCGCGCGCGCGGATGTCTCCATCATCGAGCCAATGCGAAAGCGCTTCGAACGCCTTCGTCTCCAGCCTCCCCAACGAACGCGGGTATGGAATCGCGCTATCCAGATCCTCAGGAACGACATTCTCTGGCGAGAGGGCGCGGTCGAGCAATTCGACAAGGCTCGTCCTGTCCGCCAAAGCTATGGCCTCAGCCTCGTCCGCGAGCACCTCCAATTCCTGCACGTCCTCGCCGCCATCCCATTGCAAGGCTCTTTCGCGGATCGATTCCAGACGGGGATCGGCCAGCGGAACCGAAATAAAGTCATCGAACTCCCATCCGCTTCCCGTGCTGTCGACGGTATGACGGAGGGCTTCGGCGATGTCCTCGGCAGGCCGATGCGATGGGCGCTCGAACGGAAGTAGCACCAGCTTGATCAGCAGGAAGAGCACAAAGAACGGCAAGAGCAACAACAGAACGAGGCCGCCGCGCAATTCCCGCCACGGCGAGCGATCGAAGTCGAGCAGGCTCACTCGTCGCCTTGCGGCTTGGGGAGCAGCAGCGCGAGCAGCAGGCAGCGGCATTCCATGTCGATCTCGCCGTCGACCAGCTCCGGGCGGAAGCGGCGCTGGAAAGCGACCACGGCGGCCTCGGCATCGCTCACGTCATAGCCGAAGCGCTCGAGCGCGAGCATGAAGCCTGCGTCGGGCCAGCCGGGATCGACGAGGTTCCTGGTCGGGCGCGGCAGCGCGAGGCGGACGCGCGCGAGCCTGCCCCAGGGGAAGAGCTCGCCCGGATCCTGCTTGCGCGCGGGCGCGACGTCCGAATGGCCGACGACATTGCCCCGCGTGATGCCGTGGCGTTCCTTGATCTCGGCGACGAGCGGGATGAGCGCGGAGATCTGCGCCTCGGGAAAGGGGCGATAGCCGAACTCATGGCCGGGGTTGACGATCTCGATGCCGACCGAGGCCGAGTTGACGTCGGTGATGCCGCGCCAGTGCGAGCGGCCGGCGTGCCAGGCGCGCTTGCCCTCGTCGACCATGTGGAAAATCCTGCCGTCCTCTTCGACCAGATAATGCGCCGAGACCTTGGCCTCGGGATCGCGGAGGCGGTCGATCGCGGCCTGGCCGCTCTCCATGCCCGTATAATGGAGCACGATCATCGAGACCGGCAGCGCGCGCGTGTCGAAATTGGGCGACGGCGCGTCGATCATGGGCAGGTCGCTGGGCATGGGCGCAGGTTTAGAGGGAGGCCGCCCGCCCCGGCAAGCGCGCGATCAGCCGACCGCGAGGCGCGCCTGGGGCTTGGGCTCCACCGCGCGGTAGAAGCCGCGCAACTTCTCGCAGGGCACGAAATGATCGGTGAGCCCGATCACCGTCTCGCCCGCGCCGAGCACGAGCACGCCGCCCGGCCGGATCGCCGCGGCGAGCGTCTCGAACACCTGGCGCCGCAGGTCGAGCGAGAAATAGAGCAGCACGTTGCGGCACAGGATAATGTCGAACCGACCCGGCGGCGGCGCGTCGGCCGTGAGGTTGTGCTGGCGGAACTGGACGCGGCGGACGAGCTCGGGCCGGGCGACCCAGTCGCCGCCGGCGCTGTCGAACCACAGCATCATCCGGCGCACGGGAAGCCCGCGCTGGATCTCGAACTGCGAATAGCGTGCGGCCCGCGCCCGGGTGATCGCGGCGGGCGAGATGTCGCTTGCGACGATCTCGGGCGCGGCGTCCTTCTCAGCGAAGAGCATCGCGAGCGACAAAGGCTCCTGGCCTGTCGAGCAGCCGGCGGACCAGATCCGCACCTTGCGATCGGGATTTTCGGCCTGCATCTCCAATGCGGCCTCGGCGAGGGTATCGAGCACTGCCGCATCGCGGAAGAAGCTCGTCTCCTGGTTCAACAGCGCGTCCACCACTTGATCCGCCAACTCCCCTGTTCGTGCCGCGATCAGCCGGCTCACCAGCTCGTCGAGCGTGGAAAGGCCGTGCGCCCGCAGCAGCGGCTTGAGTGCCGTCTCGATGCGCCAGGCGCGGTTCGCCGCAATCTGCTGACCGGTGCGCTGCTCGAGCAGCGCCGCGATCATGTTCATCGCGCCCGAAGGGGCCGCGAGACCTGTCATGGAGAGCCGCGTCATGCGCCCCTCCGCCCACGTGCGATCAGCCGGCCGATCTCGTCGGGCGGCAGCACCGCGCTCGCATGACCGGCGTTCGCGACCGAGCCGGGCATGCCCCAGACCACCGAAGTGCCGCGATCCTGCACGAAGATCCGCGCGCCGACGTCGATCAGGCGGCCGGCGCCCTCGGCCCCGTCGCGGCCCATGCCGCTCAGCACGACGCCGAGCGCGCGATTGCCGAAGACATCGGCGACCGATTCGAACATCGGATCGACCGAGGGCAGGCAGCCGCTGACCGATCGCTCGCGCGTAAGCCGGATCGCCGTCCCGTCCGCCGTTCGCACCACGCGCATGTGCGCGTCGCCCGGCGCGACCACGATGCGGCCCGGCTGGAGGCGCATCCGATCGCACGCCACGTCGCACGGCCGGCTGCCGAGCACGGCGAGCTGCGTGGAGAAATAGGTCATGAAGGCGGGCGGCAGATGCTGCGTCACCAGGATCGGCACGCGGAAGCTCGCCGGGATCGCGCGGAGCAGCTGGCTCAGCGCGTGGATGCCGCCGGTCGAGGCGCCGATCGCGACAATGTCGAAGTCGTCTGGCGCAGTGACCGGGCCGAAGCTGGTCGCGTGATGATGGTGCGGCCCGGTTTCCGCCACGGTCTCGATGAGCCGGGAGAGCCGGTCCTCGAGCACACCGGCGAAGCGGCCGCCGAAGGCGCCGGTGCCGGGCTTGACGAGCGTGTCCGCCGCGCCGAGCGCGAGCGCCTGGACGGTGACCGCCGCACCCTCATCCACCGCGGAGGAGACGACGAGCACCTTGGCGCCGTTGCCCGCCGCAATGACGTCGGGCAGCGCCGTGAGCCCGTCGATACCGGGCATGTCGATGTCGAGCAGCACCACGTCGACGCGGTGCATATGGAGATAGTCGAGCGCCGCGCGGATATCGGGCACCGCCGCGGCGACCCGGAAGCGCCGCGTCGCCTCGACCATGCGGCCGAGGACCGATCGGGCGACCACCGAATCGTCGACGATCAGCACGTGCGCCGGCGCAGGTGGCATCCTGGCTGTCCCCGTATCGTTCAGGGTTGCAGTGCGCGCCACCGCTGCGCCTCCTACACGCGGTTCAGGCGACGCCGACGATCTGCAGCTTGCTTTCCAGCGTCTCGCGATCGAACGGCTTCATGACATATTCGTCGGCGCCCGCCTCGATCGCGGCGCGGATATAGGCCATGCCGTTCTCGGTGGTGCAGAACACCACCTTGGGGCGCTGCGGCAGCCCCGAATCCTTGAGCGCGCGCAGGAAGTCCATGCCGCTCATCACGGGCATGTTCCAGTCGAGCAGGATCACGTCGGGCGGCGTCTCCAGGCACGAATCGAGTGCCTCGCGCCCGTCTCCGGCCTCACGGACCTGGAAATCGAGCGTCTCGAGAATGTGGCGGGCGACCTTGCGGATCACCTTCGAGTCGTCAACGACGAGACAAGTCTTCATTTCCCCTGTTCCCCGATAGCCAGGTGTCTAGGCCGCGCAATCTGCACGGAAGGTGTAAGCTTCGCGTTAATTGGCGACCGCGGCTTCGGCCGCAGACGCATAGCTGGGCACCAGCGATGCAAGATCGATCGCAAGGATCGGCTCGCCGTCGCGCTCGACCACGCCGCGGCCCGCATCCTCCCACACCGAATCGAGCGCGACGCCCGCGGCCATCGGCAGCAGGTCGAAGGGCGCGACATCGTCGAGCGCGTCGACCAGCATCGCATAATGATGCCCGTCGACCATGGTGATCACTGCGCGCTTCGCCTGCGCCGCGGGCTCGAGGCCGAGCGCAGACTGCGTGTCGACCACCGTCACCACGCGGCTGCGCAGCGCGGCAAGACCGCGAACGTGCGCGCAGGCGCGCGGCACTGCGGTTACTTCGCCGATGTCGACCACCGATTCGACCTGGTCCGAATCGATCGCGACCGGGCGACCGGCGACCTGCGCGATCAGATAGAGATGCGTCATCAGCGGCCTCCCCGGCTCGACATGCGGGCCTCGAGCGCGGAGAGCAGCCCGACGCGATCATAGCGATAGACGCTGTCGTCCCCTGCCCCGCTCGCGGCACGGCGGCGGCGCAGGCGCACCACGGGCGCCTTTTCGGCAAGCTCCGGCGGCGCTTCGTCGGAGGACAGCACGATCGCCGGCGACTCGCCCGGCGCGAGCTGCGCGGTGACGCGATAGCCGGCCGATTCGAGCAGCGGGCGGACGAACGAGGCCATCCAGCCGTCGGTCGTATCCGCGATCAGGCAGAGCGGCGCCTCGGCGTCGTCGTCCTCCTCGCGGTCGGCATGTTCGTCGAACACCCAGAAGACGTCGAGCAGCTCGATCTGCTCGCCGCCGACCAGCGCCACGCCGGCAACCGGGCCGGGCTCGCGCGCGGCCACGACTTCCTCGGGCAGCAGGATGATGTCGAGCGCCTCGTCGATCGCGTAGCTGACTTCGTTGGCGCCGTCCTTGAGCCGGAGCACGTTGAGCCGTCCGCGGCCTTCGATCTCGCCCTGCGCGGCGACAGGCAGGATGCGCCCGTCGATCGTCGCGCGGAAGCGGCCGCCGGCAAAGCGCACGGCAGCGGCCTCGACCTGCTCGACGCGGTCGACTGCGACCAGCGGCACTGCGCGGCGCACGCCGTCGAGGTCGCGGAACAGCAGCGCGGGCGTGCCCGTCTCCTCCTGCTCGGCTTCCTCCACCTCGAATCCCTGGTTGGCATCGCGATTGAAGTTGAGCCCGGCGACGCTCGCCATGCCCGCACAGTCGAGCAGCAGCATCGGCAGCCCCGAATCGGGGAGCGTCTGGCCGGCGTAGAGGCCGGTGGACATCACTGCGGGCGACGCCGGCTTGATCACCAGCTCCTCGTTATCGAGCACGGTATCGACCGACAGCGCATAGCTGCCGCCGCTCACGCTGACGATCGCGAGCATCTGCGGCCCGCCCTCGCCGCCGCGCTCGAGCCCGAGGATATCGCCGAGGTCGATGAGCGGCATGCGGCGCTCGCGCACCGTCGCGATCGGGGTGGCGCCCAGCGTGTCGATGCGGATCGCGTCGCTGCGATCGGTGACGATTTCCTCGATCGCCTGGCGCGGGATCGCGAAACGCTGCCCTCCGGCGCCGACCACGATCGCCGAGATGATCGACAGCGTCAGCGGCACATGGATCGCGATGCGCAGGCCCTTGCCGAGCGTGCTGTCGAGATCGACCCGGCCGCCGATCTGCTCGATCGAGGCGCGGACCACGTCCATGCCGACGCCGCGGCCCGAGACTTCGGTGACTTCGTCCTTGCTCGAAAGCCCGGGCTGGAAGACGAGGTCGAGCTTGGCGCGCTCCGAAAGCGCCCGCAGCTCGCGCTCGGAGCGCGGGCCGATGGCGGCCATCTTGCGGATCAGCTTCTCGGTATCGATGCCGCGGCCGTCGTCGACGATCTCGATGATGATCTGGTTGCCCGACTGGCGCGCCGAGACGCTGAGCCGGCCGGTCTCGCGCTTGCCCGCGGCGCGGCGCTCGGCCGGCGATTCGATGCCGTGGTCGATCGCGTTGCGGATGATGTGGACCAGCGGATCGCGCATCATCTCGATCATCTCGCGGTCGAGCTCGACGTCGGCGCCCTCGACGTGGAGCTGCACCGACTTGGAAAGCCCGGCGGCGGTATCGCGCACCATCCGCGGCAGCGCGGAGAAGAGCGCGTCGATCTTCTGCATGCGCGTGCGCGTGACGGTGTCGCGCATCTCGCCGACGGTGAGCGACAGCCGCTCGAGCGCCGCCTCGATCGTCGGATCGATGTCGCCGCCGCGCAGCCGGCGCGCGAGCTCATTGCGCGCAAGCACCATGTCCGACATGCCCGACATCATCCGGTCGAGCAGGTCGACGTTGAGGCGCACGCTGCGCGACGCGGCGCGCGTGCCGCCGTTGCCGAGCGACTGGCTGATCTCTTCCGCGCCTTCGGCCAGCGCGGCGATCAGCAGCTCGTCGCCGCTGTCGTCGAGGCTGGTGCCCGAATCGATCGCCTCGACCAGCTCGCCGATGCGGTCGACCACCGCGAGCACGGCGTTGACCAGCGCGCGATCGGGAACGCGCTCGCCGGCCCGCACCTGCGCAAGCACGTCCTCGGCCGCATGGCTGAGGCGCCCGAGGCGCGGCAGGTCGAGGAAGCCGCAGCTTCCCTTGACGGTGTGCACGAAGCGGAAGATCGCATCGAGCCGCGCCCGGTCACCGGGTTCGGCTTCCCAGGCGACGATCTCGCCCGAAAGCGCCTCGAGCGTCTCGCGCGTCTCGGCGATGAATTCCTGAATCAGGTCGTCCATGGGGCCCCAAGGTACGGATTTGCACCGGCACCATGCGCGCGAGAGGGTTAAAAGGGCGTTTAGCGAACGCCGCCGGCCGGTCCGCGGCTCGGGCCGGCAGCGAAACCTTTGCCGCGGTTCGCGCATTCCCCCCAGCAGCCACGAAATTACAGGAGAGAAACGATGCGCGCGCTTGTCCTCGGCCTGACGGCAGCGACGGCACTCGCCGGATGCACCGATTACGGCAGCGGCTTCGGCGGCGGCTACGGCTATTCGGCCTATGACTGGAACCGCCCCGATCCGTCCTACGGCGGCTATTATGCCGATCGCTATTATCGCGACGACCGGCGCTACAGCGAGCGAACCCTCTCACGCAACGACCGGATCTATCGCGGGCAGGACGGCCGCTATTATTGCCGCCGGTCGGACGGAACGACCGGGCTGATCGTCGGCGGAGTGGCAGGCGGCGTGCTCGGCAACATCATTGCGCCCGGCGGCTCGGAGACGCTCGGCACGGTGCTCGGGGCAGTCGCGGGCGCAGTCGCCGGCACCGCGATCGAACGCGAGGCCGATCGCAAGGATCGGAATATCCGCTGCCGTTGAGCGGGATATACGCGAGTACAGGTTGAACCTGGCGGTGCGGCACCCATTTCGGCGCCGCACCGATTTTTTTGCCGAAAGGGAATGCCCATGACGACCCGTACCGCCACCGCCCGCTACGAAGGCTTCGGCAAGGAGGGCAAGGGCCAGCTCACCACGCCTTCGGGCGTGCTCGAAGCCACGCCCTACAGCTTCAACACGCGCTTCGGCGACGAGAAGGGCACCAACCCCGAAGAGCTGATCGCCGCCGCGCATGCCGGCTGCTTCACCATGGCGCTGAGCTTCGCGCTCGCCCGCGCCGGCTTCAGCGAGGGCAGCCTCGAGACCACCGCCAAGGTGAAGCTCGAGCAGCAGGGCGAAGGCTTCGCCGTGACGCGATCCGACCTGGTGCTCGAAGCGCAGGTGCCGGGCATCTCGCCCGAGCAGTTCGCCGAGCTGGCGGCCGGCGCCAAGGCCAATTGCCCGATCTCCAAGCTGCTCAACGCGGAGATCACGCTCGAGCACAAGCTGGCGTAAATGCCGCGGGCCGGTCCTCCCCCGGGGAGGATCGGCCGCCTTGCTATCTGACTTCTATCGCCGAAGGATGACTCGGCCGATCCCCTGATGCCGCGGATCGTCGCGGCCGAATTCCTGCTCCAGCCGCTCACGGATATCGATCAGGTCATGCTCGCCGAGATGCTCGATGCCGATGAAGGCATTGCGCGCATCGCTGAGCGCACGGATCATCTCGTCGAGCTTGGCCTGCATCGCGGCGGCATCGCGGTTCTGCGCATTCTGGATCAGGAACACCATCAGGAAGGTGACGATGGTGGTGCCGGTGTTGATCACCAGCTGCCAGGTATCCGACCAATGGAACAGCGGTCCGCTGATCCCCCAGCCGAGGACCACCGCAAGCGCGATGATGAAGGCCGGCGGACGCCCCGCCCAGCCGGCCACCTGCTGCGCGAAATGCTCGAAAATCCGGCCCATCCGCCACTCCCCTCCTTTTTCGATGCGCCATTGCTAGCGGGAGAAGAGAGCGTGGAAAACGCAAAAGGGGGCCGGCATTGCTGCCAGCCCCCGTGTCGCCGGACTACGGCCCTGGATCCGGGCGGATCGTCGGGCCTGGTTTCGGCGGCATGCTCCGCTCGCGCCGGCAAGGGCATGCGAGCTTTGCGTCAGTCATCTCGGTGGTCCACATCCGGATTCCGGGGAACCCAGACGCTTTCCGCTCCGCGATGACCCGCTTCGTCGTGATCGCCACCAGGGGGCAGCGCAACGAAGCCTTGCTGGATACCCGGTTCGAACCAGATCAGCTCCGCCGCTTGCGCGGGAAAGCAACCTGCTCGTCCATCGAGCGTGACCCTGGCGCCGTGCTGCCGCTTGCGCGGCGACAGAGCGTCGGGATCGCTCCCGGCCTTCCCTCGCCTTCGTCCTGCGCTTGCGCGCCGATCTTCGGTCCGGAACGGCAGCTCCTGCGTCTCTCGAAGCGTCGCGACGCGGGCGTCGCATTGCCTCGTAACCACAAAAGCCCTTGGCATCCCCGGATGGATCGGATTGCGGTTTCCCGAAGGCACCAGCGCTCTAATCTATCCGTGTAAGCCCTTGATCCTGCTTAGGTTTCCCTCTGCCGAACCGCCTTCTTACAGGTTGGATGCTCTCACCGATCGCGAGTCGCGCAAAGCACGAAATGGGGCTTCGTGCCTGTTGATAACGTGGATAACGGGGACAAAGCGGCGCTATGCCGCGCCTCGCGTCCAGCCGGGAGGTGCGAGCTCGAATCCGTCGAACCGGAAGCCCGGGACCACCACGCAGCTCACCAGCGCCCAGCCGGACCGCGCCTCGGTGGATTGCCAGCGATTCGCCGGCACCAGGACGTGGGGCGCATAGCCGCGGGTCACGTCGCCGCCAAGCCCCAACTCGCGGATTTCACCCGATTCCTGTTCGACCAGCACCGCCAGCGGACTGCCGGCGTGCCACAGCCAGATCTCGTCGGCATCGACACGATGCCAGTGCGAACGCTGCCCGCTCTCGAGCAGGAAATAAATGGCGGTACCGCCGGCGCGTGCGCCTTCAGCCGCGTCCGCGCGCCAGGTCTCGCGGTACCAGCCGCCCTCGGGATGCGGCGAAAGCCCCAGTGCCTCGATGATCCTGCGCGCCTCGTCCAAACCTGTCTCTCCGATGAGCAAATTGTAATTTCAGGTTCATGCAACCCAGCTTAGCCGGGGGACGTTTCGGTTCCGACCCTTTTTGTCCACGATAATGACGGGAGTTGATAATGCGTAACCTGTTCCTGACCGCCGCGGCGATCTCGCTCGCGATCCCCACGGTGGCTGCCCTCCCCGCCGCCAAGGCCGAAGCGAAGAGCTATTCTTCCTACAAGGACAGCGACCAGCGTCGCCGCCATCGCCAGTATGCCTATCGCGAGTGGCGCGGCCGCGACGGCCGCATGTATTGCCGCAAGCCCGACGGCACGACCGGCCTGATCGTCGGCGGCGTCGCCGGTGCGCTGGTCGGCCGCACGATCGACACCCGCGGTGATCGCGCGGCGGGCACCGTGCTCGGCGCCGTGGTCGGCGGTCTCGCCGGCCGCGAGCTCGAGCGCAGCGACCGCGGCGGCCGTCGCTGCCGTTAAGGCCTGACCGATCCGCGGAGCATGGAGTTAACTTCTAGTCGCTAGAAGCACGCCCATGCTCCGCGTGCTCATTCTTTCGACGCTGTTTCCGGACGCGTCGCGCCCCAATTTCGGCGTTTTCGTGGAGCGGCAGACCCTGGGTCTCGCCGCTCGCGAGGATGTTGCGCTGCAGGTCGTGGCGCCGCTGGGCATTCCGCCCTGGCCGCTCGGCAGCTTCGGCCACTACCGCAGCCTGAGCGCGCTGCCCGCGCAGGAGCAATGGAAGGGCCTGACGGTCCACCGCCCGCGCTTCGCCAATTTCCCCGGCACCGGCGGACGGCACCACGCCGCGATGCTCGTGCGCGCGCTCGTGCCGCTGCTCACCGCGATCCGCCGCGACTTTCCCTTCGACGTGATCAACGCCGAATATTTCTTCCCCGACGGCGTCGCCGCGGTCGAGCTCGGCCGGCGCTTCGGCGTGCCGGTCGCGATCAAGGCCCGCGGTTCGGACATCGACCATTGGGCGCGCAGCCCGGTCACCGGGCCGCAGGTGGTCGCCGCGGCCAACCGGGCCGACGGGCTGCTCTCGGTCTCGCAGGCGCTGCGCGATGACATGGCCGCGCTCGGCATGCCGCGCGAGCGGATCGAATGCATCTACACCGGCGTGGACCTGACTCGCTTCGCGCCGGCGGACCGCGCGGCAGCAAAGGCTGCGCTGGGAATCGACGGCCCGCTGATCGCGTCGGTTGGCGCGCTGATCCCGCGCAAGGGCCATGCGATCGTCATAGACGCCGTCGCCGCGCTTCCCGGCGTCCATCTCCACATCGCCGGCGAAGGGCCCGAGCGGCCGCGGCTCGAGGCGCAGATCGCGCGGCTGGGTGTCGGCGACCGCGTGCGGCTGCTCGGCCCGGTCGCGCACGATGCCCTGCCCCCGCTCCTCGCCGCCGCCGACGTGATGGCGCTCGCATCGCGATTCGAGGGGCTGGCGAACGCCTGGCTCGAAGCGCTGGCGAGCGGGACGCCGGTGGTGATCACCGATGTCGGTGGCGCCCGCCAGGTGGTGCGGGGCCCCGCGGCCGGGCGCATCGTCGATCCCGAGCCAAAGGCGTTCGCCGAGGCGATTCGCGCGCTGATCGCGGCACCTCCGGAAGCCGGGATGGTGCGCGCCGCGGCCGAGCCGTTCACCTGGTCGGCGAACAGCGTCGCGCTGCACGGCTTCCTGCGCGAACTGGTCGATCGCCGCGCCGCAGCGGGCGACCGTACTGCCGCCTAGGCCGCGCGCGCCGGAACGCAGGCGACGCTCCACCCGTTCGGACCGCATGGGCGGGCGACGGAGACGAGAAATAATGGACGACCGCCAGCACAAGTCGATCGTTGGCCGCGACGCCGATGCCGCACCGCGCCCGGAAACTGCCGCCAACGACACGCACAAGGCGACCAGCCCGCCGCCTTCCGCCGAATGCGACGACTTCGACGACGCGCTGGACGAGGACGGCGGCTTCGAAATCTTGTTCGAGCTGGAACCGCATCCGTACGGGGCACATTGAACCGCGCCAGGGCCGGAAAGGCGCCGCGTTGACATGTGCGGCGCTTCTCCGCGACACTGATGGAATCCAGCGCGGAGACCGGCACGATGGCAGGCAAGAAGAAGGACGCGAAGGGCAAGAAGGGCTTGAAGCTGCCCAAGGACATCGCGGGCTCCAAGATTCCCAAGGAAGCACGGCGCAAGCTGCTCGATCTCGCCAGGCATCCGATCGTCGCCGATCTGCTCGCAGCCGGTCTCGTCGCGCTGGCGGCAAGGCTCAAGAAGGAACCCAAGGTAAAGCAGGCCGCCGCCGATCTGGGCGACGCCGCTGCCGAGGGTGCGGAAAAGGTCGAAGAGACCGGCGAGGACATCGCCCAGGCCGCTGCGGAGATCGCCATCGCGGTCGCCAAGCCGGTGGTGAAGCGCGTGCGCAAGGCAGTCGCTTCCCCGCCTCCGGCGCCGGCCCGGGCAGCCGCCAAGCCGGACGGGGCCGCCAAAACCAGCTCCAAGCCCAGGGCCGAAGGCGCTGCTCCCGCCAAGCCGCGCGCGGCGCGTCGTCCCACTCCCAAGAAGCCGCAGCCGCCCAAGGCCCCCGCTCCGTCCGAATGAAGCGCAACCTGCCGGCGCGGCCATCCGTTGATGGTCGCGATAGCAGGAGCTGATTCCATGGCAGACGCAGATACGGGCACCAGCCCGCACAATCTCTCGACCGAGCATCAGAAGCAGGGCGACGCCAAGCGCCCCGAGGACACGCTCGACAGCCCCAACGACTCCGCGCACTGGGCCAAGGATTTCGATCCGGCGGAGGACGCGGGCAAAGCCACGCCGAGCGGCAACCCCACCGACTGAGCGGCGATTCGTGCGTGCTGGGGATTAGGAGTCCGCCTTGTGCGGACTTGGGTGTGGCTGGTCGGGGCGACAGGATTCGAACCTGCGACCCCCACACCCCCAGTGTGATGCGCTACCAGGCTGCGCTACGCCCCGACCGAGGGAGGCGCACTTAGGCGCGTCCGGCGCGGGATGCAAGCCACTCTGACAATAGTTGCACGTCCCGGTAACGCATGTTAGCGCGCGCCGCTTGAACGGGGCCTCTTCCGGCCCCCGATCCAGGCTATCGGGAACCCATGTTCGCCACCCCAGCATATGCACAGGCCGCAGGCGCGGCCGCCCAGGGCGGAAGCCCGGCCGGCGCGATCGTTTCGCTGCTGCCGCTCGTCCTGATCTTCGTCGTCTTCTACTTCCTGATGATCCGTCCGCAGCAGAAGCGCATGAAGTCGCTTCAGGACGCGGTCGCGGCGGTCAAGAAGGGCGACACCGTCGTCACCGGCGGCGGGCTGATCGGCAAGGTCACCAAGGTCGAGGACCATGAAGTCGAGCTCGAGCTCGGCCCGAACGTGAAGGTGCGCGCGGTCAAGGCGACGCTCACCGAAGTCCGCCCGCTGGGCGGCAAGCCTGCGAACGACTGATGCTCGATTTCCCGCGCTGGAAGATCGTCTCCATCAGCCTTTTCCTGGCGGTGATGATCGCGCTCTCGATTCCGAGCTTCGTGCCCAAGAGCGTGCGCGAGACCTGGCCTTCGTGGATCCCGACTCCCGCGATCAACCTCGGCCTCGACCTCGCCGGCGGTTCCTATCTGCTCCTCGAGGGCGATACCAAGGACGTCGCCGAATCGCGCGTCGAGCAGATGCGCGACCAGGTTCGCGCCGAGATGCGCCGCGATCCCAAGATCGAGATCGGCGACATCTCGGTCCAGGGCGGGCGGCTGAGCTTCATGGTGCGGGACCCCTCGAAGGTCGACGCCGCGCGCGAGAAGCTGCTGACCATCACCGGTAGCGGCGTGGGCACCACCGGCCAGCGCGAATGGGACATCGCCGTCGTCGACACGAGCCGATTCGTCCTCACCCCCACCCAGGCGGGGCTGAACCAGGCGATCGACACTGCGATGAGCGACGCGCGCGAAGTCGTCGAGCGCCGCATCAACGCGCTCGGCACGGTCGAACCGACCGTGGTCCGCGAAGGCGGCAACCGCATCGTCGTCCAGGTCCCGGGCCTCAACGATCCGACCGCGCTCAAGAACCTGCTAGGCAAGACCGCCAAGCTCGAGTTCCGCCTCGTCGACACCACCGCCACCCAGCCGGGCGTCGCCCCGCCGGGATCCGAGCTGCTCCCCTATGCGGCGGGCGGCCAGGTCGCGGTGCACCGCGAAGTGATGATCACCGGCGACATGCTGGTGAACGCGTCGCAGACCTATGATCCGCAGACCGGCGAACCTTCGGTCACGCTCCAGCTCGACGGCGCCGGCGCGCGCCGCTTCGCCAAGGTCACCCAGGAGAATTCGGGCAAGCCCTTCGCGATCATCGTCGACAATGTCGTGATCTCGGCACCGCGCATCAACGAGCCGATCCTCGGCGGCAGCGCGGTGATCAACGGGGGCTTCACCGTCCAGAGCGCCAACGAGCTCGCGATCGCGCTGCGCTCGGGCAAGCTCAAGGTGCCGCTCCGCGTCGTCCAGGAATCGACCGTCAGCCCCGAGCTCGGCGCCGATTCGATCAAGGCCGGCATCACTGCGTCGATCATCGCCGTGGTGGCCGTGATCGCCTTCATGATCCTCACCTACGGTCGCTTCGGCATCTATGCGACGATGGCGGTGGTCATCAACGTGCTGGTCATCCTGGCAGTGATGGGCATGCTCAACGCCACGCTGACGTTGCCCGGCATCGCGGGCTTCGTGCTCACCATCGGCACCGCGGTCGACGCCAACGTGCTGATCAACGAGCGTATCCGCGAAGAGCGGCGGCGCGGCCGCAGCGTGATGCAGTCGGTCGAGCTCGGCTACAAGGAAGCCAGCCGCACGATCTTCGAGGCCAACGTCACCCACGCGATCGCGGGCGTGATCATGCTCATCCTGGGCTCCGGCCCGGTGCGCGGCTTCGCGGTCGTTCTGCTGATCGGCATCGCGACTTCGGTGTTCACTGCCGTGGTTTTCACGCGCATGCTCGTCACGATCTGGCTGCGCCGTAACCGGCCCAGCGAAATCCACATTTAAGGGACGCCCGAACCATGCGGCTCCTCAAGATCATCCCGGACAACACGAACATCGGGTTCGTCCGCATCCGCCACATCGCCTTTGGCGTAACGCTGCTGCTCACCATCGCCGCGCTGGCCCTCGTGTTCACGCGCGGGCTCAACATGGGCGTCGACTTCGTCGGCGGCGTCTCGATCGAGGAGAAATTCACCTCGACGCCGCCGCTCGACAAGGTGCGCGCCGCGGTCAACCGGCTCGGCCTGGGTGAGGCGACGCTGCAGCAGCTCGGCGGCGCCGACACCGTCACGATCCGCCTGCCGCTTCCCGATTCGAACGATCCGGGCGCGACCGACCGCATGGTCGAGCAGGTCAAGGGGGCGCTCGCGGCCGAGTTCCCGGGCGCGACCTTCAGCAACTATTCGACCGTGTCGGGCAAGGTCTCGGGCGAGCTGATCCAGAACGGCGCGCTCGCCGTGCTGCTCGCGATCATCGGCATCGCGATCTTCTCGTGGCTGCGCTACGAATGGCAGTTCGGCGTCTCGACCGCGGTCGCGATCATCCACGACGTGCTGATGACGCTCGGCTTCTTCGCGCTCACCCAGCTGGTGTTCGACCTCAACATCATCGCGGCGGTGCTCACGATCATCGGCTATTCGATCAACGACAAGATGGTGATCGACGACCGTATCCGCGAAAACATGCGCAAATACCGCAAGATGGACATGGGCGACCTGATCGACCTGTCGGTCAACGAGACGCTGCCGCGTACCGTGATGACCTCGGTCACGATCATGCTCGCGCTCGCGGCGCTGCTGATCTGGGGCGGGCACGTGCTGCGCGGCTTCACCGCGGCGATGATGCTCGGCATCGTCGTCGGTACCTATTCGTCGATCTACGTCTCGTCGTCGCTGCTGATCACGCTCGGCCTCAAGCCCGGCTTCCGCGAGGACCGCAAGGCAGCGGCCGAGAGCAACGCCGAGCGCATCCAGCCGCGTAGCTGAGCCATGAAGATGGAACGCCGCAGCGCCGAGGGGCCGGTGATCTCCGGCTTCTCGGGGCGCGGGTTCAAGGTCGACGAGGGCGTGTACGAGGGGCTGTTGATCACGCCCCTGCGCGCCGACGGCTGGTCCCCTCCCCCGATCGCCGAGCTGAGCGAGGCCGACCTTGCGCCGCTCCTCGCGCTCGATCCGCAGCCCGAATTCCTGCTGCTCGGCACCGGCAACACGCTGGTGCGCCCGCCGCTGGCGCTGACCAGGGCGCTCGGCGCACGCGGCATCGGCGTCGAAGCGATGGACAGCCGCGCCGCCGCGCGCGCCTGGGGTGTGCTCCGCGCCGAGCTGCGCTGGATCGCAGGCGCACTCTACCCGCTGGGCTGAGCCCGTTACCCAAATCTTAGGACGCATCGTGCCATGACCGCACCCCAGTCTGGGGGAAGCGGACGCCGCGAACATGCACAAACTGCCATTGATTTCGACTTGCCCGCCGCGGCTCAGCACCATGATCGACGAGCTTCGGGCGCTCGAGGCGTCGGGGATCTTCACCAACCATGGGCCGATCGTCCGCCGCTTCGAAGCCGCGGCGACCGGGCAGATGTTCGGCGGCGTCGGCGCCTGCCTCACCGTACCGAGCGCGACGCTTGGGCTGATGGTCGCGATCCGCCATGCGCGCGAAGGCCGCACCGGCCGCTATGCGCTGATGCCCAGCTTCACCTTCGCGGCCACCGCGCATGCGGCGATCTGGGCCGGGCTCACGCCGCTGCTCGTCGACAGCGATCCCGACGATTGGGCCGCCTCGGCCGCGGCGGAGGAGGAAGCCCTCGCCCGCCATCGCGGCGAAATCGCGGTGATCGTTCCCTATGACACCTTCGGCACGGCAATCGACCT
The DNA here is from genome assembly GCF_017744835.1 of Sphingomonas sp. Classification (GTDB taxonomy): domain Bacteria; phylum Pseudomonadota; class Alphaproteobacteria; order Sphingomonadales; family Sphingomonadaceae; genus Sphingomonas. The sequence continues at coordinate 929,308 of NZ_JAGIAM010000003.1, forward strand.
CGATCGCTACGTGCGCCTGTCCGACCGTCATGGCGCGGGCGTGGTGGTCGACGCGGCGAGTTCGCTCGGCACGCTCGACGCCAGTGGCCGGGGCTTTGCCACCGGCGCGCGCTTCGCCACGGTCTTCTCGATGCACGCGACCAAGCCCTTCGCCACCGGCGAAGGGGGGCTGATCTACAGCGCCGATCCGGAAGCGATCGAGGCGATGCGGCGGATGAGCAACTATGGCTTTGCCGGCAGCCGATCGGCGATGGGCCCGGGGCTCAACGCCAAGCTCTCCGAAGTCGCGGGCCTGCTCGCGCTCGCCAAGCTCGACGAGATCGAAAAGGTGGCCGAGCATCGCGCCGCGCTCAACGCGCTGTACCGCGACTATCTCGGCGGCCGCTTCACCCTGCAGAAAGTGCATGCGACGCGGCTCAACGCCCAGTTCCTGCCGCTGCTGCTGCCGCGCGAGCTGGCGAGCGAGCGCGACGCGATCGGGGCGTCGCTCGCTGCGCGCGGCATCGGCTCAGGCCGCTATTTCAGCCCGCATCTGGCCGAGCAGCCTTATTTCCGCAGCACCTGCCTGTTGAACCCGACCCCGGTGGCCGACGATATCGGCGCGCGGATGCTGTCGCTTCCCGTCACCGACCGGATGACCGCCGAGGACGTCGAGACCGTGTGCGACGCGCTCGCCAGCGCCTGCACGGCCGCCCACCCTGCCCGCGCCGCCGCGCGCGCTACGCCGCCGATCCATTCGACCCTGCTCGTCGGCGGCGGCCCCGCGGGAGTCGCGATGCTGATCTCGGCCAGCAAGCAGGAACGGCTCGCCGAACTCGCCCGCGCCGGACTGGTGGTGGTCGAGCGCAGCGCGAGCCTGGGCGGCGGCGAGCTCGGCTCCTATGCTATCACCTCGGACAGCACCGCCGAGACTTTCCTCAGCGCGGTGAAGGACAATGTCCATGCGCCGATCGCCGAGCTGATGGACCACCCTACCGGCCGCGAGATCGCCGAGTACATCGGCGCGCTCGGCGTGCCGCTCGCCCGCTCCGGGCCCTTCCTCGAAGCGATCGGCGCGCGCGTCGGGCAGGTCGTCGCCGAGAATGGCGGCAGCCTGCTCACGCGTCACGAAGTCGTCGAATCGCGCCGCACCGCCGCCGGGCTGTGGCAGACCCGCGTCCGCGAATGCGCGACCGGTGCCGAGCGCGACATCCTCTCGCACAACATCGTCATCGCCACGGGCGGCTATCAGTCGCCGAGCGAAGTCGCCGCCTCGGTGGTCGCCGGGCGCCCGCTCGGCGAGCGACTCGGCAGCCGGCTGATCCTGTCGGACGAGGCGCTGCGCCTCGGCGGGATCGATCGCCTGCGCGTGCGCCTTGCCGAGGTCCGCGCGCCGCGCATCGCCATCATCGGCGCCTCGACCAGCGCGATGGCCGCCGCCGCGCTGCTGCTCAAGTCGGGCCTGCCGCTCGGCCAAGGCGCGCTGACCTTGCTCCACCGCGAGCCGTTGCGGCCCTTCTACCATTCGGTCGAGGCCGCGCATGCCGACGGCTTCACCGATTTCGGACCCGACGACATCTGCCCGGTCAGCGGCTTCGTCTATCGTCTCGCGGGCTTCCGGCTCGAGGCGCGCGAGCTGGTGCTGCGGATGCTCGGCGTCGGCGGCCGCGCGCCCGATCCGCGCTTCCGCCTGCACCGCATCGCCGGAGCCGACGATGCCGAGGCCGGCCGCATCCTCGACGGTGCGGACCTGGTCATCGGCGCGCTCGGCTATCGGCCGCATGCGCTGCCGCTGCTCGACGAGGCGGGCGAGCGGATCGCGCTCTCCGCCCACGGGCCCGGCCGGCCGCGGCTGGTCGACCAGCAGTGCCGCGTGATCGATGCCGAGGGTCGCCCACTCCCAGGGGCCTATGGCATCGGCCTCGCCGCGGGTTTCGTCCCCGAAGGCGCGCTGGGCGGCGAGCCGAGCTTCAAGGGCAAGGCCAACGGGTTGTGGCTGTGGCAGAACGACGTTGGCCAGCGGATCGTCGGCCAGCTGCTCGACGCCCGGGCCCGGCAGGCCGCATGAGCGCGCCTGCGGTCAGCGTAATCATGGCGGCGTATAACGGCGCCGCCTTCGTCACGGAGACCATCGACAGCCTGTTCGCGCAAAGCTTCGGCGATTTCGAGCTGATCGTCGTCGACGATTGCTCGACCGACGACACGCGCGCGGTGCTCGCCCGCTTCGACGATCCGCGCATCCGCGTCATCGCCGCGGAAGTGAACCAGGGGCCGGTCCACGCCCGCAACCGCGCCTTCGCCGAAGCGCGCGGGCGGTACATCGCCGGGCTCGACCAGGACGACATCTGCCTCCCCCACCGCTTCGAGCGCCAAATCGCCTGGCTCGACGCGCATCCGGAAACGGTGCTCGTCGGCTCGCGCGCGCTGCTGCTGGAGGATGGCGAGACGGCGCGCTGGCCGGGCCCCGACGACCTCACGTCGGCGATGATCGACTGGCTGATGCTGGTCCAGAACCCGCTGGTCTGGTCCTCGGTGATGTTCCGCGCCGACGCCGCGCGCCGGCTCGATCCGTTCGAGCGGCCCGAGCTTCGCTACGCCGAGGATTTCGACCTCTACCACCGCCTCCGCCGCTTCGGCACGCTCGACCGGATCGAGGAGGAGCTGCTGCTCTATCGCTGCCATCCGGGCGGCGCCTCGCAGAAGTACCGCGAAACGATGGGCGCCAGCGCCGCGCGGGTGCTGGAGGAGCATTACGCCCCGGTCTTCGGCGACGAGGCCCCTTCCCGCGCCGCGCTGGTCGTCCGCCATTTCTTCGCGCGCGATCCCGTTCCCGATCGCGCGACGCTCGAACGGCTCGCCGACACGCTCGCTGCGCTTCATCGCCATTTCGTCGCCACGCGCGATCTCGACCCGGAGACGCGCGCGCGGATCGACGGAGAGCATGCGCGCCTCTGGTGGCTGGTCGCCCGGCCCGCGATCCGTCGCGGCACGATCGGCCTGCGTCACGCGCTTGCGACGCGGCCCGCGGGCGCCGCTCCGGCGAGAACCGACCAGTTCCTCTCCGCCGTCGTGGGTCAGGCCCGGGCTCTGCGGATCGGCGCCGCCCACTAGATTTCGCCGCAGGGGATTTGCACGGCGGCTCGCCCATCCCATATGCGCTGGCGATGAGCGGAAACTCCAGCGCGTGGCACGGCACGACCATTCTCTCCGTGCGCAAATCGGGCAAGGTGGTGATCGCGGGCGACGGCCAGGTCTCGGCCGGCAACACCGTGATGAAACCCAATGCCCGCAAGGTTAGACCCCTGGGCGACGGCAAGGTGATCGCGGGCTTCGCGGGCGCCACGGCCGACGCCTTCACCTTGTTCGAGCGGCTCGAGGCCAAGCTCGAACGCCACAACGGCCATCTGATGCGCGCCGCGGTCGAGCTCGCCAAGGACTGGCGCACCGACAAGTACCTCCGCAACCTCGAGGCGATGCTGATCGTCGCCGACCAGGAAGTGACGCTGGTCGTCACCGGCAACGGCGACGTGCTCGAGCCCGAAGGCGGGGTCGCCGCGATCGGATCGGGCGGCAATTTCGCCCTCGCCGCCGCGCGCGCGCTGGTCGACTATGAGAACGATCCCGAGAAGATCGCGCGCAAGGCGATGGCGATCGCCGGCGAGCTGTGCGTCTACACCAACGACCGGCTGACCGTGGAGACGCTCGACAGCGCTACCTGAGCTCAAAAGCCCCTCCCCTTCAGGGGAGGGGTTGGGGTGGGGGACTCTCCACCCACACCGGTCTCTGCGAGGCCAACACTGCCCCACCCCCAACCCCTCCCCTGAAGGGGAGGGGCTTAGAGAAGAAAATGAACGACAACCTCACCCCTAAAGCCATCGTCGCAGCACTCGACGCGCACATCATCGGCCAGCACGACGCCAAGAAGGCCGTAGCGGTCGCGCTGCGCAACCGCTGGCGCCGCCAGCAGCTCAGCGCCGATCTGCGCGACGAAGTCACGCCCAAGAACATCCTGATGATCGGACCGACCGGCTGCGGCAAGACCGAGATCAGCCGCCGCCTCGCCAAGCTCGCCGATGCGCCCTTCGTGAAGGTGGAGGCGACCAAGTTCACCGAGGTCGGCTATGTCGGCCGCGACGTCGAGCAGATCGCGCGCGACCTGGTCGAGGAAGCGATCCGGCTCGAAAAGGAGCGCCGCCGCGCCGCAGTGAAGGACAAGGCCGAGGAAGCGGCGATGAGCCGGCTGCTCGACGCGCTCACCGGGAAGGACAGCTCCACTGCGACGCGCGAGGCGTTCAAGCAGCGCTTCCACGACGGTGTGCTCGACAATACCGAGATCGAAATCGAAGTGGAGCAGGCCCCGACCGCACCCTTCGAGATTCCGGGTGCGCCGATGCAAATGATCAATCTCAGCGAGATGATGAAGGGTCTGGGCGGCGGAGCGCCGCTCAAGCGCCGCAAGCTCAATGTTCGCGCCGCGTGGGACAAGCTGGTCGAGGAAGAGGCCGACAAGCGCCTCGACCAGGATGAAGTCAGCCGTCAGGCGCTCGCCGACGCCGAGGCGAACGGCATCGTCTTCCTCGACGAGATCGACAAGATCGCGGTGAGCGACGTGCGCGGCGGTTCGGTGAGCCGCGAAGGCGTCCAGCGCGACCTGCTGCCGCTGATCGAGGGCACGACCGTCGCGACCAAATACGGCCCGATGAAGACCGATCACATCCTCTTCATCGCGAGCGGAGCCTTCCATGTCGCCAAGCCGAGCGACCTGCTCCCCGAGCTCCAGGGCCGCCTGCCGATCCGCGTCGAGCTGAAGGCGCTGACGGAGGAGGATTTCGTCGCGATCCTTTCGGACACCAAGGCCAGCCTGGTGCAGCAATATGCCGCGCTGCTCGGGACCGAGGGCGTGCAGATCGATTTCACCGAGGACGGCATCCGTGCCGTCGCAAAAATCGCCGCAGAGGTTAATGCAGAGATCGAGAACATCGGCGCCCGCCGGCTTCAGACGGTGATGGAGAAGCTGCTCGAGGAAGTGAGCTTCGACGCCGAGGACCGCTCGGGCACCACGCTCGCGATCGACGCCGCCTATGTCGAGAAGCAGCTCGCCGTTGTGGCGCGCAACACCGATCTCAGCCGCTACGTACTCTGACCTTCAAGCCTCGAAGCGCGCCGGTCACTTCCTCTCGTAGGGCGTGAACCTGCCCAACAGGCAGAAAGCGCCCGGAATCCGCGTTCCGGGCGATACTGCGCGGAAACGGTCGTTGCGGCAGAGTTGCGAGCCGTGGACCTCGACGATCAGCATGTCGCCCGGCGACATTCCGGGACAGTCCGCCGCCAGGTCGTTGCGCCACACGCGGCGGCCTTCGCGATAGAGCAGCGTGCGGCTGTCGATGATCTGCGGGCCGCTGAGGCCGAAATTGCTGATGCAGTCGCGCGGCTCGCCCGGGACGCGGCCCTTGAGCGCCGCCGCCAGATCGCGCTCGGCGCGCGCCTGGCGCGTTTGCCGGAATTCCTCGTTGCCCGTGCATCCCGCCAGCGCGAGCGCACCCAGACTCATGATGATCGCGAGCCGCATCCTGTCTCTCCTGATTGCGGCGCGGATATAGCACTTCTAGCCGCGAAACGCATCCTTGGCCGCGCGGCGCTCCGCCAGCGTTTCCGCGCTATCGGCGCGCAGGAACGGGTTGGTCGCCAGCTCCTCTCGGATCGTCGTCGGCACCGTCGCCTCGCCAGCCGCACGGGCGCGCTCGACCTGCTCCAGCCGCGCCGCGACCGCGGCATTGTCGGGCTCGGCGACGCGGGCGTAGCGGCCGTTCGACAGCGTATATTCGTGCGCGCAATAGACCCGCGTCTCGGGCGGCAGCGCGGCGAGCCGCTGCATGTTGGCGAACATCTGCTCGGGCGTCCCTTCGAACAGCCGCCCGCAGCCCATCGCGAACAGCGTGTCGCCGACGAAGATCACGCGATCCTCGGCGAAATGATAGGCGATGTGCCCGGCGGTGTGCGCCGGGACTTCCCAAACGCGCGCGACATGGCCGCCCAGCCGCACTTCGTCGCCCTCGTGCACGCCCAAATCGAGCGTCGGAATGCGCGCAGCCTCGGCCGCCGGCGCGATCACCGTGGCGCCGGTCGCTTCCTTGATCTCGGCATTGCCGCCGGTGTGATCGGGGTGCCAGTGGGTGTTCCAGATCGCCGAGATGTGCCAGCCGCGCCGCTCGGCCTCGACGAGCACGGGCTCGGCCTGGGCGGGATCGATCACCATTGTCTCGCCGCTCTCGGGCGCATGGACCAGCCAGATGTAATTGTCGCTGAGCGCAGGGATGCGGACGATCTCGAGCTCTGCCATCAGCCTTCTCCTCGCGTCGTTTCTAGCACCGCCGCCAATTCCGCCACCAGCGCTTCCACCGAAGTCGTCCGGACCCGCGCCGCGCCCGCGCCCGCCCAGAGCGGCGAATAATCCCCCCGCCCCTCGCGCTCCCCCTTGGCCCGCAGCGGCGCGAGCGCGTTGGAGGCATAGGGAAAGGCCGGCGCCTCGTCGCGGATCGGGCCGAGCTCGCGCATCAGCCGGTTGCTGATCCCGCGCGCTTCGCGGCCCGAAAAGAGGTTGGTGAAGGCCGCATCCCCTGCCGCTTCCGTTCCGAGCAGCGCGCGGTGCGCCGTGGAGATCGCGCTTTCGGGAGTGGCCAGAAAGGCCGTCCCCACCTGCACCGCCGCAGCGCCCGCGGCAAAGGCAGCCGCGGCGCTCGCGCGGTCCACGATGCCGCCCGCGGCGATCACCGGTACCGCAGCCGCAGCCACCATCTGCCGCAGCAGTTCGGCGAGCGGCACGGGGCGATGTCCGTCCAGGAACCAGCCGGAATGGCCACCGGCTTCGGCACCCTGTGCGATCACTGCGTCGCAGCCCCGCTTGGCCAGCCAAACGGCTTCCTCCAGCGTGGTGGCATTGCCGAACACGCGCGCCCCGCTCGCGCGCACCCGCGCCAGCAGCGCGGGCTCGGGCAGCCCGAAATGGAAGCTGACCACTTCGGGCCGCAGCGCCTCGACCACTGCGCCCATCGCCGCATCGAACGGACGGCGCAGCGGCGCGGGCTCGCCGGGCGCCACGCCTTCCTCGGCATAATAGGGTGCGAGCAACGCGCGCCACTCGCGCTCGTCGGGCGGTTCGGGCAGCGTGTGGCAGAAGAAGTTGAGGTTGAGCGGCCTCTCCCCGCTCGCACGCACCTGCCCCGCCTGCTCGCGGACCTGCTCGGGCGCCAGCATCGCGCAGGGTAGCGAGGCGAGCGCGCCTGCCCGCATCGCCGCCACCGCCAGCGGCACGCCCGCGGCGCCCGCCATCGGCGCCTGCACGATCGGCAGCGCCGCGCCGGTCAGCTCCCGGAAGCGGGCCCCCGGCGCGCTCACCAGCTGCCGGTGTTGGGCATGGACGCCCAGGGCTCTGCGGGCGGCAGCGGGTCGCCGGCCTGGAGCAGCTCGATCGAGATCGCGTCGGGCGTGCGCACGAAGGCCATATGGCCGTCGCGCGGCGGACGGTTGATGGTCACGCCGCCGTCCATCAGCCGCTGGCAAGTCTCGTAGATATTGTCGACGCGGTAGGCGAGGTGCCCGAAATTGCGCCCGCCCGAATATTGCTCGGGCGCGCTGCCGTCCTCGGCGGGCCAGTTATAGGTGAGTTCGACCTCGGCATTGGCGCGCGCGCCGGGCGCGTTCATGTCTTCCTGCGCCGCGAGGAAGATCAGCGTGAAGCGTCCCTTTTCATTCTCCATCCGCCGCACTTCCTTCAGCCCCAGCAGCTCGAAGAAACGCACCGTCGCGTCCGGGTCCGAGACGCGGATCATCGTGTGGAGATATTGCATGGGGGACTCCGCTGAAAGCTTCGGAGGCCCAGATAGGCGCGTGGCTTTCGTCCCGCCAGCCCTGCGCTACTTCGCGACTTCCGAGAATTGCGCCAGCGCCTTCTGCGCCGCATTCCCGGCCGGCTTGCCGGGCGCCAGCTCGGCCGCCTTGGACCAGGCCGCACGCGCGCCCTCGCCGTCGCCGGCCGCCGCGGCGATGTTGCCGGCCTCGAGGTGGACCGAGGCATCGTCCGACGCGAGCTTGAGCGCCTGCAATATGTCCGTCTGCGCGCGCGGCAGGTCGTTCATGCGCCGCGCGAGCGTGGCGGAGAGCAGCCAGGCCAGCGGGTCCTTGCCCGCATCTGCCAGCGCCCGGTCCAGGTCGGTTCGCGCGCCCGGCATGTCGCCCTGCGCCACCAGCACGCGCGCGCGGTCGAGCCGCGCCTCGCCGAGCGCGAGGCCGGACAGCGCACCCGTCGCCATCGCCGCGTCGAGCGCCGCGCGCGCCTTGGGCACGTCGCCCGACGCGAGCCAGGCATTGCCCGCCTGCGCCCAGTAATTGGCGCTGCGCCCGTCCTTCGCGCGCTCGGCCTCGCGCGCCGCCTCTTCGAACGCGCTCGCGGCAGCAGCCCAGCGCCCCTGGTTGGCATAGGCGACGCCCAGGCACTGGCGCGCCCACATGCCGCCGCCTTCCATGTGCCAGCGCGTGGCGTTGGTCACGCCGGTCGAAGGGTCGCCGGTCGCGAGGTCCATGCACTGGGCATAGCGCGGCGGTTCGGCGGCGGCCTGCGGCTTGGCCGCAGCGGGCGCGGCCTGCAGGCCCAGGATCAGCAGCGAGACGAACATAGGGTCAGTACATCCTCGACGGCCCGAAGGATCAGCGCGATGTCAGCCTCGCGCGAGAGCCGGTGATCGCCGTCCTTGACGAGCCAAGTCTGCACCGCGTCTGAACGGAAAAGCTGGGCGAGCGCCGGGGCGCGCTCCCATGGCACTTCGGCGTCGCGCTGCCCCTGCAGCAGCCGCACGGGCCCGTCGAACGCGATCGGGCCGGTCATCATCAGATTGGCCTGTCCCGATTCCCACAAAGCCCGCGTCGTGAGCGTCGGCTGGTCCGAATAGTCCGAAGGCTGCTCCAGCCGTCCATGCTCGGCGAGGTGGCGCTTATCCTCCGCGCTATAGCCCCAGTCGGTGAAGTCGGGAGCGGCGGCGATGCCCACCAGCCCCTTCACCTGCGCGGGCCGCGCGCGCGCGACGAGCAGCATGATCCACCCGCCCATCGAGGAGCCGACAAGCACCACCGGCCCGTCGATCACGTCGTCGATGATCCGCAGCGCGTCGTCGCGCCAGTCGACAAGCGTCTGGTCCTCGAACCGCCCTTCGCTCTCGCCGCAGCCGGCATAGTCGAAGCGCAGGAAGGCCTGGCCGCTACGCTGCGCCCATTGCTCGAGCGCCAGCGCCTTGGTGCCGTTCATGTCCGACGCATAGCCGCAGAGGAACACCACCGTCGGCCCGCGGCCGGGCGTGTGGTGATGGGCAAGCTTGGGGCGCGGTTCTGTCATGCGGCGGGGATAGTGTCCGCCGCCGCGCATGGAAAGCGCCTCAAAGCGCGAAAGCGTCCTTCCAGTCCTCCGCGGGCCGGCCCCCGCAGATCTCGCGCAGAGCCTCCCATTGCGCAGCGTCGAGCGCAGGCGAATAGCTTCCCTTGGCGCCTGCAGCGAAGCGCGCCTTGCGCTCGGACGACATCGGATGGCTCGCGAGATAGCCCATCAGCGCAGCGGCGCCCTTCGCCTTCACTTCCACCTTGGACAGGCGGTCGAAGAATCCCGCGACGCCCATCGGCGAGATCCGGGCGCTGTCGAGCGCATCGATCGCATAGCCATCCGCCTGCGCCTCGTCCGAGCGCGAATAGCTCGCCGAGAGCAGCACGTTGGTATAGCCGCCGACATTGCCGTCGAGCCCGCCGAGCACCACGCTCAGCCCCAGCTGGCGGAAGAGCGCCTGGAGCACGTGGCGATGCTCGACATGCCCGAGCTCATGCGCCAGCACGCCCGCGACTTCGTCGGGCGAAGCGGCCTGGTCTAGCAGCCCGCGGAAGATCAGCACATGGCCGCCGGGCAGCGTGATTGCGTTGACCATGGGAATGTCGACCACGCGCACGTCGGCGAGCATCGCCGGCGGCCCCATCCGCGCCTTGAGCGCCGCCACCGCGGCATCGCCCTCGTCGGTGCTGCAGATCCGGCCGCCGAAATCGCCCACCATCAGGTCGCCGATCCGCGCCTCGGCCGAACGCGGTATCACACGCACCAGCATCGCCGGCGTCGTCGCGAGCAGGAAGAGCACGAGCGCGGAGAGCAGCGCGAAGGCACCCGCCGCGGGCCACAGCCCGATGCGGTCGATCCACCCGCCGTAGCGCCGCGCGCCCGGCAGGCGATCGGCGAGCGCCGCCGGCACGCCCTCGCCGAAGCCGATCCGCCAGCCCGGGCGGCCGCGCAGTCCGAACTGCGGGTCGCCGGGCGCGGCCTGGGCGATCAGGTCGGCGAAGGCATAGGGCCCCTCGCGCCGATCGCCCTCGACCAGCTCGAAGCCGCTGCCGTCCGCCACCAGCAGGGGTTCGCGGCGCAGGCCGCTCGCCCCGTCATAGTGCCAGACGGCCGCAGCGTCAGATCGCTCCGACATCGAAGGCATCCAGCAGCCCCTCGCCCTGGCGCGGCGCGCGGGTGGTCGATTGCGTGAGCTCGTCGACCGCGACGGTGCCATAGGCGTGCATGTGGCCGATGAAGAACGACCAGTTGCGATAGCCGATGAAGATGAAGCCGACGCCGAGCGTGCACACCACCAGCGCGATGTTGCCCAGCGTCAGCTTGATCCAGTCCATCGTGCCGGCAGTGAAGCCGAACTCCAGGTCGCCGAGCGACAGGTTGCTGACCACCTCACGGAAATAGGCCGCGTAGAAGATCAGCGCGATCAGCCCGGCGAGGACGAAGAAGACGACATAGCCGACGATCACGAAGCCGAGCATTCGGACCTGCATGTCCTCGGGCGAACCGCCAAGCTCCGGCCCGACGAAGGCTGCGGCGATGACGCCGCCCACGATCAGCACGATCGGCAGCAGATAGTAGAGCAGGTAGCGCATCATCAGCGGCGAGGCACTGCCGCCCGCCTCGAAGCGATGCGGGCCGAAGCTCATCGCGTTCCAGCGTTCCTTCCACAGCTCGACCATCGACCAGGGCACGAGCAGGCCGAACACCGCCGCGCCCGCAATCGTCTTCCACAGGTGCGAGAGCGCATAGCGGAAGCCCTGATCGTCGCTCCCGCCGCGGATGCCGTGCCAATAGGTTCGGCTCAGCCGGTAGCGCAGCGCGCGGAAGATCGCGACGCCGACCAGATAGATCAGCAGCAGGTAGAGGCCGAGCACGAGCAGCACCGCAGTGCCGCCGTGGCCGCGGATCGCCAGCGCCTGGATGCCGAACTGCAGCAGGCCCAATGGAATCGCGAACAGCACCATCGCCATCAGATAGCCGATGAAGAGCTCCAGCCCGGTGCCGGTCCATTCGAGCCGGTCGTCGATGAAGCGCGTCCGGTTCCACAGATAGCGCCGCTCGCGCGTCTTGGCCCAGAAAGCGTAGATTCCCAGCGTAACCGCGCTGAGCAGCAGGTTGGTAAAGGCGATCGGCGCGAACTCGCGCCAATTGCCGTCGAATGCGAACGCGCGCGCGTTCGTCGTTTCACTGTCCATGATTGCCCCCCTTTTGCTCAGCTCAGCCGAGCCAAAGGGGAGCGTCAAGTATCAAGCTGTTACCAAATCGGGATTAACTGCGTTTCTACTGCGCATCCGCGAAGGTATCGCAGGCGGACGGATCGCCCGATTCGAGGCCGCGCTTCAGCCATTGCATCCGCTGCGCCGAGCTGCCGTGGGTGAAGCTGTCGGGCACCACCCTGCCCTGCGCCTCGCGCTGGAGCGTGTCGTCGCCGATCGCATTGGCGGCGGTCATGCCTTCCTCGACGTCGCCGGCCTCGAGCCGATCCTTGTTCGCCGCGGCCCAGACGCCGGCATAGCAATCGGCTTGCAGCTCGAGCCGCACCGACGCGGCATTGCCCTCGCGCTCGCTCGATTGCCGCTGGATCCGCGCCACCTGGTCCGACGTGCCAAGGAGATTCTGGATGTGATGGCCGAACTCGTGCGCGATCACATAATCCTGCGCGAAATCGCCCTGCGCATGGAAGCGCTGCGACAGTTCCTGAAAGAAGTCGGTGTCCAGATAGATGCCCTGATCGGTCGGGCAGTAGAAGGGGCCCATCGCCGATTGCGCGGCGCCGCAGCCCGACTGGCCCTGGCCGCTGTAGAACACCAGCTTGGGCGCCTGGAAACGCGCGTTGCTCGCCTGGAATATCCGCGCCCAGGTGGTCTGGGCGGAGCTGAAGGCGTTGCAGGACGCCTTGCTCTCGGCGTTGACCGCGCAACTCGATTGCGCGTCGGTCCCCGACTGTTGCGAAACCTGGGTCGGCGCCCCCTGCTGCGTGCCGAGCCCGCCGAGCATCCCCAGCCCGCCGCTGAAGAACAGCGCGACGACCAGCAACACGCCCACGCCCAGGCAACCGAAGCGACTGAAGACCATCGGCAGGAAGGCGAACAACATGCCCCCGCCGCCCAGGCCTCCCCCGCCGCCGAACATGCCGCCGCCGCGGCCGCGCTGGTCCTCGACGTTAATATTGGGATCGAAATCGTCGAGACGCATCGGGGGACTTCCTCATCGTTCGTGCTTCGCAACAATGCCCGATCGGGCATAGCGTTGCATTCCCCTTTTTCCCCGCGCGCTCTGCCTTGCCACTGTCGCGCCGCTACCGCAAACCCCCGCGCATGGCCGATGCCGAATCGACTCGCCCGCGCCGCGCGCGCGGCATGCCGCTGCCCGATTGCGTGGCGCTGGTGCTGCAGGGCGGCGGCGCGCTCGGCAGCTATCAGGCCGGCGTGATCGAGGCGCTGGGCCAGGCCGAGATAGAGATCGACTGGATCGCCGGCATCTCGATCGGCGCGATCAACGCCGCGATCGTCGCCGGCAATCCGCCCGGGCGCCGGATCGAGCGGCTCCACCAGTTCTGGAACATAGTGTCGAGCGCGCTGCCCTCGCTGCCGATCCCGCTCGAGGACCATGCCCGCGAATGGGCGCACGAGGCCTCCGCCGCCGCAGTGCTCTGGGCCGGCGTGCCCGGCTTCTTCGCGCCGCGAATCTTCCCGCCCGTCTTCGCGCTCCCCGGCAGCCCCGAGGCACTGAGCTTCTACGACACCGCCGCGCTGCGCGGCACGCTCGACGCGCTGATCGACTGGGACCTGCTCAATGACGGCCCGATCCGGCTGGCGGTGGGCGCAGTCGACATCGAGAGCGGCAATTTCCGCTATTTCGACACGCGTCACGAGCGGCTCGACGCGCGCCACGTCATGGCCTCGGGCGCGCTTCCGCCGGGGCTTCCGCCGGTCGAGATCGACGGGCGGCTCTATTGGGACGGCGGGCTGGTCTCCAACACGCCGCTCACCCATGTCCTCGACAACCAGGTCGAGCCCTTGCTCGTCTTCCAGGTCGACCTCTTCGCCGCCGCGGGCGATCGGCCGCGTACGCTCACCGACGTCTTCGCGCGCGAGAAGGAGATCCGCTACTCCAGCCGCACGCGGACCATAACCGACGAGCGCATGCGCCTGCGCCGCGAACGCGAGGCGATCCGCAAGGTGCTCGACAAGCTGCCGCCCGAGCTCAAGGACGATGCCGATGTGCGCCGGCTCGAGGCCATGGCCGCCGAGCAGCCGCTGTCGCTCGTCCATCTGATCTACCGCGCCAACACCTGGGAGCGCGGCTCGCGCGACTTCGAATTCTCCGAGCTTTCGATGCGCGAGCATTGGCAGGCGGGCCAGCTCGCCGTGGCCGAGACCATGGCCAATGCCCAGCTCGTCGCCAGCAACATCCTCGACGGCAAGACCGCCGCCTTCGACCTCACTCGGCGCTAAGGGAGTAGACCATGTTCCTCAAAGGCAAGACCGCGATCGTCACCGGCTCCACCTCCGGCATCGGCCTCGCCTATGCCAAGGCCTTCGCGGCCGAGGGCGCCAATGTGGTGATCAACGGCTTCGGCGACGCCGCCGCGATCGAGACCGAGCGCGCCGGACTGGAGGCGACCAGCGGCGCAAAGGCGCTCTACGACGCCGCCGACATGACCAAGCCCGACCAGATCGCGGCGATGATCGAGCGTGCGGCGAGCGAGCTCGGATCGGTCGACATCATCGTCAACAATGCCGGCATCCAGCATGTCGCGCCGATCGACGAGTTCCCGGTCGAGAAATACGACGCGATCATCGCGATCAACCTGTCCTCGGCCTGGCACATGACGCGCGCGGCGATCCCGCACATGAAGGCCAAGGGCTGGGGTCGCATCATCAACACCGCCTCGGCGCACAGCCTGGTCGCGAGCCCCAACAAGTCCGCCTATGTGATGGCCAAGCACGGCATCGCCGGCCTCACCAAGACCGTGGCGCTCGAAGTCGCGACCCACGGCATCACTGTCAACTGCATCTCGCCCGGCTATGTCTGGACCCCGCTGGTCGAGAACCAGATCCCCGACACGATGAAGACCCGCGGCATGACGCGCGAGCAGGTGATCAACGACGTGCTGCTCGACGCCCAGCCGACCAAGGAGTTCGTCCAGCCGGAACAAGTGGCCGCCCTCGCGCTATTTCTCTGCCGGAACGAAGCGGCCGCGATCACCGGCGCCAATTATACGATCGACGGGGGCTGGACCGCGGCCTGAAGACCCGCTTCAAGGGGAAGATGAAGATGAAGCGCATGCTGCCGGTCCTGGGGCTATTGGCGATCGGCCTCACCGGCTGCAGTGTCTATCGCGAAGCGACCTCGACGAGTCTGCCCGAGGGCGTGCGCTGGCAGCGCGTGGCGACCGACACCGACCGCGATCGGCTGCGCCAGTGGCGCCGCGCCTGGGACGAGGCGTTGCCGCGCGCGCGCAAGGCCGATGACGGCGCGATCGCGGCCGACCCGAAGCTCTTCGATCCCGACCGCGCGCTCGCCGGCGCCACCCCGCCCCCGGGCCGCTACCGCTGCCGCACTTTCAAGCTCGGCGCCGCCGGCCCGGCGATGCGCGAGTTCACGGCCTATCCCTGGTTCGAATGCGTCATCGCCGACGAAGGCGAAGTGAAGAGCCTGCACAAGCGCACCGGCTCGCAGCGCCCGACCGGACTGATCTTCCCGGACAGCGAGTCGCGCGCGATCTTCCTCGGCACGCTGGTGCTCGGCGACGAGAATGCGCCGCTGCGCTACGGCCTCGACGATACCCGCGACCTGATCGGCTATATCGAGCGGATCGACACCAGCCGCTGGCGGCTGGTCTTCCCGCGCCCGCGGTTCGAATCGATCCTCGACGTCGTGGAGCTTGTGCCGGCCTGACTTCCCCCCTCCGTGAAAGGAAGGGGAGAGGAATGTCGATACAACCCAGGCCGCACGATCTTGCCGCTTGCAAAATAGGATTTGGCCTGAAACAAAACGGGAACGATCTTTCTCAATCTGAATATAATCGGCGTCTCGCGCGCACACGCACGCGCGCAGGCACGTACGCACGCGCATGCGCCCGCGTTGGGGTGTCCGCTTTGTCCACTTCCGCCGTGTCCACTTCCGGCATCGCGCCGCCGGATCGACCGATGGTCAGGCCCGCTCGAACCGCCGCGATAGTGTGACCTTGGTGTGACCTTTGGTCGCGCGGGATGCGCGGGGCGGCGCAATAGCGTCTCAGTGCGGCCGGACGGTTTCTTGGCCTCAGGACGTATCGCCATTCAGCCCCGGGTCCGCACTCAATACCCCTCGGGCGCCAGGTCGCTGAACTTGGTGAACTGGCGGTCGAAGCGCATGTGCACCGATCCGGTAGCGCCATGGCGCTGCTTGGCGATGATCACCGTCGCCTTGTTCGCAACCTCGAGCTGGCGCGCCTGCCACTGCTCGTATGCGATGCGCTCCTCGGCGGTCTCGGTGCCGTCGGGCACCTTCGTCGGCGCCTTGAAGTCGTGATAATATTCGTCGCGATAGACGAACAGCACGATGTCGGCGTCCTGCTCGATCGAGCCCGATTCGCGAAGGTCGGAAAGCTGCGGGCGCTTGTCCTCGCGGCTCTCGACGCCGCGGCTGAGCTGCGACAGCGCGAGCACCGGCACGTTCAATTCCTTGGCGAGCGTCTTGAGGCCGCGGCTGATCTCCGAGATTTCCTGCACGCGCCCGTCGCCCGAGGCCTTGGCGCTGCCGGTCAGCAGCTGGAGATAGTCGACCACGACCATGCCGATCTTGTGCTGGCGCTTCATCCGGCGCGCGCGGGTGCGCAGCGCGGCGATGGTCAGGCCCGGCGTGTCGTCGATGTAGAGCGGCAGCCGCTCGAGATCGCCGGCCGCGCGCGCGAACTTCTGGAACTCGGCATGGCTGATCTGTCCGGTGCGCAGCTTCTCCGAGACGACTTCGGCCTGCTCCGAGAGGATACGCATCGCCAGCTGGTCGGCGGACATTTCGAGGCTGAAGAACGCCACCGGCGCGCCGATCGACTTCTCTTCCGGAATCCCCGCCTCGAGATCGTCGGCCCAGCGCTTGGCGGCGTTGAACGCGATGTTGGTCGCGAGCGAGGTCTTTCCCATGCCCGGGCGCCCGGCGAGGATCAGCAGGTCGGACCGGTTGAACCCGCCGGTCGAGGCATTGAGGTCGGTCAGGCCCGTGGTGATGCCCGAGATGCCGCCACCCGAGTTCATCGCCTTCTCGGCCTGGCGCACCGCCAGCGTCGCCGCGCGGGTGAACGACTTGAGCCCGCTGTCCGATTCGCCCTTCTCGGCGACTTCGTAGAGCTTCAGCTCGGCCTGCTCGATCTGCTTGGCCGGATTGATGTCCTGGCTCGTGTCGAGCGCACCCTCGACCAGGTCGCGGCCGACGCTGACCAGCGCGCGCAGCATCGCCAGGTCGTAGATCTGGTCCGCGAACGAGCGCGCGCCGATCAGGCTCGCCGGGTTGCCGGTGAGCTGCGCGAGATAGGCCGGTCCGCCCAGCTCCTTCATCGCCGGATCGTTGGCGAACAGCGGACGCAGCGTCACCGGCGTCGCCAGCCGGTTGTCGCCGACCATCGCCGCGATCGTCTCATAGATCCGCCCGTGGAGCGGTTCGAAGAAATGCTCGGGACGCAGCTTCTGCAGCACGTCCTCGGCCACGCGGTTGTCGATCATCATCGCGCCGAGCAGCGCGGCTTCCGCCTCGACATTGGCAGGAAGGGTGACGCCCTCGGATTGCTCCGGGGCGGGAAACGGTATCGGCTGTGCCATGCCCCCTTGTCGCGCAACCCGGGCTCGGCAGCAACTCCATAGCCTTGTGGATAATGGGCATGAACGGATAGGAGCCGTGCATGGCCGATCCGCGGATCATCGACGTCACGCTGGACGAGCGCACGATCCTGTGGCGCTCGGCGGACATCGAGCAGGAGCGCCGGATCGCGATTTTCGACCTTCTCGAGGAGAATCGCTTCGCCCCGCAGCGCCGCCATCCCGACGGCTATGAAGGTCCCTACAAGCTCCACCTGAGCGTGCAGGAAGGCCGGCTGGCGATGGAGATCCGCCGCGAGGACGGATCGCACCTCGAGACGCTGGTGCTCGGCCTCGCCCGTTTCCGCCGCCCGATCCGCGACTATTTCGCGATCTGCGACAGCTATTACCAGGCGATCCGCAACGCCACCCCGGCGCAGATCGAGACCGTCGACATGGCCCGCCGCGGCATCCACAACCAGGCCGCCGAGCTGCTCAAGGAGCGGCTGGAAGGCAAGATCGACGTCGATTTCGACACCGCGCGGCGGCTGTTCACTCTGGTCTGCGTGCTGCACATCAAGGGGTGAAGCCCGCGCTCACGTGGCGGAACGACTCCGCCGCCCCGACATTGAACACCCATGGCCGAGCCAAGACCCAGCGACCGGCGCCTCGGGCGCGCAGCAACCATCATCGCGGTGCTCGTGGTGGCGATCGTCGTGGTGATCTTCATCACCTTCAACCTCTCCCACGACCGGGCACTGAAGAACGAGCTCATTACCGAGAACGCCGCCGCGCCCGCGCCCTGAGCGAAGCTCTGGCTCCTGACCTCGCGATGTGGCAGGCGTCGCCCTTCCGCCGATCCGCGGCGCAGGGACATGACGACACGATGATCGACGAAGGCGCGAAGGCACTGATCAATGCGGCGCGCGCGGCTGCCCGCAACGCCTATGCCCCTTATTCCAACTTCGCCGTGGGCGCAGCGGTGCTGCTCAGCGACGGCAGCGTCGTCACCGGCGCCAATTTCGAGAACGCCAGCTACGGCCTGTCGCTCTGCGCCGAGACGGTGGCGCTGGCGAAGACGAGCAGCGAGGGCCGGCTCAAGGAAGTGGTCGCGATCGGCGTGATCGGCGGACGCATGGGCCATGCCGACACCGCGCCGGTGAGCCCCTGCGGCCGCTGCCGCCAGATCATCAACGAGGCCGCGCAGCTCGGCGGGCGCGACATCCCGGTCTATTGCGGCGGCGCTGCCGGCGAAGAAATCGCCGTCTATCGCCTCTCCGAACTCCTCCCCCACGCCTTCGGCCCCGCGGATCTCGGCCTCGCCTGAGCGGCTTGCCAAGCGCTTCGCCGCCATGCTCTTGTGGCGGCAGGGAGGAGATTCCATGAAAACGCCACGCTGGAGCGCGCTCGCGCTGCCGATCCTGCTCGCCCATCCCGCCGCCGCGCAGGAGGCAGCGCCGCTGCTCCATCCGATGTTCCAGGATCATGCCGTGCTCCAGCGCGACCGCCCGATTGCGATATGGGGCGATGCGCCGGCGGGAGAGACGGTGCGCGTGACGCTGGGGGAGCGCAAGGCGCAGGTGCGCGCCGATCCGGCGGGCCATTGGCGCGTCGACCTGCCCGCGATGCGCGCCGGCGGCCCCTACACGCTTGCGGTGACCACGGGCAGCGGCAAGACCCAACGCGCGGAGGACGTCATGCTGGGGGACGTCTGGCTCTGCTCGGGCCAGTCCAACATGGAATTCCCGGTGAGCGGCGTGCTGGGCGCGGCCGGCGAGATCGCTCGGGCGAACGACCCCGAACTGCGGCTGATGACCGTGGAGAAGAAGACCGCCCTCACGCCGCAGCGCCAATTCCCAGCACCGGTCCAGTGGCAGCCGACCACGCCGGAGAGCGTGCGCGACTTCTCCGCGGCCTGCTATTTCATGGCGCGAGACCTGCGTGCCTCGCAGAAAGTCCCGATGGGGCTGATCGACGCCAGCTGGGGCGGCACGGCAATCGACGCCTGGCGGCCCGAGAGCGCCCTCGCCACCGATCCGGGCGCGCAGGCCGATCTCGAGCTGCTGCGCACCTATCGCGCCGATCCTGCGCGGGCGAGCGCGCTGTTCGGCCAGCGCTGGATGGCCTGGTATCGCGGCAAGACGGGCGATGCGGCGGGCACCGAGCCGTGGCAGATCGACGCGCCCGGCGAATGGCGCCCCCTGCCCTCGTTCGAAGCCTGGGAGAAATGGGGCGTCGCCGAGCTCGCTCAATACAACGGCATGCTCTGGTACCGCACCGAAGTGACGCTGACCGCCGAGCAGGCCGCGAAAGGCGCCGCGCTGGCGCTCGGCCCCGCCGACGACATGGACGCGAGCTTCGTCAATGGCGTGCCCGTGGGCGTCACCTATGCCTGGGGCGAGCCGCGGAACTATGCGCTCGCACCGGGCACGCTCAAGGCCGGCCGGAACGTGATCGCGGTGGGCGTGCTCGACACCTGGGGCGAAGGCGGGCTGACCGGCACGCCGGAGCAGCGTGCGATTCGCTTTGCCGACGGCACCAGCGTGCCGCTCGCCGGGCCCGAGGGTTGGCGCTGGCGCCGCGCGCCCGATGGCATCGGCGAGCCGCCGCACGCGCCCTGGGAAGCGATCGCGGGCTTTTCGGGCATCTACAATGCGATGATCGCGCCGATCGGCCCTTATGGCCTGCGCGGCGCGGCCTGGTACCAGGGCGAGGCCAACGCCGGATCGCCCGGCGGCTATGCCGGCAAGCTCGGCAGCATGATGACGGCGTGGCGCAGCCAGTTCGGCAATGCGCGGATGCCCTTCCTCGTCGCCCAGCTCTCGGGCTGGGGACCGCGCGTGCCCCAGCCGGTCGAGAGCGGCTTCGCGCAAATCCGCGACGAGCAGCGCCGCGCGGTCGCCGCCGATCCGCATGCCGCGCTCGCGGTCACGATCGATCTCGGCGACGTCGTCGACATCCACCCGGCCAACAAGCTCGACGTCGGCCATCGCCTCGCCCGCGGCGCCGAGGCGCTGACCTATGGCGGCAAGGCATCGCCCTCGGGCCCCTGGCCGGTCGAGGCGCGTTACGAGGGATCGGTCATCCGCGTCCGCTTCACCGGCGCGGACAAGGGGCTGGTGACCTACAGCGCCGCGCAGCCGATCGGCTTCGAGCTCTGCGGCGCCGCGCCCGGCAGCTGCCGCTTCGCCACGGCGGTGCTTTCGGGCACCGACGTGCTGGTCGCCGCCGGAGCAGGGCCCGCCGAGCGCGTGCGCTTCTGCTGGGGCGACAGCCCGATCTGCAACCTCTACGACGGGACCGGCCTGCCGGCGACGCCGTTCGAGCTGCCGGTCCGTTAGGCCTTGCGGAGCGCCGCGCTTCCCGCGAAACGACTCTCCTCATCCGTCCGGAGCCCCGAATGATCCTTTCCGACCGCTGGATTCGCGAGCAGGCCCTCAACCACGGCATGATCGAGCCGTTCGTCGAGGCGCAGCGGCGCGAGGGATGCATCAGCTACGGCCTGTCCTCCTACGGCTATGACGCGCGCGTGGCGGACGAGTTCAAGATCTTCACCAATGTCGACAGCGCCGTGGTGGATCCCAAGGACTTCGCCGCGAATAGCTTCGTCGATCGCAAGACCGACGTGTGCGTGATCCCGCCCAACAGCTTCGCGCTGGCGCGGACGGTCGAATATTTCCGCGTGCCGCGCGACGTGCTGGTGATCTGCCTCGGCAAGTCGACCTATGCGCGCTGCGGGATCATCGTGAACGTGACTCCGCTCGAGCCCGAATGGGAGGGGCACGTCACGCTCGAATTCTCGAACACCACGCCGCTGCCGGCGAAGATCTACGCCAACGAAGGCGCGTGCCAGTTCCTCTTCCTCAAGGGCGACCAGCCCTGCGAGACGAGCTATGCCGACCGCGCCGGCAAGTACATGGGCCAGCGCGGCGTGACGCTGCCGCGGCTCTGAAGCCCGTCAAAAACGCAAACGGCCGCGCATGCATTCCGCATGCGCAGCCGCTTGCCTTGCCTTCCCGGCGGGTGCGTCAGCGCGCGCTGAACTGCACCGTCTGGAGGCGCTGGAGGCCCGCGCGCGCGATCGCGTGCGAACTGGTGGTCCGCCGCGAGGCGAGGTCGAGCAGCACTTCGTCCTGCGCCAGCACCTTGTTGTAGACCGCACGTGCCTCGGCCGACCGGCCGGTCTGCGAATAGACCGCAGCCAGGTTGAGCAGCAGCTCGGGCTGGTCAGGGCGCGCGCGCAGCTCGGAGGCCAGCTTGAGCTCGGCCTTGTCATAGGCGCCGCCCACGATCTCGCGAGCCGCAGTGCTTTCCTGGGCCTGGGCCGGCAGGGCTGCCGCCAGCGGCGCGGCGGCAAGAAGTAGCAGAGCGATACGCATGGCAACCTCTCGATCCATTACGTCACGATTTCATTCTCGTGACATTTCCATGACTCCTGTGTGACACTTTTGTTTCTCCGCAGCAAGGCTGCCTGGACCCGGGCACAAAAAAAAGGCGGTCCCGAAGGACCGCCTTTCCGAATTCCCTAGGCTGCGCCGAAGCGCGGCCGATCAGAAGTCGTTGCGATACTGCTCGTTGCCGACGAAGCCGAGCTTGGTCACGTTCGCGCGCTTCACGATCGCAAGCACCTTGTCGACCACATCGTAGCGGGCGTTCGGATCGGGCTGGAAGTGCAGCTCGGGCTCCGGATCGCGCTGGAGCGATGCGTCGAGATACTGACGCAGGGTCAGCTCGTCGATCTGCACGCTGTTCCAGAAGATGTTGCCGTTCGCGTCGATGTAGAGCTTGTTCTTCTCGGGCTCGATCGGCGTCTGCGGGGTGGGGTTGTTGCTCTGGGGCAGGTCAACCTTCACCGCATGCGTCTGGATCGGGATCGTGATGATGAACATGATGAGGAGCACGAGCATGACGTCGATCAACGGCGTCGTGTTCATCTCCATCATCGGTTCGCCGTCGTCGCGGCCACCGCTCATTGCCATTTCAAAAACTCCTCAAACGGTGCGCGTCACAGCCGGACGTTGGCGGAACCTGCCTCGGGCTCCGAGATGAAGCCGACCTTGGCAAACCCGGCCATCTGCATCGTGTAGATGGTACCACCGATGCAGCGATAGGGCGTGTTCACGTCGCCGCGGATATGCACTTCGGGCAGCTCCAGCCCGGCCGCGTTCGGTCCGCCCTGGCGGTCGATCTCGGCCTTGAGCTTCGCGACCGCGCGGTCGAGCAGCTCCTTGCTCGAAACCGGCGTCATGCCCCAGAAGACCTGGCACTGGCCGTTCGATCCGGTCACCGAAAGCGACACGTTCTCGGGCTTGGTCGTGGTCGGCTCGAACTGCACCTTGGGAAGCTGCAGATCGACAGTCTGAATCACCACGGGAACGGCGATCAGGAAGATGATCAGAAGCACCAGCATCACGTCCACGAGGGGCGTGGTGTTGATGTCCGACATCGGGGCTTCGTCGCCGCCTTCGCCTACGCTCATCGCCATTGGGCGTTATCCTATCCTTCTAACTGCCGCCGGACATTGCCGGAGGCAGGGCCGCGCGCGACCGGCGCGGCCCATTTTCCGTTCTGCTTACGCGCGGGTCTGCACGCCACCGGCCTGGCCGGCGGTCGTGGTGGTCCCGGCCGGCTTGGCGACCGGCGCAGCCTTCTTGGCAGCGGCGTTGGCGGCCGGGCGAACCTTGCCGTCCGAAGCCAGGTAGCCGAGCACGTCGTTCGAGAACGCGTTCAGGTTCTCGGCGATCGCCTTGTTGCGGCGCTGCAGGAAGTTGTACGCGAGCACCGCCGGAACGGCGACGACCAGACCGAGCGCGGTCATGATCAGCGCTTCACCAACCGGGCCGGCGACGGCGTCGATCGAGGCCTGGCCAGCCGCACCGATCTTGATCAGCGCGCGGTAGATGCCGATCACGGTACCGAACAGACCGATGAACGGCGCGGTCGCGCCGGTCGTGGCGAGGAACGCCAGGCCGCCGTTGAGCGACGAGTTGATCGCGTCTTCCGAGCGCTTCAGCGAGCCGTGCAGCCAGTCGTGCGCTTCGACCGGATCGGTCAGCAGCTTGTACTGCTCCTGGGCCTCGATGCCGTCGTCGACGATCTGGCGATAGGCCGAGTTCTTCTCGAGCTTCGCAGCGCCTTCGCGCAGGCTGGTCGACGACCAGAAGCTGGCGCGGACGCGCTTCGCCTGGTTGATGATCTTCTGCTGCTCGAACAGCTTGGTGAACAGGATGTAGAGCGAGACGAAGAGCATCAGCACGAGGATGCCGAACACGGTCTGCGAGATGAGACCGCCTTCGCGGAGTGCGGGGAGCAGGCCGTACGGATTGCCGCCCTTGGGCGCCGCAGCGGCGAGAATGGTCGTGAACATCGGTTTGTCTTTCCTATTGAGAGTTGCTGCCTAAGCCCCGGCCTGAAGGCCGGCAGGACTGATCACTTCGGAATTTGCCACCGCACCGAGCGGGACGAGGAAGAACGGATCGGATTTCCGTTCTGGTCGAGCGCCGGCGAGTACCGGCCCTTGCGGGTGAGCGCGCGGCACGCCGCCTGGTCGAGAGCCGGGTGGCCGCTCGAAGAGGTGACGCGGCAATTCTCCACGCGACCCTGCTCGCTGATGTCCCACGCGATGCGGACAGTACCCTCTTCCTCGTTGCGAAGCGACGCGGGGGGATAGTCGTCCTGGGTGATCCACTGCGCGGGATCGCCCTTGGCGCCGGCTTGCTTGTTGACGCGCGGCGGAGCCGGCGGCGCAGGCGGAGCCGGCGGCGCGGGCGGAGCCGGCGGGGTGATCGGCGGGGGCGGCGGAATCGTCTGCGTCGTCTGCATCGGCGGCGACGGGACCTGCACCTGCACCTGTGCCGGCGGAGTCACGATCTGCGTCGGCGGCGGCGGCACCGGAGTATCCGGCGGCGGCGGCGGCGGGGGCACCTCCTCGGGCGGGGGCGGCGGCTCTTCGACCTCGAAGGTCTTAAGCTCTTCCGCCTTCTTCTTGATATATTGGTATGCCAGACCCGTGACGAAGGCATAACCCATGCCAGCCACGATCACTGCGACCAGGATGATCGCAACGAACCGGCTGCCA
The DNA here is from genome assembly GCF_017744835.1 of Sphingomonas sp. Lineage (GTDB taxonomy): Bacteria > Pseudomonadota > Alphaproteobacteria > Sphingomonadales > Sphingomonadaceae > Sphingomonas. The sequence goes on from NZ_JAGIAM010000003.1 coordinate 953,510, forward strand.
CTTACATTCCGGTCAGCGTAAGCCATTCGGCAACGTCACTCCTCTAAAACCTGCGACCCTGGGCGGTGGTGTTCCACGCGCACAAGCCCGCCCGCCGTGCGCTTGCTAATGCGCCCGTTCGGCAGAGCGCGAGTCTCTATCGTGGCGATCCGGCGTACGCAAACGCTTTGTCGGACATTAATGCCCTATCGCCGCCACATGACCGAATTATTTCTATATAAGGCCACCCTCATGGGGTAACGAAAAGCATGATCCGCGTACTCTTTATGGCGTTTTGTTGCGCCCTCTCGTTAACGACTCCTCAAGTTTTTGCCCAAGAATCAACACAAAGTTCGGCGGCACCAACAACTGTATTACCCGGCTACGCCACTATTGCGGGGCAGGTCATCGGCGCACCCGCGATCATCGATGCGCGCATCCGCAGCGCGACGCGAATCAAGGGCCCGGAGGCCGCAAACGTCCCTGCCGGCCGGGCGCGCTTCTATATAGAAGCCGATGTTCTCGCGCTGATTCGCGGCGCGAATCCCCTCCCCGCGCGCATCGGATATCTGGCCGACCTGCCGCTCGCCGCGCGCGGGCGCGAGCCCAAGCTCAAGAAGCAGCGCGTCCTGCTTTTCGCACGTCCCGTGGAGGGACGCGCCGATCAGGTGCAGCTCACCGGCCTCGACGGCCAGCGAATCTGGTCGGCCGAGCTCGACGCCCAGGTCCGAGCGATCACGCGCGACGTCATCGCCGCCAACGCGCCTCCCGCCATCACCGGAGCTGGCAATGCCTTCCACGTGCCGGGGTCGCTTCCCGGCGAGGGCGAGACCCAGGTCTTCCTCCAGACCGCGAACAATGCTCCCGTGTCGCTCCAGATTCTGCGCCGACCCGGGGAGACACCGCGCTGGTCGGTGTCGCTGGGCGACATCGTCGACGAATCGGCGGGCCCGCCGGCGCGCGACACGCTGCTCTGGTATCGCCTCGCCTGCGGTCTGCCGCGCGAGCTGCCGGCGACCAGCATCGAATCGGACAATCCCGCCAACGCCGCGATCGCGCGCGAGGATTATGCGATGGTCCTGAAGGCGCTGGGGCCGTGCGCCTGAACTGCCGATTCCTCTCCCTGCAGGGAGGGAGGGGAGCGCTGACGCCTATCGCCGGTTCCGGACCAGCGTCACTCCGATCGATTCGCCATGCTCGGCGATCGCCAGCTTAACGATCCGCACCTCGACGCGCTGCACGCGCGCATCGGACACGAACAGCGTGTCGCAGATGTGCTCGGCGACCGCTTCGATCAGCGTGAAGTGCACGTCGGTGGGCAGCGCAGTGGTCGCGGCGTGCTTGAGATCGATATAGCTCTTCGACGCGCTGAGCGGCGTCTCGGGGTCGAAGCGCTCGGGCATGTCCAGGTCCGCGGTCACCGAGATGCGCAGCGGCTGCGGCAGGTGCGTCTCCTCGGAATAGATGCCGGTGAGGACTTGAACCTCGAGGTCATGGACCTGGAGCTGGAGGAGATCGGGCAAATCTTGGGCCTTTCGTGGAATCCGGCGCCCCATAGCAGAAGCCGCCGCGGGGGAAAGCCGCGCCCGGTCTTTCCGCGATTCTCTCTTGCATGATCGCGGATCGCGGATAAAGCGCGCGACCCCGGCAGTCCCGCCGGACAATTGCGCAAGGATCATATGCGTTGATCGCACTCGTGCCGCTCGCGAACGTCTCCCCTCAAGCTGTCGAGACGCTGCTCGACCATGCTTTCGGACCGGATCGACGTACGCGCACGGCCTATCGCGTGCGTGAGGGCCTGGAACCGGTACCCGAGCTGAGCTTCGCCGCGGTCGACGAGGACGAGAGCCTGATCGGCGCGATCCAGTGCTGGCCGGTCGAGCTCGCCTGCGACGACGGCGCGCGGGTGCCGATGGTGATGGTCGGCCCGGTCGCAGTCGAGCCAGGGCGTCAGCAGGGTGGCATCGGGCGCGCATTGATGGACCGGATGCTCGACGCGGTGGCGGCGGGCGGCGTCGAAGGAGCCGACAAGCTGATGCTGGTCGGCGACCCCGAATATTACGGCCGCTTCTTCGCCTTCACCGCCGAACGCACCGCCGGCTGGCGCCTTCCGGGTCCGTTCGAAGCGCGGCGGCTGCTCGCGCGCGGCGACGCGGTGCCCGATTGTGCCGGCATGCTGGGCCCTCGCCTCGCGCGACCGGCAGCCTGACGATCAGATTTCGACAAACCGGGCCCGATCCGACTAAGGGACTGCGCATGCCCTCCCCGCCCCCGCCCGATTTCGCCAGCCTGTCGCTCGCCGAAATCGCGCGGCTGGCGGAGGAGAACCGGCTGCCCCCCGTCGAAAGCTGGAATCCGCAGCACTGCGGGCACAGCGACATGCGAATCGCGCGGGATGGCAGCTGGTTTCACCAGGGCTCGCCGATCGGCCGTCCCGCGATGGTGCGGCTCTTCTCGACGATCCTGCGTCGCGAGCCCGATGGCCGCTTCGTGCTGGTCACCCCGGTCGAGAAGCTCGACATCGACGTCGAGGACGCACCCTTCGTCGCCGTCGAAATGAAGGCCGAGGGTGAAGGCGCGGGCATGCGCCTCGGCTTCCGGCTCAACACCGGCGACCTGGTGACTGCGGGACCCGAGCACGCGCTTCGCTTCGAGGAGCGCGAGGACGGTCCTCGCCCCTATCTCCACGTCCGCCGCGGGCTCGAGGCGCTGGTGGCGCGCAGCGTCTATTACGAGCTGGCCGAGATCGCCCTCGCCAATGGAAGCACGCCGCCGGGCGTGTGGAGCGACGGCGCTTTCTTCCCGCTGGAGCCCGAGGCATGACGCTCGCCGAGCGGCTACGCGTCGCGCTCGACGCGGCGCATGCGGAGGGACCGGTGCTGCTCCCCGGCGACCATTTCGACTTCGATCCCGAAGTGCGCGGCAGCCCCGCGGCGGTGCTGATTGCCGTCACCGATCGGCCTGATCCGGGCGTGATCCTGACACGCCGGACCGAGACGCTGCGCCGCCATGCTGGCCAGGTCGCCTTTCCGGGCGGGCGCATCGATCCGGGCGAAGGGCCGATCGACGCCGCGCTGCGCGAGGCGGAGGAAGAGGTCGGGCTTCCGCGCGCGCAGGTCCAAGTCGTCGGCACCGCGGACCGCTATCGCACCGTTACCGGCTATGACGTGACTCCCGTGGTCGGCGTAGTGCCGCCGGATCTGCAGCTCGTCCCTTCCGAGGCCGAGGTGGCGGCGGTTTTCGAAGCGCCGCTCTCCTTCCTCCTCGATCACGCCAATCACCGCCAGGCGAGCGCGCTCTATCAGGGGCGCGAGCGGCATTATTATGAGATCCTATGGGACAATCACCGGATTTGGGGTGCGACAGCGGCCATGATCGTCAATCTCTCGCGACGACTGCGATGGACCGCATGACGCTGCCCGATGTCGAATGGCGCCATCGCGCGGGGCTGGTACGGCTCGCGGAGGTGCTCGGCGCGCGCGAGGGCACGGCGCGCTTCGTCGGCGGTGCGGTGCGCGATACGCTGCTCGGCGTGGCGGTGTCGGACATCGACATCGCGACTCGCCATGCGCCGGAGCAGGTGCTGGAGCTGCTGCGCGCGGCGGAGATCCGGGCGGTGCCGACGGGCATCGAACATGGCACGGTGACCGCGGTGCTCGAGAGCGGCCCGGTCGAAGTCACCACGCTGCGGCGCGACGTCTCTACGGACGGCCGCCGCGCCACCGTGGCCTTCACCGACGATTGGCGCGAGGATGCGGCGCGGCGCGACTTCACGATGAACGCGCTCTACGCCGATCCGCTCAGCGGCGAGATCTTCGATTATTTCGGCGGGCTCGCCGACTTGGGCAGGCGCCACGTGCGCTTCATCGGCGACCCCTATCGCCGCATCGCCGAGGACCACCTTCGCATCTTGCGCTTCTTTCGATTCCTCGCCCGATTCGGCGACACCCCCGATCCCGAGGGGATCGAGGCCTGCACCGCGCGCGCCAAGGACCTGATGGCGCTGTCGCGCGAGCGGATCGCCGACGAGCTGCTCAAGTTGCTGGTCGCGCGTGACGCGGTGGCGGTGGTGAAGCTGATGGTCGAGCGCGGCATCTTCGAGCCCGTGCTGCCCGAGATAACCGCAGAGGGCGCCGCCCGGCTGGAGGCGCTCGCCGCACGCGAAGCCGGGACCGGAACCCCGCCCCACGCGATCCGCCGCCTCGCCGCGGTGCTGCCGTTAGAACCCGGAGTGGCGGAGAGCGTCGGCGCGCGACTCAAGCTCTCCAACGCGCAGCGCAAGCGGCTCGAGAGCGCGACCCAGCCCGTCGGCAGCGAAGGTGCGCGGGCGCTTGGTTATCGAATCGGCGTGGAGCAGGCGATCGACCGCTATCTGCTGAGCGCCGGACCGGTCGAGGCTGCAGTCGCCGAGCTGACCGGCTGGCGACCGCCGGCGCTGCCGCTGTCGGGCGGGGCGCTGGTGGCCCGAGGGCTCAGCAAGGGTCCGGAAGTCGCGCGCGCACTCCGCCAGGTCGAGGATCGCTGGCTGGCGGAGGGCTTTCCCGATGCGGCGCGCGCCGAGGCGATCGCCGACGAAGTCGTGGCTCAGGCGTTGCGCTCGGCCAGATAACGGTACGCGTCGTCGGCCTTGAGCGGCTGGGCGTAGAGGAAGCCCTGGCCATAGGTGCAGCCCAGCGCCGCGAGGGTTTGGGCGAGCTCGTTGGTTTCGATACCCTCGGCCGTGGTGCGCATGCCGAGCGCCTGGGCGAGGCTGAGGATCGCGCGGACGATCGCCACCTTGTCACGATCGGCGAGCATGCCCGAGACGAAGCTGCGATCGATCTTGAGCACGTCGATCGGCAGCTTCTGGAGATAGGCGAGGTTCGAATAGCCCGTTCCGAAGTCGTCCATCGCCAGCGTCGCGCCCAGTTCGCGGAGTGCGAGCATCGTCTGGCTGATCCGGTCCGGATCGCTGACGATCGCGCTTTCGGTGAGCTCGAGCGTCAACCGCGAGCCGGCCACCGAATGGCGCCCGAGCACTTCGCTGACCATCTCGGGAATGCGGTCGCGCTGGAGCTGGATCGCCGAGAGATTGACCGCCACCTTGACGCCGCAGTCGCCGCCGGCCGCGGCATCCCAGGCGGCGAGCGTCTTCATCGCCTCGTCCATCGCCCAGCGGCCGAGCGGGACGATCAGCCCCGATTCCTCGGCGACCGGGATGAACTCGTCGGGCGAGAGCTTGGTCCCGTCCTCGGTCGTCCAGCGCGCAAGCGCTTCGAACGCAGTGATGCGGCCCGAGGCGAGATCGTGGATCGGCTGATAGGCCAGGTTCATCAGGCCGTTCTCGATCGCGCGACGCAGCTCGGTCTCGATGCCGAACTGCTCGCGGGCGATGTCGAAGGCGCGGGTGTGATAGACTTCGGTGCGCCCGCTCGCCTTGGCACGCTTGACGGCGAACTGGGCGTTGCGGATCAGGTCCTCCGGATCGCCCTCATTGTCCGCGCCCATCGCGATGCCGATCGCGCAGTCGACGCGGATCTCGAAGTCCGAGAGCCGGAACGGAGTGGCGAGCGCGGCGTGGATGCGCCGGCCGACCTGGAGCGCGTCCTCGGCGCCGTCGTCGAGGTGGAGCAGCACGCCGAACTCGTCGCCCGCAAGCCGGCCCAGCACGTCGCGCGCCCGCAGCGCGCCCTTGAGACGTCGTGCGACCGAGATCAGCAACTCGTCCCCGGCGAGGCCGCCCATGCAGGCATTGACGCGGCTGAACCGGTCTAGGTTGATCACCAGCACCGCGAAACCGTGGCAGTCGCCGGGGCCGATCGCGGCCTCGATCGCGTCGCCGAAGCCCGAGCGGTTGGGCAGGCCAGTGAGGCTGTCGGTCGCCATCTCTCGGCGCAGGCTATATTCGGTGCGCAGCTCGGAGGTCTGGTCGACCAGCGTCACCAGGCACTTGCGCGTGGCGCGTTGGGCGGCGCGGCGGGCGAAGGTGACGCGGAAATAACGGCAATCGACTTCGTCGCCGAACTGCCAGGCGATGTCGTGGCGAGTCTCGTCGCTGTCGAGGAAATTGCGGAGCTGGTTGCCGAGCAGCCGGACCAGCGGCGATTCGGCGGCGATCGTACCGAGCCCGGCCTGACGGAAGGCCTTGTTGACGGCCTCGAAATGGACCTTGCTGCCTTCGAGCTCGACCAGCGCAGCCGGGACCGGCAGCAGGTCCAGCACCACCGCCGACTCCCCCGGACCGAAGGCGCAGCCAGTCGCCGTCTGCGGAGCAGGCTCCACGGACGCGAGCCGGGCCGAGCTGTACTTCCGGAACGCCATCGACCGCACAGCTAGCTCCGATTCGTTAAAACCCGCTGAAATCCTCCGACAATTGGTTCCCCTCAGAAACGGTTGTCGCGCGGGAAGCCCGTGGGCGGCATGCGGCCGGCGGCGCCGCGCGCGGCGCGCCAGGGGGTGAGGTCCGCCTCGGTGCGCGTGCGCCCGGTCTCGCCGCCCATGGCCCAGCTGAGGCCGTCGGCCATGCGGAAGCTCTTGGCATCCGACAGGCCGCCGTCGCGGTAGCGCTGGAGCTGCACCCCCTGCCCGCGCGCCAGCTCGGCGACTTCGGACAAGGGGAAGACCAGCATCTTGCGGTTGTCGCCGATCGCCGCGACCATGTCGTCCTCGGGCGCGATCGGGCGGACCAGCTTGAGCTGCGCGCCGGGGCGCGGAGTCACCACCTGCTTGCCCTTGCGCGTCTCGGCGACGACATCCTCGGTCTTGACCACGAAGCCGCGCCCGTCGCTCGCCGCCACCAGCAGCTTCTCCGAGGCACTGGCGGGCAGCAGCGCGACGATGTGACGCTCGCCCTCGAGATCGACCATCAGCCGCACCGGCTCGCCGAAGCCGCGCCCGCCGGGCAGTTTGTCGCCACCCAGCGTGTAAAATCGGCCATTGTCGGCCGCGAGCAGCAGCTTGTCGGTCGTCTGCGCGTGGAAGGCGAAGAGCGGGCCGTCGCCTTCCTTGAACTTGGCGGTATCGGCCGACGCCAGCTCGACGTGGCCCTTCATCGCGCGAATCCAGCCGCGCTGCGAGAGGATCACGGTGATCGGCTCGCGCTCGATCATCGCCTCGAGCGGGATCTCGCGCGTCGGCCCCGCCTCGCGGATCGCGGTGCGGCGTGCGCCCAGCGGCGTATCGAGGCCGTAGCGCTCGATCATCTTGGCGAGGTCGCGCTTCATCCGCGTTCGCTGGCGCGCGTCGGACGAAAGCAGCGTCTCCAGCTCGGCCTGTTCCTTGAGCAGCGCGTCCTGCTCGCGCCTGAGCTCCATCTCCTCGAGCCGCCGCAGCGAGCGCAGCCGCATGTTGAGGATCGCCTCGGCCTGGCGGTCGGTCAGCGCGAACTCGGCCATCATCACCGGCTTGGGCTCGTCCTCGGTGCGGATGATCTCTATCACTCGGTCGAGGTTGAGGAAGGCGATGATGTAGCCGCCGACGAGCTCGAGCCGGTCCGCGATCTTGTCCAGCCGGTGCTCGGACTTGCGGCGCAGCACCACGAACTGGTGCTCGACCCACGCCGCGAGCGCCTCGGCCAGGCTCATCACCCGCGGCGTGCGGTTCTTGTCGAGCACGTTGAGGTTGAGCGGCACGCGCACTTCGAGGTCGGAGAGGCGGTAGAGGCTCTCCATCAACGTGTCGGCATCGACGGTGCGGCTGCGCGGCTCGACGACGATGCGGATATCCTCGGCCGATTCGTCGCGCACGTCGCCGAGGATCGGCAGCTTCTTCTCGTTGATGAGCTCGGCGATCCCCTCGATCAGCTTGCCCTTCTGGACGCCATAGGGGATCTCCGAGACGACGAGGTGCCAGCCCCCGCCCTTCTCCACGATCTTTTCGATCTTCGCGCGTACGCGAAAGCTTCCGCGGCCGGTGGCATAGCTTTCGGCGATCGCGGCGGGGCTGTCGACGACGATGCCGCCAGTCGGGAAGTCCGGGCCGCTGACATAGTCGAGGACGTTCGCCTGCGGGTTGTCGATCAGCGCCACCGCGGCATTCATCAGCTCGGCGGCGTTGTGCGGCGGGATCGAGGTCGCCATGCCCACCGCGATGCCCGCGGCGCCATTGGCGAGCAGATTGGGGAAGAGACCCGGGAAAAGCTCGGGCTCTTCCTCCTCGCCATTGTAGGTCGCGCGGAAATCGACGGCATTTTCGTCGAGCCCGGCCATCAGGTCGATCGCGACCTGGGTCAGCCGCGCCTCGGTGTAGCGATAGGCCGCGGCGTTATCGCCGTCGATGTTGCCGAAATTGCCCTGCCCGTCGACCAGCGGATAGCGCAGCGCGAAGGTCTGGGCGAGGCGGACCATCGCGTCATAGACCGACTGGTCGCCGTGCGGATGGTATTTGCCGATCACGTCGCCGACGACGCGCGCGCACTTCTTGTAGCCCGAGGCCGGATCGAGCCGCAGCAGCCGCATCGCCCAGAGCAGCCGGCGGTGCACCGGCTTCAGCCCGTCCCGGACATCGGGGAGCGAGCGCGCCGTGATCGTCGACAGCGCATAGACGAGATAGCGTTCGGAAAGCGCGCTATCGAAGGGGACGTCGGAGGCGCCGGAGGGTTCGCCAACAGGGTCGAGCGTTTCGGTATCGAGACTCATCGGATCACCGCGATAGCAGCCACGGACGCGCTGCGCCACGGGGGCGGATGGTTTCCAGGCGGTTGGGGAAAGCGGTCCCGGTTACGCCGGCCCTCCCCTCACACCCCCTGCGGGCGTTCGCGGCCGATTTCCTCGAGCAGCCATTCGCGGAAGCGCTTGATCTTGGGGAGGTTGCGCCGGGTCTCGGGGACCACGAACCAATAGGCGTAGCCGCGGGTCGAGACCTGATCGAAGGGCCGCGTCAGCCGCCCCTCGGCCAGGTCGCGGCGCCAGAAGAAGGGCGTCAGCATCGCCACCCCCTGCCCCGCGATCGCGGCATGCCCCTCGTGCGCCTGGCTGTCGAGGCGCACGCCCGGGCGGGGCGGACCGTCGGGCACGTCGACGCCGGCCTCGCGCAGCCAATGCGCCCACCAGGGATCGTGCGGGCTGATCTGCGGCAGGCGCAGCAGGTCGGCGGGAACGAGCGGCCCGTGGCGCGCGAGGAACTCCGGGCTCATCATCGGCGTGAAATCGATCTCCAGCAGCTTGTCGATGACCATCCCGTCCCAGCCGCCCCGACCGGCGCGGATCGCGCAATCGACTTCGCCCGCGGAGAGATCGGCCACCTTGTCGGTGGCCTCCAGCCGCACCGCCATCTCGGGATGCCCCATCTGGAAGCTGCCGAGCCGCCAGGCGAGCCAGGCGTTGGCGAACGTGTTGGAGGTCGAGACGGTGAGCAGCTTCTCGTCCTCGGCCCGCACTTGCGCGAAGGCGGAGTCGATCGCGTCGAAGGCGCGCGAAACCTGCGGCGCAGCACGCGTGCCCGCATCGGTGAGCGCAATGCGGCGCCCCTCGCGCCGGAAGAGCGACGTGCCGAGCCGCTCCTCGAGCAACTTGATCTGATAGCTCACCGCCGCCTGGGTCATCCCCAGCTCCTCCGCGGCGCGCGTGAAATTGCCGTGCCGGGCGGCGGCCTCGAACACGCGGACGGCGGAGAGCGGCGGAATCTGGCGCATGGCCAATCATAAGCTCTACTTGTTATCCAAGTCCAACGATTTGTTGGCGCGGAAATGCATTCGGGCGCACATCGGCACGGCTGCCGCAGATGGCACGAACTCAGGAGACGAGCCATGTCGAAGCCCTTGATCGCCCTTGCTTTTCTAGCCGCGGCCGCGGCGACGCCGTCGGTGGCGGCGCCCCAGACGTCCGCGGCGGCCCGCGTCTCGTACGCCGATCTCGATCTCGCCCGGCCGGCTGACCGCAAGATCCTCGACCGGCGAGTCACGCGCGCTGCCGAAAAACTATGCCCGCCGCTCGTGCCGACCGGGCAGCTGACGCGCTCCGTCGAAGCGGTGCGCTGCCTGGCCGCGGCCAAGGCGAGCGCCCAGCTCCAGCGCAGCCGCGCAATCGCTAGCGCCACGACATCCAACCTCGCCGCCGACTCCCGATAACTCGCTCGGCGGACCCTGCGGGCGGCCTCGTGCCGCCCGCCTTTTCAACAAGGAATCCTGATGAGCCCGCGGACGATCCGCGCCGCTCCTGCCAAGGAGAAACCTCATGCCACGTGATTATGACGACGCCGTATGGGCCGACCATCATCAGCATGTGAGCTCTGGCCTCGCAAAGCTGTTCGACGACATCGCCGGCGCCTTCCGACGGCTGAATGCGATCGAATATGACGCGCCCTGGCAGAAGGAGGCCGAGCGCGCCTGCGATACGCTTGCGTACCGGCACCACCCGGAAGACCCGAGCATCGGGCGCGCGGCGACGTTCCGCTGAACCCCCCGCCGCGCGGGACCCGCGGCGATCCGCCCCAGAGGGTGCGGCGTGCCCAAGACGCCGCATCCCCGGCGCGGAGCAACCCTAACTCTTTGAGCTGACTATAAAATCGGAATGCCTCAATTTGGCCTTAATTATGGCCAAATTGTGTCTTTACGATCTCCCACGCCCATGATGGGATTATGTCTCCTCAAGAGGGAGATGATGCCATGCGCGTGCGTGCTGCTCTTGCTACCCTGATCATGCTTGCCGGCTGTTCGAGTGCCGAGGATATGCCTCAAAGAGGCGCCTCGGCTCCGGCGGAGGTGGAGAGGGTCGCGCCCGATGCCGCCGTCAAGGCGGCTGGCGATGCCCCCGGGCGCCTCCAGCTCAGCCTGCCCCAGCTCGCCTATTCCTACAGCCTCTCCTATCTCCTCCCGAACGACGGCATTCCCGTGGTGCAGGACAAGCATCGCCTGCTGTGCGAAGAAATGGGCCCTGCGCGCTGCCAGCTTCTGGCGCTGGAGCGTGGCGTCGGCACCGACCGCGGGGGCGAGGCGCTGCTCAAGATGCGCGTCGCAACCGCCGAGGCCCGACGCTTCCAGATCCTGCTCGATCATGACGTCGCCGAAGCCGGCGGCCGCACCGAAAATGCGAAGATCGCCACCGAGGAAGTATCGAAGCAGATCGTCGATACCGAAGCGCGGATCCGCCAGCGCGAATTGCTGGTCGCGCGCCTCACCGAAGCGCTGCGGACTCGCGCCGGGACGCCGCCCCAGCTGGTCGCCGCCGAACGCAGCGTCACCGAGGCACAGGAGGAGCTCGATCGTGCGCGCAGCTGGCTGGGCGAGCTGAAGGGCCGTGTCGCCATGTCGGACTTCGAGATACGCTATGGGGCGATCGCCCCGAGCGCCACGGCCCAGGGCCTCGGCGTGCGGCTGGGCGAGGCGGTGCAGGGCTCGGGCGCGGTCTTCCTGATGGGGCTCGATGCGCTGCTGTCGCTGCTGATCTACCTGCTCCCCTGGCTCATGCTGCTGGCGCTGCCGGTGCTCGCGATGCGGGCCCTGCGCAAGCAGCGCGAGTCTGCCGGACAGGGCTGATCCGAAGGGGACGGAGGGCGCATCCTAAGCGTGATTGCGCCCCCGTCCCCCATCCGGTATAGGCGCAGTCCTTTCCAGAGCCCCGGCACTTGCGCGGACCCCGCGCCGCCGGGGCGACGCTTTTCAGGGACACGAGCCGACATGGCACGCCGCCGGCAAATCTACGAAGGCAAGGCCAAGATCCTTTACGAGGGTCCCGAGCCCGGCACGCTCATCCAATATTTCAAGGACGACGCGACCGCCTTCAACGCCCAGAAGAAGGGCACCATCAGCGGCAAGGGCGTGCTCAACAACCGCATCAGCGAGCATGTCTTCACGCTGCTCGGCGGAATCGGCATCCCGACTCACTTCATCCGCCGCCTCAACATGCGCGAGCAGCTGATCCGCCAGGTCGAGATCGTGCCGATCGAAGTGGTGGTGCGCAACGTCGTCGCCGGCAGCCTCGCCAAGAAGCTGGGGATCGAGGAAGGCACGCCGCTGCCGCGCACGATCATCGAATATTACTACAAGGACGACGCGCTGGGCGACCCGATGGTCACCGACGAGCACATCCTGTGCTTCGGCTGGGCGAGTCAGGAAGAGCTGCACGACATGGCCGACATGGCCATCCGCGTGAACGACTTCCTCTCGGGGCTGTTCGCCGGGATCGGCATCCGGCTGGTCGACTTCAAGCTCGAGTTCGGCCGCATCTGGGACAATGACTACGCCCGCATCATCCTGGCCGACGAGATCAGCCCGGACGGCTGCCGGCTGTGGGACATGGCCTCGGGCGAGAAGCTCGACAAGGACCGCTTCCGCCGCGACCTGGGCGGCGAAGTCGAGGCCTATCAGGAAGTCGCGCGCCGGCTGGGGCTGTTCCCCGAGGGCGCGGACTCGGCGGTGCTCGACCTGGAGAGCCATCGCAAGCGCCGGGGCAAATAGGCTCCGGTCGCTCCTGCCGTCCGCTCCCCGGCAAAGACCGGGGACCAGACGCGATTTCGGGCAGCTTTCGCCTTGCAGCGGCGCGCCGCCGGGGCCATAGGGCCTGCCCATGAAGCTCCGCATCATCGTGACCCTCAAGAACGGCGTGCTCGATCCCCAGGGCAAGGCCATCCAGCATGCGCTCGCCGGTCTCGGCTTCGATGGCGTCCAGGACGTCCGCGCCGGCAAGATCTTCGAGCTCGAAGTGGCCGACGGCACGCCCGACGAGGCGATCGACGAGATGTGCCGCAAGCTGCTCGCCAACACGGTGATCGAGAACTACCGGGTGGAAAAGCAGTGAAGAGCGCGGTCATCGTCTTCCCCGGCTCCAATTGCGACCGCGACATCGCGGTGGCGCTCGAGGACGTGACCGGCACCAAGCCGCACATGGTGTGGCACGGCGAGAGCGAGTTGCCCGAGGGACTGGGCGTGATCGCGCTGCCCGGCGGCTTCTCCTATGGCGATTACCTGCGCTGCGGCGCGATCGCGGCGCGCTCGCCGGTGGTCCGCGCCGTGGTCGAGGCGGCCGAGCGCGGCGTGCCGGTGATCGGCATCTGCAACGGCTTCCAGATCCTGACCGAGACCGGGCTGCTGCCCGGCGCGCTGATGCGCAACTCGGGGCTCAACTTCGTGTGCCGCAACGTCGCGCTGACGGTGGACAACGGCCAGTCGATCTTCACCAGCGGCTATGACGCGGGCGAGACGATCACCGTTCCGGTGGCGCACCACGACGGCAATTTCTTCGCCGACGCCGAGACGCTCGACCGGATCGAGGGCGAGGGCCGCGTCGCCTTCCGCTATGCCGAGGACGTCAACGGATCGGCACGCAACATCGCCGGACTGCTCAACAAGGCCGGCAATGTGCTGGGCATGATGCCCCACCCCGAGCGCCGCATCGAAGCCGCGCACGGCGGCACCGATGGGCGTCGGTTGTTCGAAGGTCTGCTCGAAGCCGTGGGCTGAGCCCGTCCCGCTCAATGTAGCGAGACGGCAGCTCCAACATTTTCGCGCGCCGGAGCGGCACGCCGCCTGGCCGGAGCGCCGATGGTGAACTGCGCGGCCTGGCCGGCGAGCTGCACCACTTCGGCGCTGAGGTGGCGCGCCGCCGCCGAGGTCTGCTCGACCATCGCGGCGTTCTGCTGGGTCGCCTGGTCCATCGTGCCGACCGCAGCCCGGATCTCGCCGACCGCGGCGGCCTGCGCCTGGTTGTCGGTCGCGATCTGGCCGAGCAGGGTGTGAACCTCGCCCACGCCCTCGGAAATTCCGGCGAGCGCGCCGTCGACCTTCTCAACCATCTCCACTGCCGCGACGATGTCGGTCTGGGTGGCGGTGAGCTGGTCACGGGCGCGGCCGGCTTCCTCCTCGGCGCGCATCGCGAGCGCCGAGACGAGATCGGCGACCACCGCGAAGCCGCGGCCCGCCTCGCCCGCCCGGCCCGCCTCGACCGCGGCGTTCATCGCGAGAACGCGGGTCTGGAAGGCGATCTTGTCGAGGCCCTCGATCACGCTGTCGATGCCCTTGGCACCATCGGCGACGCGCGCCATCGCCTGCACCGCCTCATCGGCGATGCCGCGCCCGCCCGACACGGTCGCGATCGCGCCGTCGGCACGCTCGACCGTGCGGCCGGCGGCCTCTGCAGTGGCGCGCAGGCGCTGGTCCATCTGGGCGATGGCGGCCGAGGTCTGCTCGAGGCTGGCGGCATTGGCTTCGGTGCGCCGCGCCAGATCCTCGGAGGCCTGGGCGATCTCGCCCGATCCGGTGCGGATCGTGGCGGCGCTTTCGGTCACTGCGCCGAGCAGCGCGCGCAGCGAGGCGAGCGCGGCATTGAAGTTGGCGCGCAGCTCCGCATAGCTTCCCGGATAGTCCTCGACGATGTCGGCAGTGAGGTCGCCCTCGGCGAGCCGGCGCAGGTTCGCGGTCATCCCGCGGACGATCGTGCCATGGCTTTCCGCTTCCTGGTTCTGGCGGATCTGCGCCTGCGCCGCGTCACGGAAAGCGAACATCGCCTTGGTCATCCGGCCGACGCAGTCCCGGAAATCGGTGTGCGCGATCGGGGCCGCAAGGTCGCCGGCGGCGAGCGCCTCCATGCGGACCACGGTGGCCACATAGGGGGTGGCGATCGCGTGGCGGTACCAGCCGCCGAGCAGGATCGCGGCGGCGACGGCGGCGGCGCCGACCCAGCCGGCGATCGAAGGCGCAACCAGCAGCGCGAGCGGCGTCGCCGCGGTCAGCGCCGCCAGCGATCCGAACGCGACGAGGAGTTTGAGACGAATGGGAGCGGTCGCGGTAAACCAGCGCATGGCGAAGCCTCTGACTGAAGATCCCCCGCCCGTATTATAGACGCGGCCCGACGCGCCTGGTCATCCATCCCTTTGAATAATCTGGATTAGCGCGATTTCCCCGCCGCGCGGCGCACGAGCCAGCCGCCGAGAAGCAGGATCAGCGTCGGGCAGAGCATCGTCAGCCAGAGGTCGTGCAGCGAAGCGCCGAGCCGGTTCTCGCCGCTGGCGGGGTTGAGCATGTCGTAGGTCTCGTTGACGAGCTCGAGCACGAGCACGACGAGCCACGGCCGCCAGTCCCAGAAGACCCGGCGCAGCACCGCCGAGGCCCCGAGCAGCAGCAGCATGCCGCCGATCACATGGAGCGTCGAATCGGGAAGGCCGGTGGTCAGCCCCACCCAGGCCTTTACGTCTTGCCAGCTGCTCACACGCGCGTCGCGAACGGAGTAAAATCAGTGCCTTCGTCGTACACGTCCACGCCCTCACGCCGCTTCAGGAAGTCGACCACCACATAGGTGACGGGAGTCAGCACAACTTCCCAAGCGACCTTGAGTGCCCATTGCGTGAAGAGAACCTGGATCACAAGCGCCGTCGTCCAGCCCTCGGCACCGAGGAAGGCGAGCGGGTAGAAGATCAGGCTGTCGATCCCCTCCCCCGCCACGGTCGAGCCGATCGTGCGCGTCCACAGCATCCGACCCTTGGTCCACAGCTTCATCTGGGCGAGGACATAGCTGTTGACGAACTCGCCGACCCAGAAGGCGCAGATCGAGGCGAAGACGATCCGCGGGACCTGGCCGAAGATCGTCTCATAGGCGTGCTGGTTGCTCCAGCTGGGTGCCGGCGGCAGCGCGACCACCACCCACGACATCAGCGCCATGAACAGCACCGCGACGGTGCCCGCCCAGATAACGCGGCGCGCGCGGGCATAGCCATAGACCTCGGTCAGCACGTCGCCGATGACATAGGAGACGGGGAAGAAGAGGATGCCCGCGCCGAACGGCCAATAGCCGACGCCGGGCAGCCAGACCTCGGCGACCTTGCCCGCGCCGAGCACGTTGGACAGCAGCAGGATGGCGACGAAGGCCGCCATGACGAAGTCGTAATAGCGGAAATGTCCGCGCTCGATCTCGCGCGCGACGACTGGCGCCGGCCGGCTTTCCCCCTCGATCATGCGGGCGTTATGATCGCGGTTCCGCCGCGGCGCAATCCGCGTTAGGGAGGCCCGCGCGCGCCCGTAGCTCAGCTGGATAGAGCACGAGCCTTCTAAGCTTGGGGTCGCAGGTTCGAGCCCTGCCGGGCGCGCCAAGCACGAGCGGCAGGGGAGCCGCGAAGGGGGAGAAAACATTCGTGTCGAAGTGGGCAGGCAATGGCGCGCTGGCGGCGCTCTGCTGGATGTTGGCCGGTTGCAGCGGCGGTGGCGGCGGGAGCGTCGTGACGCCACAGCCCAGCCCTACCCCGACACCGAGTGTCGCGGTCACGTTATCGGTCGATTCGCAGAGCGTGGTGATGACCGAGGACGGATCCGGGGGGCCGATCGCGTTCGATGCCACGGTGACCGGCTTGCCGGCGACGACCGTGATTGCGGATGCGCAATTCGACCATACCCAACTGGCACTGCAGGGGGGCACGATCACCCAGGGGGCGGGAGGAGTCTACCAGGTTCGGCTGCAGCCGCTCGCGACACTGGAGCCCGGCAATTACAGCGGAGCGGTAACGTTTCGCCTGTGCGGCGATGCCGCATGCTCCAACGTCTACGCCGGATCGGCGAAGACGTTCACCTATCAGCTCACGGTGCGACTGGGCGACTGGAAGACCTTCCAGCGCAACGCCGGGCACGATGGCTATGTCCGCGCCGCTTTCGACCCCGCCGCCTTCAAGAAGGCGTGGGACTATGTGCCGGCGGGGGTAACCCGCATCACCACCGTCGCATCGTCCGGCGATCGGGCCTATGTGACCACCTTCGGAAGCGACGGCACGACGACCGTCAGGGCGCTGGCGACTTCCACCGGGGAGCAGCGCTGGTTCTACAACGTCGGGCAGACCTCCTATACCAGCGCGCCGGCAGCCGCGAACGGCAAGGTGTTCGTCACCTCGATGGTGTCGTCGTCGTCGAACAACTCGATCATCGCGCTCGATGCCGAGACGGGCCAGTTCGCCGGCCCCACCGCGCCCTTTGCGTCGCAGTGGTCGTTCTTCCTGCCTCCTACGGCCTATGATCAAGGCCTCTACATGTCGGCCGGCTATTTCGGGAGCGTTGTCTATGGCTTCGACTACGCCAAGCTGCAGTACTGGAGCTTCGACGCGAACGGCTCGATCTGGGATGGGGAAACCCCGGCGGTCGACGCCGACAATGTCTATTACTATTCCGGCGCGGCGCTTCAGGTCATCGACAGGAATAGCGGCGCGCTGAAGAAGAGCATCCCCGATCCGTTTTTCCAGTCCAATGGATACAGCTATTACGGCGCGCCGATCCTGGGATCGAACGGGAATGTCCTCGCCTATTCCGGGCAGCGCGGGTCGGCCTCGTCTTCCGTGCTGGTCGACTGGTCGATCGCCAACGGCGCCTATGCCTGGCGCAGCGCCGACACCTATACGACCTCGCCGGCGGTCGCCGGGGGTATGGTGTATCTCGCGCGGAACAACCCAGGTCGCTTCGACGCGCTGAGCGAGGCGACGGGGGCGATCCAGTGGTCATGGACGCCACCAGCCGGCGAGCAATTCATCTTCAATACCGTGGCGACCAAGAACCTGGTCTTCGTCAGCACCGACAAGGCGATCTACGCCCTTCCGACGCAAGGCAGCAATCATGCGCCGGTGTGGACGGCTCCGACGGGCGGCGAGATGGCGATCACCGCCGACGGCATGCTGATCGTCGCGAACCAGCGCCCGGGCACCGTGATGCCCAGCACCCTGGTCGCCTATCGTCTGTACTGAGGAAGCGCCCTCAGCGCGCCTCGACCTCCACCGGGACGTCGAACCGGTTCGCGCCGCGCTGTACCTGCAGCGTGAGCCTGGCTCCGACTTCGGTGCGGCCGACCATGTTGCGGACCTCGGCCCCGGTGGGGGTCGGTCGGCCGCCGGCGGTGAGGATGACGTCGCCGGTGCGCAGGCCCGCGCGCGCGGCGGCGGAGCCCGGCTCGACCGAGGCGACCGGGGCGCCCGCCGGAATGGTCGCATTGGCGGGAACGATCGCCGGATTGGCGAAGCCGATGCCGATCCGCCCGCGGCGCACCGTGCCGTGCCGCAAGATCTGGTCGGTGACGAAGCGCACCGTCGCCGAAGGCACGGCGAAGCCGATCCCGATGTTGGCGCCTGGCCCGAAGATCGCGCTGTTGATGCCGATCACCGTGCCGTCCATCGCGATCAGCGGACCGCCCGAATTGCCCGGATTGATCGGCGCGTCGGTCTGGATGTAGCTCTCATAGCCTTCGCGGCTGACCCCCCGCCCCACTGCGCTGACGATGCCCGAGGTCACCGTCTGGCCAAGCCCGAAGGGATTGCCGATCGCGAGCACGCGGTCGCCCACTTCCACGCGGTCGGAATCGCCGAGCGCGAGCTGGGGCAGGTTCGCGCCACGCAGCCGCAGTAGCGCGACGTCGGCGGCCTCGTCGCTGCCGAGCAGCTCGGCCTGGAAGCGGCGGCGGTCCGGAAGCACGACTTCGATGATCCGGGCGTTGGTGACGACATGGTGGTTGGTGATGACCAGCCCGCGCGCGCCATCGACGATCACCCCTGATCCCGAGGAGAGGCGCGCCTGGGGCGCCTGCTCGGGAACGTCGAAGAAGCGGCGGAAGAAGGGGTCGCGCAACAGCGGATTCTGCTGGTCCGGCGACGCCTGGACGACGGCGATGCTCACCACCGCCGGCGCCGCGTGGCGAACGAGCGGGGCGAAGCTTGTCGGGTCGTTGCCGCCCCCCGCCGCGACCGGCTGACGCTCGGCGGTGGGGAGCGGCGCGCGCTGCTCCTGCTGATTGCCTTCCCCCGAGCGGCAGGCGCCCGTCAGCAGGGCCAGCGCGAGGATGGTGGTGGCGGCGCGAACCGTCGCTGTGGGCAGGCGCATGATCGGCCTCCTGTGCCGCGAACGGTCGCGGCGCGCCTCAGAGCACGGGCGGCTCGCGGTCCGGCGGCACCCCGGGTGCGCCGTCGAAACGCGCTTCGTCGACCACGGGCCCGCCCCCGGCGATGGCCATGGCGGCAAAGGCCGCACCTTCGAAGAGCAGTGCGACTCCGAGCGCCACGCCGGGCACGAAGAAGCCGGTCACCGGAATGCGGTACATCAGCCAAAGGCCCGCGGCGATCGCCACAAGCCCCGAGATGGCAAGCCATCCCCAGCCCCGCTCCGGCCGCACGCGGAAGGCCAGCGCGACCTCGCCGATGCCGGCGATGAGCAGCAGCCAGGACACGGTGATCGTGATCGCGAGCGCGCCCTTGGGCGGCCACAGCAGGAAGATCACTGCGGTGGCCAGGAAGGCGAGGCCGATGAGCAGGTTGAGGAAGAAGCCCTTCCATGCCGAGGCCCGGAAGGCCTGCACGACCTGCGCGATGCCGGCCACAGCGGCGGAGACGCCGACCGCAAGCGTCACCGCCAGCGTCGACAGCAGCGGCGCCATGACCGCGAAGATCCCGCAGAGCATCAGGATGACGCCGAGGACCAGGAAGCCGGGCCGGTACCTCGGGTTGTATTCGAGGCCGCCCAGACGCGATGCTTTCATTGTTGCGCTCATGCCAACTCCCACAGCCGCGTACGGCAAACCGCCGCAGGGGGCGGGATGCCCTATGGTGACGCGCCGGTCTAATTGGGATTAGTTCGCGGAGGTATCGGGATTAATCCCGATGGCTGCAGGCATGCGATACCTATACCTGATGCAACGTTCAGAGATCGTCGGTCCGCACGATCGGGACGCGCCAATAATCCCTTAGATTATCTGGCAACGGATCTTTGCATCTAAAGTAAAACTCGATCTGACTTCTATCGAATAGCCAGTAGATGGGAGAGAAACGATGGCAGGCAACGGGCCATTGGCTGGAATCATGTCCCCTACGACGGGCGCGGCACGAGCGCGGCGGATACGCGCGTTCGTGATGAGCGGGCTGGCGCTGGCCGCCGCCGCCTGCGCGACCACCGGCGAGCGCTATGCCGAGGCCTCCACCGAGCCCCGGCTCACCGGCACCGAATGGCGGCTGGTCGAGTTCGTTTCCCCCAAGGATGCGATCGGCACGATCCGCCCCCGGGCGGAGGAAGTCTATACGATCCGCCTCGATCCCGACGGGACGCTGGTCGCGCAGCTCTACTGCAACCGCGGCACCGGCAGCTGGACCTCGCCCGATATCGACAAGACGATGGGCAGCGTGTCGCTGAACCTGAAGGCAGTGACGATGGCGGCCTGCCTCCCCTCGCCGCTCGAGCGGGTTTCGCGGGACCTGGCCAACGTCCGCACCTTCGTGATCCGCGACGGCCGCCTGCATCTCAACCTGATGATGGACGGAGGCGACTATGTCTGGACGCCCCAATAAGCGGCGCCGGGCCGGTGCGCTGGCGCTCGCCGCCGCGGCGACGGTGGCGCTCACCGGCTGCGTCTATCACCGCTACCCGGAGGAGCGGGTGTTCTTCTCGTGCGATCGCGGCGACGGCGTGGTCGTCATCTTCCGTGGCAACACCGCGCATGTCGTCGGGGCCCAGGGCGGGCCGATGGTGCTCGAGCGGCGCGCACGCGGCACCTTCGCGTTCGAATCCCCCACCCGGTCGGCGCATTTGCGCGGCACGCAGCTGACGCTCACCATCGGCCGGATGGTCCCGATCCAGTGCCGCGAGCGCGGCCGACGCATTCCCCCGGGCTGGCACGAGTGACGCCGGGGCCCTCAAGGAGGTCGTGATGAAAACCACTTCCACTATGCTGCTGTGCCTGGCCGCCGCGACGATGGTGACCGGGTGCATGCCGACCGCATCGACGCACAGCTTCCCCGACGAACAGGCGATGCGCGGCCAGCCGGTCGCCTTCGGCACGGTCGCGGGCGTCCGCCGGGTCGAGATCCGGGCAGGCCAGACCCGGCTGGGGGCGCTCGCCGGCGCGGTGATCGGCGGCGCGGCGGGCAGCACGATCGGCGGGAACACCGCGCAGAACGTGATCGGCGCGACCGCCGGGGCGGTGGCGGGCGGCGCGGTGGGCGGCACGCTCGCCGGTGCGGGCCGCACCCAGGGCGTGGAGCTGACGGTCGAACTCGACTCGGGCGAGGCCGTGGCGGTGATCCAGCCCGGCAATCCCCGCGACTTCCGCGTCGGCGAACGGGTTCGCGTGATCGGCACCGCCGAGAATGCGCGGGTGGTACGCCGCTAGGCACTGCGGCCGAGTCACGCCTCGCCCGTAGAGGGCGCCAGGGGGAAGGAAGCCATGACGGACTTTGCACGGTTCCGCGAGCCCGGCCAAACGCCGCGCGCCTGGAACAAGGGCCAGTTGCTGCTCGGCGCGGTGCTGCTGATCGCCGGCGCGCTGGTGCTCGCCGACATAGCGCTGGTCGCGACGATTAGCGTGATCGCGATCGCCGGCCTGGCCATGATCGCGGGGCTGGTGACGATGCTCCAGCGCGCGACGACCCGCTCCTGGGGATCGCTGCTGTGGCGACTCGCGCTCGGGATCCTCTACATCAGCTTCGGGCTGCTGCTGATCTACCGGCCGGAGTTCCAGGCGGCGTTCCTGAGGCTCGCCCTCGCCGCGGCGCTGGTCGCTTCGGGCATATTGCGCATCTGGCTGGGCGTGGCGCGCCGGGCCTATCGCTGGCTGCCGTTGTCGGGCGCAGTGGGCGCGATCGGCGGCGCCGCGATCCTGCTCGCCGAGGGGGGAGCGGAGGTCCGCTTCGTGGCCGCGGTGCTGGGGATCGACCTGCTCGTCCACGGCGTCGTCTGGATCGTCACCGCAGTGCGCGCACCGCGCGGGAATCCGGTGGCATAATCTCCTTAGTTTCCCGGGTTCCGACGCGGGTTTTTCTCTATGAGCGGCAAGAGCCCGCGCGCCTAAGCTCCCGCCATCCGAGACAATCGGAGCAAAGCCGCGTGGCGGGGCCCCATCGCCTTCCCATCCGTCCGCAGCATTGACGAAAATGGAGGAAAGCGATGCGTGCGTATGTCTTCCTTCTCGCCGGCGCCGCCCTGGCGCTGACGAGCAGCCCCGCCGAGGCCCAGCGCCGCTGGGTGACCCTCGGCTCCACCACCGTCGGGCTCGGCCTGGATCACGACTCGATCCGCGTCCGCAATTCCGGCCGCCACCGCCAGGTTCGCCTGTGCGTGTCCCGGAACACGGTGTTCATCAACAGCTATCGCGTCGGCTTCCTTCGCGGCGGCGAGCAATGGGTCCCGGTGCGCATGCGCCTGCGCCCGGGCACCTGCTCCGCCATCACCAACCTGCGCCGCGCACCGCAGAGCATCCGGACGGTATGGCTGGATTTCGTGCGGCTACGGCACGGCACCCGCCCCGTCATCCGTTTCGAGGCGCGGTGACAGCAATGGTCGCGTCGCAATCCGGCGCGACCGCATGGACCGCAGCCGAAGCGGGTTTTCCCGGGCGTCCATCGGGCGCCCCGGCTCCCGCTCGCCCTGGGGTCCGCCAACAGAGGGAGAAATGGAACATGCGAACTCTCAGGCTTCTGATCGTGGCGGCTGCGATCGTGCTTCCCGCCCAGGCGATGGCCCAGTCCGAGCCGGCGCGTGACGCGCGCGGCTATCCGGTCACTTCGAATCCGCTTCCGGGCGGGCTGACCGAGACGGTGCGCGCGCCCGACGGGACCGTCACCACGCGCAACGTGCCCCAGGACCTCACGCCCAAGCCGAGCGCCGGCAATTATCCGCCCTGCACGCGCGAAGTCACCGACGGGTGCCTGCAGGTCCACGAGCGCGGGATGAAGGCCAAGAAGCGCGCCCGCAGGCGCTGACGCTACCGCTGCCTGCTGGGCACTCCAGAGCCGGGCCTGCAACGCAGCAACGGGCCCCGGCCCGTCTCCGGTCCGCCATGTCCCCCCGAACACCTCGGCGGGCCGGAGACGGAGCTGCGAGGTCAGCCTTGGAAGGTGCGAAGACAGGGAAATTCCCGATTGCGTACCGCCACAGTTAGGCAATGATGCAAGGGCCACCGACAGGCCGGCGCGGTTCCGCGTAAAGGCCGGCACGGACGGCCGGAAAAGCGGGGTTCTGAGCGAGAGGTCTATGTCGAGTCCGACCCGCCGTATCCTGATCGTCGACGATCACCAGGCCATGCGCGAAGGGGTGCGCAGCCTCCTCGCCGCGCACGCCAACTGGCAAGTCGTCGGCGAAGCGGCCGACGGACACACCGCGCTCCGCCTGGCGCGCGAGATGCAGCCCGACATCGCCGTCATCGACTATTCGCTGCCGCTGATGAACGGGCTGGCGCTCACCCGCGTGCTCAAGCACGAGCTGCCGCGGATCGAGATACTGATCTACACGATGCATGAGCGCGAGGACCTGATCGTCGACGTGCTGCGCGCCGGGGCGCGGGGCTATGTCCTCAAGTCCGATTCAGGCACCAACCTGGTCGCCGCGGTCGAGGCGCTGGCGCTGCGCAAACCTTATTTCTCGAGCGAGATCTCCGAGACCTTGCTCGACCATTTCGTCCACAGCCACGAGGACAGCGGCGCATCGACGCTGACGCTGCGCGAGCGCGAGATCGTCCAGCTGATCGCCGAGGGGAAGATCAACAAGCAGATCGCGCACCTGCTCGACATCAGCGTCAAGACGGTCGAGACGCACCGCGCGACGGCGATGAACAAGCTCAAGCTGCGCACCACCGCCGAGCTGGTGCGCTACGCCGTGCGCAACCACATCGTGGAGCCCTGAATCAGCGCGAGCGTCGGCGGCGACGCGGGACCGATGCGCGGACCAGCGTGCCCGGATCGAGTCGGCTGACGCTGAGATCGCCCGACAGCGCCTCCATCCGCTCGCGCATGCTGGCGAGGCCGACGCCGAGGATGAGCGGCTCCTCGCCATGCACGACGCGGAGCGGAATGCCGACTCCGTCGTCGCAGATCTCGAGCACCAGCCGCCGCGCCTCGCGCCGCAGCCGTACCGTCACGCACGACGCCTGGGCGTGCTTGAGCACATTGGCGAGCGCCTCCTGCGCGACGCGGTAGAGCGCCAGCTCGACGTCCGGCGCGCTCTCGACGAAGCCCGCCTCGTCGTGGAACTCGACCTCGAGCCCCGATCGCCGGCCGAAGCCGCGGATGAAGCTCTCCAGCGCGGACGGGAGACCGCCGCGGTGCAGTTCGGGCGGGTGGAGCACATAGCTCAGCGTGCGGACCTGGTACTGGACCGCGGCGAGCGCGGTCTCGATCGCGACGAAGGCGGTCTCGAACTCCTGCTCCTGCCGCGCGGTGCGTGCCGATTCGAGCCCGAAGCGGATCAGCGCGAGCTGCTGGAAGGTCTCGTCGTGGAGCTCGCGCGCGATACGGCGCCGTTCCTCCTCTTCGGCGCGCAGGATCGCCGCCTGCTGCCCGCGCAACAGCGTCTCGCTGGGCGGCTCGGCGGTCTCGTGGAAGCAGAAGAGGATGTGCGGCTTGGCGCCGATCAGCCGCCGCGCCTGGAGCACCGTGGGTGCCCGGGTGCCCCGCATCGCGATGTAGCGGTGGACGAAGCTGTGCGTGTCCTGCGCCAGGAGCTGCTCGATTCCGTCGCGGATCGCCTTCTGCCCATGCTCGCTGCACGCGGCGACGCGATAGCATTCGGGCAGGTCGCGAAGATGCCCGGAGTCGCGCGCCTCACTTCGGTTGAGCGCTTCGAACCAGGCGCGATTGGCGAAGACCGTGGTGAGCTCCCCGTCAACCACGCCCATGGGCATCGGCATCAGCTCGATCAGGTTCAGCATGTCGGTTTCGGACCCGATGTGCGGGGAGCGAGCGGGTTGCGCTGGAGCGGCTGCCGAAAGGATGAGCCCCCGCCAGTCGGCAATATCAGGCATAACCGGGGGGCCAGCGTCGTCACGCCGCGACGGCACCTGCCCCTTTACCTTCACCTCGGCCACTCCGTTCCACTCCATGTTTCCGGAAGGTCAAAATAGATCTTCCACCGGGAAAATGGGCCACCTGTTGAACAAGAGTCGATTTGTTGAACATACACTCTCAATATCGGCCTGTCTTCATGAAAGCGCTCAATCGCACCAGCGGGGCAAATCAATTCCGCGCGTTAGGGCCGGACTTTCACGAATCCATCGATCCAACCGCATCACTATTACAGCGCGTAAGGCGTTCGTTACGGATCCGTACTGGGTACAACTCTGTATAACTCCTACAATCTGGAACGAGATGCGGGGCATCTTGCGGAGGGATCAGCATCCGCGCGGCAGGGGGTTTGCCCCGGTATTTCTCAGGGAGCGACCGGGGGGTTCCTAGGGATAGCCACCGATGGAGCGCCCCTGCCCGCTCGTTTAGACCTTCTGGGGCTGCGTCGCCTCGGCTTGCCTCCGACGAAGCGCCTTTCCATTCGCCCTTCACGGAAGGAATAGGAAGATGAACCTCAGTCGTGCAGTTGCCTGGTCCGCCCCGATCCTGTTGAGCCTCACGGTGCTGGCCACGCCCGCAGCGGCCCAGGGCCGTTCCTCCCTCGACGCCGCGCTGCTCGCGCAGCTCGACGGGCCGACCCGCGCCGAAGTCGAGCGGCGTGCCGTCGCCGGCAATACCGTCTCGAACGTCGTGGGCACCATTCTGCTCAACAACTATTACAAGACCGGGGCCCGCCATCCGGGGCGCGCGCTGACCGTCGTCGCGGTCGACTTCCCCCGCGGCACGGTGGTGCTGCGCCGGGCGGCGAACGTGTTCGAAGTGGTACGCTTCGACCCGCGGACGCTGCGCATCCTTCGCTGACGCCTTCCTCCCTGCCCGGCCCCGCATGCGGGGTCGGGCAAAAAAAGGCCCGGCCCCCGCTGGCGGGAACCGGGCCATAGGGCCGGGAGGGGGCCCGAGCTCAGAAGGTCGCGATCACGCCCGCGTAATAGGTGCGACCCGAGTAATAGGTATCGAAGATGTACGGCGTACCGCCGCCGATCGTCCGGTACGTATCGGGCGTGAAGCGCGACATGCTGTCGTTGAGGAGATTCTTCCCCTCGACGAACAGCTGGAACATGTCGCTCAGCCGATAGGACGCGCGCGCGTCGAGCGAGTTGGTCGAGTCCTTGAAGATCGGAGTCACGACCTTGTAGTAGGAGGTGGTGTTCGTCCCGCTGACGCCCGGCGTCGTGGGCGTGCGGTTGAGACTCGATGCCTCGGTCCGGTCATAGTAGATGTCGCGCGCCTGATAGGCGACGCGCGCGTTGAGCCGCCCGTCGTCGTACCAGAAATTGACGTTGTAATAATAGCTCGACTCGGCCTTGGGCGGCAGCGCCGTGCCGGTTAGCGGGTCGATCGCGGTGTTCTGCTCGTTCGACTTGGTGTACGAATAATTGAAGCCGCCACCGGTGTGCTTGAAGATCCAGGGCAGGAACGTGAATGCGGTGCGCCCCGCGATCTCATAGCCGCGCGTGCGCAGCCCGCTCGGCCCGTCCTGATAGGTGTCGACTTCATATTCGTCGCCGCCGAGCTCGTAATTGCCGAAGCTCACGCTTTCCGGGCGACCCGACCGCACGTTGATCTGATAGACCGCCGCGCTGAGCTGGGTGTCGCGGTTGGGATACCATTCGAGCGACAGGTTCTGCGTCAGCGCGCCATAGCCCTTGAGCTCGGGGTTGCCGATCCGGCCCGAGCAGCGGTTGACGAAGCTGGTCATGATCCCGCTCGCCTCATCGGCATCGTCGGTGGCGGGATCGCCGTCGTCGATCGCGCCGGGATGCGATGCGAGGAACGCCTCGAGCGCCGCGCGATCCGCCTCGTTGACCTTGCCGCAGTTCACTGTCGCATTGCCGGTCAGCTGGAGAATGCTCGGGCGAGCGCGCTGCAGCCCGATCGAGTAGCGCAGGCCCAGCACGCCATCGACCGGCCATAGCGCGAGGTTGAGGCTGGGCAGCCAGTCCTCGCTGGTCCGGTCCACCTGGCCGATCTCTCGACGAATGAAGTTGTTCTGGATCGTGTAGGTCGGCAGCCCGTTGGCGTCGGTGCCGGCGATCGCGACGCGGTCGCTGAAGTCGATCACGGGCTGCGCGTGCACCGTGACCTTCTGGTAGCGCACGCCGGCATTGCCGATCAGCGTCATGCCCAGGATCGGCTGCTCGAAGTCGATCATCGCGTAGGCGGAGGTGCTGATCTCCGACGTCTTGTACGTCGGCCGGGTATAGGTCTTCCCGTCCGACGCGATGCATTCGTACAGGCAGTCGAGGTTCATGTCGCTGAGGTCGGCGTATTTGCCCAGCGTGTTCCAGAACTTGTCGAAATCATAGCCCATCCACGAGTTCAGCAGGTTGCCGCGATCGGGCAGGCCGCTGAAGAAGTTCGCGCCCGGGAGCCGCATCAGGCTGTTGTTGATGACCTCCTGATACTGCGCCTCGGTCAGCGTATGGACCTTGTAGAGCAGCTCGGTGGTGTTAGCCGCCGTGTTGCGGCGCGTCTCGCCGAACTGGCAGGGCGCGCTCGCGGGAGCCAGCGCCGGCGAGCAGAACTGGATGAGGTCCAGGCTTCGCGCGTGGGCGAGAGTCACGCCCGGCGCGATCTGGAAGCCGTTGTAGCGATACGCGGTGTTGAAGTATTTGCGGCGCTGGGCACCGAACTTGAGCGACTTGAGCGGCCCGAAATCGTCGAACTCGCGCGTCACGTCGAGCTGGTAGTTCCACTCGCTCGAGCGATTGTCCTCGGGCGTATATTCGAGCTGCGAGTTGGCGCTGATCCCGTTGGCGCCGACCTGCGGATAATAGGCCGCCGGACTCGAGAGATCGACGCTGCTCGGCGGCGCGAAGGTCCACAGGCCGTTCTCGGGGATCATCGAGAAGGAGGCGGACGGAAGCGCGGCGTTGAAGCTGAACGCCCGGTCCTCGCGCGAGGCCTTGGCGAGGCTGTACTGGACGCGCGCCTTGGTCGTCCACTTGCCCAGGAACAGGTCGACGCCGGCCTGGGTGTAATATTGCGCGGTGTTGCGATAGATGTCGCGGACCTGGTTCGTCCAGTTGAGCGAGCCCACCGTGCCAACGCCGGTGCCGCGCACCATGTCGTAGCTGGTGACATAGTGGTTCTCGTTCACCACTGCGTTGGTGATGTTCGAGGCGAGCACGCCGCTCGCATTGGTCGATCCCGTCGGGCTGGCGATGCTGAGGTTATAGTCCTGCGAGCTGTAGTGGCGGATGTTCGGATTGTACGAGACGAACATCGACACGCGGTCGTCGGGCTTCCAGTCCGCCCGGATCTGCGCCGAGAAGCGCTCGTCGCCACGCACGCCGCGGCCGAAGCGCGGCAATGTCGGCACGAAGTCTTCCCACTGCGCATAGCAGTTGAGCCTGCTGTTGATTCCGGTCGTCGGCAGCGCAGCGCAACCCGCCTTGGTCGTCACCGCCGCGGCGATCGGATCATAGGGCGTGGTGAAGCTCTTCTCGGGCGAATTATCCAGGTCGCCCATCGGGACGTAGCCCGACTGCTTGTCCGAGACGCGCGCGAAGTCGGTCGTGGTCCGCTGGTTCTCGTAGGTCGCGTTGAGCAGGATGCCGAAGGTGTCGTTGAAAAATTTGTGCGCGGCGATCGCGTTGATGCGCGGCGTCACTCGGTCCGACAGCGTGTTGTACTGGCCCTGCAGGTTGAGCCGGTAGAAGGGCTTCTTGAAGTCGAGCGCGGTGCGCTGCTCGATCCGCACCGTGCCGCCCACGCCGCCCGGCGTCATGTCGGCAGTCTGGCCCTTGACCACGTCGACGCTCTTGATGAGGTCCGACGACAGGTCGCCGATACCGACCGCGCGGCCGCCCTGGTCGCCGTTGGTCGGCAGCGCGGTCATTCCGTCCACTTCGACGCGGATCAGGTCGGCCGCCTGGCCGCGGATGGTGAAGCCGCCCTGCTGGCCCGCGTCGTCGACGTCGAGCGCCACGCCGGCGATGCGCGCGATCGCCTCGGCCGCGCTCTTGTCGGGGAACTGGCCGACGTCGTCCGCGACGATCGAGTCCTGCGCGGTCGCGGCGCGCTTCTTGCGCTGAATCGCGGACTGTTCGGCCTGGCGGACGCCGGTGACGATCAGTTCCTGCTCGTCTCCCGGCGCCGCCTGCGTGGCACCGGTGTCAGGCTGCGACGGCGTGCCCTGCGCCCGTGCCTGCCCCGCCCAGCTCGACGCCACCGCCAGGGTAGCGATCGAGGCGCCCAGCATGAATCTCTTGGTAACCCCCGTTACTTTCTGCATTTTCCTCTCCTTTTGGTGGGCGCCGATTCATTGCCGGCGCCCTGAAATTTTCTTGTATTTTGGTGCCGCGGCCGCGGTTCAGCCCGCCGCTGACGACTTGCGCCACTCGGCGTAGCGATCGAGGGCGCGCTGGGGCACGGTGACCCACCAGCTGTAGCCGTTGCGCCGTCCCTCCGAGAGATCGTTGACGTCGTCGTGGATCGTCCGGTCCTTGTCCCCGAAGATCGGCTTGCCGGTGACGATGTCGTAGTTGCGCGACCAGAGCGGCCCTGCCCCCGGCTGGGGGATCAGCTTGCGGCCCTGGGGCGTGCGCGTGAAGGCATAGCCCGTGACCGCAGCCGACTTGAGCCATGCCACGCCGGCTTCGACCGCGGCGCGGACCTCTGGCGTCTGGTGCTGCTGGCGCATCAGGAAGATGAGCACGTCGGTGGTCTCCGCGCTCGCGACCGAGCGGGGCTCGTAGTTGCGCGCCGAGATCGGCTCGAGCGTCAGCGGATCGACCTGCTGCGGCCAGCCGGTGAGCTGCCCGCCGCGCTTCACCTGCGCGGCCAGGATCAGCTTCAGCGCCTCCTCGACGGCCGCCGCGCTCTGGCGGCGCAGTTGGCCGGGGACGAACCGGTAGACCGGGTCGCGCGCCACGTCGTCGAGCAGCATCGACACCTCCGACATGGCATCGTCGTTGAAGGTGATTCCATCGTGGAACCCGCCCTCCAGCGGCCAGATCTGCGGCCAGCCGCCGTTGGGATATTGCGCGGCCAGCAGATAGCGCACGCCCTGGATGATCGACTCGCGATAGGGCTCGCCGGCCTCGCCGGGCAGTACCTTCGCCATGCGGGTTAGATAGCGCATCTCGGTGATCGTCGCGCCGTTGTCCATGGTGCCGACGAAGGTCCAGAAGCGGTCATAGGGCGCGTCGAAGTTCCATGGGTCCTGCGCCATGGTCTCGGCGTCGTTCGAGAAGCGCTGGCCGGGAAGCCGCGCGGGGCCGGCGCGGTTCTGGTTCTTGCTCCAGCCGCCCGCGGGCGTCTGGAAGCTCAGGATCGTGTCGGCGACATGCCGGGCCTCGGCGGTGCGGTACCAGGCGTCCGGCTTGTCGGTGGGCATGTTGTACGAGCCGGGGCCGACGGCCTGGGGCGGCGGCGGCGCGGGCTGGCCGGGCTTGAGCTCGGCCGCGAGCGCGGCGCGATCGGCGAGGTGCTGCGCCTGCGAGCGCTTGAGATAGGCGAGCCACGGCGCCTGCTGGGCGTCGGGCAGGGTCGAGATACGGCCTTCGGTAAGGGGCAGCGCCGGCTGGTTGATCCCGATCACGCCCGCTGCGACCGGCAATGCCGTAAGGCCGGTGCACGCCACCAGCAACGCCACGAGATACGCCTTTCTCATCCGCTCCACTTCCTTTTCGTTCGATTCTGCGCGCCCGCCCATGACACCGGTTTCTGATCAGCGCGCGGCAATTTGCCCCCTTGCCACATTCCCATTATGCGGGACTATGTTCTAAATAGCACTATACGATCATTTGTAAAAGAGGCATTCACACGTAAAAATTCGTGTGATTCGCACGGCTCGGGCGGGACGCAAGGAAAGAGGATGCGCGCAGTGATTTCAATAGCCTCGCCGGGATCCAGGGCGTTGTGGGCCGCGCTCGCCCTCGGCATCACGGCCGCGCCCGCCCTCGCCCAGCCGGCCGAGCGGATCGATCGCGAGGCGCTGGTACGCCGGCACAATGTCGTGCTGGAGAAAGTCGATCCGCACGCGCCCGTCATGCTCGGCAACGGCAATCTGGGCTTCACCGCCGACATCACCGGGCTGCAGACCTTTCCCGATCGCTATTCCGAGCTCGCGCCGCTGCTGACCATGGCGCAATGGCGTGGCACAGCCTGCCCAATCCCAAGGGCTTCACCGAGCGCGACGGGCTGGTGCAGGTGGCCGTGCCGGGACGCGGCGAGCAGCCCTATGCCTGGATGGAATCCTGGGCCGCGGCGGACACCAACCCCGCGCTCAACTGGCTGCGCGCCAATCCGCACCGCATCTCGCTGGGCCGGATCGCGATGACGATCGACGGCGCCGCGCCGAGCTTCGCGAACGTGTCGCAGACTCGCCAGACGCTCGACCTCTGGAGCGGGACGCTCAGCAGCAGCTTCCGCTACCAGGGCCAGCCGGTCCGCGTCGTCACCCGGGTGCTGCCCGGCAACGACGCGGTATTCGTCGAAGTAACCTCGCCGCTGGTCGCCTCGGGCCGGCTGGGGCTGGCGGCGCGCTATCCGGGGGTCGATCCCAGGATCAATCCAGATCCCGCGCGCTGGGACGGCGGCGGCACGACCACGGTGCTCGAGCGCCAGCCCGATCGCATCCATCTGCTCCGCACGCTCGACGCGACTCGCTATTGGTCGACGGCGGTCACCAACGGCCGGATCAGCGAGACGGGCCCCGCCGAGCTTCGCGCGCAGGGACGCGGAAGCGAGCGACTGACGCTGATCCTGTCGTTCGACCGCAACGCCGCGGCGCCGCGCCTGCCCTCCCCCGCCGCGGCAGCGACGCAGGTGGCGGACCATTGGCGGCGCTTCTGGACGAGTGGCGGCGCGGTGGACTTCACCGGCAGCACCGATCCCCGCGCACCCGAGCTCGAGCGCCGCGTGGTGCTCTCGCAATATCTCTCCGCGATCAATGGCGCCGGCGAGCTGCCGCCGCAGGAGGAAGGGCTGTTCTCGAACAGCTGGTTCGGCAAGTTCCACCTCGAGATGCACCCATGGCACGCCGCCTGGCAGGCGATGTGGGGCCATGCCGACCTGCTCGAACGCAGCCTGCACTGGTACGTCGAGCATCTTCCCAAGGCGCGCGAGGAGGCCGCGCGGCACCGCGTCAAGGGCGCCTGGTGGCCCAAGATGGTGGGGCCCGAGGGGCGCAACAGCCCCAGCCTCGTCTCGCCCTTCCTGATGTGGCAGCAGCCGCACCCGATCCTGCTCGCCGAGCTGGTGTGGCGCGCGCGCAAGGATCGCGCGGTGCTCGCCCGCTACGGCGACGTCGTCGAGGCGACCGCAGACCTGCTCGCCTCCTGGCCGATCGAGGCGGACGGGCAGCGCAACCTAGGGCCGCCGATGATCCCGGCGCAGGAGAATTATCCGCCGCTCAGCACGAAGAACCCGACCTTCGAGCTGGAATATTTCCGCTGGGCGCTGACCACGGCGCAGCAATGGCGCGAGCGGCAGGGCCGGCCGCGCAATCCCGAATGGGACCGCACGCTCGCCCGGCTCGCCAGGCCTGCGATGCGCGACGGGCTCTATCTGCCGGCGCAGTCGGTCCCCGACTTCTGGACCGTCGCGCAGTCCGACGCGTGCCGGGGCGATGCGACCGCGGAGCAATGCGCGAACCGCGACCACCCTTCGTTCCTGATGGCCTATGGCTTCATCCCGGGCGCGCGGATCGATCCGGCCGCGATGCGCCGCACCTTCGATGCGGTCGAGGCGAACTGGGACCTGCGCCAGACCTGGGGCTGGGATTTCCCGATGATGGCGATGACCGCGGCGCGGCTCGGCGAGCCCGACAAGGCAGTCGACTGGCTGTTCGCGGACCGCAAGAACAACCAATGGGGCGTGACCGGCATGACGCCGCGCGTCCATCTCGACGCGCATGCCAACGAGCTGGTGCCGGTCTCGGGCGGCGCGGGCGGCGTCGCGATGGCGGTCAACCCCGACGGACCGGGCTATCGCCGCGCGGCCGAGACCTATTTCCCCTCGAACGGCGCGCTGCTGATGGCGGTGGGCATGATGGCGGCAGGTTGGGACGGCGCGAAGGGCCATGCGCCCGGCTTCCCGAGCCAGGGCTGGAAAGTGCGCGTCGAGGGAGTGACGCCGGCGCCATGAAGCGGGAGCAAGCAATGACCATCGAGACGCGGCGCGGAGTGCTGAAGGGGCTGGTCGGCGGATCGGTCGCCGGCGCGGCGCTCGCCCAGACCCCGGCCGCAGCGCAATCGGCGGGCCCGGCGCCGCGCGAGTGGGTCGACCGCCGCACCGGCCACCGTATCGTGCGCGTGAGCCCCGATGGCGGCGGCGGCAAGCTGTATTTCTACAAGAATGCCTGGACGCCCGAGGGCGATCTGATGGCGATCTCGGTGCCCGGAGGCATCGGGCTGGTCGACCTCAAGACCTTCCGTACGCGCGTGCTGGTGGAGAACGAGCGCGCCGACCTGATGTTCGCGGCACGGCGATCGCGCGAGATCTACTACTCGATCAGCGATCCCGGCGACGCGCAGCCGATGGACCGGCCGCGCACCGTGTTCGCGGTCCATGCCGACAGCGGCAGGACGCGCAAGGTGTGCCGCATCCCCAATGGTCAGTTCAATTCGCTGAACGCCGACGACACGCTGCTGCTCGGCTTCGTCGCCTATGGATCAAAGCCGCTCCAGCCCAACGTCCCGGATCCGCGCAACCGGCGCTTCGACCAGGCCGAATATGCCGCGCTCGGCCCCGACGGGAAACCGCTCAACTTCGCCAAGGCCAAGGGCGTGCGCATGCTCCAGCGCTGGGCCGCGCGCTACCCGATGGAGATCTTCACTATCGACACGCGCACCGGCGAGCGACGGGTGATCCACAAGACCAACGAGTGGATCGGCCACACGCAATTCTCGCCGACCGACCCGATGCAGATCATCTTCTCGCACGAAGGACCGTGGGACCGCGTCGACCGGATGTGGGCGATCCGCGCCGACGGCACCGGGCTCCGGAAACTCCACCAGCGGACGATGAACTTCGAGATCTTCGGGCACGAATGGTTCAGCCCGGACGGACGGCAGGTGCATTACGACCTCCAGACCCCGCGCGGGCAGGTGTTCTGGGTCGCCTCGGTTGATCTGGAGACCGGGCGGCGTGTCTATCGCCGCGTCGAGCGCGACCAATGGTCGGTGCACTTCAACGTCTCGCCCGACGGGACGCTGTTCGCCGGCGACGGCGGCGACGCCGACATGGTCGCGCATGCACCCGACGGCAAATGGCTGGTGCTGCTCCGCCCCGAGACCGTGCCCGACGCCGACCCGGCGAACTATCGCGACGAGCTGATCACGACGCAGCTGATGGTGCCCGAGCGCCTCGTCGACCTGTCCGCGCACGACTATCGGCTCGAGCCAAACCTGAGCTTCAGCCCCGACGGGAAGTGGATCTTCTTCGTCTCGAACATGCACGGGAAGAACCATGTCTATGCCGTGGAGGTGGCGAAGGCGCAGCGGACATAGTGCGGAAACGCCGCGCCGCTACCTCTGATCGTTTGACAATATGAGTAAGTAAATTTGATGAATAGCTTCGGGGAATACTTTTTGAACGTCTGAGAATATCCACAATTTTAAAGAATATGACACCGGTATCATTTGTTCGGAGAGGAAGTTAGATGTTTTACGTGCGTACCGCTTCAGTGCTTGGCGTATCGATGATCGCATTGCTGGCGGCTTCGAACGCCGCCGCACAGACCACCCCGCCGGCATCGACGACCGAGGCCCCGGCCGCAGACTCCACGGACGAGTTGGCGCCCCAGGAAGCCGGCGCGGACGAGATCGTCGTCACCGGGTTCCGTTCCAGCCTTAGCCAGGCGCTCAACATCAAGCGCAGCTCGGCGGGCCAGGTCGACGCGATCCTGGCCGAGGACATGGCCAAGTTTCCCGACCTCAACCTGGCGGAATCGATCCAGCGCCTGCCGGGCGTGACGATCGACCGCGAGAACGGCGAGGGTCGCACGATCAGCGTCCGCGGGCTCGGCTCGCAGTTCACCCAGGTCCGCATCAACGGCATGGAGACCCAGGCCGCCTATGGCGGGAACACCAATCGCGGCTTCGACTTCTCGATGTTCGCGTCCGAGCTGTTCAACAGCATCAAGGTCAACAAGACCCAGTCGGCGGAGCTCGAAGAGGGCTCGCTCGGCGCGACCGTCGACCTCCAGACCGGGCGCGGGCTCGACTTCGGCTCGGGCACCCACTTCGCCGTGTCGGCGCAGGGATCGTACAACGACCTTGCCAAGAACGTGCAGCCGCGCCTCGCCGGGCTGGTGAGCTGGGCCAATGCCGACAACACTTTCGGCGTGCTCTTCTCCGCCGCCTACAGCAAGCGCAACCCGATCAGCGAGAGCTTCAACACCA
The DNA here is from genome assembly GCF_017744835.1 of Sphingomonas sp. Lineage (GTDB taxonomy): Bacteria > Pseudomonadota > Alphaproteobacteria > Sphingomonadales > Sphingomonadaceae > Sphingomonas. The sequence continues at coordinate 988,591 of NZ_JAGIAM010000003.1, forward strand.
CGCGCTGGCAGGCCGGCGACCCCTCGCAGCCCTATGGCGCGGGCAACAATTTCGCCGGGTGTCTCAGCTGCACCACCGATGCGCAGCGCAGCGAGCTGCTCTCGGCCGCCTATCCGCGCATCCCGCGCTACACCTTCGGCGAAGTCGACATCGATCGGCTGGGCCTGACCGGCTCGGTCCAGTGGCGCCCGGACGAGCACACCGACGTGACGCTCGACGTGCTCTATGCGCGCTTCAACCAGGAGGCGGAGAGCCCGAACATCGAGGCGATCGGCTTCAGCCGCGCCGCCGGCGGCGTGCGCGACACGATCGTCAACGAATATGAAGTCGATCCGACCAAGAACATCCTCTCCTATGGCGTGTTCGACAATGTCGACATCCGTTCGGAGAACGGCTTCGAGCGCAACGAGAGCACCTTCCACCAGGTGTCGTTCAACATGCGCCACGACTTCACCGATCGCTTCCGCGGTCGCCTGAAGGTGGGTGAATCGGAGACCCGCGCGCGGACCCCGCTCTCGGTCGCGTACAAGTTCGATGCGAACGACCGCGACGGCTATATGTTCGACTTCCGCGGCAACGACCGGCTGCCGGTCATCGCCTATGGTTTCGACGTCACCGACGGGCGCAACTTCGCGCTCACCGAGTGGAGCAAGAGCCGCAGCGGGACCAACTTCCGCCTGGCCAACATGAGCGGTGCGCTCGAATATGACCTGACCGACGGGCTGACGATCAAGACCGGCGGCGAATACCACACCTATCGCTTCGACACTTTCGGCTTCCAGGCCGCGGTGACCAAGCTGAGCGGCGCAAATGCGCCGACCGACGTCACCAACCTGGGCAAGGTCGTCGATCTGAACGGCAGCATGGACATCCCGGCCGGGACCGACATGGCCTATCTGGTGCCGGACATCGACAAGCTGGCCGGCTTCGTCAGCATGTACAACGACCCGCTCGTGCCGGCCTACAACGGCACGCGCCGCGTCAACGAGAAGGACGCCGGCGGCTTCGTCCAGGCCGACTTCCACACCACGATCGCGGGGATGACCGCGCGCGGCAACATCGGCCTGCGCTATGCGCACACGTCGGTCGATTCGACCGGCTATCTCGCGATCGGCAACGCCAACACCAATGTGACGGTGAAGAACGACTACGAGGACTGGCTGCCGTCGTTCAACCTGGCGATCGAACCCACCAACGACGTGACCGTCCGCCTGGGCGCAGCCAAGGTGATGTCGCGTCCTTCGCTGGGCGACCTGACTCCGGGCGGATCGCTGTCGACGCCGACGCAGAAGGTGACCTATGGCAACCCGCTGCTCGATCCGTTCCGCGCGACCAACTACGATGTGTCGGTCGAATGGTACTTCGCCAAGGAATCGCTGATCGCGGTCGCGGCCTTCTACAAGGACATCAAATCGTTCACCTCGTCTGTGACCGAGACGGTGCCGTGGAGCAGCCTGGGCCTTCCGGACAGCCTGCTGGTCGGCACGCCTTCGAGCCCGGACATGGACTTCGACGTCAGCCGCAAGATCAACGGTCTGGGCGGTTCGCTGAAGGGCATCGAGGTCCAGTACCAGCAGCCGTTCAGCTTCCTGCCCGGACCGCTCCGCCACATGGGCTTCATCGGCAACTACACCTACGTCACCTCGGACGTGGACTATGGCGCAGCCGGCCACAACAAGCTGACCGGCCAGTCGGAGCATGCCTACAACGCGACGATCTACTACGAGACGAAGAAGATCAGCGCCCGCGTCTCGGGAGCCTATCGCGGCAAGTACCTGCTCTCCTTCCCCGGCGGCAACGGCAACACCGAGGAAGGCGTGAACGGCACGCTGAACATCGACGCGTCGCTCTCGTACAACCTCACCAAGAACATCACGCTCTCGATCCAGGGCGTGAATCTGACCGACGAGTACAACGACCGGTACGTGGACATCACCGATCGCGTGTCCAACTACCGCCACTTCGGCCGCGAGATCCTGTTCGGGTTCCGCGCCAACTTCTGACCCCTTGCACGGTGGGCCCGTTCGCGCGGGCCCACCGCATCGCGCCGATGACTCGAGGAGAGTGACTTGAACCTGCTTCCGAACGGCCGTTCCTCCAGGCTCCTTCCCCTGCTCCTCGCGGGCGCGGCGCTCGGCCTTCCCGCCGCGGCACTGGCCCAGGCACCGGTGGTGGTGCAGGGACCGGTCGCGGGAATCGATCCGGTGTGGCTCACCCCTACCCCGCGCCCCGCGCTGAGCACCGATCCGAAGCACCTGCCGACCCGGGCCGAGGCGCTGGCCGCGGCGGAATATGTCTCCTCGGCGCAGATCGCCTCGATGGCGCGCAAGCCCATTCCGGCCGCGAATGGCGGCGTGCTCGATCATATCTCGGCCAACTGGGTCTCGGCGGCCTTCTATGTCGGCGCGGCGCGGCTGGCGCGCGTCTCGGACGACCCACGCACGCTGCGCTTCCTCACCATGGTCGCCGACCATTTCAACTATTCCCTGCGCGGCGCGCGCTCGGGCAAGACGATGCTCAACGCCGACGACATCGCGATCGGCGACCTCTACGAAGAACTCTATTCGCGCCGCCAGCAGGAGGGCGTGCTGATGCCGCTTCGCCAGCGGCTCGACTGGCAGGTCCCCCACCTCGCCCGCGCCGAGGACACGCCGGCGCTGATCTGGTGGTGGTGCGACGCGCTGTTCATGGCCCCACCGGTGCTGGCGCGCATGTCCGCGATCACGGGCGATCCCAAATATCTGATCGCCGCCGACAAGGAATGGCGGCGCACCGCCGAGCGGCTCTGGGTGCCGGGCGACCGGCTGTTCCTGCGCGACGCGCGCTTCGCCGGCCGGACCGAGGCCAACGGCAAGCCGATCTACTGGGCGCGCGGCAATGGCTGGGTGATGGGCGGCCTGGCCCGGCTGCTCGAATCCATGCCCGCGGACTTCGCCGGGCGCAGCTTCTACGTCGACACCTTCAGGACGATGGCGCCGCGCATCGCCGAGCTGCAGCGGCCCAACGGCCTGTGGGCGACCAGCCTGCTCGCGCCCGAGACCTATCCCGAGCCCGAGACCTCCGGATCGGCCTTCTTCGTCTATGCGCTGGCCTGGGGGATCAACCATGGCCTGCTCGACCGCAAGACCTATCTGCCCCACGTGCTGCGCGGCTGGGCGGGATTGAACCGCCAGGTGCTGCCGAGCGGCATGCTCGGCGCGGCGCAGAAGACCGGCGACCAGCCGGTGCATACCGAGCCGCAGGAGACCGGTCCCTATGCCAGCGGCGCCTATGTCCTCGCCGCGCTCGAGATCGCCGACCTGAGCGCGCCGGCCAAGGCGCTGCCTCATGCCGAGCCGGCGCCCGACGCGCCCGCCCGGATCGCAGCGACCACGCCGGTCCCCCCTCCGCCGCCCACGGTCGTGGGACCGCAGGAAGTCGCCCGGCGCGCACAGGAGATGCGGGCGACCGAAAGCCTGTCCTACGACCCTTCCACCCTCGCCCGTCCCTCGGCGATCGAGAAGATCGCGCCGCCGACCGAGGAGCAGCGCCGCCCGCGCGCGGTCGCACGCTTCGCGCCCGATCGGCTTGACGACATGCTGTGGGAGAACGACCGGGTCGCGCACCGCATCTACGGCCCGGCGCTGGAAGCGAAGGAGCCGCCCTCGGGCTCGGGCATCGACGTCTGGGCGAAGCGCGTGCGCTGGCCGTTCATGGACCGCCAGCTCAAATTCCCCAACTACCATGTCGACAGAGGCGAAGGGCTCGACTTCTACGACGTCGGCCGCAGCCGCGGCGCAGGCGGGCTGGGCATCTGGTACGACAACAAGCTGTGGACCAGCCGCAACTATGCCGAGCACAAGGTGCTCGAGACCGGCGGCGACACCGCGCGCTTCTCGGTCACCTACAAGCCCTGGCCGGTCGATGTGGTGCGCAAGGTATGGGAGGAACGCGAATTCGCGCTGCCGATGGGCTCCAACTTCACGCGGATGCGCTCGACGCTCTCGTCGGACAGCAAGGAGCCGCTGATCGTCGGCATCGGCATCGGCAAGGTGCCCGTCGGTGCCAAGGGCGCGATCACGCGCGACAAGGAACATGGCCGGATGCTCTACTGGCAGCCGACCGATCCCGAGCATGGCGAGCTGGGCATCGCGGTGGTGGCCGATCCCGCGATGGTGGTCGGCTTCGCCGAGGATGCCGAGAATTACCTGATGCTGGTGCGCGTCGAGCCGGGCAAACCGTTCACTTACTACACCGGCTCGGCATGGAGCCGGGGCGGTGATTTCGCGAACCGCGAGGCGTGGGAAAAGCATGTGACCGAACAGAAGTTCGCGTTCTGACCATGGCGAACCGCGGGGCCCGTGCGCTGGCGACGGCATCTTTGGCCTGGCTGATGCTGCTCCCCGTGCAAGCCACGGCGCAATTCGCCGCGACCGACGGCATCCACCCGAATCGCGCAGGTCAGATCGCGGGCACGCTGCGCTATCGTCCCGATGGCGAGGGCGGGTTCGTGATCGAGAACGGCGCCGAGCGCTTCAACCGGCCGCTCTACGGCGGCAACACTGCCTTCCGCGTCGACGGCGGCGACAAGCCCGAGTTCGTGCTCTATTTGCCGGGGCGCGGCGGCAATCTGCGGCTCGCGGTCGAGCGGCCGGGTCAGCCGCGCTGGTGGCTCCACGACGCCGCGAGCATCGTCACGCGCTATCTTCCCGGCGAGCTGCAGTACGAGATCCGCGATCCCCGGCTGGGCGGCGCGACGCTGCGGCTGGCGGTGCTGGCGTGGCGCGATGCCGAGGGGCTGGTGCTCCGCGCCGAGGCGAAGAACGCACCCAGGGGCACGGCGCTGCGCTGGGCCTATGGCGGCGTCAACGGCCAGCGCGGCAAGCGCGACGGCGACATCGGCACCGAGGCCGTGCCGATCAGCCAGTGGTTCGCGCTCAAGCCCGAGTTCGCCGAGGGCAACCGCATCGCGGCCGATCGCGCGGGCTTCACGCTCACCGCCAGGCCCGCGACCCTCAGCGGCGCCGTCGCAAACGGTACCGTCGGTCCGATCGCCAGTGCCGAGGACTGGGACAGCGCCGAGCGGATCTTCTCGGCCGGTGTGGCCCCCGGCACGCGCCCCGTCGCCACCGGAACGCTCAACCTGGGCGGCAAGCCGGCGTATCTGTCGCTGCAGGTGATCGGGCGCGGCGCGACGCGCGAGCTGGCCGATTACAGCGAAGTCACCAAGGGCCCGGCGGCCAGGGTCGCCGAGACCGCCTCCCTCCCCCGGATCGCGCCCGACCAGCTGGCCAGGCGCTTCGACGAAACCCGTGCCGCCTTCGCCGCGCTGCGCGGGCAAGTGCGCATCGACACGCCCGATCCCTGGCTCAATTCGGCCATGGCCGCGCTCAACGTCGCCGCCGACGCCGTGTGGGACGGTCCGCAGAAGTCGATCATGCACGGCGCGATCGCCTGGCGCACCCGGCTGCTCGGCTGGCGCGGGCCCTATGCGCTCGACGCGCTCGGCTGGCACGACCGCGCGGCGGCGAACGTCCGCGGCTGGCTGCCCAACCAGAATGTCGAGCCGATCCCCGCGACTATCCCGCCGCCCGACGAGGACGCCAACCTCGCGCGCAGTGAGAAGGCGCTCCACTCGAACGGCGACCTGTCGCGCTCGCACTACGACATGAACACGGTCTTCATCGACGCGCTGCTGCGCCATCTCGAATGGACCGGGGACAGGGCGCTGGCGCGCGAGGCATGGCCGGTGATCGAGCGGCACCTGGCATGGCAGCAGCGGCTGTTCCGCCGCCCGATGGGCCCCGAGAAGCTGCCGCTCTACGAGGCCTATGCCCAGATCTGGGCGAGCGACGACATCGGCTATGGCGGCGGCGGGGTAGCCTATGCCTCGGCCTACAACCTCTACGCCAACCGCCAGGCAGCGCGGCTGGCGACGCTGCTCGGCAAGGACGGCAGCGCCTATGCTGCGGAGGCCGACCGCATCGGCCGGGCGATGCGCGCCTATCTGTGGCTGCCCGAGCGCGGCCATTTCGCCGAATATCGCGACACGCTGGGTGCGCAGGCGGTGCATCCCTCGGCGGGGCTGTGGAGCTTCTACCATGTCGTCGATTCGGGCGTGCCGAACCCGGAGGAAGCGTGGCGCATGGCCGGCGCGATGCTGCGCGAGATGCCGCGCCTGCCGGTGACCGGCCCCGGCGTGCCAGGCGACCGCGCGCATGCGATGCTCTCGTCGACCGACTGGATGCCCTACAGCTGGTCGGTCAACAATGTCGTGATGGGCGAGAATGCCCATGCCGCGCTGGGGCTGTGGCAGGCGGGCTGGTCCGAATCCGCCTATACGCTCGCCCGCAGCTCGATCCTTGCCAGCATGTTCATGGGGATCACTCCGGGCAACGTCGGGACGCTCAACTATCTCGACGTCTATCGCCGCGAGGCGCAGCGCGACTTCGCCGACGGCGCGGGCGTGCTCTCGCGCGCGCTCGTGGAAGGGCTGTTCGGCCTGCGTCCCGACGCGCTCGCGCGCACGCTGCGGATCGAGCCCGGGCTGCCGCGCGACTGGGACCATGCTTCGATCGCGCATCCCGGTGCGCGCTTCGCCTGGCGGCGCGAGGGCGACGTCGAGCACTACACGCTGGGCGACCCGCAGCACCGCTTCGATCGCTTCGTGCTGCGCCTGCCCGCGCGGCGCGAGACGCTCGTCTCGGCAACCGTCGCAGGCAAGCCGGTGGCGTGGACGGCGGCCCCGGAGGCGATCGGCCATCCCGCGCTGACCATCGAGCTCCCGGCCACGGCAAGCACCGAGCTGGTGCTGCGCTGGGCCGGCAGGGAGATCGTGCCCGTCGAGCGCGACGGCAAGCTGGTCCCGGCCCGTGCCGGCGCCTTCGCCTATCGCGTGCCGACGGGGTCCATCGCTGCGGTTACGGAGACCGCGCTGCCCTCGCAGCAGCCGCCCGCGGGCAAGCAGGACCCGGTCGACCTGCGCGGGGCATTCAACGACCGGCTGACCGCCATCTTCGCCAAGGGCAAGTACCGCAGCCCCCGCTCGCCCGGCGTCTCGCTTGGCCTGCCGGCGCAGGGGATCGGCGCCTGGGCCGGGCACGTCAACGCCACCGCCACGATCGACGACAGCGGACTGCGCAACGTCGCCGCGGAGCATGGCGGAATATTCGCCCTCCCCGACGGCGGCAGCTTCCGCCTCGCCGCCGCTGACGCACCCGACACCGCCTTCGTGTCGCAGTGGAGCAACTATCCACGCCAAGTCACCGTGCCGCTCGCCGGCAAGGCGCGCTACCTGCGGCTGCTGATGGCGGGCTCGACCAACCCGATGCAGAGCCGGATCGACAATGGCGAGGTGGTCGTCACCTATCGCGACGGCGGCACCGCCCGGCTGCCGCTGCACAACCCCACCAGCTGGTGGCCGATCGAGCAGGATTATCTGATCGACGATTACCAGTTCCGCGCGCCGGGCGAACGGCCGCTCCGCGTCGACCTCAAGACGGGTGCGGTGCGCAGCCCTTCGGGCGACGGCAAGACGATCGACGGCGGCGCGGCGACGGTGCTCGGCCTGCCGCTGGATCCGGCGCGGCCGCTGCGCTCGGTGACGGTCCGCGCGATCGCGCAGGAAGTGGTGATCGGCACGCTCGGCATGACGCTGGTGCGATGAGGCAGGTTCCCGTGCCGCCGCTGGTGCGCTAGCACCGTCGCATGGCGGGGAAGCGCGAAGTACTGATCGTTGGCGGGGGCACCGCGGGCTGGCTGACCGCGGCCTATCTGTCGCGCGTCTTCGAGGGGCGGATCGCCGTCACGCTGCTCGAGGCGCCCGACATCGGGGTGATCGGCGTCGGCGAAGGCGCCTTCCCCACGATCCGCTCGACGCTCCAGTTCCTCGGCATCGACGAGACCCGCTTCGTCCGCACCGCGTCGGCGACGTTCAAGCAGGGGATCCGCTTCAACGACTGGCTGCATGCCCCCGGCCCGGACGGCGCGCGGCACCATTATCTCCACCCGTTCGAGCCCCCCTTCTACACCGATGGGGCGAGCCTGGTCCCCTATTGGCTGCTCCAGGACGAGGCGAGCCGCCCGCCCTTCGCCGAGGCGATGACGATCCAGAACCGCGTCGCCGAGGCGCGCCGCGCGCCCAAGCGGCCGGGCGAAGGCGATTATGGCGGGCCGCTCAACTACGCCTATCATTTCGACGCCGCGCGGCTGGCCGAAGTGATCGGCGCGCGCGCGGTCGAGCTGGGCGTGCGGCACCTTCAGGGTCAGCTCACCGGCGTCGAGCTGGGGGAGGACGGCGAGATCGCCCGCGTCCATACCAGCGGGCACGGAACGCTGGCGGCGGACCTCTACGTCGATTGCTCGGGCTTCCGCGCCGAGCTGATCGGCAAGGCGCTTGGCGTCCCGTTCCGTTCGGTGAAGCACCAGCTGTTCACCGACCGCGCGATCGCCTGCAAGATCCCGTACGACCGCCCCGACGCGCCGATCGAGAGCTTCACCGTCGCCACCGCGCACGAGGCGGGCTGGACCTGGGACATCGGCCTCCAGGAGGCGCGCGGCATCGGCTGCGTTTATTCCGCCGCGCACATGAGCGACGATCGCGCCGCCGAGCTGCTGCGCAGCTACATCGGCCATGACGACTATTCGGCCAGGATCATCCCCTTCGAGCCCGGCTACCGCGAGGCGCAGTGGGTGAAGAACTGCGTCGCCGTGGGGCTGTCGGCAGGCTTCCTCGAGCCGCTCGAATCGACCGGTGTGGTGCTGATCGAGGCGGCGGTGGCGATGATCGCCGAGCTCTTCCCGCACAACGGCCCGGCCGATGCCCCGGCGCGGCGCTTCAATGCGCTGATGGCCGCGCGCTACGAGAACATCATCGCTTTCCTGAAGCTCCACTATTGCCTCAGCCGGCGCGAGGAGCCCTTCTGGCGCGACAATGTCGACCCGGCGTCGATCCCCGAGGGGCTGCAGGAACTGCTGCGCCAGTGGCGCTATCGCCCGCCCAGCCGCTTCGACTTCATCCTCGATCTCGAGAGCTTCGCCTTCTTCAACTACCAGTACATCCTCTACGGGATGGGATTCCGCACCGACCTGAGCGCGGCACGAGACGACTTTCCCAACATGGGCGCCGCCGAGAAGCAGTTCGCGCGCATCCGCAACTTCGGCGAGCAGGCCACGCAGGAACTGCCGACGCACCGCGCGCTCATCCGCCAGATCAACGAAGGCCTGTCGCTGGCGGGGTAGTGCCCGTCCCACGACCCAGGGACGGGCACCGGGGGCAACTCAGGCGGCGGCGAGGCGGCCGTCGAGCTGGTCGAGCTCGCCGGTTTCGCGGGCCTTCTTGCCGTAGACCGCCTCGAACAGCGGAGTGGCCATCACCGTGGTGATGATCGCCATCAGCACCAGCATCGAGAAGAGCGTCGGGCCGATGATGCCCTTCTGCAGGCCGATGTTGATGATGATCAGCTCCATCAGCCCGCGCGAGTTCATCAGCGCGCCGATGCCGAGCGCGGTGCGGTTGTCCTCGCCCATCGCGCGCGCCGCGGCCCAGCACGCACCGAACTTGGCGAGGATCGAGGCGACGAGGATGCCGGCCGCAATCAGGATCAGAGACACCGAATTCACCATGTCGATCCGGGTGTTGAGCCCCGAATAAGTGAAGAACATCGGCAGCAGCAGCACGACCGCGATCGGCTCGACCTTGCGCTTCAACTCCTCGACGAACAGCCCGCGCGGCATGCACACGCCCATCAGGAAGCCGCCGAAGATCGCATGGATGCCGATCGCGTCCATCAGGAAGGCCGAGAGGCAGAAGAGCAGCATCGTGATCGCGAGCACCTGGGTGCTCATCTCGCCTCGCGCCTCGACTGCGCGGCCGAGCGGCGCGAGCAGCTTGCGGCCGAACAGGATCATGAAGCCGGTGTAGAGCACGGCGCCCGCGATCGCGATCACCGCGACGCCCGGGCCGGAGCCGAAGGTCGCCAGCACCAGCGCGAGCACGCACCACGACGCCGCGTCGTCGAACGCGCCGGCAGTGAGCGTCAGCGTGCCCAGCGACGAGTTGGCGAGGCCGTTCTCGTTGATGATGCGCGCCAGCATCGGGAAGGCGGTCAGCGCGATGCACGCGCCCATGAACAACGTCGCGTTCGCCTGGCTGATCCCGTCGGTGAACAGCCCCGGCACGGTGAGCAGGAAGGGCGTGATCAGCGCGGCGAGGATGAATGGGGCGACGATGCCCGCGGCCGAGACGGTCGCGGCGCTCTTCGCCTTGGACTGGAAATGATCGAGCCGCAGCGTCAGGCCGACCATGAACATGTAGAGCCCGACGCCGAGCTGCGCGCCGACGTAGAGGACGTTGCGCGTTTCCTTGGGGAAGATCGCGAGCTGGAGATCGGGAAAGAGCAGTCCGAGCAGCGACGGCCCGAGCACGACGCCGGCAACCATCTCGCCGACGACCTGCGGCTGCCTGAACAGCTTCTGCCCCAGCCAGCCGACGACGCGGCAGGCGAGAATGATCACCGCGAGCTGGAGGAAGAAATGAACGCTGTAATCCGCCGGCGCGTAGCTCTTGGCGGCATTGATTGCCGGGCCGTGCGGATTGAGCACGTCGGTCAGCGCGAACCAGGCACTGTCTAACAAATCGAGCATCTAGCCTCCCCCATGATGTCATCGCGGGGCATCGTTTCGCCTCTCGCGCCCCAGAGGAAGCGTGGCGTTCGGCGGCTGCGCAACTCCCATTCATGCAGAGACCTGCATTTTTCGGCCTGGCGGTTCGTTTCTGTTGCGTGTCGCACACACAGTAGTAACGTACCTACATGGTAGCGCGAACATTCAGCGATATGGACACGCCATGAAGGTCGTCAGCAGCCGCGAATTCAATCAGGACGTGAGCGCCGCGAAGCGACTCGCGCGGCTCGAACCGGTGTTCGTCACCGACCGCGGCCGGCCGACGCACGTGCTGATGAGCATCCAGGCCTTCCGCCAGCTGAGCGGCCAACGCGAGAGCATCGTCGATCTGCTCGCCCTCCCCGATTCGGGCGAGGCCGAGTTGGCGCCCGAGCGCTGGGATCGGCTGGAACGGCGCTGATGTACCTGCTCGACACGCCGATCGTCTTCGAGCTGCGCAAGGCGCGCGCGGGACAGGCCGATCCCGGGCTCACCGCCTGGGCGGCGGAAGTCGCGCGCGAGCGGCTGTTCCTGTCGGCGATCAGCCTGGTCGAGCTGGAGGCGGCGGTGACAAGGGCCGCGCGCGCCGACAAGGCCGAGGGGGCGGCACTACGCGGGTGGATCGACCAGCAGGTGCTTCCCGCCTTCGACGGCCATGTCCTGGCGCTCGACGCCGCCGTCGCGCGGCGGCGCGGCGAGCTGGCGCTGCCCGACACGCGCGATGCGCTGCTCGCCGCCACGGCACTGGAGCATGGCCTGACTCTGGTCACGCGCGACAAGGCGGCGTTCAAGGGAACGCGCGTCCGGCTCTTCGATCCGACCGGCTATGAGCTGGCCGCCGGCGAGGACGACGCCGACTGGCGCACCGCGGCGCGCACCGGATCGCTCTGGCTGCGCAACCTGTTCATCCGCGGCTGAGGCGCCGGCTTATTTGCCTTCCTTGCGGTTGCCGCGCCAGTAGAGCAGTCCCGCGACGATCGCGGCCGAGCCGACGCCGACAACTGCCGCGCCGATGCCGAGCTGGCGGGCGCTGGGGCCGCCGCCGCGGCGCGCCTTGGCGGCTGCCATTTCCTTGACTGCCTTCACCGTCTCATTGTCCACGGCATGATCGTGCGGCGGTTCCTCGATCGGGAAGGGTGACTGGTTCTCGGCTGGAACGGGCGGCTGCTTGCTCATGGTCTTCCTTCTTGGGCCGATGCACTGAACGTCCCGCTAATGCGCGGGTTTCGCCTGCACTTGCAAGCGGCGCGAGGCGCACGGCACAAGGAGCGCGATGAACCCGATCTACGCAGCCATGGGCACGACCGTCTTCGAGGCCATGTCGTCACGTGCGCGTGCGACCGGGGCGATCAACCTCGGCCAGGGTTTCGCCGACGGCCGCGGCCCGGAGGCGGTGCTGGAAGCCGCGGCTCGCGCGGTGCTGGAGAAGTCGAACCAATATCCGCCGATGCCGGGCCTGCCCGAGCTCCGCCGGGCCGTGGCCGACCATTATGTCCGCCACCAGGGACTCGACCTTGCGCCGGATGAAGTGATCGTCACCTCGGGCGCCACCGAGGCGCTGGCCGCGGCGCTGCTGGCGCTGATCGAGCCGGGCGACGAAGTCGTCCTCTTCGAACCGCTCTACGACGCCTATGTGCCGCTGGTGCGCCGCGCCGGTGGCGTGCCGCGCTTCGTCCGGCTCGAGCCGCCGCACTGGCGGGTCGACGCGGCCGCGCTGGCGGCAGTCGCGAGCCCGCGGACGCGGCTGCTGCTGCTCAACAATCCGCTCAACCCGGCCGCGAGCATGTGCAGCGCCGGTGAGCTCGCCGCGATCGCCGATTTCTGCGTGGCGCACGACCTGATCGCGGTGTGCGACGAAGTGTGGGAGCATGTCACCTTCGACGGCGCGCGGCACCTGCCGCTGATCGGCTTCCCCGGCATGCGCGAGCGCACGGTGAAGATCGGGTCGGCGGGCAAGATCTTCGCGCTGACCGGTTTCAAGGTCGGCTGGATGTGCGCGGCCCCTCCCCTCGCCCGCGTGCTCGCCAAGGCACACCAGTTCCTCACCTTCACTACGCCGCCCAACCTCCAATGGGCAGTGGCGGAGGGGCTGGCGACGCAGGACGGCTGGGTGCAGGAGGCGCGGCATCGCTTCCAGCACGGCCGCGACCGGCTGCGTGCCGGGCTCGAGCGCGCGGGCTTCGCAGTGCTGCCCAGCGCGGCCACCTATTTCCTGTCGGTCGACCTGGCCGCCTCGGGCGTGGAACTCGACGATGTCGCCTTCTGCGACCGGCTGATCGACGCGGCGGGCGTGGCGGCGATCCCGGTCTCCGCCTTCTATGCCGAACGGCCGATGACCCGCGTGGTGCGCTTCTGCTTCGCAAAGGAGGATTCGGTGCTCGACACAGCGATCGAGCGGATCGCGGGCGCGCGGGCGGCACTAGAACGATAGTCGGGCTGGCGCGAACCGAATGGGCCGCTAGGATCATGAAAAACCACGAGAGGAGCCGCCGATGACGATCGACCGCCGCACGCTGATTGGGGGGACGATAGGCATGGCCATGGCAACGGCGGCGCGCGCGCAGGACGCTCCCACTCCCTATGTGCTCGGCACCGGCACTGCCGCCTGGCCGCCGCGCGAGCACTTCAAGCTATGGCCGGGCTCCCCGCCGGGCGCTCCCAACCCGCTTCCGAAGAACGACTTCACCGTCAACGGCAAGTTCCGCGAGCTGTGGCTGCGCGGCGTCTCCGAGCCGATGGTCGCCGTCTATCGCCCGGCCAGGCCCGACGGCCGCGCCGTGCTGTCGATCCCCGGGGGCGGCTATCGCTTCGTCTCGATCGAGAACGAAGGCATCGACGTCGCCAAGGCGCTGACGCCGCACGGCATCACCGTGTTCGTCCTCGCCTATCGCCTCCCCGGCGAAGGCTGGGCGAACCAATGGGACGTGCCGCTGCAGGACGCGCAGCGCGCGATGCGGCTGATCCGCTCGCGTGCCTCGGAGTTCGGCATCGACCCCGCAAAGCTCGGCATCGTCGGCTTCTCGGCCGGCGGGCACCTGGGCGCCGACCTCGCCACCGGCCATGCCGACCCGGTCTACACGCCCATAGACGCCGCCGACCGGCTGAGCGCGCGACCTTTTTATGCCGGGCTGGTCTATCCGGTCGTCTCGTTCGTCACCGCCGGGTTCGAGCCGGCGTCGGCCGCGATGCTGCTCGGAGACAATCGCGACGCCGCCATCCTCGCCCGCCACACGCCCGCCGACCGGATCACCGCACAGACCCCGCCGATCTTCCTCGTCCACGCAATGGACGACGGCACCGTGCCGATCGCGCAGAGCCTGCTGACCATCGACAAGTGCCGGGCAGCCAAGGTGCCGGTCGAGGCGCATCTGCTCGAACAGGGCGGGCACGGCTTCGGCGCGCTGCACTTGCCGGCGGACGCGCCCGGCCGCCTGTGGCCCGACGTGTTCGCGCGCTGGACGGCAACCGTCAGGGCCTGAGCGCCAGCCTCAGTCCTCGAAGACGTCGCGCGGGTTCTGCAACACCGCGGCCTCGCAGCGTCGCAGCGCCGCTACGGCCTTTCCCGAGCCGTCCAGCGGCACGACGCCGGCGAGCTTGTCGCGATACCAGAAGCCGATCTTGTTGCTCGCCGCCAAGTCGGCCAGGATCTCCTTGCCGCTGAAGGTGATCATCAGCCCCTGCATGCCGTCCGGCCCCACGTCGCCCGTCGCGCTCTTCTTCCCCCAGCCGTTGTCGAGCTTCTTGCCCTTCAGGAAGCCGACCTCGATCTCATAACGCTTGCCCTGCTCGACCGATTTGAAGTCGGGCGCGCGGTAGACCATCACGCCCACCTGCTTGCGGGGCCGCCAGTGAAAGCTGATCGCGCCGCCGCTCGCGAGCTTGGCCGACATGGTGCAGTCGGCCTTCTCCAGGCCGGTCGTAACGGTCCAGCCGCGGACCTCCTCGGTAACGTCCTGGGCCGCGAGCGCCATGGCGAGAACGAACATTTCCATCTCCTGTGCGCCCCTCCCTAGACGAGTGTTCGCCAGTGGTGAACCGCCGGCACCCAACTCGGTTGCGTTTCCGAACTGATGGGCGCAGCTTCGTGCCGCAAATCGAAAAGGGGGAAATCGAATGCACAGCCCGATCCTGGCGCCGATGGTGGCGCTCGTGGCGTGGACGCTGGTCATGCTGGTGTGGCTGATGGCGATCCGCCTGCCCGCGCTCAAGCAGGCGGGGATCGACATGTCGCGCGCGCGTGGCGGACGGCCGGGCATCCTCGACACGATGCTCGACGAGAAGAAGCAGTGGCCGGCGCACAACTACATCCACCTCGTCGAGCAGCCGACGCTCTTCTACGCCATCTGCGTGGCGCTCGCGCTGCTCGACCAGGGCGGCGGGTTCAACCTTGCGCTGGCCTGGGCCTATGTCGGCCTGCGCGTGCTCCACAGCATCGTCCAAGCGACCTTCAATAAGGTCGCGGTGCGCTTCTCGCTGTTCGTGCTCTCGACGCTGGTGCTGATGGCGCTGACGCTCCACGCCGGCATGGCGCTCGTCCATGGCGGCTGAGCGTCAGCCGAACAGCCGGGCCAGGCTCCGCTCCAGGATCAGCAGCTGCCATAAAGTCCGGCCGTGCTCGGCGCGGCCGGACTTGTGCTCGGCGGCGAGCTTCTCGATCGCGGTGAGATCGAACCAGCCGCTGGCGGCGAGCTGCTTCGAGCGCGCCAGCCCGGCGGCCTGATCGGCGAGCGCGCCGCGGAACCAGGCGCTCACCGGCGTGACGAACCCCATCTTCGGCCGATAGAGGATCTCCTTCGGCAGATAGGGCTCGAGCGCCTTCTTCATCAGCCACTTGCCCTGCCCCGCGCGGATACGGAGCGACGGCGGCAGCGTGGCGGCGAACTCGACGAGCCGGTGGTCGAGCAATGGCTCGCGCGCTTCCAGGCTCACCGCCATGCTGGTGCGATCGATCTTGGTGAGGATGTCGCCGGGAAGCCAATGGCGGATGTCGGCATATTGGGCGCGGTCGAGCGCGTCGCGCGCGGGCGCCTGGCGCATCGCATCGACATAGCGCTGCTCGGCGGTGTGGCCGGCCAGCGTGTGCCGCGCGGCGCTGGTGTAGAGCCGCGCCCGCAGCTCGGGCGTGGTGACTCCCACGGCCTTGGGATAGGCGAACTCGCCGTTCTCGGCGAGCGCGAGCAGCGTCGTCTTGGCGCGGAACGGGCGCGGCGCCCAGTCGGCCTTGGGATAGAGGCGGCCGAGCGTGCCGAACAACCCCGTGCGCAGCCCTTCGGGCAACAGGCTGCGCACGCGCTCCTCGGCGGCGAAGAAACGGTGGCGGCGATAGCCGGCGAAGGCCTCGTCGGCGCCGTCGCCCGAGAGCGCGACGGTTACCCCCTCCCGCGCCAGCTCGCAGACGCGATAGGTGGCAAGCGCCGAGGCGTCGGCGAAGGGCTCGTCGAAGGCAGCGACCAGCGTGTCGATCAGCGCGAAATCCTCGGCGATCAGCGTGCGGGTGCGGTGCGCGGTGGCGAAGCGCTCGGCGACGACGCGGGCATAGGCGGTCTCGTCGTGGTCGGCTTCGTCGAAGCCGATCGTGCAGGTCTTGACCGCGGACTTGCTCGCCTCGGCCATCAGCGCGACCACCGCGCTGCTGTCGACGCCGCCCGAGAGGAAGGCGCCGAGCGGCACGTCGGCGATCATCCGCGATCGGACCGCGGTGCGCATCCGGTCGATCAGCTCGGCCTCGAGATCGCGGCGCTTGCCCGTGGCGCGCTTCGAGAAGTCGATGTCCCACCAGCGGCTCGGCTGCGGCACGGCGCGGCCGCGCTCGAGCAGCAGGAAATGGCCGGCAGGGAGCTTCTTCACGCCCGCGACGATCGACGCGTCGTCGGGGACATAGCCGAGGCCCAGGTAATCCTCGACCGCACGGAAATCGGGGGCGCGGCGGAACAACGGGTGCGCGAGCAGGCCCTTGAGCTCGGAAGCGAAGGCGATCGCGCCGTCCGAGAGCTGGACGTAATGGAGCGGCTTCACGCCGAAGCGGTCGCGCGCCAGGAACAGGCTCTGCCGCTGCACGTCGTAGAGCGCGAAGGCGAACATCCCGTTGAGCCGCTCGAGCATTGCCGGCCCCCAGGCGCGCCAGCCGTGGAGCAGCACTTCGGTGTCGCTGTCGGTCTGGAAGCGCAGCCCCTTGCGCTCCAGCTCGGCGCGGACCTCGCGGAAATTGTAGATCTCGCCGTTGAACACAGTGACGATCTGCTGGTCGGGCGTCGCCATCGGCTGGACGCCGCCCTCCAGGTCGATGATCGCGAGCCGGCGGTGGCCCAGGCCCACGCCGGGGGCGGTCCACACCCCCGAACCGTCGGGCCCGCGATGCGCCAGCGCGTCGCTCATCAGCGCGACGCGGGCGGGGTCCACAGGTTTCGCTATGGCGGGGTAATAGAGCCCCGCGATGCCACACATGTCAGCGTGCGCCGGAGATTGTGTCGGCGAGCGCCTCGACCGGGCCGAGCGCGTCGAGGAAGTCGACGATCGCCGCTTCGGCATGGCCGTCGGCGCCCTGCCCGGCCGACAGCAGCACCGCCGCCCCCGCCTGGTTTCCGCCCAACAGCCTGGTCTTCAACGTCTCGAGCTTCACGCGCTTTTCGCTCCCGGTCAGCGTGTCGCCGATCCGGTACCAAGTTACGGTGACGCGTTCCACCCGGCCCGGGCCGGTCATGCGCAATGCGTGGCCGCCGCGATAGGGTGGCAGGTCGGCGACGCGCACCCAGCGATCATTCTCGCGGATCGCCCCGATCCCGAAGCCGACCAGCTCGCGGCCCTCGCGCTGGCTGGCATAGGCCGCGACGACAAGGTCCACCGTGCGGCCCTGCGCATCGGCGTAGCGCGCCGCGAGGAAACGGTCGGCGCCGGGAAAATTGGGTGACCAAGCGGGCGTGGCGGGGCCGATGCGGTGCCAGCCGGGCACCTGCGGCAGTTCGGCCGTGGCGGCGAGCGGTGTCGCGCGAGCGGCGATCAGGCTGCTCCAGCCGGGGAAGACGCTCGCGACTGCCAGCACCAGCAGCGCCGCGACGGGTGCGTCGATCCGCCGCCTGACCGGCGTCTGGAGCGCGAGCGGATCGAACCAGGCAGCGTCAGGATCACGGTCGAACCATTTCCAGCCGATCGCAAGGACGGCGGCCATCACGATCGCGAAGAACACCCAGCCATAGACGATATGATCCATGCCCGTCGCCTGCTCGACCGAGGTCCACCAGGCAGCGTAGATCGTCCCGAAGGCGCGCAGCCCGTTGGCGAGCACGGGCACGACCAGCGCCATCGCCAGGAAAGCGGCGCGGCGGCGCCACGAGACATAGCAGACATTGGCGACGAGCACGCCGAACGCTGCCATGGCGATCACGAACTTGGCGCCCGAGCAGGCCTCCGCGACTT
This sequence comes from Sphingomonas sp., assembly GCF_017744835.1. Taxonomy (GTDB): domain Bacteria; phylum Pseudomonadota; class Alphaproteobacteria; order Sphingomonadales; family Sphingomonadaceae; genus Sphingomonas. The sequence goes on from NZ_JAGIAM010000003.1 coordinate 1,006,645, forward strand.
CGAACAGCCCGTTGGGAATGGCGATCAGCACGCCGTCCACGCTCGCGGGCACGCCGAAGAGGTGCAGCAGCGGCATCACCATCGCGACGGTGGCGGCCTGCAACGGCGCCTCGAGGAAGTCGCCGAAGGGGACGAGGAAGGCCATGTACGCCAGCGGGAAGAGCAAGGCGCGCGCCACATTGGGGCCGAGCAACGTCACCGCCGCGCCCTGCAGCATCAGCACCAGCCCGGCATGACGGAACAGCGCGACTCCCGCGGCATCGCCGAGCAGCCAGCCGAAGCCCCCTGCCCCGACCAGCGCCAGTCCCGGCCACCAGGCGGCGGGGTCCACCAGCGCCAGCCCGGCGCGGCGCTGCCAGACGAGCCAGGCGATCACCGGCGCGATGAATAGGCAGTGCCCGAAGGTGGTGTTGGTCCAGTAGATCGCGGCAAGGTCCGCCACGTCGCGGCGGAAGAGGAGCAGCAGCACCGCCCAGGTGCCGGTGAGCAGCGCGGCGTGGAGCCGCCAGCGCGCATCGAACCGCGGCTGCGCGGGCGCGAACGCCGCGCCGGGAAGCGCGACGCTCATGCCGTGGGCGCCGGCGGCCTGGTGGCGCGCGCGGTGCGTTCCTGTTTCTCGGGGCGGAGCGGCAGGCGGAGCACCTCGTCGAGCGCGGCCAGCTTGGCGTCCCAGCTGTAATGCGCGAGCACCTGCCGGCGCGCCGCCGCGCCCAGCTCGGCCGCTGCAGATCGATCGGAAAGGAGCCGCGTCACGGCCTCGGCGAAGCCCTGCTCGGTCGCGCCGACCTCGATCGTGCCGCCATGGTCGATGCCTTGCGCGGCGGCTTCGGAGACGACCACCGGCCGCGCCATCGCCATGCCTTCGAGCACCTTGTTCTGGATGCCGCGCGCGAGCTTGAGCGGCGCGACCACAACCGCCGCCGACGCCAGCCAGCCGCGCACATCCGCCACTTCGCCCGTCACCATCACGCCGGGATGGCGCGTGAGCGCCTTCACTGCCTCGGTGGGGTTACGGCCGACGATCACGAAGCGCGCGTCGGGATGGACCTCGCGGATCTGCGGGAAGACCGCCTCGGCGAACCAGGTCACGCCTTCGATGTTCGGGCGATAGTCCATCTGCCCGGTGAAGACGATCAGCGAGCCGATCGCATCGACGCGCTTGAAGCTGGCCCCGGGATCGAAATAATCGATGTCGATCCCGTTCTCGACGACATGGACGCGATCGGCGCGCGAGCGGCTGCGGAACAGCTCGGCCTCGGCCTCGCTGACGAACAGGCTGGCATCGGCGCGCGCGGCGACCGACTTCTCGTGCTGGAGCAGCAGGTTCGCCTCGCGGCGGAGCATCCAGCCCATCGGCCCGCGCGACGCGCTCGCATAGGCCGCGAACTTGGCCGAATCCATGTCGACGAAGTCCATGATCACGCGCTGGCGGGGCTTGCTCGGCAGATATTGCGCCATCTGGCTCGAGAAGACGTAGATCGTGTCGATCCGGTGCCGCGCGAGGATGTTCTCGACCGACTGGCGCAACGCCACATTGTCGAACGCCGTCAGCGACAAGGGGCGGCGCGAGAAGATCGCCTCGATGCCCGCCTTGAGCTGCGACTTGGAGCGCCACACGATCGAGCGGTTGCCGAGGTATCTGGCGAGCCCCTTCTTCTCCTTCAGGTCACGCGGATCGTCGGCGAAGGCGACAAGGTGGACGCGGTGGTGCTGCGCCAGCCGCTTGAGGATGTGGAAACCGCGGATCTTGTCGCCGCGATCGGGGGGATAGGGAACGCGGTGCGCTAGGAACAATATGTCGCCCATCAGCCCAGCCCTCGCGCGATCCACGGGCCGATCCGGTTGGCGAGCCACAGCGGCATGCGCTGCCAGGCGCGCACCTGCAGGCTGTAGCGCGGATCGAGCGGGTTGACCGCGCGCGGGGCGGCGCCGTCGGCGGTGCGCGTGAAATAGGCGAGCGGCCGGGCCTCGAATCCCCAGTTCTTCTTGAACGCCGCCGCGCCCGTCCCGGCCTTCGAGCGACCGAAGTCGAAGCGCGTACAGCCGCGTGCCCGGGCATGGCCCATCAGCGCGAAATACATCAGGTCGTTGGCACGCAGCGCGCGCGCAGCCCGAGTGCCTCCACCCCAATAGGGATAGACGGTACCGCGCCAGTACAGGCTGAGCACACTTGCCACTGCGACCCCCCGGTGCCGGATGATGAGCACATCCGCATGGCTGCCGAATTTCCGGACGACCTCGGCGAAGAGCCGCGCGGGGAATACCGGCGTGCCCAGGTTGCGGACTGACTCGGCATAGACGCCGTAATGGTCGCGAAGCTGGTCGCCGTCGGTGCCGGTCTCGACCTCGAGGTCGGCGTTATCGAGCGCGCGACGAACCTCGGCGCGTTGCTTGCGGGGAATGGCGAGGAGTTCGGCATCGGCATCGGCGGCGAGATCGCGGACGAACCCGAGATAGGTGGTGTCGTTCGCGTGCCAGCCCTCGCCGGGAAGCGCGCCGCCGCGCAGCTCGACGCCGGGGCAGCTCAGCCGCGCCGCGAGCGTCCAGGCGGCATCGGCGAGCGCGGGCGCGGCGTCCCTGTGGCTCGCGAGGATCCCGCCGCCGACGCCGAAGCCCGAGGAAACCAGCGCCCGCCCGAAGATCGGGGAATGGACCGCGGTGAGCGGCAGCGCGCCGGCGATGCTGCCGTCGCCCGTCTGGGCGAGCAGGTAATGGCTGTGCTGGCGGCAGCCGTGCGCGACCGCGACGCTCCATTCGGGCAAGTGGAAGGGTGTCGCTTCGGGATGTTCGCCGACCCAGGCGGCGATGCGCGCGCACTCGGCGGGATCGGACAGGTCGGCGGCACGCAGCCCGAGCGGGCGCGCGAGCAGCGGCGCGTTCATTTGAGCCGCTCCGCTTCGCGCGCGGCGACTGCGTCCATCCGGCCCCAGCTGTGGCTGGCGATCAGCCGCTCGAGCTTGCCCGCCATCGCGCCGAGCCGCGCATAGTGGCGCAGCCGCGACTTGAGCGGCGCGTTGGCCACGCGCGGCTGGGCGGGATCGACTTCCCAGGGGTGGAAATAGAAGATCGCCGGCGCCTCGTCCGCATTGGCGGCGCGCACGGCGCCGTCGGTCACGGCATTGGGGAGCAGGCGGAAGAAGCCGCCGCCGGCGGTGATCTCGCGCCCCAGCACGCGCGCGAGCGTGATGGGCAGCTCGATCAGCTCGGCGTCGCCCAGCGGCCGGAAGGCGCGGCGCGGCGCGTCGGGCCAGCCGTAATGGTCATGGCGGAGCGGCGCGATGCTCGACGAGTAGCGATAGCCCTCTTCGGCCAGGATCGCGTGCGCCCAGGGCGTGCGGCGGTCGATCGAGAAGCTCGGCGCGCGATAGCCGGTGACGGGCGTGCCCGCGGCATCCTCCAGCGCCTTGCGCGACCGGGCGAGGTCGGCGCGGAACTGGTCGGGCTCCAGCGTGAAGACGCGCGCATGGTCCCAGCCGTGGCTGGCGACTTCGTGGCCCGCCTCGGCGATGCGGCGGATCAGCGCGGGATAGCGCTCGGCCACCCAGCCCAGCGTGAAGAAGGTCGCCTTGACCCCTGCCCCGTCGAACAGCGCGAGCACCCGATCCGTGTTCGCCTCGACGCGGTGCTCGAGCCCGTCCCATTCGTCGCGGGCGATCGTCGTCTCGAACGCCCCGACCTGGAACCAGTCCTCGACGTCCACCGAGAGGGCGTTTACGAGCACCTTCATCACCCCGCAGTATCACGGATCCGCGAGATGTCCGGGCGGCGGCCGGGTTCGCCTGACTCCACCCAGTCGACCAGCACGGTCAGCACGCGACGCAGCGCCTCGTCCTGCTGCTGGAGCTGGTGCTCGAGCTCGACGATACGGCGGTCGACAGCGCGGCGCTCGCGGAACGAAGCCTCGGCGCGCACCGGCTGCGGTACCGGGGGTGCCACGTCGCGTAGCTCATAGGGCTCGGGCGCGGCCTGCGCCGGCATCGAAATTGGCATCGGCGCAGGAGCCGGTGCGGGCGTCGGGGCCGGAGCCGGCCGTGCGCCGGCACGCAGATCGCTTTCCATGTCTGCGATCACCGCCGCCACTTCGGGGCCGCCGAACGTGTCGATCCCCTCGACCGCGCCGAACAGCAGCACGCGGCTGGCGAGCTGGTTGAGCCGACGCGGGATACCCCCGGACCAGCGGTGCATCGCCGCCATCGCGTCGGGGGCGAAGCGCGGCCTGCCACGCCAGCCGACGCACGACAGGCGGTGCATCAGATAGGGCTCGACTTCGCTTGCCTCCATTGGCTCGAGATGGTGCATCGCGATGACGCGCTGGCGCAGCTGGTCGAGCCGCGGCTCCTGCAGCGCCAGGCGGAACTCCGGCTGGCCCAGGAGGAAGATCTGGAGCAGCGCATAGCCGCCCGCCTGGAAATTAGAGAGCATGCGCAGCTCCTCCAGGCTGTCCACGGGCAGCGCCTGCGCCTCGTCGACGATCAGCAGCGTGCGCCGGCCCGAGCGCGCGATGGCATGGAGTCCGCGCTCGATCGCGGCCAGCATCGCGGCCTTGGACGCGCCGGTGGCATCGACGTTCAGCCCCGCACACACGATGCGCAGCAGATCGTCGGCGCCGATCTGGCTGGAGACGATCTTGATGACGTTGAGCCGCTCGCGGTCGATCTCGCTCAGCAGATGCCCGACCAGCGTGGTCTTGCCCGCGCCGGGATCGCCGGTGATCACCACGAAGCCCTCGCCTTGGCTCAGGCCATAGCCGAGATAGGCCATCGCCTTGCGGTGGGTGGCGGTATCGAACCAGAAATGCGGATCGGGGGTCAGCTGGAAGGGCCGCCCGGTCAGTCCATATTGATCGTCGTACATATGCCGTTTCCGCCTAGAAGCCGTAGCGAAGGCCGACGAGCGCCTGCGCCTGCGCGCTGCTGTCACCGTCCCGTTCGAAGCCGAACACGCCCAGCGACGCAGTCGCGCCAAGTGGGCCGAAATTGTGCGTGTAGCTGGTGTTCGCACCGTAACCGAGGATGCCCTCGGCGCCCGGCAGGCTGCTGTTGTACCAGCTGCCGAACACCGCAGTGCTGAGCACACCGCTGGTGCCGACGTCCTCCGACGCGAAGAATTGCGCGAACAGCGCATCGTCGGAGGAGCCATCGATGCGGATGCCGCCCACGCTCGCGGTCGAAGGCGCGATAAAGGTGCGGCGCGAATAGCCCGCGCCGATGCCGAAGCGGCTGCGCCCGGTGTTGGCCACGGCCACGCCGACGATGCCGCGCCCGCGATAGGCCGTGGTCACCGTCGAAGCGAAGACCTGGTTGAGGCAGCCGCCCGCCGCCGCCCCAGTCGTGCCGTAGATGCAGCCGCCGAACTGGTTGCCGAAGGGGTCGGTGGTGCTGATGAAGCTGGTCGGCAAGGTCGCGAGCGTGCCGCTCAGCTGCTGGCCGAAGGTCTGGACATTGTCGTAGACGCCGACCTGGATCCCGCTGCCGCGGCCCATCTGGTAGCTGAACGAACCGGTGTAGCTCCAGCTGTCGTAACGGCGGCCGACGCGCGCCTCGAGGAAGGTGCGGCGGCTGGGGCGCCAGATCACGCCCGCGTCCCAGAAGATGCCGTCGAAGTCATAGGCGATGCGGCGCGGCGAGGCCGGATCGGTGACGAAGCGGCCGTTGCGATCCACCACCGGATTGCCCGCGCCGTCGCGCAGCGCATCGCGCTGGCTGATCTCGATCTGCTCATAGCCGACGCCCGCCGTGAGCGCGAAGCCGCGGCCGACCGGGAGCACCACGTCGCCGCGGCCGAACTTGCCCTCGAAGCGCTGGTCGAGCTGGCCGGCGTCCTCGCGCGTGTAGGAGCCGCTGGCAGTGATGCCGACCGGCAGCACCTGGCCCGACTTCACGCCGACGCTGGCGGTCGCGACATGGACCCTGGAATCGTCGTAGCGGTCGAGCGCGGGCTGGCCGGCGGGAACGCCGGTCGCGTCAGGCGCTTCCACCTTGGTGTAGCCGAAGCGATAGGCCGCGTTGACGAAGGCGGGACCGACATGCGTCGCGAGGTTCGGCCCCGCATAGGCCGAAAAGACCTGGCTGCGGTTTCGGACATTGCCCTGCCCCGTCAGCGACGCGTCGCCGCGCACGTCCGCGCGCGCATGCGCCGCGATCGCGCCCGCCTCGAGCGTCAGGCCCGGCGCCACCGTCGCGCGGGCCTGGGCGAGGCCGGTGTGCATGTCCTCGTCGGCGAGCTGCTTGTCGTAGGAGAAGCGATGCTCGTACTTGTAGCTGACCTGCACCTGCACGCGGCGCGAATCGAGCGCCGCATCGATGCCTGCACCGACGGTCGTATAAGTGAACACGTCGCTGCCGTCGCCGAGATCGGCCGCGAGCACCTGGGTCGCCTCGATATAGGGCGAGACCTGCGCGTGCTGGGCGACGGCGGGCTGCGCCGCGCCGGCGAGCGCCACTGCGGCCAGCAGGAAGCGCAGCCGCGTCACGCGTCCATCTCGCCGTAATAGCTTCCGAACCGGCGGCCGCCGGGCTGGAAGGAAACCGAGTTGAGCACGAGCTGGATATGCTCGCAGCCGTCGAGCAGCTGCACCGCCTCGCGCAGGTCGCCCTCGCTGGTGGCATCGGCGCGAACGACCAGCATCGCCTGGCCGACGTGCAGCGCCAGCACCGATGCGGGCGAGGCGGCGAGCGCGGGCGGCGAATCGAAGATCACGATGCGGCGCGGATTGGCCGCGGCGAGGCCGTCGAGGATCGCACGCGCGCGGTCGCTCGCCAGCAGCTCGGTATCGCTGTTGGTGCGCGTGCCCGCGGGCAGCACCGACAGCTGGGGCACGTCGGTCTCGACGATGCAGTCCTCGACGTCGTCCACTGCGCCCGAAAGCGCGTCGAGCAGCCCCGGCCCCTTCGGCAGGCCGAGCCGCGCCAGCACGTCCGGCTTGGCGAAATCGGCGTCGACGAGCAGGATCTCCATGTCCTTCTCGGCCGCCATAGAGAGCGCGAGGTTGATCGCGCAGAAGGTCTTGCCCTCATTGGGTTTGGCCGAGCAGACGAGGATCATCCGCGCGCGGTCCGCGGCCTTGGCGTCGCTGCCCGCCGCCACGGCGCGCGCGGTGAGCAGCAGCTGGCGCTTCACCATGCGGAATTCCTCCGCCAGCGGCGTGACCGGCCCACCGGGAAGCAGCATGCCGGACTCGCGCAGCAGCTCGCGGTCGATCGCGGCGATGCCTTCGATCGGCTGCAGGACGGATTCGGGGACGAAGCCAGGCTCGTCCGCCCAGGCTTCGACCGGCTCGGCCGTCCATTCGGCGATGGGCTCCATCACCGGCGCGATGTCAGGCTGCACGATCTCGGGATCGACTGCCGTCGGCTGAGCAGGCTGGACCGGCTGCGGAGCGAAGTGGAACTGCTCGGCCGCACGCTCGATCAGCGAGCCCCGGTACCGGCGCGGCGTTTCGTCGTTCATCGCCTCAGGCCCCCATTCCGCGCTGGACGAACTCGAGCCCCAGCATTGCTACGAAGGCGACGCCCAGCGCCGCCGCGCCGCCGGCGAACAGCCGCAGGTCGCGTCGGCGCGTCGCCAGCTGCGCGGCGGTGAGCACTTCGCCGATTGATCCGATCACCGGCATCCCGCTCGCCTTCTCCAGCCGCGCGGCGGTGGAGAAAGTGGTGGTGAGCTTCGCCAGCGCGAACGCCGCGCCCACGCCCGCTCCCAGCGCCGCGATCAGCACGCCGACGAGCAGCAGCGGACGATTGGGCGAAGTCGGCGCGCGTGGCTGCGTCGGCGGGTCGACGACGTTGAACTTGGCCGAATCGCTGACATTCTGCGCCTGGCTGGTGATCTTCACGCGCTCGCGGTCGGCGAGCAGCTTGTCATATTGGTCCTTGAGCACCTGATACTCGCGCTCGATCTGCCCCTGCTCGGCGGCGACGCCGGGCTCCTCGGCAAGCTTGGCCTGAAGCTGGGCGAGATCGCCCTCGATCTGGTTGCGGCGCTCGACCAGCGCGGCGAGCTGCGCCGACTTGTCCGCCTGCATCGACTTGAGGCTGAGATAGAGCGGATTGCCGCTCTCCCCGCCCGCCCCCAGCGGCTCGCTCTTCGCAGCGGCCTGCGCGGCGGCGAGCTGGTTGCGGAGCGCGATCATGTCGGGGTGGTTGTCGGTCCAGCCGCGCGTGCGGGCCTCGGCGATCTGGCCCTGGATCGCGGCGAGGCGCGCGCGTGCCGGCCCCGCCACCACAGTAGTGGTGCCGCCGCCCGCCCCCGCCATCTGCGCGTTGACGGCATTGAGGCCGCTCTGCGCCGCGGCGAGGTCCGACTGGACCTGCTGGAGTTGGGTGCGAGCGGCGCCGATCCGATCGTTGAGCGATCCGGTACCGGGCAGCGAACCGAGGAAGCGCGCCTGGAAGTCGGCGCGCTTGGCCTCGGCCTCCTGGAGCTGCTTCTGGCGCTCGTCGAGCTGCTGGTCGAGGAAGCCGAGCGACTGGCTGCTCTGGTCGCGATTGTCGGCGAGGTTCTCCTCGACGAAGATGTCGATCAGCTTCTGCGCGATCTGGCGCGCGAGCTTGCCGCTGGGCGCCGTCACGCTGATCTCGAACAGATTGTCCTGCTGCGCGGTGAGCTTAATCGCCTTCTGCAGCCCGCCGATCCGGTCCGCGACGTCACGGTCGCTGGTGACGGTGCGCCCGATGTCGGTGCCGCGCACGACCTTCTCGAGATTGACCGCCGAGGTCAGCGTCTGGCGGACGCGATCGATGTCCTTCTGCTGCTGCGCGGCGGCGACGCCGTCGCTCGGCAGGATCTGGCGCAGCTGCACGAAGATGCGCGCCCGCGATTCATATTGGTTCGGGATCTGCGCGACCACGAACCAGCCGGCCAGGCACAGCGCCCAGGCCACGCCGAGCGCGATCCAGCGCCGCATCCACACCGCGTGCAACGCCGCGCGAAACTCTTCCCAGAGGCCCCCCATCGCCGGCGCTCCTCAGAACATGCTTTCGGGGATGATGATGACGTCGCCCGGCTCGAGCCGGACGTTCGCCGAGATATCCCCGTTCTTGAGCAGGTCGCCGAGGCGGACCTTGTATTCGCGCTGCTTGCCGGTCTGGCGATCGTAGCGCACCAGCCGCGCCCGGTTGCCCGAGGCGAATTCGGAAAGCCCGCCCACCGCGATCATCGCGTCGAGCGCCGTCATGTTGGCGCGATAGGGCAGCGATGCCGGCTTCTCGGTCGCGCCGACGACGCGGACCTGCTGACTGTAGGTGCCCGAGAAATTCTCCACGATCACCGAGACGATCGGGTCCTTGATATACTCGCTGAGCGCCAGCTTGAGATCGTCGGCCAGCATCGCCGGCGTCTTGCCCACGGCGGGCATGTCGCTGATCAGCGGCGTGGTGATCCGGCCGTCGGGGCGCACCTGCACCTTCGCCGACAGCTCCGGGTTGCGCCACACGAAGACGTTGAGCTGGTCCATCGGGCCGATGACATACTCGTCGCTCGGCGCCTCGCGGCTGGCGACGGCAGTGGCTGCCGGCAGTTCGGGACGGCCACCCTCGCCGCACCCGCCGAGCGCTGTCGCCATGACGCCAACAGCGGCGAAAATCCTGGAATACCGATCGAAATTCATGCCCGAGCTCCCCGCCGCACGCGCCCCTGGGCAGCCGACGTCTCGGCCGCGGACACATGCGGGTCCTGGCGTCGCTATGCGGCAGTATAGGTAAAGATACGGTTAGGCGTCGGGGGCGTTGACGAGCAGCTCGCGTGCGGGCGGGTGGCCCAGGAAGGCCGCGGGGCTGGCGCTGGCGCCATAGGCTCCCGACGCGAAGATCGCGATGACGTCACCCACTTTGGCGGCCGGCAGCGCGACGCGGTCGGCGAGTCGATCGAGCGGAGTGCAGAGCGGGCCGACGATGCTCACCACTTCCTCGGGCGGGTCCTGCATCCGGTGTGCGAGCGCGACGGGATAGTTGCGGCGCACGACGGTGCCGAAATTGCCGGTGGCGGCGAGATGGTGGTTGAGCCCGCCGTCGACGATCAGGAAGGTCTCGCCCTGGCTCACCTTGCGGTCGACCACGCGGGCGAGATAGACGCCCGCCTCCCCCACCAGCCAGCGGCCGAGCTCGATCGCGAATTGGGTGTGCGGCAGCGCGCCCAGCGGCGCTTCGAGCGCGGCGCCGATCGCCTCGACGTCGAGCGGCGCGTCGCCGGGGAAATAGGGAATGCCGAAGCCGCCGCCGAGATTGACCAGCGGCGGGACCACTCCGGCTTCGTCGGCGAGGCGGACGGCGAGCGCAACCGTCGCCGCCTGCGTCTCGATCACTGCCTGGGTGTCGAGCGACTGCGATCCCGCGAAGATGTGGAAGCCGCGCCACTCGGCGCCGCCCGCGATCAGGCGGCGGACGAGCCCGGGCACATGCTGTGCTTCGACGCCGAAGGGGGACGCCCGCCCGCCCATCTTCATCCCCGAACCGCGCAGCTCGAAGTCCGGGTTCACCCGTACCGCCAGCCGGGGCGTCACGCCGAGCATCCCGCCGATCGCCAGTGCGCGCTGGCCCTCGCTCTCGGACTCGAGGTTGATCGTCACGCCCGCGCGGATCGCCGCTTCCAGCTCGGAATCGCGCTTGCCCGGTCCGGCGAAGCTGATCTGCGATTCCGCCATGACGCCAAGCGCCTTGTCGAGCTCGCCCGCCGAGGCGACGTCCATCCCGTCGACCAGCGGCGCGATCGCGGCGAGCAGCGGCGGGAAAGGGTTGGCCTTGATCGCATAATGCACCGCCACCCGCGCGGGCAGCGCCGCCCGCAACCGCGCGATCCGGGCGGAAACGATCGCGAAGTCATAGACATAGGCCGGCGTCGCCTCGCCGAGCCACGGCAGCGCGTCGAGCGCCGCGAACTCGGGCGGGATCGGGCCGTGGGGTTTGGCTTGCACGCTCATCCTCCGTCACCCCCGCGAAGGCGGGGGCCCAGGAATCGCAGGCAGCATCCCTCGTGGCTCTGGGTCCCCGCCTTCGCGGGGATGACGAAAAAGAATGCTGGGATGACAAAAGCCCTGCTCATGCCAGTTCCGCCTTCAGCGCAGTGCGGTCGAGCTTGCCATTGGCGTTGCGCGGCAGCGTCTCGCGCCAGTCATAGCGCGTGGGTTGCATGAAGCTCGGCAGCTCGCGCCGCAGCCGATCGCGCAAGTCGTGCTCGCGCGAGCCGTCGCCGCGCGCCACCACCAGGATCGCCTGCCCAAGCCGCTCGTCGGGCACGCCGAACGCAGCGGCCTCGGCCGTCTCGCCGCCGCTCAGCACGGCATCCTCGATCTCGGTGGGGCTGATGCGATTGCCCGCGCTCTTGATCATCTCGTCGTCGCGGCCGACGAAGCGCAGCAGCCCGTCCGCGCCCTCCACCACCGTATCGCCCGACCAGACCGCCATGCCCTTGCTTGTGGCGAATAACGGCGCCGGACGGAAGCGCTGCGCGGTCCGCTCGGCATCCTGCCAATAGCCCTTCGCGACCAGCGGGCCGGCATGGACCAGTTCACCCGCCTCCCCCGGCGCCGCGCGGCTGCCGTCGGGGCGCACCACCATCACTTCGGCGAAGGGGATCGCGCGGCCGATCGAATCCGGCTGCGCGTCGACCAGCGCGGGATCGAGATAGGTCGAGCGGAACGCCTCGGTGAGGCCGTACATCGGATAGAGATCCGCACCCGGAAAACGCTCGCGCAGCCCGCGCACCAGCCGCGGCGTCAGCGCCCCTCCGGAGTTGGTCAGCCGCCTGAGCTTCGCCGCGGTATCCGCGGGCCATTCGGCCTCGAGCAGTTGCACCCACAGCGGCGGCACGCCCGCCAGCGTGGTCGCGCCGAAGCGCTCGACGGCCTTCACCACGTCGCGCGCCGTGAGATAGTCGAGCGGCACCACGCGCGCGCCCGCGGCCCAGGTCGAGAGCAATTGGTTCTGGCCATAGTCAAAGCTCAGCGGCAGCACGGCGAGCACGCGATCTTCATATTTGATCTTAAGATAATGTGCCACGCTGATGGCTCCGAGCCATAAATTTGCGTGGCTCAGCATCACGCCCTTGGGCCGGCCGGTCGAGCCCGACGTGTAGAGGATCGCGGCCAGCGCATCCGTGTCGGCACGCGACGGCGGCAGGGCGTCGGTCGCTTCGAGTTCATCCTCGGTGGCAAGCCGGCACGCGGGCGGAACGTCGCCGTGCTCGAGCGCGGCGGTGCGTGCCGCCTGAGTCACCAGCAGCCGCGCGCCGCTGTCGGCGAGGATGTGCGCCACCTGCGCGCGCTTGAGGATCGGGTTGATCGGCACATGCACCAGCCCGACGCGCGGCGCTGCGAGCGGCATCAGGCAGGCAGTGCGCGTCTTGGGGAGCCAGGTCGCCACTCGCTCGCCCGGTGCCAGCCCCAGCCGCGAGAGCCAGTGCGCCAGCCCACCCACTGCGGCTTCCAGCGCGGCAAAGTCCAGCGCCCCGCGCTTGTCCTCTAGCGCAATCGCGTCCGGCGCACCGCGCAGGGGCAGCGTATCGATCGGATACGGAACGGGGTCGAGCGCGATCACATCCATACCCATATACTTGGCAGCGCACCCGCCAACCCTTACGGGAGCGAAAAAACGTCGCAGGGGAATGGAATTGCAGCGTCAGGACTATGATCAGGTCGAGGACACGGTGCGCGCGGTGCTGCGCGACGTGCTGGGACTGAGCGAGGCGCGTGCCGCTGCCTTCGACGAGTCCACGCCGCTGTTCGGCGCGCTGCCCGAGCTCGATTCGCTCGCGGTGGCGGGCGTGCTGACCGAGATCGAGGACCGGCTCGGCATTTTGATCGAAGACGACGAGGTCGACGGCGAGATGCTCGAGAGCTTCGGCGCCCTCACCCGCTTCGCGGCCGGCAAGGCGCTCGGGTGATCGATCACTATGACTGGGCGGGGGGACGCGAGGCGATGCTGCGCTTCGGTCCCGACACCGGCCCGGTCGTAGTCGCGGCGCTGCCGCTGTTCGAGGAAGCCAATCGCACGCGCGCGTTGGTGGTGACGATGTTGCGCGCGCTGGCGGAGCGCGGGATCGCGAGCGCGCTGCCCGACCTGCCGGGCCAGGGCGAGAGTGTCGTGCCAACGGAAGAGGTTACACTAGCGGACTGGCAGGAGGCCTTCGGCGCGGCGGCGGCTTGGCTTGGCAATCCCCACACGGTGGCGATCCGGGGCGGTGCGCTGGTCACGCTTGGCGCGCGGCGAAAGAGTAGTTGGGTCTTCGCGCCGGTAGATGGAAGTACACTGGTGCGCGACCTTCAGCGGGCGCGCCAGATTACCCAGCCCAATGCGCCATTGCTTATCGATCTCGCCACGACCGCACCGGCCGGGACACGGACCGAGGCTGCTGGTACCGGCCTTTCCGTCGACCTGCTCCATCCCCTTGTCCACGCGATTCCCGACCGCGCGACTCCCAATCGCCTGACCCGTCTCGAAAGCGATCCGGGGGAAGCCAATGCGAAGTTTCCCGGCGCCCCCCTGTGGCGCCGCGCCGAGCCCGGCAATGATCCCACCCTCGCAGAGCTGCTCGCCGACGACATCGCCGCTTGGGTCCGCTCGTGCGAAGGCTGATCGCCTTCCCCTGCGCCGGCGAGACGCTGGCGGGCACGCTCGACGAAGCCCCCGGCACCACGGGGCTGCTGATCGTCTCGGGCGGCAACGAGATCCGCATCGGGGCGCATCGCGGCATGGCGCTGCTCGCCCAGCGCGTTGCCGAGGCGGGGTATCCGGTCTTCCGCTTCGACCGCCGCGGCATCGGCGACTCCACCGGCGCGAATGGCGGGTTCGAGAGCAGCGCCGAGGATATCGCGGCGGCCGTCCGTGCCTTCCGGCAGGAGGCTCCCCACCTCACCCGCATTCTGGCCTATGGCAATTGCGACGCGGCGACCGCGCTGGCGCTGTTCCATGGCGCCGCAGGCATCGACGTGCTGCTGCTCGCCAATCCCTGGATCGTCGAGGACGAGGACGGCCTCCCTTCCCCCGCCGCGATCCGCGCCCGCTACGCGAGCCGCGTGCGCGATCCTCGGGAATGGCTGCGGCTGCTCCGAGGACAGGTGAATTTACGGAAACTCGTCAAAGGTTTGTCGAAGGCTTCGAAGATAGATTCACAAGTTTCGAGCCTCGCCGCACGCGTTGCCGCGGCCTTCGCCGAGGCCAGAGTGCCGATCACCCTCCTTATCGCCGAGCAGGACAATACGGCCGTCGCCTTCCTCCACGCCTATCGTGCTCCGGCGTTCGACGCGGTTCGCTCGCGCATCCCGGTCGAGAAGCGCGTTACCGCGAGCCACAGCTTCGCCAGCGCCGAGGACAAGGAATGGCTCTTCAGACAGGTTCTGAAGAGCCTCGCGTAGCCACCTAACCCGTCATCCCCGCGAAGGCGGGGACCCAGGAACACAACGGCTGTCCTTCGTGGCTCTGGGTCCCCGCCTTCGCGGGGATGACGAAATATGGTGCCTCTATTCCGCTGCCTGAGCCACTTCGAAGTCCGCCTCCGCAAGGAAGCGCTCGGCATCCAGCGCGGCCATGCAGCCGGTGCCCGCCGCGGTGATCGCCTGGCGATAGTGCTTGTCCATCACGTCACCGCAGGCGAACACGCCCGGCACGCTGGTCTTGGTCGTGCCCTTCTCGACCGTGATGTAACCGTCGTCGTCGAGCTCGATATGGCCGCGGAACAGCTCGGTCGCCGGGTGGTGGCCGATCGCGACGAAGCCGCCGTCGACCTCGAGCGTCGAGACTTCGCCCGTCACCATGTCCTTGAGCTCGATGCCGACCAGCCCCTCGGGCTCGCCACCGCCGATGAAGCGCTCGACCTTCTTGTTCCACAGCACGTTGATGCGCTCGTTTGCGTGGAGCCGCTGCTGGAGGATCTTCTCGGCGCGCAGCGTGTCGCGGCGGTGGATCAGCGTCACGTCATGGCTGTGGTTGGTGAGGTAGAGCGCCTCCTCCACCGCGGTATTGCCGCCGCCGATCACCGCCACCTTCTTGCCGCGGAAGAAGAAGCCGTCGCAGGTCGCGCAGGCGCTGACGCCCTTGCCCTTGAGCAACTCCTCCGAATCGAGCCCCAGCCACTTGGCCTGGGCGCCGGTGGCAATCACCAGCACGTCGCCCAGATAGACGGTGCCGCTGTCGCCGACCATGCGGAACGGACGCTGGCTGACGTCGACCTCGACGATCGTATCCCACAGCATCTGCGCGCCGACATGCTCGGCCTGCGCCTGCATCTCCTGCATCAGCCACGGGCCCTGGATGACCTCGCGGAAGCCGGGATAATTCTCCACGTCGGTGGTGGTCATCAGCTGGCCGCCCGGCTGGATGCCCTGGACGACGATCGGCGCGAGCCCCGCGCGCGCGCCATAGATGGCGGCGGAGAGCCCCGCGGGCCCCGAGCCCAGGATCAGCATGCGAGTCGAGTGGGTAGCGGTCATCGTGCCTTCCGGAATGCTTTGCCCCGCGTCTAGAGGGTGCGGGTCCCCCGACGCAACATGGCGACGCCGGTGTGATCCACAATGCTGTGGGAAAACAGCTTTGCTTGGACGCAGCAAAGCAAGGGACCTGGTAGCGGAGGAGGGACTTGAACCCCCGACACGCGGATTATGATTCCGCTGCTCTAACCAGCTGAGCTACTCCGCCATAGGCGGCTGCCAGGTCGCTGAGAGCGGGCGACATAGGTCGCAGTTTCGCGCCGGTCAAGCGAACATATTGCGCGAATGCGCTTCCCAGGCGCCGCCGCGGTACCACCAGCTCGCCAGGCCTGCGATTTCCACTTCGCGCGGCGCGAAATCGCGCGACAATGCCGCCAGCACGGTCTTGGCGAGCACCGGGCGGACCTTGTTCTGGATCGTGACGTGCGGGCGCCAGCGGCCGGCATCCTGCGCGGTGAGCAGCCCCGCGAAGGCGTGGAGCAACCCTTCGCGAATCGCGGCAAGCTCGGGTGATTCGATGCGATAGGCCACGCCCCCATCGAGCGACATCAGCCCGGCCACCTTCGCGCGCGGCGCGCGGATGCCGCGCGTTTCCTGCACCAGCCGATGCTTGAGCTCGTCCGCGGCCGACGGCGGCAGCTGGTGGAACAGCGTCAGATGCGCGTCGACCATGTTCCGCTCGGGCGGATAGTGCTCGCGGCGCAGCGCATTGAACCAGGCCTGGTCCTGTCGCCCGAACAGCGCCGTCACAACGAGCGGCGCCGCCTTCAAATCTCCACCTGGCTGCCCAGCTCGACCACGCGGTTCGTGGGCAGGCGGAAGAATTCCATCGCGCTTTCGGCGTTGCGCAGCATCCAGGCGAACAGCTTCTCGCGCCACACCGCCATGCCGGGCTTGGCCGACGGCAGCAGCGTCTGGCGCGCGAGGAAGAAGCTGGTGTCCATCATCCTGAACTCGCCGCCGCAGACCGTGATCTGCTTGAGTGCGGCGGGCACGTCCGCCTCCTGCATGAAGCCGTAGTAGAGGATCATGCGGTGGAAGCCCTTGCCTAGCCCCTCGATCTTCACGCGGTTGCCCTCGAGCACATAGGGCACGTCGCTGATCTTCACGGTGAGCAGGATCACGCGCTCGTGCAGCACCTTGTTGTGCTTGAGGTTGTGGAGCAGCGCGTGCGGCACGCCGTCGGGGGTCGAGGTCATGAACACGGCGGTGCCGGGCACGCGCGTCGCAGCGATCGCGGCCGATTCGATGAAGATCTTGATCGGCATCGCGCTCTCGCGCAGCCGCTCGAGCATCAGCTTGCGGCCGCGCGCCCAGGTGGTCAGCACCGTGAACACCACCAGCCCCACCAGCAGCGGGAACCAGCCGCCGTCCGGCACCTTGGTCAGATTGGCCGCGAAATAGGCGAAGTCGACCACGAAGAAGAGCGCCAGCAGCGGCAGCGCATAGCGCTTCTTCCACTGCCACAGCGAGAACAGCACCACCGCGAGCAGGCAATTGTCGATCAGCATCGCGCCGGTGACCGCGATGCCATAGGCCGCGGTGAGGTTGGACGAGGTCTGGAAGGTCAGCACGAGCAGGATGACCATGATCATCAGCGCCCAGTTGACCAGCGGGATGTAGATCTGGCCCGCGGTCGAGGCGCTGGTGTGGTCGATGCGCAGCCGCGGCACGAAGCCGAGCTGGATCGCCTGCTGCGTCACCGAGAAGGCGCCCGAGATCACGGCCTGCGATGCGATGATCGCCGCCATGGTCGCGACGAGCACCAGCGGCAGCCGCAGCGCTTCGGGGGCGAGGAAGTAGAAGGGGCTCTCGATCGCGGCCGGGTTGCGCATCAGCAGCGCGCCCTGCCCCATATAGTTGCACATCAGCGCCGGCAGCACGAACCACAACCACGAGACGCGGATCGGCTTGCGGCCGAAATGGCCCATGTCGGCATAGAGCGCCTCGGCACCCGTCACGGCGAGCACCACCGAGCCGAGAGCCAGGAATGCCGCGAGCGGATCGGCGGCGAAGAACTGCCAGGCGTGATGCGGCGACAGCGCCTGAAGGATCGCCGGCGTCTGGACGAAGCTGATCACCCCCAGCGTCGCGATGACGAGGAAGTAGATGCACATCACCGGCCCGAACAGCGTGCCGACGCGCGAAGTGCCGGTGCGCTGGATCGAGAAGAGCAGCACCAGGATCACCACGGCGATCGGAATCACCAGATTCTCGAAGGCCGGCGCAGCGACGGCAAGGCCCTCGACCGCGGAAAGCACCGACACCGCCGGGGTGATCATCGAGTCGCCGTAGAAGAGCGAGGTCGCGAAGACGCCGAGCAGCACGATCCCCGCGGTCCAGCGCTTCTGCCCGCCCTTGCCCGAGATGAGCGCGAGCAGCGCCAGGCTACCGCCCTCCCCCTTGTTGTCGGCGCGCATGATCACGGTGACGTACTTCAGCGTCACCACGATCATCATCGACCAGAACATCAGGCTGATCGCGCCCATGATGTGCAGCGTGTCGAGCGTGAGCTTGTGGTGCCCCGCGAAGGTCTCGCGGAAGGCGTAGAGCGGGCTGGTGCCGATGTCGCCGAAGACGATGCCGATCGCGCCGAGCGCGAGCTTCCAGGTCGCGTCGGCCGAATGGCCGTGCGCGTGGAGCGAATCGTCGGTGGTCGGGGCCGTCTCGGCGGCCCCGGTGGGGGAGATACTCACTGTCGCGGCTGCCGCGCAGGGTAGGAAACCGACCTGGTCATGGCGACCTGTGTTCTCGTCTGCGTCAAAGTGCGCGGGCCGTTAGCACGTGCAACAAGGGGTAGCAACGGCAGCACCCGGACGCCTTTGTTAACAGTCGTTTCGGAGACGCACAGACAGGCCCAAGGGTTCCCGTGACCGGGTCAACGCGCGCCGAACAGTGCATCGGCCTCGCTCCGAGTCGGAATCGCACGAAGCACGAAGCTGCTGTTGATCGTCACGACCCCCGGAAGCCGGCCCAGATGCTCGCGATGGAGCCGCTCGTAATCGTCGAGGTCGCGGCACAGGATCTTGAGCCGATAATCCTGCCCGCCGGAGACGAGCGCGCATTCCACCACTCCGTCGATCTGGGCCACGGCGCGCTCGAAGCGGGCGAGGTCCTCTTCCACCTGCGTGCCGAGCGTGATGTCGACCAGCGCGGTGATGCGGAAGCCGAGTCGCCGATGCCCCAGCCGCGCGCCATAGCCAGTGATGTGCCCCGACACCTCGAGGGCCTGGATGCGGCGCGTACAGGCCGATTGGGAGAGCCCCACTTCGGCCGCGATCGCGCTCACCGGCGCGCGGGCGTCGGCCGCAAGCAGTTTTAGGATCGCGCCGTCAATCCTGTCCATCGCGCATGAATTCCCCTGTTCGCGCGTTTATATCGCACTTTCATGCACATCTGCCAGCCCGTGCAGGCAAACTTTGCAGAGATTCGTCCTGGTTGCCTGCGATACTATCTCTGCAACACGAATACAGGAGGGAAGTCATGCGCGTCGGGGTACCGAAGGAAATCAAAAACCATGAATATCGCGTGGGCCTCACGCCCGCCTCGGTGGCGGAGCTGGTCCACGCGGGACATCAAGTGCTGGTCGAGACCCAGGCGGGCATGGGGATCGATTTCGACGACGACGCCTATACCGCGGTCGGCGCCACGATCGCTCCCGATGCCGCGGCGGTGTTCGCCGGATCGGACATGATCGTGAAGGTGAAGGAGCCGCAGCCGCAGGAAATCGCGCTGCTCGAACCGCGCCACACGCTCTTCACCTACCTCCACCTCGCCGCCGACAAGCCCCAGGCCGAGGGGCTGATGAAGTCGGGCGCGACCTGCATCGCCTATGAGACGGTAACGTCCAATTCGGGCGCCCTCCCCCTGCTCAAGCCGATGAGCGAAGTCGCCGGGCGCATGTCGATCCAGGTGGCGTCGCACTATCTCGAGAAGGAACAGGGCGGCCGCGGCGAGCTGCTCGGCGGCGTCCCCGGCGTGGCGCCGGCGCGAGTCGCGATCCTCGGCGGCGGCGTCGCGGGCATCAACGCCGCGCAGATCGCGGTCGGCCAGCGCGCGGACGTGACGATCTACGACATCAACAACGATCGCCTGGCCGAGCTCGACCTGCACTTCGGCAGCCAGATCAAGACCGCCTATGCCAGCAAGGCCGCGATCGCCGAGGCGATCCAGCGCAGCCAGGTGGTGATCGGCGCGGTGCTCGTCCCGGGCGCCGCGGCGCCCAGGCTGGTCACACGCGACCAGCTCAAGACGATGATGCGCGGCTCGGTGCTCGTCGACATCGCGATCGACCAGGGCGGCTGCTTCGAGACCAGCAAGCCGACGACGCACGACGATCCGGTCTACGAGATCGACGGCGTGATCCACTACTGCGTCGCCAACATGCCGGGCGCGGTCGCGCGCACCTCGGCCTTCGCGCTCAACAACGCCACCCTGCCCTTCGTGCTGCGCCTCGCCAACCTGGGCGCCGAGGCGGCGATGAAAGCCGACAAGCACCTGGCGAACGGCCTCAACGTCTACAAGGGCAAGATCGCGTTCAAGGCCGTGGCCGACGATCTCGACCTGCCGTTCGAGGCCTGGGCCTGATCCTGTTGCCTTAACCGTGACCCCGGCTTCGTGCCGGGGTCCATGCCTCAGGGCCTGGGTGAGGGAGCGGGAGTCGGCGCAGGCGTCGGAGTTGCGCCCCGCTCCTGCGCCGCGCGCGCTTCCAGCAGCCGGTCGAGCAGGAACAGGCGCACCAGCAGCTCGTTGCGATAGCTCGCATTGGCCGGAGTCAGCTCGACTGCCTTCGCCCAGAGCGGCCGCGCTTCCTCGAACTTGCCCTCGCGGACATGGGCGAGGCCATAGAAGAAGTGCGTGCCCGGATGCTGCGGCCACAGCGCGATGCCGCGCTCGAACGCGAAGCGCGCCGCGGGCGAAATCTGGTTGCCGTCATGCTCGGCGAGCTTGAGGCCGAGGTTGGTCCACAGCGGCGCGTCGTTGGGCGCCTTGCGCACCGCGCCGACCATCACATTGACCGCGCCGCGCGGCGAGCCCGCGCGAGTCATTCCGTCGGCGGCCGTGAAATAGGCGAAGTCGAGCGTGAAGCGGCCGAACAGCGCATCGCGCAGCGCGACCAGATCGGCGTCGATGTCGCCCGCCTTCTCGTCCGCCGCCACCGGATGCCCACGAAGCCCGGGGCTGCCCTGCCACGCATAGCCCGCCGCGCCGAGCATCAGCGCGGTCGCGGGGATCGTCCACAGCTTGCGCGGGAAGCGCATGCGCCACAGCAGGACCGCGCACAGCAGCACGATCCCGACGAAGATCAACCAGCCCATCATCGCCGCCGCCTAGCGAACACGCGCCGCGCGACGAGGATTCCGACGAGCAGCAGCACCAGCGGCGCGATCCACAGCGGCGCGGTGACCCAGCTCAGCGGCGGGTCATAAGTCACATAGTCGCCGTAGCGCTGGACGAGCCATTTGCGGATCTGGTCGGGCGACTCGCCCTTCTGGACCCGCTGGCGCACCAGCGCGCGCATGTCGCCCGCCATCTCGGCGTCGCTGTCGGCGATCGACTGGCCCTGACAGACGAGGCAGCGCAGCGTCTCCATCAACGCCTTGGCCCGCGCCTCCTGCTCCGGATCGGGAAGCTGGGTATAGGCGAGGTCGGGCGGCGGCAGCTTCGACTGGGCGAAGGCCGGCACGGCGAAGAGCAGCGCAAGGACGAGCAGGTGCCTCACTTCGCCTTCTCCAGCTCGCGGAGCAGCAGCGGCACGTCGTCCTCGCGGATATCGCCGATGTGCTGATAGGCGATGCGGCCGCGGGCATCGATAACAAAGGTCTCGGGCACGCCCGACGAGCCGAGCGCGAGCTGCGCGGCGCTCGCCTTGTCGTTGCCGATGCGCGTGTAGGGATCGCCGTTGCGATCGAGGAAGGCGCGAACGTCCTCGGGCGTGTCGCGCACGGCCACGGCGTCGATCTCCGCACCGGCCGCCTTGAGCTTCATCAGCTGCGGCGCCTCGGCGATGCACGGCACGCACCAGCTCGCGAACACATTGAGCAGCCGCGGCTTGCCCGTGAAGTCCGCGGTCGCGATCCCCGGCCGCCCCGGCAGCAGCGGCGGCAGGTCGAGCGCGGGCATCGGCTTGCCGACCATCGCCGAATGGATGGTCCGGTCGGCCGGCTTGATCAGCCCGCTCGCCACCACGGCGAAAACGATCGCGAACAATGCCAGAGGCGCCCAGATCAGCACCCGCCTCATGCGTAGGCCTCCGCATCGGCGTCGCGGCGGCGCTTGCGGACGCGGCCGACCAGCGCCAGCGCGCCGCCGAGCGCGATCAACCCGCCGCCGAGCCAGATCAGCGTCACGAAGGGCTTCCACCAAAGCCGCAGCTGCCAGCGGCCGCTGTCGTCGCCCTGCCCGAGCACGGTGTAGAGCTGCCCGTCGAGCATCGTGCGGATCGCCGCCTCGTTGGTCGTGGTCGGCGGCGCGCTGAAGAAGCGCTGCTGCGGGAAGAGCTCGAACTTGCTGCCGCCGCGCTCGACCGACAGCCGCGCCTCGAGCGCGGACCAATTGGGGCCGACCGCGGGATGCACCTCGACCAGCGTCACGCGGAACGGCCCGACGGTGACGTTCTGCCCCACCTGGATCGCCGCCAGCCGCTCGACCTTGAACGCGCTGTCCGAGGCCATTCCGCCCAGGCTCACCGCGACGCCCAGATGCGCGATCACCATGCCCCAGATGTTGAGCGGCGTGCGGCGCAATTTGCGCTTCCACAGCGGCGCGACGCTCGCCGCGGCGAGGCCCGCCGCCAGTCCGATGGCGAGCACCTGGAGCAGATGCTCTCCTCCCGAGAGCGCGAAAACCAACGCAAAGGCAACGCCCGCCACTGCCGTCGGCACCAGCAGCCGCCCGAGCAGCGCGTTCCAATTGTCCCTCCGCCAGTTGAGCAGCGGCCCCGCCGCGGTCGCGACCACCAGCACCAGCGCGACCGGGGCGATCGCCTTGTTGAAGAAGGGCGCGCCGATCGAGAGCTGTACGCCCGCGGCCTGCGCGACCAGCGGATAGAGCGTGCCGATGAACACCACGCCCAGGATCACCGAGAGCAGCAGGTTGTTGAGCACCAGCGCGCCTTCGCGGCTCACCAGCTCGAAGGTCGCACCCTGCTTCACGCTCGAGACGCGGGCGCCGAACAGCGCCAGCGCGCCGCCGATGTACAGGCCGAGCAGCGCGAGGATGAAGGTGCCGCGCGTCGGATCGACGGCGAAGGCATGGACGCTGACCAATATGCCCGATCGCACCAGGAAAGTGCCGATCATCGACATGGAGAAGGCGACCACCGCCAGCATCAGCGTCCAGGCACGCAGCCCGTCGCGAGTCGCGAGCACGGTCACCGAATGGAGCAGCGCGGTCGCCGCGAGCCAGGGCATCAGCGAGGCGTTCTCGACCGGATCCCAGAACCACCAGCCGCCCCAGCCGAGCTCGTAATAGGCCCAATAGCTGCCCGCGGTGATGCCGATCGTCAGGAAGATCCACGCCGCCAGCACCCAGGGGCGCATCGCCTTGGCGAAGGCGGGGCCGACGTCGCGCATCAGCAGCGCGCCCACGGCGAAGCTGAACGCCACCGAGAGGCCGACATAGCCGAGGTAGAGCGTCGGCGGGTGGAAGGCGAGGCCCGGGTCCTGAAGCAGCGGGTTGAGCCCCTGCCCGTCCGCCGCGGCCGGGTTGAGCCGTACGAACGGGTTCGAGGCGAAGGCGAGGAAGGCATAGAAGCCCAGCCCGATCACTGCCTGCGTGCCCAGCGTCGCCGCGAGCGTCCCCGGCTCCAGCCGCCGCTCGAAGAACGCCACCGCTGCGCCGGCGACGGCGAGCACCGTCACCCAGAGCAGCATCGACCCTTCATGGTTTCCCCAGGCGCCGGCGACCTTGTAGATCAGGGGTTTCAGCGAATGGCTGTTCTCGGCGACGAGCAGCACCGACATATCCGAGCGGACGAACAGCGCGATCAGTGCGCCGAAGGCGCCGAGCACGAGCAGCCCCTGGAGCAGCGCCACGCCGCGCAGCGCGCCCATCAGCTCGTCGAGCCCGCGGCCGACGCGCGCGGCCTTGGTCGCGCCCCAGGCGAGCAGCACCTGCATCAATGCGAGTGCCGCCGCGAGCCACAGCGCGGCGAGCCCGGCCTCTGCGATCATTGCTCGAGGCTCTCGCTCTTGTGCATGTTCCCCGCGACCTGCGGCGGCATGTAGCGCTCGTCGTGCTTCGCCAGCAGATTGTCGGCGGCGAAGCTGCCGTCCGGGTTGAACCGCCCTTCGGCGACCACGCCCGATTCTTCCTTGAACAGGTCGGGCGTCACGCCGCGAAAGGCCACCGGCACGCGCGCCTTGCCGTCGGTCACGACGAAATCGATCGAGACGCCGTCGGCGCGGTGCTGAATCGAGCCCTTCTCGACCATGCCGCCCAGCCGCACGTGCCGGTCGGCCGGCGGTGCCTTCCCCGCAACGTCGCCGGGGGTATAGAAGAAGGCCGCCTGGTCCTTGAGCGCCGACAGCGCGAGCAGCGCCGCCGCCGCAACGGCGGCGAGCGCGAGCAATCCCAGAACGAGGCGCTGGTGCTTGGGCTTCACGGGCGGCGCTTCAGCGAATCCGCGGCGGCCTCGGCGCGGCGCATGCCAATCCAGCTGGCGAGCACGAGCCCGCCCACGCCGAGCGCCGTCACGCCATAGGCGGCGAAGATGAAGGGCCAGTGGTTCACGCTGCCGCCATCCGCCGCAGCCGCGCTTCGACCTTCTGCTGCGCGAGCATCGCGCGCATCCGCATCAGCACCACGCCGCCGAAGAGCAGCGCAAAGCCCGGGGCGGTGAAGAACAGCGGCCACAGCATCGACTTGTCGATCGACGAGCTGGTGAGCCCGATGCTCTGCCCCTGGTGCAGCGTGTTCCACCACACCACCGAATAGCGGATGATCGGCAGCAGCACGGTGCCGGCCACGCCGAACAGCGCGGGCACGCGGCCGTCGCCGCCGCGATCGGCATCGGCGCGGGCGAGCGCGATCCAGGCAATGTAGACGAAGAAGAGCAGCAGCATGCTCGTCAGCCGCCCGTCCCATTCCCACCAGGTGCCCCAGGTCGGGCGGCCCCAGATCGATCCGGTGATCAGGCACAGCGCCGCGAACGTCGCACCCGCCGGTGCGATCGCGCGCGCGGCGAGGCTCGCGAGCGGGTGGCGCCACACCAGATAGGCCAGGCACGCCGCCGCCAGCGCCGCCCAGCCCCCCATCCCAAGCGTCGCCGCCGGGACATGGATGTACAGGATGCGGACGCTGTCCTTCTGCAGATAGTCCGGCGGCGTCTGCGTGAGCCCGGCCCAGGCGCCGAACAACACCAGCAGCGCGCCGGCCCCGAGCAGGACCGGCGTGAGCGGACGCGCCAGCTTGAGGAAGCGCGCGGGATTGGCGAGAGCGTGGATCACGATGCTGGACCAAGCCCATAGCGGGCTTCGCAGGCGGAATCCATGCCGGGGAAATCGCAGCTGTGGAGAAGCCGAGACGGTGCTTGCCGCGCAATATTCCCACATGCCAAGATGGCGTCCTGACATCCGGACAAAGGCTCGAACGATGATCCGCACCGCAGCGAAGCTCCTGGCCCCCGCCCTGCTGGCGCTCGCCCTGCCGGCGGCGGCGCAGCCCGCGCCCGAGGCCGCTTCGCTGCCGATGACAGCGATGCAGCTCCACGATCCATGGATCGTCGCCGACGCTGAGAGCCGCACCTATTTCCTGTTCACGCGCAACGAAGCGCAGATGAGCGGCGACAAACGCTTGGGGATCATGGCCTATTCGAGCCGCGACCTGAAGCACTGGACCCGGCCCAAAATGGTGTTCGCGCTTCCCGAGGGGACGTGGATGCGCCACGGCGCCTGGGCGCCCGAGGTGCACCGCTGGAAGGGCAAGTGGTACCTCTTCACCACCTTCCACAACGAAGCCGAGAAGCTGCCGCCCAACGGCAGCCGTGCGCTCTATCGCCGCAGCACCGTGATGGCGATGGCCGATCGGCCCGATGGGCCCTATCGGCTCGTGCGCGGCGGCGAGCCCATGGTCTCGCGCGACAGGATGACGCTCGACGGGACGCTCTACGTCGATCCCAGGGGCAAGCCCTGGTTCGTCTATGCGCACGAATGGCTCCAGACCATTGTCGGCACGATCGAGGCGATGCCGCTGTCCGACGATCTCGCCCCCGCGGGCGAGCCCCGCCTGTTGTTCCGCGCCAACGAGGCCGATTGGGCGGTCGGGCAGAAGCAGCCCGACGGCAGCACCGTCTTCGTCACCGACGGCCCCGAGCTGTTCCGCACCGCGAGCGGCACTTTGCTGATGCTCTGGTCGAGCTACGGCACGCGCGGCTACGTCCAGGGGCTCGCGCGCTCCAGGTCGGGCGAGATCACCGGCCCCTGGGAGCAGCTCGGCCCGCTGGTCGAGCGCGACAGCGGGCACGGCATGCTGTTCCGCACCTTCGAGGGCAAGCTGATGCTCGTCCTCCATCGCCCGTTCAAATATGCACTCGGCAAGCTCTATGAAGTGCGCGACGCCGGCGACCGGATCGAAATCGTCCGCGAGGCCACCGAGCTCGACGGCGAGGCCTATCCGACGCACCCCTGCCAGGCGCCCGCCTCCCCGCTCGATACCAGCAAAGGCTGCTGAGACCCGAAACCCCGTAACACTTGTTGACATGACTTGGCTGCAGGGACCTGTAGCCATGGAAGCGTCAGTGCGGCGTCAGGCCGCCGGCCAGGGACCCTGTTCCAGGAGGGATCATGTCCGCGCTTCCCAAGATCGTCATCGGCGCGCTCGCCACAACGGCGGCCGCCTGGTTCCTGCACAGTCCGCTCGGGCTGGGCCAAAATTGCACCGCCGCGGCAGGCGCCGGCGGAACCATCGGTATCCCGGCAACGACTGACGGCAACCTTACCGGCGCCGTGGCGGAGGGGACCTCGGCGCTCGGCAATGCTGCCGATGCCGCCGCCTCGGGCGCTTCGGCGCTGGGCAATGCGGCCACTGCCGCGACCGGCGCCGCGCTCACACCCGCGCAGGTCGAGAATTGCCAGACCAAGGTCACCCTCGCGGCGAGCGCAGGCATGATAAACTTCGCGACGGGCGGCACCAGCGTCGCCGCCAGCTCGGGCGCGCTGCTCGACAGCATCGCGAAGGAGCTCCGCGACTGTACCGGCGCCTCGATCGAAGTCGCCGGCCACACCGATGCGCAGGGCGACGCCGCCGCAAACCAGGCGCTGTCCGAACGCCGCGCGCGGGCCGTGGTCGCCGCCCTGGTAGATCGCGGCGTCCCGGCCGACCGGCTGACCGCCCGCGGCTATGGCGAGACCAAGCTCCTCCATGCCGACGGTCCCGAAAACGATCCGCGCAACCGCCGCATCGAATTCACGGTGACCGCGCGCTGAAAGGAAATCCGATGTCGACTTTCCTGCAATTCCTGATCCCCGCCCTCGGCGCCTTCCTCGTCGGGCTGGCGATTTCCTGGCTCATCTGGGGCCGTCGCTCCGTCGACGTCTGAGCCGGCTGCGAAAGGAGTTTCCGTCATGTGGCCGCTTTGCACTGCCAATAACTTCCTGTGGCTCCTTCTCCCGCTGCTGATCGGCTTGCTGACCGGCCTGTGGGCGTGGGGGCGCGGCGCCGCCCATGCCGCTTCTTCCCCGTCGAGGGCATTGAGCGGCGCCGTTGCCACTGCGGGGGTCGCCGCACGCGATACCGCCGCCAACGCATATGACTCGTCCCGCACCGCGCACGGCTTCGGCTACAAGGTGGGGTCGGCCCATGACACGCCCTCGCCGGCGCCGGCCGAGCCCGGCCGGCCGGCGGCCGCGGCCGCGCTCACCGGCATCGGCATTCCCGCCGCCGTCGGCGCGCCCGACGACCTCCAGCGCGTCAAGGGCATCGGCCCGAAGCTCGATGCGCTGCTGCAGACCCTGGGCATCCGCCGCTTCGACCAGATCGCCGCCTGGGGGCCCGCCGAAGTAGCCAAGGTGGATGCGCATCTTGGTGCCTTCCGCGGTCGCATCGATCGCGACGACTGGATCGAGCAGGCGAAGCTGCTCGCCCGGGGTGCCTTTGACGAATTCGAGGCTCGCTTCGGCAGCGTCGGATCCAACGAGAACTGAACCGCCCTCCTTCCCGGGAGCGACTGGGTCCGCCGGCTTGCCGGCGGGCCTTTTCTTTTGTCTGCGCGAAACCGGAAGGATGCTGTGGTGGCCCGGAGAGGATTCGAACCTCCGACCTCTCGATTAGGAATCGCTTGCTCTATCCTGCTGAGCTACCGGGCCACGCCGCCGCTGGTACCGGCGGGCGCGCGCGGAATCAATTGCGACTCTCGGGCGGCACCACCGGCACGAGCAAAGGCGCGACCGGCACGCCCTCGTCGATGAGCTCCTGCGCCTGCTCGGGGGTGGTCTGGCCGTGGATCTGGGTCACCGTTTCCTCGCCCAGATGCATGGCGCGCGCCTTGTCGGCGAAGGCCGTGCCGACCCAGGTCGATTTCTCGAGCATCTTGGCCTGCATCGCGGCGATCGCGGCCATCGCCGCCTTGACCGCCTCGGGCGGCGGCGCCTCGCCGCTGGTCGGAGCCGAGGGTGGGGTCGCACGCTGGTTGCCCTTGAGGGCGACATTGGGTGCCATCACGGCCTTGGTCACCTCGGCGTTGCCGCAGATCGGGCACGCGACCAGCCCGCTCTCGCGCTGCGCTTCATAGGCCGCGCTCGAGCCGAACCATGCCTCGAAGACATGGCCGCCGCCGCATTTGAGGTCGAAGACGATCACAGCGCCTCCACCGGCGGGATCGCGCGGCGGTGGCGGAGCACCGGCACGCGCTCGCGCGCCGCGGACACGCGTGCGGGGTCGATCTCGGCGAAGCCCAGCCCCGCGCTCTCGCCCATGTCGAGCAGCACTTCGCCCCAGGGATCGATCGCGAGCGAATGGCCATAGGTGGCGCGGCCGTCCTCATGCACGCCGGTCTGCGCCGCGGCGATGACGAAGGCCGCCGCCTCGATCGCCCGGGCCCGCAAAAGCACATGCCAGTGCGCCGCACCGGTCGGCCGCGTGAAGGCTGCGGGCACCGCGAGCAGCGTCGCGCCGGCATCGCTCAGCGTGCGGAACAGGTCCGGGAAGCGCAGGTCGTAGCAGATGGCGAGGCCGAGCACGCCGAGCGGCGTCTCTACCGTCACGGATCGCTCGCCCGCCGAATAGGAGGCTGATTCGCGCCAGCTCTCGCCACTCGGCAAGTCGACGTCGAACAGATGCATCTTGTCGTAGCGCGCGCGGATCGCGCCCTGATCGTCGATCACGAAGCCGCGGTTGGCGAGCTTGCCGTCTCCCCGCAGCACCGCAAGGCTGCCGAGGTGCACCCAGATACCGTGCCGTGCCGCCGCCTCGCGCACGCTCGCCAGCACGCGATCGTCCTCCTCGCGGGCGAGCGAGCCCGCAGCACGGTCCTTGTCGCGGTCGAGCAGGCCCGACATCTCGGGCGTGAACAGCATCGCCGCCCCGCCGGCGGCTGCCTCGGCAATTCCCTCCACCAGGGTACGGGCATTGGCCGCGGGATCGATCCCGCTCGTCATCTGGAGCAGCGCCGCCTTCATGCGGCGAGCAGCGGGTCCAGTCCGCCCTTGCGGTCGAGCGCGGCCAGGTCGTCCGATCCGCCGATGTGCCGCTCGTCGATGAAGACCTGCGGAACAGTGGTGCGGCCGTTGGCGCGCTGGATCATCTCCTGGCGCTTCGCACCATCGAAGGTGATGTCATATTCGACATAGTCGACCCCCTTGCCGTCGAGCAGGTGCTTCGCGCGGTGGCAATAGGGGCAGAATGCCTTTGTGTAGATTTCGACCTTGGCCATGATGCTTCCCGAACTGTGGTGCGGTCGTCGCCTTGTCAATGCGCGGCGTCAATCCGCCATCGGTTCAAGGCCTTGCCCGTCGAGAACGCGCGCCCAGCACAGAAGGATCACCCGCGCCGCACCGCCGCGCTTGAGCACCCGCGCGCAGGCGTCTGCCGTCGCGCCGCTGGTGTGGACGTCGTCGACCAGTACCACGGTCCTGCCGGCGAGCCTTTCGCGTGCGTTCGGCGCCAGCCCGAAAGCCCCAGCGACCGCCTTTGCCCTTCCCTTGCGCCCGAGCCCGCGCAGCACCGGAGTCGCCTTGGTCCGGCGCAGCAGTTCGGCGTCGGCGCGCACCCCCGTCGTTCGGGCAAGCGCCGTGGCGACCAGCGCGGCCTGGTTGAACCCGCGCGACCAGATCCGCCAGCGGTGGAGCGGCACCGGCACCAGCAGCTCCGCGCCCGCGGGCATCAGCCGCTCCATCGCGCGCGCCATCGTCTCGGCGCAGGCCAGCCGCCCCGAATATTTGAGCTTGAGCGCGACGCTGCGCGCGACTTCGGAATAAGCCACCGCCGCGCGCACGCCGTCGTGCACCGGCGGGTCCGCCATGCATTCGGCGCAGCGCGCGTCCTCGCCGCGATCGAACTCGAAGGGCAGATGGCAGCTCGCGCACCAGGGCGGCCCCAGGAAGCGCAGCCCGCTCCAGCAGCGCGCGCAGAAGCGATGCGCGGCCGCAGTGACTTCGCCGCAGCCGGGGCAGCGCGGCGGCAGCGCCAGGTCGACCAGCCCGGCCAAAGGAGCGAGCGCGTGCACGCACGCCTTGTCCTATGCGGCGCCCCGCTGCACAAGCCGCGCGTGAGCGACTCCGAGATCTTCGACCGCGCGCTGCGCCGCCGCCGCCGCGACCGCGCCGCCCCGGGCCATGACGCCTTCACTTTCCTGCGCGACCATATGCTGGAGGGGATCGCCGAGCGGCTCGACGCCGTGAAGCGCGACTTCGCCGAGGTGCTAGACGTCGGCAGTTTCGGGGGCAGCTCCGCCGCCGGCTTCGCGCTGCCCGGCGCGCGCATCGCGCGGCTCGATGCGGGGTATGGTTTCGCGCGCCAGGCTGGCGGCGTGCAGGCCGACGAGGACCGCCTTCCCTTCGCCGACGCCAGCTTCGACCTGATCGTCTCGGCCGGCGTGCTCGACCAGGTCAACGACGTCCCCGGCGCGCTGGCCCTCGCGCGACGCGTGCTCAGGCCCGACGGGCTGTTCCTCGGCGCCTTCCTCGGCGCCGGCACGCTCGCGACGCTGCGCGCCTGCCTGATGGCCGCCGAGGCCGAGCGCCCGGTGGCGCGCTTCCACCCGCAGATCGACGTGCGCTCGGCCGGCGATCTCCTCGGCCGCGCGGGCTTCGCGCTCCCTGTCGCCGACGTCGAGACGCTCACCGTCCGCTATGCGAGCTTCGCCAATCTGCTTCGCGACCTGCGCGGCATGGCGGCGACCAACCTGCTCCCCGGCACCCCGCCGCTCACCCGCGAGACGCTCGCCCGCGCCGCCGAAGCCTTTGCGGCACGAGCCGATGCCGATGGGCGCACGACCGAGCGGTTCGAGATCGTCTATCTCACCGGTTGGGCGCCCGATCCCTCGCAACCCCAGCCCGCGCGCCGCGGCAGTGCCACCGCCTCGCTGGCAGAGGCACTCAAGCCCAGGAACTGACCAGCGCCTCCAGCAGCGGGATCAGCGGCTCGTCCGCCGGGGGCATGGCAAGTTCACGCAACTCGGCGGGCCGCACCCATCGGAGCGCGCTGGCATGGTGCGGCTCGGGCGTGCCCTGCCAGCTCCGCAGCGTGTAGAGCAGCAGGAGCAATTGCCGCCCGCCCAGCGGTTCGCTGGCGAAGGCCGCGGGAACCAGCGCCGCGGCATCCACCCGGACGCCAAGCTCTTCCTCCAGCTCGCGCGCCAGCGCCGCCTCGGGCAGCTCGTCATGCTCGACCTTGCCGCCGGGAAACTCCCACAGCCCGGCCATCGGCTTGCCCGGCGGACGCTGCTGCACCAGCACGCGCCCCTCGCCGTCCACCATCGCCACAGCCACCACCAGCAGAAGCCTGTCCCGCATAAGGTCTTGGTAACCCCCTGTCGTTACGATTCCGCGCGATCCTTGGGGGAGAAACGATGCCGATGCGAGACCTTGTCCGGCTTTTTCGGCGCCTCGTGCCCGATCGCCGCGCAGCCACTGCCGTCGAATATGGGCTGATCCTGGCAATGATCGTGCTTGCGACCTTCGCCAGCCTGGCGGCGGTCGGCAACGTGACCAGCTCGATGTGGAACGACGTCAGCGAGAAGGTCCAAAGCGCCCACTGAGCAAGTACGAACGGCGCGTTAATCTCTGAGTTTAGGCGTTTCTTTACACCTCATCCCTAGGGTCGAATGTGCCGTACCGGCTTTCCGGTCCGGCCGGGTGAATGAAGCAACTTTCGAAACGTTGGAGACCGGTTATGCAGAAGATCCGCAACTTCCTGAAGAATTCCAAGGGCGCGACCGCGATCGAGTACGGCCTGATCGCCGCTCTCATCGCCGTGGCCGCCATCGCCGCCATGCAGGGCCTGGGCAACCAGCTCAAGACCACGTTCAACAACGTGTCGGGCACCATGCAGGCCCACAACCAGTAAGTCGAACTTTCGACTCACGAGATCGGGGCGGCGGACACAGGTTCCGCCGCCCTTTTCTTTTGTCCGTTCGTTATCGCCGCGCTCCGCATACCGAGCCGGAGAGGATCAGACCCGGCCCATCGCCAGGAACTTGGCGCGCCGCGCCTGGCGCAGCGCATCGGCGGACTGAGGCTCCAGAACATCGAGCGCAGCGGCAATGGCATCGCCCAGCGCCTTCACGGCCGCGGCGGGATCGCGATGCGCGCCGCCCAGCGGCTCCGCGACGATCCCGTCGATCACGCCCAGCTCCTTCAGATGCTGCGCGGTGACCTTCATCGCCTCGGCGGCATCGGCGGCCTTGTCCGCGGTGCGCCACAGGATCGAGGCGCAGCCCTCCGGCGAGATCACCGAATAGACCGCATGTTCCATCATCAGCACGGTGTTGCCCGCTGCGAGCGCGATCGCGCCGCCCGAGCCGCCTTCGCCCAGGATCGCCGAGACCAAAGGCACGCCCAGGTTGAGGCACTGCTCGGTCGAACGCGCGATCGCCTCGGCCTGGCCGCGCTCCTCGGCCTGGACGCCCGGAAAGGCGCCCGACGTGTCGACCAGCGTGATCACCGGCAGGCCGAATCGATCGGCGAGCTGCATCAGGCGGATCGCCTTGCGATAGCCCTCGGGCTTGCCCATGCCGAAATTGTGCTTGAGCCGGCTCGCGGTATCGTCGCCCTTCTCATGGCCGATCACCATGACGCGGCGTCCGCGGAACCGGCCGAGTCCGCCGATGATCGCATTGTCGTCGGCAAAGGCGCGGTCGCCGCCCAGCGGCATGAAATCGTCGATCAGTCCGGCGACATAGTGCTTGAAGTGCGGCCGCTCGGGATGCCGCGCGACCTGGGTCTTCTGCCACGGCGTGAGCTTGGCGTAGGTGTCCTGGAGCAGCCGTTCGGCCTTGGCCTGGAGCGGCGCGATCTCCGCGTCGATATCGACCGAACCGCCCTCGGCGGTGTCGCGCAGTGCATCGATCCGGCTCTGGAGCTCGGCGATCGGTTTCTCGAAGTCGAGGAAAGTTGCCATCGGCGCGGGGGTTAAGCCGGGCGCGCCTTCGCGTCAACGCGTGGGGTTCGGCCGGAGGAGCGAAGAAGGTGGTTCACGCAAAGGCGCAAAGACGCGAAGGTTGCTCGCGCAGAGGCGCTGAGAGCGCAGAGGGATATCGCCCGGCTGCGACAGCAGCCTTTCACAACGGGCCGAAATTCACGCGCTGGCGCGCGTACCACCTCTCTGCGTCCTCTGCGCCTCTGCGCGAACACCTCTTCCTTCGCGCCTTCGCGCATTTGCGTGAACCATTTTCACTTCCGCGCGAGCGCTTCCCCCAGAGGGTGCCGCTGGTTGACCAGCTCGACCAGCCGCCGGCTGTCGACATGGGTGTAGATCTCGGTGGTAGCGATATCGGCATGGCCCAGCATCGCCTGGAGCGCGCGCAGGTCGGCGCCGCCCTCCAGCAGGTGCGTCGCGAAGGCGTGGCGCAGCACGTGCGGGCTCACGCGGTCGGGGGGAATGCCCGCCTCGGCCGCGAGCGCGCGGACGAGCTGGTAGAGCCGCACGCGCGAAAGATGCCCCTTGCCCGAGGGGAAGAGCCACGGCCGCCCCTCGGCGACATGCTCGCGCCACGCCGCCACGGCCGCGCGCGCACGGTCCGAGATCGGCACCAGCCGCTCGCGCCCGCCCTTGCCCTTCAGGATCAGGTACGGCCGGTCGGGCGCCACGGCGTTGCGGGGCAGCGAGACCAGCTCGGTCGCGCGCAGCCCCGACCCATAGAGCAGCTCGATCAGCGCGGAGAGCCGCAGGTCGAGCGGATCGGCCGGCACGCGCGCGATCCGCGCGGCGATCGCCTCGAACATCCGGTCGACATCGGCGGTACTCAGCACCTTGGGGAGCGCGCGCGCGGTCCCCGGCCGCGGCAGCGCGGCACCGGGATCGTCCTTGCGAAGGCCTTCGTCGGCCAGGAACGCGAAGAAGCGCCGCAGCGCCGCCGATTTGCGCGCCACCGTCGCGCGCAACAGCGGCTGCCATTCGGCGCCCAGCCGCTCGAGCTCGGACGCCCCGGCTTCGCCCAGCCGCCCGCCAAGCAGCTCGGACGCGAGGCGCAGGTCGGTGCCATAGGCGGCGATCGTGTTCGCGGCGGCACCGGCCTCCGCGCGCATCATCTCGAGGAAGCGCTCGATCAGCGCCCGATCGTCGGCGCCGGGTCGCCCCGGCGACGTATCGCCGGATGGGCTCAAGCCCGCGTGATCGCCTCGACGGCGATCATCCGCGCATAGTCGCCCATCCCCGCCGCACGCATCGCCGCGACGATGTGGAACAGCGCCTCGGGCGTCACCCGCTCCCAGCTCGTCGACTGCATGCCGACCGCGGCGAGCAGCGCCACCGTGGCGGCGTCGCCGCGCTGGCCCGCCGCGTCGATCGCCTGCGTCCAGGCGTTGACGCCGCCGATCTGGACGTCGACCGCCTGTGCGCCGCGCTGCGCCTCGCCGGCATCGAGCCGGCCCAGCCCCGCGAGGCCGGCGAGCAGGAACTGCGCCTTGCGGCCGCCGATCTCGTCCGAATAGCTGTTGAAGTCGCCATAGCCGACGCGGAGATTGTCCGCAGGATCAGCGAGCGCGAGCAGCGCCCAGCCCTGGCCGCCGCGCTTGACCACCGGTCGCCATTCCATCGCCGCGCGGTCATAGCCCGCGGTCAGCATCGAGGCGACGATCTGGTCGGCGTCGTCGACGTCCTTGCCGGCAGGAATCCACGAGGCGGCGCGCGCAGTGAGGATCAGCCGCGCATAGCGGGTGCGCGCAGTCTCCGCGCCGTTCCACAGCGACTGGATCGCGCGGACCCGGCCCGGCACGTCGCTGGCGCTATAGGCAGCGCGCAGATCGCGCGCGACCGTGGCGGCGGGGCCGCTGGCATCGCCTTCCTGGTCGATCTCGCCATAAAGATCGACCAGCCCGGCGTTAGAGAAGACGCCCGCGGTCGCCGCCAGCTCGGCAGCCGAGGCGCGCGCGGCGGCGTCGATATTGGGCGCGACGGCCTGCCAGTAGCGGACCTGCGGGCCGGCGGTGCGGTAGAGATCGGCGGGCACCTCGACTCCCGTCGCGGTGGCCAGGCCCCAGCGCCAGGCGGTGAGCTGGTCGACGCCCGCCCATTCGACCGTCACGGCACGGCGGCCCTGCGCGCCGGTGCCCAGCACCTTTTCGGCGAGCAGGGTGTCGATGTCGCCCGGGCTCGTGCCCCAGCGCGCCTGGGTGAGCAACTGCCCGGCCTCGTTGGGCCGGCCGCCGAGGCCCGCGCACATCGCCTTGGCGAGCGCCCAGCCGCGCTGGCGGATCGATTCGGACGCCTTGTCGGCGATCGGGCAGAGCCCCGCCGGGTCGGCGGTCGCGAGCGACGCCTGCATCGCCACCTGGAACAGGGTGGTGGTGTAATTGTCGAGGTCGACGTCGTTGATCACTGCGCGCGCCGCCATCGCCTCGCCCATGCGCAGCAGCACCCAGGCGCGCTCGGCGGCGAAATCGGCGCCATTGACGTTGGCCGGCGTGTCGAGCGGCGACATCAGCGCGCGGCGCAGCGCGATCGACGCCCAGCGCGAGGCGACCGGTGCGTCGAGCCGCCGCATCAGCGTGGTCAGGAAGCGGCCGTCGGTACGTCCCAGCGAATCGGCCGGGAACGGGGCGTTGCCTGCCGCGCGCACGCCGGTCCGCGCCAGCGAATGGCGCGCGAACTCGGGCAACTCGTATTTGGCGAGGTCGACCACTTCCTCCGCCTGCGTGGCGTTGCCGTCGGCGGAAAGCGGGAGGTTGCCGAGCTCGGCGGTGTTGCCGAGCTCGGGGAGCGGCTGGACGATCGGCGCGGGCGCACCCGGCGCGCCAGGCTCGGCCGCGCGGGTCGGCGCGGGCGCAGGGGCCGGCGCCGGTGCGGGAGCAGGCTCGTCGAAGCCGGGCGGCAGCAGCGATTCGGGCGTGTCCTGCCCCAGCGCCGGCACCGAAACGCCGGCGAGGAGCAACAGGCCCAGGCCGATCCGCGAACGCTTAGTTCGTGAGGTTATCAAGCGGGACCACCTTCTCCATGCGGACGGGTTCGGTGCCCGTGGTGCGCGTCGAGAGGAACACCAGCCCTCCCACCAGCAGCACGATGACGACAATCAGCGCAAGGAGCGAACGCGACATGGGGCTAGTCCAAAGAAATGATTTGCGGCGGGCCTTTTGCCCGAGACCCGGCGTCGCTGTATAGCCCCCAGCGGGATGTTACAAATGCAAGCGAGCGCAGACGCCTGGACGGGCAAGCCGATCGTGCTGATCGGACTGATGGGCGCCGGCAAGACCACGGTCGGCCGGCGGCTCGCGCAGCGCATGCGCCTGCCCTTCGTCGATGCCGACCACGAGATCGAGCGCGCGGCGGGCATGACCATCTCGGACATCTTCACGCGCTTCGGCGAACCCTATTTCCGCGACGGCGAGCGACGCGTGATCGCGCGGCTGATCGACGGGCGGCCCAAGGTGATCGCCACCGGCGGCGGCGCGTTCCTCAATGAAGAGACGCGCGCGCTGATCCTCGACCAGGCACTCGCCATCTGGCTCGATGCCGAGCCCTCGGTGCTCGCCGACCGCGTCCGCCGCCGCGACACCCGCCCGCTGCTGCGCGGCCGCGATCCGGAGGAAGTGCTCACCGAGCTCGCCCAGGTTCGCAATCCCTTCTACGCGCTCGCGCCGATCCGGGTGCAGAGCATCGCCGCGCCGCACGACGCCACCGTCGACGAAATCCTCAAGGCCCTTCACGAGTGATCCCCAGACCATGACGATCGTTCCCGTCGCGCTCGGCGACCGCAGCTATGACGTGCGCATCGAGGCCGGCCTGCTTGCTCGCGCGGGCGAGGCGTTGGCCCCGTTCGCCAAGGGGCGCACCATGCCGATCGTCACCGACGCGAATCTCCACGGCCACCTCGCGACGCTCCAGGCCAGCCTCAGCGCCGCGGGCATCGCCAGCGAGGCGATCGTGCTCCCGCCGGGCGAAGGCACCAAGAGCTGGAACCAGCTCGAAAAGCTCACCGATCGTCTGCTCGAGCTCGGCGTCGAGCGCAGCGACCATGTCATTGCACTCGGCGGCGGCGTGATCGGCGATCTTGTCGGCTTCGCCACCAGCATCCTCAAGCGCGGCTGCAACTTCGTCCAGATCCCGACCACGTTGCTCGCGCAGGTCGATTCGTCGGTCGGCGGCAAGACCGCGATCAACAGTCGCGCCGGCAAGAACCTGATCGGCGCCTTCCACCAGCCCGCGACGGTGCTGATCGACCCGCAGGTGCTCGACACCCTCCCCCAGCGTGAGCTGCGCGCCGGCTATGCCGAAGTCGTCAAATACGGCCTCATCGACGATTTCGCCTTTTTCGAGTGGTGCGAAGCCAATGCCGCCGCGCTCCTCGCCGGCGATCCGGCGGCCCGCGAATACGCGATCGCCCATTCGGTCGCCGCCAAGGCGCGCATCGTTGCCGAAGACGAACGCGAGACCATCGGCAAGCGCGCGCTGCTCAACCTCGGCCATACCTTCGGCCATGCGCTCGAGGCCGAGACCGGCTTCTCGGACAGGCTCCTCCACGGCGAGGGCGTCGCCGCGGGCACTGCGCTCGCCTTCGGCTTCTCGGCCGAGCAGGGCCTCTGCCCCGGCCAGGACGCCGAGCGCGTCGCCGCGCATCTGCGCACCATCGGCCTGCCCGACGGGCTCGCGGCGACCGGGGTCACCGCCTCGGGCGCGCGGCTGGTCGAGCACATGCTCCACGACAAGAAGATGGCCGCCGGCACCCTCCCCTTCCTCCTCGCCCGCGGCATCGGCCAGACCTATGTCGACAAGAAGGTGGATCTGAAGGCAGTCGAAGCCTTCCTCGACGCCCAGCCGCGGGGCTAGCTTTCCGCAGAATTTTATTTCACGCAAAGGCGCAAAGAAGAAGTGCCCGGCCGCGTACGCGGCCCTGATCCCCTTCTTCCCTTTGCGCCTTTGCGTGAATCAAAAATAGGCAGCCACGAACCCGAAAATCGCGGCGGCGTGAAACTGGCGTGGGAAGCGGAAGTGCGGCTTTTGCCCGCGGACGCTGAAAAGCGGACACCGCCGATCAGCGATTTGTTTTCAACCGTTTCCTGTAAAGCGCGTCCGGTGACTTGGCCGCTTCGATTCGAATACGGCGATGAAGCACTCCCAACATAAGGGGACCACCAACCAAGAGGATCCCGACCAGCGCTTCCATGACATCCGGCACCCAGCCGGCCAGCAAAGCTGCTCCATAAACGAGTGCGAAAAACGCAAACCATGAGAATGCTGCAACGTCGGCAAGAATCAGTGGTTTTCTGGTTTGATATCGCTGGTGTGCGAAACGCCAGAACGCTGCTCTCATGCTTCCTCCGATTCCAATTCCGGCCGATCCTAACGTCGGCTTTCGGGACGCGCTACTTTAGGCGCGAACGTCTGCAACCGGGGCGTTAGCCGCCATTCGCGCCGGTGTGCTACATCCCACCCCAAACCACTCAGTTGCCGTTCAGCCGCGATCCGCATAGCAGTCCGCCATGCGCATCCTTCTTCCCGCTTTTGCAGCCCTGATGGCCACCACCGCCCTTCCCGCCCTCGCCCAGCAGGCGCCCGCCCCGATCCTCACCACGCCCGAGGCGAAGGACGTGTGGACGCACGCCCAGCCGCAGGCGGCGCGCGTCACCCATGTCGATCTCAACCTCGACGTCGATTTCCAGAGCCAGACGCTCGCCGGCACCGCCGCGCTCGACGTGCTCGCCGCCAAGGGCACCAAGGAAATCGTCCTCGACGTCGACGACCTGGTCGTCGAATCGGTCACCTGCCCCAAGGGCAAACCGCTCGCCTTCACCGTCGGCCCGCGCGACGCAGAGACTGGCTCGGCGCTCACCGTCCAGCTCGACGGCAACAGCCGCATCCTGGTGCGCTACCGCACCAGGCCCGGCGCCTCGGCGCTCCAGTGGCTCGCCCCCGAGCTCACTGCCGGAAAGGCGAAGCCCTATCTCTTCAGCCAGGGCCAGCCGATCAACAACCGCAGCTGGATCCCCACGCAGGACAGCCCCGGCATCCGCCAGACCTGGTCGGCGACGCTGACCGTGCCCCAAGGCTTCGTCGCGGTGATGAGCGGCGAGCGGCTCGACGGCGAGAAGGGCCGCGCGGCCGCGAACGGCAAGCGCAGCTTCCGCTTCCGCATGGACAAGCCCGTCCCGCCGTACCTCATCGCCTTCGCGGTCGGCGACCTCGCCTTCAAGGCCACCGGCCCGCGCACCGGCGTGTGGACCGAGCCCGCCATGCTCGACGCCGCGGCCAGCGAAGTGGCCGATGTCGAGAAGATGATCGACGCCGCCCAGGCGCTCTACGGCCCCTATCGCTGGGGCCGGTACGACATGCTCGTCCTGCCGCCGAGCTTCCCGTACGGCGGCATGGAAAACCCCACGCTCACTTTCCTCACCCCCACGATCATCACCGGCGATCGTTCGAACACCGACGTCGTCGCGCACGAGCTCGCGCACAGCTGGTCGGGCAACCTCGTCACCAACGCCACCTGGTCGGATTCCTGGCTCAACGAGGGTTTCACCACCTATTTCGAGAACCGCATCATGGAGGCGCTCTACGGCAAGGAGCGCGCCGCCATGTACGCCGATCTCGACTGGGACGGGCTGCAGCAGGACATCGTCGATGCCGGCGGGCCGCAGTCGCCGACCACGCGGCTCCACGGCGATCCCGGCGCGACCTTCGGCCAGCTCGATTATTTCAAGGGCTCGACCTTCCTGCGCACGATCGAACAGACGGTCGGCCGCGAGCGCTGGGATGCGTACCTCCGCTCCTATTTCGATCGCCACGCCTTCCAGCCGCAGACCAGCGCGGGCTTTCTCGCCGATCTGCGCAAGAACCTGATCAAGGGCGATGCGGCGCTAGAGGCGAAGCTCCAGCTCGATCGCTGGGTCTACCAGCCCGGCCTCCCCGAAAATGCCGTCCATATCCAGTCGGCGACGCTCGCCGACGTCGACGCCAAGCTCGCCGCAGTGAAGGCGGGCGGGCCGGTCTCGGCGGTCCAGCCGCAGGGCTGGGCGACGCAGCAGTGGCTGCGCTTCCTCAACGGCCTGCCGCGCCAGCAGACGCCGGCGCGCCTCAAGGAGCTCGACGAGACGCTGGGCCTGTCGACTTCGACCAACGCCTATGTCCGCTCGGCCTGGGCCGAGCTGGCGATCGCCAACCGCTACGATCCGGCGGTTCCCTCGATCCGCGCCTTCGCCAAGAGCGTCGGCCGCGGCCTGCTCATCTATCCGATCTACCAGGGGCTGATGAAGCAGGGCGACTGGGGCAAGCCGATCGCCGCCAGCATCTTCGCCGAAGCCCGCGCGACCTACCACCCGACCGTGGCGGCGCAGGTCGAGAAGACGGTGTCGGGGAAATAGCGATATCCGTCATCCCCGCGCAGGCGGTGACCCAGGAATCACAAGCGGCGTGCTGCGTGGCTCTGGGTCCCGCCTTCGCGGGGATGACGATCCCAAAGAACCTCAGCCCTCGTCGCTGCCGTCCTCGTCGCCCTTGCACGCGCCGACGTGCTTCGCGTCCATCTTGAGCGTCATCGTATAGGCCGACATAGGCACGCCCGGCTTGCCGGCGCTCTTGCTGGTCATCGCCATCGAGAAGCTGTCGGACGAGAAGCTGCCCTTGATCGTCGACTTGTGCTCGATGCCTTCTTCGCTCTTGCAGGTCATCTCGCCATCGATCACGCCGTTGCGCATCGTGAAGCGGTCATAGCGGCAATCGCCCTGGTCGCCGGCGAAGAAGCTCGCGGCAGGCTTTTTCGCCTCTTCCTCGGTCAGGCAGCTGACGAACTTCTTCTCCTCCTTCGCCATCTCCTCCTTCATCTTGGCCGATTGCTCCGGCGTCAGGCCTTCGATGGTCATCTCGGTGATCCCGCCGGTGCC
This sequence comes from Sphingomonas sp., assembly GCF_017744835.1. Lineage (GTDB taxonomy): Bacteria > Pseudomonadota > Alphaproteobacteria > Sphingomonadales > Sphingomonadaceae > Sphingomonas. Next base: position 1,047,529 of record NZ_JAGIAM010000003.1, read on the forward strand.
TTCCCAGCGCCCGGCGTTGAGGAACTGCGCGCCGCCTGCGGCCGCGACCTGTTCCGAGACTTCGTTGACCGATGCATTGGTCACGTCGACCGACGGACCCGAATTGCACGCGGCAAGCGCCATCGGCGCAAGAACAACCAAATGTTTCATGGATTCCCCCTCATTACAGGCACTGCGCCCGTATTGGTGCCATCATACACTCCGACCCGGCGAATTCAATTTCTACTGGCCCCTCGGGCATTTCCGATTAGGCTCTACCGTATCACCAGGGGGAATGCGCATGGGCGGACTGCAACTCAATCGGCGCGAGGCACTGGCCTGGTCGCTCGCGGGCATTGGCGCGGCGGCGCTGCCGGGCCTCGCGCTTGCGCAGGACGCCGCCCCGGCCGATGCCGCCATCGACGATATCGTCGCGCGCTTCATGGCCGCGTTCGAGACGCCGGGCATCGCCGTCGCGGTGATCCGTCCGGGCAGGCCCGCCTATCTCAAGGGCTATGGCGTGCGCACGCTCGGCAAGCCGGCGCCGGTGGGCATCCACACCCGTTTCGGCATCGCCTCCAATTCCAAGTCCTTCACGGCCGCCGCGCTCGCGATGCTGGTCGAGGAAGGCAAGGTCGCGTGGGACAAGCCGGTAAAGGATTACCTCCCCGAATTCCGCATGCACGATCCGCGCGTCACCGAGATGCTCACGGTGCGCGACCTGCTCGTCCACAACAGCGGCCTCGCGCTAGGTGCGGGCGATCTGATGCAGTTCCCCGCCAGCGATCGCCCGCCCAGCGATGCGCTCAAGGCCCTGCCTTTCCTCGCCGCCGAGCGCGGCTTCCGCAGCGGCTATGCCTATGACAACATCCTCTATGTCGTCGCCGGCATCCTTATCGAAAGGCTCTCGGGCAAGCCGTGGCACGCATTCGTTTCGGAGCGGCTGCTACGGCCGATCGGCATGGCCGACGCGGTGCCGGCGGCGCGCTTCCTCAACACCGACGACGTCGCAGGTCGCCATGCCCGCCTTGGCCCGCCGGTCCGCGGCATGGGGCCGATCGAAGTCATCGAGCCGCGCGAGGGGATCATGACCGACGCCGCCGGCGGCATCAACGCGAGCGTCAGCGACGTCGCCAAATGGCTCCAGCTTCAGCTCGCCGGCGGCAAGCTCCCCGATGGCCGCGCGCTGTGGAGCCCGGCGCAGCAGGCGGAGATGTGGAAGCCGCAGACGATCGTCGCCTGGGGCGACGGCCCGAGCGACAGCTGGCCCGCGCGCGGCGTCACCCAGACCTATGCGCTCGGCTGGTTCATCCAGGATTATCGCGGCGAGCGGCTGGTCCACCATTCGGGCGGGCTTTCGGGGCAGGTCACCCAGACCGCCATGCTCCCCGCACACCAGGCTGCGGTGGTAGTGCTCTCCAACAGCGAGGATTCGATCTCCAGCGGCATCCGCAACGCATTGCTCGACCAGATCGTCGGCGCCCCGGCCTTCGACTGGGTCGCCGCGGTCCGGGCGCGCGTGAAGGCCGAGCAGGACGCCGCGCTCGCCGAGCTCGGCAGCGGAGGCGTCGACAAGGCGCCGGCGGGCGGCCCCAGCCTGCCGCTTTCAGCCTATGCCGGCCGCTTCCGTGACCCCTGGTACGGCGACATCGTCGTCAGCCCGCGCGGAAAGGGACTCCACATCGATTTCCTTCCCTCGCCGGGGTTCAAGAGCATGCTTGAGCCCTGGGGGCCCGACACCTTCCGCACGCGCTTCCCCAAGGGCGTAGGCGAAGACGCGACAGTCACCTTTGCTGTCGCGGACGGCAAGGTCACCGGCGTCACGATGAAGCCGCTCTCCCCGCTGGCCGATTTCAGCTACGACTTCCAGCACCTCGCCTTCGCGCCGGTGCGCTAAGGAGCCTATTCTCCCGGCCGCGCCCGGATATGCTCGCCGCGATACACGGCGACATTGTCGAACCAGGCGAAGACGTCCTTGTACGCGCCCTTCGCGTCGCGCGGCGCCCAGCTCGGGTCGTGCCCGCCGTGGAAGGTGCTGAACATGAATTGGCGCACAAGGCCAGCGGGGCCGGCGGAGGCGCGCAGCCGCAGCCCCTCCTGCGACGAGACCAGCGCACCGTCGACATAGAGCCGCGCGAGGCCGTTGGCCCGCTCGACCGGATCGTTAAGCCGCACGTGCAGCGAAACGGCATGGTAGCGCCCGAGGCTGAACGCGAACGGCCGCGCGGGCTTGCCGTCGTCGCCCCATTCGCCGGCGCGATCCTGGTGATAGGTATAGGTGACCGGCCGCCCCTCTTCGCGCCACATCACGCGGACGCTCCAGCCCTCGGGCGTGCTCGCTTGGCCGCCGGTCACCGATTGCGCCGGTCCCAGCCCGTGCATCTTGCCGCCCAGGACGAACTGGAAGTCGGGCGCGAACTTCACGTCATAGTTGAGCGTGTAGTCGGTACCGGATTCGCCTAGCGGAATCTCGGCTGCGATCACGTCACTGCCCCGGCTGCTGCCGACATAGCGCGTCCGCAGCGCGCTTCCGCCCCCGACGCCCTGGCCGTGCTCGATAGTCAGCCGCGCGTCGCGCAACAGCCGCTTCGCCACGGCGCCCCCGCCGGCTTCGAAGTCCTCCGCCAGCACTGGCCCGGGACCTGGTCCCTGCGCCACTGCCCCGCCAGCCGAGACCATCAAGCCGCCCAGAACCAGCGCTGCGGCGGAGCGCTTCCCTCTCAGCATCCGCTTTTCCCCTGCGCCGTCATCCCTTGAGCGCGTGCCAGGCGAGCCAGAGCCAGCCCACAATCAGCGCCGCGCCGCCGATCGGGGTGACGGCACCCAGCCAGCGCGGCGCGCCGAGCGCCATCGCATAGAGCGTCCCCGCAAAGATCGCCGCACCGGCGACGAACAGCCACGCGGGCACGTTCGCCGCCATCCGCACCGCGACCAGCGCGGCGACTGCGTGGATCAGCTGATAGTGCCCGCCGGTCCGCAGCCATTCGGCCGCCTCGCCGGTCGCGCCGTGCGCGCCGAACGCCCCCGCCGCCACCGCGATCGCGCCCGAAAGCGCCGCGAGCGCCGTCACCAGCATCATGCCCTCACTCCGCCTTCTCGTCCTTCTCGCCTCTGTTCGCTTCGGCTTCCGCTTCGGCGTCTGCCTCGGCCGCCGCGGCCTGGGTTGCGTGGGTGAACATCCGGTCGCGCGCGGCGCGGATGTCCCCCGTCTCCTTCTGGATGTTGAGCCGCTCATAGTCGCGGCGGCGGTATTCGGCTTCGGTCCGGTCGATCTGCGGGCCGTCGACGCCCACTGCCTCCATCGCCCGGCGCGCCATCACGATCGCGCTCTCGAGCAGCTCGCGCACTACGCCTCCGATCGGCGCGCCCTTCATCTTCATCACGCTGCGCCGGTCATAGGCGCGCACGAAGATCGTCGCCTTGGGGAAAGCGTGGTGGATCGCCTCGAGCTGCTCGGTGTCCAGTCCGTCGCCGTCCTGGCAGAAGAGCAGCAGCTCGGCGTGTTCGGCACCCGCCTGGCGCAGCAGGTCCAGTCGCGTGCCGTCGCCGTAATAGACCTTCATCCCGAAATCGCCGGCGGTCTGGATCATCTCCACATCGGTGTCGATCAGCGTCACCGGAATGCCTTGGCCGATCAGCATCTGCGCCACCGTCTGGCCGAAGCGGCCATAGCCGACCACGATCGCGTTCGATCCGTCAGCGTGCGGTCCCTCCAGCCCGTCGGCGCTCGGCTCGGGATCGGCGCGCAGCTTGGCGGTGAGCATCATCAGGAACGGCGTGGTCGCCATCGACACCGTCACGATCGCGCCGAAGATGCTCGCCGCCTGGTTCTCGATCAGCATCGCCTCGCGCGCCTGGGCGAAGAGCACGAAGCCGAATTCGCCGCCCTGGCTCAGCAGCAGCCCGAGCGCGAACGCCTGGCGACGCTTGAGGCCAAACAGCATCGCCAGCAGCATGATCAACGCGGTCTTGGTCGCGATCAGCGCCAGCGCCATGCCGGCGACGAACAGGGGCTGGTCGGCGATCGCGCGCAGGTCGAGCGACATGCCCACCGCAAGGAAGAACAGGCCGAGCAGGATCGCGCGGAACGGCTCGACGTCCGCCTCCAGCTCGTGGCGGAAGGGCGAATCCGCCAGCATCACGCCCGCGATGAAGGCGCCGAGCGCGGCCGAGAGCCCCAGCCATTCCATGATCGCCGCGGTCGCGATCACCGTGAACAGCCCGGCGAAGACGAACATCTCGCGCTCGCCCAGGTCGCCGATCAGCCGGAAGAAGGGCCGCAGCAGATATCGACCCGCGATCACCAGCCCGACGATCGCTCCGACCGTGCACAGCGCCAGCTGCCACCCCGGCGGGCCCTGGTGCGCCGGGTTGCGCGACAGCGCCGCGACGATCGTGATCAGCGGCACGATCGACAGGTCCTGGAACAGCAGGATCGAGAAGGCGCGCTCGCCGAAATCGGTGCGCAGCCGCCCCGCCGACTGCAGCATCGGCAGGACCTGCGCCGTCGAGGACAGCGCCAATGGCAGCCCCAGCGCGAGCGCGGCGCCCAGCGAGAAGTGCGTGGCGGCCCAGACGATCGCCGCGAGCGCCAGCCCGCAGACGGTCACCTGCATCAGCCCCAGCCCGAAGATGTCGCGCCGCATCCGCCACAGCCGGCTCGGGCTCAGCTCGAGCCCGACCAGGAACAGCAGCAGCGCGATGCCCAGCTCGGCGATGCCCATCTTGTCCTCGGCATCGCCGACCAGCCGCAGCACCTGCGGCCCGACCATCGCGCCGGCGACGAGGAAGCCCAGCGTGGCGCCCAGCCCCAGCCGGCGGAACAGCAGCACGAAGACGAGCGCGAAGCCGAGCAGCGGCACGCCTTCGCGGAGCAGCGACATGCCGCTATCGGCCTCCATCAGCCCCGCGCCCCGGCTGCGGCCTCGGCGGCGGCCTCGAAGGCGAGCCGGATCGACGGATGGCGGCCGCGATGCTCGAGCGCCGGCGCGAACAGGTCCAGCCCCGGCCAGTCGGGCACCTCGGCGCGCTCGCCGGCGAGCCAGGCAGTGAGCTGGTCGCGCGCCTCGGCGAGCTCCTCGGGGGTGCGCCCGATCGCGTGCATCGCCATCAGCGACGACGATGCCTGGCCCAGCGCACAGGCGCGCACCAGCATGCCGAGCGCCGAGACGCGCCCCTCGCCATCGACTTCGACGTCCACCGTCACGCGGCTCCCGCACACCGGCGAGCGCTTCTCGACGCTCGCCATCGGCGCCGCGAGCCGCTCGTGAAAGGGGATCGACGCGGCGAGCCGCAGGATTTCGGTGTTGTAGAGCGGCGCGTTCATTGCGCCCCCGACTTAGGATAGCCCTGCGCGAAGCGCGAGAGGCTAAAGCGCACCCGGCCCCAAGCCGCGCTTCACTCGGCCTCGACTGCGTTGTCGTGCGCGCCCTCGCCGAACACCGGCTCGCCCCGCCGTCGCCGCTCGACGAATTCGGCGATCGTGCTGCTCGTCGCGTCGAGCATCGGATAGCTGCGCGACTTGCGCATCCATTCGGGCCGCTTGGCGGGGCCGCCGTACACCGTGTCGAGCACCAGCACGACCAGCAGGAAGGCGATGCTCACCAGGATCAGCCCCTTGAGCGCGCCGAAGCCGAAGCCCAGCGCGCGGTCGATCGGCCCGAGCACGCTCTTGCGCGTTCGCCCGCCGATGCTGTTGGCGATCAGCCGCCCGGCAAAATAGCTGCCGCCCGAGAGGATCGCGAAGGCGAGCACCGCCGCCCCCTGCTCGGTCCCGACGATGCCGGCGAGCAGCTCGGAGACCGGCGCATGGAACAGCCGGATCGCGAGCACCACCAGCAGCCAGGCGACCAGCGCCAGCACTTCGGTCACGAAGCCGCGCAGGAAGCCGAGCAGCGCCGCCCCGCCGATCGCGAGCAGCACGATGATGTCGAGTCCCGTCAGGCCCATGAAACGCCCCTCCCTCGTCCGCGCCTATGCCGCAATGCGCGCCCCGGCGGAAGCGCCCGCGCCGTTGCCGCTTGCGCCGCAAAGGCGTATGAAAACCGGGCGGGGGGCTCCGCAGGGAGAGCGTCATGCACGTCGCTCATACGCAAGGCCTCGATCACGCCGCGCACGCGGCGGAAGTTCGCACCATCGCCGTCGCCGATCTCGGCCAGGCGCTCCGCCAGGGCTGGGCCGATTTCCTCGAGCATCGCGGCGACCTGATCTTCGTCGGCTTCATCTATCCGCTCGTCGGGCTGATCGCCGCGACGATCGCGCTCCAGGGCTCGCTGATCCCTTTGTTCTTCCCGCTCGCCGCGGGCATCGGGCTGCTCGGCCCCGCGGTGTCGGTCGGCTTCTACGAGCTCGCCCGCCGGCGCGAGGCGGGGGAGGACCCGGGCTGGTCGCATTTCTTCGACGTCGTCCGCCGCCCCGCCTTCGATTCGATCGCCGCGGTCGACGGGCTGCTGCTCGCGATCTTCCTCGCCTGGCTGGCGGTCGCGGCGCTGCTCTATGTCGCGCTGATCGGCCCCGCGCCGGAGACGGTCGCGACCTTCCTCGACCGGCTGTTCACCACGCCGCAGGGCTGGGCGCTGATCCTGCTCGGCAACCTCGCCGGCGCGGGCTTTGCCACCCTCGTCCTTGCGCTGAGCGTCGTGTCGCTGCCGATGCTCGTCGACCAGGACGTCGATGCGCGCACGGCGATCAACACCTCGCTGCACGCCGTCGCCGCCAACAAGGGTCCGATGCTGCGCTGGGGCCTCACCGTCGCCGCGCTGCTCGTGCTGGGCTCGATCCCCTTCTTCGTGGGGCTGGCGGTGGTGCTGCCGGTGCTGGGCTATGCCACCTGGCACCTCTACACCCGGCTGGTCGTGCGCTGAGGTTCACCGCCCCAGCAGGTGATCGACGAACGCCCCCAATGCCTTGAACCCGGCGAGCTGCAACCCGCCTGCCTCTGCCTGCGCCGCCGGTGCCAGCGCGCGTCCGAAGCCGAGCTTGGCCGCCTCGCGGCAGCGGAGCGCGCCATGCGCCACCGGCCGCACTTCGCCCGAAAGCGCGATCTCGCCGAACGCCACCGCATCGGACGGCAGCGGCCGCTCGGCCAGAGCCGATACCAGCGCCGCCGCCACCGCCAGGTCCGCCGCCGGGTCCTGGACGCGGTAGCCGCCCGAGATGTTGAGATAGACTTCGCATGCCGAGAAGCTGAGCCCGCAGCGCGCCTCGAGCACCGCCAGGATCATCGCCATCCGCCCCGAATCCCAGCCGACCACCGCGCGCCGCGGCGTCGCCCCGCTCGCCAGCCGCACCGTCAGCGCCTGGACCTCGACCAGCACCGGCCGCGTCCCCTCCAGCGCCGGGAAGACCACCGTCCCCGCCACATTCTCGTCGCGGTGCGTGAGGAACAGCGACGAAGGGTTGCCGACTTCGCTCAGCCCCTCCGCCTCCATCGCGAACACGCCGATCTCGTCGGTGCCGCCGAAGCGGTTCTTGACCGCGCGCAGGATGCGATACTGATGGCTGCGCTCGCCTTCGAACGCCAGCACCGTGTCGACCATATGCTCGAGCACGCGCGGGCCCGCGATGCTGCCGTCCTTGGTGACGTGCCCCACCAGCACCAGCGCCGTGCCGCGCTCCTTGGCGAAGCGGATCAGCTCCTGCGCGCTCGCGCGCACCTGGCTCACCGTCCCCGGCGCGCCTTCGATCAGGTCTGAATGCATCGTCTGGATCGAATCGATGATCAGCAGCGCCGGCGGCGTGCCCTCCCCCAGCGTGGTCAGGATATCGCGCACCGAAGTCGCCGCGGCGAGCTGCACCGGCGCATTGCCCAGCCCCAGCCGCCGCGCGCGCAGCCGCACCTGGTCGGCCGCTTCCTCGCCCGAGACATAGGCGACGCTCAGCCCGCGGAGCGCGATCCGCGCCGCCGCCTGCAGCAGCAGGGTCGACTTGCCGATCCCCGGATCGCCCCCGATCAGCGTGGCGCTGGCTTCGACGAACCCGCCCCCCAGCGCGCGGTCGAGCTCGGCGATCCCGCTCGCCATCCGCTCGGGCAGCGGCACGTCGGTATCGAGCCCGGTGAGCTGGATCGACCGCCCGCCCGACTGGAGGTTGTGCCGCGCCTGGAACGGCGTCACGACGCCGCCGGCATCCTCGACCAAAGTGTTCCAGTCGCCACAATCGGCACATTGCCCCCCCCATTGCGAGGATACCGACCCGCAGACCTGGCAGACATAACGCTTCTTCGGCTTCGCCATGCCGCCACGCTAGCGCAGGAACAGGACGGGAACAACCGCAATTCGACGGACGCCCCGATCGCACGCTTGCGCCGCCGCGACTATCGATTACAGATGTAGTCGACAAAGGGAGCGCCGAGATGACCCGACTGTTCTGCACCTTGCTGGCCGTCGTGCTCACGCCCGTCGCGGCGCACGCGCAGACCGGCCAATGGGTCGTCGCCACCGATCGCTGGGGCAACAAGGAATATTCGACGCTGAACCTCATCGCCAAGGGCAAGACCCTCACCGGCGATTGGGACGGCGATCCGCTCACGGGCACGATCGGCGGCAAGCGTTTCCAGCTCACGGTGAAAGACGGGCGCGGGATTGCCTATCGGTTCGAAGGCGAGATGCGCCGCGGGGGCCTCAGCGGCACCGCCGACTTCCCCGACGGCAACAATCCCTCGGCGCGGGTCCGACATCCCTTCACCGCCAGGCGCGTCCCCGACCGGCTGCCGGGCGGTCCGCGCGTCCATGATTTCCAGCCCAGCGACTATTCGAACAGCTTCTCGGCGGATCGGCTTCCCGTCCTGACGATCTGGCCGGGCGACACGGTGCGTACCTCCACGGTGGATTCGGGCGGGGCCGACGCGCAGGGCGTGACGCGCGCGCTGTTCGGCAATCCTCAGACGGGGCCGTTCTTCATCGCCGGCGCGGCGCCGGGCGACACGGTGATCGTGCACATCAAGCGGCTGCGGCTCGACCGCGACTGGGCCGACAGCCTCGACGCGATCGTCGGCCGCGCGCTTGGTTCGTCGCTCGTCCCCGAGGCGAAGGGACTGGGCAAGCCGGTCCGCTGGCGGATCGACCGCGCAGCCGGCACGGCGACGCCCGAGGGTGCCGCGGGGGCGCTGAAGGACTTCCGCGTGCCGGTCCGTCCCATGCTCGGCGGGCTTGCGCTGGCCACCGGCTTCGGATCGCCGCCGCTCTCGACCGGCGATACCGGACGTTCCGGCGGCAATATGGATTTCCCCGAGGTGGTCGAAGGCAACAAGGTATGGCTGCCGGTGCAGCAGCCGGGCGGGCTGCTCTATCTGGGCGACGCGCATGCCCGCCAGGGCGACGGCGAGACCTCGCAATATGCGCTGGAGACTTCGATGCAGGTCGAGTTCACCGTCGAGCTCGTCAAGCGCAAGGCGGTGCCGATGCCGCGCGTGGAATCGCCGACCGAGCTGATGGTGCTCGGCCAGGCCGGCTCGCTCGACGAGGCGCTCAAGCAGGCGAGCACCGGGCTGATCCAGTGGCTGCGCCAGGATTACGGCCTGACCCTCTCGGAGGCGGCGCAGGTGATGGGAAGTGCGGTGCGCTTCACCGTCCCCAATCTCGCCGGGCGGAGCGTCGGCGTGGCGGCGCGGATCGACAAGGCGCTGCTGCCGGCTCGCGCGGCGCCTTAGGTTGAGACCTCGTCTATTGCTGGCTTTCCGTCATCACCTCCTTCGCGTGGATGACGGAAAACAAGATGAGTCCTCGACCGGGGAGCCCCAAACTTGCCCCTTCCCCACCGCGCCGCTATCGCCCCGGCGATGCAAGCGTCCGACCTCCGCGTGGCCATGTTCAGCGGCAACTACAATTACGTCCTCGACGGCGCCAATCAGGCGCTCAACATGCTCGCGGGGCATCTGCTGCGTCAGGGCGTCAAGCTCAGGGTCTATTCGCCGACCACCGATACGCCCGCCTTTCCGCCCACCGGCGATCTGGTCAGCGTGCCCGCGCTGCCGATGCCGGGCGGGCGCGGCGAGTATAAGTTCGCGTGGCGGCTGCCGCAGTCGATCAAGGACGATCTCAGGGCCTTCGCCCCGAACATCGTCCATGTCTCGGCGCCCGAGGTGCTCGGCCACCGTGCGGTCAGCTGGGCGCGCGACAACGGCATCGCCACGCTCGCCTCGCTCCACACGCGCTTCGAGACCTATCCGCGCTATTACGGCATCGGCTTCCTCGAGCCGACGCTGATCCGCGCGCTCACGCGCTTCTACAACCGCGTCGACCAGGTCGTGACTCCCGGCGAGTCCACTGCCGAGATCCTGCGCTCCTGGGGCGTCGAGACTCCGATCCGCATCTGGGCGCGCGGCGTCGACCATGCCCGCTTCAACCCCGCGCGCCGCAGCCTCGAATGGCGCCGCGCGCTCGGCATCGCCGACGACCAGTTCGCCGTCGGCTTCCTCGGCCGGCTGGTGCTCGAGAAGGGCCTCGACATCTTCGCCGACGTCTGCACCGCGCTCCGGACACGCGGCGTGCCGCACAAGGTGCTGGTGATCGGCGACGGTCCGGCGCGGGGCTGGTTCGCCGAGCGCGTGCCCGATGCTGCCTTCGCCGGCTTCCAGAAGGGCGACGATCTCGGCCGCGCGGTCGCTTCGATGGACGTGCTGTTCAATCCCTCGGTCACCGAGACCTTCGGCAACGTCACGCTCGAGGCGATGGCCGCCGGCGTCCCCGTCGTCGCCGCGCGCGCCACCGGCGCGGTCGACCTAATCGAGGAGGGCATCAACGGCTTCCTCGTCCCCCCGCGCGACGTGAACGCCTATGCCGATGCGATCGCCCGGCTGATCGCCGACCCCGCGCTCCACAAGGCACAGGCGGCCGCCGGCCACGCCAAGGCGAGAGCCTATGAATGGGACGCGATCAACCAGGTGGTGCTCGACGCCTATCTCGACGTGCTCGCCCGCCGCGGCGACTGAGCGGGACAAAGCCCCTCCCCTTCAGGGCAGGGGTCAGGGCGGGGCCGGCTCGGTCCTTCGACCCGCCCTTTGATTGCAGCGCCCAAAAGACTAGGCCGTAGACTCATAAAGCAGTCCGGCGGCAAGCGCCCCGATGTCGGTCGTTCCCCTCGGAGATCGCGGTTCCCGATTGCGGACGATCGTTCAGCGAGGCAGCCTGATGCGGCGACGATCACTCCTGCCATCCGGAGTTAGCTACCGCTCCC
>NZ_JAGIAM010000004.1 GCF_017744835.1 Sphingomonas sp.
CGCGTCGCCGAGCTCTTCGAGGCGCGCAAGCCCAAGGAGAATGCGATCATCGCCAAGGTCTCGGGCCGTGTCGTCTTCGGCAAGGACTATAAGGCCAAGCGCAAGATCGGCATCCAGCCCGAGGACGGCAGCGAGGTCGTCGAGTATCTGGTGCCGAAGTCGAAGGTGATCGACGTTCAGGAAGGCGACTACGTCAAGCGTGGCGACAACCTGATCGGCGGCAGCCCCGATCCGCACGACATCCTGGAAGTGCTCGGCATCGAGCCGCTGGCCGAATATCTCGTCAGCGAGATCCAGGAAGTCTATCGACTGCAGGGCGTGAAGATCAACGACAAGCACATCGAGGTGATCGTTCGCCAGATGCTGCAGAAGGTCGAGATCATCGAGAGCGGCGACACCACCCTGCTGGTGGGCGAGCAGCTCGACCGTGCGGAGATGGACGAAGTCAACGCGAAGCTCGAAGCGGGCCAGGCGCCTGCCCAGGGCAAGCCGATCCTGCTCGGCATCACCAAGGCGTCGCTGCAGACCCGCAGCTTCATCTCGGCGGCGTCGTTCCAGGAGACCACCCGCGTCCTCACCGAGGCGGCGGTCCAGGGCAAGCAAGACACGCTGATCGGCCTCAAGGAGAACGTCATCGTCGGCCGCCTCATCCCGGCGGGCACCGGCGCGGGCATGAACCGCCTGCGCGTGGCGGCGACGTCGCGCGACGCGGCGCTCCGCGTGGCGCAGCGCAAGATGCAGGAAGCCTCGCTCATCGCCCCGGCCTCGGCCGAGGAGCTGCGTGCCGCCGAGAACGCGCGCACTCCGCGTGAGGACGTCGGCGTGGGCGACGATCCGCTGGCGAGCGTCGTCCCCTCGGGCCACGGCACCGACGCGGATGCGGGCGAGTATCTGAACGAAGGCGAGGAGTGATCCTCGCCGGGTTCGCCCCGGCTGAACGCTGAAACCAGGAACCGCCGCTCGGGGAGACCCGGCGGCGGTTTTTGTTTGGGCTCGGCGGCACGCCATCCCACCCTCTCGTCATCCCCGCGCAGGCGGGGACCCAGAGTCATGCAGGACATCGCTCGCCGCCCCTGGCCCCCCGCCCTCGCGGGGGTGACGATGGGGGCAGATCACTCCAGCGGATCGAAGCCCAGATCCTCCGCGAGATCACGCCAGGTCGGGTTGCTTTCCTCGATCAGTCGCAACTTCCAGGCCCGGTTCCACTTCTTGATCCGCTTCTCGCGCACGATCGCGGATTCCATTTCCTCATGGACCTCGAACCACACGAGCCGCTTGCAGCCGTGCTCCTTGGTGAACCCCTCGAAGATCTCGTTGCGGTGCTGGTAGATGCGCGCCGGAAGATCGGAGGTGACGCCGGTGTAGAGCGTCCCGTTGCGCCGGCTGGCTACGATATAGACCACGGGCGTCCGTTCCATGCCCGTCACATACTTGCTTTCGTCATCCCCGCGAAGGCGGGGACCCCGAGCCACGGCGGTCATCGCTCGCGACCCACCTTCGCGAAGGTGACGGAAAGGTCAGAACTCCATCGTGGACCGCAGCCCCGCGACCAGCACCGGCCTGGCGTCGGCATCGCCGCCGGCGTCGAAGATCAGCTGCAGGTCGGGCTGGAGCGTCAGCCATTTGGCGAGCTTGTCCGAATAGGTGAGTTCGACCGCGCTTTCCGCCGCAGCGGTGCGCACGCCCTCGCCGCGCAGCACCTCGCGATAGCCGTGCGAGACATAGCCCTGGTTGACGCCGAGCGAGAACTGGCTGTCGTCGCGGCCCGCCCACAGCCTGGTGACCAGCATCCCCGCCTGCCAGCCGCCGCGGAAGGGCGTGGTCTTGCCGTCCGAGATGCCGGCGCGGACGAAGGCGGAGAGTGCGCCCTGCCCCTCCGGATCCCCGAACGGCCGCTCGGCGATCACATAGGCGCCGTGCGCGCGGCGGCGCAGCGGATCGCCGGCGGCGTCGACTGCGGCCAGGTCGTCCTGGCGGCGCGTATAGGCCCAGGCGCCGACGCCGATCTTGCCGTGCTTGCCCGCGGCGCCCGCCTCGCCGATCACCAGCGCGCCGTTGTGGAAGTCCAGGTCCACGCCGCCCGGATCGCCGAAGGTGCGCGCGCTGGCGTTGAGCACTGCGACGCGCGCGAAGCCGCCGCCGGCGAAGCTGCGGTCGAGCCGCACGCCGAGCGCAGTCGAGGGGAAGATCGACGGGCCGTTGGGGCCGGTCGCGGCAATCTCCGAGCCGACGCCGAATGCAGGCGCGATCAGCAGCCCGGCGGAGTCGTTGCTGTAGAATTCGCTGTTGAGGTCGTAGAGCCCGGCGCGGAGCGTGCTCCGTGCGTCGAGCTGCTGCTCGATCCACGCCTCGAACAGCCGCACGCGGTGGCTCGCGACTTCGATGTTGTTCACGCCCTGCAGCGTGCCCGCCCGGTCGTTGGGCATGCCGCCCAGATTGACCAGCACATAGCCGTGCGCACGCGTGGTTCCCGTCAGCGGCGCGTCGGCGGTCAGGTCGAGATTGTCGAGCCAGAACGCCTTGTCCTCGCCCTCGCCTGCGACCGCGACCACGTCCATCGTGTGCGCGACGGCGAAATCGGGCCCTTCCTGCGCCTGGGCGGCCGGCGCGAGCGACGCGCAGCCGAGCGCTGCCGGCAGGAGGACGGGGGACATCCGCATATCTACGATCCTTTGAAGGAATTTTCTCCACTTATAGGACGCGCGGCACTCTCCCGGCCCGCGACGGCCTATAATGTTTCCGAACATTGCAGGCCGGGCACGGAGCGCGGCAGCAGGAGGATGCCGAAATGTCATCGATCAATCGCCGCGCACGCCAGGCCGCCATCGTCATGGTCGGACTGGTCACTCTTTCGGGGGGCACCGGAATCTGGGCGGCGTGGGAGCAGAGCAGTGCGCTGCGCAGCCAGACCGAAGTCGCCTCGCTGCTGCGCAACCACATGCAGGCCGACATGATGCACGACGCCATCCGCGCCGATGCGCTCGCCGCGCTTCAGGCTGCCGATCCGGCCAGCGGCATCAGCCGCGACGATGTCGCCAAGGACCTCGCCGAGCACGTCCGCCAGCTCAAGCAGGCCGTGGCCGCCGACGCCGCCTATGCCGGCTCGGAGCAGGTTACCGAGGCCGCGCGCGCGCTTCCCTCGGCCGTCGATGCCTATACCCAGGCCGCGGGCGACATCGTCGCGCTCGCCGGCCGTGACCCCGCCGCCGCGCAGCGCGGCCTGCCCGGCTTCTTCGAGCAGTTCCGCGCGCTCGAGGGCGCGATGGAGCGCGCGTCGGACGCGATCGAGGGCCATGCCGACCAGGTCGCCGATGCCGCCGAGCGCCTCGGCTGGATCGCGATGATCGTCCTCGTCATCACGCTCGTCGCCGCGATCGCAATCACTCTGCTGCTGTCGGCCGCAGTGCGCCGCGTGCTCGTCAGTCCGCTGCTCGCCCTGGCGACCACGATGCGCGCGCTCGGCGCCGGCGACCTCAAGGTCGACATTCCCTCGACCGGGCGCGACGACGAGCTCGGCGACATGGCCAAGGCGATGGAATCCTTCCGCGCCCAGCTCGACGCCGCCGAAGCCGCCAAGGCAGCCCAGACGCGGCTGATCGTCGACAGCATCGGCACCGGCCTCGACGCACTCGCCGGGGGTGACCTGACCGCGCGCATCCGCGCCGAGCTCACCGGCCCGTTCGCAGGGCTCAAGACCAGCTTCAACGGCGCGATGGAGAGCCTCGCCGAGCTGATCGGCACCGTCACCGCCAGCGCCACCAACATCCGCACCGGCTCCGCCGAGATCGCCCAGGCCTCCGAGGACCTCGCCCGTCGCACCGAAAGCAACGCCGCCAGCCTCGAGCAGACTTCGGCCTCGATCACCGTGCTCGACGAGCGGCTCCGCGCCGTCGCCGAGGCTGCCGGCCGGACGGTCGAGAGCGCCGATGAGGCGATCACCGTGGTCGGCGACGGCCGCTCGCGCGCCAGCGACGCCACCCATGCGATGCAGCGCGTCTCCGAGAGCGCCAAGGGCATCGACGACGTGATCGAGGGGCTCGACAAGATCGCCTTCCAGACGCGCGTCCTCGCGATGAACGCCGCCGTCGAGGCCGGCCGTGCGGGCGAGGCCGGCCGCGGCTTCGCCGTGGTCGCCGATCTGGTCAGCGCGCTCGCGATGCGTGCCGAGGAAGAGGCCAAGCGCGCCCGCGAGCAGCTCACCGTCACTCAGGCCGAAGTCGGCACCGCCGCATCGATGGTGACCGAGGTCGATACGGCGCTTGTCCGCATCGCCGGCGCAGTCGAGAACGTCCACGGCCTGCTCGGCAACATGGCCAGCGAGAACCGCGTCCAGGCCGCCGCGGTCGGCGAGATCAGCGCCGCAGTGAGCACGATGGACCGCGCGACGCAGCAGAATGCCGCGATGGTCGAGGAAACCTCGGCGGCGGCGCGCAACCTGATGAACGAAGTCGAGCTGCTCACCGAGCAGGCCGCGCAGTTCACCGTCGCGCCGCAGGGCATCCCGAGCGGCCACGCCGCTCCCAAGGCTGCGGCAGCCGCGCTGACGATGCACTGATCGCGGGGCGCGCTCAGTAGATCTTCTGCACCAGCGGCTCGATCCGCAGCGTCACCACGTCGGTCCCGGGCGGGCGCGTCGCGGCGAACAATATCGCCTCGGCGACTTGCTCGGGATCGAGCAGCCTGTGCTCGGCCATCTGCCGTGCGCGCTCCTCGGCAGTGAAGGGCTGCATCGCCGAGGCGATCGCGCCGGGCTCGATCAGCGTGACCCGGATGCCTTCGGGGATCAGCTCCTTGCGCAGCGTCTCGGCGAAGCTCGCGACGCCGCCCTTGGCTGCGTTGTACACGCTCTCGCCCACTGCCTTGATGTGGACGCTGATCGACCCGACGAGGATGATCATGCCTTCGCGCGTGTCGCCCGCGCGGATCCGCTCGATCGCGCGCTTGGTGCAGGCGACATAGCTCGAGAGGTTGGTTTCGATCACATAGCGCCAGCCGTCGTCGTCCATCTCCATCAGCGGACCTGACCCGACTCCGGCACCTGCGACGAGCATGTCGAGCCCGCCGAGCCAGGCGTCGGCACGCGCGAAAACCGCCTCCACGCCGGCCGGCTCGGCAAGGTCGGCAACCACGCCCGTGATCCGCTCGCCGCCGATCGCGGCCAGCGCGCCGGCGAGATCGGCCTGGGGCCGGTCGGTGATCAGCACGCGCGCGCCGGCCGCGACCATGCGCGTGGCGACCGCACGTCCGACGCCCCCCGCGCCGCCGGTGACGAGCACGCGTTTTCCTTCGAGCATCATCAAGCTCCCTCGTCAGGTTCGCGTCCAACTCCGGCGGCGCGCGATCGTTTCGCCCGGGCGCTGGCCAAAACCGGGTCCGGCGCCTAATGCGGCGGCATGGCAAGGATCGCAGTGATCGGCGCGGGCGCGATCGGCGGGACGCTGGCGGCATGGCTGGCGCAGACCCATGACGTGACCGTCTGCGCGCGCAGCCCGCTCACCGACCTCGAAGTCGAAACGCCCGAGGGCCCCATCCGCGCGGCGCCGCGCATCCTCACCGATCCCGCCGCGGCCGAGCCCGTCGACTGGGTGCTCGCCACCACCAAGACCTATGACTGCGCCGCCGCCGCGGCCTGGCTGCCGGGGCTGATGGGTCCCGAAACCCGGCTCGCGGTGATCCAGAACGGCGTCGAGCAGCGCGAGCGTTTCCCGATGGTGCCCCGGGCGCGCACCGTGCCCGTGATCATCGACCTCCCCGCCGAGCGCACCGCGCCGGGGCGGATCGTCCAGCGGCGGAGCGGCACGATCCATGTGCCGGACGAGCCCGCCGGCGAGGCGCTGGTCGCGCTGTTCGCCGAGACGCCGATCGAAGCGACGACCACGCCCGACTTCGTCACTGCCGCGTGGCGCAAGCTCGCGATCAACTGCTCGGGCATCGTCAGCGCGATCACGCTGCGCCCCGCCGAAGTCGCCAACGACGAGGGCGTCGCCGAAGTGATGCGCGGCCTGGTGCGCGAGTGCATCGCGGTCGGCAATGCCGAGGGCGCGAACCTCCCCGACAGCCTCGCCGACAAGGTGGTGGTCTGGACTCGCCGGGCGCACCCGCAATCGGTCAATTCGCTCCACGCCGACCGCCTCGCCGGCCGCCCGATGGAGCTCGACGCGCGCAACGGCGTGATCGTCCGCCTCGGCGAGCGCCACGGCATCCCCACTCCGCTCAACAAGGCGCTGGCGGCGCTGCTCGCGGCCTCGACGAACGCCTGATGGATCCTGCGACGCTTGTAGCCATCGCCGTCCTGATGGGTTTGGCGGCGGCGCTGTACACTTCGGTGGGCCATGCCGGCGCCTCGGCCTATCTCGCGATCATGGCGCTCTTCGCCGTCGCGCCCGAGACGATGCGGCCGACCGCGCTGGTGCTCAACATCATCGTCGCGAGCCTCGCCACTTTCCGCTTCGCCCGCGCCGGCCAGATCAACTGGCGCCTCCTGCTGCTCTGCGTCGCGGGCGCGGTCCCCGCCGCCTTCGTCGCCGGCGGTGCGACCATCCCCGGGCACCTCTACCGCCCGCTCGTGGGCGTGGTGCTGTGGATCGCCGCCGTGCGGATGTTTTGGCCGCGCCGGATCGCCGGAGCCGGGCAGCCTCGCACGCCCTCCCCCCTGCTCGCCGTGCTCGCGGGCGCCGGAGTGGGCGCGCTCTCCGGGCTCACCGGCACCGGCGGCGGCATCTTCCTCAGCCCGATCATCCTTTTCGCGGGCTGGGAGGGCGTGCGTCGCACCTCGGGCACCGCCGCAGGCTTCATCCTCTGCGTCTCCGCCGCCGGCCTCGCCGGAAATCTGGGCAGCGTCGGCCGGTTGCCCGCCGAGTTGCCCTGGTTCGCGCTCGCCGTCGTGCTCGGTGCGCTGGTCGGCACGCGGCTGGGCGTCTCGCGTCTCCCCGCCGGCCGGTTGCTCCAGGCATTGGGCGCCGTGCTGCTGATCGCGGGCGCCAAGCTGATCTTCACCTGAGCGCAACTTCATCGCACCGCCGCAGGTTCAGCCTTGCGGAGCGTAACGATGACCGACACCGAAAAGGGCCTCGCGCGCGCCCGCGCGGACTAAGTCTCTGGAACATCAAAGGAACAAACAACTTTCCTATACGAACCTTTTTGGTTATATGCTGCGCGATGCAGACCCGAGTCCCCACGCAGCGCGCCGTACCGGACTTCACTCCGGTCCCCCGCAAATACCGCTTCGACGGCTGGACGCCCGCCAGCGCGCCTTCATCGCCGCGCTCGCCGAGACCGGCTCGGTCACCGCCGCCGCCGCCCGCGTCAACATGGCCAAGGAGGGCGCCTATCAGATGCGCCTCGCGCCCGGATCGGAAAGCTTCCGCGCCGCCTGGGCCGCGGCGCTCGATCACGGCGTCCAGCGCCTCGCCGATGTCGCGCTCGAACGCGCGATGGAGGGCGTGACCGTCCCCGTCTTCCACAAGGGCGAGCAGTGCGGCGAACGGCGCTGGTACAATGATCGGCTGTTGATGTTCCTCCTCAAGCACCATTTGCCCGGCAAGTACGGCGTGTCGCTCCCCCTCGGCACGCGCGCCCGCGCCACGATCGAGCGCGAGGCGGCGGAGAACTGTCCGGTTTGCCGGCAACGCGCCGAGGCCAAGGCGAAAGCCGCGGCCGACCCCGTAGAGCAGAACCAGGAAGTGGGGGCGTGGCTCAAAAAGGTTCTCCAACTCTATTGGTACAAGGTGGAGGGCGAGCGCCAGCACCGGCTCGCGGGCGAGGTGGTCGCCGCAGACTTCCTGTTGCGCCAGCTCACCCATCTTGAGTTGATTCTCGACAGCGGCGGTTTCGCCCGCCCGTTGATCGAGCGATGGACGAGGAAGGCGGGGCCCTACGGCACCGAAACCGTTCTCGCGAGCCCGCTCAGCAAGTTCATCGACGAACTGCGCTCCAAGGTCTGGGAAGAGTCAGGCGATCCTCCGCGCCCCGCGTTGCGGCTGGAGGAGCGGGAGTTTAGCGATGGGCTTCACGGCGGCGGCGGAGACGTTCTTGAGCGCGACGCCGCCCGCCGCAGCGCCGCACGCCGCATCGCCGAGGCACAAGCCGAGTGGGAAGCGGCGGCGCGCCCGGATACCTGGGAGGCGTGGAAGGCCGGGCGGCGCTAGCGCGGCACCGCCTCGCGCATCACCCAGGCGCTTGCCGCGATCAGCGCCGCCATGCACAGCATCGTCCATTCGAGCTGGCTCGCCGGCGCCGCGATCACGCGCGGCGCATGCACCAGCAGCACGAAGCTCGCCGCCATCGCCGCCATCAGCGTCGCCGCCAGCCGCGCCTTCACGCCGCTCAGCAGCGCGAGCCCCGCCGCGACATGCCCCGCGCCGGTGGCATACGCCCAGAACAGCCGGACGGGGATCCAGTCGGGCACCATCGCCGCAGTGAAATCGGCATAGACGAAATGGCTGATGCCGAAGACCAGCGCGCTCAGCCCGAACGCGATGCGCGGCAGCAGTCGCGCCCATCGCGGCACCCGTTCGCCGAGCGCGAGCAGGGCGAGCTGCTTGCCCGCGGCGGTCACCGCCAGCAATTCGGCCAGCCCGAGCAGCGCGCCGACGAACCCTGCCGCCGGCGCGCGGAGCACATTCGGCAGATGCAGCGCGAGCACCCAGAGCCCGAACCACGTCGCGAGCAGCATCGCGCCCGCAAGGCTCGTGCGCCGCAGCACCACCAGCACGCCGCCCGCGATCAGGATCAGCGCGCTCGCCACCGCAAGCGCCGCATTGCCCTTCAGCGTCTCGGGCACCGGCTGCCACTGCAGCGCGAAATCGTGAAAGGCGAGGCACACCGCCCCCAGCCCGATCGCGCCCAAGCCATAGGCCAGTGCATTGGTGTCGACTGCGTCCGTGCGCATCCACCCCTCCCCCGATGCGCACCACGCACGGGCGCGCCTTGACGGGCACAATCTCCGTCAGCGGCCGGCGTCATGCAACGGAGAAGATCGGCGCCTTTCCCGGGCAGGAACACCCGCCTGCAAAGGGTCGCCGGGGATCGGCCCCGCCCGCGTACCGGCGCGGGGCATCGGATTCGTCGGGGGCGGAATCAGTCGCCCCGGTCGCCCTGGTTGCGCGGCTTCTTCGTCTCCGCATGCCGGCGCACGTCCAGCGACAGCGATTTGGACTGGTCGTCGCTTTCCTCGAACCGCCCCTCCTCGTCGCGCCGCACATAGCGCTTGTCGGTCCCGGTATCGATCAGCTCACGCTCGTTACCCATCGCAGCATCCTCCTTCGAACAAAGCTGAAACGGGCGGAGAACGGAGCGGGTTCCTTGCGGATGTACCCCCCGCTCTCATCGCAAATCGCGATCCGGCGAAACGCCGCACCCGGTTCGCGATGTCGCATGGCCGCGCGACAGGTTCGCGTCCGCATGCCCACTCGGAATGTCTGCGATCGGGTGGGAAGCTGCCGTTCAGCGATAGCGCGGTCTTCTTTCTCTCCCCTCCCTGGAAGGGAGGGGTTGGGGGTGGGTGCCGCCGAGGCACTCGGCGGCTTTTTCCAGAACGTGGAGAGTGGCGCCATCAGGATTGGAGGTCGGCGGGCTTGGGATTGTTGCGCCGCGCGCGCCCGGGCAGTCAGGCGCGGATCGATGCGACGCTGCATGCGGATGGGTTAGCGTGGCTTCGCTTCGCTCGCCAACCCACCCCCAGCCCTCCCTTGCAGGGAGGGGAGCCTTGTTGTCCGCAAACGGGAGGATAGCTGCCAGTCCGCTTTTGGCACCGGCGCTAGGCTCACGAGCGTCCAAGATCGGGTGGGAAGCGGAAGTGCGGCTTTTGCCCGCGGACGCTGAAAAACGGACCCCGCCGATCAGCGATTTGTTTGCAACCGTTTCCTGTAAAGCGCGTCCGGTGACTTGGCCGCTTCGATTCGAATACGGCGATGAAGCACTCCCAACATAAGGGGACCACCAACCAAGAGGATCCCGACCAGCGCTTCCATGACATCCGGCACCCAGCCGGCCAGCAAAGCTGCTCCATAAACGAGTGCGAAAAACGCAAACCATGAGAATGCTGCAACGTCGGCAAGAATCAGTGGTTTTCTGGTTTGATATCGCTGGTGTGCGAAACGCCAGAACGCTGCTCTCATGCTTCCTCCGATTCCAATTCCGACCGATCCTAACGTCGGCTTTCGGGACGCGCTACTTTAGGCGCGAACGTCTGCAACTGGGGCGTTTCCTGCCTTTCCGCTTCGCTTCCGCACAAACAGATTTAGTCAGGTCAGCAGAGGCTGCAGCAATGCAGCGCGACCAGCTCAAAACTGCCGGCGAAACTTGCCGCCCCATCGTATATCCCGTATATACGCCATCGATGACCAAGCCCGTCCACACCAGGACCTTCAAGTCCGGCAACAGCGTCGCCGTGCGGCTGCCCAAGGGCTTCGCCATACCAGCCGATGTCGAGGTCGAGCTCGAGAAATCGGGAAACACCGTGACGCTTCGCATCGCACGCGACCCCGAGGAGGAGAAACGACAGCTCCTGCAGTTGCTTGCCGATCTCGAGGCGATCGGCCGCCCTGCCGATGGGGTTCAGCCGCGCCCTGATTTCGAAATGCCGGAGCGGCCGGGGCTCTGACCCATGGCAGTGATGATCGACACGAATGTCGCCATCCATCTGCGCGATGGCGATCCGGCGATCGGCCGGCGCCTGGTGGAGCGCGGCGAGGCGCTGGTGATTTCGGTCGTGACGAGAGTCGAGTTGGAGGGCGGCACGGCCGCATCGAACGATCCGCTGCGAAGACCGCGGCTCGAAAGAATGTTGCAGACCCTGACAGCCCTTCCCTTCACCGACGCCGAAGCTGCGGCCTATGGCGCGATCATCGCCGCGCTCGGCCATGATCGTCGCCGCGTGCTCGATCGCATGATCGCCGCGCAGGCGATCGTCGCCGACCTGCCGCTTGTGACGATCAACGGCCCCGACTTCCGCGACATTCCCGGCCTGAAGCTGGAAACATGGGACGATCCGGCGCGCGCCTGAGCCCTATTCCTCGCCCATCCGCAGCGCCGCGATGAAGGCTTCCTGCGGGATCTGCACCGAGCCATACTCGCGCATCCGCTTCTTGCCTTCCTTCTGCTTCTCCAGAAGCTTCCTTTTGCGCGTGATGTCGCCGCCATAGCATTTGGCGGTCACGTCCTTGCGCAGCGCGGCGATCGTCTCGCGCGCGATCACCTTGCCGCCGATCGCCGCCTGGATCGGGATCTTGAACAGATGGCGCGGGATCAGGTCCTTGAGCCGCTCGCACATGCCGCGCCCGCGGGCCTCGGCGGAGGAGCGGTGGACGATCATCGAGAGCGCGTCGACCGGCTCGTTGTTGACGAGGATGCTCATCTTGACGAGGTCGCCCGGGCGGTGCCCGATCTGCTCGTAATCGAAGCTCGCATAGCCGCGGCTGATCGACTTCAGGCGATCGTAGAAGTCGAACACCACTTCGTTGAGCGGCAGCTCATAGGTCAGCTGGGCGCGGCCGCCGACATAAGTCAGGTCGCGCTGGATGCCGCGGCGGTCCTGGCAGAGCTTGAGGATGCTGCCCAGATATTCGTCGGGCACGTAGATCACCGCCTTGATCCACGGCTCCTCGATCTCCTCGATCCGGTTGGGATCGGGCATGTCGGCGGGGTTGTGGAGCTCGAGTTCCTGCCCCTCCGCCTCGCCCGCCGCCTTGGTGAGGCGCATCTTGTAGACCACGCTCGGCGCAGTGGTGATCAGGTCGAGGTCGTACTCGCGCATCAGCCGCTCCTGGATGATCTCCAGGTGCAGCAGGCCGAGGAAGCCGCAGCGGAAGCCGAAGCCGAGTGCGGCGCTGGTCTCCATCTCGAAGCTGAAGCTGGCGTCGTTGAGGCGCAGCTTGTGGATGCTCTCGCGCAGCTTCTCGAAGTCGTTGGCGTCAACCGGGAACAGCCCGCAGAACACCACCGGCTGGACTTCCTTGAAGCCCTCGAGCGCCTCGGCGGCGGGCTTCTTGGCGTCGGTGAGCGTGTCGCCGACGCGGGCCTGGGCGACTTCCTTGATCTGCGCGGTGATGAAGCCGATCTCGCCGGGGCCGAGATCGGGGAGCTGCTCGATCTTGGGGCGGAAGGCGCCGACGCGGTCGACCAGGTGCGTGGTGCCGGTGGCCATGAACTTGACCTGCTGGCCCTTGCGGATGCTGCCGTCCATCACGCGGACGAGGATGACGACGCCGAGGTACGGGTCGTACCAGCTGTCGACGAGCATGGCCTTGAGCGGCGCGTCGGGATCGCCCTTGGGCGCGGGGATGCGCTCGACGATCGCGTCGAGGATCTCGTCGATGCCGATGCCGGCCTTGGCGCTCGACAGCACTGCGTGGCTCGCGTCGAGGCCGATGATCTCCTCGATCTCGGCCTTGACCTTCTCGGGCTCGGCGCTGGGGAGGTCGATCTTGTTGATGACCGGGATGATCTCGTGGTCGTGCTCGATCGACTGGTAGACGTTGGCGAGCGTCTGGGCCTCGACGCCCTGCGCCGCGTCGACGACCAGGAGCGCGCCTTCGCACGCGGCGAGGCTGCGGCTGACTTCGTAGGCGAAGTCGACATGGCCGGGCGTGTCCATCAGGTTGAGGACATGGCCCTTCCATTCGAGGCGCACCGTCTGCGCCTTGATCGTGATTCCGCGCTCCTTCTCGATCTCCATATTGTCCAAAACTTGGGAGGACATCTCACGTTCTGAGAGTCCCCCGGTGCGCTGGATCAGCCGGTCGGCCAGCGTCGACTTGCCATGGTCGATGTGCGCGATGATCGAGAAGTTGCGGATCTTGGAAAGTTCGGTTGCCATGATGCGCGCGCGTTAGCAGCGCCGCGCGCGCTTGCGAAGCATTTCCGGAACTTGGCTTAACGCGGGTTTCACCAAAGCGCGGGCATGACGCGATCATGCGTACCCAAATTCCTTTCTCCGGCGTGATCGGCCAGTGCCTGTTCGGCGCCGCTGCGCTTGGCGTTCTGGCTTTCGCCCCTCCCGCGCAAGGCAGGATGACCATCGTGTCCCTGAGCGGCCAGTCCGCCGACGAGATCGCCGGCTGGGCAGTGGAGAGCGGGGCAGTAATGGTCGCCATCGGGCCCCACAGCCTGACAGTGGAGGGCTCGCGCGCCGTCCTGGTGGCGGGCGCGCTCCGCCACGGCGGCTTGGTGCTCGCGGCGCGGCCGGGCGCGTGCGGCGAGGGAGGCCGGGCATGAGCGACGAAGCCGCCTTCGCCCGCTATCGCCGCGGCGGCGTCCGCCTGCTGACCGGCGTGCTCTGGGGCACCTGGCTCGCGTTGATACCGGTCGGGCTGGCGCTGGGCAGCGACAAGCTGGGGCTCGCGCTCGCCATCGGGCTGGCGATGCTCATCGCGCCCACGCGCGCGATGCTCTCCGGCCGCATCGATTCGCAGGTGCGGATGATGCTGGGCGCCGCCGCGGCAACCTTCCCCGCGCTGATCGTCGCCGTGTTCGCCGGCAGTCCGTGGCAGATGGATCTCCACATGGCCTTCTTCGTCGCCATGTCGCTGCTGCTGCCGCTGTGCGACTGGCGGCCGGTCGTCGTGGCGGGCGTGCTCACGGCGCTGCATCACCTGCTGCTGCTCTTCCTCGCGCCCGAATGGGTGTTCACCGGCTCGGGCTCGGTCGGACGCGTGCTGCTCCATGGCGGGCTCGTTGCCGGGCAAGTGGCGATCCTGGTCCACATCATCGAGCGTTTCCGCGCGCTGGTGCTGGAGACCGAAGGCGCGCGTGCCGGGGCCGAGACGGCGCGGATCGAGGCCGAGGCCGCGCATGCCGATGCAGAGGCCGCTCATGCAGCTACCGAAACCACGCTTGCCGAGCTCCGTACCGCCCAGGCACTCAGCGAGCAGCGCCTTGCCGAACGTCGGGCCGCCGAGGCCGCGCATGCCGCCGAGCGCAGCCAGCGCCGCGCCGCGATCGCCGAGGAGATTCACGGCCGGGTCGGCGCGATCGCCAACGAGCTGCTGCAGGCCGCAGGCCATCTGTCGGTGCAGGAGGAAGCGCTCGAAGACGTCTCGAACCGGCTACTCACCGAAGCGCTGGAGCTCAACGGCGACAGCCTTCGCTCGCTCGAAAATGTACTGATGGTTTCCGAAAGTGCGGAGCAGCTCGGCCAGGCAGCCGAGGAAGCCGGAGCCAATGCGCTGGACGCCAGGCGGCTGGTGGCGGGCACCGCCGCCGTGGCCGGCGGGCTGGAGTCGCGGATGGAAGCGTTGCGGACCGAGATCGCCACGGCGCGCGACATCCTCGACATGGTCGCGGAGATCGCCGCCAAGAGCAACCTGCTCGCGCTCAACGCCTCGATCGAAGCGGCGCGCAGCGGCGAGGCGGGCAAGGGCTTCGGCGTGGTCGCGCAGGAAATGAAAGCGATGGCGATGCACACCGCCACCGCCACTGAGCAGATCAACGAGCGGCTCGCCAACATCGCAGCCGCAGCGAAGGGTTTCGCGGGCACGATCGAGACAACGACGGCGCACATGGAGGGTGCCGGCGCCTCGGTGACCGCAGTCTCCGCGGCGGTCGAGCAGCAGCGCCAGGCCGTGGACCAGATCGCACGCGTTGCAGCCGAGGCAATGGAGCGCGCCAGTGCCACCGACGCGCGCAGCCGCTCGATCGGCGAGGCGGCGAGCAAGAACCAGGCGATAGCCAGCCGCGCCGCCGAGCTGGCCCGGCTGCTCGACGCTCGCGCCCGCGCACTCGACGAGACCATGGCCAGCCTGATCGGCGACCTGCGCGCCGCCTGAGGCGGAAGCCGCTTGCCCTCCCCCGCCCGCGCGCTACCATCGCGGGCAAAAGCGGGAGAGCGGCCGATGCGAGCATTCCTCCGAAACCCGGGCCGGGTGCCGGCCTGCTGATGCGGCACGTCGCAATCGTGGGATCCGGGCCCGCGGGCTATTATACCGCCGAGGCCTGCCAGAAACAGTTCGGCGATCAGGTGCGAGTCGACATCATCGACCGGCTGCCCGTCCCCTTCGGGCTGATCCGCAGCGGCGTCGCGCCCGACCATCAGTCGATCAAGGGCGTTTCGCGGCGTTACGAGGCGGTGGCGCTGACCGACAACGTCCGCTTCGTCGGCAATGTCAGCCTGGGGCGCGACGTCTCGATCGACGAGTTGCGCAGCCTCTATGACGCGGTGGTGCTCGCCACCGGCGCGCCGCACGACCGGCCGCTCGAGGTGCCCGGCGCCGAGTTGCCCGGCGTGGTCGGGTCCGCCGCCTTCGTCGGCTGGTACAACGGCCATCCCGACCACGCCTCGCTCGCGCCGCCGCTGGGTGGCCCCGGCGCCGTGGTGATCGGCAACGGCAATGTCGCGCTCGACGTTGCGCGTATCCTCGCCAAGGACGAGAGCGAACTCGCCGGATCGGACATCGTCGGCCATGCGCTCGCCGAATTGCGCGGGGCGCAGATCGACACGATCACCATCCTGGGCCGCCGCGGGCCGCACCAGATCGCGATGACGCCGAAGGAACTAGGCGAGCTCGGCGAACTCGCGCGTGCGCTGCCGGTGGTCGACCGGGCCGACCTGCCCCGGGAGGAAGAAGACGCTGCGCTCGAGCCGGGCCAGCGCAAATCGGTGACGCACCTGCGCAGCTTCGCAGCGCGGGCGAACGGCGCGGACAAGCCGATCCGCATCGTCTTCGACTTCTTCGCCATGCCGGTGCGGATCGAGGGCGAGGGAAAAGTCGAACGCGTGATTGTCGAGCGGACCGCGCTCGACGCCGAGGGCCGCGCCACCGGCACCGGAGAGATCTATGCGGTGCCCGCCAGCCTTGTGGTGAGTTGCATCGGCTATCGCACCCCGCCGATCGAAGGCGTGCCCTATGACGAGCGCGCGGGCCGTTTCGCCAATGACGAGGGGCGCATCCTGCCCGGACTCTATGCGGTCGGCTGGGCGCGGCGCGGCCCTACGGGCACGATCGGCACCAACCGGCCCGACGGCTTCGCGGTAGTCGAGAAGATCGCCGAGGACTTGAGCGAAGGCGGCGGAAAGCCTGGTCGCGCCGGACTCGATTCGCTGCTGGCGGAGCGCGGCGTCGAAGTCGTCACCTTCCGCGACTGGCAGAAGATCGACACCGCCGAAATCGCCGCGGCGCGTGCCGGAAGCCCGCGCGAGAAATTCACTTCGGTGGAAGCGATGCTGGGTACCGCGAAAAGCTGATTCAGCGGCTTGCACGACTCCATCGGCATGGCTATAGGCCCCCACTCGCGGTTCGGGCTCGCCCGGAAACGCACCGGTCGGGGAATAGCTCAGCCTGGTAGAGCACTGTCTTCGGGAGGCAGGGGCCGGAGGTTCGAATCCTCTTTCCCCGACCATTTTCTTTCCCGCTATCTGAGGCCCATGGGGCCGACGCCAACTGCGCCCGGCGCGGAAGTCGACACCGCGGAAGTTGACAAAGTTGACACGCTCCCACGTGTTCTTGCGCGCGTGACGGACGTTGCCGCAGCAATCACACGATCAAAGAGCGGCGGGACTCGGGCGCCCGCGCGGCGAGCACAGCAAGCCAAATCCTGCTTTGCAAGCGCGCCCTGACCGCTTCCGCGCAGCCACATGGCGCCCGCGCCGAACGGCCCGCCCCCGGCCTGGCTTCGACTCGTCCCGATAGATGTAAATTATTGTACTGGCGGCTTTACTCCGTTCGGAAGGGTGAGGCAGGACGACTCCGTAAGCGGGCAGTACCCGAGAGGCAGCCTATGAACGGGCGGTTCGATTATCACCTGATGATCCACGGATGGCAGCCCTATGCCGTGGCGACGCTGGGCATCTTCGGGACGACGATCTGCTTCGCGCTCGCGATCGCGCTTGCCTTCGGATAGCCGCGCATCGAAACCTTCCTCCGGGCGTTGGTCCCGCCCGTCTGAGGAGGAAGGAGGCAATGACAAGCCCTGATTTCCTGAGGCAGCTTCAAGGCTATGGCCTCACCACGGTCGAGATCCATTATTATCTCCCCGACCATCCCAGCCTGCTGCAGCTCTTCGTCCTGCAGCAATATGACGTCGCCCCGCGATTCCCGGTGCTCCACCAGTTCCTTGATCACTGGCGACGCGAAGTGGAGGCGGCGCTCCATTCGGTTCGGATCGCGCACCAGCATCTGATCGGCCCCGCCGAGTGGCGGGCGGTCGACGGCGTGATCACCATCAACTGACCCGCAAAGGAAGCGGGCGGGGAGTCGCCTCCCCGCCCGCCCGGTGCAGCGCTGCGCTGACGCGCCTACTCGTAGCGAAGTGCATGCACCGGATTAGTACGCGCCACGCGGAAGGCATGCGCGCTGATCGTCGCGACGGCGATCAGCAGCGCCAGCAGCCCGGCGAGCACGAAAGGCGTGGGGCCGAGGTTCATCCGCACGTCGAACTGGTTGAGCCAGTCGCGCATCACCCACCAGGCGATCGGCCAGGCGATCAGGTTGGCAATGAGCACCGGCCGGCTGAACTGCCACACCAGCAGCCGGACGATGTCGCGGGTGCGCGCACCGAGCACCTTGCGGATGCCGATCTCCTTGGTGCGGCGCTCGGCGGTGAAGGCGGCGAGACCGAACAGGCCGAGGCAGCCGATCACCACCGCGAGGATCGCGAACATGCCGAACAGCTGCGCGCGCGTCTCGTCGGCCTGGTAGAGGGTCTTGACGATCTCGGTGACGAAGCGCCCCTGGAACGGCGTCTCGGGAACGAGCCGCTTCCAGATCGCCTCGACCTGCGCGCGGATCTGCTGCGGGTCGCCGCTGAAGCGGACGAGCAGCTGATTATAGTCCTGCCGCTGGTAATTATACATGATCGGCTGGAGCGGCTGGCGGATCGAGCGATAGCGCACGTCGCTGACCACCCCGACGATCGTCGCGGGGACATTGCCGCCCGCCTCGTCGCTCACGAAGCCCGCGAGGATCGGCTTGCCGATCGCATCCTGCGCGCTGGCGAAGCCGAGCCGTTTCACGGCGGACTCCGACAGAATGAGGTTGGTGCCGCGCGCGACCAGTGCCTTCTCCGCCGCGAGATCGGTCGGCGTCGGCGTCCAGCTGTCGTCGGTCGGGACCGATTCGGAGAAGCCGCGTCCAGCGAGCAGCCGCATGCCCAGCGCGTCGATCACGCCCGGATCCATGCCATAGGTGCCGAGCTGGGTCGGGGTGGTCTGCCCCGGCCGCTTGGCCGTGGTCATCGAGTTGTTGCCCGGATTGACCGCGATCGTGGTCCGTCCGACCGCAGTGACGCCGGGGATCTTGCGCACTTCCTCCTCGAGCGTCCTGGCGACCTTGTTGGCCTGCGGATCGAGCAAATTGTAGACCTGGAGCAGGCCATCACGCTTGTAGCCGGCGTCCATCGTCCGCGCGTAGATCGTCTGCGAATAGACGATCGCAGTGCAGATGATCAGCCCGATCGAGACCGCGAACTGGGCGACGACGAGCAGGTTGCGCAGCCGGCCGTTGCCCTCGGCATCGGCCGACGACTTGTTGGCCTTGAGCACCCGCGCCGGCTGGAAGCGCGACAGGTAGAGCGCTGGATACACCCCGCCTGCGAGCCCGACGACGATCGCGAGCAGGATCACCGGCAGCAAAATGCCTTGCGCGCCGAAATAATGGATCTCCATCGAGGCATCGAGGAAGCCGTTGAGCAGGGGTAGCGCCAGCTCGGCGAGCGCCAGCGCGACCAGCGTGGCGATGGCCGCGACGAGGATCGATTCGCCGACGAACTGGATCACGAGCTGGCGGCGAGTGGCGCCGAGCACCTTGCGCAGCGCCACTTCGCGGGCCCGCTGCGAAGCGCGTGCGGTCGCCAGGTTGGTGAAGTTGATGCACGCCATGCCGAGGATCATCAGCGCGACGACGACGAAGGTGATCATCGTCTGCTTGTCGCTGCCCACGGTGAGCCCGGCATGCTGCGCCTCGCCGAGATGGACGTCGCGGACGTTGGTCAGCCGCCAGTCCTGATAGTCGCCCGGGTTGGTCTTCGGGCCGTCGCCGGTGTCATCGGGGATGTTGCGCTTCTCCCATGCGGGGAGCTGATCCATGATGTCCTTGACGTTCGCGCCCTCGCGCAGTTTCAGATAGACGAAGCCGTTCTGGTTGTTCCACGAGGTG
Source organism: Sphingomonas sp. (assembly GCF_017744835.1). GTDB lineage: Bacteria > Pseudomonadota > Alphaproteobacteria > Sphingomonadales > Sphingomonadaceae > Sphingomonas. The sequence goes on from NZ_JAGIAM010000004.1 coordinate 19,089, forward strand.
ATCTGGCTCGGCTGGAAATAGTCGTGCGGATCGAAGCGCGCGACCATCGACATGCGAAGATGGCTGTTCTTGGGAAAGTCCTGGAACACGCCGGTGACGCGGAAATCCTCGCGCTTGTCGCCATAGGAGATGGTCAGCGTCTCGCCGATCGGATTGGCGTTGCGGAAATATTTCTTCGCCTCGCTCTGGCTGAGCGCCACGGTGTGGAGATCGTCGAGCGCCGTCTCGCGATTGCCGCGGACGAACGGGACCTGGAGGATCTCGAAGATGTTGCCGTCGGCGAGCAGTCCGCGCTCCGGGGTGGTCGGCTGGCCGTTCTGCAGGACGACCATCGACGAGGTGGTCAGATAGACCTTCTTCTCGATCTGCGGGAAGTCCTTCACCAGCGCGTCGCCCGAGGCGATGCTTGTGACCTGGAGCTTCATTTCCTCGCCGCCCTGCTCGGTCGACTTGTAGAAGTCCTGGAGCTGATAGGCACGGTCGGCGCCCGGCATCCAGTCGTCATAGCTGAACTCGTAGCGCACGAAGCTGAGGATCAGCAGGCAGGCGGCGATGCCGAGCGACAGCCCGAAGATGTTGATGAAGGCGTAGACCTTGTTCTTCGCGAGCGCCCGGAGGCCGACGGTCAGATAATTTCGCCACATTGGATTGGGCTCCTACTCGTAGCGGAGAGCGTGGATGGGGTTGGTACGGGCGACGCGCAGCGTGTGGCCGCAGACGGTGACCAGCGCGATCCCCAGCGCCAGCAGCCCGGCCAAGGCGAAGGGCGTGGGGGTGAGCGCAATGCGCGCGTCGAAGGTGTTGAGCCAGTCGCGCATCGCCCACCAGGCGAGCGGCCAGGCGACGAGGTTGGCGAGGATCACTGGCTTGGAGAATTGCCAGGCGAGCAGCCGCACGATGTCGCGCACCTTGGCGCCGAGCACCTTGCGGATGCCAATCTCCCTGGTGCGCCGCTCGGTGGTGAACGAGGCGAGGCTGTAGAGGCCGAGGCAGGCGATCACGATCGCGAGGATCGAGAAGCCCGCGAACAGCGCGGTGCGCGCGCGGTCGGCGGCGTAGAGCTGGCGGACGATGTCGTCGACGAAACTCGCCTCGAACGGGATCTCGGGCTCGAACCGGCGCCACACTTTGTTCAGCGCGGACATCACTTCGGCGGGTCGCGCATTGGCGTAACGGACGACCACGCGCGCGGTATGCTCGGGATCATAGGCGAAGACGATCGGCTCGATCGCTTCCCGCGCGGAACGGAAGCGCGTGTTCTCGACCACCCCGACGATCGTTCCCGGGACCATGTAGAAGCCGCCGAGCGAGACCTGCATCGTCTTACCGATCGCGGCCTGGGGATCGCGATAGCCGAGCTTCTTCGCCGCGGCGCGGTTCACCACCACGTTGATCCCGCGGGCGACCAGATCCTGGCCGGGCTCTCCGCCGATCCGGTCGGCGGCGAAGCGATCGCCGAGGTAGCGGCCGGTGAGCAACTTGATGCCCATCGTCTGGAGATAGTCCGCGTCGACGCTGTAGAAGCTGACGCTCTGGAATTCGGCGCCCGGCGCGCGCACCAGGCGGACGGCACTGTTGTTCAGGCCCGGCCCCAGCCAGGTGCGGCCGACGGCGGTGACTCCGGGGATCGCAAGCAGCCTTGCGTGCGCGGCTTCCCACTCCGAGCCCTGGGTGAAGCGCCAGGCGTTGTCGATCTGGACCAGCCCGTCGCGGCGATAGCCGGGGTCGACGCGCTGGACGAAACGCGTCTGCGACCAGATCACCACGGTGCTGGCGATCAGCCCGATCGCGATGGCGAACTGCAGGACCACCAGCGCTGCGCGCAGCCGGCCGTTTCCCGTCGTCTCGGCCGCGCTCTGGCCGGCGCGCAGCACCTGCGCGGGCTTGAAGCGGCTGAGATAGAGGGCGGGATAGAGGCCGCCGGCAATACCGGTGAAGGCGAACAGCGCCAGCGCCGGCACCAGCATGCCGTGCTCGCCGAGATAGGCGATGCGCATGTCGGCGCCCATCAGCCGGTCGACCCAGGGCGTCGCCAGCTCGACGATGGCGAGGCCGATCAGCATCGCCGCGCCGGCGATCAGCAGGCTCTCGCCCAGGAACTGGACGATCAGCTGGCGCCGCGAGCCGCCGTGCAGCTTGCGCAGCGCCACTTCGCGCGCCCGCTGCGTCGCGCGCGCCGTGCTCAGGTTGATGAAGTTCATCACCGCCATGCCGAGCGTCAGCAGCGCGACGATCGCGAAAGTGGCGAGTGTGCGCGGGTCGCCGGCTGGCGTCAGCGCGCCTTCGTGCGCGCGGCCGAGGTGCACGTGGACGATCGGCACGAGACGGAACTCGAACGCGTCTCCGATCGGTATCTGCCTGCCCTGAAACATGTCGGGTGGCCAGGCGCGCTTCTTCCACGCCGGGATGCCGGCGTTGATGGCGGTGGCGTCGGCACCTGGGCGCAGCTTGACGTAGTGCAGCTGGTCGAAATTGCCCCAGCCGAGCACTTCGGGCGGGCTATGCGAGATGTCGCGGAGGAATATGAGGCCGATGCGCAGGCTGGTGTTGCGCGGCAGATCACGGAGCACGCCGCTCACGCGATAGTCGCGCTTGCCCGGTCCCGCACCAAGGCTCAGGCTCCGGCCCAGCGCATCGGCGGTGCCGAACTGGCGGATCGCCTCGCTCTCGGTGAGCACGATCGAGTTGGTGTCGGGCAGCGCAGTCGCCGCCGAGCCCTGCGCGAACGGCAGGTCGAGGACCTTGAAGAAGTCGGGATCGACGACCGTCGATTCGATGAACATCGGCTGCCCATCGTGCTCGGTGACGGTTTTGCCCGTCGCGAGCGCCGCCACTGCCTCGACCTGCGGAAAGGCGGCGGGCAGCGCCTCGTCGATCGGGAAGGAGCTCGTTTGCATGTGCACGACGGGCTGGCCCGGCGGGTAGGCCGTGGTCTGCATCTGATAGATGCGGCCATGTTCGGGCAGCCAGCTATCGTAGCTCTGCTCGTAGCGGACGTAGCCCAGGATCAGCAGGCATCCGGCGAGCCCGAGCGCCAGTCCGCCGACGGTGATCGCGGTATAGGCGCGATGCCGGGCAAGCTGCGCGAGCGCCGTCATCAGATAGTTGCGCCACATCCTATTCGTACCGCAGCGCGTGGACGGGATTGGTGCGCGCGACGCGCAGCGCCTGGCCGCCGACGGTCGCGACGGCGATCAGCATGGCGAGCAGCCCGGCGAGTACGAAGGGCACCGGCGTGAGCGGCACGCGGGTATCGAAGGTGTTGAGCCAGTCACGCATCACCCACCAGGCGACCGGCCAGGCGATCAGGTTGGCGATGAGCACCGGCCGGCTGAACTGCCAGACCAGCAGCCGCACCACGTCGCGCGTGCGGGCGCCGAGTACCTTGCGGATGCCGATCTCCTTGGTGCGGCGCTCGGCGGTGAACACCGCCAGGCCGAACAGGCCGAGGCAGCCGATGATCACGGTCAGGATCGAGAAGGCGGCGAACAGCGCCCCGCGCGCGAACTCCTGGCGATATTGCTGGCGGACGAGGTCGTCGGCGAAGTCGGCGCTGAACGGCACCAGAGGCACGGTCTGGTGCCACACCTGCTCGATGCGCTCGCGGATCTCGGCGGGGCTCACGCCGGCGTAGCGCACCGCCACCTGCGCGAAGCCGACGCGCTGCATGACGTAGACGGTCGGCTGGATCGGCTCGCGCAGCGAGCGGAAGCGGGCGTCCGAGACCACGCCGACGATGGTGCTGGGGACCAGCCCGACCTCGGGCAGCGTCAGCGTGCCCTGCATCGTCTTGCCGATCGCCTCCTGCGGCGTGCGGAAGCCGAGCCGGTGTGCGGCGGATTCGGAGATCACCACGTTGATCCCCCGCGCCGCGAGTGCCCGCTCCGCCTCGATCTGGACGGGAAAGGGCGTGGTCGCATCGTCCCTGCCCTGCGAATCCTGGAAGAAGCGGCCGGCGAGCAGCCGCATCCCCATCGCCTCGAAGAATCCCGTCTCGATGCCATAGGCGCCGAGCGAGACCGAATGGGTGGCGCCGGGCAGGAAGAAGTCGGCGGCCGAATTGCCGTTCGGCGAGACTGCGATCTGCGTGCGTGCCGCCGCCTGAACGCCCGGCACCTGGCGGATGCGCTCGACCAACTGGCGCGACTGATCCTGCGAGACGCCGCGGAAGTCGAGGTTGCCGATCTGGAGCAGCCCGTCGCGCTGGAAGCCCGCGTCGAGCGTCTGGGCGAAGCGGGTCTGGCTGTAGATCACCGCGGTGCAGACGATCAGCCCGATCGAGATGGCGAACTGCGCCACGACCAGGATGTTGCGCAGCCTGCCCGATCCCGCGGCATCGGCGCTCGACTTGTTGGCCTTGAGGATCTTCGCGGGCTGGAAGCGCGAGAGATAGAAGGCTGGATAGAGCCCGCCCGCAGCGCCGACGACGAGCACCAGCAGGATCGCCGGGACCCAGATGCTGCCGCGCCCCCAATAGTGCATTGCGATATCGGCCCCGAGGAAGCCGTTGAACAGCGGCAGCAGCAGCTCGACCAGCGCCAGCGCCATCAGCATCGCGACCAGCGTGAGCAGGATCGATTCCGCCAGGAACTGAGTGATCAGTTGCGCGCGCGAGGCGCCGAGCACCTTGCGCAGCGCCACTTCGCGGGCGCGCTGCGAGGCTCGCGCGGTGGCGAGATTGGTGAAGTTGATCGACGCCATGCCGAGCACGAGCAGCGCGATCACCGCGAAGGTGGTGACGGTCCTCTGGTCGTTGCCGGGGGTGAGTCCGAACATCTGCGCCTTGCCCAGGTGAACGTCGCGGATGTTGACCAGCCCAAAGTCCATGTCGTCGCCGGGATTGGTGCGTTCGCCGTTGGTGACTTCGTCGGGGATGTTGCGCTTCTCCCAGGCGGGGAATTGCGAGGTGATCTGCGCGGGATCGGTGCCCTTGCGCAGCTTGACGAAGTTCCAGCCCTGCTGACTGCCGAAGCGCGTCACCTGCTGCATCCGGTCGGCGAACTGCGTGCCGAGATCGAAGCGCGCGACCATGTCGGCCGAGATGCTGCTGCTCTTCGGAATGTCCTTGAAGACGGCAGTGACGCGATAGTCCACGTCGCCGGTGTTATCGACGATGGTGAAGGTCTTGCCGATCGGATCCGCGTCGCCGAAGCGGCGCTTGGCCTCGCTCTCGCTGAGCGCGACCGAGTGCGAGTCCGGCAGCGCAGTCTTCGCGGAGCCGCGCGCGAAGGGCAGGTCGAGCACCTCGAACAGATTGTCGTCGACCATCCGCAGCGTATCGACCTGGAGCGGCTGGCCGTCCTGGATCACGATCGGCGAGAAGGAGCGCATCCACACGACCTTCTCGACCTGCGGAAAGTCCTTGGCGAGCGCGCGGCCGGCGGCGATCGCGCTCAGCTGCAGATCCTTCTGCTCGCCGCCGCGGCTGTTCGCCGAGATATAGGTCTGGAGCTGGTAGACCTGGTCGGCGCCGGGCAGCCAGCTGTCGTAGCTGCGCTCGTAGCGGACGTAGAGGAGGATGAGCACGCACGCGGCGAGCCCGATGGTGAGGCCGAAGATGTTGATGAAGGCGTACACCTTGTTCTTGGTCAGCGCCGCGAACGCCACCTTCAGATAATTCCGCCACATGGCCCCCTCTCCTCCTCTCGCGCTCAGGCGGCCCGGCGGCGCTCCTGGAGGATCCGGCCGTCGAGCATCGAGACGATGCGGCCGGCATAGTCGGCGTGCGCGGGCGAGTGCGTCACCATCACGATCGTCGAGCCCTCGGCGTTGAGCGTCTGGAGCATGCGCATCACTTCCTCGCCGTGGTGCGTGTCGAGGTTGCCGGTGGGCTCGTCGGCGAGGATCAGCTTGGGATTGGCGACGAGCGCACGGGCGACCGCGACGCGCTGCTGCTGGCCGCCCGAGAGCTGGCTCGGCCGGTGCTTGGCGCGGTGAGCGATGCCGACCTTGTCCATGACCTCGTCGACGCGGCGCTTGCGCTCGGCGGCGGGGACATTGTGGTAGAGCAGTGCGAGCTCGACATTGTCGCGGACGGTCAGCTCGTCGACCAGGTTGAAGCTCTGGAAGATGAAGCCGATGTTCTCCTTGCGGACGTCGGCGAGCTTGCTCTCGGAGAGCCCGGCGACTTCCTGGCCGTTGAACACATAGGAGCCGCTCGACGGGCTATCGAGCATGCCGATCATGTTGAGCAGCGTCGACTTGCCGCAGCCCGATGGGCCCATGATCGCGACGAACTCGCCGTCGGCGATGTCTAGGTCGATCGCGTCGAGCGCCGTCGTCTGCACCGTGTCGGTACGGTAGACCTTGGAGAGTTCGCGCATCGTCAGCATGGAATTCCCTTTCTTGTCGGTCACTTGGTCAGGTCCAGGCGCGTCTTGTCGGTGAAGCCGGTGTACGGCGAGGTGAGCACTTTCTCGCCGGGCTCGAGGCCCTCGAGCACTTCGATGAACTCGGCGTTGCGGCGGCCCAGGCGGACGTTGCGCTTGACCGCGCTCCTGCCGTCGGGAGTCACCACGAAGATCCAGCTGCCGCCGGTCTCGTTGTAGAAGGCGCCGTTGGGGACGAGCAGCGCGGGTGCGGGGTCGCCGAGCGTGAGGCGCGCCTGCATCGTCTGGCCGCGCTGGATCTGCGCGGGCTCGTCGCCGACGAACTGCAGGTCGACCTGGAACTGCCCGTTCTGCACCTGCGGATAGATCTTGGTGACCTTCGCCCGGTAGCGCTTGCCGCCCCAGTCGAGCACGGCCTGCTGCTGGAGCTGGACGCGGCCGAGATAGAATTCGTCGACGCCGGCGATCAGCTTGTTGCGGCCCGGGCTGTCGATCTGCCCGACGCGCTCTCCGCGCTGGAGCGACTGGCCGACCTGGACCGAGAAGCCCGAGAGCTGGCCCGCGACCGGCGCGCGAAGCTGGAGCGCGTCGAGATTGGCGCGGGCGATCGCGAGGCCCGACTGCATCGACTGCGCCGCTGCCGCCTGCTGCGAGAGCTGGCTGCCCTGGAGCCGCTCGTCGGTGGCCTGGCTGCGCTTGAGCGCCGCGAGCGTGCGCTGGCTGAGCTCGTAATCGGCGCGGGTGTCGGCGAATTGCTTCCCCGAGACGAAGCCCTTGGCGGCGAGCGGCCTCTCGCGCTCATACTGGCGCCGCGCCTTGTCATAGGCTGTCTCGGCCGCGAGCACTGCGCGCTCGTTGGCGAGGCGGGTCTGGGCGAGCGACAGCTCCTGGCTGCGCATGTTGTTGATCTGCTGCTCGACTTCGGTCTGGCGGGCGAGCGTCGAAAGCTGGAGCTCGGCGTTGGAGAGCAGCGCGATCGGCTGGCCCTTGGCGACGGTCGCGCCGTCCTCGACCAGCATCTTCTCGACCCGGCCGCCTTCGACTGCGTCGATATAGACGGTGAGCAGCGGCGTGACGCGGGCGCGCAGCGGGATGAAATCGTCGAAGGTGCCGCGCGTGACGGTGGAGATCGTCACATTGTCTGCGCCGACCGTCTGGCTCGAGCCCGAGGGGGCGAACCACCAGAATAGGAGCGCGGCCGCGAGGGCAACCGCGCTCCCCAGGATGATCTTCACGCGAAGGGGCACCTTACGCGTCTCGACCACCTGATCCATTCCGCTCCCTGAGACGGGTGCATCCCCCGATTTCTGCATCTTCACGACACCCATGATCACACCCTAGCAACCCCCATGCCATCCGCCTTCGCGGAGGAGACGGCAAGCGACGCCGGCGAAAGCGGTGCGCCGCAACCGTTCGATTTCGAACACTCCTGTCCGGAATCGAACGCGATCCGGACAGTCGCGAAGCCGATGCGGAGCAGCGCCCAGGCGCCGTTGCGCGTCACCGAGACGTCGAGCGCCGTCGCGGGCACGCGCAGCATCGCCAGCGCAGTGCAGGCGAAGGCCGCCAGCAGCATCAGTCTCGTCCATTTCCGCCTTGAACCCGGCACGTTGCGTTCCTCCCTCTCGCGGCGGGGATCAGCACGAGCCGTGCCAACTGCCCAGGCCCACGGACTGGCACGCAATTTGATTGTCCGGAATCGCACAGGCGCTGTACGAGAGGGGAGCATGGGGAGCGCGACCGAATTCGACTATTGCGTGGTCGTCGATGACGACGAGGACATCCTCACGGCCTCGCGGCTGCTGCTGCGCCGGCTGTTCGCGGACGTCGCGACCGCGCGATCGCCCGACGAGGCGCTGCCGCTGATCCGCGCACGCGCGCCCGACGTGGTGCTGCTCGACGCCAATTTCGCGCGCGGCGCGACCGACTCCGCCGAAGGGCTCGCCTGGCTCGACAAGCTGCTCGCGCTCGATCCCGAGATGGTGGTGGTGATGATCACCGCACACGCAGGCATCAACATCGCAGTCGCGGCGATGAAGCACGGTGCGACCGACTTCGTCTCCAAGCCCTGGTCCAACGACAAGCTGCTCGCGACGGTGCGCACCGCTGCGGCGCTGCGCCGCTCGCGCAAGGCAGTGAAGGGCGGCGTCCCCGCCCCTGCCGCAGCGGCCGGCTCGGCGAACGGATCGGCGATCCTGGGCCATTCGCCGGCGATGGCGCGCATCCACTCGCTGATCGCGCGCGCGGGGCCGACGGATGCGAACGTGCTGGTGCTCGGCGAAAACGGCACGGGCAAGGAGCTGGTCGCGCGCGAGCTGCACCGCCAGTCGCTGCGCGCCGACAAGACGATGCTGACCGTGGACCTGGGTGCGATCGCCGAGGACCTGATCGATTCCGAGCTGTTCGGCCATGTGAAGGGCGCCTTCACCGACGCGCGTGCTGACCGCGTGGGGCGCATCCAGGCGGCGGACGGCGGGACGCTGTTCCTGGACGAGATCGGCAACCTGCCGCTCCGCCTCCAGCCCAAGCTGCTGACCGTGCTCGAGCAGCGCCAGGTGACGCCCGTGGGCGCCAACGCGCCCGTGCCCGTCGACATCCGCGTGATCGCCGCCACCAATTTGCCGCCCGAGAAGCTGCGCGACGAGAGCCATTTCCGCCAGGACCTGCTCTTCCGGCTCAACACGGTGGAGATCGACCTGCCGCCCCTGCGCGAGCGGCGCGAGGACGTGCCCGAGCTGATCGAGCATTATCTGGGCCATTACGCCCGGCGCTACGGCCGCGCCGTGCCCGAGCTGAGCCCCGCCGCGCGCGCGGCGCTGCTCCACCACGACTGGCCGGGCAACGTCCGCGCGCTGCGCCACGCGCTCGAACGCGCAGTGATCCTCGCGCGCGACGTGCCGCTGGAGCCCGAGGACTTCGCCCTCGTCTCTTCCGCGCCACGCATCTCGCCCCAGGCGATCGTCGCGCCGCGCGCGCCCGACGACCTCAACCTCGAACGCGTCGAGCGCCGACTGGTCGAGGAGGCACTCAAGAAGCACGGCTACAACATCTCGCTCGCCGCGGCCGAGCTGGGGCTGTCGCGCGCCGCGCTCTATCGGCGAATGGAGAAGCATGGGCTCTGACCGCCGCTTCACGATCGGGCTCGCGGCCTGGATCGTGGGGCTTTCCGTGGCGCTGTTCGCCTGCGTCGCGGCGTTCATCACGCCCGATCTGGGCGCGGCGCGGATCGTGGCGCTGGCGATCGTCGTCGCCACCTTCATGGGGACGCTCCACCACGTCACCCGCACCAACCGCATCGTCGGCCGCTTCCTCGAGGCGCTGCGCTTCGGCGACACGGCGGTGCGCTTCGAGACCGGTGGAGGCGCAGGTTTCGGCGAGCTCGGCGCGGCGCTGAACGAAGCGCTCGGTCGCTTCCGGGCCGAGCAGGAACGCGCGGTCGGCGAGCTGCGCTATCTCGACGCGCTGGTCGACGACGCTCCGGTGGCGGTGCTGATCGTCGGCGGCGACGGGCAGGTGTCGCTCGCCAACAAGGCGGCGCGCCGACTGTTCAGCGAGGGACAGCCCACGCGGCCGCAGGACTTCGCCCCCTATGGCGCCACCTTCGCGCGGCGGCTGGAAACCGGGCCGCAGCAGGAAGAGCTGCTGATCCTCAACATCGAGGGGCGGGCGCAGCGCATGCTGGTGCGCTCGGCCACGCTCGAGCGGCTCGGCCAGCGCACCCGCGCAGTGAGCGTCCAGCCGATCCAGGGCACGCTCGACGCGGTCGAGATGGCGGCGCAGACCGATCTGGTGCGCGTGTTGACGCACGAGATCCTCAATTCGCTGACTCCCGTCACTTCGCTGGCGGGCACCGCGGCCGAGCTGCTCGCCGATCCCGCGCTCTCGGCCGATCCGCGGGTCGCCGACGCGCGCATGGCAGTCGAGACGCTGGCGCGGCGCGCCTATGGCCTCAGCCATTTCATCGAGGCCTATCGCGCGGTGGCGCGGACTCCCGAGATCAAGCGCCAGCATTTCGCCGCGCGGCCCTGGGCCGAGGAGCTGGCGCGCATCTTCGCCGCAAAGGCGCCGGCGGTACCGCTGTCGCTCGAAGTCACGCCCGACACGCTGGCGCTCGACGCCGATCCGGACCTGCTCGCGCAGGTCGTGATCAACCTGATGCAGAACGCCGCCCAGGCAATGGAGGGCGGCGCTCGCCCACCTCGGCTGTCGCTGCGGCTGAACGGCGAGGCGCGAACGGTGATCGAAGTCGAGGACAACGGCCCGGGGATTCCGGAGTCGCTGCGCCAGGACGTGTTCCTGCCCTTCTTCACCACGCGCGCGACCGGCACCGGCGTGGGGCTCAACCTCGCGCGGCAGATCGTGGTGGCGCACGGCGGGTCGATCGACATCGGCGACGCCCCCGGCGGCGGGGCGTTGTTCCGGATATTGCTATGAACTTAGCCCCTGCCATCAGGGGAGGGGCTTACGAGGTTTTCGCAGGAAACGCCGGCGCCCCGGGCGGGACCGCGGCGTTGCGCCAGCGCTCGACCGGATAGGCCTCCACCCGGCCCTCGAGCGTGCGGCGGCGCTGGATCAGCGTGGCGGCCTGCTGGCTCGTGTCGCCGATCGTCGCGCGAGTGCGGACCCAGAAGCTGTTCGAGCGGAACGAGGTGCCGGGGGGCAGCGAGACATTGTTGTCGCTCAGGTCCTTCTGGGTGAGGAAGCCCTGCCGCTCGCGCACCTGCGCCAGCCGTCCGGCCACGACGGGATCGTGGAACAGCACCGCCAGCACTTCCTCGCTCGCGGCGTTGAGGTTGACCGTGGTGCGGCCGGGAAGCGCGGTCGCGAGCCGTTCGAGCCGGTCGGCGACCTTGGGGTCAATCCCGGCGAGGCGCAGCGGGCGAAGGTCGGTGACCGGGCCGTTCAACCGCACATATTGGATCGCGGCGACGATCTGCTCGGGGGTGAGCCCGGCGGCCTCGCCGATCGACTGGAACAGGATCGTCGAGCCCGCATCGCCGGTGCGGACCGCGTTGATGTTGAACCGCCCCTCGGCGTCGCTGATCGCGAGGTCGAAGCTGCCGCCCTCGATCGGCGCACCGCTCTCCGAGAGTCGCGCCCAGGGCTCGCCGACATGATCGACGTCGGGCGCGACTTCGCCATCGCGGCGCAGCGCGACCAGCGCCGAAAGCTCGCCGCCGCGCACGATCGCCATGGCGCGCGACGCCTCGCGCGAACGCAGCGCGCGGTCGAGCGCCAGCTCCTCGCGGCTGATCATCAGCGCCACCAGCGCGGCGGCGATGGCAACGAACATCAGCACGTTGACGAGGATCATGCCCTCTTCTTCCTCGCGCGGGCTCATCGCTGGGGCATCCCCTGCTCGGGCTGCGAGGGAGACTGCTGCTGGTCCTTCTCTTCCTCGGGCCGCACCGGGAGCACGATCACGCGGCGCAGCGTCGCGGGCGCCCCACCCGGCCCCGCGGCCTGCATGCGCAGCTCGACGGCGCGCGGCCAGCGTTCCTCGTCTTCCTTGCGCGCCGGCCAGCGATCGACCCATGCGCCGTCCCAGAAGCGCCATTGCGCCTGGCCGACGCCAGTAAGCACCACCTGCGGGAGCGGCCCGACGCGGCGCACCAGCGCGCCACCCGCCGCGGCATAGTCGAGCTTCACCGCCGCGCCGCCGATCCCCGGCGCCGCGCGCAGGAACGAGAGGCCGGTGCCGCCGCCGCTCAAGGGACCGGGCGCGATCTGGTCGAGGTCGCTCGTCACCACGAACATCGCGCGCTGGAGGTCGGCGAGCCGGTCGAGCCGTTTCTCGGTGCGGCCCTGGACGCTGATGATGCCGTCGACCAGCGCCAGGCCCGCGACCGCGATCAGCGCAAACAGGCCGAGCGAGATCATCAGCTCGATCAGCGTGAAGCCCGCCTGGGCGGGTGCGACTGCGGCGCGGGGTTTCACGATGAGTCCCGCGGTGCCGGTCTCAGGCGCCCGAGCTCATCGCCACGGGCTCATAGCCGTGCGGGCGCGCGAGCAGGATCGCGAAGTCGCGCGCGACCGATCCGTCGGTGCGGAAACGCACCGGCCCGGTGACGCAGCGGAAGCCCTTGCTGTCGAGCAGCCCCGCGGCGCCCAGCGTGTTCGCGGCGCGCAGCGAATTGGCGATGCCCGCCGCGTCATAGGCAAGCGCGGCGATCGTCCCGGGCGTGCCGCCGTTGCGCGCGCTGAACTCGCTCGCGAAGGTACCGAAGGCGACCGGATCGGGGCTGGCGAGCCAGGCGCCGTCGAGCGCCTCGAGCGCCTCGGGGCGATGGTCGAGCCCCTGGAGCGTGCCGAGAAACTGGATGCCGCTATCCTTGAGGTTGCGCGCCGCGGCGAGCACCGCCGCGCCGCTGCCGGGCAGCAGCACCGCGTCGGGCGCGTCGCCGGCGGCCGGGAGCGGCTGCCCCTCGCGGACCTGGAGCACGCGCACGCGAATGCCGAGCTCGCCTTCAAGCCGACCCGCCTCGACCGAGGAGGCGGCGCTCCACGCGCTGCCGTCGTCGATCACGGCGACCGACTTGATCCCGCGGGTGCGGGCATAGCGCAGGATCGCGCTGGTCACCTGGCCCGCGGTGATCCCGAAGATGTAGGTGCCGGGTTGGCGCAGCACGGCATCGTTGCTGAAGGCGATGATCGGCACGCGGCCCGCCACCGTGCTGCTCACCGCCGGCACTTCCTCGTGAGAGAGCGGGCCGAGGATTAGCGCGGGGCGCTTCTTGAGCGCGCTCGCCGCCGCTGCCGCCGCGCCCGCGGCGGTGCCGCCCGTGTCGAAGCTCTCCACATAGGCGCTGTTTTCCGCGAGCAAGGCCGCCTGGCGCATGCTAAGGCCGATCCGCGCTCGCGGACCCGTGAGCGGCACCAGCAGCGCGACAGGGCGTTTGTCCTTCTTCGCCGCTGCGGCAAGCGCAAACGAGGGAAGCACGACCGATGCCGCTGACGCGACCAGGCCTGATTGCAGCAACCTCAGCAGGGACCGCCGGTCCATTGCCGACTCCGGATACGGGCGATGTGGCACGCCGGCGTATTATCGTCTTCGCGCTGCTCGGCATAGTGGCCTATGCGCTGGCGATGATCGTGACCATGCCCGCCAGCGTGGTGGTGAAGAACCGCCCCTGGCGCACCGGCGTGGCGGGGACGGTGTGGAACGGCGAAGTGGGTGTCGCCGGCGGCTCGAAGTTCGAATGGCACATGGCGCCGCTGCGCTCGCTGACTTCGCTTGCCTTCGCCGCCGACTGGAAGGCGACGGGCCCCGATACCGATCTCGGCGGGCGGCTGCTTGTGCATCTCGGCGGGCGCACGGTGCTCGACAAGGTGAGCGGATCGGCCGACGCGACGCTGCTCCAGGCGCTCCAGCCCAACTTGCCCTTCACTTGCGACCTGACGATGCAGATCGAGATGGAGCGCATCGCGGTCGGCGGCGCGCCGCAGATGCTCTCGGGCACGGCGACCAGCGATCCGGGAAGCTGCCGGCCCAAGGGAGCCGGGGCGGCCTCCGCCCTACCCGCGCTGATCCTCACCGCCGAGCATATCGGCAACCGCACCCAGATCCGCATCGCCCCGATGACTCAGCGCCGCAAGACGCTGGTGAGCGCCGAACTGGCCGAAGACGGCACGCTGGAGTTCGGCGTGACGCCGGAAGGCGCCGCGATGATGCCGTTCCTGGGGCTGCCCCCAGGCGCGAGGATCCAGGGGGCGATGTAGGGCCCTATTCCTCCCCCAGCTGCGCTGGGGAGGATTTAGATCCTACAGCGTCACCAGATTGTTCAAATTGATGATCGGCAGCAGGATCGCCAGCACCATCAGCAGCACCAGCCCGCCCATCACCAGCAGCACCAGCGGCTCGACCAGCGACACCAGGGTCGAGACCAGCGCGTCGAGCTCACGTTCGAGCTCGTCCGAGGCGCGGCCGAGTGCCGGCGCGAGGCGGCCGCTCGATTCGCCCGAGGCGACGATCGCGACGAGCATCGACGGGAACACCCCCGCCTCCTGCATCGCGGCGCGGAGCGATACGCCCTCGCGGACGCGCTGCGCCACGCCGAATGCCTTTTCGCGGACCCAGTGGTTGGGGGTCACCGCGGCGGCGGCGTGAAGCGCCTCGACCAGCGGCACCGCGCTGCCCACCAAAGTCGCAAGGCTGCCGGCGAAGCGCGCGGCGCTCAGCTGGCGACTGAAGCGGCGGAAGGGGCGATGCTCGGTGAAGAAGCGGTGCAGCCGCAGCCGGTTGGCAGGCACGCGCACCCAACGCCCCGCAACCAGGGCGATCACTGCGATCGCGAGGATCAGATAGAGCCCGAAATTCTGCAGGAACCAGCTGATCGCGATCAGCACGCGCGTGAGCAAAGGCAGGTCGGCGCCGCGCGACACGAACACCCGCACGATGTCGGGCACGACATAGACCATCAGCAGCGCCATCATCCCGAAGGAGACGCAGGCGAGCAACGCGGGATAGAGCAAGGCGAGCTGGAGCTTCTGGCCATTGGCCTGCCGGTTCTCGACGAACTCGGCGAGGTGGTTGAGCACGCTCGGAAGCTGTCCCGACGCCTCGCCTGCCGCGACCGAGGCGCGATAGAATTCGGGGAAGGCCTTGGGATGCGCCGAGAGCGCCGCGGCGAAGCTGCGCCCGTCGAGGATCGCGCCGCGCACGTCGAGCAGCAAGGTGTTGATCGCCGGCGCCTCGGACTGGGCGGCGACGAGGCGGAGCGATTCCTCGACCGGAATGTCCGATCCGACCAGCGTCGCGATCTGGCGCGTCACCGTGGCGAGCGCTCGCGGCGAGATGCGGTTGCGCGACAGGAACGAGAGGCGAATGCCGCCGATCCCCTGCCCCCGCTCGGCCGCGGGCTCGACCGAGAGCGGCAGCAGCGCCTGCTCGCGCAGCAGCGCGCGCGCCGCGGCGGGGCTCGACGCCTCGATGATCCCGCGCCTGGCCGCACCCGCGCGGTCGGCGGCGCGATAGGAATAGGCTGGCACTAGGCCTCGTCCCGCACCACGCGCGCGACTTCGTCGACGGTGGTGACGCCGCTGCGGATCTTGGCGACGCCATCCTCGAGCAGGCTCGGGCTGGTCTTGCGCGCCGCCTTCTCCAGATCGGCCTCGGAAGCGCCGTCGTGGATCAGCTTCTGGAGCCGGTCGTCGACTGCCACGACTTCGTAGAGCCCGGCGCGTCCGCGATAGCCTTCGCCGTGGCAGGAATCGCAGCCGCCGCGGCGCCAGATCGTCTTGCCCGGCTTGAGCGCGCCGCCGAGCAGCCGCGAATCCGCCTCGGTCGCCTCGTCCTGCCAGCGGCATTCGGGGCAGAGCTTCCGCACCAGCCGCTGCGCCACCAGTCCCACCAGCATCGGCGCGAGCAGATAGCGCTCGACCCCCATGTCGATCAGCCGCGTCACGGAACCGATCGCGCTGTTGGTGTGGAGCGTCGAGAGCACGAAATGGCCCGTCATCGCCGATCGCACCGCGACTTCGGCGGTCTCCTGGTCGCGGATCTCGCCGACCATGATCACGTCGGGGTCCTGGCGCAGGATCGCCCGCAGCCCGCGCGCGAAGGTCATGTCGGTGCGCGGGTTGACCTGCGTCTGCGCCACGCCCGCCAGCTCATATTCGATCGGATCCTCGACCGTCATGATGTTGCGCTTGCGGTCGTTGAGGCGGGTGAGCGCCGAATAGAGCGTCGTCGTCTTGCCCGAGCCGGTCGGGCCGGTGACGAGCATCATGCCGTGGGGGCGATCGAGCAGCCGCGCGAAGATCTGGCGGTCCTCCTCGTCCATGCCGAGCGATTCGAGGTCGAGCCGCAGCGATCCCTTTTCGAGCAGGCGCATCACCACGCGCTCGCCATGCTGGGTCGGGATGGTCGAGACGCGCGCGTCGACGTCGTGCCCGCCGATGCGCAGCGTCACGCGGCCGTCCTGCGGAATGCGGCGTTCGGCGATGTCGAGCTTGGCCATCACCTTGATGCGGCTGACCAGCAAAGGCGCCAGCGCCCGCGGCGGATCGAGCATGTCGCGCAGCACGCCGTCGATGCGGAACCGCACGACGAGCCGCTTTTCCTGCGTCTCGATGTGCACGTCCGACGCGCCTTCCTTCACCGCTTCGAGCAGCAGCGCATTGATCAGGCGGATGACCGGCGCGTCGTCGCGGGTGTCGAGCAGATCGTCGACGCTCGCGGCGCTGTCCGCCAGCGCGGCCAGGTCCATGTCGCCCAGGTCGAAGTCTGCCGCAGCGCCGGCGCGCTCGCTGTACGACTGGCTGAGCGCTGCATCGAAGGCCTCGTCGCTCACCTGCGTGAGCGGCACGCCCGGCGCGATGCGCTGGACTTCGAGCAGCCCGTCGAGCCCCGCGCCCGCGCGGTGCAGGCATTCGAGGCCGGCGGGACCGGCGCGCAGCAGCACGCCATGCTTGCGCGCGAAGCTATAGGGCAAGGTGCGCGGCGCGGGCGCGTCCTCGACGAGGATCAGCTCCTCGCTCATGCGCCGAGGTCCACGGTCGCGGAAATGCGCCCCGGCGCCGGGCGGCGCTGGACCGAGAGGCGGCGCACGCGCAGGTCGCTGGTCGCGCTCAGGTCGGCGAGCCACGCCATCAGCGAATCATAGGTCGCGTCGGCGACGGTGACGCGCACCCCGCCCGGGATCGCCTCGGGCATGACGGTCAGGCCGAAGCCCTGCGCCGAGCTGGTCGCAACCTGCTGCGGCGGGCCCTGCCGGCGCGTCGCGGGGGTGGCGCTGAGCGTGCCCGCGGCGCGGATGCGCGCCGTCAGCGTCTCATAGGTACGGATGTCGGCGATCGCCTGGGCCCGCGCGGCCTGGAGCGGCTTGATCACGCCGAAGACCAGGATCGTGATCGCGAGCAGCGTCCCCATCACCGCGATCAGAATGCGCTCGCGCTGGCTGAGCGTGCTCCACCAGGCGTCGAAACGCGCGATCGCCGCGTCGAGCGCGGGCATCCGGGAAAGGATCAGCCTCATGCGGCGTTCGCCGTAACCCGGATCGCGCCGTCGGGCGAGCGCGTAACGCTGCCGGTGATGCCCGCCCCGCGCAGCGCTGCGTCGATGCGGCCGGGCAGGCTCGGGTCGGTGCCGTCCAGGTCGAGCGTAAGCGTGCTCGCCTGATAGCTGAGGCTACGCACGGTGAGTGCGCCCGAAAGCGGGCCGAGCGCGCCCGACAGGCGATTGAGCAAGGGCAGGAACAGGTCCGGCGCGGCCGAGCTCGGGGCGGGCAGCATGTCGGTGACGCTCGCGGCCAGATCCTCGCCCGGCGTCGCCCCCGGCGCGGCGGCGGCGAAGGCGGCACGCGTCTCCTCGGCGCGGCGATCGGCAATGCGCTGGAGCATCAGCGTATCGGCCATGGCGATGCCGACGTGCGCGGCCGCCCCGATCGCGACGATCCACCCGAGCCGGCGCCACATATTGGGCAGCCCCGCGCGCCGGCGGGCATACGGCCCCTGGCGCAGGTCCAGCGCAGGCTCGAGCAGCCGGTCGGAAAGCGCGACGGCGCCGGCCGCGGCCTCGCTCGCCGCCATCTCGGACGGCAGCGCCGCGCCATAGGAAAGCACATGCGGCCGGCCCGCGGCCTGCCACGCCGGCAGCAGCATCGCCGCCGGGCAGGCGAAGCCCGTCCCGTCGCCGGCACGCACCGTCGCGCGGTCGCCGGTGAGGTCGACCGCCCATTCGCCCTCGCCCGGCCGCGGCAGCGCGAGCGCGTCGGGCACCATCGCGGCATGGCCCAGCCCCGCCGCCTCGGCAGCCTCGATCCAGGCGATCATTTCCTCGTGGCGCACCACGCCGACGAGGTAGCGCTTGGGCTCGATCTCGGCGCCGAGCGCAAGATGTACCGATTCGGCCGGCTCGGCGATCTGCTCCTCGATCGCGAAGGGCAGCGCCTCGAGCCGCTTGGCCTTGCTGGCGAGCGGCAGGTCGACCGCGAGCAGCCGCACCTGCTCGCTGGGAACGAGGATGGTTGCAGGCCCCCCGGGCTCGGCTATGATCAGCCGTCCGCCCGCGAGCGTCCACACGCCCGCGGCGCGGGGTTCAGAGGCGTCGTCGGGCGCGCCGAGAGAGCGGCCGGAGGCTGTCACATTTGCTTCATCGGAAGGACGCATGGGGCTGGGATGCGCATAGTTTTGAAACAGTTTAGTGACATTGCACCGCTTCGCCGCACAAGCAAGCGCTACGAGGTTCCCCAAAGCGAAGCCGGGCTGACGCTCGTCGAGATGATCGTGGTGCTCGCGATCATCGCATTGGTGGCGGCACTGATCGTTCCGAACGTGATCGGCCGGCCCGACCAGGCGCGCGTGACCACCGCGAACAGCGACATGGCGACGATCGCCAGCCAGCTCACCACCTATCGGCTCGACAACGGCGCCTTTCCCACCACCGAGCAGGGGCTGAAGGCGCTGGTCGAACGCACCACCGTGCCGCCGCTCCCCGCCGCCTTCCCCGATGGCGGCTATCTCTCGACCATGCCGCAGGATCCCTGGGGCCGCCCCTATGTCTATGAGTCCGATGGCCACAGCTACCGGATCGTGTCGCTCGGCCGCGACGGCAAGCAGGGTGGCGAAGGGGTCGACGCCGACATCGTGAAGAAGCGCTGACGACCATGGGGGGGACCGGCAGCATCGCGACACGGAGGCACGGCGAGGCCGGACTGACTCTCGTCGAGATGCTCGTCGTCCTCGCGATCATCGCCGTGATGGCGGGTGCGGTCTCGATCGGCGTGGGCAGCATCACGCGCGCGCCGAGCGCCGAGGCCGAGGCGCACCGCCTCGCGGCGCGCCTCCAGGCCGCCGCCGACGATGCGATGCTGGGCGACCGGATGATCGCCTTCACCGCAGCCAAGGATGGCTACGGCTTCGCCACGATCGGCGCCGACGGCAAGCTGATCGCGCGCACCGACGATCAGTTCGGCTTCCACCGCCTGCCCGGCGGCATGGTAGTGACGCTCGACGTGCGCCCGCCGGTGATACTGGGCGTCGACGGCGCCGGCCGGCCACTCACCGCGCTGATCGAATCGGGCCAGCAGCGCTGGCGCGTCACCTATGACGGCCTCACCGCCACCGCCGCGCCGGCACCTGCGGCATGAACGACGAGGGCTTCTCGCTGATCGAGGCATTGGTCGCGCTCGCCGTGCTCGCCATCGCGACCGTCGGCCTGATGCGCACCGTCGAATCCCACATCGATTCGACACGCGGCATGGAGCGCCGCACTGCCGCGATGTGGGCGGCGGAGAACCGCCTCGCCGAGCTGGAAGCGGGAATTCCCGGCGCCGACGCCGTCGACATGCTGGGCCAGCAATGGCGCGTCGCGGTCGAGCGGCGGCGCACCGACGATCCCGAAATCGAGCGCGTCCGCATCGCCGTCACGCCCGCAAACGAAAAAGCCCCTCTTGCATCGCTCGACGGCTTCGTGGACGCACGCAGGCGATGATCGGGGATTTCAGCCTAACGCCGCGCCAGGCCCGCACTGCGCTCGACCTGCTGAGCGGGGCAGTGATCGTCTCGGTAGCCGTGGCGCTCGCCGGGCTCACCTGGCGGCTGGCGGGCCACGCCGGCACCGGCGCGATCACCGTGCCTTCGGGCCGCAGCGGCCCCGCGGTCGCGCCCGACATCGCCGCCGCGCTGGCGCTTGCCCCCTTCGGCAAGCCGGCGGTCAACGAGGCAGGCCAGCCGACGACGCTGCCGCTCGAGCTCAAGGGCGTGATCGCGGCGAACCCGGCGACGCTCTCGACGGCGTTCATCGCCGTGAGCGGCCAGGCTCCGGTCGCCTTCCATATCGGCGAGAGCGTCAGCGGCGCGACGATCCAGGCGATCCTGCGCGACCGCGTGATCCTGGCGATCGGCGGGCGCACCGAATTCCTCGCCTTCCCCGATCCGACGCTCTCGCCCGAGCAGCGCCAGGCGCAGGCCGATCAGGCCCGGCAACAGGCGCAGGCGGCGCCGACCCCTGCCCCGCCGGGCGCCCCGATCGCCTCGCCGCCCGCCCCCAATCCCGCGCCGATGGCCGGTGCCGCGGCAGTGCTCGATCGCTTCGACGCCTCGCCAACCTCGGGCGGCTATCGCATCGGCGCCAATGCCCCCGCGGGGATGATGACCGGCGACGTGATCCAGTCGGTCAACGGCACCGCGCTCAGCGATCCCGCCGCCGCCAACGCCGCCTTCGCCGCCGCCCAGGCCAGCGGCACCGCCCAGATCCAGATCCTTCGCGACGGCAAGCGACTGACGCTTACCGTACCGCTCCGCTAGAAAGTGTTCCCGTGAAGATTCGCTCGACCATCGCCGCCCTTGCCCTCGCCGGCATCGCGCTCGATTCCGTGGCAGTGGCGCAGACCGCGCAGGACCAGCCCGCAGACGTGGTGGTCAACATGCGCGGCGTCGAGATCGCCGACGTGGCGGACCAGATTTCGCGCATCACCGGGCGCACGCTGATCCTCGATCCCGCCGTGAAGGGCGTGGTCACCGTCACGTCGGCGACGCCGCTGACGCCCGCCGGCGTGTGGGAGCTGTTCCTGTCGGTGCTGCGCGCAAACGGCTTCGCGGCGGTCCGCTCGGGTCGCGCATGGCGAGTCGTGCCTGCGG
The DNA here is from genome assembly GCF_017744835.1 of Sphingomonas sp. Lineage (GTDB taxonomy): Bacteria > Pseudomonadota > Alphaproteobacteria > Sphingomonadales > Sphingomonadaceae > Sphingomonas. Next base: position 39,998 of record NZ_JAGIAM010000004.1, read on the forward strand.
CCAACGCAGTGCGCGACGGTGGCGTGCCGAGCCGCGGCGCGTCGGGCCAGGAGCTGGTGACGCGGATGGTGCGCCTCGCCAACGTCCCCTCGGCCGATGTCGCGCGCGTCGTGCGCCCGCTCGTCGCAACCTTCGGCAGCGTCGAGCCTCTCGCCAGCCCCAATGCGGTGGTGATCACCGACTATGCCGACAATGTCCGCCGGGTCGAAGCGATCGTGCGCCAGCTCGACGGCGGCAGCGGTGCGAGCTTCGCGACGATCACGCTCAGGAACGGCAATGCCGCAGACGTGGCGCAGTCGCTCCAGAACGTGCTCGGCGATCCCTCGGGCGCCGGCGCGCGCGTCGCGGCGGACGTGCGCAGCAACACGGTGATCGTGCGCGGCACCCCCGCGGCGGTGGCCGAGGCGCGGCGCATCGCCGTCTCGCTCGATGCGCCCGGCGGCGCCACTCCGATCACGCGCATGTTCCGCCTGAACTTCGCCGATGCCGAGTCGGTGACCGAAGTGCTGCGCGGCGTGCTCGGCCAGGGTCAGACGGCGGACAATCCGGTCGCGCGCAGCCTGTCGGAGAACCAGAATCCCTTCGCGCGGCTGGGCAACCAGTCGCAGGGGCTCGGCGGCCTGGCGGGCGCGGCATCGGGCATCCAGGGCCTGGGCAACCAGGGTGCCGCCACGGCCCCCACCCAGCCCGTGATGCAGACGCCGCGCGTCGAGACGCCGCAGGGCTTCTCGACGCCCGAGCTGACCGTCCAGCCCGCCCCCGAGCTCAACGCCGTGGTGGTGCGCGGCACGCCGCAGGCGATCGCTTCGATCGAGCCGCTGATCACCGATCTCGACGTGCGCCGCCCGCAGGTGCTGATCGAGGCCGCGATCGCCGAGATCACCGGCGACGATGCCGAGGCGCTGGCGGTGCAGCTCGGCACCAGCGGCGCGGTGCTCAACCAGGTCGAGGGCGCAGGCACGTCCTTCTCGCAGCCCGATTCGGGCTTTGCCTCGCTCGGCCAGATTCTCACCGTGCTCGGCGTGCCGGCCGGCAAGCTGCTCGGCAGCGGCTTCACCGGGAACGTCGCGATCGGCGACGATTTCTCGCTCCTCGTCCAGGCGCTGGGCGTCTCGACCAAGGCCAACCTGCTCTCCACGCCGCAGATCACCACGCTCGACAATGTCGTGGGCGAGATCGTCGTCGGCCAGAACGTGCCCTTCGTCACCGGGTCGGTGCTCACCGACAGCACCAACGTGCGGCCCTACACGACGATCGAGCGCAAGGACGTGGGCATCACGCTGCGCATCCTGCCGCGCGTCAATGCCGGCGACACGATCCGGCTGCAGGTCAACCAGGAAGCCTCGTCGATCGCGGCGGCGAGCACCGGCGCATCGGACCTGATCACCAATCGCCGCGCGATCAACACCAGCGTCCTCGCCGACAATGGCGAGACGATCGTGCTGGGCGGGCTGATCAGCGACGACTACCAGGACGTGCGCCAGCAGGTGCCGATCCTGGGCGACCTGCCGATTGTGGGCGAGCTGTTCAAGAGCCGCCGCGAGACGCACCAGAAGCGCACGCTCTTCATCTTCCTGCGCCCCCGCATCCTGCGCGACGGCGCGGACGCGAGCGCGGCGGCCAAGGAGAAATACGCCCGGCTGCGCTCCGACGAGATCGACAACAACCGCCGCTCGAGCCTCCTCCTCGCGCCCCCCACACCGCGGCTTAGCGTGGAGATCGACGGGGTTTACTGAGCGAGCGAGTTCCGCTTGATGTCCGCCAGCGCCCCGGTAGCGGTCATTCATTCGCCGTCGGCTCAGCTGTTGCCGACCGAGTGAGAACAGCTTGCTCCCGGTACGTCGCTCAGGCAGCTTCACCGCTTGCATCGTGGCTGCCGCGAGTGTCTGCGCATGAAACGGGTGTTCCTCATCGCGACCATTGGGACGTTGCTGGGAACGGTGGTCGCCGCAAGGCCAGCATCGGCCCCGCCTCCGCCGTCGATCGGCTGTCATCCGACAATAATCGATCAGGCGGCCCCGGTTACGAAGGGCCCTTATTACCTCGCGAATGCCTTTTGCCCTGCCGGGCTGAACAGTTCTTCCTCCATCTCGGCGCCATCGATTTCGCCCGATGAGCGACACTTTCTAGTTTCTGGCTATGACGGTCTGCGGGTCGGGGCGATCGGATCGACCGCCGCGCCACGCGTTATCGCGTCGCGGCTCACCGCCGGCAGCCTCGGCTATAGCAAAGCCCCGCCGTTCGCGTGGAGGGATGATTCGAAGGCGATCCTCGGTGTGCGTCAGGACACTATGCGGCCGAGCGGTTTCGCGCTCGGCCCGCTATCCCCGATCGAAATACCAAATGATCGAGAACCGCGCCTGCTGCCTTCGCTGAAGTATACAGCGGGCGGACTTGACGGCATGCTCTGGGTCGGTGGCGGCGGCCTGGCTTTGGCCGAATTTGGCACGAAGGGCAGCTATTACCGCCCCGAACACGACGATCCGACGCCGACGCTCGCCATCGTCGATGGTCGCAGAGGCAAGGTACTCCAGGCCGTTCCGATGCCGCTCTCGCGCGGCGAGCGGCCGCGAGCCCTGGTTGGTGACATTGATGCTCGCCTTGATCCGCAGGGCAAGGTCTTTGCGCTGTTTGTGCTCAACGGTGGGCGCTGGTTTGAGTGGCAACAGGGAAAACTACCCCGAGAAATGCCGCTGCACCCCGGACCGAACGGATCCTGGAAGTTCGCCCTGTCCCCCGACTTGAAGACAGTATTGATCGCGCACGGCTTGAGCGCGAGCGGCATACTTTGCGAGTATCTCGGTGCCCCCGCCGACCCGAATGTGAGGAGCGCACCCCACAGAGGGGGGCCGTCGCCGATCTCTGGGAGGTCGAGACCGGCCGCAGGCTCTGGAGTATCACCGGCACCGCATATGATTTCTCGCAGACTTACAATCCGACGATCAGTCCGGATGGGCGCTACGCACTCATATCGATGCCGGTTGGCAAGGATTCGCGACGGGAATCGATTGCGCTCGTCTCCATGGCCGACGGACATGAAGTTCAGCGGTTCGACAGACCCGTAGCCTACGACTTCGCGCTGCGATTCGGCCGCGATAGTCGTTCCTTCTCGATCGACGGCGCCCTCGCCATTCTCACCTATCGGCTTGCCGAAAATCGTCCGACAGTGCGTTCTTCAGAATGAGGTGGCGCTCGTGGTGGCCTCACGCCGAGGCGCCGCCGCTGGCCATAAAGCGGATGTTCCGCAATCCGCCTAATCCCGGGCTCCCGGCGCCAGTCTTCCACCTTGCAATGTAGGATTTCGTCTGCTCGGCTGGCGGTCCGCCGGCTTCGGCCGACGGCGCTCTTTGAAGCCGTCGAGTCTCAGGGAAAAGCAGCCACGGCGGCATGGACTGTAGGAAATTACCTTGCGCCCGAGCGCAACGAAATTTCCGAAAACGCGGGAAAAGTGGGAAGCTAGCCGCGCGAATTCCTATTCCGCGGGCAGCGGCACGCGGACGCGCTGGGTGCCACGCGTGAAGAAAGCCGCGTCGATCGCGAGTGACGCCAGGCGCCACCCGTCGACGCTCTCACCGATAGCGAGCGTGCGAGTCGAACCGTCGGCGGTGCGGACCATCGCGACGGCATCGGCGCCGAGCCGCCCGACCACCCCCACCAGCGCGGGCGCATCCTGCGGCGGCGCCTCGGCCTCGGCGCCTCCAGCCGGCGCGAACAAGGGGCGCTCATAGGCCGCGGCGAGCGGCGGCGCCTGGGGCACGGCGAGCGGTCGCAGGATCGCGGGCGCATGCGTCGGCGCGGGCCGCTTCGCCGTCGGAAGCAGCACGGCCGGCGTCAGCACCGCGACGGCCCCTGCCCCGATCAGCGCCAGCATGTCGCGCCGCGCGATCATTGCGCCGCCGCCACCAGTTCGCCCGACAGGCGTGCGCCGCCGCCGGGAAGCGCCTCGACTCGCCAGATCCGCAGCCGCATCACCGGCCGCCCCCGCTCGAGCGCGTCGGCGAACGAGAGCAGCGCCTTCTCCGGCCCCGACGCGGCGACTCGCAGCGCGACCACGCCCGCGGGCGCCTTGATCGGCGCCGCTTCCTCGACGAGCACTCCCCCCGCCTTGGCAAGGACCTGGACGCGCTCGGTGACGTCGCCCGGAGCACGTACCGCCAGACCCGGCGGAAGCAACGCCGGCAGCTGGGCAGGCGCGGCGGCCTGGATGCGCAGCGAGTCACGCTCGGCCCGCGCAGTCGCGAGCCTGCCGAGCGCCGTCCCGGTGGCAGGCGCCAGTAGCAGCGCGCCCGCCAGTCCGGCAGCCACGCCGATGAGGAGCGGCGACGGCCTCATTGCGGCTCGACCCGGAACTTGCTGAGCATCGTGCCGTCGCTGCCCTGCTGCCCCACGGCACGCAGCCGGACGAATTCGGGCGCACGGCGCAGCGCGGCGCGGAGCATGTCGGGATCGGGCGCGGCGATCTCCAGCTCGATCGCGCCGCCCGGCTCGCGCGCGACGCGGGCAACGGTGGCCTCGGCCGGGAGCACGCGCGCGAGCGCCTCGAGCGTTGCCGAGGGCCCGGGTCCGCGCAACGCGTCGGCGAGCTGGCTTCGTGCGGTCTCGGCCCCGCGTTCGGCGGCGATCCGTGGCGCAAGCTGCACGCGAAGGCCCTGCGCCTCGCGCCGAACGCCGTCGGCGAGCAGCCTTGCGCCGAGCATGGTCGTCAGCGGCCCGAGCCAGATCAGCGCGGCGACGATCGCGGGAATGCGCCAATCGGCTCCCACGGCACGGCGCGCGACGGCCACGCCGTCGCCGCGGTTCCGCGCACGCTGCGCGAGCCGGTCCGCCAGGCTGCGGGAAGGCTGCGGCGCCTCGGGCTCGGGGGGCGGCGTGTCGGGCATCTCGTCCACGGTTTAGCCCCTGTCCCGGTCCGGAGCAAAGCGTAACGATAGCGACGCGGAGGAGTCATCGCCGAGTCACCGCTCTTCCATCACGCCGTAAACCGCCCCTCGCAAAGCAGCCTCGACCGAGGCCGTGCTTGGCCCGGCTGCCTGGGGGTTTCCATGACCGATCTGACCGCGACCAGCTACGGTTACAGCGACGGCGACGTCGACACCAACCGCTCCACCGCCATCACGCTCAACGAACTCGCCGACCAGCGATTCTCGCGCCGCCAGACGCTGCGCGGGGGCACTGCGATCGTCGCCGCGACGATGGGCGCTTCGATGCTCGCTGCGTGCGACAACAACGACTCCCCGTCCGACACGCCCCCGATCACTGCAGAGCCGGGCGAAACGATCGCCACTTCTTCCGGGCGGGTGGTCAAGCTCACGGGTGCCACCACCGGCACCACCAACCAGAGCTGGATCCAGATCGAAGGGCCGGTCGTGACGCTCGATGGCGCCTCGACTGCCAACGCTTCGTTCCTGGCGCCTTCGGCGTCGGCCCCGACGCGGTTCGTGTTCCGTTACATCGTCAGCAACACCAACAACAGCTATCACGACACCACGGTGAACGTCAGCCCGGCAGCGCTAGGCTTCACGGCCGTCGCCAAGAACAAGCTCGACGTCGTCACCGTGCCGACCGGCTACAAGGTGCAGGTGATCAATCGCACCGGCGATCCGGTCCTCGCGGGCGTTCCGGCGTACAAGAACGACGGCACCGACACCAATTTCGCCGGCCGCATCGGCGATCATGGCGACGCGCTCTACTGGTACGGCCTCGCCGCAACCGGCACCGCGCGCGACGCGACCAGCTCGACGCGCGGGCTGCTCGTGCAGAATCATGAGAACATCAACATCCAGTATCTCCACCCGAACGGTCCGACCAACAACACCACCGCGGGTCCGCGCCCCGAGGCCGAGGCGCTCAAGGAGATCGAGTGCCACGGAGTCAGCGTCACCGAGTACAGCCAGAACGCGGCCCGGGCCTGGACCTTCAATCAGGCGAGCACGCTCAACCGCCGGATCACGCCCAACACGCCGGTAGTGTTCAACGGCCCGGTCAAGGGGTCGGACCTGATCAAGACCGCCTATTCGACCGACGGCACCAAGGGCCGCGGCACCATCAACAACTGCGCCAACGGCACCACGCCCTGGGGCACGGCGATCACCTGCGAAGAGAATTGGGCGGGCTATTTCCGCCGTCCGTCGGCCGATGTGGCAGGCCGCACGCCCAAGGAACTGACGTCGCTCAATCGCTACGGCGTGACCACCACGGGCAACTTCAACTGGGCGACCGTCGTGCCCGCCGATGCGACCAACACGACCTTCGCGCGCTGGAACGCCACGGCTTCGGGCGCGTCGGCGATCGCCGATTTCCGCAACGAGCCCAACCAGTTCGGCTGGGTCGTCGAGATCGATCCCTATGACGCGACCAAGGCGCCGCGCAAGCGCACCGCGCTGGGTCGCCTGGGTCACGAGGGCTGCTGGCCGGGCGCGTTCGTCGTCGGCAAGAAGCCGGCTTGGTACATGGGTGACGACTCGCGCCGCGAATATCTCTACAAGTTCGTCTCGGCGACGGCCTGGGTCGCGGCCGACGCCACTGCCGCCGACCGTCTCGCGACGGGCGACAAATATCTCGACAGTGGAACGCTCTACGTCGCGAAGTTCAATGCCGACGGCACCGGCGCCTGGCTACCTTTGGTATTCGGCCAGAGCGGCGTCACGGCATCGAGCACGGTCTATCCCTTCGCCGACCAGGCCGATGTGCTGGTCAACGCCCGCCTCGCCGCAGACGTGGTCGGCGCGACGCCGATGGACCGGCCCGAATGGACCGCGGTCAATCCGGTCACCGGCGAAGTCTATCTGACGCTCACCAACAACAACGAGGCCGGCCGACCGCTGACCGGCACCGATGCCGCCAATCCGCGCCACTACAACGACCCCAAGGGTACGACCGCGCAGTTCGGCAACCCGAACGGCCACATCATCCGCCTCAAGGAAACCGGCGACACCACTGAGGCAACCAGCTTCACCTGGGACATCTATCTCTTCGGTGCGGGTTCGGACCTGGATGCTGCCAACATCAACGTCTCGGGCCTCACCGCCGACCAGGACTTCTCGAGCCCCGACGGCCTCTACTTCAGCCGTTCGAGCCATGCCGGCGGCCAGGTCAAGCCGCTGCTGTGGATCGAGACCGACGACAGCGCCTATACCGACGTGACCAACTGCATGCTGCTCGCCGCGATGCCGGGCACGGTCGGCGACGGCGGCGCGCGCACGATCACCAACAAGGACAAGAACGGCGTGACCGCGACGCAGGCCACCCGCGTGGGTGCAGCGCCGACCGCGGCCACGCTCAAGCGCTTCCTGGTTGGCCCGGTCGAGTGCGAGATCACCGGCATCGACTCCACGCCCGATGGCCGCACGCTGTTCGTCGGCATCCAGCATCCGGGCGAAAACGGCACGCCAGCCGCACCGTCGAGCCACTGGCCCGACAGCCAGACCGGCACGCCCGCCGCGACGGTGCGCCCGCGTTCGGCCGTGGTGGTGATCACCAAGGACGACGGCGGCATCGTCGGCCTCTGACTTTCCTCCTCCCTGAAGGAAACACTGGGGAGGCTCCATCCGGAGCCTCCCCTTCTTTTTACGGAGCTACGGCGTCAGCGGTCGGTGCGGCTTACGATGTTTGCGGTGCCGTCAGGGGTGATGCTGATCATGTGGCTCGCGCCGCCGTCACAATTGGCGCGCCACAGCGGACGGCCGTCCTGATCGGGCAGCCGCTCGGACGAGGTGACCGCCTGACAGGGTAGGCCCGCGTCGAGGATCGCGCGGATGAATACCACGTTGCGCTGGCGATCCGACATGTTCAGCACCGCAGCGAGCGCATTGCCCTCCGCCTCGTTGCCGACGACGTTCGCCTCGGGTTCGTCGATATTGGCGGGCTCGGCGGTCGGCATCGGCGCGACATTGTTGTTCTGCGCCGGCTGCGATTCGCACCCGGCAAGCGCCAGCGCCACGAACGCGGGCAGCAAAATGCGTCTGGTCATGTCACTCTCCCTGCTGGGGCACGCATCGACTCCCGAGCGCAATGCGGCGCCTTCGTGAAGGTTCCGCAACGAAGCGCGCGGGTCAATCAGGGTCAATGCTGATACGCCTTGGGCAGCGCCCCTTCCTTGGGGTCCCAATAGCGTTCGCGCAGGCGAGTCTGGCGGCTCGTCATCGGTTGCTCGACACCGTCGATGAACACCGAGACCGCCGAAGTGCCGATCTCGAGCGGATCGCCGTCCCAGATCACCACGTCGCCGCGGCGGCCGGGCCTGAGCGAACCGAACTCGCCGCCCATGCCCAGCGCCTCGGCCGGGCGCGAAGTGATCGTCGCGAACGCCTCGCCCCAGCTGAGCCCGCTGGCGCCGGGGATGCGGCCGAGCGCGACGAGGTTGCCGGCGTACTGCTTCTCCCAGCGTGCTTGGCGTGCATCGTCCTCGTTGATCGTGCCGATACCCACGATCACGCCTGCCGCCTTCATCCGGCCGATGTTGGACTGTGTGGCGGCCAGCGATTCGAACGAGAGCGGCAGGTCGGCGAGCGCCGATGCGATCACCGGCACGCCCGCCGCGGCGATCTCACGTGCCACCGTCCAGCCCTCGGTGGCACCGACGAGGACGAGCTTGAGCCCGGGAACCTCGCGCTTGAGCTGGAGTATGCCGAGGATATCGGATCCGCGCTCGACGTGCGCGAGGAGTGGCACGCGCCCCTGCACCACCGGCACCAGCGCCTCGGCATCGGCGCGCGTGAGCAGCGCGTCTTTGCCGCGATCGGCGAAGCCCGCCGGGTTGCGGATATAGTCGCGCACTTCGAACAGCGCGTTGCGGAGCATCGCATAGGCCGCGGGGCGGCTGCCCCCGGCGCTGCGCGCGCCCGTCTCGCCAAATTCGATGAACTGGAAGGCCCGCGGTCGGGTCACTGCGTCCATGTCGGGCGCGAGGTCGATGACGGCGCCCTGGCCGGCGAAGATCGAGCCGCTGCTGTTGTCGGGCGCGACGACTGCGCGCGTCACACCTTCGATGCGGTTGATCGCAAGCGGGCTGGAGCGGGGGTTTACTGCGGGAGTCACATCGAGTGCTGCATTAAACGGCGAGTTGCGCGCACTGGTGTCGTTGGTTTCCGAGACCCCGTCGACCTCGACGATGCCCAGGCGCGTGAAGCCGGCGAAGATGCCGGGCGTCACATAGCGCCCGCCCGCGTCGATCACGCGCACGCCGGCGGGGACCGCCACGCCGGTGCCGGCGGCGACCACGCGCCCGCCGCGGACGACCACCGTGCCGCCCTCGACCGGGCCGGCGCCGTCGCCGACGACGAGCCGGGCATTGGTGATCGCGACGTCCTGCGCGGCGGCGGGGCTTGCCAGCGCCAGCGCGCCGGCGGTGCTGAGGAGCAGCTTCCTGATCACTTCACGTCCCCCTCGCCCGGCTGGCCGAGCTCGAAATCGGATACCGGCCGCAGCCTGGGATTGGCGGCGTCGTAGAGCAGCGCGCCGTCGACCCACACCATCTGCGGGCGCGTGTAGACGCTGAACGGATTGCCGTTCCACAGCACGACGTCGGCCATCTTGCCGGGCCTGAGGCTGCCGGTCTTGTCGGCAATGCCCAGCGCCTTGGCAGGATTGATCGCGAGCCAGCGCCAGGCGGCTTCCTCCGAAATGGCGAGCCCGGACTTGATCGCCGAAGCGCGCGCCTTGGCAACTTCCTGGTTGAGCCGCTGGATGCCGTTGCCGTCGTCCGAATGGATCATCGCGCAGGCGCCTTCCTTTTCCAGGATGGCGAGGTTCTCGGGCACGGCGTCATAGGCTTCCATCTTGAAGCCGTACCAGTCGGCCCAAACCGCCGCGCAGGTGTCGTTCGCCTTGAGCAGATCGGCGATCTTATAGGCTTCGACGGCGTGGTGGAACGCGGTGACGTGGTAGCCGAACTCCTTGGCCATATCCATCACCACGGCCATTTCGTCGGCGCGGTAGCAATGGTTGTGGACCAGGATCTCGCCCTCGAGCACGCCGCGCAGCGTGTCCATCGCCAGGTCGCGCGCGGGCGCCTCGCCGCCCTTCTCCTCATATTTGTCCCAGCGGCGCTTATACTCGACCGCGCGCGCCCAGGTCTGGCGGTCGACGGCGACATTGCCCATGCGCGTGGAGGGGATGCGCCCCTTCGAGCCATAGACGCGCTTCGGGTTCTCGCCGCACGCCATCTTCAGGCCATAAGGCGCACCGGGGAACTTCATCCCCTGCATCGTGCGGGCATAGACGTTCTTCACAGTGACCGAGCGGCCGCCGAAGAGATTCGCCGAGCCGGGCAGGATCTGCAGCGTGGTGACGCCGCCGTTGACCAGCGCGCGGCCGAAGCCGGGGTCCTGCGGCCAGACGCTGTGCTCGGCCCAGACCTCGGGCGTCACCGGCGAAGTCATCTCGTTGCCGTCGGACAGCGCCTCGACGCCGGGCGAGGGATAGTCGCCCAGATGACTGTGCACGTCGATCACGCCCGGAGTGAGGTATTTGCCGCGCCCGTCGATCACGGTCACCCCGTCGCCGGCAGCGATGTTCTGGCCGACCTCGACGATCTTGCCGTCGCGGAAGAGCACCGATCCATTGTCGATCCGCCCGCCCTCGCCGTCGAAGACCGTCACGTTGGTCACCAGCGTCGGTGCGCCGGGATAGGGGTGATAGGTCGACGGGAAGGGATCGTGGCTATAGCCCTTGCCCTTGCCGGGACCGTTCGCCGCAGCCTCGGACGCGCCGCTACGCGTCTCCCCGGCATTCGCGGCGCAACCGCCCAGCGCCAGCACGGCACCGAGGATCAGGACCGATCGGAACAAGCGCGACTCCTTCCCAGTATCTTTATCTTTGTCGAGGACGCCCCCCGGCGCCTGTGTCACTGATCGCGGCCCGCGCAGCTTTTGGCAAGCTTGGTGCGCCGCTTAAGGCCGCGTTAGGCCCTCATGCCACATCCGCAATGAAACGGAGCTTTCCCCGATCCGCGGTGTTGTGTCATCGCTGGGGGGTGAACTGGCCTGTTCAGGCGGAAGGTTGGGCGTGCAGGACGATGAAGGGGCAACCGCCGCCGATCGGGGCGCTGTCACGAGATTCGATGCCGCCACGCTTGCCGCCCTCGGAGCCCTGAGCAGCATCGTCGCGCTGCTCGGCTGGTTCCTGGGCCTGCCGCGCCTCGCCGGCTTCGGCCTTATCGCCTTTCCGATCTGGCCGCTGACGGCGATCGGCTTCCTCGCACTGTCGCTCGGGCATTTGGCGGAGATTTACGGTCGGCGCGCGACCGCCGCCGTGCTGCTGGCAATTCCGGTTGCCGTTGCGCTCGCCTCCGCATTCCAGACGATGTCGGGGACCGATGCCGGCATCGACCGACTGTTGTTCGGAGACGCGGTCTCCGGGTTCAACGCCGCCTATCCCGGACGCTCCGGGGTCAATCCGATCGTCTCCTTCCTGCTGCTCGGCGCGGCAGGCTATCTCTCGATCCTGCGCCCGATACTGTCCGACGAGCTCAAGGGGCTGGCGCTCACCCTGGCGCTCGGCGCCGCCGCAGCCAGCGCGTTCTTCGCGCTCACGACCTTCCCGGCGATGACGATCCTCGCCTATGCCGCGGACGACCCTGCTGCACGCTACCGATCGGTCTCCGTCCCCGCGACCATCGGCGCCCTCTGCGTGTCGGGCGCGATCTTCGTCCGGCACGCCGGCAACGACTGGGTCCGGCTGTTCGCAGTGCGGACGGGCCGATGGCGGCTGGTGCGGCTGCTGCTGCCCGCGGCGCTGGTCGTGCCGCTGCTGCCGCCGCTCCTGAGCCTGTTCGAGCAGCGGCACCAGTCCCACTCGATCCTCGCCTATCAATTGCTCCTGCTGCTGGGCAATCTGCTGCTGGTGGCGCTCGTCGGCTATTGGGTGGCGATGCGCATCGCGCGCGACCAGGCCGCGCTTTCGGAGCTGAGCCACGCGCTCGACAACGCCACCGTGGTGGTGACCACGCCCGACGGCACGATCAGCCACTGGTCGCAGGGGTGCGAGCTGCTCTACGGCTGGCCCGCGGACGAGGCGCGCGGGCAGAACAAATATGCGCTGCTGCGCTCGCGCTGCCAGAGCAGCGACCATCGCCTTCCGGTTCCTGCTGCCCAGGATACGCACGAACTCGTCGAAGTGACTCGCGACGGACGCGAGCTGCGCATCCTCGAGCGCGTGCATCGCGTACAGAGCCCCTCGCGCGGCGCACTGCTGGTGCTCGGCATCAACGACATCTCGGAGCGGGTCGAGGCGATCGCCGCGCTGCATGCCAGCGAAGAGCGGCTCGCCCTCGCCATCTCGGCCCACGAGCTGGGCATCTTCGAATGGCATGTCGAGACCGGGCGCATCGACTGGTCGCCAGGCACCGAATCGCGGCTGGGGCTGGAGACCGGCACGCTGAGCAGCTTCGAAGGCTGGCGGTCGGTGGTCGAAGACAGTGACGTGCAGGACCTGCTCGAGACGATCTCGAGCACGGTCAAGGCGCGCGCCGACAAGTTCAGTTTCCGTTGGCGGCTCGTTCCCCCTCTGCGGGTGCGCGCGGTCGAAGGCTCGGCACGCGCATTCTATACCCGTGAGGGCAATCTCGAACGCGTCGTCGGCGTGATCCTGGACGTCACCGAGCGCGAGGAGCGCGAGGCGGCGCTGCGGCGGCGCGAGGTGCATCTCCAGTCGGTGATCGAGACCGTCCCCGACGCGATCGTCGTGATCAACGACGAAGGCTCGATCCTCCAGTTCAGCTCGGCGGCCGAGGCTTTGTGGGGCTATTCCGCCGAGGAAGTGGTCGGCCGCCCCTTCACCATCCTCGTCCCGACCGCGGAGCGCGGCGGTTCGGAGGCCGTGTTCCGCCGCTTCCTCGAGACCGGGCGCGGACTTGCCGACCGGGTGGTCACCGGCATCGCCCAGACCAAGGAAGGCCGGTCGTTCCCGATCGAGGCGCGCACCGGCGTTGCGCGGGCCGACGACGAGACGCTGATCACGGTCTTCGTACGCGATTTGACCGATCAGGCCGCCGCCGAGGCGCGGCTGAGCGAGCTCAACGCCGAGATCGCGCACGTCTCGCGCCAGAGCGCGATGAGCGAACTCGCCGCCGACATGGCGCACGAGCTCAACCAGCCGCTCAGCGCCACTGCCAATTTCCTCGCCGCCGCGCGGATGCTGCTCGAGCGCGACGAGGACCGCGCGCGCATCCTCGACCTGCTGCGGATGGGATCGGAACAGACCCAGCGGGCCGGCGAGATCATCCGCCGGCTGCGCACATTCATGGCCAAGGGCGAAGTCGAAATGCGCGCCGAGCTGGTAGAGACCACGGTCCGCGACGCCGTAGACCTCGTCGTGGTGGGTGCGAGCCAGGTCAACATCCGGGTCAACTTTCGGCTCGACCCCGAAGTGCGCTTCATCTTCGCGGACCGCATCCAGGTCCAGCAGGTGCTGGTGAACCTGCTCCGAAATGCGATGGATGCACTGCGCCAGTCGGGCCAGAGCGACAAGGTGATCACGATCAGCTCGCGCCGCGCGCAGGATCAAATGGTCGAGATCGAAGTCGCGGACAACGGCCCCGGCATGCCCGTGCAGGTGCTGGAGCATCTTTTCTCGCGTTTTACGACGACAAAGGGCCCCGGCGGCGGAATGGGGATTGGCCTTTCCATCAGCAAGCGTATCATCGAGGCACACGGCGGAACATTACGCGGGGAAAATCGTCCGGAAGGCGGAGCGTGCTTCCGCTTTACCTTGCCCGCCGTCGAACAGGGGGGAAATGAATGACGAGGACGATCTATATCGTTGACGACGACGACGCAGTGCGTGCCTCGCTCCACAGCCTGCTATCGGTCCGCAGCGATCTGGTCGTTCGAGGTTTCCGATCCGGCGATGCGTTTCTGGAGGAAGCCGCCGAGCTGGAACCGGGCGTGCTGCTCCTCGATTTCCACATGCCGGGGGCGACCGGGCTCGACGTGCTCCAGGCGCTCGAAGGCAAGACGCCGCGCTTCGTGCCCGTGGTGCTGACGGGCCAGGGCAATGTCGGGCTGGCGGTGCAGGCAATGAAGGCCGGGGCGCTCGACTTCATCGAGAAGCCCTATGAAGCCGAAGTGCTGATGCAGGTCATCGACAACGCCTTCGCCCGGCTCGAGGAGAACAGCGAGGAGGCCGCGCGGCTGAACGCCGCCGAGGCCAAGATCGCCCGGCTGAGCCCCCGCGAGACCGACGTGCTCAAGGGGTTGATCGAGGGACGATCGAACAAGATCATCGCCTATGAGCTCGACATCAGCCCGCGCACGGTGGAGATCTATCGCGCGAACCTGATGGAGAAGCTCGAAGTGCGCAGCCTCTCCGAGGCGCTGCGCATCGCCTTCGCGGCGGGGCTTTTCCCGAAGGACTAGGCCGTGAACCTATAAACGAGGGTTTTTGACGTAAGGGTTGAACGGCCGGGATCGGGTGGTTAGCTGCCGTTCGAAATTCAGATTCCGCGCGCTCGCTCGATCGCGCGGACTACGAAAACACCCGAGTCGCCGATCCATCCAGTAACGCGCATTCGACAGCCGATATCGGCTGTTAGGACGATGGTATCCAACATGCGTTCGGCGCCGTCGTCCGTGCACAAGATGAGTTCGCCTGCGGGACCTCTCAAAAGCGTGCCTTCGAGTTCGAGGTTTTCGTCCATCGACATGCCCTGTCGTGCCACCAGGAAGAGCTTGCTACAATGTCCGCAACCGGGGCGCTTCCTGCCAGTCCGCTTTCGGCCCTCGGCTTCTCGCGTCGGAATGACCGAGAGCGGGTGGTTAGCGGACGTTCCCTCGCGCGGCCCTTGCTCGCTTAATCCGCTTCATATTTCGTCGAAGATCGAGAGCCATGATCCACCGGGAAACGGCTCCGGCGCCCAAGAGAAAGCCAGCAAGCAAGGCGACGCGATCCCTGGGCGAAATGAGGTCTTTCAGCAGCTCATTCGCGTAACCGACATAGAAGCACGCCGCTATGAATACCGCGCCCGCAAGGGCCAACGTGAGTTGAGTTCGCGAGATCATCAATCGCACAATGCCGGACCACACCCAATGTCCGCAAGCGGGGCGCTTGCCGACCGGCCGTTTTATGAAGCTACGGCGTAGCACGGCAAAGAAAAGGCCGGAGCATCGCGCCCCGGCCTTTCCTGCGCCACTTCGCCCTCTCTTTTGAGAGAGGTGCGAAGGGCACCCTCTCAGAAGTTGTAGACCAGGTCGACGAACCCGTAGCGGGTGTCGCCGGTCGCGGGCGCGTTGGGCGCGTCCTTGAGGAAGCGGCCCTTGGCGAGATAGGCGCCGCCAACGTCCATGCGGACCTTCTGCGGCAGCAGCCAGCGGCGCAGGCGCACTTCGACCTGGGTACCGGCATAGGTCCCTGAAGCGCCGCTCGCGTCGCGCACACTGGTCGAGGCGAAGCTGTCGGTCGCGTCGGCGAGCCACAGCCCGCGTACCATCGTCATCATGTCGAAGCGCTTGGACGGCTTGGCCTCCAAGCGCACGCCCGGCGAGATGAGGTTGGCGCGGCCCACCGGACCGAAGAGCGCGAGCGGGCCGTAATCGCCGCGGCGCGAGCCGTAGAGCGTGTCGAAGCGGCCATAGCTGTCGGGATCCTTGCTGTCGCCCGAGGCATAGTCGAACACCGCCGAGACGCGCGGCGCCCAGCTGCTGGTGAAGGTCCAGCCCGCCTCGGCGTGGCCGAAGCCCGCGCGAACGTCGAGGTCGCGCAGGTCAGCCGCCGAAGTGCTGCCGCGCACCTGGCCGCGCTGGAGCGCACCTTCGACCTCGAAGTCGAACTTGCCCTTGGCGGGCGCCTGGCGGATGCGGCTGCCGAAAGTGACCAGATGGCGGTTGCGCGTCTGGCGCGTCGCGACGTCGTTCTCGGCGAGACGGTAGACATAGGCCTCGACGCCGATCTTGCCGAACGCCTTGGGCGCGCTGCCCCAGGCACCGAAGAAGGCCAGGTTCTTGCCCGCACGATCGAGCTCGACGTCATTGTCGAAGATGCCGTCGACGTCGTCGGGCAGCGCCGAGAAGGGGTGCGTCCAGAAGGCGACGAGCCGGTTCTTGTTCTTGTCCGACCAGTCGACGAGGCCGCCCAGATAGCTGGTCACGGTGTTGGGGAAGTCGGTGCGGCTGACGAGGCGCTGCGAGCCCAGGTCGAGCGAGAAGCGGCCCGCGGTGAGCGTGCCATGGTCGCCTGCGGCGATCATGTCGTGGCCCTTCAATGCGACATAGGCCTGAACCGGCTCGAGCGCGTTGATTTCGCTGGTGCGGACCGACGAGCGGTCGTCCTGGGCATAGCCGCGCGCGTCGACCACTTCGCCGCCGAATGCGACCGGACCGAGATCGAGCTGCGCGGCGACCGTGGTGCGGAACGACACGAAGACGTCCTTTTCCGCGGTGTTCGGCCGGAACTGGCCGTCGAGCGCCTCGAAGCGGACGCGGGTCGAGCCGTCGATCGTCAGCTTGGGCGATCCGTCGCCGTCGTCGGCGCGCGCGGGAGCGGCCGCGAGAGAAGAAAGCACGGCAAGCGAAAACAGCGCCGTGCGCGGCGAACGATCCAAACTGAAGGTCACGAATTGCTCCTGAAGGAAGATTGTCCCTTCCTTATAGAGGGATAGGCCGGTACCGGCCGGCGGTGGGGGCAAATGCCCGCCTGTCGCGCCACCACTGTGTCCCTGCGGACACGGAAAAAAGAGACCATGCCCTCACGGACGCGAAAAGGGGCGCCGCGGCATTGCCGGGCGCCCCTGTTCGCAAGCGGAGGACGCATCAGGCGGCGGCGAGACGCTCGCCGTGCAGCCCTTCCATGATCGTGCGGTTGAGCGCGATCAGCTCGCCGATCGGCTCGCGGCCGGCGACCACGTCGCTGGTGAAGCGATGGACCCACAGGCTGAGCGAAATGATCTGCGCACGCAGCGCGTCGGGCAGGCCGTTGCCGCTCGCGCCGCAATCGGTGCTGAATGCCGACCACATCTCGCGGTTGCGGTGAAGCGCAGGCATCAGCGCCGCGCCCTTCAGGCCGGTGCGCTCGGCCTCCATCATCTCGCCGGTGATCTGGCTCATCAGCCGATATTCGGCCGCGCGAGGCGTCTCGGCCCGGCTGCGGGCCGCTTGATAGGCAGTAAGCGTCATGCTGGCTCCTTTGCTGACGCCTCTATTCTAGGACGATTTCGCCGGTCCGGGGTGCAGCGCTCCTATAAGAATCGTGCGTCCACCCGATGCGGGCGCATTTCCAGGGACACTGCATTGGCCGACTTCATCCTTCCGCACGCCCTTCCCCATGCGCTCGACGGGCGCGAGGGGATCGCTGCGCTCTCGCTCGATTGCTTCGACACGCTGCTGTGGCGCGACACGCACGCGCCGCGCGACCTGTTCGGCGCGCTGCCCGGGATGACCGTGGCGCAACGCGGCTGGGCCGAGGATCGTGCGCGCAACGCCGCGGCGCTGCGCCACAAGCGGCTGGAAGTGACGATCGGCGAAATCTATCGCGAGCTGCTTCCCAACGGCAGCGAGGCGGAACGCACCGCGGCGGTGCAGCGCGAACTCGACGCCGAGGCGGCGCATTGCTTCGCGTTTCGCCCCACGGTCGAGCTGATGCGCGAGGCGAAGCGCCGCGGGCTCCAGGTCTTCATCGTCAGCGACACCTATCTCGACGCCGACCAGCTCGGCCAGCTGATCGCCGCGGCTGCGGGCGAGGAAGTGGCCGCACTGATTGACCGCATCTTCTGCTCCTCGGCTTACGGCGTCCCCAAGGCCAAGGGGCTCTACGGCCATGTGCTGCGCGCGCTCGACGTGGCACCCGCGCAGATCCTGCACATCGGCGACAACAAGTCCGCCGACGTCTACGGCGTCGCGCCCTTCGGCGTCCAGACGCTCCACCTTCGCCAGTTCGGCGAGGCAGCCGAGCAGCGGCTGCGGCTCGAGGCGGCGGTGAGCGCGATGCTCCATCCCAATGCGGCTGAGACGGCGGTGACGCACCAGCCGCACCGCGCCACGCTCGCCGCTACCGAGCCGGTGATCGAGGACGCGGCAGAGGCCTTCGGCTTTTCCACCCTGGGCCCGGTCCTCCACGGCTTCGATCGCTGGCTGGCGGCCGAAGCTGAAGCGCTGCAGGCGAGGAACGGCGGCCGTGTCCACTGGCTCTTCCTGATGCGCGACGGACATCTGCCGCGGCTCGTCCACGAGGCCGCGGGCAGCACCGCCCCCGCGCATGCGATCGAGATCAGCCGCTTCACCGCCACCGCGGCGTCGTTCCACGACGAAGAGGCGATCGCCCGCTTCCTCGACCTGGAATTCGAGACCGACCTTCGCGTGCTGGCGAAGCAGCTCCTGCTAGCCCCTGCCGAGATCGCCGCGATCTTCAAGGATCTGCCGGCAAAGGATCGCATCCTCGCCTTCGCCAAGGCCATCCGCACGCCCGCGCGCGCCGCGCGCATCGTCAAGAATTCGCAGGCCTTTGCCGAGCGGCTCGCGGCGCACGTCCGCAGCGCCGTAGACCCCGATCCGGGCGACACGCTGATGCTGGTCGACCTCGGCTACAACGGCACCGTGCAGAACGAAATCGAGCCGGTGCTGCGTCGCCTGCTCGGCGTCGAGGTCGCGGGCCGCTATCTGCTGCTGCGCGAGCAGTTCCGCACCGGCTTCGACAAGCGCGGCTTCCTCGACGATCGCCATTACGACGGTGACCTGCTCGAGGCGCTGGCGTCTAACGTCGCCGTGCTGGAACAGACCTGCACCGCGGCGCAGGGCTCGGTCGTCGACTATGAGCGCGACGGCACGCCGATCCGCCGCGATCCCAGCATCAAGGGCCGCCAGAGCGTGGTGCGCGACCGTATCCAGGCCGGATGCCTGCGCTTCGCCCGCGAGCAAGGCGAAGCGGCGATCCGCGCCACGCGTCCCGACGCGCTCACCCAGTGGCGCCGCGGCGCGGCCGCCGTGCTCGCGCGGCTGATGTTCCTGCCGCAGGCGCACGAGCTCGCCGTCGTCTCGCAGTTCGAGCATGACGTGAACCTGGGCGTCGACAACACGGTACCGCTGTTCGATCCCGCCGTAGCGCAGCGCGGGCTTCGCCAGCGGGGGCTCTTCTACATGAAGGGCGCACACCGCATGTACCTGCCCGCCGAGCTGCAGGGCGAGGGACTGGCGATCAAGCTCGCGCTGCTCGCCCACAAGCGTTTCGGCCTCACGCTCAAGTTCAACGACTTCGTCGATCGCACGATCGAGCTGCCGGTGATCGCCGCCGACGGGGCGCAGGCGAGCACGACGACGATCACTGCCACGCCGACCCACGACGGCTATTATCTCGCCGCGATCCCGGTGGGCGATTGCCGCTATTCGGTGGGGCTGCTGTTCGGCCAGCTCTATGACTGGGTACAGGTAGAAAGCGCCACGTTCGTGCCCGTGGAGGCGTTTCTCAGCGACAAGGCCGCCACTGCGATCGAAGTGCCGGCCGTGCCCTCGCTCGAAGGTATGGAGCAGACCGCACCCTGGCTCTTCCGCTGCGAGGACGAATTCGCCTTCATGATGGTCCCCCCGCCCGAGCGGCGCGACGAGCGCGCGATGATGCTCGCCGTCGTGTTCCGCCCGATCGCCGTGCGCCAGAAACCCGCCCTCGTCCCCAACGCCCTTCTCGCTTCCGGAGCCGCCGCATGACCAACCTTCTGATCCATTCGATGTCTGAATTCTCCGACATCATCCTCGGCTGCCTGCACGCGGCCGGGGCACGAGACATCGCCGAAGTGGGCGCCGAGTTCGGCGGCATGTCGCAGCAACTCGCCGCCTATGCAGGGGTGATGGGCGGCCGCCTGACCAGCATCGATCCCGCCCCGAAGCCGGAGTTCGTCGCCTGGGCCGCGAGCTGCCCGTCGGTCACACACGTCCCCGCTCTGAGCCTCGATGCGATGCCGAAGCTCTCGAACGTCGACGCCTGGATCATCGACGGCGATCACAACTACTATACCGTCGCGAACGAGCTGCGCATCGCCGACGAGCTCGCTCGCCGCGACGGCAAGCCGCTGCTCGCGATCCTGCACGACGTCAGCTGGCCCTGCGCACGCCGCGACTTCTATTACGCACCCGAGCAGATCCCCGCCGAATGGCGCCACGCATACAGCTATGAGGCGGGCGTCACGATCGGCGATCCCGGCGTGCGCGAGAACCGCGGCTTCCGCGGCAATGGCCAGTTCGCAGTCGCGCTGCACGAAGGCGGCCCGCGCAACGGCGTGCTGACTGCGATCGAGGATTTCCTCGCCGAGACGCGCAGCGACGAGCGGCCGATCGCCTATGCCACCGTGCCCGCGGTGTTCGGCCTCGGCATATTGTTCGATTCCTCCGCGCCCTGGGCGGCGGACGTCGCGGCGCTCGTGCATCCCTATCACGACAATCCGCTGATCGCCTCGCTCGAGCTCAATCGGCTGCGCAATTATCTGGCCGTCATCGACTGGCAGGACCGCGAGGCCGCCTGAAAATAGCGCCTCCCACTCCACCGGGCGCTCCAATTCCTTCCTATAAGTCTGGGAAACACCAGAGAAAGAACACGGCACGGCCATGCTGAACGGCGTTGGTTTCCTCATCATCCTCGGCTGCGTCTTCGGGAGCTTCATCATCTCGGGCGGCAAGATGGAGATCGTCCTCCACGCGCTTCCCCACGAAATGATGGCGATCGCGGGCGCGGCGATCGGCGCGTTCATCGTCGGCAACTCGATGTCGACCGTGAAGAAGGCCGGCGCCGGCATCATGCGCGCGTTCAAGGGCGCGCGCTGGTCCGCGCAGGACTATAAGGACCTGCTCACGCTCCTCTTCGGGCTGCTCGCCACCTTCAAGAAGGGCGGCGCGACGGGCATCGAGCCGCACCTCGACAACCCCGAGGAAAGCGAGCTGTTCAAGCCCTATCCGCGCATCCTGGCCGACCATCACCTCGTGGAGTTCACCTGCGACTATCTGCGCATGATGACGGTCAACTTCGAGGATCCGCACCAGATCGAAGCGGCGATGGACGCCGACATCGATCGGCACCACCACGAGGAGCTGGCGCCCCAGCACGCACTGCAGATCATGGCCGACGGCCTTCCCGCGATCGGCATCGTCGCCGCAGTGCTCGGCGTCATCAAGACCATGGGCTCGATCGACCAGCCGACCGAGATCCTCGGCGCGATGATCGGTGGCGCGCTGGTCGGGACCTTCCTCGGCGTGCTCCTCAGCTACTGCGTCGTGGGCCCGCTCGCGTCCAAGCTGCTCGAGACGGTCGAGGGCGACTGCAAGCCCTACAACATCGTGAAGACGGCGATCGTCGCCTATGCCCAGAACCAGCCGGTCCAGGTCGCGATCGAGATCGCCCGCCGCATGACTCCCTCGGCCTATGCGCCGAGCTTCCAGCAACTCGAAACCGCTCTCGACGAGGCCAAAGATGCACTCACCCCAGCCGCAGCCTGAGGCACTGGCCGAAGACCGGTCGCTGCGCCTCCCCGCGCACGGCACCACGGTCACTGCCGAGGACCTGCGCGTCCGCCTCGTTCTCGCCGCCGATTTCGACGACGTGCTCGAGATCGACGCGTCCGAAGTGGAAAGCGTCGGCCAGGCCGTGCTCCAGCTGCTCGTCGCCGCGCGCGCCGAGGCGGCGGGCAATGGCCAGCCTTTCCGCATCACCAACCCCAGCCCTGCCTTCGTCGATCGCGTCACGCGCTGCCAGCTGGCGGATGTGATCGGCCTCGAGACCGGAGTTACCCAGTGAGCAAGTTGATCCTGACTGTCGACGATTCGGCGAGCATGCGCATGCTGCTCAAGACGTCGCTCACCGCGCAGGGCTATCGCATCGAGAGCGCCAACGACGGCGAGCACGGCCTCGAGCGGATGCACGAGGTCAAGCCCGACCTGCTGATCACCGACATCAACATGCCCAAGATGGACGGCTTCGAGCTGATCGAGGCAGTGCGCGCGCGGCACGAGTTCCGCGGCACGCCGATCCTGGTGCTCTCGACCGAATTCTCGGACGAGAAGAAGGCCCGCGCCCGCGAGGCCGGCGCCACCGGCTGGATCACCAAGCCCTTCGAGGCGACCAAGCTGGGGGCGGCGATCCGCCGCGTGTGCCCGTGAGCGACGAACTCGACGAAATCCAGGCGATCTTCTTCGAAGAATGCGCCGAAGGCCTTGCCACTGCCGAGGCCGGCCTCTCCGCTATGCAGGCGGGCGACGTCTCGGCCGAGACGATTGCCGGCGTGTTCCGCGCGGTCCACTCGATCAAGGGCGGCGCCGGCGCCTTCGGCCATGCCGACCTGACTGCCTTCGCGCACAAGTTCGAGAATGTCCTCGACGAGGTTCGCGGCGGCAAGATCGCCCCCACCCCCGGCGTGGTGAAGGTGATGCTGAGTTCGTTCGACGTGCTCTCGGATCACGTCGAGGCCGCCAAGGGCCTCGCCGGCCGCCCTAACGATGGAGCAGCGCTCGAGGCGCTCGAGCAGGTGCTGGCGAACAAGGGCGCGAGCGACGACGACGCGGCCCCCGTCCCCGCGTCCCCCGCTCCGGCTCCCGTAGCCGCGACGGCCGACGAGGATGAGTTCGGCTTCACCCCGGTTGCCTTCTCGCTCGACGATTTCGACGCGCCGGCCGAAGCGCCCGTGCCCGCCCCTGCTGAGGGCGCCTGGACGATACGCTTCAAGCCGTCGCGCGCCGCGCTCGCCAATGCCGGGGAGCCCGTGCTGATCCTGCGCGAGCTCGAGAGCCTGGGCGGCGAGGTCGTGTCGGTCGACACGTCCGACGTACCGCCGCTGCGCGACCTCGATCCCGAGGACAGCTATTTCACCTGGACGATCCGCGTCCCCGGCGACGTCGCCGAGGCCGACGTCAGCGACTGCTTCGACTTCATCGCGCCGGACTCGCTTGTCGAGATCAGCCGCGAGGAGGCCCCCGCTCCGGCCGCCACCGAGGCGCCCGCGGTCGTGGCCGACCTCGACGACCTGATCCCGTTCGAGCCCGTCACCGCGACGATCGAGGACCTGGCGGTCAATATGCAGCAGGTGGTCGAAGCCATTGCCGCCGTGTCGCCGCCTCCGCCTGCCGAGACGCCGGCGATCGCGCCCAAGGCGGCCGGCGAAGCCGCGCAGACGATCCGCGTCGACCTGGGCAAGCTCGACCTGCTGCTCAACCTGGTCGGCGAACTGGTGATCCGCAACTCGATCCTAGCCGACCGGCTCTCGCCGGCCGATCGCCAGCGCGTCGAGCTGCCCGAGCTGGCCCGCCTCACGCGCCAGATCCAGGACAATGTCATGTCGCTGCGCGCGCAGCCGATCAAGCAGGCGTTCAGCCGCGTGCCCCGCATGCTGCGCGACCTCTCGGTCGAGACCGGCAAGACGATCAACCTCGAGACCTATGGCGAGACGACCGAAGTCGACAAGGGCGTCATCGAGAAGATCGGCGATCCGCTCACCCACATGATCCGCAACGCCGCAGACCATGGGCTGGAGAGCGCCGAGGAGCGCATCGCCGCGGGCAAGTCGCCCGAGGGCACGATCAAGCTCTCCGCCGAGCAGCGCGGTGCGCGCATCTTCGTGCGGGTGCAGGACAATGGCCGCGGCATCAACCGCGAGAAGGTCCGCGCCAAGGCCGTCGAGAAGGGCATCATCCCCGCCGACGCGCAGCTCACCAACGAAGAGATCGACCAGCTCATCTGCGCCCCGGGCTTCTCGACCGCGGACACGATCTCGAACATCTCGGGCCGCGGCGTCGGCATGGACGTGGTGCGCTCTAACGTGGAGGCCCTGGGCGGCCGCGTCGAGATCCAGTCGGTCCCCGGCGAAGGCACGACCTTCACGATGATCCTGCCGCTCACGCTGGCGATCCTCGACGGCATGATCGTCCGCCTCGCCGGCCAGCGCTTCGTGCTGCCGCTCGCGCATGTGCTCGAGACCGTCCAGCCCGAGCCGGGCCAGGTCAAGCGCACCTCGCCCGACAGCGAAGTGATCGACATGCGCGGCGAATATGTCCCCGTGAAGCGCGCGACCGAGATCTTCGGCCTCAACGACGATCGTGCGGTCGAGGATTCGCTGGTCGTGATCGTGGAGAGCGAGGCGCACGGCAAGATCGGCCTGGTGGTCGACACGATCGACGACCGCCGCGAGGTGGTCATCAAGAGCCTCGACCAGAACCTCCACCCGATCCGCGGGCTGGGCGGCGCCACCATCCTCGGCGACGGCTCGATCGCGCTGATCCTCGACATCGAGGCGCTCGTCGCCTCCCCCTCTCCCCGCTTTACTCCCAAAGGACTGGCAGCATGACCTCGACCGAAACCGCCGCGGCGAACGACAGCGACCGCAAGATCGTCACTTTCTCGCTCGCGCAGCAGACCTTCGGGATCGACATGCGCGCGCTGATCGAAATCCGCGAATGGGAAGAGCCGACCCCGCTTCCCAACGTGCCGAGCTTCATCAAGGGCGTGACCAACCTGCGCGGCAACGTGATCCCGGTGGTCGGCCTGGCCGAGCGGCTGGGCTGGGAGCCGAGCGCGATCCATGCCCGCTCGTGCATCCTGGTCGTCAACATCCTGGGCAAGCAGGCCGGCTTCCTGGTCGACGAAGTCAATGACATCGTCGGCATCGGCGAGGCCGAGATCCAGCCCGCTCCCGAAGTCGAGACGCTCGAGGCGAGCGTGATCGCCGGGCTGGTGCGCATCACCACCCGCGCCAAGGACGGCACGCGCGACGAGAACGGCACGATGGTGCTGCTGCTCGATCTCGACGCGCTGAGCCTCACCAGGCACCTGGACCAGGCGGCGTGAGCCCGGCCGGGGGCGCCGCGGCGGCGCTCGCCGGCGGCGGCAGCGGCAGTTTCACGGCGGCGCACAATGCGGAGCTCACGCCCCGCGACTTCGCCGCCATCGCCGCGATCATGCACGCAGATGCTCGGATCGAGCTGAGCGAGGCCAAGACCACGCTCGTCCAGTCGCGCCTCGCGCGGCGGCTGCGCGAGCACGGCCTCAGCCGCTTCTCGGAATATGTCGCGCTGATCCAGAGCGACGCCGAGGAACGCCATGCGATGGTGGTGGCGCTGACCACCAACCATACGCATTTCTTCCGCGAGCCGCACCATTTCGACCATTTCCGCGAGACGGTGCTGCCGGTGCTCAAGCGCAAGCAGGGGCCGGTGCGCATCTGGTCGGCCGGCTGCTCGTCGGGCGAGGAAGTCTATACGATCGCGATGTGCCTGCTCGGGCCCGACCGCAGCTCGGCATCGTGGCTGCGCAGCGCCGACGTCAAGCTGCTCGCGACCGACATCGCGCCGCATGTCGTGGAATCGGTGCGCCGGGGCGTCTATGCGGAGAATGTCGCGGCGGGCGTGCCCGAGCCGTACCGCAGCACCTGGATGCGTCCCGCGCCCGGCGGCTTCGTCATGGCCGAGGAAGCGCGCCAGCTCGTTACCGCGCGCGTGCTCAACCTGTTCGAGCCCTGGCCGCTCAAGGCCGCGTACGACGTGATCTTCTGCCGCAACGTCATGATCTATTTCGGCGATCCGGCGAAGGAAGAGCTGGAGCAGCGCTTCGTCGACCAGCTCGCGCCGGGCGCACACCTCTACATCGGCCATTCGGAGCGACTGATCGGCCCTGCTGCGGGGCGGATGCGCGCGTGCGGCCACACGATCTACCAGAAACCGGAGGGCCGTGCATGAAGCCGGTACGCACCCTTGTGGTGGACGACAGCGCGTCGATGCGAGCGACGCTCAAGCGCATGCTCACCGCCGATCCCGAGATCGAAGTCGTGGGCATGGCGCCCGAGCCCTACACCGCGCGCGAGATGATCAAGGCGCTCAACCCCGACGTGCTGACGCTCGACGTCGAAATGCCGGGGATGGACGGGCTCTCGTTCCTTGAGCGGATCATGCGCCTCAGGCCCATGCCCGTGGTGATGTGCTCGACGCTCACGGCGCGCGGTGCCGAAGTCACGATCGAGGCGCTGCGCCTCGGCGCGGTCGACTATGTCACCAAGCCCAGCGGCACGCCCGACGACATCGAGCGCGACGCGGATCTGCTCTGCCAGAAGGTCAAGGCCGCCGCGCGCTCGGCGGTGCGGCCGGTGTCGCAGCCGATCGCGCTGCAGCCGAGCGTCCAGGGCGGCGCGCGCGGCAAGCTGATCGCGATCGGATCGTCGACCGGCGGCGTCGAGGCGCTGTTCTCGGTCCTCCCGGCCCTGCCCGCGGACTGCCCGCCGGTGCTGATCGTCCAGCACATGCCAGCGGCGTTCACCACCAGCTTCGCGGCGCGGCTCGACAGGGAATGCAGCGTTCGTGTCGTAGAAGCTGCCGACGGAATGCCGGTCGTGCCGGGAACCGTCTATATTGCTCCTGGGGGGGAGACGCACATGGAACTCTCCGGCGGGGTCGACGGGCGCATCAAGCTGCGCCGCGGCGATCCGGTCGGCGGTCATCGCCCATCCGTGGACGTGCTGTTCCGTTCGGTCGCCCCGCTGGGCGGCGCGGCGGTCGGCGCGATCCTCACCGGAATGGGTGCCGACGGAGCGGAGGGCCTGCTGGCGATGCGCCGCGCAGGCGCCCGCACGCTCGGCCAGAGCCGCGAGACCTGTGTCGTCTGGGGAATGCCGCGCGCGGCCCAGGGGCTGGGCGCGGTCGAAAAGGAAGTTGGTTTGTCTGGCATGCCGGAGGCGATCCTCCGCGCGTGCCGCGAGAAGGTTGGGAGCGTCTGAATGCCTGCTGCTGCAGCAATCAAGGTGATGGTCGTCGACGACCAGACCAGTATGCGCGCGATGATCCGCCGCGCATTGCAGGATCTGGGCTTCAAGGACGTGCGGGACAAGGCGAGCGCACCCGAGGCGCTCACCGCGATCAAGAGCGATCGCGTCCATCTGGTGATTTCGGATTTCAACATGCCCGAGATGGACGGGCTCCAGTTCCTCGAGGCAGTCCGCAACGATCCGGTGATCGGCAAGACCGTGTTCATCATGCTGACCGGCTCCGCCGACAAGGAGATCGTCCAGAAGGCGGCGGCGCTCGGCGTGAACAACTATGTGGTCAAGCCCTTCGCCCCCGCGGCGCTGAAGGAGAAGATCGAGCGCGTGTTCGGCGAGTTGACCTGATGCGCCGGGTGTCGATCGTCCAGGGTGAGAACGCGATCGTCGCCGAGCCGCACGTCATCATCTCGACGCTGCTCGGGAGCTGCGTTGCCGCATGCCTCTACGATCCCGTCGCGCGGGTCGGCGGCATGAACCATTTCCTCCTCGGCGAGCCGGGCGCGGACCACCGCGTCTCGCCCGGCGACATGCAGCGCTACGGCGTCCACGCCATGGAGCTGCTGATCAACGGGATGATGGCCCGCGGGGCGATGCGCACGCGTCTGCGCGCGCATCTCTACGGCGGCGCCAACATCGTCTCCGGCCTGGGCTCGATCGGTTCCTCCAACGCCGCCTTCGCGCGTCGCTTCATGCAGACCGAAGGCATCGAGGTCGCGCATACCGATCTCGGCGGCACCTCCGCCCGCAAGGTGGAGTTCCTGCCGCACGAGGGTCGCAGCCGCTGCACCCGCGTGGCCGATCGCGTTCCCGAACGTCCCCCCGTCCCTCTTCCGCAGCCGGTCCACGGCGGCGAGCTGGAGCTGTTCTGATGTCGTGCGTTTCCCTGGCCGCGAGCAGCGGCCACGATCCCTATTCGGATGCGCTGCACCGCGTGATCGCGGGCGAGCTGCGCGAGATGCGCGACACGCTGGAGAAGCTGGCCGAGGTGCTGGTCGGCGACGAGCATTTCGCCACCGCCTATCTCGAGCAGCTCCAGTCGTTCGACTATCTGATCCAGCATGCCGACGAATGCGTGAACCTGCTCGATCGCGTCGCGGGCGGGCAGGATTCGCTAACCGCGATCGGCCACGTCCGCCTCGGCGCGGTCCAGGAGCGGCTGCGCGCCGCATTGCAGGCGAACTGACATGGCGGCTCCCGGCACCAACGATCGTCCGA
Source organism: Sphingomonas sp. (assembly GCF_017744835.1). GTDB lineage: Bacteria > Pseudomonadota > Alphaproteobacteria > Sphingomonadales > Sphingomonadaceae > Sphingomonas. The sequence continues at coordinate 67,917 of NZ_JAGIAM010000004.1, forward strand.
TCGTCATCAAGCGCGTCAAGAAGGTCGCGGGCCGCCACCACGGCGGCGCGTGGAAGGTGGCCTATGCCGACTTCGTGACGGCGATGATGGCCTTCTTCATGCTGCTCTGGCTGATCGCCAATCCGGACAAGGAGCGGCTGCGCGGCCTCGCCCAATATTTCTCGCCGACCGTCGCCGACACCGCGCCCTCGACGCCCGTCCAGGGCTCCTCCGAAGGCGCCGGCGGCGTCAGCCGCAACTCCTCCACCGATACGACGCGCGCCCAGGGCGTCCCCACCAGCGCGGCGGCGACCGTCGGCGCGCGGCGCGGCGGCACTGCCGACATCCCCGACGCCTCGATGCGCGTGATCGCGACCGAGCTGCAGATCGCGCTCGATTCGATCCCGCAGGATCGCGCCGAGAAGCGCAACACCGACGTCCAGCCTTCACGCGACGGGCTGCGCATCACGCTGATGGACACCGACAAACAGTCGATGTTCCGCGCCAACACCGCCCAGCTCAACCCCTATGCCCGGGCGATGCTCGCCCAGGTCGCGGGCAAGCTCGTCAAGTCGGGCGCGCAGATCGCGATCGAGGGGCATACCGACGGCACCGGCGGCCAGAGCGACGCCAACTGGCACCTCTCGGGCGAGCGCGCGCTCGCGGCACGCAGCGCGATGATCGCCTCGGGCCTCACCCCCGATCGCTTCGCCGAGATCGTGGCGATGGGCGCCACCAAGCCGGTCTATCCCGACCAGCCCGACCGCCCCGAGAACCGCCGCATCACCATCGTGCTCAAGTCGGAAGCCTCGGCGCTTCCGACCGACGCCAGTTTCAAGTTCTGAGGGCCGGGCGATGAAGAAACTTCTTTTCCTGCTCCTCGTGGTGCTCGCCGGCCTGGGCCTGGGCGGCGGCGCAGCCTTCGCCACGGTGCTGTTGCTCGGCCCCAAAGGGTCGACCGCGTCCGCATCCTCGTCGGCCGATACGGCGACCAGCTTCGTCGACGGCGGCAAGGTGCTCGCGCCGCTGGTCTTCGCCGACGGGCGGCTCTCGGGCTATGTCGAGTTCCAGATTCAGCTCCAGGTGCCCGACGACAAGGCCGACTATGTGACCGCGCGCATGCCGCTGCTGCTGCACGCGATCAACATGCGCACCTTCCGCACGCCGATGGCCGCGGGCCCCGACGGGCTGCTCCCGAACCTCGAGGTATTCCGCAAGGTGGTGCTCGACGCCGCGCCCGAGGCGTTCGGCGCGGGCGTGGTGCGCAAGGTCGCGGTGACCAAGGCGACGCCCGCCTGATCGGGACTGCGGCGATTACTGAGCGGACGCGTCCTGGAAATCATGCTCCTGTAGCAACAGGGGTGATAGTATACGTAAGGGGGTAGATCGCGTGCGCTTGACCGAAGCCGGGACGACCACGGACCAGGGCCTGCCGCTCGACCGGCCCGAACGAATTGTCACCACGTTGCTGGTGGGCAAGCTTCTGTGCGTGCACACCGGCGAGCGGCTGTGCCGGATCCGCAACATCTCGACCAAGGGCATGGCGGTCGAAACCGAGCGCCCGCCAAGCTACGGCGCGTGGGTGACGGTCGAGCTGCGCAGCGGCGAGCGGCTTCAGGGCACGGTGGTCTGGAGCAGCAGCGGCCGCGCCGGCGTCGAGTTCGCCGAGCCGGTGGAGGTCGAGCGCATCCTCGCCGAAGCCAAGGCCAACCAGAGCGCGCGCATGCGCAGCGTCGTCCGCGCCGCCCGCACGCCCCGCGCGCCGCGCTTCGAGGTCCAGTGCCCCGCGCGCGTCATCAACTTCGGCCAGTCGCTCGACGTGGTGGTCGAGAATCTCTCGCAGAGCGGCGCCAAGGTGCGTGTGCCCCAGGGCCTGGAGCTCGATACCCAGGTGGTGGTCTCGATTGCCGGTCTGGGCGCCCGTCGCGCGGCCGTTCGTTGGAACCGCGATGACACCGCCGGACTCTCGTTCATCGAGATCATCCCCTACAATGACCTCGCTGCCTGGCTGGGTCATCTGGGAACGAGCAACTAGGCTCTCGCCGTGGACTGCCGAAGCACCTGCGGTAGCATCGCGTGATGTTTCGAAACTCCAAGAGTGCGATGACCTTGGGGGCCGGCGTTCAGGCTTTCAAATGGCAGCTTGAACGCGACTGACGGCGGTCCCGGAGGTCAGCCATACGGCCCGGGCGCGCCCAGAGGATACGCGCGCCGTCGTGGAAATGATCCGTCGGCGGGTCCTTCAGCCCGAACGGGCGAAGCACCTGTCGCCCGGGCTCCACTTCGAGCCTGAAATTTCCGCTTTCCAACAGGCCGGCGATCCATTCGAGGAAACGGCCCAGCGAGGGAGCGAGCACCACCTTCACATCCTCGTCACGACCGTAGAGGATCACCTGCCCGCGCCGCCCGGCCGGCCAGGGGTCGAAATCCAGACCGATGTGATTGCCCGACCCGTCATGCGTCAGCGCAATCCAGCGAGGATTGATGTACGCCGGGTCGACTGCGCCTCGCGGCCATCCGCTCCCCGGAATTTCGTAGCGATTGCCGTTGAACCCAGCGAGCACCTCGTTCCACGCCGTCCACTCCTGTTCGACATGGCGCAGCGGCAAGAGCGGAAGACCGTAGATGGGGCCCCAGCGGTCGCTCTCTTCACCATCATGCCACCGGTAGAGCTGGCGATAGGCGCGCGGCATCTTGAGGCCGACGCGGCGTTCGAACGCGTCGAGCGCGGCATCCGTCGCCGGCGGATTGAACTTGTACTGGTTCGAAAGATGCGCCGCATACCAGGCATCGAGCCGCGCGAGCACCGGCGCGATGTCTTCTTCCAGCATGGGCCTTGGCGCGCCCGGCGGCCGTTTGGGCGGACTGGATCCCCTCACGGCTGCTTTCCTCCCCTGCCGCCCCGCACAGGCGCCGGGAAGCAACCCGGCCAGCGCCAGCGTGCCGAGCATGGAGCCGCCGATCAGCAGGTTACGCCGGGTCCGATCCATCGCGAACCATCGGTGGCAGATATTTCCTAACGCTCGCCTGCGGCCGATGGTTGACGGCCGGCGCCCTAAGTGGCGAAGCTCTTCACCAGCGAGCCGGCGACCAGCGCCCAGCCGTCGACCAGCACGAAAAAGATGATCTTCATCGGCAGCGATATCGTGGGTGGCGGGAGCATCATCATGCCCATCGCCATCAGCACCGCGGCCACCGCGAGGTCGATCACCAGGAAAGGCAGCAGCAGCAGGAAGCCGATCTCGAACGCGCGGCGGAGCTCGGAGATCATGAAGGCCGGCGCCAGCGTCGCCAGCGGAGTCTTCTCCCGGCTCTCGATCTGCTTGCCCGCCAGGTCGGCGAACATCTTGAGGTCGCTCTCGCGAACCTGGCCGAGCATGAAGTGGCGGAAGGGTTCGGCGGTCTTCTCGAACGCCACCTGTTCGGTGATCTTGCCCTTGGAATAGGGGTCGACGCCCTCGTTCCATGCCTTCTCGAAGGTCGGCGCCATCACGAAGAAGGAGAGGAACAGCGCCAGGCTGATGATCACCGGATTGGGCGGCACGCCGGGCGCGCCGATGCCGGTGCGCAGCAGCGACAACGCCACCACCATGCGCGTGAAGCTGGTGACCGTCATCAGCAGCCCCGGGGCGAGGCTGAGCACGGTCAGCATCAGCACGAGCTGGATCGCGCGGCCCGAAAGCGCGCCGCCGCCCGGCGTGCCGAGGTTGATGGTCGTGCCGCCGGTCGCCGTCTGGGCGTGCGCCGCGATCGGCAGCAGCACCAGCGCGGCGGCCACCGCCACCAGCTTCAATTTAGCCATTGAGCGCCTCGCGCACCGCGGCGCGGTTCCACCGGGCGGTGTCGCGCGGGCGGCGCGTGCTCTTGCGCCGCGCGGCCTTGGGGAGTTCGTCGTTCGCGGGCGCAGGAGTCTTGATGACCCGCTTGGCGAGCGGCTTCACCGCTTGCGGCTCGGGCGCGGCAACGAGAGCGGGCGCCGGTTCCGCTTCCGACTGCGCCTTGGCCGCGGCGAACTTCGCCTGCGCCGCCTGGAGCGTGCGCGGCAGCTCGACTAGTTTGCCGAAAGCCGATTTGAGCACCGCCAGATCGGCTTCCACCGATGCCAACGGCGTGGCCTGCTCCGCAGCAGGCGCTCCGGCCGGCTTGGCCGGCGCCTGGATGCCGGTCTCGAGCACGGCATGGCCGTCGGGGCCGATCAGCACGAGATGCTCGCAGCCGTCGCGGCGGATCAGCGCGACGGAGCGCTTTGCGTCGACCGACAGCCGCTCGACCAGCTCGACTCGCTTGCGCCCCGTCCCCGAAACGCGGCCCGGCAGCTTGATGTCATAGCGGCGCACCACCCAGAGCGCGCCCGCGAGCATGCCCAGGACCAGGCCGAGCGCACCGAGCGTGCGCAGCATCGAGAGGATATCCATCAGTGGCGCTGCTTCTTCACGAGTTCGGAGATTTCGAGCGACATCACTTCGCCATCGACGAGGATGCGGCCCTTGGCGACGAGTTCGCCGTTCACATAGACGAGGCTCGGATCGTCCTGCCCGCAGTCGAGCGGGATCATCGCGCCGCGGCTCATCTGCAGGATCTGCCGGATCGGCACTTCGGCCGAGCCGAGGACGATCGACATCTCGATTGTGATACCTTCGAGTACGGACATGCGTCTCCCTTTCACAGGAGACTTATAGGAACCTTTTTTCCGCCCCCGGCGCCGCATGCGGCAAAAATTGCCTACAATGATCGTGTCGGCCGGTTTTCGGCCTTCCGGGAGCCCTCATGGACCTCAAGACCTCACTCAATGTCTCGGCTTCGGGCCTGCGCGCCCAGAGCTTGCGCATGCGCGTGATCGCCGAGAACCTCGCGAACCAGGATTCGGTCGCGACCACCCCGGGCGGCAATCCCTATCGCCGCCGCGTCGCCAGCTTCTCGGCCGAGGTGGACCGCGCGACGGGCGCCACCGGCGTCAAGATCAACAACATCCAGACCGACAGGTCGGATTTCACGCGCGTCTATCAGCCGGGCCATCCGGCGGCGGACGCCGAAGGCTATGTGCTCAAGCCCAACGTCAACAGCCTCGTCGAGACTGCCGACATGAAGGCAGCGCAGCGCAGCTACGAAGCCAATCTCAATGCCATCGAGGCCGCCAAGAGCCTGACGATGCGCACGATCGACCTGCTGAAATAAGGGATACATCCATGTCCATCGGAGCACTTGATGCGACGTCCGCCTATGGCCGCGTCGCAGGGATCGGTAATGCCCTGGGCGGCGGCAAGCCCGCCGCCAGGACCGACGGCGCCGGCGGCGGCTTCGGCGCGATGGTCGAGGACCTCGTCGTCGGCACCGCAGACCAGATGCGCACCGCCGAGAAGGCCTCGGCCATGCAGGTCGCCGGCAAGGGCGACCTGATCGACGTCGTCACTGCGATCGGCGCCGCGGAGACCGCGCTCGACACGATGGTGGCGGTGCGCGATCGCGTGGTCGGCGCCTACACCGACATCATGCGCATGCAGATCTGATCCATGTCGCCCAGTGTCGTCGTCGGGCTCGCCGAGGCTGCGCTGATGCTCGTGCTCACGGTCGCCGGTCCGCTGCTGCTGACCTCGCTGATCGTGGGTGCGGTCATCGGCCTGTTCCAGGCGCTGACGCAGATCCAGGAAACCACTCTCACCTTCGTGCCCAAGATGCTCGCGATGGGGCTGGTGTTCCTGCTGATGCTGCCGACCATCGGCCAGGCGCTGGGCGGCTTCATGGCCAAGATCAGCGACCTGATCGTCACCGGATGACCGTCCCCGCCGATCTCGAGCTGCAGGTCTGCGCCTTCTTCATCGTGTTCGCGCGCGTTGGAGCGGTGCTGATGCTGCTGCCGGTGTTCGGCGAGGACACCATCCCCGGCCGCATCCGGCTGATGATCGCCTTCGCCATCTCGGCGGCGCTCTACGGCATGCTCGGCGAGCCCGCCCGCGCGGCGCTGCAGAACGGCGCGGTGCTGCCCGCGGTGCTCGTCATGGAGCTGCTTACCGGGCTGGCGATGGGCATGATCGTCAAGATCCTGTTCTATTCGATTTCGATGGCCGGCTCGATCGTCTCGATGCAGATCGGCTTCTCCTCGGCGGTGATCTTCGATCCCGCACAGAGCGGCCAGGCCCCGCTCCTCTCCAAGTTCGTCGGCATCGCCGCGGCTCTGGTGTGCATGGGGATGCAGGTCCACCATCTGTGGATCGGCGCGATCATCAACAGCTACCACAGCTTTCCCATAGGCGGCATGCCCCCCGCGCACGACTTCGCCCAGCTCGCGGTGGCCGCGATCGGCCGCTCGATGACGCTGGCGATCAGCCTCGCCGCGCCCTTCCTCGTCTATGGCATCGTGTTCAACGTGGCGCTGGGCTTCGCCGCCCGCGTCGCGCCCGCGATCCAGGTCTTCTTCATCGCCCAGCCGCTCAACCTGATGCTCGGCCTCAGCCTCGCCGCCGTGACGATCGGCACCATGCTCACCGTCTTCGCCCAGGCCATGGGCGACGCGATGCAGGGGGGCTGGTGATGGCCGGCGGCGGGAGCGACGAGGACAAGACACACGACCCGACAGACAAGAAGCTCCAGGACGCACGCGAGCAGGGCGACGTACCCATGGCGCCGGAGATGCGCCACGCCGCGATGTTCGTTGCGGCGCTGGTGGTGATGGGCGGGCTCGGCGCGATGACGCTCCAGTCGATGGGCGCGATTTTCGTGCGGCTATGGGGCGGCGCCGAGGACTTCCGCCTCACCCCCGACGGCGCGCAGGATTTCGCCACCGGCATCTTCGGCGCAGTCGCCTCCGCCATGGCTCCGATCATGGCCGCGCTGTTCAGCTTCGCGGTCCTCGGTGGCCTGCTCCAGGGCCGGCCGATGATCTCGTGGAGCCGGGTCGCGCCCAAATGGTCCAAGCTCAATCCCGCAAGCGGCCTCCCCCGCATGTTCGGCAAGCAGGCGATGGTCGAGTTCGCCAAGACGCTCGCCAAACTCTGCCTGGTGGTGGGGATCGGGGCCGCGGTCGCCTGGCCGCACGCGACGGGCATCGACCGGCTGGTCGGCGCCGACCTCCAGTCGACCGGCGCGGCTGCGAGCGGCATAGTCCATGCGATGCTCCAGCCGATCGCGATGCTGGTCGGCGCGCTCGCGCTGTTCGACTTCGTCTGGCAGCGCCGCGCCTTCCTCAAGCGGATGCGGATGAGCCTCCAGGAGATCAAGGACGAGCACAAGCAGTCCGAGGGCGATCCCAAGATCAAGGGCAAGATCCGCAGCATGCAGATGCAGCGCGCCCGCAGCCGGATGATGGCCAACGTCCCCAAGGCGAGCGTCGTCATCACCAACCCAACGCACTATGCCGTCGCGCTCCAGTACGATCACGGCGTGATGTCCGCGCCGGTGGTGGTCGCCAAGGGCGTCGACGCCGTCGCGCTCAAGATCCGCGAAGTCGCCACCGCCAACAACATCCCGCTGGTCGAGAACCGCCCCCTCGCCCGCGCGCTCTATGCCTCGGCCGAGATCGATCATCCGATCCCCGTCGAGCATTATGCCGCGGTCGCCGAAGTGATCAGCTACGTGCTCAAGGTCGCCAAGGGCCGCCGATAGCGGCCCAAGCAAAAAGGCCCGGCAGCACTGCCGGGCCTTTTCCTGATTCATGCCGGCTTAGCGGCGGCAGACGCGGACGCGCTCGCCCCAGCGTCGCTCGGTCCAGCAGCGCTGGTGGTTGCGCCAGCCGTTGTGGCGGCCACGGTTCCAGCTGGAGCTGCGGCGCTCGTAGCGGCGGTCCCGATAATCGCGGTCGCGATAGTCACGGTCGCGATATTCGTAGCGGTCCTGGTTGCGATAGCCGTCGTAGCGCTGGGCTTCCGCCGGCGCGGCCGCGGCCACGCTGGTTGCAAGAATGCCGGCGGCCGCAAGAATGTGCATGAGCTTCATGGCAAATCCTCTCCTCAAATCTACCCTTTGAAACATGAGGATAGGAGGGTGATCGGGAATCGTGCCTGAATGCGGCTGTAGGCTTAGGTACAGGTACGTATTCGCGTCAGAACAGCCGCGTCAGCAGATAGAAGAGCGCGCCCACCGTCGCCGAGGCGGGGATGGTGATCACCCAGGCCACCACGACATTGCCCGCCACGCCCCAGCGTACCGCCGAAGCGCGCCGGGCGGTGCCCGCGCCGATCACCGAGCCGGTGATCGTGTGCGTGGTCGAAACCGGGATCCCCAGCCACGACGCCCCGAACAGCACGATCGAGCCGCTCAGCGAGGCGCTGAACCCCTGGTGCTGCGAGAGCTTCGTGATGCGCGAGCCCATCGTCTCGATGATCTTCCAGCCGCCCGCCAGCGTGCCCAGGCTAATTGCGATGTAGCAGGAGATGGCCACCCAGTGCGGTACATGGAACTCGCCCTGCAGATGCCCAGTCGAAAAGAGCAGCACGGTGATGATCCCCATCGTCTTCTGCGCATCGTTGAGCCCGTGGCTCAGCGAATAAGCGCCCGAGGAGATGAGGTGCAGCACGCGGAAGGTCCGGTCGGCGCCGCCGGCGCTCGCGCGGCGGAAGCCCCAGCTGGTCACCAGCATGACGAACATCGCCAGCATCATGCCGATGGTCGGCGAAAGGACGATCGCGATCAGCGTCTTGTTGAGCCCGCCCCATTGCACGCCGGTCAGCCCGGCATGCGCGACGCCCGCGCCGATCAGCCCGCCGACCAGCGCATGGCTGCTCGACGACGGGATGCCCTTGAGCCAGGTCACCACGTTCCAGAACATCGCCCCGATCAGCGCGCCGAACACCACGGCGGGCGTGATCAGGTCCTTGGCGATCAGGCCCTGCCCGATCGTGTCGGCGACGCGGTGCAGGCTGGGAAAGGCGATCGACAGGAAATAGGCCGCGAAGTTGAACACAGCGGCGAAGGCGACTGCGTGCACCGGCTTGAGCAGCCGCGTCGCGACCACCGTCGCGATCGCGTTCGCCGCATCATGGAGGCCGTTGAGGAAGTCGAACGTCAGCGCGACGAAGATCAGGCCGACGAGCAGCGGAAATGCAAGATCGTGCATCGGATCAGGCGTGGTCGATCACGATCGAATCGATCTCGTTCGCTACATCCTCGAACGCGTCGACGATGCGCTCGAGATGCTTGTAGATCTCGCCGGCGACGATGAAGCCCAGCGTGTCGGCGCCGCCATGTTCCTTGAACGCGCGCTTCACGCCCGCCGCATGGATGTCGTCGGCATGGCTTTCCATGCGTACCAGCCGCTCGGTGAGCTCGTGGAGGCGACCGCCGTTCCGGCTCACGTCACGCAGCAGCGGCATCGCTTCGGCAGTGAGGCGCGCGGCATCGACGATGATCGCCGCCATGTCCTTCATTTCCTGCTCGAAGCTGGTCACTTCATAGAGGTCGATCGCCCGGGCGGTGGCCTGCATCTCGTCGATCGCATCGTCCATCGATCCGATCAGGCTGGTGATCGTCCCGCGGTCGAAGGGCGTCAGGAAGGTTTCGCGCACGGTGCGCAGCGTCTGGCGCAGGATCTCGTCGGCGTCGTGCTCGCGCTCCATGATCTCGCGGATATGATCGCTGCGGCCGTCCTGCAGCAGCCGCGCGACGGCGTCGGCGCCCGCCACCAGCGTCATTGCATGCGCCTCGAACAAGTCGAAGAAATTGCCCGTCTTGGGCAGGAGGCGCTGGAACCATGCGAACATGTGACTCACTTTCGATTGCTGCGCGACGGTGGAGAGGATGCCGGTGCGCACGGCCGCAGCCTTGAATTCCGAGCGGCTGAACGAGCGGATCAGGTCGCGCAGATCGGGCTCGTCGACCGCCGCCGCCGCTTCCGCAAGGCCGAACCACCGCCGCTCGCGCTGCGATTGCTCCTTCCAGGCCGGAAGCTCGTCGTTCACGGCCAACGGGAAGACATCGACGTCGATCAGCAGCGATGCGCCGCTGCGCTGCCGCTTGCGGTAGCGATAGGAGCCGATCGGCGTGGGGCAGACCAGCCCGCGGACGCCCGCTTCCTCCTCCGCTTCCATTGCCGCGGCGGTGTGCGGCGGCAGGCCGGTGGAGACATTGCCCTTGGGAACCACCCAGCGCCCGGTGCCACGCGACGTGACGAGCAGCACGCGCACGGGCGCGTCGATCGCACTCCCCTCGGTGCGGTACGGCAAGGCGGCAATCTGGCGAATCCGGTGGCTCCTGGCTCGACTGAGCGGCCGGCTGTTACGCTTTTGTGACAGCCCAGCGCAAGGCCGCACGCCCGCTTGTCCGAACATCCGGGCCGGCGCTTTGCTCCGCCGGCGGAGGCAGCTAGGCGCGAAGGTCGATCTTCGCCAGCTCGACGCGCACGCGCAGGTCGATGTCGGAGAGAATCTGCGCCAGCACCGGATCGTCCGGCACTTCGAAGCTCTGCGACCATTCGGCGATTTCCTGGAGCTGCTCGATGGGCACGACGCCCGCCAGCAGTTCCTTGTGCAGCCGCTCGAGAGCATCGACTCCGCGTTCGGCCTCCACTGCCATCCGGCGGCGGCGCTCTACCTGCGGATCGGCGGCGGCGAGCGCCACCAGCATCTGCACCGAAGGCGGCGCCACGCCGCCCGGCCCATTGACCGGCGGCTGGGGCGCCGCGGCCGCGGCGTCTTTTTCGGCAAGCGGAAAGCCGGGCGCAGCCTTGGGCAGCGCCGCCAACAGGCTGCGTGCCAGCATCGGTGACAGGCCTTCGATACGCACGAAATTAACCTTCCTCGGGCCGCGGCGGCCATTCTTCATTCTATAAAGGAAACACGGCCGTTTCCACTCAGCCCGAGGGTTTAATGCTGCGCTTCGCTGCACCGTTCTTGCTCCTTTTTGCGACGCTCGCCGCCCCGCAAGCCATGGCGCAGACGCGCATCAAGGATATCGTCGACGTCGAGAACGTCCGCGAGAACCAGCTCGTCGGCTATGGCCTGGTGGTCGGCCTCGCCGGCACCGGCGACCGCATCCGCAACGTGCCCTTCACCGAAGAAACGATGCAGGCGATGCTCGAGCGCATGGGCGTCAACGTCCGCGGCGCGCAGATGCGCACGCAGAACGTCGCCGCGGTCTCGATCACTGCCTCGATGCCGCCCTTCGCCCGCTCGGGCTCGAAGATCGACGTCCAGGTCTCGGCGCTCGGCGACGCGACCAGCCTTCAGGGCGGCACGCTGATCGCGTCGTCGCTGCGCGCGCTCGACGGCGAGATCTATGCCGTGGCGCAGGGCCCCGTCGCGGTCTCGGGCTTCAAGGGCCAAGGCCAGGCGGCGAGCGTCAGCCGCGGCGTCACCACCTCGGCGCGCATCGCCGGGGGGGCGATCGTTGAGCGGGAAGTGCCTTATGCGCTGCGTTCAGCGTCGAGCCTGAAGCTCGCGCTCAAGAATCCCGATTTCGCCACTGCCGACCGGATCGCCCGCGCGATCAACGGCCGGTTCAGCGGCGCGGCCACGGTGCTCGATCCCGCCACGGTCGAAGTCTCCCCGGCCGCCGGCGCCGCCAGCCTGATCGATCTGGTGACGCAGATCGGCGAGCTGGAGGTCAAGGTCGACCAGCCCGCGCGCGTCGTCATCAACGAAGCCTCGGGCACCGTCGTCATGAACAGCGACGTGCGGATCACGCCCGTCGCCATCGCCCAGGGCGGCCTCACCATCACCGTCTCCGAAGCCCCGCAGGTTTCGCAGCCCGCGCCGTTCTCCCAAGGCCAGACCACGGTGGTGCCGCGCACCCAGGTGCAGGTCGACGACGGCAATGGCGCCCACCTCGCGATGGTCAGCGGCGCTTCGCTCCAGTCGCTGGTGAGCGGCCTCAACACGCTGGGGGTCTCCCCGCGCGACCTGATCACCATTCTCCAGGCCGTGAAGAGCGCCGGCGCGCTCCAGGCCGAAATCGAGGTGCAGTGATGCCCGATATTGCTCCCCTTCCCCCGGTTACGCCGGAGAAGCCGCTTCCCAAGGTCAATCCCAAGCAGGCCGACACCGCCAAGAGTTTCGAGGCGGTCTTCCTCGGCCAGATGACCCAGATGATGCTCGAGAGCGTCGAGCAGGACGGCGAATTCTCGGGCGGGCACGGCGAGGAGATGTTCCGCGGCGTGCTCGCGGAGAAGCTCGGCACCGAAATCGCCCGGCGCGGCGGCGTGGGCCTGGCCCCCGTCGTGCTCGACCAGATCCTCAAGATGCAGCAGGGACAATAATGACCGCGCACCTCATCGACGCCATGGTTTCGCTCACTTCGCTGATGGAGGAAGAGACCGAAAAGCTCGCCCGCACGCCGCACCTCCCCGAGCTTGGCGAGATCGCCGCGGCCAAGCTGCGCCTCACCGGCCGGATCGAGGCCGAAGTGGCACGCCTAAAGCGCGGCGGCGAGGATTGGGCGCAGGCGCTCGACCCCGAGACGCGCGAGCAGCTCACCGAGGCGAGCCGCCACTTGCGCGATGCCTCGACGGTCAACGCCGAGATCCTCTCGCGCCAGATCGAGCTTTCCTCCGACATGATGGCCGCGATCGCCGCCGAGGCCCAGCGCCTCACCGGCGCGCGCAGCGCGACCTATGGCGCATGCGGCGGCATGGCAGGAATGGACGCACCGGCGCCGATTTCGGTCAACGCGCGGCTCTGAGGAGCTGCGAAGCGCTCGCCGCCGTCACGCATCGGGCGGCGACGCGCGCTTGCGTCGCCGGAATTCGGCGACCTTGGCCTTGTTGCCGCAGGCCGACATCGAGCACCAGCGCCGGTCCCCCGATCGGGAGGTGTCGACGAAATAGATCGTGCAGGTCGGCGACTGGCATTGCCGGATATGCGCGGCCTGCTCGCCGCCGAACAGATGCACTGCCTCTCTCGCCAGGAACGACAACAGCCCCGCGACAGAGCCCTCCAGCGCCACCCCGCCCTCCGCACCGAGCACGGGGACCGCAGCGGGCGCAGCCGCGATCCGATTGAGCACGCTGCGCGCGTCGGCGTCGCGTTCCCGTCCGTGCAGGCCACCGGCGAGCATGAAAATGGCCTCGCGCAAAGCACGCGCATCCGTCAGGTCCGCGTCGGTCGCCCCGGGGGACGCTTTCACCAGCCCCGCCGACACCAGCCAGCGATCGAGATCCCCCGGCGCGACCAGCAATTCGCGCGGCGCGGGCGTGAGCCGGGCCTGCAGCGTCGCCGCCAGATCCAGCGCGGCATTCCCTCCGCGAAATCGAAAACCATCCCTGTCCTCGGCGAGGGGGGCCATCGGGCCATTGTCGATCATGTAACCCTATTGACAGGTTTCATTAAGCGGCGCAACAGCACGTAACCGATCAATCGGGTTACATGGAGGTTCTCGTGAATCATTGGGCTTCGCTCGCATCCATCGCGGCTGCTTCGCTGCTCGTCGGCGCCGCACCTGCGCCCGCTGAGGAGGACCTCGTCTCGCTCGAGGGCACCTGGGAAATGGCCTCTGCCTATGAGATCAGGGCCGATGGCACGCGGACGACCAATTACGGCGAGCATCCGCTCGGCCTTCTCACCGTCGATGCGGCGCACCGGTACAACATGCAGATCTTCAGGGTCGGCCGGCCGGCATTCGCCAGCGGCGACAAGGCACGCGGGACGCCGGACGAGTATCGCCAGGCGGTGGTTGGATCGAGCACCCACTTCGGCACCGTCACGATCAACCGTGCCCGTCACCAGCTGGTGTTCGATGTGAAAGCCGCGTCCTTTCCGAACTGGGAGGGCAAGCGGCAGGTGCGCGACTATAGCTTCAAGGACGGGCTATTGAGCTACGCCGTCCCGGCCAGCGCATCGAGCAGCGGCATTGTCGCCTATTCGGTCTGGCGCCGCGTCGCGCCGTGACCGGACAATGATCGAAGACTTCGCGAGCCCGGCCTGGGCCGAACACCACGCCCGGCTTTCGGCGGACGTCGCGGCGATGCTGGCGGGCCTTTCGCGCTTGGTCGAGCGCGTCAGCCGCCGCTCCTGCCGATCGCCGTCTTCAGCAGCGACATTTGCTTGTGATAGAGGTTCGTCATCGCCGCAAAATCCGCCTGAATCTGCCCCATCTTGAGCAGCTGGTCTTCGAGCGTAACGTTGTTGCCATCGGGCTTGGTCTCGGTGATGTCCTTGTCGAAGATCAGCCCGCTGCCCAGCGGCTGGACCGCGCCAAGGTTCTTCATCCGATCGGTCAGCTCGACGCGCGGCTTGGCCACCATCCCGCTGCCGCCCACCAGCGCGGCGAAATCGGGCTCGGAGATCTCGCGCGCCTTGTAGCCCGGCGTCTCGCTGTTCGCGATGTTCTGCGCGACTACGCGCTGCCGGTCGGCGAGATTGTGCATGCGCTGGCTGATGCCGGCGAGGATCGGGGGCGTGTTCATGCGTCAGAATCCGTAGGTGGTGGACGGGCCCGCCGAGAGCCGGGTGAGCGCCGCCTGGTAGTTTTTGAGCATCGCCTGCTCGCGCGCCGTCGAGCCGCCGTTCTTGCCGCTGGCCTTGGGGCCGTCGGCCATCGCGGCCTTGGCGTCGTCCCAATAGAGCGAGCGATAGGCCGTCTGGCTCATCGAGATCGCGTCCTCGAGCTGCTTGAGCGCGAGCTTGGCATTATCCTTGGTCGACAAGTTGAGCGCGTCGGTGAGCTTGAGGCTGAAGGTGCCGCCCGGGCGCACGCTTGGGGCGGATGCGTCGATCTTTGCCGGCACCATGATGCGCTGCGGCTCGACGCCGAGCTTCGCCAGTGCGTCGGTATCGCCGCTGCCGGAGAGCAGCTCGATCGAATTGCCTTCCTTGGGATCGATCCGCAGCGAGCGCGTGTCGCCCGATTTCGGCGTCGTGATGTTGGCCTTGGAACCGGTGATCACCCGGATCCGGTCCGCCAGCGTCTGCAGCGTGTCGTCCGCCCCGATCGTGATCTTGCGCTGCGGGCCGTCATTCACCCGCAGATAGAAGCTGTCGCCCGGGCGAAGCCCGGTCTGGGTGGTGAGCTTCTGCGAGGCTTCGGAATTGAGCGTACCGCGGCCGAGGCCGAGCGCGGACAGGCTGGTCGCGCCGCCCGCGGCACCGGCGATCCGCACCGGCTCGGTACGCTGGAGCGCGCCGCCGAACTGGTTGACACTCGCCACCGTGCCCGTGCCCATCGCGAGCCGGGCAACGAAGCCGTCCGTCGGGCCCGAGCGGGTGCCGCCCAGATTGCCGGTGGTCCGGCCGCCCGCATAGAGCTCGCCGTTCATGAAGGCGAGGCTGTCGACCTGGTCGTCCTGGTCGGTCGCCAGATAGGTCACCTTCGCGCCCGAGAGCGAAGCGTCGAGCTGCATGACGAAGCCCTCGCGACCGCCCGCAGTGCTGTTCACATGCGTGCCGCCGAGCGCCATGCTGGTGGCGCCGCCCACCGCGATCGTGCCGTCCGCGGCGACGGCGATCGCGCGCGCGTCGGCGGCGCCGATGTCGAAGCTGCCGAGATCGGTCGCCAGCGCGTCCGCATCGAGCTTGCGCAGCGTCGAGACGCCGTTGCTGGAGACCAGCGCGAGCAGATTGCCGTCGCTGCCGATCGCGAGCGCGTTGACGCTCTCGCTGCCGGTGCCGGCGATGGTGCGGCGCTCGCTCAGGTGGCCAGTGGCGTCGATGCGGGCGACGAAGGCGTCCCCGCCCCCGCTCGCCGCGCGCCCACCGACGAAGATCGATCCGTCCGCGCCGACCGCGACCGCCTTGGCGGTGTCGCTGCCCGCCGCGCGCACCAGCGTCGAGAATTGCTCGTCACCGCTGGTGTTGAACTTGGCGACAAGCATGTCGCCGTCCGAAGTCGCGCCGTTGAAGCTGCCGTTGACCGTGCCGGCGACGACGATGCTGCCGTCGGGCGCCAGGCTGACCGCAGCGCCGCTCGACGAGCCGCTTGCGCCCAGGCTGCGCTGCCAGACGATCCGCCCCTCGCCGTCGAGCTTGGTGAGGAACAGATTGTCGTCGCCGTCCGAATGCGCGTTGCCGATGTCGCCGGCGGTGGTGCCCACCACATAGCTGTTGCCCTGCGGATCGGTCACCACCGCCGCGGCGCTGGTGTTCGCATGGACGTCGTAGGTCTCGGTGGTCTCGGTCTTGTCCTTGCCGTCGGGGCCGGTGACCACCGTCGTCACCTTGGTCGAATCCCCGCTCAGCTCGGCGCGCTCGGTCGCGAGGCGATCGAGTGCCGAGATGGTGGTCATCGCCGTGCTGGTGGCGGTGCCGGCGGGATTGTCGAGGCGGAAGACCTTGGTCGCGGTGGGCGCGTCGAGCGGAGTCTGGCCGGTCGCGACGACGAGCGCGTCGGGCGCGCCGATCTGGTCGAGCGAGACGCGCTCGGTGCCGATCGGAGTCTTGAGCGACAGGCCCCATTTGTCGCCGTTCTTCTCGACGGCGAAGCTCGCATGCCATTTGGGCAGCGGGTTGCCACTGGAATCGAGCTGGGTGGTCCCGTCGGCGTTCCTGGCCGGGATCGCCGTGATCGCGGCGTTGAGCGCGGCGGCGACGGAATCGAGCGTCGGCGGTTGCGGGCCGGCCGCAAGGTCGACCGTCACTACGTCCGAGCTGCCCGGGCGGTTGAGGCTGACCGAGAATTTCTCGGTGCCGGTCAGGCCCGGCACCGCGTCCGTGCGCGCCTTTACGACGCCTTTGCCTTGGGTCTCATAGGCGTCCGGCGCGCTCACCGTGGCGGTCTTTATCGATCGCGCGGTCTGGCCAAAGGAGATGTTGACCACGTCCGAGGGCGCCGAGGCGAGATAGGACTGCAGGTCGGCGATGCCCTTGGCGAAGATCGCCTGCATCGACTTGCGCTGCGCGTCCGAGCTGGTCGTCGACGAAGCGCTCTCCGCGAGCACGCGCAGTCGCTCGAGCGCCTTATAGGTAGTGAAGGCGGTCTGGACGTCGTCGGGGAGCGCGTCGGGGCCGGTCGCGGCCTTGTCGACGATCGTGCGCAGCGCCTTGATCGCGGAGACCTGCGCAGAGAGCGTGGTGCTCGGCTGCGCCTCCTTCCACGGCGGCGTGGTGGGCTCCAGCGTGAACTGCGCCTTGGCCACGCGCACGGCCTTGCTCTCGAACGTTACTTCCGGAAAGGCAGTGAATGCGTTGGTTCCGGTCAGCAGGCTCAGGCCGGTGAGGCCATTGGAAAAATTAACCGTCATCGCGACTGGGGCTCCCCTTCCCTCCTATAATAGAGGCAAGTGCGCCTTCACGTGTGCGCGCGGATGCATTTTATTCGCGAGGGATCCCGAATGACCGTTATGGCGCCGGTTGCCGAGCCGCCCGAACTCAAGCGCTACAGCGGCCCGCAGCGCGCCGCGGCGCTGATGCTTGCGCTGGGCAAGGAGCATGGCGCACCGATCTGGGATCAGCTGACCACCGACGAGATCAAGGAGCTTTCCTCCACGATCGCAAGCCTGGGCCGAGTGCCCGCACAGGTCGTCGAGCATCTGCTGATCCAGTTCACCGGCGAAGTCGCCTCGATGGCCTCGCTCCACGGCAGCTACGAGACCACCGAGCGGCTGCTCGCGGGCATCCTGCCCGACGAGAAGGTCAAGGAGATCATGGAAGACATCCGCGGTCCTTCCGGCCGCACGATGTGGGACAAGCTCTCCAACGTCAGCGAGACCGTGCTCGCCGGCGCGCTCAAGCACGAATACCCGCAGACCGTCGCGGTGATCCTCTCCAAGCTGCGCCCGGATCACGCTGCCCGGGTGCTCGCCGAGCTGCCGCGCGACTTCTCGGTCGACGTGGTCATGCGCATGCTGCGCATGGAGACCGTCCAGAAGGAGGTCATCATGCAGGTCGAGCAGACGCTCAAGAGCGAGTTCATGACCAATCTCTCGCGCTCGCAGAAGCGCGATCCGCACGAGGCGATGGCCGAGGTGTTCAACGCCCTCGACCGTTCGACCGAAGAATCGATGCTGACCGCACTCGACGCACGCGCGCCCGACAGCGCCGAGCGGATCCGTGCGCTGATGTTCACCTTCGAGGACCTCTCGAACCTGCTGCCGTCGGCGATCGCAGTGATCGTACGCAATGCCGACAAGCGCCAGATGGCGCTGGCGCTCAAGGGCGCGCCGGACAGGCTCAAGCAGATGTTCTTCGGCGCGATGACCGAGCGCGCGGCCAAGCTGATGCGCGAGGACATGGCGGCGATGGGTCCGGTCCGCGCGCGCGATTGCGAGGAAGCGCAGACCGCGCTCGTCCGCCTCGCCAAGAGCCTGGCCGACCAGGGCCAGATCCTGCTCGTCGACCCCAAGTCCGACGACGCGATGATCATCTGAGGGAGCTGCAATGACTTTCCACAACGTCCAGCGCTTCGCCTTCGATCGCGTCTTCACCGCGCACCCGCCCGGCAGCGCGCCCGCTTCGGCCGACCTGCTCGCCGAGATCGCCAATCTTCGCTCCGAGCTCGCCCAGCTCCAGGCCGAGCATGGCGCACAGCTCGCGCTCGCCCGGGCGCAGGGCTTCGAGGCCGGGCTTGCCCAGGCGCGGGCGGAACGCGACGCGGCGCTGCTGAGCGCCGTCGACGCGCTCCAGGCGGGGCTCGAGACGATCGACGAGCGCTTCGACGAAGTGTCGCAACGCGTCACCGGAGAGGCGGCCGAGATCGCGCTCGCCGCCGCCGACATGATCGCCGGCCGGGCGCTCGAGGCTGCTCCCGCCGACGCGGTCGACGCTGCCATCGGTCGCGTGCTGGGCCAGGTCGCCCGCGGCACCGAACTGGAAGTGCGCGTGAACCCCGAGCTCGCCGAAGCGATCGAGGCGAAGATCGCCGAGCGCCAGTCCCGGGATCGCCGCCGCCTCTTCCTCACCGTCGTGCCGGACGTAACGATCGCGATGGGCGACGCGATGATCGGCTGGGACCAGGGCGGCCTCGCCGTCGACGCCGCCGCCCGGCGCGAAGCGGTTCACGCCGAGCTCGAGACGCTGCTGAACTGACGCGGGTCCGGTCTCGCGCGCTCCTCCGGCGGAGGAGCGCGCGAGACGGCGCTATTTCTTCGGCTTGGCGTTACCCGCCACGATCGCGTCGAACTTGGCCTTGGGCATGTTGATCAGCAGCCCCTTGTTGTTCTTGGCGAGCGACGCGAACTCGATTTCGATCTTGCCGCCCGGGCTGGCGATCACGGCATAATCCATGCCGACCCTGTCGATCGCCCCCAGCACGACGCCCTTCGAATCCCGGACTTCCTTGCCGACGGTGACGTCCTCGGGCTTTACCGGGACGGGACGGGACGATTTGACCGGACCAGCCGCGACATCATCGCGCAGCTTGTTGAAATCGGCCCATCGTTCATCAGGGCCGCGCATCATGTCCGGATTGGGAGACATTGCCGTTCCCGGTGACGGCGGCGGAGCGGGGCTGCCGCCCGCCTGGGCGTAAGCCGTACCGGACAGCATCAGCGCGGCAGCCACAGCCGCACATTCGATCACGCGCATCGAACCTCTCCCCTGTTGTGCCGGGATGGTATCGTTACCAGTGCGCGCGGACAATCGCTTATTCGAACGGGCCGGACGGCCTCTTTCGCTCCATGCAGCCCTCCACCCGGCAAAAAATTCCCACCCGGCACAATCTGCCGCCTTCGCCCCTCCTATAAGTGTACCAAGGGGCAACCGCCCCAGGTCTCCATTCCGACGGGGCGACTTTGGAAGCGATCAAGAAACTGACCGGGCAGATCGGCCCGAAGCGGCTGATGCTGATGGGAGGCGTGGCGTTCGCACTGCTTGCCCTTCTGTCCTTCGTGGCGTTCCACGGGTCCAAGCCCGAGATGGGCTTCCTCTACACCGATCTCGATCCCTCGGCCGCCGCCGCGATCACCGAGAAGCTCAAGGCGCAGAACGTGGAATACACGCTCTCGGCCGACGGCTCATCGATCATGGCGCCGCAGGACAAGCTCGCCGAGCTGCGCATGAGCATGGCCGGCGAGAAGCTGGGCGGGAAGCTCGGATATGAGGTGCTCGACGAAGAGCAGCCCTTCGGCGTCTCCGCCAGCCGCGCCAAGATGAACGAGACGCGCGCCATCGAGGGCGAGCTCGCCAAGTCGATCCAGACGATCCAGGACGTCAGCGCCGCGCGCGTGCACATCGTCATGCCCGAACGGGCGATGTTCGCGAACGAGAGCCGCAAGGCTACCGCCGCGGTCACCGTCAAGACTAAGGGGCGGCTCTCCTCCGAATCGATCGCGTCGATCCGCTATCTCGTCTCCTCCTCCGTGCCCGAGCTTTCTCCCGATGCGGTTTCGGTCGTCGACCAGACCGGTGCGCTGCTCGCCCGCGCCGGCGATCCCGGCTCGGCCGGCGGAGCCGATGCCGACGAGCGCCAGACCGCGGTCGAAGCCAAGCTGCGCCAGGAAGTCGAGGCGCTGCTCGAACCCATCGTCGGTCAGGGCAAGGTCCGCGCCGAGGTGTCGGCGCAGATCGACCGCGATCAGACCCGCGAGGAATCGAACGTCTTCGATCCCGACAAGCAGGTAATCGCCCGCCAGGTGAGCGTCGAGAATGGCGACCAGAGCCGCGAACAGGACGCCGCGCCCGAGACTGCCTCGGTCGCCAACCAGCTTCCCGAAACGCAGGGCCAGACCGGCGTCGGCGGCGGCTCGAAGCAGTCGGCCAGCAACCAGACCTCGGAAGACACCACCTACGATAACAGCTCGACCAAGACGCTCACGCTGCGCGCGCCCGGCAAGGTCACGCGGCTCACCGTCGCGGTGATGGTCGACGGCGGCGAGGCCGGGCTACCCCAGGCGCAGATCCAGCGCCTCACCCGGCTGGTCGAGAACGCGGTGGGCATGGACGCCGAGCGCGGGGATAGCGTGGTGGTCGAAAGCATGCGCTTCACCGCCGATGACAGCCTGGCAGACAAGGACGGCGGGATCCTCTCCTTCCTTTCCAACGAGCGTCTGTTCGGTCTGCTCCAGATCATCGTGATCGCCGTCGCCGGCCTGATCGCGCTGCGCATGCTCAAGCCCAAGATCCTGCCGCCGCCCGCCGCCGAGGCGCCCGCACTCGCGATCGAGGGCCCCGACATGCTCGCTCTCGCCGAGCGCGCCGCCGACGGCGACGAGGACGCCCAGGCGCAACTCGAGGCGCTCAATTCGGATCAACCGCCGCTCGATCAGGAAATCGCGCTCGCGCAGGTCGACGGCCGCATCAAGCTCTCCGCGCTGAAGCGGATCGGGGACGCCATTTCGGCGAGCCCGCCCGAGGCCGCCTCGGTGATCCGTCAGTGGATGAACGCATAGGAACATGACGATGGCTACCGAACCCCACGACATCATCCCCGCCGACGGTGGCGAGCAGAGCGGCCCCGTGTTCGAGGACTTCAACACCAGTCCCACGGGCGACGCGCTCGCCGCGGGCAGCGAGGGCCTGGAGGCCGTCCACGACGTGCCGGTCAAGGTGCAGGCCGTACTCGGCCGGGCGCGCATGCCGGTGGGCGAGCTGCTCCACCTCGGCTCGGGCACCGTCGTCGAGCTCGACCGCCGCGTCGGCGAGCCGGTCGATATCTTCGTCAACGATCGCCTGATCGCGCGCGGCGAAGTGGTGCTGATCGACAATGCGCTGGGTGTCACCCTCACCGAGATCGTTCGGGGCGATCGCTGAGATGGCGGGCCCGATCCGCCTGCTGCTGATCGGCGCGCCGGGGAGCGAGTTCCGCC
Source organism: Sphingomonas sp. (assembly GCF_017744835.1). Taxonomy (GTDB): domain Bacteria; phylum Pseudomonadota; class Alphaproteobacteria; order Sphingomonadales; family Sphingomonadaceae; genus Sphingomonas. Next base: position 89,494 of record NZ_JAGIAM010000004.1, read on the forward strand.
TCGCCGCCGAGCTCGCGCGCCAGGCCGGCGCCGATGTCGCCATGGCCGATACGCCGGCGCATGCACTCGAGGCGCTACGCGGCGCCTGCGCCGACATGGTGATGATCGACGTCGAGACCGATGTCGCCGGCTTCATGGCCAGCCTGCGCGGCGAGCGTTTCACCATCCCCGTGCTCGCCTGTGGCATCGACGCCCCGGCCGAGCGCGCGGTGGCGGCAATCCGGGCCGGCGCGCGCGACTATGTTCCCCTTCCCCCGCAGCGCGACATGATCGCCGCCGCGATTGCCTCGGTAGTCCAGCGCAGCGTCGTAGCCCGTATCGGCAATCACCCTGCCCTAGCCCGCGCGCTCCAGCTCGCCACCGCAGTTGCGAGCAGCGGCGCGCCGGTGCTCGTCACCGGCGAGAAGGGCAGCGGCAAGGGCGTGATGGCGCGCACGATCCACGAGGCTTCGGGCCGCGGCGATCCGATGCTTGTCGTCGAATGCGCGGGCGTAGCCGCCGACGTGCTCGAATCCGAGCTGTTCGGCCATGAAGCCAATGCGTTTCCGGGCGCCGCCGCCCGGCGCACCGGCGGACTCGAGCGCGCCGGCACCGGCACCATCTTCCTGCGCGAAGTGGGCGCGCTGGCCCCCGCCACCCAGGCGCGGCTGCTTGCCGTTCTCATCGAGCAGCGCTTCACGCGCATCGGCGGCGACACCTTCGTGCCCTTTCAGGCGCGGCTGATCGCCTCGACCAGCATGGACCTCGAAGCCGCGGTACAGGCCGGCAGCTTCCGCGCCGACCTGCTCGTCCGCCTTGGCCTGGTCCGCGTCGAGGTCCCCTCGCTGCGCGCTCGCGGGGACGACATCGCCGAGCTGGCCTGCCATTTCGCCGAACGGCTTGCCGAAGCGGACGGCATCGAGCCCCGCGGCTTCAGCGACGAGGCGCTCGCGCTGCTCGGCCGCTACGGCTGGCCCGGCAACATCCGCGAGCTCGAGGACTGCATCCATCGCGCGGTGCTGCTCGCCAGCGGCGCGCGGATCGAGGCGAGTGACCTCGTCCGCTCGGACGGTACGCGCCTGATCGAGCTCGAAGCCGCCGAACCCGATCGCTTCCAGATCCAGGGACTGGTCGGCCGCACGGTCGAGGAAGTCGAGCGCGAGCTGATCCTGCAGACGCTCGAGCGCTGTCACGGCAACCGCACCTCGGCCTCGAACATCCTGGGGATCTCGGTGCGCACGATGCGCAACAAGCTCCGCACCTTCATCGAGGCCGGCATCCCGGTCTCGCCGGCGATCTAACGGACCCTGCCAATGCCTCCCGCCGTACAGAAGCTGCTCGACCGCATCGGCGCCAACCGCGACCTCGCGCTCGCGGGCTCGGTCGTCGCGATCATCGCGATGCTGATCCTGCCGATGCCGGGCTGGCTGCTCGACCTCGGCCTGACGCTCTCGATCACCATCTCGGTGATGATCCTGATGACCGCGTTGTTCATCGAGAAGCCGCTGGAGCTGAGCGCCTTCCCGACGATCCTGCTGATCGCAACGATGCTGCGCCTGGGCCTCAATCTCGCCTCGACACGACTGATCCTCACTCATGGACACGAGGGGCACGACGCCGCCGGCGGCGTGATCGGGGCGTTCGGCGAGTTCCTGATGGGCGGCGAGGTCATCATCGGCCTCACCATCTTCATCATCCTAATCGTCATCAACTTCGTGGTGATCACCAAGGGCGCGGGCCGCATCGCCGAAGTCGCGGCGCGCTTCAGCCTCGATGCCATGCCCGGCAAGCAGATGGCGATCGACGCCGATCTCTCCGCCGGCATGATCAGCGAGGAGCAGGCGCGCGAGCGGCGCTCCGAGCTGGAGGCGGAAAGCGGCTTCTACGGCGCGATGGACGGTGCGTCGAAGTTCGTGAAGGGCGACGCGATCGCCGCGCTGCTTATCACTGCGGTCAACATCGTCGTCGGCCTCACCATCGGCGTCGTCTCACACGGCGTGCCGATCGGCGAGGCATTCCACACCTATACCGTGCTGACGGCGGGCGAGGGCCTGGTCAGCCAGATCCCGGCGCTGATCATCTCGATCGCCGCGGGCCTGCTCGTCTCCAAGGGCGGCATCAAGGGCAAGACGGGCGCCACCCTGGGCGACCAGCTCGGCCGCTATCCCAAGGCGTTCGGCATGGTCTCGTTCCTGATGGGCGCACTCGCGCTCATGCCGGGGCTGCCTTTCCTGCCCTTCGCCATGTTCTCGGGCATCGCCGGCTTCACTGCCTGGAGAATGACCAAGCGCGCCGAGGCCAAGGCTGCGCTGGAGCAGGCCGTGGCCGCGCAGGAAGAGGCGCAGCAGGTCTATGCCGAGCAGCCGATCTCCCAGACGCTGGCGATCGACGCGGTGCGCATCGAGATCGGCTATGCGCTGCTGCCGATGATCAACGACGACACGCGTGAGCCGCGTCTCGACGATCAGGTCCGCGCGCTCCGCCGCCAGATGGCAACCGACTATGGCTTCGTGCTGCCTTCGGTGCGGATCATCGACAATATGGGCCTCAAGCCCAACGAATATGTCATCACGATCAAGGAGACCGAGGCGGCGCGCGGCGAGATCCGGCTCGACAAGCTGCTGCTGATCAACCCCGGCGGCGCGCCGGTCGGCCTGCCTGGTGAAGCGACGCGCGAGCCGGTGTTCAACCTGCCGGCGTTGTGGATAGACCGCGAGTTGCGCGACGAGGCCGGCTTCCGCGGGCTCACCGTGGTCGAGTGCGGCACGATCATCGCGACGCACCTCACCGAACTAGTGAAGGACAATATCGCCGATCTGCTCTCCTACACCGAGACGCAGAAGCTGCTGACCGAAGTCCACAAGGAAGCCGAGAAGCTCGTTTCGGACATCGTGCCGTCGAAGATCTCGATCTCGGGCGTGCAGCGCATCCTGCAGAACCTCCTCTCGGAGGGCATCTCGATCCGCGACGTGCCGACGATCCTCGAAGGTATCGCCGAGGCGGCCCCGCTGACCTCCAACCTCACCCAGATGACCGAGCACGTCCGTGCCCGGCTCGCCCGCCAGATCAGCGCATCGCAGGTGCGCGGCGACGCGATCCCGGTGGTGACGCTCTCGGCCGAATGGGACCAGGCGTTTGCTGAATCGATCCTGGGTCAGGGCGACGAGCGCCAGCTCGCCATGGCGCCCTCCGCGCTGCAGCGCTTCATCGCCTCGGTGCGCGAGACCTATGACCGCCAGGCGCAGGACGGGGAGATTCCCTGCCTGCTCACCAGCCCGGCGATCCGGCCCTTCGTCCGCTCGATCATCGAGCGCGTGCGGCCCGCGACCGTCGTGCTCTCGCAGAATGAGATCCACGCGCGCGCCCGCATCCGGGCGCTGGGTACGATCGGGTGAAAAACCGCCTCGTTAGTTTCCGTCCTATAATGAACTGAAGCGGTCCCTCGGGACCAGGCAAGAGGGGCCTGGATGAACATCCTTCCGTTCGGTTTTCCCATCGGCAATGGCGCCGGTCTCGGCGCTGCCACTGCACCGCAGCTCCCGCCTTCGGGGTTGGGCTTCGCGGTCGCGCTCGATGGAGCGCTGGGCGGCAGCACGGGGACGCCGACCGGGCTGCCGGTTATGGGCCGGCCGCCGGCGCAGATCGACGGCATGCCGGTGCTCGACCTCACGCCGGCGGTTCCGACGGTCGACAACGCCGCGGCACCCGACGTGGCGGCGGGGATCTTGCCGCCCGCGGTGCCGATGTCGCAGCTCCTCACCACCGCGGCAGAGGCGGATGTAGTTCCGGTACCCACCGAAGTGGCGCCGGCGACCGCCCCGGGCGCGGAAGCGCCCCCCGTGAAGGTCAAGCCCGCCGCGCCTACCCAGCCGCAGCTGCCCAAGGCTGAAGCGCCTGCCGCCGTTCCCGCGGGCGAGCTGCCGGTCGCGGCCGCCGAGGTGCCCCAGGCGCAAGCGCCCGCCCAGCCGGTGAAGGCGCAGCCGCAGAAATCGCCCAAGCTTCCGGCCGATGCCGCGGAGCAGCCGGCCGAGCCACAAGCGTCGGCGCCCGACGCGGAGCAGGCGCTCCCGCTGCCTGCCACGGTTCCGGTCGCCGCCGCCGCGCCGCTCGTGCGGGCGCAGGCCGCGCCGGCGGAGCCCTCGGCCGCGGCACCCGTCCCGGCGCAGCGCAAGACTGCCGCCGTGCGCACCGGCCCCGCTACCGTCCAGCAGCAAGCCGCCGAGCCGACTCCTGCGGCAGGCGACAGCTTCGCCCGCGCCGTCGCGAGCCGGGGCGACGGTGATGGGCAGAAGGGATCGGACGGCGGCCAGCAGCAGCAGCCGCTCGCCCAGGAAGCCGCTGCCAAGCCTGCGGCGGGCGCACAGCCGGCGGCGCATTTCCAGCCGACCTCCGCCGCCGAGCCCGTGCGCCATGCGGCGGCGACCTCGGCTCCCGCTCCCGCCACGCCCGTAGCCGAGCCGGTGGTCCATGCCCGGCCCGGCCATCTCGGCCAGGCGCTCGGCGTCGAGATCGCGCGCAAGATCGAATCCGGCGAGGAGACGCTGCGCGTCCGCCTCAATCCCGCCGAGCTCGGCCGCGTCGAAGTCACGCTCGGCTTCGACGACCGCGGCAGCCTGCAGGCGACGATGCGCACCGAGAGCGCGCACGCGCTCGACCTGCTCCGCCAGGACGCCCCCGACCTCGCCCGCACGCTCGACCAGGCCGGCGTGCGCACCGACGCGCAGAGCTTCCGCTTCGAGAGCGGCACCGGCAGCGGCGGCGGCAGCCAGTCTTCGTCGCAGCAGCAGCAGCGCGGCCACCAGCATCACGCCTCTGCCCAGCAGGGCGACTTCGAAACCGACGACCAGCCCTATCGCGCCGTCCGCGGCGACGGGCAGGTCGATCTCCTCGCCTAGGAGCCAGCAATGACCACCGTTTCCTCGACCCAGAACGCCGCCGCGGCGACCGCCACCGGCGCGAGCTCGAAGCTCAACGCCGACTTCGACATGTTCCTGAAGCTGCTCACCACGCAGATGCAGAACCAGGACCCGCTCGATCCGATGGACACGTCGGAATATACCCAGCAGCTCGTCCAATATTCGGCGGTCGAGCAGTCGATCGAGCAGACCAGCACGCTCAAGTCGATCCTCGGCAGCCTCGGCACGCAGAGCCTCACCCAGGCCTCGTCGCTGCTCGGCAAGATCGTCGAGACCGATTCCTCGACGGCGGGCCTCACCGACGACGTCCCGGCGCAGTGGAGCTGGAAGGCGGACCGCAGCGCCGCGACGCTCACCGCCACGATCACCGATTCCAACGGCCGCGTGGTCGACACCCGCACCGTCGAGGCGGGCGCCGCGACAGGGGTGCTCCAGTGGGACGGGCTGACCAGCACCGGCCGCCAGATGGGCGCGGGCGACTATACGATCGAAGTCACCGCCAAGGACGCGTCGGGCACCGACGTCCCGGTGACCGCGCACGCGATTGGCGTGGTCGGCGACGTCCAGTTCGAGAACGGCAACGTCAACCTGACGGTCAACGGCACCAAGGTGCCCACGACGTCGCTGGTCCGCATCGCGGGCTGACGCCTAGGTAGTAACCCGGACCGGCCCGGCGGCACCGCCGGGCCTTCTATAATGAAGGCAAGAGAGGCGGGCGGACGCATCCGATCCCCTCGCGGCCGTCCGCCTCTCTCCCCGCCTGCGACTTCACGCGGCTAACTTCCCACTTTTCCCGCGTTTTCGGCAATAACGTTGCGCCCACGCGTAAGGTAATTTCATGCGGCGGCCTCTTCACGGCGGGCTGACACCGGCGGAAGATTACCAAGATTGCACCCACCCCCCGTAGTTTCCGCGGACTCGGCTTCCAGCTCGACGGGTTCAAAGAGCGCCCCGGACCGTGCCGGCGGACAGCCAGCCAAGCAGGCGAAATCCTACATTGCAAGTGGCGGTTGGGAGGCGATGACGCGCGCCTTTCGTCCTTTAGCCCCTCCCCTGAAGGGGAGGGGCTTTGAGTGTGAGCGGCTCCTCTACACGCACACGAAAAAGGCCCGCGCCGTGGGGCGCGAGCCTTGCTTCAATCGGAATGAGAAAGCCTCAGCCGTTGGCCACCGGGCGCAGCGGGATCGCCGGCTCGGGCATCTGGACCACCTGTGCGGGCCCGGACACCGGTGTCGGGGCCTCACGGACGGCATAGCCCTCGAGCGTGCAGCCCGGAACCGCGGCGGGCGCGGTCAGCATCGCGATGCAATCCGCGATCGAGGGATCCTCGCGCGGCCCGAGCGTGTCGAGCACGTCGGCCAGCGTCATGCCCGGAGCGGCGAGCGCGCGCTCGGCCGCGGCGGCCCACAACTGGCCCGCATCCTCGACCTTCAGCGTCAGCGTAACCGTGAAGCTCGCCGGCGTGTCCGCCGAAGCCTGGTCCCGAGAACCCATCAAACGACCCCTCATTTTATGGTCAGCGACCGCGTGGCTCATTGCCCGCGCAATGTGTCGGAACGAATTCAGGGTTTGCCCTTACGCGGGGTTTACCCATCAGTGCACCCGCGCCTCGGCGCGCCGGCCGAGCTCGCGCGCGTGCGCCGCGACCAGGCACAGCTCGGCATAGAGCCGGTCCCAGAAGGGCGCGGGAATATCGAGCACCGCGTTTTCCGACTGGGCGAGCAGCAGCGTCGCCGCGGGCTCCAGCCCCAGCTCGAAGCGCGTGGTGAACATGCCGTCGACATGCTCGTCGGGCAGCGGATGCGGCACCGAGAGCCGGGCCGACATGATGTATCCGGACAGCACGTCGACGCCGTAGCCGTCGAGCAGGATGCGCGGCTGTGCGCCCAGATCGGGACGCTCGAGCACCACCAGCGCGCCCGAAGGATGCTCCTCCACGCTCACTCGCAGCCGTGCCCCGAAAGCATCGGTGATCTCTCTGATACGCGGAAACAAACAAGTCCTCCTGTCCTTCGGTCATTATAGAAGGATCAACCATTCGGCAGGGCCGAGGACAAAAAAAGGCCGGGATGTTTCCATCCCGGCCTCTTCTGTCAGCGCCATACTTCCAGGGAAAAGTGTGGCGTTTGACGATCTTAGCGGAACAGCGAGGTGATGGTCTGCGGCGCCTGGTTGGCGATCGACAGAGCCTGGACACCCAGCTGCTGCTTGACCTGCAGAGCCTGCAGCTTGGCCGACTCCTTGGCGAGGTCGGCGTCGACGAGGTTGCCGATGCCTGCCTCGATCACGTCCGACAGCTTGCTTACGAAGGTCGACTGGCCGTCGATCTTGCGCGAAGCGGCGCCGAGCGTGCTCAGGTTGCCGTTGACGGTCTTCTGCAGCGACTCGAGCTTGGTCACCATCGTCTTGGCGAGCGTAGCGCCCTCCATGCCGTTGGAGACGTCGCCGTCGTCCTTGAACACCAGCGACGAATCGTCGGCGTCGAGGCCGTCGAGCTCGTCCAGCACGTTGGTGCTCATGTCGATGTTGGTCACGTCGAGCGTGGCAGCGGCCGTGTCGGTCGACTGCAGCGCCTTGACGTCACCACCCGAAGCCTTGAGCAGGTTGGTGCCGTTGAACTCCGACGAATCGATGATCGTCTTGATCTGATCACGAAGGGCAGTGAAGTCCTTCGCAACCGCCTTGCGGCTCTCTTCGTCGAGACCCTGGTCCGAAGCGACCGTGGCCTTCTCCTTCATCTGGTTCAGGACGTCGGAGATCTGCTCCGCGCCCGCAACCGCGACGTCGACCGTGCTCTTGGCGCGGCTGAGCGACGAGCTGACCGACTTCAGGCCGCCCATCTCACCACGGAGGGTCTGGGCGATCGTGTACGAGGCCGAGTCGTCCTTGGTCGAGGAAACCGCGAGGCCGGTGTTGATGCGGCTCTGCGTGGTCGCCAGGCCCTTGTTCGTCTCGTTGAGGCTCTGGAGAGCCGCCATCGCGCCGACGTTGGTGTTAACCGAGAAACCCATGATCTATTCCTTCTTGGATAGAGCCGCTTCTGCGACCCGGGCCGGAAACGCCGGCCCCCGACGAGGCATGTCGATGCCCCGCAATCCATCATGGGAAGAATTATAGGAGTACCAAAATTGTCGTGCGAATTTTGATGGTTAGCGGAAGGTTAACCGCCTGGGAGGGGGGGTCGAGCCCCCTAGCCTTCAGGTGAGGGGTTGGAGTGGGGCCATCCATGGATGCGTCGGTCTCGGTGAGACCCTGCCCCACCCCAACCCCTCCCCTGAAGGGGAGGGGCTTATTTTGGTTGGCTGCCATCGGCACACCGAACGAAAAAGGCCGGAACCTCGCTGGGAGGTTCCGGCCTTTCTCGGATCGAACCGCGCCCCGTCAGAACGGGAAGAGCGCGTCGTAGATCTGCTGGCCCCAGCGCGCCTGCTGCGCTTCGGTGAGCTGGCCCTTGCCGCCGTAGATCACGCGCGCCTCGGCGATCTGGCTGTGCTGGATCGAATTGTCGCGGGCGATGTCCTCGGGGCGGATGATGCCGGTGACGATCAGCTCGCGCATCTCGAAGTTGACGCGCACTTCCTGGCGCCCGCGGATCATCAGATTGCCGTTGGGAAGCACCTGGGTGACGATCGCGGCCATCGTCATGTTGATCGTCTCGGACCGCGCGGTGCTGCCGCCGCCGGTGTATTTGGAGCCCGAATTGGTATCGAGCACCTTGGCCGCGTCCTGGCCGAGCAGCTTGGCGACCGGGGCGATGCCCAGCAGGTTGCCGACGCCGCCGCTCTCCGAACCGCCGCGCGTGCGCGAGGTGTTGTTGCCGAGATCGGCCTTGTCCTGGATGTTGATCTTGATCGTCAGGATGTCGCCCTGCTTGTTCGCGCGCTGGTCGCGGAAGAAGGCACCTGCGCCGGTGCGGAACAGCGAGGCGCTCTGCGCCGGCTGCTGCGGCTGGGCCGAACGGGGACGGCCGGCGCGATCGGCCGGGGCCGAGAGCGAAGCCTCGAGCTCGGGCGTGTCGATCGGCGTGATCTCCGAGAGCTTCGGCGCCTTGCCGACCTGCTGGAGCCGCCCGACCGAGCCGCAGCCCGACAGCGTGGCGCCGAGCGCCGCGAGAAGAATGATCTTGCGCATGGTCTTTCCTTAAGGGGCTGCGACCCGGACAGTGCCGGAGCCTTCCACGATTCCGTCGAGCGTGCGGCTGGTGGTGTTGGTCACCACGCGCACCGTCTCGCCCTGCCCGCCGCCGCCGAGCGCGCGGCCGGCGGTAGTGATCACCAGCGGGCCGCTGACGACGCGGATCGTCACCGGCTCGCCGCGCCGCACAAGCTGCGGCTGCATGAGGTCCGTGCGGCGGACCACCGTACCGGCGGAGAGCCGGCGCGCGGCCTCCATGCCGGCGGCGTCCTCGGCCGCGAGCGCCCCGCGCGCCGCCGCGGCGCTGCGCGGCTCGGTCGCGAAGTCGCCGGGCTCGAGCCGCGTGCCCTTCTCGACCGGATGCGCGAGCACGGCCACGGGCACGTCCTCCGCGGGTCCGGCGCCGAGCAAGGCCAGGGCGAGCAGCACGGTCATCAGCGCAGCTGGCTGGTCGTCGCCAGCATCTCGTCTGCGGTCTTCACGACGCGGCTGTTCATCTCATAGGCGCGCTGCGCCGTGATCAGCGCCGTGATTTCGGCGACCGCATTGACGTTCGAGCCTTCGATGAAGCCCTGGCTCAGCGTGCCGAAGCCCGGCTCGCCCGGATTGGCGACGGTCGGCTGGCCCGAAGCCGCGGTTTCGAGGAACAGGTTCTCGCCCTTCGCCTCGAGGCCGGCGTCGTTCATGAAGGTCGCGAGCTCGAGCTGGCCGACGGTCTGCGGCTGGGGATCGTTCGCGGTCACCACCTGGACCTCGCCGGTCTTGGAGATGGTCACGTCGAGCGCGCCCTGGGGGATGGTGATGCCCGGCTGCACCGGATAGCCGTCCTGCGTCACCAGCTCGCCCTGGTCCGAGACGCCGAACGAGCCGTCGCGGGTATAGGCGGTGTCGCCCGAGGGCAGCAGGATCTGGAAATAGCCGCGACCGGTGATCGCCACGTCGTAGCGATTGTCGGTCTGCTGCAGCGCGCCTTGCTGCTGGATGCGATAGACGCCGCCGGTCTTGACGCCGGCGCCGATCTGGATGCCCGAGGGCGACTTGGTGTCGGGGCCGGTCGCGCCGCCCGGACGCTCGATCTGCTCGTAGAGCAGGTCCTGGAACTCCGCGCGCTGGCGCTTGAAGCCCGTGGTGTTCATGTTGGCGATGTTGTTCGAGATGACGTCGACGTTGGTCTGCTGCGCGAGCATGCCGGTCGAGGCGATGGAAAGCGAACGCATAGGTCAGTCCTTTTCTGGAATTCAGCCGACGCGGCCGAGCCGGTCGATGGCCTTCTGGCGAAGGTCGTTGAGCCCTTCGGTGAGATGCTGGCTGGTCTGATAGGCGCGCAGGATCTCGACCATGTCGGTGGTCTCGACGATCGCGTTGACGTTCGATCCCTCGACGCCGCCGCTGCGCAGCTTGGTCTCGGCCGCGGTGAGCTCACGGCCGTTGGACGCATTCATCAGCCCGTCGCCGCGCGGATCGACATTGGCTTCGTCGAACACAGTGACGGTGAGACGGCCGAGCGGGCCGTCCGGGCCCACCACGCTGCCGTCGGCGGTGATGCTGAGCCGGCCCGCGCTCTCGGGCGGGACCTTGATCGGGCGGCCGCCCTCGCCGAGCAGGCGCTGCCCGCCCGCGGTCGCCAGCTCGCCGCTCTCGAGCACCTTGATATAGCCCGCGCGCGTATAGGCGGTGCCGCCGCCCGGCGCCTCGACGCTCAGATAGCCCTGCCCCTCGATCATCACGTCGAGCGGGTTCTCGGTCGGCTGGAACGCGCCCATCGAAGCGTCGTGCACCGCGCCGTAATCGAGCACGTACGACGTCTTCTTGGCCGGCTCGATCGCCGTCTCGCCCTGCTCCACATATTCGCGGAACACCGGCTTCTCGCGCTTGAACCCCACCGTGTTCATGTTGGCGAGGTTGTTCGCCGCCACGTCGAGCCGACGGCGCAGCGCCTGTTCCTGGCTCAGCAATACATAAGACGAGATGTCCACCGGACGGTCCCTTCAGAAATTTGTCGCTAGGCAGAAATTGCCGGGTGACCCCTCTATAATAGGAGGAAATCAGCCGGCGGGGTGCCGGACGCGATGAAATCGAAAGGTGCCAGGGGAATGTCGGCCGAAATCGTCGAAGTGGGGCCGGACGCCGCAGCGTCCGACGCCAAGCCGAAGTCGAAGAAGAAGCTGATCGTCGCAGGCGCGGCCGCGGCCGTGCTGCTGCTCGGCGGCGGCGGCGGTGCGTTCTTCTTCCTCTCGGGCGGCGGCAAGGCGCATGCCGAGACGGCGGAAGCCGAGGCTCCGGCCGAGGGCGGCGAGGCGGGGGCGGACTCCTATTATGACGTGCCCGCGCTGGTGGTGAACCTGCGCTCGCCCGACGGCCAGGCGCGCTTCCTCAAGGTGCATCTGATGCTGGTGCGCGGCAACGGCGTCACCGACGAGGCGATCAAGGCCAAGCTGCCCGCGATCCTCGACAGCTACCAGCCCTTCTTGCGCGAGCTGCGCCCGGAGGATCTGGCGGGATCGGCCGCGGTGTTCCGCATCAAGGAAGAGCTGCTCGTCCGCGCGACCCAGGTCGCCGGGAGCGGCATGGTCAAGGAAGTGCTCATCCAGGATCTGGTCCAGCAATGATCGACTTCGAGGAATTCGACCTTCCCGAGCCGCCCGTCGCGCCGATGGGCGGCGGCGGCGACGTCAAGTTCGACCAGGCCGACATCGACGCGCTGTTCGGCGACTTCGGCGGCCCGGTCGAGAAGAAGAAGGGCCTGCGCGCGGTCCTGGAATCGAAGGTCATCAGCCACGAGCGTCTGCCGATGCTCGAAGTGGTGTGCGACCGGGTGGTCCGCGCCTTCGCCAGCTCGATGCGCAACCTCACTTCGGACGCGATCGACGTGAGCCTGGAGGAAGTCACCTCCACGCGCTTCGGCGAGTTCATGAACCGCGTCGCCCTCCCCGCGATGGTCGGCGTGTTCAAGGTGCAGGAGTGGGAGAGCTACGGCCTCGTCACGGTCGAATCCGGGCTGATCTATGCCGTGGTCGACGCGCTGCTCGGCGGGCGCGGCGGCGGCTCGCCGGTGCTGATCGACGGGCGCGCCTTCACCACGATCGAGACCGGGCTGATCTCGCGCATGCTCACGCTCGCGCTCGACGATTTCGCCGCGGCGTTCGAGCCGATCGAGCCGATCCACATCGACCTCGAGCGCATCGAGAGCAACCCGCGCTTCGCGGCGATCGCCGGCACGTCGAACATCTGCGCGATCGCGACCTTCCGCGTCGACATGGACGGCCGCGGCGGCCAGTTCACCATGGTCTTCCCCTATGCGACGCTCGAGCCCGTCCGCGACAAGCTGCTCCAGCGCTTCATGGGCGAGAAGAGCGGCCGCGACAGCATCTGGGAGGCGCACATGGCCTCCGAGATCCGCAAGACCAACGTGATGGTCGACGTGCTGCTGGGCGAGAAGCCGATGGCGCTCGCCACGCTCCAGTCGCTCGAGGTCGGCCAGACCATCCCGCTCCACAAGGGTCCCGACGACCCGCTCGACATCGCCTGCGGCGGCGTGACGCTCGCCCAGGGCCAGATCGGCCAGCGCCGCGGCAAGATCGCCGTGCGTCTCCTCACCGACGTTTCCAAGGGAAAGAAGAAATGAGCCTCGCGATTGCCGCCAATGCGCTGACCATGATCTTCTGCATGGCCGTGCTCGTCCAGAGCGTGCGGATGATGCGCAGCCTGAGGACCGTCAAGGACGGTGCGCTCACCGAAGTGGTGACGGCGCTGGAAAAGGCGACCACGGGCGCGCGCTCGGTCCTTTCGGAGATGAAGGCCACGCTCGGCACCGATTGCGCCCAGCACGCCCGCCTCGTCGAGCAGGCGCGCGAGCTTCGCGACGAGCTGGAAGTGATGACCGGGATCGCCGACGCGGCATGCGAACGCATCGTCGGCGCGGTGAGCATCGCCAACGCGATCCGCAGCGCCGAGGCCGAAGTCGCCGAGGACGAAGCGCTCGAACCCCAGGCCGAGGCGGCGTGATGAAGCGTCCCTCGCTCCTGCTGATGACCGCAGCCGCCTCCGCGCTCGCGGTCGTCGCCAACGCCGCCAGCATCGCCGCCCCCGGCGGCCAGGCGCAGGCGCCCAAGACCCGGCTGGGCAATTCGATCGAGCAGGATCTCAACGCCCGCGACGCCGCGGCGGCGCGCCGCCAACGCGCGCTCGACCTGCGCGAGCAGGCGGCCAAGGCTGCCGAGCAACGCCTCCAGGCCGACATGCAGGCGCGCCAGCAGCAGGCCGCCGCAGCGACGCCGGCGGCGCCCGGCGCCGGCCCGGCCGAGCCGCCCGAGGCGCAATATGACGAGCTCGCCCGCATCTACCAGGCGATGAAGCCCAAGGCCGCCGCAGTGGTCTTCGAGCAGCTCGACATGGAAGTGCAGATGAAAGTCGCGCAGCGCATGCGCGAACGCTCGACCGCGCTGATCCTTGCCGCCATGACGCCGAAGGGCGCCGCCGCGCTCAGCATGGCCCTCGCCCGCAAGAGCGCGCGCGGGCCGGCGCCCGCCGTCGCGGCTGCGGCCCCTGCCCCGGTTCCGGGCGCGGGCGCGCGCGCCAAGCGCTGAGAGGGGGCGCAAGCCCCCTCCACCCCCTGGATTTCATTGAACTTCGGCCGGTGAACCGAGCCTAGCTGCGGCTCGCCGCGACCTCGACGATCAGCACGCGGGCGAGGCCCGGCTCGCCGGACTGGAGCGCTGCGGTCAGGTCGTGGTCGAGCTGCTGGGCGTCGACCGCGCGCAGGCCCGACGCGTTGAGCCGGGCGAATTCGAGCGCGGCGGCGACGGTGGTGGCGCGCAGCGCGGGGAGTTGCGCAGTCATGCGCGCGGCGGTCGCATCGTCCCTGGCGTCGAGCACCAGCTTGAAGCGCAGCGCGCCGGCGACGCGATCGGCGTCGACGATCGGCACGCTCACTTCGTCCATCGGCACGAGATGCAGGCCTTCGCCGCCCACGGCTCCGCCACCGCCGGACGCCTGTGCGCCGCCGATCGGAAAGGGCACCAGCGCCGTCGTCAGCGCCAGCGCCGCGAAGCTTCCCCTACGCAACTCGAATCTCCCGTGCACGGAGCCGCCCCACGGGCGGCCTCTCCTCTATAATAGAGGGAAATCAGCCAGAAGGTGTCGAGTTGAGCTACGATCAGCGCCCCGCGAGAATACGCGTCGTCAAGGATGCGGCGGAAGCGCCCAAGCGCCGCCGCGGAGACCGCGCCGCCGCCGAGGGCGCGGATGCCGTAGCAAACGCTGCCGCGGAGGCCGCAGCCGAGGCCCGGTCTTCGGGCCTGCCGATCGTCCCGGCGCTGCTGTTCCTGCTCGCCTGCGTCGGCGGCGGCGTGGCCGTCGCGCTGTTCGGAGTCGCCTGATGCGTACCGCAGCCATCGCCCTGCTCGCCGGCGCCGCAACCGCCGCGCCCGCGCCGCAAGCCCCGCCCCTTCCCACCAACGCGCCGATCACGGCGCCGCTCGCCGCCGCCTCGGCGCTGCCGCCCTTCGCCGCCGAGCTGGCGCAGATGCCGATGATCACCGGCCCGCAGGGCTGGCAGGGCGAGACGGGCAGCGCCGCCTGGGCCGCCCTCGCCACCGCCAAGCCCGAGGGGCGCCAGCTGGCGCGCTGGCGCTTCGCGCTGGGGCTGATCGCCGACGGCAAGGGCGCCGATGCGCTGGGCGTGCTCGAGACGATGCGCCTCGCCGATGCCGACCTGGACCTGATCGCTCCCTTCCGCCTCGCGCGCGGCGCCGCGCTGGTGCAGCTGGGACGCGGTGACGACGCCGTGGTCGCGCTCGCCGCCGAGGATCTTTCGGGCAATGCCGAGGCCTGCGCCTGGCGCATCCGCGCGCTGGTGCTCGCCGGCAGCCAGGAAGAGGCGCTGACTCAGGTCAATTGCGCGCTGCCCGCGATCAACGCGCGGCCGGCGGTCGACCGCTCGCCCTTCGTGCTCGCCGCCGCAACCGCCGCGATCGACATCGGCAGACCCGAACCGGCGCTCGGCTGGCTCAAGCTGTTCGGCGACCAGAACCCCGCCGCCAACCTGCTGCGCGGCCGCGCGCTGATCGCCTCGGGCGACCAGCAGGCGGGCCGGCTGCGGCTCGACCGCGCGCGGATCAGCGGCACGCCGCAGCTCCAGGCCGACGCCCGGCTCGGCATCATCGAGGCCGATCTCGCCGCGCACACCATCGCCCCGGCCGAGGGAATCAAGCGGCTCGACACGCTGCGCTATACCTGGCGCGGCGGGCCGGTCGAGCAGCGCGCGCTCCAGCTCGAGCTGCGCCTCGCCACTGAAGCGAAGGATCCGCGCAGCCAGCTGCGCGCCGGCGCGACGCTGTTCCGGTACTTCAAGCTGGGCAAGGAAGCCGCGCCCATGCTCGCCTCGCTCCAGGGCACGCTCGCCGCGGTGCTCGCGCCCGACAGCCCGGTGCCGCTGCCCGAGGCGGCGGGGCTTTACTGGGATTATCGCGAGCTGTCGCCGGCGGGCGCAGAGGGCGACGCGCTGGTGCTGCGGCTCGCCAACCGGCTGGAGGCATCCGGCCTCTATGCCCGCGCGGCCGAGCTGCTCCAGTACCAGCTGATGCAGCGGATGCAGGACGTCGCCCAGGGGCCGATGTCGGTGAAGGTCGCGTCGCTTCACATACTGGCAGGCCGGCCCGATCGCGCGCTCCAGGTGCTGCGCGACACCGAGCAGCCCGGCTATTCGGACACGATGCGGCACGATCGCAAGCGGATGGAAGCCGTCGCGCTTCACAAGCTGGGCAAGGACGCTGCGGCGAACGCGGCGCTCGACGGGCTGCCCGATGCCGACGCGATCCGCGCCGAGATGCATTGGCGCGCCAAGGACTGGAATGCTTTCGCGATCGAGAACGAAGGCCACCTGCCCCAGCCGAAGAGCCTGGGCGAACCGGCGCAGGCGGCGGTGCTCCGCCAGGCGGTGGCGCTCGCCATGCTGGGCCGCGAGGACCGGCTCCAGGCACTGCGCGCGCGCTATGCCGCCGCTTTCCAGGGCCTGCCGAGCAGCCAGGCGTTCGACGCGCTCACTGCCGCGCCCGGCACCATCGACTCCGCCAAGCTGGGCGCCGCCATGGCCGCCATCCCCCAGGCGAGCCCGATCGGCGCCATCGGCGACCTGCTCGACGCGGCGCCTTAGCCTTGGCCCCCTTCCCTGAAAGGCGGCGCGCAGACGCGCGAACCCACCCCGACCGCTCCCTGCGAGCAGGAGGGGAAGATCATCCTGCAAACAAAAACGGCCGCCCCGCGTGGTGCGGAGCGGCCGTGGTACGCGAACGGGGCGTTGCCGGCGAGTGCCGGCTCAGCCGAGATAGTTGACCAGGCTCAGGCTCGAGAGCTGCGAGAAGACCGAATAGCTCGCCTCGAGCATCGCCTTCTGCGCCGCGAGGTCGATGGCGACCTGGCCCAGATCGGCGTCCTCGTTGCTCTCGATCACGCCCTTGAGCAGCAGCGAGCGCTCGTCGCCGCGCTTCGAGAGCGTCTCGACCTGCGCCTGCTTGCGGCCGTTCTCGGCATTGACCGAGCGGAGGCTGCCGAGGCCGGTGTCGAGCTGATCGAGCGCCTGCTTGAGCGCGGCGGTCTGGGTGTCGTCGAGCTTGTCGCCGATAGGGCCTGCCTGGGCGAGCGAGCGGAATGCTTCGTAGAGGTCCTTGCCCACCGCGCTGGCGGTGATGCCATAGGTCACGTCGACGCCGTCGGCGACGCGCGCGGTGGAGCGGACGCTGTCGTCGCGGAACGCGGAGTCGGCGTCGATGGTGGCGGTGTCCTGCAGCGTCGCCGGGACGAACGGGTTCTGTCCCGTCTGCGAGCCGCCGAACAGCGGCGTGCCGCCTTCGTCCGAATTGAGCGACGTGCGGAACTGCGCGAAGGCAGTCTCGATCGCTTCCTGCAGGCCTGCGGCGTCGCCGGTGCCGACCGCGGTCATAATCTGCTGGCGCAGGTCCATCGTCGAGGTCTCGATACCTTCGAGGTGTCCCTGATAGAGCGAAAGCGTGGTCCCGACGCGCTTGGACACGGTCGACTGCGCATCCTGCCGCGCCAGCAAGGTGTGCGCCGAGAGGTTGCGCACCGTCTCGGTGCCCAGATCGGCGAAGTTCGCCGCCTTCTTGCCCGTCGCGAGGCGCTGCTGGGTGATCGCCAGCTTCTCTTGCGAGCGCTGGATCGCATCCGAGAGGGTGCGCTGAAGCGGAATGGTGGCTACGCGGTTCATGTTCTTCTTCCTCAGCGGACCATCTGGAGCAGCGTGTCGTACATTTCGGTGGCGGTGGTGATCACCCGGGCCGCGGCCGAATAGCTGTTCTGGAGCACCACCATCTGCGAGAGTTCCTCGTCGATGTTGACGCCCGAGAAGCTGTCACGGCGGGTCACGGCGTCGTCGCGGCGCGCGGAGGCGTCGCTGAGATAGCCCTGCGCCTGGCTCGCCTCGAGCCCGGCGCGGCCGAGCAGCAGGCTGGAGAAGCGCTCGATCGTGACGGTCCCGTCCTTGCCGAGGTCGATCGGCGCGGCGAGCCGGTCGACGAGCGCGGTCGCGCCGCGCGTGTCGCCCGCACCCAGCGCCTTGGTGCCGACCGCGGCATCCGCCTGGAGCATCGCCAGCGGCATCTTCGACGGGTTCGTCAGCACCTCGGGCCGCACTTCGCTGCCGTTCAGCCCGCTCGACACGCCGGTGAGGCTCATGAGCTGGGTGAAGTTGCGACCGGTGCCGAGGCGGTCGGTCGAATCCGACGGGATCGACAGCGCGGCTCCCGATACCGACGGCGCCGGATCGAAGCGCAGCCGGCCGCGGTCGTCGAGCGAGAAGCTGCCGAAATTGGAGAGCGGGCTCGCGTTCAGATCGTTGACGATGTCGCCGAACGTGCCGCCGGGGGTGGGCGTCAACGTGTAGCTGGTGAGCGCGCGGCCCGAGGTGTCGCGCAGCACGATCTCGGCGGTCTCCCCTGCCCCGAACCCATGGGGATCGCTGGCAGTGAAGCCCGAAGGCACGAGCGTGCTCGTGTCGCTGCGGACGATGTCGTTGAGGCCGAAATATTGCGAGACGCCCACTCCGGCGCGCGCGCTGGGGTTGGTCGCATCCTGGGCGATGGCGACACCGTTGCCCGTGGCGCTGGCGGAAATGGTGAGCTTGCCGTCGACGAAGCTCGCCGTGGCATTGCCGCCAAGGCCCGTATTGATCGCCGCGACCATGTCGTCGACGGTGGCACCCGGGCCCAAGGCGTCGAAATCGATCGTGGTCTTGGCGACGAGGGTGCCGTCGTTCTTGGTCACCGCAAAGGTCGCGGCGCCGGTGAAGCCGAGCCGGTCGGCACCGTCGAGCCCCGTCGAGCGGCCGTTGAGCGAAGCGGGTGCGGGCACGGTGGTGCTGGCGTTGCTCACGCTGTTGAGCGCTTCGGTCAGCCCGCCGAACAGCACGCCCAGCTTTTCGGAGAACGCCGGCAGCGCGCGATCGCGCAGGTCGAGCAGGCCGCCGAGCTTGCCGCCGACCGCGGCCGAATCGAGCGACTCGCCGGTCGCGGCGCCCATCGAGCCGTCGGGTTCGGCGAAGCGGACCTCGATGCTCGGATAGCTGGGCATCGACACGCCCTGGCCCGAGATCGGATAGGAGAGCTGGCGCAGCCGCCGGTCGAGCAGCACGCCGCCCGAGGCGGTCTCGATCGAGACGCGGCCGTCCGGCTGGTCGCGCACGTTGATGGAGATGAGGCTGCTGAGCTCCTCGATCGCCTTCATGCGCTGGTCGGCGGCGCCGCTGACGCTGCGCCCCAGCCCGGTGTTCTGCGCGACCGTGCTGTTGAGGTCGTTGATCCGGACCAGCAGGCTGTTGATCTTGTCGACCGTGTAGCCGACTTCGGATTCGACGTCGCCGCGCAGGCCCGCGACGTCGCTGTCGAGCTGCTGCATCGACGTGATCGCGTCCTGCACATTGGCCGTGAAGGTCGCCACGGTCTGCTCGGACGATTGCGAGCCGGTCATCGCGACGGCCGAGGCCGAGATGGCGTCGAGGCGTGCGGGCAGGCCCGAGTCCGCGCCCGGCTCGCCGAGCAGCGACTGGAGGCGATCGAGGTAGTTGGCGCTCACTTCCGCCCGGCCGTAATCGCCCGAGCGGCGATAGACGGTCGACTCCAGGAAACGGTCCGCGACGCGCGTGGGCTCGCCCACCACCACGCCGCTGACCTTGCCCGAAGTGACGCCGGTCGTGAGGTTGACGCGCTCGCGCGCATACCCCGCCACGCCGACGTTGGCGATGTTGTTCGAGACCGCGCGGAGGCCTGCCTGCGCGGCAGACAGGCCCGATACCGCGGAACCCAATATGTCGTTGAGCGCCATCCCCTGATCCCCTGACCGCTAGCCGATCAGCGCTTCAGGTCGCTGACTTCGCGCAGCATGTCGTCCACGGTCGTGATGATCTTGGACGAAGCGCTATAGGCCCGCTGGAAGCGGATCATGTTGGTGAACTCGCCGGCGAGGTCGACGGTCGAGGCCTCGAGCGAATTGGCTGCGATCGCGCCCGCGCCGAGCGCGCCCGGCGTGTTCAGGGTGAAGCCGCCCGAGGCGCGGCTGGGCGTGTAGGCATTGCCCGACATGCGGGTGAGACCGTCCGGGTTCTGGAAGGTCGCGATCGGCAGCTGGAACACCGAGCGGGTGGTGCCGTCGTCGAAGATCGCGTTGACGGTGCCATCCTTGGTGATCTCGACCGACGAGAGGTTGCCCAGCATGCCGCCGTCGACGTTCGACGAGATCAGCGAGCTCTCGGTGCCGAACTGGGTGATGCCGTTGATGCCGTCATCGCTGCCCAGCGAGAGCTGGATCGGAACCGAGGCGGCGTTGTTGGTCCAGGTCGGCGTCAGCGGGTCGAAGAAGTTGCCGGTCGAACCCGACATGTCGAGGCTGCCGTCCGGATTGAACTTGACCGTGCCGCTGGCGAGCAGGCCGCCGGCCGCAGTGACGTCGCTGGCGGGATCCGAATAGGTCTCGGCCTGCCAGGTGTTCGCGCCGGTCTTGATGAAGCCCATCGTGATCCGGTGCGAGCCGCCCTGCGAGTCATAGACGTCGAACGAGCGGGTGAACTGCGGCGTCACGGTGCCCGAAGCCATGTCTCCGGTCGTATAGGCGCCGGTGTAGTTGGCGGTGCTCGACTGCAGGTTCATGCGCGCCTGGATGCGCGAGGTCGGCGAAGCGGTGCCGGTCAGGTCGCTCACGCGCACGGCCTCGAGCGAGTTGAGGTTGCCCGTGTTGGTGAAGTTGCCCGACGGATCGAGGCGCCAGCCGTAGAGATAGAGGCCCGCGGCGTTGCGCAGGAAGCCTTCCTCGTCCGGGCGGAAGTTGCCGGCGCGGGTGAAGGCCACATCGCTGCTGTCGTCTGCGGTCGCGCGCGTGACGAAGAAGCCGCCGCCGTCGATCGCGATGTCGGTGGTGCTGCCCGAGGCCTGAAGCAGGCCCTGCTTCGACACCATCGCGATCGGCGCAGCGGCGACGCCGCCTGCCGAATAGTTGCTCTTGGCGCGGCCGTCGGTCACCAGCGTGCGGAACTGGGCTTCGACGCCCTTGTAGCCGACGGTGTTGATGTTGGTGATGTTGTCGGCAACGGTCGCCATCGCGGCCGACTGCGCGCTGAGGCCGGACACGCCGGCATAAAGAGCGGAATAGAGGCTCAAGACCAGGACTCCCAAGACGCCCGCCAATCGATCGGACAGGCCACGGCTCCATTGTAGGACGGGCTTCGCGCCGCCGGGCCAAATGCGCAGTGAAAATTGATGCTGGGCAAAATTTGCCGGGTGCCGCGCCGCCCCTGGGAAACTCCTTCCTATAATGGAGGCAAAGCTTCACGAAAGGCACGTTCCATGCTCCGCATCACGCTTCGCGACGGCGAGAAGGCGATCGTAAACGGCGCGGTGCTGCGCGCGGTCGGCCGCACGCAGATCGCCGTCGAGAACCAGGTTTCGATCCTGCGCGGCCGCGAGGTCATGCAGCCGGAAGAGGCCACCACTCCGGCCCGCCAGCTCTATTTCGCCGCGATGCTCGCCTATATCGATCCGGCCAACCGCGCCGAGCACCAGGACAGCGTCGTCGCGCTGGTCGGCGCGCTGGTCGCCGCCCTGCCCGCCCCCGAGGCCCGCGCGGCGTGCATCCGCTTCGCCCACGACATGGCGATGGGCGACTATTACAAGGCGCTTTCCTCGGCGCGCGAGATCATCGCGTTCGAGACCGAAGCCGCCGCGGCTTCCGCACAGGCCGCCTGAGGCGCTTTCCATGCAGACGCTGGCGAGTGCTGCCCGCGCGATCCGCGAGATGCTGCCCGACCGCCGCTTCGGCCGGGTGGTCGCGGTGCGCGGCGCGCTGATCGAAGTCGAGGGACTGGCGGGCGTGGCGCAGATCGGCAGCCGCGTCGAGATCGCCTCACCCAACGGCCCCGTGCAGGCCGAAGTGACCGCGCTCGACCGCGACGTGGCGCTGTGCCTGCCCTTCACCGATCCGCAGGGCGTGGGCCTGGGCGCGCGCGCCGACCTGGGCGCGGGCCAGTTCACCGTGCGCCCCTCCGCCGGCTGGCTCGGACGGATGATCGACGGCCTCGGCCGGCCGGTCGACGGACTCGGCCCGCTGCCGCCGGGCGGCGAGCCCCAGCCGATCAAGGCGCCCCCGCCCGCCGCCGCCAATCGCGCGCGTGTCGCCGAGCGGATCGAGACTGGGGTGCGCACGCTCGACCTTTTCGTGCCCTTATGCCGCGGCCAGCGGCTCGGCCTGTTCGCGGGCTCGGGCGTCGGCAAATCGGTGCTGCTCTCGATGCTTGCGCGCTGGACCCAGTGCGACGTCGCCGTGATCGGCCTGATCGGCGAGCGCGGCCGCGAAGTGCAGGAATTCATCGAGGACGACCTCGGCCCCGAGGGCATGGCTCGCTCGGTCGTCGTCGTCGCCACCTCCGACGAGCCCGCGCTGATGCGCCGCCAGGCCGCCTGGACCACGCTCGCGGTCGCCGAGCATTTCCGCGACCAAGGCCTCAACGTGCTGTGCCTGATGGACTCGGTCACCCGCTTCGCGATGGCGCAGCGCGAGATCGGCCTCGCCTCAGGCGAGCCGCCGGCGACCAAGGGCTATACCCCCACCGTCTTCGCCGAGCTGCCGCGACTGCTCGAGCGCGCCGGCCCGGGTGCGCCCGGCAAGGGCATGATCACCGGCCTGTTCACTGTGCTCGTCGACGGCGACGACCATAACGAGCCGGTCGCCGACGCGGTGCGCGGCATCCTCGACGGCCACGTCGTGATGCGCCGCGCGATCGCCGAGCGCGGCCGCTATCCGGCGATCGACGTGCTCAAGTCGGTCTCGCGGACACTGCCGCATTGCATGAACGACGAGCAGAACGAGACGCGCCTCGCCGCGCGCAAGCTGCTATCAACCTATGCCGACATGGAAGAGATGGTGCGGCTCGGCGCGTACAAGGCCGGATCGTCCGAGGAAGTCGATCGCGCCGTCGCGCTCGCGCCGCAGATCGAGGCGCTGATCAACCAGGGCAAGAACGACCAGGGCAATGCCGATGCGGCGTTCGCCGCGCTCGCCGCGATCGTCGGCGCCGCCGCCGAGCCCGAGATCGAGGAGGCCGCCGCGTGACTCCGTTCGACACCGCGCTGCGCATCCACCGCCGCGAAGTCGATGCCGTGAAGGTGTCGATCGGCGTCGAGGTCGAGCGCATTGCGACGATCGACACCATAGCGCGCGCGCACGATGCGCGGATGCAGGAGGAGCGCGCGCTCGCCTATGCCCTTCCCTTCTCGTCCGATGCCTGGACGGCGCGGATGAAGGCCGATCGCGCCCGGCTGCGCGAAGCCGCGCACGTCGCGGAGACGCGGCTGGGACAGCTGCGCGCCCAGGCAGTGGAAGCCTATGGCACGATGCGCGCGATCGAAGGCGCCGCCGAGCGCTACCAGGCCGAGGCCGAACGCACCGCCGCGCTCGCCGAGCAGGGTGCGATCGACGACCTCGCCGCAGCGCGCTTCCTGCAGGCGCGCCGCAAGGACAAGGATCGCATCTCGTGATCCAGCGCGCCGAACAGCTCGCCGCCCTCACCCCCGCCAAGCGCGCGCAGGTGATCTATGCCGAAGCGCAGTCGCAGCTCTCGTCGCGGCTGTGGCGCGCCGCGCTGGGCGAAGCCGACAGCAGCAAGGACCGCGACACCTCGCCGCTCTCCGGCAACAACATGAAGATGGATTCGCTGCTCGAATTGCTCGGCGGCCAGTTCCCGGACGGCGTCGCGGGCGCGCACGGCTGCGCCTGCCAATGCGGCTGCAACTGTCATGCTGCCCGCGTCGAGGGCGACGATGCGACGCCCGACTATGAACGGGAAAGCCGCCGTGGCGGATCGGGCACGCTTCCCAATGATTCGATCGAGCGTGTCGCGGGCCCGGCCGACGGTGCCGGCGGGCCGCTCGCGCTGGGGCCCAATGCCCGCTACGCGCCCGCCTTTACCGCAGCCGAAGCCCGCACCGGCCTGCCCGCGACGATGATCGCCGCAATCGTCGATGCCGAGGCGGCAAAGACCGGCGACGGCAGCTGGAACCCGCATTCGCGCAATCCGCGATCGAGTGCCGCGGGCCTGGGCCAATTCCTGAGCAGCACCTGGACCGACCTGGCGCAAAGGCCCGGCACCTGGCTCAACACCGTCGCCGCCGAGCGCGGCTGGCTCGACGGGCGCGGCAAGCTGAGCACCGGCCACCGCGCCGAGCTGCTCGCGCTGCGCTACGATCCGCAGGCATCGATCGTGAGCGTCGCCGATTTCGCCAAGCTCAACCTCGATCGGCTGGAAAAGGCCGGCGTGCGCGTGCGCACCGACGCGGAGACGCTCGCCAAGGCGGCGTACCTCAGCCACCACCTTGGCCTGGGCGATGCCCAGAAATTCCTGTCCTGCGGCATCGAGCCCGGACGCGCACGCATGCTCCTCGCCGCGCAGATCGGCTCGTCGGCCGCCGAGCAGCGGATCGCCAGCGCGGGAGATGCGACCCATGCGCATCGCCAATGGCTGCTCGGCTTCATCGAGCGTCGGATTCGGCCGCAGCAATTCGGCGCATGATTTTTGCGCGTCGATGAGCCGCTCGATGCGCTTCTTCCTATAATACTACTACGGATGAACCCCTACCCAGCGCGGGAAGCCCCCCGCCGCGCGCCCAGGGCGAAAAAAATGTTAACCCTGGAAACCCGCAAAAATCCGCGAGTTTCGGGCACATTTTTAGGACTATGTACCTTTCCATATTGGATTGGTTAGATTCTGTTAGGAATAGCGGCGGCAAAAGCGTGTCCATGGACGGCGGGGGGGCCTGCGGTCCGGTCCAACCAGGGGGACACCTGAAATGTCGAAGACCACGGTCGCGCTCGAAGCTGCAGTTGCCATCGTCATCGAGAACACGCCCAAGGACGCGAAGCAGACCGCGCGCCAGCGCGCCGAAGTCGATCGCGCCTTCGCCCGAATCCTCAAGCTGATCGCCCCGCGCATCCGCCACTTCATCCGCCAGTACGGCCTCACCGCCCATTGGGACGACGCCGAGCAGTGCTGCGCGATCGCCGTGCACCGCGCCATCCAGGCCTATGAGCCCGAGAAGGCGCAGTTCACCACCTTCGTGAACTGGCAGATCCGCGGCGAGCTGCAGAGCCTGCGCTTCCGCCTGATGACCGACCAGCGCCCGTCGGCGAAGAAGGTCGAGGCGACCACGGTTTCGCTGAGCGCCCTGTCGGTCTCGCCCGACGGCGAGGAAATGTCGCCCGAGGCGATGATCGAGGACGAAGACGCCCTCGCCCGCACCGAAGCCGCCGCCTCGGACTATCTCGCCGATGGCGCGATCGCCTCGCTGATCGACGCCTATGTCGATCACCTCCGCAAGGTGGGCATCGAGCAGCTCCGCCGCCGCCCGCGCCCGAAGCGCGAGGAAGCCGCGCTGCGCCGCGAGGGTCCGCGCCTCCGCGTCGCGACCTATGGCATCGATCCGGCCGAGCTGCAGAAGCTCGAGGACAAGCTGGCCCGCGATCGCGAGATCGTCGCCCGCCGCGTGTTCCAGGCCTCGACGCTCGACGACCTGTCGCTCGACACCGGCGTGACCAAGGAGCGCGTGCGCCAGATCACCAAGCGTGCCGCCAAGACGATCGCCGAGATCGCCGCCGCCGATCCGCGCTTCGCGGTGATGGCCGAATATGGCGAGCCGGGCGCGACCAAGCGCCGCCAGCCGGCCGCTGCGCCTGCCGCCGCGATCCTGCCGGACCCGCAGCTTCCGCACAACCGCCTCGCCCGTGTCGAGGCCGTTGCTCCGGCGGCGCTCGCCACCGTCGCTGCCGCCAAGGGCGCGACCACCGAGGCCGTCGAGGCGATCCACCTTGCCGGACCGGCCGTCTCGCCGAGCGCTGCGCTGCATTGATTTGAACGCTTCGGTCCTCGGGCCGAACGCGCATCCTATAAATCAATCATCGTAGCGGGGGATCGTGATGTCGATTGAGAGCAATGGCGTGGTGGAAACGGCGGGCTGGACGATGTTGCCGCGGCCCAACCGTCGGCTGAGCGCGCTCGCCGCCGAAGCCGCCCGCTGTGCGCAGGCGCTGCTTCCGGAAAACGCCGGGCTTTTCCTGGGGCTGGAAACCGATGCCGAAGGCGCGATCCGCCTGCTCTGGTGGCGCCGCGACGATTTCAAGCTGATCGCGCAAATCACGGCGACGCCCGAGGGCTTCTGCCCCGAGGACAGCGACGAAGGCGCGCTCCAGGAAGCCGCTGCAGCACTGCTCGATTATCTTGCGGGCCGCTGGCCTACGCCGCCTGCCGACTATGGCGTGATCACCGACGGTGTCGGCGTTGCTTTCGCGCCAAATCATCCGGCGCCTTCCGCCGAGGGATGGCTGTTGCGCCAGGCAAGCAGCGCGTCGGCGCTGCTGGCGATATTGCCGCTCGATCCCAATGGTCCGTGCGCACTGCTTTCGGGAACTGGACGCCGGCAAGTCATCCATTAATATGATTTTGTAGTTAATCTTGCATTATCCTCGAATTAATTCTTTATAGTCCCAATGCGCGGCCGGTTGGACCGCCCGGGGGGATGGGGATAATGATCAAGGCCGAGGACAGGAGCCGCTTTGGCGGTGTCCCGTCGGCGCGCGGTGAAGCGCCGATCGACCTGCGCCGCACGATCGTCTTCCCCAACCGCATGCGCGAGCTCCGGCGCGCGTTCGGCTTTCCCAAGCTGCTGCGACTTTCGGCCAGCCTTCCCGAAATACCCTATATCCGCCTGTCGAAGATCGAGCGCGGCGAAGTCGTGCCCCGCCCCGACGAGCTCCGCCGCGTCGGCCAGGCGCTGGGCATCGCCCCTGCCGAGCTGCTGCTCGACGTCGACGCGCCGGGCTTCGACCTGGCGGCATGGGCCGAACCCTTCGAGGAAGGCGGAATCGACGAGGCGGAGGAACGTTTCGCAGTCTATCTCGGCGCGGCGCTGCGTGCACGGCGCACGAGCGACCCGGCGCTGACCATCGCCGTGATCGAGCAGGATTTCGGAATCCCGCCGGTCAATCTCTCGCGGCTGGAGAATGCGCAGAAGACCTTCGCGCGCTGGAACGCGGCGACCCGGAGCGCGCTGTTCGCGCTGTTCGGCGTCCGCGACGAAGCGAAGCTGCGCGCGCATGTCGAGGCGCAGCAGCGCTCGGGCGCGCTCGATTCGTTCATCAAGGCCATCGCCGACCCCGAGCTGCGTCGCGAGCGGATGCGCGCGCGGATCGCCGAGCTCGCCGTCGCGCTCGCACAAGCTGCGCCGCCCTCCCCTGCTCCCCCGCCGGTCGCCGACGCTCCGCTGCACCTGGTGCCGGTGTTCGGCGCGGCGCTGCCGGACGGTCTGATCGCCGAGACTCCTACCGGGCGGACCGTCGAGGCGCCGCGCGCGGCGGGGCCGCGTGCCTTCGCGCTGCGCACCGGTCGCGCGACGCTGGGCGCAGGGCTGCCCGCCCAGGCGATCGTGATCGTCGACCCGGACCAGTATCCCAGCCCCGGAGGACTGGCCGCGGTGCGCGAGGAAGCGGGATGGCGGCTGGTCTCCGTCGGCTCGGACCGCGACGGGCGGATGATCGGCTACAGCATCACCCCCGAGCGCGCGCTGGTGCTCGACGAGCAGGATCCTTCGCAGCTCGCGCGAATAGTCGCGGCGCTTTACGTCTGACGAATATTTCCGCAACCATATCTGCTACTTGGTCTTAACCTTCCTATAAGTAACTGAATGCGCGGCAGGCGCCGCAGGGGGAAGGTTTTTCGATGAACGCGGGCCAATGGCGAGGGATGGGCGCATGTCGCGGCCTCGCGATGGCCGTTCTCCCGCTGCTTGGTACAGCGGCTTTCGCGATCGCCTTCAATGCCGCGGAGCGATTCGAGCGATTCGCCGCCGCGCACGAAGCCTGGCAGCTCGACGAACTGGCTTTTGCCGCAGCTTGCAGCGGGCTGATCTCGCTCGTGCTGCTGGTCTGGTCCAACTACCGCCTGTGCCGCCAGCTGCAGCTGCGCCAGCGCGCCGAGAACGAGGCGCAGGCGCTCGCACTGCGCGATCCCCTCACCAGCCTGCCCAACCGGCGCGCGATGGCTGCAGCGATCGACGCTGCGCGGCGCGATTCACCGGGGGCGAGCTTCAGCGTGCTGATGATCGACCTCGACCGGTTCAAGCCGATCAACGACACCTATGGCCATGAGGGTGGCGACGCGGCGCTGCGTATCGTCGCGGCGCGGCTCGAGGAGCTTGCTGCCGGCCGCGGGCTCGCCGCGCGCATGGGCGGCGACGAGTTCGCCTGCCTGATCCGCCACCCCGAAGGCAGCGGCGCCCCCCACGACATGGCGCAGGCGATCCTCCAGGCCTTCGCCAAGCCGCTCCAACTGACCGGCGGCCTGGCCGAGGTCAGCGCATCGGTGGGGATCGTCACGGCGAGCGAGGATTGCGAATCGACCGACGACATGCTGCGTGCCGCCGATTTCGCGATGTACCGCGCGAAGAAGGCGGGCCGCTCCAACTGCGCGATCTTCGTGCCCGAAATGGCCGACGAAATGCGCCGACGCGCGGCGCTGGAGCTCGACATCCGCGCCGGGCTCCACCGCGGCGAGTTCACGCCCTTCTTCCAGCCGATCGTGGCGCTCGCCACCGGCGAAGTCGTGGGCTTCGAGGCGCTGGCGCGCTGGCGGCACCCGCACAACGGCATGGTCGGGCCGGACGTATTCATCCCGATCGCCGAGGATGCCGGCATCATCCAGGAACTGGGCTTCGCGATGCTGCGCCGCGCCTGCTGCGAGGCACGCGGCTGGCCACCGCACCTGACGCTCTCGATCAACATCTCGCCGCTCCAGCTCAACGACCCCTGGCTGGCCCAGCGCATCCTGCAGGTGCTGTGCGCCACCGGCTTTCCGGCCGGACGGCTGGTGGTCGAGATCACCGAGAGCCGGCTGGTGAGTGACATTGCCGCGGCGCGCGCGGTGATGCTCTCGCTCAAGAGCGCAGGCGTCCAGATCGCGCTCGATGATTTCGGCACGGGCTATGCCAGCCTCAAGCATCTGCGCGAGCTGGCGTTCAACCGGATCAAGATCGACCGGAGCTTCACCGAGAATGTCCGCGCTCCCGAAAGCGCGCAGATCATCCGCGCGATCCTGAGCCTGAGCGAGGGGCTGGGGCTGCCGGTGACGGCGGAGGGCCTCGAATCGGCGGAAAGCGCGGAGATGCTCGCGGGTCTCGGCTGCGACTATGGCCAGGGCTATCTGTTCAGCCCGCCCGTCGATTCCGCTCGCGCGCTCGAGATCGCCCGCGGCGTGCGCTATGCCGCGCCGCGCACGACCGAGCGCCGACGCCCCGCCTCTGCCCCCGCGGCCAAGCAACCGCGCTACGGCACCTGAACGCGCCGTGACATCGTCCGCCGCCATGCTAAGGCGGCGCCATGGGCATGTTGATCGCGATCGAGGGGGCCGACGGCGTCGGCAAGAACACTGCGTGCAGGGGGCTTTGCGACGCGCTGACCGCCAGCGGGCGCAGCGCGACGGTGATCGGCTTCCCGCGCTATGGCGAGACCGTCGGCGGAGTGACCATCGGCCGCTTCCTGGCCGGCGAGATGGGCGTGCCGGTCAGCCCGCGCGCCGCGGCGGTGCTCTACGGGCTCGACCGGCTCGAATGGCGCGACGCGCTGCTGGAGGCGCAGGCGGCGCACGATGTCGTGATCTTCGATCGCTACATCGCCTCGAACATGGCCTATCAGGCCGCGCGGACCGGCGATGCCGCCGAGGCGCGTGCGATGATGGACTGGATCCTGGCGCTCGAAACCGGGCAGTTCGCCCTGCCCCGCCCCACGCTCTCGATCTATCTCGATACGCCCTGGGAACTGGCGCGCACGCTGATCCTCCAGAAGGCGCAACGCAGCTACACCGACAAGAGCTTCGACGAATATGAAGCCGATGTCGCACTCCAGCAGCGTGTCCGCGCCAATTACGAGGCGATGGTGGCAGCAGACCTGCTCGGCCCTTGGAAAGTAGTGCATGCGAGCGACGGAAAAGCGATGCGCGCGCCGGAGCAGATCGTAAGCGAAATCGTCACGTACCTGTAAAAAGCGATGGGAGCCTCGACTCGGCGCTCCCACGGCTTGACACGGCTGCCGCAAGCGCCGCATGGTAGCGCTATCAAAACACAGTTTGGGCGAGAGGTCTTGGAAGCGTCTTCTACTGCTTTGCTCCCTGCGGATCATGCGCAGGCAATCCTGGTCGGTCGCGTTCTGCTGCCGCAGGGGCCTACGCCCGTCGTGGTCCGCGGCGGCACGGTGTACGACGTCTCGGCGACCGCCCCGACCGTCGCCGATCTGCTCGAGCGCGAAAACCCCGGTGCGGCCGAGGGCGTGGCGATCTGCGCGATCGAGGCGATCGGCACCGAATCGGGCCCGCGCCTGCTCGCCCCCATCGACCTTCAGTGCGTCAAGGCCTGCGGCGTCACCTTCGCGGTCTCGGCGATCGAGCGCGTGATCGAAGAGCGTGCGCGCGGCGACGCCGACAAGGCGGCGACGATCCGCGGCGACCTGGAAGCCAAGGTGGGCGGCGGCATCCGCTCGGTCGTCCCGGGCAGCGCCGAGGCGGCGAACCTCAAGGCCGCACTGATCGACGCCGGCATGTGGTCGCAGTATCTCGAAGTCGCGATCGGCCCCGATGCCGAGGTGTTCACCAAGGCGCCCGTGCTCTCCTCGGTGGGCTGGGGCGATGACATCGGCATCCGTTCGGACAGCGACTGGAACAACCCCGAGCCCGAGATCGTGCTCGTCGTCGACCGCAACGGCACCCCGCGCGGCGCCACGCTGGGCAACGACGTCAACCTGCGCGACTTCGAGGGCCGCAGCGCGCTGCTGCTCGGCAAGGCGAAGGACAACAACGCCTCGACTTCGATCGGCCCTTTCATCCGGCTGTTCGACGACAGCTTCACGATGGACGACGTCCGCTCGGCCGTGGTCGACCTCACTATCGACGGCCCCGAAGGCTATCGCCTCTCGGGCACCAACAAGATGAGCGAGATCAGCCGCGATCCGACCGACCTGGTCCGCCAGGCGCTGAGCGAGCACCAGTATCCGGACGGCTTTGCACTGTTCCTCGGCACGCTATTCGCGCCGGTGCAGGACCGCGACCATGTCGGCCGCGGCTTCACGCACAAGGTGGGCGACGTGGTCCGCATCGCCACGCCGAAGCTCGGCACGCTGGTCAATCGCGTGACGACCTCCAAGGCCGCCGCGCCCTGGGAATTCGGCATCCGCGACCTGATGCGCAACCTGGCCGAGCGTGGCCTGCTGGCGCCGAAGTCCAACGCATGAACCGGCCGGCGCGCCGCCCCCTTCCCTCCTTCGGCGCGCTCCGCCCTCACAAGAAATCGGAACCCAATGTACGAAAGCGAAACCCTGGTGTCGGAAGCTGATCCCAAGCACTTGCCGCTCGCGCGCGATCAGCGGGCCGTCTACCCCAGTCTGAAGGGCAAGCGCGTCCTGATCACCGGGGGCGGCTCCGGTATCGGCGCCGGTATCGTCGAAGGTTTCGTCCGCCAAGGAGCCGACGTCACCTTCTTCGACATCGCCGAAGCGGACTCGCAAGAGCTGCTCGACAGCCTGAAAGACGCCGAGAAGGCGCCGGTCTTCAAGCGCGTCGACCTGACCGACATCAAGGCGGTGCAGGGCACGATCCAGGGCCTGATCGACGAGAACGGCGCGTTCGACGTGCTGATCAACAACGCCGCCA
This sequence comes from Sphingomonas sp., assembly GCF_017744835.1. Lineage (GTDB taxonomy): Bacteria > Pseudomonadota > Alphaproteobacteria > Sphingomonadales > Sphingomonadaceae > Sphingomonas. The sequence goes on from NZ_JAGIAM010000004.1 coordinate 120,763, forward strand.
ACGACGATCGCCACACGATCGAGCAGGTGACCGAGGAATATTGGGACAACCGCATCAGCGTAAACCTGAAGCACCTGTTCTTCGCCGCTCAGTCGGTGATCCCGGGCATGAAGGCCAAGGGCGGCGGCGTGATCGTCAACCTGGGCTCGATCTCGTGGCACCTCGCGCTCGAGGAGCTGACGCTCTACCAGACCGCCAAGGCGGCGATCGAGGGCCTGACCCGCAGCTTCGCGCGCGAGCTCGGCCCCGACAACATCCGCTCGGTCTGCATCGTACCCGGCAACGTCAAGACGCCGCGCCAGATGAAGTGGTACACGCCCGAGGGCGAGGCCGAGATCGTCAACGCGCAGTGCCTCAAGGGCCGTCTCGTCCCCGACGACATCGCCGCCATGGCTTTGTTCCTTGCATCGGACGACGCCCGGCTGGTAACCGGCCACGAATTCTTCGTGGATGCAGGGTGGCGCTGAGATGAGCAAAGTAGCGGTTTCCGAGCCCGTCAGCGTCTGGCAGCTCGGAGCACCGCTGGGCGAAGGCCCGGTGTGGGTAGAGCGCGACCAGGCGCTGTGGTTCGTCGACATCAAGAGCCACAAGATCCACCGCTACGACCCCGCCACCGGCGGCACCCGCAGCTGGGATGCGCCGGGCCAGGTGGGCTTCATCCTTCCGATCCAGAGCGGCGGCTTCGTCGCCGGCCTGCAGACCGGCCTCGCCCGTTTCGACGAGCGTGACGGCAGCTTTACGCCGATCTGCTCGCCCGAGCCGGACAAGCCCGGCAACCGCCTCAACGACGCCACCGTCGATTCGCTCGGCCGCCTCTGGTTCGGCAGCATGGACGACAGCGAAGAGGCGACCACCGGCGCGATCTACCGCCTTTCGGCCGAGGGGAATTGCGTCTCCGCCAGCCCGCTCTGCTCGATCACCAACGGGCCCGCAGTGAGTCCGGACGGCAAGACGCTCTACCATGTCGATACGCTGGGCGGCATCATCTACGCCTGCGACATCGACGATGCGGGCATGCTGGTGAACCGCCGCGAATTCACGCGCATCCCCTTCGGCGAAGGCTATCCGGACGGCCCCACGGTCGACAGCGAAGGCTGCGTCTGGGTCGGCCTCTACATGGGCTGGGGCGTGCGCCGCTATTCGCCCGCGGGCGAGCTGCTCGAGGAAGTCAAGTTCCCGGTGAGCGCGATCACCAAGATCGCCTTCGGCGGGCCGAACCTCAAGACGGTCTATGCGACCACCGCCAACAAGCACATCGCCCCCGGCGACCTGGCGAAGGAGCCGCATGCCGGCGACCTGTTCCGCTTCGAAGTGAGCGTCCCCGGCCAGAAGGGCATGCTGATCCGCGAAGGCGTCTGACGCCGGTCTTCCTGTCCGGGGATAGGGAGCAGGAAGCCGCCGAGCGCGTTCGGAACGGGCGATGTACGTCCGTTCCACGCGCGCCGATCGGACCCGTGCTGCCGCGATCGCCGCAGCGATCATGGCCGTGGCCGGCTATGCTTTCATCGCCGGGCTGACGCTCCACATCTCGTACAAGCCGGGCGAAAGCCTGAAGCTCTTCCAGGTCCCGCCCGAGCCACCTCCCCCGCCCAAGGAGGAGACCAAGGCGCCCGAAGAGAAGAGCCGCAGGCCCGAGGGGCGCGCCGCGCCGCCCAATCTGCGCTCCGAGCCGACCGAGGTGGTCGCGCCCAAGCCGGTGATCCCGCTGCCCGTGCCGCCCCCCGTCCCCGCCGCGCCGATCGCGGGGACGGGCAGCGCGCCCACGGCAGGGAGCGCCGACATCGTCGGGCCCGGCACCGGCGCCGGCGGCGTGGGCACCGGGCGCGGCAGCGGCGGCGCCGGTGAAGGCACCGGCGGCGGGGGCGACGGGAGCCCGCCACGGCGTCGCAGCGGCCATCTGAGCGACGCTGACTATCCGCGCGCGGCGTTCGAGGTCGGCGCCTCGGGAACGGTAGGTGTGCGCTATCTCGTCTGGACCGACGGGACGGTACGCGACTGCGAGATCGCGCAGTCGAGCGGCAACCGCGTGCTCGATGAGACGACCTGCCGGCTGATCATGCAGCGATTCCGCTACTGGCCCTCGCTCGACGCGCAAGGGCGCCCGGTGCCGGCGCTCATCCTCGAATACCATACCTGGGTGATCAACGAGGAGCCGGTGGTGCGGCGGCGGCGCTAGCGGCGGCGCTGTCAAGTTCATCGCCGGTACAACGCGGCGATCGGATCATTCGGTGGAGATTGGGGATTGCCGATGATCGCCGCATTCGCCGTACTGCTGATCGCCCAGGCCGCGCCGGCGCCGGCCGACACCGTCACCGACGCCCGGATCCTCGCCTTCGCCGCGGCGCCCTGGGACAAGCAGGATCGCGGCGCCCGCCTGCGGGAGCTGGGCGTGCACCACGGCACGCGCGTGCTGGTGGACTATCCCTGCTCGGACGTTTGCCCCAGTTACACGACGCGGATCATCCATTACGCCGTCGAGCCCGGGCCGGATTGCACGCGGATCGGCGGCGTCGTTCGGGAGGCCGTGATCCCGCGCGGTATCGCGTCGAACCGCAAGTCCTTCTGCGTGCCCGCGGTGCTGGGGACGCAGCTGATCCCCCTAGGCGGAGGCTGACGCAGCCGGGGCGAGCACGGTCACGACCATCCCGCAGCGCTGGCGGAAGCCGAGCGCCTCGTAGAGCGCGATGGCGCCGTCATTGTCGGCATAGGCGTGGAGGAAGGGTGTCTCGCCGCGGGCGACGATGCGCTCCGCCACCACATGCATCAGCGCGCCGGCATAGCCATGGCCGCGGAAATCGGGATGGGTGCAGACGCCGCTGACTTCGGTGAAGCCCGCCGGCTTCATCCGCTCGCCGGCCATGGCGACGAGGCGGCCATCGATCTTGACGCCGATGAAGTCGCCGAGACGATGTGTGCGGCTGAAGAAGGGGCCGGGCTCGGTGAGCGTGGCAAGCGCGAGCATGTCGGGCGCATCGGCATCGGTGAACGCGGCGAAATCGCTGACCGTCCGCGGCCGCGCGAGCGCCTCGGCGATCATCTGCACGCCGAGGCGCGTCTTCTCGACGCATGTGCCGGGCACGGGCGGCAAGGCTTCGCGCGCGAGCACGATAGCCGGGCCGGTGCCGCCGACGAGGCTGCCGAGCGCTTCGAGCGATTGGCTCGAGTGATCCTCGGCGGCGGCGAAGATTGCGTAATCGCCGTCGTAGCGAAGCGCCCTGCCCTCGCCGCGCGCGAGATGCGATTGGACGGTGCGCAGGGCGGTCCAGGCCGGGTTGTCGAGCGGGTGCGCCATGGACGGCATCTTACGCTTCTCGCGCGACGGGAGAAGGCGGACGTTCTCCTCCCCCATTTTTGTCACCCGGCCTTGTGCCGGGCCCACGCCGCCTCACCGGCCGACCTTCAGCTTCCCGCTCCACGCTCGCCTCCCGGGGACCCCGGCACAAGGCCGGGGTGACGGAGGGATATCAGTGGTTGTGCCGCGGCACCTTCTCGCTGGTGCGGCGGTACTTGAGCGCGAAGTCGAGCGTCCCGCCCTCGCCGAGCTGGCCGACCTTCTCGCGGTACAGCTCTTCCCACGGCGTGTTGCTCTCCGGGATCGGCGGCGCAGGCTCGCCCTTGCGGCGGGCGATCTCGGCTTCGTCGACCAGCGCGTCGCAGCGGCCGGTGTTGAGGTCGATGCGGATGACGTCGCCGGTGCGCAGCCACGAAAGGCCCCCGCCCGCCGCGCTCTCGGGCGAGGCGTTGAGGATCGACGGGCTGTCCGACGTGCCCGACTGGCGGCCGTCGCCGAGCGTCGGCAGGCTCATGATGCCCTTCTGGATCAGGTGATCGGGCGGCTGCATGTTGACCACCTCTGCCGAGCCTGGCCAGCCGAGGACGCCCGCGCCGCGGATGACGAGGATGCAGTTCTCGTCGATGTTCAGCGCCGGATCGTTGATGCGGTGGTGATAGTCGTCCGAGCCGTCGAAGATGATCGCGCGGCCCTCGAACACCCCTTCGGAGCCCGGGCGCGAGAGATAGCGGGCACGGAAATCCTCGCCGATCACGCTCGTCTTCATGATCGCCATGTCGAAGAGATTGCCCGAGAGGACGAGGAAGCCCGCCTTCTGCTTGAGCGGCGCGTCCCAGGGCAGCACCACGTCGCGGTCGGTGACCTGGCGGCCGGCGACGTTCTCGGCGAGCGTCTTGCCGGTGCAGGTCATCACGCTACCGTCGAGCGCGCCGTTGGCGAGCATCTCGGTGAGCACCGCGGGGATGCCGCCGGCGCGGTGGAAGCGCTCCGAGAGGTACTCGCCCGCGGGCTGCATGTTGACGACGAGCGGCAGGTCATAACCCTGGCGCCAGTCGTCGGGCGTGATCTCGATACCGGCGTGCGCAGCCATGGCGTTCAGGTGCGGCTGGGCGTTGGTCGAGCCGCCGATCGCGGTTAGCAGCTTGATCGCGTTGAGGAAGCTCGCCTTGCTGAGGATCTTCGACGGGCGCAGGTCCTCATAGGCCATTTCGACGATGCGCTTGCCGGTCTCGTACGCCATCTGGCCGCGTTCGCGGTAGGGCGCGGGGATCATCGCGCAGCCGGGGAGCGACATGCCCAGGCCTTCCGCGATCGAGTTCATCGTCGAGGCAGTGCCCATGGTGTTGCAATGGCCCGACGACGGTGCGCTCTCCATCGCGCGCTTGAGGAACTCGGCCTCATCGATCTCGCCCGCGGCCATCTTGCGGCGGCTGCGCCAGATCACCGTGCCCGAGCCCACCAGCTCGCCCTCGTGCCAGCCGTCGAGCATCGGGCCGCCGGAGAGGACGATCGCGGGGATGTCCACCGTCGAGGCCGCCATCAGCGAGCTGGGTGTGGTCTTGTCGCAGCCAGTGGTGAGGATCACCGCATCGATCGGATAGCCGTTGAGGATCTCGACCAGCCCGAGATAGGCGAGGTTGCGGTCCAGCGCCGCGGTCGGGCGGCGGCAATTCTCGAAGATCGGATGGAGCGGGAATTCCATCGGGACGCCGCCCGCCGCCAATATGCCCTCGCGTGCGCGCTTCACCGTCTCGAGGTGGATGCGGTTGCACGGCGCGATGTCGCTGCCCGATTGCGCGATGCCGACGATCGGCTTGCCCGAACGAAGCTCATCGGGAGTGATGCCGTAGTTCATGAAGCGCTCGAGATAGAGCGCGGCCATGTCGGCGCGGCCGGGGGCGTCGAACCATTCGCGCGAACGGAACGGGCGGGCGGGGGTGCGGGTCATAAGCTCCTCTTTTCGTGCAGAGGGGCGCAGGCCTCGCGGCCCGCGCCCCTCCCCATATTACTTAACGACTGAAGGCCAGGATCAGCCTTCCATCGCCTCCAGTTCCTTGCCCTTCGTCTCGTGGATGAAACGCTGGACGAGGAAGAAGCTGATCACCGCGCAGACAGCGTAGAAGCTGTAGCTGGCGGCGAGGCCCCACTTGGTGAGCATCACCGGGAAGCTCTGGGCGATCAGGTAGTTGGCGAACCACTGGGCGAAGCCGCAGACAGCGAGCGCCGAGCCACGGATCTGGTTCGGGAACATCTCGCCGAGCATCACCCACATCACGGGGCCCCAGGAGACGTTGAAGAAGATCACGTAGAGGTTGGCCGCGACGACCGCAATCATGCCGCTGTGCCCCGGCAGGACCAGCGCGCCGTCGGCCAGCGAGCCCTGCGCGAAGGCATAGACCATCACGAACAGCGTGACCGCCATGCCCGCCGAACCGATGAGCAGCAGCGGCTTGCGACCGATCTTGTCGATCACGGCGATGGTGACGAAGCAGGCGGCGATCGAGACGAAGCCCGAGACGATGTTGATCAGCAGCGAGTCATTCTCGGTGAAGCCCGCGGCCTGCCACAGCGTCGAGCCATAGTAGAAGATCACGTTGATGCCGACGAGCTGCTGGAACACCGCGAGCAGCAGACCGGCCCAGACGATCGCCCGGATGCCGAGGAAGCCGCGGCCGCCGGCCGGCGTCAGCACGTCGCTGAGGCGCGGGCGGTGATCGGCCGAGAAGCTCGCCTGGATCTCGGCGAGCTTGGTCGAAGCTTCCGCCGGACCGAACAGGCTGGTGAGCACGTGATTGGCTTCGTCGTTGCGGCCCTTGGAAACCAGGTAGCGCGGGCTCTCCGGAATGAAGAACAGCGCGACGAGGAACACTGCCGCCGGGATCGCCTGCATCAGGTACATCCAGCGCCACGCCTCGATGCCGCCCCAGAAGATGTTGGTCGACGCGCCTGCCGCAGCGGCGAGGTAGTAGTTGACCACGAAGGCGGCGGTGAGGCCCGAGATGATCATGATCTGCTGGACCGTCGTCATCCGGCCGCGAATGTTCGCGGGCGCGACTTCGGAGATATAGGCGGGCGACAGCACCGATGCGGCGCCCACCGCCATGCCGCCGAGGATACGGGCGATGACGAAGATATTGTGATCGTGCGCAAGTCCCTGGACCAGCGCACCGACGAGGAAGAGGAACGCGGCGATCCGCATCACGTTGCGGCGGCCCATCTTGTCGGCGAGCGTGCCGGCGAAGAAGGCGCCGATGACGCAGCCGATCAGCAGCGAGCCGACCGTGAAGCCGAGCCCGGCATCGTCGAGCGCGAACGCAGCCTTGAGGCCCGGCTGGGTGCCGTTCACTGCGCCGCTGTCATAACCGAAAAGCAAGCCGCCGATCGTGGCCACCGCCACGATGGCGCTGATCAGGCCGATATTGGCCCTCTCCGCCGTCTTATTCATCCCCAAATCCTCTCCCTACCCCCCGGCCGAATGGCGGGCGTGTTAGCGGTAACGGTGGCGCGATCCTGCGAGAAAAGCAATGCTCTTCTCGCCGTCAGCGATGCTCCCCGACGCGCGCGCCGACGCTTCCTTCGCGGCGGCGTCGTTCCCCGACAGCGCGCGGCGCGGCGGAGGATTCGCGCACGATCAGCTCGTGATCGAGCACCTGCTCCTCGAGCTTGTCTGACGGGCCGCCGCGGTGCGAGCGGATGCGCGCGAGCAGCAGGTTGAGCGCCGATTCCGCCATCGCCGAGATCGGCTGGCGGATCGTGGTGAGCTCGGGCCAGATGGTGGTGGCGAGCGACGTGTCGTCGAAGCCGACGATGCTGAGATCCTGCGGCACGTGCAGCCCGCAGCGATGCGCGACGCCGACCGCGGCGGCGGCCATGTCGTCGTTGCTCGCGAAGATAGCAGTGGGCGGATCGGCGCGGTCGAGCAGGCGCTCGGTGGCGACGATGCCCGAGCGGAAAGTGAAATAGCCCTGCTCGACCGGCATAGCCTTCACATCGAGCCCGGCCTCTTCGATCGCCGCGACGAAGCCGCGATAGCGCTCGGCGGAGGAGGTCTGGTTGGGATTGCCGCGGATGAAGCCGATGTTGCGGTGGCCGAGATCGATCAGGTGGCGCGTGATCGCAGCGGCGGCCGCATAGTCGTCGATGCGGACGTTGAGGCTGCGCGCAGGCGGGCGGCCCATCGCGACCGACACCCAGGGAATGCCCGCGGCATCAAGCTCGGCGCGGACCGGCGCGGATTCGGAGAGCGGCGGCGGCAGGATCACACCCTCGACGCTGGTCGCGACGAAGCTGCGGGTCGCCTCGGCCTGCTCCTCGGCGCCTTCGCTCTCGCAGGCCTCGAGCACCAGGTGGCAGCCAGCGCGGCGCGCGGCGGCCAGTGCGCCGATCAGGAACTGCGAGAGATAGGCGGCCGACGGGTTGGAATAGAGCAGCCCGATCTGCGTCGCCTCGCCTGCAGCCAGGCTGCGCGCGGCGCTGTTCGGCGAATAGTTGAGCTTCTCGATCGCCTCGAGCACCGCAGCGCGCGTGCTCTCACGGACATTGGTGCCGCCGTTCACCACGCGCGACACGGTCATTGCCGACACGCCCGCTTCCCGCGCAACATCCTGCACGGTAACGGTACCACGGCTCCTGCGGCTCGGTTTGCTCATCTTGCCCCCGTGGCATAGGTGCAACGAATCGACAAAGCAATCAACGCCCTGTCGCGAGTCCGCTTCGGTTGACCCGACGCGGCGCCCGCTTTAGCTGATAGCGCTACCAGAAAAACGGCGCGAGGGGCGCCCCCGTTAGGAGAGAAACGTGCCTGCTTCGCGCCGCCCGGGCTCGACCCGCCATATCCGTATCGCTGCTCTTGCGGCCGTCGCCGCTGCGGCGCTTTCGCCCGCGCTCGTCGCCGTCGCCCAGGCGCAAACCAGCCGCGCCGACAAGCCGCTGTACAAGGACGCCTCCCAGCCGGTCGAGGCGCGCGTCGAGGATCTGCTCAAGCGCATGACGCTGGAGGAGAAGGTCCAGCAGATGGTCGCCATCTGGCTGCACAAGGACCAGATCCAGACTCCCGAGGGCGATTTCGATCCGGTCGCGGCATCGAAGAACTTCCCCAACGGCCTGGGCCAGATCTCGCGGCCCTATGATCGGCGCGCGATCACCCAGGGGCCCGCCGCCGGCGCCGCCGCGGGCACGATCAACCGCAGCCCCGAGGACACTGCGCGCTACGTCAACGCCGCGCAGAAATGGGCAGTCGAGAAGACCCGCCTGGGCATTCCTATGATCATGCACGAAGAGGCGCTGCACGGCTATGTTGCGCCGGGCCGCACCAGCTTCCCCCAGGCGATCGGCCTGGCTTCGACCTGGGACCCCAAGCTGGTCGAGCGGGTCTTCTCGGTGGCGGCGCGCGAGATGCGCGCGGTCGGCGCGAACCTGGCGCTGGCGCCGGTGGTCGACGTCGCGCGCGATCCGCGCTGGGGCCGAATCGAGGAGACCTATGGCGAGGACCCGCATCTGGTCGGCGAGATGGGCCTCGCGGCGATCCGCGGCTTCCAGGGCACCACACTGCCGCTCGGCAAGGACAAGGTGTGGGTCACGCTCAAGCACATGACCGGGCACGGTCAGCCGGAGAGCGGCACCAACATCGGACCGGCGGTGGTCTCCGAGCGCACGCTGCGCGAAGTGTTCTTCCCGCCCTTCGAACGCGCGGTGACCGAACTGCCGGTGGGCGCGGTGATGCCCTCGTACAACGAGATCGACGGCATACCGAGCCACGCCAATCGTTGGCTGCTCAACGACGTGCTGCGCCAGGAATGGGGCTTCAAGGGCGCAGTGCTGAGCGACTATTTCGCGATCCGTGAGCTGATGACGCGACACAAGCTGTTCGACAATCTCGGCGACGCCGCGGTGCGCGCGGTCGACGCGACCGTCGACTTCGAGACTCCGGACGGCGAGGCCTATGCACTCCTCCCCAAGCTGGTCCGCGAGGGCCGGGTGAGCGAGGCGCAGATCGATGACGCGGTGCGCCGCATCCTGAGGCTCAAGTTCGAGGCCGGGCTGTTCGAGAACCCCTATGTCGACGTGAAGGCGGCGGCGCGGAAGACCGAGACCAAGGACGCGATCGCGCTCGCCCGCGAGGCCGCGCGAGAGGCGGTCGTGCTGCTCAAGAACGACCAGCAGCTGCTTCCGCTCGATGCCGGCAAGATCAAGCGGCTGGCAGTGATCGGCACCCACGCCAACGACACGCCGATCGGCGGCTACAGCGACGTGCCGCGGCATGTGGTGAGCGTGCTCGAGGGCATGAAGGCCGAGGGCAAGGGCAAGTTCGAAGTCGATTATGCCGAGGGCGTGCGGCTGACCAAGAGCCACGCCTGGGCGGCGGACGAGGTCGAGTTGGTCGACGATGCGACCAACGACCAGCTTCGCGCGCAGGCTATCGAGACGGCCAAGAAGGCCGACACGATCGTGCTGGTGCTCGGCGACAACGAGCAGCTCAGCCGCGAGGCCTGGGCCGACAATCACCTGGGCGACCGCAACAGCCTCGAGCTGATCGGCCCGCAGAACAAGCTGGCCGCGGAGATCTTCGCGCTCGGCAAGCCGGTGGTGGTGCTGCTGCTCAACGGGCGGCCGCTGTCGGTGAAGTATCTCTCAGAGAAGGCCCCCGCCCTGCTCGAAGGCTGGTATCTGGGCCAGGAGACCGGCAATGCCGTCGCCGATGTGGTCTTCGGCCGCGCCAATCCGGGCGGCAAGCTGCCGGTGAGCATCGCGCGCGACGTCGGCCAGTTGCCGATGTTCTACAACCACAAGCCGAGCGCGCGGCGCGGCTATCTCTTCGCCGAGACGAGCCCGCTCTATCCGTTCGGCTATGGGCTTTCCTACACCAGCTTCGCGATCGCGGCGCCGGTGCTGGAGCGAACCACGATCGGCCGCGACGAGAGCGTCAAGGTGCGCGTCGAGGTGGCCAACACCGGCGCCCGCGCGGGCGACGAGGTGGTGCAGCTCTATGTCCGCGACGACCTGGCGAGTGTCACGCGTCCGGTGAAGGAGCTCAAGGCCTTCGAGCGCGTGACGCTGGCGCCGGGCGAGAAGAAGACCGTGACCTTCGAGCTCAAGCCGCGCGACCTGTCGCTGTGGAACGTCGACATGAAGCGCGTGGTCGAGCCGGGGACGTTCACCATCTCGGCGGGGCCGAACTCGGTGGACCTCAAGAGCACCACGCTGACGGTGAAGTGATCTTCTCTCCCCTCCCTGCAAGGGAGGGGAGTTTGCTTGCTATTCCGCGAGCCAGTCCGCGACCCAGACCAGGGGAGCGTTCCAGTTGATCGCGACTTCGTTGAGCGCATAGGCGCGCGCGTCGTCGGCCCAGCAGGCCTGGGGGGCGCATTTGCCCTTCAGCTGCTTCGCGACATCGTCGCTCATCGCAGTCGAATTGGCGCCGCCCGAGAGCACTCCGGGCGGCGGCCCGGGTAGCCTGGGATCGAGCGAATGCGCCCAGAAGCGGTGGTGCGGGTTCATCATCGGCCGCCCCCCATAGCCGCTGACATAGCTGTGCCCGGTCGGGTTGCGGCCGAGGACATAGTCGACTGCGTCCACCACACCGGCGCGGTACTTGGCGTCGCCGGTGAAATCATAGGCGAGCGCGAGCAGCATCGCGCGATTGAGCAGGTTCGAATTCGAACCCCAGGGATAGTTGGCCGCGCCATAGGGGATGCGGAAGCCGTTGGTCTTCTCGTCGCCAAGGAAGGTGTCGGCCGCACCGACGATCGCGCGCTGGAGCCGCTGCGTCTCGTCGGATGAAAGGCCGGTGCGGACGGTGGCGAGGGTGATTGTGCCGAGCGGCGCGACGCGCGGCCAGCCGGGCTCGCCTGCAATGCGCGCGAAGTGCGGCGAGCGGCGCACCGCCTCGAGATAGGGCGCCTTCCCCGTGGTCGCGTAGAGCTCAGCCGCGGCCCAGTAGAATTCGTCGGAGAGGTCGTTGTCGCCATAGCCACCGCTGCCGGTGAAGCTGTTGGTGGCATAGATCTGCGGGTTGCGCGCCGCGGCCTTCCAGGCGCGTTCGGCAGCGGCGAGGCAGCGGGCAGCGAAAGCACCGTCCACGCCGCGCCAGATGCGCGCGCATTGCGCGGCGGTGGCGGCGAGGTTGAGCGTGGCACCGGTGGTGGGCGGATAGAGCAGCCGCTCCTCGGGGTCGTCCTGCGGCGGCATCGGCAGCGGAGTCCAGTTGCGGTCGGCGACCTTCTGGTGCGCCATGCCGCCCGCGTCGATCTCGGCGAAGTCGGTAGGCTGGGTCTCCCAGGCCGGGCGGCCCGGCGCGGCGGGCCTGGGCGGTCCGACCGGCACGCGCGTGCGGACGCCGTCGGCGATCTGCATGCGGAGCAGGAATTCCATCTCGTAGCGCGCTTCGTCGAGCAGCCCGCGCTGGTCGCTGCCCCGCTCGAAGGCATTGAGAAGCGTCCAGAGCGCGATGCCGCCGTTGACGACGTACTTGCCGTGGTCGCCCGCGTCGTACCAGCCGCCGGTGACGTCGAGCGCATAGCTGCAGCCCGGCCATTCCAGGCCGCGCTCGTCCTTGCCGGCGAAGCATTTGGCGACTTCGTGTGGGTGGCCGGCGGGGCGCGCCCATTGCGCGCCGACGATGCGCGCCTCGATCGGAGTGCCGGCGCGCTGGTGGTAGAAGAAGGCGAGCGCGTCGCGTGCGAGCGGGGCGTAGAGGCCGTCGCGGATCGCGAAGGGATCGCTCTCGGAGCCGCCGACGATCAGGCGATAGCCCTCGCCAGGCGTACGAAAGGCGCTGAAGTCGACGCGCTGGACGTCGTTGACCCCCGATGCGGGGTCGGGGCCGTAGAGTTGCGCCTTGCCCTCGAGCAGCGTGCGGCCCTGCTTGTCGACAAGCTTCCACGTCAGCGGCGCGCTACCGCCCTGAACGATCGCGAGCTTGGGGCTGTCGGGCTCGAAGCCGAGCTGGTTGAGGTAGATCGGAAGCGGCGGCGGGTTGGCCGCGGCGGGGGCATCGAGGGCGCCGGCGGCAAGGGCGAGCGCCAGAGCATAGCCGAAACGCCTCGCCTTTCCGTCACCCCGGCCGAAGTTCCGGAGCCCACCGCGAGGCTTGCCGAGGAGCAAGAGCCTCTTGTCCATGACGTGCGGCACCGTGGGCTCCGGCACTTCGGCCGGGGTGACGGGTTTTTGGAAAGGCTCGTCCCCCATTCGCTTGCCCCCTATTCCCCCTTCTCCGCGAACACCCCGAACACTGCGCCGACGAAGCCGCCGGCGGTCTTGGTGCTGAGGATGGTGCCGTCGATCGTGCCGATCTCGGTCCAGCGGCCGGGCTTCGTCGCATAGGCGAAGCTGTATTTGTCGCCTGCCGCCGTGACGCGGAGGTGCACCGGCGCACCGGGCTTCACGTCGAGCGGTACCGCGCCAAGGGTGGCGCCACCCGCGGGCTGCTTCTCCCCTGCCCGCCATTCGAGCGCCACCACCGGCTTGCCCCCGCGCCGCGTGACGGCGATCGAGGCCCAATATTGATCGTTCTGGAACGCCGCCAGCCCGGCCTTGTCGCCGTCGCGCTGGGGCGTGAAGCGCACCACCGTCTCGGCGCTGGCATTCATGTGCTGCTGGCGGCGCGCGAGGAACGAGGGATTGGCATTGTCGCCCAGCCCCGCCGTCCGCGCGTCGAGGACCAGCGCGCCCTTGTCGAACGCGTACCAGCGCTCGCGCGGGTTGCGGAGCATCAGCCAGCGGAGCGGCAACGCCGTGCCGTCGAACTCGTCACGCACGGTGAACGCGCCGCTGGTCGGCAGCTTGGGCTTCGGCTGGGCGGGGAGCGCTGGACGAGCGTGGACGAAGGGGATCGCCTGGCCCGGGCGCGTGATGCGCGGCCAGCCATTCTCCCAGGTCACCGGCATCAGGAAGGTCTCGCGACCGGTGTTGTAATAGTCGCCGGTATAAGGGCGCACCGCGAGGAAGGTCGCCCACCAGTCGCCCTTCTGCGTCTGGACCAGCTCGGCATGGCCCGCCGAAGTGATCGGATTGGCGCGGTCACGCGGCAAGTCGCGCTGGGTGAGGATCGGGTTGGCCGGGTTGGGCGTGTAAGGCCCGGTGACGCTCTTCGAGCGCAGGATCACCTGGCTGTGTCCCTCGGCGGTGCCGCCTTCGGCGCAGCTCAGATAATACCAGCCATCCTTCTTGAAGATGTGCGGCCCCTCGATCCAGATCGGCTTCTTCGAGAAGTCGACGCCGCCGTTGACCAGCACTTTCCGGGGCCCGATCGTCTTGAGGTTGGCGAGGTCGAACTCCTGCACCCAGATCGCGCGGTGCCCCTCATATTGCGGCGTGCCTTCGGGCGGGCCGTTGTTGAGGATCCAGGTGCGGCCGTCGTCGTCGAAGAACAGCGATGGATCGATCCCACCGTCGAGCTCGGGCAGCCACACCGGATCGGACCACGGGCCCGCCGGGTTCTTCGCGGTGACCACGAAATTGCCGCCGCAATCGACGCAGGTGTTGAGAATGTAGAAGGTGCCGTTCTTCGCCTGGATCGTCGGCGCGAACACGCCGCGCGAGAGGCCGAGATTCTTGAAATCGAGCTGGCCCGGCCGATCGATCGCATTGCCGATCTGGGTCCAGTTGACCAGGTCACGGCTGCGGAAGACCGGGATGCCCGGGAAATAGCCGAAGGTGGAGGTGACGAGATAATAATCCTCCCCCACCCGCGTGACGCTGGGATCGGGGTGGAAGCCCTGGAGGATCGGGTTGCGATACTCGCCGGGCCCGGCCTTGTAGAGGCTGTCGACCGGGTCGGCGCCGCGATATTCGAACCAGTCGAACCGCGCCTGCTGCGCCGCGGCGGGCGTGGCGAGCACGAGCGCCGCCGCCGGAAGTTGACAAAGTAGACGCCCCAACGCGGGCGCATGCGCGGGTACGCACGTGCGCACATACGCGTACGCACGCGAGAGAAGGTTGATGGTCCGCTTCGAGTCCATGTTCAGCCTCATAACCAAATTGGTTCGTATGGGGAAATTGTCTTCACCGATCATGCCGCGCAGTTCTGTCGGATGAAGTCGCGGTGCCTAGGCATGTAATCGGCGGAGTTGGCGATAGCCTCGCGGATGTGGGCCAGGCGCGAGCGTGTCTCGCCGAGGCTCATCACATCGGCGACCGGATCGTGCGACTGCGCCTTCATCAGCTGGCCGTGCATCACTGCGAACCAGCTCGTGTCGTTGAACAGCTCCTCGTTCTCGCGGAAGCAGCGACCGTGGCTGCGGAAGACGCGCATCTTCTCGGCGAGCCGTTCGGGAATCTCCATCGTGCGGCAATAGTCCCAGAAGGGCGAATCGCTGCGCTCGGTCGCATGGTAATGGAGGATGAGGAAGTCGCGGATCTCCTCGTAATCGGTCGTCATGATCCGGTTGAACCGGTCGATATCGGCCTGATTGAAGCCGCGATCGGGGAACATGGTGAGGAAGCGCGAGAGGCCGCTCTGGATCAGCCAGATCGCCGTCGATTCGAGCGGCTCGAGGAAGCCGCCGGCGAGCCCCATGGCGACGCAGTTCTTGACCCAGAGCTTGTTGCGATGGCCGGTGCGGAACGGCACCGTGCGCGGATCGGCGAGCGGCTCGCCGTCGAGGTTGGCGAGCAGGATCGCGGTCGCCTCATCGTCGCTCATGTACTTCGAGCTGAAGACATGGCCGTTGCCGATGCGGTGCTGGAGCGGGATACGCCACTGCCAGCCGGCCTTGCGCGCGGTGCAGCGGGTATAGGGCGTCCATTCGTCGACGCTGGCGCAGGGCACCGCGATCGCGCGGTCGCAGGGGAGATAGTGCGACCAGTCGGTATAGCCGGCCTTGAGCGCCTGCTCGATGATGAGGCCGCGGAAGCCCGAGCAGTCGACGAACAAGTCGGCCTCGACCTCGGTGCCGTCCTGCATCACCACCGATTGGACGAAACCGTCGTGCCCACGCAGCTTGACGTCGACGACCCTGCCCTCGCGCCGCACCACGCCGCGCTCCTCGGCATAGCGGCGCAGGAACTTGGCGTAGAGCCCCGCATCGAAGTGGAAGGCATAGGCGATGTCGGAGAGCGGCGAATTGCCCGCGTCGATCGCGCGCATGAACTTGTTCCCCCGCGCCGCCTGCGCCTGGAGCGAGAAGGCGTCGATGTCGGGCGCCTCGCCCAGCTCGTGCAGCCGCAGGAAATAGGCGTGGAAGGACACGCCCTGCATGTCGAGGCCGTACTTGCCGAAGGGGTGGAAATAGGTGTGCCCCACCCTGCCCCAGTCGACGAACTGGATGCCGAGCTTGAAGCTGCCCTTGGTCTCGCGGACGAACTGGTTCTCGTCGAGCCCGAGCATGCGGTTGAAGGTCGCCATCTGCGGGATGGTCGCCTCGCCCACGCCGATGATGCCGATCTCGTCGGATTCGATCAGCGTGATGTTCGCATATTGCGAGCCGAGGATGCGCGAGAAGGTCGCCGCGGTCATCCAGCCAGCGGTGCCGCCGCCGACGATGACGATGCTGCGGATGCGATTGTCTTCGGTCATTCGAGTCCTCAACGGGCGGCCGCGACCACCGCGGGCGCGGGCGGTGCGGCGGGACAATGGCGGGCGAGATAGTCGGAATGGCGCGGCATGGCCTCGGTCGTGCGCGCGAACACGGTGCGGATGCGCTCTGCCATGGCGCGGAGCTGGTCGAGGTCGAGCGCGTCGACCAGCGGGTCCCAGCCCTGCGGCGTCACCCCCTGCCCGCGCAACACCGCGATCCAGCTCGCCTCGGCGAACAGCTCGTCATCGTGGCGGAAGATGCGGCCGCGGTTGCGGAACAGCGCCATGCGGCGGGTGAGGCTTTCGGGCACCTCCATCTCGCGGACGTGGCGCCAGAGCTCGCCGGGCCGCGCGTTCGCCTTGTAATGGAGGATGACGAAATCGCGGACCTGCTCGTACTGGCGCCGCATCAGATCATTGTAGGTGTCGCGCTCGGCATCGCCCCAGCCGCGATCGGGGAGCAGCGCGAGCAGGCGCGTTATCCCGGCCTGGATCAAGTGGATGCTGGTCGATTCGAGCGGCTCGAGGAAGCCCGAGGACAGGCCGAGCGCGACGCAGTTGCGGTTCCACGAGAGCTTGCGGCGCCCGGTGGTGAAGCGCAGGTGCCGCGGATCGGCGAGCGCGGGGCCGTCCAGATTGGCGAGCAAGGTCGCGGCCGCCTCGTCGTCCGAGAGGTGCGCGCTCGAATAGACATAGCCGTTGCCGGTGCGGTGCTGGAGCGGGATGCGCCACTGCCAGCCGGCCTCACGCGCAGTGGCGCGGGTATAGGGCGTCGGCTCGCCGACATTGGCCGACGGCACGGCGACGGCGCGGTCGCACGGCAGCCAGTGGCTCCATTCCTCATAGCCGGTGTGGAGCGCCTCCTCGATCAGCAGGCCACGGAAGCCCGAGCAATCGAGGAACAACTCGCCTTCGATCCGCTCGCCGCTCTCGAGCTTCACCGCTTCGATGAAGCCGTCGGTGCCGCGGAGCTCGACGTCGGTGATCCGCCCTTCGCGCCGCACCACGCCGCGGCGCTCCGAATAGGCGCGCAGATAAGCGGCATAGAGCGAGGCGTCGAAATGATAGGCCTGGACGACGCTGGAGAGCGGCGAGGCCGGGTCGCTCGAAGGCGCGGCATAACGGTTGCGATGGGCGGCGGTGGCGCAGAGGCTGTATTCCTCGAGCCCACCGGCCATGCCCAGCGCGTGGAGCTTCTGCCAGATCTGGTGGAAGCGCACGCCCTCGATGTCGAAGCCGAACTCGCCGAAGGGGTGCATGTAGCGCGAGCCCGGGCCCATCCAGTCGACGAACTCGATGCCGAGCTTCATCGATCCCTGAGTGCGCGCGAGAAAGTCGTTCTCATCGATGCCGAGCATCGCGTTGAAGGTTCGGATCGGCGGGATCGTCGCCTCGCCTACGCCGACGATGCCGATCGCGTCCGATTCGACCAGCGTGACCGAGATGCCGGCGCGAGTCAGCCGCGACAGCGCGCCCGCGGCCATCCAGCCGGCAGTCCCGCCACCGACGATGACGATGCTGCTGATGGAGTCGCGCGCGCTCATCGATCGAATGCCCCCGCCTGGCTGGAGATGCGTGCCTCCAGCGTAGCGCCGAGCTGCGCGCCCGAACAGCGCGGCCTTTTTCGCGTGCCGTGCATGCGGCCGCGCTCCCTGGACATCCCCGCTACCCCTCTCCTTCCGGAATGTTAGCGCTCACTTTCTTTACGGGTCAACCGCCCGAAGGCGGGCCCAAGATCAGTAAAACGCGCGCCTCGAACCATTGTGCAGCGCAGCGAAAGCGTTGCAAAATAACCACAATCCGCAACTGTCTCAGAACCGTAACACTGAAGGCTTGATCTTTGCGAGGAGCCCAATCTAGGTTGGGTCGCAAATAATAATATGCGCGATTTTGGTAGCGCTAACACAGGGGAGGCACAGCTTGATGCGCAAGCATTCCATGATTCACGCCAGCGATCGGAGCGTCAGGCTTCGCACCGGGCTGCTCTGCGCGGGCGTTTCCGCCGCGGCGCTCTGCCTGGGGATCACGCCGGCCTGGGCGCAGACCGAGGCCTCGCCCACCCAGACCACGCCGCCGGCCGCACAGACCGCCGACGAAGCCGCCGTGCAGGATGCGCAGACCGAGGACGCGATCGTCGTCACCGGCTATCGCCAGTCGCTGCAGAGCGCGCAGCAGATCAAGAAGAATTCGGACGTAATCGTCGACTCGGTGACCGCCGAGGACATCGGCGCGCTTCCCGACCGCTCGGTCACCGAGACGCTGCAGCGCATCCCGGGCGTCGCGATCAACCGCTTCGCCGCCGGCGTCGACCCTGACCACTTCTCGGTCGAGGGATCGGGCGTAGTCGTGCGCGGCCTCACCTATGTCCGCTCCGAGTTCAACGGCCGCGAGGCGTTCAGCGCCAACAACGGCCGTGCGCTGAGCTTCGCCGACGTCCCGTCCGAGCTGATGGGCGGTGTCGACGTGTTCAAGTCGCCCTCGGCCGACCGCGTCGAGGGGGGCATCGCCGGCGTGGTCAACCTGCGCACGCGCAAGCCGTTCGATTCCAAGGGGCTGGTCGTCTCGGCCTCGGCCGAGCTCAACTATGGCGACTTCGCCGAGCAGCCAAGCGCCAATCTCAACGCACTGATCAGCAACCGCTGGCAGACCGGGATCGGCGAGATCGGGCTTCTCGCCAGCGCCTCATATTCGAACCTGAAGAGCCGGGCCGACCGTCTCCAGGTTTCGAGCTTCCGCGTCCGCAACCTCTATTCGGACGGCGATGTCGTCGACAACGGCGGCGGCGCAACCGTGGCCGACCGCGTGCTCTTCCCGCGCGGCGCCGTGATCGGAAACCAGGAATTCGACCGCACCCGCTACGGCTATTCGGCTGCAGCCCAGTGGCGCAGCAACGACGGCTCGATGGAAGCCGTGTTCCAGTTCCTGCGCTCGGATGCGCGGCAGGCCTGGACCGAGCACGCCATGGAGATCGCGACCGACAACGTCTCCAGCAACGGCGACTCGCGCCGCGTGCCGGGCACCACGCTCGACTTCGACGATGACGGCATGTTCGTCAGCGGCGTCATCACCGGCCCGACCGGCTGGCGCGCCGACCAGAACCAGCAAGGCCAGGGCATCCTCGCCCGGGTTCCTATGCTCGGCCTCCAGTCGAACGTCCAGCGCCGCGACCATGACGAGCGCCTGGTCACCGACGATTACGGCTTCAACTTCAAGTGGGACGTGAGCGACCGGCTGGGTCTCACCTTCGACTATCAGCACGTCAAGTCGAGTACCTATCTGATCGACAATGCGCTGTGGAACTCGACCTACCAGAATGCGTCGATCGCGCTCAACGGCAGCGATTTCCCGACCATCGAATTCCTGCCCCCGCAGGTCTGCAATGGCCCCGCAGCCAATTCGCAGAACCCGCCGGGCGGCGACTTCGACTGCGCCGGGTTCGGCAGCCGCGCCACTGCAGACACCACGCCGGGCCAGCAATATGCGCCCAATTATTTCGGTGCGGGCCACACCAGCTTCACCGATCCGTTCAACAGCTTCCCGCGTGCGGCGATGGATCATATCGAGGACAGCGACGGCAATTCGGATGCCGCCCGCATCGACCTCGAATATAGCTTCCCAGACAACAGCTTCCTGAAGTCGATCCGCGCCGGCGTTCGCTACGCCGACCGCGAGCAGACGGCACGCTTCTCCACGTACA
The DNA here is from genome assembly GCF_017744835.1 of Sphingomonas sp. Classification (GTDB taxonomy): domain Bacteria; phylum Pseudomonadota; class Alphaproteobacteria; order Sphingomonadales; family Sphingomonadaceae; genus Sphingomonas. The sequence goes on from NZ_JAGIAM010000004.1 coordinate 140,266, forward strand.
ACTGGGGTCGCCTGTCCGAGCAGTGGGGCAACAATGGCCCGGTGTGGCTCGATGACAATGTCGACGGCGTCACCGGGGGCAACGGTGGCACGGCGCAACTCGGCGGTTCGAACGAAGCCTATTATTTCGACAACTTCTTCCGTGGGCAGGCGGGCAACCCGCTTGCCGGCCAAGGCCGCCTCTTCTACTCGCTCGACACGGTCAAGAACTACGACGCCTATGTCCGCTACGCGACGCTGGTGAACAACGAGTGGGAGGCGCAGGTCGCCAACTGCCCGAACGACTCCGTGGTGCGCAACGGCGGCTGGAATCCGCTCGCCAATCGCTGCGGCGTCGTGGCCGGCACGCCGTTCCTGCCGGGCGAGATCAATCCGATCAAGGAGACCAACAAGGCCGCGTACATCATGGCGCGGTTCGACAGCGAGTTCGGCAATGGCATGCGCCTCTCCGGCAACGTGGGCGTCCGCTACACCTCGACCAAGCGCAACTCGGAAGGCGTGCAGCAATTCACCTATGGCAGCGTCTACCTGCCGACGGAGGCCACCTGCCTCGCGCCGCCGTCCGACGCGACAGCGGTGGTCCAGGGATTCTGCGCCATGCCGCTGGCCACGCGTACCGCGGTGCGCAATTTCCAGAACGGCGCGCTCGTCGAATCGCCCGGCAAGATCAACTATGACTATTGGCTGCCGAGCGCCAACGTGAAGCTCGAAGTGGGCGGCGGACTCCAGTTCCGAGCGGCCTATTTCAAGGGCGTCGCTCCTCCCAACACGGGCCTGATCCGCAATTATGGCGACGTGCGCGTGAATGCGGTGCAGAATACCAATCCCGACGGCACGCTCATCCCGGGCAGCTTCCGCCTCCAGGCCGATGTCAACCGCGGCAACCCCTTCCTCAAGCCGGTCGAAGCCGACAACTTCGATCTCACTGCGGAATGGTATTTCTCGAACGTCGGCCAGCTCACGGTCTCGGGCTTTTACAAGCGCCTCAAGAACGTGGTGACCAACGAGACCTATCGCAGCACCTACACCAACAACGGCCAGACCTTCGATGCGCTGATCACCAATCCGGGCAATGCGACGGAGACCGGCACGATCAAGGGCGTCGAAGTTGCCTATCAGCAGACGTTCGACTTCCTGCCGGGCTTCCTCAAGGGCTTCGGTGTCCAGGCCAACTACACCTACATCGACTCGAGCGGCGTGCCCCAGAGCACGCTCTCCGAGACCGATCCCGACGTGGGTGCCGGCCGCGTGACCACGGTGAAGCTCGAATCGCTGCCGCTGCAGGGCCTGTCGAAGCACAACTTCAACATCACCCCGTTCCTCGACGTGGGCCCGCTCTCGCTGCGTGCGACCTATTCGTGGCGGTCGGACTTCCTGCTGACCATCCGCGACGTGATCGTGCCCAACGACCCGATCGTCAACAAGGCGACCGGACAGCTCGATGCGTCGATCTTCTACTCGCTGTCGGACAATGTGAAGATCGGTCTCCAGGGATCGAACCTGCTCAACGAAGTGGTGAAGACTACGGCTGTCGTCAGCGATCCGGACGGCAACAACGTCGAAGTGCCGCGCGGCTGGTACATGAATGACCGCCGCATCTCGGGCATCATGCGCTTCACCTTCTGATCGAAGCGCCATCTGCAAGGAGCGCCGTCGGTATCCACCGGCGGCGCTTTTTGTTTGCCCGGCCTTGGGACCGGGCCATAGGAGAAACCATGCACGCGCTGCCTGCGATCCGTGAAATCGAGAGCGTCACGCCCGAGCGCTTCCGGGAAGAGCTCGTGTCCGGCTATACGCCTGTGGTGATGCGCGGGCTGGTGCGCGACTGGCCGGCAGTGGCAGCAGGCGGGGAGTCGGTCGACGCGCTCTTCGCGCATCTGGCCGGCTTCGACCGCGGAGCCCCGGCGGAGGCCTTTGTCGGGCCGCCGGGGATCCGCGGGCGCTTCTTCTATTCGGACGACCTGCGCGGCTTCAACTTCGAGCGCCGGCGCGGCGGCTTCGGCGAGCTGCTGCGCTACCTGCGCTCGCTGATCGGGCGCGAGGATGCACCCGCGGTCTATGCCGGTGCTGTCGAGACGCCCACCACCCTCCCCGGCTTTGCCGAGGCCAATCCGATGCCGCTGCTCGCCGGGCTGAACGCGACGCCGCGGATCTGGGTGGGCAATGCGAGCACGATCAGCACCCATTTCGACGCATCGGACAATGTCGCCTGCGTGGCGGCCGGCCGCCGGCGCTTCACGCTGTTCCCGCCCGACCAGGTCCACAACCTCTATGTCGGCCCGCTCGACCGCACCGTGGCCGGCCAGCCGGTGAGCATGGTCGAGCTGAACGATCCCGACTTCGACCGCTATCCCCGCTTCCGCGAAGCGCTGGCGGCGGCGCAGAGGGCCGAGCTGGAGCCGGGCGACGCGATCTTCATCCCGGCGCTCTGGTGGCACCAGGTCGAGGCGTCGGGGACCTTCAACGTCCTGGTCAACTACTGGTGGGAGGATTCACCCGACGCCGCCGCGCGCATCGACGCGATGGTGCACGCGGTGCTGACGGTCAGCCACCTGCCCCCTGCCCGCCGCGAGGCCTGGGCGGCGATGTTCGACACCTTCGTGTTCAAGCGCCGCGGCGAGCCCGCGGCGCACCTGCCGCCCGAGCACCGCAGCGTGCTGGGCGAACCGACGCCCCGGCTGCGGGACTATATCCGGGCGTATCTGATGCGCGGGTTGCAGCGGCCCTAAACGCCCCTCCCTGAAAGGGAGGGGGCTTACCCATCGATCACTGCCCCTGCCCAGGGGCGTACGGCGTCTTGATCGCCTTGTACCATTCGAGGTCGTGCGCCGGGGCGGCGTGGCTGGCGGGGAGCGGGCGCTTCGAGACCGACTGGAAATAGGCGATCGAGGCATCGCGCCACCACTGGGCCTCGTCACGCTGGATCGCCAGATAGTCGCGGACTTCTTCCCAGCGGCGCTGGTCGACCTTGTCCCGAAGCGCGTCCCACTGCGTCTGCATCACCGCGACGGTGCCCACGCCGCGATCGTAGCGATAGACCATCTCGTCCCAGACGCTGCGGCCCGAGCGGGTGCGATGCTCCCAGGGGACGTGGTGGAACCAGAGGAGCAGCTCGTCGGGCACGCGCTTGACGTTGCCGAACACCGCGGCGACCTGTGGTGCATATTGGGCGACGGCGTTGCTGCCGCTGGCGGTACGGTCGAAGCCGATGCCGTGGGCGTCGGCCTTGTGGTAGTAGACGGGGTTCCAGTCGGGCCGTGCGAGGTCCGAGACCCAGGGGCCCGGACCATAATGATGACCGGTCGCCATCACATGGGTGAGCCCCAGAGGCGTCATGTAGTCGACCACCGCCTCCCGCGAGCCCATCATCATCGAGACGATCGGATCGACGAGGGCGGGATCATTGCCCCAGGTCATCTGCGCCCATTCGCGCGCGATCGGCTCGGCCCTGGCCTCGGGATTCCAGGCGAAGCGGCCAAAGGCGTACCAGTTCGCCTGATCGAACTGCGAGCCCGACCAGTTGATGTCGCTGCCGATGTTGGCGACCCCGGCCATGCCGGTGGCGGCGCCGGCGTCGACCGGCTGCTCGAGCACCTTGGCGACGGTGCGGCCCTTAGCCGGACGGAAGGTGTCCGACTGGAGCACCTCCTCCCACATCGTCCCGAGATAGGCGAGGTGCGTCGCGAAGCCGAGATATTCCTTGGTGATCTGGAATTCCATCATCAGCGGCGTCCGGGGCATCGCGCCGAACAGCGGATGGAAGGGCTCGCGCGGCTGGAAATCGATCGCGCCGTTCTTGACCTGGAGAAGGACATTGTCGCGGAACTTGCCGTCGAGCGGCTCGAACTCGGTGAACGCCTGCTTGTGGCGATCGTCGGGGTTCTCGGCGGCATAGACGAAGGCACGCCAGATCACGACGCCGCCATGCGGGGCGAGCGCGTCCGCGAGCATGTTGGCGCCCTCCGCATGCGTGCGCTTGTAATCCGAGGGGCCGGGCTGGCCTTCCGAATTGGCCTTGACCAGGAAGCCGCCGAAATCGGGGATGGTGCGATAGATCTCGTCGGCCTTTGCCTTCCACCAGGCGGCGACCTGCGGATCGAGCGGGTCGGCGGTCTTGAGGCCGCCGAGCTCGATCGGCGCGGAGAAGCGTGCGGTCAGATAGACCTTGATGCCATAGGGGCGGAACACCTCGGCCAGCGCCTTCACCTTCTCCAGCCATTCGGGCCGGAGCACGTCGGCATTGGCGTTGACGTTGGTCAGCACGGTGCCGTTGATGCCGATCGAGGCATTGGCGCGGGCGTAATCGGTGTAGCGCGGGTCCTTGTAGCGGGGCAGCTTCTGCCAGTCCCAGATCGACTGGCCGGCATAGCCGCGCTCGACATGGCGGTTGAGATTGTCCCAATGGTTGAGGACACGAATCTTGAGCTTCGGCGCGTCGGTGATGTCGAGATTGTCGAGCGGCTGACGCGTCTGCATCAGCTTGAGGAAGCGGAAGACGCCGTAGAGCACGCCCACGTCCTGATTGGCGGCGATCACGGTGACGCGCTTGCCGGCAATCGTCGCGCTGCGGATCAGATAGCCCTCGGGCCCAAGGCCGGCGAGCGGCAGGTTGAGCGGCGCAATCAACGGCGAAGCCCCGGTTCCGAGGACGATGGCGCCGTCGCCCATCACGGTCTCGCGCCGGACCAGCTCATAGCCCAGCATGCCCTCGACCCCGCGGCTCAGCTCGTCGGCAGCGGCGAGGAGCGTGGGGCGATTCGAGACCGTGAAGTGCGTCATCTGCGCGGCGTAGCGCGCCTTCCACACGGGCTCGACCGGCTGATAGCGCAGCCAGAGGTCGTAGCCGGTCTCGGCGCGGGCGTGGGGGGTCATTCCGAGCGCTACGAAAAGAAGCGCAACCAAAGCAAATATCTGCCGCATCATCATCCTCTGTGGACCCGGAACGTTTCCCGCCGTTGACAAGCCGATAGCAGCTTCGCAATGGTAGCGCTACCAAGGCGCAGACCGGGAATGCGCGCAACAGGAGAGGTAGATGCGCGTCACCAGCGCCATGCGCCACCGCGGCGGAGTTGCCGTGAATGGCTGAGATCAAATCGGCACGCGTGATCGTCACCTGTCCCGGGCGTAATTTCGTCACGCTCCGCATCGAGACCAGCGACGGAGTTTATGGCCTGGGCGACGGCACGCTCAATGGCCGCGAGCTGGCGGTTGCCGCCTATCTCAACGACCATGTCATCCCCTGCTTGATCGGCCGCGACGCGCACCGGATCGAGGATATCTGGCAGTATCTCTACAAGGGCGCATACTGGCGCCGCGGCCCGGTCACGATGAGCGCAATCGCCGCGGTCGACATGGCGCTGTGGGACATCAAGGGCAAGGTCGCCGGGCTGCCGGTGTACCAGCTCCTCGGCGGTGCGAGCCGAGAGGGCTGCATGGTCTATGGCCATGCCAATGGCGCGACGATCGAGGAGACGATCGAGCGCGCGATCGAGCACCGCGAGCAGGGCTTCAAGGCGATCCGCCTTCAGGCCGGCGTGCCGGGGCTCAAGGCGACGTACGGCGTCGCCAAGCCGGGCCAGCGCTACGAGCCCGCCGACGCTGCGCTGCCGACCGAGAGCCTGTGGTCGACCGAGAAATATCTCCGCTCGGTGGCGCCTTTGTTCGAGAAGGCACGCGAGGTGCTGGGCTGGGACGTGCACCTGCTCCACGACGTCCACCACCGGCTGACGCCGATCGAGGCGGGGCGACTGGGCAAGGAGCTGGAGCCCTATCGCCTGTTCTGGATGGAGGATCCGACGCCGGCCGAGAACCAGGCGGGCTTCCGCCTGATCCGCCAGCACACCACGACGCCGATCGCCGTCGGAGAGATCTTCAATTCGATCTGGGACGCCAAGCAGCTCATCGAGGAGCAGCTGATCGACTATGTCCGCGCGACGATCGTCCATGCGGGCGGGCTCACGCACGTGCGCCGCATCGCCGCGCTCGCCGACCTATATCAAGTGCGCACCGGCTGCCACGGCGCGACCGACCTTTCGCCGGTGACGATGGCGGCGGCTCTGCACTTCGGCATCTCGGTGCCCAATTTCGGGGTGCAGGAGCTGATGCCGCACACCGAGCTGACCGACGCGGTCTTCCCGCACGCCTATCGCTATGCCGATGGCATGATGCACCCGGGCGACAAACCGGGCCTGGGCGTCGAGATCGACGAAGTGCTCGCGGCGAAGCACGAATATAAGCGTGCCTATCTGCCGGTCGCGCGGCTGGAAGACGGGACGCTGTTCAACTGGTGAAGGAAACGGGCGATGGCGGGACTGACACGCCGCGAGATGCTGGCCTCCGCTGCGGCGCTGGCGGCCGCACCCGCGGCGTTCGCCCAAGGGGCGCCGCCGTCGATCAATGCCCTCGCCCGGGCCAAGGGAATGCGGTTCGGCTCGTGCGTGGCGTGGAGCCCGGCGGGCGCCGACCGCGGGTCCTTCGCCAATCCCGCCTACGCCGCGCTGCTGGAGCGCGACTGCGGCATTCTGGTGCCCGAGAACGAGTTCAAGTGGCAGGCGCTGCGGCCCGACGCCAAACACTTCGATGTCGCGCGCTTCGCCGACCTGCTCGACTATGCCGAAGCCAAGGGCATGGCGATGCGCGGCCACACCTTGTTGTGGCACAAGACGCAATATTTCCCGAAGTGGCTGAATAGCCATGACTTCGGGTCGAGCCCGCGGGCGAGCGCGGAGAAGCTGCTGGGCGACCATATCGCCACGCTCTGCCGGCTCTACGGCGACCGGATCGCCAGCTTGGACGTGGTCAACGAGACGATCGACGAGAAGACCGGCGCGCAGCGCGAGAGCGCGCTTTCGCGGGCGTTCGGCAGCGCCGATGCGATGGTCGATCACGCCTTTCACGCGGCGCGCGCCGGGGCGCCCAAGGCCCAGCTGGTCTACAACGATTACATGAGCTGGGAGCCGGGCAACGAGACCCACCGCGCAGGCGTGCTCCGGCTGCTCGAGGGCTTTCGCAAGCGCGGCGTGCCGGTGGATGCGCTGGGCGTGCAGTCGCACATCGGGCTGTACGGCGACGGCAGCGTGGCCCAGACCGTGGCGCGGCAGGAGAAGCCGTGGCGCGCCTTTCTCGATGCGGTGACCGGCATGGGCTACAAGCTCGTGATCACCGAGCTGGACGTGAACGACAAGGCGCTGACCGGCGACCTGTCCACGCGCGACCGGGCGGTGGCGGACTATGCCGGGGCCTATCTCGACATCATGTTCGCCTATCCGCAGCTCCGCGACGTGCTGGTCTGGGGAATGAGCGACAAGTACAATTGGCTGCAGGGCTTCAGCAAACGCGCGGACGGCGCGCCGCTGCGGCCGAGCCCCTATGACGCGGGGTTCCGCCCCAAGCCGCTGCATGCCGCGATCGCGCGGAGCTTCGCCGCGGCGCCGGCGCGCGGCAACGGTTGAAGCGGCCGGCTGCGGATACAAGATTGGCCTCAGCGGGCGTGCCGGGGCTATAGCTGCCGTTCAGGTAGGCACTGCTAGTCTCGTGCGCCTGTGACCAGGCGATAACGAGGGGGAATGCGATGGCGGCGAGCGCCGCGACGGAGATGGCGACATTCGAGGCCCTGCTCGGCCGCGGCGGGCTCGACCCGTCGGCCGTGCATCGGCTGGCCGACCGGATCGGCGCCGCGCACATCGCCGCTGCGCCCGCAGACGGCACCGCCTTCCGCCGTCGGCTCGCCGCGCTCGCGACCAGCCCCGAACAGCGCGCCGAGCTGGAGCGGCGCCAGGCCGTTGTGGTGCGGCGCGCGCAGATCGGCCGCGTGCGGGCGCTGCCGGAGGGCCCGTCGGACCTGCTGTTCGATCTCGCGCGGCCGCTGATGGAGCTGGTCCGCCACGACCAGCCCGCCGACGCCAACATCCTTGCCAACCGCTATCTCGACGTGACTCCGCAGGGCGCCACCGGCTGGTCGCTGCTGCCGCTGTTCCTTTCGCTGCGCGCCTCTGCCGCAGGCGACCCGGCGCTGGCCGAGGCCGTGCTCAAGCCCTGCCCGCCCCGGCTGGTCGCGATCGGCGGGCTTTCGGGGACGGGCAAGTCGACGCTGTCGCGCCTGCTCGGCCACCGGTTGGGCCGCGCGCCCGGCGCCCGCGTGCTGCGCTGGGACGTGTTCTGCAAGCGGCTCCAGGGGCTGCCGCCGGAGAAGCGGCTGCCCCCCAGGCATTATACCCGGCAGACCGACATGGAGACCTATGAGGCCATGTTCGAATCGGCCCAGGATCATCTGGAATGCGGCACGCCGGTGATCCTCGACGCGGTGTTCATGAGCCGCAGCGAGCGCGAAGTGGCGCAGGCGCTGGCGGCGCGGGCGCGCGTGCCGTTCACGGGCATATGGCTCGAAGCGCCCGAGCAGGAACGCGTGGCGCGGGTGCGCGAGCGCTTGCACGACGCGTCGGATGCGGATGAAAGAGTAGTGCGAGAACAGTCGAAACGGTCCGTGGGCGATCTGTTCGGCTGGCACCGTATGCGCGTCAATCGCCCGCTGGAAACGATCGTCGCCGCGGCCCGCGGCGCTTTGGAGCGACGCTGACATGGAGAGGATCGCGACCGTCACGCTCAACCCTGCGCTGGACGTGAACACCACCACCGAGAAGGTGCGCCCGACGAACAAGCTGCGCTGCACCGCGCCCGAGCTCGAACCCGGCGGCGGCGGGATCAACGTGGCGCGCGTGCTCCATGCGCTGGGCGCCGAAGTGACCGCGATCTTCCCGAGCGGCGGGGCGCCGGGCGCGACGATCGAGAAGCTGCTGCGCGACGTCGGCGTGCCGATCGTGCCTGTGCCGATCGCTGGCACCACGCGCGAGAGCATCGCGGTGGAGGAGACCAGCACGGGAGCGCAATTCCGCTTCGTGCTGCCGGGGCCGGCGCTGTTCCCCGACGATCTGGAGCATCTCTTCCAGGCGCTTCGCGACTTGCCCGCGCCGCCTACTTGCCTGGTGCTGAGCGGCAGCCTGCCCCCGGGCTGCGACCCCTCGGTGCTGGCGCGGCTGGCCGAATTCTGCCGTGGCGCCAACGAGAAGCTGGTGATCGACACCTCGGGGCCGGCGCTCGCCGGCTGCGAAGGCGCGCGGGCCTATCTGATCAAGCCGAGCCTGCGCGAGCTGGAGGAGCTGATCGGCCGCAAGCTCGGGGGAGAGGCCGACGAAGCCGCGGCCGCGCAGGAGCTGGTGGCGCGCGATTTCGCCGAAGTGGTGGTGGTCTCGCTCGGCGGCCGCGGGGCGCTGCTCGCCAGCGCGGACGAGACGATCCGCATGGCTGCCTTGCCAGTCCCGCCCGGCGGAGGCACGGTCGGTGCCGGCGACGCGATGGTGGCGGCGCTCACCCTCGCCACGGCGCGCGGCTATGCGCTGGCCGACGCGCTGCGCTTCGGTGTGGCGGCAGGTGCGGCGGCGCTGATGACGCCCCCGGCCGAACTGGTCCGCCGGGAAGACGTCGAGCGGCTCTACGCGACGGCTTCGACAGGCTGACGCGCGGGCGCAGGCTCGGCCTCGGGTGCGGCGCAGAACAGGCCGTGAAGCGCCTTGAGCATGTGGAGCGCCTCTTCGCTGGCGAGCGAATAGAAGATCATCTGCCCGGCGCGGCGCGAGGCGACCATCTTCTCGCGGCGGAGCAGCGCGAGCTGCTGCGACACGGCGGTGTCGCGCGCACCCGTCAGCCGGGCGAGCTCGCCCACCGACTTCTCGCCATCGAGGAGATGGCACAACAGCAGCAAGCGGCTTCGGCCCGAGAGCGCTTTCAGGAAAGCCGAAGCGCGGTCGACCGTGGCAATCATTTCTTCCTTCACGGGGCAAACCGCTATGCCCAGACGTTGATAGTTGCAACCGGTATCAACTGGAAAACGGGTAATAAATCAGGCGAATAGCTTAGAGAACATGAAGATTTCGAGCGCCGGAAACACACCAGCAACAGACTGCAACGCGCGCAGCAACCAAGGCTCCGTCATGACGTCATCCATGGTCGATCTGTTCGGGGAATCCCCGCTATCGGGCTTCACCTATTCTGCCGCGCTGGTCACGCCCGAGGAAGAAGCCGGGCTGATCGCCGGCATCGACGCGTCGGGACTGGCACCGTTCCGCTTCCAGGGCTGGTTGGGCAAGCGGCTGACCGCCAGCTTCGGCTGGCGCTACGACTTCGACGATGCGAGCTTCCGCGAGACCGAGCCGATCCCCGAATGGCTGCACCCGGCGCGTGAAAAGGCGGCATCGCTGGCTGGGCTGACACCGGAGGCGCTCGTCCATGTGCTGCTGACGCGCTACGATCCCGGCGCGGGCATCGGCTGGCATCGCGACCGGCCGGTGTTCGAGCACGTCATCGGCATATCGCTCGGCAATCCCACTACGATGCGCTTCCGCCGACGGCGAGCGGAGGGCGGGTTCGACCGCTTCTCGGCGCCGCTCGCGCCGCGCTCGGCCTATCACCTCTCCGGCGAGGCGCGGCATGACTGGGAGCACAGCATCGCGCCGATGGAAGAACCCCGCTGGTCGATCACATTCCGCAGCCTTTCCGAACGCGGACGGCAGGTCGCGGCGGGCTGAGCCCCGCAATGCTAAGCCGTTGCAACAACTACGCTATTGCTATTCATTCGCATCCGGCCGCAGCCCATAGCCTCGCCGCATGGGCCAGCCGCGATCCTGCTCTCGCCCGATCGCCCGGCGCTCGTTACACCTCTATCGAGCCGTGGCTTCCAGCCGCCCCAAGTCCGAGGTGCCCGATGAAACATGCCGTCCTGCCGATCCTGCTCGCCACTACCGCCTGCGCCGCCACCCATGCGAGCACGCCGCAGGGCGACACGACGCTGCACCAGCGCACGCTGACGCTCGACACCCATCTCGACACGCCAGTCCATTTCGCGCGGCCCGGCTGGAACTTCGGCGAGCGTCACTCGCTCGCGACCGACATCGCCCAGGTCGACCTCGGCCGGATGGATTCGGGCGACCTCGATGGCGGCTTCTTCGCGATCTACACCGAGCAAGGCCCGGTGACGCCCGAAGGCTTCGCCGCGGCCAAGGCCTTCGCCTTCAAACGCCTGGGCGAGATCCACGCGATGCTCGCCAAATTTCCCGACCGGATCGCGCTGGCGACGCGCGCCGATGATGCCGCCCGGATCGACCGCGCGGGCAAGCGCTTCGCCTATATCAGCATCGAGAACAGCTATCCGCTGGGCGAGGACCTGTCGCTGCTCGGCGAATTCTACCGGCAGGGCGTGCGCCTCGCCTCGCCCGTTCACTTCCGCGTCAACCAGTTCGCGGATTCGGCAACCGACAAGCCCAAGTGGAACGGCCTGAGCCCGCTCGGCCGGCAATGGGTGGCCGAGATGAACCGGCTGGGGATGGTGCTCGACGCCAGCCATGCGTCCGACGCCGTGCTCGACCAGATGATCGAATTGTCCAAGACGCCGGTGCTCCTCTCGCACTCCGGGACCAAGGCGATCTACGACCATCCGCGCAACCTGGACGACGCGCGCGTGCGCAAGCTCGCCGCCTCGGGCGGGGCGATCTGCGTCAACAGCGCCTATCTCGCCAAGACCAGGCCCTCGGCGACGCGCAGCGCGCTTTCGGACCAGACCGAGCATATGGCCGAGATGTCGCCGGCCGAGCAGGCCGACCTGACGCGCCGCCTTCGCGCCGCCGAGCAGGCCGAGCCCGCCAACGACGCCGATTTCGAGACCTATATGCGCGCGGTGCTCCACCTGATCCAGGTCGCCGGCGTCGATCATGTATGCTTCGGCGCCGACTGGGACGGCGGCGGCGGCGTGCGCGGCTTCGAGGACATCGACGCGCTGCCCAAGGTCACGGAGCGGCTGCGCGCCGCCGGCTATTCGCCCGCCGACATCGAGAAGATGTGGAGCGGCAACGTGCTGCGGCTGCTGCGCATCGCGGAGCAACACAAGGGGCGGTGAAGGCAAATCCCCTCCCTGCAAGGGAGGGGAAGCCGGACGGGAAGCGGCAAGAGCCTAGGCCCGCCGGCGCTTGCGCTTGGCGTCGGTCCCGCGCTCGACCGCGCCGTGCAGCGCCGCATGGAGCTGCTCGGGGGTGAACGGCTTGGAGAGCACCAGCACGTCGCCGGCATCGGGCGCGGCGGCATGGGGCTCGGCATAGCCGGTGATGATCAGCGCGGGCATGTCTGGCCGCTCGGAACGCAGCTGGCGGACCAGCTCGGCACCCGAGATGCGCGGCATCGCATAGTCGGTGATCAGCACGTCGAACGCGCCGGGGTCCTTCTGGAACAGCTCGAGCGCCTGCGAGCCGTCCATGGCATGGACGACGCCATGGCCCAGATCCTCGAGCAGCGCCGCAGTGGTGGCGCGTACGCCGGCATGGTCGTCGACCAGCAGGATGCGGAAGGTGGCGCTGGCGGCGAGCGGGCTGGAGATCACCAGTTCGGCCTCGCTCGACGCGGGCGCGACGCGCGCACGCGGCAGCCATATCTCGACGCACGTGCCGACGCCGACCGAGCTGTCGACGCGCACCACGCCGCCCGATTGTTTGGCGAAACCATAGACCATCGAGAGGCCGAGCCCGGTGCCCTTGCCCACCGACTTGGTGGTGAAGAAGGGCTCGAGCACCTGCTCGAGCAGCTCGGGCGCGATGCCGCAGCCGGTGTCGCCCACCGCCAGCACGACATATTGGCCGGGCGCGAGATCCTTGCTCCCCGACCCTTCGGCCACTTCGCGGTTGCTGGCGGTGACGGTGACGACGCCGCCCTCCGGCATCGCGTCGCGCGCGTTGATGATCAGGTTCATGAGCGCGAGCTCGAGCTGCGCGGAATCGGCATAGACCGGCGCGAGCGCCTCGCCCAATTCCCATTTGAGCTCGACCAGCCCGCCCAGCGTGTGCGCGAGCAGGTCGGTGACCGACGCGGCGAGGCGCGAAATCTCGATCGCCGCGGGCTCGAGCTTCTGGCGCCGCGCGAAGGCGAGCAGATGCTTGACCAGCTCCGCGCCCTGCTCGGCGGCGTGCCGGGTCATGCCGACGATCTTGCGCTGCTCGTCGTCGAGGGGAACGCGCCGCTCGATCATGCCGAGCCCGCCGAGCACCGCGGCGAGCAGGTTGTTGAAGTCGTGCGCGATGCCGCCGGTGAGCTGGCCGATCGCGTCCATCTTGCGCGCCTGGGTGAGCTGGCTCTCCAGCTCCTTGCGCTCGGTCACGTCAAGCAGCGTGCCGGCATATTCGACCGGATTGCCGGCCGCGTCGCGGAGCAGCACCGCCTGATCGAGGAAATGCTTGTACTCGCCGTCCGCGCACTGCCAGCGATACTCGACCGACAGCGAGCGACCCGAGGGGCGCCCGGCCATCGCCTCGGCCACGCGCGCGCGGTCCTCCGGGTGCAGCCGCTCGATCCACAGCGTGGGCGCGCGCTGGAGGTCCTCGAACGCGAAGCCGGTTAGCGCAGTGAAATTGCCGCTCACGAACTTGGGCACGCGCGGGTTTGCGTTGATCTCCTCGAGATAGAGGATGATCGGCAGCGATTCGATGATCGCGGCCTGGCGCTGCTCGGCCAGGCGCAGCTCCTGCTCGGCACGCAGCCGCTCGGCATTGGCGCGCAGGTTGGCGTCGAGCAGCGCCTGTTCCTGGAGGGCCTTGCGCTGGATCTCGCGCCGCATCGTGTAGAGATCGACGAACACCGCGACCTTCGAGCGCAGCACGGTCGGCTCGACCGGCTTGAACACATAGTCGACCGCGCCCATCGAATAGCCGCGCAGCAGGTGCTGGCTTTCCTTGTTCACCGCCGAGAGGAAGACGATCGGAACGCGCTTGGTCTGCTCGCGCGAGCGGATGATCTGCGCGGTCTCGTAGCCGTCCATGCCGGGCATGAAGACGTCGAGCAGGATCACCGCGAAGTCGGTCTTGAGGAGCTGGCGCAGCGCCTCCTCGCCCGAATTGGCGACGACCACTTCCGCCACTTCCTCGAGCACGCTGGTGATGGCGATGAGGTTGTGCTCGTCGTCGTCCACCACCAGCACGCGCGCCCGCTCGGGCGGCGGGTCGTCCGCCGCGCGCACCAGTTGCGCTTCGGCGATCGCGGCAGATCGGCGCGAGGGCATCTTCGAACTCATCCCCCTCAGTTCCGCTCGGTCAGCAGCAAGCCCGGAAGCGTCGCGTCACGAGAACGGGCGATCCAGACGCGCAGCAGCGCGAGCAGCAGGTCGATGTCGACGGGCTTGGCGATATAGTCCGAGGCGCCCGCATCGAGGCACTTCTGCCTGTCGCCCTTCATTGCCTTTGCAGTAACCGCGATCAGCGGCAGCTCCGCCAGCGCAGGACGCTGCCGGATCTGCTGCATCGTCTCGTACCCGTCCATCTCCGGCATCATGATATCGATCAGCGCGATATCGATGCCGGGAGTCTGCTCGAGGATCAAAATGCCGTCCTTGCCCCTTTCGGCGTGCACCACTTCAACGCCGTAATTCTCCAGAACGCTCGTGAGCGAGTAGATGTTTCGGATGTCGTCATCGACGATGAGAATTTTTGCGCCTTCGAGCTCGGCGGCCACGCGCGAGGCATGGACGAGGTCGGCGGGCTCGAGCGCGACGAGCGGCTGCTTGCCCTCGACGTGCCGGGCGAGCTCGCCAAACACCCCCAGCAGCTCGTCGTGGCTGGCCGGCTTCTCGGTGACGCCGAAGGCGCCGAGGTCGAGCGCCTTCTTCACCGAGTCCGCGCCGGAGATGACATGGATCGGCACATGGCGCGTCTGCGGATCGTGCTTGAGCAGGTCGAGCAGCACGAAGCCATCGATATCCGACAGGCCGAGATCGAGCGTGATCGCCTGGGGCTGGAGCTTGCGCACCATCGCCAGCGTGCCCGCACCGGCGGCCGAGACCACGCCCTTCAGTCCGGCCTCATGCGCCAGATCGAGAAGGATCTTGGCGAAGGCGGGATCGTCCTCGACGATCAGCACGAAGGCATCGCCGTTCAGCTCGTCGCGATCGTCACCGATGTCGTAGTTGTTGGGCAACGCATTGGGCACCGTCGCGCCCGAATTGTCGTAGCGCGCAGTGGTGCCAGGCAGGCTCTGGATCGGCGCCACGGCATTGGGCGGCACGAACAGCGTGAAGGTCGAGCCCTCGCCCGGCTTCGAGCGCACCTGCAGCTCGCCGCCGAGCAGGCGCGCGATCTCGCGGCTGATCGACAGGCCCAGGCCGGTGCCGCCATATTTGCGGCTGGTGGTGCCGTCGGCCTGCTGGAACGCCTCGAAGATGAGCTTCTGCTTGTCCTCGGGAATGCCGATGCCGGTGTCGGTAACCGCGATCTCGACCGCGGTGTCGAGGTTGCGCAGTACGGGGTGGCTGGGGCTCCAGCCGCGATGCGCGGTGCGCACCGCGAGCGTGACCGAGCCGTCGGCCGTGAACTTGAAGGCGTTGGACAGCAGGTTGAGCACGATCTGCTGGAGGCGCTTCTCGTCGGTGCGGATCGTGGCCGGCAGCGCGGGATCGAACTCGACGTTGAAGTCGAGGTTCTTGTCGGCCGCGAGCTGGCGGAAGGTCCGCTCCATGTGCTGCTTGAGGCTGGCCATCGGCATCTCGCCGACCTCGATCGACACGGTGCCCGATTCGATCTTCGAAAGGTCGAGGATGTCGTTGATCAGGTTGAGCAGGTCCGAGCCGGCCGAGTTGATCGTACGGGCGAACTCGACCTGCTTGTCGTTGAGGTTGCCCTGCGGGTTGTCCGACAGCAGCTTCGACAGGATCAGCAGCGAGTTGAGCGGCGTGCGCAGCTCGTGCGACATGTTCGCCAGGAACTCGGACTTGTACTTCGAGGTGAGCGCGAGCTGCTCGGCCTTTTCCTCGAGCGCGCGGCGGGCCATTTCGATCTCGAGGTTCTTGGCCTCGACCTGGCGCTTCTCGTTCTCGAGCAGCTGCGCCTTCTCCTGCAGCTCCTCGTTGGTGTTGTGCAGCTCTTCCTGCTTGGTGGTCAGCTCGGTCTGGCGGGCCTGGAGCTCCTGCGTCAGCAGCTGCGACTGCTTGAGCAGGCCCTCGGTACGCATCGTCGCAGCGATCGTGTTGAGCACGATGCCGACCGATTCCATCAGCTGGTCGAGGAAGCTCTGGTGGGTCTCGTTGAACTCGCCGAACGAGGCGAGCTCGATGACTGCCTTGACGTCGTCCTCGAACAGCGCGGGGAGGATCGCGACATTGGCCGGAGTCGAATGGCCGAGCCCCGATCCGATGCGCAGGAAGTCGCCGGGGACGTTCTCGAGCACGATCGGCCTTTTGTCCGCTGCGGCCTGGCCGACCAGCCCCTCGCGCAGCTCGAACTTGTTCTTGAGCGCCTCGCGGTTCTCCGCTCCATAGCTGGCGGCGAGCTCGAGCACGGTGTCGTCGCCCTCGCGCGAAGTGACGTAGAACACGCCGTATTGCGCGTTCACCAGCGGTGCGAGCTCGGACATGATCAGGTTCGAGACAGTGGTGAGATCGCGCTCGCCCTGCAGCATGCGGCTGAAGCGCGCGAGGTTGGTCTTGAGCCAGTCCTGCTCCGCATTCTTCAAGGTCTGGTCCTTGAGGTTGCGGATCATCTCGTTGATGTTGTCCTTGAGCGCGGCCATCTCGCCCGACGCTTCCACGGCGATCGAGCGGGTAAGGTCGCCCTTGGTCACTGCGGTCGCCACGTCGGCGATCGAGCGCACCTGGTTGGTCAGGTTGGCGGCGAGCTGGTTCACGTTGTCGGTAAGGTCGCGCCACAGGCCCGCGGCGCCCGGCACGCGCGCCTGGCCGCCCAGACGCCCCTCGATGCCCACTTCGCGGGCCATGTTGGTCACCTGGTCGCCGAAGGTCGAGAGCGTGTCGATCATGAAGTTGATCGTCTCGGCCAGCGCGGCGATCTCGCCCTTGGCGTCCACGGTCAGCTTGCGCTTCAGATTGCCCTGCGCCACCGCGGTCACCACGTCCGCGATACCGCGCACCTGGTTGGTCAGGTTGGTGGCCATCAGGTTGACGTTGTCGGTGAGGTCCTTCCAGGTACCGCCCACACCCGGCACCTGGGCCTGACCACCCAGCTTGCCCTCGGTACCCACTTCGCGCGCCACGCGCGTCACTTCCGAGGCGAAGCCGTTGAGCTGGTCCACCATGACGTTGATGGTGTTCTTCAGCTCGAGGATCTCGCCCTTCACCTCCACGGTGATCTTCTTCGACAAGTCGCCGCGCGCCACGGCGGTGGTCACGTCGGCGATGTTGCGGACCTGGCCGGTCAGGTTCGCGGCCATCAGGTTCACATTGTCGGTAAGGTCGGCCCAGGTGCCGGCGACGCCGCGCACCTGCGCCTGGCCGCCCAGCTTGCCCTCGGTACCCACTTCGCGCGCCACGCGCGTAACCTCGGAAGCGAAGGAGTTGAGCTGGTCCACCATCGTGTTGATGGTGTTCTTGAGCTCGAGGATTTCCCCCTTCACGTCGACAGTGATCTTCTTCGACAAGTCGCCGAGCGCCACCGCGGTCGTCACTTCGGCGATGTTGCGAACCTGGCCGGTCAGGTTGCCGGCCATCAGGTTCACGTTGTCGGTAAGGTCCTTCCAGGTGCCGGCGACGCCTTCCACCTGCGCCTGACCGCCCAGCTTGCCTTCCGAACCCACTTCGCGCGCCACGCGCGTCACTTCCGAGGCGAAGCCGTTAAGCTGGTCCACCATCGTGTTGATGGTGTTCTTGAGCTCGAGAATCTCGCCCTTCACGTCCACCGTAATCTTCTTCGACAGGTCGCCCTTGGCGACGGCGGTCGTCACGTCGGCGATGTTGCGCACCTGGCCGGTGAGGTTCGCGGCCATCAGGTTCACATTGTCGGTGAGGTCCTTCCAGGTACCCGCGACGCCTTCCACCTGCGCCTGACCGCCCAGCTTGCCTTCCGAACCCACTTCACGCGCCACGCGCGTCACTTCCGAGGCGAAGCCGTTGAGCTGGTCCACCATCGTGTTGATGGTGTTCTTGAGCTCGAGAATCTCGCCGCGCACGTCGACGGTGATCTTCTTCGACAAGTCGCCCTTGGCCACCGCGGTGGTCACTTCGGCGATGTTGCGCACCTGGCCGGTGAGGTTGTCGGCCATCAGGTTCACGTTGTCCGTGAGGTCCTTCCACGTCCCGCCGACACCCGGCACCTGCGCCTGGCCGCCGAGGCGCCCTTCGGTACCCACTTCGCGCGCCACGCGCGTCACTTCCGACGCGAAGCCGTTGAGCTGGTCCACCATCGTGTTGATGGTGTTCTTGAGCTCGAGGATCTCGCCCTTCACGTCCACGGTAATCTTCTTGGAAAGATCGCCCGAGGCCACCGCGGTCGTCACGTCGGCGATATTGCGGACCTGGCCGGTCAGATTGTCGGCCATCAGGTTCACGTTGTCGGTGAGGTCCTTCCAGGTACCCGCGACGCCTGGCACCTGCGCCTGGCCACCAAGCTTGCCCTCGGTACCCACTTCGCGCGCCACGCGCGTCACTTCCGACGCGAAGCCGTTGAGCTGGTCCACCATCGTGTTGATGGTGTTCTTCAGCTCGAGGATCTCGCCCTTCACGTCGACGGTGATCTTCTTGGACAAGTCGCCCGAGGCCACCGCGGTCGTCACTTCGGCGATGTTGCGGACCTGGCCGGTGAGGTTGTCGGCCATCAGGTTCACGTTGTCCGTGAGATCCTTCCACGTACCCGCGACGCCTTCCACGCGCGCCTGGCCGCCCAGCTTGCCCTCGGTACCCACTTCGCGCGCCACGCGCGTCACTTCCGAAGCGAACGAGTTGAGCTGGTCCACCATCGTGTTGATGGTGTTCTTCAGCTCCAGAATCTCGCCCTTCACGTCGACGGTGATCTTCTTGGACAAGTCGCCCAGCGCCACCGCGGTCGTCACTTCGGCGATGTTGCGCACCTGCCCCGTCAGGTTGGTCGCCATCGCGTTGACGTTGTCGGTGAGGTCCTTCCACGTGCCGGCGACGCCCTTCACGGTCGCCTGGCCGCCGAGCTTGCCTTCGGTACCCACTTCGCGCGCCACGCGCGTCACTTCCGAAGCGAACGAGGCGAGCTGCTCGACCATGGTGTTCACCACCTTGCCGATGCGCAGGAACTCGCCGCGCAGCGGGCGGCCGTCGATCTCGACCGTCATGGTCTGCGACAGGTCGCCCTTCGCCACTGCGCCGATGACGCGCGCGACCTCGGCGGTCGGCTGCACCATGTCCTCGATCAGCTCGTTGAGCGCGCGTAGCTTGATTTCCCAGCCGCCGGTGGCGCCGCGGACGTGGCCGCGCTGGGTGATCTTGCCCTCTTTGCCGACCACGCGCGACAAGCGGACGAATTCGTTGCTCATCTCCTCTTCGAGGCCGACGACCTCGTTGAAGAGCGATGCGATCTCGCCATCGAGGCCCGGCAGGTCCTCGGGCAGGCGGACGGAGAAGTCGCCGCGACGGAAACTGCGAAGGGCAGCAACGAGCTGGCGACGATCAAGGACGTCGTGGACGGATTCCGCGTTCACCTGGAAACTCCTGGCGTCTCCCCTCCCCAGTTGAGACAAGCTGCACGACCCCCCGGTCTATTCCTCGTGCATACCCAAGAAGTTGCCGAAAAAACACCGAAAAAATTGTGATCTAGGTTACCCCTGCGGGACGGTTGCGCCATGTGCACCAGCCGTTAGGAAGACCCCGGGGACTCGGGGGAAGATCGCGGATGGGAGACGGCTACAGGGATGCCGGCCAAGCAAGAGCTTTCCAGCTTCATACAGTCGACCTTCCGTTCGGTTTGGTCGCTCGAATTGCTCTGTTTCCTACGCAGGAATCGTGACCAGCTCTGGACGCAGGATGATCTCGTACGCGCGCTTCGGGGGAGCAGCCTGGTGGTGAGCCACAGCGTCGAATCGCTCGTCGCGGCCGGGTTGATCGTGGTCGAAGGGAATGGCGCGGTGCGCTACCAGCCGGTTTCCGAACAGGTGGACGCGCTCGCCGGCGCTGCGGAGGAGCTCTACGCGCGACGGCCCGATGCGGTCCGGCGGATCATCGTGGTCCCGACCCCGACTCCCGGCGTGGTCGGTTTCGCCGATGCGTTCAAGCTGCGGAAGGATTGAGCATGGCCGATTATTTTCCTGCCGCAGTCTATCTGCTCTGCTTCGCGACCAGCACGGCCTGCGCGCTGCTGCTGGGCCGCAGCTATCGCCGCAACCGCGTGCGGCTGCTGCTCTGGAGCACGGTGTGTTTTGCGTTGTTGGCGCTGAATAATCTGTTCGTGATCATCGACCTGCTGCTGATCGATTCGATCGACTTCGCGCTGGTGCGGCTGGGGCTGTCGCTCGCCGCGGTCGGCGTGCTGCTGTTCGGCTTCATCTGGGACATGGAGGAACGCGCTTGACGATTATCGCCTTCCTCTCCGGCGCGATCACGCTGGGCTTCGCAGCGGCGGCGCTCTTCTTCCTGCGCTTCTGGCGCGAGACGCGCGACGAGCTGTTCCTGTCGTTCAGCATCGCCTTCCTGCTGCTCGGCACCGCGCAGACCATCCTGGCGCTGGGCGGCATCCCCAGCGAGTATCGCAGCTGGGTCTATCTGGTGCGGCTCGCCGCCTTCGTGCTCATCCTGGTGGCGATCGTTCGAAAGAACCGGCCGGACTGAGCCCGGCGCATCGTTCGCGCCGCTCGATCGTTCAGTCGAAGCGATGTTCGACGGCCCTTCCTTCCGCGACCGCGCCGATGCGGGACGCCGCCTCGCCGATGCGCTGGGGCATCTGCACGCCCGGCATCCGCTGGTGCTGGCGCTGCCGCGCGGGGGTGTGCCCGTCGCCTATGAAGTCGCCCGCGCGCTCGACGCCGAGCTCGACCTGCTCTTCGTCCGCAAGCTGGGGGCGCCCGGCCATGAGGAGCTGGGCATCGGCGCGGTAGTCGACGGCGCGGATCCGCAGCTGGTGCTCAACGAGGACATCGCGCGCCAGTCGGGCGCCGGCCCCGACTATGTGAAGCAGGAACTGCGTCGCCAGCTGGGCGAGATCGACCGCCGGCGGCAGGCCTATATGGGCGAGCGCGACCCAATTCCGATCCCCGGGCGTACCGTGGTCGTGGTCGACGATGGGATCGCCACCGGCGGCACGGTGAAGGCGGCGCTACGCGGCGTGCGCAAGGCCGGGCCGACGCATCTGGTGCTGGCGGTTCCGGTCGCACCCGGGGACTTGATCGCGGAATTGCGCAAGGAGTGCGACGAGCTGGTGTGCCTTCGGATGCCCGAAGCCTTCTATGCCGTCGGCGCGCACTACGCCGACTTCAGCCAGACCGAGGACGACGAAGTGGTGGCGCTGCTCGAGCGCTCACACCGGCTGACGATCTGAAACCCTAGCTCCAGCCGCCGCCGAGCGACTTGTAGAGCGCTGCGGCCGCCTGCGCCTTGGCGGCGCGCGCCTGGTCGCGCCCACGCTGGGCTGCGAGCAGCGACTGACGGACGCGTTCGAGCGTGAGGCGGTCGTCCTCGCCGCGGTTGGCGCGGCGTTCGGCGAGCGCGAAGCCGGCCTGCTCGCGCGCCAGGGCGGCCTCGGCATCGACCAGCGCGGTGCGGGCATTGAGGAAGCGGTTGATCGCCGCCTCGCTGTCGGACAGCGCGCCGACCACGGCCTTCTCGTAGCGGGCCGCGGCACCCTCCGCCCGCGCGTCGCTCGCGCGGATCTGCGCGCGGATGCGGCCGAAGGAGAAGATCGGCCAGGAGAAGCTGGGTCCGATCTGCAACCGCGTGCTGTCGCCCGAGAACAGGTCGGCGGGATCGCGCGCCTGCTGCCCCAGGCTGCCGAACAGCGAGAAGCGCGGGAAGAGATCGGCGGTGGCGACGCCGATGTCGGCGGTGGCGGCGGCAAGCTCGCGCTCGGCGCGGCGCACGTCGGGGCGGCGCTGGAGCAGCTCCGAGCGGACGCCCACCAGGATCGTGTCGGGCGCCGCGGGCAAGGGCCTGGGCGCCTGCAGCTCGGGCACGAGCTGCTCGGGCGGGACCCCGACCAGCGCGGCGATGCGATAGGCGGCGGCCGATGCGCGCGCACGGGCGTCGGGCACGGCCGCCGCGCGCGTGCGGGCCGCGGCTTCGGCCTGCTCAAGCTCCAGCCTGGAGGATTCGCCGGCAGTGAAGCGCAGCCGAGTCAGCCGCGCGAGCTCGGCGTCGGAGGCGGCGAGCGCCTCGGCGTTCACGACATCGGACTGGGCGGCGCGCAGGTCGACATAGTTGCGGACCAGCTCGCCGATCAACGTGAGCATCACGTCGCCCCTGGCGTAGGTGGCGGCCTGCAGCCGCGCGCCCGCGGCCTCGACCTGGCGGCGCTGCCGGCCCCAGAGGTCGATCTCCCAGCTGGCATCGAAGCCGAGGTCGTAGAGCGGGAAGCTGCGGTCGAAGCCCGGGATGTTGGCGACCGGTAGCTGGCCGTTTTCGCTCAGTACATTCTGGGTGGCGGAGCCCTTGGCTTCGATCGTCGGGAAGCGCCCGCCTGCGGCGGCGTCACGATTGGCGCGCGCTTCGGCGATGCGCGCCTCGGCTTCGCGGAGATCGGGGCTGCTCGCGAGAGCGCGCTGGACCAAGGCGGTGAGCTGGGGATCGCCAAACCGTTCCCACCAGACGGCGTCGACCGGGCCGGGCGTGCCTGGCTCGATCCAATCGGACCCGGCGCGAGTCTCCGGCGCGTGGTAGTTCGGGCCGACGGTGCAGCCGGCGAGCGCGGCCAGCGCCAGCAGAGGCAGGATACGGGGCATCGCAATCACTCCATGCGCGCACGGAAGAGCCAGGCCGACGCCGAGAGCGTCGCTATCGCGATCAGCACGAGCGGCCATAGCTGGTGGAAGACGGCACCCGCCGGCATCGCCTTGAGGAACAGGCCCTGGACGATGACGAGGAAGTAGCGGGCGGGATCGAGGAAGGTCACCACCTGCAGCCAGCCGGGCATGTTGTCGATCGGCGCGGCATAGCCCGAGAGCAGGATCAGCGGCGTGGTGACGAGGAAGACGCCGAGGAAGGCCTGCTGCTGCGTCTGCGACGCCGCCGAGACGAGCATGCCTAGCCCGATCAGCGCGAGCAGATAGGTGGCGAGGCTGAGGAAGAAGAGCAGCAGCGAGCCGGTGAAGGGCACGCCGAAGATCAGCGGCGCCACCACCAGATAGACGCTGCCGTTGATCATCCCGATGATGAAGGGCGGGACCATCTTGCCGATGAGTATTTCGTGGATGCGCAGCGGCGAGACCATGAGCTGGTCGAACGTGCCCAGTTCGCGTTCGCGCGCGACGCTCTGCGAGGTGATCGCGAGCCCCGCGACCGAGGTGATGATCGCCACCAGCGAAGGCAGCGTGAACCAGATATAGTCGAGCGCGGGGTTGTACCAGTTGATGACCTCGCTGCCCCCCTGCCCGTCCGCCGCGGCGCGCGGGAGCGTATCGGCGCCCATCTGCCCGGCGATGCGCGTGAGATAGCCTGCGACGATCTGCGCGGCGTTGGAGCGGCGGCCGTCGAGAACCACCCCGATCGTGGTGGGCTGGTGGCGGGCGAGATCGCGGTCGAAATCCTGGTCGATCACGATCGCGGCGATCACGCGCTGGTTGTCGATCGCCTCCTGCAACTCGTCGAAGCTGCGCAGGCGCACGACTTGGCGGAAATTCGGGCTCCCCGAGATGCGCTGGACCAGCTCGGTCGAATGCGCGCCGCTGCTGCGATCGAGCAGGCCGACGTCGACATTCTTGACGTCGAGCGTGGTCGCGAAGGTGAAGATGAAGAGCTGCATCAGCGGCGGCACGAACAGCACGATCCGCGACTTGGGATCGCGCAGCACCGCCCATAGCTCCTTGACGATCATCGCCCAGAGCCGGCGCAGACCGGAGCGTTCGAAGAGCGCCCGCATCAGTCCAGGCTCCGGCGCGTTACGCGGAAGGAGAGCAGGAAGAAGAGCGCGCCGAAGCCGAGCATGATGCCGATGTTGGGGAGGATCAGCCCCCATTGGTCGCCGGCGAGGAAGACCGATTCGAGCGCGGGGATCAGGTAGCGCGCGGGCACGATGTAGGTGAGCGCCTGGATCGGCCAGGGCATCGATCCGATCTCGTAGATGAAGCCCGAGAGCAGGAAGGTGGGCAGGAAGGCCGAGAGCAAGGCGATCTGGCTGGCGACGAACTGGTTCTTGGTCGCCGCCGAGATGAACAGGCCGAGGCCCAGCGCGGGCATCAGAAAGGCCGAGGAGATCGCGAACAGCGTGAACACCGATCCACGGAACGGCACGCCGAAGATCCACACGCCGATAGCCGCGCACAACGCCATCGATGCCTGGGCTAGGAAGAAATAGGGGATGACCTTGCTGGCGATGAACTCGGCCATGCTGATCGGCGTGGCCATCATCGCCTCCATCGTCCCCCGCTCCCACTCGCGCGCGACGACGAGCGCGGTGAGCAGTGTGCCGATCATCGTCATCACGTTGGCGATCGAGCCGGGGACGAGGAAATAGCGGCTCATCAGCTCGGGGTTGTACCAGTAGCGTGCCGACACCGAGACCGGCGGCTCGGCATCCGCGCCGCTCTCCAGCCCCTCGGCGGCGGCCCATTGTGCGCGGACGCCCTCGCCATAGGCCGCGGCGAAATTGGCGGTGTTGGGCTGCGAACCGTCGGTAATGATCTGGACCGGGGGCGTGCGGCCGCGCTTCACTCCGTCTCCGAAATCCTGCGGGATCACGATGATCGCGCGCAGCCTGCCGTCGACCATGCCGTCACGCACCGCCGCGACGCTGCGCGCCATCGTCACGTCGAAATAGGTCGAGCGCTGATAGGCCTGGGCGAGACGCAGAGCGGGCGCGCTCGAATCCTGGAGCACCACGGCGATGCGCGTGCGGCTGGTGTCGAGCGATACCGCATAGCCGAACAGGAACAGCAGGATCATCGGCAGCACGAAGGCGATCAGGAAGGTGGAAGGATCGCGCAGGATCTGCGCGCCCTCCTTGCGCACCAGCGCAGCGAGGCGGCGGAAGGAGAAGCGCATCACGCCGCCTCCTTCTGCTGCCCACGCTCGCGGTCGAACGCCTCGATCAGCGCGATGAAGGCGTCCTCCATTGTCGGGTCGTCAGTGCCGGTGAGGTCGGCGGCGCGCTTCTTGAGCTCGTCGGGGGTGCCCGTTGCGATCTGCTCGGCGCGGTAGATCAGCGTCGCGCGGTCGCAATATTCGGCTTCGTCCATGAAGTGCGTGGTGACGAGCACGGTCACCCCCTTCTCGACCAAGCCGTTGATGTGGGTCCAGAATTCGCGACGGGTGACCGGATCGACGCCCGATGTGGGCTCGTCGAGGAAGAGCACCGGCGGCTCGTGCATCACCGCGCAGGCGAGCGCGAGCCGCTGCTTGAAGCCGAGCGGCAGCGTGCCCGCATTGACGTCGAGCTTGGCCTTGAGCTCGAAGATGTCGACCATCGCCGCGATCGCCTGGGCAGCGCGGTCGCGCGGGAGGTCATAGGCGCCGGCGAAGAAATCGAGGTTCTGGCGGACGCTGAGATCGCCGTAGAGCGAGAATTTCTGCGCCATGTAACCAAGCTGCGAGCGCGCGTCGGCGCGCGAATGACGCAGCGACTTGCCCGCGACCGAGCCCGTGCCGCTGGTCGGCGTCAGCAGCCCGCAGAGCATCTTGAAGGTGGTCGATTTGCCCGCGCCGTTCGGACCGAGCAGTCCGAAGATCTCGCCGCGCGGAATGGCGAAGTTCATGTCCTTGGCGGCAGTGAAATCGCCGAAGACCTTGGTGAGCCCCTTGGCCTCGATTGCGCAGGCGTCGCTGGGCGGAATCGTGCGGTAGCGCTCGGCAAGCGCACTGGTGCCGGGAGGACCGCCGCCGAGCCGCTCGATGAACCCGTCCTCGAAGCGCGGCTGGGCGGGAGCCACCTGCGTGTCGGGCCCGCCTTCCAGCGCCGCGGCATCGGGCGCCGGCGCCCCTTCGGCGAGCAGCAGCCGAACCGAGCGGCCCTGGATCGTGCCGTCGATCACGTCCTTGCGGTCGAGCGCATGGGTGAGGAAGCGGCGGCGCCGGTCCGCGAAGCCGGTCACGCGGATCACGCGATCGGCCACGGCTCCGGTGAGATCGGCGGGCGGGCCGTCGAACAACAGCTTGCCTTCGTTGAGGAGATAGACGGTGTCGCACTTCTCCGCCTCGTCGAGATAGGCAGTGGACCAGAGCACGGCGATCCCCTGGTCGGTCAATTCGCCGACCATCGCCCAGAGCTCGCGCCGCGAGATCGGATCGACGCCGACGCCGGGCTCGTCGAGCAGCAGCACCTTGGGCGTCTTCACCAGCGCGCAGGCGAGCCCGAGCTTCTGCTTCATGCCGCCCGACAGCTTGCCCGCGAGCCGATCCTGGAAGCGCGCGAGATCGGTGAATTCGAGCAGCCGGCCGAAGCTATCGGCGCGCTCTTCGGCGGGAAGGCCGCGGACGTCGGCATAGAGGCGCAGATTCTCGATGACCGAGAGATCCTCGTACAGGCCGAAGCGCTGGGGCATGTAGCCGAGGTCGTCGAGCCGTTCGCCGGGCGAACCGCCGAGCAGATCGACCTTGCCTTTGCTGGGCGCCATCAAGCCGGCGAGAATGCGGATCAGCGTGGTCTTGCCGGCGCCATCAGGGCCGACGAGCCCGGTGATCCTGCCGGGCTCGACACCCATCGAGACGCCGTCGAGCGCGGGGGCGTCGGCCCCGTCGAAGCGCTTGACCAGCCCCTCGGTGCGGGCGAGCGGCCCGGCCATCGCCGCTCAATCCTTCCGCGCGGGGCGGGCGGCGGGGATGCGGACCGTTACCGGCTGGCCTTGCCGGAGTGCGTCGTCCGGGTCGGTAACGATGATGCGGAGCTGGTAGACCAGGTCAGTGCGCAGGTTCGCCGTCTCCACGGTCTTGGGCGTGAACTCGGCGCGGGGCGAGATATAGCCGATCGTGCCGGTGTAGGTCTTGGGATTGCCGTCGGCGGTGACCTGAACCTTCATCCCCGGACTGATCCGGCTGAGGTCGGTTTCGGCGACATAGGCGCGCACGCGCATCGGGCGGTCGATCGCGAGGGTGAGCACGGTCTCACCGGGCTGAACGATCGCGCCGGGCTCGCGGGCGCGCGTCACCACGGTGCCCGCGGCGGACGCGACCAGTCGCGTGTCGGAGAGGTCGGTGCCCGCCCCCTGGCGTGCGGCCTGGGCGGAGCGCAGTTCGGCCTCGGCGCCCGCGATGTCCTCCGAGCGGCTGCCGGCGACGAGCAGCGAGAGCGCCTGCTGCGCCTCGCGGACCTGCGCCTGGGCGCGGTCGCGCTGCGCGACGGTCTGCTCCCAGACGGCGCGGCTGATCGCGCCGGGAGCGACCAAGGGCTGGCGGCGGGTATAGTCGCGCTCGGCCTCGCGCAGCGCCGCTTGCGCCGCGTCGACTCGCGCGCGCGCCTGGCCGACGTCCTGCGGGCGATTCCCGTTGCGCAGCTTGGCGAGCTGCGCCTGCGCCTGGGCGACGCGGGCGTCGGCCTCGGCGATGCGGCTGTCGATAGTGCGGGTCTCGAGCGTGGCGAGGAGCTGGCCCTGCGTCACCTTGTCGCCCTCGTCGACGCCGATCGCGGCGATGCGGCCGTTGACGCGGAAGCCGAGGTCGACTTCGCGGATGTCGACATTGCCGTAGAGCGCGAGCTCGGTACTGCGCGCCGAGCGGAGCAGGCCGAAGCCGCCGGTCGCGATCGCCGCGATGAGCAGCACGGCGATGATGGCAAGCACAACGAGGCGGCGTCGGTTCATCTCGGCTTCTCCGAAAGGATGCAGAGCACATTGGCGCGCAGGCGGGCGCGCAGCAGCGTGGCGGTGTCGTCGTCGATCCGGTCGATCTGCAGCGCCCGGCAGACCGCGGCGCGGCCGGCGCGCAGCACCATCGCCTGGCCGAAGAGCAGCACGCCCATCGCGGTCGCCTCGCGGCGATCGGTGCCGGGGCGCACGAGCGGGATCAGCTCGAGGAAGGCATCGAGGATCGGCTGCATCGCGATCTCGAACAGGCGATCGAAAGCCTCGGTGGGCGTCTGCTGCTCGCGGATGATGAAGCGCGACCAGCTTTCGGTCTCCGGGCGCAGCATCATCTGGGCGAGGCCGTCGAGGATCGCGGCGAGCGAGGCGGCCGCAGCTTCGGGGGACGCGCGGCCGGCCTCGAGCGCCCGCGCGACCGAATCGCCCTGCAGCGACCGGATCGATTCCGCGATATGCTCCGCAGCGGCCAGATACAGGCCCTGCTTCCCGCCGAAATGATAAGTGATCGACGACATGGCGGTGCCCGAGGCGCGCGCGATCTCGCGCGTGCTCGCGCCTTCGAACCCAAGCCGCCCGAACTGGTCGACCGCTGTCTCGAGGAGAGTCTGCGAAACCATGAACCTCCTGTTCGTTCGAACGAACTAACAGGTGGCGGGCCTCTCCGCAACCGGGCGTCAACGAAGCGCGGCCTATGTGCGTTCCGTGATTGCACCATGGCCGGGAGGCGCTAGGGGAAGTACCTAGGTCCGAACGGCACAATGCAATTGGATTTTCTGCGGTTTAAGCTTATGTACCGATCATTATGAAAAACATCTGCTGCCCGGCCGCCAAGGGCCGCCCGCGCGAGTTCGACGTCGACGAGGCGTTGGCGGCTGCGCTGCGCGTCTTCTGGACCAAGGGCTATGAGGGCGCGTCGCTGAGCGACCTCACCGATGCGATGGGCATTACCCGCCCCAGCCTCTATGCCGCCTTCGGCAACAAGGAGGCGCTGTTCCGCAAGGCGCTGGACCTCTACGAGAGCGAGAAGCTCGCCTATATGCGCGAGGCGATCCAGGCGCCGACAGCGCGCGCCGTCGCCGAGCGGCTGCTGCGCGGCGCGCTGGCGATGCAGACCAGCGACTGCGGCGATCCCAAGGGCTGCCTGCGCGTGATCAGCTCGGTCGCGTGCGGCGTCGAGGCCGAATCGATCCGTGCCGAAGTGATCGAACGCCGCAAATCCTCCAGCCGCACGCTGGTCGAGCGCTTCGAGCAGGCCAAGGCCGACGGCGAACTGCCCGAGGACATGACCGCGGAGGGGCTGGCCACCTATCTCGGCGCGCTGCTCCAGGGGCTGTCGCTCCAGGCCGGCGCGGGCGCGAGCCGCGAGGAGCTCGAACGGCTGGTCGAGACCAGCCTGGCCGTCTGGCCCACCCGATAAATGGACCTAGACCGCGCCCGATCCTTCATCGAGCGCGGCAGCAAAGAGCGCCGTCAGCCGCGCGCGCAACGCGTCGGCGCTCAGACTCTCGAGCGGCGCGATCGCCAGCGCCGAGCGCATGATCCCCGCCCCCATCAGCACGGCGAGCCCCAGGCTCGCGCGGAGCGACGCGTCGGCCCCGCCGAGCAGCGCCGCCACAGGACCCAAAATATCTTCGTCGATCGCCTCGCGGATGATGCTCGACGGCTTGGGCGAGGTGGCCGAGCGCAGCAGGATCATCAGCCGGTCCATCTCGTCGGCCGCGTGATCGGCATCCCCGCTGTCCCCGTCGAGGAGCAGCGCGGCGAAATGTGCCGGCAATGCATCGCGGGTAACGCCCTGCATCAGATCCTTGTCGGCGCGGACCGATTCTTTGAAGAGCTGCTCCTTGCTGCCGAAATAGCGGCTGACCAGCGCCGGATCGGCGCCGGCATCGCGCGCGATCTCGCGCAGGCCGACATTCTCGTAGCTGTCGCGGGCGAAATGGCGGCGGGCGGAGGCGAGGATCGCCTGCCGCGTCGCGGCCGCATTGCGCGAACGCGGCGGAGCCTGGGTGGGCGGGATCATGGACGACCTTCCTACCACTGCAGGAACATGGGTCAACGCTCGTGGACATTGATGTCTACGGCCGTTGACAATGCTCGAGCTTGTGCCTAGCCCCGCGGCACGGGACAAGGCCCACAGAAGAAGGTCGCCCCGGGGAGGGTCGCCGAACTGGGCAGAACCAGGAACGCGCACATGTTTTCGACGAAATCCCAGATGCTTGTCATGCCCGCTCTAGCGGCTGCGCTCGCGCTTTCGGCGTGCGGCGGAGGTGGCGAATCGGGCCCGCCGCAGCAGGGCGCCCCGCCCGTCACCGTGGCGACTCCCCTCGTCCAGCGCCTGACCGACTGGGACGAGTTCGTCGGCCGCTTCGAAGCGGTGCAGAACGTCGAGGTGCGTCCGCGCTCCTCGGGCTATCTCCAGGGCGTCCATTTCCGCGACGGCGAATATGTGAGCCGCGGCCAGCTGCTCTTCACGATCGACGCGCGTCCGGCCGAGGCGGCGCTGGCGCAGGCGCGGGCGCAGCTCGCCCAGGCCCAGGCGACGCTCGCCAACGCGCGTACCGAGCTCGCCCGCTCGCAGGCGCTCGCCGCCCAGCGCGCCGCGAGCCAGGAAGAAGTCGAGTCGCGCCAGGCGGCGGTCCGCTCGGGCCAAGCGCAGGTCGCCGCCGCACAGGCCAATGTCCGCGCGCGCCAGCTCGATACGGGCTTCACCCGGGTCACTGCCCCGATCGGCGGCCGCATCTCCGAGCGCCGCGTCGACGTCGGCAATTCGGTCACCGCCGACCAGACCGTGCTGACCACGATCGTCTCGGTCGATCCGCTGCACTTCGTCTTCCAGGGATCCGAGGCGCTGCTGCTCAAGTACCAGCGCGAGGGCTCGGGCGTGCGCACCGGCACGCCAGTCCGCGTTAAGCTGAGCGACGAAAGCGACTTCGCGCATGCCGGCACGCTCGACTTCATCGACAACGCGATCGACGCCGGTGCCGGCACGATCCGCGCCCGCGCGATCATGCCCAACCCGGGTGGCTTCCTGAAGCCCGGCATGTTCGGCACGCTGCGGCTCGAAGCCTCGCAGCCCTATGACGCGATCCTGGTGCCCGATACGGCGGTGATCGCCGATGCGGCGCGGCAGGTGGTCTATGTCGTCGGCAAGGACGGCACCGTCGCCGCCAAGCCGGTGCAGACCGGCGCTCTGCGCGGCAATCTGCGCGTGATCCACGGCGGCCTGACGCGCGAGGACCGCGTGATCATCGGCGGCATCCAGCGCGCGCGGCCTGGCCAGAAAGTCCAGCCGCAGCCGGGCAAGATCGAAGAGCAGCCCGCAGCCGCGGGTTCGCCGCCTTCGGGCGCGGCCTTGCCTGCTTCCGCCGCGCAGCCGGCCGGCGAGCGCTGAAAGGCAGCGCCATGAACATCTCCAGCTTCTTCATCGAGCGCCCGATCTTCGCGGGCGTGATCGCGGTCTTCATCACGCTGATCGGCGCCTTCTGCTATCCGCTGCTGCCGCTCTCGCAATATCCCGAGATCGCGCCGCCGACGATCGCGGTGCAGGCGTCCTATGCCGGTGCCTCGCCCGAGACGATCGCCGAGACGGTCGCGGCGCCGCTCGAGCAGGAGATCAACGGCGTCGAGGGCATGCTCTACATGAGCTCGTCCTCGACCCAGGGCGCGGCGCAGATCACCGTCACCTTCCAGCCGGGCACCGATCTCGATTCCGCGCAGGTGCTGGTGCAGAACCGCGTCCGCCTGGCCGAGCCGCGCCTGCCCGAGCAGGTCCGCCAGGTCGGCGTGACGGTGAACAAGCAGGAATCGGGCTTCCTGATGATCGTGGCGCTCACCTCGCCCGACGGCAGCCTCGATACCGATTACATGGGCAATTACGCCAACACGACGATCCGCGACCGGCTGTTGCGGCTGGAAGGCGTGGGCAGCGTCCAGGTGTTCGGCGGCGGCAACTACGCGATGCGCGTATGGATCGACCCCGATCGAGCCGCGGCGCGCAACCTGACCGCGGGCGAGATCATCGCCTCGCTCCGGGCACAGAATGTCCAGGTGGCGGGCGGCGCGCTCGGCCAGACCCCGAGCGGCCCGGCCAATCCCTCGTTCGAAGTGCCGGTGGACGTCGAGGGACGGCTTCGCACGGTCGAGCAATTCTCGAACATCACGGTCAAGTCCGATCCGACGAGCGGCGCGATCACGCGGCTGGCCGATGTGGCGCGCGTCGAGCTGGGCAGCCAGGACTATGCGATCCGCGGCTCGTTCAGCGGCCATCCGGGCATCGCGCTGGCGGTCGTCCAGCAGCCCGGCGCCAATTCGCTCTCGGCCGCCAAGCTCGTCCTTGGGGAGATGGAGACGCTCGCGCACGATTTCCCGCCGGGGATGAAGTGGTCGATCCCCTACAACCCCACCGAATATGTCCAGGCGTCCGTCGAGGCAGTGCAGCACACGCTGCTCGAGGCGGTGGTGCTGGTGGTGCTCGTCGTCGTGGTCTTCCTCCAGACCTGGCGCGCGGCGGTGATCCCGATCGTCGCGATCCCGATCGCGCTGGTCGGCACCTTCGCGGTGCAGCTCGCGCTCGGCTTCTCGATCAACTCGCTGTCGCTGTTCGGCCTGGTGCTGGCGGTGGGCATCGTGGTCGACGACGCGATCGTCGTGGTCGAGGCGGTGGAGAAGCACATCCGCGAGGGACTGCCCCCGCGCGAGGCCTCGCACCGCACGATGCGCGAAGTCTCGGGCGCGCTGATCGCGATCGGGCTGGTGCTGGTCTCGGTATTCGTGCCAACGGCGATGGTGCCCGGAATCCCCGGCATCTTCTACCGCCAGTTCGCGGTGACGATCGCGGCGGCATCGGCGATCTCCCTGCTGCTCTCGCTGACGCTTTCGCCCGCCATGGCAGCGCTGCTGCTCAAGCCGCACCGCGATATCGAGACCGACCATGGCTCCCGCTGGACGCGCCCGTTGCGCGTCGGCGCGGAGAAGTTCAACCAGGGCTTCGACTGGCTCTCGGACCGGTACGGCAAGCTCACCGCGCGCGTGGTGCGGATGGGGCTGATCATGATGATCGTCTATGCCGGCCTGCTCGCGCTCACCGGCTGGCGCCTCACCGCGACGCCGACGGGCTTCATACCCGAGCAGGACCAGGGCTTCCTGATCGGTGTGATCCAGCTTCCGCCCGGCGCCTCGCTCGATCGCACGAGCGCGGTGCTGAACAAGGCCTATGACATCGCCAGCAAGACCGACGGTGTCGTCGACGGCGCTGCCTTCGCGGGCCTCGACGGGGCGAGCTTCAGCCAGGCCTCGAACTCTGGCGTGATGTTCCTCAAGCTCGACGACTGGTCGAAGCGGGGATCGGAGAAGTCGGCCGCGGCGCTCGCGGGCCAGCTCACCGGCGCGCTCGGGGGGCAGATCGAAGGCGCCAACATCTTCATGATCGCCCCGCCCGCGGTCCAGGGCCTAGGCAACGGCAGCGGCTTCGTGATGATGATCCAGGATCGTTCGGCGAATGCCGGATGGCGCGGGCTGGAAGGCGCGGCCGGCGCGATGATGGGCGCGGCGATGCAAGAGCCCAAGGTCACCCAGGTCTTCTCGCTCTTCAACACCGCCAATCCGCGCATCCGCGCCGACGTCGATCGCGACAAGGCACAACTGCTCGGCGTGGAGCCCAACGACGTCTATGCGGCGATCGGCACCTACATCGGCTCGACTTATGTCAACGACTTCAACCTGCTCGGCCGCACCTTCCGTGTGACCGCGCAGGCCGAGCCGAGCGCCCGCGACGACCTGAGCGACGTCGGGCGGCTGCAGGTGCGCTCGCGCAGCGGCGAGATGGTGCCGCTGTCTGCGGTCGCCAGCTTCCACCGCGACTCGGGCGCGTCGCGCGTCGTCCGCTACAATCTGCTCCCCGCAGTCGAGCTGCAGGGCGCGGCGGCACCGGGTGTCTCCTCTGGCGACGCACTAGCTGCGATGGAGCGGCTCGCGGCGAACACGCTGCCGCAGGGCTACAGCTTCGAATGGACCGGTCTCGCCTATCAGCAGAAGGCGGCAGGGAGCAGCTCGGCACTGATCTTCGTGCTTGCGGTGGTGTTCGTCTTCCTGGTGCTCGCGGCGCAATATGAATCGATCACGCTGCCGCTGGCGGTGATCCTGATCGTGCCGATGTGCATCCTGGCGGCGCTGCTGGGTGTGACGCTGCGCGGCATGGACAACAACATCCTGACCCAGGTGGGCCTGGTGGTGCTGATCGCGCTGGCTGCCAAGAACGCGATCCTGATCGTCGAGTTCGCCAAGCAGGGCGAGGAAGAGGGCATGAACCGGTTCGAGGCCGCAGTGCACGCCGCGCGCTCGCGCCTGCGCCCGATCCTGATGACCAGCTTCGCCTTCATCTTCGGCGTGATCCCGCTCGCCATCGCCAGCGGCCCCGGCCAGGAGATGCGCCAGTCGCTGGGCACCGCGGTGTCGTTCGGCATGCTCGGCGTCACCTTCTTCGGCCTGATCTTCACACCGATCTTCTATGTCCTGATGCGCGGCCTGGCCGAGCGGACCAGCCGCAAGCGCGCGGAGCCCGAGGCTCCCGCAGCGGCGGCGGCGGCGGCGGCGGGTGCGGGAGAAGCATGATGAAACGCAACCTCATTGCTCTTTTCGGGCTTGCCCTTTCGGGTTGCGTGGTCGGGCCGGACTATGTCTCGCCGGCGCCCAACCAGCCGGCGCAGGTGCCCTTCTCGCAGGCCGGCGCGCCCGGCTTCTCGCCCGCGGAGCCGCCCGCCGACTGGTGGCGGCTGTTCAACCAGCCGGTGGTCGACCGGCTGGTCGGCGAGGCGCTAGCGGCGAATACCGACCTGCGCGTCGCCGCCGCCAACCTGCGCCAGGCGCGCGCGGTATTGCGCGAAACGCGCGCCAATCGCCTGCCGAGCACCGACATCAGCGCAAGTGCCGGCTATGCCCGCCAACCCGGCGGCGCGGAGGGCGAGAGCTACGACGCGGGGCTCGACCTCGGGTATCAGGTCGACCTGTTCGGCCGGATCGCCCGCGCGATCCAGGCCGGCCGCGCCGACGTGCAGGCCACCCAGGCGACCTATGACCTCACGCGCGTGACCGTGGTGGCGGAGACGATCCGCGCCTATGCCGACGCCTGCGCGGCGGGCCGCCAGCTCGCGGTGGCCAACGAATCGCTGCGCGTCCAGGAGCAAACCTTCGACCTCACGCGCCGCCTGGAGGCAGGCGGGCGCGGGACCGGGCTCGATACCAGCCGCGCCGCCGCGCAGCTCGAGCAGGTCCGCTCCGACATCCCCAATTTCGAAGCCGGGCGAAAAGCCGCGCTGTTCCGCCTCGCGGTGCTCACCGGCAAGCCGCCGGCCGACTTCCCTGCCGATGTCGCGGCATGCAACACGCCGCCGACGGTCACCTCCCCCATTCCGGTGGGCGACGGCGCGGCCCTGCTCGCCCGGCGCGCCGACGTGCGCGCCGCCGAGCGCCGGCTCGCCGCGGCCACCGCGCGCGTGGGCGTGGCGACTGCCGAGCTCTATCCGAACATCACGATCGGCGGCTCGGTCGGATCGACCGCAGGCTCGGTCGGCGACCTCTTCTCCAATTCCGGGTTCCGCTTCAGCCTGGGTCCGCTGATCTCGTGGAGCTTCCCCAACACCAGCGTGGCACGCGCGCACATCGCGCAGGCCGAGGCCTCGGCCGATGCGGCGCTCGCCGAGTTCGACGGCGCCTGGCTGGCGGCACTACGCGACACCGAGACCGCGCTCGCCAACTATGTCGCGCAGGGAACGCGGGTGGAGACGCTGCGCCGCGCGCGGACGCAGAGCCAGGAGGCCGCGCGGATCGCCCGGCTGCGCTACCAGCAGGGTGCCGAGAGCTTCCAGATCGTGCTCGATGCCGAACGTTCGCTCGCCGCGTCGGAGGCGCTGCTGGCGCAGGCGCAGGCGCAATTCTCCGACGCGACGGTCACGCTTTTCCTCGCGCTGGGCGGCGGATGGCAGCAGCCGGTTCCCGCGGCCGGTTGACCGGAGGGCAGGCACGACTGCATTAGGCCGGCTCCGCCTGTGGGGAAGGTCGGCCTTTGCGGATTGTGATCGTCGATGACAGCGGACTGCGCGCGACCGTCCTGGAGGAGGGTCTGCGCGAGGCCGGCTATGAGGACATCCATGTCGTGCCCCCGCGCGGGGCATTCGTCGCCAAGCTCGAGCGGATGGCGCCCGACGTGGTGCTGATGGACCTGGGCAGCCCCAGCCGCGACACGCTGGAGGAAATGCTGGCGGTGAGCCGCGCGCTGGCCCGGCCGATCGCGATGTTCGTCGACCAGTCCGACGACGCGATGATCGGCGCGGCGATCGATGCGGGTGTCTCCGCCTATGTCGTCGACGGGCTCCGCAAGGACCGGGTGAAGCCGATCCTCGATCTCGCGATCCGCCGCTTCAATGCCTTTGCGCGAATGCAGGCCGAGCTTGAGGAGGCGCGCACCGCGCTGGCCGACCGCAAGGCGATCGACCGCGCCAAGGCGATCCTGATGCAGACGCGCGGGCTCGGCGAGCCCGAGGCCTATGCGCTGCTCCGTTCGACCGCGATGAACCAGAACAAGCGCATCGTGGAGGTGGCCGAGGCTCTGATCACCGCGCACAGCCTGCTGGGAGGGCAGCCATGACTCCGCTTTCCATCGCCTTCCTGCCGCTGACCGACAGCGCGCCGCTGATCGTCGCCCGGGCCAAGGGCTTCGCCGAGGCGCAAGGCATCGACCTGAAGCTGGTGCGCACGACGAGCTGGGCGACGCTGCGCGACCGGCTGGTCTATGGCCAGGTGCATGCCGCGCACATGCTGGCGCCGCTCGCGATTGCAGTGAACCTGGGGCTGAGCCAGCAGCCTGCCGCGCTCTCCGCCCCGTTCAAGCTCAACGTGAACGGCAACGCGCTGGTGATGGCGACCGAGTTCGCCGCGGCGCTCGACCCCGAGCCGGCCAAGCGCGTGCGCGATCCGGAGGCGACGGCGCACGACTTCGCCAATGCGATCGGACTCTACAAGCGCAAGCCGGTGATCGGCGTGGTGCATCGCTTCTCGAGCCATGCGCTGATGCTGCGCTATTGGCTCGGCTATGCCGGCGTCGATCCCGACCGCGACGTGACGCTCCGCGTGCTGCCGCCCTCGTTCATGGTCGAGGCGCTGCGGCTCGGCGAGATCGACGGCTTCATCGCGGGCGAGCCATGGAACAGCGTCGCGGTGGCCGAGGGGCTGGGCGAGATCGTCGCGGCGGGCGTCAACATCTGGCGGCGCGGCGTCGAGAAGGTGCTGGCGATGCGCACCGACTGGATGGAGGCCAATGCCGAGACCGTCGACCGGTTGCTCGTCGCGGTCTCGCGGGCGGCCGCCTGGTGCGACGATCCCGCCAACCGCGAGGAGCTGGCGCTCCTGCTCGAGCAGCCGGACCATGTCGGCCAGCCCGCCGAATGGCTGCTGACCGCGCTCAGCGGCCAGATGATGCTGCGCGCGGGCGACGCGCCGGTCGACGTCCCCGACTTCCTGCTCTTCCACCGCGAGGCCGCGGGCTTTCCGTGGCGCAGCCAGGCGCTGTGGATCTATTCGCAGCTGGTCCGCTGGGGCATGGTCAAGGCGGACAACGCGAGCGAGACGCTGGCCGGCAACGTCTTCCGCCCCGACGTGTACCGTCGCGCGCTCGGCGCCGCAGGCGTGCCGATGCCGGGCGCGAGCATGAAGCTGGAGGGCGCGCTGGCCGCTCCGCTGCCCGTCGGCGCACACCAGGGCGCGCTGACGCTGGGGCCGGACCGCTTCTTCGACGGATCGGTGTTCGACCCCGACGATGTCGCCGGGTACCTTGCTGCGCTTGCACACAGGCCCAAGTGAATTTTTTGCACTTGCGAAATGTTTCAGATTGAGGAAGCCTTGAACTAACGCGCGACGTGGCGCGTCTCAGCGAGGTGGCCCCAGCGTGGGGGCACTCCTCGACCAGTGAATTCAGCAAAGCCGCTGTCCGGCCGGTGCCATGCGCACGGGGCCGGAGGCGGCTTTTTTCGTGTCCACCGCACATGCGAAGAGGTTCCGATGGCTACGGCATATTGGGAAGGCGAAGGCAAAGCGAAGAGCGGCTTCTGGCAGGCGGGGCATCGCCCCACGCTGATCGCCGCGTTCCTCTATTTCGACCTGGCGTTCATGGTCTGGGTGCTGCTCGGGCCGCTCGCACCCGAAATCGCCAAGACGCTCCACCTCACCGCCGCGCAAAAGGGGCTGATGGTGGCGACGCCGACGCTGGCCGGCGCGGCGCTGCGGCTCGTCGTCGGGCTGCTTGTCGACCGGATCGGGCCCAAGCGCTCGGGCGCGATCGCGCAGGTGATCGTCATCGCCGGCCTGTTCGCGGCCTGGATCGTGGGCGTGAACAGCTTCGGCGGCACGCTGGCGCTGGGCGTGATCCTGGGCTTCGCGGGCGCGAGCTTCGCGATCGCCCTGCCCCTCGCCAGCCGCTGGTATCCGCCCGAGCATCAGGGCAAGGCGATGGGCCTGGCAGGCATGGGCAATTCGGGCACGGTGCTCGCTGCGCTGTTCGCTCCCACCCTCGCCAAGGCCTTCGGCTGGAACGCCGTGCTGGGGCTGGCCTGCATTCCGCTGACGATCGTGCTGGCGGTCTATCTGATCCTGGCCAAGGACGCGCCCAACGCACCGCCACCCAAGCCGATGGCCGCATACCTCAAGCCGCTGAAGACCGCCGACGCCTGGTGGTTCATGGGCTTCTACGGCGTCACCTTCGGCGGTTTCGTGGGACTGGCGGCGTCGCTGCCGATCTATTTCACCGATCGCTTCGGCTTGACCACGGTGATGGCGGGCTATGCCACTGCGGCCTGCGTCTTCGCGGGCTCACTGATCCGGCCCGTGGGTGGCGCGCTCGCCGACTCGATCGGTGGGGTGAAGGCGCTGAGCTGCGTCTTCCTGGTCGCGGCGCTGGCGCTGGCAGGCGTGAGCGCGGCGCCGAGCGTGGCGACTGCCCTCCCCACCTTCGTACTTGCGATGCTGGCGCTGGGCGTGGGCAACGGATCGGTGTTCCAGCTGGTGCCGCAGCGCTTCCGCGAGGAAATCGGCGTGATGACCGGGCTGGTCGGCATGGCCGGCGGGATCGGGGGCTTCTACCTCGCCTCCTCGCTCGGCTTCGCCCGGCAGCTGACCGGTAGCTACCAGCCGGGTTTCCTGATCTTCGCGGGCCTGGCGCTGGTGGCGCTGGCCGGGCTGAGCTGGGTCAAGGGCAAGTGGCGCACCGGCTGGGGTGCGGCTTCCGGGGCGCGGATCTGATGTGATAGACGACGGACGGCTGCGGGGCCGTCCGTTTTCAGTTGGGGGAAAGTCGATGCGCTTGTTCATTGGTTCGGCGGCCGTGCTGGCCGCCGCGGCGCCCGCCTGCGCGCAGGACGTCACGCTCAAGCCGCTCGTCGAGGCGCGGCTGCGCTGGGAGAATGTCGAGCAGCAGGGTTTGCCCGAGGAAGCCGACGCCGTGACGGTGCGCGTCCGCGCCGGCGTGGAGGCGCACAGCGGCCGGTGGAGCGCGCTCGCCGAAGCGCAGGGCGTGATGGCAATCGTCGACGATTATTACGACGGGCTCCACGGCGTGCAGACGCGCCCGCTGGTGGCGGACCCGGAGAATGTCGCGCTCTACCGCGCGCAGCTGCAGTACAAGAGTCCCGCGCTGACGCTGACCGCCGGCCGGCAGCGCATCAGCCTGGACGAGGACCGCTTCGTCGACGCCGCGCTCTTCCGCCAGAGCGCCCAGACCTATGACGCGGTCCGCGGCGAATGGACCCCGCTCAAGGGGCTCAAGGCCGACCTGACCTATGCCTGGAGCGTGCGCACGGTCTGGGGCGTCGAGGGCAATGGCGCGCGGCAGCAGGCGATTTCGGGGGACAATGTCTTCGCCAACCTGGGCTATGCGACGCCGATCGGCACGATCACCGGCTATGCCTATCTGGTCGACCAGGACGAGGCGGCGGTGCAGGGCTTCCGCCTGTCGAACCAGACCTATGGCGCGAAGCTGCAGGGCGGGCAGAAGCTCGGGCCCGCGGCGCGGATCGACTATCAGGCGAGCTTCGCGCGGCAGAGCGACTATCACCGCAACCCCAATCGCTATTCGGCGAGCTTCTACCTGCTCGACGCGCTGGCGACCGTACACGGCTTCAAGGCCGGCGGAGGGCTGGAGGTGCTGGGCGCGGACAAGGGCGTGCCGTTCACGTCGTTCCAGACCTCGGTCGGCAGCGGCTTCCGCTGGCGCGGCTGGGCGGGCAAGTTCGTGCCCAATCCGCCCGACGGCGTGCGCGACCTCTATGGCACGCTCGGCTACGGCGCGCCGACGGTGGGGCCGTTCAAGGCCGTGACGCTGCAGGCCAACTGGCACCGCTTCCGCAGCGACCGGCTGGTGCGCCACTATGGCGACGAGCTCGACCTGCTCGCCAGCGGCAAGCTGGGCAAGACCACGATCTCCGCCCGCTACGCCGATTACAGCGCAGAGACTTTCGCCACCGACACGCGCAAATTCTGGCTCCAGCTCGATTGGGCGCTGTGATTTGCTGCGTTGCAAAATAGACACTTGAACCGGAGCGCGCGAATCAGCACAATGGCGGCATCGGGCAAGGTCGCCCGAGCGAGACATAGCTATCGCTCCCAAGGTCGGGAAACGGTGGTGCATCGATCGGCGTAGCGCCGGTCTAAGGGTGATTTGGCAAGGCCGCCATGCAGGCGCCGGAGTTTTCTGGCGGCCCGCATGGCGGCCTTTTTGCGTTCTGGAGCACGGCGAATGGAGCTTTTGGGCGAAGGTTGGATGGGCGAGGTGGCGGAAGGCGTGCCGGGCGTCCCCGTGGCACGGCCCCATCTGGTGGTGGTTGGCAACGGCATGGCCGGGTGCCGCGCGGTCGAGGAGCTGCTGGCGCGCGATGCGGGGCGCTACCGCGTGACGATCTTCGGCGCCGAGCCGCATGTGAACTACAACCGGATCATGCTCTCCCCCGTGCTCGCGGGCGAGAAGAGCTTCGACGAGATCGTGATCAACGACGCGGCCTGGTATGCCGACAACGGAATCGAGTTGATCGCCGGCGATCCCGTCGTGGCGATCGACCGCGAGGCGCGGCGCGTCACCGCGCGGAGCGGGCGCAGCGTCTCGTACGACAAGCTGCTGATCGCGACGGGCTCCGATCCCTTCATCATCCCGGTACCGGGCAAGGACCTGCCCGGCGTGATCAGCTTCCGCGACATGAGCGACGTCGATGCGATGCTCGCCGCGGCCGCCGCGGGCGGCGACGCCGTGGTGATCGGCGGCGGGCTTCTCGGGCTCGAAGCGGCGCACGGGCTGACGCTGCGCGGCATGAAGGTGACCGTGCTCCACCTGATGAACACGCTGATGGAGCGCCAGCTCGACGAGGCGGCGGGCTGGCTGCTCAAGCAGGAGCTCGAGGCGCGTGGCCAGACGGTGCTCACCGGCGCCGACACCGCCGAGATCATCGGCGCCGACCGCGTCGAGGGCGTGCGCCTCAAGGACGGGCGCGAGATCCCGGCGAGCCTGGTGGTGATGGCGGTGGGCATCCGTCCCAACACCGCACTTGCGCGCGAGGCCGGGCTCGACGTCGGCCGCGGGATCAAGGTCGACGACCATATGGTCACCAGCGACCCCAACGTCCTCGCGGTCGGCGAATGCGTCGAGCATGACGGGCAGGTCTATGGCCTGGTCGCGCCGCTGTGGGAGATGTGCCGCGCGCTCGCCGACGGGCTGGTCGAAGCGCACAGCGGGTACAAGGGATCGGTGACGTCGACCAAGCTCAAGGTCTCGGGGATCGACGTCTTCTCGGCCGGCGACTTCGCCGGGGGCGACGGCGCCGAGGACATCGTGCTGCGCGACGCGGCGCGCGGGGTCTACAAGCGCGTGGTGGTCAAGGACGACCGGATCGTCGGCGCGGTGCTCTATGGCGATACCGCCGACGGCAGCTGGTATTTCGACCTGTTGAAGAAGCAGGAGGACGTGTCCGAGCTGCGCGACCTGCTGATCTTCGGCCAGGCATACGCCTCCGGAGGTGGGCAAGCGGACCCTAAGGCGGCCGTTGCGGCGCTCTCGGACGATGCCGAGATCTGCGGCTGCAACGGCGTCAGCAAGGGCCAGGTCGTCGCCTGCATCGAGAAGGGCGCGTGCAGCCTCGATGCGGTCCGCGCGGGGTGCAAGGCCTCGGCGAGCTGCGGCTCATGCACGGGCCTTGTCGAGAATCTGCTGGCGCTGACGCTGGGCGACGCGGTGCAGGCGGGCCCCAAGACGATGTGCAAGTGCACCAGCTTCGGCCATGACGACGTCCGCCGCGAGATCGTGGCGCAGGGGATGAAGTCGATCCCCGAAGTGATGCAGCGGCTGCACTGGTCGACGCCCGACGGCTGCTCCTCGTGCCGTCCCGCGCTCAACTATTATCTGCTTTGTGCCTGGCCCGGCGAGTACAGCGACGACCAGCAGAGCCGCTTCGTCAACGAGCGGATGCACGCCAACATCCAGAAGGACGGCACCTATTCGGTCGTCCCGCGCATGTGGGGCGGGATCACCAGCCCGCAGGAGCTGCGCGCGATCGCCGACGTGGTCGA
This sequence comes from Sphingomonas sp., assembly GCF_017744835.1. GTDB lineage: Bacteria > Pseudomonadota > Alphaproteobacteria > Sphingomonadales > Sphingomonadaceae > Sphingomonas. The sequence continues at coordinate 182,571 of NZ_JAGIAM010000004.1, forward strand.
GAAGTACGACGCGCCGATGGTCAAGGTCACCGGCGGGCAGCGGCTCGACATCTTCGGGATCAAGAAGGAGGATCTGCCCGCGGTCTGGGCCGATCTCAATGCGGCCGGGATGGTCTCGGGGCACGCATACGGCAAGGCGCTGCGCACGGTGAAGACGTGCGTGGGCTCCGAATGGTGCCGCTTCGGAACCCAGGATTCGACCGGGCTCGGCGTCAAGCTCGAGCGCGGCTTCTGGGGAAGCTGGATGCCGCACAAGTTCAAGATGGCGGTCTCGGGATGCCCCAGGAACTGCGCCGAGGCGACGATCAAGGATTTCGGCGTGGTCTGCGTGGACTCGGGCTACGAGCTCCATGTCGGCGGCAATGGCGGCATCCATGTGCGCGCGACCGACCTGCTGGTGAAGGTGGCGACCGAGGAGGAGGCGATCCATTACGCCGCGGCCTTCGTCCAGCTCTACCGCGAGGAAGCGCGCTATCTGGAGCGCACCGCGCCGTGGATCGAGCGCGTCGGGCTCGAGTACGTCAAGGACCGGATCGTCGAGGACGCCGAGCTCCGCGACACGCTGGCCGCGCGCTTCTGGTATTCGCAGAGCTTCAGCCAGGACGACCCCTGGGCCGAGCGCGCGCAAGGCGCGGAACGCGAGCAGCACGCGCACATGGCTGCCTTCAAACCCATCCGTGAGGAGGAAATCGCATGATCGGCGAATGGCTCGACATCGGCTGGCTGCACGAGATCCCGGTGCGCGGCAGCCGCACGGTTCCGGTCGACGGCGGCGAGGAGCTGGCCGTGTTCCGCACCGGCGACAATCAGGTTTTCGCGTTGGTCAACAAATGCCCGCACAAAAAGGGGCCGCTGAGCCAGGGCATCGTCCATGGCCACAGCGTCTCGTGCCCGCTGCACAACTGGAACATCGCGCTCGCGACCGGCCAGGCGCAGGGCGAGGACAAGGGCTGCACGCCGACGATCCCGGTGAAGGTCTCGGGCGGCCGCGTGCTGATCTGCCGCGCGAGCACGCTGAAGGCTGCGGCGTGAGGGGGTGCGCCCTTTCTCCCTCTCCCCTCTGGGGAGAGGGTCGGGGAGAGGGGCAGGAGCCGCGCACTCTCCGCACTGCCCCTCTCCCAACCCTCTCCCCGGAGGGGAGAGGGCTTTGACTCCCATCCGCACCACCTGCGCCTATTGCGGCGTCGGCTGCGGGATCGTGGCGATGCGCACCGGCGCGCGCTCGGTGGAGATCAAGGGCGACCCCGAGCATCCGGCCAATGCGGGCAAGCTCTGCTCCAAGGGCACGCACCTGGGCGAGACGGTGGGCCTGGAGGGCCGCCTGCTCTTTCCCGTGATCGGCAGGAAGCGCGCGAGCTGGGACAAGGCGCTCGACCTCGTCGCCCGCCGCTTCCGCGAGACGATCGCGCAGCACGGGCCGGACAGCGTCGCCTTCTACGTCTCGGGCCAGCTGCTGACCGAAGACTATTACGTCGCCAACAAGCTGATGAAGGGCTTCATCGGATCGGCGAACATCGACACCAATTCGCGGCTGTGCATGTCGAGTGCAGTCGCGGGCCACAACCGCGCGTTCGGCGAGGACGTGGTGCCGGCGAGCTATGACGATCTCGACGCGGCCGACCTGATCGTGCTCGTCGGCTCGAACACCGCCTGGTGCCACCCGGTGGTCTATCAGCGCATCCGCGCACGGTGCGACGCCGGCGCCAAGCTGGTGGTGATCGACCCGCGCCGCACTGAGACCGCCGCCGAAGCCGACCTCCACCTCGCGCTGCGCCCGGGTAGCGACGTCGCGCTGATGAACGGCCTGCTCGCGCATTGCCGCGACGAGGGGCTGGTCGACGAGGATTTCCTCGCCGCGCATGTCGAGACGCCCGCGGAGTTCTGGGAAACGCTCGGCGAGGGCAGCGACCTCTGGTCGGTGGCGCGGATCTGCGACCTCGCGCCGGCGGACCTGCGCCGCTTCTACGAGCTGTTCGCCGCGCATCCGCGCACCGTCACGATGTTCAGCCAGGGCGTCAACCAGTCGATCCGCGGCACCGATCAGGTCAACGCGATCCTCAACCTGCATCTCGCGACGGCACGCATCGGCAAGCCGGGCTCGGCGCCCTTCTCGATCACCGGCCAGCCCAACGCGATGGGCGGGCGCGAAGTGGGCGGGCTCGCCTCCAGCCTCGCCAGCCACATGGATTTCGCCCCCGACAATGTCGCGCGCGTCGGCCGCTTCTGGGCGGCGCCGAGCATGGCGTGCAAGCCGGGGCTCAAGGCCGTCGACCTGTTCCGCGCGATGGGCGAGGGACGGATCAAGGCGCTTTGGGTGATGGCGACCAACCCCGCCGTCTCGATGCCCGACGCCGGCCGCGTCCGCGAGGCGCTGGCCGCCTGCCCCTTCGTCGTCGTCTCGGATGTGATGGAGGACACCGACACCGGCCGCTTCGCGCATGTTCGCCTGCCCGCCGCCGCCTGGGGCGAGAAGGACGGGACAGTCACCAATTCGGAACGCCGCGTCAGCCGCCAGCGCCCGATCTTCGCCGCGCCGGGCGAGACGCGGCCCGACTGGTGGATCGTCAAGGAAGTCGGCCGCCGCATGGGCTGGCGCACTGCCTTCGCCTATGACCGTCCCGCCGATATCTTCCGCGAGCATGCCCGCCTCTCTGCCTACCAGAACGATGGCGTGCGGCTGTTCGACCTGGGCGGCAAGGTCGCGATCGGCAACCACGACTATGACGCGCTCGAGCCCTTCCGCTGGGGTGGCGATGCCTTCGCCGACGGGCGGTTCCCGACGCCGAGCGGCAAGGCGCGGCTGGTGGCGGTGCGGCAGATGGATCTGCAGGACCCGCTGCCGAAATGGCCGCTGACGCTCAACACGGGGCGTTACCGCGACCAGTGGCACACGATGACGCGCACCGGCCTGAGCCCCAAGCTCGCACGGCACCGCGAGGAGCCGCTGGTCGAGGTCCACCCGCTGGATATCGAGGCGTTGGGACTCGCCGACGGCGGGCTGGCGCGCGTCTCGACGCCGCAGGGCGAAAGCATCTTCCGCGTGGCCGCGAGCGAGGGGCAGCGCCGCGGGGAGATCTTCACGCCGATCCACTGGACCGACCAGCAGGCGGCCGGCGGTCGCACCGGCCTCCTCCCCCGCCCGCTCACCGATCCGCATTCGGGCCAGCCGGGGTTCAAATCCACGCCCGCGGCGATCGCGCAGGTGCCCGCGGAATGGCGCGGCTTCCTGCTCGCGGGCGGCGAAATCGAGCGACCCGCCTGCCTCTGGTCGGTGCGCGTCGCGGTGCCGAGCGGCAGCCTCTACGAGCTGGCGGGCAACGGCCGGTCCGAGGCGCTCGAGGCGCTGCTGCCCAAGGGCGAGCGCGTCGAGGCGATCGACCATTCGCGCGGAACGCGCCGCATCGCGGTGATGCGCGAGGGCAAGCTGGTCGCAGCGCTGTTCGTCACGCGCACCGGGCTGCTGCCGACGCGTGACTGGCTGATTGCACAGCTCGGCCAGGCCGCCGGCCCGACTTTGCTCGCCGGTGCGCCTCCGGGTGCGCGCGAGGATCGCGGGCCGATCGTCTGCCTGTGCTTCGACGTCGGGCTCAAGACGATCGTCAAGGCGATCGGCAGCCAGCAGCTCACCAGTGTCGAAGCCGTGGGCGCGGCGCTCTCCGCCGGCACCAATTGCGGCTCATGCCGCCCGGCGATCCGCCAGCTGATCGAGGAAAACAGGAGCCAAGCCCATGCAGGATGATTTCCGCCCCGGCGACGTGTGGCTGGTCGGCGCGGGCCCCGGCGACCCGGACCTGCTCACCCGCAAGGCCGAACGGCTGATGCGCACCGCCAGCGTAGTTTTCTACGACGCGCTGGTCGGCCCCGGCGTGCTCGCGCTGATCCCGCCGCATGTCCGCAAGGTGCCGGTGGGCAAGCGATCGGGCCGCCATTCGAAGGACCAGCGCTCGATCAACGAACTGCTCGTCGAAGCCGCGCTCGACGGCGAGCGCGTGGTGCGGCTCAAGGGCGGCGATCCCGCCGTCTTCGCACGATCGATGGAGGAAATGGCGGCGCTGGCCGCGGTGGGCGTGACCGCACGCATCTGCCCCGGCGTGACCGCGGCGAGCGCGGCGGCGGCCTCGGCGGGCGTGTCGCTGTCGCTGCGCGGGCTCGGGCGGCGCGTCCAGTTCGTGACCGCGCACGTCCAGGCGGGCGAGCCGCTGGAGCTCGACTGGGCAAGGCTCGCCGATGCGGGCGCCACCACCGCCTTCTACATGGGCCGATCGGCAGCGGGAGAGATCAGCCGCGAGCTGATCGCCGCGGGGCTCGACGCCGCGACGCCGGTGATGGTCGCCTGCGACGTGAGCCTGCCCAGCGAACGGCTGTTCCGCACGCGGCTGGACCTGCTGCCGATCGCCGTGAAGGCCGTCGCGGACGACAGCCCCACGCTGATCCTGGTCGGCGAGGCGGTGGCGAGCAACCCCGCCCTCTCCCCGCGCGCGATCGCCCGGGCATTCTCCGCGCCGCAGGACTGAAAGGAAATGGGGCGACCCTGGGAGAGGGCCGCCCCGACCGTTTCCAGGCGCGAGGAGCCTAGAAGCGGAACCTTGTGCCCGCACGGAAGGCGCGTCCGATCACGCCGGACTGGCTCCACGTCGGGTTGTAGTTGTTCGCCGCATAGTTCGGCAGGTTGATCGGCGCCTTGGCGTCGAACAGGTTGTTGACGTTCACATAGAAGCTGAAGTCGTCCGACACCTTGTAGGTCGCGACCATGTCGACGACGAGGAAGTGCTTGGTCCGGCAGAAGGCGGGATCGGCGAGCGCATTGTCGCAATCGTCCTTCGTGTCCGGGCCCGAGATGTCCTCGGCCGTGTTGCGATAGCCGCTGGTGTAATAGGCCGTCGCCGACAGGCTGGCAGGGCCGAACTCGACCGTGTTCTGCCAGTTGGCGCGCCACGCCGGCGTGCCCGCGCCCGAGGAGAGCGCGTACGGCCCCTGCGTGCCGACATATTGCTGCGTGCCGCCCGGCGCGACGAGGTTGAACTCGAGGATCCGGGTCGCCTCGAACTGGCTCAGCCACCGCACGCCGCCGCCCAGCTTGAGGTCGAGCGTCGCGGTGACGTCGATGCCCGACGTCCGCTGCTCGGCCGCGTTGACGTAGGACGCGTTGACGAAGGCCACCGTGCGCGGCGCGTTGGGATAGAGCGGGTCCGCGTCGTTCAGGAGCACGCTATAGCCATCGGGCAGCGGTTCGCCGGCATAATAGGCCGCCAGCGCGGCGCCGTAATCGGGTGCGCCGGCGATGAAGTCCTTCTTGCTGATGTTGTAATAATCGATCGTCGCGCTGAACCAGCGCGCGGGCTCGAACACCGCGCCGACGGTGAAGCTGCGCGAGCGCTCGGGCTTCAGGCCGGGCGTGCCGGTGGTGTTGATGCCCAGCGCGTTGTTGGGACCGACATAGGGGCTGCCGCCCGAGCATTCGCCGCCGCCCTCATCGACGCCGCCGTGCGCGATCACGACGTCGCACGGCGGGATCGGCGCGGTGACATAGCCGGTGACCGAACCCTGGAGCTCGGCGAACTGCGGCGCGCGGAAGCCCTGCGAATAAGTGCCGCGCAACGCGAGCCCGCGGAACGGCGTCACCTTGATCCCCGCCTTGGGCGAGAAGCGGTCGTACCCATCCGAATAATGGTCGAACCGGCCCGCGAGGTTGAGCTGGACCGCGTCGAGCACCGGCGCGTCGATCTCGATCGAAGCGGCCGAGACGGTGCGCTGACCGCGCGCATTGACCGGGTTGATCGACACCGTGCCTGAATCCGGATTGGCATTGGGCGCGTTGAGCCGCTCGTGCCGGATCGACGCGGTGCCACCGATCTGCAGCGGCCCGCCGGGCAGCTCGGCCACGGCATAGGTGGCGGTGAGCTGCGCCATCACCAGATCCGAGGTCGAACGGTTGGTGACGGTGGGCGCCAGCGCGCTGCGCACCGCATCGGTGTTGAGCGCGGGATTGACGAAATTGTAGCTGCCGTCGGCGATCGCCCGCCCGAGCGCCGCGACGTTGATGTAGCCGCGCCGCGTCCAGTCGAGATCGGTGTGCATCGCCGTCGCCTCCAGCGCGAAGCGCCCCTTCTCGCCGAGCGATCCGCTGACGCCGAGCGCACCGCGATAGGTGCTGCTCGCGGTGGTGTTCGAGATCGGAATGTCGCCGAACGTATAGGCGATCTGCGCCGCATAGCCTTCGGCGGCGAACGGGTTGTTCGGGTTGAGCTGGCCGTTGGTCAGCCGTGCGGGCAGCACCACGCCCAGCGTGTTCGCCGGCGCGCGGTTGCGGATCGCGGACGGGGCTGCGACCGAATCCACTTCGCTGCGGTAGTAGGTACCGATCGCATAGGCTTCGAGGTCGCCGCCCAATCGCGCGGTCACGCGGCCGGTGATGCCCCAGCGCTCCTGCTCCGGCTGGAGCTGGCCGTAATCATGGGCGAAATCCTGCTCGCAGAAGCTGCCCCCGGCGGTGGTGCTGTGCGCGATCGTACCCGGCGCACACCCTGCGGGGTTGAGCACCTGGTAGCGCTCGCCCGCGATCGCCTCGCCGCTGAAGACGTTCCCCGGGATGAGCTGGTTGGCGCGGCGCACCAGTGCGCTGATCGTCTGGCCCGGGCCAGTCGCGCCGATGTTGCCGTTGGCACAGGGCTCGGGATCGCCGCTGCCGGTGCAGGTCAGCGGGCTGAGGTCGCCGGTGTTGTAGGGAAAGCCGCGCCGGCGGGCCATCAGGTCGTCGCTGTGGCTGTACTCGCCGCCGATGTACGCGCTGAACCCGTCGGTATCGAGGTCGCCCGTGCCCGCCATCAGCGAGAAGCGCTGGTTACCCACGTCGCCGCGCTCGCTCACGCCGGCCTCGGCCATGCCGGAGACGCCCTGGAACTGCTTGCGGGTGATGATGTTGATCACGCCGCCGATCGCGTCGGCACCATAGGTGGCGGAGGCGCCGTCACGCAGCACCTCGACCCGCTCGACCGCGAACTGCGGGATGGTGTTGAGGTCGACGAACGACTTCTGGCCGTCGTCGGCGAGCGGATAGTAGGAGCCGCGCAGACCGTCGAACAGCACCAGCGTCGAATTGACGCCCAGGCCGCGCAGCGAGACGCCGCTCGCCCCGCTCGCGAAGCCATTCGAAAAAGCGATCGGGATCGAGCCGCTATTGTCGGCCGAAACGCTGCGCAGCGCCTCGGCGACCGAAGTGATGCCGCGCTGGTCGAGCATCTCGGCGGAGAGCGTGGTGAGCGGCGACGCGGTCTCGCGGTCGGTGCGGCGCGCGAAGATGCTGCCGGTGACGACGATCTCGTCATTCGAATCCTGCGGCTCGGCGGCAGCGTCGGCGGCGACCGGGGCTGCGTCCTGCGCATGGACCGGCAGCGCCATGCCGATCGCGCCGGCAAGCACCGTGCCGATCAGCAGGCGATGGCGCAAAGATTGCCTTTGCATGATTTCCCTCCCTTTTCGTTGAAAGTCGGCTCTCGCCCGCGGCATGCGGCGGCTCACGCGAGATGCGACGGGGGCCGCTCCGGCGGCGGCGGCAGCGACCAAGGCCGCCGGGCATGCGACGAAGTCCGCCGCGCTCAGCTCAGCTGATCGATGAGCAGACGCCAGGTCTCGCCCTGCCGGCGCCAGATCCGCACATAATAGAGGCGCTCACCGCCCTTGGCGTCGAGCCGGCCGTAGCTGACGGCCAGGTCGCCGGCGACCGACACGCGCAGCCCCAGCCGCTCGGCGCGATCGATCGCCGGTGTGGCGGCGAGCGCGGCCGCTGCGTCGTCGTGGGAAGCTGCTCCCATACCGTTGCGCAGGACATAGCCTTCGTCGGCGAGCGCCGCGCGGACCGCACCGGGGCCGTCGCTGCGCATTGCGCCGTGGAGCGCGTCCTCGGCGGTGCCCAGGCTGAGCGCCGCGCCGGTGTCGGGCGCTGTCCGGGCAGCGGGCCGCAGCCGCGTAACGGTCGCCGGGAAAGAGGGCGCGGGCCGATCGCCTTCGAGCGGCGAGCCGTTGTCGAGGTACCAGCGCCAGCGGCCGTCCGAGCCGCGCTGCCAGACGGTGAGGAACTGGCCGGCACGCACCTTGGCACCTCGGCTCAGCCGATAGGGGCCGGTGGTGAAGCCCAGATCGTTCGACGCGGCGACCGCGGCGACGGCGGGCTCCCATTCGAGCCGCACCGCGGGATCGTCCGGCTGGCGCGCGAGCTCGGTCAGCGCGGGCACCGGATAGGGGCGCAGCAGGATGCTGTTGGGCGCGGCATGCGCGCGAAAGGCCGAGGAGATGCCCGTCTGCGCGACATCGGCGGCGAAACGCCGCTCGGCCGCGACCAGGCTGTCGATCGGATCCTCGTCGCGCTGGCGGGCGACGGCGCCCGAGGAGTCGAGGATCATCAGCCCGGCCAGGCAGGCCGCGCGGAAGCTGCGGATTACCGGGGAGGCAGCGGGAAGTGCGAGGTTCGTCATGGAGCCCGCCTCGCGCCTGCGCGCCCGCCGCTCCACTCTGCTGCGACGTGCCCCGCCGCAGCCGCGACGAAGTCAGAGGCGCAGCGCCTGCACCACCTGGTCCTGGTAATTGGGACCGACCTGCAGGTTGGCGCCGTCTTCCAGCACGACGCGCAGCGCGCCCTTGCCCGGCCGCTCGACTCCCACCACCGCGCCGATGCGCACCATGTGCGAGCGGTGGATGCGCACCATCTGCTGCGGGTCGATCCGCCGCTCGAGCTCGTTCATCTTGGCGCGCAATATGTAGCTTTTGATCGGTGTATTAAGCAGCACATAATCGCGTGCCGCCTCGATCCGGTCGATCATCGTCACGGGTACGCGGACCGAGCCCTGACGCGCCGGGACCCAGATCGCCGATTCATAGGACTCTCCGTCCTTGCGGGCCGGCTCTCCGGCATCCGCACGCAACGCCGCAACCACCGCGCCCAGCTCGGCCGCGCGGCCGTCGGCGTCGATCAGCTCACGGCGACGGCGCACGCGATCCACCGCGAGGCGGAGCCGGTCGAAGCTCACGGGCTTGAGCAGATAGTCGATGGCCTCGACTTCGAACGCCTCGATCGCGAAGCGGTTGAACGCAGTGACGAACACCACGTCGGGCCGATCGGGGAGCCCGGCGAGCGACTGCGCCAGTTCCATACCCGAAAGCCCGGGCATCTGGATGTCGAGGATCACCAGCTCGGGCCGCAGCGCCTCAATCCGCTCGCGCGCCTCGATCCCATCGGCGGCGGTGCCGACCAGCTCGACGTCCTCGATTCCGGCGAGCCCGGCCGTCAGCCGGTCGAGCGCGAGCGGCTCGTCGTCCACCAGCAGCGTCCGCATCACTCGGCGGCCTCGCGCATCGGAGCATAGCGTAGGGGCAATATCAGCCTGACGGCATAGCCCTCCGGCGTCGTCCCGGCCTCCATCCGCCCAGCGGCGCCGTGAAAGGCGGCGAGCCGCTTGCGGACGTTGTCGAGCCCCACCCCGGTTCCCCCTGCGACCGGCATGCGCGCGGCACCACCGCCCCGGTCCTCGACCACGATCTCCAGCACCTCGCCCGCGGCCCGGGCGCGGACTTCCAGCGAGACCGGTCCGCGCGAAGTGGACACGGCATATTTGATCGAATTCTCGACCAGCGGCTGGAGCAGGAAGCTCGGCACATAGGCGTTGAGCAATGCCGCGGGACAATCGAAGGACAACTGCAGCCGATCGGCGAAGCGCGCGCTTTCGATGTCCAGATAGGACTGGGTCGTGGCCAGCTCCTCGTCGAGCGTCACCTCGGCCTCGGGATCGGCCTCGAGCGTCAGCCGCAGGAAGTCCGAGAGCTTCACCGTCACGCGCTCGGCATCGGCGTTGCGCCCGGTGACGATCAGCGACGAGATCGCGTTGAGCGTGTTGAACAGGAAATGCGGGTTGAGCTGGAAGCGCAGCGCCGCGAGCTGCGCCTGCTGCGCCGCGTCGCGCGCCTCGGCGAGCTGCCGCTCGCGCTCGCGCACCGCCATCTCGCTCTGCACCAGCCCCAGCGCGGTGGCGTAGAGGCCGTAGATCAGCACGAAGGGCATCAGCCCGACGTTGAACAGCTCCGCCAACGGCGGCGGCCGATGATGCAGCGCACGGGCAAGCTGTTGCAGCAGGCGCGCGTCGATGAGCCCGTGCAGTACCGCGATACAAAGTGCCACGGCGACGATCACCGGGATCATCCAGCGCCGTGGCAGCCGCCGGGCCAAGCCGATCGCGCCAGCCAGCGCCGCCGAGAAGAGCAGCCCGAGCGCGAAGGTCTGCACCAGCAGCAGCTTGTAGGCGAAGGGGAACGGCTCGCCCGAGGCGATGTCGCGCGCCGACCACAGCAGCAGCGCCACCAGCCACAGAAGGATGGTGAGCACCACCACGACCACGGCTTCGCGCCGACGGAACAGGCTGACAAGATCGTGCACGCGCTGCGAATACCACGACCTGCGCCACGCGCCGACCGTCTTCGTCGCAGCATGGTCCGCCTTGGTCGCTTTGCTCCAGTGCGGCACAGCCGGTTGACAGGTGGGCGACTTCCTCGAAACTCATCAGACAATTTCGGGAGGAGATGCGAGTGTCGGGTGTTGCGCTGGCAAGCGCCAGCAAGGCCTATGGCGCGCAGACGGTGATCGACTGGCAGCGTGGCCGCGGCAATATGCACCAAGGTTGCAGACCGGAAGCTTCTCGGCGGGCGGCGCGCTCACCGCGACGCTGAAGCCGCTGCGTGGAACGTGTTCCCGACACGGCGCGCCTGATTGTCTATTGCGACAGCTGCGCTAAAGGTCTGATCATGGCGACCAAGCCCAACAAGAAATCGCTCGATGCCCGCGCCCGCCGCAAGTCGCTGCGGCTCCACGGCACGATTGCACGCGACCTGGGCATTTTGATCGTCTCGGGCCGTTACCATCCGGGCGAAGTGCTGAGCAACGAAGTCGCGGCGAGCGACCGGCTCCACGTCTCGCGTACTGCCTATCGCGAGGCGCTGCGCATCCTGGCGGCCAAGGGGCTGGTCGAATCCCGCCCGCGCGCCGGCACCCGCGTCAGCGACCGCGCCAAATGGCATTTGCTCGACCCCGACGTGCTTTCCTGGATCTTCGAGTTCGAGCCCGACGACGATCTGCTGGCGAGCCTGTTCGAGCTGCGGAAGATCTTCGAGCCCGAGGCCGCCGCCCTTGCCGCCAAGCGCCGCAACCAGGACCAGCTCGAGCGCATGGCCGAGGGACTGCGGGGCATGGCCGAGCACACGCTCGCCGTGGAGGAAGGCCGCATCGCCGACCAGCATTTCCACGCCGCGCTGATCGAGGCGTCGGGCAATCCGTTCCTCACCACTCTGACGACCAGCGTGGGCGCCGCGGTGGCCTGGACGACGATCTTCAAGCAGCGCAACAGCCCGCTGCGCCGCGATCCGGTGCCCGACCACCAGCGCGTCTATGACGCAATCGCCGCGGGCGACGCGGAGGCGGCGCACCGCGCGATGGCCGAGCTGGTCGACATGGCGTTCCTCGACACCGCCAATTCGCGCGCGCCCAAGGGCGGGCGGGCGAAGGTGGTCGCGGGCTAGCGGCTACTCCGCCCCAGGGTCCCCGGCGTCGAAATCATCGTCGAGCAGTTCGCCCGGCGTGGACATCTGACTCGAACTTGAGCCTGAAAGCAGCCGGCGGAGCCCGTCAGAGCTCCGCCGGCTGCCATGAACGTCCTCAGTAAGCCGCCGACAGCGTCAGGAACCATTGGCGCGGCGCGATCGGATAGGCCGAGTAGCTGTTGGTGGCCGATCCAATCGACAGCGTCGACCAGCCCTTCTCGTTGGTCAGGTTGGTGACGTTGAACGAGAGCTCGGCCTTGCGCAGCGGCAAGACATTTTCCGGAACGTGCAGCGCCACGCGCAGCGAGGTCAGGAAATAGGACGGCACGCTCGCGTCGTTGGTGAAGGTGGCGTAGCGCCGGCCGACGTAATCGCCGATCAACTGCGTCTCGAACGGGCCGACCGCGAGCGTCGCCACGGTCTTGTTCATCCACTTGGGCGTGCCGGGCAGCTGCTTGCCGCAGGTCGGCACGACGCCGCCGGTAACGAGATAGCCGCCGATGCAGCTGTCGGTTGCCGCACCGATGCCGCTCGCCGCCGAGGTATAGTCGCTCTGATACTTGGACAGATTGTACGAAGTCGCATTGTAGAGCGAGAAGGCCCGGCCGAGCCGCAGCGTGAAGGCAGCGTCGACACCGTTGGTGCGCACGTCGCCGACGTTGACGAGGATCGACGTGCCGCCGGTGATGCCGCTGCCCGCGATGCCGCCCGGGTTGGTCGAGATCGCCAGCAGGCGGTCGTTGAACACGACGTGGTAGTAGTTGACCTGCGCGTCGAGCCCGATGTCGCTCGAGAAGCTGCGATGGGTGCGCAGGCCGGCCTCATAGGTCCAGCTGCTTTCCGGTTTGCCCTCGTCGGCGAAGGCGTCGAACGCCGCCTGGCTGCCCGTGAACCACGGGCCGCCGCCGCCCGCCAGATAGGGCTGATAGTGGCGCAGGTTCTTCTGGACGTTGAAATAGACCTGCTCGTGGCCGTTGAAGTCATAGGTGGCGCCGATCGCCGGCAGGAACCAGCGCAGCGTGTTGATCCGGCCCTGCGGCAGGCCGCCGGCGAGGCCCGAGAGCGAGCCCGCCTTGGGCTGCACCGGATACCAGCCGTCCGCCCATTGCGCGCTGGTCTTCACGCCGGCCTGGACGAGCAGCCGGTCGAACACCTGCCAGCTGTCCTGGAGATGGAGCTGCAGCTCGTTGATCCGCGCCTCGCCCTGGTATTGGGTGAACAGCGGGTCTGCGGCTTCGAGCGGACGGATATAGGGCGTGCTCGATGCGGGATCGTTGACGTCGACACCGTACCAGCGGCGCCACTGGGTCGTGCTGTTGTGCTCGAACCAGCCGCCGAGCTCGATCTGATGGTTGCCGAGCTCGACGTTGAGCGCGGAGATCACGCCGGCGCGCTCGATACGATATTCGGTGGTGCGGGTGATCAGCCCCGAGCCGCCGGTCGCGGCGACGAGCGCAGCGCCGGCAGCGGCCGCCTGCGCAGTGGTGAGCGCCGTGCAGGCCGACGGGCGCACGCCATTGGCGTTGCCGCCGAACCGGCAATTGGCCGGAAGCGTCGCATAGGCGGGATCGAGATAGGGCTGCGCGGTCGTGATCGACTGGCCGAGCGGGCCCGCAACGACGCCGGCGCCGTCGTTATGATGGTAATAGGCCGTCGTCGACAGCTTGACGTGATCGGACATGTCCGCGTCGTAGCGGGCATAGGCCAGATAGTCGGTCCGCTGCGCATCCGAATAATAGTTGCGGTAGTTGCTGCCCACCGCCGCCGGCGAATTGCCGAGCGCGTTCAGATAGGACGTCCGGTACGTGTCGAATTCCGGATAGAAGAACGGCTTGGTATAGGGCGTATAGAGCTGGACCGCGGTCGCCGTGCCGCCCGCCGAGGGCTGGAAGATGACGGTCGCATCCTCGTTCGGCTGGGTCATGTCGTTATAGTCGAAATACAGCGTGATCTTGCCGATGTCGCTGTCGTGGACGAACTTGGCGTTGGCCTGCCAGCCGCCCTGGATGCCGTTGAAGTCCCATGCGCGGGCGCGCTGGCGCGCGGCGGAGACATAGGCCGAGTTGCCGCCGCCGAACTCGCCGGTGTCGATGCGGACGAAGCTGCGCGACGTGCCGTAGCTGCCCAGCGTCTGGGCGACTTCGATGCCGAGCTTGTCGCGCGGGTCCGACGAGAAGGTCTCGACGGTGCCGCCGAGATTGCTGGTGGAGGGCGTGCCGAGATCGCCGGCTCCCGTCGCCACCACCACGCGGCCGACATTCTCCGAGATCACCGCGCGTTGCGGGGAAAGACCGTTGTAATTGCCGTAGCTCTGGTCGCCCAGCGGGATGCCATCCATCGTGTAGCCGAGCTGGTTCGCGGCAAAGCCATGGATGAAGAGCTGCGCGTTCTGCTCGTTGTAGCCCCAGGGATCGGCGGTGACGTAGAGCACGCCAGGCAGCGTCTGGATCGCCTTCAGCGGCGAGACGCCGGGCAGGATCTTCTGGATCTCGCTCTGGGGGATCGCCGTGGCCGATCGCGTCGACTTGGCGGTGACCACGATCGACGCGTTCTCGTCGACCGGCTGGTCGGCAGCCTCCACATCGGCAGTCTGCGCGAATGCGGCGTTGGCATAGAGAAGTGCGCCGGCGAGCGCCAGCAGGCTGGAAGTGGGTCGGATCACGTGAGTCCCTTTGCGCGGTCGTTGCTGCGGCGTTGCAGAGCGGCGCCTCTGCGCCGGGCAAATTGCATTCGCGCGACGTTTCCGTTGCAGGAACGTTACGGTGTCAAATCGATCTGGGACTGGCAGCGTAGCCGAGCCGAAGCGCTGCCGGCCAACCATCCTGGGTCGTCCTCGGCGGCGGGATGGATTGTTATTAGTCAGACAAAAGCAATTCGGCGACGAGCGAATGCCGGGGCTTTGTCACGCTTGCCAGCATAAGCTCGGTCAAATCTATGAGACGGTAGGCTTTTTTGGCCTCGCACAAATAGTCGGACCAAATCATCTCTGCGGGATATTGAAAACGAAACGGGCTTTTCAGCCATGATAAGTCTGACTAATGCTGGTCCGCAGTAACCCAGGGAGAGGATATGGCGCTACGCCTTGTGCAGCTTCGCGACGCGACCGGCGAACGGATCGTCGCTGCGATCGGAGACGACGGAGCGGCGCGCCGCGTTCAGGGCGTGGAGACCAGCTATGCGCTCGCGCTCGCCGCGATTCGCGAGGGCGTGTCGCTCGCCCAAGCCGCGGCTGCCCGCGCCGGTGACGCCGTCGACCTCGCCGCCGCGGCGGCCGAAGGCCGGCTGCTCGCGCCGATCGACCATCCCGATCCCGCGCATTGCCACATGACCGGCACCGGCCTCACGCATCTCGGCTCCGCCGAAGGTCGCGACAAGATGCACAAGGCCGCGGCCGGCGGCACGCTGACCGATTCGATGCGGATGTTCCTGATGGGCGTCGAGGGCGGCAAGACTGCCGACGGCAGCCCGGGCGTCCAGCCCGAATGGTTCTACAAGGGTGACGGCACCGGCGTGGTCGGCACCGGCACACCCCTCGCCTCCCCCGACTTCGCGCTCGACGGTGGCGAGGAGCCCGAGATCGCGGGCATCTATGTGATCGACGATGCAGGCCGCCCGCGGCGGCTGGGTTTCGCGCTTGCCAACGAGTTCTCGGACCATGTCACCGAGCGCGGCAATTACCTGTGGCTCGCGCATTCGAAGCTGCGCCCCGCGGCGCTGGGCGCGGAGCTGCTGACCGGCGCGCTTCCCGACGACGTGCGCGGCACCAGCCGGATCGTGCGTGACGGCGAGGTGCTGTGGGAGAAGCCCTTCCTCTCGGGCGAGGCCAACATGTCGCACTCGATCGCCAATCTCGAGCATCACCATTTCAAATATGGGCTGTTCCGCCAGCCAGGCGACGTCCACATCCACTTCTTCGGCACTGCCACGTTGTCCTTCGCCGACGGCATCCAGACGCAGGAAGGCGATGTGTTCGAAGTCGAAGCGGCGCCGTTCACGCTGCCGCTGCGCAACCCGCTCGCCCGCATGGCGCCGGCTGACGCCACGGTGCTGCCGCTATGAGCGTGACGCGCATCGCACTGGCGGGCATCGGCAAGATCGCCCGCGACCAGCACATCCCGACGATCGCCGCGAGCCCCGACTTCGAGCTCGTCGCCGCGGTGACCGGCCACACGCCCCCCGAAGGCGTGCCGGGCTTCCGAACGATCGGCGAGATGATGCAGTCGGTCGAAGTCGACGCCATCTCGATCTGCACGCCGCCGCGCGGCCGGCTGGCGCTGATCGAGGAAGCGCTGGCGCACGGGCTCGACGTGATGATCGAGAAACCCCCCGCCGCGACGCTGAGTGAGGCCGAGAGCTTTGCGGAGGCGGCGCGCCGCGCCGGCCGCATCCTCTATGCCACCTGGCATTCGCGTGAGGCCGCAGGCGTCGAGCCCGCGCGGCAATGGCTCGACGGCAAGAAGATCACCCGCGTCGCCTGTAACTGGAAGGAAGACGTGCGCGTCTGGCATCCGGGCCAGGCGTGGATCTGGGAGCCGGGCATCGGCGTGTTCGATCCCGGCATCAACGCGCTGTCGGTGCTCACCCGCATCCTGCCGCGGCCGATGCTGCTCCAGTCGGCCGAGTTGCGCTTCCCCTCCAACCGTGACGCGCCGATCGCCGCCGACCTCGACTATGACCATGACGGCACGCCGGTGCGGGTAGAGTTCGACTTCGATCAGCGCGGACCGCAGACCTGGGACATCGACGTCGAGACCGACCAGGGCTCGCTCAAGCTGTCGCTCGGCGCATCCAAGCTCGCGATCGACGGCAGCCCGGTCGACGTCGGCGACGAGCCCGAATATGCGCGGCTTTATCGCCACTTCGCGGAGCTGCTGGCCAAGCGGCAGAGCGACGTCGACCTGTCGCCCTTCCGCCACGTGGCCGACGCCTTCCTGCTCGGCCGACGCAGCACGACGATCGCGTTCGAAGAATAGGGAACGGCCCGAGGGGAGAGGAAGATGAAGCTGCCGAAGCATCTGCGGCCTGCGGTGGCGCTGGTCGCTGCACCCCTCGTAGGGGTCGAATAATGCTTAGCCGGCGCCTGTTCCTGGGTTCGGCGAGCGTGATGGCCCTCGCCGGCCCCGCCTTCGCGCAACTGAAGGTGGAGGAGGCGCCGGTGAAGGTTCGGCCGCTGCCCCTCGCCGCGGTGCGGCTCAAGCCCTCGCCTTTCCTCGACGCAGTCGAGACCAACCACCGCTATCTGATGTCGCTCTCGCCCGAGCGGCTGCTCCACAATTTCTACGCAAGCGCCGGCCTGCCTACCAAGGGCGACACCTATGGCGGCTGGGAGGCGCGCGGGATCGCAGGACATACGCTCGGACATTATCTGTCGGCGCTGTCGCTGCTCCACGCCCAGACCGGCGACTCGGCCGTGCGCGAGCGGCTACGGCACATCGTCGCCGAGATGGCACGCATCCAGGCGGCGCATGGCGACGGCTATGTCGGCGGCACCACGGTCGAGCGCGACGGCAAGACCGTCGACGGCAAGATCGTGTTCGAGGAGATTCGCAAGGGCGACATCCGCACCAGCGGCTTCGACATCAATGGCGGCTGGGTGCCGCTCTATACCTGGCACAAGGTCCATGCCGGGCTGATCGACGCGGTGCGTCTGGCCGAGGTGCCCGAGGCGATGCCGGTGATGCTCGGCATGGCGGGCTATCTCGCCACGATCCTCGAGGGGCTCGACGAGGCGCAGATGCAGAAGCTGCTCGCCGCCGAGCATGGCGGGCTCAACGACAGCTATGCCGAAACCTATGCCCTCACCGGCAACCCGCGCTGGCGCCGCGTCGCAGAGCGCATCTATCACCACAAGGTCCTCGACCCGCTCGCCGCGGGCAAGGACGACCTGCCTGGGCTTCATGCCAACACCCAGATCCCCAAGCTGATCGGCCTCGCCCGACTCTATGAGCTGACCGGCGAGCAGCGCCATGCGGACGCCGCGCGCTTCTTCCATGCGACGGTGACGCGGCACCACAGCTACGTCATCGGCGGCAACAGCGAGCGCGAGCATTTCGGCCCGCCCGACGTGCTGTCGACCCGGATCACCGAGCGCACCTGCGAGGCGTGCAACAGCTACAACATGCTGAAGCTGACGCGGCACCTCTATGGCTGGCAACCCGATGCGGCGCTGTTCGATTTCTACGAGCGCGTCCATCTCAACCACCTGCTCGCGCACCAGCATCCCGAGACCGGTGCCTTCGTCTATTTCATGCCGCTCAGCGCTGGCGCGCGGCGGACCTATTCGACGCCCGAGGACAGTTTCTGGTGCTGCGTCGGATCGGGGATGGAGACGCATTCCAAGCACGGCGAAAGCATCTTCTGGCACGACGCCGACACGCTGTTCGTCAACCTGTTCATCCCCGCCACCGCCGAATGGCGGGAGCGGAGGATGAAAGTGGCGCTGGATACGCGCTACCCGTTCGGCGAGCAGGTGTCGCTCAGCGTCGCCCAGGCGCCGCGCGCCGCCACGACGATCGCGCTGCGGCTCCCGGGCTGGTGCGACGCGCCGGTGCTGCGCGTGAACGACGCAGCGACGCCGGTCGATCGCGCTGGCGGCTATGCGCGCGTGACGCGGCGCTGGAAAGCCGGCGACCGAATCGAGCTCGAGCTGCCGATGCGCGTGCGCGCCGAGCCGACGCCCGACGACCCGCGCACGATCGCCTATCTCCACGGACCGGTAGTGCTCGCCGCCGATTTGGGACCCGCCGCGGAGCCGTTCGACGGCCCGGTGCCCGCGCTGGTCACCGCCGATCCGGCGGGGGCGCTGGTCGCGGAGAACGCCGCCGAGCACCGCTTCCATCTTGCCGATGCGCGGCCGGCAGCGCTGACGCTCGTCCCCTTCTTCCGCCAGTACGACCGCCGGACCGCCGTCTATTTCCCGCGCTTCACCGAGGCGCAGTGGAAGACCGAGGAAGCCGCCTTCCACGCCGAGAACGAAGCCCGCGCCGCGCTCGAGGCGCGTACCGTCGACGTGATCCAGCTCGGCGAGATGCAGCCCGAGCGCGACCATGCCTATCGCGCCAACCACAGCGACCTCTTCTCCTGGGGCGGCCGCAGCGCCCGCCAGCTCCCCTGGGGCACGGGCAATTACATGGAGTTCACCCTGGCGGTGCGCCCCGGTCCGATGCAGCTCGCCGCGCTCTATTGGGGCGAGGAAGTGAACAAGAATTTCGACGTCTCGGTCGAGGGCACGCGCATCGCCAGCGAGCGCCGCGCCACGCCGGCGGAGAAGCGCTTCGTCACCGTCACCTATCCGATCCCCGAGGCGCTGACGCGCGGCAAGGACAAGGTGACGGTGCGGTTCGAGACCAGGGGCACCGACGCGTTCGTCTACGAAGCTCGAATGCTGGAGGCGCAATGAAGATCGATCGTCGTGCCGCGCTCGGGCTGATCGCCGCGATGCCCGCCGCCGCGCAGGCACGCCCGCAGCGCAACTTCCGCGACCTTGCCCCGCGCCCGCCGATGGGCTGGAACAGCTGGGACAGCTTCGCCGCGACGATCACCGAGGAACAGGCGCGCGCCAATGCCGCGGTGATGGCGGCCAAGCTGCTCCCGCACGGCTATGACGTCTTCACCGTCGACATCCAATGGTACGAGCCCGGCGCGACCGGCTTCGAATATCGCACCGGCGTCGAGCTGGCGATGGACGGCAACGGGCGGCTGCTCCCCGCCCCCAACCGCTTTCCCTCTGCGGCGGGCGGCAAGGGGTTCAAGCCGCTTGCCGACCACGTCCACGGCCTGGGGCTGAAGTTCGGCATCCACCTGATGCGCGGCGTGCCCCGGCTAGCCGCCGACCGCAATCTGCCGATCCTCGGGACCAAGTACGGTGCCGGCGACATCGCCGACCGCGTGAACATCTGCCCCTGGAATTCGGACATGTACGGCGTCGACATGTCCAAGCCCGGCGCGCAGGAATATTATGACAGCGTCTTCAGGCTGATCGCCTCATGGGGCGTCGATTTCGTCAAGGTCGACGACCTGTCGCGCCCCTATCACCGCAACACGCCCGAGGTCGAGGCGGTGCGCCGCGCGATCGACCGCAGCGGCCGGCCGATGATCCTGAGCCTGTCGCCGGGCGAGACCCCGCTCGATGCCGCGGAGCATGTCGCGAACCATGCGAACATGTGGCGGATCAGCGACGATTTCTGGGACGAATGGCCGTTGCTGCTCGCGCAGTTCAAGCGGCTGGCGGACTGGGCGCCGCACCTGCGACCGGGCGCGTGGCCCGATGCCGACATGCTGCCGCTTGGGCTGCTCGCGCTCGGCAAACGCCGCACGCGCTTCACGCCCGACGAGCAGCGCACGATGATGACGCTCTGGTCGATCGCGCGCTCGCCGCTGATCATGGGCGGCGACTTGCGCGCGCTCGATGCCGAGACGCTGGCGCTGCTGACCAATGAGGAGGTGCTGGCGGTGAACCAGCATAGCAGCGGCGGGCGGCAATTGTTCCGGACCGAGCAGAGCGCGGCCTGGGTGGCCCGGCCGGCAGGCGGCGGGCGCTATCTGGCGCTGTTCAACCTCGGCGCGGAGCCGGCGGAAGTGTCGGCGGATCTGTCGGCGGTCGGGATCACCGGCGCGGCGCAAGTGCGCGACCTGTGGGCCCGCAAGCCGATCGGCGTTGCGCGTGGTACTTTCTCGGCCACACTGCCATCGCACGGCTCAGGGCTGTATCGGCTGACTTAACCCCGTTGACTCCCCTCCCTGCTTGCAGGGAGGGGTCGGGGGTGGGTGCGCGCGTCTGCGCGCCCCAAAGACTCGTCGCAGAAAAGTGAAGGCCGGGGCATCGAGCCCCACCCTTCACTACACCCACCCCTAGCCCCTTCCCTTTCAGGGAGGGGAATTGTGGGTCCTGCGTCTCAGCGGATCAGTGATTGTCCCGCGGCACGCCCAGGGTCTGGGCGATGCGCTGGTACTTTTCCGCGCCCTCGAGGATCGCGCCGGTTTCCATCTGGCCGACCACCGCGCGCTGGATTTCCTGCCACGGAGTCTGCGAGGGCGGATAGGGATAGCCGCCCGCGGCGCGCAGTGCCTCCCGGCGCGCTTCCAGTTCCTCGTCGGAGATAAGCACGTCAGCGGTGCCCTTGCGCAGGTCGATGCGCACGCGGTCGCCGGTGCGGATCAGCGCGAGGCCACCCAAAGCCGCAGCCTCGGGGCTCGCGTTGAGGATCGAGGGGCTGCCGCTGGTGCCCGACTGGCGTCCGTCGCCGATGCACGGAAGCGCATGCACGCCCTCGCGGATCAGATAGGCCGGCGGGCGCATGTTCACTACCTCGGCCGCGCCGGGATAGCCGATCGGACCCGCCCCGCGCATGAACAGCAGGGTCTCGGCGGTGATGCCGAGCGCCGGATCGTCGATGCGGTGGTGATAGTCCTCGGGCCCGTCGAACACCACGGCCGGTCCTTCGAACGCGTCGGGATCCTCGGGGTTCGAGAGATAGCGCGCGCGGAACTCGTCGCTGATCACGCTGGTCTTCATGATCGCCGAACTGAACAGGTTACCGCGCAGCACGATGAAGCCGGCCTCCTGCTTGAGCGGCTCCTCGAAGCGGCGGATGACCTTCTCGTCCTCGATCGCGACGCCGCGGCAATTGTCGCCGATCGTCTTGCCGTTGACCGTGAGCGCACCCTCATGGATCAGCCCCTGGCGGATCAGCTGGTTCGTCACCGCGGGAACTCCGCCCGCGCGGTAATAATCCTCGCCAAGATATTCGCCGGCCGGCTGGAGGTTGACCAGCAGCGGCACCTGGTGGCCCTTCTCCTGCCAGGTATCGATCGGCAGCTCGACGCCGATATGGCGCGCGAGGGCGTTGATGTGGATCGGCGCGTTGGTCGAGCCGCCGATCGCCGAATTGATGACGATCGCATTCTCGAACGCCTCACGCGTCAGGATGTCCGAGGGCTTGAGGTCCTCGGCGACCATCTCGACGATGCGCTTGCCGGTCTCGTACGACACTTCCTGCCGATCGCGATACGGCGCCGGGATCGCAGCCGAGCCCGGCAGCGACATGCCGAGCGCCTCGGCCAGGCTGTTCATCGTCGTCGCCGTGCCCATCGTGTTGCAATAGCCGGTCGAGGGTGCCGAGCTGGCGACGAGGCGAATGAAATCCTTCGCGTCGATCTCACCCGCGGCGAGCATCTCGCGCGCCTTCCACACGATCGTGCCCGAGCCGGTACGCTCGCCCTTGTGCCAGCCGTTGAGCATCGGCCCGACCGACAGCGCGATCGCGGGAATGTTCACCGTCGCCGCCGCCATCAGGCAGGCCGGGGTGGTCTTGTCGCAGCCGATCGTCAGCACCACGCCGTCGAGCGGGTAGCCGTAAAGCAATTCGACCAGCCCGAGATAGGCAAGGTTGCGGTCGAGGCCGGCGGTCGGGCGCTTGCCGGTCTCCTGGATCGGGTGGACCGGGAATTCGAGCGCGATGCCGCCCGCCTCGCGGATGCCCTCGCGCACGCGCTCGGCAAGCACGAGGTGGTGGCGGTTGCAGGGGCTCAGATCGCTGCCGGTCTGGGCGATGCCGATGATCGGCTTGCCCGACTGGAGCTCCTCGAGGCTGAGTCCGAAGTTCAGATAGCGCTCGAGATAGAGCGCCGTCATGTCGATATTGTCGGGGTTGTCGAACCAGGCACGCGAGCGCAGCTTGCGCGGGGCCTCCGGAGCGCCAGGGCCCGCCATCAGCGCACCGCCTGCGAAAAGCGCAGCAACATCGTGTTCACATACTCCATGTCGGGATCCAGCCGGGACGAAGGAAAGTCCGGCCGGTTGGGGGAATCGGGAAAGCACTGGGGCTCGAGCGCGAGTCCGTCGGACTGCCGATACAGTCGTCCGCCCTTGCCCGCCACCGTGCCGTCGAGGAAATTGCCCGAATAGACCTGCACGCCGGGCGCAGTGACCAGCATCTCCATCGCGCGGCCCGAGGCGGGATCCTCGACGAGTGCTGCGGGGCGCAGCGTTCCGGGGGTGCCGTCGATAACGAAATTATGGTCGTAGCCGCGGCCGATGCGGATCTGCGCGTCATTGCCGTCGCGGATCGCCTCGCCGATCGCGCGCGGCGCGGCGAAGTCGAAGGCGGTGCCGGCGACCGGCGCGAGCTCGCCGGTGGGGATCAGCGTGGGATCGACGGGCGTGTAGCGCGACGCGTGGAGCGTCAGCTTGTGCGTCAGCACGTCGCCCCGGGCGCGTTCGCCCGCAAGGTTGAACAGCGCATGATTGGTCAGGTTGACGATCGTCGGCGCATCGGTGGTCGCGCGATAGTCGATGCGGAGCTGGTCCCGATCGTCGAGCGTGTAGCGCGCGGTGACGCGGAGCGTGCCGGGATAGCCGCCCTCCCCGTCCGAGCTGACCAGCGTCAGCTCGACATGCGCCTCCTCGCCCTCACCCACCGACGTGATCGTCCACAATTTGCGATCGAAGCCCGAAAGCCCGCCATGCAAGTGGTGCGGACCGTCGTTGGTCTCGAGCTGATAATCGCGCCCGTCGAGCGTGAAACGGCCGTGCGCGATGCGGTTCGCATAGCGGCCCACGGTTACGCCGAAATAATTGACTCGCGCCAGATATTCGTCGGGCGTGTCATGCCCCAGCACGATGTCGTCGATCACGCCGTCGCGATCGGGAACGTGGAGCGCCTGGAGCGTGGCGCCGAGCGTCATCACCGTCGCCGAAATGCCATTCGCATTGGCGAGCGTCACCTTCTCGACAAGGCGGCCGTCGGCGAGCACACCCATCGGTGCCCGCACGGCGCTCACGCGTCCCTGCGCGCCAGCCGATTGCCGTGTTTCGCTGCCTGCATGCCCCGCCTCAATCATTAGTCAGACAGTTACAGCGATTTGCTCTGAGAACAAGCAAAAACCTTGGCCGCGCGACCCATGCGGCGCGCGGCGAATCACGCGGAAAATGCCCGAAATCCGCGGATTTCTCGGCCCTTCCGCGACTCGGTTGCGCTTGGGCTGGATTGCGAATACCACCGCGTCAAAATAACCCAGACAAGAGGATGAACATGATCGGTCGTGCTCGCTCCCTCGCCGCAGTCGCGGCGCTGGCGCTCCTTACGGCTTGCGGCGGCGGTGGACAGGGCGGCGGGAAGACCGTCGTGGGCTTCTCGCAGATCGGCTCCGAATCGGGTTGGCGCGCAGCCGAGACCAAGATGGCGAAGCAGGCCGCCGAGCAGCGCGGGATCGACCTGCGCATCTCGGACGCGCAGCAGCGCCAGGAAAACCAGATCAAGGCGATCCGCGCCTTCATCGCGCAGGGCGTCGACGCGATCTTCCTGGCTCCGGTGGTCGCGACCGGCTGGGACGCGGTGCTCAAGGAAGCCAAGAACGCGAAGATTCCGGTGGTGCTGCTCGACCGCAACATCGAGACCAGCGATCCCTCGCTCTACCTCACCGCCGTCGCTTCGGACTCGGTCGAGGAAGGCCGCGTCGCGGGCAAGTGGCTAACCGACACGCTCGCCGGCAAGCCGTGCCGCGTGGTCGAGATCGAGGGCACCGTCGGCGCCAGCGTCGCCACCAACCGCAAGAAGGGCTTCGCCGAAGCAGTCGCCCAGGTACCCGCGGTCAAGATCGTGCGTGCGCAGTCGGGCGACTTCACCCGCGCCAAGGCCAAGGAAGTGATGGAAAGCTTCATCAAGGCCGAAGGCGGTCCGAACATCTGCGCGGTCTATGCGCACAACGACGACATGATGATCGGCGCGATCCAGGCGATGAAGGAAGCCGGCCTGAAGCCCGGCAAGGACGTGCTCACCGTCTCGATCGACGGCGTGCCCGACATCTTCAAGGCAATGGCCGACGGCGACGCCAATGCCACCGTCGAGCTGACGCCCGACATGGCCGGCCCGGCGTTCGACCTGCTCGCCGCCTACAAGAAGGACGGCAAGGAGCCGCAGAAGTGGGTGCAGACCGCATCGAAGCTCTATCTGCCGGACACCGCCAAGGCGGAGTACGAGCGCCGCAAGAACCTCTACTGAGGTGCTCCAGGCTCGGGGGATAAGCCGCGCCTATCCGGGCGTGCGCGCGCTCGACGGAGTCGATTTCGATCTCCGCGCCGGCGAAGTGCACGCCCTGATGGGCGAGAACGGCGCCGGCAAGTCGACGCTGATCAAGGTGCTGACCGGCGCCGTCCTTCCCGACGGCGGCACGATGACCCTCGACGGCGCGGCCTATGCGCCGCACGACACCGCCGCAGCGCAGCGCGCGGGCGTGTGGGCGGTGCATCAGGAGATCGGCGTGCTGCCGAACCTGAGCGTCGCCGAGAATCTGTTCCTCGGCTACCAGCCCACGCGCTTCGGCCTGATCCGCACACGTGCGATGAACGAGGCGGCGCGCGCGCTGCTCGCCGAGCTCGACCTCGACATCGACGTCACCCGCCTGCTCGGCACGCTGCCCGTCGCCGTGCAGCAGATGATCGCTATCGCCCGCGCCACGCGTGCCGACGCGCGCGTGCTCGTGCTCGATGAGCCGACCGCGAGCCTCGACGCCGCCGAAGTCGAGAAGCTGTTCGCGCTGGTCCGCCGGCTGACCGCGCAGGGCGTGGCGATCGTGTTGATCACCCACTTTCTCGACCAGGCCTATGCCGTGGCCGATCGCTTCACCGTGCTGCGCAACGGCAAGCTGGTCGGCACACGCGCTGCCGCCGAGCTGCCGCAGCGCGAGCTCGTCACGATGATGCTCGGCAAGGAGCTGGTCGAGGCCGTGCACAGCGAGCGCCGCGCGCCGGTCGCCGACCGCCCGCTGGTCGCCCGCTTCCGCGGGCTCGGGCGCAAGGGCAGCGTCGAAGGCTTCGACCTCGATCTCCACGCCGGCGAGGCGGTTGGCGCCGCAGGGTTGCTCGGATCGGGCCGCACCGAGACCGCGATGCTGATGTTCGGTGCCGACACGCCCGACCGCGGCACCGTCGAAGTGAACGGCGAGACGGTGCGCATCCGTTCCCCGCGTGAAGCGGTCCGCCACGGCTTCGGCTTCGCGCCCGAGGAGCGCAAGACCGACGGCATCGTCGGCGCGCTCTCGATCCGCGAGAACATCATCCTGGCGCTTCAGGCGCGCACCGGCTGGGCGCGGAAGCTGCCCCGCGCGAAGCAGGACGCGCTCGCGCAACATTACATCGACCTGCTCGGGATCCGCACGCCCGATGCCGAGAAGCCGATCGAGCAGCTCTCGGGCGGCAATCAGCAGAAGGCGCTGCTCGCGCGCTGGCTCGCCACCGAGCCGCGGCTCCTGATCCTCGACGAGCCGACGCGCGGCATCGACGTCGGCGCGCACGCGGAAATCGTCAAACTGATCGAGAAGCTGCGCAACGACGGCATGGCGCTTTACGTCATCTCTTCCGAAATCGAGGAACTCGCCACTTATGCCGACCGCGTCACGGTGATGCGCGACCGCCGCCAGGCCGGAATGCTCCAGGGCGATAGCGTGTCGGTCTCCGGCATCGTCGACGCGATCGCTGGAGGTGCTGCATGAGCGCGCTGCGCCGCGCGGCGCCCCAGCTCGGCGTGCTCGCCGCGCTGCTGCTCGCCAATTGGATCGCCTTCCCGGGCTTCTTCAATCTCTCGCTCGTCGACGGGCGGCTGACCGGCAGCGTGATCGACGTGCTCAATCGCGGCGCCCCCGTCGCGCTGCTCGCGCTCGGCATGGCGCCAGTGATCGCGACGCGCGGGATCGACCTGTCGGTGGGCGCGGTGATGGCGATTGCCGGCGCAGTCGCGGCTACGTCGGTCGAGGCCGGGCACCCCTGGTTCGTCGCGGTGGCGTTCGCGCTTGGCGCGGGCCTCGCCGCCGGGCTGTGGAACGGCGCGCTGGTCGCCCTGCTCTCGATCCAGCCGATCGTCGCGACGCTGGTGCTGATGGTGGCGGGGCGCGGCATCGCCCAGTTGATCACCGAGGGGCGCATCGTCACCTTCGTCGATCCGCATCTGGCTGCGATCGGCGGCGGCAGCTTCCTGGGCCTTCCCGTCCCCGTACTGATCGCGCTCGCGGTCGCCGCGCTGCTGACCCTGCTCGCGCGCGGCACGGCGCTGGGGCTGTTCGTCGAGGCGCTGGGCGTCAATCCGCGCGCCAGCCGGCTCGCGGGCGTCGAAACGCGCGGGCTGCTGATCGGAGTCTATGCGTTGTGCGGCGTCACTGCCGCGCTCGCCGGGGTGATCGCCGCGGCCGACATCCGTGGCGCCGACGCCAACAACGCCGGACTGTGGCTCGAGCTCGACGCGATCCTGGCGGTGGTGCTCGGCGGGGCCTCGC
Source organism: Sphingomonas sp. (assembly GCF_017744835.1). Taxonomy (GTDB): domain Bacteria; phylum Pseudomonadota; class Alphaproteobacteria; order Sphingomonadales; family Sphingomonadaceae; genus Sphingomonas. Next base: position 209,418 of record NZ_JAGIAM010000004.1, read on the forward strand.
TGTTCGGAGGCCGGCTGTCGTTCGTGCTCACGCTGGTCGGCGCGCTGACGCTCCAGGCGCTCAAGACGGGCATCCTGCTCGCGGGCTTCCGGCCCGAGCTCAACCTGATCGCGATGGCGGTGGTGGTGAGCGTGGTGCTGGTCGTCCAGTCGCCGGCCGCGCGTGCCTCGTGGCAGAGGCTCTCCGCCCGGAGGGCTGCGGCATGAAGCTCGACCGCAACCTGCCGTCGCTGGTGACGATGGGCGTGTTCGTGCTGCTCTATGCGGCCTGCGCGCTTCAGTTCCCCTTCATGCTTTCGACCCGGGTCGCCGGCAATCTGCTGACCGACAACGCCTTCCTCGGCGTGCTCGCCGTGGGGATGACCGTGGTGATCCTCTCGGGCGGGATCGACCTGTCGGTGGGCGCCGTGGTCGGCTTCGTCGGCGTGCTGCTCGCGCTGCTGATCGGCAGCGGCATGGACCCGTACCTCGCCTTCGCGATCGCGCTGGCGGTGGGCACGCTCTACGGCGCGGTGGTCGGCGCGGCGATCCACGCGCTCCAGGCGCCGCCGTTCATCGTCACGCTGGCGGCGATGTTCCTCGCGCGCGGCGGATGTTTCCTGCTTACCACCGATTCGATCCCGATCACCCATCCGGTCTACTCGGATCTCGCGGCGGGTGGCCTCGGCCTCAGCCCCAGCGCCTGGGTGATGCTGCTCGCCTTTATCGGCGGCGGGGTGCTGCTTCGCCTCACGCGCTTCGGCACCGACGTCTATGCCGTGGGCGGCGGCGCGCATGCGGCCGAGCTGATGGGCGTGCGGCTGGGCCGGACCACGATCGCGATCTATGCCTTCTCGGGCTTCTGCGCGGCGCTCGGCGGCATCCTCTTCTCGATCTACACCCAGTCGGCGAATTCGCTGGCCGGCGTGGGGCTCGAGCTCGACGCGATCGCCGCGGTGGTGATCGGCGGCACGTTGCTCAGCGGCGGCTATGGCGGCGTGCTCGGCAGCTTCTTCGGCGTGCTGATCCTGGGGCTGATCCAGTCATACATCACCTTCACGGGCACGCTTTCGAGCTGGTGGGCGAAGATCGCGACGGGGGTGCTGCTGTTCCTGTTTATCGCCATGCAGCGGGTGATCCTGATGCTCCGCGCACGAAGGGATTCCGCCACCCGCTGAGCACGCTTGCCACGCATCGTTACGGTCTCTACTGTTTTGCTCAGTGAAATCGCATTGCACCCGTGAGAGGTGCTTGGGGAGGATATCGTGCTGACTCGCAGGCACGTGCTGGGCGGCGTCGCAGCCGCGGCGCTGGCGTCACGCGCGCAGGCGCAAGCGGCGCTGGCGCCAAACTGGTCGGCGCTCGCCGGCGCCTTCCGCGTCCCCGATTGGTTCCGCGACGCCAAGTTCGGCATCTGGGCGCATTGGAGCGCGCAGTGCGTCCCCGAGTTCGGCGACTGGTACGGCCGCAAGATGTATATCCAGGGTGACTCGTTCTACGAGCATCACCTCAAGACCTATGGTCACCCCGCCGACCACGGCTTCCTCGAGATCGAGAATGCCTGGAAGGCGCAGAACTGGGATCCCGAGCATCTGATCGGGCTCTACAAGGCGGCCGGCGCCAAATATTTCATGGCGCTCGCCAACCACCACGACAATCTCGACACGTTCGACAGCGCGCATCATGCCTGGAACACGCTGCGCGTCGGCCCCAAGCGCGACATCATCGGCACCTGGGAGAAGATCGCCCGCCGCGAAGGGCTGCGCTTCGCAGTCAGCAACCATAGCGCGCACGCCTGGCACTGGTGGCAGACCGCCTATGGTTATGACGCCGAGGGGCCGCGCGCCGGCCAGCGCTACGACGCGTTCAAGCTCACCAAGGCCGACGGCGCGGGCAAATGGTGGGAAGGCCTCGACCCGCAGGAGCTCTACACCGGCCCGGCAATGGTCCCGCCCGACGGCATCCCCTCCGCGAAGGCGATGCGCGACTGGCACGACACGCACACCGGCCGCTGGATGGAGTTCGCGCCGCCCCAAAACCCGCATCACGTCGCCAAATGGCTGCTGCGCCAGAAGGATTTGGTCGAGAAATATCGACCTGACATGGTCTATTTCGACGATTTCGGCATGCCCTTCGGCCCCGTCGGCGTCGAGGCGCTGGCGCATTATTACCAGCAGAGCGCCGCGCGCGACGGGCAGGTCGAGGTCGTCGCCACCGCCAAGCAGCTCACGCCCTTCCAGCGCACCGCGCTGGTCGACGATGTCGAGCGCGGGTTCAGCGACCGGCTGCGCGACGAGCCGTGGCAGACCTGCACCTGCATCGGCGACTGGCACTACAACCGCGCCCGATTCGAGCAGAAATCCTATGTCCCTGCCGAGAAGGTGATCCAGCGGCTGTGCGACGTGGTGTCGAAGAACGGCAACTTGCTGCTCTCGATCCCGATGCGCGGGGACGGGACTATCGACAGCGAAGAGGAGAAGATCGTGGCCGGCATCACCGGCTGGATGCGGCGCAATGGCGAGGCGGCGATTCACGGATCGCGGCCGTGGCGGATCTATGGCGAAGGGCCGACGCAAGTGGGGGGTGGCATGTTCAACGAAGGCAAGGTTTCCTTCGAGGCGCAGGACGTGCGCTTCACCACCAAGGGAGGCGCGCTGTTCGCCGCGCTGCTCGCCTGGCCCGATCGGCCGGTGACGATCGCCGCGCTGGGCACCCGCGCGTTGCCCGACGCCGCGATCGAGCGCGTGCGGCTGGTCGGCGGCGGGCCGGTGCGCTTCACCCGCAACGACGCGGGCCTCACGCTCGACCTGCCCCCTGCCCGCTCGGGCGAGTTCGTGCCGGTGGTCCAGATCGACGGAAGGGGAGTCGCATGAACACTGCGCCTCCCGCGCGCGTCGCCGCGCTTCCGGTGATCCTGATCACTGCGCTCTTCTTCTTCTGGGGCGTGGCGAACAACCTGAACGATGTGCTGATCGCGCATTTCCGCCGCGCCTTCACCCTCAACGACCTCCAGTCGGGGCTGGTCCAGTCGGCCTTCTACTTCGGCTATTTCTGCTTCGCGATTCCCGCCGCGCTGTTCATGAAGCGCTTCGGCTACAAGGGCGCGGTGCTGCTCGGCCTGTGCCTGTTCGGCACCGGCGCACTGCTCTTCTGGCCCGCGGCCGAAGCGCACAGCTACGGCTTCTTCCTAGCCGCGCTGTTCGTGATCGCGAGCGGGCTCGCGTTCCTCGAGACCTCGGCCAATCCGCTGGTCACGCGGCTCGGCCCGCCGGAGACCGCCGAGCGCCGGCTCAACCTGGCCCAGGCGTTCAACCCGCTCGGCTCGATCACCGGGGTCTTCATCGGCCGCGAGCTGATCCTTACCCAGGCCGGCTCGCCCGCCGCGGAGGCCGCGAGCGTCCAGCTCCCCTATCTGCTGATCGCGCTGGTGGTGCTCGGCTGGGCGGCGCTGATCGCCGTCACCCGCTTTCCTGCCATCGCCACCGAGCGCGCGAGCGACGAAGTGGGGAGCTTCGCGCAGTTCCGCATGCTGTTCGGCCGGCGGGCCTATCTGCTCGGCGTGGTCGCGCAGTTCTTCTACGTCGGCGCCCAGGTGGGCGTGTGGAGCTACCTGATCCGCTACATGGGCGCGGCCGTGCCGGGCACCGACGAGCGCACCGCCGCGGGCTATCTGATCCTCTCGCTCGCGGTGTTCATGGCCGGGCGCTTCATCGGCACGGCGCTGATGGGCAAGGTCCGCCCCGCGCTGCTGCTCGGCCTGTTCGCGGCGGTCAACGTGGTGCTGTGCCTGATCGCGGCGCTCGTCGGCGGATGGATCGGCACCGGCGCGCTCGTTGCGACCAGCTTCTTCATGTCGATCATGTTCCCGACGATCTTCGCGCTGTCGCTGCGTGATATGGGCGACCTCGCCAAGCCGGCGTCGTCGCTGCTCGTCATGGCGATCATCGGCGGCGCCGTGCTGACTGCGCTGATGGGGCTGGTGTCGGACAAGAGCGGATCGATCCTGCTCGCGATGCTGGTGCCCGCCGGCTGCTTCGTCGCGGTACTCGCCTTCGCGCGCACCGCAGCCAAGGCATGATCGACGCGCACCAGCATTTCTGGCGGCTCGGCGTCAACGACTGCACCTGGCCGACGCCCGCCGAAGCGGCGATCCACCGCGACTTCCTGCCCGGAGACTGGGCGGCGCTCGCGCCGCCGCTGGGAGTGACCGGCAGCGTGCTGGTGCAGAGCCAGGAAAGCGCGCGGGACACCGACTGGCTGCTCGAGCTGGCCGAGGCGCACGACTTCATCCTGGGCGTGGTCGGGTGGGCGAACCTCAAGCGCGGCGCGAACTGGCCGCAGAGCCCGTGGCTCAAGGGCCTTCGCCCGATGGTTCAGGGCTATGATGCCGACTGGCTCGACGATCCGGCGCTCGATCCCGCGCTGTCGGCAATGGCGGACCAGGAGCTGGTCTTCGACGCGCTGGTCCGGCCGCGGCACCTGACGTCGCTCGAGCGGCTGGCGCTGCGCCATCCGCGGCTTTCGATCATAGTCGATCACGGCGCCAAGCCCGACATCGCGGGCGGCGAGCTGCGCGACTGGCGCGAGGCGATGCAGCGGCTAGCGGCGCTGCCCAATGTCGCGTGCAAGCTCTCCGGGCTGCTCACCGAGGCCGCCCCGGGGCAGGACGCCGAAGTGGCGCGCGTCGGCGAGTGGCTGTTCGCACGCTTCGGCGCCGAGCGGCTGCTCTGGGGAAGCGACTGGCCCGTGGTGGAGCTCGCCGGCACCTATGCAGGCTGGCTCACGCTTGCGCGCTCGATCGTGCCCGCGGAGGCGCATGACGCGGTGTTCGGCGGCAACGCGATGCGCATCTATCAGCTGGCCTGAACCCATCGGCACCCCGGCGAAGGCCGGGGCCCAGCATCGCGGCGCGTTCGGCTCAAGCCTTAGGCTATCCTCGATGCCGGTTCGTGACTGGGCCCCGGCCTCCGCCGGGGTGCTGCACGCTGCTAATGGTGCGGCTACGCCTATGGCCGCCGCAGCACGACTTCCTTGCCCTCATACACCACCGACTGCGCGGACTCATTGAAGTCCGGCGCCACTGCGCTGCCCGGCCCGTAGAAGCGGACCGAGATCGCGCGCTTGCCCGGCATGCCGTCGTAGCTGCCCTGGCGCGCGCCGATCGTCAGCGTGCCGCTGGCCTCGTCCCATCTGATCGGCACACGCGCGAACTTGCCCTGCTTGTAGCCGGGGCTCAGGCCGTCATCCTCGTAGAGCGAGAAGCTGCCGTCGGCGCCGGTGAAGACCTGCAGCACGATCGGTCCGTCGGGCTGCTCGCCGGTATATTGGATGGCGGGGCCCATCGGGACGATGGCGCCGGCGCGGACGAACAGCGGCATGCGCTCGCGCGGCGCCTCGGCGGTGATCGTCTGGCCGCCCTTGTGGAAGGCGCCGGTGGCGAAGTCGTACCAGCCGGTGCCGGCCGGCAGATAGACCTGCCGCGCGCGCGCCTTGAACTCGGTGACCGGCGCGACGAGGAACGACGGGCCGAACATATATTCGTCGTCGATATTCCAGGTACGGCGATCGCCTTCGAAGTCCATCACCAGACCGCGCATGATCGTGCCGTCCCTGTGCCAGGTGTCGGCGGCGATCGTGTAGATATAGGGCATCAGCCGGTAGCGGAGCTGGTCGTAGCCGACCATCGCATCGTACATCGCCTGGTCGCCCGCGGCGATCTCATAGATCTCGCGCTTGGGCGTCTCGCCATGGCTGCGGAACAGCGGCGAGAAGGCACCGAACTGGAACCAGCGCAGATTGAGCTCCCGCCATTCGGCAAGGTGCGCGGGGTCCGCATTGGTGTAGCGATCCTCGACCGCGAAGCCGCCGATGTCGTGCGTCCAGTTGGGAATGCCCGCCATCGAAAGATTGACGCCGGCGGAGATCTGGTCGCGCAGATCGTCCCAGCACGCCGCGACGTCGCCCGACCAGAGCGCGGCGCTCGCGCGCTGCAGCCCGGCATAGCCCGATCGCGTCAGGATGAACGGGCGCACCTCGGGCCGCGCCTCGCGAAGGCCGTTGGCCACGCCCTCGGCATGGACCAGCGGGAAGCTGTTGAAGAACAGCGCCGCCGGCCCCTGCGCCGTGGGCCCCATGCGCTCGATCCGCTGCTCGATCGACAGGTTCGAATGGATGTCCGGCTCGGTCGCGTCCATCCACCAGGCGTCGAAGCCCTTGTCGACCAGCCCTTCCTTCATCTGGCGGAAGTAGATCTGGCGCGCCTCGGGCGCATAGGGATCATAGTCGGTATTCTCGTAGCCCTTGCCGACCCAGTCCTTCTCGTGCGCCGCGAGATTGCCCTGGTAGAGATAGCCCTTGGCGGCGAGTTCCTGCGCGTTCTTCGTGTTCGGATAGAATTTCGGCCACACCGAAATCATGATCCGCGCATTGTTGGCGTGAACCTCGTTCACCATGCCGACCGGATCGGGGAAGCGCTTCGGATCGAAGCAATGGCAGCCCCACTGGTCCTCGGGCCAGTAGAACCAGTCCTGCACGATATTGTCGAGCGGGATGCCGCGCTTGCGATACTCGCGCACCACGCCGAGCAGCTGCTCCTGCGTCTCGTAGCGCTGGCGGCTCTGCCAGAAGCCATAGGCCCAGGCAGGCATCATCTCGGACTTGCCGGTGAGGCCGCGATAGCCGGCGATCACCTCGTCCATGTCGCGACCGCCGACGAAATAATAGTCGATCGCGCGGCCGACATCGGACGACAGCCACAGCGAGTGGCGATCGGGCGCAGGCAGCGGGTCCGAATGGAAGAGCGCGAGATAGCCGGCGTTGGGCTCCCATTCGATGCGGATCTCGGCCGGTTTCCCCGCGCTCATCGGCAGCTCGAAATTGTGGAACCACGGGTTCCAGTTCTGCCGCCAGCGCGACAGCACCTGCTTGCCGTCGACGAACACCTTCACATAGCTCGACGAATAGAGGCGGAACTTGTGAACGCCGGTCTTCTCGGGCGTGACGGTGCCGGTCCAGGCGACCGTCTGCTTGCCCACCACCACGCCCGCGGTGTTCTGCCCGCTCTGCGGCGAGGCCACTGTCTGCGCCTTGGCGGCCTCGGGCCAGTTCTTCTGGTCCTTGATGAATTGATAGTCGATGAAGGCTTCCTGGCGCGTCGCCGCGAGCTTGTCGCCGAGGAAATATTCGGCCTTCCAGCCGGGCTTGCCGCCGCTGCTGACGCGCAGCCCCTGCCCGACATGCTTGTAGGGCTCGGGATTGCCGAAGCGGCTGATCGAGTAATTGTCCCACAGCACGCCGTAATTGTTCGTCGAGACGACGAAGGGCACGGCGATGTCCATATTGTGCTGGGCGAGCTCGACGTCCTCGCCATTGTAGTTCATCTGCCGGTTCTGGTGCTGGCCGAGGCCATAGAAGCCCTCGGTCGTGCCGCGGTTGAACTGCTGCTCGACCGCAAGGAAGGGCTTGCCGTCGACCTGGGTGTCGGTGAAGCGCCGGCGCGCCTCCTCGGCCAGCACGAGCTTGCCGCCCGCATCGCGGAACTGCACCCGCCCGTCCGACAGCCGGATCTCGGCGGTGGCGCGCGGAAGCTTGAGCGTCACCAGCCCCCTGGCTTCGCTGATCGCGGGATCGCCCGAGGCATCGGCAGTGACCATCAGGCTCTTGGGCAGATCGAGCGACGTGCCCGGCAACGCTGTCACGCGAAAGCTGGCGTCGCCATAGGAGAGCACGCGGACGCGCTTGGCGGCGCCGCTTGCAGGCGTGACCACCACGCCGTGCGGCACGCGCTCGACGGTCTGTGCTTCCACCTGACCCGCGACCAGCAGCGCCAGCGCCGAAGCGCCCAACATCCAAAGCTTCACGTGCCTCTCCCCAATTGCGGTCAACGATAGCTGCCCATCGTCACCTTGAGCAGCACCGGCTCGCCGGTGAAATTGAAACCATAGTCGATCTGGTCGCCGTTCCAGCGCCGGCGCATCTGCCACTTGCCGTCAACGAAGCTCCCTTCCTCGGCGCTGATGATCTGGGCGCTCTCGCCCGTGGCCGGGTTCGCGAGACCGACGCGCATCCGCACGTGGCTGCCGGTGATCAGGAAGGTATCGGGGCCGAGCTGCGCGACCAGCCCGCCGCCCACCGGCTCGTCCTTGATCGGATTGGGGTGGGCCTTCATCCCGTCCCATTCGGGCTCGCCCATCTGCCAATGGCCGAACTGCGCCGTGACGCGCCAGCGCCCGAGCACGGTCGACTGGTCGGCGGCGTCGGCGCCCTTGGCGGCACCCCAGGTCGGATGCTCGAAGGCGATCCGCGCCCAGTCGCGCGCGATCGGCTCGAGCAGCGTATAGGGCGCCGCAAAGGCATCGAGCGTCGCGTCGTCGAGCGCGCGCGCGCCGAGCGGGAAGTTGAAGAAGCCGGTCGCGTCCATCCCGAAGGGCGCGAAGCCGATCGCGCCGCGGCCCAGCGCAGGCCAGAGGAAGCGCGCATATTCGCGCGCATTGCCGATCTCGGGGACCATCAGCGCGTTGTCGGGCCGGGCATATTTGTCGAGATAGGCCGTCACTGCGGCGGGATCGCGGTTGTAGATATCGGGCGCGGCGACATCGATGTGCGGCGCCGCCACCTTCCACACCGGAATCGCGTTCCAGTTGGGGCCACCCGAGGGGCCGACATTGCCGGTCTCGTCGGTGAAGGCGTCGCCCAGCGCCGAGTTGACGTACATCGGCAGCGGTTTGACTGCCTTCCCGGCCGCCGCGATCGCGTCGATGTAGCGCGCCAGATACCAGGTGTGGAAGAACTGCTCGGCGCGCTTGCCGAACACCTGGGTCCAGCTTCCGGGCTGCTTGCCCATCGCGCGGACCAGCTCGGCCGGCACCGGCCCCTCGAACAGCCGCACAGCCTCGGGCGAATGGTCGCGCGCAAGGCCGTAGCTGCCCGCCTCATTCTCCGGCTGGACCATGATGACGGTGTTGTCGCGGTCGATCTCGGCGAGCCTGCGCATCAGCGCCACGAAGGCGCGCTTGTCCGCCTCGAGCGTGTTCGCGCCGTGCGGGCTCAGCGCATAATGCGCGGTCCCGTCGGGCTTGCGCATCCGGGGGAAACGGCGCGTGTCGCTCTTCACCCAGGCAGGAGCATAGCTGGGGCCGGTGTTCTTCCAGGTGCCGAACCACAGCAGCACCAGCCGCAGCTTGCGTTCGCGTGCCTCAGCCACCAGCGTGTCGAGGAAGCTGAAGTCGAACCGGCCTTCCTCCGGCTCGATCTGCTCCCAGGCGACCGGCACCTCGACGGTGTTGGCGTGCATCCGCGCGATCACCGGCCAGACCTGCGGCAGCGCCGCGGGATAGTTGCTCGAATTGTTGACCTGCGCGCCGAGCATCAGGAACGGCGCGCCGTCCACGATCAGCGCGTGCTTGCCGTCCTTGGTGACGAGGTGCGGGGTTTCCTGTGCCGCGAGCGAAGCGGGTGCGGCGAGCGCAAGACAGATGGCAAGCGTCCTGGCGATTCCCCGCATCCTTCCCCCCGTTCTCAAGCGTGCGACCCGCAGCCTAGCCGACGCGTCGCGAGGCGCCATCAGAATTTCAACTACACGCCTCCGCCGATTCGCCGACCGGAGCACTTGCGGCGCCGTAACGATAGGCGGCGAGCGACGCCGGCTTCATCTCGATCGAGAAGCCCGGCGCTTCGGGCGCGCGATAGGCGCCGCCCTCGATCACGCACGGGTCAACGAAATGCTCGTGGAGGTGGTCGACATATTCGATCACCCGATTTTCCATCGTGCCGGCGAAGGCGAGATAGTCGATCATCGCGAGGTGCTGGACATATTCGCACAGCCCCACACCGCCCGCGTGCGGACAGACCGGCAGGTCGTATTTGGCGGCCATCAGCAGCACCGCCAGCACTTCGTTGACGCCGCCCAGACGGCAGGCGTCGATCTGCACCACGTCGATCGCGCCGCGCATGATGAACTGCTTGAAGACGATGCGGTTCTGGCACATCTCGCCGGTGGCGATGCGCACCGGCGCCAACGCCTCGCGGATCGCGCGGTGCCCCTCCACGTCGTCGGGGCTGGTCGGTTCCTCGACGAACCAGGGATCGGCGAAGGCGAGCGCCTGCAGATGCGCGATCGCCTCGCCGACTTCCCAGACCTGGTTCGCGTCGACCATGAGCTTGCGGTCCGGGCCGAGCACGCGCCGCGCGATGGCGAGGCGGCGGACATCGTCCTCGACGCTGCGGCCGACCTTGAGCTTGACGTGCTCGAAGCCCTGCTCGATCGCCTCGCGGCATAGCCGCTCGAGCTTCTCGTCCGAATAGCCGAGCCAGCCTGCCGAGGTAGTGTAGGCGGGATAGCCCTCGACTTCGAGCCGCGCGATGCGCTCGGCCTTGCCGGCCTCGCGGGCGCGGAGCAGCGCCAGCGCCTCGTCGGGGGTGATGCAGTCGGTGATGTAGCGAAAGTCAATCAGCCGGACGATCTCCTCGGGCGACATCTCGCCGATCAGCCGCCACAGCGGCTTGCCCTCGGCCTTGGCCCAGAGATCCCAGACAGCGTTGACCACCGCGCCCGTGGCGAGGTGGATCACGCCCTTCTCGGGCCCGATCCAGCGCAGCTGGCTGTCGCCGGTCAGGCGGCGCCAGAAGCACGCGCCGTCGGCGCGAATCCAGTCGAGGTCGAGCCCCTCGACCAGGGGCGCGAGCGCCTCGATCGCCGCGCAGCAGATGTCGTTGCCCCGGCCGATCGTGAAGGTGAGGCCATGCCCCTCCAGCCCCGGCTGGTCGGTCTCGAGCACGCAATAGGCCGCCGAATAATCGGGATCGGGGTTCATCGCGTCCGAACCGTCGAGCCGCGTCGAGGTCGGGAAGCGGACGTCGAGGACGCGCAGCCGGGTGATGACGGTCATCGCGCCGCCCTCCCGCAGGCCCGGGTTCCTGCTTCACTCTTCGGCGTACTCGCGTGCCGCATCGCCTGCTTAACCCCTTCCGCGCGGCGCATTGGTCCGCAACACTGGTCGATCTGTTTGTAGATGATCATTGTTTTCATATTTGCTAAACGCCACTGGCGCAAGCGTGCTTGTCTGCTATGTCTGCGCAAATCGAGCGGTTCGCAAAGGACCGGGGAAGGATGAGACATGCGGCGCTTGTGCTTCGCGTTGGACCTGATCGACGATGCCGCACTCATCGCCGAGTACGAGGCGCGCCACGCCCCGGGGGCGGTGTGGCCCGCGGTGACCGCGCACCTGCGCGCGCTGGGCTTCGAGGCGATGGAGATCTGGCGCACCGGCAATCGGATGACGATGATCGCCGAAGTGGCGGAGGACTATCCGCGCGCCGTGCCCGAGCCACCGGAAAACGCGGAATGGGAGGCGCTGATGTGGCGCTTCCAGCAGCCGCTTCCGCACGCCGCGGAGGGCGAGAAATGGGTGGCCATGCAATGCATCTTCCGGCTGGAGGACCAGTGACCTACGCCCTTCCCCGCCGCCACGTCGCGGAGACCGCGCTTGCGCTGCCCGAGCTCGGCCTCGGCACCGCGCCCGTCGGCAACCTCTATCGCCCGGTCTCCGACGAGGACGCGGCGCGCACGCTCGCGACGGCGCTCGATGCCGGGATCGCCTATGCCGACACCGCGCCCTTCTATGGTTTCGGGCTGGCCGAGCAGCGGCTCGGCGCCGCGCTCGCCGGGCGCAGCGACGTGGTCGTCTCGACCAAGGTCGGGCGGCTGCTGCATCCCGCCGACGGGCCGCTCCCGCCCGAGCGCGAATGCTATCACCAGGCGCTGCCGTTCGTGCCGGTGTTCGACTACAGCCATGACGGCGTGCTGCGCTCGCACGAGACCAGCCTGAAGCGGCTCGGCCGCGACCGGATCGACATCCTCTACGTCCATGACATCGGCCGCATGACGCACGGCGAGGCGCACCCGGCGATGATCGCGCAGCTCGTCGAGGGCGGCGGCTTCCGCGCGCTCGAGCGGCTGCGCAGCGAGGGTGCGATTTCGGCGTTCGGGCTGGGCGTGAACGAAATCCCCGTCTGCCTCGAGCTCATGGACCGTGCGCGGATGGACGTGATCCTGCTCGCCGGGCGCTACACTTTGCTCGAGCAGGAAGCGCTCGACGTGCTGCTGCCGCGCTGCCTGGCCGAGCGGGTGTCGGTGGTGATCGGCGGGCCGTACAATTCGGGCATCCTCGCCGCGGGCACCGCCGCGCCGCGGCTCGCCTATAACTACGCCCCCGCTCCTGCCGCGATCATCGAACGCGCGCAGCGGATCGAGGCCGTGTGCGCGCGACACCGCGTGTCGGTCGGCGCGGCGGCGCTGCAGTTCGTGCTCGCCCACCCGGCGGTGGCGAGCGTGATCCCCGGAATTGCCCAACCCAAGGAGGCCGAAGAAACAATGGAACGCTATCGGGCAGTGCTGCCCGCAGCATTGTGGGAAGAATTGAAGGCAGAGGGCCTGTTGCGCGCCGACGCGCCTACCCCAGGCATGGCAGCTGCGGCATGAGCGGACGGCTGGCGGGCAAGACCGCACTGATCACCGGCGCGGCGCAGGGCATCGGCCGTGCCTCGGCCGAGCTGTTCTTAGCCGAAGGCGCGATCGTATGGGCGACCGACCGCAACCTCGACGCGCTCGCCGGGCTCGAAGGCTGTACGCTGCGCGCGCTCGACGTGCTCGATCCCGCTGCGATCGAAGCCGTGATCGCCGAGGCAGGCCCGCTCGATGCGCTGTTCAACTGCGCCGGCGTGGTCGCGGGCGGGACGATCCTCGATTGCAGCGAGGAGGACTGGAACTTCTCGTTCGACCTCAACGTGACCGCACTCTTCCGCACGATCCGCGCCGCGCTTCCGGCGATGCTCGCCTCGGGCGGTGGGTCGATCGTCAACATGGCCTCGGTCGCCAGCTCGATCACCGGCGTCCCCAACCGCTTCGCCTATGGCGCGTCCAAGGCGGCGGTGATCGGCCTCACCAAGGCGGTCGCTGCGGACTATGTGGCGCAGGGCATCCGCTGCAACGCGATCTGCCCGGGCACCATCGACACGCCTTCGCTCCAGCAGCGGCTGCACGCGACCGGGAACTATGAACAGGCCCGCCACGATTTCGAGGCGCGCCAGCCGATGGGCCGTCTCGGCAAGGCAGAAGAGATCGCCGCGCTGGCGCTCTATCTCGCGTCGGAAGAATCGGCCTTCACCACGGGGCAAATCCATGTGATCGACGGCGGCTGGACGATCTAGGGAAAGGATCGTCGGAACGAGCAGGGGGACAGGAGTGCCAGTGGCGGACGTGGACGAAGGCAATGAAGCGGAAGGCGGCCGGCGCTATCGCGCGCCCGCGCTCGAAAAAGGGCTCGATATCCTCGAGCTGCTCGCGGCCGAGAGCAGTCCGGTCACGCTCACCGGCATTGTCAATCGGCTCGGCCGCTCGCACGGCGAGCTGTTCCGCATGGTGCAGGTACTCGAGTTTCGGGGTTACATCGAGCAGGACCCAGGCAGCGACGGCTATCGCCTGACCGACCGGCTCTTCTCGCTCGGCATGCAGCAGCCGCGCACGCGCAACCTGATCGAGGCGTCGCTGCCGGTGATGCGCCAGCTCGCGCTCGCGGTCGGCCAGTCGTGCCACCTGGCGCTGCACACGCTCGGCGAGATGGTGGTGGTCGCGCGTATGGAATCGAGCGAGCAACTCGGCTTCTCGGTGCGCGTCGGCTATCGCCGCCCGCTCCACCAGACCGCGTCGGGCGCGGTGCTCTATGCCTTCCAGCCCGAGGACGTCCGCCGCCGCTGGGAGCAATTGTTCGATCCGCCACTCGACGAAGCCGAGCTCGCCGAATTCCGCGCGCATGCGGATGCCGTGCGCGAGCGCCATGTCGAGCTGACACCGAGCAAGTTCGTCGCGAGCGTGACCGACATCTCGGCCCCGGTGATGCGCGGCGGCATGGCCGCGGCGGCGCTGACCGTCCCCTATCTCAAGAAACTCCAGCCCGCGATCTCGCGCCGCGAGACCGCCGAGATGGTGCGCGAGGCCGCCGACCAGATCTCGGCCCAGCTCGTCGAAGGCGACAGCAGGATCTAGGGTCCGTCGGCGCGGTCGCGCAAGGCAGCCATGCGCGGCTGCCTTGCGCTCCCCGGAAGGCCGTTATTCAGCGGCGTCGACTGCAGGCGACGGCGCAGGCGCACCCGCCGCGCCCGCGACGAGGCTGTCGAGCGTCGTACCGTCGAACCCGAGTTCCTTCATCAGGCCGTCGATCACAGGCGCCTGCGCGCGGTAGCGCAGCGCCGCGGCCACCGCCGCATTGGCGAGGTTCCCGTCGCCGGCATCGTTCGCGACGCCCGTGCCATGGCCGGCGCCGCCCGCCAGCCCGTCGACCTGGACGATCTTGATCGAATCGATCGACTCCATCGGGCGTGCCGCTTCGCGGATGACGTCGGGGAGAGCCTTGAGAAGCGCCAGCTTCGCGGAGAGCGACACCTGGTCTGAGGACAGGAGGTTGGCAGCCTCGTTGACCGCGCGCTGGCCTGCGGCTTCCACTTCGAAACGGACCCGATCGGCCTCGGCCTTGAGCTTGGCCGCCTCGGCCTCACCCTCCGCCAGCAGCCGCGCAGCCTCGGCCCGGTCGGCCGCCGCTTGTTTCGCTGCATCCGCTTCCACCTTGATCGCAATAGCCGCGCGTTCGGCTTCGCGAGCGGCGTCGATCAGTTCGATCCGCTTCTGGCGCTCGGCAATTTCGGCCTCACGCGCGGTGCCGACCTGCTCTTCCGCCACCACGGCTTCGGCCCGGGCCTTGTCGGCCTCGGCCTTTGCCTGGCTTTCCTCGCGGCTCTTGTTCTGCACTGCGATCTGCTGCTCCTGCCGGGCGAGCGCCAGCACCTGCTCCTGCGCGATCTTGGCCTGCTGCACCGCACGGTCGGCCTCGATCTGCTGGCTGTCGACCAGCTTCTTGGCTTCTATGCGTGCCTGGTCGGCCTCCTGCTGGCGGACTGCCTGCTCGCGCGCGATCTCAGCTGCCTGCTCGGCGCGCCGCATTTCGACCTCGCGCTCCTGTTCGAGCCGCGCGAACTCGGAATCGCGCGCGATGGTGAAGGACTGGCGCTGAGCCTCCAGATTCTTGGTCTCGATCTGGACGCGCGTGTCCTGCTCGATGTCGTTGCGCGCCTTCTTGCGGAGCTCAATCTGCTCGGTGAGCTTGGTGAGACCCTCGGCGTCGAAGGCATTGTTGGCGTTGAAGTGCTCGATCGACGTCTGATCGAGCCCGGTCAGTGAGACCGATTCCAGCTCGAGCCCGTTCATCGCCAAGTCGACCGACGAGACCTGCTGCACCTTCTGGACGAATTCGCTGCGCTGCTCGTGAAGCTGCGCCATCGTCATGCCGGCCGCGACCGAGCGCAGCGCATCGACGAACTTGCCCTCGACCAGCTCCTTGAGCGCATCCGGATGCATCGTGCGCATGCCAAGCGTCTGCGCGGCGGTGGCGATCGCCTGCGCGTCGGGGCGGACGCGGACATAGAATTCCGCCTTCACGTCGATGCGCAGCCGATCGAGCGTGATCAGCGCGTCGGTGTTCTTGCGCTCAACCGCGAGGCGCACCGTGTTCATGTTGACCGGCATGGTCTCATGGAACACCGGCAACACCAGCGCGCCGCCGTTGATGACCACTTTCTCGCCGCCGAATCCTGTGCGGACGAAGCCGATCTCCTTGGATGCCCGCTTGTAGAGCTTGGCGACGATCAACCCGATCACGATCAGACCCAGCAGGCCGGAGCCGGCAAAGACGAGATAGGGAACAATCGACGTCCCCTGCGTCGCGATATCGCTAGTCACTTATTCCCCCTATAGTCGCGGCAGATGGAAGTCGCCGCGGGTAACTGCACGGAAAACCTCGGCTTCCCGACGCACGAGAAGCACCGCCTCCCCCTCTTCAAAATGCTGGGCCGGATCGTTCGGCTCGACCATCACATAATGGAGCTGCCCATGATGATCCTCCACGCGCGCCCGCGCCGGTGAGCCCGGGGCGGCGTGGCCTGTCACGACCATCGCCTGCTTCCCGACGAGCCAGTCCAAGTCGATCGCCGTCGTGTGATCGCGCGGCAGGATGCGCGCCAGCCCGCCGGCGACAAGCCTGGTGAGCGGAACGGACACCGCCCCCACCGCGGGAACCAAGATCCAGGGCGATACGAGCATTCCGCCCACATCGCGGCTTAGTTGCTGGGCGATCAGCCCCAGGGTGCCGAAGATCGACAGGAACGCCACAAGCAACACCAGAAGCGGCAATTTGCCGACGCCCAGCCAAGACAAAAGGTCGAAATCACCACCGGCGATGTCCGCATCGGGCACGTCGGCCAGATCCGCATGAAAGCCGATGCCGAAGATCTGCACGACACCGACCAACAGCGTCAGCAGCAAGGCGGAAACGAAGACGATATTCTCCGGCGCCGCGAGAAAGCCCAACATTGATTGCCCCCGAATCGAGCCGCGACGTTAATCGACGCGGCGGCGCTTCAGAAGCGGAATCGGATTATGTTGCGCCTCAGCCCCCATCCCCCCGATTGTCCTTGGCAGCCTGAGCGCGCTGGGTTGCCTTGGTGACGCTGCCCACCTGGCTGCCGGGGATGTGCGATTTGCCGCGGCGGCTCGGGATCGGGCGGGTGCCGGTGTGCGCGGTCGGCTCGTTCTCGGGCGCGAACTGCGCGCCGGACTTGCGCAGCGCCAGCGCGCGGCGTGCCGAGAGCGTTAGCGCGGCGCGCGATTCCATCCTGCGCAGGCGGTGGAATTCGCCATTCACACGCCGGAGCGCCTGGGCGAAGAGCTGCTTGCGCCGGCCAGGATGATCGGCGGTCCCGGGGAAGCTGCCGCCGCGCGGATCGGCTTTGCCTCGGCTCTCGCGGACCTTCTGATGGAGCAAGGTACGCTCCCGATCGCGAAGGCCGCGCAGCCGCTGGCGCAGCTCCTGCAGCTCCTCGCGCGAATTCTCGTAGATCGCGGGATGATGGGTCTGGCCGATCAGCTGCTGGTCCTCGTGGCTCAGCAGCCTGGCTTCGGTCTTGCTCGACAGCGACATATCGATCCTCCTCCGGCCCTCCGAGCTCACCAGTTGAAGCGCAGGCCCGCCTTGACGTCCCAGGACTTCACGTCGCGATCGAACGACTTCTGATAGGCGCCGGTGAGGAAGAGGTTGGCGTTGCGAGTCAGCGTCGTGCTCACCCCCGCGCCCAGCTCGCCCCAGGTGTCCTTCATGTTCGAGCGGAAGGGAACGAGCCCGTTGGCCGACGAGAAGGACGTCTTGGGATTGGCGATGAACTCCCGCCAAACGTTCGCGCGCAGCCAGACGGTTGTCGGACGCGGGCCATAAGTGCCCGGCCGCTCGCTGTTGTGCGCCAGGCGCAGGCCGATCCGGCCGGTCAGCGAATTGACGTCGTCGAAGTGGACCTCCGCCGCGGGATCGGCGGCGTCGTCGAAGTGAATCTTCTGGAACATGATCTGGGCCTGGGGCTCGAGCGTGAGGCCGCCGCCGAGGTGGAGGGGGACGCCCGCTTCGAGCGATGCGGCGACGCCGGTGCCCTTGGTCTTGAGGTCGGAGAAGAAGCCCGAGCCGGCGCGCGCGTGATAGCGCGTGACCTGGGCGACCGCGTCGAGGTACCAGCCGCTCCGGCCATAATGCGTGCCGTAGAGGCCGGCGGTATAGGCCTCCAGCTTCGCGCGGCCCGCCTGGCTCATGTCATAGTCGCGCACCAGGGCGTCGGTCCAGCCATAGGCGCCATAGACCCCCGCGAAGGTGATGCCGCCCGAGCTGTCGGTGCTGCGCACTGCGTCGACGCCGATCTGCATCGCGTAGTTGCTCGCACGGAAGGCCGGGCCGTCGCCATAGACGCCGCCTTCGACGTTCCAGTCGATCCGCTGCCCGAGCCAGCGGCCCCAAGCGCCACCGAGGCCGCGCGAAGGCAGGTCGTCGCGACCGATGAGCTGCTCCTGCTCGCCGACGCGCTCGTGGAGCGTGCCGATCAGCGCACGGCCGTAAAGCAACGCGAGCGAGGGAATGACGACATAGCCGGGCACTTCGGGGCGGATCAGCGGCGGCTCGGGCCGGCCGGGTTCGACCGGCGGCGGGGTGACGCCGTCGACCTGCTGCGAGCGTAGGAACCAGCTTTCCGGCACGCTGCCGTCGCGGCCGCCGCGGAAAAGATTATATTGATAGGGCCCGGCAACCAGCCGATCGGTGAGCGCGAAGGCCGTCGGTGCCGTCGTCGCCCCGGCGCTCGCCACGACGATCTCGATGCCGTTGCCCGGGGTCTCGGCGCCCTGGCCGCCGACATTGGTGATCCTAAGCGTGGTACCGCCGGTCGCGGTGCCGCCGTTGATCACGAGCTGGTCGGTCGGCGCGCCGTCGCCGGCGAGCGTGGTGTTGAGCGCGAGGATGCCCGACTGGCCGAGATAGCTGCCGACCACCAGCCGGTTGCCGACTCCCGCCCCGCCGATATCGGCGATGCCGGCGTTGACCAGCGCGCCGCTGATCCGGAACTGGCCTGCCCCCGCAGCGGCGAAGCGATCGAGCGCGTCGGCGACCGCGAGCGTGCCGGCATTGGTCACCCCGCCGTTGACGGTGCCATAGCCGCCGAAAGTCGCGCCCGAGGCGACCGACACCGGACCGTTGATCGAGGCAGTGGTGCTGGTCGCATCGCCGACCGCCAGCGTGCCCGCGGCGACATTGGTCGGGCCGGTATAGCTGTTCACTGCGCGCAGGATCAGCGCGCCGGAGCCGGTCTTGGCGAGCGCGCCCGGTCCGGCGATCGCCGAATTGACAGTGAGCGCACTGGTGCCGGTCGTCTCGAAGGTGCCGCCGCCAGCGGCGAGCGTGATCGGCCGCGCCGTGGTGATGTCCGCAGTGGTGCGCAGCGTGCCGGTGTCGAGCGTCAGCGGTCCGGCCGCCGCGCCGAGGTTCGCGTCGCGCGAAATCTCGACGACGCCGGCGCGCACGTTGGTGCCGCCCGCATAGCTGTTGGTGCCCGAGAGCGTCAGCGTGCCGGTGCCGGTCTTGGTCAGCGCGCCGGGGCCCGAGACGGTGCCGGTCATCGCCAGCGTGGTGCCGGCCACGGTCTCGAGCGTGCCGCCGGCGGGGTTCATCACGGTTGCGCGTGCGGTGGTGATGTTAGCCGTGGTGCGCAGCGTGCCGCCGTTGAACGAGAGCCCGCCCGCGGCGGCGCCGAGGTTCGCGTCGCTCGCGACCTGGAGCACGCCGCCGTCGACGGCAGTGCCGCCCGCGTAGCTATTGGTGCCCGTCAGGATTAGCGTGCCGAGATCGCTCTTGGTGAGGCCCGAGGTGCCCGCCAGCACCGAGTTGATCGTCGCGGTCATCCCCGCGCCCGCCGCGGTGCCGTCGCCGACGCGGACGATGGTGCTGCCCGGCGCGACCAGGTTGATCGCGCCGCCGCCGACGACATAGCCGTTCACGGCGTACTGCATGCCCGAGACGTTGATCGGCCCGAGCGACGGGTCGACCGTCACATTTCCGGGCGCGCCCATGAAGATCGCGAAGCTCGCATCGGTGAAGGGCGCGTTGGGCACGCCGATGCTGGTGGTCCAATTGTCGTTGCCGGCCGCTGCCTGCCACGTGCCGTTGCCGCCATTGACCACGCCATCGTTCTTGGGCCCGGCCGCGCCGTCCCAATAGTTGAGCGTCAGCCCGGCGGTGTTGACGAGATTGACCTGGTTGGCGACCGAAGTCTGGACGAAATAGCCGGTCGAGGGGATGGTGCCGACCGCAAGGCCATTGTCGGTGAGCGTCCCGGCATAGTTGAAGACGCGGTAGACGCCCGGATCGAAACTGCCGCCGGCCGAGACGGTGACGTTGATCGTGCCGTCCAGCACCAGATTGCCGTTCACGATCGTCAGGTCGTTGAGCGGGCCGCCGGGGATATTGGCCTGGCCGAACTCATAGTTGAGGATCGAGCCGCCGCTCAGCGACAGATTGCCGTTGATCGTGAGCGTGCCCGGGCTGGTACCCGGCGCGAGGATGCCCCCGTCGGCAATCGTCACGTTGCCGCCGATCGTGCCCACGCCGCCGATGGTGGCGCCCGAGGCGACCGTGGTGAGGCCGGTGGCGGCGCTCTGGTTGCCGTTCACCAGCAGCGTGCCCGCGGAGACGGTGGTCGTCCCGGCATAGCTGTTGGCGCCGGTGAGCGTCGTGGTGCCGGTACCCGCCTGGACCAGCGCGCCGGTGCCCGAGATCAACCCCGCGAGCGTCAGCGCATTCGAGCGGTTGATCGCCAACGTGCCGTTGTCGACGATATCGCCGATCACGCTGCCCGCAGTGCCGCCATTGCCGAGCTGGAGCGTGCCCGCGGCGATCGTGGTACCGCCGGTATAGCCGGCGTCGGCGGTGAGGATCAGCGTGCCCGCCCCCGCTTTGGTGAGCGCACCGGCGCCCGTCACCGGGCTGCTCAGCGTCAGCATGGTGCCAGGCAGGGTCTCGAAGGTGCCGCCGAGCGTATCCAGCGTCGTCGCGCGGGCGCTGGTGAAGGTCGCTGTGTTGCGCAGCGTGCCGCCGTCGAGCGTCAGCCCGCCCGCGGCGTCGCCGAGATTGGCGTCGCTCGCGACCTGG
The DNA here is from genome assembly GCF_017744835.1 of Sphingomonas sp. Lineage (GTDB taxonomy): Bacteria > Pseudomonadota > Alphaproteobacteria > Sphingomonadales > Sphingomonadaceae > Sphingomonas. The sequence continues at coordinate 229,957 of NZ_JAGIAM010000004.1, forward strand.
AGCACGCCGCCGGTAACGCTGGTGCCGCCGGAGTAGCTGTTGGCGGCGCCGAGGATCAGCGTGCCGAGGTCGCTCTTGGTGAGGCCGCCGGTGCCGGCGAGCACCGAATTGATCGTAGCCGTCATCCCCGCGCCCGCTGCGGTGCCGTCACCGACGCGGATCACCGGCGCAGCGCCGACGAGAGTGATCGGATCGCCCTGGACCAGATAGCCGTCGACTGCGAACTGCATCCCCGCCGCGTTGATCGCGCCGAGCGAGCTGTCGACCGCCACCGTACCCGGGGCGCCCATGAAGATCGCGAAGCTTCCGTCGCTGAAGGGGGCATTGGGCGTGCCGGTGACGGTCGTCCAATTGTCGTTGCCCGCCGAGGCCTGCCAGGCGCCGTTGCCGCCATTGACGACGCTGTCGTTCTTCGGGCCCGCGGCGCCGTCCCAATAGCTGAGCGTCAGCCCGGCGGTGTTCACCAGATTGACCTGGTTGGCGATCGATGTCTGGACGAGGAAGCCCGGGGCCGGGATCGTCCCGATCACCAGCCCATTGTCGGTGAGCGCGCCCGCATAGTCGATCACGCGGTACACGCCCGGATCGAGGCTGCCGCCCGGGGCCAGCGTGACGTTGATCGTGCCGTCGAGCACCAGATCGCCGCCGACCGTAGTGAGATCGTTGAGCGCGCCGCCGACGACATTGGCCTGGCCGAAGCTGTAGGCGAGCGTGGCGCCCGGCGCGAGCGACAGGCCACCCGCGATGGCGAGCGTGCCCGGTGCCACGCCCACGCTTCCCGGCGACAGCGTGGCGCCGTCGGTGATCGCTACGCTGCCGCCGATCGTGCCCGATCCGCCCAGCGTCGCGCCGCTCGCGACCGAGGTTGTGCCGGTCGCCGCGGCCTGGTTGCCCTCGACATAGAGCGCGCCAGCGGAGACCGTCGTCGGCCCGGCATAGGCATTGGCGCCGGTGAGGGTGAGCGTGGCCGCGCCGGTCTTGGTGAGGCCGCCCGCGCCCGTGATCGCGCTGGTGATGGTAAGCGCGCCGAGCGTGTCGAAGGTCCCGCCCGCCGCACCGAGCGTGGTGGCGCGCGCGAGGCTGAGGTCGGCGGTGTTGCGTAGCGTGCCGCCGTCGAGCGTCAGGCCGCCCGCCGCCGCGCCGAGATTGGCATCGCTCGCGATCTGGAGCACGCCGCCGGTCACCGTCGTGCCGCCGCTGTAGCTGTTGGCCGCCGTGAGCACGAGCGTGCCGAGATCGCTCTTGGTGAGGTCGGCGGCGCCCGCGAGCACCGAGTTGATCGTCGCGGTCATCCCCGTGCCCGCGGCGGTGCCGTCCCCGACACGGACGATGGCGTTGGTGCCGGCAAGGTTGATCGGCCCGCCCTGCACGACATAGCCGTCGACGGCATATTGCATGCCCGACACGTTGATCGCGCCCAGCGAGGGATCGACCGTCACCGTGCCCGGCGCGCCCATGAAGATCGCGAAACTCGCGTCGGCGAAGGGCGCGTTGGGCGTGCCCGAAGCCGTGGTCCAATTGTCATTGCCCGCAGCTGCCTGCCACAGCCCGTCGCCGCCGTTGACGACGCCGTCATTCTTGGGACCGGCCGCACCGTCCCAATAGCTGAGCGTCAGCCCGGCGGTGTTCACCAGATTGACCTGGTTGGCGATCGAGGTCTGCACGAGGAAACCCGGCGCGGGCATGGTGCCGATCTTCAGCCCATTGTCGGTGAGCGCGCCGGCATAGCTGATCACGCGATAGACGCCCGGATCGATGCTGCCCCCGGGCGCGAGCGTCACGTCGATCGTGCCGTCGAGCACCAGGTCGCCGCCGACCACCGTCAGGTCGTTGAGCGCGCCGCCGACGACGTTCGCCTGGCCGAAGTCATAGGCGAGCCGCGAGCCGCCGGTGAGGCCGAGCGCGCCGTTGACCGTCAGCGTCCCCACCCCCTGCCCCGGTGCGAGCGTCCCGCCGTCGCCGACGATCAGATTGCCGCCGATCGTCCCGGTGCCGCCGATGGTGGCGCCCGATGCGACTCCGGTCAGCCCGGTTGCCGCGCTCTGGTCGCCGTTGACGAGCAGCGTGCCCGCGGCGACCGTCGTGGTGCCGGCATAGCTGTTGGCGCCCGTCAGGATCGTCGTCCCGGTGCCGGCCTGGGTGAGCGTGCCGGTGCCGGAGATCACGCCCGCCAGCGTGACTTCGTTCGAGCGGTTCACCACCAGCGCGGCATTGTCGACGATATCGCCGACCACGCTGCCCGCGGTGCCGCCATTGCCTAGCTGGAGCGTACCCGCCGCGATGGTGGTCCCACCGGTATAGCCATTGTCAGCGGTGGAAATCAGCGTGCCGTCGCCCGTCTTGGTCAGCGCGCCGACGCCGGTGATCGCGCTGCCATGCGTCAGCGTGGTGCCCGCCAGCGTCTCGATCGTGCCGCCGCCGCTGCCGATGTCGGTGGCGCGTGCGATCGTCATGTCGGCGGTGGTGCGCAGCGTGCCGCCGTCGAAGCTCAGCGTGCCCGCCGCTGCGCCAAGGTTGGTGTCGCTCGCGATCTGGAGCACGCCATCGTCGATGACGGTGCCGCCCGAATAGCTGTTGGCGCCCGTGAGGATCAGCGTGCCCAGATCGGTCTTGGTGAGGCTGGTCGTGCCCGCCAGCACCGAGCCGATCGTGGCGGTCATCGCTGCCCCCGCCGCCGTGCCGTCGCCGACGCGGATGATCGAGGTGCCCGCGCCGACCAGGTTGATCGTGTCGCCCTGCACCAGATAGCCGTCGGTCGCGAACTGCATCCCCGCGGCATTGATCGGGCCCAGCGACGGGTCGACCGTGACCGTGCCCGGCGCGCCCGTGAAGATCGCAAAGGCCGAATCGGTGAAGGGCGCGTTGGGGGTGCCTGCGTCGATCGTCCAATTGTCGTTGCCCGCGCTGCTCTGCCACAGGCCATCGCCGCCATTGACCACGCCGTCGTTCTTGGGCCCAGCGGCACCGTCCCAATAGTTGAGCGTCAGCCCGCTGGTGTTGACGAGGTTGACCTGGTTGGCGATCGAGGTCTGCACATAATAGCCTGTCGCCGGGATGGTGCCGACCGAGAGGCCGTTGTCGGTAAGGGTCCCGGCATAGTTGAACACACGGTAGACGCCCGGATCGAAGCTGCCGCCGGCCGAGACGGTGACGTTGATCGTTCCGTCGAGCACCAGGTCGCCGCCCACGATCGTCAGGTCGTTGAGCGGGCCGCCCGGGACATTCGCCTGGCCGAACTCATAGTTGAGGATCGACCCCGCGCTCAGCGCAAGATCGCCGGCGATCGTCAGCGTGCCGGGGCTGGTTCCGGGGGCGAGGATGCCCCCATCGGCAATGCTCACGTCGCCGCCGATGATGCCGATGCCCGCCAGCGTCGCGCCGCTCGCGACCGAGGTGGGGCCAGTCGCCAGCGTCTGGTCGCCGTTCACTTGCAGCGTGCCCGCGTTGACGAAGGTCTCGCGGCCATAATCGTTGGTGCCGGTGAGGATCAGCGTGCCCGTGCCCACCTTGGTAAGGCTGCCGGCGCCCGTCACCACGCCGTTGTGCGTCAGCGTGGTGCCCGGATCGACGTCGAAGGTGCCGCCCTGCTGCGCGAGCGTGGTGGCGCGCGTCGTCGCGAAGCTCGTCGTGGTATGCAGCGTGCCGCCGCTGATGCGCAGCGGCCCGGCGGGATCGCCCATATTGTTGTCCGCGGCGACCTGGAGGGTGCCCGATTCGATCGCAGTGCCGCCGGTGTAGCTGTTGGCGTTGGTGAGTATGAGCGTGCCCAGGCCCGCCTGCACCAGCTCGCCGGTGCCCGAGACCAGGCCGCCGAAGGTGAAGGTATCGGCGCGGTTGAACACCAGTCGGCCATTGTCGGTCACGTCGCCGACGATGCTGCCGGTTACGCCGCCGTTGCCGACCTGGAGCGTGCCCGCGCTGATCAGCGTGCCGCCGGTGTAGCTGTTGTCGCCTTCGAAGACGGTAGTGCCGGTGCCCGCCTGCTCGAAGCGGCCCGTGCCCGATACGACGCCCGAGAGCAGGATGCTGTCCGAGCGGTTCACGACCAGCGCGGCATTGTCGACCACGTCGCCGATGATGCTGCCGCTGGTGCCGCCATTGCCGAGCTGGAGGATGCCGGCGTTGATCGTGGTGCCGCCGGTATAGGTGCCGGTGCCCGTCACGATCAGCGTGCCCGCGCCGTTCTTGATCGTGTTGCCGGTGCCCGAGATCGAGCCCGAATAGAGGATGTCGTCCGAGCGATCGAGGATCACCGTGCCGTTGTTGACGATGTCGCCGAACAGCTGGCCGTTGGTCCCGCCGTCGCCGATCTGGAGCGTTCCCGCGGCGACCGTCGTGCCGCCGGTCATCGTGTTCGCGCCGGTGAGGATCGTCGTGCCGGTGCCGAGGTGCAGCAGCGAGCCTGGCCCGCTGATCACCCCGCCGAAGGTGACGACGTCGGAGCGGTTGAAGGCAAGCACGCTGTTGTTGGTCACGTCGCCGACGATGCTGCCCGCCGTACCGCCGTCGCCCAGCTGCAGCATGCCGGCGTTGATCGTGGTGCCGCCGGTATAGCTGTTGTCGGCCTGGAGCACAGTGATACCGGTGCCCGCCTGGATCAGCTGGCCGGTTCCCGAAATGACCCCGGGCGTCAGCTTGGTATCCGAGCGGTTGATGACGAGGATGCTGTTGTCGACGATATCGCCGACGACATGGCCGGTGGTGCCGCCGTTGCCAATCTGCAGCGTGCCTGCGCTGATCGTAGTGCCGCCGGTGTAGGTGTTGTCGGCGGTGAGGATCGTCGTGCCGGTCCCCGCCTGCTCGAGCGATCCGATGCCGGAGATCGTGCCGAAGATCGTGAATGCGTTGGAGCGATTGACGACCAGCGCGCCATTGTCCTCGATCAGGCCGAGCAGCCCGCCGGTCGTGCCGCCATTGCCGAGCTGGAGCGTGCCCGCACTGATCGTGGTGCCGCCGCGATAGGCATTGTCCGCAGTCAGCAGCAGCGTGCCCGCGCCGGTCTTGAAGAGCCCGCCGGTCCCGCCGATCGCCCCGTCGAGCTGGAGCGTGGTCGCCGCGCCCCCGGAGGTCGCGGTCTCGAAGGTGCCGCCGAACAATCCGTTCAGCACGACCGCGCGCGCGCTCGTCATGTCGGCGCCTGCGCGTAACGTACCGTCGGCAAGCGTGAGCCGGCCCGCCGCGTCGCCCAGATTGGTATCAGCGCTCACCTCGAGCGTGCCGCCGTCGACCACGGTGCCGCCGGTGTAAGTGTTGGCGCCGCTGAGCACGAGCGTGCCGGCGTCGCTCTTGCGGAGCAGGCTGGTGCCGAACAGTGGCGCGCTGATCGTGGCCGTCATGGCGGCGCCATTCGGACTGCCGTCGCCGACGCGGATCGTGGAATCGCCGGGCGTCGCCGTGGAGCCGACGAGTTCGATCGGACCGCCGGTCAGCGTATAGCCGTCGACGCCGAATTGCATACCGGCCACCTGGATCTGTCCGAGCAGATTGTCTGCCACAACGGTGCCCGGCGCCCCGACGAAGATCGCGAAGCTTCCGTTCGCCCAAGGCGCGTTCGCGGCGCCGTCGGGGTCGGTCCAGCTCGAGGGCGAGAGCGCTCCCACCTGCCAGGTTCCGTTGCCGCCCTGGATGGCGCCGTCGTTGGGGACGCCGATGGCGACGCCGTCCCAATAGTTGAGCGCTTGCCCCGCGGTGTTGATCAGATTGACCTGGTTCGGGATCGAGGTCTGCACCAGGAAGCCGGTGAGCGGCGCCGTGATCGTGGTGCCGTCGACGGTGTAGCCGCCGAGCGTCAGCCCCGCGTTCAGCAGCGCGCCCGAATAGTTGAAGACGCGATAGACGCCCGGTGCGAGCTGCTGCCCCTGGTCTACCAGGTTGATCGTGCCGTCGAGCAGCAGGTTACCGCCTACATTGGTCAGATCGTTCCCCGCGGCGCCCACGGTGGTGCTCGTCATGTTGTAGAGCAGGCTCGAATTGGGGGCGAGGTTGAGGTTGCCGTTGATCGTGAGCGTGCCCGCAGCCGTGGGGTTGGCGCCCGGCGAGAGCATCGCGCCGTCCTGGATCGTCACGTCGCCGCCGATGACGCCGCTCCCGCCCAGCCGGGTGCCGGAAAGCGCCACCGCGGCACCTGTGGCTGCGGTCTGGTCGCCGTCGACATAGAGCTGCCCGGCCGAGACGGTGGTGCCCCCGGTATAGCTGTTCGCGCCGGTGAGCAGCGTCGTTCCGCTTCCCGACTGAGTAAGCGTGCCGGTGCCAGAGACGACGTTCGCCAGCGTGAACTCGTTCGAATGGTTGATCGTCAGCGCCGCATTGTCGACGATCGGGCCGACGACGCTGCCGGTGGCACCGCCGGCGCCGAGCTGGAGCGTGCCCGCGCTGATCGTCGTGCCGCCGATATAGAGGTCGTCGGCGGTCAGCACCGTGGTGCCGGTGCCCGCCTGCACCAGCGATCCGCCGCCCAGAATCAGGTCAGCGAGCACGAGCTGGTCCGAACGGTTCACCAGCAGCACGCCCTGGTTGATCATCGGCCCGGTGATGGCGCCGCCGGTGCCGCCGTTGCCGAGCTGGAGCGTGCCCTCGAAGTTGATCGTGCCGCCCGAATGGGTGCTGTCCGCCAGCAGCGTGAGATTGCCCGCGCCGCGGTGCTGGAGCGCCCCCACGCCGCTCAGCGCGGTGCTGAGCGTCAGCGTGGTTCCCGCGGAGGTGTCGAAGGTGCCGTTGCCCGGATCGATAACCACCGCGCGGTCGGTAGTGATGTCGGCGGTGGTGGCCAGCGTGCCGCTATCGAGCGAAAGTCCGGTGCTGACAGCGCCCAGGTTCGCGTCGCTGGCGATCTGGATCGTCCCGCCCTGGATCCGCGTGCCGCCCGAATAGCTGTTCACGCCCGAGAGGATGAGCCGGCCAGCGTCGGTCTTGAGCAACTGGGTGGCGCCGGTGAGAGGCGCGCTGATGGTGGCGACGTACGACGCGCCGAGGCTGGTGCCGTCGCCCACGCGGATGGTCGAGACCCCCGGCGTCGCGGCCGAATCGACCAGCAGCAGCGGATCGCCCGTCAGCACATAGCCGTTGACGCCGAACTGCATGCCCGAGGTGGTGATCTGCCCCAGCGCATTGCTCGCGGTGACCGTAGCGGGTGTCCCAACGAAGATCGCGAACTGCCCATCGGCCCAGGGCGCATTCACAGCCCCGTTGGGATCGGTCCAGGTCGGCGGCGCGCCGGCACCCGACAGCCAGGTACCGGGGCCGCCGTTGATCACATTGTTGTTCGCATTGGCGATGTCGGCGCCGTCCCAATAATTGAGCGACAGGCCGTTGGTGTTGATCAGATTGACCTGGTTGGGCACCGCCGTCTGGACGCTGAACCCGTCGAGCGGCCGGGTCGGCGTGCCGTCGACCGCGGCAAAGCCGCCGATGTCCAGCGTGTTGTTGGTGAGCGCGCCGGTGTAGTTGATGATGCGATAGACGCCGGGCCCGAGGTTCTGCCCCTGGTCGAGGACGTTGACCTGGCCGTCGAGCACCAGATCGCCGTTCACCACGATCAGGTCGTTGAGCGCACCGCCGACCGTGGTGTCAATGACGTTGAGGAACAGGTTGGAGGCCCCGCTGAGCGTCAGGTTCCCCATGGTGAGGATCCCCGGCGCGCCGAGCACGTTCCCCGCCGCCAATATGCCGCCGCCGTTGACGGTGACGCTGCCCCCATAGGTGCCATTGCCGCTGAGGCGGGCGCCGCTCAGCACGGTGGCATTGCCCGTCGCCGCGCTCAGGTCGCCGTCGACATAGAGCGCGCCCGCCGCGATCGTGGTGTTGCCCGTGTAATTGCTCGTGCCGGTCAGGAAGAGATTCCCGCCGCCGGTCTTGGTGGCGCTGCCGGCGCCGCTGATGCTGCCGCTGTAATTGACGTCGGCACCGGTCACGACTTCGATCGTGCCGCCTGCCGGGCCCATCAGAGTGCTCCGGCTGGCCGTGGCGCTCTGGGTGATGCGAAGCGTGCCGCCGTCTAGCGTGAGCAGCCCAGCGGGGTCGCCCAGCGCCGCGTCGCTCCCGATCTCGACCGTGCCGGCAGTCACCAGCGTGCCGCCGAGATAGGAGTTGGTGCCCGTGAGCAGCAGCGTGCCATCGCCGGACTTGGTAAGGCGGCCCGCACCGACGAGGGAGCCGGGTATGGTCGCGGTCGTGCCGCCGGCGGTCTCGATGGTGCCCCCGTCACTGTCGATCGTGGTGAAGCGAAGCAGTTCCATGGTAGCGGTAGTCCGCAGCGTACCGCCGCTGAAGGTGAGCGGACCCGAGGCCAGGCCCAGATTGCCGTTGCTCGAGACCTGCAGCACGCCTTCCTCGATCCGCGTGCCGTTGAGATAGAAATTGCTGCCGGTGAGGATGACGGTGCCGGCACCGCTCTTGGTGAGCGCACCAGGTCCGTTGATCGCGCCATTGTGCGTCAGCGTGGTGCCCGCCACGGCGCTGAGCCCGCCGCCGAGCGGCCCAACCGTGGTCGCGCGCGCAGTGGTGACGTCCGCCGTCACGCCCAGAATGCCGCCGTTCAGCGTCAGCGTGCCCGCCGCCGCGCCGATATTGGCGTCCTGTGAGATGAGCACGGTGCCGGCGTTGATCGTCGTCCCGCCCGAATAGCTGTTGACGCCCGCAAGCGTCAGCTCGCCGCCCAGATTCTTCTCGACCGCGCCGCTGCCGCTGATCACGCCCGAATAGGTGCCCGCGGTGTCCTGCACGAAACGGACCAGCCCGTTGTCGAGCACCGAGGGCGGCAGGCTCTGCGCGCGCGCCTCGAGCGTGCCGGCCGGGTTCACCGTGACGGCGCCGTTGAAATTGGCGTTGTTGCCGGTCAGCGCCAGCGTGCCAGCGTTGACGAACACCTGGAGCGCCTCGTTGCCACCATTGGCGCCGATCGCGCCGGTGAGTGTCCAGGTGCCGGTGCCGTCCTTGTTGAGCGTCTGGAAGTTGCGGATGTCGCCCGCCAGGCTGTCGTTGCCGGTGCCGCTCAGGCTCAGCGAGTTGGTGCCGCCGCCGCCGTTGAAGCTGCCGGTGATCACCGATCCGGTCTCGAGCGTCAGCGAATCATTGCCGCCCGCGAAGGACAGGCTGCCGCGCACGGTCGCGCCGGTGCGGTTGATGAAGGTGACGTCGCTGGTGCGCTGGTTGCCGATCACATTGGCGTTGGCGCCGAGCTGGGTCTCGATCACGCCGTAGTTGTCGACCGTGTTGCCTGCGCCGGTCGTCTTGTCCTCGAACCAGATCGCGGCACCGCTGCGCGACGAGACCGTGCCCCGGTTCACGATCATGTTGCCGGTGCCCATCACGTTGATGGGCTCGCCGTTGTTGGCCGAGCCGTTCGCCGTGACGAACGCGCCGGTACCGATCGTCAGCGTGCCGTTGGACCCGAATTCGATCGTGTTCGGCCCCACGCCCCACAGCGAGCTTTGGTTCGACGAGTTCGTGCCGTTGTTGGTCACCGTAGCGCCGTCGCCGACCGTGATCGTGGCATTGTCGCCCAGGCTGATCGCGTTCTGGTTCCCGACGTTGACCTGCGCGCCCGGATCGACCGTCACGGTCGCGCCGCTCTGCGTATTGGGGCCCGAGCCGATGCGCGTGGTCTGCGGCGTGGGGGGCGAGCACACCCATTGCGGCGGGTTGTTGCTCACCATCGTGCAATTGGCCCAGGCGCCCACGGGAACGAAGGTGGTGAGCAGGATTCCTGCCGCGATGCTCGTTCGGGCATGAAGCTTGGGGCAGCCCGCGAGCATCGCCCGCACCGAGGAGGAGGCCCTCAGCCTCTCGCCCGATCGCGCGCACGCACGGGTTTGCTGGCCGGATCGGGGGGCACGTGCCTCGTGCCCGCGGGAAGCTACGGTGGGTACACGCATAAGCCCCTCCACCAACGAAAGAGGTCTGCGCAAATGGGCTGGTGCCACTCGCCGCCGGTTCGGGGAACCGGTGGCTACCTCAGCCGCTGGCGGCCATGCGCGTAATCGGTGATTCCCCTGAAAAGCGTCAGGCGCTTCCCCGAGCGTGGTTCGCGCAAGCGGCGCGCCAGACTTCTTCGCCGAACCGCTGCGTCACCCTGCGCGCAGGCGCTGCGCAGGGGAAAGCGCCTCGTCCTTCTCAGGGAAATCACCGATTACCCGCTGGCCCCAGAGGGGCTGAGGTGCACCCCTACTCCTGAAAGCCCGCAAAGCGCGGCAACCGCCGATTTGGGGAGAGCCTATGGAAACGGCGCCGGTTCCGGTCGATCTTCTGCACTGGGTGCTCGCGGTCCTCTCGATCGTCGTGCTGCTCGTGTTCCTCGTGCCGCTGCGCTGGCGCGCGCCCGAGGCGGGTCCGATGGCGATGTTCACGGCCGCGCTGGTCGCGCTCTTCGCCTTCCGGACGCCCTGGCAGACGCTGGCGGTCGCCGGCGGCAAGGGCGTGTGGGACGCGATCTTCATCCTCTATGTGATCTGGCCCGCGCTGCTGCTCTATCAGGTGACCAAGCAGGCCGGCGCCTATGATGCGCTGCGCCAGGGCATTTCGAGATTCAGCCGGAACGAGCTGTTCATCGTCCTGGCGCTCAGCTGGGTCTTCGCTTCGTTCCTGCAGGGCATCGCGGGCTTCGGCGCGCCCGTCGTGGTGGTCGTGCCGCTGCTGATCGCGATCGGCGTCAAGCCGGTCTACGCGGTGGTGATGGCCGTGGTCGCGCATGCCTGGGCGCGGTTCTTCGGCACGCTCGGCGTCGGCTGGCTCGCGACGCTGCAGGTCGCCAATCTCGAGGACGTCCCCCGCGCGGCGCTCGAATCGGCGTTCCTCGTGCTCATCTCCAACTATCTCGGCGGCCTGCTCGTCGTCTGGGTCTATGGTCGCGGCGCGGCGGTGCGCCATGCCTGGCCGCTGGTGCTGATCCTGGGCACGATCCTGGGCGTCGGCCAGCTGCTGGTCGCGCTGTTCAGCCCCGAGCTCTCGACCTTCCTTGCCGCGGCGGTCGCGCTCCTGTCGCTCTATCCGCTGTCGCGCTGGCGCCGGTTCGGCGAGCCCGTCACCGGCATCCCCTATCGGCCGGCGATGATGGAGCAGACGGTAAGCGAGCAGCGCGAGGCTGCGCCGGTGATGAGCCTCACCATGTCGTTCGTGCCCTATGTCATCCTCACCGTGGTGACGCTGAGCGCGCTGCTGATCCCGCCGCTCAACGCGCTGCTGCGCCAGGTCCGCATCGGCCTGCCCTTCCCGGAAGTGGGCACGGGCTTCAGCATCTACAACGCGGCGGTGGACAGCTACGCGCCGATCACGCCCTTCACGCACCCGGGCATGATGCTGCTGGTCACGGCGATCATCGTCTGGTTCGTGTACCGGGCGGGCGGCTATTACCGCGCCTGGGCGGAGCGCCACACGCCCGAGCGGATCTGGTCCGCACTGCTCATCGACGCGGTGCCCGCATCGGTGCCGATCATCGCCTTCCTCGTCACCAGCCGCATCCTCGATCACAGCGGCCAGTCGCTGACCATCGCCTATGGCCTCGCCGCCGTATCGCCGCCTCTGGTCTATGCCGGTCTCGCCAATCTGATCGGGGGTCTCGGCGCCTTCATGACCTCGAGCAGCACTGCCTCGAACGTGCTGTTCGGCGGAGTGCAGAGCGGTGTCGCCGATCTCCACGGCCTCCCGCGCGAGACGATCATCGCCACCCAGGCGGCGGGCAGCGCCTATGGCAATGCGATCGCCCCGGCCAACATCGTGCTCGGCACCAGCATTGCCGGGATCAAGGGACAGGAGGGCTCGGTGCTGCGGATCACCATGCCCTGGACGGTCCTGGTCGCCGTGCTGACCGGCGTGACGACGGTGGCAATGATCCTGCTCTGAGGAGGACGAGGTGGACAAGAAACTCATGGCGGAATGCCTGTCGCTTCTGCTGCTGTGCGCCGCCTTCCCGATCATCAGCATCGGCACGACCGGCGGCGGCGCGACGCTGTGGTGGGTCGGGCTCGGGGCGATTGTCGCGGGCGGGCTGCTGCCCGTCTGGACGCGATACATGGATCACAGCAACGACAAGGTCCGCGACGTCGGCATGGAGTTCGACGATCGGACCTCCTAGGCCCCTGCCCGCCTTCGCGGCGGCGCCCGTCAGGAGGTGATGATGAGCCATCCCAATGGTCCGCGCACGGGCCGCCCGCCCACCTATGCGCCGCACGGCGTGGTCTCGACGCCGCATTATCTCGCCAGTTCCGCGGGACTCAATGCGCTGCAGCAGGGCGGCAGCGCGGTCGACGCGGCGATCGCCGCCAATGCGGTGCTGTGCGTCGTCTATCCGCACATGGCGGGGCTCGGCGGCGACGGCTTCTGGCTGATCGCCGAGCCGGGCAGCGGCCGCGTCCACGGCATCAACGCCAGCGGTCCTGCGGCGCAACGCGCGACGCTCGACTATTACCAGCCCCATGCCAAGGAGGGCGAGATTCCCGCGCGCGGGCCGCTCAGCGTCCTCACCGTCCCCGGCGCGATCGACGGCTGGCGACTGGCGCACGAGCGCTTCGGCCGGCTCGAATGGAGCGCACTGTTCGAAGCGGCGATCGGCTATGCGCGCGAGGGCATGCCGGTCAGCCGCTCGCTCGCCGACTGGACCGCGCAGGACGAACAGATCCTCGGCAAGGATCGGGCCACCGCGGCGATCTTCCTGCCCGGAGGACGTGTCCCCCGCGACGGGCAGCGGCTGGTCCAGGCCGATCTCGCCCGCGCGCTCCAGCAGATCGCCGGCCAGGGCGCGCGCGCCGGGTTCTACGAAAGCGACATCGCGGCACGCATTTGCGCCTCGCTGCAGCCCGGCGGATCGCCGCTCGCCGCCGAGGACTTCGCCGCCTTCCGCGCCGAATGGGTCGAGCCGATCACGGCCGAATATCGCGGCTATCGGGTCCATGAGCTGCCACCCAACACCCAGGGCTTCACGGCGCTCCAGATCCTCAACCTGATTGGCGGCTATGACGTTGCGTCGTGGGGCGAAGGGACCGCCGATTATTATCACCACATGGCCGAGGCGGTTAAGCTCGCATTCGCCGATCGCGAGGAATGGCTCACCGACCCTGATTTCGTCGACATGCCGGTGGAGCGGCTGATCAGCCAAGCCTATGCCGACGAGCGCCGCCGCCTGATCGACCCCGAGCGCGCGCTCGGCATCGCCGCCGTGCCCGCGGGCATCGCCTATGCCGATCCGCACGAGCGTCGCGCGCCCGACGGGGACACCTGCTATTTCTGCGCCGCCGATCGCGACGGCATGGTCGTGTCGCTGATCCAGTCGATCTACCACGACTTCGGCAGTGCGGTGGTGGGCGGCGATACCGGCATATTGATGCAGAACCGCGGCGCCTTCTTCTCGCTCGACGAGAAGCACCCCAACCATCTCCAACCGGGCAAGCGGACCTTCCACACGCTGATCCCGGCGATGCTGACGCAGGGCGATCGTCCCTATCTCGCCTTCGGGTCGATGGGGGGCGAAGGACAGCCGCAATCGCAGGCGGCGCTGGTCACGCGGCTGATCGACTTCGGCTATGACGTGCAGCAGGCGATCGAGGCACCCCGCTGGCTGATGGGCCGGACCTGGGGCACCCGCACGCGCAACCTGTCGCTCGAGGGCCGCATCCCCGACGAAGTCGCGCGCGAGCTCAAGCGGCGCGGCCAGCCGATCCAGATGGTCACCGACTGGAACGACAACCTCGGCCATGCCCAGGCCATCCGCGTCCACCGCGAACAGGGCCTGTACGAAGGCGGCGCCGATCCGCGCGGCGACGGCGCGGCGCTCGGCTATTGAGCCCCGGCGGCTATTTGATCGTCGTACGCAGCGTGAAGGCGAAGCTTGCGCCCGGAGCGAGCGAGCCCGCCGTTCCGGTGACGGTCGTGCCCGAGAGCGAAGCGCCGAACGGATCGGTCTCGTCGGCGCCGGCCGCATCGTCGTCCTCGGTCGTCGCCGCATCGGAGCAGCTCGTTCCCGAACGGATCGACCCCGCGACATAAGCGACTCCGGCCGGCAGCGGGTCCGACGCCGTCACGTTTGTCGCGGTGGTGTAGCCCGCGTTGCTGACGAGAATGCAATATTGCGCGACGGCGCCGGGGATCGCCTTGGGGTTGGTCGCGCCGTTCACCGGATCGCTGAGCACGGTGCTGCTCTTGCTCACCGCGATGCGCGATTCGGCCTTGCACAGCGTGAAATCCGATATGGCGATGCCCTGCTGCCCGGGGTCCGTCGGGGCCAGCGAATGGTTGCCGTAGCGAAGGACGATCGTGTCGACCGGCGCGGAGAAGGTGACCACGACATTGCCATTGGCCTGGGTGTCGCCCGAGAGCTGGTCGCCATAGGCCACGTTGCCGCTCACATAATTGGCCAGGCCGTTGGTGAGCGTCGGATAGACCGTCACGCCGTTGCGCGTGCCCGTGATCGTCACCTTGTCGGCGAACTGGCTCGTGCCATAATCGACGTCGAAGATCGTGAACTGGACTCCCGGCAGCGCCACGCCCAGGCTGATCGTCGTCGTTGCTTCCTGTGTCTGGTTCGCCAGGTCGACGAGCTCCATCAGCGAGTAGCGCGCCGTGGCGAGACCGCCTGTGACGACATTCTGGCGCGTCGGCGACTGGCCTCCATAGGTGGCATTGTTGAGGAACTGGCCGGGGTTGCTCAGCGTGAAGCTCAGTGTGCCGATCCCGGCGAGCGCATAGCTGTTGCTCGTGCTTCCGGCCGCCCAGCTATAGTTGTTCCAGCTGAAGCTCGCGCTCCCGGCCGGGCAGACCAGCGTCGGGGCCGTGCCCGCGGTGCGCGTGCCCGATACGGTGGCGCTCGCCGAGGCATAGTCATCCTCGCTGGTCGAGCCGTTGCCCGGCGTCGAATCGCTGTCGGTCGCGGAGGACGCGAGCACCTCGGCCGTTGCAGTGAGCGTCGCGCCGCTGCTCGCGATTACCTGCGCAGTGATCGTCAGCGTCCGGCTCTGGCCGGGCGCGAGCGTGCCGACGGTCCAGTTGTCCGTCGTGGGATCGTAGCTCGTTCCCGTCGCGGTAGACCCCGAATAGCTCACGCCCGTGGGCAGGTTCACGCCCACCACCACGCCATTCGCCGTCAGCGACGATGCCGAGGCATTGGTGACCGTCAGCGTGTAGGTGACCGTGGCGCCCGCGACCGGCGAGCTCGGGCTGACGCTCATGGTCAGCGAAAGATCGGCCGCCGCTGCGCCGGTGATGGTGAGGTCGGCCTGATAGAAGGTACCGTTGATGCTGTTGTTGTTGGTGTCGCAGATCTCCAGCGTCCAGATCCCCTGCGCGGCCTTGCCGTCGAAGGCCGAGAGCGCCTGGGTCGGCCGATAGCTGGCGGCATAGGGCGGCACCACCGTGGTGCTCGTCGCGGCGGCGGGATCGGTGGTGTAGCTGCTGATCGCATTCGCCGCTTCGTCGTCGAACAGCACGTTGACATTGTGATTGGCGGCATTGCCGTTGTTGGCGGCGAGCTGGACGCGCGTCCCGTCCGGCCCCACCAGGTACATCCGCAGGTCCGGTCGGTTGTCGTGCGCCATCAGCACGCCGATGTTGACGTCCGCCACCGTCAGGCTCTGGCTCACGCTGAAGGTCCGCTTGAACGCGCTGCCGGGGCAGTTCGCGCTGCTGACATAGGCCACCGCGCCGTCGGTGCTGTTGGTGACGCTGGTCTGCGCAGCGGCCGGAGCGACGATTCCCGAAACCAGCCACAGCAGCAGCGCGACGCGAGTCAGCACGACGGCGATCCGGGTCATGTGCGCCGTCATTGTCCAACCCCCAGCGTCGCTAGCGTGTCGGTGTCGAACTTGACGCGCATGGCCGCGAAGAACCCCGCGTCGGTGTGCCGCGCGGCGGCGAAGTCGCGGTCGCGGAAGCCGCTGACGTTGTATCCCAGCGTCACCAGCACGTCGTCCGCGGGATTGAAGCCGATCTGCGGCCCCAACGCGAAGCTGGTCAGTCCGTCGGTGAGATTGTGGCGCACCGTCGCGGCGCCGCCGATCTCGAACCGCTCGCCGAGCCCCAGGCGCACGTCCAGCCCCCCGAGCAGCGAAGTCGCGTCGATCGCATTGCCTTCATAGACGTCGAAATTGTGCCGCGCGCCCAGGAAGAAGCCGATCTCGGTGCGCTGCACCGTGTCGAATCCGTCAACCCCGAGCGGCGACCAGTTGCCCGAAAGGCTCGCCATCAGGCGGCGCGAGCGTGCGTCGCCGGTCACCGTCATCGCGCTGCGACCCGCCGCGCCGGCCTCGCCCGCTATCGCGCCGGTGACGCTGTCGCTGCGGAACTCGAGCTTGCCGAGCAGCGCGAGCGCCGAGTCCGCCGGCCGATGCGCGGCCGAGATGGCGGCATCGAGCACTTCGCTCGACTGGCCGTCGTCCGCATCCGCCCGCGTCCAGCTGAGCCCGGCGCCGACCATCGAGCCTTCGCCGAGCTGCCGGATCGCGCCGGCAGTCACGCCCTTGCGATCGGCCAGCTCGCCGTCGCGCAGCTCGCCGCGCGCCGTGGCGGTCCAGCGCCCGCCGCGCCAGGTGCCGCCGAGCGTCACCGCAGTGAAGTCCTCCGCCAGCGTGCCGTTCTCGCTGATCGTGCCGCCGCTCGCGGCCGGATGCGCGGGATTGACCAGCCGCCCGGCGTCGAACCCGCCCAGGGTGCGCGACGAATCCACGGTCGCGTCGATCGTTAGGTGCCGGCTGACCTGCAGCGATTGCGAGAGCCCGAAGGCCGCGAAGCTGCGCTTGCCATATTCGGCGACGTCCTGCTCGCCCATGGTGGTCAGGATCCGCGCGCCCGCCCAGGGGGCGACTTCGAAACCCACGCGTGCGGTGCGCGCATCGATCGCCTCGCCCTGCGCAATCTCGTAGCTGCCGACCAGCTTCACGTCGCGCATCAGCGCATAGCGCAGCCCCAGCCGGTGGCGCTCGGGCAAGTCGATCGACTCGGCCTTGCCCAACGCGACACTGCTCGCGAGCGTCACCTCGAGCCGGCTGTCGAGCAGCCGCTGGGTCGCCGCCGCCTCGAGCAGAGTCGAGCCGGCGCTGGTCCCGTCGGTCAGATGGTCGCGGAAGCTGGTGATGCCGATCCGCGCTTCGGTGTCGGCGGTGCGATAGGCCGTGGCGAGCTCGACCGCCTGTCGGCTGGCGTCGTCGATCAGGCTGTGATCGTACCAGCCGCTGCCGATCACCGACCAATTCTCGGTGAGATTGTAGCGCGCGTCGACGCCCAGCTTGCGCCGCCCGCGCTCGGCCCCGGCGAGCTGGCCCACGCCGAAGTCGCGGTCGGCCGAGCGGGCATAGCCGAGCACGTCGAGCTTGCCGTCGTGGTGCTCGACCTCGACCAGCCAGGCGCTGGAGGTCTGCTCGCCCGCGCGGCTCACCGCGGCTTCGGCGCGCACTTCGGTGTCGGCGCCGATCTTTGCCTTTAGGTCTACCGCCGCCAGGTTGGTGCGCTCGCCGCCCTCGCGCGCGCCGGTGTCGCTCACTGCGGTCGCGCCGACACGCAGCTTGCCGCCAGCGGTCGTCCAATCGGCGCGCAGACCCGCATTGATCGCGCCGCCGCGCGCATCGTCGATCTCATAGTTCACGACGATGAACTGCGGATTGAGCGTGGCGTCGCGGCTCAGCACCGGCTCCTTGAAGCTGATCGTGCCTGCCAGCCAGTCGATGTCGTAATCGGTGAAACGCGCCAGCGACCGCCGCTCGACGATCTGCTCGGAACGGAAGCGGTCGCGCACTTCGATCGTCACGGTCTCGCTGTTCGCGATGATGTCGCGGCTCGACAGGCGATAGGGGCCGGTGATGCCGCCGCCCTGGATCTCGTCGCGGCGATGGCCCTGGGCGGTGCGCGTGGCGAAGCCCTGGACATGGACCTGCCCGATCTGCCCCTCGGCCTTTACGCCGGTGATGGTCCGCTCGTAGCGCGCGAGCACGGTCTGGTCGAAGCCGGTGACGAAATCGCCATAGAGCGCATAGAAGCTGCTCGCTTCGATGCGGACGTAGAGCTTGTTGCGGCTCGCGGCGTCGAAGCGGCGGTCCGACCCATCGGCGAAGACGGTGTAATAGGCGTTTGGATCGATCGCGCCGAGCAGCCGCTGGTCGTCGCGCTGCTTGGCGCTGTCATAGGCCAGCGTCACCAGATAGCGTCCCTGGATCCGCCCCTTGGCATAGAAGGCGACGCGCGCGCGCTCGCCCAGGTCGCTGTCGAAGCTGCCGCCGCGCTCCATATTGTCCGCCACGGTGCGCGCGCCCAGCGAGCCTTCGGCGAGGCCGACGAGCGTCCACTTCTGCTCGCCCGGCATCACCCAGGCGTCGAGCGTCTGCTTGCGGCTCACGTCGCGGTCGACGAAGCTGAAATCGAGATGCAGCGGGCCGCTCACCATCGTCGGCGCCAGCTCGACTAGCGCAATCCCCTCGTCGCCGTGCACCGTCCAGGTCGGCCGCGCGCGATCGAGCCCCGAAAGCGCACGCGCCTGCATCGCATCGAGCGCCGCCGCGCTCTCATAGGGCGCATTGACGGCGAACTGGCCGGTGAGCCCGTCGTGCACCGGGCGCCCGAAGCGATCGAGGATGCGCACCGCGACCACCGGCCGCGCCGCGCCGTCGGCGATCAGGTGCGAGCGCTGGGGCAGCAGCTCGACGCGCGCCGGCGTGCCCGAGAAATAGACGTCGCGCGTCGCCTGCGAGGCGACCGACCCGTCCTTGTTGCGGATCGTCGCAATGAGGTGCGTCACGTCGCCCGAGAGCGGGATGCCGCGCCAGATGCTCACCGAATGCGTCGCGGCGTTGCGCGTCCCGTCGAAGGCGACCTTGTCGACCGGCTTGCCGTCGGCGGCGAGCTCGACCGTCTGGTCCCGGCGGTGGCGGATGACGACGCGGACCGCGGGCGCGCGCGGATTGTGCTCGGCAGTGGGGAACAGAAAGCCGTCGGGGCCGTCGCCCAGCGCGAGCCAGTCGGTGTCGCCGCCTGCCGCCCCGCGGTCGCTCGCGGGCCGCTTTTCCTCTGCCTGGGCCGCGCGCTCGGGGACCATTGCCACGAAATCCTCGACCGCCAGGCCGCCGCCCTGCCCGATCACGAAGCGCGAGGTCGCGCTGCCGGCGCTGCGAGTCGAGCGGCTGCAATCGACGAAATGCCCGCCCGCGGGGAGCGTCTGCCCGGCCGCCTGGACGACATGCGTGCCGGGGACCAGCCCCTCGAAATGATAGCGGCCGTCGGCGTCGGTGATGGCGAAGCTGCCGTCCTCGAGCATCACGCGCACCCCGGCGATGCCCTGATGCCTGGCGTCGGGCGCGCAGCCGCCGTCGGTGATGCGGCCGATCAGCGTCATCCGCCCCGCGATCGTCTCGCGCTCGATCCGGATCGCTGCGGTGGTGACGGTGCGGTTGCCGCGGGCGTCCACCGCTTCGGCGCGATTGATCGCCTGGCCCGGCGGCGCATCGACTCGCACCGACATGGCATAGGTGACCGTCCGCACCGCGCCCGCGGCGACGTCGCCCAGCGATATGGCGAGCGAGCGGCCGTCGGCGGAGAGCTGCACCGCTTGGGCATTGGGCTCGCCGTCGACGCGGATGCTGTCCTTGCGCAGGCTCAGCCACTGCGACGGCGTATCGGTGAGCGTCACCTGCCGCTTGACGTGGCTGTCCGGGTTGCGTGCGGTGATCGTGTAGAAGACCGCGTCGCCCGGCGTTGCGGCCGCCCGCGAGACGGTCTTTGCGAGCGTCACCGTCACCGGCGGCCGGTCCACCGGCACGTCGATGCGGATCGGCGCGGCCGTGCTCAGCGCGAATGGCTTGCCGTAGGAACCGTCCGAGATGTGGATCGCAGTGCCGTCGGCATGGGTGACGCCGACGAGCTTGTCGGGCGTGACGCTCGACGGCGCCGAATAGGGCGCGGGCGGCGTGACGACGATACGGTAGTTGCCGAACGCCGCGAGGGGGAAGCGATAGCCTCCCGCCGGCATCGGATAGACGTTGCCCGCGCCATCGGTGATCGGCTGGCCGGCGATCACGCTGGAAGGCCATGCCGTGACGCCGTCGTCGGCGAACACGCGCGCCGGGGCACCGGTCGCCGCATCGACCAGAGTCACTTGCGCGCCGTTGACCGGCGTGCCGTCCTCGCTGTCGAACACCATGCCATAGGGATCGACCAGCGCAGTGACTTCGGCCGATGCGATCACGCCGCCGCTGGTGCCCAGTATCTCCACCGTGACGCGGTCATCCGCGCCCACGGTCAGCGCGCAGTCGCCCGAGACGGGGACGGCGGGAACCGCCCGCGTGGGAAGCGCGCCCAGGAAGACGCCGCTGTTCTCCGCGGTCTCGAAGATCGTGACGGTTTCCACATCGCCGCGCGAGGTCCGCACCTTGGCCACGACCTGGTCGATGGCATCGGGGTGCAGGTTCGCCGCCGGCGCGCTCAGGCTGAAATAAAGCGTGGTGCCCGCGACGACGGTGGTCGTGTGGGCGAGCGGCACCGACAGCGTCGGCTGCGGATCGTTCGCCGCCGCGTGCTGCTGGCCCGCGCAGCGCGACGGCGTGTAGTCGACCGGGCTGCCCTCGTTGTCGCTGCGCTGATAGGTGCCGATCGTCACCGGCGACGGGCTGACGGTGAGCGTGACGCCGTTCGACTGGGCCTCGGCCGCGCGCCCGCCCTCGCTCCACCGCGCGCCGGCAACGTTGGTGATGGTCTGCGCCTGCGCCGCGAAGGCGCACGACAGCGCCAGTGCCCAGAAGAGCACTGCCACTATGCCGAAGGTGCGACGCAGGGTGATCATGCGGGTCACGGCCGGGGCCGGCACGAGGCCGGCCCCGTCGTCCTCAGTTGATCGTGGCCCGGAAGACCAGCGTGCGCGTGTCGCCTGCGGTCACGGTCGGCAGCGTGCCCGAAACCGTGCCCGAGGCGAAGCTGCCGCCGGCCGTCCCGTTGAGCTGGCACTGGCCCGAGACGACCGTGCCGCTCAGCTTGATCCCATAGCCCGCATCATAGGTGATCTGCGTCGGAAGCGTGTCCGTCACCGCCACGTTGGTGGCGTCGGCGCCGCCCGCGGCGTTGGTCACGGCGATGCAATACTGGATCGTCGCGCCGGGGATGAACTTGGGGTTGGTCGTGCCGTTGATCGGGTCGCTGATGATCGAGCTCGACTTCAGCACCGAAAGCGTGGCGGTGAAGACGGTATAGTCGTCATTGTCCGAATGGCGGGCATCGCGCGCGCCGTCGGTCACGCCGGCGGCGTCGGCGAACACCGTGTCCATCGCCGCGGTGTTGGCGCCGGTCGTCTCGGTCAGCGCCGCGCCCAGCGTGCCGGCCGCACCCGCCTCGCGGGCCTCGCCGGTCAGCGTGACGCCCGCAACGCTGGCATTGGCCAGGCTCAGCGGCACGTCGGCGACGACGAACAGCGTGCGGCTGCCTTCGGCGGCCAGCTCGTCGACATAGGTCACCAGCGTGTCGGTGCCCGGATCATAGGTGCCGTTGGCGTTGCTGTCAGCATAGATCTTGATGTTCGACACGTCGAAGCTGTCGGTCCCGCCATGCGCCGCGGTGCCGCCGGCGAGCTGCGCGGCGGTGAGCGCGAAGTCGAGCGTCGCGTTCGACAGGTTGGTCAGCTTGAACGTCGTCACCGCGGCGGTCTGCCCCGGGGTCACCGTGGTGGTGACGGTGCCGACTTCCTCGACCAGCAGGTTGATCTTGCGGTCGACCGTCAGCGTGTCCGAAGCCTGGGTCGCAGTCTGCGCGACGCCGCCGACCTGGTAGTTGACGGTGACGGTGTTGGTGATCTTCGATCCGGCCTGCGTCTCGGAAGCGAAGGCGGGTCGAACGACCAGAGTGGCGAGCGCAAGCGCGCCCGCCACTCGCGGCAGCGTGCCGGAGTGTGTCATCTCTTGTCTTTCCTCGTGAAGCCCCCCGGCTCCTCGCCTACGCTACTCGCGCGAAGCGGCCGGCGGGTCGTTTAAGCGTCAGCGAACTATGGCGTGGTACTCGACCGTTCCGGTGCCGCCCGGCGCGATCGCGGGGATCGTCCAGCGGACGTGAGTCACGTCGTCGGCGCGTGCCGGGCGTCGCCCCGTCCCCTCGGCGACGGTGAGGCTCGCGAGCGTGCCCCAGCTCTTGCCGCCGTCGACCGACACCTGCAGGCCGGCCGCCCCCTCGGGCGCCAGGCGCACCGCGGCGGGCAGCGGGTTGGTGACGACGAAGTTGCTCACGCCCTGCGTGCCCTTGTTGGCGTAGCGCGTGGTGAAGAGCAGCCGGTCACCCGGCACCACCACCTTGGGCTCGACCAGCACCGGCTTGGCGACGCCGTTCTCGACGACCGATTTCTCGAGCTTCACACCGCCTTCGAGCACGACCGGATCGGGCGCGGCCAGCGCGGCGACCGGGGCCATCGTCAGGACGGAGCAAACCGCCAGGAGAGTCTTGAACATGGTCACGATCCTTCGCGAATTGCGGCTCAATTGATCTTCACCTGGAAGCTCACCGAACGCGTGCCGCCGCCGGTGACGGTGCCCAGCGCGACATCGACGCCCGCGGCCGAAGCAGTGCCCGCATCGCCGTCGGCGCCGTCGGTGAGCGCATTGCCCTCGAGCTTGAGCGTGCCCGCCTGATAGGTCGTGCCGGTCGGAATGACGTCGGCGACATGGAGGTTCTCGGCCTGGCCCGAACCGGCGACGCTGGCGACGATCGTGTAGGTGATCACCGCGCCGGGCACCGGCTGGGTGCCGCCGAACGGATCGGCGACCGTCTGCGACTTGACCAGCGACACCGTCGCGAGGCTCGCGACGATCGAGCCGAGCGCGTCGTCGTCGCCGCCCGAGGCGCCGTCGACCGCGTCGCCGCCGCCCTGCCCCTGGCCGGCGAAGACCGTGCCGGGCGCGCCGGTGCCGGTGACGGCTTCGGCGGTGAGCCGCACCTGGCTGGTCTGCGCGTCGGTTGCCCCTGCCGGAAGCGCGACGACCACGAAGACCGTGATCGACGCGTCGGGCGCGATGAGCGGGCTCGCGCCGCCGTTGGTGACCACCGTATCGACTCCGGCGTCATAGATGCCGTTGCCGTTGCTATCGATCGCCACGGTCTGAACCGTGCCGTCGAAGCCGTTGCCTGCGACCGAGGGGTTGGCGGTCAGCTTGAACGCTTCCTCGCCATTGCCGGTATTGGTGACCGAATAGGTCAGCACCGCCGAAGTCGAGCTGGCCGACTGCGCCGAGCTGTCCGACGAAGCGACCGCCACGTCGATGAGTTCGTCGACGCGCACCTGCACTTCGTTCGATTCCACCGTGCTGGTGGACGTGCCCGTATTGTAGCTGGCGGTCGCCTTGTTGACGATGACGGTGCCGGCCTGGATGCCCTCGGCGTGCGCCGCGGACACGAAGCCCGTCGCTGCAAAGGAAATCAAAGCCACCGTCGCGCGACGCGCGACGCGCCCGCTCTTGCCCCGAATCATGTCGATATTCCCACCCTTGAGGATGGCGGGCAGTTAGAATCGACGGGCGGGAGTCGCCAGTAAACTCGTGTTAACTTCCCGTTAGGGCTTGGGAAAAGGCCCCGTCACGCAAATCGATTCCGGGGCGGAACAAGCGTTGATGCAACCGAACGCAATTGCATTGTTGCGAATTAAACCCAGGCTCTCTTCATGGCCGGGACCTGATTTTCGACGGCTGTAAATTATCGCGGAAGCAAGTTTGCGGACGAAATTTCCATCGAGCGAAAGTAACGGACTTACCGCGGAATCGCCTGCTCGGTACTTCGCAAAGAAGAGCCCGGGCCGCCAGGCCCGGGCTCCCGATCGAATTAGAAGAACAAGTCGCTCGCCACGACGTGCGAGGCGCCGGTGCCGATGGTGAAATCGGCCAACCCGTCGCCGTCGACGTCGCCCGCCAGGAAATTGAGCCCGCCGCTGGTGTAGCTGCGCAGCTCGCCGGCGGTGCCGCTGAAGGCCGCGTCGCCCACGAAGTCGAAGGCCTGGTCTCCGGCCTCGCCGATGTTCGCGTCGATGCCGGCGAGATGGATCTTGTCGGTGCCCGAGACGAAGTCGAGGATCGTGTCGTTGCCGCTCTGGTCGAAGAAGCGGAACTCGTCGGCCCCCTCGCCGCCCCACAGCTGGTCGTCGCCGCCCAGGCCGTTGAGCACGTCGTCGCCGCCATTGCCCTTGAGCACGTTGGCGACGTCGTTGCCGAGCAGATAATCGCGCGCCGCCCCGCCGATCGCGTTCTCGATCACGGTGTTGTAGGCGATCGAGACGTTGCGGTTCATCGTGGCGCTGATCCCCGCGACGCCCGTGTCGGCCTCGACGAGCGCCTCCTGCCCCTGCGACAGGGCGAACTCGAGCCAGCCGGCATATCCGGCTTCGTCGAACGGGGCCCAGAGGTCCTGGCCGGCCTCGGCGTTGTACGCCGCGTGCACGGCATTGGCTTCGTCGAGCGTCATCACGCCGCGTGACGCCGAGCTGAACGCCCCCGGCCGCAAGTCGAGGAACACGCCGTTGGTCGCGGTCGAGAAGTCGAACGTGTCGTTGCCGCCCGCATCATAGACCGCGAGATAGGGATAGGGATTTTCGGCGAGGTCATAGACGCCGAGCCCGGCGGTCGAGTTGGCGAAATAGACGGTGTCGTCCGCGCGCGTCGTCGGATCGGCGCCGTATTTCGACTGGATCGTCAGGATGTCGTGCAGCATCGGCGTCTGCGGGGCGACGATTCCCGGCAGCGCGAGGTTCAGCGTCAGCGCGCCACCCGACTCGATGGTGCTGAAGTAGGACATGACCGTGAATTGCCCGGTGTCCTGCGCATAGACCGAGACGATCGGATCCGGCTGGCCGTCGCCGTCATTGTCGGCACCGGCATTATAGGGCCCGGGGTGGCTGAGGCCGAGTGCATGGCCGATCTCGTGGACCAGCGTGTTCTGGCCCATCTCGCCATAGTGGGTGGCGCCCGATCCCGCCATCCACACGTCGCTCCAGAACTTCAGGTTTTCGTGCTTCCCCTCGATCGGAATGTACGACCAGCCGTTGCCCGGCGGCGATTCGAGAAAGCTGGTGGCGAGCATGATGTCGGCGCCGTTCCCGTTCTTCTCGACGATCTTCGGCGCGATGAGATCGTCCCACATGTGCATGATCTCGCGGGTCGCCGTCTTCTCGGCCTCGGTGAACGGCTCATAGCCGGCCGGCTCGACGAAATGGGCGCCGGGCTTGTTGTATTGCCCGATGGTGTGCGGGCCGTCGAGGAAGCCGAAGGTGATCGTCTTGCCGCTGATCTCCGCACCCGCGTCGATCTGCGCGATCACCTGCTCCTGGTTGAAGATCGGCTTGTCGCCGTAAGTGCCGCCGATCGAGTCCTCGAGAAGGTACGGCGTGGCCGCGGTCTCAAATTGTAGGTTGTCGGTTACCTGACGCGCCATTGGATGACTCCTGACTGTGCAGCGGTGCTGCGATACGGGGTGCCCGCATCCAGTCAGACGATGCTGCACCGCAAAACCGACACAGGAGTGAAACAAATCACTCGGTCGGGGCCCGCAGTCGCTGGTGCAGCACGGCGCCACAGTGACGCCGCGGGTGCGCGGTGAGTGGTGGCACGCGTTCCAGGACGGCGTCCGGCTCCTCGACTATACCGCATCCCCCGCCCATCGGATCTCGGCCCGGGGGTTGGAAGCGCGACCAGCTCGAGCTGTCCTGGGCAGCACGCTGCGGCTGCCCAGTGCCTGGATGTTCGATCCCGAGATGGCCCTGCGCGTGAACGGCCCGCGTTCGGTCATGCTGCGCAAAGGCCTCCAAAAAGAGTTCTGATCCGGGGCCTCTTTTGCGCAGATGGACGGCTCAGGAGTCTATCTGCACCATCGCCACCGACTTGCCCGGCAGGTCGAGCACCACGCCGCCCTTGGCCGCCTTGCCTGCGAAGGGCTTCGGGACCACCACGTCGGGCGCCTCGAAGCTGTTCACCGAGTCCACGCGCGGCGCGGTGAGCACCTGGCCGCGCGCCGAACGCACGTTCACGCCCGGAAAATGCGCCTCCACGCGAACGGGACGGGCCGGATCGATGTTGGTCACGGCGAGCCACAGCTTGCCGGCGGTGTCGCGCACCGCGACCGCGTCCACGCGCGGCAGCTTGATGTCCCCCTGGGTGTACTCGCCCGCGTCGAACGTCACCGGCACGAAGGTCGCGTCCTGGAACGGCAGGTACATCTTGTAGAGGTGGTAGGTCGGCGTGAGGACCATCTTCTCCTTGTCGGTGAGGATCATCGCCTGGAGTACGTTGATCATCTGGGCGATGTTGGTCAGCCGGACGCGGTCGGCGTGGCGCGCGAAGATGTTGAGGTTGAGCGCGGCCAGTATCGCGTCGCGCAGCGAATTCTGCTGCTGGAGGAAGCCCGGATTGCTCCCCGGGGTGGGCGCGAGCCAGGCACCCCATTCGTCGACCGCGATCGCGACCTTCTTCTCGGGATCATATTTGTCCATGATCGCGGCGGTGCGCGCGATCAGGCCGTCCATTCCCAGCGTTTCCTTGAGCATCAGCGCATAGCGGCTCTCGTCGAAGCCGGTGCTCGGCTGGGTGGTCGGCCAGCCCCCGCCGGTGGTGTAGCGGTGGAGCGAGAGCCCCTCGATGCTCCAGCTCCAGTCGTGCGCCTTCCACGCTTTCATCACCGCCTCGGTATAGGCGGGATCGTCGTCGCCCGGGCCGACCGCGATCCGCTGCATCGCGCCGGGCCCGTCCGCCGCCTGCGCCGGATTGTAGTTCCGCACGAACCTCGCGAACGGCTTCATCACATCCGTATAATGCCCAGCCAGCATCGCACCGCCGCACGACCAGCTCTCGTTGCCGAGACCCAGGTACTTGATCTTGTAGGGTTCGCGGTGCCCGTTCGCAGCACGCTCCTTGCCGGCGGTGGTCACCGGGTCGGCGGTCATATACTCGAGCCATTCGGCGGCCTCGGCGACGGTGCCCGAACCGAGGTTGACCGAGACATAGGCCTCGCTGCCGATCTGGTCGGCGAAGTCCATGAACTCGTCGGTGCCGAAGCTGTTGGGCTCGGTCGCGCCGCCCCAGTTCGAATTGATCGTGATCCGGCGGTCCTTGGCGGGGCCGATCCCGTGGCGCCAATGATATTCGTCCGCGAAGCACCCGCCCGGCCAGCGCACGTTCGGCACGCGGATCGCCTTGAGCGCGGCCACCACGTCCTTGCGGATGCCGCGTACGTTCGGGATCGGCGAATCCTTGCCGACCCAGACGCCGCCGTAGATGCCGGTGCCGAGATGCTCCGCGAACTGGCCGAAGATGTTGCGATCGATCTTGGCGCCGGGCTTGGCGCTGTCCACGGTCACCACGACCGGAGCCGAGGATCCGGCTTGGGCGAATGCCGACGGTGCCAGGGCGATCGAGAGAGCGGCGGCAGTGCCGAGACGTGCGAAACCAAGCATCATTATTCCCTGATATGTCGCTGGCGATCAGCGCGGGGGCGACGCGCAGTCCCGCGCGACCTGGGAATTAGTCCGACAAAATGACCGGCCAGACAAGCCCCCACCTTTTGGCAAGGAGGGGGTTGCCGGTTCCAATCAATGCGCGCGCTTGAGCATCCCGTGCATGCCGATCCAGCGGACATAGGAGTCGAACCAGCCGGTGCTGGTGGTCTCCTTCGGATACATGCCGAAGCCATGGCCGCCCTGCTCGAAGAAATGGAATTCGACCGGGCGCTTCGCTGTCCGCCACGAGTCGATCAGGCCGAAGCCGCCCTGGGCGAAGAACGGATCGTCGGCAGCGAGCGCGACGAACATCGGCGGAGCGTCGGCCGGCGGCGTCATCGGTGCGAGCGGTCCGTAGATGTTGGCAATGAACGCCGGCTTGGCATCCTGCCCGGCCAGCGTCGTGGCCATGGTGAGCATCGCGCCCGCCGAGAAGCCGATCATGCCGATCCGGTCCGGATCGATCTTCCACTCGCCGGCGCGGCGGCGGATCAGCGCGAACGCCGCGCGCGCATCGGCGATCTGCGGCGCAAGGTCGGCCATTGCCTGTTCCGGGCTCGGCCGCGGCGGGCGCACGGCGGTGGCGGAAAACATCTCGCGCATCGAACGCTCGAACCCCGGCATGTCGACCGGCGTCGGGTTCAGGCGATATTTGAGCACGAAGGCGGCGACGCCCTTTTCGGCGAGCGCGCGGGCGACCTGCCAGCCCTCATTCTCCATCGATAGCGTGCGGAAGCCGCCACCGGGCGCCACCACCACCGCGGCGCCCGTGGCCTTTGCCGGATCGGGAAGGAAGGGCGTCAGCGTCGCGACCGTGACATTGCGGGCGAAGACGCTGCCATATTGGCTATGCCATGCCTCGGGTGCCGTGGAGCCGGGGAGCTTGCCGGTGTCCAGCACGATTGCCGTGGGCTGCGCTGGGGTTGCGATCGGCGTCATCCGGTCGTCTTGTGCGCGTGCTGGCACTGCCAGCGCGCAAGCCAGGGCAAGCCCCGCCACGGTGTACCTCGCCCATTGCATCGGACGCACCCTTCCCGCCTTCCCCATCTTCATCACCCTCTCCGCTTGTTATGATTCCTATCTATTCTAGACCTACGGAGAGAGGCTCATCCTGTCTATCGTGACGCATTCGAAATGCTCACGCGGAACCCGCGTTGAATTGACGCGCGTGATGATGACGAATCCTGGGATCGCCTCGGCCAATCAGCGGCTTGAGTACCGAACCGGATGCGAGTGGATGGCTGGGGCGGGAGGATTCGAACCTCCGAATGACGGTACCAAAATCCGAAAAGGCTCGCCTGACAATACCCAGCCCGAACGCAACCATCTGATGTTTACGGGTTTTCTCTTCTAGCGCGTTTAGCGCGGTCCCTCAATTCCAAAATCATGTGAAGAATCGTGTGAAGTTTGCCGGATCTCGTCGAACTCGGCGGCCATGCCATTGAGGCTGGCTTTCACGTCCTCGCGTGAATGCCTCGCCAGCCGGCGGCACTAGGCGACCAAAGTGCCCCCGGCATGCTGCGGCGCGATGGCTCCTCCGCAGACCAGTCCCTCGAGAAGCGTCGCGGCGCGCTCACCCGATCTCAGTGCGCCTTCCATGTAGCCGAAGAACGCCATGTGTGTGTGTTCGCCGGCGAAGATCATGCGGCCCCAGGGTCTGGCGAGCATGGCCCCCACAGTCATCACCTGGCCCTTGGCCGGCGAGGCATAACCCGTCCTGATGAACGGCGTCTCCGGCCAGTTCGCGAATAGGATCTTCGGGCTCTTCGGATAGGCTTTCGGGTAGAGCTTCCTCAGCGCGGCGGTGCATTCATCCTTGCTCGGTGCGCGGAACGCCATTCCCCCAGGCTTCATCGGGCTCGCGATGAGCGGGCCGGCAAAGACGGCGAGCACCGCATCCTGATCCGCGCCGGTACTCATCTGGTTGTCCGTCTCCTCCCAGATCTGCCCTAGTTCGGCGGTCCCACCATCGGGTGCCGCGGGCGGCACCTCGCTGAGCCAGAAGCGCTCGCCGGTGATGGTGAAGTGCTTTATCGCGGGGCCGTCGCGCATCACCCCGATCTTCGCCTTCAAGTCGAACGCTTTCCCGCCGAGCGCCTTGCCTTTTTCGATCTTTCCGCCAGTGGTTACGCTAACGCGGTTCCAAACGGTCGGCGGCGCGGTGAAGACGACGTAATCGTACAGCGCCGGATATGGCGCCTCCTTCTCAATTTCGCCGTTCGGACTAGCCTTGCTAATGCCGAGCACAACGCCGGAATCGGTCAGGTGAATCTGCGTGACGGGGGATAGCAGATTGATCCTCGTCTTGAGCTTCCCCTTGACTCCCGCCTTGAGATCGGCCGCCATCTTCTCGGCCAGCGTTCCGCAGCCCTCTGCGCACCGGAATATCTCCAGCTCATCCCAATAGCCCATCTTGCGCTGCCGATCGTCTTCAGGGTTCTTGCCCAGCGGCCGCCCCAAGCGTTTGCCCTGACCTGCCTTCACCTTGCACAGCAAGCCAAGGAAATTCATGTCCTTCAGTTGCGCCACCTCATCGTTGACGAGCAGATGCTCGAGCATTCGCCATAGTCCGGTGATCTGCTGGGTCCCGTCGGGGCGCCTCTCGGTCTTCCTGACCCCGAACCGCTGCTGGAGCGCATTCTCGACGTCTTCTCCGTCGTAGCCTGCGAGGGTGGAGTACATCCACGGCGTCGACGGATCGAACACCAGCCCGTCGGCAAAATCGGCGATTTTCGTGAGGACGGCGTCGAGCTTGTCCGACAAGTCGAAATATTCGGCGTTCGCGAGTTCCCGGCCGTTGACCGCGAGCTTCAACCGGAGACCCTGGCGGTCGTAATGTTCGCTGTCCATGCGGCTGATGACAGAGAGGCGGTAGCGCAGCGCGAGCTCGAGCCAAGCGGTGTGGAACGATCCGATCAGTTCGGCCCCTTCCTCGATGATCCTGCCGGCTGCGAATTTCTTGCGCGTCGAGACTCTGCCGCCGACCTTCGCGCGTGCCTCATAGACCGTCACGGCCACGCCTCGCTCGCGCAGGCGAAGCGCGGCCATGAGGCCAGCGAGGCCCGCACCGACGACCGCGACCCGCGTTCCCGCAAAGAGATCGGCACAGGCTTTCGGGGGCGGCGGAAGACGCTCGGGAGAGCCCTTCAGCGCGACTTGGCCGGGGCGGCCGGCTTCGGACAAGGTTTGCAGCTCCGCCTCAAACCGCATTCTCTCGAACACCATCGCATGTCCCTTTCGCGGGGAGGCTAAAACGGGAAGGGCTGCCCCGGTGGATTGGTCGGCACAACCGGACGACGTCCCTGCTGCGTTTCAGCGGCCTGGATCGCGCGAGCGATCGCCGCCTGATCGGCCTTGGAGAACGTCGCGAACTTGGTCTCTTCGACCCGTGCGCCGTCTGCGCCAAGCCCCGCCGCGGCGTGACCGGCCCCGACGTACGTATGTCGGACTTCGTGCGCCATGGTGCGGCCGATGAGCTGGCCGAAAAGCTCAGGCCGCCAAATCCATTTTGCCGGGTCGCCGGGGTTGTCGAGCACTGTCATGACCGCGGTTTCGAGAAGCGCACGGTGCGTGGCGAAATCCCGTGCGTTGAGCGGTCCGGCACGGCGCTGGCGAACCTTTCGCACATCGACCTGCGAATCCGCCAGATCGACGAAATCGGACATGATCTCGGCGAGCGAGCAATAAGCTGACATGAACGGAAACGCGCGTCCGCCGATGATACGCTTGTCGCGCTTGGCGAGCCCCGCGCGGTCCATGTTGATGCCCTCCCGCTTGGGCGAGGAAAACGGGTTCCGGAATTGCACATCCTGTCCCCTGAGCGCGGCCTCCGCATTCTGGCCCTGGAGCCGGAAGCTGTCGGTCAGATGCGCCTGCAGCGCGCTCGAGCTGTCGATCAGCACGACCACGGAATCGGAAAAGGCGAAAGACTGCGGGAAATTGGCTTCCGACAGCGCCACGACCGTGATCTTCCTTCCCGACTCCCCCCCGACGAACGCGAACAATGCGCGAAGCTCGTCGAGGGCAGCGGTCTTCACTGCTTCGGGCAAGTTGCTGAACGGCGGCGCATCGAGAACATAGATTGTTCGGCGGTCTGCGCGAACTATCGGAAATGGCGCCGACGCGTCACCGGGCCCCTCCAGGAGAAGCTCGAGCTCGCGTTCGAAGCGAAGGCGTTCGAGTAGCATGGGCTATCTCCCTTGAGGCACAAGGGGCTTCGGACAGGGCCGGCGTCCGAAGGACCACAGCTCAGGCATTGCGCTCCTGCGCCGTCTGCCGGAGCTGCTCCATCAGCTTGCCCCATTTCGCGAGGCACTGCGGCCAGGGCCCGATCCGAAGTCCGCGTACATGGCGCGCGTTCAGGCCGCGGCCTGCACTTGCTGCTCGACCGCGCTGCTCGCCGAGGCTCCGAGGTCGATCCCCGTCAAGTTGCGGTAGGCCGTGCGATAGCCTTCGACCTTTGCCTCGATCTGGTTGAGCCAGTCCTCGAGCTCCTCGCCGGGCTGGTTCTTCCGGTGATCAACCACCTCGAGATCGAGCAGGATATCGCGGCCGTTGACCGCGCAGGAGCGGTGGACCTCGTATCGGTTGACGTCCCCACGGGTCACCGGACGCTTCAGGACGAGCAGGTCGTACGCCGCGGGGATGAATTCGTGCGCGGCTTCGAAGGCGCTCGGAATACCCAAGGTGCCACGAAGCTCGCGAATGACCGACATGGCGGAGACCGTCCACACGATGCCCGCGAGCGCATTGTAGTAGTTGCGCCCGTAGGAGAACGCCTCGAACCGCTTCTTGAGCACGTCGATCGTGTCGCTGAGGGTAATCAATGTCGCCACCGAAGGGCGTGCCGTCGGCACGGCGGTACTCTGAATCGCTACGGCCAGGCGCTTGTCGCGATAGAATTCGAGCGCATTGAAGATGAAGCGATGGAAGAGGTTGGAGAAGCCGGTGTTCACTTCCGTGTCGAGCTTCAGTGGCTTGGCCAGCAACGATTCCCAGCCGAGGCTCGTGCGATAAAGTGCTCCACGATCACGCACCGAGCTCGACATTCCCATCTTGGTCTGCCTGACCATGATCTCAAGGATCAGCGCAGTGATGTCGTCCCGCACGATGTTGGTGTTGACGCCGAGATCCAGCGAGCCGTTCGAAATCGGCAGGCGTCCGCTGGTCGCAAAGGCATCAAGGATGGCGCCGAGCACCTGATGGATGCCCATTCGTTCATGGTAGAAGAGCCACACGACGTCGCCGGCGCACAGGCGGCGCATTCCGGGGACAGGCGGCGTCCCGGGGTCGGCCGACGGATTGCGCACACCGTCGAGCGTCACGCAAGGGGTACACAGGCAGCAATCCGACGGCCAGTCGGAAGGTTGTGGGCCATGTAGGATGATCCCGCCCGATTCACAGCTCCTCAGGTCGGGATCGAGCTCGGCGGCGACCTTCTGATCGAGTTCTTCAACGGTCCCGCTGCTGCTGTCCTGTCCGAGAATCTGGTGGCGATAGAATTTGAAATAATCCCTGAAGGCTACGGTGATGTCGTCGCGATCGCTGGTCTTGATCAGCGACAGCAGCTCTTCAGCGCACGGCGGAAAGGCGACGGTCACGCGTGGCAGGTCGCGCAGCCGCTGCATGGTCGGGACTCCACGTGGCGGGGCGATCGTCAGCTGCACCAGCTGTGCCTCGCGGCCGGCGACGGAGGGACTAGCCTCGCCTGTCTGGCTCGCCGGCGCCGACTGCTGCGTCGACGCCGACTGCTGCGCCTCCGTCGACCCCTGGTTGGCGCCGGGTTGCTGCGGTTGTTTGCCCATTTCGCTATCTCCGTCTCGTTTGTCAGTTGAGGAGCCGCCGCCCCTTGCCGAGCTTGACCAGCCACTCGGTCATCATCCGGTCGAGCCGCTGCTCCGGGACCTTGCGCCACACGCGGATCATGCGGAACGCCGCCAGCTGGGCGCAGGGGGTGAGTCCCTCGAGCGCGATCTTCCTGACCGTCGAACCCGCGATTTGCTCGAGCCGCGCTGGTGCCACAGCGGGCAGGTCGAGCAGATCGAGCAGTCTGCGCCCGCCAAGCTCTCGAAAGCGGCCGCCGAACAGCGCGTGGCTGACGACCGGAATGCAGCGGCGCGCTTCAATGAGGATACGCCGGGTTTCGGGCGGCACGGCGTCGAGCGGATAGGCGTCGAGCCAGTCGTGCTCCCATGCGTCCCATGGCCCCATCCCCCACGCGCGCCGGCACCAGTCGAAGCAAAGCAGTGCGCGCAAATAGGGCGGGGGATGCGGATCGCCGGGGGCGATGCGCAGCGCCTGCGACGAGGGCATCGCAAAAATCTCGCAGACCGCCGCGGCCTCCGCCACCCCGGTCAACCCGAAGGCCCAGAAATCGGGGCCGATCTCGGACATCCAGTGCGCATAGAGCTGGCTTGTGGTGCGTGACGCCCCGGCAGCCTGGAGCGCTTCCTCCACCAGCTTTGGTAGCGCGCCCACGAGCTGCAGCCGCGCCAGCGCCTGGTGGCCGGCCTCGTGCAGCAGCGAGGTGAGGTTGTACTTCTCACTGAGCCGCGCGTAGGGAATCTGGATCAGCGGCATCGGGTTCATCGATCCGTCTGGGAACGGCACGCTCTCGCGGGCGATCGCTGCGCCGATGCCGCGTTCACAATAAACCAGCGGGGGCTCGATGGTGGCCAGCGCCGGATGGTCGCGGCGCATCGCCTCCAATGCGAGCACGTCGCATCCCGCGAGCATGGCGCCGAGCACCGGCGCGTGGCGCTGGGTGAGCACGTCCATGTAGGTGTCGAAGAAGGTGAATGCGCGGGACATGTCGAGCTCGATCTGCCCCAGCGCTCCATTGAGGTTGCGGGCCGGGGCCGCATCCCCCGCCTTTGGGAGCAACGCTTCGGCGGCGCGATGCAACCTCGCCGAGAGCCGGGCGGACGATGCGACGAGTTGCGGTTCTATGACCGCCCACTGTCGTTCTGTGATGTCGATCTCGGGTGAGAGCATCACGAGGTTCCTCAGTTTCGACAGGCTCTCGATCCGGAACTGGATCGACTGGATGCGTCTCCCGAGCCTGTCCTGTCGCCCGTGCATGGTCTGCGCACGCTATGCGCCGACAATGATGAGCTTGATCGTTTCACCCGGAGCCACGCGCAGGCGCGCGACACGCCCCTGCGCGCGCCGGCGCATACCCGGGACCGTGGGGCGTCCCCTGCCGGTCCGGGCCTGTGCCTTGGCGATTGCATGTTGCACGGCATTGTTTGCCAGGCGCATGGCTTCGGCAGGCTGGTCCGCCTTGGGCGTGAGATTGTTCGCGAGATGCTCATATGCTTCGCGCGATAGGTTGACGTAGTTTTCCCATGTCTCGCGCTCCTGCGCCGGGCCATCGCCCGCTTGCAGTCCGATCGCCTTGACCGCGTCCAACATGGCGCCTCCGCCGGGCACGACACTGCCCAAGGCTTGTTTGCCGAAGTTGAGCAGCGCTCCTTTCACATTGCCGCGCGCGAGCTGGAGAGCCCCTTTGAGACCGGGGAAGAACCTGTTCACCCCAAGGGTCAGGCCCTTCTTCGCCAAGGACCTCAGCATCTTGTTCTTGGTGAGGCTTTTCAGCCCGCGCTTGAGAGCCCCGAAGAAGTATTCCCGTTCGATGTCGTCGAGCACCTCGCTCATCGCCGCATCGGCTTCGTAGGGGCTTTCGAAGTTCCGGCTGCCGATCTCGAGCAATCGTTCCACGAACTCGTGCTCGGTCTGGTCGGCGTACTCGCCGCCCGAACCGGACTCGAATTCGGAGTCCTCACCGCCGAGGGCGGTCTCCCATTCGTGTTCGGTCTCGGTATCGGGGTCCTCCTCGAACTCCCATTCCATGTCGTCGCCGGCACTCTCGAAGCTGATCTCGAACGTGTCCTCTCCAGGAGCTTCCATCTCCAGCTCGAACTCGCGCTCCAGCTCCGAAAGATCGTCGTAGTTGTTGTTCATGATCGACCTCCGCCCTTCAGGTGGAAAGTTCTGCAGCCATGCGCCGAATGGCCTCTGCGAGATACGCTGCGTTTTCGCGGCCCAGCGCGATCGGGCGGCGAGCGAGACTGATCCCGCTTGCACTTCCTCCGTCCGGCGAAAGCACGAAAACCGCCAGGGGCGGATGCGCGAGAATTTGCTCGAGGCAGCGATCCCGGTTCCCCGGACCGTCCTGCGTCACGACGATGTCCGCCCGGTGCCCGCGCGCCTCTCGCAGGCAGTCCTCGTGGCGTGAGGACTGGCTCGTGATCACGATATCCGGCTCGCGATCGAGCACATCGGCAATGATGATCCGGAGCATCGCCGGCATTGGACCAAGATGAACACGGATCGGACTCACCGCCGCCCCAGCTTTCAAAGCGCGAAAACTGCCATCGGAACGAATGGGCGCGCATGAACCCCATGGCGCGAAATGGGTTCATGTCGCGGTCCGGACCGTCGCGGACAATAGTCGAACCCGAATGAAGCGTGGCCGAAGGCCGCAAAGACCAAACAACCCCCCTCTTTGGGTCTAAGTCACTTATATCGAATGGCCAGAAACCGATTCAACAGCAACTAATTGGCGCGTTCGCGAATCACTGCGCTTATGATAGTTTCAGTTTTTCGTGCGCTGGGAATGTCCGCCAGGGGCAGCGAGTCAGGCCGGATGACCAAGAGTCCATATTTCGTAGAGACAAGCGCGTACGGCGGGCCACGTCCAGAACTACCCTCCGTGACGATAGTCAGCGACATACTCTTGTTTCGCGAAGGCTTGGCGGTGAGCCTGGCGCGAGATGGCCGCTTGAAAATATGTGAAATCGCCTCTCCTGCCGAAGCGCTTCCCGCCGTCTCTCGCCGCCGCCCCGACGCCGTGCTGGTCGACGGCGCAATGCCCAATTGTCTGGAATTCGCGCGCCGGATGCGTAGCTGGAATCCCGATCTGCCGCTCGTAGGATTCGCGATCTCCGGGGGCGCCGAGAGGCTCGTCGAGTATGCCGAATCCGGGCTTGCAGCATTCGTCGGCTCGGAAGGAACAATGACTGATCTCGTCGACGCGGTCTCCGGCGCGCTTACCGGCGAACTCGCCTGCTCTCCCCGGGTCTCGGCGCTGATGTGCGAGCGGCTGGCGCGTCTCTCTGTCGGCCCGAAAAGAACGACCAACCTGACACCGCGCGAGGGGGAAATCGCAGCCCTAATTGGGCGTGGCCTGTCCAACAAGGAGATTGCTCTAAATCTTCACATCGGGCCGTCCACCGTCAAGAATCATGTACACAGCATATTGGAAAAGCTCAATGTACGACGACGCTCCGCGATCGTTCATCAGTTAAGCATATCTCAGGGGCCAACGAACCCTTCTGAACCTGCCTTCGAATATTAGAAGGCACCCGTGCGTCATCTCCCGTTGGGGATATTACGCACCGCGGTGAGCAGCAAAAAGCAGCGCGTGGTCGTTGGACACCTACCATCGAGGGTGCGTAGGCCTTCCGTTGACGATCAGGCCGGCGCCGACGCATGAGGCATTTAAGCGAAAATTCCCCTTAGCCCGCCCCCCCCGAGGCGACCTCAGTGAGCGCGGCGCTGCAGCGGGTCCCAAGAAGCTTGCCCCGGCAATCCCCGAATGGAGGACACAAAGTTGCGGGAGCGGCGGGATCCGGAACATGGACCTCAAGATATCGAATTAATACTTCGTCTTATCTGCAGGCGGCAGTGATGTTTTCCTGCCACGCGGGCGTCAATTCGCTACCGTTCGCGTTCTGGTCTGGACAGAGCAGAGAATGCATTGATACGATTAGGTCCCGAATCGGCTGCAACGCTCCGGCCGATCATCCAACACGAGTGCAGTCATCGGCGGACCGTGTTGTAATGCGCTGTACCGTGGCGGTTTCATGGCCACAGGCCAAGAGAGTTGCGTTACCGATGGGGAGTGGACGTGATGGCTGATTATGAAGTCACTTGTATTCAGCGAGACCCGACCGACCTTGACCGGCGGATCGAGCGGCTGGGCGGCCCCGGGTGGAATGACACCATCGATAACGTCATCTTCTCCATCGAGACGGACGCGCATCGCTTCTGGACATCCACTGGCGGGAGGAGAGTGTGGTTGGTTGTCAGGCGGCACCCGACGTCGGGTCGCCTGTATCTGGCGACTGAGAATGACGGCTATCCGCCGAACAAGCTCCTGAGCCTCCCGCACTGGTCGTGATATGCCCCATTAGATGTGGGCTGCGCGCGCCGCCAACTGCTTCGAGCCCTTCGCTCGGACGGCGAAGGCTTTGCTCCCCACTACATGGATGCGGGTAATGCCTCGCGCCGTTGTTCGACGCCCACCTGAATGTTTCGTTGCCCGACCATGAGAGCAGCGCTCGGGTCTGTTCGCATCAAAGGCGAACCGCACGGTCGGTCCTTATAAATTAGATTCGGTGAAACTTCGATTTTCTTAGTTCGTCGCCACCGCCTCGATATTAGTCAAACATCATCGCAGTCGAGCTCGGCTCCGCCAAGCGACCCGCCGCAACTGCCCCGTCCCGCTTGCCCCAGCGCATGGCATCGCACCCGCTCCGGCACCAGACGCCACCTGTCGTGTGACGACGGCTTTTGTCGCTGGATGATCCGCATGCGAATTCGACAATATCCGAACCTGGGATTCAGTGGCGATTTTAAGAAGGCGATCTTCGCCCCTATTTTCCACCAATTACCAAGCCGTTCAAATGGTGCCATTTTCAACTTTTGACGGCACACAGCAGTGATGGCCGCAAGCGTAATCGCCGGGTTCCGGCATTCGCCGTTGATACCCGGCGAAGGTCAAAAGACCAGGGAAGCTGATGCTGAAACTGCAGGACACTTCCCCCGATAGCGCCGCTTCCAGGACGGCTGCGCGGATGCGCATCCGTCGCAACGACGGCGGAGCGGACGCCGCCGAGCCGGACCTTCCAGTGATGCTGGAGTCTGTCCGCGCGCTCATCGAAGCGGATTCACTTGCAATCTGCACCGTCGACAAGGGGCAAATCGGACCCATCGTCGCAAATGTCGGCAGAGGGCTCGACCTCGACGTCCCGCCGCTCGGCGTTCCGAGCCTTGGCGCCGCAGAGGCCGAGATTTCCCAATGGTTCCCGCACACGGACAATGGCGGTTCCGCAAGCGCCATTCACGTCTCGATCGTCGAGTTGTGGCCGGGCGCCAGGTTCGTCATCCTGTGCAGCCCGGCGCGACCTGGCGTTGGGGGAAGACGCATCTTGCAGGACCGGCTTACTGCCGGGCTTCCGCTACTTGAATTTGCACTTCGTAGCTGGCTCCGGAGCAGAACGAAGCAAATGAGCGATCGCGAACAGCTCGCGGCGCTGGATCTGCTCGGCCACGGGATGCTGATAGTCGACCTCGACCGCCGTATACGCGTTTCCAACAATGCGGCACGCGCGATCCTCTCCAAGTCGAATGTTATATCCGATCGTGGCGGGCGGCTTAACATTGCATGCCTCGAGGAGGCGATTCGCTTCCAGCTTCTGCTCCATCACGCATTGCTGAAACCGGCCGACAGCCCCGCAATCGCGACCGTCAGTCGAAGCCGCAATGCGCCCTTGATGCTCGTGGTCCATGCGATACCGATGCCGGTGGACGAATTGGACCTTGCACTGGTGCAGCTCGTCGATCCCACTGCGGAGGTGACGCTTCCGCTCGAGTGTCTGTCCAGGCACTATGGGTGGACGCCCGTCGAGTGCCGTCTGATCGAGAACTTGGCGATGGGAAAGACCCTGTCCGAAGCGGCGTCTGCGATGCGCCTCAAGGAGCAGACCGCACGCACCTATCTCAAGCACATTTTCCAGAAGACGGGCCTGCGCCGGCAAGTGGAGATCGTCCGGCTCGTTCTGGCCGGAGCGCTTCCGAAGGCACCGCTGGCATGAGCCCAGCTGGCCTCGCGATACCCTCTGTCGCATTTGAGCTCGACCCCAGATGGGGGCAGCGATTGAACTCAGGCGGGCGTGGCCGGGTCAACACGCAAGTGTAGAGTTAGACAAGCTGCGCTGGGCAGCAGCGGTAGCCAATCGGCTCCGCGGATAAAATAATCCGTAGAGAGGAAGCTGGAATGAGGTATCTGCTTTCCACGACGGCGCTCGTCGCCAGCCTGGTGGTACTGCCAGGGGTGGCATTCGGGCAAACCGTCCCGGCCAG
Organism: Sphingomonas sp.; assembly: GCF_017744835.1. Classification (GTDB taxonomy): domain Bacteria; phylum Pseudomonadota; class Alphaproteobacteria; order Sphingomonadales; family Sphingomonadaceae; genus Sphingomonas. The sequence goes on from NZ_JAGIAM010000004.1 coordinate 269,513, forward strand.
CGAAAATGGCGCTGGGATCACTGCGTCGGGCGACGGATCGACCGCCGCGACAACGCAAACGAGTTCGGTGACGGACTCGGGCAACGACAACTCCACGAATGTGGCCGACAGCGGCAACACCAGCGTCGCCGATTCCGCAAACGACAGTTCGACGACGGATAATTCCGTCAATGTCGCCGACTCCGGCAACGACAACTCGGCAACCGACAATTCGGTCAACGTCGCCGACTCCGGCAACGACAATTCGGCAACCGACAATTCGATCGACGTCGCCGACTCCGGCAACGACAGCTCGACCACGGACAATTCGGTCAACGTCGCCGACTCTGGCAACGACAATTCCGACAATTCGACGAATGTCGCGGACTCAGGGAACGACAACTCGGCCACCGACAATTCGATCGACGTGGCCGACTCGGGGAACGACAACTCGACCACCGACAATTCGGTCAACGTCGCCGATTCCGGCAACGACAGCTCGACCACCGACAATTCGGTCAACGTCGCCGACTCTGGCAACGACAATTCCGACAATTCGACGAATGTCGCGGACTCAGGGAACGACAATTCGGACAATTCGGTCAACGTCGCGGACTCGGGCAACGACAGCTCGACCACGGACAATTCGGTCGACGTCGCGGACTCTGGGAATGACAATTCCGACAATTCGACGAATGTCGCGGACTCGGGGAACGACAATTCCGACAACTCGGTCCATGTCGCCGATTCCGGCAATGACAACTCGGACAACTCGGTCACCGACAGCTTCAACTCGTCGAGCAGCAGCGACGTCAATTATGCACGCACGACGAACATGTTCGGCGACGGGGCCATGGTCGCAAGCGCCACGCTGTCGAGCTATGTCAGCGGCGTGACGGTGACCTATGCTGCGGCAGAAGGCGCCACGACCGCAAACAACCGGCTCACCAATGCCGGCAGTGCGTTCCAGAACTATGCGGGCATCCAGGCGCAGAACCAGAATACCGGCATCGGTGCGTCGCAAAACGCTTCGGTGAGCCTGGCGGTCTCCACCGGAGACATTGCCTTCTAAGCGCCTCCCCGCGCTCGGGGGACGGCACGGCCGACCGACAGGCGGCCGCGCCGTCCCTCTCGCCGCCAGGCGGCAATGGGCACGCAACCTCCAAAGGGACGATCCGATGAAACGCCACCGCTTGGGCCCGAAGCTTGCCCTTCCCGCCGCCGTCGCATTCGCAGTCACGCCTCTCGCCGCGCCTGCGCAGGAGGTGCCCGCTCCGGCGGCCGCTGCCGAGACCGCGGCTCCCTTCGCTGCCGAACCCTTGGGGGAAGGCGCGCTCGCGAGAATTTCGGGCCGGGAGGAGCGGCCCGTCTGGCAGGAGGCTTCCGCGACGAGCAACGCGAGTTCGCGCGACAACAGCGTCGGCGATCACAGCCCCACCGGGGCGCTCACCGTGTCGGACTCGGCGTTCGAGAATCTGTCCGGGATCTCGATGGTGAACCTGAATACCGGCAACGCCAGCTCGATCAACGCGACGCTCAATGTGAATCTGTCGATCTCCTCCGCGCCGCTTACCCCTCCTGGACAGTGATGCCGCTGGCGCTCCTCTTGTGGGCAGGCCTGGCGGCGGCGCCCTATCCGGCGCCGGACGAATTGCCCAACTCGCAGTTTTTCCTCCCTGGGGCCACTACCGGGGGGATTTCCGTCGCTATGGAGACGATGCTCGATCGGCGGTTCCACACTGTCGTGCGCCAGCGATATGATTTCAGCTGCGGTTCCGCGGCCCTCGCGACCCTGCTGCGCTTCCACTATGGAATCCGCGCGTCCGAATCCTCCGTGTTCAACGGGATGTGGGCGGAAGGCGACCGCATGCAGATACGAGCGAAAGGATTTTCGCTTCTGGATATGCGACGATATCTTGGCGCGATTGGATTGAACGCAGAAGGATATCGCGTCACACTAGATCAGATCGCCAAGACGAGAATACCAGGTATCGCGCTGATCGTAACGTCTGGCTACAATCATTTCGTTGTCGTCAAGGGCCTGACGGCGAATGAAGTACTGGTCGGAGATCCCTCCCGCGGCCTGCTGGTATTAGACCGCAAAGAATTCGAGAAATCCTGGCCGGGACTGTATTTCGTCATCACCAGTGCACCAGACTTCGGCCGCAGCTCCTTCAATCGTCACTCGCAATGGGCTGGCGTGGGCCGGGGACCGCTCGGCAGTGTCCTTGGCCGACCGATCGAGATGGACGGGCTGCGTCTCGCGCTTCCCGGGCCGGGAGAATTCTGATGAAAGCTAGGCTCTCGTTTCTCTTGGCGATCCTTGCGACTGCCGGCCCTGCCGAGTCCTGGGCCCAGGCCGCACCGTTCGAAGCCACGCCGATCGGGGAAAGCGAGCTCGCGGGGGCACGCGCCGGCTTTATGTTGCCTGGCGGTATCGAGGTAGCGATCGGCGTGCGGATCACGACCGACGTGAACGGACAGCGATTGCTCGAGACGATCTGGAAGGCGGAGGGAGCGACCGTCTGGGCAACCGGACGGACCGCCGACGGCGATGCGCAATTTCTCGATCCCCACGCGGCCTCGATGCGCGGGGAGCTTCCCGGGTTGGTGGTCGAGACTTTCGTCGGCGATCGGATCAGCACCTATCTGGCCAACACCGCCGATGGACGTTCGATTGATCATCGAGTGGCGGTGGATCTCTCGCTGGGGTCGGTCCAGCCGTTCAGCATCGGATCTGGTCTGTTCCGCGCCCAGGCGCCTGGCTTGGAAGCCAGCACGTTGCGTGCGGTCGGGAGCTGACGGCATGACGGGGGTCGCGACAAGGGCATCATGGGCGGAAAAGCTGTTGCTGGTGCGCGCGGCGCTGTGCGCTTCGGCCCTGACGGCACCGGCGCTTGCGCAGCCCGCAGCAGCGCAGAGTCGAGGCGAGGAAGTTCCGATCCAGCGCCAGCTGGACGAAGCGCGTGCCCAAATCGCGCAGCAGGAGCAGCGACTGCTCGAGCAGGAGCGACGAATCCAACTGTTGGAGCAACGCGTGCTCGCGTCATCCCAGGCAACGCAGCCCCCGCGCGACCAACTCGCGCAGGTACCGGCACCAGCCGAAAAGCAGCCGGTGCATGTCGGCGAAGCGCCGGCGGACGAAGACCAGCCACCAGCCGTCGCTATCCTCGACGAAAAGGGCTCAGTGCTCACGCGCGCTGGGCAAATGATCACCGAAGTCGGCATCGACTATGGCCGCTCGGATCGCAATCGCGCTGTCTTCCGCGGCGTCGAGCTGATCGAATCGATCCTGGTCGGCGTATTCGACATCAACGAAAGCAGGCAGGACATTCTCACGGCGTCGGCTTCGCTGCGCTACGGGCTGGCGCCGCGCCTGGAGATAGGCGCGCGCCTCCCTTGGATTTATCGGTCAGACATGTCCATCGTCGCGCCCGTCGCCGGCAGCACCAACGACGACGCCGCGCGGACCATCGATAGCTCGGTGCAAGGGTCCGGGCTGGGCGACGTGGAGTTGACTGCTCGCTACCAGATCAACAATGGTGGGCGAAACAAGCCCTTTCTCATCGCAAACGCGCAGGCGACTCTGCCCACCGGACGAAGTTCGTTTGAGGTGGCGCGCGACGAGAACGGCAGTGCGATTGAGGTGGCCACGGGCGCGGGCTTCCTCGGGCTTTCTCCCAGCATAACGGCCGTGCTTCCGTCCGAGCCGGCGGTTCTGTTCGGGACCTTGGGCTACACCTTCAATCTTCCGAAAGACGTATCCACGAGGATCCCCCCGGTCGAAATCGACCGGGTGGACCCTGGCGACGCAATCAACTTCTCGGCCGGCATCGGCTTGGCGCTCAACGAGCGCACCTCGCTGAGCCTCGGATATGCCCATTCATGGGTTTTCGGGACCAGAACTTGGACCAGGCAGCTTGATCGGGATTCGGGCGAACCCTCGGGCGACCAGACCGAGACGTTCTCGCGCGACCTGCAGGTTGGCCGGTTGCTGGTCGGCATCACCCAACGATTCTCGCCGCGCGTGATCGTCAACTGGTCTGTCGAGGTCGGAGCGACGCAAGACGCCCCCGATGTCCGCACATCGCTGCGCGTCCCGGTCGCCTTCTGACGCGGATCGTGCGTGAAGCCGGTGCCGTCAGGGGTAGAGCGGGTGCGTCGCCGGTCGATGGATCGGACGACGTGCTTCGGCCACCATGCGGGCCACCACCGGCTGGAGCGATGTTCGCCAGTCAGGCGGCCGATATCCGAATGTTTCGGCGAACCGGCTATTATCCAGACGGGAATTAGCCGGACGCTTTGCGGGCGAAGGATAAGCAGCGGAGGGAATATCGTCGACCGCTGCTGCCGGGCCGCCGCATGCAGCGCTGAACGCGAAGATACGGCGCGCAAAGTTCGCCCAATCGGTCTCGCCGCTGCCGACGAGATGGTATGTCGCGTCCAACCCTCGACGTTGCACGCCCCACAAATCCGCCATGCGCAGCAAGCCGTCGGCAACGTCGAATGCAGAGGTGGGGCAGCCCAGCTGATCGGCGACGACACGCAGGCGATTGCCTGATCCAGCCAGGCTCAGCATGGCCTTCACGAAATTGCGGCCGAACGGGCTGTAGATCCAGGAGGTTCGAACGATTGCAAAGGCCGCGCCGGAGTCCCTGACGGCCTGCTCGCCGGCGAGCTTGCTTGCGCCATATGCGTTCAACGGACCCACTGGATCTTCCTCGCGATAGGGCCTGCCATTCGATCCATCGAAGACATAATCCGTGGAGAGGTGGATGATCGGCGCTCCCGCGCGAGCGGCAGCGCGTGCAAGTAGGGCCGGCCCGTCCGCATTTGTCGCCATCGCGACGTCCGGTTCCGACTCGGCAAGGTCAACCGCGGTATAGGCCGCAAGGCTGAAGATCAGGTCGGGACAGGTCTGCGCGACTGTCCGCTCGATCGTACGCGGGTCGAGAAGGTCGAAGGCGGGACGCTGCGCAAAGACCAGCTCGTGCCGGGCGCCCGCCTTTTCCGCCAGACAATGCGCCACCTGCCCGCTGCGCCCGGTCACCAGGATGCGCATCACGCGTAGACCCCCAGACGCTCGCCGGCATAATTGCCCGAGCGGATCGGCTCCCACCACCAACGATTGTCCAGATACCAATCGATCGTGCTCTCGAGTCCGGATTCGAAGCTCTGGCGCGGACGCCAGCCAAGCTCGTCCATGATTTTCGACGCGTCGATCGCATAGCGGCGATCGTGCCCGGGGCGGTCATTTACGAAGGTGATCAGCTCGCGCCTGGCGTGGCGGAGTGGAAGGCGCCGATCGATCGCGTCGCAGATCGCCTCGACGACCGCGAGGTTGGAGCGCTCCTCTCCCCCTCCGATATTATAGCTTTCGCCGACGCTGCCCCGCAGGAGCACCAGTTCGAGCGCACGGGCATGATCTTCGACATGGAGCCAGTCGCGCACATTGGCGCCCGTCCCATAGACGCAAAGCGGCTTGGCTTCGAGTGCGTTCAGGATCGAAAGCGGGATCAGCTTCTCGGGGAAGTGGTACGGGCCATAGTTGTTGGAGCAGTTCGACAGGACGACAGGAAGCCCGTAGGAAGCATGCCACGCCCGAACCAGATGGTCGGAGGCGGCCTTGGACGCCGAATAGGGCGAGGTCGGCGCATAGCGAGTCTCCTCGGTGAATCTCCCGTCGTCGAAGGGGAGATCGCCAAATACTTCATCCGTTGAGACATGATGAAAGCGGAATGCGCGCTTTTCCTCGGAAGGAAGGCTACGCCAATAATCGAGGCTGCTCGACAGAAGGCGGAATGTGCCGACGATGTTGGTGTCGATAAACGCCTGCGGCCCATCGATCGACCGATCGACGTGAGTCTCGGCCGCGAGATGCACGATACCCTCCACTCGTTCAGCGCGGAGCAGCTCGGCGACAAGCGGCACGTCCGCGATGTCCCCTTCGACTAAGCGGTATTCGGCGCAGGCGGCCACCTGCCTCAGCGAGGCGGTGTTGCCGGCATAGGTCAGCCTGTCCAGGTTGATCACACGTCTTCCGCTGCCGATCAGTTGCCGCACGACAGCAGAACCAATGAATCCGGCGCCTCCGGTTACGAGCACCGTGCGCATCACGCTGCCCCATAGGTGAAGGGCGAGAGGAAATGGCGGAAGTTCAGTCCATTCGCATCCTTGGCGGACAATATCGCCGTGTCGGCAAGCGGCCATTCGATAGCGAGATCGGGATCGTCCCAGCGCAACGTCCCCTCGCATTCGGGCGCATAGCCGGCGCTTACCTTGTACAGCACCTCCACGTCCGACGTGAGCGCGAGGAATCCATGCGCAAACCCGGTTGGGATCAGGAGCTGGTTCCATTTCTCGGCCGACAGCTCGGCCGCGACCCATTTGCCGTAGCTTGGCGATCCCCGCCGAATGTCGACTGCGACGTCGAAAATGGCCCCGCGGAGCACGCGAACCAATTTTGCCTGCGCATGCGGCGGCGCCTGATAATGCAGGCCCCGCACCGTGCCGATCCCCGCGCTGAACGAATGGTTCTCCTGCACCCAGTCGATGGAGACGCCCTGCGCCTCGAGATCGGAGCGCTTGAACACTTCGGAAAAGTAGCCGCGCCGGTCACTGTAACGCGGAGGAACGATCTCCAGCACGTCTCCGATGGCCAGTCGCTCAAGGTGGGTCATAGCGGCGATCCCGCCAGCTCGTTCAGATAGTCCGCATAGCCAGTCCGCCCCAGGTGCAATGCGCGGGACCGCACCGCCTCCTTGCAGATCCATCCCGCGCCCAGCGCGATCTCTTCGGGACAGGCGATCTTGACGCCGGTGCGGCGTTCGACCGTACGGACAAAGGCTCCAGCATCGTGGAGACTTTCATGCGTGCCCGTGTCAAGCCATGCATAGCCTCGGCCCAACCGCATTACGTTGAGATCACCGCGTTCCATATAGGCGCGATTGACGTCGGTGATCTCGAGCTCTCCGCGGGCAGAGGGCCTTACCGAACGGGCGATGGCGACCACGTCCGCGTCGAAGAAATAGAGGCCGGTCACCGCCCAATTGGACTGGGGGCGGAGGGGCTTTTCCTCGATGTTCATAGCCCTGCCGGAAGCGTCGAACTCGATCACGCCGTATCGTTCGGGGTCCTCGACCTGGTGTACGAAGACCGTCGCTCCGCCACCGGCGGCACTATCCGCCGCGAACCGGCATTTCTCCCCCATCTTGTCGCCATAATAGATGTTGTCGCCAAGGATGAGAGCGCTGGGACCCCCATCAATGAAATCGGCCCCGATCAGGAAGGCTTCGGCCAGTCCATTCGGATGATCCTGCTGCGCATAGGAGAAGCACACGCCGAAAGCCTCGCCGTCGCCGAGCAGGGCCCGAAACTGAGGAAGGTCGCGCGGCGTCGATATGATCAATATGTCGCGGATGCCGGCAAGCATCAGAATAGATAGTGGATAATAGATCATCGGCTTGTCGAAGACGGGTAACAGCTGTTTCGACACCGACAATGTTGCCGGGAACAAACGGGTCCCGCTGCCGCCCGCGAGGATGATGCCCTTCATATCCGCCCGTTTCCGATCATCTGCCGCCGCCGTGGCAGCATTGCACCGGGCGATTCCTACCTACCCCGCGAGCGCAGACAATTATCCAATACCAGCCCTGAATATGCCCTCCTGCTTCCAGCCCATAGTCGATCGTGCCGCGCCGCAACGCAGGCCTCAACAAGGATAAGGCGAAGACTGACGTCCGCGCATACGAGCCGGGCACGGCGCTGCAAAATTGCCGCGACACCCCGCGGGGGAATGCAATACCAAATAGCCCATTGAGGCGTGTATGGGTTCAAACCCCTACTCCATAATGGTGACGCCGCTACTTACTATTTCCCTTCGCGACACCTATTGGGCTCCCCACCTGCCCGACCATTATCCGAATTACCCAAAGACTCTCGCCACACCGGGAGCCATAATCGACTGGTCAAGGTGAGCTTGGCAAATACAACAGGGGGAATACATGCCACGATTTGATTTCGAAGAGATACAACTCACAAATCGCGAGTCGGAAGTACTCCAACTCGTCGCCCTAGGGTTGTCGGCCAAAGAAGCCGCGGTCGAACTGGATATTTCGCCATGCACGATCGAGCGTCACATCGAAAATGTTCGACTTAAAACCCGAACACGAAACAGAGTGCATATGGTCGCGCACGTGATACGCGAAGGAATGCTTCCTGCCGACAATCGGCCCCGGCGCATGTCATATCACTAATCAGAATGAAATCAGCGGAGTCGCACGTGCCCATGAGGCTGCATAATTTCTCATCGCGATGGCGCCTGCGTGGACCTGGGATTGACCGATCCGCACAGGCGTCGTCATTTCACCAGGCGCGCACTCGATTGTATTGAAGCCGTTCAGCCCCTGCCCCACCGCCTTAAGACAGGCCTCCTTGCGAGTCCAAATCCGCAGGAAATCCCGATGGAATGCCGGACTGTCCGGCGAATTGGCCTGCAGGAACGACTTCTCCCTTTCCGTGAAATAGACAGACGCGAGGTCCTCCGCATCCGTGATCGTACGGATTTGTTCGATGTCGAGGCCGATCTCCGCTCCTGGAGCCACGCCCAGCAACGCATGGTCGCCGCTGTAGCTCAAACTGCACTGGATGTCGGGATAGCCCGCCAATTGGGGTTTACCCAAAGGTGTAGTGCTGAAAGCTTGGCGATACGATGCCAAGCCGAAATAAGCCTCGATCAGGATTCGCAGCGCAGCATGGGCAGCGACATAGCGTTCGCGCGACTTCGGGTTGACGAACCGCATGGCTCGCTGCTGCTCGCGTACCGAGAGCAATCTCCACGCTCGCGTGGGGGGCGGCCGCTGGGCAGCCAAGAGCCAGATCGGGAACGGGGCGGCCTCGCAAGGAATCTGCTCGGCTTCTATCCCGAGTTCGCCCAGGCCTTCGTAAACAGCGCTAGCCGGCACGTCTGCGATACCCGTTTGGCCGGAAGCGGCTCGGCGCAAAGCTGGAATGTCGCAGGAAGTCCGCCAAGAGCTGCGGCGGGTCACCACTGGTCGCGCCGGACGCCATCTGCCTTGCGCGGGCGAAAACATGCCCCACAAGCCAAGCCAGGTCGGCGAGCATCGCGTAGGGTCTGCCGTGGTTCTTCAGGAAATAATGGCGGCGCGATTGGAACCAATACGCCGGAAGACGACGAAGCTTGAGCTGTCGACCGGTTACCCCGGTGCTTTGACCTGCCACGTGGAGAACTACTGCTCCGGGGACGTACCAGCACTCCCACCCGGATTTGCGCGCGTGCAGGCAGAAATCCGTCTCCTCATAGTAAAGGAAATAACCTTCATCGAAACCAAGCCCGCCTTCGAACAGGTCCCGGCGAACGATCAGGCTCGCGCCAGATACCCAATCGACCTGCTCGCACGAATTGCCGACCCGACGCAGGACCGCATTGTTCTTGAGGAGCCGCGTGAGCAGGCCGAACCTTGCCCCCCGTTCGAGCTCACCCAGAATGTTGGGAAAACGAAAAGCATAGGGCCAAGGACTGCCATCGCCTTCGAGAAGGCCGCTGCCCGCAATGCCCGCAGCCGGATGGGTGGCCATGAAGCGGGCCAAGCAAGCAGCAGCGTTGGGGCGCACCTCGGTGTCAGGATTCAACAGCCAGAACAGCTCGGCAGGAGCCGCTTGCGCGCGCGCCCAGCGGATCGCCATGTTGTTGCCGGCACCGAAGCCGCCATTCGCAGGGGAGCGAAGCAACACGACCCATTGCCACTCGCGGGCGCGGATGGCGGCTTCGATATGGTCTGCCGAGCCGTCCGGCGAGTTGTTGTCGACAACCACCGCCCGGAGCCTCGGCACGCTCGCCCGCTCCGTCTCCAGACTCTCCAGGCACGCGACCACGAGCGAGCCGGTGCAGAAGTTGACGACGATGACGTCTATCGAGGGGAGCGAGATTGGCGCCATCGTCATTCGGCCGCCACCGCGCAGGCCGGCGCGTACGGCAAATGGACGCCGGTGTCCGCGTCGAGCCCGTCCATGGCGGCGTCCACCGCTTCTTGGAAGCGTAGGGCGAGGACCTCGACATTTGGCTCCTGCAAGGCGCTGCTATGCCCGCCCGGGACCGGAATGACGCTCACTTCGCCTGCGACGCGCCTCCCCCAGCCCAGCGCGGAATCGCTGTAAATCTCGCCATAGGGCGCATCGTCGACGGTACCGTTGCCGGAGGTAGCCATGAACAACACCACGGTGCCGCCGCCAAACAGCCCGGCCGGTCGGTGTCGCGCATGGGCGACCTCGTAGAGCTTGAGGAAGGAGATCCCGGGTGCGCTGCTCGAAGTGGGAGGTGCGGCAACGGCATGGTTCGCGCGCCGAAGCTGCTGCACGGCCTGGCGATCGCGAGCCCTGCGCAATCGCGACCCCAGCTCCCATGCAGCGGCATTGATCGCGCGACGAACCAAGGCGGGAAGCACCAGCAGGCTTTTCCTCTGTGCGAAGAGCATCCGCACTCGATTGAGCCGTGCGCGCGTGGCTACGAAGGAGCGCTTGGCAGATGCCACATCGGCGGCGTCGATGATGCCGACAAAGGCTACGCGCTCGCCAATTTCTTCCAGCTGCCGGGCCATTTCGAAGGCGATCACGCCACCAGCACACAGGCCGGCAAGCAGATATGGGCCATGCGGTTGCAGCGCGCGAACACGCTCCACATAGTTGGCGGCCATCTCATCGATGCGCGTGTGCGCGAACCCCGTGGCGCCGCGCAGCGGCTCCAGACCGTAAATTGCACGCTCTGGGTTCAAACGCAGCGCAAGTCCCCGATAGAGGAGCGTCTCTCCCAAGCCGTCGTGCACAAAGAAGATCGGCGCGCGCGCACCTCCTGGTCGAATCGAAGTGACCTGCGGAAGACCCGGCGCAGGATCGTCGCCGCCGCGCTCTGATGGTGTCTCCGCGCCATTGGGATCGAGGGCGCGCGCCAGATTCTCGACCGTCGGCCGATCGAGCAGCGCAGCGAGCGGCAGGCTCTTGCCCGTCTTCTTGCGCAGCCGATTGGTGAACTGCACGGCAAGGAGGGAATGCCCCCCAAGATCAAAGAAATTATCCGTGCGGCGGACGCAATCCAGCCCGAGAAGGTCGCCCCAGAGATCAGCGATGCTCTGCTCCATTGGCGTCCGCGGCAGATCCTCCGCGGAGCCCTCGCCACGAGACGCCCCGGCGATCCCGAGTGGCCGCGGCTTGCGCAGGAGCGCCAGAGCCGGCTCGAGCGGATAAGGCGAGACGATCGTGTGCGGGCGCAGGTCGCGGGAGAGGACGTGCTCGAGGACCGCCACACCTTCCTCGGGCAGAATACCATCCAGCTGCGGACGGAGCCCCTTCTTCTCTTCTGCTTTTGAATCCAGGGCCAGCGGCTGGACGCCGGAAAGCAGCGCCGCGTCACGGACGCGGACCATCATGAATTCGCTCGCATCCACGAGCACGTCGCCCCCCTCGTTCGTGACTATGACGTCGAAGGTGGCGGTCTGCGTCTCGCCATTCGTGGGCCGTCGATAGCGGATATGGCTTACGATGCGTGCCGGCAGCGGCCGGTGCAGCATGATCCGGCGGTAGGAAAAAGGAGCGAAGAAGTCTCTCTTGGCGTCGTAGCCGGGGATGAGCGCCTGCGCCCCCGCCGTAGCGAGATCGAGCAGCGCCGGATGCAACCGGATCACATCGACATCGCCGTGAAAGGCGGCATCGAGCTCGAGATGAAGCACCGCTTCATCCTCACCGAGCTCGGTCCGCCGCACATTGTGCCACCGGGGGCCGAAGTCGAGCACATGGCTTTGTTCCCGGTTCCCCGCACGGGTGGTGAGGCAGCGGGCCGAGATCGCCGGGATATCGATCGCGGCCTCGGATGTCTCCGCCGACATCCGGATCGTGCCGGTCGCATGCTCGCTCCATGCCGGCTCCGCGAGTCCGCGGCCCGATATGGTGAAGCGCCAGTCGCGCCCCACCCTGCGCCGCAGATGCACGCGCAAATGGCGTTCCTCGCCGTCGGCCACCGAGAAGGGCGAAAGAAAAGTCACGTCGGACAGGATTGCCGGGCCGGGATCGATCAAATCGAACGCGGCGCGGGCGAGCTCCAGATATCCGGTTCCGGGAATAAGCGCGCCGCCGGACACGCGATGCTCCCCGAGCAGCCAGTGCCTTTCGGGAGACAGCGATCCCGTCACCACATATTCATCTTCCGAAACGGCGTGCAAGCGATCGAGAAACGGATGGTGGACTTCCTCGCCGATCCGGTCCTGTTCCGTGTTGCAGATACCGTCGGCGGAAGCGGAAAGTGCCGCCGCCATGCCGACTTCGCGCCATTGGCTCCAGGCGACGGAAATCACCCGCGTCGCCGGGTCCTCGTGGCGGGCCTGGGCGAAGCTGTCGAGAAAGGCGTTCGCCGCTGCATAGCCGGCCTGCCCCGGCAGGCCCGCAAAGGCGCTGACTGAAGAGAAGAGGAGCAGGAACTCGGGCCGGTCTGTCGCGAGCGCAGCATCGAGAATATGCGTGCCGGCAACCTTGGGACGAAGAACGGCCTCGATCGCGCCGCGAGTCCCCGTCTCGATCAGCGCATCGTCGAGGGTCCCGGCAGCGTGGAAGACGCCCCTGATCCGCCCGAACCGGGCGCGTACCTGCCGCACCGCCCGGCCGACTGCGCGCGCGTCCGTCAGGTCGGCCACGAACAGCTCGACCTTACCGCCCGCCGCTTCGATGGCCAGGAGCTTCCGAACACGCTCGGCGGTCTTCGGATCGAGCGCGTTGTTCGCGAGGAGATCGGCCCATTGGTGGCGCGGCGGCAGCGGGCTGCGGGCGATCAGCGCGACATTGGCCGAATATTGCTGGGCGAGATGCCGCGCTATCGTGAGGCCGAGCCCGCCCAGGCCGCCCGTAATCAGATAAGTCGCGCCGCAGCATAGCCGCGACTGAAGCGCCGGCTCGGCGGTTCCTCCCGCCACCGGCCGGTAGCTCTGCAGCCAGCGCTCCCCTCCTCGAATTGCGATCGGTGCGAGCGTGGGCGGATTTGAAAGCTCGCTCGCAACGGCTTCGGCGATCTGCGAAAGGCGCCGCGACGCCGCGCCCTGGACGAGCGGCACGTCGATGCTGCGCACGCGGATGTTCGGATATTCGGCGGCGATCACGCTGGCGGCGCCGAGCGCGGTCGCCTTTTCTGGGACGACGGTCCGGTCGTCCGCTACGCGGTGCAGGGCCGCGGTGACGACAGCCATGTCGATCGGATCGTCGCCGATTTCGCGCGCGATCACTGGGGCCATTGCGACCAGGCTGTGGAACCCCCGTTCCAGGACCCAGTCGACAGGACGCGACGCTCTTCGCCCGCCGTCCGCCAGCCAGCAATGGTAGATCCGGCCGATCCTCGTCCCCAGAGCCCGCAATTGCTCGAACAGCGCCGCATAATCGGCTGGGCTCCCTGGATCGACCGTGAAGCGCTCGCCCGATCGACGAAAGCGATCGCCGGGGAAGACCGAAATCACTTCCGCCCCCGACGCACGGAGCTGCTGCGCCAGCGCTTCGCCGAAACGCCCCCGATCCTGAAACACCAGGACGTTGCCCGATACGGCAGCGCCACCCGCAGCCGGTGCGCGGGTCCAGACGGGCTCGAAGAGCCAGTCCGACAACTCCGGGCGACGCTCGAGCGAGTCGGCATCGTCACAGACGAGTGCCGAAGGACTTCCGCACTCGAACCAATGACGCTGGCGCTCGAAACGGTAGGTTGGAAGCGGCACCCGGTTGCGCGCCTCCTGGGCCCACCAGCCATCCCAGTCGAGCGGAACGCCCAGTTCCCAAAGCTGGCCCACGCTGGTCCAGAAGAAGGAATCGCCTGGAATGGGCTGCTCCGGGTGCGGGAGCGAACTCAAGACAGCTTGGGTTCTTGCGCGGTGCGGATGCTGTCGCGCCAGGCTGGCCATCGATCTTCCCGGCCCAACTTCGAGCAGCACACGATCGGAGTCGATCAGGAGCTGTTGCAGCCCATCGGTGAAGCGCACCGTCTCGCGGAGATGGCGCACCCAATATTCCGGGTCGGTTGCCTCATGCTCGGCGATCCAGTCGCCCGTGAGATTGGAAACAAAGGGAAGACGCGGCGCGCGCAATGATATCGACCGCATCAACGCGCGAAATTCCGGAAGGATCGGATCGAGCACCGGAGAATGTGCGGCCACGGCGATGCGGACGACCTGGGCGTCGATCTCGCGCGCCGCCAATTCCGCCCTGAAGTGCGTGACGGCCTCCGCAGGACCGGAGACAACGCACAGGTTAGGCGCGTTGATCGCGGCGATGGAAAGCTCCGCCGGAAGCAGAGGCTTGAGCTCGGCCTCCGCCATAGCGATGCTGAGCATTCCGCCGTGCTCGACCGTTTCGAACAACCTGCCCCGTGCGCTGACGATGCGCAGCCCGGCCTCCATGTCGATCACGCCGGCAAGATGGGCCGCGGCATATTCCCCCGAACTGTGTCCGATCATCCCGCTCGGCCGAACGCCCAGCGACATCCAGAGCCGCGCAAGGGCCACTTGGACGATGAACAGCGCTGGAAGAGCAATCGAGGGACGTTCCATCTCCACCGCCGCCTGCGCGCGATCCTCCGGCGTCGGGAGCAGCCAGCGGCGAACTTGCGACAAGCCAAGCCCGTCGAGTATCGTCAGCCCTTCGTCTGCCACGGTGCGAAAGACGGATTCGCTCCGATAGAGCTCCAATGCCATGTCGGCATGCTGCGAGCCGGCCCCACAGAACAGAAACGCCACCTGGCGTTCGGCCATGCAGCCGGATGACGGCTCGGCGACCGCGGCTGCGGCATTGAATTTGCCCGCCGCTTCCTCGCTGGTCTCAGCGAGGACGGCACACCGATAGGGCAGATGCCGACGCCCGGTGCTCAGCGTGAAAGCCGCGTCCGGCAGGTCATCGGACGAATTGGCGCCGAAATGGTCGCCGAGCGCGATGCAATTGTCGCGCAGGGCGCGCTCCGATCTTGCCGAGCAGAGCAGGAGCTGCTGCCGGCGGCTCGCGCTGCCCGGCAGCCGCTCGGGCGCCTCCTCCAGCACGGCGTGCGCGTTGGTGCCGCCAACGCCGAGCGAGCTCACCCCCGCGCGCCGCGGATGCCCCTGCGGCTCCCACGCGCGCCGGTCGGCCTGGACGAAGAAGGGGCTGCGCTCAAACGCGCATTCGGGATTGGGCGCGTCGAAGTTGAGCGAAGGCGGAAGCTCACGGCGGCTGAGCGCCATCGCCACCTTGATGAGGCCGGCGGCACCGGCGGCGGTGTCGGTGTGCCCGATGTTCCCCTTTGCCGAGCCGATCGCGCAAAAGCCGGACCGATCGGTTGATTCCCGGAATGCCTGGGTGAGCGCGGCGAGTTCGATCGGGTCGCCGACGGGCGTGCCGGTCCCGTGCGCCTCGACATAGCTGACGGTGTCCGCGGGCACGTCGGAGATCGCGAGCGCCTCTGCAATCACCTGAGCCTGTCCATCGACACTGGGCGCGAGGTAGCCGACCTTGCCGGCGCCATCATTGTTAATCGCCGACCCGCGAATGACGGCGTAGATATGATCCCGGGAAGCTACCGCATCGGCGAGCCGCCGCAGGACGACGACCGCCGCTCCGCTCCCGAAGACGGTACCCTTCGAACCCGCATCAAAGGGCCGACAATGGCCATCGGAGGAGAGTATCCCCCCCTTCTCGAACAAGTAGCCCTGCCGGTGGGGAAGCTCGATCGAAACGCCGCCCGCCAGCGCCATGTCGCACTCGCCGTTCAGGAGGCTCTGTGCCGCCATGTGGATCGACACCAGCGAAGTCGAGCACGCCGTCTGGACGTTGATGCTGGGTCCCTTGAGGTCGAGCAGGTACGAAACCCGCGTCGCGAGGAAGTCCTTGTCGTTGCTCGTGTGCCGCAGAAGGAAAAGTCCGACGTCCCGGACCAGCTTCGGATTGGTCAGGAGGTGATAGGGCATATAGGCATTGTGCCCCGAGCCCGCGAAGACGCCGATCGCCCCGCCGAACCGCTGCGGCACATGGCCAGCGTTCTCCAGCGCTTCCCACGCGCATTCGAGGAAGTGGCGGTGCTGCGGATCCATGATCGCGGCGTCGCGCGGGCTGAGACCGAACAGCGACGCGTCGAAATACTCCATGTCTTCGAGCGGCGCGCCGCGTCGGACATAGTCGGGCTTGCTGAGCACTTCCGGGCGAACGCCGGCGGCAATCAGCTCGTCGTCGCTGTAGGTCCGGATCGCCTCCTCGCCGCGTTGCAGGAGCGCCCAATAGGCCTCCAGGTCACGCGCGCCGGCAAAGCGGCACGACATGCCCACGACCGCGATTGCCGTGTCGGGATGCGCGCTCTCGTCCGACGCGCCGAACTCACTGCGATATTGATACATGGGTTCAGTTCCGTGCCAGGGCGTGGATGCCGGCGCGCCGACGGACCGCAATTTGACGGCTACGGGCACGCTCCTGCCCCTCCGGCGCGATCGTGGGCCGAGCGTCTTCGCCTGCCAGGTGCCTGCTCAGCCTCTCGATCGTGGGGAAGCGGAAGATGTCGGTGAGCAAAAGCGGCCGATCGATGCTGGCGGCGAGCCGCCGATGCACCTGCAGCGCCAGCAGCGAATGCCCGCCAATGTCGAAGAAATTGTCCTTCAGGCTCACATGCGGGAGCTTCAGCACGTCGCGCCAAACCGCGAGGATCTGCTCCTGCAGCGGATCGGCGCCCGGCGCCGTGGCCATGACGCCGGCTTCGACGGCGGGGTCCAAATCCGGAAGTGCGTTCCGATCGGTCTTGCCGTTGGGAGTGCGCGGCATCTTGTCGAGGAGCACGATGCTCGCCGGAACCATGAATTCGGGCAGGCTGGAACGAAGATGCTCGCGGAGCGCCTCCTGGCCGCCGCGAAGCTCCGGAGCGATGCAATAACCGATAAGGCGGATATCCTCTCCGCTGCCGCGGGCCAGGGCAACGGCCTCGCGCACCTCCGGGTGGCGCAGGAGCGCGGCCTCGATTTCGCCGAGTTCGATCCTGTAGCCACGGATCTTGACCTGATGATCGAGCCTTCCCAGGAACTCGATCGTGCCGTCGTCGCGCTGCCGGGCCAGGTCGCCTGTCCGATAGAGGCGTCCTCCCGGCGTGAACGGATCGGCGACGAAGCGTTCGTCGGTGAGTTGGGGACGGTTGAGATATCCGCGCACGACGCCGCCGCCACCGATGACGAGTTCGCCCGGAGTGCCGGGTCGGACGAGCTCAAGCCTTCGATCGACCAGGTAGAT
Organism: Sphingomonas sp.; assembly: GCF_017744835.1. GTDB lineage: Bacteria > Pseudomonadota > Alphaproteobacteria > Sphingomonadales > Sphingomonadaceae > Sphingomonas. The sequence continues at coordinate 286,766 of NZ_JAGIAM010000004.1, forward strand.
CTGCTGATTGGCGAGCGGGCGGCCGAGCGGCGGCGCGCACGTCTCGGCCTCGAGAGAATGCACCGCCGACCAGATGGTGGTCTCGGTCGGGCCATACATGTTCATGACCGTCCCCCCGACGAGCGCCGAGAGATCCTGTGCGAGTTCGCTCGACAGCGCCTCTCCGCCGACCATCAAACGGCGCAGGGATCGCAAGCCGTCGCGGCTGGCAGGCGTGCTCACCAGCATGTGCGCAAGCGACGGTGTGCATTGGAGATGCGTCACACCATGCGCCCGTATCAATTCGGGCAGGTTCATTTCCTCGGTGCCGGCCTCCCCATTGGCGAGCCGCCGGAGCGCGTCGAGGTGCGGCAGATGCGCGAGTGCGGTCGTAGTGGGGATACCGAAGTCGATCAGGCATCCGATCTCATCGACGCCGATCGTGCGCAGGCGAGCGACCAGATCGGCGCAGCTCTCCGGGGTCCCGAAAAGACCGCTGCTCTCGAAATAGCGATCAAACGCATGTTCGAGCAGCCCCTCCGTCTCCTCGGCAGTGAGGGCGGCTAGGTCCGGCGGATCGGCGACATCACTGCCACCTGGTCGCTTGAAGGCGGGAAATGACCAGGCATATTGTTTGAGCAGGTTCGTCGAGGTCCGCAGATATTCGATCAAGGGCTCGCGGACAGCCGACCGCACCTGGTCCATGCTGTCGCCGATAAAGCTGTGCAGCATGAGCGTGGCGTGTCCCTCACCTGGATGCCCGGCCTCACGCCAGGCACGACGGTAGGTCTCGAGCTTCTCTCCGACTTCCGCGACACTCTGACCGAGCAGATGTGTAAGCACGAACGCGCCCGCGCGCCCGGCCGCGGCGAAGGTTTCGGGATTACCTGCCGCCGTGATCCAGAACGGCAGTTCCGGTTGCACGGGTCGCGGATAGATCCCGATTTCGACGTCGCGGCCGAGCGGCCCCGGAAAGCGCCGACGTTCGCCGCGCCACAGAGCCCGGACGTCTGCGATGCAGCGCATCAGCGCTTCATTGCGGTCCGCGAAATTCTCGGGCCGCAGCAGGAAGTCGTCGGGTTGCCAGCCTGAGGCGAAGGCGATTCCCGTGCGCCCGTTAGACAGATTGTCGACGAGCGACCATTCTTCGGCGATGCGGGCGGGATGATGCAGGGGCGCAACCACGCTGCCGGCACGGATCTTCACCCGCCGCGTGCATGTCGCAAGCGCGGCGGAGGTGACGGACGGATTGGGATAGAGCCCACCGAATGGGTGGAAGTGCCGCTCGGGCGTCCAGACGGCCTCGAATCCGTTCGCGTCCGCGAATTTGGCGCCCTCGAGCAGCAGACGATATTGGTCCGCGTTATCCACATTGTCCGCGCTCGCGAAATAGAAGAGGCTGAAGTCCAGTTCGCGCGACGCACGGGCGTGCACCTCGCCTCGAATCTCTCGCTCCGTTGCGACCACGACGCGATATCCGCGGGTGAGCGGCCACAGGAGCTCGAGGACGGAAATGTCGAAATTGGGGCTGGTGACCGCGAGCCAGGTCCCGTCGGGCTCGAGCTTCGCGTCCATGCCTGCGAAGAAGTTGAGCAGGTTGCGATGTTCGACCATCACCCCCTTGGGCAGCCCGGTCGAGCCCGAGGTGTAGATCGCATAGGCGAGATCGCCGGGGCCGGCGCCGCCGTCGAACGCAGCCGGCGACAGATGCTCGAAGTCTGCTCGATCCGTGTCGATCCGGACCACCGTCGCCGGACTGGATGGCAATGCGGCGGCGAACGCCTCTCGGGTCACGATGACCGGAAGCTTCGCATCGTCGATCATGTGCTTCAGCCGCGCCGCCGGATAGGCCGGGTCGAGCGGGACATAGGCGCCGCCCGCCTTATGGATGGCGAGGAGGGCGACGGGCAGGTCGATCGACCGGTCGAGGCTCAGCCCCACCAGCCCGCCCGGTCCGACGCCGAGGGCAGCCAAATGCCTGGCCAGACGGTTGGAACGCGCGTCGAGCTCGGCATAGCTGATCGATCGCCCGCGCGAGATCACCGCTACGCGATCCGGGGAACGCGTAACCTGTTGGCTGATCAATTGGTGAACGCCGGCGGCCGAAGGAACCTGGGCAGTGGACAGGTTCCAATCCTCGACCACCCGCCGGCGCTCGGACTTGGTGAGCAGGGGCAGCCACCCAATGGGTGCCCCTGGCGCGGCGGCGAGCGACTCCAAGAAGGCGCCGAAGCCGCGGCACAGGTCCAGTGCCGCCATTTCGTCAAGCCGGGCACGATCGTAGGTCCAGCGACAGCTTCGACCGTCGATCGCGATCCCGACCGTGAGCACGGTGCCGGGATTGACGCAGACGGCGTCGAGATCGTCCACCATCTGGACGCAGATCGGGTGCGCCAGGGGCATGCGTCCGCGAAGCTCGGGGCAACGGGCCGGAAGGTCCGCTGCAACTGCCACATGCTTGTGCATCTGGCAGATGCGGTTGCTCAGACCGTCGGCAAGTTCGAAGAGGGGCTGCTCCCAATCGAGCTTGACGCGCAGCGGAAGCTGGTCTGCGAACCAGTGGCGTGCGCCTTCGAGGCGCGAGAAATGCACATGGTCGGCATAGCCGATGTCCACGACGTCGCGATCCGCAACTCTTGCGAGATACGCGACAAACGCGGCGAGGAGGTCCCGGCCCGCCAGTCCGGGCGGAAGGCTCTCGTCGAGGTTCGCGACCAAGGGGGTGCGATTTGCGGGTGCCAGGCGAAAGTGCGGCAAGTGCAGACAGTCGCGCTCCGACAGCTGCTTGCGCCACCAGTTTTCATAATGGGCGGCCGCGGCATCGAGCGCAGAAACGTTCGAGCGTGCTTCCTCGTCGAGCACGGCAAAGCGGTCGCCTGGGGAGGCCTCAAGACTCGTGATCGGTTCCCCGTCCACCCGCGCAATACGCGTGAGCAGAACATCGTAATTGCCCGTTGAAACGCGGGGGATGGGAGACGACGCGACCAACGTGCCGGGTGGCAGCGTGGACGGCGCGACAAGGACCTCCACCTCCTCGACGAGGACCAGAGTCTCGCCGAGCAGCGCCTTAGGCACGCCCAGGGGATTGCTGTGCAGGCCGTGGTCCAGCGCACACACGAGCCGGTGGATCTCTTCGGCCGGCATGCTCCAGTCGATCGTCGCGGCAGCCGTCGGCCGGTCCTTTCGGTCGAACCAGCGCATCGGCTTCCCCTGCTGTGGGCAAGCCTGCCGTAATGCGTCATCCAGGTTCGCGGCCAGCCACGCGAAGCTGCGCATTCCCGCGGCAAAGCATTTGGTATTGAGCGACACTGCCGTCTCGCCGGGCTCGATCTCGATCGCTTCGCTTGCGAGAATGTCGCCGCCGTCGACTGCCTCGGTCATGCGGTGCCACGTCACACCGTGGCGGGGCTCGCCGGCAAGCATCGCCCAGACAGGCGTGTTCAGCCCTGCGTAGTGCGGGAGGGGCCCATCATGAAAGTTGACTGCTGCGCGCCGCGCAAGGCGCAGGACATCCGGGGCAAGGATGGACAGATTGGTGATGCTGAAGAGATAGTCGATCGGCCCGATATCGGAATCGATCAGCTCGCCTGCCCGGTGGAATAAGCGATGGCCGGCGCTCGCCGCCCAGTCCGCGGCGGGCCCGGAAGGCGCCACGACGGCAGCGATGGCATGCCCGTTCTGCTGCAATATCGCTGCGCATTCTACCAGGAGAGACTCGGCTCCGATCAGGACGCTGCGCGGCGGCTTGCCGGAACCACCTGTCTGCTGGAGAAGCAGCCCTCTCGCGCGTGCGTTGGCTTCGTAGGATATATTCAGTCCGTCCATGCGGGCCTCCCTTGGAGCGCATGGTAGGAAAGGGACGAACGGCCGCCTATTTCGACAATTCCGTAGGAAGAATTGGGAAGGGAAATCGGCGCGATCGTTATTTATATTCGATCAGGACACGCCGGCTGCGCCAGTAATCCACCTGCCCTTGCAGGTGCGGCAACTTCCCCAGCGTCAGGTAGCTCGCGACGAAAGGGCCCTTTCGGGCGCAGATCCTGAGCCAGAGCAGCGGCCAGAACGGCCACGCGACCGGCAACGCCCAAAGCACGTTGCTCAAGACCTCGCGCCAGATCCGCGGGTTCTTGGCGCCACGGCGAGTAAGCGCCTCGGCGGTGGCATAGCCGCTGCGGCGGTTGCGCTGCCACCATTGCGCAAACCGCGTCATTCCCGCGTCATGGACGGTCATTTCCTGGTCCATGCGCCGGATGCGCCATCCGGCGGCGCGGACGCGCTGGCAGAGGTCCGGCTCTTCGCCCGCGATCAGCTCCGCAGAAAAGCCGCCTGCGGCGCGAAAGGCGGACGCCCGGAAGAGCGCGTCTCCCCCGCAAGTGTCGGCGACGCCGATCGGCGTATTCCATTCGAAATCACAAAGGCGGTTATATGGGCTGGCGTTCGGATTGCGCTCGCGCCGACGGCCGCAGACGACGCCAAGATCACTTTCCGCCTCCATCTGTTCGATTGCGCGAGCGAGCCAGCCATCGACCAGTTCGCAATCTCCGTCGATGAAGTGAATGAATGCAAGGCCGGGATAGTTCTCCTCGAGCCATGCCGCACCGGCGTTGCGCGCCCGCGCAGCCGTGAACGGTTGCGACGGGTTCAGTTCGATCGTCCGGATGCCTTTACTCCGTACGAGGTCGAGGCTGTCGTCGGTCGAACCGGAATCCACATATATGATCTTGTCCGTCGCGCGCATGACGCTCGCGATGCAGAGCGCCAGCCGGGCACCTTCGTTTCGGCCGATAACGACGAAGCCGGCATCCGCGGTCGAAAATTGCGAGATGCGCGTCAAAGCTCGCGCTCCGTGCGAACCCACTCCCGCTCGCGCCCGACGAGGAAACGCGCCGCGATGGGCAGCTTCCAAAGGGCATATCGAAGAACGTGCGCCAGCGAACCCGCCGGCAGCAGCGCGCGGCCATGCGCGCGCCATGCCCGTACCAGCCCGAAAGCGAGGAGAAGTTGGGCCGCAATAAGGGAGACGACTGCAGGGTGCGGGCCGAGCAGCACCGATGCCATGGCCGTCACCCCGAGGCCCATCGCCACCAGCACCGCGGTCGGCGGGATCAACAGGTCGAGCGCTACGAAGACCAATCGCCAGTCATGCTTGAAAACGGCTGGTGCAAGGCGCCAGGCCAGGCCGAACATGGACTGGAGCATGCCATGTTCCCACCGGCGGCGCTGGTTGGCGGTCGCGCGTTCGGAACTGGCGGCGCTGCTGAAGCGTGCACGGTCGTCGAAAAGCACCCGTTCCCCACTGGCGAGCAGGCGGATTCCGAGTTCCAGATCCTCGACCAGACACGCGGTGTCCCATTGAACCGAGTTGAAGATGCGGCTCGGGAAGGCCATGCCGGAGCCCTGCAACAACGCGGCCCCAGCCAGGCGTTGCAACGCGCGCTGCCGAACGAGGTTCTTCACCAGAAAAGCGAGGCAGGAGACGCGCACATTGGGACGGGCGTCGATCGCAGGTTCGAGAAGATACGCGCCCTGCACGACTGCATCATGTCTGAATGCCACGGCAGCCAGGCGCCGAAGCGCCCCAGGGGCCGGGCGGCAATCGGCATCGACGATGATGACGATCCCGCTTGGCGCGGCAGCAATGAACCTCCGGCCGAATTCGAGCGCATGTCCCTTCCCGCGATTTTCCGGATCCGTTCGGACCAGAACGGTGGCGCCGGCCTCATTCGCGATGGCAGCCGTGTCGTCCGTGCAATTGTCCGCCACCACGACCAGCGCATCGCCTTCACACAAATCCGCTGCGACCGCGTCGGCCACCTCCCTGATCCCCAGGGCCTCGTCATGTGCGGGCATCACCACGGTGAACGGGGGGAGGGCAAGCGGCTCGCCCGTGTCGCGGAGCGCGCGGGTGCCAATCAAGCATTCGATTGCGAGCACCGTTATGGGCAGCGCGACGACGCCGCACAGGAGCCATGGCGCGAGCCAATCCATGTCAGCCTCTGTCCACCGCAGGCCGCATCCTACCCATTGAGCCACCTCTGCAGGACCGGGGGCACCCAGTCCGCTTTCAGATGGTGCAGCATGACGCGCCAGTCCCGCTTGTCGGCCGAGCCGGGGCGCGGGCGGAAGTCGGTGGTGCGGCCGATCGGCGCCCCGCTGACCACCGGTGCCGTGTAGTAATAGGTGGCGATCGACCGGCGAGACCGGCCCTCAGGGCAGGCGAGCGGCTCCGGGTGGCCGTGAAAGGTGTCGCGCTCGGTGCTGAAGATCACCGCTCGGGCCATCGAGGGCGAGATCGACTTGCGCCGGCACTGCATCTTGCGGTCCCATAGTTCGAGCGCACCGCCGAAACCCTCCTCCCAATCGTCGTTGAGGTAGATGAGCAGGTTCAATCGCCGATCGAGGCGCATCGCTTCGTGACAAGGAAAATCGGCATGGATACTCAAGTGCCCGCCCTTCTTGGTCTCGTGGAGGCCGGCGCCGGCGAAATAGGGGTCCGCGATCAGCCCCTCGATTCCCGTCATCTCCGATAGGAAGGCGAGGAATGCCGTCGCGTTCAGCTCCGCGAACAGCGCGCGAGTGACCGCGCCGGAGCATTCGTCGGGCCGGATCTGAAACTTCAACCGCTCCTGATCCCGCAAGAAACACGGGCGCTGCGCATTGTCAGGAAATTCGTCTACCACCCGCCGCAGCAGCTCCGGATCGAACAGCTCGTCGATGATGATGTGCGGGAATGGATCGTTCAGTCGGTAAGCCTCGGCCAGCTTCCGCCCAGCTTCGCGACATTGCTCGACGCTGAGACATCGATACCCGCCCAAGTCGATGAATTCGAGCAATGCCATCACGGATTCTCCATGCAGGCGCCGGGGCCGCTTCGAGCTAAGTAAAGCCCGCCGCCAGGGCGCTCACAAGCGGGGGAAACTCCCTTGGGTATTCTCATGATCGACACAGCCTGACTTGGCTCAATAAGATTGTCCTCTGCTTCAGCGAGGCTGTTCGGGTGCATATCGGACTTTGTTCACCGCATTGGCCACCGTCAGCCGCTGCAAACGGGATCGTCAGCTATGTCTCGGCCATCCGCGACTTCCTGATGTCCCAAGGGCATAGTGTCTCGGTCATCGCCGAGGGCCAGCTGTTCGACCCCGACGGGCGCAGCCTTCCGCTCGCAGAGCGCCAGGGTCATCTGGATGCCTGGGTTGGCCGGCTGGTGCGCCGCACCGACCGCTGGCGTGGGAACCTGCCCGGCCTGGGACGCTCGGTCGCGGCCCAAGTGCGGACGGCGCACCGGATCTCGCCGATCGACATACTGGAAATGGAGGAGAGCTTCGGCTGGTGCGGGATCGTCCAGCGGCGCACGCGCGTGCCCGTCGTCACGCGCCTGCACGGCCCCTATTTCCTCAAGCCGGAGCTTTGCCGCCCTCCCAATGAGGAGCGGCGCGACGGGCAGCGATGCGAAGCGGAAGGCGCGGCACTTCGCGGCGCGCGCTCACTGAGCGCGCCTACCCGGGCGATCCTCGACGCAACCTGCCGGCACTATCGCCTCGCTCCGTGTGGCCCGACCGCAGTCATACCCAACCCGATACCAATTCCTTGCGAGGTGCACCGCTGGAACATTGATGGATGCGATCCCAACCGCATCCTCATGGTCGGCAGGTTCGACTATCCGAAGGGGGCAGATACGATGCTGGCGGCCTTCGTGCGCTTGCTCGCCGCGCGGCCCGATGCGTGCCTGACGCTGGTCGGCCCCGACATCGGCGTCAGGAACGCATCCAACCGGCTTCTGAATTTCGAGGAATATGCACTGGCCAATCTGCCGCCGTCAGCCCGGGCGCGCGTGACCTTCACGGGCCCGCTCGCACCCGAGCATATCATGCAATTACGTCGGGAGGCATATGTGACCGTCCTTGCCTCCCGGCTCGAGAATTTCCCCTACGCATTGCTCGAAGGACTGGCGCAGGGCTGTCCGATGATCTCGACCGCATGGCCCGGCAGCGACGAGATACTGGTCGATGGTTTCTCCGGGCTTCTCACGCCGGTGGGCGATCCGGACGCGCTCGCCGCAAGGCTGCAATGGCTGATGAACGATCCCGGCCGCGCGAGCCGTATCGCAGCCAACGGGTTGCGATCGTGCCGGGAGCGGTTTTCCATCGAGGCCGTCGGTCCCGCAATGCTGCGACACTATGAGGCGAGCCTGCGGGCGTCGAAGCAATGACCCTCGAATGGGGCGCCGGCCGATTGCGCAATGCGCGCGCGGGAGAGCTGCTGCGGCGCGCCTTGAGCTTCGCGCGGCGCGACACCAATGTGGTCGTCGCCTCCGTCGTCGCCATCAACCTGCTGCGCGCCGTCAGTAGCGTCATCCTGACGCGGCTATTGGTTCCGGAGGTTTTTGGAATCGCGGGGATCATCGCCTCGGTTTCATTCACCTTCGCCCTCATGTCCGACTTGGGCTTCCAGGCATTCGTGGTGCGCCATCGTGACGGCGACTCGCGCCGCTTCCTGGATACGATCTGGACCATCGCGCTCGCGCGATCGCTCCTACTCACTTGCGTGCTCGCGACATGCGCCTCTCCCATCGCGTCGCTTATCGGCAAACCCGAGCTTGCCCCGCTGATCGCCGTCTCGTCGCTGACTTTCCTGCTTGAAGGGACGGCGTCGCTCACGCTGCTCACGGCATTGCGGCGTGGCATGATCCTTCGCCTGTCCGCCCTTGAGGTCGCCGTGATGGTGGCGCAGATCACCGCCGCAACCATATTCGCCTATTTCTGGCGGAGTTATTGGGCGGTGCTGACAGCGCTGCTCGCAAGTACGGCGCTCAAGTCGCTTCTGAGCTATCTGGCTTTTCCCGACTCCGCCAGACGGATCGCATTCGATCGCGGATATGCGCGCGAGCTGTGGAAGTTTGCGCGATTCGTCACGGGATCGAGCATGATCACCATGGTCCTGATGCAAGGCGACAAGCTTATCCTGGCCGGCCTGATGCCGCTCGATCGGTTCGGCCTTTACGTACTCGCCGGCAATCTCGCGACGGCGCCACTGGCGTTCACCTCCGCTTACGCCAGCCGGGTGCTATACCCACGCTATGCCCAGCTCTGGCGCGACGGCGGGGGCGATCTGCGACGCAAATTCTACGCGATGCGCAAACATCCCTCTTTGCTCTACACTTTCGCAGCCGGGGGGCTGATCGGCTCGGCGCCGTTGATTGTCTCGACACTGTACGACCACCGCTACGCCGATGCCGCGGTATATCTACAGCTGCTCGCCATATCTGCCTTCTTCAGCCTGGCTTCCAACGCGGCAAACGAGGCGCTGACCGCCACCGGTCGCATTCGGGCGACCTTTCAAGCGAGCGTCGTCAAGCTGATCTGGCTATCCGTGGCAATACCCACGGGCTGGTATCTTTCGGGAAGCTTCGGGATCGTCGCAGCCATGGGCTCGATGGAGCCTGCGGTCGTGCTGTTCAAATGGCGACAAATGCACCGCGCATCGCTGTTGGACCTGCGACAGGAAGCGTTCTTTATCGCGGCCGGCGCCGCGGGAGCGGCGGTAGGCGCGATCGCGGCGCTGCTGCTCGGTTGAACGGGTCGCTAGCCAGATCTCAAACGTGCGTCCGGCGCCCCAACTGCGCTTTCAAGCGAATGCGGCTGCTTTCGGTGCCCGGCGCTCAGGCAACGCCTGGTGCGATCGGATATTGATCAGCGCCGCCGCATAGCCGAATAGCACGAAGACGAAGAAGGACGGCCGCCCGCCGAAAGATGTGAAGAACAGCATCTCCATCGGCATGATGAGCCCGGCAAAGACGAAACTTGCGACGATCGCGCCGCCCGGAACCTCAGGATCGGGCCGGCGATATTTCGCCATGTGGTACAGGAAGTACAAGAAGGCGCCGATGAATATCAGCGCGCCGACGACTCCTGCGATGAGCAGGATCCAGACATAGGTGTTGACGAAATCAACGATGCCCTCCCCTTGCCGCAGATCGTGCAATCGCGACGTCACTTCATCCATGGGGAAGCCCCAGATGGGGCTGTCGGCGAACTCCTCGAGCCCGCGCTTCAGGAGCAACCGTCGATACTCGGACGTCTCGCTTGATCCTCCCGACAAACCCATGGTCTCGGAGAGGGACGGAGAGGCTTCGGCAGCGAGCCTCAGGCCTCCCGCGAGAAGGGCCACGATCAGCCCGCTTCGGATCAGACGCCCGTAACGCGCGCGGAAAGCCTGCGCTGCGCATATCGCAATGAGCAATCCGATCCAGGCGCCTCTCGACTGGGGCGCGGCGAGCCCAGCCAAGCCGAGGGCCAGGCTCGCCGAATACCAGCCCTTCGAGCGGAACTGCTCGCGGGACAACCACAGGGCGAGGCAGCAGGTCGCCAGGACCATGGCGGCGGAAGTCGATTCCACAAAAGGCCCCCCGGCCCTCAACATGCCGCCGCGCGCCTTCACCAGCAGCAGCGTGGGCAGCGAATAATGATAATAGAGCTCATTGTAGATCGGCCAGGCCCTGAACACCTCGTACAGGAGGATCGCAGCCAGCGTTACGGCGCCGCAACCGAGCCAGAGCATCGATGCACGCATCTCATCGATCGTGCGGACGCCGCGGCTCACGACATAATAGGGCAGACCTAGATCGAGGACGACGTTCACGCTCACTCGGAAAAAATGCGTGACGGAGGTATCGCGTGCGAGCGCGGCGCCAAACATCAACATCACGGCAACTGCTGGCACGTCCAGCTGCAGGCGCGGCCTTGCTTTGGCCGCGCTCGCGAAAACGACGAAGGCAGCACCGATGACGAGGGCGTCATGCACACCGAAATCGAACAGCTTGATACCTCCCAGGGCAAAGGAGATGTCGAGGCCGGGCAACAGGAGAAGGCTGTAGAGATAAGCGGGAACAACGTGGCGAAGGTGGCAACGCGACACGAGCGGCACCCAAAGAAGCATCGCGACGAAGAGCATGCCGACGTTGAGGAGCGACCATGCAAGGATTGGCATTCCAATCGCCATGAACAGCGCCCGCGGCATCATCTGCTGCGCGATCGGCGGCTTCACGCTATGGAGGAAAAGGGCGAGCGCGGCGCTGCTGACCATCGCCACGTGGAAGGCTGGCTTGATCGTCGCATAGGCAAGCCCCAGCAGCGCCAAGACCGCCAGAATGGCGACGAGAGACGGACCGACCGAGCGCATCAGGGATGCGTGGCCATATATTGCCTGACCGCGCGTAGCTTCGGCGCTTGTTCGAGGGGCTGGCCTGCATATTCCCTCAGACCCCAGGAACCATACGGGCCGATCGGGGCCGTCGATGCGTACAGCGTCAGCTCGCCGCCGATGCGCGCATCCCAAATCTCCAGGTACCGGCGATAAAGCGCCTCCATGCGTCGGTCACGCTGTAGGCGCCCGGCCAGGACCAAGTCGGGCGTGACGAGGTGCTGCCCTCCTTCATATGCGATGAAGCGCTTGTGATAGCGCGCCGCTATCGACCGGTTGCGGTCGGCCAATTCTATGGTTTCGTCGATGGCCCGGAAGCTCTGGACGAAAATGCTGTCGACGTCCGTCGACGAACGACGGGTGAGGTCCACCCAAATATAGGGGGCGGTGGCAAGCGCATCGATCCATCGGGCCGTGTCGGAATAGGCGAGCACGGTATCGGCGAGGTCCGGGTTGGCATTCTGGCTCGCTGCGACACGAACAAGCCTGCCCTCGCGACCGGCAAAAACCTCACTCCAGATCCGCATCGTTTCACGCAGCTTTTGCGCGTAGCGTAGAGCCCCTGCCTGCGCAGGGTCGCCGTTGCCGAGGCGGAGTGTCAGCCCTTCGCGCCGCGCTTGGCGGGAGGCGTCGAACATGTCGTTCCAGATTTCGTTTCCGAGCTCGACATAAACGGTGCGGCCAGGGTCGAGACGATCCCGGACCAACTGCGCAAAGGCGCGGACATAGGCTGGCTGCGCCTTGTACGGCATGAGGAACCAGGGATCGGCGCCGGCGAGGTTCGCCAGATCCACCATATCCTCGATTGCCGCGCCCGCAGGCCCGACTTGCGAAGACATATCCGGCGTCGTGCGCCGCCGAAAATCGACGGGGAGATTGTCGTTGACGCGCTGCCAGTCGAGGAAGCGGATAATCCCGAAACCCTCAAGATCGCGGATGAATTGGGGATCGAAGCGTTCAGTGGGAGCGTGCGACGGCTCCCGGCAATCGATATCACGTAGAGGGTCCTCCGGGTCGGTACGCATCAATTCGATCCACGCGCCGTCGTCCACCGCACCTGTCGGCATGAGCTCGATCATCAGCCAGTGGTCCCCCTCGCCCATTCGACGCGCAGCGCCGCCGACGGTCAGCTTGCCACTGCCTCGGTAGCGACAACGGACCGCCGTGGTGCGATAGGGCGCGGACGGGAATGTCAGGGGACGCGGCGCGGTCTGTCCCGGAAGGAGGAAGCGGACCCACCCATGCTCGTCGAGCTGCCCGGCCGGCATCGCTGTCCAGGCCTTTCCCCGGGAGGAAAACCATTCGCTCTGGCTTATCAGGTTCGAAAAGACGCGCTGGCGATTGTAATTGGCGAGGCCAAAGAGATTGATCCCGATCTTCGTGCGCGCCTTGGAGGAGGCGGCCGGTCGCAACGACGTCGAAGGCGGAGGTACCGGCCAGTGATCGTGTGCGTAAGCAAGCGAGACCGCGAACGCCGCGCCGCAGCATGCGACTAGGCCGCGATGGGAAAAGCTGCGGCGAGCTCGCGCCTTTCCGGGTCCCCAGTCATCCATCTGGTCTCGCCTCCGAGGAACGGGCCTCGACAGTTTAGCGCCGCCACGCTCCGACGACATTGGGCGAAATCGGAAGGGGATTTGGCGAATGCCACCCACCGGATGCGTTCACGCAGCGCCGCCGGCCCATTCGACATCGATACGATCGAGACCTGAGCGCACGCCTTCCACCACGATCCTGCCGCCGCTGGGCAGCGCACAGTCGCTGGGTACGCGCAAAAACCAGACCGGCACGCCGGCGCTGTCGACGATGACGGGCCCGCGCGCCAAGCAAGCCAGCTCCCCCGTCACTCGGATTCGCTCGCCGATCGCCGCGGCATGGCCCTTATCCATGCTGCCCGGCTCCCATGGGCACGGGGCGAACCCGCGTCTTAGGCGCGGTCACGGCCGGACCCTGAGGGGATTGGCGGAAGATCGAAGGCCGAACAGCAATGGCCAGGTCACTCGCAGCCGCGCCCATTGCAGTGTTCGCTTCAGTGGGCCTCCCCTCCAACGGACGTCGCGGACGTAGGCCAGATAGAGCGGGACAAACCCAGCAACATACGCCCGGCATTGCGCCTCGCTTCGCTCCACCCCGGACCGGGACAGGCCGTCCAAAAAACCGCGTGCAAAATGCTGGAGCGCCTGTCCCACACGGGACTCGATCTCTCCCGGGACTGGAATCTGTGGCGGCAGCTCGCGATGCATGACGCCATAGGCGAGAAGCGCCGCATAATAGGAGCCGGCGGGAGTGAGATGCACCTGGTCGGCGAACAGAGTCTCGACGATACCCGACGCATCGCCGTTGCGGAATGGAGGCAAGCCCCCGGACACCCCCGCTGCGACGAGCGCGGCCAGCCCCTCGGCAACGGGGATGAGGGTAACGCGCCTCTCCGCCCCCTGCGACGCGAGCGATCGGTTGATCTGGCTCGCCGTGCATCGCCAAGCTCCGGCCGCCCTCTGTTCGTAGTGAATCCAGCGCGACGGATCGTCGCGCTGGTCGAGGTCCAGCCAGCTCGAGAGCAGAAAGGCGCGGCCGCCCGGCGATGCCAGATGAAAGCGCGCCTCATAATCGAGCACGCTTCCGATCGTGTCTTCCCAGACGAGGCTGTCGAGCAAGGTGTGCCGCTCGGCCAGCACCAGCGTGTCGTAAGCAGGAACCGCCGTCTCGAATTCGCGCAGCACGTCTATCCGTTGGCCGTACCGATCAACGCCGCTTCGAAATCCGTCACCTGCCTGGCCCTTCGATCGGTCCCGTATGGACGAGCCGAAGAGATGCTGCATGTTCCACTCGGCTCGTGCCTCGCCGCCACCGATCGCCGACAGATAGTCGGGAAAGGGATGGTCGGTCAGGCTGTGTCCGGAGACAAACACGCGAAGCAGGCCGGCGACTGGCGTGGCCGCTTCGAGCCTTTCGACCGCACCGTTCGTCCGCTCGGGCATGCTGCTCGTCACCGCCAGCGGCAATGCTATCGCCGCGAGGAAGCGTGCCGGGACCATCGGCAGATCATGACTGCGATCGGGCGCGGTTCCAGGCACGCGCGATTCCGAAGATCTCGGGGCCGTCGACCAGGTAGCGGCGCCACAGGCGACGTGGGTTCAGGAGCAGACGGTATAGCCATTCAAGGGCCATGCGCTGCAGCAGCGCAGGCGCGCGGCCTTGGGCGCCGGTCAGGAAATCAAGGCTGGCGCCGACGCAAAAGCCTATCCCGGTCGCTCCACCCGATCGGAGGACGCGATAGGCCAGTATTTCTTGCTGGGGTGAACCCAGGGCAAGGAAGCAGTAGCGCGCGCGCGCGTCGATCAGGAAGTGGATGGCCTTTGCGACTTCCACGTCATTGTTGATGAACCCCATCGGGGGATTGTGGTGCCGGACATCACGCAGCCGGTATCTCCGCGCGAGCGCGTCGATCGCCGAGGCCTCCCCGCCCACTATTGCGATCCGGTCGTCTGGCGCGATCACCTGCTCGAACATCAAGGCGGTGAGATCGCTGCCGGGAATCACCGGCAGCATGAAGCCACTCCTGCCGGCCAGTCCCGCCAGAATGCGGCTATCGCACAGCGTCATCCATGCATTGCGATAGGCGGGCCACAGGTCCGACCTGTTACGCTGCAAGCGGACCAAATGGTCGACATTGGGCGTCACGACATAGGCAAAGCTCGCCTTCGGGGACCGGTTTCTCACCACCTCGACGACTGGCCCAGCCTCGGATGTGATGAAGTCCAAGTCTATGAACTGAAGGGTGGCGGTGTGCGCGGGCTCGGCGGAGTGGTGTGCGCCAGCCAAGGCAACGCGATCGGGAATCGACAGATCGGCGGAACGCGTAGCCATGGCAAACCTCGACAAGGGCAGGTCGAGGTGGCGTGATGGGCTGGCTGCCTATGCCCCTCTCCCGGCAATCGGAATTGGTCCGCGTCGCCGATGCTGCTGACGATTGGGGGGGCGGCATCGATCGGTTTGAACCGAGACGTCACTCCGACGCGGTAGCGGAACTATACACAAGCTGCGCGTCCGCGATGCTTGGACAACTACCCTGTTGTTTTCCCGAGCGCGCAAATGAGAAGCGACATTCCCGCCCTCAATCAAAGGGCGACCCGCCCTTCTCAGATTTCCCAGGCCAGATGTCGCAACGGCGAAACGGGAATGTTCGCGAACCCCGTCGGAAACTAGTCTTGCGAGCAATTGGGGAGATTTTGCCGTGTCCAGATCGCGCATCCGAACCATTTGGCTTTTGGCCGCACTCGTTCTTGCCAATGCGGTTCTGCCGGTCTTTGCCAGCGCTTCTGCGCCGGCTCGCGCGCAGTCGAGCCCCACGGAGAGCGCCAAGGCAGCGGTCGAATTGCCGCCGGCGCAGTACAAGGTACATGCCGGCGACGAACTGGACATTTTTGTCTGGGGAGAGGAGCGGATGCAGCGGTCGGTACGCGTGCAGCCGGATGGAACCTTCGCCTTTCCGCTTGCTGGCACAATCAGAGCGGCCGACCGCAGCGTAGCCGAGATTTCTTCCGAACTGCGTGAACGGATTTCGGTGAATTACCGTTCGACCGTTCCCGACGTGACGGTCTCCGTCCGAACGGCGATGGACATGCGCTTCTATGTGGTGGGCAAGGTGCGCACGCCGGGGAGCTTCACGAGCAGCAGCACGGTTAATGTGCTCCAGGCGCTGAGCATGGCAGGCGGGACGGCCGAATTCGCCAATATCAAGAACGCCGTCATCATGCGCCAGCAGCCGGACGGTACACAGCGCATGGAGCCCGTGAGCCTTAAGCCCCTCCTGCGAGGGAAAGCCGGTGCACGTGCGGGAGGGGCCGCTTCGCTTCCAATGCTGAAGAACGGCGATGTGCTCGTCATTCCCTGACCGAGCGCGGCCCCAGCGCCGGCGCTGGCGCTCGCGCGCGCTCGGGCTGGCGGCGGCGCTTGCGCCAGCGAGCCCCTGCGCGGGCCAGACCAGCGCTCAGCTCGCTTCTGACGCGAAATTGATCGTGTCCAACGATCCGTTCCTGCTCGGAGGCGGACACCGGGCGGCCATGGCAGTGGAGATGGCCGCGCGCCCCGAAATCCAATGGTCGCTTGCCCCCGCGACCTCGCTCGAAGCATCGGCGGCGATTGTCCATCGTCAATATCTGACCCGCTATGGCGGCTTCTTCAACGGTCGTGCGCAATTGCGGATGCGCCACCGCGACAGCGAATATCTGTCGCTCGACGCACGCCTCGCTTATGCTCGCGAGTTCCCCACAGACGCGCTTACCGACAGCGCCGACTTTGCGATCGATTCGATCTCGCTTCGGGAGACTTTTTCCGCCCGGGCATCGCTGGATTGGAGCCCCGATGCACTTACCTCGGTGACGACCTCAGTTGGTTGGGAGAGCCTCGATTATCCCGATTCCAAGCTGCTGGTGCCCACGCGGGCCCTGAACGGTGATGTCGACTTCAGCCGGCGCCTGAGCGAAACCACATCACTGGGTCTGCACGCCGATGTGACGCGGACCCAGGCGACGGCCAGTGGCACCGTTTCAGCCCGATCCATGCGCGCCACCATCGAGCATGAGCTTGGCCCCGGCGTGAGCGTGAACGGCCAAGTTGGCGCCGAATGGGCGGACGCGCTCGCCGGCGGCGAAGGGCCGCGCATCGCAGGCAGCACCAGCCTGTGCTATCGCCCGCCGTCGACCGATGCCTGCCTTTCGGCGTCGATTCAGAGCGAGATCAGCGGCTTTGGCGGCCTCCAACGCCAGCTTTACGTCGGAGGGACGTTCAGGCGCCAGATCAGCGAGCGTAGCAGCCTGGGGCTCGTTACGGACTATCGGACCACCAGTATGTCGCGCGGGGCGGGCCGTGCCACTGCGTTGCGCCTATCCGGAACTTTCGAGCGCCGCTTGACGGGCGTGCTCTCGCTCATTGGAGCGGTAGGCTATTTTTGCCGGCGATCGCTCACCGGAGAGCGCAACGAAGCGCTCGTGCTCGAGGTCGGAATCAGCATTCGGGGAAATCGCAGATGAATCCAGACCTCGAAAATGATGGGCTGGTCATAGACCCGCGCGAGATCCTCGCGATCCTTTTTCGACGTCGCTATTGGCTGGTCCTGCCGGCAGCGGCGGGGCTGCTTATCGCCGCGGTCTTCCTCAAGATGCAGGCGCCGTCCTTTCGATCGTCAGCAACCCTGCTGATCGATTCACAGCAGATACCGACGACACTTGTCGCTTCGCCCCTCACCAATGTCGCTAACGAACGGATTGCGAAAATCCGCCAGCAGATCGTCAGCAGGGAGAGTCTCGCATCCATCATCCGCGAACAAGCGCTTTACGCGGAAGAGCAAAAGAGGATGCCGATCGACGACGTCCTGAGCATCATGCGGGATGCCATCCATGTGGACCTCGTGGGCGCCACGCAGGCGGATGCCGGTACCGGCCGCACGATCGCCTTCACCTTGTCCTTCGCCTATCGCGACCCTGCTGTCGCGCAGGTCGTCACCCGCGAGCTCACTGACCGTTTTCTACGGGAAGACAAGCGCACCCGTACGGAGCAGGCGGTGGGAACGGCGACATTTCTGGGGCGGCGCGCCGACGAACTCATGCGCCAGCTTACCAGGCTGGAGGGCTCGAAACGGGAGATCGAGGCCAAATACGCGGGGGCTCTCCCGAACCAGGTCGCGCTGAGCACCCAGTCCGAGGCCGCGCTGCGGGCCGAAGTGTCGCGGATCGATTCCGAAACCCAGGGCCTGATGCAGCAAAATGGCATGCTGGCTGCCCGTGAACGCGAGTTGTCGCAAGCACCACGTCCCGGCAACGAGGCCGTGGCGCGGGCGGAGGAGCGTCTCGCGCAACTTTCCGCCGTGTACGCGGACGACTTCCCCGAAGTGATCGCTGCCCGCGAAGCCGTCGCACGGCATCGCGCGGCGCTTCGGGATCCGCCTTCCGAAGGCGGAAGCGCGATCGAACGCGAAGTCGCTGCGGGTCGCTCACGGATCCAGATGCTCGCGGGTCGCCGCGCGGAGCTGATCGTCGCGATTTCCGAATTGGACCGACGAGCGAGCCTGGCACCCCAAGCTTCATACGAGTTGGCCACGGTCGATCGCGAGTACGACAATATGAAAGGGCAGTATGAGGAGCTGCGAGAGAAGCAGCTAGAAGCGCAGGTCGCCGCCAACCTCCAGACCGAAGACAAGGGCGAGCGATTCTCCGTCGTCGATGAACCAAGCTTTCCGTATGAAGCGCTCGGGCCCAATCCGTCCGCGGTTCTGTTGACCGGTCTCATCGGTGGCGCCTGTGCAGCAGCGTTCCTTGTCCTCGTGCTCGAATTTCTACGCGGCACGATCCACGGCGAGGCGGCGCTTGCGCGATTGATGGGCAGCCCGCCATTGGGAGTCGTTCCTGCGCTGCGCGCACCCCCGTGGCCGCTGAATATGCTTGGCCGCGTGTGGCGTTCGACGGGGAGTTCGAACCATGTCGGCTGATTCCCCCATCGGCCGCCACCTTACCATCATGGATCCGGCCAAACGCGCGCGCGCGGCCGGCGTGAGCTACAAGCTTTCGCCGGAAGTGCTCGCGGCCAATATGGTGCTGGCGTTTGATCGCGCCGACGTGCGCGCCCATCCGTTTTTCGGCATGCGCTCGCAACTGCTGAAACATGCCTGGGAGACCAGACAGCGGATATTCGCAGTGACTTCAGCTGAACCTGGCAATGGCAAGACGCACATCGCCACCAACCTTGCCGCGGCGATCAGCCGTATCGCGCCAACCGTCCTTGTGGAGCTGGATCTTCGTCGTCCTTCGATCACCGACCGGCTCGGATTGCCGGGATATAACCCAGGCATCGACGACTTCCTGAGCGGAGACGTGTCGCTAGCGGAGAGCGCGATCGGGGTCCGCGGCTACGATCTTGCGATCCATGCGGTTGGACGGGCACGCAATGCGCCAGAGAGGCTGCTCGCGAGTCCACGGCTGGAGCAATTCTTCGAGGAGATTCGTGCCCGCGAGGAGCAACCTATCTGCCTGGTCGACGCGCCACCCGCACTGATCGATGACATCATGCTCGTAAAAAGGGTGGTCGATGGCGCGATAATGGTCGTCGAGGAGGGCCGAACATCGAAGCGCGCGCTCCTGTCCGCGATGAAGGCGCTGAGCCCTACCCCGGTGATCTGCGCGGTTCTCAACAAATCGCTCTGGAATCCGAACGCGGGAGTGGGCCACGGCTATTACGGACCGGGAGAGAAGCGCATCGCGGCAGGAGACGCCTCTTGATGCGGCGCCGTGACGCGCGACAGCGACGCCTTGGGAGAGGAGGGGATCATGGCCATCGCCGGTGAGACCGCCGGTACGGCGGCGCAAAGTCCCGGCGCTTTGGAAAAGCTGGTGGCAAGGCTTGCTGGCACGGGGCGGAGGATCGGGGCCTGGTTGCGCGACCTCCCTGCCCGCTCCGCCTTGCGCATATGCAATCATGGGGTCGTGCGCCCGCTCCTTGGCCGCCGTCATCGCCGCGCGCTTGCCGACAACCGCGCGCATCTTCCGTTCCTGGCGCGCAAGGATTCCGAAATCGTGGCAGGTCTGGAGCGCGACGGGGTCTTCGTAACGACGCTGGGCGCGCTCGGCCTGACCGGGAGCGACGAAATCACCAGGATCGCCGCTGCGCTGGGGGGCGCGTTCGCTCCGGAAGCACATGCGCGCCTCTCCAAAGGACAGGCGTTCCTCTACGTGCCTCCCGAGACAGTCGCTGCTCACCCACTGCTATTCTCCTGGGGGCTTCAGGATCGCCTGCTGGACATCGCAGAGGCTTATATAGGGCTGCCCGCTGCCTATGATGGCGTGTGCATAAACTACACCGTTGCCGACGGGCGCGAAGTGTCGACACGGCGATGGCATCGCGACTGGGAAGACCGAAAGATGCTCAAGGTCGCGATCTACCTTCACGACGTGGACGGCAACAACGGCCCGTTCGAGCTGATCTCAAGAAAGGATTCGACGCAGAGCGACGCGGACGGATTCGTCTACGGCCTCGCAGACAATGAAGATCTGGAGCGGCGTTTTGGTGCCAACTTCGCCAAGGACGTCATCAGTTGCGAGGGTCCGGCAGGTACCGTGATCTTCGTTGACACCGCTCGCTTCTTCCACCGCGGCAAGCCCGCCACGCACGGGGATCGGATCGCGCTGTTCTACAGCTATTTCTCGCACCGGCCCCGTCACCCCTTCTTATGCGAGCGCACGGGTATGCCTCGCCGCGAGATTGCGCGCCTCTCGGCAAGCCTTTCCCCTCGTCAACGTAGCGCAGCGCTGTGGCGGCGGAAATTGCCGACCATCCTCCGACTGGTCCCACCTGCGCGACTATAGCTGGGGAACCACCTCTGCACGAAGCCGAGCGCTCAACGCGCTCCCTGCGCGAAGGCATGGCAGGAGCAGTGCAGCGAGAGCCCGCGCATTTGCATCGGGATCATGCAAGGAACGTACGCGCGCCTGCCCCGCAGCGCCCATCGCGCGCAGCTGCTCGGGCGAAGCGTCGAGCGCGCGCAGCAACGCGAGCGTCAAGGCTTCCACCGAACCGGCCGGGATCAGCCAGCCGGTTTCCTCGTCGACCAGCTCCGGAATCCCTGCCACAGCGGTGGCGATCACCGCCCGCCCCAGCGCGAGAGCCTCCATGAGCACGACGGGCAGACCCTCTGCGAAGCTGGGCAATATCAGCGCACGCGCCAATGCAATCTCCCGCACGACCTCCGCCGGCGATCGCCAGCCGAGGAGATTGACACGCCCGAGCAAACCCAAGCGCTCGATCTGCTCCTCAAGCGATCGTCGCTGTTCGCCGTCGCCGATGATGTCGAGGGAAAAGTCTGCGCTCGCGGGAAGGGCAGCGACCGCCTGCAGGAGCAACGGTAGCCCCTTCTGCGCACTCAATCGCGCTACGCAAACAAAACGGCGCGGATATTTGGCTGCCATGGGCCCAGCCAGATAGATCGGTGCGACGGCGCATCGGACGAGATGGATACGCGGCCAATCCTTTGGGTGGGACCAGCGCATGAGCTGGCCGCGTCCAAAGCTGGAAACGCCCACCACGAACGCCGCGTCGGCGATCTTGCCCGCAAGGTCGAGGCCGAGGGGCGCATCGAACTCGTCGGGGCCGTGCGCGGTAAAGCTGTAGCTGATTGTCGCCATCCGACAGGCGAGGCGCGCCACGCTGACGGGGTTGGTCCCGAAGTGGACATGGAGGTGCCGAAGCTGGCGACGCTCGAGCTCGTCGGCGAGCAACGCCGCCTCGGCAAAATAGGCGCAGGCGCGGATAAGGCGGCTCGCCCCCCCGTGGCCGGCACCCGGACCCGCGAGCGCCTGGACCAGCGCCGCGAGCGTGCCTCCTGGCCGTCTCCAAAAGCGGCGCACGACACCCACCAACAGCCCTCTCATATTGCCGCCCAGCAGCGGGATCGTCCGTTCGAGCTCGACGCACGCCTCCGCGTCACTGGGCTTCCCGGGAGCCCGCCGGATCGTGAAGCGGGTGATCTCGACTCCGGCCCGTTCGAGCGCAGCGATTTCCGTTTGAATGAAGCTGTGGCTGACCTTCGGATAGACATTCGTCAGATAGGCAATGCGCGCGGGCACCGCGGACACCCCAGGCAAGGCCTGGGCGCCCGAACGATCCTTTCGAGCTTGCCCCGAAGATGACGGCCCACGCCCGACCCTTGGAGCACCTTCACCCTTCGTCATTCCCGCCCTTTCGCCCGAAGTTGGCGGCGCCAGCATGGCCTGAGGATTTCTCGGGAAACATTCCCAGTTTTCCCAAGCTTTTTTGACTAGTCGAGTCTTTGATCCCGATCCCCCGAATGGTCCCCACGGCTTGGCAGGTGAAAATGATCGTATCGCTGGAGGCCGATATGACATTGTTCCGAGCCGCGCTCGTATTGTGGTTGCTGCCCACACTCACCTTTCTCGCGATCGCCGTTCTCGTGTACCCGGCGATGGTAGTGGCGCGGAGGCTGCGGCGTCCGGCGCCCCGGTACGTTGTCCCGGCGACCGACTCAGTCGTTCCAGCGGCCGATGGCTGAGCGTTGCGCTTCATCATTGGCCCGTCTTGGGCCTTCCGCGGCCGGACCCGTCGCGCGGCGACCACGGCACGCCTGGTCGAGTGCGCTATGATCACGCATTCATCCGCGCACAATGCGGTGCGCCGCTTGCTCGGGCTTGCGACCGTGCGCTCCGTCGATCGGCGCGCGTCTCGCTGCAAGGCCCACCGCCGCTTCCAGCTCTATTTGGTGACCGCGCTCGGGGAAGCGTCGGCGTTGCTCCTCGGCTTTTACCTCGCCGGTCGCATCTGGCCCGCTCCCGCCGGTGGGCTTGACGTAACGGGTCTGCTCTTCGTGCTGTTGCCACTGCACGCCGGAGTGACTTTCCAGTTCGGCGCCTATGGCCTGACCTCACTGCAGAGCTGGAAGCGCGGGCTTCGGCTCGCGCTTTGCGCTTTGCTCCTGTCTGCACTCACCATCGTGGCCATTGCAGGGACATTCAATGCGCAGTTCGCCAAGGGCGTGTTGGCGCTGGGCATGGCATTTTCCGGCACGGGAGTCGTGATCGTGCGGCATTTGGCGCATCAGCTGGCATCACGCCTTCTGCCCGATGGGCCGATCGAAATCGTCGTGCTCTCGGACACCCCCGCCGAAGTCGCCCATCTTGGGCACCCGATCGTCGATGCGAGGCCGTTCAAAGGCGCCTGCAACCTGGACTCTCCCCAAGCTCTCGATTCCCTCGGACGCGCGATCGGCCGCGCCGACCGCGTATTGGTCGCGTGCAGGACGGATCGGCAGCGCTGGATCACTGCACTCAGAGGGCTGGGCGCCGACGTCGAGATCCTGCTGCCCGAGTTCGATGCCCTCGGCGTGCTGAGCATAAACCGGCAGCATGGCCTTCTTTCCGCATGCGTCGCCATGGGCCAGCTAGCGCTGCACGAGCGCGTCCTGAAACGGGCGTTCGACCTGGTCACGGTGCTCTGGCTGCTTCCCCTCCTGTTCCTGGCTCTCGCCTTGGTGTCGGTCGCTATCAAGCTCGAGGACGGCGGTCCGGTGTTCTTTGTCCAGCGGCGCATAGGCCATGGGAATCGCTTCTTCGACCTCTACAAGTTCCGGACGATGCGCGTGGAGGCGCTCGACCTTCGGGGCACAAAGTCCGCCGTTCGCGGCGACCCCCGGATCACCCGCATTGGCGCTTTCCTTCGCAGCACGAGTATCGATGAGCTCCCGCAGTTGCTCAACGTGCTTGCCGGCAGCATGAGCATCGTTGGGCCACGCCCGCACGCAGTGGGGTCGAAAGCGGGCGATGAGCTGTTCTGGGTGGTGGACGAGCGCTACTGGCTTCGCCACGCTGCCAAGCCGGGACTGACCGGCCTGGCGCAGGTCCGCGGCTATCGCGGCGCCACCGATACGCGCGCGGCGATCGTGAACCGTATCCAGGCGGATCTCGAGTATCTGGTTGGCTGGTCGCTGTGGCGCGACATCCGGATTCTTGCCGCGACAATCGGCGTGCTCGCGCATCCCAATGCCTACTAACGCGACCGGCCAAAGCATCAGGGTGGGGAGAACTCACCACCGAAGAATCGGTGCGGGCAACGCAGTCTGACGCCGGACGGCGCCGCGGCATATCCTTCGCCATATAGGCAGGGAGGCGGACATGGAATTGACGAGGGTTGCTGCGGGACGACGCCGGTTGACACCCAGCGATAACGCACGACAGGCAGAGTCGGCCGAAGTCGCCTCAGCGATCCCGGCCCGCGCGCCGCCTGTCGACCTCGATGAGGCCCCGGTGACGCGGCCGTTTCTGCCGCCACTGGAGGAATTCCAGCCTTACCTGGAGCAAATATGGAAAAACCGCTGGCTGACTAATTGCGGTCCTTTTCACGAACAGCTGGAAGCGGAGCTCGCCGTGCATCTCGGCGTGGATCACCTCGCCCTGACTTCGAACGGGACCACCGCGCTCCAGATGGCCTTCCAGGCGCTCGATCTGCAGGGCGAGGTTATCACGACGCCATTCACCTTCGTCGCAACGGCCCACGCACTGCGCGCCTGCAATCTGCGGCCCGTTTTCGTGGACATCGATCCCCGAACAGGCAACCTGGATCCGGCAAAGATCGAGCAGGCGATCACAAGCGACACCAGCGCCATCCTTCCGGTGCATTGCTTCGGCCATCCGTGCCAGACGAACCGCATCGCCGCCATTGCCGAAAGGCACTCCCTCAAGGTGGTCTATGACGCGGCCCAGGCATTCGGTGTGCGCCGCGACGGCGAAAGCCTGCTGCGATCGGGCGACGCGGCCTGCGTCAGCTTTCACGCGACCAAGGTGTTCAACACGTTCGAAGGCGGCGCAGTGATATGCCCCGATGTGCGCACCAAAAGGCGGATCGCGCAATTGCGCAATTTCGGCTTCACCGACACGTATTCGGTGGACGCGATAGGCACCAATGCGAAGATGAACGAGGTTCAAGCTGCGTTCGGCCTGCTTCAGCTGAAATACGTCGACGAGGCGATCTCCAGGCGCGGGGCGATCGCGGCGCGGTACGCGGCCACGCTGCGATCGCTCGAGGACATCGAACTCTTCGAGCCGGAGGCGGGATGGCAACCCAATCATTCCTATTTCCCGATGCTCCTGGGGGAAAGGATCGCCGACCAGCGCGACGCGCTTTGCGCCCGGCTGCTTGCCGCGGGGATCCATTCGCGTCCCTATTTCTGGCCCTTGGTAACCGATCACGCCGTCTACCGGCATGTGCCTTCAGCGGCGGCCGAGCTGCTGGTGGCGCGCGACTTCGCGCGACGCGTGCTTTGCCTGCCGCTCTATCCGGATCTGGCGGTGCGCCACGTGGACAACGCCGTCTCCATCGTGGCGGAATTCTGCCAAGCCGAGACATCGCGCCCTCTTGCGCGAGCGGCGAGGTGAGCGGGGCACCTCCCAGAACTACCCACCGGAATGGATGCATGGCGGGGACGAGCGCGCGCTGGTACGATCCCAAGGCCACTGCAAGCAAAGCGAGGTAGATGTGACAGACACGCCGCATCTTGGCACCAATCGGCTCAAGATAATCATGGTTGCGGAAAATGTTTCTCGCAACATGAGCGGTGAAACCATTTTGCCTTACTACTATTTGACCAATTTTCTTGCACTGGGCCATGAGGTGCACGTCATTTGCCACGCACGGACGCGCAAGCAGCTCCAGGCGGAGCTTGACCCCGAGTTGTTCGCTCGCTTCACCTTCGTCAGTGACGGCCCACTCCAGAAGATGTTGTTCCGTATTGGAGGGATCTTTCCGCACCGCGTCGAAGACCTGATCTTCAACCAGCTTATCCAGCTCCTTACGCAATTGCGCATGCGGCGGATGGTGAAGGAGCACGTCGCCCGGGACGGTGCAGACGTCGTCTTCCAACCCGCCCCAATTGCCGTGAAAGCGATAAGCTTCATGCATAGGGTCGGTGCACCGGTGGTCATCGGTCCGATGAGCGGCGGGATGGACTTGCCGCCCGCATTCCGGAAGATGGACGGCCGTTTGGTACGGCTCGCTATCGCAGGAACGCGCTACGGGTCACGCGTTCTGCATTGCCTGTTCCGGGGCAAACGCGATGCGGCCGTGTTGCTCGTGGCCAACCGTCGCACCCGCATGGCGTTGCCGCCGGGCATGCGCGGCGAGGTCCGTGAGGTCATGGAAAGCGCGGTGGATCTCGGCCGTTGGCGGCCGCGCAGTGCCCGCTCGGAGCCTGGCGGGACCATGTCCTTCATCTTCTGCGGCCGCTTCGTCGACTGGAAGGGCATCGACTATCTTGTCCGCGCATTCGTCCCCTTGGCTCGCGAGGGCGGCGTCCGTCTCGACCTCGTCGGCGACGGCGAGTTGTTCGGCAGGATCGAGGAATTGATACAGGCCGAAGGCATATCGGACTGCGTGGTAATGCACGGGCGTGTTCCGCTGGAGCGCTATATCGCGCTGTTGCACGAAGCGGACGCCTACGTGTCGCCTTCGCTTCGCGAGTGCGGCGGTATCGCCATGATGGAGGCAATGGCGGTTGGCGTCCCGGTAATCGCCACCGAGTGGGGCGGGGCTGCCCAATATGCCGGCAGCGACTGCGCGATCCTCGTTCCCCCGACGTCGGAGCGCGCTTTTGTCGACGGACTGACAGCGGCGATGCGCCGCCTCGCTGCCTCTCCCGATCTGCGCCGCGCGCTGGGACGCGCCGGCCGCAGCCACCTCGAGCGCGAAGGCCACGACTGGGCGGTGAAAGCCAGGCACGTCGCCGCCATTCTGCACGAAGCTTCCGGACGGCACCGGCTCCGTGTGTCGCGAGCCGCCCTGATGCCGGTGCCACTCTCTCAGGTTGTTTGAAGGCTGGTCATGGAAAAGATCGAAGCACCGCACATCGTCTTCTACGCCCGCTCGCTCTACAACGGGGGAGTCGACCGCGTGGTGTTCAACCTTGCGGAAGAGTTCCTTTCCCGAGGACTCCGCCCACTGATCCTGGTCGATGTCGACAATCCCTATTCGCCGTTCAAGGACCTGGTACCTGAGGGGGTTCCCTATGTGGTGCTGGGTGCCAAGGGCATGATCGCTCGGCTGGTCAAGCTGCGTGCGTTCCTGCGCAAGATGCGCCCCCAGGCGGTGATGTGCACCGGCTTTGGATTTCCCAATCTCTGCGCCATCGTGGTGCGATGGTTCGCCGGCTTCAGATTCCGCCTGATGCTGACGGAGCACTGCTTTCCATCGGTGGACCATGAGAACGCCAAGCCCTGGCAGGCCCGCTACTGGTTCTTTCCGCTGGCGCATTTTCTCTATCCCTTTGCGGACAACATCGTGGCTGTTTCGAAGGGCACAGCCACGGATCTCGCCAAAGTGATCAACATCGACCCGCGAAGGATCACATGCATCTACAATCCAATCGTGAACGACGGCCTGATCGAGTCTGGCAAGGCGCCCGTCGACCATGCCTGGTTCCACGATCCCGACGTGCCGGTGGTCATCGCGATCGGCCGGCTGGAGCATCAAAAGGATTTCGGCACGCTCATCTCGGCCTTTTGGCACGTACGACAGCAGATGCGCTGTCGACTCGTCATTCTGGGGGACGGCGGCGAGCGCGAGATGCTGAGCGCCATGATCGACAGGCTAGGCCTCTCCAACGACGTATCGCTGCCCGGCTTCGCGCCGAACCCCCATGCCTATACCGCGAAGGCTAAGCTGCTCGTATTGTCGTCCCGCTTCGAGAGCCTGGCGAACGTCGTCGTCGAGGCCATGGCGCTGGGCACGCCGGTCATCGCGACCGACTGCCCTTCCGGCCCTGCCGAGGCGCTCGACGGCGGTCGTTTCGGACGGCTCGTTCGCGTCGAGGATCCGGAAATGCTTGCCGAGGCCATGCTCGACCTTTTGCGTGCGAGGCCGGCGCCTGTGCCGGCCTCATGGCTGGAACAGTTCACGACCCGCACATCCGCCAGCCGCTATCTGGAGCTGCTGGCACCCGCATTGCCTTGACTATGTCCGACGCTCGAGCCGCACCACTGGCCCAGCTGACTTCGCTGCGCTTCCTTGCGGCGCTCCTGGTGTTTTTTTCGCACTTGGCTTTCCTCGAGCGGAGCAACAGCCCGTTTCTACGCGAGCTCTACGATCTTTTCTTTCGGCAAGGCGCTTGCGGCGTCACCTTCTTCTTCATTCTCTCCGGATTCATCCTCACCCACGCCTATGAGCAGACACTGCAACGAGGCGAAATCCCCGTCGCGATCTATCTGTACCGCCGGGCCGCCAGGATATTCCCGCTTCACTTGATGGCAGCCGGTGCATTTCTCGGCTATCTCGCGATCCGCCACGACTTGCCGGTATGGCGCGCCGTGCCGCTCAACCTCGCGCTGCTGCACAGCTGGTTCCCCGACCCGCTCGTCCACTACTCGCTCAACGGACCGTCGTGGAGCCTTTCGAACGAGCTGTTCTTCTACCTGCTCTTCCCCCTTCTCGTGAGGGTGGACGCGCGAATGCTGCAGCAGGCCTTTCTTGCCGGCGCGATCATAATCATCGCGGGCGCCTGTGTCGCGGCATCCGTGGTCGATGGCTATTCTCCTTTCGTCGATTGGCTCTTCTATGCCTTTCCGCTCACCCGACTGCTCGAATTCGTCGCAGGCATCCTGCTGTGCCGCGCCTGGCGCGCGGGAGTCGGATATTCCTGGGCGACCGGCTGGGTCGAGGCGCTCCTGGTCCTCACCATCGGGGCGACAATGGTCTCGGTCGAGTGGTTCGCCATTCCATTGGCCTTCCGATATCAGCTCGCTTTCCTGCCCCCAATGGCTGCACTGATCCTGGTGTTTGCGTACGGGCGCGGCGTTTTGGCGCAGTGGTTGCGAAGTCCGGTTCTTCAAAGGCTCGGCGAGGCGTCCTTCGCGCTCTACCTCGTTCACCGGCCGCTGATCACGTTTCTCGAGCGCTGGTCTGGGCGCAATGCGACGAGCGATGGCGCGTTGGCCCTCGCAATGCTGCTGCTCGCCGTCGGCATCGCGATCGCAACCTTCGTGCTGGTCGATAGGTCCCTGCAATCATGGCTGAGGCGATTTGAACCCTTGCTGGTCGCCACACGGCGGGCGGGCAAGAAGCCGGCTGACAGCGCGCCCACCGTCCGGCCGTTGTAAGCGGCCATTTCGGCGATCGCCGCCACCGGATGCCTGGATGGGGCAATTCGCCTGCCGGGTTTCACCGATAGAAAGCGGGCGCTCCGTCGCGCACGCTATTTGCGGGAGGCGCGCGATGACCTGTCCTATCTGTTCTCAGGCGATGCGTCCTTGGATAGCGATGCCGATCGACGCGAAGAAGGACGCAGTGACGCTCTTCGGGCATGTCGTTCGGTGCGACCGCTGCGGACTCGGCCGATCCGCAAACATGCCGCGTCCGGAAGAGATTGTCGGATTCTACGACGTCGATGCCTATTATACGCACGGCGAGACCCACATGCGCCCGGTCACGCCGGGAGTCCTCGACAAAATCCTGGTCCGGCTGGCCTGGCACGCGGATCGGGCCTGCCCATTCGACTGCGTCGAGATCGCGCGCGCCCTGCCGGCGGGCGGAACCATCCTCGACCTCGGGTGCGGCGACGGCGAAAAGCTCGCGGCGTTCCGTGACCTCGGCTTCGTCGTCCTGGGTGTGGATCCCGACCCGAAATCGCGGGCCTTGGCGGCCTCGATGGGCCTGGAGGTGTTGGAAGGCACGGCCGAGGCGCCGCCTCCGGCAATCGACGGACGGCGGTTCGACCTAGTCATCATGTCGCATTCGCTCGAGCATTGCACCGATCCGGTGCACGCCCTGCGCAACGTACGCAGTCTCATGGCCGACGGGGGCCTCGCCTATATCGAGGTTCCCAACGCAGGCTGCCTGCACTTCGAGACCTTTCGGCAGTGCTCCGAGATGTTCGACGCACCTCGGCATTTGTGGTTCTTCACGCCCGACGCGCTGCAAAGCATTGCCGAGCAAAATGGCCTGAGGGTCGTCGGCTGGCGCTACAATGGCTTCACGCGCGTATTTACGCCCACGTGGCGAGGATGGGAGTGCGAGATATTCGCGCGGTTGGCGAAGCGGGGTTTCGCCGCCACTGCCAAGCGCCACTCGATCCCGCAATCCTTCCGCCTGCTCGCCCGCTCGGCCCTTGCGCGGCCGAAGCGGAAATATGATTCGATCGGCATCTTAACGTCCCGGGACCCCGCGCATCCGGCGCGGCCCGGCGCGACCGCTCGCTAGGACAATGCACCGCGGGCATGCGCCTGGGACCCCGACAGCGCGGACCGGGCGTAGGTCGCGCGGGGCAAGACCTGCAATTGCGGCGGTCCTGCTGGCCCTGCTGAGCACGCCGGCTATAGCCCCGATGCGCCCCATGTTGCGCGAACGCTCGCCCTACCCGGGTGCAACTGGCTCGGCATTGCTGCTGGAGCACGACGGGTTTGAGCCCGCTGCGACAGGCTATCTCGACTATATTTCGACAGCGAAGCATGCAGGCGAGTTCGACGCCATGCGGCGTCTCAATGCCGCCATTCCGCTGATGGCTGGGCTGGCGCTGCCGGCGACGCCTTTTCTGATCACCGGAACGACCGATGACCGGCTGCGCGCGCAGGACTGTCTCGCGGCAGCGGCATATTATGAGGCAGGCGACGACGCCATCGGGCAACGCGCCGTGGTGCAGGTTGCCTTGAATCGCGTGCGGCACCCCGCCTTTCCCTCCTCCATCTGCGGAGTCGTCTTCGAGGGCGCCCAACGACAGACAGGGTGTCAGTTCACCTTTACCTGCGATGGGTCGCTGGACCGCTATCACCCCTCGGATCAAGCATGGCAGCGGGCACGACAAGTCGCTGCCGAGGCGCTCTATGGCTATACCGCTTCGGCGGTCGGCCAGGCTACCCACTACCACACGGACTGGGTGCATCCGCCCTGGAGTGATCGGCTCGACAAGATCGCGCGCATCGGGACGCACTTGTTCTTCCAGGCAAGGGGCGTTCGGCCACGGGATTTTTCGTCCGCCTATGCCGGTGTCGAGCCGCGCATCGCCAGACTGGAATTCCTCTCGCCCGCCCATGCAGCTCCGTCGCCTGCGCCGTCCGACGCCGCTGTTGCGCAAACTTCCCTTGCGCTGCCCCTCGGCCCGAGTGCCGACAGACCAATGAAGGCGGACGCGGCGGGCGAACGCCTCCCGAAAACCACCACGCCGCCCGAATTTGGGCTGTTCCTCGTCGCGCTGGATCCAGCGGCCAATCCGGACAGCTATCTGCAGCTAGCACAAGCGCGATGCGCGGGTCACTTGCGCTGCAGGTTCATCGGTTGGACGGATCCGAATGCGAAAGTGGACCGGGTGCCCATTCCCGGCAGCGCGATCGACGCGATGTCCTTCAGCTTCGACCGGGACGACACGGGCGCGATGGCAGCCCGGTGGAATTGCCGGGAGTTTCCACGTCGTAACTCGCGGGAATGCCTTCGCCGCGCTCTTTAGAAGCGACGCGCTGTCCTCATGCGGACAGCCAGCCCAGCCCAGGAGCGTTCCAGTACTGCAACCCGGCAGCAGCCATCAGGAATGCGGCCGATCGCACGGCACCTAACCGGAATCGGTCCGCCCTCAGCTCAGCATCGCCGCACGCCTCGGGCTCTCGGCTCGAAAATGGGAGCAGCATCTCACCCTGGCCATCGCGCCCGGTTACGCGACGCTTGCCTTTGCCACGCGGCTCATCCTCATCTGCGCCGTCGCCGGATTCCGGATCCTCATTGTCCAGGTTGGAGTCCAAGCCGGCGTTTACGGCGCGGATCGCCGCCTGCGTACGATTTCGCACGCACAGCTTGCGCAATATTCCCTTCACGTGAACCTTCACCGTGGCCTCGCTGATCGAAAGGCGCCGGGAAATCACCTTGTTCGGGCACCCCATGATGAGGAAGGTCAGGATTTCGAGCTCCCGCGCAGAGAGATTCGCGTTCGCCAGCGTTTCGCGATCGCGTTCGTGGAGGTTACCTCCGCTGTGGAGCGGGAGAACGTCGGCCAAATTGGACGGCATCACCTTCTCGCCCATCGCAACGAGGCGCAGGGAAGCGATCAGAGGCTCACAGGATATTTCCTTGACGATATACCCATGGACGCCGGCGCGGAACGCGCAGACCATCGCAGGCAAATCGAATGTCTCGCTGAGCAGGACAACCTTCGTGTTGGGGAGCTGCTCGCGCAGGTGCGTAATGCCCTCGGCGTCATCGCCCTCGAATCCGCCATCGACAATGATCAAGAGATCATCCTCGGCATCTGAAAGCCTGGAAGCGCTATCCACCGATTGGGTGACGTTGAAATTTGCCTCTGCCAATATCCGGCTGAGGCCTTCACGGATGATCGAGTTGTGCCCCAGCAAGGCAACGCGGATTGGTGGCTTCATTCCTGAGACCCCCTTTGTCTGAGCCTCCGGCGCGCGAGACAAATCTCACGCGTCGCGAGCAGACCAACCTCTCACGCCATGATTATTCTATGTTTCTTGGACCCCACCGAATATTTCGACGTTACACAATTTTACATTCACTGTCGAATCACAGAAACATTTCAAATCGGCAGCTCTTAATGCGAGGCATCTATCTGGAATGTTTAGGCTTTCTTAAACTATGCGCATGTGTGCACATGCTGGTTCGATCCTCGCTACCTCTTAAGTATTATCAAGAAGACCGGCTGGCACCATCAAAGACCGGAGTCGCTGGGGTGGGTCTCGAGAAGTCGGTGGGATCCCACAGGCGGCTACGCCGGATTTCCGATCGCGTCGCGGCTGGTCTTCGACGCGTGACGTGACGCTTCCCGGACGGGATTTGAAGATCGGATCGATGCAGAACGGATCGCCCTGCCGGCGTGACAGTATAGGCGACCGATCTCGCGGACCCGTTTCACCCGGATGGGTGGGACCGATCCATGGACTGCAAGCGATTGCTTGCGCCGATACGCTTCAATATCGAGCGCACATGTACCTGGACCGCGCCCTCGCTGATGGACAGCGATTTGGCGACCTCCTTTTTTGCCAACCCGGTTACGAGCAGCCGGAGCACATCCAGTTGACGCGCCGTCAGCTTGAGGCCCGCCGGCCGCGCGCGCAAGTGCGCTGCTGTCGCGGCCACCGCCGAACCGACCCTCGCGCTATTCGCACGCACAAGGGCGCCGATCTGGTCTAGCTGCGAGGCGGGATATAGGGACAAACCTGACATCGCCAATCGGATTGCCGCGATTACCTGAACCGGCGCGGATTCACGCGGAAGATGGGCGCGTACTCGTGCGTCGAGGCAGATACCCAGAGTCGAAGTGTTTTGACTCCCAAGCACCAGCACGTGCGCGTCATTCCAGTGAGCAGCGATCACCCCCAACTGGGAGGTGAGCCAACCCAAGTTTGGCACATGATGCGGATCCTGGAGGACAACCACGTCCGGGGTACGCCTTCCCACCCGCGAGCCAGGGTGCTCGCACGCATCCACGATCATCCCCTCGGCCCGGGATAGCGCGACCTTCGTACAATCGCGATCCAAACGATTGGGGCTGATTACCAGCACGCACGCCGCGGTCCCGGCGTCTGGCGCGGATGAAGGAGTCTGGGGCCCCATCAGTCCATTTCACTTGGGACGAAGCTCACTCGGGGCTCGTTTCCCGTCGCGATGTCGCTCCCCGCGAGGCACTTCCTGTCCGGCCATGTCGCCATTCCCAGGCGGAACAGCGGCCACCAGACGGTGATCAATATATTCTTACTATCCTGTACCATATGGCACAACCGCCCCGAACATCCCGCGCATCATCCACCAACAACCCTGGGTGTATTCAAAGAACACGTACAGACCAGCCGATGAAAAATCTTGTCTAACGAGAATTCCGCTCGAAAATTATAGGCAATTTTTAGCAATGGTTTGCACCATGTGAGAATCCTCATCAGCCTAATTTCCGATGAAATAATTTACTTTAAACTCAATGCCAAACAACGGTGCCCGGGTTTGAGCTGCTAGATCCGCCCGCCCCTGCGCCCACGAAACA
This sequence comes from Sphingomonas sp., assembly GCF_017744835.1. Classification (GTDB taxonomy): domain Bacteria; phylum Pseudomonadota; class Alphaproteobacteria; order Sphingomonadales; family Sphingomonadaceae; genus Sphingomonas. The sequence goes on from NZ_JAGIAM010000004.1 coordinate 320,460, forward strand.
GCTGCGCACCGACAGCATAGGCTACCGCCGTGCAAGAGCTCTCACGCCGGCAGCCCATCAGCGGGAAAATGCGTAGGCAGTTTCGCCGATTGTTGCGGGGGCTGACCTGTGGTCCGATCAGGTCGCGCTTCAACGCGCCTAACTGGAGACGTCACGATGGAAATGATCCACGGCGATGCACGCGACGATTTCTTCATCGCCGATGGGCGGAAAACCACCATCCATGGCGGTGCCGGCAATGATGTGGTGAGTTATGAGGAATCCCCCTCGGCCGTGACTGTGCGCCTGGACGAATTGGCGCTGCCGGGGGGATGGGGAATCGATAGCCTTTTCGGACTTATCCACGATCTGGTCCGCGACGGTTCGGGCGGTTACGCCGACGGCGACGATCTCATCAGCATCGAAGGCGTGATCGGATCGAGCTACGACGACCGTTTGTACGGGAACTGGGTCGCGAACATGCTGAGCGGCGGCGCCGGCGACGACATGCTCTACGGCAGAGGGGGTGACGACACGCTGCGGGGTGGCGACGGGAAGGACCAGCTGTTCGGCGGCGACGGCAATGACGTTCTGCTCGGCGGCGCGGGTGGCGACAGGCTCGACGGGGGCGACGGTTTCGACACGGCGAGCTACCGAGAGGCAACCGCCGGCGTCTACGCCTCGCTCGGACTCAATTATTTTGGTGGGGAAGCGCTGGGTGACACCTATTTTTCGATTGAGGCGCTCGAGGGGAGCAACTTCGGCGATGTCCTGATCGGCGGCGCGGGCGGTGACACCTTGGTTGGTCTCGACGGCGCAGATGAACTGTTCGGCCATGGCGGGGCAGACGCTCTCTTCGGTGGCGATGGCGACGACAGCCTCTCGGGCGGAGAAAAGAACGACAACTTGGTCGGCGGCAACGGCAACGACGCTCTCACCGGCGGTGATGACAATGACAGCCTGCGCGGCGGTGACGGCAACGACTGGCTGAGCGGCGACAGCGGCAATGACAAGCTCGACGGCGGCGCTGGCACAGATGTGCTCGAAGGCGGAACGGGCAACGACATCTTCGCCTTTAGCGACCTCGGCGGGCACGACACGATCGTCGATTTCGTGAGCGGTCAGGATCGCGTGGACTTGCGTGCGATCGATGCCGTCACCGGAGGCGGCGATGACGCCTTCCTGTGGATCGGATCAGGCGCGTTCACCGGCGTTGCGGGGCAGCTGCACATTTTCGAATTGAACGGAGGCTATTTCGTCTCGGGCGACGTCGACGGCGACGGCCAGGCGGATTTCACCTTCGGCTGCAACACCGCGCTCACGAGCAACGATTTGCTCCTGTGAATCAGATCGGACTGGGGTGCGGAAACGGTGCCACACCGGCCGCAGAAATGGGGGCGCGTCTTCGGCGCAGGGGGAACCCTTTCCGCTGTGCCGGTGTGACGCCTCTCTTGTAGACACCGACTTCGCACGTGTCGATCCGGGGTGCGTCCGCTTCAAGGGGAGCTTGGCTGCGGAGCAGGTCGGACAGCCGCCAGGCGCGCTATCCAACGCAGCCTCCGAGCAGAGCCGCGTGCGCCGCTCGCAGGATCTTAACCTTCCCCTAGTCAATGGCCGCTAAGGATGGCGCGACTATCCCGGTGCCTATACCAATGCGCTTGCCTTCGTTCCTGCTGTTGTGCGTTCTGGGTGCGCTGTTCCTGAGTGCACCGCTCGTGAGCGCACCCGCCCACGGGGAGACCCTCCGCCTGCGCTCGCAGGTCTGTTACGCCAATGCAGCCGCGGGCATCTCGGTCGACGCGGCTTCGGTGAGCAGGCTGGCCTTTCGCTGTCACGCGCGTCCCTCCGGATATCACGACCGCTGGGTATGGCTGAAGCTTCGCGATGCGCGCGCGGTAGAGGCGATGCCGCAGCAGTGGCAGCTGGTCACCGACCAGGTGCAGTTCGACCGCATGGCGATGCTGGTGGTTTTCAAGGACGGTGGCGTCCAGCGGGAGGTCGTCGCGCCAGGAGCCATCGGCGGCCACGCCGCCATGGGAGGCATGCTGCGCTTCACCGTTGACCGGCCAGGCCGGGAGATCCGCGAACTCTACGTCGGTTTTCTGCGGATGGACGATTTGTCGTTCCTGCGCAAATTGTCGGCCCAGAGCCCGGCGAGCGCTACGCGGCTCGACGGTCGTTGGCGCCTCCTGATCGGCGCGTTCGCCGGAGTTCTTCTGTGCGCCTTCGCCTATAATCTCGTGATCCACGCAGGCCAGAGACTCGCTTTCCAGCGCTGGTATCTCCTCTGGTCGGCCATGACGCTCGGCTACGGCCTGTCCTGGAGCAATGCTATTGCACAGGTGATACCGGGCTTCGCCGGGCCCGTGGCGGTCCGGGCAGACTATGCCTTCCTGGCTGGCATGTTTGCCGCCTGCATCCTCTTCTTTGTCTCGGTGATCGAGAATGGCGTTCTGCCCCCTTGGCTGATCCGCTGCGGCCGGGCCCTCGCCTGCGTCAACCTGCTTCTCGGGTTCGGGGCCTGGAGCGGCTGGATCGCCTCGCCCCTCATTCTCGACAGGTCCCTCAACATCGTCTGGGCGATGGCGACGCTGTGTGCCGGCACGGGCGTGGTCCTCGCGATCAAGCGGCAGAGTCGAGTGGTGTGGTTCTATGTCGTCGGATGGACCCCGGTGCTTGCGGTCTATCTGCTGCGCTTGGCGAGAAACCTCGGCCTGCTCGAGCAGAACGACATCGTGGACATGGCCACCTTCGCTACCCTGGCTTTCGAATCGCTCGTTCTCTCCATGGCGATCGCCGACCGCTTCCGCCTGCTGCGGAATGAACGCGACGCCGCCCGGCAAGCCCGCAGCGTAATCGAGATCGAGAGCGAGACGCTGCGCAAAGCGGCGCGGACCGACTTCCTGACCGGTCTCGGCAATCGCGCCGCTTTCCAGGCGAGGTTGCGGATCATGTGCGAGGCGCCCGGGCAGCAATTCATACTGCTGCTGATCGATGTCGATCATCTCAAGGACATCAATGATCGCCTCGGTCACGACGGCGGCGACATGCTGCTGGAGAATGTCGGCCTTGGGCTGGCCCAGGCGGGCGGTACGTTGGCCCATGCGTCACGCATTGGCGGCGACGAGTTCGCGATCCTCCTGTCCGGCGGCGAGGCCGAGCAGCGGCGCGTCCGTGACGCGCTGGCAGCGCTGCAGGACAGGACGCTGACCCACGCCGGCCGCTCCTGGGCGCTCTCGCTCAGCATCGGCTGCGCCCGGTTTCCGCAGGACGCCGACACCGCGGATGCCCTGTTCAAGAACGCCGATCTGGCCTTGTACCAGGCCAAGCAGCAGGGCCGGCACCAACTGCGCGACTACGACGCGTCGCTTCGCGCGCGGCTGGATCGCAGGCAGGCGTTCAGCGAGGATGCCCACCAAGGCCTGGTACGCGGCGAGTTTTCGTTTCATTTCCAGCCGATCGTCGATCTGCACAGCCGAGCGGCGGTCTCCTCCGAAGCGCTGTTGCGCTGGCAACATCCCGTGCACGGCCTGATGACGCCGGCGATCTTCGGCGAGATGCTAGGCGACCGGAAAATCGGCCTGATGGTGCAGCAGCATGTGCTGGAGACCGGCCTCGAGGCCCTGCACCGCCATCCGGAAATGCTGCCGAGCCTGTCCATGAACTTCACGGCCGCCCAGCTTGACGGCCCTCCTGCCGCCGCGCGCCTGCTGGCGCGCCTTGACGATCACGGCATCGCGCCGGAACGGCTGTGCATCGAAGTAACCGAAGATGTCGTGCTCAACCGGACGATCAACGAGACCGCGAGGGTGCTTGGCCTATTGCACGACGCAGGCGTGAGGATCGCACTCGACGATTTCGGAACGGGATACGCATCCCTGATTCACCTCAAGCAGTTGCCCTTCGACATCCTCAAGATCGACCGCTCCTTCACCCTTGGCCTCTTCGAGGACGATGGGCAGAGCGAAGAGATCATCCGCGCCATAATCGGGCTCGGTCAGGGGCTGCGGAAGCAAGTCGTTGCCGAAGGGATCGAGACGGAACGGCAATGCGAACGGCTCCTCGAAATGGGGTGCGCATTCGGACAGGGCTATTTGTTCGCGCGTCCAGCACCCATCCGCCTCCTGGCCCAGCCTTACGTTCCGCCGGTCGCGGCCTGACCACCACTCGGTGCGGCGTTCCTCGTGGTTGTCCTTCTTCGAACGCCTGAAAGCCGACGGGTCCGTGCCATAATGCTCGCGGACGAGATGTCTTCGCTGTGCAAAAGCGACCAGCGACCTGCCCGCCCCCCAGCTTATACCAACACCTACCGGCGGCCCGTGGTATCGACCGATTTGGGTCGGCAGCCCCGAGCCTGTCCATCGGCACTCCCGGTCGGCCCCGTCGCGCCGGGCTTTAGCAAGGATCGTCATATTCCAGGCAAGCAGGTCACCAGATAGCGCGGCTTGCAAGCCAGACAGCCACCTCTGCGAGTCTGAATCTGGGGGCTCGGCGCCTCGGATTTCGGCTGCCGGACCCCATCTCATATTCGTGCGGAAAACCTGGCGGCTTGCGCTTCCGGAGCCGATCGATCTGGCGGCGCGAGAGGCGTGCCAGCTCCGCAAATTCCGCAACCGTAATCAATCGGCACTCAGCCAGCGCCTTGTCTTCGGGATCTATCTTGGCGCGGCGCACCACGTCGGGGCAACCTGACGCGCTGTTCAAGCGACGGGGCGCGACTTGCCGCGCCTGCGCTGAAATTCCCGGTCGCCGTCAAGGAACGAAGCGAGCATCGCGGGAATGAGCTCTGCCATGGGTTCTTCGCGACCATAGGTCTCCGCGTAGAGCCTCGCATAGTCATTCAATGCAGCCTGGAGGTCGGGTGAGACGGTGATCGCCAGCTTCACCGGTGTGCGATCAGGCAGTCTTGAAAGCTTCAGGTTTGGCATCGGTCACCTAGGGGCGGGAGGGAACGACCACGAGATCGCGGTGTACGACGAGGCGCACGGGCGTCCCGGGACGAATAGAAATCGTCGGCTGTATCTGCAGGTTGCGCGAGGTGAGCTGGTCGCCGGCCCGAGCCACATTCTGCTGGGTGGATTCCCGCAGCGCCTGGATCAGGTCGCTTTCGCCGGTGAAGGACAGGCTCGAGCCGACCCCGAGCAGCGTGGAGATCGCCACGCCCTTGAGGAGCTTCCAGCTATGGAAGTCGACCTTGTCTTCGAGGCCGGCATAGCCCGCCGCGTCGGTCGCAGGCACGTTCTCGATCCTGAGCGAGCGGCCATCGGGAAAGATGATGCGCTGCCACACGACCAGCGCTCGCCGCTGGCCGAATGCCACCACGGAATCATAGGTGCCGACCAGCCGGGCGCCTTGCGGGATGAGCAGTATGCGCCCTGTCGGGCTGTCGAACACCCGCTCGGTGACCTGTGCCGTGACGAGCCCGGGCAGATCGGAACGGAGCCCGGTGATCAGATTCGCCGCGACAACACTGCCGGCGGAGAGCAGGTATGGTGACGGCGCGGGGCTGACGACATGCGGATTGACGTCGTCACCGCGGTCCGCCGTGGAGACGAAGTCCGCCTTGCGCTGCTGCGCGTTGGGGTCGCGGTCGGGGTCCAGCGCCAGGCGTTGCGAATCGCCGGCGGCGGTTGCGGGCGCCGCGGGTGACGTCGTTCCACCCCCGTTTCCGAATTCCGTTCGGCTGGCAGCCTGTACAAGCAGCCCCGACTCCCTGGCCGCCTTCTGCTCGGCGGCGGCCTGATCCCGCGCTGCCTGCGCGGCCTGCTCGGCCTCCGTCGGCTGCGGCGGCGCGCCGTCGGCGGCGATCGCTTGCTGGTGCTTGAGGATGGGGCGGCCGAGGTCGCCGGGAAGCGGCGGTCCGAGCCGGGGCGCTTCGCCATAGCTTGCGGGCAAAGCACCCACTATGTCGCTGGGCGCCTTTGCCGGCTCGGCCAGGTCGTCTTGCGGGCCCACGAGCCGGAGGCTCCGGGGCTTGAGCGCCAACCAGGCAGTCACGACCAGCGCGAGGATCGCCGCGGCCGCGAGGCCCACGACCAATCCGCGCTTGAAGCGAATTGCCGGCGCGGGACGTGCGCGAAGCACAAGCGTCTCGGGATCGACTTTGGAGGCGCGTGCGCTGCCGGCGTTTGTTTCGGATTCGTCGGTCATGACGACCTCCTGCCGCGTGCTGCTGCCATACGGCTGATCCGGACGACGTGCTGCCGCTTCGCCCCAAGCCGCAGCTCCGCGACGTCGAACAGCCGATCGACGACATAATAGCGCCCGCGCAGACGGTAGTTCACGAGCTGGGCTTCGCCCTTCTCGCCGACGAGGAACAGGGGCGGAGCCTCGCCTACGCCAAGCGATGGGGCGAATTCGATGAACGTCTGCTGCCCGTCGTCGAAAGCACGCAGCGGTCGCCAGGGCGGGCGATCTCCCGAGATTTCGTAGCCAAAGTTGAGTCGCTCGACCTCGAGGCCGGCGGCGACCGGCGCGGCTGCCTCGGCGGCTTCCCGGGCACGGCGTATCGCAAGCAGTTCGTCCTGCGGGTAGCTCCAGGACAGCGCCGCCATCGCCGGGCCAGACGTGCTGCTGAGCGCGACGTGGTAGGTCCGCCGGTCGGTCGTGATCACCAGGTTCGTGTTCAAGCCGACGGCAAAGGGTTTGACCAGGACATGCGCGCGCCGGTCCGCGCCGGTGCCGCTCGTCGTGTCGCCGATAACCCACCTGGCCGTGTCGCCGCTTGCGACCGCAACGAGGGTTTCGCCCGGCTGGAGCACGATGTCGGTCACGCGCTCGGGGGCCGTATAGACGCGGTAGATCGTACCCTCGGAGAAGGCATGGACCGCCGCCCCGTTCACGAAAGCGGAACCGCGTGGTTCCGCGGTCGCCTGCCGATTGGCGGTGCGGATCGTCGCGAGGCCTTGGGATGATCGGCCTGAGCCCGACGCCGAACCCCCTTGGGCGCTGGCTATGGATGGGAACAAGGGCAAGGCAGCAACGGCGACCAACGTCGCCGCGAGAAGCTGGTGGTTCATTGCTGGTTCTCCGGAACGATCGGGGATGCCGGCACGGCATCGCGCGCCGGGTCGACGGGAGCTTGGGATGGCAAAGTCGCGGGCTGGCTTTCCGGGACGGTCGCGGCTGGCGTTGGCGCCGCTGCCGGCTCAAGCTCGCGGCTCCAGTCGATTGCATCGATGTAGATGCCAAGGGGATTGCGACGGAGCGTCTCGGCCGAGGCCCGCGGCCGGCGGATCACGGTCAGGATGCCCGTCCAGCTCGAGGTGCCTGCCTCGGCGCCGCGCTCAAAAGCTGTCTCCGTCCACTTGACCTGGAACGAACGGTCGGACGCGCGCACGACGCTGGTCACCTGAACCGAGATCGTTCGCTCGCCTACCCTGCCGAACGGATCGGCAGCGCGCGCATAGTCCCCGAGGAACTGGGCCCCTCGCCTCGTCACGAAATCATAGGCTGAGAGCCAGTCGCGCCGCATGAGCACCGAGTCGAGCGAAACCGTGCGGACCTTCTCGATGAAGCGGGAAAGGTGCCAGGCGACTTGTGCGTCGGTCGGCTGGTAATCCCGTTCGGCCTCGCTCACCGCTCGCGCCTCGCCGAGGCGGTCCACCGCGACGACGTAGGGCACGACCTTGCTCTGCAAGGATTGCCAGACGAGCGCCGCGGACATGCCTGCTGCCAGGAAAAATCCACCGAACGCGATCAGCCGCCAGTTGCGGGCCTGCACGCGCGCCGAACCTATCCGCTCGTCCCATAGTTGCCCAGCACGCTGGTAGGGTGTTTCCGGCTCCGGGGTGCTTGCATAGCGCTGGACACTTCGCCTGAAGCGCATGACCTAATCCTCCTTTTCCTTGATGTCCGGGGTGGCCGAGGCACCGCCCCGGTCGCCCTCCTTGAGCGTCTGGAGTGCGATATGGCGGTGGTGCCGCGCGTCCTGCTTGCGGCGCAGCGACTGGGCCCAGGCGGGCGGTGCCTCGCCCTGGGGTCCGACCGGTGCCGGCGTGCCGCCGGTGCCTGCGAGCGCAGACCATGCGGCAGCGCGCCCCGATTCAGCGGCTTGCCCGAGCCCGAACGCGGAGCCGGCCTTTTGGCGAATCGCCGAGGAGGCTGCCTGGGCAACACCCTTGAGGCCGGCGCCCACGCTTGACGAGCCGGCGGCCTCCTGCCCGAGCTTGTATGAAGTTGAGGCGGCCGAACCCATTGCGGTGCCGGCGCGGACCGCGCCGAGCGCTCCGCTTCCGGCGAGCCGTGCTGCACCTGTCGCGGCTCCTGCGCCGAGCGCGACGGCGCCGGCCGCACCCAGCGTCGTCCCGACTGCCGCGCCGGCCCCGAGTTGCGGGGCGCCGGCGACCAGGCCCGAAGCGATGCCCGGCCCGAAGATCCCCAGCCCGAACAGCGACAATGCACCGAGCGCGAGGCTCATTGCCTGGCCGAGGTCGGGTTCCTGGCCTTGCAGCGACGTGGTGAACTCGGCGAAGAAATTGGAGCCGATGCCCACGATCACGGCGAGCACCATCACCTTGATGCCAGAGGAGACGACGTTGCCGAGCACGCGTTCGGCGAGGAAGCTCGTCCGGTTCCACAGCGCGAAGGGCACGAGGATGAAACCGGCGAGGGTCGTCAGCTTGAACTCGATGATCGTCACGAACAACTGCACCGCGAGGATGAAGAAGGCGAGGATGACGATCGCCCAGGAGAACAGCAGCACGGCGATCGTCAGGAAGTTCTCGAAGAAGCTGATGAAGCCCATCATGCTGGATGCCTGCTCGAGCAGCGGCCAAGCCGCGGAATAGCCGGTGGCAGCGAGCCTGCCCGGCTTGAGCAGGTCGCCCGCGCTGAGCGTGTCGCCACCTGCGGTGAGACCGGCCTGCGCGAAGGACCGGAAGATGATGTCGGCGAGCGACGCGAAGCGGTTCAGGATGAGCGCGAACGCGCCGATGTAGAGGATCTTCTTCAGGAACCGCCCGAGCACGTCCTGCTCGCCGCCCATCGCCCAGAACAGTCCGGCCAGCGTGATGTCGATGCCGATCAGCGTCGTCGTGAGGAAGCCCATGTCGGGACCGAGCAGCCCGAACCCGCTGTCGATGTAGCGGATGAAGGCGGCCATGAAGCGATCGATGACGTTGAGGTCCTGCACGCGAGAAGTTCCTCTCCTTGGGTTTGGATGCCGCGGGACGTGGCGGGGGAGCCTGAGCCACGGCCCGCGGCGACGGCGACGGGAGGCGAACCGCCGCCGCCTGGCCGGCCGCCTATTGGGGTGTGTAGGCGGAGCCGGAGCCGAGAAATTTCCTGGTGGCCACCCGCCCTTCCGCCTCCGCTTGCGCCCGGCGGGCGGCTTCGGCGGCCTCGGCGCGGAACTGCGCTGCCATCAGCTGCTGCATCTGGAACTGCTGCCTCGTTGCCAGGGCGAGCAGCTGGTTGGTTGCCTGCGCGGCCTGGAGCGCGCCCTCGGCGCCTTGGCTCCTGCCGACGAGCGCATCCACGGCCCGCGCGTCGGCCGTGACGTTCTGCGCCACCTGCGCCTGAACCATCATCGTCTGGCGGTAGGCAGCCATCGCCGCATCGAGCCGCTGGCGCGCCGCGACCACGCGGTCGTTCGCCGTCAGCGCCTGGGAGAAATCACGCGGGAAGAGCTGTCGCAGTTGCTGGTCCAGGTCGGCCACGCGGAAGTCCAGCCCCTGCGCCTGTGCCATGAGCCGGTCGACTTGCTCGAGGCGCTGCGTGATCGCCTGCAGCTCGGGGAAGTCGATGGTCTGCAAGTTCCTGGCCTGGTTGAGCAGCATCGCAGCCTCGTTCTGGAGCGAGCGAAGCTGGTTGTTGACCTGGCTGAGCGTACGCGCCGCGGTGAGGATGTTCTGGCTGTAGTTGGTGGGGTCGAAGACGGTGATCTGCGCCGAAGCGGGCGCCGGGACGATCGCCACTCCGATCGGCGGGGCCACCACTGCGATGGCAAGCAGGATGAACCGCGGAGGCGACAGCGCAGGGGTCGAACGGCTCATGATCGAGTCTCCTTGGAGGCTTGGGGTTGGTGAGTGGGGAAGCGGGCAAGCAGATCGGCGGCCCAGTCGAGCGCGGCACCGCGCAGGAACCGAGCCGCAAATTCGTCGCCGGCCTCGGCGAGCAATGCGTCCACGCGCTTGACCCACTCGGGTCCGGAGGCGCCGCAAAGCGCGAGGGCAATCGGGCCGAGCCCGAGCTCGAAGAGCCGGTTTCCGCGCGAGGACTGGAGATAGTAGTGGCGCTTGGGGGTGGCCCGGCTGATCAGCTCGACCTGGCGCTCGTTGAGGCCGAAGCGTTCATAGGCGGCACGGCTCTGCGGCTCGATCGCCCGGTCGTTGGGCAGCAGGATGCGCTGCGGGCAGCTTTCGATGATGGCGGGAGCGATGCTGCTGGTCGTGATGTCGGCAAGCGACTGGGTGGCGAAGACAACGGCGACGTTCTTCTTGCGCAGCGTCTTCAGCCACTCGCGGATGCGCGCGGCGAACATCGGATCGTCGAGCAGGCTCCAGGCCTCGTCGATGACGAGCAGCGTCGGGCGCCCATCGAACCGCCCTTCGAGGCGATGGAACAGGTAGTTGAGGACCGGCGCGACCACGCCCGCCTGCTGCAAGAGCGCCTCGGTCTCGAAGCACTGGACGCTCGCGAATTCGAGCCGCTCGTCGGCCGCGTCGAGCAAGCGGCCATAAGGTCCTTCCACGGTGTACGGCGTCAGCGCCACGCGCAGCGGCGCGGATTGGAGGAGCATGGCCAGGCCGGTCAGCGTCCGCTCCTCGACAGGCGCACTGGCAAGGTTGCCGAGCGCGGACCAGACCGCGTCCTTGACCTCGGGCGTCACCACGACCTTCTCGTGTGCGAGCAGCGCGGCCAGCCATTCCGCCGCCCATGCTCGCTCGCCGGGATCGTGGATGCGGCGAAGCGGCTGGAAGGCCAGGCCGCGTTCGTCGGTCTGGCCGCCGAGCGCATAGTGCGAGCCGCCCATGGCGAGCACGGTCGCGCGGGCCGAGAAGCCCATGTCGAACATGATGACCTGCGCGCGCGGATAACGGCGGAACTGCAGCGCCAGGAGCGAGAGCAGCACCGACTTGCCGGCACCGGTCGCGCCGACGACGAGCATGTGCCCGACATCGTCGACATGGGTCGACAGCCGGAAGGGCGTGGTGCCCGCGGCTTGCGCATAGAGGAGCGGCGGTCCGCCAAGGTGGCGGTTGGCTTCCGGCCCGGCCCATATGGCCGAGAGCGGCATGAGATGGGCCAGGTTGAGCGTGTGGACGAGCGGCTGGCGCACATTGGCATAGGCATGCCCCGGCAGCGACGAAAGCCACGCCTCGACGGCGTTCACCGTCTCGCGGACGCAGGTGAAGCCGAGCCCGTTGACGATCCGCTCTACCGCGCGGACCTTTTCCTCGACGCGGGCGCGATCGGAATCCGCGACCGTGATCGTCGTGGTGAGATAGCCGAAGGCAACATGGTCGCCGCCGAGTTCCTGGAGCGCGAGGTCGGCGTCGACCACCTTGTTGTCGGCATCGCTATCGAGGAGCTGGGTGGGCTGGTTGTAAAGCACCTCGCGCAGGAGCGCGGTGATCGACTTGCGCTTGTTGAACCATTGGCGCCGGATGCGCGTGAGCGCCTTGGTCGCGTCGGTCTTGTCGAGCGCGATGAAACGGGTCGTCCAGCGGTACGGGAAATCGGCGGCGTTGAGCGCGTCGAGAATCCCGGGGCGGCTCATGCTCGGAAAACCCAGCACGGTTACGGTGCGCACCTGCTGGTCGCCGAGGCGCGGCTCCAGCCCGCCGGCGAGCGGGGTGTCGGCGAGGATCGCGTCGAGATAAATCGGGGTCTCCGGGACGGCGACCGGATGGCGCCTGCCCGAAATGGTTCCGTGGAGATAGGCCAGGGTTTCGGCGTCGTCGAGCGCACGGACCTCGGGCATGAAGCTGCCAAGCAGGTCGAGCGTGCGGTCGGTTTCTGCGACGAAGCGCGCGAGTTCGCCGCGCCAGTCGCGCTCGTTGCCGCGGTCGGGCCGATCGACCAGCGCGCGCCCGGCGGCATCGCTGCTGTCGGGCGGCGGCAGCCAGAGCAGGGTCAGGTAGTAGCGACTTTCGAGGTGCTCGCCCTCTGCCTCGAAGGCGGCGCGCCGTTCCTCATCGACCAGCCACGAGACGGCGTCGGGGAAGCGGCTTTCGGGGTAGCCGAGCGCCTCGCGGCGCTCGGCCTCGAAGAACAGCGCCCATCCCGAGCCGAACCGCTTGAGCACGTTGTTGGCGCGTGCCGCCGCTCCGACGAGCTCGGCTTCGGTGGCGCTTTCGAGGTCGGGGCCGCGGAAGGCGAGCGTGCGCTGGAAGCTGCCGTCCTTGTTCAGCACCACGCCCGGCGCGACGAGCGCCGCCCAGGGAAGATGGTCCGCGAACCGGTCCGCGCGCTGCCGGTATTCGTGCAGCGCTAGCATGCGAGGTGCCCCTTCTGGCGCAGGTGCCGCATTAGCACGGGCGCAACGTCCGGGTCCCGCCGGGCAGCGAACACGGCGAGGCTGTGGGCGACCGCCCAAAGGGCGAAGCCTGCCAGCCATTGCTGGAGTCCGAGACCGATCGCCGCGGCAATCGTCCCGTTGACGATCGCAAGGCCACGCGGCGCGCCGGCGAGCAGGATCGGCTGCCCGAGGCTGCCATGGACCGGCACTTCGAAGCCGTCGATGTGCGCGCCCGCGTTCATGCGACGAGCGCCCCCCCGCCGAAGCTGAAGAAGCTGAGGAAGAAGGACGAGGCCGCGAAGGCAATCGATAGCCCGAAGACGATCTGGATCAGCCGGCGAAAGCCCCCGGCGGTCTCTCCGAAGGCGAGGGTCAGACCCGTCGTGATGATGATGATCACGGCGACGATCTTGGCCACGGGTCCCTGGACGGATTCGAGGACCTGCTGCAGCGGTTCTTCCCAGGGCATGCCCGAACCGCTGGCCCATGCGCGGGCAGACAGCGCGGAAAGGCCGAGGGCAAGGAGCGGCAACATGCGCCGGCCGCGGCTGAAGGCAAGGAGTCGCAACATGGGTCAGTCTCCATCGCTTGGGGTTTGGGGAGCGGGTGCGAGGTCCACGAGGGCGTAGTTGCCATGGGCGTCGAGGCCGGCGAGCCGGGCGATTGTCCGGACCCGCCGGCCGGTGCCGCGCCCGCCGATGAACACAATGATGTCGATCGCCTCGGCGATCAGGTGCCGGGGCACGCTGGCGACCGCTTCTTGGACGAGCTGCTCGAGCCGGACGAGCGCGGCCGCCGCGCCGTTGGCGTGGACGGTGGCGATCCCGCCGGGATGGCCGGTGTTCCAGGCCTTGAGCATGTCGAGCGCCTCGGGACCTCGGACCTCCCCGACGATGATCCGATCCGGTCGAAGCCGCAGCGTCGAGCGGACCAGGTCGGCCATCGAGACCGTCCCAGGCCGGGTACGCAGCGCCACCGTATCGGAGGCAGGCGACTGCAGCTCGCGCGTGTCCTCGATCAGCAGCACGCGCTCGTCGAGGTGCGCCATCTCGGCGAGCAGCGCGTTGGCGAGCGTGGTCTTGCCCGAGCTGGTGCCGCCGGCGATGAGGATGTTCCGGCGCTCGACCACGGCAAGCGAGAGCAGGCGCGCTGCCTCGGCGGACATAATGGCGTCCGACACATAGTCCATCAGCGTGTAGAGCCGGGTCGCAGGCTTGCGGATCGAGAAGCAGGGGCCGAGCGAGACGGGCGGCAGCAGCCCTTCGAAGCGCTCCCCTGCCCCGTCTCCATATGGCGGAAGCTCGGCCGATACGATGGGCCGGTCGGCATGGACCTCGGTACGAGCGTGCGAGGCGATCAGGCGGATGATCCGCTCGACCTGCGCGGGATCGAAGCGCACCTGCGTTTCGGTACGTCCCTCTCCGAGCCTGTCGAGGCGTAGCGCCCCATCCGGGTTGACCATCACCTCGAGGACGAGTGGGTCCGCGAGCGCGGCCGAGATCGTCGGGCCCATGGCGGTGCGCAGCATGGCGCGCCGCCGGCTTTCGGACACGTTGTCGGGGGCGCTGCTCATGCGACGTCTCCAATTCCGGGATCCTGGCCGATCGTGCGCTTGCCGGCGGCAAGCTGGCGTCCGACCTGGGCCACAAATTTCTCGAAGCGCTCGCGCCCCATCGCGAGGGCGGCCGCATCTCCCTCGGGCAGCGGGGCCGTCACCATCAGCTGGTAGCGGACGAACAGCGACAGGCTTTCGAGCAGCACCTCGATGTCGCGCCGGGCATGGGCGATCTCACGGCTGATCCTGTCGAGGCGCAGCTTGAGGAGGTCGTCAATCTGCCTGGTGCCGCGCCGGCTTAGCCAGTCGGCGAGCGCGTCGTTTACCAGACGCGACTTGTTGCCCTGGGTGCCGGCGGCGAGCGCCTCCAGCGCATCGCTAAGCTCGCGGTCGATATAGAGGTTCTGGCGGACCTTCATGGCCTAGAACCCCGGCACGAGGTCGCCGTCGCTGCCCTCGTCGAGGGCATAGCCGCGAGCGACGGCGCTGAGGCCGCGCGCCTGGTCCATGGCGCGCTGGTCCGCGGCGACATCGTCGTCATCGGCCAGGCTGGCCGCGGCGTCGGGCGCGGGCTGCTCGACCTGTACCGGCTGCTCGGGGAGCCCGGGATGGCGCTGCTGCTCGAGACTGCCTTCCTCGGCGAGAGTCTCCGCATCGTCGGCCGATCCAAGGCGCGCGTCGCAAGCGCGCACGATCCCGCTCCAGTCGTTGCCGCGCGCAGGCGGCAGATCGTCGTAGCGATCCGGAGACAGGGCCGGCGGCAGCGCGAGGCGTGAGGCAAAATTGCGGTCGGTGAAATAGCGCAGCTTGGCGGCGCGGATCGGTGCGAGGCCCGAGACCAGCACGAGCTCCTCGTCGGCCGGCAGCTGCATGACTTCGCCCGGGGTCAGCAGCGCGCGGGCGGTTTCCTGCCGGCTGACCATGACGTGCGCGAGCCAGGGTGCGAGCCGGTGGCCTGCATAGTTGCGCATCGCGCGCTGCTCGGTGGCGGTGCCCAGCGCGTCGGAGATGCGGCGCGCGGTGCGCTCGTCGTTGGTCGCGAAGGCGACCCGGACATGGCAATTGTCGAGGATCGCATTGTGCTCGCCGTACGCCTTGTCGATCTGGTTGAGGCTCTGGGCGATCAGGAAGGCGCGGATGCCATAGCCGGCCATGAAGGCGAGGCTTGTCTCGAAGAAGTCGAGCCGCCCGAGCGCCGGAAACTCGTCGAGCATCAGCAGCAACTTGTGACGGCCGCCTGCCGCCTGTGCGTCGAGCCGTTCGGTCAGCCGGCGCCCGATCTGGTTTAGGACGAGGCGCACGAGCGGCTTGGTCCGGCTGATGTCGGAGGGCGGGATGACGAGGTAGAGCGAGACCGGCTGCCCACTCTCTACCAGGTCGGCGATCCGCCAGTCGCAGCGCGAGGTGACCTCGGCAACGGTCGGATCGCGGTAGAGGCCGAGGAAGCTCATCGCCGTCGAGAGCACGCCCGAGCGCTCGTTCTCGCTCTTGTTGAGCAGTTCGCGCGCGGCCGAGGCAACGACCGGATGGACCCGCGGCGCATCGTCGGTGCCGAGATGATTGGTGGTCATCATCCGCCGCAGGGTCGCGGCGAAGGACCGCTGCGGATCGGAGAGGAAGGTTGCGACGCGCGCGAGCGTCTTCTCCTCCTCGGCATAAAGGACGTGGAGGATCGCCCCGACCAGCAACGAATGGCTGGTCTTCTCCCAATGGTTGCGCCGATCGAGCGCGCCTTCGGGGTCGACCAGGATGTCGGCGATGTTCTGTACGTCGCGGACCTCATTGGAGCCGCGGCGCACCTCGAGCAGCGGATTGTACCGGGCCGAGCACGGATCAGTCGGGTTGAAGAGCAGGCAGTGCGAGAAGCGGGAGCGCCAGCCTGCGGTCAGCTGCCAGTTCTCACCCTTGATGTCGTGGATGACGGCCGAGCCCGTCCAGCTGAGCAAGGTCGGGACGACCAGCCCTACGCCCTTGCCCGAGCGCGTCGGCGCGAAGGCCATGACGTGCTCGGGGCCATCATGGCGCAGATAGCGCGCGCCGAGGCGCCCAAGCATGACGCCGGCGTCGCGAAGCAGTCCTGCGCGCGCGACCTCTGCCGGAGTGGCCCAGCGTGCCGAGCCATAGGTCGTGACGAAGCGCGCCTGGCGGGCGCGCCACAGGGAACCGAACACCGCGGCGCCGCAGCCGATAAATCCACTCGCCGCCGCCAGAGTGCCCGCCCGGTCGAAGACGTGCGGCGCATAGGCGTCGAAATGGTACCACCACGCGAACAGCGCCCAGGGACGGTAGACCGGCAGGCCGGCGAGATGGAACCAGGGCATCCCAAGTTCGGGCTGGTAAACCAGCATCGCCGCGGCCCATTGCGTGGCGGCCCAAAGACCCGCGATGACGATCGCGAAGACGATCAGGATCTGGCCAATAAGCAGCTTGGTGGGCGTCACAGCGAGGCTCCTGCCCGGTCGACAAAGGGTCGATCCGGGCGGAGCTCAAGGTCCACTCAAAGCCGGAAAAAGAGAATGGCGCTGATGGGCCGTGATGGGCTTGGAGGGGCTAAGAGTGGACCAGCGCAATGAGGCTGCTTTGCGCCCTAATCTTGGTCATTCAGCATGATCCTGCGCGAGCCCTAGACCTGCCGTTCGTTCATCTGGCACGGAGCGGCAGCGAGAACGACTGACTTTGGGACAATTCTGCCATTCACTGCCCGTCTCGCGAAGGGCAGCTCTAGTCATGACAGGACATCCAGGCCGCGCGCACCTGAGGGCATGGGGCGGACTGCTGGCCGATTGCCAAATGGCGCGTTCCGGGGCATGGACAAAGGATGGCCGCCATTCCCGGCCACCGCGGCGTGGTCGACTGTCGCGCCATTCTCGCCATTTCGACGATAGATCGCATGGACAGAGATCAGTCCTTCTCGACGCGATTATGCTCAGCGCGCGTTAACGTTCGCGCATGGGAGAGCGGTATATAATTTCCAATTAGCAGTGACTCTAGTGTGTCGACTTGGCAAAGATCGGATCATGGACTCAGCAAAGCATTTCAAAAAACTTGGGCAGGCGTATTTGGACGCTGTCGAAGGTGCTGTCGGATGCCGGTTGGATGCCGATTATCACGGCAAGACGTTTGCCTATGCTGATCTCACAGCCACACTTCGTCGGTTCTATCTCGAATGGGCGCCGGTTGTGGAGAACCTTTCAACAGGCCAAGTGTACCTCAACGCCGAAGGTGCTAGGCAAGAATGGATGAAGCTCCACAGTGCGGATTCAATCAGTCCACGTCTGCGGGAGTCCTGTCGAACCACTTCTGGTATCTATTTGGTGGATAGGTTGCAGCACCCAGAGAGGATACGCTCTCTCCTCATGTTTGCTGACGCAATTCTCTTTTGGGATCCACTTGAGGATGCCTTTAGAGGAGGGCGGCTAGATCCCGCAATAGTTGATTTCGCCCTTGCCGAACTGCGCGCCGTCCGTCCTCTGATTGCTGCGGGGCTGGTCGTGCCAGCCCAAGTCATCCGCGCAAAAACGGATACCGAAACCCTAGATGGGACAATACGCTCACAGTTCGCCGAGAACCTTATGTATCAAGGTGCACTCGGACGAGACGCTTTTAAGCAAGCTGCAAAAACAATCGAGGACGGGTCCTTTGAGGTTGATGTTCCATCAGAGATGATGACGGCCAAGGGATACTTAGGGTACGCGGAAAATAAACTTGCCGCCACTATTCTACCTGATGTTGTAATTCCTTTGATGAATTTCAACTCCCTATCATCTTATCAGGATTTCTGTAAGGCGCTAGACGAACAGCTTTTAGCTCGGCAGATTGAGTTCGTGCATCAAAGCTTAGCGTTCGAGACCGGATTCCTGATCGATCCGGATAAACTGAACAACGAGATGTTGCTCGAACTCAGGGAGCGAGACGTTATATTTCGATCTTTCCGAGAGACCGTGCTTCAGTCTGTTCAGCGGTACGAAGACGAGCTTGCTACAGGACATGGAGCGAAATTCATTACGACCTTCAATGCTGAAATGAAGAAGGCATTTGCTGACCTTAAAGAGGCAGCCCATGTATCAAATACATGGAAGGAATTCGTCGACGAACGGCGTTCTCTGTCAACGAGAATTGTAGCAAAGGTCGCTGAGCACCCCTTACTCGGAAAGCATCTATTCGATGAGCTTGGAGAAGTCGCATTAGACGCGGGCGCGACCTCCTTGGGAAATTTGCTTGCGGCTGCTACGAAGACGTACAAGCGTTATCGGAATACCAAGATATTGATGGATTTCGCCGCATCCGTGCGTAAAGTTCACGAAGAAGATGATGTGATCACCATCTAGGCACAACAGCGCGGCTTATAACATGCCTCAACCGCCCAAGGGAATTGGAAGTGAGCCGCCGGTTGGCGGCAGCTGTCAGACTCGCGAATGGCCGGTTTCGGCGTCAGCTGCCTTTCCCGCAATCGCACCGGAACAGCGCAAGCTGGATCGCTAGCTGCCGTTCGCGGATGTCTGGCGCAAACGGCAGCTATAGCATGATCGGGTCCAAAAGCGGACTGGCCCCTACCGGCCCAGAAGCGGGAAGGCCGCTTTCCGCATGAGCTGCCGGTCGACAATGCGCCCGTTCAATGATGTGCAGACCTATTCCAAGACCGGATCGGTGGCTTTCGACCTCCGCGCTGCGATCATTGATCCGGACTTGCGCGGGCGATGATCGACACAACTGCGGCTGTCGATGCGGTCGCTTCGACGCACAGTGCGGCGAGTTGCCGGGTAGCGGTCCGGCGATGTTGAAGGTTCAGCGCCAACGCCAGTGAGGCGCGGTGGTGCGCCCGAACTTCCTTGTTGCTCGCGCCAGGAAAGACGTGAGCGATATATGCTTCAAGCATCCGGTTCGCATCAGTTTCGCTTGGCCGAACACTGTCTAAGGTTTCGTGGATTGTAGGATCATAGACCGCCTGCGCCAGCGATATGATGACTTCGCGGCATAGCAGGCCGATCGCCTGGAAATCTTCTTCGGCGGATGCGGTTTCAAGCTGTGCCCGCGCCTTCGACAATGCGCGGTCAACCCGCTCCCAGCCTGTGGCCTCGCGGGGTTCCGAAGGCAGCGGCGAGCGCTTTGCAATGGCTTCGATCGCGGGGCCGAATAGCTGGCGCACATAGAAGCGCCGATCCTTGTATTGCGGCAGTTCCGCGCTCCAATGGCGATACCACGCCCACAAATCGGCGTGGGGGTTTTCGTATGCGACGCCATCGGGGATCGATTGCCGGATGCGGACTTCTCGCGCCCGATAGTAGTCGTCGATGTCCTGAATCCGTGCGCCGCCGGTCGCAACGTCGATCATCATTGCGCGATGGATCAGCAACTCCGATAGCAATGCGGCCGCGCCGGTTGAGTTGGGACCTTCTAGCGTTTCGACGCGGATATCTTCGTGTTGCCTACTGGCTTGCTGCGCGCTCAGAATGGCTTCGGCGATCCGCTTCCGATCCTGCAGCGGCAACGATCGCAACGCGTCGGCGATCGGGTTCGGCGCCCGCACGATGATTGCTTCGTCCTCCAGGTCGGAAAACCAATCTAACGCGGTTTCGAGTTGTTCAATCGAGGCCCGGCAATGCCGCAGCAGCATCGACAGATCGAAGCGTTGAAGGCTCTCGAGAAAGTTGCACGCACTGTCTGTCGTGTTCGCCATTTGATCCTTATGGCGGTCCCGCCGACTCCGATCAATCTTCTAGCGACGCGAGTTGTATGCGACGTCAGCTTTCGTGGCAGTCATTTCGAAAAGCTTCCATTCCGCAATCGGCCCAAGAGCCGCTGGGCAGCTATTAGCGGAGTTGCCGGTCAGCAATGCGCCCTCGTCTCAGCCATTTGGTTTCCGCGTCAAGCTCCGAAAATGGCTGTTCGCTCACACCTTGGAGCGAACAGACTTCCGTTCAGCCGCGGGCCTTGCAGGTCAATCCTCTTCCAGATCGTTCAGCACTTCGAAAATCGCGTCCACGACGGATCCTGGAGCGTCGAGCTCGATATAGTGGTCGGTTCCCGGCACCACCCGCTGGCGGCCGCGGCTCGATAGCGCTGCCGTCTCCTGGTCGAGCCAGACCGCACCATCATAGTCCGCCGCCTCCCTCGGATCGGATGCATCGAAATTGCCGTGGGTCAACACGATCAGCGGCTTCGCGCCGAACCGTTGCCCGCTGAACAGGTATCGGTAGGCCTCGTCACCCCTCGTATCGCCGTACACGCTGTTCGCCAGCTCCGAAGCTTGTGCGTCCTGATACGCGCTTGTCACCTGGAGACTGATGCGCTCCGCGGCGATGGTCTCGCCGAGCGCCGGGATCACCGGGTCGGTGCATCGCTTGTACAGATCGGTCGTGGGGTCGAGCTCGGCGGTGCGGGCAGCCGTGGCACAATCGGCATAGCGTGCCGTCGCCCGCTTGATCGAGTCGGCGTCGCCGAGCTCCATCCGGGCGGCGAGTGCATCCCCGGCCCGGTTGCGCAGGTGCTCCCGCAGCCGGTCGTAAGTGCGCTCCTGCGAAGGATCGACCAGCACCAGCCCGGCCACGTCCTCCGGATAGAGCGCGGCGTAAAGCTTCACGTTGAAGCCGCCCAGCGAATGCCCGACGAGAACCAGCGGGGTTTCGAGCTTGGCTGCCTGCACCAGCGCGTGGATATCCGCGGCGATCGCCATCGGCGACCGCGGGCCACGGGCAGGATCGCTGTAACCCATCCCCGCGCGATCGTAGGAACAGGCGCGCGTGCGCTTGGCCACCTCGGGCTGCACCAGCGCCCAGACCACTGACCAGTCGCTGAGACCGGAATCGAAAAGGACCGTGTGGCTGCCCGTTCCCATGCAAAACAGGTTGAGCTTGCGGCCACTGCCGATATCGACCCGCTCATGCGGGCGGGCATATTGTGCAAGAGCCTCCCCACGCGGTGCCGATGCGGGCAGCGTCGCGCCGCTTGCGGATTGGGCGAGCGCGATGCCAGGCGAGACGGCGAGCATCATGCCGGCGATGAATCGCGAGATCACCATCGTCATCCACTTTGTCAGCGTGGAGCAATTTGCATCGCCGCGTTCGATCTGCGGCGTTTCACAAGGCGCGATCGAAATGCCTGACGCAAAGATGCCGATTTCATCCGTCGCCCCCCATCGGTGGTGCGGCGACTTCGGAATAAAGGTCTGCATGAAAGCCCCCCAAGCTTTGTCATGGGAATACCAGATCGAAATGAGCAGGCAATGCGTGCCAGGCTGCGTTCGGAGGCGTTCACATCGTGCGCTTCGCCTCATCATAAAGGCACGTGTTGGACGCTCAGCTCGGTTCAGAACGCACCGCGGGTTTTGGCGAAGGTGACGGATCTGAAGCTAAAGATGGGCGGCGAACCGGCAGCTATCGCGTTTGTCGAGCCGGAGGCAGACTAGCCGCTGACGGCCCATATGCCGACATTTGACGACGATTGGCGTGGATCCTCCGGTGGTCGAAGAACTTCGTTACTCTCCCGCTTTTGTCAGGAACTTGCTGCTGGTTTTTTCCCGGTCGGGCGTCCCGCGATTACAGCGCCCACAAATGCTACTAGACCGGCGGTGAAGCAGAGCCAGGCCGCTACCAGCATCATTCGCACCTTGAGGATCGAGTTCTGCGTCCAAAGCTGCGTTGCGTCCCATTGGACTGAGGGAAGTGCTTCGCTCGGCAGTTGCGGGCATTGTTGAGGATAGATCAGAAACGCGTCTGGCGTGCACACCATACCCTTTATGATGCGCTCTCCCGTGCTGCCTTCGACCTGCACAAACATCGAATATAGCGGCAGGTAAGCGCCGATGCCGATCATTGTCAGCGCCATGCCGGCAAGGATCAGGCGACGCCGGACAACTCGCTTCGCATTGCGGCCCCACTCCCACATTGCGAGCGCCGCCATGAGAATGAAGACTGAACTCAAATATTCGATCGCGGGCGGCCAGGGAGGTTGAAGCTTGGCAAAGGCGACGATGAGCGGCAGCGCGGCGACGCCGGCCGCAAAGCCGAGCGTCTTGGCTATATCCTTGAGATATTCATCCACCGATCAGGGTACCGGGCGGGGCTTGAGGGGGATCTCCCAGATTGGGAAGCCCTCGTGATATGCAAAGTCGCGCCGGGCCCGATAGAGTCCGCCATTATTCCACTCAGCGGATATCTGATAGCTGCCCAACAGGGGGGTCGGGTCATCGCTTACGTCGGCCCATCCTTCGCATTTGTCGCGGTTATAGGGTTCTCGCACTTTCAACTCGCACAGCTTGAACAAGAATATGGGGATTACGAATACGCTCCCTGTGGCCGGCTGAAGTTTGAGCAGGTGAGGCGTCTGGTGGGCTATGGGGCCCCGCATCATACAGCCTCCGCTCATCCTCTCTATGATCGGGGGGAAGCCCGCCGGCTTGGGCGTGTCGGCATTGATTGTGCGTGCCAGACGGGCCGCGGGACTTTCCGGTGCGTTGGGACGTGTCCGGATCTGGGCCGAGGTCCGCAAAGCCTGACGATCTCTTAGCGATACCGTTGCCGCGAGTCGGGAGAACGAAATTGGCGGTGTGATCGCGCGATCCGCCACCCTGTGGGGCGCGCTGGCAAATCCCTGGCCGGGCGTGATGCGCGCGGTTTCGATCCGCATCCTTATTGCCGGGCTGGTCGGGGGGGCAGCTGCGGTCACGACCGTCCCCGGGGCGGCAGGCTGCACTGTCGGTTGCGGTGGCCGCGCGGCTTCGAGGTCATCGAAATAGGCATCGGTCCAGGTCTGGGCGCGTTGGTCGTCGATACCCATGCGGAGCAGATTCTGTTTCACATAGGCCGCGTTGACGGCCGAGTAGATGCGATCGGCCATGGCTTGCGATGCGCCGTGCGCCTCCTCGGCGGTGCCGACCTCAAGGGTCGGGTATGCGAGCAGACCGCAGCGCGGCGGAAAGATCCAGCCGTCGCGAATTGTGCTGAGCCGGGTGTCGTCGAAGCCGAACGTCTGCTCGGCATACTCATCGGCGACTGCGCGAAGTTCGTCGCGTGTGATGGCCAGATCGATTGCGTCCTGCGCTGTGGCAAGGGGCGAGAGCACCATGGCTGAAAGTGCCATGCAAGACGCCGCCAATTGGAGTGTCCTGCGCAAGGCATGATCTCCTCGTCTCAAACTCTTCACTGCAAAGTATAGCGAAGATTGGCCCAGCTGTGAAGCGTGGTGGTATCAGGATAATGTTGCCGGTGTTTCAGGCGTATAATGGTAAAAATCCAGGCGTTATTCGGAACACCTATGATAGCGCGACGGGCCTCCTCCTGCTCATTCGGCAGGGCGCGCGCCTGATCGGCAGCTACGATAGCGTCGTTGCATTTGGGCAGCGTCGCGCGCTTGTGGTGTGGCAGCGTATCCTCTTTCCCGACGGGGGCTCAATCCGGCTCGACAATGCGCCGGCTACCGATCCATCCGGCTACGCCGGCCCCGCCGACAAGGTCGATTTTCACACCTGGACGCTCCTCAAGGGTGTCGTGTTGTCGACGCTGCTCAGCGTCGGATCCGAACTGCAGTTCAGCGGCGAGGGCGATCTCGTCCAGGCGTTGCGGCAATCGACCCAGCAGGGTGTATCGCGCGCCGGGGACCAACTGACGTCCCGCAACCTTCAGGTCCAGCCAACGATCACCATCCGTCCGGCCGCCCCGGTCCGGCTGCTGGTGCATCAGGATCTGGTGCTGCGTCCGTCGCAGGAGGACCTCTGATGGCGGATCTCAAGCTCGCCCGACTTCCTGACCGCACCCCGGTGAAGCTGACCATCTCGGTACTCCCGGAGCTACATCAGGTCCTGGAGGCTTATGCCGCACTCTACGCCACGATCTATGGCCGGCAAGAGCCGGTAGCCGGGCTGGTACCCGCGATGCTTGCGGCTTTCCTCGACAGCGACCGCGAGTTTGCGAAGGCCAGGCGGAGCGGCGCGTCGGCACCGCGCTGAAATGAGCGAGCGGCTGCTCTCTGTGGAGGACGCCGCTGGTTTCCTCAAGGTGCAGTCGAACACCGTGCGGGCCTGGGTTCGCTCCCGAAAGCGACTGGCTGCGCTGTAGCGCAACCCGGAAAGTGTCGAGGCCCCTTATGCGGTCGCTGCATCACGAAGATCATTAAGCCGCTCGCGCGCGACCCGTTCGACGATATCGCGCAGCGCGCGAACGGACCCGAGGATAGCCATCAGCTCATCGACGTTAATTTCGTAGGCTGTCGAATAGCGCGCCTCGACATAGGCGCGTTTGAGCAACTGGAAGCGACGCCGGTCCATGCGCCGCTCGCGCGGCCATGCGTCGATCAGCCGTGGCTCGTTATCCTCGGCAAGCGAACGCAGAAATTTGATGTTGTGCGAGCGGGGAAAATAGAGGGTCCGCACAAGCAGAAAGCAGATGTAAGCGCGCTCGGTGGCTTGGTGGAGAGTAAAAGCGCCGTCTTTGAGCTTCTGCTTCTCAATGCAGAATTCAGCAATTTCGATCGCGTGGTCGACCTTTTTCAACCACTCGTCGAAATACGCCTGCGCCATCTCGAATGCGTCAACCGCCGTAAGCGGCATCGGCGTCGCCAGTGGATGGCAGGGCAGTTCGTAAAGAATGATGCCGTCGCGGGCGATGTCGACCCAGAAATACTCGCCGCGCTTTAGCGACTGGTTCACCTCGTCGAGCGAATGGACGATGATGTTGACCGGTCGTCCAATCTCGGCGTCGCGCAGGATACGGTCCTCGGCGACGTACCAGTAATGCGCGATGTCGGTGAGGTCCTCGTGATTAACCACAACGAGTAGATCGAAGTCGGATTGGTAGCCGTTCTCCGGCTCGTCAACCCAATCGGATCGCGCGTAAGAACCGAACAGGATGATCTTGAGGATCTTGCCGTTTCGGCGGCTCGGTGTCGTCGCCCGGCTGATCGCCTCGGCGAACTCCTCCATCAGCACGTGCTGGATGCGCTCCAGCTCGCCCCGCTGCACCGCCGGGAGATGATCAATGTCCATTCTCATTCGGGAATCTTCGGCGAGCGACTCCCGCTTGGCAAGTACGGGTTGTCGATCGGGCTATTCCTTGGCAAGCATCCAGCGTTCGGCGGCGCCGGATGGCCGTTATCGGCGCGCGTTCTCAAGCGCGGTTCTCAACTTCCGGGGCCGTCGGACACCAGCTGCGCTCTGACCGATATCCATTCCCGACGTTCGGCCAGGGCTTTGCTAGAAGGCGAGCTCTGTTTGCACCGCACGCTTTGCCCCGATCTCCTCGACGTTGAACGTATGGGCGCCCGGGGTCACCAGCAGGTCCATCTCCGGCACGAGGCCGTCGAGCCACTGCATCACCTGCCGGCGCTGGATGATGGCGCCGTGCCGGTCCTGGTAGCGCGCGACCTCCGGGTTGGCCGCGACGGTGACCACGCGGTAGCATAGCGGCCAATCGCCCATGGCGGGCTCCCAGACCGCGGCCAGATAAAAGAAATTGCCGCCGTCGAGCGTCACCCGGTATTTGCGGTCGCCCACCGTCATGTGGAATTCGGAGGCCGGAACCAGGCAGCGGTGGCTGGGAAAGGTCTTTCCTTCCGACCGGACGAAGCGATAGGCGACGCCATCGCTGAAACGGGGATTGGATCCCCATACCGCCTCGACCATTTCGATCTCTTGCAGATCATCGGGATTTCGCCGGATGATCGCGCGTCGTGCGCCCATCGGGCTGTCAGAGTCGAAAGGCTTTGGAGTCGAGTCCATGATGGGAACATAACAGGAACTTAGGTGAGTCGCAAGGAGGGGGCCGAGCGTGTGCAATGACTATCGTCTCGAAGTGGACGTGGCATCGATCGCCGAGGACTTCGAGGACCTCAAGATCAAGATCAAGTTCACCGAGGGTATCCCGAACCTGCCCCCGCGCGCCGACATCAAGATCACAGATCCCGGCATCATCGTTCGGACATCAGCCGAGGGCAGAGCCTTTGGCGATCTCGTGCAACGGCGCTGGAGCTGGCCGGGCCCGAACGGCAAGCCGGTCTACAACTTCCGGTCCGAAAGTCGGGAGTTCACCAGCGGGCGCTGCCTGATCGTCGCGGACGGCTTCTACGAGTTCACGACCCCCGCGGGCCCACAGAAGAGGCGCAAGGACAAATGGCTCTTCACCAAGCGCGGTGAGCCGATATTCTGCATCGCCGGGATCTGGCGCCAGCATCCGCAAGTCGGCGAGGCATTCACGATGCTGACGCTGCCGCCCGGCCCCGACGTCGCGCCCTACCATGACCGCCAGATAGCGGTGCTCGATCGCAACCGATGGGCCGACTGGCTCGACCCCAATGTCCCTGCGAGAGAAGTGCTGCGCATGCTTCCGGAAGGCAGCCTGGCCGTCGAGCAGGTCGGATAGGCGCCGGGCGCAGCGCGATCTAGCCGCCGCCTCCGAGCAGAGCCGCGTGCGCCGCCCGCAGGATCAGTTGCCGTTCGGAGTTCTCGTCGGGCAGTTCGCCCCAGGCAAAGGCGGACCGTGAGCCGCGAACATCCTGCCAGATGTGATCCGCGACGCGGAATAGCGCGTCGACTCTGGGCGGCCTCCCCTGCGCTATGCAGTCGATCATCTCGGGTGCGATGGTTTCAGGCTGGCGGTTCATCGCTTGTGGGCCTCCCTCTCGCCCCAGAGCTAGGAAGCGTCGGCCGAAGGAAAAAGCCCCAAGATTCGGATGGGAGAAACCACCATACGGGTCATCATCGACGGTAGTTGTGCGTTTCCTCGCTGTGCCGCGGGGACTCCCTGAGATATCGCGTTCGCGATGCCCGCCTCGATCGTCAGCTTAGTCCTGCGATAAGACGAAATCGGCGCGGGCTGAAACGGTATCGCGCGGCAGGATTATGGGCCGATATCCGGCATTCAGATACGCCAGTCGGACGCGCTCGTAGTCACGCAAGGCCGTCTCGAGACTGTGCCGGCGATCGGCGTCATTCTCGTAGATTTCGGGCCAGGGCGGCGCGAGGAAGAGCCGATCGTAACGGTTCGCTTCAATGACGTCCGTCGGAGATTCGCCGCCACGCGCCGTGATGGCGACGGCGGCATCCACGATGCCCCGGTCAAAGAATGTGAGCCCTTGTGCCGCTCGATAGTCCGAAAGGGACATTGCGAGCGCACGTCTCCCGAATGCCATTGCGTCCACCCAGGGCAGGGCGCTTCCGTCGCCCGCCCGCTCCTCGGCAAGGATGCGCCGACCCGGTTCTTCGACTACCTTGTATCCGCGACGTGCGAGCTCGGCGAGAAGGGTCGATTTGCCTCCGCCTGAGCAACCCGAGATCATCACAAACATGAGCCCTCCTGATACCCTGCAGGTCGCAGCGGCTATAGGATTGCCGCACGTTCGACACGTCCAATTACGCCTGACTTTGAGGGGTCCGTGCCGGCGGCATTGGCTCAGCACAGGTTGCCCTTCGGTCCGTCGCGACCATCATTCCACGACCCGGGCAATTGCCCGGAAGGGCGCACTGCGACGCGGTACTCAGCGAAAGTCGCGCGGCTTGATCTTGATGCCCTCTGTTGGTTGTCCCGGAACGATTCCAGAGCCCAGACGGAGGTCCGGAATGTAAATGTCGCGCGGTGCCTTGCCCAAGGGATCGCGCGGATCCGGTCCCATGCCATGCTTGACCACATCGGCGCGGCTCACCGGGTAGACGTCGGTGGACTGGCCGCGCTGGCCGACGCTCGCCAGCAGCGAAGAGAGGTCGTCGAGCCGCTGCGCCACCACATGGATGACATCGCCCTCGCGCTGCACGCGGCCACGCACGCCGATCATCGACGCGCCGAGCACGACGCGGCGGTGCTTCTCGAACAGGTCGGGCCAGACGACGAGGTTGGCCACGTCGGTCTCGTCCTCGAGCGTGACGAACATCACGCCCTTGGCCGACCCCGGCTTCTGGCGCACCAGCACCAGCCCGGCGAGCGTCACCCAGCGGCCGTCCTTCATACCGCGCAGGTTGGCACACGGCGCGATCTTGCGCGCTGCGAGCTCGCTTCGGAGGAACGCGAGCGGGTGCGCCCGCAGCGACAGCGAGACGCTGCGATAATCCTCGACCACCTCGGCGCCCTCTCCCATCGGCGCAAGCACGACTGCAGGTTCGATCGCTTCGTCGCGGATGGCCTGGTCGCGCGCGTCCGCCGCGGCGAACAGCGGCAGCGCTTCGTCGGCAAGGCCCTTCACCTGCCAGAGCCCCGAGCGCCGGCTATGCGCCAGGCTGGTAAAGCCATCGGCCTCGCCGATCCGGTTGAGCGCACCCGCACCGACACCGGCGCGGCGCTGTATCTCCTCGGCCGAGGCATAGGGCACATCGCCGCGCGCCGCGACGATCGCCGCGGCGTCGGCGTTGGCGAGCCCGCGCACCATGCGCAGGCCGAGCCGCACCGCCTTGTAGGCCCCTTCCCCGTCCTCGAGCGTGCAATCCCAGCGGCTGTGGTTGACGTCGACGGCGCGCACCTCAACGCCGTGCTGACGCGCATCGCGGACGATCTGCGCGGGCGCATAGAAGCCCATCGGCTGCGCGTTGAGCAGTGCCGCGCAAAAGGCGTCGGGATGATGGCATTTCATCCAGGAGGAAGCATAGGCGATGAGCGCAAAGCTCGCGGCATGGCTCTCGGGAAAGCCATAGCTCCCGAAGCCCTCGATCTGCTTGAAGGTCTTCTCGGCGAAGTCGCGGTCATAGCCGCGCGAGACCATGCCTTCGATCAGCTTGTCGCGAAAATGGCTGACGCCGCCGGTCAGCTTGAAGGTCGCCATTGCGCGACGGAGCAGATCAGCTTCGCTTGGGCTGAAGCCTGCGCATTCGATCGCGACCCGCATCGCCTGCTCCTGGAAGAGCGGGACGCCCAGCGTCTTCTCGAGCACGCGGCGCAGCTCCTCCTTGGGATAGGTGACGGGCTCCTTGCCCTCGCGGCGCCTGAGATAGGGATGGACCATGTCACCCTGGATGGGCCCTGGCCGCACGATCGCGACTTCGATCACCAGGTCGTAGAAGGTCCTGGGCTTGATCCGCGGCAGCATCGCCATCTGCGCGCGGCTCTCGATCTGGAAGACGCCGAGCGTGTCGGCCTTGCGGATCATTGCATAGGTTGCCGGGTCCTCGGGCGGGATCGTCGCCAGGTCGAGCTTCACGCCCTTGTCCTGCTCCAGGAACTCGAAGGCGCGGCGCATGCAGCTGAGCATGCCCAATGCCAGCACATCGACCTTCATGAAGCCGAGCGCGTCGATATCGTCCTTGTCCCATTCGATGACCTGGCGGTCGTCCATCGCGGCGGGCTCGATCGGCACCAGCTCGTCGAGCCGGTCGCGCGTCAGCACGAAGCCGCCCGGATGCTGCGAGAGATGCCGCGGCGTGTCGATCAGCTGCCGCGCGAGCTCGAGCGTCAGCGCTAGCCGCCGGTCGCCCATGTCGAGGTTGAGCTCTTTGGCGTGACGCTCGTCGACGCCGTCGCGGCTCCAGCCCCATACCTGGCTCGCGAGCCCCGCGGTCATGTCCTCGCTCAAGCCCAGCGCCTTGCCGACCTCGCGCACCGCGCCGCGCGCGCGGTAGCGGATCACGACAGCGGTCAGCGCCGCGCGCGTGCGGCCATAGGTCTCGTAGATCCACTGGATCACTTCCTCGCGGCGCTCGTGCTCGAAATCGACGTCGATGTCGGGCGGCTCGCAGCGTTCGGCCGAGACGAAGCGCTCGAACAGCAGCTCGGAGCGGACGGGATCGATCGAGGTGATGCCAAGGCAATAGCAGACCGCCGAATTGGCCGCCGACCCTCGCCCCTGGCAGAGGATGTTCCGCCGCCGCGCCTCCGCGACGATCGAGTGGACCGTCAGGAAATAGGGCGCATAGTCGAGCTCGGCGATGAGCTTGAGCTCATGGGTCAGCTGGGCCCGGACCTTCGGCGTGACGCCATCCGGATAGCGCTCCGGCGCCTTCTCCCAGGTCAGCCGCTCCAGTTCCTGCTGCGGCGTGCGCCCGGGCACGCGGATCTCGTCGGGATATTGGTAGCGAAGCTGCTCGAGGTCGAAGCGGCACCGCTCGGCGATCTCGACGCTGCGCGCGACCGGACGCGTGTCGCCCAGATAGCGTTTGAACAGCCGCTCCATCTCGGCCGCAGGCTTCAAGTGCCGGTCGGCGATCGCCTCGCGGCGATCGCCCAGTTGGTCGATCGTGCATTTCTCGCGGATGCAGGTGACCACGTCCTGAAGCAGCCGCCGCTCGGGCGCGTGATAGAGGACGTCGCCGGTGGCGACCGTCGCCACGCGCGCCTGCTCGGCCAGTGCCGCGAGCGCGGCGAGCCGCACCGCGTCGCGCGGGCGACGGCGCAGCGACAAAGCAAGATAGGAGCGATCCCCGAAGATCACCGCAGTCCGGGCAAGCGCCGCCTCGGTCGCGGCATCGGCGCGGTCGGGCACGAGCATGCCGATGAGGCCCTCGCTCCATTCCTCGACGTCGCGCCACTCGATGTGGCAGGCACCCTTGCCCGCGCGCGCCTTGCCGATCGACAAAAGCCGCGTGAGCCGGCCCCAGGCGGCGCGGTGGGTCGGGTAGACGAGCAGTGCGCTGCCGTCGGCGAGGTCGAGCCGGCAGCCGGCGATCGAGCGCACGCCGGTCATCTTCTGCGCGTCCCAGGCGCGCACGATGCCGGCCACCGAATTGCGGTCGACGATGCCGAGCGCCGGGAGCCCGAGCAGCGCGGCGGTCGCGAACAGCTCCTCGGGCGAGGAGGCGCCACGCAGGAAGCTGAAGTGCGTGGTGACCTGGAGCTCCACATAGCCGCCCATCACGCAAAGGCTCCGTGGATGAACCATTGCATCGGGCCCGTGGCGGCGCGTTCGCCATCGCCCAGGCGGAACAACCAGTAGCGGCCGCCCCCTTCCACCTCGACCTGGAAATAGTCGCGCACCGACCAGGGCTGGCGTGCCTCATGGCCGGCCTCACGCCACCACTCGCCGTGCAGCCGCTCCGGGCCATCGGCCTGGACGACGCGGTAGCGCTTGCGCTTCCAGACGAACATCGCCGGCGGATGGTCGGGAAGCATCGCCATGACCTGCACCGGCTGCGGCGGATCGATCAGCCGGCCGGGGCGCGGCAGGTCATCGGCAAAGCGCCTTCCCGTCGCCACCCCCAGCGCCGGCAGCTGCGCCACCGAGCGCTCGGGCATGCCGCCTGCGCATGGCGCTGCGCGGTACAGTTTTCCCGATCCGAACCGGTTGGCGAGCGCATCGACAAGCGCCCCGAGGTCGGCCGAGCGCTTGCCGTCTTCGGCGAGGGCGCTCTGCGCGGGGCCAAGCGGTTCGGTCAGCGGCGCGACGAGCGTCATCGCCTCGATGCCGAGGCCGGGGTCGATCTGGCCGACCCTGGCGACGAGCAGCTTGGCCAGATGCGCGACATCGCGGCTCGGCGCCGCGGTGCCGATGCGAATAGCTTGCGAACAACCATCGACGCGGTGGAAATGAAGGTCGAGGCGGCGGGCGCCACGACCGAGGCGCACCAGCTGCCCCGCAAGGTCGCCGACGAGGTCTCCGATCACCTGCGCGAAGGCCTCGGCGGTCGCGATCGGCTCGAGCAGGCTGCGCCGGCAGCGCGGCACTTCCCTGGCGAAGATCGGCTCGATCGCCTCGGGCGCATAGCCCAGCGCCTGGTCGAGCCGCTGGTGAAGCGTGCGTCCGAAGCGCCGCGCGAGCGGGCCGCGCGGTGTCGCGATGAGCTGCTCGACCCGCTCGAACCCGAGCTTGCGCAAGCCCTCGACCACCGTGGCCTCGAGCCGCAGCGATGCGATCGGCAGCAGCGCTATTGCCTGACGCTGCGCGCCTGGCTCGATCGTGACCGGGCGACCCGCCGGTACGTAGCGCGCGACCGCGTGCGCGCAGCCCGGCGTATCGGCGACCGCGATCTGCACCGCATAGCCGGCGCGCGCGATCCGCCGGTGCAGGTCGCGCAGCAGCGCACGCTCGCTCCCGAACAGCGGCGCGCATCCGGTGATGTCGATCCAAACGCCATCAGGCGGATCCGGCGCCACGAACGGCGAATAGCGGCCGCACCACAGCGCCAGCCGCCTCAGCGCCGCGAGATCGCTTGTCGGATCCGCGTCCTCGGCCACGAGTTCGGGCACGAGGCTGCGCGCCTTCGTGAGCGTCATGCCCGGATGGACGCCGAGGCTCCGCGCGCCCGCGTCCGCGGCGGCCACGACCTTGCGGCCATGGTCGGGGAGCACGGTGGCGAGCGGCCGGTTCGGAGCGAGCCCCTCAGCTCGCGAGGCGCCGCTCTTCCGCCGCAGCCGGTCGGTCGACCAGCCTGGCAGGTAGAGCGAGACGACCCTGCGCATCGCAGGCCTCCACGATCCAGGATTTGGGTTCCCCTCCACGCACGCGTTCGAGCCGCACCTCCCAGCGCGGCCTGGCGAGGCTGGGGATGCTCAAGGGTTCACTCGGAGCAGCGAGCACCCGCCAGCGCGTCACGGCAGCAGTACCCTCGGCAATGGCGTCGACCCGCGACGCGCGCCGGAACACGAAGGCCGTCACGCCCGAGGCTTCGGCGGCGAGCTGGAGCCGTTTCGATGCGGTGGTCGAGAGCTTGGCGACCTCCCCCACCACGCCGCCGAGCCCGGGATGGCGCAGGCACTCCTCCATCGCGAGCAGCACATTGGTGTCGCTGCCAGCCTCGACATGGACCACCCGGTCCGGGTGCAGGCCGGCTAGATCGAGCGATGGCGCGAACAGGTCGCGCCACCTGAGGCACCAGAAGACTGGTCCCGCGGTCCGCGCGAGGATGCCGGCAAGGAAAACCGTCGCTGCGGCCTCGTCGCAGAGCTCCGCGCTGCCGGCGATTTCGTGAAGTGCGCCGCTGGCCAGGCCGCCGCCGGGCAGATGGCCGTCG
This sequence comes from Sphingomonas sp., assembly GCF_017744835.1. Classification (GTDB taxonomy): domain Bacteria; phylum Pseudomonadota; class Alphaproteobacteria; order Sphingomonadales; family Sphingomonadaceae; genus Sphingomonas. The sequence goes on from NZ_JAGIAM010000004.1 coordinate 353,310, forward strand.
ATCGCACCGACACCGAACGGCGTCGCCTCGCGCGCGGGACCATTCGTCTCGATGGCGGCGATACGGCGGCGCAGATCGGCAATGACAGCAGGCTGCCTCATGGAAGGTTACGACTCGGGAGCGGTTGATTCGTTCCTAATTTGTTCTAACAAGGCCGTAGCGGTCAAGCGCGGCCGACATCGATGGTCACGTCACGTAACCGAAGGGCCTGATCGCTCCCGCCCGATCGACCAGCTGATGCCGTCGCTGCGGACAATGCCCGAGACCTTCTTGCCGACGTGCCGGTCGAGCACCGGGCGCCAGGGCACGAGCGTGAACTCGTGGCTTCGCTCGAGGAGCGCATGGCGCCCGCTGAGCAAGTCGACCGGGCGGCGGTAGATGCCCTCGACAGGCATGCCGGACGGCGCCTCCCGGAACGTCAGACCAAGCTCCTCCGAAAGTGCGTTCGCGACGCGCAGCAGCTCACGCCGCCGGAGCGCTGCGAGCATGTCCTTGCGGTAGACGACGCCGCCTTCGGCCTCCTCGGCGAAACCCTGCGCGACCAGCCATTGCTGGCGGCGCTGCCGCGCATCGCGAACCGCGGCCCCGAAGCCGGCGTCGCGCAGCGGTCTGGGCGCGGGCGCGACGAGCTCGCGATCGAGCCAGGTCGCCGCGTCCGCATCGACCAGGCGCTCGAGCGGCTGGGCCGAAAGGATCTCGACCTTGACCGGCGCCTGGCGAGCGCGGTCCGCCTCATAGGACACAACCCGATCCAGATGGTCGGGAGCGACGACCCAGCTTCCGTCCGCCGCGCGCTCGACCGCGCCGGCGCGCCGCATCGCTTCGAGCCGGCGCACATGGGTCGCTGCGAACGCCTCGCTCGCGCCGGAATCGAAGCGCAAATGCGAATCGATATCGTAGTGGCCACCATTGGCCGCCGCGACCGCGACGATGGTGCGATCGACCTCGCGGACCCCTGCCTCGACCGGCGTGATCCTGACGATCGCGCCCGCTGGCAGAACCGCCGTCGCATCGCCCCGGCCGATGTCGACATAATGCGCACGTCCATCGACGCCCTCGACCAGCACATAGTGGCGATCGCGATGCTCGTCCGCGAGCCCGCGCTCGAGGAGCCGGCCAGTGATCGGACCCAAGGGCCGGGCACCCGGTGCATGGATGGCGAAATCCGCCGCCGTCGGCGTCAGAGCACGGCCGGCGAAAGCGCGCTGCATGGTGCGGATGATGTCGCCGCGCTCGCCCATGCGAACGAGCGTCTCCTCGACCCCGTCCGCGAGACGCCAGTGCCCCGCTGCCGTCCGCTCGGCGAGGCCCAGGCGCGCCAACGTGGCAAGCCGGCCTGCGCGCAGGCTCTGCTGGAAGGGATCGTGCGACGACGACGAGACCGTGCGCGCCGCGTCCATCTCGCGGATCAACCGCCGATCGATGCCGGTCAACCGCTCCTGGTCGATCTCGGCGCGCAGCCGCGCCTGGATGTCGCGGTCGCTTCGCGGTCCGAGGTCGAGGTCGACGAGCTCGGACGCACGTTCGCGGATTCCGCGAGTCAGATAGGCGGGCGCGATGACCAGATCGCGCCCGCGATCGTCCTTTCCCCGCACGACGATGTGCGTATGCGGATGCCCTGTATTGAAATGATCGACCGCGACCCAGTCGAGCCGGGTCCCGAGATCCTCTTCGAGGCGGGCCATCAGCCGGCGCGTGAAGTCTTTCAGGTCGGGATATTGATCGCCATCCTCGGGCGAGACGATGAGGCGGAACTGGTGGCGATCGCCGGCATGGGGATCGAGCCAGCGCCGACCGTCGACGTCGTCCGACGCGGGGCCGTACAGCCGGCCGGGCTCGCCCGCGCGCGTGACGCCGTCGCGCTGGAGGTAGCGCAGGTGCGCGCGCGCGCCGTCGATGCCCTTGCCGGCGAGGCGGACGACGCGCGCCTTGACGATCACCCGGCGCTGACGCCAGGCGGCGAAACGGTCGCGGCTGGCGAGGACCAGGCCGACGCCCGCGCCGCGGCCGATCCGGCTGCCGGTGAGGCCACGCCGGACGCCGGTTCGCGTCGCGCCGCCGCGGGCGAGATTGGCGGCGGCGAGCACGCGCGAGAGATAGGTGCGCGTGGCTGGGCCCCGCGGGCTGCGAAGGCGGCCGAGCCGTGGCTCGAAATCGTCGTCGGTGGCCATGGACAAGCGTTCCCAAGCCGCTCCCCAAGGCCATGATGGCGCGCGGAGCGCGCGCTGAAAACCGGTGCCGCCCAGAAGCGCGGATTTCCGCCCTTCCTTCGGAAAAACAGCACCGCCGGCGGAGGGGCAGTGCCGTCCGGCGGCCCCAAAAAAGATGTGCAGGCAAAGGGTTGTGCGCCGGGGGGTGCCGGCGCTTTATCTTGCCTTACGCGCCTCCCTGCTCGCTGCCCTCATGGCTCCCCTGCAACGCCCCGCCGCCGAGGCAAAAAAGAGAGCGGAAGCGACGCCGCCTGGCCGCCGCCTCCGCGAGAAAATGTCCGCGCCTCAGATCATGGTCCGGAGCGCCTCCTGCGCTTGGCTTTCACCGTTCACGAGCCTGAGCCCGACCATGTCGTGCACCGCGCCGTCGCCATCGACGATGCACGTGGCGACGAACCAGGCGCCCTTGAGCACCCCCAGGATCGCGACCCTTTCAAGTTCGAAGTCCCCTTCTTCCACGTCGTCGAACGCGCCCTCGTAGCGTCCGAGACGGCGCTCCATCATGCGGCTCTGCCAGTGGAAATCGGCGCACTCCGCATCGAGGAACTGGCAGGCGATCTCGACGCTGCCCTCGCGTCCATATTGCGCTTCGAGCCCGGCCATGAGCGCCGGATAGGCGTCGCGCGATTGCGTCTGCAGGATGGCGATCGTGGTCATGATTGTCTCCGTCGCTTCGCGTCCCCGGGATTGAGGACAGGGCTTGAAGGACGGGCGGCGGAGCGGCTGTCAGGGCCGCTGGAGGCGAAGCCGAAAGCGCCGCGAAGCGGCGGCGGAGGAACCGATTTTGTCGCGCAGGAACCAACAAAGGCGCGCGCGCAGCGCGCTCATCATGCGCGGCAAAATTGGAGGGGCCGCTGGCCTTGCACAGCCGCTCCGGCGTCCGTCAGGCTGGGTCTTGCCGAGACGAGCCCCTCCCCCGCCTGGATGGACCGTCGTGCCTTCAGTCCCGTGCCGCGCTGGCCGCGAGCGGGGTCGAAAGCACGACGAACAGCGAAGACCCGGGCGCGCCGTCGGCGATCATGGCGTGCGGGGAATCGCGGCGGATGGCGAACAGCCGCGGCGGCTCCAATGGCGCCGCCGGCGCCCGTGCCGGGCCCGTCCGGTCATCGGCAGCGCCAACGGCCGCGATATAGGCGAGCGTCTCGTCTGGCAGCGCGCGCCGGCCCGCCAGCCATTCGGCATAGCGCGCGGGACCGGCATTGTAGGCGCCGAACAGGCCGGGATAGCCAAAGCGGTCGTACATGAGCCGCAGGTAGAAGGTGCCCGCGAGGATGTTGTCGCGCGGGTCGTGCGGATCGTTGCCGAGGCCAAGTCGCGGTCGCAGTTCGGCCCACGTGGACGGCATGACCTGCATCAGTCCCATGGCGCCGGCGCGGCTGGTGACCGGGCGCCCGCCGAGGTGGGTTCGGCCGCCGCTTTCGGCGCGCATCACGCGCTCGATCCACGCGAGCGGCACCCCGAACCGCCGCGAGGCCTCGAGCGTGTACGGGCGCCAGCGCGTGACCGCATCCAGCTCCTCCGGCGCGGCCTGAGGGCTTGCCTGCACGGCCGTCACGGCCGCGGTGGCGGGCGCGATCGCGGGCTTCCCGGTGGCCTCAGCGACCAGCAGCAGGAGGCTCAGCGCGCCCAAAGGAGCTCGGCCTTGCCAAGGATGTCGCGGTCCCGACTCGTGCCGAAATAGCGGCCGTCGAACGAGCTTGCGCTCGCTGGGTTGAGTAGTAGCAGCTCGCCTGCGTGGAGGGTGCGGCAGCCGTGCCACCACGGCAGCGTCCGGCCGAGCCGGTCTGCCTTCAGGCGGGTTGCGACCACCTCGCCGTTGATGCGGATCGTCGCGCCGATGGCGCAGACGCGCGCGCCGACGATGGCCGCGATGCGCTTCACGGCGGGCACGTTGGCGGGGAGATAGCGCCGCCGTGCAGCGAGCGCGCGCGCCGGGGCGGGCAGCCAGGCGACGACCATGTCGCCGCTGGCGAGCCTCGCCGGCGGCGTCACCCGGTAGAGGCCGAGCGGCGCGCTCGGGCTGGCGTTCCAAACCAGCCGCGGCGCGGGCGGAAGCGCGATGGTGGCGCCGAGCGCGCCGATCCCGAGCGCGACCAGGGCGGCACGGGCGCCGAGCCGGCGGCGGCGCGCGCGGTCGATGCGGAACGCCTCCGCCCAGGCGAACAGCGGCAGGTCGCGTACCTCAGCCATGGCCGCCTCCGCGCGCGCTTGCGGCCGACCAGGCCTCGATATCGTGGATATGGTAGCGCCAGGTCCGGCCGTGGCGGCGGCAGCGGGGGCCTTTTCCGGCGAGCCGCATCGCCTTCAGCGTCGAACGGGCGATTCCAAGGTGGAAGGCGGTCTGCTTGGCGGTGAGGAAGGGGCAGCATTCGCGCGCGGCCTTGGCGCGCGCGGCGGCATCGTCGTGCATCGATCGGGTCCGTACCTGGGGTCCATGCGGCCTTGCCGCGACGGGCCCAAGCTGGCCCGAGCGCGCCGGGCCCGGCAGGGTCGCAATCGCGTACCTGCAAATTCGCCCCCCATTTCTAGGGACTAGGTCGCGAGCCCATAAAGGACCGCTTTCGGCGCAAGGCTGAACGTCCGAGATCGGGTGGTTAGGCGACCTCCGCTTTATGCGGCGGCTCACCAGGAGCAGGCGCGACTTAAAACGTGCCCGGCTCTCTCGCTGGTCGCGAGCGTCGGAGCAAACCGACGAAGTAGATGATGAAGTATGCGACCGTTGGAAGCGACATAGCCATTTGCAGAACGTCGGATGCCCGCGGCGCGAGCCACCAACTCAGGATCCAGGCGATACCGAGCGACATCACGGCCCAGAAAATGCCGCCGTAAATACGAGCGTTCACGATCAGCCGGTAATCAGCCTTACTCAACTGAATGCTCATCCGTCTGCCCCCGGGTTACGTCCGCTTCGACGATTGATGGCCGGGCTACTGAGCGGCCGCAAGTGGGGCGATAGTTGCCTCAGCAACACCTGCTTGTATTCGCGATCGCCTATCGATTGGCCGCCGAACCTACCGCACCCCATAGACAGAGGCGAACGAGCAGGACGTTCCAAATCGCGGCCGTCCAAAACCACACCGGTTGAGCCTTGCGCTCAGCCGAGAGGTTGAGCCCCTTGGTAATCGGCTCCATGGCGCCGCTGCGGAACCCGTTGATCGTGACCCAGGCCACGTAGGCTGCCATAGCTGTGAAGAGCACTGGGAGCATCATGCTCGGAACATGCCATCGCTTACCCATATCCGCAATCTGGGGGCAGCAAGGGCGCCCCGCTATGGTCGCTATTGGGGCGTGAGCTGACGTTGGCCCCTCAGGTCGCCGGTCCGGCGGCAATGCGCGCTAGAGTCGGACGTCTGACGTCGCGGCGACGCTGCTCGAAAGCGAACGCAGGTTGCGTAGCATCTCAACGATCGTGAAACTATGAGCGCCTAAGCTTAGCACGTGTCGAGCAGATATCCCTATCGGTCTCACAGGCGGCGTCGGCGGCGGGATGAACCGCCTTTCGCATATACCATCGCATCCGCAGCAATCATCTTCGGCCTGATTGTCTTCTTTGGTGCACCGGAGGCTCAACGCAGGTGGGCAGTCGCGCAGATGACGCCAGAGCAACGCGAGGTCGTGGAGCGGTCCGTGTACTATCGAAACTGTGACGCCGCCCGCGCGGCGGGTGCCGCTCCTATTGAGCGAGGCGAACCAGGTTACCGCGAGGAGATGGACGGCGACAGCGACGGAACGGCTTGCGAGCCATACTACTGAGTACCCTGCAGCAGTCCGCGATTCCGCCCCCGTTTTCCCTCGCAACAACCGGAGGATGAAGGCGAACGGGTATCAGCCTTGTGCCGGGCGGTGGCGCGCTAGGGGCTTCGATGTCCCGCACCGGGTGGTTAGCGGACGTTCCCTCGCGCGGCCCTTGCTCGCTTAATCCGCTTCATATTTCGTCGAAGATCGAGAGCCATGATCCACCGGGAAACGGCTCCGGCGCCCAAGAGAAAGCCAGCAAGCAAGGCGACGCGATCCCAGGGCGAAATGCGGTCTTTCAGCAACTCATTCGCGTAACCGACATAGAGGCACGCCGCTATGAATACCGCGCCCGCAAGGGCCAACGTGAGTTGAGTTCGCGAGATCATCAATCGCACAATGCCGGACCACACCCAATGTCCGCAAGCGGGGCGTTAGCCGACAGGCTGCTTTTCGGAATCTACTTCCGGCGCTGGAACGACCCACTTCGGGGCGCTTGCCGAAGGGCTGCTTCGTGAGTGTACGACCTAGCGCTCCCGCGCTTTGGGGCGCGGGAGCGCCTGGCCGTCTAGTCGGCCGGGTTCCAGATGATCGCGAAGGCGTCGTCGTCGTCCTGGCCGGCGGCGCGGCCGAGGTTGGCGTAGAGCCGGCGCGGGCCGAACTCGGGCGCGGCGAGGCTCAGCGACACATAATCCTTGCCGGACATCTCGCCGCGCCGGACCCAGCCGGCACCGACCTCGACGCCGCCGGCCGAGACCCGATAGTCGGGCTGGGTGTCCGAGCTCTTCGAGCGGTTGGGCAGGATTTCGATCTCGGTGCGGATCGAGAGCGTCTTGAGCTGGCCCTTGAAGCCTTCTCCGTCGCGGGTGACATAGCCAATAGCGGGCATCGTTCGTCTCCTTGGTTGCTCGCCCAGGCCGTTCCCGGGCGATGGGCGGACCGAAGGAACGGCACGAGCCGGGACGCGAACCCGACAGGGCCGGAGCGAAGCGGAGGACCGGAGCGGACGCGCTTATTTGCAGCGAAGCGGCCGCGAGGAGCCGGCAAGCTCGAAGAGCGCCGGCGGGGAAATAAGCGCAGGCGCGATGGTTTGGCGGGCCGGCGGCCGTTCCAGGTCATGCGCCCAGGGAGCCGGAAACGGGTGCGTGCGCCACCTTTGGAGCAAGGGAGATGCCCGCTCGGCAAGCCGGATACCCGACGGCAGGCGTCCAGCACGGGCGGCCCGGGCTGCTGCGATCCGTTTCCGCGGATCGGGCGACAAGCCGCGCAAGGCTCGAGGCCGTGACCGCTGGCCCGGATGCGGCGGCATCGAAGGACGGGCCGCGGCACGGCGCTCGACGGGCGTGCGGCAAAAGGGGGCTGCAGCTGCGCGCGCGGGACATTCGGGCCCGCCGGCGCGCCTCAATCGGTCTCGACGATGCGGAACACCTCGCCCGACGCCGCGTCGCGGTAGAGGTCCACGCGCTTGCCGTCCCAGTGATAGTCGAGATGACGGCCCTGACGTGGGTTGCGCGCCAGGTCGGGATGGAAAAGGCCGACGCATTCGCCGCCGGCGTCGCGCAGGCTCGGATAGACCACCCCTTCGGCGCCCGCGCCGCGCAAGGCGGCGCCGAGCGCTCGGGCGGCGGCATGGTCGTCCGGATCGAGCACCGCGGCAAGGGCAGGCGCGCGCCCACGCAGGTCGTGCAGCTCGGCCCTCACATCGAGCAGGATCTCGCGGAACTGCGAGGTCCAGCCGGCCGGCTCGCGGGTGCGCGCCATGAAGCGCGCATGGTGGTGGATCGTCTCGAACAGCGCAGTCTGGAAGCGATTGGCGGCATAGAGCACCCCGTAGCTGCCGTCGGTGAAGCGGCTCGGCCGGTCGGTGCTCACATGCGTGAACGGTGCCATCAGGTAGCTGGCGCCTGGGCCCGCGACGCGGCGCGCGGGCGGCACAAGGTCGAGCGCGCCGATGGTCTCCATCAGCCGCGGATTGGTCTTCTGCTCGGCGGCGATGAGCAGCGGCCAGTCGGCGGGGTCGGCGATGTCCTCGAACAGGTCGATCGGCGGATAGAGGCTGCGGATGATCCGCACCGCGCCGTTCCATTCGACCCGCGCGCGCGCGATGCGCTCGGGCGCGATCACCAGCCGCCGCGCTCCGCGTCGAGGTAGCGGCGCAGCCGCATGAGGTCGGTGAGTTCGCCGCCGAGCATGACGTCGAGCGCCGCGCGGCCGCCGAACGCCTCGTTCGCGGCCTTGATCCAGGCATAGCCCCGCTGCGGCTCGCGAAAGATAAGCCGGAGCGCCTTGTGGATGCCCATGAGGTTGGAGAGGCGCGCCTTCTTGTCGCGGTCGAGCCGGCCCTGGTCGCCTGCCTTCCAGCGGCGATAGGTGCGCACCGGCATGTCGAGCAGGAGCGCCGCCTGTTCGTCGGTCAGGTCCCAGAGGCGGAAGAGGTTGACCACGGCGCGGAACATGGCGGCGCCTTCCGCGTCGGTGATCGGCTCGGGAACGAAAGGCGGGGGCGTCGTATCGACACGGTGCAGGGCGGTCATGCGCGATCTCCTTATGGCATCAAATAGGAGAAGTGCTGCCATTTGGCAATATATGCGGTGCCGTCAGGACCGCCGGCACCCTTGCCGCTTGGCGACCTCCGGATTGGGCGACGGCAAATTCCGCGCGCCGCGGCGCATCGGGTCGGCCAGGCAGCGAGCCTGGCCCAAACGGCGCGGAGTGCTGTCCGCCCGATGCCCGCCGAGGCGCGCGGCCGGATTCTGGGGCCATGCACCAAGAAGGCGGGGCGGCAAGCCGCCCCGCCTCCAAAGGTTCAGGCCGCGAGCGCGAGCGGTTCGACCGGCTCGGTTTCGGGCGGCGAGGCGATGGCATCCGCGCCTGCCGCGGCGGGCGGCACCGGCGGCTCGGGCGGATCGGCGGGACGCCGTGCGGCCTCGGCGAGGCCGTGCGCGCGGACCGTGCCGACGCCGCCGCGCGGCGTGTAGGCGGCGGGCGGGAAAGCCATCCAGCGCGGCACCCAGCGTTCGCGTTGTTCGCGGCCGTTGGCGCCGGCGAGCGTGTCGGCGATGACGCGCTTCAAGGTCTTGCCCTTCTCGCCGGCATTGGCGGCAGCGACCTGGCTGTCCGCCACATCGGCAAGGATGGCGGCCAGCACTTCGCGGTCGCGGATCAGCTCGAAGAAGGCGGGATCGGCTTGCCACCAGTCAGCCATGTCGAGGCCGAGATGGCACCCCAGTGCCTCGACCGCCGGGCTGCCGGCGGCAAGGCTTTCGCCCATGACCACGGCGACCACGTCCATGACGGCGGCCTCGGGCAGATCGAGCAGCCGCCAGAAGATCGCGGCGAGCGGGTCGCCGTCGATGTCCTCGGGCCTGCCCTCGACCACCGCCGGCTCGTCGGGCGAGAAGCCGAGCAGGGCGAGCACCGCGCGGCGGCGCTCGGCGAACAGCGTCTCGCCGCGCGAGGTCTCGACGCTTTGGCGGGTGTCGTCGCCGCGCGCCGTCTGTGCCTCGGCCTGCACGCGCCACAGGGGCGAGCCCGCAATGGCATGCGCGACCATCAGCCGGACCGCGACCTGCGGATGGCCGAGCAGCACCGCGCGCACGGCGGCATGGCGATGGAGGTCGAGATAGACCTGCAGCGGGCCACTGACCTCGGGCCGCGGCGGCTTCGGCGCGGTGCCCGCCGGATCGCCCTTCCCGCCCGCGGCCAAGCGACGAGCTTCCTTGCGCGAAAGATAGCCTTCGTCGATGACGACCTCGCCGTTCGCGCGCACGTCGATATAGACGCGCCCGCCCTTGCGCTTGGGTGCCTTCTCATATTCCCAGCTGTGGAAATGCTCGGCGGGCGGAACGATCACGGCATCGCTCCAGCCGGCGTCGAGAAGGGCCTGGCGCCGCGCCGCGACGGCCTCGTTCTGCGCGCGCCAGAAGGCGTCGGCATCGGCGAAATAGCTATCGTCGCCGAACAGGTCGGAGACGGTCGCGAGCCCGCTTGCCGCCACGTCGAACAGCGCATGGGTGGTGCTGATCGACTGTCCGCCGAACAGCCATGCCTTCAACTGGTAGCCGGTCGGGGCATAGGCGTCGGGGTCCTCGGCGAGCGCCAGCCATGCGCGCTGCTGGCTCTTGCTGGCGAGCGTCAGGTGGCGGACGGTGGCGCGGTCGATTTCCTCGCGGGCGTACATCGCGCGGATGCGCGGCAGGAGGTTGCCGAGCGCGAGCACGCGGCGCACGGCAAGCTCGGGGAGGCCGAAGGTCGCGGCAATCTCGTCCACGGTACGGCCCGCCTTGACCAGCCGCGTGAAGGTCTCCCACCGAGTGACCTCGTCGGGGTCGAGCCGGGCGAGGTTCTCGATCAGAGAGGCCTCGATGGCGTCGGCGTCGTCACCCGCATCGAGAATCGCGCAAGGCACCGGCTCGGCCTGCCCCGCTTCCTCGGCGACGAGGCGCGCGGCGTGGAAGCGGCGGCTTCCGGCGAGGATTTCGAACGCGTCGCGTGCACCGTTCGGCCGCACGATCAGCGGCACGAGAATGCCGCGCGCGCGGATGGTCGGCAGGATGTCCGACACATCGGGCGGGCGGGTGGCGTGGCGCATATTGGCCTTGCTCACCGCCAGCTTGTCGAGGGGGACAAAATCGAGTTTCATCGGTCTCACTCCGTTTGCGAGTGCCGGTCCGTCCGTGGGTGGCAAGCCGGGACGGACCGGCTTTGGTCTGGCGGCGAAGCGCGCCGCCCGCGCCTGCCGCCGCCCGCGTATGGGCGGCGGAAGCTTGGCATGGGTTGGGGTCACGTCGCGCCGGCGCGCGTCGCGGGCTCGCGCGCGGCGCGCCATTCGCGGTGGCGGGAAAGCAGCCAGTCGGCGGCCTTGCTGGCGTGGGCGGCCGCGCGGAAGATCGCGCGATTGTCCTCGCGCAGCACGTCGAGCCAGCAGCCGAGATAGTCGGCATGGCGGACGGTCGGCACGATGCCGAGCGCGGCGCACAAGAAGGCCGAACCCATTTCGGCGACCAGTTCCTCGCGCGCATAGTCGCGGCTGCCGAAGGCGCCCGACAGGTTGCGCGCGAGGCGCGAGGGGTGGCCGGTCGCATGGGTCAGTTCGTGCAGGCAGGTGCGGTGATAGTTGACCTGCTCGAAGAAGGCGGGTTGCGGCGGAACCTGCACATAGTCCGCGGACGGGACATAGAAGGCCTTTGCGCCGCCGATGCGGAAGCCAACGCCGCTCGCTGCGATCACTTCCTCGGCGACGGGCACGATCTCGCGTTCGGGAAGCGGCACGGGTTCGGGCGCGAGGCCGGGGCGCAAGCCCTCGCACTGCGCGAGGTTGAACACGGTGAAGCGCTTGAGGAACGGAATGGCGCGGGCTTCCTCGCCGGCCTCGCGGGCGCGGGCCTTCTCCGCTTCGGGCGTGAACCGGTCGGCATAGACGACGGTGGTCCCGCGTTCGCCCTTGCGGACGTTGCCGCCGGCCTCGAGTGCCTGTTTGAAGGTCAGCCAGCCTTGGCTCGGGAAGCCCCGCTCGATGACCGCGCCCCAGAGAATGAGTATGTTGATGCCGGAGTAGGTGCGGCCGGTGAGCGCGTTGCGCGGCAGGCCGGGCACGGGGGTCCCGCCTTCGACGCGGCCCCACGGCTGGACCCAAGGGAAGCGCCCGGCCTCAAGCTCGGCGACGATCCGGCGCGTGACCTCTTCATAGAGATTGGCGCGTGCCTCGGGGCGAGCCTGCGGCTGGGCGGCCCCGGGCTTCGGCTTCCGCGCGGCACGACGGTTGGGGGTTGCACGCATTGCCTCGCCTCCTTCCCCGCCCACCCACAGGGCCTCCCCGGAAAGCGGGGGTGGGCGGCGAGGCGACCGGGAAGGCGCGGGCACCGAGCGGTGGCGGCACCCGCCAGGGCCGCAACGCAAGTGAAGGAGCCGGCCGCAGGCCGGCTTGCCGCCGCCGCGTCCGCGCCTAGGAGGGAGCGCCGCCCACTCCCGCGCATCCGGGAGAGGCCACAAGCAGCGCCGCCGCGCGCGAGCGCGGCGACCGCTTCACGCGCCAGTCGATCGTTACCGAGGCAGAGATTCGCCTCGGCGGGGCTCGTAAGTGATCACACCCGCGCGTCATACGCCAATCCTCGGCTGACGCAGGGGCGGGTTCGAATCCCGCCCCTGCAACAGCAGCAGAGGAGATCAGCATGCTTCGACGACACCTCATCGCCTTCGCGGCGCTCGCCTGTTCGGCGATGCTCGCAGTACCGCGTTTGCCGCACCGCCGCCCTCACCGGAAATCGTTCATGCCCTATTGCATGCCGACGATGTGATCGCGCCGACGAATGCCGGCATCACCGTCGCGCCGGCAGCGATCGACGAGCCCGACGCGCCGGCCATTGGAAGTAGCGGGGGCTTCACTGCGCCGCAGCTCGCATCGATCGCTTCGCTCGCTACCGCCGAGCATCGCCAGCATGTCGACCCGGGGCGCGCCACCGATCGCAACATTTAATCGGGCACCGAGCCCAGCAAGTTGAGGGCCGGGGAGCGATCCTCGGCCTTTTTTGCTGACGGTGGTCACCCGCCCCCGGCTCACCACCGACAGGACAAATGAGAATTCCCCGTCCGAATCAAGGAAGACGGGGAACCTGAAAACTCACAAGATAGGGCTCAGTCGATCGGCTGCGGATAGCAGCGGCCGTAGCAGAGCACGATGGGGCCTTCGTAGTACATCCACACCCGATCGTCCTGGCCGCTATCCGGCGGCGTCGGACAATAGATTTGTGCGATTTCCGCATCAAAGCAGGACACCGCACTGCTGTACCCTAGGCTCGCATAATAGTTGACGCAGCGAATCGCCACGTCGTGACAAAGCGGAGATGGCTGTGGCACTTCTTGTGCTTGCGCCACACCATTGAGCGCGAATAGGGCTGAGCACAGCAAAGCTATCTTACTTCCTGTCTTGGTCATCAGTCCGACTCCCCTTGTTATCCAGTCGATAGACTTCGCTCATCGATCGACCGAGTCAACAATGAAACAGTCTCAGCGGTTGTTAACCAGGCGAAGCGCTGACGGCGGTAACGAGCACCCCCGCTACCGACCACAACCACCCAATGGCGTGGATCACCGACAGCCTTCGTCGTGCCATCGAGCGGATGAACCCTTTCACGCGCGGAGCCGACGCCTGCACCGCGCTCCCCGGCATCTTCACGCACCAGCTCGCGATCGCCGCCGACATGTCATCCGGCATGCTGCGGAAGGTCATCGCGATGCCCACGGAGGACCGGGTCCGTGAATGGCGCGATTGGCAGGCCGACGAGGCCGCCATTGCGCTGATCGAAGCCGAGGAGCGGCGCCTCGGGCTCCACGGCCGAGTCCCTGCGCGGCAGCGGGGCGGCGCGCTGGTCCTGATCACCGCGCGCGAGCACGATGAGCCTCTCGACCCACGCACGTTCGGCAAGGGCGGCCTGTTCGCGGTCAATGTCCTGTCCCGCCGGCAGTTGCGCGCCGTCGATTGGGTCCGCGACTTGTCCAGCCCGGAATATGGCCAGCCCGCCATGTTCCAGGTGCAGGGTGACTGGCAGCAACAGCGCATCCACCCGAGCCGCGTCATCTGCTTCCGCGGCGCCGCGCTGCCCGCTGGATCGGCCGTCTCGGATGAAGAGGCATCATGGGGCGACAGCCGGCTTCTCCGCGTCTTCCGAGGTCCAGCGAAGCGACAACGCGCAGGACTGGTTCGCGGCACTGGTCAGGAAGGCCAAGCTGCTCCGCGTCGGCTTTCCCAACGTCACCGACTAGTCACGACCGACGAGGGGAAGGCCAAGCTAAAGGCCCGAGTCCAGACCATCGCCGAGGGCGAGAGCGTGCTGAACGCCACCGTGTTTGATGCCGGCGACGGCCATGGACTTCATGATCGCCGGCGCATGAGATGGCGATAGCCGCCCGTTGCCATTCTCCGCGCCTCGCCGACGAGACGGCGCACGCGGGAGCGCAGCGAGTCCGAACGGCCGCTCCAGTCGAGCAGGATGCGTTCCTCGCCGAACAGCGCGGCGCCGACCTCCCGGTGGCTGGCCCCCGCCGCTAGGGCGTCGTGGACGCGCAGCACCGCCAACCAGCGATCGATGCGGGGATCGGCGGGGAACAGCGACTTGGCAAAGCGGCCGTGTCGGCAGAGCTCGAGGAAGCGCCGGAGCGGCAGGATCCTGGTCTCGGCCGACTCGACGCCGAGCAGGCGATAATGAAGCAGCACCGCTTCCCCCCTCGCAATGCTGCCATCCTCGACGTCAATGCGGATGCGGTGCCACCCATCCGAGAGCACGGCGTGCTCGCGCCCGTCGGCGTCGGTTGCGATCGCCAACCAGGGAGCGAGGCGCTGCGTCCTGATGCTGTCGGGGTCGGACGGGTCCGAGGGCACGGCGATGACGCGCAGCGTCCCCGGGTCGAGGTCGGCGTGCCAGATGATCCTGGCTTCGGGTGCGGCGCGTCCCGGGTCCTCGGCGAAAGTGGAGCCCCCATTGGACCGGGTCGGCGGCAGGCCCCGCCGGGGCAGCCCCGCGCGTTGCGTCGCTCGCGCGAGCATACCAGGCGATGTAGCCGGGATCGCGGCGCAGCCACTCCCACATGAGACCGGCACGGTCAATGCCCCGCAGGCGAGTATACTGTCCTCCGTCGCGCCACTGCGGATCCAGTCTTTCTTGCCTATCCGCAGTCATGCCGGTGCGGACAACTCGAATGCGACGTGCCAGGTTCTTCCGAGCACCGGCATATTGCCCCGGAGTGCTTGCGCCGTCTCCCGGTCGGCTTCGCGTACGTAACATCTTCTTTGCGTGAATTCAGCATGATACAGTGAAGCTTTCGCAGGAGTCGCCGGGAGACGGCCTGAGAACCCGTCCCCCAGCCCGCAGGTTTGGGAAAGGGCGGCCTCGGGGGATGCGGTGGCTTGAGACGCCGCCCGGGGCTGTGTTGCTGCCCGATGGGCATGCACGACATGGCGATGCAGTTCATCCGCATCGTCGAGGAAGTGAGGAATGTCGACGACCTCGGCGCCGCGATGCAGGAGGTAACGACTGACCTCGGCTTCCAGTATTTCGCCCTGACGC
This sequence comes from Sphingomonas sp., assembly GCF_017744835.1. Taxonomy (GTDB): domain Bacteria; phylum Pseudomonadota; class Alphaproteobacteria; order Sphingomonadales; family Sphingomonadaceae; genus Sphingomonas. Next base: position 368,317 of record NZ_JAGIAM010000004.1, read on the forward strand.
ACCATGTCGACGTGCGCGCCGCCGAGGGGGCGGCGATCCGGCTGCACAACTATCCCGCGAAATGGGCAGACTATTACGACCGCAACGCGCTCGGCGTATCCGACCCGGTGCACCGCGCGAGCCACGTGACCAGCGTCGGCTTCTGCTGGTCGCAAATACCCGAGATGATCCCGCTCACTGCCGAGGACCGGCGCGTGCTTGCCATGGGCCGCGAGGAAGGCATCGGCGAGGGCTTCACCGTCCCCGCCCATGTTCCGGGCGAAGCGCGCGGATCGTGCTCGTTCGCCAGCGAGGCGGGGCAGCCGATGCTTCGCGACTTGCTGCCGATGGCGCAGCTTGCCGGCGCCTTCGCCTTCGAGGGTGCGCGACGCCTGTGGTCCGCTCGGGGGCACCTGCCGAAGCCGCCGCCGCCCGCGCTCACCGACCGCCAGCGCGACTGCCTGCTGTGGGCGGCACGCGGCAAGACCGACTGGGAGATCGGCCGCATCCTCGACGTCACGGAAGAGACAGTCGCCCGCCATATCAAGCTGGCCTGCGCGCGATACGGGGTGAGCAAGCGGACATTGCTGGCGATCCGGGCGCTGTTCGACGGAACGCTCACCTTCACCGATATCTTTCGCCGCTGATATTACCCTTTCCGGGAATAGCGCGCGGCGGCGGCTGCGCAGAGCCTTGGCCGATTGACAGCCAAGGGAGCCCAGCAATGCTTCATGTACTGCAATCCGGTGGGCGGGCGACATCGGACGGCGTGCTTCGCGGGATGTTCGCGGCGCGCAAGTCCGTCTTCGTCGACCTGCTCAAGTGGGACGTGCCGGTGATCGACGGCACCTTCGAGGTCGACCAGTTCGACGACGGCCACGCGACCTACCTCGTCCTTGCCGACGCGGAGGGCGGCCACCTCGCCTCGACGCGGCTCCTGCCCACGACGCGCCCGCACATCCTCGACAGCTTTTATGCGCGGCTTTGCGAGGAGGGACCGCCGCGCGGACCCGGCATCCAGGAAATCACGCGCTTCTGCCTCGACCGCGGCCTGAGCGCGCGCGAACGCAGAGGCGTGCGTAACACGCTGGTCGCCGCGCTGGTCGAGCATGCGCTGCGATCGGGCATTACCGCCTACACCGCGATCGCCGGCATGCCGTGGTTCCAGCAGATCCTCGCCTTCGGCTGGCGGTGCCGGCCGCTCGGCATGCCGCAGGCGCTCGATGGCACGATGCTCGTCGCGCTGCGCATCGAGATCGACGAGGACACGCCCGCGCGCCTCGCTGAGGCCGGCATCGTCCCGTCGATCGACCTCGGCGCCGGCGCGCGCGTGGCAGCTTGAGGCAGGAGGACAGGATGACCCATGCAATCGCAACCGCACCTGCTGCCGAGGATTGGTCGCGGGTGCTTCTCGAGCGCGGCTATTGCATCGTCCGCGGCGCGCTGCCGGCAGCGACGATCGCGGCGCTCGACCGCGATCTCGCGGGGGATTTCGCGCGCACGCCCTTCTGCCAGGGTGGGTTCTACGGCGCCACGACCAAGCGCTTCGGCCGACTGCTGGTCCGCTCGCGGCATGTCGAGGCGCTCGTGCGCCACGAAGCGGTGCTCGGCGTCGCCGAGCAGGTGCTTTCGCCGTGGTGCGACCGCATCCAGCTCAACGTAGCCCAGGCGATCGCCATCCACCCAGGCGCGCCGGCGCAGCTCCCGCACCGGGACCAGGACATGTGGCGGGCGCCGGCGGGCATGCCCGAATACCTCGTCAACGTCATCTGGCCGCTGACCGACTTCACCGCCGCGAACGGCGCGACGGTGGTATGGCCGGGCAGCCACGGCGCGAACGCACTCGAGCCCGAGCCGCCATGCGAGCCGATCGCCGCGGAAATGGCCCCCGGCGATGCGCTGCTTTTCCTCGGCTCGACTCTCCATGGCGCCGGCGCCAACCGCACGGCCGGCGTGCGGCGTGGTATCGTCGTCGGCTATTCCCTGGGATGGCTCAAGCCCTATGAGAACCAGTGGCTCGCCTATCCCCCGCAGGTAGCGCGTCACTTCGCGCCGGAACTGGCGGCGCTCGTCGGCTATCGCCAGCATCGTCCCAACCTCGGCAACTATGAGGGCCAGTGCCCATCGGTCCTGCTCGGCGGCGACGCCTGCGCCCCGCTCGGCGCAATCGATGCGTTACGGCCCGACCAGGCAGCGATGGTCGAAGCCTTTGCGCGCGCGCAAGGTACGGCTCCATGAACTCGGGACCGACCACCGAGCGCGTCCATGACGCGCTCAAGCGGCGGATCATGGAACACGGCTTCCGGCCCGGCGAGCGGCTCGACCCGGCGCTATTGGCAGACCTGCTCCTGTCGAGCACCACCCCAGTGCGTGAGGCACTCAACCAATTGCTCGGCGAAGGCTTGGTCGAAGCCCGCGCCGGTGGCGGATTCCATATTCCCTTGCTCGACGAACCGGGCCTTCACGACCTTTATGACTGGTCCGAAGCATTGCTGCTGCTCGCGGTGCGGAACTGGTACGAAGCGGGCGAACTGGCGGCGGGGCCGAGAGACGCGAAGCCCGCCGATCGCAGCGCGGCGCTGTTCCTTGCCATCGCAGAGCGGTCCGTCAATCGCGAGCACCGCCGCGCCATCGGACAGCTCAACGGACGCATGCACGCGGTGCGCTGCATCGAGCCGCATATCCTCGGCGGGGTATCCGAAGAGCTGGACGCGCTGGGCGCGTTGCTCGAAAGCACGAACCGCGGAGCGCTGCGCAAGGCGATCGGAGCCTATCACCGCCGACGGCGCCAGGTGGCCGCCGCGATCGTCCGCGCGGCATATCGGGATCCCTGACTGGCTCGGCCAGGGGCGATATTCGGCATATAGAATCGGTATAAATTCGGGATGCGGCCACCGGAATCCTAGACTCCTCGCCGCTGCGGAAATGCGCAGCGCATTGTAACGAGGAGCAACGTCATGGAACGCGAAGACGATGTGATCGAGCTGGGTGCCGCCAGCGTCGAGACCAAGGGTCCCGGCGGGCCGACCGACGATGTCGGACTGGGGATTTTCCCCCTCGGCCTTTCCGACGACTGAGAGCGTGGCGCGCAGCGCGAAGCTGCGCGCCATCCTCGTCATGGGCCACGCGCTGCGCCAAGGCTTGAGCTTCTGCCGGGTCGGCGGACGTTTCGTATTCCTCGTTCTTCCGGCCGACCGCTATTTCTGCCTGTCGCCTGCCGCTGAGCGGGCACTCGCCGCGCTCGTCGACGGGGCACGCCTGAGGCGATGCCGCCGCCGCTCGCGCGTCTGCTGCATCACCTCCCCGATCCGGGGACACCGCTCCCCTGCCCCGGCCCCGAGCGCGCGCGGATCTCGCTCGCTGCGGAGGGAGGCTCGGCGTCGCCCGCGACGGTGGTCCAGATGGTCGCACGGCGCCTAACCAGTCGCGCCGCGCTTCGGCTCTGGTCGCTCGAGCGCGTCATCGCGCGGTGGCGGGCGCGCAAGACCTGCTCGACACGCGGCGGAGATGCCGACGCGATGGCGAAGCGGGTGGCCTCGGCCTATCGCGCCTCGACGCTGATCCTTGGCAGCCATGACCATTGCCTGCCGGATTCGCTCGCCGTGGCCTCACAGCTGCTGCGCTATGGCGTGCGAGCGGAGCTGGTCCTGGGCGTCAAGCTCGACCCGTTCCAGGCGCATTGCTGGGTGCAAATGGGCGATGCGGTGGTGAACGACAGCCTCGACGCCACGCGCCTGTTCACGCCGGTGCTGGTGGTCTGATGCGCGCGCGCTACCTCGCAATTTTGGCTACGGACACCGAAGACGGCCGCCGGGCCGCGGCGAAGGCGCGCGCCGCCTGCCGAGGCGGATCGCCGTACAGCGTGGTGGTCGATCAGCCCGACTTTGTCCTGATCACCGACGGCAAAGCGCCAACGATCCCGGTCGGTCGCCACGAAGGCATGGTGGTGGGAAGGATCTACTCCCGTTCGGGTGGTCCGCCTCTCTCGAAGCTCGACGGCAGTTGGATCCATATGATTCCGAGCTCGCACGGCGCAGTGCTCATGGAGACCTTTTGGGGCAGTTATGTCGCCTTTGTGCGCAGCTCGGGGCGCCGTCAGATCTCGGTGCTGCGCGCCCCTTTCGGCGGGCTCGCCTGCCTGGTGGCGCGCTCGGGTGCCGCGCTGCTCGTAGCCTCCGACCTCGAGCTGCTCGCGGTCGCGGGCTGGCGCCCCGCGGGAATCGCCTGGGACCAGGTGGTGCTGCATCTGCTGGCGCGCGATCTCCGGCGCGCCAGGACGTGTATCGCGGGCCTGGAGGAGCTGCGCGGCGGGGAGCGTCTCCTGCTCGCCGAGGACCGTGTCGAGCGTGACCCGGTCTGGACGCCGTGGGCGCATGCCGGAATCGCCTCATGGGCCAGCGACCGTGCGGCTGGGGTCGAGCGGGTCCGGCATGCGGTGCTCGCCGCCGTCACGTCGACGACCGCCGAGGCGAAGCACCCACTGCTCCTGCTCTCGGGCGGGCTCGATTCCTCGATCGTCGCGGCATCGCTCCGCGCGAACGGTCGCCCGTTCACTGCGCTCAACCTTTCGGGTCACGGCGCGATCGGCGACGAACGGGAGTATGCCCGCGACGTGGCGCGCGCCTGTGGCGCCGCCCTGGTCGAAGAGCAGTGGCAGGTCGCGCAGGTCGATCTGACGCGTTCAAGCCCTGAACTGCTGCCCCCAACCCCGCGCGCGCCTTCATGCAGGCGACCGACCGGATCACCCAGCGAGCGGCAATGGCGGCGGGCGCCGACCTCGTGCTCGACGGCGGCGGTGGGGACAATGTCTTCTGTGCACTCCAGTCGGTAGCGCCGATAGCCGAGGCGTTGCTGCGCCGCGCGCCGCGCAGCGAGATGCTCGAGGCCGCGGGAGCGCTGGCGGCACTCGCGCAGACGAGCGTCGCCAAGATATTCGTGCGCGCATTGCAGCGGGCGTGGCTACGCTCTGCGGCCTATCGCTGGCCGACGGACACGCATTTGCTGACGCGCGAGGCGATCGCCGCCGTCGGAAAGATCGAGAACCAGCCTTGGCTCGTCCCGCCTCCGGGCGAAGGCCCCGGCACCGCGGCGCATGTCGCGCTGCTGCTCGCCGCGCAGGGCTGGGCCGAGCGGCTCGACCCAGCTCCGATTGCGCGCGAATCGCCACTGGCGACACAACCGGTTGCGGAAGCCTGCCTCAGCGTGCCCGCCTGGCGTTGGTTCGGGCAGGGCCTGAGCCGCACCATCGCGCGCGATGCCTTTGCAGACCTGCTTCCCCAGTCGGTCCTGTGCCGCGTCTCGAAGGGGTCGCCCGACGGATTCGTTGCCCAGCTGTTCGAGCGCAACCGCGGCGTCATTCGACCGCTGCTATTGGAGGGACGCCTGCGCAGCGAGCGGATCATCGATACCGCGGCTATCGAACGCGCGCTGGCCGATCCGCGTCCCGCAAACGGCGCAGACTATCGGCGGATCATGCGGCTCGTCGATGTGGAAGCCTGGGCACACAGCCTGGCGATCTAGGTCATGACCCATTGCCGATCTGCATTGGGGGTCACCTTGCATTACGTGCGTCCGAGGTGAGCGTCGACGATGAGCAGTCGGATCGGGGACGTCATCTACGGTGCCTTTTCGGGAGGGACGTATCCAGCATCAGCAACCTATCGAGAATCGACGCGGGATCTTCCAAGTATGCCGCCCTCGCGGGCAAGCTCACTGCGACCTCGGTGCCGCCGCCGACCCGGCTGTCGATGGTCAAGCTGCCTCCGATGCGTTCGGCACGCTCGCGCATGCCACGGAGCCCGAAGTGACCGGACCGCCCACCGGCACGGAGGATTTCGTCGGGTATGCCTTGTCCGTCATCACATACCGACAAGCTAAAGCGCGTCCGGCCCCAGAGGATGAGGATCTTGATTGATCCACCGGCCGAGTGACGCAGGGCGTTCCGCACCGCCTCTTCGCTGATCCGCTCGATCTCCTGTCGCGCAAGCGGGTGCAGGATTCGCGGTGAGCCCTCGGAGGTCAGAGAGACAACAGCTCGATGGCCTCCGGTCATGGCGGCTGCCGCCTGGAGGACCGCTTGTCCGAAGTCGGCAAGGCTGGGTTCGCTCCTCAGGTCGCGCACCTGGCCCAGAGGGTCGCAAGCGGAATGACCAATGTTCGAGCCGCTCGACTAACGTGAGCGTCTAGATCTCGCGGTCCAGCTGCGGTTCGGTACGGCTGATTGACGGCCTTCCCGATTCGGGTCCAGTCGCAGGGTACGGCTACAATCGCCAATTCGCATCGGCTGCTTCTCGCAGCGCCATCTATCGCATGGTTGATGATCTTGCGCGCGAGGTAGAACGAGCTCGAATCGGGGTTTTCACCGATGTGATCCCGCATGGCGGAATAGTATGGCTCGCTTGCTGTAGAACTGTCGGACCACTTTTCGAGAATAGACGGCGAGGAGACGAGCGCATGCGCCCGCGCGTTCTCGGCATCGTGTTTCATGCTCGCAACTTGAAGGAGCCTAAATGCGCATGCTTTCATTCAGGAGCGCTGCAGCCGCGTTCGTCTCGATCCTCGCTGCAGCCTGCACGACCACGGGTGTCGGTACGGGTCAATCGCCGACCAGTACTGTCGGCGCGGCCTTCACCTGGACACAGACCAGCAGCACGAGAGGCACCATGGTTGCCAATCTGACCACTGGCGAGGTTTTCCAGGGCCCGATGTTCCAAATCACCCAGGAAAGCCGCGTCACCGATTTCGGTCCGCTTTGGACGGGCTGGGGTAGGGGTTGGCGCCGCGGCTGGCACGGTTGGGGCATGTGGGGGCCCACGCAGGAGACCATCACCCACTACACCGGGCAGGTGCTCGCCAATCTCCAGGGACCTGGCGGTTACATGCGCTGCCGCTTCTCGCTGATGCGACCTAGTGCAGGAATGGTAGGCGGTGGCTCGGGTGAATGCCAGCTACCCAGCGGCGCGATCATCAACGCGCAGTTTCCGCCGCGCTGACACGGATCAAGGGTCCTTCCAAAACCTTGGCTTGCGGCCGCCGTATCGACGCAGCCCCTGCTCGCGCACGACGTGCTGGCGCCGACCTTGGTGTTCGCGGCGTGCCCCTTTGAGTCCTCACTCTGACGGACGGGGCGAGTGAGGGCAACCTCGTTCGCGCGATCCGCGGATCGGCGCAGCAGGGTACGTCCCCGCAGGCGACCAGCCCCTACCAGTCGGCCGCGGCCGATCCTCCGGCCGATTACTCGCTTCCCCGCGCGTCCACGCCGCGTGGCTTCGCGGGCCTTCGGGAGGCGAGCGCACGCCAGTGCGCGGCTTCCGAGGGCTCGGCAGCGTCCGCATTCTGCCGATCGCGTAGCCAGAAATCGAACCAGGCGAGATTGCGGCGATAGACGGCAAGCCGATGCGCCGGCTGCCATTTGATGTGGTGCTCAGCGGGAAAGACGAAGAGATCGACCGGCTTGCCCTGCTCGCGCAACGCCGTGAATGCCTCGAGCGCCATGACATATTCGTCTTCGGCCAGTTGCATCAGCAACGGCGTGTCGATCTTTGCCGCATTGAGTGCGAGCGACGCGGGCCCCCAGAATCTGCGGTCGTCCGCCGTGGCGGGCGGATAGCCGATAGACCGCATCCGGTCGGCATAAGCCGGTCCCATCACCGACATGATCGTCCAGGGCTCGAGGCAACAGGAACTGATCGCCGCGGCGGCGAAGCGACGCGTGTTGACGAGCGCGAAGCCTACGGTCGCGGCGCCGTCGCTAAGGCCGGTGATGCCGACACGCTCGGGATCGGCGATGCCCCTGTCGATGGCCAGCTGGACGCCTGCGAGCACCGCCGACAGCAGGCTCTTGCGCTCGCCCCACCCCTCGACATTGGCGGCATTGACGTCCTCATAACTTTTGACCTTGGAATTGGCGGCGGCGAAATAGGCCGGGCGCTCAATGCTGAGCACCGCGAATCCGGCAGCCGCGAAGGCGTGGATGGGATATTCGTCGCCCGTTCCTCCGCGTAGAAACCCGTTGCTCGAATATTGGGTGACGATGAGGGGAAGGCGCTTGTGCGCGCGATAGCCCGGTGGAAGCACCAGATCGCCACGCACCTCGAGTCCCAGGTCGTTGCGCCAGAACAATCGCGTCACCTTTCCCAAACGAAGCCTGGCGAACTCGGGATTGGCTTCGAAGAACCGGCGCGACGCGCCCGAGACCGGATCGATCAACACGAGATGGCGGGGGTCGGTCGCACCCTCGCGCGCGCAGACAAGCTCCGCCTGCGCAAGCACGCAGCCATCGAGGATGTCGGTGGTCACCAGGATCCGGCGCGGCGCCCGATCGCCCGGCACCCACCGGTAGAGCGCCATCTCCCCGTTCGCCCAGCCTTCCCGGCGGAGGAACAACAGTGTTTTCCCGTCCGCCAGCCACCACAATCCGGTGATCCGGCCGATACAGGCCCGCGCGCAGTCGGGTTGGCGGGCCCAGGGCCCGCTGACGCGCAACACCGGTTCGCTGAGCGGCGATGTGGCGCTGCGCTCGACCCAGGCACGGCGTCCCGGTGCGACAGCGACAGGGTTGGGGGGAATGCCTGCGGCGCCTTCGGGCTCGATCAGGCTTCGGTCGGCGGGGGTCGCGGGAGTTGGACCTGCGTCGCCGGCGAGCTGTACCACCCGATATTCGATCGGCGTACTGGCGCGCGGCTGCGGCGTCGGTCCCCGGTTGGGAACGAAACGCGCATCGTAATGGAAGCCGATCCGCGCCTCGCGCGCAATCTGCGCGCGCTCGACGAGTGTGGCTGGCCGGCTGGTGACGACGAGCGCCTGTCCGTCCGGCCGCCAGGCGAATTGCTCGATATCGACCGGCGATCGAGTGAGCGGGCGGGCGGTCCCGCCGCTTGCGGGCACCAGCCAGACCTGCGTGATCCCGCCGTCGCGCCGCGGGTAGGCGATCCAGCGGCCGTCGGGCGACCACTTGGGCGCGACCGGCTGGGGGAAACCGGTCTCGGTGCGCAGCCCGCGATAGTCGCCGACCGAAAGGATGGGCTCTCCGCCGAGGTCGAGCAGGCGCGGCTGCGCGCCTGGCCTGAGTTCCAGAAGCACGAGTCCGCGACAATAGCGGTTCGCCTGCGGATCGGGCCGGCTCAGATAGAAGGCGATTTGGCGGCGATCCGGCGACAGGGCGAGCGGGCTTGGCCAGCCGAGCACCGAAGCGTCGGGAAGCCCGATGTCGCGCAGCCGGGCGAGATCCTCGACGGTGACCGGGCGACGCGCTCCCGTGCCGCTGTCGTCCGGCAACAAATCGGCGCAGGTCGCGCTCGCCGCCCCCATGCCCAGGAGCAGGGCCGCGAACCCGGCCGCGCCCGCCAGCCGCGCGGCGCGAAGGCCATGCATCACCATTTCCTGCTCAGCCCCAGCGCTACGAAACGTCCGACCGCAGCATAGTTGGTCGAGTCGTAGGGCGTGTCGTAATAGACCGAAGTCGCGATCGTATCCGGCGTGTCGTTGAAGAGGTTCTGGACGGTGAGCGTCAGCTCGGTTCCTCCCAGCGCGACGACATGGCCGGGCACGCGATAGCGGGCGGTCAGGTCGAAGCTGGTCATGCCGGCGACCCACTCCGCGGGCGTCTGTCGCGGGTCGGTGACGCCACCGATATGGCTGAGCGTGCCGGCAAGCCGCAGCGCTCCATGCTCCCACGCCAGCGTCCCGCGCCCGCGCCAATGCGGCGGGTTGAACAGCGTGCCGGCGAGGGGCTGGACCGGCTGGGCGGGAGCGAGCCGTTGGTCGCTCACCAGATAGGTCGCGTTGAGCCCGAACTCGAGCGTGTCGGCGCCGATGTCGGCACGGTAGCCGAGCAACGCGTCGACGCCCCGGATCGACTGGCGGCCGGCATTGACGTTGGCGCCGTTGGCGACCGCCACCACCTTGGCCGGGTCATAGGCCGTGCCCGTTCCGTTGACGAATTGGTCGGCCACCGCCAGCAGCGCAGCCTGCATGGCCGGGCTCGGGTTGAAGCTGATGCGATCGCGGTAGATCGGGTTGGCGAGCGCCTGCGAGAGCAGCGGTATCGGGTTGACGATGCGGTCAACATAGCGCGTCGAGAAATAGCCGAGCTCGAGCCGCGCGCCGGGGAGCGCTGCCGGTTCGAGCACCGCGGTTGCCGACAGGCTCTGCGCCCGCTCGGGCCTGAGATCCGGGTTGCCGCCGACCAGCAGCAGCGCGGTCGATCCCGCCGGATAGCCGGTACCTCCGAAGGTGGTCACCGGATAGAGCAGTGCCTGCTGGACCTGATATTGCTGGATGAAGCTCGGGGCGCGGAACGAGCGCCCCCAGCTTGCCTTGAGCGTGACGGCCTTGTCCGGCGAATAGACGAGGCCGAACTTGGGGGTCACCACGGCATCGATCCCGGCATAGCGCTCGTAGCGGACCGCACCGCTCAGGTTGAGACGGTGCGCCCAGCCAAGCTCCTGTTCGGGCGAGACGATCGGCAGCTCGACTTCGCCATAGGCATAAAGGACCCGCTGCCGCGCATCGATGTTCTGGGGGGCGCCGGTGCCGCGAAAGAGCGCGAAGTCGTTCGCGCGCGCGCCCACCCCCATCGCGACCCGCGCCGCGCCGCCGGGAAGCGCGAACAGCGGCCCGTCGGCGGCGAGTTCGACGCTTCTCGAGCGATTGTCGTAGCGGCCGCCGGCGGTGCTGGCGAACCGGTCGTTGACGAAGCTGTCGCCGCGAAAGCGGGTAAGGCTTCCTCCCAGGGTGCCGGTAAGCGCGAACCGCCACGGCTGCCGGGTCCAGCCGAGCTCGAGCGCCACGGCATGCGAATCCGAGCGGAAGCTTTGCTCGGTGCGGCTGACCGCGAGATCGCCGGCAAAGTTGAGCGGATAGAGGATCCGGCTCGACCGCTCGCTGTAGAGCGCGTCGATCTGGATCGAGAGCCCATCGCCGAGACTTTGGTGGCCGCTTGCAGCGACGGCGTGCCGCGCGCTTCCGGGCAGAAGGGTGATGCCCGGGCGCGCAGCGGCATAGTCACGGTCGGCGGCACGGATCAGACTGTTGTCGCTATAGTCGTAGGCGAGGAACGCCCCGCCTCCGGCCCAGCGACCGCCGAAGAGCGCGCCATATTGCTGCTGGACGTTGCCGCCGTCGGTTGAACCGCCGAGGCGCGCCCGCGTCTCGATGCCCTCGAAGTCGCGCTTGAGCAGGACATTGACGACGCCGCCCACGGCATCCGAGCCGTAGAGCGCCGAGGCGCCGTCGGCGACGACCTCGATCCGCTCCACGGCTGCGAGTGGGATCGCGGAAATATCGATGCCCTGGCGGGCGGAATCGTACGGCATGCGCCGGCCGTTGAGCAGCGTGAGCGTCGCATCGCTGCCGAGTCCGCGCAGGTTGAACGACGCCCCCCCGCCGACATTGCCCCCGGTGCTCGAAGGCACGTTGAAGCCGACGCCGGGATTCTGACCACCGCCGAAGCTCTGCGGGATGCTGCGAGCGACCTCGCCCAGATCGGACTGGCCAGCATCGCGGATTGCCGCCTCGCTGACCGACACCACCGGGGAGGCGACCACGGCGCCGCGGATCCGGCTGCCCGTCACGACGATCGGTTCGGCTTCTGCCGCGAGGTCCGGCTGGCGTGCCGGCTCGACCCCTTCGATGACAAAGCCGTCGTCGATGGCGCGGTAGCGGAGTCCCGAGCCGACTAGCAGCGCGGTGACGGCCTCCTCGACCGTGAACTCGCCCTTGAGTGGCGGGGCAATTCTTTCGCGCAGCAATTCCGCGGGCGCCACGATGCTGCGCCCCGACATCGCTGCCACGCTGCGCAATGCCGCGGCCAGCGGCTGGGACGGAAGATCATAAGCGTGTCGCGCTGCCTGCTGCGCGAGCGCGGCGACGGGCGCGAACAGGAGCACGGCCGGTGCAGTCGAAATCGACGCCAGCAGCGCCGTCTTGCGGATGAAACTCATTCTAGCCTCCCGGGGCGATGCTCGCTCGGCATCGCTCGGGGGGCTTCACACCTCGAACCCGGCTACCCCTTGGAATTTATTTGGAGGGCGTGGCCTCGCGCAGTTCCAGGTTTGCGGCGCCGTCGCGGGAGATCGTCAGCTCGAACATCGCGGCGACCAGGCGCGCGAAGCCTTCGGGGTCCTTCGCCTTGAAGGTCCCGGTAAAGCGCCGCTCGCCTGTGGTCGCGTCGGCGAGGCGGACCTGCCGCGCATTGTAGCGGTTGAGCGCCGCGATCACCTGCCCGAGCGGCACGTCCTCGAACGACAGCATCCCCGACGGCCAGCGCGTCTCTGCATCCCGTAGCGGTTCGGGACTGATCGCGCGCGATGCGTCGCCGAGCACAAGCCGGTGTCCGGACTGGAGCGGATAGACTGGGCTTGTTGGAGGCGCGGCCCTGTTGGGCCGGACATCCGCCGTGCCACGCAGGAGCGAAACGGTCATCACATCGCCGCGCAGGTCGATATCGATGAGGCTTTCCTGCGCGACCACCGTGCCCTGCGCCGCTTCGACGATGAACGGGCGCGTGTCGCGCGCCACTGCGAACCGCGCGCGACCGCGCTCGAGCGCGACGCGCCGCGTTTTGCTGTCGAAGCGAATATGGACGCGGCTATCGGTATCGAGCGTGGCGAGCGAACCGTCCGGAAGCGTGTCGGTGCGAACTTCGCCGAGGAGGGTGGCAAGACGAACGCTGTACTGGGACGGCGAGGCCGGTTCCCGGACCAGCGGCAGGCAGACGACGACCAGCGCCGCCGCCGCTGCAGCCGCGAGCCCCAGCCGCGCGCCTCGGCTGCGAAGGCCGGATTTTCCGGCCCGATGGGCCCGCCCTACCGGGGTATGGGCCGCCCTGCCCGTCCGCTCCCAGCTGTCGAGCACGGCATCGTAGATGTCGGCGTGTCTCGGGCTTTGCATATACCAGCGTTCGAAGTCCGCATGGTCTTGCGGTGCCCCGGAATTGCGCAGCCGCGCGAGCCACGCGAGCGCTTCCTCGCGCAGCTGCTCGTCGGTATGCGGCGCGTGCCCCCCGGACGCCATCAACGCGCCCTCAGCGCGCGGTCGAGATGTGCGATCGCCTTTGTCATATGCCACTCGACGCCTTTTATGCTGAGCCCGGTGCGTTTGGCGATATCAGCGTAGCTTTGGCCGTCGAGCCGATGGGCAAGGAAAATCGCGCGCGTCTTGGGACGCAGGCGCATCAGCGCATTCTGCAGCCGGTTGAGCTCGTCGCGTGCCTCGGTCGCAGCAACGAGATCGGCACCGACGAGCGGTACCTCTTCGGCGGGGACATGGTGCGCGAGTGAGCGTTGCAGCGCGGCGCGGGCGCGGTTCCGCAGCAGGTTGGTGGCGATCTGGCTCAAATAGGCCTCCGGCTTGCGGATCGGGCTCGCACGCGTCGCATCGGCCTTGGCGAGCCGGGCAAAGCTTTCCTGGACGAGATCATGGGCATCCTGGCGGTCGGTCCTCCTCGCAAAGAAGCGGAAAAGCCGCGGCGCCTGCGCATGGTAGAGGTCGGCAAGCACCAGTCGCTCGGACGCTCGGACCCGGTCGTCAGGCGGCAGCGGATCGCCTTCGTGCAGCCGCGCTACCATGAGCGCGTCGAGCGTGTCGCCGTTCACCCGCATCGCGCGCTCCCGCCTTGCTGCGGACGCTGCGCGGCATATCCGGCAATTGCGTGTTCTTCTCCCGTCATCGGCCCGCCTGCTCCTTCGCGAGACGATGCCGGCGCGAGCCGGGTGTTGAGAACATGCTTGAGCCATGCGCCGACGCCTTTGGCCGTAATCGGCTTGGACATGCGCGTCGGCCACCCGGCCGCTCGAAAGCGGGGTCGTCCATCCCAAGCGAGGTTCTCACGCCTCGACGCCGACTTCTTCAGCGCACGAAAAGACTAACGCGCTGAAACGCGGAAACAAGCCCTCGCGCAATGAAGGACATGGCGAAGCGACTGAGCGGGCAGTCCCCACTCGGAACTTATCATTTCCGTAGTCGCGCAAAATGACGTCTTGACCGGGGATGTGCGTAACGGCCGGGTGCGACGCGTACTAGACCTTCTGTTAATCTGATCCATGACAAACCGGCACCCATGAGCAGGCTCTTCCCTACCCTCATGATCCTGGCCGGCGCCGCGTTGGCAGGCGCCACCGTCGGCGTCGCGCCGGGTTTTGCGCCCCGCCAACCGGCCGCGGCCGCCACCGACGCCGAACCGCTCGCCGACTGCCGCGTCGTCGACGGCGACACCTTGCGCTGCGATCGCGAGCGCATCCGCCTGCTTGGCATCGATGCCCCGGAAGTGGCCGGCCATTGTCGGCCCGGCCGCAACTGCGTACCCGGCGATCCCGTCGCCTCGACCGACAGCCTGGCGGCTGCGCTGACCCCGCCACTTACCATCGAGCGTGTCGGCACCGACCGCTACGGCCGCACGCTTGGATTGGTGGCAGGCCGAGGCGGCGATCTCTCCTGCTGGCAACTCGATCACGGCCAAGCCGTCTATGTGTCGCGCTGGGACAATGATGGCCGACTTGCCGCCATCTGCCCTGCTGCCCGCTGAAAGGCGCTGGGCGGTCGCCGTTACCTGCGCTAGCTCGAAGACGATGGTCGACGAGCGCGAGATCTGGGCCTGCGCCAATCTGCTGCTGCGCCAGCACGGCGACGACGCCTGGTTTGTTGCCTCGCAGCGTGCCGACGAACTGCTGGCGCAGGGAGATATGAACGGGCACCGCGCATTCGTGCGCATCCTCGCGCGCATCCGCGAACTCGAGGCCGAGACTCCTTCCGGGCGCGTCCACTGACATGCCGAGAGGCACACGCCACCGGCTTACCGGCCTGCTGCTCATGTCCGCGCGCGGGCCCGTGCTGCAGATGGACGATGGCGGGATCTACGCGCTCGACCTGGATCGCGCCGCGACCGATCTGGTTGGGCAGCGCGTGACAGTCGAGGGCGTGCGCTCCCGGTTTGACCGAATCGACGTGGAGTGGCTCGGGCCGGCCGATCGTCGCTCCTAGGCCACTGTTGCGGGCGCGAGGCGTCGGAGGTGGGGCTTTCACAGGCGACGATCTATTTTCCTTCAGATCGACGCGCATGCAGCGCAACGCGATTGGCTCGCGAGCAAGGTACCGGCCTTCCTCAAAGGACCGTTCAGAAAACGCGATCGAGAAGGAGACCAGAACATTAGCGATGCGTAGCGGGTGCCCCGCACCATCGGAGCTCGGAGTTGAGCGTGAGAGGCTGGCGCGCTTTGCGCGGTGCCAAGCTATTCGAGCGTCCGGAAGCGGATCGCGGTACCCCCGCCCGGCGCAAGGTGGAGGGCAAGCACGTCCGCACTCGTCACAATCCGCTTCTCGATCGTATAGCTGATCGGATTGGTGCGAAAGTTGGCGCCCGGCCCATCGCGGTAGATCAGGCCTCAGTGTATCGAATTGGAGCGCGGCCGCTTAACCGCTCGATTGCGGTCGCCCTACTTCTCGCCATAGCATGAATATATGCAAGGATACGGGAACACTGAGCGGCTCACCGAAATAATCGATACTCTGATCGAGGGGCATGCCCTGCTTGCTTCAACGATTTATATCGAATTGATCAACCTCGGTATCTTGAAGCCCGACGTGGCCGCGCAACGATTGCATGCCTTGAGTGATCTCGCCGGCAGTCCTCTGCATCGGCATCCCGCGGTCGCGAAAGCGATGGCTGAGCGAATTCGCGACTATGCCGACGGTATTGCCGAGGCGCCCCCATTGGCGCTCGCGCCGAAGTCAGGAACGATCTTTCGCGTCATAGACGGCGGATTGGTCTCGAAATAGCTACGCTCGGTGGCGCTTGGGATCGTTGCTTGCTCCCGGCAGCTTACGGCAGAGGTCCTGATCAAGCGACCATCCCTTGCCCCTGCTGGAATGGATGAGGTCGCGGCCGTCGCCGGCGAGCTTCAGCTTCTGACGAAGCTTCGACATGAAGACATCAATGGTGCCACTGGCCGCTTTCGTCTTGCCGGCATACAGCCGGTTATGGATCGTCATGCGGTCAACCGTGTCAGGGGTCGCGCTCCATAACAGATCGAGGATCTGTTTCTCCGATTCAGTCAGGGCGAGCTGCCGGCGGCCGATACGATATTGTCCGTCGTCGCACCGGACGAGAAGGCTCAGGAAGCCGTTCGCCTGCCCGGCCGCAGACGCTTCCGAGCCGAGTGCCGCCAGGACCATCTTCACCAGTTCGTCGCGCTGGGACGCAAGCGCACTGCCATTATTTTCTACGGACCCGGCGTCGGAGCGGACAGCGGAAATCGCCTGTTGGACCAGGGAGAGGCTCTCCTCAACGAGTTGTCGGGACTCCAGGAGCCTTTCCTCGCATTGCGCGAGCAGCGTTTGAAGCGGATCCTTATTCAACATTTCCCACTCTGCAGCGTCGTCCCCTCGTCTGCATCACCGAAGTTTCCTGCCAAGGTGTTAACAACGAAGCCGGACGCTCCGGGAAAACGCAGCATCCGGTGGCCGGTGGCAACCTTAATAAGATGAAACACGCTTATTCAGCGTCCAGTTCCGCGCGCCCGACGAATTCGTCACTTTGATCCTTCGCCGGCGTTACTGCCGAGACCGATTGCGGGCGCGGTCAACACCCTGCGCATCGGGGATTCGCCTCGCCACGCCCATCGCGGCAGTGGCGCGTGGCTCGGCGACACTGGAGAGCATGATCACCAGTCTGGGTCACGCTTTTGATCGCGGCCGGTCCCTCACCGGCGCGCGAAATGTCGGTTCAGCCTGCCGCATCACCGCGGAGCGATGGAAACCGTGATCAAGTCCGAATACAGGCCTGCGCGCTTGCCTGCGACGCTACCGATTGCGAAGCGCATCGGCAGGGCGTCGGTCGTCGGGGTAGCTCCTGCGGAGGTGTAGCTAGCAGGAGAGGTCAGCGAAAGCGTCTCCTCGCCCACCATGAGCTGATAGGGTATGCTCCAGCCAGCATCGGCCATTTTGAGCGTGCCATTGTTCTTAGACACAAAGTTGAGGCTGTATGCCCGGGTGCTGGCAACGCGGAGCTGCAGCGGCACGGCTGCGACGCCTTCGCTTAGTTCGCCCAAGTCGACAAGGGCCTGCCCGCCGCTGCGCCGATACTGACCGGAAAGTCCCAGCACCGCCGAGGGCAACACATTAACGCCCAGAACCAGCGAGCGCGAGGCGAGCAGATCGCCCCGCCCCTGTTGTTCGGCCACGAGTGTCACATGTTGGCTGTAGAGCCCGTCACCGATCAGGCCATCCTCATCGACCGAGAACTGAAAGCGGACGACCTGCTGCGTGTGCGGCTGCACCACGACCGGGCGCTGTGTCGCGCGCCCGAGCGTCCGCCCCGAGGTCGGCGTCGCATTGCTGTTCGAGAACTCGTCGAGCAACGTGTAGGCGACTCGGCCTACGTGCCCGTCGCGCGCGAGCCCGAAGGCCTCATGATCGATCGTGAAGACGGGATCGAAGGTGCAGGCCGCGCCACCTTCATTGTTGAAGATCACGTCGTAGGTCGCGATCGGCGGGTTCGAGGCGAAGGGATCATAGCCCTGGATGATCCAGTTGCTGGCGCTCGCGTCGATACGCAGCGCACAATCGGCGCGCGCAATCGATTGCGGCTGCGCCCAAGCCATTGGCGTCGACGACAGCGCCGCAGCGGCTGCCAGGGAGGCGGAGATCAGAATTTTCATAGTCACCTCAATTCGAGGGCCTCAATATCATGGTCTTCAGATCAACGAGGCCCGTCGTGTCCGCCGGCACCCGGAAATTGAAACCCGTGTTTCCTGCGCCGACTTCGACGCGATACTCGGTCGCCGGCCGCAGGTTCTGGATTGCGAAACGCCCCACCGAATTGGTGAAAAAGGGTAGCGGTTCCTTGTCCTTGCCGTCCTTGGCAATGACGCGTCCGCCGACGAGTGCGACTGGTTTGCCATCTGCGAAGGTCAGCACGCCAGCGGCGCTCGCAAAGGCGTCGGTTCCGATCTTGAGCTTGTAGCCGCTGTGATATGCCGGGTTCACCCGAACCGTGCCGGCACCGATGTCGTATCCTGGAGGCGGGTTCTCGACGTCGTATTGGATTGGCTGGTTGACGTAGCTGTTCAGATAGCCGTTAACCGCAGCGCCGAAGGTGCCGCTCTTGCTCATATAGTCGTTGTTGACCAGCGACTGCCCGGCGACCACTTCATGACCTTTCAGGTTGCTGTGTGGATAGAGCAGTGCAAAGCTGTCGTTGATGCGCCGCCCGACGCCGACCACGCCGTCAGCGAAGGCAATCGACGTGCCGACGCGCAGCGAGGTGATGTTGGTTCGGCCGAACCCGTCCAAATTGGGGCCGTAGCTGGCCTGGCTCAAAGTCGCATCGAACCGGTTGGAGAGATAGTCGGCATAGGCCTGTACCCCAACACCGCTTTCATCGCGGGTCGCGGTCGCTCCGTACCCCAGGCTGCCGATCCCGTTCGACGAGGAATGCAGATAAGACAGCGAGCTGGTGTCGGTGCCGGTGTCGTGTCGCGCTTCCAGGCGATCGCGGTAACTCGGCTGGAACACGAGTGAAATGTTGAAGCCGAGGCCTTTTCCTCGCGCCAGCTTGGTGTCGAAATGGGAATATTCCACGCCGGCCCGTACGCTGAAGCTGCGGCCGATATAATAATGGCCGAAAGCGCCAATCCTGTAGCTGTCGTTGCTGTCGCGGCTCTTCAGATAGTTGCCGCTCATCAATAGCGAGAGCTGCTGGCTGATCTGGCGTGTATATTGACCGGCGATCGAGAGCGCGCTGGTATTGTCCGGGTCCGGCGAGGAAAGGAAAGCATAGCGGCGCGACAGATAATCTGCGCGGATGCTTGCCGAATCGACCAATCCACCCCGGTCGATCATCTGATCGAAGCCGAAGCCGGCGGAGAACCCTGAGCCGGCTTCGCGCGAATGACTGAAGCCGCCATCGAGCAGCAGCCGCGATCCACCGTGGAGCACGAACTGCGTCTGCCCCGTCAGCGTCTGGACGCGCGCGCTCGCCTGCAGGCCTATGCCGATCGCCGGCGCATCAACGAAAGCCTTGCGGTAGAAACCGGAGAAGGCGACCGGACCGTCATAAAGCGGCGACCGACCGAAGTTGGCGCTCGTCGGGCCAATATATGCGGCATATTCATAATCCCCGGGCACCAGGTCGATCGGGTCCAGGTACTGACTGTACGCCATTGATTGCACAGCGCCCGAATTGTCGCGGATTTCGATCTGGACGTCGTTGCTGCCTGCGAGCAACGGCAGCGAGCTGAAATCATACGAGCCGGCATCGAGACGCATCTCGCGATACAGCACGCCGTTGCGCAGGATTCGTACGCTGGCGTCGCGCTGGAGGACGAGCTGGCGGTTGCCCTGCAGCACCGACGCACGATAGGGATCGAAGCGCTGCCGCTGACGGCTGACCCCCACACCGCCGATCTGCACATAGCCCTGCTGCCCCCGTACTTCGGGATTGAGGTCGCCCACATACCAGCGCCGATAGTCGGCCGGCTCGTCATAGACGAGGCGGGCATAGCTGCGATCGAAGCGATAGGCCCGATCCTGCGCACCCCGGCTTCGGAACTGCCCGTCCCCTTCAAGGACCATCCCGCCATATCGGATTGCGGCGTTGAGCGCGACCGTGGGCGGCTCATCGAAATCTCCGCGCCAATCGCGGGAGTAGAAGCCGTTGATGTTGAGGAAGGCAGCGAGGTCGGCAGGCGCCAGGTCTATCGTTGCGTCGCCGGGGTTCGGCCGCGCGAATATCTGCTCGAGAGCACGCTTCGACGGATCGATCGTCAGCACGACGACCGCAAGACTGCTCGGATCATATTCGAACGAGATTCCTTGCGGTTTCAAATCGTCCGATTCCAGCCGGTCCTTGCCCGGTGCGGCGTTCATCAGCTGATCGCGGGCTTCAGGATTGAGCAGCGGAGCGATCAGCGCCTCGAACGGCTTACGCTCCACGAGCAGGCGATCGTCGAACGTGAGCCGCACCGCCATCTCACCCAGCGGCCGCTGCTTGAAGAGCAGCGGCACCGTCATGTCGAGGTCGCGGTCATAGGGATTGATGTCCGGCCGGCCATATTTGCCGATCGGCACGCCCTGCGTCCCCTTCTGGCCGAGGGTGGGTAATTTATCGACATCCGTCCCCCGGCCTGGAAGGGGCACCGGCACCGATTGCGGCGGCGGCGGAGACGGAGTGGGCTGCGACCGCGGCAGCGCGACGGAGACCTGCGCCATCGCAGTGCCGCTCGTCAGGCAGAACCACGCAGTCGCGCCGAGCAGGCGGCTCCGGATCATTTCATGAACTTGACGGTGATCGGACCCGGCCCGAAGGTCCTGGCAAGCGGGAAGCGGAACACACGCCTGCCGCCCGCAGGCACGTAACCGCTGCCCACACCGCGACTCAGATCCTCCTCGGAAATCACGACCCTCGCCGGCTTACCTGCTGGGTCCTTGCCCTCGAGCACCCACTTCAGGGCCGCCATCATCGCATGGCGGCGTCCCGAGTTCTGCATCGTGATCTCGATGCCGGGCACCTTGGAGGGCAGAGGGTCGCCCGGTTTTGCAGTCGGAGCAGCGGGAGGCTGAAAATCGATCTGCTTGGCCGAAATGGCTCTCACATTTGGCTCGGCGTTGGGAGGCGCCACAACGACCAGGGCCTTCATGTGATAGACGACCTGGACCTGAGCGCTGGCTCCAGCGGCCGCGGAATCGGCGGGGATCGGAAGCTGGTTTACCGACAGGTAATAGGCTTGCGAGACTGGTATGTCTCCGCCAACCCATTGCAGGCGGATCACCTGGCGCGCTCCCTGCGGCAACATTCCCTGAGGTGGGAAGACGACAAAATCCGCATCGGCCGGAGTTTCGCTCGGCACGCCGTTTTCGTCGAAAGTGAGCCGCGATATGCGCGTCTCGAACGGCAATCGGCCCGCGTTGAGGTTCTGCACTTCGATGCGGGCGACGGCATCGCTGCCAACCGTGGCCATTTCTACGATCATTGGCGACACGCGCATCGCATAGACCGATGCCGCGCACATGGTGGTCGCGGCCACGACGATGGCCGACCGCACCGCGATGCGATGGAAACTGCAGAACACTGGCGAGGCCCCCACCCCATTTACCTGCGCACGGATACGCGCGCATTCTTACTCAATATTTGAAGGGGGAGGATCGCCTCCTCCCCCTTCTGTCAGCATTACTGCCGGAACATGCCGCTCAGAGCGCAGTGAGCTCGACGGTCAGCGTGTCCTCATAAGTGCCGGCAACCAGGGCCAGCGACGGCGTCGGAATGTCGACGTCGATCGTCATGGCCGAACGCCACGCGCCGTAGTTGCTGGTGTTGCTCGCGACGCTGGTGCCCACGGTCAGTGTGCGGGCAAGGTTGGTCGACTGGCCCGCCGTGGTGCTCGTCGGGGCATTGAAGCTGGCCGTCACCGAGTACGGAATGCTCTTGGTGAACTGAGTCGAATCATAGCCGACGCTGCTGTTATTGTTGACCAGGCCCGCAGCGCTCTTGGTGATGGTCACGCGATTGTTGAAGTTGCAGCCGGCGGTCGAGGTGGTGATGGTGACGTTGGCGTCGTCCACCATGTCGAACGCGTCGTTCACCGCAGTGTTCGCCTGCGTGTTCACGCCGATCGTGCCGAGATTGACGGTCGCCGGAGTCGAGCTGCCGCCGTAGAAGGAGCAGTCCTTGTTGACCGCGCCGGTGATCAGCCACTTGCGCGTGACGCTCGGCGAGGCGGTTTCCGTGTTGCCTTCGGCGTCGGTGGAGACGTCGTAGGAATAGGCCGGCGCCGGCGGCCCGGGAGGGTTGTGGCTGTGACCGAAGTCGCTGTTGCCCTGGGCGTGCGCAACGCCGACGGTCGCGAGCAGCGCAACGGCCGCTGCCGAAAGAAGTTTCTTCATTCTTATATCCCCACTCTGGTCGGCGCTCCCGGCGTGATTGCCGAGTCGTTCGCCGGTATTGAATATTCACTTATCCGTCTCAGGCCTTCAGCAACGTTCAGGCCGAAGCGACTGCTCCGATTTCAAATAATGAGATCGTAAGCAGACGATGTTTTGGCTACCTCGACAGAGACAACCGGGGCGCGACCCATTGGGTTCGTTTATATTTATTTTATTCAGTTCGGCGCGATCGTCACCTCGATGACTTCGCCATATTGTCCAGCAAGAAGTCCCGCCTCGCTCGCTACATGGCCCAGACTGAGCCTGAGCAGCAGCCCGTCGATGGCGATACCCCCAGCACTGGAGATCGACTGCCCCCCGGCGAGCGATCGGCTGTCGAAGGCGCGCGAAATCAATTCAGCGGTCGGCCGGCGCACCGGCAGTTCCACGTCGAGGCTGTACGGCACCGCGCCGGCATAGGGTCCTTGGCCGTTCGGAAGGTCGGTGTGAGCGAGCGCGCCGTTCTGCGCTTTGATCACCATCGTGAAAGGCACGTTGCAGTCGAACGCGACCCGGACCGCAGCGAACTTGCCAGGACGCGTCAGGTCGCCAAAATCGGTTGACGGAATATCGCCCATTTCGCAGCGCTGCGCGATGGCACCTTGGACCGCGATATCCAGCGATTTGACGTTCGAGATCTCCTGCGCCTGGGCCGCGCAAGGGATGACGAGAGCCGCCGCCGCTGCGGAGCGCAGCCCCCGGCGACAGAGCACGCCCGCCATGGCCGAGACTGCCTCCAGTCCCGACGCAATAAGTCTTCGCCGCGCGTGGGCGCGTGTCCGGCGTGTCCCGGAGCTCATCCCCATCCCCCTGTGAGCTGTCTTAATATTTAATAAACATTGTCGCGGCGTGAGTCGATCTTAATCGATAGTTAATGAGTCTCGGTTCGAAACATTAAGGGTGCGCCCAGCCGGAGCTGCGCACCTGGACAGGTTCGCAATCGGCAAACGCAAGCGCGGGGAACCGATCTCGTGCACGGGCGCTGAATGTTGCGAAACCATTCACCATCCGCCGCAACCATATATTCAAGCGGGGGTGAGATGACGGTTCGTCACATACGAGCGGGTGTCACGCATGCGGATTCCTTCGATCATCAGCTTTCTGGCGTTAATCGTCGCCCTGTGTGGATCTGCCGCCAGCGCGCAATCTACCGCAAGCGGAACGGTCAACCTCAAACTGACGGTTCCCGTGGTTTGCAGGGTGACGCACCAGCCGTCGATCAGTGCTGCCGGCGCTGGTTACAGGCTCGGTGAGCTGCACGAGTATTGCAATTCGGCCCGGGGCTATGTGCTGGCGCTGGATTATGCCCCAGGTACCATGAAGGGGGCGGTCATTTCGCTGGGTGATGAGCGGGTGGTGCTCGATGGGTCGGGGCACGCGGTTGTCAGCCGGGTCGAGGGCCCCCGAATCCGTGACCGCGAAATCTATGCCGAAGCAGGTCCCGACGGTTTCGATACCGATCGGCTCCAGTTCGAAATCCAGAGTTCCTGACCACCAGCGATCCGGATGAGAGCTTCACATCTGTTTCGCAAAAGAATGCCGTGCGGCGAGATTGACTCCTCGCTGCTCGCGCTCCCGCTTCTCGATTTGGATGGCGGCATGCGGGGATCGACGGCGGTCACGCTCGCGAACCTGCCCGAGCCGTAAATGTTGCGCGTGACCTGCATCTGTCGCCGGCACGAATCCTGTTCCGCCTTGGTGAACACGTCGCCCCGTCAGTGCCCCAGCTCGCCAGCGCCTTGCCCTTCGCATCGGCGGAGCTGGACGATGCCGAAATCGGAATCTGCCGCCCCGCGCAGCGCGGCGGCGCTGAAATGGCTCAACTTCGCGTCACAATTCTCCGCGCTGGGGGTCACAACCAACGGCTTGGTGATGTGGTGCGGGCGCAGCATGTCGCCTAACGCCGGTGCATCTATTGCGAGCGCGGCATGCCGCTTCGCGACGAGCGACGGGACCTCAAGAGCGTCCGCGACACCTAATTTCCGCGCGATGCCCGCAATCTCGTTCTCCCATGCGAGAAACCAGGCAGCCTTCTCATCCTCGAGCTGATAGCCGTCATAGATGCGCGCAAGGCCCGTTTTCACATGGTTCAGCATCGCCTCGGCCGTCTCGAAGTCGATCCGCATGCGCTTGGTGTTGCTGCGAGCGGTTCGCCGAAAGTCGTGTGGGGTGAATGTCTCGATCTGCCTGCCGGCAAACTCAGACATTCGCGCGAGCACACGGTCGCGCGCCTTGTACCATCCAGCGCGGCGTGGCCCTGCCACGCGCTCTGCCGGGAAAACCCATTCAACATCGGTCGTCATCAGCGCGCGACCCCAAGGCCCAAGTGCAATTGCGTGCGGAACCCGGTTTTTTGTCCGTTCGCCCGGGATGGTCCAAACACCTTCGTTCAATTCGTCGGCGCGTGCCCAGATCATCTCCGATATTCGGACGGCCGTCAGAAGCCACACGAGCATGCCGCGCCGGAAATCCCGCTCCTCATGCGCTACGGCTTTCAGGAACCAGCCGATCTCCTCCAGGCTAAGCTTGCGCTGACGCGGCATCTCCGAGAACCGTAAGTCCCCCAGCCGCCGCGAAGGGTCCACTTCCAGTCCCACTTCGAGGCCGCGCAGGCCGGCAGCCCATCCGAAGAAGACTTTGAGCTCACCGGCTAGACGGTTCGCGCGCACCTTCGCGGTCTTGCCTTTCTTTATGACGAGTTCGATCAGGTCCCGCTCGGTGACCAGATGGATCGATTTACTGGCGAGCTCGGGCGCGATGTCGCAGCGATAGATATCGAGCTTGTCCTTGATGGTGCGCGGCTTGTTCTTGCGCTTGGCGCGCGAGGCACGGCCCTCATGTACCGCGGCCATGTAGAGTGCGTGTGCCCGGGCGACAGTCATTTCGTTGCGCGCCTTTTCGGCGCGCAGCCGCTCCTCCTCGGCGCGCTTGGCAACGCGTGGATCGATGCCGGCCTCGACTTGCTCGTTGATTGCGGCAGCCCATTCGCGTGCCGCAGCGAGCGTGCGGGCGGGAAAGCGGCCAAAGGTCAGTCGAATCGGAACGCCGACCGCAACCAGCCGACGTTCGTATTTCCAGACCTTCTTGCCGCTCTTGAGCACCTCGATCATCAGACCGGGCGTTCGAATGTCGTGAAGTTTTCCCCTGGAAAGCGCGTCGATCGCGGCGGGGGTGAGCGCCGAAGTTCCTGAATTGCTTGCCATGTGCCGACTCCAATGTCGGCTCCCCGGCGCAGAAAATCACGTGAAGAATCATGGGAAAAGTGCGGTCAAATCCGGGCCAAACGAGTCCAACTCGGTCTCATTGATTTGCCGGCAGATTCTCCATGTCCCCCCTTCGTTTTCAGCACCTTAAGAGCCGAAATCAGAGGGAAGCGATGGCTGGGGCGGGAGGATTCGAACCTCCGAATGACGGTACCAAAAACCGTTGCCTTACCACTTGGCGACGCCCCAACGAGCGGCGGCTTATAGCCGTCTAGAACAGCCGTTCAACCCAGCCGTGCGGATCGGGCGCGGTTCCGCGCTGGATCGCGACGAGCTGCTCGCGCAGCTTGCCGGTGAGCATGCCCGGGCCGCCGTTGCCGATCGTGAAGTCGAAGCCGGTTCCGCGCACGCGCCCGATCGGCGTCACCACCGCGGCAGTGCCGCAGGCGAAGGCCTCGCGCAGCTTGCCGCTCGCCGCATCGGCCTTCCACTGGTCGATGCTGTAGCGCTCCTCGCGGATGTCGATGCCTTCCGCGCGCGCCAGCGTCAGCAGCGATTCGCGTGTGATGCCGGGCAGGATCGTGCCGCTGAGCGGCGGCGTGATGATCGAGCCGTCCTCGAACACGAAGAAGACGTTCATCCCGCCCAGTTCCTCGACGTAGCGGTTCTCGACGGCGTCGAGGAACACGACCTGGTCGCAGTCCTTCTCGATCGCCTCGGCCTGCGCAACGAGGCTAGCGGCATAATTGCCCCCGCACTTCGCCGCCCCGGTACCTCCCGGCGCCGCCCGCGTGTAATGCTCGGAGACCCACAGCGTCACCGACGGGGCGCCGCCCTTGAAATAGGCCCCCGCCGGCGATGCAATCACCATGTATAGATATTCCTTTGCGGGACGAACGCCCAGGAAGGTCTCGCTCGCGAACATGAAGGGGCGCAGATAGAGCGAGGCGCCCTCGCCCTCCGGAATCCAGTTGCGGTCGACGCGGACCAGCTCGCGGATCGAGCTGAGGAACATCTCCTCGGGCAGCGGCGGCATCGCCAGCCGTTCAGCGGATTCGGCGAAGCGGCGCGCATTGGACTCGGCGCGGAACAGCGCAGCGCCGCCGTCGGGCGTGCGATAGGCCTTGAGCCCCTCGAAGATCTCCTGCGCATAATGAAGCACGGCGCAGGCGGGGTCGATCTGGATCGGACGGCGCGGCTCGATGCGCGCGTCGTGCCAGCCCTTGCCCTCGGTATAGCGGATCACCGCCATGTGATCGGTGAAGATCTTGCCGAAGCCGGGATTGGCGAGGAGCGCTGCGCGGTCGACTTCGCTGACCGGCTGGGTGTGCGCTTCGAACTCGAAATCCAGGATCGTCGTATCTTCCATGTCACCTTCCCGAAATCGGCATCCGACTCTGGGCCGGATCGGCTTGCGGACGACTAGGCCCGGGGGCTAGAATGGTCAACATGGCTGCCACAATTCCCGCATCGCCGCTGTTCCTACGCGAACCCGAGATCCGCCGGGGCATCGAGCTGCTTTATTTCGGCTATGCCAATCTCACGCGCTCGATCGACGCAGGCCTCGCCAAGCAGGGCCTAGGCCGGGCGCATCACCGAGCGCTCTATTTCATCGCGCGCAAGCCAGACCTGACAGTGAGCGAGCTGCTCTCGATCCTGGCGATCACCAAGCAATCGCTCGGCCGCGTGCTGGGCGAGCTGTCGGAGCGCGGGCTTGTCGAGACGCGCACCGGCGAGCGCGATCGGCGCCAGCGGCTGCTGCGGCTCACGCCGGCGGGCGCGGCGTTGGAATCCGAGCTGTTCGACGCGTTGCGCGAGAAGATGTCGTCGGCCTATTCGAGCGCGGGCCAAGGCGCGGTCGGCGGTTTCTGGGCAGTGCTCGAAGGGCTGGTGCCGGCGGACGAGAAGGCGCGCGTCTCGGGGCTCGGGCGCCGCTGAGCGCCTTCGCCCCAAGGGCCGGGTTCAGGCTACCTTGAACCCTTCCTTGTTCATCGCCGTAGTGAGCAGTTTGTTCTTCTCATCGCTCAGCTGCTCGCGCAGCATCGGGAAGAGGCGTGTCTCCTCCTCCTGCATGTGCTCTTCGATGTCGGCACGGAACTGGCGGATCTTGGCGATCCAGTCGGGCGAGGCGGTGGGCGTGGTCTCCAGCTCGTAGAGATACTGCTTCACATAGCCGTGCTCCTTGGTGAGCGCGTCGGCCGCGTCGCGCTGGCCGATCTCGCGGAGCGCGGGATAGATCACATTCTCTTCCTCGACCGCGTGCTTGAGCAGCGCGTGCTTGAGGTGCGTGAGGCCCATGTTGCGCTTGAGGGTCGACTTCTCGTCGGTCGCCTCGAGCGCGTCGAACAGCTTGAGTACCGCCTGGTGCTCCGCCGCCAGCGCCTCGTCCCAATTGCCCGCGAGCGCCGTCGGCGCCTGCACCACTGCCTTGCGGCCGAGCATCGCGAGGATGCCGAGCGCCGCGCCGCCGGCGACCGCGCCGGCCACCATGCCCAGCCCGTTGCCGCCACCGTTGCGGCCGTTGCTGCTCCTGGAACCCGAAGACGCCGAAGACCTGAACCGTCCCTTGCTGTCACGCGTCGCCGTGGTGGTCGCCATGTCCGCCTCCCGTGAACTGTCCGTTGGTGAAAGAGTCGGACTCAAAACAAATCGCGCGGGCGGGCGTTCCGCGGATCGTCGTATGGGTGTGGGAGGGCGTCAGCCGCGCGCGGCGGCGGCCATTTCGGCGTTGCGCCGTTCGGAGGCGGCGAGCGTCTCGCGCAGCAGCGCCTTGAGCGCGTCGCCCCGATCGAGCACGTTCAGCCCCTCTCGGGTCGAGCCGCCGGGGCTGGCGACCTTGTCGGCCAGCGCGGCGGGCGAGTCCGGCGATCCGGCGGCGAGCAGCCCGGCGCCTTCGACCGTCGCGACCGCCAGCCGCGCGGCCTGTTCGGCGGGGAGGCCGAGCGCAGCGCCAGCATCGGCGAGCGCATCGATGAAGCGATAGACGAAACCTGGGCCGCAGCCGGCGAGCGCAGTCACGGCGTCGAACAGCGCCTCATCTTCGATCCACTCGACCAGGCCGAGCGGCTTCATCAGCGCGTCGATCTCCGCCGAGCGCGCGCCGTGGAGCGCGACCACGCCCTTGCCCAGCGCCACCGGCAGATTGGGCATGGCACGGACGATCCGATGCTCGGGATAGCGCGCGGCGAGCGTATCGGTCTCCACGCCCGCGAGGATCGAGATCAAAGTCGCGCCGGGCGCGGCGGGGAGCGGCGGGATGTCGCCGAGTTGCTGCGGCTTCATGCCGAACATGATGAAGGCGGGCGCCGGTTCGTCCGGAAAGGTCCTGCCCTGCCGCACGCCCGCGGGCAGCTCGCGATCGTGGCGGTTGAGGACGAAGACGCGCGGTGGGTCGACCGCGCCGCACTCGATCCAGCGGCGGAGCATCGCCCCGCCCATGTTGCCGCAGCCGACGAGCCAAAGGGCCCCGACGAGCGCCTGGCTCACGCCTCGCCCTGCGTTTCGATCAGCGCCGCGGCGATCGCGTCGGCGGGCGTCTTGCCGCCCCACAGCACGAACTGGAACACCGGATAGAAGCGCTCGCACTCGTCGATCGCGCTCTCGACGAGCTGCTCGGCCTGGTTGAGCGTCAGCGTCGGCTCGCCGGCGCCGTCGATCATCGCGGCGTGGCGGAAGAGCAGGATGCCGCTGGCCGACCATAGCTCGAAATGGCCGATCCAGAGCTGTTCATTGACCAGCCCGATGGTCTCGTAGATCGAGGCACGACGCTCGTTGGGCACGCGCACGTCGGGAAAGGCGAGGAACTGCAGCACGCCGTCATCCTCGCGCCAGATCGCGCGAAGCTCATATTCGGTCCAGCTGCCCTTTACCTTGGCGACGATCTCTTCGTCTTCGCGCTCATAGGTCCAGCCATGCGCGGCGAAGTAATTCTCCAGCATGTCGATGGGGGCAGCGTCGTCGCGGTCGAATTCCGCTTCGTCGAGCATCAATACCTCCACACCGCCGAACAGGATGAACGGTGTCCTGCCAACCGTGTTCCCGCGGCACAAGCACGCGGTTCGCAAGCCTGTCGAAAAGCTGTGGACAAGAAGTGGGCCAATTCGCTCGCTTCAGGCGTCGCCTTGCGGCTTCTTCGCACGCGGCGCCGCAGCCGGCTTGGCCGCGAGCTGCGCCTCGAGCGCCGCGAGGCGCGCCTTGAGCGCATCGGCCTCGTCGCGCGCCGCCGCTGCCATCGCCTTCACGGCCTCGAACTCGTCGCGGCTCACGAAGTCGAGTCCGCCGATCCATTCGCGCGCACGCTCACGCGCCGCGGACTCGGTCTCGCGCGCCATGCCGGCGAAGGTGCCCGCCGCACCGTTCACGAACTTCACGAAATCGTCGAACAGGCGGTTGTCGGTCTGCATCTCGAAATTCCAATCGACTGGTTACTGAATCTGCATTTGGTCTGCCCCGCGCCCCAGCACAAGGCTTGCCGCGTCGGGATTGAGCCGATCGATCTCGTAATTCAGCACGCCGGCGAAGCACAGCCAGCCCAGATAGGGGAGCAGCAGCAGCGCCGCGCCCTTGCGCACGCGCCAGAAGAGCACGAAGGTCAGGAGCACCAGCACGATCAGCGCGACGATCATGATCAGCGCAGTGGTCACCTGATGCATGCCGAAGAACACCGGCGACCAGGCCAGGTTGATCGCGAGCTGCACCGCAAAGACCGTCAGTGCGAGCCCGCGGCCCGGTGCCCGGCGCGCGTTGATCACCATCGCCAGCGCCAGCCCGAGCAGCACGTAGATGATCGTCCAGGCGACAGGAAAGGCCCAGTCGGGCGGCATGATTTCGGGCTTGGTCAGCCGGACGAACCAGGGATTCTCGCTGCCGCTCGGCGCAAGCCGGCCCGAGGCGAACCCCAGCAGGAGGATGAACGGTACCGTTACGATCGCCCAACGAAGATACGCGAGACGCAACTGACCCTTGGACGCGATTTCGCTCAATGTGTCCCCCTTTTCCAGCCGGGGCGCGTGCCCGGGCCTTCATCCCGGGGCGACCTAATATGAAGTTTCGCCTAGCTGCAAAAGCATAGCTTCAGCCGCGCTGTGCCGCGATGAGAAACTCGACATTGCCTTCGGGGCCGGTGATCGGGCTTTCGGTGATTCCGATCACGGTCCAGCCCTGGGCCGACACCCAGTCGGCGACTTCGCGGCAGACGCGGGCATGGACTTGCTGGTCGCGCACCACCCCGCCCTTGCCCACTTCCTCGCGCCCCGCCTCGAACTGCGGCTTGATCAGCGCCACCAGCCGCGCGCTTGGGGCAGCGAAGCCGAGCGGCACCTCGAGCACCTTGGCGAGGCCGATGAAGCTCGCGTCGCACACGATCAGGTCGACCTGCTCGGGGATATGCGCGGGGGTGAGCACGCGCGCGCTGGTCTGCTCGTGGACGATCACGCGCGGGTCCTGCCGCAGCTTCCAGGCGAGCTGGTTGGTGCCGCTGTCGACCGCATAGACCCGCGCCGCGCCGCGGCTGAGCAGCACGTCGGTGAAGCCGCCGGTCGACGAGCCGACGTCGATCGCCACCGCGCCGGTCACGTCCCACTCGAAATGGTCGAGCGCATGCGCCAGCTTGATGCCGCCGCGCGAGACCCAGGGATGATCGCGCCCGCGCACTTCGATCGCTGCATCCTCGGGCAGCGTCTGGCCGGGCTTCTCGACCTTGCGCTCGCCGGCGAAGACGAGCCCGGCCATGATCAGCGCCTGGGCGCGCGTGCGGCTTTCGGCGAGGCCGCGGTCGACGAGCATCTGATCGGCGCGGAGCTTGGCCATGCCGGACCCTTTAGGTGCGGCACTCCGCGCCGGCAATCCTGCCGGAGCGTGGCGCGCGAACGCCGGAAGTGGACACGCCGGAAGTAGACAAAGT
Organism: Sphingomonas sp.; assembly: GCF_017744835.1. Lineage (GTDB taxonomy): Bacteria > Pseudomonadota > Alphaproteobacteria > Sphingomonadales > Sphingomonadaceae > Sphingomonas. The sequence continues at coordinate 399,316 of NZ_JAGIAM010000004.1, forward strand.
TTGCACCCTCCGCACGGTTTTCGCGAAACGCCCGACCTTTCAAAGAGCCGCCGGAGCCACCGCCGGCCGACCGGCACAGCAAGCGAAATCCCACATTGCAAGCGCGCCTTTCGGCCTGGCGCCGCAGCCACTCGCTTCGGCGCAACGGGGCGCCGGACCCGGCGCAGCAGTATTGCCTATTAGATTGATGGGAATTAAATCGTGAGTCCGGCCATTCCCTCCCGTGGAGCGGATTTATGTCCATCTTCTCACCCCTGGACGAACATTCCCCGGTTGTCCTCACCGTCCCCGGGCTCGGCGGCTCGGGCCCTTCGCACTGGCAGACGCTCTGGGAGCAGTCGCGCCCCGACACGCACCGAGTCGAGCTCGGCATGTGGGAAACGCCTCATCGCAATTCCTGGGTGACCAAGCTCGACCAGGCGATCCGCAGCGCGCAGGCGCCGGTGGTGCTCGCCGCGCACAGCCTGGGCTGCCTTGCCGTGGCCTGGTGGGCCGAACTTTCGGGGCAACCCTTCGCCTGGCCGGTCGCCGGCGCGCTGCTCGTGGCGCCGGCCGACGTGGACCGCGAAGGCGTGCGGCCCGAGCTCGCCGGCTTCGGCCCGACTCCGCGGCGATCGCTGCCCTTCCCTTCGATCGTCGTCGCCAGCAGCGACGATCCCTGGATCTCGCGAGACAAGGCACGCGAATTGGCGGGAGGCTGGGGGAGCCTGTTCGTCGATGCGGGGCCGCAGGGCCATCTCAACGCCGCGTCGGGAATCGGCTGGTGGGAAGAGGGCCAGGGCCTGCTCGACCGCGTGCTCGACGCCGCGTCGGACCGCAAGGGCCGGCTCCGCTCGGCAGCGGATGCGCGCTCGGTGCTGGCGGTGAACGCGACCGACGCGGCCCAGACGCACTATCTCGGATCGCCCGCGTGACGTCCGTGCAAGCCATCGCACTACGCCCTCGACCCGGCGCAACTTCGATGGATGGCGGGCGGTCCCCTTCCTAGATGGAAGGTTCGCAGGCGTGGCCGGGTGGCGTGCCCCTAGAGCGCCACCCGGCCTACTCGCTTCCCGCGCGAAAAGGCCGGCATCGCGCCACAAGGCTTAGGTTGTATCGACATTCATCTCCCTTTCCTTTCAGGGAGGGGAGCGCATTACGCTATCGCGCCGCCCCGCGCATCCTGCGCGACCAAAGGTCACACCAAGGTCACACTATCGCGGCGGTTCGAGCGGGCCTGACCATCGGCCGATCCGGCGGTGCGATGCCGGAAGTCGACACGGCGGAAGTGGACAAAGTGGACACCCCAACGCGGGCGGATGCGCGTGCGTACGTGCGCGCGCGCGGGCGCGGGCGCACGCGTGTACGCGCGAGACGCCGATTATATTCAGATTGAGAAAGAGCGTTCCCGTTATGTTTCAGGCCAAATCCAATTTTGCAAGCGGCAATATCGTGCGCCGGACGCCTGGGTTGTCTCCGCATTCATCTCCCCTCCCCAAAAGGGAAGGGAGCACGTTAGGCTGAATGTCGATACGCCCCGGGCGCCTTCCGCGTGGAACTCGCCTCGCCTAAGCTGAGGTACATGCTCTACCTCGCCCTAAAGTCCGTCATCTCCGGCATCCTGATCGCAGTCGCATCGACTCTCGCGAAGCGATATCCCGGCTTCGGGGCGCTCATCGCGTCGCTTCCGCTGGTGTCGGTGCTGGGCATGATCTGGCTGTGGAACGAGAAGCCAGACGCCGGGAACATGGCAGCGCACGCGAGCGCTACCTTCTGGTACGTCCTCCCCTCGCTCCCGATGTTCCTGCTCATTCCGCTGCTGCTTCGGCATGGATCGGGGTTCTGGCCCGCCTTGATCGCAGGGTGCGTCCTCACTGTCGTCCTCTACACCGCGATGACCTGGATGGCTCCCCGCTTCGGCCTACGGCTCTGATCTGACCCTCGTTTCCGCAGGCGGCGGAAATATGCGGATGATATGTTGTACCCTGACCTCATCGGGTCTATATGCCGCCCATGCCGGTGAGTCTCCCGCTAACCCGATTCTGGGGTGGTATCGATGCGCGCTTCGATCGCATCGCGATGGGAGTGAGCGGCCTGTGCCTCGTCCATTGCATGGCGACGACGCTGCTGCTGACCGTGCTGTCCTCCGCCGGCGCGCTGGTGCACCCCGCGATCCACGAGGTCGGGCTGGCGCTGGCGATCGGCTTCGGCGTGCTCGCACTGGGCAAGGGCGTCTATTCGCACGGCTATATGATGCCCGCGGTGGTCGGTGCCTTCGGCATCGGCATCATGGCCGGCGCGCTGAGCCTGCCGCATGGCGGATTCGAGACCTTCTGGACGCTGGTCGGCGTCAGCATCGTCGCGCTGGGCCACGACCTCAATCGCCGCGCCACCTACTGATCCGCGCCTTGCCCGCGGGCGCCCGCGCGCCTAAATCTGTAGCATGCATGCGCACGACCATCACGAGCATCACGGCACCGACCTCACCCGCGCCGCGCAGGTGACGCTGGAGAAGGCCGGCGAGCAGTGGACCTCGATGCGCGAGCGCGTGTTCGAGGCGCTGGCGGGGTTCGAGAAACCCGCCTCCGCCTACGACATCGCCGAGGCGGTCTCCAAGGCAGAGGGGCGCCGTGTCGCCGCGAACAGCGTCTATCGCATCCTCGACCTGTTCGTCGGCGCGAACCTCGCGCGTCGCGTCGAGAGCGCCAACGCCTATGTGGCCAACGCGCATCCCGACTGCCTGCACGACTGCATCTTCCTGGTCTGCGATAGCTGCGGCCAGACCACGCACATCGACGACGATTCGATCACCAAGACGGTGCGCGCCGCCGCGCGGCACGCCGGATTCTCGCCCGAGCGGCCGGTGATCGAAGTACGGGGCAAGTGCGCCGACTGCGAGTGAGCGGCGGCTTTTCTCACCGAAATCTCAGCTTTTGCTCATGACCCGCACGGCGCGACCTGCGACGAGGCGCGCCGCCGGACGAGCGCCGGCAATCGACACCAACAAGCTTGAGGAGTAAGGGCGGTTGAATGGCTGATCTTCCGAACACGCCGCTGCTCGACAGCGTCGAGACGCCCAAGGACCTTCGCAAGCTCGATCCCAAGCAGCTCCGCCAGCTCGCCGACGAGCTGCGTGCGGAGACGATCTCTGCGGTGGGCACGACCGGCGGGCACCTCGGCTCGGGACTGGGCGTGGTCGAGCTCACGGTCGCGATTCATTATGTGTTCGACACGCCGGCGGACAAGCTGATCTGGGACGTCGGGCATCAATGCTATCCGCACAAGATCCTGACTGGCCGGCGCAGCCGCATCCGCACGCTTCGGCAGGGCGGCGGGCTCTCCGGCTTCACCAAGCGGAGCGAGAGCGAGTACGACCCCTTCGGCGCAGCGCATTCGTCGACTTCGATCTCGGCCGCGCTCGGCTTCGCAGTCGCCAACAAGATCGCCGGCCAGCCGGGCAAGGCGATCGCCGTGATCGGCGACGGCGCGATGAGCGCGGGCATGGCCTATGAGGCGATGAACAACGCCGAGTTGGCGGGCAACCGGCTGATCGTGATCCTCAACGACAACGACATGTCGATCGCGCCACCGGTGGGCGGGCTCTCGGCCTATCTGGCCCGCACCGTCTCCTCGTCCAACTATCTGGGCCTCCGGAACTTCGCCAAGCGCGCGATCCGCCGCATTTCTCGCCGGGTGCACGACGCCGCGCAAAAGGCCGAGGAATATGCCCGCGGCATGGCGACCGGCGGCACGCTCTTCGAGGAGCTGGGCTTCTATTATGTCGGCCCGATCGACGGGCATAACCTCGAGCATCTGATCCCGGTGCTCGAGAATGTCCGCGACAGCGAGCATGGGCCGATCCTGGTCCATGTCGTCACCAAGAAGGGCAAGGGCTATGCCCCGGCCGAGGCGGCGGCGGACAAGTACCACGGCGTCCAGAAGTTCGACGTGATCACCGGCGCCCAGGCCAAGGCGCCCCCGGGGCCGCCGAGCTACACCAATGTCTTCGCCCAGGCACTGCTCGCAGAGGCCGAGCGCGACCCGACGGTCTGCGCGATCACCGCGGCGATGCCTTCGGGTACCGGGCTCGACAAGTTCCAGCAGCTGTTCCCCGATCGCTGCTTCGACGTCGGCATCGCCGAGCAGCATGCCGTCACCTTCGCGGCGGGTCTCGCCGCGCAGGGAATGCGGCCCTTCTGTGCGATCTACTCGACCTTCCTGCAGCGCGCGTACGACCAGGTCGTCCACGACGTGGCGATCCAGAACCTGCCGGTGCGCTTCGCGATCGATCGCGCGGGGCTGGTCGGCGCCGACGGTGCGACGCACGCAGGCAGCTTCGACGTCACCTATCTCGCCTCGCTTCCCAATTTCGTCGTGATGGCGGCGGCCGACGAGGCCGAACTGGTCCATATGACGCACACCGCGGCGCTGCACGACAGCGGCCCGATCGCGCTGCGCTATCCGCGCGGCAACGGCACGGGCGTCGAGCTGCCGGCCGCGCCGCAGCGGCTCGAGATCGGCAAGGGCCGCGTGGTGCGCGAGGGCAAGACCGTCGCGATCCTCTCGCTCGGCACGCGGCTCGGCGAGGCGCTCAAGGCCGCCGAGGCGCTCGACGCGCGCGGACTTTCGACGACGGTTGTCGACCTGCGCTTCGCCAAGCCGCTCGACGAGGCGCTGATCCGCCGACTGCTCACCAGCCACGAAGTCGCGGTGACGATCGAGGAAGGCGCGATCGGCGGACTGGGGGCGCATGTGCTGACGCTGGCGAGCGACCTGGGACTGACCGACTCGGGGCTCAAGCTGCGCACGATGCGCCTGCCCGACGTCTTCCAGGACCAGGACAAGCCCGAGAAGCAATATGACGAAGCGGGGCTGAACGCCCAGCATATCGTCGATACGGTGCTCAAGGCTCTGCGCTACAACGAGAGCGTAGTCGAGGGCGGCGCGCGCGCCTGACCGTTGAAACACTGCCATGTGCATGTTATGTACATGCACATGGCTACCCAGCTTTCCGATCCGCGTTCCAGCCGCGTCGTCGTGCTGGTCTCGCCCGCCGAGAAACGGCGGATCGCGGCCAATGCGGCTGCGGCGGACATGACCGTCAGCGACTTCATGCGCACTGCCGCCGAACGCTATTCGGAGCCGACCGAAGTCGAGAAGCTGCTGATGCGCGACCTGCTCGCGCAGCTCGAGGCCGCCAATGCGCGTACGGAGAAGGCGTTCGCCGCGCTCGAGGCGGCCGAGGCGCAGGCCGATGCGTTCGACGAGGACGCCTATCGCGCCAAGGCGCGCGAGGCGCTGCTCGCTCGCACCGACATCGACTGGGATGCGCTGCGCGGCGCGCTTTCGGGCGGCAAGACGCAATGAGCTTCTGGACCGACGCGCTGCGCGCGCTCCAGCAGGTCACCTTGCTCCAGTACAAGGTCGAGCAGGCGCTGACCGTCGCCGAAGAGGCCCGGCGCCACTCGATCGAGACCCGCGAGCGACTGATCCAGCTCGAGACGCTGATCGACCTCGCGATGAAGCGCCCCGCCCCGCCGCCGATCCAGCCGCAGCTGCCCGAAAATTGAACGCCGTCCCGGCGTTGCGCACGTCTCTTCGCTGGCAAAGCCCTCGCGCGCGAAGTAAACGCCTCCCGTGCTCCAGATGACGACTCCGACAGCCTCCACCCGGCCCCGCGCGCTTTCCAACTGGCTCTTCGCGGTCGCCGCGCTGATCGTGCTGATGGTGGTGGTCGGCGGCATCACCCGACTGACCGAGTCCGGGCTGTCGATCACGCAGTGGAAGCCGATCTCGGGCGTGATCCCGCCGCTCAACGACGCGCAGTGGCAGGCCGAGTTCGACAATTACAAGCGCATTCCCGAGTATCAGCAGCTCAACCAGGGCATGACGCTCGCCGGGTTCAAGTCGATCTTCTTCTGGGAGTATTTCCACCGGCTGCTCGGGCGGCTGATCGGGCTGGCCTTCGCGCTGCCGCTGATCTGGTTCGCGATCAAGCGGCAGATTCCCAAAGGCTATGGCTGGCGGCTGGTCGCGCTGCTCGCGCTCGGCGGTTTCCAGGGCGCGATCGGCTGGTGGATGGTCAAGTCGGGACTGAGCGTGCGCACCGACGTGAGCCATCTGCGGCTCGCGACGCACCTGCTGGTCGCGCTGTTCACGCTCGCCGCGATCGTCTGGACCGCGCTCGACCTGCGCGTGCTCGCCCGCACGCCCGACGCGCGCCCTGCCCGCCTCACTCCGCTAGGCGCCGCGGCCGGGCTGATCCTGTTCTTCCAGCTCTTCTACGGCGCGCTCGTCGCGGGGCTCAACGCCGGGCTGGTCACCGACCAATGGCCGCTGATGAACGGCCGCTTCTTCCCGGGCGCGACGATCGAGGGCCGGCCGTTCTTCGACGCGCTCGTCAACGACCCCGCGATCGTCCACTTCGTCCACCGCTGGTGGGCCTGGATAGCCGTCGCCGCGCTGGTCCTGCTGGCGCGCGCCACGCGCAAGCTCGACCGCCGCGCCTCGATCGCGATCCACAGCGCCTTCGGCACGCAGATCCTGCTCGGCATCGCCACGGTGATGAGCGGGGTGAACATCGAGCTGGCCGCGCTCCACCAGCTCACCGGCGCGCTGCTGCTCGTCGCCACGACCTGGGGCGCGCACGTCGTCGGGCAGCGCCGGTGAGCGACCTCGCGCTCCTCTATACTACCCTCCCCACGCGCGCCGACGCCGAGCGCGTCGCCCAGACCGTCCTCGCCGAACGGCTCGCCGCCTGCGTCAACCTCCTCGGCGCCAGCTCAGCCCTCTATCGCTGGGAAGGTGCGATCGAGCGCGCCGAAGAAGTGCCCGCGCTGTTCAAGACCACCGTCGAGCTCGCCGAGCGGCTGCGCGAACGGATCGAGGCGCTGCATCCCTATGACCTGCCCGTGGTCGAGATCTGGCCCGTCGCGGCGACCTCCGCGGTCTGGCGCTGGGTGAGCACGGAAACCGGCTGATGCTTGCCGCGGCGATACTGCTCCAGGCGGCGGTCGCCGCGCCGGCCTTCGCCCCGCCGCTCGACGTGCCGCTGCTCGTCACCACCGAGCAGACCGCGACCGACGCCGCCAGCGAGCGCCGCTATGCGCTGCACCGGTTGATCCGCTTCCACCGCGAGGATGCAGGCTATCGCGCCGAAGTCCGGGTATTGGCCCCGCAGGCGGAGGCCTCGGCCGGCGTGGGCGGGATGGTCGATGCCGGCTTCGCGGCGCTTACCGGGCAGACGCTCGTCTTCCATCTCGACGATCGCGGGAGCGTGACGGCGGTGGAGGATGTCGACGCGCTCTGGGGCCGGCTGTGCGATGCGATCGGCACGCTGGCCGGCAGCAAGGCGCGCGATCCCGCCACCCGCGCGACGCTGGCCGAGCGCATCGCCACGCCGCTGCGCGGCCTGCCGGAGGCTCGCCGCCGGGCGATGCTGAGCACCCTGGTCACGGCGGTCATCGACGACGAACCGCGCGCGCCGGCCGGCAGCATCGCGCCCGTGCGCATTCCCGGAACCTCCCCGCTCGGCGCCGCGCAGATGCTGGAGGGCATCCGCACTACCACTGCCGTCGAGGGCGGGGAGTTGCAGTCGGTCACGCGCGCGTCGAGCGCCGCGCCCACGGGCGCCGACGCCAGCCGCATCGAGCTCGAACGGCTCCGCCGAACGGACCCGCGCAGCGGGCTGATCCGCTTCGCGAGCGACACCAACCGCATCGTCACCGGCACCGGCGAGAGCGCCCGCCAGGCAGTGCGCACGACCGTCGTCCGCGTCGTCCCGGCAGCCCCCGGCGCATGGCCCGGAAGCTGATGGTATTATAATACCCGTCAGCAAATCGGCCGATTTGCTTGACTTTCGCGAGCCCCTCAGCCAAATGCCCGCCGTCCGCGCTGCCCCTCGGGGTGGCGCGCTTGCGTTTCAAACGAAAGGTCCCGGCCCCATGAAGGAGCTGATGAAGACCACCAAGTCGGCCAAGCCGCACGAGGTGGAGAAGAAGTGGCACATCGTCGATGCCGACGGCCTGGTGGTCGGTCGCGCGGCGACGATCATCGCCAATGTGCTTCGCGGCAAGCACAAGACGAGCTTCACCCCGCACGTCGACTGCGGCGACAACGTCATCGTGATCAACGCCGACAAGGTGCGGTTCACCGGCAAGAAGCTGACGCAGAAGTTCTACTACAAGCACACCGGCTATGCCGGCGGCATCAAGGAAGTCCGCGCCGACAAGGTGCTCGACGGCCGCTTCCCCGAGCGCGTGCTCGAGAAGGCGATCGAGCGCATGATCCCGCGCGGCCCGCTCGGCCGCCAGCAGATGCGCAACCTGCGCATCTACAAGGGTTCGGAGCACCCGCACGAGGCGCAGAACCCCGAAGTCCTGGATATCGCGGGCATGAACCGCAAGAACAAGGTGGGCGCATAATGTCCGACAACCGCCAGTCCCTTTCCGATCTGGGCAACCTGACCCAGGGCGCAGCGCCTGTCGAAGGTGCGGAAGCCGCCGCTCCCGTCGTCCAGGTGCAGACCACGCCGCTGCGCCAGCAGGAAGTCGACAAGTTCGGCCGCGCCTATGCGACCGGCCGCCGCAAGGACGCCGTCGCCCGCGTGTGGCTGAAGCCCGGCACCGGCAAGATCACGATCAACGGTCGTGACCAGGAAGTCTATTTCGCGCGTCCGACGCTGCGCCTCGTCATCAACCAGCCGTTCGGTGTCGCCGAGCGCGAGGGCCAGTATGACGTGGTCTGCACCGTCAAGGGCGGTGGCCTTTCGGGCCAGGCCGGCGCGGTCAAGCACGGCATCGCCCAGGCGCTGACCCGCTACGAGCCGGTGCTGCGCAGCCCGGTCAAGGCCGCCGGCTTCCTGACCCGCGACAGCCGCGCCGTCGAGCGTAAGAAGTACGGCAAGGCCAAGGCCCGCCGCAGCTTCCAGTTCTCGAAGCGCTAAGGCTTTCCGCACGGAAACACGAAGGGGCGGTCCGGCAACGGGCCGCCCTTTTGCTTTGGGCTCTCTCCCGGCGCCGTTCGTCGCCTGGGGGCGAGACAGCGTCGCGAAGCGCAGGTAGCATCTCCGCCCAAGGGAACCGATCGCCCGCCGGGCATTTCGGTCCGCAGGAGAGATGCCTGATGACCTCACGGAACGCGACGCCCTTCCTGCCCCTCGCCGACGACGGCGTCTGGCCCGAGGACGTGCGGCGGTCCGCATCCGACATCGCCCATCTCCTTGCGTTCGGCGCGCTCAACTGGCCGTGGTTGCTGCGCAGCCTCTCGGGCGGATCCAGGGCAGCCAAGGCGGCGCTGCTCGAACGGCTCGACCTCGCGCCCGACGCGCTGCCGCACCTGGGCAGCTGGAAGGCCGACACCGGCTTCCTCACGCTGATCGTCGACCAGATCGAGCGCCAGCGCCCGCAGATCGTGCTCGAGCTCGGCGCCGGCGCCTCGAGCCTGATCGCCGGCCGCGCGCTCCAGAAGTTCGGCGGTGGCCGGCTGATCAGCTGCGACCAGCACGCCGGCTTCGTCGAGGCGACGCGGGGCTGGCTGCACGAGAACGGCGTCGAGACCGAGCTGCGCGCCACGCCCCTCATCCCCTCCCCAGGCGGCTGGCCCGGGGTCTGGTACGATCACGGCCCGCTGCCCGCGCGCATCGACCTGCTTCTTATCGACGGCCCGCCCTGGACGATCCACCCTTTTGTGCGCGGCGCGGCCGACAGCCTGTTCGACCGGCTGCCCGTGGGCGGCACGGTGATGCTCGACGACGCCGCCCGCCCCGGCGAGCGCGTGGTCGCGCGCAAATGGCGGCGGAAGTGGCCGGACTTCGAGTTCCGGTTGGTCAATGCGGGGACCAAGGGCACGCTGATCGGGACGCGGCTGCGGTAGGCTAGTCCCCTCCCTGAAAGGGAGGAAGGGGAGCAACTCAGAGCGTCACCGCGCCTTCACCCTTGAACCGCGCGCGGGTCTCGAAGCTCGCACCCTCCACGCGGATCTCGTTGAACGACGGGGGCTGGTCGCGGACGCGTTCGGAGAGGGTACCCGCGCCGATCAGCCGGACCGTCCGGCCACCGACTGGATATTCGACGTCGAACGGGTCGTGGACATGGCCGGTGAGCACGGCATGCGCTCCCGCCGCGGCAAGCGCGTCGAGTGCCATCCGGCCGTGGCGCGTAAAGGACGTGCCGCGCGTCCCCGCCTCGATCAGTGGGTGGTGCGCGGCGACGAAGATAAGGTCGCCCGCGGGCACGGCCTCGACCAGCGCGAGCGATTCCTGCAGCGCGTGCGTGCTCACATAGCCCTTGGCCCAGTTGAGCCGCAGCTGAAACCGCGCGGTGGTCTTGAGCGGCACCACCGCGACGCCCTTCACGTCGAGCGGGCGCTCGATCATCCGCTCGAGTGCCTGGTAGCGTTTGTAGGGCGTGACGAAGCGCGCCCAGAGATTGAAATAGGGCAGGTCGTGGTTGCCGACTTCCACCGTCACTGGCCGCCCCAGCCCTTCGAGCCATTTGGCCGCGGCGGCGAACTCGCGCGCGCGGGCGCGCATCGTCAGGTCGCCGGTCATGACGATCGCGTCGGGCTGCTCCTCGACCACCTTGCGGCCGAACCAGTCGACCGCCTCGCGGTCCTCGCGGCCGAAATGGACGTCGCTGACATGGAACAGCCGGATCATGGCTCGGGCGCCTCCGCCTTGGTGGCGATGAAGGTCTCGAGGCTGCGCCCGGCGCGGATCGGCACCGAGGGCGCAAGCGTCACCGGCTCGCCGTCGAACAGCGCGAGCACCGGCCGGTTGCCGCGGATGCGCAGCTCCTGGGTGCAGGTCTCGCTCACCGCCCGCGCCGCGACCCAGTCGCCGGTCAGCCAGTCCCAGCCGAGCTGGGCGATCGAGCCCCAGTCGCGCGCATCGACGCCGGCGACATGGAGCTCGTGCGGATAGGGAGTGACGAACACCGCCTGATAATCGTCGTGCAGCCCCGCCGCACCCGCGACGCGGATTCCGCGCTCGCCGAAGGTCCTGCGCCAGGCGCTGCGCACCGCCGCGCCGAGCCGGCCGATCCGCCCGTCGCGCACTGCCTCGCGCGCGCGGAACCACGCCGCGGCAGGGCCGAGGATCAGCCCGACGAAGGCGCGGTTCTCGCCCGCGATCACATAAGGAAGCGCGACGCGCCGATCGCATTGGTGCGCGGCATGGACGATCTTGTGCGGATCGGTCTCGTCATGCAGTCCCTTGGCGAGCAGGTTCATCGTGCCCCCGGGCAGGATCAGGAAGGCGCCTTCCCATTCCCCAAGCGCGCAGAGCGCCGCGTTGATCGTCCCGTCGCCGGCGAAGAGCACCACCGTGTCCGCCCGCGCCGCGTCCAGTTCCTCGCCCGTCGGCAGCTTCTGCTCGGGGAATTCGGTGCGCCCCGCCAGGGTGAGCCCCTGTTCCTCGAACACCGCCTCCAGCGCTTCGCACTTGGCGCGCGTCGCGGTGCCGGAATTGGGATTGGTGATGAACCAGAGCCTGTCCATTGCGCCGCCCAACGCGCGAGGGGGGAATTGGTGGCTTGCCCCGCGCCCACACTCTTTTCCCCTCCCTGGAAGGGAGGGGCAAGGGGTGGGTCAGGCGCTGGGCGAGGCTCGATGCCTCGCACCGCGCTTTTCAGCGGAGCGCTGATGAGTCCTTTCGAGCGCGCAGACGCGCGCACCCACCCCCAACCCCTCCCTTTCAGGGAGGGGGAGAACCTGGACTAGCCCCCATACCGATACAGCCGCACGCGCTGCACGCCCATGACGTCGAGCGGCAGGCGGACGTGGCGGCCCTGGTGGGTCTGGTCGCCGTTGAGCACGCGGCCGGGCACCCATTTGCCATCGACGAACCTGCCTTCCTCGACGCGGTCGAGCCCGGCGCGGCCCTTGCCGTCGGCCGGCTCCACCGTGACGGTGATGCCGCTGCCCGCGATCAGATAATCCTCGCCGCCGAGCCACAGGATCATGCCGCCATGCTCGGCCGCCACCTGCTTGTCCTTGGGCGTCCAGGGATCGACGAAGCTCACCGTGAAGCGATAGCCGCCGAGCGTCTGGACCTGCGGCGTCTCGTCGACCTGCCCCTCGAAGGTCACGGGCGGCGAGAAGCCAAGGATGCGGTTCGCCTTCTGCGCCTCGAGGATCTGCGGCGCCATGCTGCCGAGCAGGCCGTAGAGCGCGCCGAGCCGGGCCGCGCCCGCCTCGTCGATGCCCTCGATGCCGAAGGGGCTGAAACCGATGCCGCGATGCTTCGCGATCACGGTGAAGGCATTGGCGGCGGCATGCGCCTCGCCGGCGTTGTTCGCCTCGGGGACGAACAGCGGGTTGCCCGGCCGCGCATAGCCCGCGGCGATCCCGGCGAAGCTGGGGAAATAGATATCGGGCGCGAGGAAATCGAGCGAGGGCGCCCCTTTGCGCCAAACGTCATAGAGATGCGCGAGCGGCCCGCCGCTCGGATATTCGCCCGGCTGCTTGCCCGGCCGGCCCTGCGCGCCGTTGACGTACATCGGCAGCGGATATTCGCGCTTGCCCGCCTTGGCGACGACTTCGGTGAAGCGCGCATAGGCATCGACGGTGAACGCCTCCTCCGATCCGCGGAACCTGGCGAAGGCCGCGTCGGCGACGCGCCCGTGCTCGCGCGCGGTGGGGAGGAAGCCGATCTCGTTCTCGACCTGGACCATCACCACCGTGTGGCGCTCGCCATCGACTTCGCGCAGGTGCCGCATCAGCGCGGCGAAGGCGCGCGCATCGGCGTCGCGGGTCTCGGTGCCGAAGGCCGAGAGGATCTCCTGCGCCTTGCCGTCCGGGCCGGTGGTGCGCGGGAAGCGCCGCTCGTCGCGCTTCACCCAGGCGGGGACATAGGTCGACATCGAGTTCTTCCACGTGCCGAACCACAGCAGCACCAGCCGCATGTCGTGCGCGCGGGCATCCTCGATCAGCCAGTCGACCGAGGAGAAGTCGAACTTGCCTTCCTGCGGCTCGATCAGCTCCCAGCTCACCGGCGTGATCACCGTGTTGAGGTGCATCGCCTTGAGCTTCTGCCAATAGGGCCCCAGCCATTCGCGGCTCGACGCGCTCGAATTGCCCAGCTCGCCGCCAAGGACGAGGAAGGGCTTGCCCTCGACGAGCAGCTGCCCGTCCTTGACCTGGGGGATCTGGGCGGCGGCGGGGACTGCGGCAGTCAGCAGCAGCAACGGGGCAAGGCGGCGCAACATGGGCGTCCGTGTCGCCGGGACGAGGGAACTCGTCAAGCGCCGGGGCCTTTTCAGCTGCTCCAGCAAAGGTGACCCGATGACCCTCCAGCCGCAGCACAGCGTGAGCGAGGCCGAACGGCAGCACGCGCTCGGCCAGGTAGTGACCGAGGGTGCCTTCGCCGCCGCCGCGACGGCGCTGACCAGCGGCGTGATCCTGACCGCGCTGGCGATGCACTTGGGCGCGTCGAACCTGGTGATCGGCGTGCTGGCGAGCGCCCCCTTCCTCGGCCAGCTGCTCCAGGCGCCGGCGATCCTGATCGTCGAACGGCTGCGCCAGCGCAAGCTGATCTCGGTGGTGAGCAGCCTCACCGGCCGCGCGATGATGGCGCTGATGGCGCTCTCCCCCTTCCTCCCGCCCGAGCTGGGGATCGCCGCGCTGGCGCTCGCCCAGCTCATCCTCTGCGGCATGGGCGCGATCGGGACCTGCGCCTGGAACGCCTGGATGCGCGACCTGGCGCCCGAGGATCGGCTCGGCTGGGTCTTCTCGCGCCGCACCAGCTATGCCGCGACGGTGAGCCTGGCCGCGGGGATCGCCGCCGCGATCGTGCTCGACCGCACGACCGAGGGATCGGCATGGCGCAGCATCATCTTCGGCGCGCTCTATGGGCTGGGCTTCCTCGCCGGGCTCGTCAGCGCCTGGCTGACCTCGCGCATCGCCGAGCCCGCCATGCCGCCGCGCCCCGAGGTGCAGCTCGGCCTGTTCGGGCTGCTACGCGAGCCGCTGGCAGACCGCAACTTCCGCCGGCTGACCATCTTCCTCGCCAGCTGGCAGTTCGCGATCAACTTGGCGACGCCCTTCTTCACCGTCTTCATCGTCCGCCAGCTCGGCTTCGACATGACCTTCGTCATGGTGCTGAGCGTGGTGAGCCAGCTCGCCAATCTGGTGGCGCTGCGCAACTGGGGGGCGCTGGCCGATCGCTTCGCCAACAAGTCGGTGCTGCTGGTCGCCGCGCCGACCTATATCGTCTGCATCGTCGCGATGGTCGGCGCTTCGCAGATGGCGCACGGGCCGTGGCTGGTCGCCTATCTGGTGGTGCTGCACCTGTTCATGGGATCGGCGGTGGCCGGCGCGACGCTCGCCACCACCAGCATCGCGCTCAAGCTCTCGCCCAAGGGCCAGGCGACCGCCTATGTCGCCACCGCGGGGCTGGCGACCGCCGTTGCCGCGGGCGTGGCGCCGATCCTGGGGGGCGCCTTCGCCGACTTCTTCGCCGCGCGCCAGTTCGAGCTGCTGCTGCGCTGGACGAGCCCGGACGGCGTCGCGATCGTCTCGCCGCTGCGGCTGTCGCAATGGGATTTCTACTTCCTCATCGCCGGCGCGCTCGGCCTCTATGCGCTCCACCGGCTGACGCTGGTGCGCGAGAAGGGCGAGATTCAGCGGCGCGAGATGATCCAGCAGGTGATCCACCAGACCCGTCGCACCGCGCGGAACCTCTCCACTGTCGCGGGGCTGCGCACCCTCACTTATCTGCCCGCCACTTTGCTCCGCGATGCGGAGGTCCGCGCGCGCTTCCTGCGGCTCCAGCGGCGGCGAATAAGGCAGATGCGCGGGGCAACGATTCCCGCCTAGCTCTGTTGTGGCAGGCATGGCCGACATGGAACCTCTCCCCGCGCGCTCCGGCTCCGGCAGACTTCCCGGAGTCAGCCCTAACCTGTTGTTGCTGCGCGAGGAATTGCGCTCGAGCACGATGAAGAAGGTCGCCGAGCTTGGGCTGGGCGACCTGGGGGTCGAGATTCGCGCCGGGCGTGACGCGCTCTGGGCGATCGTCCGCCGGCCCGGCAAGGGCGGCCTCGCGCTGCGCGCGGCCTATGCGCTCGGCGGCTGCTCGAACATCCGCACTCCCAAGCCGCACGAAGGCGAGGCGCTGCGCGTGGAGTTCACCTCCACGGTCGGCCGCCACCTCGTCAGCTTCCGCCTGCAGGAGGATGCGCTGCCGGTGCTGCGCGTCATCTCGCGCGTGACGCCATCGGTGCCGCTGCTCGTCCCCTTCCTTCCCCGCGACCTGTTCGCGCTCGATGCCAACGACGATCCGGCGGGCGCGGTCGGCGTGGTGGAGGCGGCGCAGCGCGGCATGAACGGCGGCGTCGACTATTTCCGGCTGTGCAAGCCCGCCTTCGGCAGCGTGCTCTATTTCCAGAACTTCACCAGCCTGAACCCCTATTTCATCGCCACCGGCACCACGCCCGACGGCGCGGTCGGCGGCGAGTGGCCGGAGATCGGCTTCCTGCCCCCCACCGCGCCGCAGAAAGGCCGGCCGCCGCTCGATCCGCTTCCGGCGGGCGAGGAAGTGGTGGTCCTCGACACGCTGCTCGCCTTCCATCAGGACCCGGACGGCGACGAAGCAGAGATGGCGCGGCGCTATCTCTCGCTGCTCGGCTCGATCTACCGGCAGATCGAGCCACCGCGCACCGATTATCGCGACTGGGTGGGGCGCGCCGAGGCATCGCTCAAGGACCTCGACAGGGCGAACGAAGCGACGATCCGCCACTACGGCTTCCGCTACATCCACCCCTATACCGCGACCGAATATCCGGACTCGATGGTCCAGATCTCGGTGCTCGCCGCGATCCGCGACTATGAGGCGTGGAAGCAGGAGGAGATCCCCCTGCTCGCCGAGCTCAAGCGCGGCGTACGAAAATTCTACGACGCCAAGCTCGGCACGCTGCGGCGCTACCTGCCCAATGTCGGCAAGGACAAGGACAAGGACGCGGTCGACAGCTGGTATCTCTACCACCCGCTGCTCAACCTCGGCCGGCTCGCGGCGGACGGCGACCATCGCGCCAAGCGGCTGTTCCTCGATTCGATCGAATTCGGGATCGAGGCCGCCCACCATTTCAAATACCACTGGCCGATCCAGTACAACGTGACCGACTTCTCGGTGATCACTGCCTCGCGCGACGAGGAGGGGCTGGGCCAGACCGACGTCGGCGGCATCTATGCCTATGTGATGCTCCAGGCCTTCGAGCTGACCGACGACAAGCGCTTCCTCGACGAGGCCCGCGCCGCCATCAAGGCGGCGGAGGGTATGCGCTTCAATCTCAACTATCAGGCAAACCTCACCGCCTGGGGTGCCTCCGCGTGCCTGCGGCTGTGGCGGATCACCGGCGAGAAGACCTATCTGCGGCAGAGCTACGTCTATCTCGCCAGTTTCTTCCACAATGTCGTGGTGTGGGAGTCCGAGATCGGCCTGGCGAAGCACTACCGCACGTTCCTGGGCGCGACCGCGCTCCACGATGCGCCGTACATGGCGCTCTACGAATGCTTCGACAGCTTCTCGGCGTTCGAGCGTTTCCTCAAGGACAGCGGCCCCGACCTCGATCCGGCGGTGCGGATGCTCGTCTCCGAATATTGCCGCTACACGCTCGATCGCGCCTGGTTCTACTACCCCGCTTCGCTCCCGCCCGAGGCGATCGCCGAGAAGTCGCGCAACAGCTATGTCGACCGCAAGCTCAGCTTCCCGGTCGAGGACCTGTACGTCGACGGACAGCCCGCGGGCCAGGTCGGGCAGGAAATCTACGGCGCCGGCGCGGCCTTCGTCTTCGCCAGCCGCACCTTCCACACAGTGAGCGGCGCGCCTTTCCGCATGTTCTGCGATCATTTCCTGCTCGCCAGCGAGCGTCCGTCGGAGAGTGCGCTGGCCTTCCAGCTCGGCGGCGGCGACGGCCGCACCGCGCGGCTCAGCCTGGTTCGCACCGGCCGCGCGAAGCTGCCCGAGTTCCATGTCGCGACGCCGAGCGAGGAAGCGATCGAGCCCTGCTTCCGCGACGAAGACCGCGTCGATTACATCGTGCCGGCGAACGGACGAGTCACGCTGCGCTGGGGAACCTAAGCCGGGCCCGAACACTGGACTCGACAATTCTAGGAGAGAATCCATGCCCGAGCTCGCCGATCCGCCCGCGCGCGACCTGGCCGACGCGCACACGGAGCAGCCCAGCCTGGCCGGCCGGCGCGCGCTGATCAGCGGCGGCACCACCGGCATCGGCCGCGCCATCGCGATCCTGCTCGCGAGCGAGGGCGCCAGGGTCTTCGTCTGCGGCCGCACGCCCGAGCATCTCGACGACGCGCTCAAGCGCATCCGCGAAGTCGGCGAAGGCGACGGCATCAACATCGACCTCACCCGACAGGAGGAGATCGAGCGCTTCGTCAGTGAAGCCGAGCGCTATCTCGGCAAGATCGACATCGCAGTGATCAACGCCGCGCTCCCCGCCGAGACGCTGGAGGAAAGCGAGCCCGATTTCATCCGCTATGTGATGGACACCAACCTCACCGCCGTGGTCGAGACCGCCAAGCTCGCCACCGAGCGGATGGAGCCGGGCAGCGACGTGGTGTTCATCGGCTCGATGTCCTCGGTGACGCAGGAGGCCGGCTCGTCGGTCTACGTCGCCGCCAAGACCGGCATGGAGGGCTTCGCCATCGCACTGCGCAAGGAGCTGGCGGAAAAGGACATCAAGGTCGGCATCATCCAGCCGGGCCTGACCGGCACCGACATGCAATATCCCGAGATCCCCGCAGACAAGCAGCGCGAGATGATCCACCAGCACAAGATGCTCCGCGCCGAGGACATAGCGGTTGCCACGCACTATATGCTCACCCAGTCGCGGCGGTCGCTCGTGTCGATGATCCACGTCGAGCCGCGCATCGCCGAATGAGCAGCTTCCCTGTTGATCGCCTGGTCTTCGGTCCCGACGACGTCGACCTCGCCCGCTCGCCCCTCGCCGGGCATCTCGGCGCCGAGACCTATGTGCTCGGCGCGTTCAATCCCGGCCTGACGCGGCTGCCCAACGGCAATCTCCTGATGATGGTTCGGATCGCCGAGGCGCTGCGCCAGCCGATCTTCGACGGCCATGTCCACGCGATCCGCTGGGAAGCCGAAGGCGGTCGGCGACATGCCGGGGGCATGTCGCAGGCCGGCCGCTACGTCCTCGATGCCTGGCCGCTCGACCAGGTCGACACCGCCGATCCCCGCAAATTCCTGATCCGCGGCGGGCGCTGGCGCGTGATGGCGCTGACCTCGCTCTCCTGGATCCTCCCGGTCGAGCTGTCGGCCGACGGTCTGGACGTGGTCGCGGTCCATTATGACCGCGCGGTCGCCCCGCAGGGCAGCTTCCAATGCTATGGCGTTGAGGACGCCCGCGTCTCGCACGTCGGCGACCGCTGGCTGATGACGACCTGCTCGGTCAGCCCCGAGCGCCATTCGACCACGCTCTACAGCTCCACCGACGGGCTCGAATGGACGTTCGAGGACGTGGTCCTCGATCACCAGAACAAGGACATGCTGATCTTCGAAGGCCGGATCGACGGGCAATATTGGGCCCAGACCCGCCCCCTCGGCGACCTCTATTTCGCCTATCCGCCGGGCAGCGAATGGCGCGCCGGCCCCTCGATCAACCTCGCCACGTCGCCCGACGCGCTCCACTGGAAGCCGCACCGCGAGCCCGGCATCCGCCCCCATGCCGACACGATCGCGACTGCGCGCATGGGCGGCGGCACGCCCCCGATCCTCACCGATGAAGGCTGGCTGACGCTGTGGCACGGCGTCGAGCCCAAGGAGATCGTCGGCGTCTATCGCACCTATTGGTCGATCCTCGACCGCGACGATCCCACGCGCGTGCTGCGCACCGAACACGCTCCGCTGCTCGAGGCCAATACCGAGCTGACGCGGCCGCTCGAGGACAAGATGTACGTCCGCGACGTGGTGTTCACGACGGGGATTGCCGATGCGGGGGATCACTATGTCGTGGCCAGCGGCGAGGCCGACCTGGCCTGCCGGATCACGCATGTGCCGAAGAGCGTGTTTCAAGCCTAAAGCCCCTCCCCTTCAGGGGAGGGGTTTGGGGTGGGGGACTCTCCACGAGCTTGTCGCCCGCGATTACTGCCCCACCCCAACCCCTCCCCTAAAGGGGAGGGGCTAAGAGCGGCGCCGATCCTTCTCCCTCCGGAGAAGGTTTGGGTCCTAACCCAACACCAGCGCCCCATAGCCCGGCAGCTGCTCCACCGTCGCGCCGTTGACCGCTTCCAGCACATTCCCCTTCTGCAGCGCGATCGGCAGCGCGACCGGCGTCACGCCCAGGTTGAACGCGCAGAGCAGCGCCTGGCCGCCGCACTCGCGGCGGAAGACGAGGAGCTGCTCGTCGGCGTGGAGGATCGCGATATCGCCTTCCATCAGCGCCGGGTGCGCATGGCGGAAGGCGATCAGCCGACGCGTGACGTTGAGCAGGGACTCGGCGTCCCCCGCCTGACGGTCAACCGCCAGCGCGCCGTGATCCGGGCCCAGCGGCAGCCACGGCCGGCCGGTGGTGAAGCCGAGCTGCGCCGCGTCCGAACGCCACGGCATCGGGGTGCGCGCGCCGTCGCGGCTCAGCGTCATCGGCCAGTTGGCGATCGCCTCGGGGTCCTGGAGATGCTCGAAGCCGATCTCGACCTGGGTGAGCCCCAGCTCCTCGCCATAATAGAGGAAGGCGTTGCCGCGCAGCGACAGCAGCAGCAGCATCTTCATCCGCGCGAACGCGGCCCGATCCTCGGGCGCCACCCAGCGCGAGAGGGCGCGCGGCGCGTCATGGTTCTCGAACGCCCAACTCGGCCAGCCCACGCCCTCGGCGCACGGCCAGCCCGCCACCGCGTCGCGCACCAGTGCCGGCGTCAGCCGGTCGGCATAGAGGAAGTTGAAGCCATAGGCGCTGTTGAGCCGCGTCTCGCCTTCGGTGAAGGCGTGCATCTCGGGCTCGGGCGTAGGCCCGCCGACCTCGGCCACCAGGAAGCGCTCGCCATAGCCATCGGCCAGCGCGCGCAGCTTCTCGAGGAAGCGCGGAATGTCGGTGTGGCTCTGGTTGAAGACGTGCTGCTGGAAGTCGAACGGCCGGGTGCGCGGGGCGCCGTTCTCGGGCGCCGGCGGGTTATCGCGCAGCTCGGGGTCGTGCATCGTGAAGTTGATCGCATCGAGCCGGAAGCCGTCGACGCCGCGGTCGAGCCAGAAGCGCGCCGCGGCGAGCGCGGCCTCCTGAACCTCGGGGTTGTGGAAATTGAGGTCGGGCTGCTCGCGCAGGAAGTTGTGGAGATAATACTGCCCGCGCCGCGCGTCCCAGGTCCAGGCCGGGCCGCCGAACACCGATTGCCAGTTGTTGGGCGGGCTGCCGTCGGGCTTGGCATCGGCCCAGACATACCAGTCGGCCTTGGGATTGGTGCGGCTCGAACGGCTCTCCTGGAACCAGGCATGCTGGTCCGAGCTGTGCGAATAGACCTGGTCGATGATGATCTTGAGGCCGAGCGCATGCGCGCGCGCGATCAGCGCGTCGAAGTCGGCCAGCGTGCCGAAGATCGGATCGACGTCGCAGAAATCGGCCACGTCATAGCCGAAGTCGCGCATCGGCGAGGTGAAGAAGGGCGACAGCCACACCGCGTCGACGCCCAGCGACGCGACATGGTCGAGGTGCCGGGTGATGCCGGCGAGGTCGCCGATGCCGTCGCCGTTCGAATCCGCGAAGCTGCGCGGATAGATCTGGTAGATCACGGCGCCGCGCCACCATGCGCGAGCCTGGGTACGCGGACTGCAAGCAACGACTTGATTCATTTGGACACTCCGACAGCGCAGACGGCATAGCCGAAGGCGGGAAGCGAAAGCTGGATGCTGCCGGGCGCGGCAGAAGCGGCGGGGCATTGCCCGACGAGCGACGTGAAGGCAGTGGAGGCGGTCTCCACCTGGACGTTGCCGCTCCAGGGCTCGGTCGCGCTGTTGAAGGCGATCAGATATTCGGCGCCGGTCGTGGGATCGAAGCGCGAGACCGCGAACAGCCCCGGCTTGTCGCCCGCCGCGCGCGTCACCTGGCGCCCGCGAGTGAGCGCCGGATGGGCGCGGCGCAGGCGGCTGAGCTCGGCAATCTCGCGGAACAGCGGATGATCGGGATCGAAGTTCGAATCCGCCGTGGTCTTGCTCGTCCCCATCAGCTTGTTGTCGTTGTAGACCGCGACCTTGCTCGGGAACATGTCCTCGCGCGCGTCCTGATCGCCGCCGTCGCCGATGAAGCCCTGCTCGTCGCCCGAATAGATGGTCGGCACGCCGCGCAGCAGCAGCAGCATAGCATGCGCCAGCTCGGAGCGCTTGAGCAGCTCGTCCATGCTCGCATTGGGCGCATAGCGGCGCAGGAACATGCCGGTGCGGCCTTGGTCGTGGTTGCCGATGAAGGTCGGCAGCCGGTGCGCCGTCGCCTCGCCGCCCTCGTAGAGCGGGTCGACCTGGAAGACGTGCGCGAGCATCCGCGTCCCCGCCTTGCCGCCCGCGACCTGGTTGACGGCATCGGTGAAGGCGAAGTCGAGCACCGCCGGCAGCTTGTCGACGCGGGTGTGGACCGCCAGGTCCTCGGCATTGTTGAGCGCGACTTCGCCGAAGATGTGGAAGTTCGGGATGCCGTTCGCCTTGGCCCGATCGAGCATCGCGGGGACGAAGGCCTGCCAGAACTCGGGATTGACGTGCCGCGCGGTATCGATGCGGAAGCCGTCGATCTTGAACCGGTCGATCCAGCCGCCGAAAATCTCGATCATGCCGGCGACGACGCGCGGACTCTCGGTCATCACATCGTCGAGCCCGACAAAGTCGCCCATCGTCGCGCTCTCGTCCTCGAAGGTCGAGTTGCCGCGATTATGGTAATAGATCGGGTCGTTGAGCCAGGCGGGGCTCTTGATCCCCTTCTCCGCCTCCGGAACGTAAGGCGTATAGGCGAAGCCCGGATCGGTCAGCTTGGCGAAATTCTCCGCGGTGTGGACATGATCGCCGAGGAAGCCCGGGTTCTTGCCGGCGCGCTGGTACGGATAGTCCGCGCGGCTGCGATAGTCGCACGCCTGGATGCCGCATTCGCGATACTGGATCACGTCCGCCGTGTGGTTGACGATGATGTCCATATAGACCTTGATCCCGCGAGCGTGCGCGGCATCGACCAGTGCCTTGAAGTCGGCGTTGGTGCCCAGATGCGGGTCGACCGTCAGGAAGTCGGTTACCCAATAACCGTGATAGCCGGCCGATTCCTGCCCCTTGGGCCCCTGCACCGCCTTGTTCTTGAAGATCGGCCCGACCCAGATCGCAGTCGCGCCGAGCGCCTGGACATAGTCGAGCCGCTTGGTCAGCCCCTTCAGGTCGCCGCCATGATAGAAGCCCTTGGACGCGGGATCGAAGCCGGTCGCGATCCGGTCGCCCTTCAGTCCCCCGCGGTCGTTGGCAGTGTCGCCGTTCTCGAACCGATCGGGCAGCAGGAAATAGAGGACCTCGTCCTCGGGCAGGCGCTGGCGATAGTCCTGCGCCGCAGCGGGAGCGGCGGCCGAGGCTGCGACGATCAGGGGTAGCAACAGCCTGCCGATCATGCGGTTTTCCTTTGGGTCTCGATGGGAGCCGCCGCGCACCGGGCGGATATGAATTGCTCGTGTGTCGGCAGCTTGGCTGCCGTCGTACTCACGATGGTCTTGAGGTCCGCGAGGAAGCCCACGAGCTCGTCGCTGGTCAGCGCATCGGCGAGCGGGTGCCACGCCTCGGGCACGATATTTTGCCCGGTGAGCACCTGGTACCAGCCGATCTCGATGAACAGCTCCTCATGCTCGCGGAAGACACGACCCGTGGCGCGGAACAGCTCCAGCCGTTCGCGCAGCGTGTCGGGGATCGCCATTGCCCGGCAGCGATCCCAGAAGGGCTGCCCGACCCGCTGGTTGGCGAAATAATGGAGGATGATGAAATCGCGGATCCGCTCGTACTCGAAGCCCGCCTGGCGGTTGTATTCGGCGGTGGTCGCGGGCGCGAAGCCGGCGTGCGGGAAGAGCGCGATCAGCTTGGCAATGCCGCTCTGGATCAGATGAATGCTCGTCGATTCGAGCGGCTCGAGGAAGCCCGAGGCGAGCCCCAGCGCGACCACGTTCCGGTCCCAGAACTTCCGGCGCATGCCCGCGGTAAAGCGCAGCACCCGCGGCTCGGCGAGCGGCGCGCCTTCCAGATTCGCAAGCAGCACCGACGTCGCCTCGCCCTCGCTGATGTAATCGCTGCAGAAGACATGACCGTTGCCGGTGCGATGCTGCAGTGGGATGCGCCACTGCCACCCAGCGTCATGGGCGATCGACTGGGTATAGGGGCGCGGCGGCCCCGCGTTCTCGCTGGCCACCGTCACCGCGCGGTCGCACGGCAACCACTCGCTCCAGTCCTCGAACCCCGCGCCGAGCGTCTGCTCGATCAGCAGCCCGCGGAAGCCCGAGCAGTCGATGAACAGCTCGCCGTCGACCGCACGGCCGTCGTCGAGCGTCACCGACTGGACGAAGCCGTCCTCCGGCCGCCGCTCGACCGAGACGATCTTGCCCTCGATCCGCGTGACTCCGTTGCCCTCGGCGATGCCGCGCAGGTGGCTCGCGTAGAGGCTGGCGTCGAAGTGGAAGGCATGGGTCAGTCCCTCCAGCTTGGTGTCGGGGATGCGCGGCAGTCGCGCGAATCGGCCGTCCCACGCCGCGGTGGCGTTGAACGAATAGTCCCACAGCGGGCCGGCCAGGCCCTCGCTGCGCGCGCGCAGCCAATATTGGAAGAATTCGAGCATCCCCAGGCCCTGCCCGACCTGGCCGAATGCATGCATGTAGCGCTCGCCCGGCGCGCCCCAGCCCTGGAACTCGATCCCGAGCTTGAACGTCCCTTGCGTCGCGCGGACGAATGCGTCCTCGTCGATGCCGGCGAGCGCGTTGAACAGCCGGATCGAGGGGATGGTCGCCTCGCCCACGCCGACGATGCCGATCTCGTCGCTCTCTACCAGGCGGATGTCGAGCTGGTGGTCGAAGGCGCGCGAAAGCGCCGTCGCCGCCATCCATCCGGCCGTGCCGCCGCCGACGATCACGACGTTCCTGATGCGATTGTCGGCCACGACGCTGTCCATCTGCCAGAAGGGACGATCTTCGCTGTGGCGGGGTCCGGCGCTCCGGGCCCCGCCACATCGTTACACGATCAGAACTTGTAGCTGAGACCAGCCATGAAGTTCCGACCATAGTTCTGATGGTCGCGGATCTGCCGCTCGTCGCCGTTCTGATAGGTGACGAAGGGCTCGTTGGTCAGGTTGCTGCCCGACACGAGGATCGACAGGCCCTTGAGCGGCCCGCCGTGGAACTCGTAGCCGATCTGCGCATCGACCAGGAACTCGCCCTTGGCCTGAACGAGGTCACGCACCAGACTGAGGCCGGAGACCTCGGCGAGGAACGACGAGCGGTAGCGCCCGCTCACCCGCGCCTGGAAGCCGTGCTTCTCGTAATAGACGGTCGAATTGGCCACCCATTCCGAAAGCCCCGGCAGCGTGGTCGGCGCGCCGCCGAGCCGGACATTGCTCTGCGTGTAGGTGCCGCTGGCGAGCACCCCGAAGCCGTCGAGCGCGTTGGTCAGCACGCCGAAGGGCAGCGACGCCGCCGCTTCCGCGCCATAGACGCGCCCGCCGCCGGCGTTGCGCCACTGCGAGACGATGCCTTCCCACATCAGCGGCGCCTGCGTCCCATTGTACGGGTAGCCGGTGAAGTCGAACAGGTCGTTCTGGCGATAGATGAACGATTCCAGATACTTGTAGAAACCGCTCAGCGAGACGTAGCCGCCGTGGCCGAAATAGGTCTCGACCGCGATGTCCGCGGCGTCGGCGATCAGCGGGCGCAGCTTGGCGTTGCCGACGGTCGCCGACCATGGCGAGGCGTTGATGTCGCCGACGTTGCCCGCCTTGTTGATGTCAAAGTTGAAACCGACACCCGGATTCATCTGGTCCATGCGGGCACGCGCCAGCACGCGGGCCGCGCCGAAGCGGACGAAGCTGTTGGGCGCGAACTCGAAGTTCAGGTTCATGCTCGGCAGGATATCGGTGTACTTGACGCCGTCGCGGATCGGATTGGCCGTGACCGTGCCGCCCAGGTTCGAGGCCGCATAGCCGTCGCCCTGCTGGTCGGTGTGGACGATCTGGACGCCAACGTTGCCGCGCACGGCCTGCGCGTCGAAGTTGAACTGCGCGAAGCCGGTCAACACCTTCTCGGTGATCTCGAAGCTGTTGGTTAGGCGGCCTGAGGTCCACAGCGATTCTGGCGTCTCGGTGTAGTTGCCGTCCGCGAAGTAGCGCGAGCTGTCGAACGCGACCATCGCCGGAATGCCGATGAAGTCCAGCGACACCGGCTCGTACAGATATTCGTCGGGGATCGGCGTGTTGGCCGGATAGTTGTTGTGCGTCAGCACATAGCCTTCGTCGACCAGCGACTTCTTGCGCTGGCTATAGTTCGCGCCGACGCGCAGGCTGTGGTTGTCGCCGATCTTCTGCGTCGCCTGGAGACGCAGCGAGGCGAGCTCGTCGCGAACCCGCGGCGCGTTGATGAAGCCGTCCTGGCAATTGCCCGGGAAGCCGGGCCGGCCGCACCAGCCGCGCGGATCGGTGAGCTGGAAGATGCTCGTGTCCGAATAGTCGAGCGTCGGCGAGAAGGTTGCGACGCCGTCCGAATCGAGCTGGAAGCCCATCGTGTCGCGCACGCCGTTGGCGGCGCCGCGGCCGCTGCCGGCGTAGATCTCGATGTTCTCCTCGGTCCGCCGCAGCCGCGAATAGCTGGCGTCGGCCTCGAGCTTCAGATCGTCGTTCGCGTCATAGGCAACGTTCAGACCGCCGGCGAAGATGTTGACCTTGCGGTGGACGATGTCGTTGCGCAGCACTGCCTTGACGTTGGTCCAGGTGCCTTGGGTGATCAGCCCGTCCTCGACCGTATAGCCGGGCAGCAGCGTCTCGCCCTGGCCGCCCCAGGCGAAGGGCAGTTCCATACCGCGCAGCCGCTGCTCGTCGCTGAAGCGCGACCAATATCCGTCGAGCGTGACGTGCAGCTTGTCGTCGGGCTTGAACTCGAGCACGCCCATCACGCCGTCGCGCGTCAGCTTGTTCGACTTCACGTACGGCTTGGCGCCGCCGATCACGAGATTGCCGTCGCTGTAATTGGGGTAGCCCCAGGACTGCCAACGCTCCTCGGCGGTCGGCGAAACCATGCGCGCATAGCCGATCGCCCAACCGAGCGTGCCGGCGTTGTTCTGGCCGATGTACGAGGCGTTGAAGCGATAGCCCTTGTTCGAGATGTCCGGGTTGAGCTTGCCGAGGTCGTTGATCTCGCCGCGAATGCCGATCGCGACCGCGGTGTGGCCATAGGCGAGCGGACGCACCGTCTTCAGGTCGATCGTGCCGCCCAGCGCCTGACCGATCAGGCTCGCGTCGGGGGTCTTGTAGACCACCGCGCCGCTCAACAGCTCGGACGGATACTGGTCGAGCTCGACGCCGCGGTTGTTGCTGGCGCTCACCTGCTCGCGGCCGTTGAGCAGCGTCGTGGTATAGTCGGGCGCAAGGCCGCGGACGGAGACGACGCTCGCGCGGCCGTCGAGGCGCTGGGTCGCGAGACCCGGCAGGCGCGACAGCGATTCCGCGATGGACTGGTCGGGCAGCTTGCCGATGTCCTCGGCCGAGACGACTTCGACGATCGACGTGTTCTCGCGCTTGAAGGCGACCGAATTGGCGATCGACGCGCGGATGCCGGTGACGACGATCGCTTCGTTCTGCGCCTGGGCGGCGTCATTCTGCGCCTGGGCCGCATCGTTCTGCGCCTGAGCGGCGTCGTTCTGTGCCTGGGCGGCGTCGTTCTGCGCCTGGGCGGCGTCCTGAGCCGCGGCGGGTGCGGCGAAGGCGGCGAGCGCAAGGGCTGCCGCAAGAGCCTGACCGCCAACGCCCATCGTCAGGCGAGTGGCGGTGCGGCGACGCGAAATGCTGATCAAAATTCCTTCTCCCTAGCTTCACGCCTTCCCGCTCTCCCGGCGGTTCTCCTCGCGGCGCGATCGAATGCTGCGCAGTGGAGCCCCATGCGCTTCGCGGCCTAAATCGTGCGAAAGCCCCGCCGCTAACCAGCGGCTCACATACGTATTCAATCCTGTTATGCGGCCGGAGTGGCCCTTTTGCACCACGCGCGCCGTTGACCGGTCCGGCAATCTGCGCTGTCTTGCATATTATGCAAAGCCGCGCGAACAGCGGCGTTTTTCGAGAGGATTCGCGCGCATGCAGCGCAGGCCGACATCGTTCGACATCGCGCATCTGGCGGGGGTTTCGCAGCCCACCGTCTCGCGCGCGCTGCGCGGCATGAACGGGGTCAAGCCCGCCACCCGCATGCGCATCGAATCGATCGCCAAGCAGCTCAACTACCAGGTCGACAAGGCCGCCTCGAACCTGCGCACGCGCCATTCGCAGACGCTCGCCCTGCTCTTCTTCGAGGATCCGACCTCGGACGATTCGCTGATCAATCCCTTCTTTCTCTCAATGCTGGGCTCGATCATCCGTACCAGCGCCGAGCTGGGCCATGACGTGCTGATCAGCTTCCAGCAGCTCTCCAGCGACTGGCAGAGCCAATATGAGGACGCGCACCGCGCCGACGGCATCATCCTGCTCGGCTATGGCGATTACGAGCTCTACCGCTCGCGGCTCCAGGCACTGAAGGACGCGGGCACCCATTTCGTGCGCTGGGGATCGGTCCAGGCGGAGGCCGCCGGGCTCACCGTCGGCTGCGACAATCATGGCGGGGCGAAGGAAGCGACGCGCCATTTGCTGCGCCTCGGCCGGCGCAACATCGCGTTCCTGGGCACCGCGTCCAGCCACTACCCCGAATTCCAGGACCGCTACCGCGGCCATGTCGCGGCGCTCAAGGATGCCGGCATTGCCGCGCGCTCGGGCCTGCAGTTCGACGCGATCACCACCGAGGATTCAGGCGCCGACGCCGCCGAGGCGCTGCTCGCGAGCGGCGAGCACTTCGACGCCATCGTCGCGGCAAGCGACCTGATCGCGATCGGCGCGATGCGCGCGCTCGAGGCCGCCGGCAAGCGCATCCCGGAGGATGTGGCCGTGGTTGGCTTCGACGACATCCCCGCCGCCAGCATCGCCAACCCGCCGCTCACCACCGTGATGCAGGACCCGCGCCTCGCCGGGCGGCGGCTCGTCGAGACTCTCGTCGGCCGCATCCGCGAGCAGCCGGTCGGCAGCACGCTCCTCCCCACCAAGCTCGTCGTCCGCCGCTCGTGCGGATCGTGACACCCGATTGCCGCTCCTGAAGGAACCCGAATGACCGAAAAGCCGCGCCAGTCCTTCGCGGGACTTTGGAACATCTCGTTCGGATTCTTCGGCATCCAGATCGGCTTCGCGCTGCAGAACGCGAACATGAGCCGCATCTTCCAGACCTTCGGCGCCAAGATCGACGATCTTTCCTGGCTGTGGGTCGCCGCCCCGCTCACCGGGCTGCTCGTCCAGCCGGTGATCGGCCATATGAGCGACCGCACCTGGCTCGGCCGCATCGGCCGGCGCGGGCCCTATTTCGTCGCCGGCGCGATCCTCGCCGCGCTCGCGCTCGTCGTCATGCCGCTCGCGCCTGCGCTGCTCTTCGCCGCGCTGCTGCTGTGGATGCTCGACGCCTCGCTCAACGTCTCGATGGAGCCCTTCCGCGCCTTTGTCGGCGACATGCTGCGCAAGGATCAGCACGCTGCAGGCTATGCGGTACAGACCGCCTTCATCGGCGCGGGCGCGGTGGTCGGATCGATTTTCCCCTGGGTGCTCGAGCATCTCGGCGTCTCCAACGAAGCCGTGGGGGGTGCCGTGCCCGATACCGTGCGCGTAGCCTTCTGGTTCGGCGGCGCGGCGCTGTTCCTCGCGGTGCTGTGGACCGTCCTCACCACGCGCGAATACAGCCCCGAGGAGATGGCTGTGTTCGACGGCGTGCGCGCCGAGGAAGCCGCCGGCGCCCCGTCGCTCGCTGGCCGTGGCTACGGCTCGAGCATCGCCTGGCTCGCCGCCGGCGCGCTCGTGATGCTCGCGGTCGCGCCGCTGGGGCTGGAAAAAGAAGTCTATCTGCTCGGCGGGCTGCTCGCCGGCTATGGCCTGGCCAGCGCCGTGGGCATCGCGCTCGCCCGCGCCGGCTCGAGCACCAACATGCTGAGCAGCATCGTCGGCGACTTCTCGGGCATGCCGCTGCTGATGAAGCGCCTCGCGGTCGTGCAGTTCTTCAGCTGGTCGGCGCTCTTCATCATGTGGATCAACACCACCCCGATTGTTGCGCAGCATTTCTTCGGCGCGCCCGACGCGACCAGCCCGCTCTTCCAGCAGGGCGCCAACTGGGTCGACGTGCTCTTCGCGACCTACAACGGCGTGGCGGCGGTCGCGGCGCTCACGCTCCTCCCCTTCCTCGCCGCGCGCATCGGCCAGGCGCGCACGCACATGGTCGGCCTGCTCTGCGGCGCGGCGGGCTATGCCAGCTTCTTCCTGATCCGCGATCCGCGCTGGCTGCTCGCGAGCGAGATCGGCATCGGCATCGCCTGGGCGTCGATCCTCGCCATGCCCTATGCGATCCTCGCCTCCTCGCTCCCCCAGCGGAAGCTCGGCATCTACATGGGGCTGTTCAACGTCTTCGTCGTGGTGCCCCAGCTGCTCGTCGCGACCGTGATGGGATCGATCATGAAGCGCTTCTTCCCAGGCGAGCCGATCTGGACGATGGCGTTCGCGGCGGCCACGCTGCTGATCGCGGCGCTCGCGATGCTGCGGGTCGAGCGCGCGGCCAGTGCTTGACAGAAGGGCCAAAACCTAGGACTTCGAGCGCCGCGCGGGTGTAGCTCAATGGTAGAGCAGAAGCTTCCCAAGCTTACGACGAGGGTTCGATTCCCTTCACCCGCTCCAAATCTCCCCTGATCGACGGAGCGAAATGATGCGCCAGCTCGCGGCTCTCCTCGCAGTGGCGCTCGCCGCCGGCAGTGCGAATGCCCAGACCAATGCCGAGACGCAGGCGCTCGAGCTGCTCAAGCGCGGCGTCGCCTTCCGCACCGTCGCGGGCCCCGGCAATCAGACGCCCGAATATGCCGAATTTCTGAAGTCGACGCTCGTCGCCGGCGGATTCGCGGCTGAGGACGTGCAGATCGAGCGGATCGGCGACACCGCCTATCTGGTCGCGCGCTACCGCGGCACCGGCAAGGCGGGCGCCAAGCCGATCCTGATCTCCGGCCATATGGACGTGGTCGAGGCCAAGCCCGCCGGCTGGGAGCGCGATCCGTTCACGCCCGTCATCGAGAACGGCTATCTCTTCGGCCGCGGCGCCAGCGACAACAAGTTCGACGTCTCGACCTTCGTCGCCTCGATGATCCAGCTCAAGCGCGAGGGCTTCAAGCCGAGCCGCGACGTGGTGATGCTCTTCTCGGGCGACGAGGAGACAGCGATGAAGACCACCGCGGCGCTCGCCGAGCGCTTCCACGACGCCGAGCTGCTGCTCAACATCGACGGCGGCGGCGGCGACATGGACGAGACCGGCCGGCCGGTGCTGTTCGGCGTCCAGGGCGCAGAGAAGACCTATGCCGATTTCGAGCTGAGCGTCACCAATCCGGGCGGCCATTCAAGCGCGCCACGCAAGACCAATGCGATCTACCAGCTGGCGAACGCGCTGCAGAAGATCGCCGCCTATGAATTCCCCGGCCAGGTCAACGACATCACCCGCGCGAGCTGGGCCGCGGCGGCCGAGAAGGCCTCCGATCCCAAGGTTGCCGACGCGATGCGCCGCTTCGCGGCCAATCCCGAGGACGCCGAGGCGCGCGCGCTGCTGCGCGCCGATCCCAATTACGTCGGCCAGACCGGCACGACCTGCGTCGCGACCATGGCGAGCGCAGGCCATGCGACCAACGCACTCCCCCAGCGCGCCACCGCCAACATCAACTGCCGCATCTTCCCCGGCACCCCGATCGAGGCGGTGCGGGCGAAGCTGGCGGAAGTGGTGGGCGATTCGGCGGTGAAGATCACCAAGGTCGAGAGCGGATCGGTGCCGAGCGACGCCTCGCCGCTCAACCCCGCCTTGATGAAGGTCATTGCAAAGAGGGTGCATGCGCGCTTCGCGGACGTGCCGGTGGTGCCGGTGATGTCCGCCGGCGCGACCGACTCGATGTGGTTCCGCGGCCGCGGGGTGCCGAGCTACGGCGTCAGCCCGCTGTTCATGAAGCCGTCGGACAGCTTCGCCCACGGCCTCAACGAGCGCATTCCGGTGGGCGAGATCGGCCCGGCGGTGACCTTCTACAAGGCAGTGATCAAGGACCTGGCGAAGTAGGGATCCCGCCCTCGACCGCCTCGATCCCCAGCCCGCGCAAGCCGTCCACCAGCGCCACCGCGCAGCGGTCGAGCAGCGCCGCGTCGGTCGCGCGCACCACGAAGTTCGCGCCGGTGCGCCCCTCGCGGAAAAAGGGATAGCTGCCGATCGCCACGCCGGCATGCGCCTGCTCGGCCTCGCGCAGCATGTCGGCTACTTCGCTCTCGGCCGCCCAGGCGCCGATCGTGCGCGAAAGCACCGGCAGCCCGCCCTCGAGCGTCCCGGTGAGCGCGTCGAGCATGCCTGCGGCGATGTGCGGCACACCGGCGAGGATGAAGAGGCTGCCGATACGGATGCCCGGCGCGCCCGACATGCGGTTGGGGATCAGCTCAGCGCCTTCGGGCACGCGCGCCATGCGCAGCCGCGCCTCGG
Source organism: Sphingomonas sp. (assembly GCF_017744835.1). Classification (GTDB taxonomy): domain Bacteria; phylum Pseudomonadota; class Alphaproteobacteria; order Sphingomonadales; family Sphingomonadaceae; genus Sphingomonas. Next base: position 431,062 of record NZ_JAGIAM010000004.1, read on the forward strand.
TCAACCCGCCGCGGCTCTCGTAATAACGCTCCAGCGTCGCGCGCGCCTGGGGGTGGATCACTACCGGCACGCCCAGCGCCGCGGCGATCGCGTCGACGGTGATGTCGTCGTGGGTCGGCCCGATCCCCCCGGTGGTGAAGCAATAGTCGCACCGCGCCCGCAGCGCATTGACTGCCTCGACGATCCGCTCCTCCACGTCGGGCACGATCCGCACCTCGGCCAAGCGGATGCCCTGGACGTTGAGCCACGCCGCGAGCTGGGCGACATTCCTGTCCTGCGTGCGGCCGGAGAGGATCTCGTCGCCGATCACCACCAGTCCCGCGGTCCAGACGCGTTCGCTCATCACGCCGCCTGCGCCGCGCGCAGCGCGATCAGTGCCTGCAATCGCGCGAACCGCTCGGGCGGCAGCAGCTCGGCGGGAACATAGGTCTTCTCGAAATGGGGAATGTCCTCGGGCAGCGTCACCCAGGGCATGCGATCAGCCGTGAAGATGGCCGCGTCGGGGGTCACTGCGCCTGGATCGTCGAGCGTACCCGCACGGATTCCGACCGCCAGCTCGCCCAGCCGCGGATAGACGCTCCACATCGCGGTGCCGCATGCCGAGCAGCGCACGATCGCATGGTCGCCCCCGCTCCCGGCCTTGACCATGTGCCGAGTCGTCTCGCCCGAAAGCTGCGTCACCGCCTCGGTCTCGAAGAACATGTTCACCACCGAGGTCGAGCCGGTTTGCCGCTGGCAGAGCGTGCAATGGCAGTTGTTGACGAAGATCGGTTCCCTGTCGACGCGATACCGCACCGCCCCGCACGCGCATCCGCCTTCCAGCCCGTCCGCCATCCCGCAACTCCCTCTTCGCCACCCCTCGTCAGTAGAGCCGCGAGGCCCTATATCGCAATCCATGACCGAATATGTGAGCGTCACCGAAGACATGCCGCAGGCCCGCACGGGCGCGATCAAGCTCCACGGGCCCGAGGGGTTCGAGGGGATGCGCAAGGCCGGCCGGCTGGCCGCAGAGATCCTCGACGCGCTGGTGCCGCATGTGGTGCCTGGCGTCAGCACCGCCGAGCTCGACGACATCGTCCGCACCATGACGGTGGCGGCGGGCGGCGTGCCCGCAACGCTCGGCTATCGCGGCTACACGCACAGCTGCTGCATCTCGATCAACCATGTCGTCTGCCACGGCATCCCGAGCGAGAAGACGCTCAAGGACGGCGACATCGTCAACATCGACGTGACGCCGATGCTCGGCGGCTGGCACGGCGACACCAGCCGCATGTATCTGGTCGGCGACGTGAGCATCAAGGCGCGCCGGTTGGTGGACGTGACCTATGAATGCCTGATGCTCGGCCTCGAGCAGGCCAAGCCGGGCAACCACCTGGGCGACATCAGCCACGCGATCCAGCGTCATGCCGAGAAGCACCGCTACGGCGTGGTCCGCGATTTCTGCGGCCACGGCCTGGGCCAGGTCTTCCACGATGCGCCCGAGGTCGTCCATGTCGGCCGCCCCGGCACCGGCCCCGAGCTGCGTCCGGGCATGTTCTTCACCGTCGAGCCGATGATCAACATCGGACGCCCCGACGTGAAGCTGCTCGATGACGGCTGGACCGCGGTGACGCGCGACCGCTCGCTCTCGGCGCAGTTCGAGCATTCGATCGGCATCACCGAAACGGGCTGCGAGATCTTCACCAAGAGCCCCAAGGGGCTGGACCGCCCGCCCTATTGAGGCCGTCGCTTGCTGCACCCCGGTAAAGGCCGGGGTACAGAGATGGGCAACCGCCGGACGCCAATGGGGAGCAGCCGCCGTGCCGCTCCCCTCTTCGTTTCAGCGCTTCGGCCTCAATGCGACTGGTACGGCCGCCCCGACTGGATCAGTCGCTGGCGCGCGGTATTCCCCGGCACCGCGATGTGGGTCGCGGGGTCATATTCCTTGCCCACCGCGGGGCTGCCCTGCGGCACCCAGATCTCGACCACCGTGTTGGTGTAGCTCTGCGGCAGATAGCGGACGTAATAGCCGTCCGGATGCATGCTCCAGCGGCCCGAGGGAATGTCCTGGCTGCCCGGTCCGATCCCCGCGGCACCCGCGAGCACCGCGACGCGCTCGAGCTCGGCGAAGCTCGTGCCCGGCGAAGTGAGCATCCGCCGCAGGTCGGCCTCGGCCTGGAGCACCTGGCGCACGCCGCTCGGCAGATTGTCGGCTAGCGGCCCTTCGGTCAGCATGCCCAGCGCGCTGCGGTTGAGGCTGGCGAGCTGGCGCGGCGTCAGCAGCCGCGCCGCGACTGCCTTGTGCTCGGTCGAGAGGTCCTCGAACTTGGCGCGCGCGATGATCGCCCAGAGCAAAGTCTGGATGTCGTGCTGATCGATCTCGGGATGGTTCACCGAGTTGCGCACGATCGTCATGACCGCGTCTTCGGCCGGCCCTTTGGGCGGCGCATAGATATAGCCGTCGCCGCCGCCCGGCCCGTGCGTGCCGGCCTTCAGGCAATAGCTCTGGTCGTGGAAGCGATAATAGCCGGGCTGGAGCACGAAGCCGCCGTTGGGCGTGCGCTGCAGCGTCATCAGACTGCGCTCGGGCTCGCGCGGCGTGAAGCCGTCCTTGTCGGGCACCGACCATTTGGCGTCGGGCAGGCTGGTGGTGATCGGCGCCTTCTCAAGGCTCGGCAACGATACGCCCGCCTTCTTGACCAGCTTCCCCAGTCCCCCGAACTGCGCTTCCGCCGGGTTCGCTCCCAGCAGCAGCACGGCAGCGGCGGCAAGCGCCGCAAACGTCGTGCGGATCCTCATCGATCTTCTTCCCATCGCATTGTGAATGCGAAGCCCCCGGCGTCGCGTGACAGTGGCTTAATACACCTGTCGACTGAAATCCAATACAGCTTTTGCTTGGGACCTATGCCCGACAGTTAATCGCCGCTTCCGGCAACTTGACGGAAGTCGCAGACGAGTCGCGTTTTACTGCGATCCGTCGGAATTTTCGGAAAGAATCGCGCTCACGCCGCCGCGGCCGCACGGCTCCTCGGGCATGCGGCACGTGCCGCCGAAAGCAGCAGGACGCTGCCCGCTGCCCAATTGCTAGGCACTTGTATGCGCCGTCGCGGCGTGCGACCGCAGGGCTTCCCTGTGGAATCGCTCTTGGCACGCTTGTTGCCAGACGCGCGATGGCGGGGAGTGCCTCAGTCCTGTCCTGTGTGGGGGTCGACGTGAAGAAGATCGAAGCGATCATCAAGCCGTTCAAGCTCGATGAAGTGAAAGAAGCGCTGCACGAGGTGGGCGTCTCCGGAATCACCGTCACCGAGGCCAAGGGCTTCGGGCGGCAGAAGGGCCATACCGAACTCTATCGCGGCGCCGAATATGTCGTCGACTTCCTGCCCAAGGTGAAGCTCGAAGTCGTCGTCGAGGATGCGCTGGCCGATCGCGTGGTGGAGGCGATCGCCACCGCCGCCCAGACCGGCCGCATCGGCGACGGCAAGATCTTCGTCATCCCCGTCGAGACGGCACTCCGCATCCGCACCGGCGAGCGTAACGAAAACGCTATTTGACGCGGCGCAGCGCTGTGCCAATTGCGCCCGCGAGCGCGTAATTTTATTGCCCGATTCGTCGGGCGCACGAAAGAGAGCGAAAGGGTTTTAAGATGGCGAATTCGGCCAGTGACATCCTGAAGATGGTGAAGGACCAGGAGATCGAGTGGATCGACCTGCGCTTCACCGATCCCAAGGGCAAGTGGCAGCACCTGACCATGGTGGCGAGCGTGCTGGGCGAGGACGAGCTGACCGACGGGCTGATGTTCGACGGTTCGTCGATCGAGGGCTGGAAGGCGATCAACGAGTCGGACATGATCCTCAAGCCGGACCTCGACGCCGTCTGGGTCGATCCCTTCTCGGCCACCCCGATGCTGATCCTGGTCTGCGACATCGTCGAGCCCTCGACCGGCGAGCTCTACGCCCGCGACCCGCGCTCGACCGCGAAGCGCTCGGAGGCGTACCTCAAGTCGCTCGGCATCGGCGACACCGTCTATGTCGGCCCCGAGGCCGAGTTCTTCATGTTCGACGACGTCCGCTTCGAGAACAGCTACTCGACCAGCTATTACGCGATCGACGACATCGAGCTGCCGGGCAATTCGGGCAAGGAATATGAGGCCGGCAACCTCGGCCACCGCCCGCGCGCCAAGGGCGGCTATTTCCCCGTCGCGCCGGTCGACTCGGCGGTCGACATCCGCGGCGAGATGGTCTCGACGATGCTCGAGATGGGCCTGCCCTGCGACAAGCACCACCACGAAGTCGCCGCCGCGCAGCACGAGCTCGGCCTGACCTATGGCACGCTCGTCCAGACCGCCGATCGCATGCAGATCTACAAGTATGTCGTGCACCAGGTGGCGCATGCGTACGGCAAGACCGCGACCTTCATGCCGAAGCCGATCAAGGAAGATAACGGCTCGGGCATGCACACCCACATCTCGATCTGGGAAAAGGGTGCCAACACCTTCGCGGGCAACGGCTATGCCGGCCTGAGCGACGCCTGCCTCTATTTCATCGGCGGCGTCATCAAGCACGCCAAGGCGCTCAACGCCTTCACCAACCCGACCACCAACAGCTACAAGCGCCTGGTGCCGGGCTATGAGGCGCCGGTGCTGCTGGCCTATTCGTCGCGCAACCGCTCGGCTTCGTGTCGCATCCCGTACGGTGCGGGCACCAAGGCGAAGCGCGTCGAGTTCCGCTTCCCGGACGCGCTGGCCAATCCGTATCTCTGCTATGCGGCGCTGCTGATGGCCGGCCTCGACGGCATCCAGAACCGCATCCATCCGGGCGACCCGATGGACAAGAACCTGTACGACCTGCCGCCGGCCGAGCTGGCGGAAGTGCCGACGGTGTGCGGCTCGCTGCGCGAAGCACTCGACAGCCTGGAAGCCGACATGGACTTCCTGCTCAAGGGCGACGTCTTCTCGAAGGACCAGATCGCGGCCTATGTCGATATCAAGCGCGCCGAAGTCGCCCGCTGGGAAATGACGCCGAGCCCGGTCGAGTACGACATGTACTATTCGGCCTGAGCTTCACGGCTTCGACAAAACAAGAGGGCGTCCGGAGTGATCCGGGCGCCCTTTTGCTTTTACCCGCTTGGCGCAGCGGCCCCTCGCCCCTAGCCTCGCGCGCATGAAGCTCCTCTCGCTCGCGGCCCTCGCCATGCTCCTCACCACTGCCCCCGCCACGGCCCAGCTCTCGCGCCAGGAAAGCGCGATGATCGCCGCGGTGGAAAAGGACGGCGACGCCACGCTCGCGCTGCTCGAGCGGATGGTGAACCAGAACAGCGGCACGCTGAACCTGCCGGGCGTGCGCGCGATGGGCGACATGCTGCGCCCCGAGTTCGAGGCGCTGGGCTTCAAGGTCGAATGGATCGACTTGCCCGAGACCAGGCGCGCCGGCCATTTCCTCGCCACGCACAAGGGCAATGGCCGCGGCAAGCGCATGCTGCTGATCGCGCACCTCGACACGGTGTTCGAGCCGACCTCCCCCTTCCGCACCTTCCGCCGCGAAGGCGACAAGGCGATCGGCCCGGGCGTGGTCGACGACAAGGGCGGCATTTCGGTGATCCTCGCGGCGCTCCGCGCGATGCACGCCGCGGGCACGCTCAAGAATGCCGACATCAAGGTGATGCTCACCGGCGACGAGGAGAAGACCGGCGACCCGATCCCGGTCTCGCGCGCGCCGCTGGTCGAGGCGGGCAAATGGGCCGACGTCGCGCTCGAGTTCGAGAATCTGGCGCACGAGAACGGGCAGGACTTCGGCACCGTCGCGCGGCGCAGCGCCAACAACTGGACGCTCACCGCCACCGGCCGCACCGGCCATGGCGGCGGCATCTTCAGCCCCGAGACCGGCTATGGCGCGATCTACGAGATCGTCCGCGTCCTCGACGCGTGGCGCCAGGCGCTTCCTGAGGAGAACCTCACCTTCAACGTCGGCGTGATCGGCGGCGGCACCCCCGCGACGATCGACGCCGACGGCGTGCGGATCGAGGCGAGCGGCAAGACCAACGTCGTCCCCGCCGCCGCGATCGCGCGCGGCGACCTGCGCAGCCTCACGCCCGAGCAGGACGCGCGCGTCCGCCAGGCCATGCAGGCGATCGTCGACCAGCACCTGCCCGGCACCTCGGCGACGCTCAGCTTCCAGGACAATACCCCGCCGATGGCGCCGACCGAGGGCAACCGCGCGCTGCTCACCCGGCTCAACCGCGCCAACCGCGACATGGGGCTACCCGAAATGGCCGAGTTCCCGCCAGCCAAGCGCGGCGCCGCGGATTCGAGCTTCGTCGCGGCCTATGCAGACACGCTCGCGGGCATGGGCCCGATCGGCGGCAACCTCCACGCCGAGGGCGAATGGCTCGACATCCCCAGCCTGGCGCTCCAGGCCAAGCGCAGCGCGATCCTGATGAGCCGCTTGGCCGCGGAGAAGCGCTGATCCTCGCGTCGAGGCACGGTGCGACTATCCCCGCGCGCGATCGACCAGCCAGATCAGCGCGATCAGCGCCAGCCCCACGCCCAGCCCGGCGACGAAGCCCATCGAGGGCTGGCCGCGCAGCGCGCCCAGGACGGTGCCGGCGATCAGGCTGAGGGCGAGGAGCGAGCCGCCGGCGAGCGGCGCGCGGGAGGGGGTGTTGGCCATGCGCGGGGCTTTGCCACGTCCCGCTGCGGGACGCCACCTGTCCCGTTGCCGAACAGGCGGCACGGCTCCGGGGGCATGGTTAGCGCGGCTTCACCTTCGTGATCCGCGGCCCTGGCCGAAGGCGCGATCGTGGCACGGCTGTTGCCTGAATCGCGGCCCCGAGTTTCCGGAGCCTGCATGGACGAAATCCTCTATCTCGGCGATCGCGGCGACGTCGCCGACGCCACTGCGCTGATCCGCGAGTTCGGCGAGGACGCCTGTTGGGAAGCCGCCGCGCGCGCCGAACACAGCCGGGCGCTGGGCAACCACATCCACTTCTGCCGCTGGCGCCAGATCGAGCGGCTGGTGACGCTGCTCGCCGGCGAGGAGGTGATGGGAACGGTGCACTAGGTCGTGTACCCATAAACGACCGCTTTCGGCGCAAGGGGCCGAACGGCTGGGATCGGGTGGGAAACGGACATTTGGTGTGGCCTAGCGACGCCTCCACGTTTGAAAGGCAAACCACACAATCACCACCGTGACCGGCACTTGGAATGCCATCTCAAACCAATACGAACCCGGGTGAATGGCCCGATCCGAAGGGCCCCCGGTTTTGTGGATCGCCACACCGCTATAAAGTTCCCAACAGACCCCAAGCGTTGTGAAAATCGCTAGCGCAGTTACGATCAGCCGAGCCTGTTTGGATTTGATGGGGTTGGCGGCCATCGGGCCACAATGACCGCTCGTCTCACATTCGCCAAGTGGCAGCTTTCGGTTGCGTGAGCGGACCGGCAGCTCTTGGCTTCCGCCCCGTGGACGGGCAGCTTTGCGGCGAGGTGCGGCGGAAGCGGCCCTTCAGGCACCGGCTTCATCCAGCGAGAAGGTCTCCCGCTCAATTTCCATTATTGCACCCCGCATACGCTCGTGAGCGCAGTCGAAGTGCGCGTAAATCGTCTGCGTCGGCGCTTCTACGGCCTCTCTCCATAGGGCGCTCAGACCAACATGAAGCGCGTCGGTATGCTCGCGCGAGATGCCGTTGCCGCAGAACCAACATTCGTAGCCATCGCCAAGCAGCACGTTTGCCAGACCCGGATTCGTGTCCACGGCAGTCAGCATTTCCTCAAGGGCGGCACGATCACCGGCTGCCAGAGCTTCATCAAAGGCGGGAAGCAACCCCGCAGCAAAAAGCCGCTCGTTCAGCGTCATTCCAGAGACTCGTTCCTCGCTCATCGGTGGATGCTAGCGTCCGCTTGCAGGCAGCACCACCGCAGCCATAAACGGCAACCATCGGGACACTTGCCGACGGGCTGCTTTATGAGTCTACGGCCTGAAAAGGCCGCCAGCGGCCGGAGCCTCGGCCCGGCTGGTGTGTTGTGAGGCGACCGTCATGCTACCCAGGCCCTGATGACCACTCCCCAGATCCTCTCCGTCGCGGTGCTCGCGGCAATGATGCTGCTCTTCGTCTGGGGACGCTTCCGCTACGATCTCGTGGCGATCATGGCGCTGCTCGCAGGGCTGGCGGTGGGGATCGTCAAGCCCAAGGATGCCTTTTCGGGCTTTTCCGACGACATCGTGGTGATCGTCGCCTCGGCGCTGGTGCTGTCGGGCGCGGTGCAGCGATCGGGTGTGATCGAGCGCGCGATGCTGACGCTCCAGCGGCGAGTGAAGCGCGTACAGGGCCAGTTGCTGCTGCTCACCGCGAGCGTCGGCTTCGCCTCGGCGCTGGTCAAGAACATCGGGGCGCTGGCGATGATGATGCCGGTGGCGATGCAGACGGCGAAACGATCCTCGACCACGCCCGCGGTGTTCCTGATGCCGATGTCGTTCGCGGCGCTGCTAGGCGGACTGATCACGCTGATCGGCACCTCGCCCAACATCATCGTCAGCCGCGTGCGCGAGGAGATGACCGGCGAGCCGTTCCGCATGTTCGACTATGCGCCCGTGGGGCTGGGGCTCACCGCGGCGGGGCTGATCTTCCTGGCTTTCGGCTATCGCCTGCTGCCGCGCAACCGCCGCGCGGCGCCGACGCTGGGCGAGGCGCTCGACATCCAGGACTATGTGACCGAGGCCGAGATCCCCGCGGGATCGCCTGCGGTCGACGAGACGGTGGCCGACTTCCACCGGCGCCACGAGCATGAAGTGACTGTCACGGCGATCCTGCGCTCCGACATCCGCAGCGTGCCCTTTCCCGACACGGTGTTGGCACCCGAGGACCTGCTGATCCTCGCCGGCGCGCCAGACGCGCTCGAGCGGGTGATCGCCGCCGACGGCCTAGAGCTCGAGGGTCAGCATCGCGAGCGCCCGGCGGGTTCGGGCCGCGAGGTCGGCGTGATCGAGGCAGTGGTCGGCACCGACAGCCCCCTGCTCGGCTTCACTGCCGGCGAGCTCGAGCTGCACGAACGCTTCGGCCTCAATCTGATCGCCGTGTCGCGCCAGGGCGAGCGGCTCGCCGAGCGGCTGGGCGACATTGCGCTCTCGGCGGGCGACGTGGTGGTGCTGCAGGGCCCGATGGAGCTGCTGTTCGAGCGCCTCAGCGACCTCGGCTGCCTCCCGCTCGCCGAGCGCACGCTGCGACTCGGAAGCGCGCGCAGCCGCTATCTGCCGCTGGCGATCCTGGCGGTGGCGATGGCCGCGACGGCGAGCGGCTATGTGCCCGTCGCGGTGGCCTTCTTCGCGGCGGCGGCGCTGGTGGTGCTGAGCGGCGCGCTGCCGGTGCGCGAAGCCTATGGCCATATCGAATGGCCGATCCTGGTGATGCTCGGCGCGCTGATCCCGGTCAGCGACACGCTGCGCAGCACCGGCGCCACCGAGCTGATCGGCGCCTGGCTCTCGAGCGTCGCCGCGACGCTGCCGCCCTGGGGCGCGGTGGCGCTGATCCTGGCGGCGGCGATGGCGGTGACGCCGTTCCTCAACAACGCCGCGACGGTGCTGGTGATGGCGCCGATCGCCGCGGCCTTCGCGAGCGGGCTCGGCTATCGGCCCGACGCCTTCCTGATGGCGACCGCTGTCGGCGCGGGGTGCGACTTCCTCACTCCGATCGGGCACCAGTGCAACACGCTGGTGATGGGCCCCGGCGGGTACAAGTTCGGCGACTATGCCCGGCTCGGCGCGCCGCTGTCGCTGCTCGTGCTGGTGCTGGGGACGCCGCTGATCCTGTGGGTGTGGCCGGTGTGATCCCTTTGATTCCCCTCCCTGAAAGGGAGGGGAATTGGTTCTAGGCGAACGCCCCCACCATGGCCTTCACTTCGAGGAACTCCGCTAGCCCGAACTTGCCGTATTCGCGGCCGTTCCCCGATTGCTTGTAGCCGCCGAAGGGCAAGCTGGGGTCGGGCTGGCCGCCGTTGACATAGACCATGCCGGCCCGCAGCCGCGGGGCGACGCGCTTCACTCCCTCGGCATCGCCGAAGACCATCGCCGAGAGGCCGTAATCGGTGTCGTTGGCGATGCGGACCGCGTCTTCCTCGTTGTCATAGGGGATGATCGTGACCACGGGGCCGAAGATCTCCTCGCGCGCGATGGTCATGTCGTTGCGCACGTTGGAGAAGAGCGTCGGCTTGACGAAATAGCCGGTGTCGATCCCGTCGGGCCGGCCGGGACCTCCGGTCTCGAGCCTGGCGCCTTCCTCGAGCCCCTTGGCGATCAGCCCCTGGATCTTGTCCCACTGCGCCTTGTTGACGACGGGTCCGATGTGGCGGCCCTCCTCGGACGGCGCGCCGCACTGGGTGGCCTTCATCATCTCGGCGGCGATCGCGGCGGCTTCCTCCTGCCGGTCGCGCGGGACGAGCAGGCGCGCCGGGGCGATGCAGCTCTGCCCCGAGTTGAGCAGCACGCCGAACAAGGTGCCCTTCACGGCCTGGGCCAGGTCGGCGCTTTCGAGCACGACCGAGGGCGATTTGCCGCCGAGCTCCTGGTGGACGCGCTTGACGGTGTCGGCGGCATTCTTGGCGACCTGAATCCCGGCGCGGGTCGAGCCGGTGAAGCTCACCATGTCGACCTGCGGATGCTTCGAAAGCGCGGCGCCGACGCCCGGGCCGTCGCCCTGGACGAGGTTGAACACCCCCGCGGGCACGCCGGCGGCGTCGAGCACTTCGGCGAAGATCGCGGCGACGCCCGGCGCCTCCTCGCTCGGCTTGAGAACCATGGTGCAGCCCGCGGCGAGCGCCGAGGCGACCTTGGACACGATCTGGTTGAGCGGCCAGTTCCAGGGGGTGATCATCGCGACGACGCCGATCGCCTCGTGGACGACCAGGCTGTTGCCGATACGCTCCTCGAACTGGAATTCGCGCAGAGCCCGCGCGGCCGCGAGCAGATGGCCGATGCCGCTGCCGACCTGCGCGGTCTTCGCCAGCCCCAGCGGCGCCCCCATCTCCAGGCTCATCGCCTCGGCCATGTCGGCCGCGCGGGTCTTGTACGCCTCGACGATGCGGTCGAGCAGCGCCGCGCGCTCCTCGGCGCTCGTCCGCGACCAACTTTCGAATGCGCGGCGTGCCGCCGCCACGGCCTTGTCGACGTCGGCCTGCGAGCCGAGCATGATCTCGGTCACCGGCGCCTCGGTGGCGGGATTTATCACCTGATGCGGCGTGCCGCCCTCGCTCTCGACCCAGGCGCCGTCGATATAGTGCTTCAGGTAGCTGCGCATCCTCGCCCTCACGATTCGAAATTCGGGTATGGCGCCCAAGATGGCGGCTCTGCGTTGCGCACGCAAGTCGTCCGCATTTTGCCTGCTGCAATGCAACATGGATGTAACCAAGCGCGCGCAACGGCGACCCGGAACCGAAACAGGGGGAATATCATGTCGATCCGTTACGCGCTGCTCGCGCTCGCCAGTCCGCTCGCGCTGATCGCGCCCGCGCATGCGCAGGACGCCGCGCCGGCCGCGCCGCAAGGCGACGGCGAGATCGTGGTCACCGCGCAGCTGCGCGAGCAGCGGCCGATCGAAGTGCCCTTCGCGCTCACCGCCTATGAAGGCAGCTTCCTCCAGGACCTCGGCATCACCGAGTTCGACCGGCTCGGCCAGTTCGTCCCCGGCTTCGACGTGCAGAACCAGTCGCCTAACAATCCCGGCTTCGTGATGCGCGGCATCACGTCGGACTCGGGCACCGCGTACAACGAGCCGCGCGTCTCGGTCTTCCAGGACGGCGTGTCGATCTCCAAGTCGCGCGGCTCCTATGTCGAGCTGTTCGACATGGAGCGGGTCGAGATCGCCAAGGGTCCGCAGTCGACGCTCTACGGCCGCGGCGCGCTGATTGGCGCAGTCAATCTGGTCCAGGCCAAGGCTGACCCCGAGAACGGCTTCGGCTATCTCTATGGCCAGTACGGCAATTACGACGCGTGGCGGATCGATCAGACGGTCAACCTGCCGCTCGGCGGCGACGTCGGCCTGCGCGTCGCCTCGCGCATCCGCGAGCGCAGCGGCACGGTCGAGAACCTGCTCGGCGGCGAGGATTTCAACGGCATCAAGTCCGAGGCGGTGCGCGGATCGCTGCGCTGGGCGCCCGGCGCGCTGACCTTCGACCTGATCGGCAACTACCAGCACGACCGCGCCACCGGCACGTCGTTCAAGTCGATCGCCTATGATCCGACCGACCCGGTGACCGGCGCAGTGATCGGCGACCGCGGCCGCACTTCGGGCGCGGCGCTGGCGCCTGGCGCGGGGTTCGAGGGCGGCAAGCGGCTGGGCCTCGACCGCGACGTGTGGGGCGTGACCGGCATCGCCAACTATGAATTCTCGAGCCACCTGTCGCTCAACGCGATCGGATCGTACCGCGAGTTCGCCGGCATCGAGATCTTCGACGCCGACGGCATCTCGCTCCCTGCGCTCACTGCCGCCGAGGACGCGCAGGGCGACCAGACGATGGGCACGCTGCGCCTGACTTACAGCGACGACCGGCTGACCGCCTTCGCCGGCGGCACTTATTATCGCGAGAACGGCTTCCAGCGCACGCCGTCGCAGTTCGACGAGCGCGTGCTTCTCGCGCGGCTGACCAACACGCTGAACGGCGGCCCGGCGCTCCCCGGCCGCCCCGCAACCCAGCCGGCGCCGAGCGCAGTGTTCGGCAACACGGCCTTCACCGGCGCACTGCTCCAGGGCGTCGCCGCGGCCTATGGCGTGACGCTTCCGACGGCGCAGGCGCGCGCGATCGCGGCCAACCTCAAGCCCGGCCATTACGAGACCAGCACCAACTTCGGCCGCACCGAGAGCTGGGACCTGTTCGCCGACGCGACCTTCAACATCACCCCCGCCTTCCAGATCGGCGGCGGCGTGCGCTGGTCGCACGACGACAAGACCACCGGCTATCAGTCGGCGGTGCTCAACGGCCGCTCGATCCTGGGCGGCTTCATCGGCGCGATGACCCAGCCGGCCGCGACACGCACTGCGCTGCTCCAGGCGCTGGCAGCGCCGGGTGCCGCGACCATCCCGCCCTCGGCGCTCTTCCCGGTGCCGCTGTTCGGCCTGGGCGCGCAGCCGACCGGCACCAACGGGCAGCGCTATGACGCCGACCTGACCGATGACGGCTTCACCTGGCGCGCGATCGCCCGCTACGAGCTTTCGCCCGAGGCGAGCCTCTACGCCAATTACGCGCGCGGCCGACGTCCCGAAGTGCTGAGCGTCGCTCCGCCGGCGGCGCCCGGCGGCGCGGCCCGCTTCAGCGTGCTGCCGTCCGAGACTGTCGACAGCTACGAAGTCGGCGCCAAGACGGCGCTCGCCAACCACAGCCTCTTCCTCGATGGCTCGGCCTTCTATTACCGCTACGCCAATTTCCAGACGACCGAGCAGCAGGGCACGACCTTCGTCACGGTCAACGCCGGCCGCGCCGAGACCTATGGCTTCGAAGGACAAGTGACCTGGCGGCCGGCCGATTGGGCCAAGGTGTTCGGCACCTACGCCTTCAACCACAGCCGCTTCTCGAGCGGCGCGCGCGAAGGCAATCGCTTCCGCCTCTCGCCCGATCACAGCGCCTCGCTGGGCGTCGCGCTGAGCGTGCCCGCCGAGGGCGTGAAGATCGACTTCACGCCGAGCGTCACGTGGCAGTCCGAAGTCTTCTTCGACGACGACAACGATCTGCCCGGCCTGCAGGCGGGCAACCTCGTGCCCGACACGGTGCAGGACGAGCGCCAGGGCGGCTATGCGCTGGTCGACGCGCGGCTCGGCTTCGAGACGCCCAACGGCCGCTGGCGGATCGAGGGCTTCGTCACCAACCTGCTCGACAAGGCGTACATCAAGGACGCGGGCAACACCGGCGACAGCATCGGCATGCCCACCTTCATCGCGGGCGAGCCGCGCATGTACGGCGTCGCGCTGAGCCTGAAGATCGGCGACTAAGGCTCCTCTAGTACCCCGGTGAAGGCGGGGGCCCAGTTACGATCTCGTCTGGAAGGTTTTCCTGCCCGACCAGGCGTAACTGGGCCCCGGCCTTCGCCTGGCCGTCGGGCGGGCCCCTCAAACCAGCGCCCGGCTGAACCAGACCACGCGCCCGATCACTTCCACCTCCCCGCGCCCGCACAGCCGGGTCGGATAGACGGAATTGTCGCTCACCACTTCCACGCCGCCCACCGCCGGGCGCAGCCTTTTGACCATCAGCGTGCCGTCAAGGCGGATCACGAAGATCCCGCCCTTCCCCTTCACGTCGCGCCGGTCGCCGTCGACGAGTATCTCGTCGCCGTCGGATAGCGTCGGCTCCATCGAATCACCCTCGACGCGGATGATCGAGGCCGCCCCAGCGCGCACCCCCAGCGCGCGCAGCAGCGCGGGCGAGAGCAGCGCCGGCGCGCGCCGTGCCTCCTCCTCGGCGATCCGCCCCGGCCCCGCCGAAGCGCCGAGATCGAGCCGCGCCACTTCCACCAGCCCCTCGGGTGCCGGCCCGCCCAGCCGCGCATCGGGCACGCCGAAATAGCGCGCGAGCAGCGCCCGGTCGGCCTCGGCCAGCAGCCGCGGCGTCCCCCGCTTCAGATATTGCTGCAGATAGGCCGGGTTGCGCCCGATCACGCGCGACAGCTCGCTCAGGCTCGCGCCCTGCTCCGCCATCAGCGCCTCCAGCGCGGCCCTCTGCTCGTCACCATCCATGAATCATCCTTACCATAGGATTTTTCCTAGACAAGTAGGATTTGAGAACAAAACATGCACGTAACCGGCGACTCGGAGGAGTAAGGATGTGCGTGCAACGGAAGATCGAGAAGTTTCTGCGGCGGACCGACATGGCCCCGACGCGGTTCGGCCGGCTGGCCATCGGCGACCCCCGGCTCGTCCACGATTTGCGACGTGGGCGCGAGCCGCGGCCGCGCATGGTCGCGCGGATCGAGGCGTTCCTCGCCGCGCAGGAGCAGGCGCAATGAGCCGCGGCCCCGATGCCGCGACGCTGCTCGGGCGCGCGCTGGTCGCCGCGTCCGAGCGCGCGGGCTGCCCGGTGAGCCTCGCCGAATCGGACTGGACCCGCTGGGCGAGCGCCACCTTCACCGGCGCGCGGCACGGCATCACGCTGGTCGGCACGCATTCGAGCGCGCTCGACGCCTGGATCGCCGCGCTGCCCGAGGCCGAGTTCGCGCTGCACGGCCATCTCGTCGCCGATCTTCAGTTGGTGCGTGTCCGCCGCGCGGGCGCCGCGCTGACTGCCGAGATCGAAGTGCTGACGGTCGAGCGGCGCTGATGGCGGCGCGAAAACCCGGGGGAGGGTGTCGACTTTGTCCACTTCCGCGTGGGGCGGAAGCGGCGCGGTTCAGGCCTGGCGGGCGAGGTTGCGCAGCGTGACCAGCGCGTCCTCGAGCCCACGCTCGCGCTGGCGGCGCTCGACTCGCTCGGGGGCGGGCGCAGGTGCCGGCCCGGTCTCGCGCCCGCTCGCCAGCCCGTGGCGGATCATGCCGCGTTCGAGCCGCTCGAGCAGCGCATGGACGGACGCCTCGGTCTCGGGGCGCATGATGGGTTCTTCGGTCATCACGGGGGCCGTCACCGGAGCCTCGGCCGGCGCCGGCACATCGACGCTCGGGCGCACCGGCGGAGTCAGCTCGAAGATCTCGAAGCGCTCGCGAATCTCGGGCTGCGGCTTGGCGCGCAGCGGCGAAAGCTTGACTGGCGGCGGCAACGGCACGTCGGGGATTGCGTGCGGATCGAAGGCGGCGAGCGGCTGGGAGAAATCCTGCGGCAGCGCGCGCTCGGCGGGCTCGGGCTCAGGCACGACCACGGGGGCCGGCGCAACTTCGGGTTCGGGCGCCGGGCGCACTGCCACCGGCGCTTGGGGCACCAGGGATGCCTCGGCCGCGCGTCCGATCTTCAGCCCCTCCTCCGCCTGCTCGGCGCAGACTTCGAGGAAAGGCGTTCCCAGGTCGCGCATCGCGAACAGCGGCGGACGCGGCGGGGCGTCGGGATGCGCGTCGGCGCGGCGCAGCACCGGCGTGTTGAGCAGATATTCGTCGCTCTCGTCGGCCTCGGCCTCGACGCCCAGCGTGATCCCGCGCGAGCCGATCAGCACGAACAGCGCGAGCCAGGAGAAGCCGGCGACCACGCCGCCCGCGCCCAGCGCGAGCAGCGCCCGCGCGGTCGTGCCCAGCGGCGGCTCGGCGGCGGCGATCACTGCCGGAAGCCCGCTCGCCATCACCATGGATTCGAGCGTCGCGCCGGGGACGACCAGCGCGGCCGCCGCGGCGGCGACTCCCAACAGGGTGGCAAGGACGGGCGCGAGCGGCAGGTTCATGCGTTCACCGGGGACGTGGGCGACCAAGGGACGTTCATCGACTCTATCTTAGAAAGTTTTTGGTAAACAGAGTCATACCGAGCGACGTTTGACGCCCAGTTTCGTTCCGCCTCGACGAAGGCGCGGCCCCGGTCGCGGCGGGATTCCCAGCCTTGTTTCGCCTCGAAAAGCCCGGCGACCGAGCGGGCGAGCGCGGCGGGATCGTCGGGGGCGAAAAGCGTGCCGGTGTCGCCGTCGCGAATCAGCTCGCGGTGCCCGCCGACGTCCGATGCCGCGACCAGCCGGCGCTGCGCCATGGCCTCGAGCGGCTTCAGCGGCGTCACCAGGTCGGTCAGCCGCATGTGCTTGCGCGGATACACGAGCACGTCGACCAGGCTGTAGTAGCGCTCGACCTGATCGTGCGGCACGCGACCGACGAAGCGGATGCGATCGGCGACCGGAGAGGCCTCGGCCTGCGCCCGGAGCGCCGCCTCCATCGGCCCGCCGCCGACCAGCACCAGCCGCATCGATGGCCGCGCCGCGACCAGCGCGGGCATCGCCTCGATCAGCACGTCGAGCCCCTCATAGTCGTAGAAGGAGCCAATGAAGCCGATCGTTTCCGCCCCCGCGACCCCCAGCTCGGCCGCCAGCGCCGCATCATGCGGCAGCGGCTCGCCGAACAGGGTCAGGTCGACGCCATTGGGCGAGATCATGATCTTGCCCGGATCGACTCCGCGCGCCACCAGGTCGCGCTTCAGCCCCTCGCAGATCACCGCGACGGCATCGGCCTTGCGCACCGCCCGCGTCTCGAGCGCGCGCGTGGCGCGATACTTCAGGCTGCCCTCGCGCCCGGTGCCGTTGCCCACCGCGGCGTCTTCCCAGAAGGCGCGGATCTCATACAGCAGCGGCAGCCCCAGCCGGTCGGCCACGCGCTGCGCCGCCATCGCGTCGAGCACCGGCGAATGGGCATGGAGCACGTCGGGGCGCCACTTGCGCGCCACCGCTTCGATCCGCCGCGCGAAGGCCGCGACCTCGCGCAGCTCGCCGATCACCGGCGGACCCGAATTGACCCGCGGGGTGCGGTGGAATCGGATTCCGTCGATCGTCTCTTCGTCGGTGTCGAACTTGCCGTGCCGGCAGCCCGTCACCGCCGCCACCTCATGACCGTGCGCGATCTGGGCCTTGAGAATCGCTCGGGTCCGGAAGGTGTAGCCGCTGTGGAGCGGCAGCCCATGGTCGAGGATGTGGAGGATCCGCATGGCCGCCCTCTGCCACGCGAGCACTTAACGGCGCGTCAACTAGGTCGCGCTACACGAGGGCACGAAGGAGCGGCGGACGGGCAGATGATCGACAATTTCGCGCTTGGCCTCAGCCACGGCCTGATGCTGCTCGCCGCCTGGCTGCTGCTCCGCCGCCCCGATCTCGACCGCGAGTCCGGCCCGCACGACGTCGACCCCCGCAAGCGCCGCTGGGGCAAGCCCGGTGCGTGACTATGCCTTCGTCCTCTTCCTCGTCGCTCTTCTCGGCATGGGCCTGCGCCGGCCGTTCCTGTTCGTCCTCGCCTATGCCTATATCGACATCGTCTCGCCCCAGCGGCTGACCTGGCTGCTGCTCAATTCGATCCCGATCTCGCTGATCACCGTCGCGCTGGCGGTGCTCGGCTGGCTGGCGTTCGACGACAAGCGCGACGTCCGAGTCGCCCCGCGCCAGTTCCTGATCCTGCTGCTGCTCGGCTATTGCTGGTACACCACCGCCCATGCCGACTTCCCCGTCGACGCGAAGTTCAAATGGGACTGGGTGTGGAAGGCACTGGCCTTTGCCGCCTTCCTGCCGCTGACACTGCGTACCCGGCTGCGTATCGAGGCGCTGCTGCTGTTCATGGTGCTCTCGGCCGCCTCGATCATCATCGTCGGCGGGATCAAGACGATCCTCTCGGGCGGCGGCTATGGCGAGCTCAATCTGATGATCGACAATAATTCCGGGCTCTACGAAGGCAGCACCATCTCGACCGTCGCGATCGCGATCATCCCGCTGATCCTGTGGTTCACGCGCCACGGTACGATTTTCGCCCCCGACTGGCGGGTGAAGGCTTTCGCCTACGCCCTCGTCTTCGCCTGCCTGCTGATCCCGGTGGGCACTTCGACGCGCACGGGCCTGCTCTGCATCGGGCTGCTCGCGCTGCTGCTGCTGCGCGATGCCAGGCGCAAGGTCGCCTATATCGGCGCGCTCGGCTTCCTCGGCCTGATCGCGGTGCCTTTCCTTCCCTCGGCCTTCACCGAACGGATGGGAACGATCAAGACCTACCAAGCGGACTCATCGGCCTCGACCCGCCTCGCCGTGTGGCAGTGGACGATGGAATACGCCAAGTCGCATCCGATGGGCGGCGGGTTCGAGGCCTATCGCCAGAACCAGATCCGCTACGAGAAGGTCTCGGTGGTCGAGGCCGGCGGCCAGGCCACCGTGGCGCGCAGTCTCGAGGTCGATAAGGCCCGCGCCTATCACAGTGCCTATTTCGAGATGCTCGGCGAGCAGGGCTATCCCGGCCTGGCGCTGTGGCTGCTGATCAGCGCGATCGGCATCTTCCGCATGGAGCTGCTCCGCCGTCGCTACCGGAGCCCGGAGCCCGGGCTCGAGTGGGTCTCGCCGCTCGCCTCGGCGCTGCAGAGCGCGCACATCATCTACCTGCTCGGCGCCGCCTTCATCGCGATTGCCTTCCAGCCCTTCGTCTACATGCTGATCGGCGCGCAGATCGGGCTCGACACCTATGTCGCGCGCAAGCGAGCCGAGAGCGCGTGGCGCCCGATGCGCAAGCCGCAGCTGGCGCCGGCATGACTGAGCTCCGCGCCCTCACCTCGGCGCGCGGAATCGCGGCGTGGTTGGTCGTGCTCTTCCACTTGCGCCAGTCGATCGCAGGCCTGCCAGCGCCCGCCGCGGCGCTGCTCGGCAAGGGCTATCTCGCGGTCGACTTCTTCTTCCTGCTCTCCGGAATGGTGATCTGGCTCGCCTATGCCGATCGGCTGCGCGAGGGCGGGCTGCGCGCCGTCCCCGATTTCCTCCGCCGCCGCGTCGCACGCATCTGGCCGCTCCACGCCGTCATGCTCGGCGTGGCGCTGGCGCTGGCGCTGCTGCTCGCCGCCACCGGCCGCCCGGCGCCGCCATATCCGATGGCCGAACTGCCGCTCCATCTGCTGCTGCTCCAGAACTGGGGCTTCACCGATGCGCTCGCCTGGAACGACCCGGCCTGGTCGATCTCGTGCGAGCTCGGCGCCTATCTCCTCTTCCCGCTGCTCGCGCTGGCGATCGACTGGCGGCGCGTTCCCACCCCCGCCGTGCTGGCCGCGATCGCCGCCTTGCTGGTGCTGCTCCACGCCGTCTTCACCGCACGCTCCGCCGCCGACCTTGGCGAGGATATTCCACACCTGGGGCTGATCCGCTGCATTCTCGAATTCGCCTGCGGCACTGCGGTCGGCGCGCTCTGGCTGCGCTGGCACGGCGCGTGGCGGGCGCCCGCCGCCCTCGCCGCCTCGGCCGCGCTGCTCCTGCTGCTCGCGCCACTGGGCGAGACACTGCGCGTTCCCGCCGCCTTCGCCGCGCTGCTGCTCGCGCTCGCGCTCACCGCCGGCCGGAGCCGCAACCCGCTCGAGGCGCGGCCGCTCCACTGGCTCGGCGAGGTCAGCTATGCGACCTATCTCGCCCATTACCCGCTGTGGTTCGCCTTCAAGCTCGCGCTGGTCGCCGATCCGACCGCGGTCCCGCCTGCGCTGATTGCGCTCTATCTCCTCCTCGTCCTCGCCGCCTCGGCAACGCTCCACCATCTGCTCGAGCGCCCCGCCCAGCGCTGGCTCAACACCCTCCGCCTCGGAACGAAGGCCCCCTCCCGTGCATTCCCGATGCGCCGCGAGGAGGGCCGATGCCGCACGACGAAATCGTCTATGTCGATGATCAGCAACCGGGAATCACCCGTCGAAAGGTCCGCCACGGCTGGGGCTATTGGGGCCCGGACGGCGAGCGGATCACCGACCGCGACGAAATCGACCGGCTGAACGCCGTCGGCCTGCCCCCCGCCTACGTCAACGCCTGGTTCTGCCCCGATCCGCGCGGCCATATCCAGGCGACCGGCTATGACGAGAAGGGCCGCAAACAGTACCGCTACCACCTCGGCTTCCGCGAGGCGCAGGAAGCCGCCAAATATGATCGCTGCGCCGGCTTCGGCGAGCGCCTTCCCCGGCTGCGCGCGCAGGTCGAGAGGGACCTGAAGCGCCCCGGCGCCTGTCGCGAAAAGGCCATCGCCGCCGTCGTCCGATTGCTCGATCGCGGCACGATCCGCGTCGGCAACGAAGCCTATGCGCAGGAGAACAAGAGCTTTGGCGCCACGACGCTGCGCAAGCGCCACGCCCAGGTGAAGGGCCACACGGTCAGGCTCCAGTTCCGCGCCAAATCGGGCAAGATGCGCGCGATGACGATCACCGACGCCTCGCTCAGCCGCTTCGTCAAGCGCTGTCAGGACCTGCCCGGCCAGCAGCTCTTCGCCTGGCTCGACGATGCCGGCGAGGCGCGCCCGGTGACCTCGACCGACGTCAACGCCTATATCCGCGACGCGATGGGCGACGACTTCACCGCCAAGCATTTCCGCACCTGGGGCGCCAGCGCGATCGCCTTCGAAGCGCTGGCCACTGCGCCTGGCTATCTCGGCCTCAAGGCGATGCTCGAGCCGGTGACCGAAGCGCTCGGCAACACGCCTGCGATCGCGCGCAAATCCTATGTCCATCCGTCGCTCGTGAGGCTCGCCCGGGACCGCGAGGCGCAAGCCGCGTTCCGCGCACACTTGCGGCTGCCCCGCGCCACCCGTTACCTCAGCCGCTACGAACGCGGGCTGATCGCCTTCCTCGAGGGAGATGAGCCGGTGCAAGCAAAGGCTGCCTGACGAACCGCATGACCAACAAGACTGCCGCCACGCCGCTGCCCCTTCCCACGGGCGACGCCATCCAGGAACATACCACCACGCTGTTTCGCGAGAGCTGGTTCTGGGTCCAGGACAATTGGCTCGAGATACTGATCGCCGGCGGCATCGCCATCGGGATCGTGCTGCTGCTCTTCATGGTCCGCAGCTGGGCGCTCAAGCTGTGCCGCCGCGGCGACGGCGTGGGCCACTGGTACGCGATCCTGGGCCGCGCGGTCGGAAAGACCGGCAATCTCTTCATCATCCTCGCCGCGCTCCGGCTGGTCGCCGGCTATGCGCGCACGCCCGCCGTGCTCGACACCACGATCCACTTCCTCTTCACCATCTCCGCCGTGTTCCAGGGCGCGATCTGGGTGCGCGAGGTCGTCTTCGGGATGATCGAGCACCGCACAACGTCCGAAGGCTATCAGGACGCGGGCCTCGGGAGCGCGCTGGGCATCATCCGCCTGCTCGTCTCGATCGTGCTCTTCGCGATCGCCGTGGTGATGGTGCTCGGCAACCTCGGGGTCAACGTCACCGGCCTGATCGCAGGCCTTGGCGTCGGCGGCATCGCGATCGGCCTTGCCGCGCAGGGCATCTTCGGCGACCTGCTCGCCGCCCTCGCGATCATCTTCGACCGCCCCTTCCGCCTCGGCGACACGATCAAGTTCGGAACGAGCGAAGGCGTGGTCGAGGCGATCGGCCTCAAGTCGACGCGGATCCGCGGGCCGGCGGGCGAGGAGCGGATCGTCTCGAACCGCAAGCTGCTCGACAACGAGATCCTCAACAACACCAACCGCATCCGCAACCGGTTCAAGTTCCTCTTCAACCTCGGCTACGACACGCCGCCCGAGACGGTCGAGAAGCTCCCGGCGCTGCTGCGCGAAGCCGTCGAGGGCCAGGGCTACAAGCTCAACCACGGCGGCCTGACCGGCTTCGGCGCGAGCGGGCTCGACTATGACATCGAGTTCGAATCGCAGGGCGTCGATTTCCCGCCCGATGCACGCGACAAGGTCGCGGCGGCCGTGCTCGCCTGTTTCCGCAAGCACGGCATCACCTTCGCCTATCCGACCCAGGTCACGCTGCTCGGCCCGCAGGGGGACGTGCCGCCGCCTGCTTCCGAAGCATCCGACTGACCTGGGTCGGCCTGGGCGTCAGGCCTCGACGGGTGCCGGAATCCCGTGGGCGCGCAGGAAGTGAGTCCAGCCCTCGATCGTCATCGCGCCGCGATATTCGGCCTGCATTTCGGGCGTGAGCACTTCGATCATCCGCGTGCCCTCGAGCCACAGCTCGAGCACGCCGAAGGCGCCGCCGCGCTTGCGGTACTTGACCGGCCAGTCCTCGCGCTTGGCGATCGCGAGCACCTGCTCGACGTCCAGCGCCGTGGCCATTGCGAAGTGAGTCGACGAATGATCGCCGTTCGCGCCGATCCGGCCGTGCGCGTCGCTGTCGCCATCGCCCTGCACCAGCTCAGTGCCGCGCGGATAGACTTCGACCGCGCTGTTGCGATCGTCGCCGGCCATCGCAATCCAGCTCCCTTCGATCACCGGCGGGAACGGCGTCGCCACTCCGGCCCAGAGCTCCGCGATTACTTCCGCCACGCGCCGGGGGTCGGCGGCGTCGATCGATACGTGAAACAACATCCCTGATCTCCTGATTTCCTGTCTGTGCGTGCGCCCCTTTGTTGTGTGTGGTGCGCCCAATACGCCCGGCACAAACTGTGTCAATCTGGATTTGACACTTTTTGTGTCACGTTTATTGGGAATCCTATGCACAAACGGAAATTCCTCCTGAGCGACCCGGCGAAGCCCGAAACCCCCGACAATCCGCACACCCGCATCAAGATCGGCGACGCGCTGGTGGGGCTGCTCGCCGACGACGAGCGCGTGAACCACGACGCAGTCGCGGCGCGCGCGGGGCTCTCGCGCCGCACCGTCTATCGCTATTATCCCGACCAGGAATCGCTGCTCCGCGCGCTCCGCGAGCGCGTGACCAGCCTCGCCGGCCCCAATGTCCGTTATCCGCAGTCGGAGGCGGAGCTGCTCTCGACGCTACCGGCGATCTACGAGGGATTCGACCGGATCGCGCCCGTCGCCACCGTCATTCGCACCACGCCGCAGGGGCGCGCGGCGCGGCTCGCCGACCGCGAGGCGCGGGTCGCCGCCTATACTGCCGTCACCGCCGATGCCGTGAACGACCTGCCCGAAGAGGACCGCAAGCTGGCGACGGCCATGCTCCAGTTCCTGCACACCTCCGCCTGGCTCGAGATGCGCGACCAATGGGGGCTGGACGGCAGCCAGATCGCGCGCGCCTGCGGCTGGGCGATGCGCACGCTGCTCCGCGACCTGCGCGCACGAGGCGGCAGGCCGCTGGAACAGGAGGAAGACGCCTAGGTTGTATCGACATTCATCTCCCTTTCCATTCAGGGAGGGGAGGGCGTTACGCTAGCGCCGCCCCGCATCCCGCGCGACCAAAGGTCACACCAGGGTCACACTATCGCGGCCGTTCGAGCGGGGCCTGACCATCGACCGATCCGGCGGCGCGATGCCGGAAGTGGACACGGCGGAAGTGGACAAAGTGGACATCCCAACGCGGGCGCATGCGCGTGCGTACGTGCCTGTGCGCGCGCATGTGCGTGTGCGCGCGAGACGCCGATTATATTCAGATTGAGAAAGAGCGTTCCCGATTTGTTTCAGGCCAAATCCTATTTTGCAAGCGGCAAGATCGTGCGCCGGGGTGCCAGGTTGTACCGACATTCGTCTCCCCTC
The DNA here is from genome assembly GCF_017744835.1 of Sphingomonas sp. Lineage (GTDB taxonomy): Bacteria > Pseudomonadota > Alphaproteobacteria > Sphingomonadales > Sphingomonadaceae > Sphingomonas. The sequence goes on from NZ_JAGIAM010000004.1 coordinate 455,057, forward strand.
CCCAAAAGGGAGGGGAGCGCGTTAGGATGAACGTCGATTCGCCCTAGATCGCCTCTTCTTCGCCGCCGCGCCCAAACAGGCGCTTGAAGAAGCCGACAACGGCAGCCCCCGCCGCCGCCAGCCCGATCAGGATGACCTTGCCGAACTTGAGAAGGATCGCGAGCAGCCCGACCTTCTTCGCTACGGCTACCGCCGCGCCGCCGGCGACCAGCCCTGCAAGCCCATATTCGGCGCTACGGTCGGTCGAGGCATTGAAGTCGGCATAGGCCGCGCCGGGCTGGAAGCTGACCGCCTTGCCGAAGTCCTGCGCAGCGCCGCGCACTTCGGCGATCGACGACATGCCCGAGACCATGTTGAGGCTCAGCACGCCGGTGCGCCCCAGCAGCCGGACGTCGTAGTTGAGCCCATGTTCCGGCGCGCCGCCCTCGGCCAGCTCGCGCGCCCAGATCAGCGCATGGTTGGCCGCGTCATAGGCGGGCGGCTGCGCCCAGCCGACCAGCGTCAGCTCGGGGTAACCTGCCGTCTTGCGCTGCTGATTCTCCTCCGCCTCGCCCTTGCGCATGTCGGCCAGCACACCGTCATAGTCCTGCTTGTTGGCATCGGCGTCGGAGACATGGCCGCTGTCCTGATAGGTGATCACCGCGCCCCAGACGTTCTGGAATGCGGTGCTGTCCTTCTCGAGCACCAGGCCGAGCACGTCGCTCACGGCGTCGGGCGGGTTGCGCCACACTTCGACCAGCACGCGCCTGGCGTCGGCGGCGGGCAGGAAATAATAACGGTCGCCCAGGTGCATCACGGCCTTGGCCTCGGGAATGACCACGTCCCCGGTGCGCGGATGCAGGCTCTTCAGAAACTGTTCGGCGGCGGGCGACAGTTTTGCCTCCGCGCCCTTGCCGGCGCTTGCCGCGCTGCCTTCCTTCGCGAGTGCGATGCCCCCATCGCACGCGAGCGCCGTCGCCAGCGCCACTGCGCCGGCAAGCCACAATCTCCGCATTCCAACTTCCCCCCAGGCCGGGAATCGGCCGGCCCGAGTTCGCCAGCCAACATCCGCTTCGTCAAGTGGATGCGGCTTGGAGGACCCTTCTGGCACCGCAATCCGCGTATTTTTGAAATTCGAGTCTGGCGCCCTTCGCTATCGCATCGAGCCTTTTTAGTGGATCGGGTCCGCTCATCCCTTGCGAAGCACCGGCACCGCTGCCAAGAAGGGCGCGAATTCCGCTCGCGGCAAGGAAGACACGTGGACAGCATCACCGTCGAGCAGATGGCCGCCCGCATCGGCACCGAGCATGTGTCCGACTGGGTCGAGGTCACCCAGGCGATGATCGACCAGTTCGCCGAGGCCACCGGCGACCACCAGTTCATCCATGTCGATCCCGATCGCGCGGCGCAGACGCCCTTCGGCGGCACGATTGCGCACGGCTTCCTGTCGCTCTCGCTGATGCCGATGCTTGCCGCGCGCAGCGGCGTGCCCCGGATTGCCGGGGCGCGGATGGGGGTGAACTACGGCGGCAACAAGGTCCGTTTCGTCGCGCCCGTGCGTTCCGGCAAGCGCGTCCGCGGCCGGTTCACTTTGCTCAAGTTCGTCGAGCGCCAGCCCGGCACCTGGGAGCAGGTCCAGCAATATGTCCTCGAAATCGAAGGCGAGGAGAAGCCCGCGCTGATCGCCGAGTGGATCTCGTTGGTCTACGTGTAATTCAATCTGTCCCTCCCTCGTGCGGGAGGGGAGCGAAGAAGGAAAGAAGCCATGCGCTCCGCAGTGATCGTCTCCACCGCCCGCACTCCGATCGGCCGTGCCTATCGCGGGGCGTTCAACAACCTTCCCTCGCCCACGCTCGGCAGCCACTCGATCCGCGCCGCGGTCGAGCGCGCGGGGCTGGATCCGGCCGAGGTCGACGACGTCGTATTCGGCGCCGCGCTCCAGCAGGGCGCGCAGGCGAGCAACATCGCGCGCACCGCGCTGCTCCGTGCCGGGCTGCCCGTCACCGTCGCCGGCATGTCGGTCGACCGCCAATGCGCCTCGGGCCTGATGGCGATCGCCACCGCGGCCAAGGAGATCATGGTCGACAATATGGACATCGTGATCGGCGGCGGCGTCGAATCCATCAGCCTCGTCCAGACCCCGCAGATGCGCGTCCAGCCCGATCCCGAGCTGCTCGCGATGCACAAGAACATCTACATGCCGATGCTCCAGACCGCCGAGGTGGTCGCCGCGCGCTACGGCATCGGCCGCGAGCGTTGCGACGAATATGCGCTCCAGTCGCAGCAGCGCACCGCCGCCGGCCAAGCCGCGGGGCGCTTCGACCAGGAGATCATCCCCGTCACCGCGACGATGAACGTCGTCAACAAGGAGACGAAGGAAGTCACGAGCAAGGAAGTCACCCTGGCGAAGGACGAGGGCAATCGGCCGGACACCACCGCCGAAGGTCTCGCCGCGCTCCAGCCGGTGCTCCCGGGTGGCACCGTCACCGCCGGCAACGCCAGCCAGCTCTCCGACGGTAGCGCCGCCTGCGTGCTGATGGAGGAGAAGACCGCGGAGAAGCGCGGGCTCCAGCCGCTCGGCCGCTATGTCGGCATGGCCGTCGCCGGCACCGAACCCGACGAGATGGGCATCGGCCCGGTGTTCGCCATCCCCAAGCTGCTCGACCGGTTCGGGCTGAAGATGGACGACATCGGCCTATGGGAGCTCAACGAGGCCTTCGCCGTCCAGGTCCTCTACTGCCAGGACAAGCTCGGCATCCCCAATGACCTGCTCAACGTCAACGGCGGCTCGATCTCGATCGGCCACCCCTATGGCATGACCGGGGCGCGCTGCACCGGCCATGCGCTGATCGAGGGCAAGCGCCGCGGCGCGAAATACGTCGTCGTGACGATGTGCATCGGCGGGGGACAGGGCGCGGCAGGGCTGTTCGAGGTGCTGTAACAGCACCAGCGCCCCGGGCCGATCGCGCCGGAAAAGCTGCGGAGTCCAACGGGCTTGCGTAATTTCCCTGCGGTTTCTAGCATTTTGACAGCGCTGCCAACGATCCGTTTTCGTTTCCGTAACGTCTGGTAGCGATAACAGCGACGGACTTCCGACAAACGGAAGCCGCAGGATGGGGTAGTGATGTCGCAGGATTTGGCGCTGGTGGCCGATATCGGTCGCCAATCGGTACGTTTCGGGCTGACCGGCGGAGAGGCCGGGCTGATGCCCCGGGACGTGCGAAAGTTCATGACCGCGGAACACCCCACCTTCACCAGCGCGCTGGTCTCCTACCTCAACGGGCTGGGGCTCCAGGACGCGCGGCTGCCCAGCGTGCTCGCGGTGGCCGGCGCGGCGCGCGGCGATCTGATCAATCTCACCGGCAGCCGCTGGTACATCTCGCTTTCGGGCGTCGAGGCAGTGCTGCGCGTCCGCCCGCGCGCGCTCAACGAATGCGCCGCCAATGCGCTGGCGCTCACCCTGCTGCCGAACAGCGCCTTCACGCCGCTCCAGGGCCCCGCGCCCCGACCGGTCGAGGCCGGCGGCAATTATGTCGTGATCGGCGCGGGCACGGGTCTTGGCGTCTCGGCGCTGATCACCTCGGGCGGCAAGCTGGTCCCCGTCGAGAGCGAGGCCGGCCATATGAGCTTCGCGCCCAAGAGCCCCAACGGCCGCACCTTCGCCCAGCATTGCGAAGCGCGGGGCCATCCGCTCGAATATGAGGCGCTGCTGAGCGCATCCGGCCTGACGCTCGCCTATGAGGCGCTGTCGGGCGGCAAGCGCATGGCGACTCCCGAGGATGTGACGCGCAACGTCAGCCGAGATCCGGCCTGCGCCGCCACCATCTCGATGTGGGTCGAGCATCTCGGCGCCTTCACCGGCGATCTCGCGCTGGCATTCGGCGCCTGGGACGGCGTGTTCCTCACCGGCGCGATCGCGCGCGCGCTCCATCCGCAGCTGATGGACCCGTCCTTCCGCCGGCGCATGGAAGACAAGACCGCCTTCCGCCGGCAGCTCTCCGACGTGCCTGTCGCGCTGGTCAACCGCAACGACCTGGAGCTGCTCGGCGCCGCTGCCGCCTACGGCACCGCCTGAGCACGGAAACCCCGCCCTTCCCGCTCGTTCTCCCTGGGACCAGCCCCGGGAGAGCAGAGCAATGAACGCGCCGCACGACGACGAATCCGCCGAAGTCCGCAAGCGGATGTGGGAGAAGCTCGCCAAGAGCCCCTTCATCATGATCAAGCGGATCGGCACGCCCGACCATGCCGAGCCGATGACCGCGATCCTCGATCCCGAGGCCGACGGCGCCTTCTGGCTCTACACCCGCAAGGACAATCGCATCGCGACGGGCGGGCCGGCGATGGCGCAGGTCGTGACCAGCGACCACAAGCTCTTCGCCTGCATCCGCGGCAATCTCGTCCCGGAAACCGATCCGGCGCTGATCGAGAAATATTGGTCGAACATGGTCGAAGCCTGGTTCGAGGGCGGCCGCGCCGACCCCGCGCTGCTGATGCTCCGCTTCGAGCTGGAAGATGCCGAGATCTGGGAAGGCGATGAGTCGCTCTCGGGCAAGTTCAAGATGATCACCGGGATGAAGATCAAGCCCGAGGAGGCCGGCCGGCACGTCGAGACGACGCTGTAGGAACGCAATCCTCCCCCGCTTGCCGCGGCCGCCCCGCTCGGCGATAGCGGGCCCATGGGTCCATCGCTCGCACATCGCATCCGCGTCGAGGCGCACGCCGTCTGGCTTGCGGTGCGCGATCCGCGCACGCCGCTCCACGCGCGGCTGTTCGGGCTGCTCGTCGCCGCCTATGCGCTCTCGCCAATCGACCTCATCCCCGATTTCATCCCGGTACTGGGCCTGCTCGACGATGCGGTGCTGATCCCGCTCGGCGTCTGGCTGTTCGAGAAGATGGTCCCGGCCGACCAGCTCGCCGAGCACCGCGCCGCGGCCGAGGCAGCCAGCCACCGCCCGGTGAGCTGGGCCGGCGTGGTCATCGTGGTCGCAGTCTGGGTGCTCGCCGCGCTGCTGATCTGGGACCTAGCGAGCTGGTATTACGACTGACGCGTCCTTGAAGCGCCGTGAGGCGCACAAAAAGCCTCAGTCGTTCGCGGCCATCCACTGCTCGAGCACCGGCGCAATGCGGTTGCGCCACTTGGAGCCGTTGAAGATGCCGTAATGCCCGACGCCGGGCGCCAGCAGATATTGCTTCTTCGCCTCGGGCAGCTTGGTCGCGATCTCCAGCGCGGCCTTGGTCTGGCCGATGCCCGAGATGTCGTCGCGTTCGCCCTCGATCGCCAGCAGCCCCACGTCGGTGATCGCCGCCGGATCGACCTTGCGGCCGCGGCAGGTCATCTCGCCCTTGGGCAGCGAATGGTTCTGGAACACCACGTCGATCGTCTGGAGATAGAATTCCGCGGTCATGTCGCAGACCGAGCGATATTCGTCGTAGAAGCGCCGCGTCGCGTCCGCGCTCTCGTCGTCGCCCTGGACGAGATGCTTGAACATCTCCCAATGGCTGATCATGTGGTTGCCCAGGTTCATCGTCATGAACCCGGCGAGCTGCAGGAAGCCCGGATAGACCTTCCGCCCCGCGCCGGCATACATCATCGGCACGGTGGCGATGACGTTCTGCTCGAACCAGGCGTGCGGCCGCTCGGTCGCCAGCGTGTTGACCGCGGTCGGCGCCTCGCGCGTGTCGATCGGGCCGCCCATCATGGTCAGCGTCTTGGGCCGGTTGGGGTGCTTGTCGGCGCTCATCAGCGCGACGGCGGCATAGCTCGGCACCGAGGGCTGGCACACCGCCAGCACATGCGACCGCGGATCGCCCTCGGCCCCGATATGCTCGAGGAAGGCGACCAGATATTCGATGTAATCGTCCAGGTCGAAGCGGCCGGCGGCGAGCGGCACCAGCTTCGCGTCGCGCCAGTCGGTGATGTAGACGTCGGCGACCGGCAGCATCCGCTCGACCGTGCCGCGCAGCAGCGTGGCGTAATGGCCAGACATGGGTGCGACGATCAGCAGCTTGGGCCCGCCCTCCACGCCCTGGCGGACGAAGCGCTTGAGCTGGCCGAAGGGTTTGCGCAGCACGACTTCCTCGTGCACGTCGACTTCGCGGCCGTCGATCGTCGTGCGATCGAGCCCGAAATCCGGCTTGCCGCGCGGCGCGGCGGCGTGCGCGAACACCTCGAGCGCCGAAGCCAGCACCGGTCCCCCGCCGAAATAGGCGAACGGATTGGCCGGATTGTTGAGCAGGCCGGCGGAGAAATTGGCCCAGGCGCTTGCTCCTGCGAACAGCGAGCGCTGGATCTCATAGGCGTCGTAGAGCATCAAACTCCTTCACCGTACCCCGTTTTTGAAACGGTAGCGGTTCCTTTACCCTTATAGGTGCACCTGCTGCGGTGCAACGTCGCCTAGGGGAATGTACCGGCCGGCAATGCGGTTCCCTGTGGATAGTGCTCCCTTGCGGGACAGGGAATCAGTTCCCCTCCCCCGCCAATCGCGCTAGGCGCGCGCCCATGGCCGATCCCGTCCCGTCCGCCCCGCCGGCGGCACAGCCCAAGCGCAAGCTCAGCAACCTGCTGATCATCTGGGGCTTCACCCGCCGCTACCCGCTCCAGCTCGCGATCGCGACGATCGCGCTCACGGCCTCGTCGCTGGCGACTCTGTGGATCCCGCGCACCTTCAAGCAGATCGTCGACAACGGCTTCGCGGCCGGCGCCGACACCAGCCGGATCGGCGTCTATTTCCAGGGCCTGCTGCTCGTCGTGCTGGCGCTGTCGGTCGCGACGGCGCTGCGCTTCTATTTCGTCTCCTGGGTCGGCGAGCGCACCGTTGCGGACATGCGCGCCGCGGTCCACCGCAACCTGCTGCGCCTGCCGCCCAAATGGTTCGAGGAGAACCGCCCGTCCGAAATCGCCTCGCGCCTCACCTCGGACACGGCGATCGTCGAGCAAGTGGTGGGCTCCACCGTCTCGATCGCGCTGCGCAACTTGCTCACCGGCATCGGCGGAATCATCTATCTCTTCGCGCTCGCGCCGGCGATCGCCGCCTATCTCCTCGTCGGCATTCCGCTCGTCGTGCTGCCGATCGTCTGGCTCGGCGGCCGCGTGCGCAGCCTGTCGCGCGCCAGCCAGGACCGGGTGGCCGACATCGGCGCGATCGCCTCGGAGACGCTCGGCGCGATGCGCATCGTCCAGGCTTTCGGGCAGGAGCAGCGCGAGGCGAAGCGGTTCCAGGATGCGGTCTGGCGCAGCTTCGCCGCCGCCAAGCGCCGCTTCGCGATGCGCGCGGTGATGACCGCGCTGGTGATCGGCCTGCTCTTCGCCGCGATCACGCTGATCATGTGGGACGCCGTGTCGGGCGTCGCCGCCGGCCGGATCACCGGCGGCTCGATCACGGCCTTCGTCATCACCGCCGGCCTCGTCACCGGCTCGTTCGGCGCGCTGACCGAAGTCTATGGCGACCTGCTGCGCGCCTCGGGCGCCGCCAGCCGCCTCGCCGAGCTGCTCGCGCAGGAGCCCGACATCGCGCCGCCGGCCAACCCGGTGCCGCTCCCCCAGCCCGCCGAGGGCGCGATCGCGTTCGACCATGTCACCTTCCGCTACCCGAGCCGCCCCGAGACTTCGGCGCTGCAGGACTTCTCGCTCGCGGTCGCGCCGGGCGAGACCGTCGCCGTGGTCGGCCCCTCGGGCGCGGGCAAGTCGACGCTCTTCCAGCTCCTCCAGCGCTTCTACGACCCCGAAACCGGCACTGTCCGCGTCGACGGCCTCGACGTGCGCGAGGCCGATCCGGCCGACGTCCGTGCGCGGATGGCGATCGTGCCGCAGGAGACGGTGATCTTCGCCGCCTCCGCCCGCGACAACCTGCGCTACGGCGCCTGGGACGCGTCGGACGAGGCGATCTGGGCGGCCGCGAGCGCCGCCAACGCCGCCGACTTCCTGCGCGAGCTGCCGCAGGGGCTCGACACCTTCCTCGGAGAAGGGGGCGCGCGCCTCTCGGGTGGCCAGCGCCAGCGGCTCGCCATCGCGCGCGCATTGCTCCGCGACGCGCCGATCCTGCTGCTCGACGAAGCCACCTCCGCACTCGACGCCGAGAGCGAACGCCTCGTCCAGGACGCGCTCGAGCGGCTGATGCAGAACCGCACCACGCTCGTCATCGCCCACCGCCTCGCCACCGTCCGCGCCGCGGGCCGGATCATCGTGATGGACGAGGGCCGCATCGTCGAGACCGGCACCCATGCCGAGCTCGTCGGCCAGGGCGGCCTCTATGCCCGCTTGGCCTCGCTCCAGTTCGACGCCTGAGGCTTGTGGCGGCCTAGGCCGCCGCAGCCGCCTCGCCGGCCAGCGCGGGCAGGAAGTCGTCGATGCTCAGCGCCGGGTGGGGGTAGTGGAAGCGGTTCGCCGCCATCGGGATCACCACGCCCTCGGGAACGCCGGGCATGAAATAATTGCCCTGGAAGCGGTTGGGCTCGGTGCGCGCATCCTGTTCGGCATAGGCGGCGCCGATCGGCGCATAGGTCAGATCGGTGCCGAACACCGCGTAGAGCGCCATGTCGACGAAGTTCATGTGCTTGATCGTGCCGCGCAGATGCGTGTCCTGCGCGATGATCGCCAGCAGCTGCTCGCGGACATAATAGAGCGAGGCCATGTCCTTGACGACCTGCTCGAAATCATGCGCGCCATCGTGGTGGATGATCGACTTGCGCCCGGTCTCGCCGAGCATCACCGTGCGGACGTAGCTCGGCAGGTCGCCGTGGAACAACCGGATGCGCCTGGCGGCCTCGGGGTACATGCGCCGCACGCGCTCATAGGCGAAGCGCAGGTAGTTGGCGCTCACGTCGACCAGGTCGAGGTCGAAGTCGAACGGCTCGATGCACCCCGTGAGGAACGAGGTGGACCCGCCCATGAACACGCCCACTTCGACCACGCGGTCGAACTCGCCGTTGAGGTCGCGCAGCGTGCGCACCACGTCGAAATAATATTTGGCCGAGCACTGGTCCTCATAGGCCAGCTTGAGCTTGCGGACCTTGCGGGCGATCGCGTCGAACACGCGGTTCCGGCCCATCCAGTCCTCGATGTCGTTGCGCGCCTTGTAGCCCGAATAGATCTGGATCTGCAGCCGCTCGGCGAGGTCCTCCGCATCGCGGTCCTGCTCATGGGGCTGGATGAAAGTGCCGAATGTCATCTGCTTCTCCGCAAGGCGCCGCAATCCGGCGGGCTTTCCCGCATTATAGGCGGCGCGAGCACCCGCGACGCTCGGGGTGGGGATTTGCCAAGCTTCCCCTCGCGTCCAATCTCTGCTTCACTCGCTGCTTAGAAGACCGGGTATGCCGGCATCAGGAGAGCAAGATGGGCCGCGAATTCGACATCCTCGTCTATGGCGCCACCGGCTTCACCGGCCGCCTCGTCGCCGAATATCTCGCGCAGCACTATGCCGACGGCAGCCTCAGATGGGCGATGGCCGGCCGCTCGCTCACCAAGCTCCAACAGGTCCGCGAAGAGATCGGCGCCGCGCCCGAGACGCCGCTCGTCACTGCCAATGCCGACGATCCCGCCAGCCTGGAGGCGATGGTGCAGCGCACCAACGTCGTGATCACCACGGTCGGGCCATACCAGCTTTACGGCGAGGCGCTGCTCGCCGCCTGCGCCCGCACCGGCACCGCCTATGTCGACCTGTGCGGCGAGCCCGCCTGGATGCGCCAGATGATCGACAAGTACGAAGCCGAAGCAAAGGCCAGCGGCGCGCGGATCGTCTTCTCGTGCGGCTTCGATTCGATACCGTTCGACCTCGGCGTCTGGGCCGTCCAGCAAGAGGCGCAGCGCCGCTTCGGCCGGCCCGGGCCGCGCGTTAAGGGCCGCATCCGCGCGATGAAGGGCACCTTCTCCGGCGGCACCTTCGCCAGCGGCAAGGCGACGATGGCCGCGGCGGCCAAGGACCCGTCGATCCTCAAGATCATGGTCGATCCCTTCGGCCTCACGCCGGGCTTCACCGGCCCGCACCAGCCCAACGGCCTGGTTCCGCATTACGACGACGCGGTCGAGGCCTGGGTCGCGCCCTTCATGATGGCGGTGATCAACACCAAGAACGTCCACCGCACCAATTTTCTGGCGGGCTATCCCTATGGCGCCGACTTCCTCTACGACGAGATGACGATCGCCCCCGGCATCGGTGATCTCGGCAAGGCGGCGGCCGAGGCGATCGCCAAGTTCAACCCGATGAACTCCGACAAGGGCCCCGCCCCCGGCGAAGGCCCGAGCAAGGAAGAACGTGAAACGGGCTTCTATGAGATCGCCTTTGTCGCCGAGATGCCCGACGGCGAGCGCGTCACGGCGGTGGTCAAGGGCGACAAGGACCCCGGCTATGGCTCGACCAGCAGGATGATCGCCGAAAGCGCGCTCTGCCTGCTCCGCGACGTTCCCGCCGAGGGCAAGGGCGGCATCTGGACCGCCGGCGCGCTGATGCCTGAACCGCTCAAGCAGCGGCTCGAGGCACATGCCGGCATCCGGTTCAGCACCGAGGGCTGACCCGCGCCTCGGCGCTCAGCGGATGCGCCGATAGTGGAAGTTGCGCACGAACGGCACGCCCTGGCTATCGACCGAGGCGGCGGATTCGGTCATCTCCTTGCCGTCCGGCGACACCGCATAGACGCGCACCGAGGCGAGCCCCTTGTCCTTGGCGATGCTCAGCACCAGCACGTTCGGCGCCGGTGACATCAGCGCGCCGCTGTCGCCATCGGCAGTGTCGCCCAACGCCGGCACCATTCGCCCGTCGCGACGATATTCCATCGCGACGTGGCGGACGCTGCCGTCCGGCGCGGCGATGTCGACTCTGGTCCGCCACTTGCCCGCGCCCAGGTCCTCGAAGCTGTAGGTCACGCGCTTCGGCGGCGGGCCATAGCTCGCGGGCATTCGCGTCAAATCGAGCTCCCATTCGCCGAAGAAGGGCGACCGCTCCGCCACCGGCCCCGCGGCGACATGGCCACCGAAAATCAGCGCCGCGGCGGCGGCAGGGGCGAACAAGACTTTCAGGCTTGGGCACAGGTACGACATGTGGCGTCTCCCTATTCCGAAGCTATAATTCTACATATGTAGATTTAAGAGTCAAGGCACGCCTCGGGGCGCCGGCGCGACAGGCACCGAGCGGACGAGCTTGATCGGCGGCCCGCCCTCGACGATGTCGAAGCTCGAATAGTCGGGCGCGAATTCCACCACGATCCCGCGCACCTCGGTCCGGAAGCGCGTCGGCGAAAGCGCCGCCAGCCGCTCGGGGCTCGGCAGGCCGGTGCCCGCGAAGAGCCCGTCCGGCCGTACCTCGATTACCACCGAAAGCCCGCCGCCTTCGAACCGGCCCGCCGCCGGCGCCAGCTGCGCGCGCGTCAGCCGCAGCTCCTCGACGGCCGGGGCGGCCAGGTCGCTCCAGCCATAGTCGGTCGCGATCGCGCGGACGATTTCGTCGATCAGCCGCCTGCCCTGCCCCCCGTTGGTCAACACCACCACGCCCTCGCCCTTGTCGACATAGGCGGCCATGAAGGTCTGGAAGCCTTCGTTGAGCCCATCATGCCCGAAGCGGCGCGCGCCGTTCGAATAGAGCGCGGGCCCAAGCCCCCAATTGCCCTTGACTGGCGTCAGCATCGCACGCGCCATCGCCGGCGAAAGCCGATGCCCGGCCCGTCCGGCGGCCGAGGCCTGGACGTCGATCAGCAGCCGCGCGAGATCGGTCGCGCTGGTCCACAGGCCGGCCGGGGCAAGCTCGGGATAGACATGATATTTGCCCGGGATCGGCACGCCGCCGGCATGGGCAGAGGCCAGGTCGGCGCTGATCGCCGCGGAGGGCGGCTGCGCATAGGCGCTCCGCGTCATCCCTAGCGGCTGCAGCAGCTCGCGCTGCGCCAGCTCGGCGAAGGGCATTCCGCTCACGTCGGACAGCGCCAGCTGCGTGAGCACATAGCCACCGCCCGAATAGGCCCATTGCCCGCCCGCCGGCTGGACGCTGCGCACCGCGCCGCTGTTGGCCGGCTGCTTGCCGTCGAGGACCTCCTCGGGCGTCGGCAGCGTAGAGCCGGGCGCATAGCCAGCGAAGCCGTGGACCTCCAGCCCGGCGGTGTGGCTCAGCAGCTGGCGAAGCGTCACGCCTTCGGGCGCGAGCCTCGGATCGCGCGGCAGCTGCCACGAGTGGAGGAAGTGGTTGATGTCCTCGTCGAGTCCCAGCTTCCCCTGTTCGACCAGCCGCAGCGCGATCATCGCCGTGGCGACCTTGCTGATCGATGCGGCCTGGAACGCCGTGTCGGGCGTCACCGGCGCGCAGGTCGCGGTGTCGCGCAGCCCCCAGCCGCGCGCCCATTCCAGCTTGCCGCCATGGATCACCGCCACGCTGATCCCGGGCACCTGATAGGCGCGCATCCGCTCGGCAAGGCTGTAGGGCTTGGCGCCATTCTGGATCACGGCCGGGTTCAGGTTCGCGTCGACATAGCGGCTGTGTTCGTTGCTCGGCCCGCCCGCTTCGGGAGCAGGCGCGGCGCAGCGCGCCTCCACGGGCTGCGCCGCCGCGACTCCCGAGGCGATCAGCGCGGCACCGGCCCCGCCAAGCAACAATGCCCCCAGGCGCGCAGTCGAATTCGCCATCGACGTCTCTCTTCATTTGTATGGGAGTTGGCGGCGGAGCACCCGGAAACGCTATCAGGCGGCGTCTTCGGCCAGTGCCGGAGGAAAGAGCTGGGCATGCCAGCGCGCGACGACCGAGACCGTCGCCAGCTCGATCGCCAGCACCGCGCCCTGCAGCAGCGCCTGGCTCCCGTCGAGGAACAGCGCGCCCATGAAGATGACCAGCGTTGCCGCTGCCGCCAGCATCAGCGTCCCGGTTCGTGTCACGCGCGACCAGTCATGCTCCAGCATCGCCCAGGCAATGCGCAGATGCGCCACGCCGAGTAGCAACAGCAGCACCGCGAGCGAAGGCACCGCCGCCTGATAGACGCCGCGCAGCAGCGATTCCTGCGCGCCGCCCTGCAGCAGCGCACCGGCAAGTCCCTTCTGCCCCGGATAGAGATAGGGCAGGCCGAGCAGCGCGCATCCGATCTGCAGCGCTGCCATCGGCAGCATGAGGCCCAGCGCCAGCCCATAATTGGTCAGCACGAAACGACCTTCCTCGCGCGTCAGCAGCTCGCGCCACGCCGCCGCCAGGCAGCCGAGCGCAAAGGCCAGCGGCTTGCCCTCCGCCGCTGCCGCCTCGAACTCCGCCCGCATTGCAAGCGTCCATTCGCGGCGGCTCTCGCCCATGCAGCAGACCGCCAGCGCCATCACCGCGCGTGACAGCCGGGCTCTCACGCCAGGGCTCCGGTGGACGGAAGGTCGCCGCGCCCCTCGGCCATCGCCAGGGCGAGCGCGAAGCCCTCGGCGGTCAGCCGATAGGCATGGCGCGCCGGCCGTCCGGGCTGCGCCGGCTCGTGCCATTCGGCCTCGACCAGCCCCTGGTCGGTCATCCGCATCAGCAGCGGATAGAGCGTGCCCGACGACAGGCCCGTCTCCTTCATCAGATCATAGCCGTGGCGCCAGTGCAGGCGCTGCGCCGACATCGCCTCGAGGAGAAGGCGCATCTGCTTCGACGGTTGCCGCTTCCGAACCATGTGCGGAATGCAACATATGTAGATTTAAGAGTCAATCACCCTTTTAAGCGCTCCGCACGGCACGCACGGCACGCTTGCAAAATAGGATTTCGCCTGCTTGGCTCTCTGTTGTCGGCCTGGGCGCCACTCGCTCTTTGACAGTTCAGTCACCTTCGATCTCCGCGCAGGGAAACAGCGCGGCAAAACGGAAAAACCCTGCGGAGGGTGTCAACCTTGTCGACTTCCAGCTGTCCACTTCGGACTGTCAACTTCCGGTCCCACTCCGCCGGGGTACCGGGCTCCGATGTTCACAGCGAGTTCATGACGAATACGGAACAATTGCCCATCGAACGCATGAGGTGTCCTATGCGCATCGTTCCGCTGGTTTTCGCCGCCGCCCTGCTCCTGCCCTTGCCGGCTGCTGCGCAGAGCCTCGGCAGCCCCACGGGCGCCACCGCACCCCGCCCACGCGCAGGCGACTGGGGCGGCACCATCACGCAGCCGCGCGGCGGCTACCGAACCGAGCGCGCGGGCGAAGCGCAGCCGGGCTACGGCTATGCCCGCGAGCTCGGGAATCTCCGCCGTGAAATCCGCCAGGCGCAGGACAATGGGCAGATCACGCGGCGCGAAGAGCGCGCCCTGCTTCGCGAGAGCCGCCGCGTCGGCGGCTTCGGCTACCGCGCAGGCGGCTTTTCCGGGCCTGAAAGCCGCGCGGTCCGGGAACGGCTCGAGATGCTGCGCTCGCAGGTGAGCGCCGCCCGCACCCGCGGAATCTCGCGTCAGCGGTAAAGCAGCAGCAGCGCCACGGCGATCGCCACGCTGGCGCCGATCACCAGCGGCACCAGCTTGCGCCGCCGCCGCTCGTCCGCTGCTTCGCGTGCGGCGAGATCGACCCAGTAGAGCCCGGGCAGCGCGGCCTTGATCACCCCCGCCTTGAGCAGCCGGTCGAACTGGCGCTGCTCGATCAGGCTCGGCGGGCTGTATTCGATCGCGTCCTGCGGGCTGGTCGCGTGCCAGACGCAGAAGTGATTGATCACGCGGCGCCGCGCCCGTGCCGCCGCAGCGGCCGCGATCGGCACCACATTGCCCCCGGTCGTCATTGCTCGCCTCCCCTCAGCGCTTGCGGCCCTGGTGCCGGATGTTGGCGGGCCGCCCGCGCCGCTTGAGGTCGCGCTTGGGTCCCCGCGGGCCCCTTCGGTCGCCGCGTTCGGCGCTGCTCGACGCCGAACCCTTGCCGTTGGGCAGCTCGAAGCGCAGCGCGCCCGACACCGGATTAGCCTCGACCAGCCTGAGCGGCAGGCGCTGACCGAGCGCGAAGCTCTCGCCACTGTCGTCGCCCACCAGCTGGTGGGTGGTCTCGTCGTAACGGAAGAACTCGGCCCCCAGGTCGCGCACCGGAACCAGCCCGTCGCCGCCGATCCCCTCGATCGTCGCGAAGAAACCGAAGTTCTGCACGCCGGTGATCCGCGCCTCCATCACCTGGCCGACATGCTCGGACAGGTAAGCGGCGACATAGCGGTCGATCGTCTCGCGCTCGGCCTCCATTGCGCGCCGCTCGAGCTGGCTGATGCTCTCGCCGATGCGATCCATTGTCGCCGCCTCGTCGAAGGTCAGCCCGCCGGGGCCCAGCTTGTACGCCTCGGCCAGCGAGCGGTGGACGATCAGGTCGGCATAGCGGCGGATCGGCGACGTGAAATGCGCATAGCTGCCGAGCGACAGGCCGAAATGCCCCGCATTCTCGGGGCCGTAATAGGCCTGGGTCTGGGTGCGCAACACCTGCTCCATCACCTGCGGGCGGAAATCGGCCTCGCCCACCCGCTCGAGGATGCGGTTGAAGGTCGCGGGCTTGATCACCTGCCCCAGCGCGAACTCGACGTCGAAGGTCTTGAGATATTCCTTGAGCGCGACGAGCTTCTCGCGCGCCGGCGGTTCGTGGACGCGGTACATCACCGGCGCCTTCTTCGCCTCGAGCGCCTTGGCCGCGGCGACATTGGCTGCGATCATGTAATCCTCGATCAGCTTGTGCGCGTCCAAGCGCTCGCGCGGGGCCACCGAGAGGATGCGCCCCATCTCGTCGAGCATGATCCGCCGCTCGGGCAGGTCGAGGTCGAGCGGCTCGCGGTTCTCGCGCGCCTTGTAGAGCGCGCGCCAGCAGTCCCACAGCGGCTTGAGCGCAGACTCGGTCAGCGGGTGCTCGATCGTCCCGTCGATCGCCGCCTGCGCGTCCTCATAGGCGATGTTCGCCGCGATCCGCACCATCGCCCGGCTGAACCGCCAGTTCTTGAGCGTCCCGTCCTTCGAGACCACGAGGTGGCACGCCATCGCCGCGCGGTCGGCGCCTTGCTTGAGCGAGCAGACCTCGGCCGAGAGGATCTCGGGCAGCATCGGCACGACCCGGTCGGGGAAATAGACCGAATTGCCGCGCTTCCTCGCCTCGCGGTCGAGGATCGATCCCGGCCGGACGTAGAAGCTGACGTCGGCGATCGCGACCACGGCCTTCCAGCCGCCGGGATTGGCGGGATCCTCGTCGGGGGTCGCCCAGACCGCGTCGTCATGGTCACGCGCATCGGCCGGATCGATCGCGACGATCGGCAGGTGCGTCAGGTCCTCGCGCTCGCCCAGCTCCTGCTTCGAGACGCGCTCGGCCTCGGCGAGCAGCTCGTCCGAGAAGACATTGGGAATGCCGTGACGATGGATCGCGATCAGCGAGAAGCTTCGCGGCGCGAAGGGGTCGCCCAGCCGCTCGGTGACGCGGGCGAAGATCCGCGGCGGCCGGCCCGCCTTTTCGGCGAGCACCAGATCGCCCGGCTCGGCGCCGTTGCGGTCCGAGATCGGATAGCTGCGCCGCTCCTTCTTCTCAACGCCCTGGAGATAGAGCCGCCCGCCCTCCTCGTGCACCACGCCGAGCATCTGCTCCTCGCCGCGCGCGAGCTTCTTCATCGGGTGCGCGATCAGCCCGTTGCCGGCCTCTTCGGTGCGCGCGAGAATGCGGTCGCCCACACCCAGTGCGCTGCGCTTGCCGCGCGGCTCGCGGACGCGCAGCCGCGGCACGGGCACGCCCTCGGCCTCCCAGCGCTCTGGCACCGCCCAGGTCGTGTCGCCGTCGGCATCGACGATGCGCAGCACCGTCACCTTGGGCACGCCGCCCATCTTGTGGAAGGCGCGGCCGGGGGCGACGTCGATCAGACCCTCGTCGCTCATGTCCTTGAGCAGCGCCTTGAGCGCGATCTTGTCCTGCCCATTCAACCCGAAGGCGCGGGCGATCTCGCGCTTGCCCGCGGGCGCATCCGACGATGTGATGAAATCGAGGATCTGCTGCCGGGTGGGCAGGCCTGCTTTTGTTTTGGTTCTTGCCATTGGACCCTCACAATAGGGACTCGCGACCCGCCTACCAACTCCTTAGTCTGGCGCCTGTGCCCTATGACCTTCTCATCGCCGGCGGCGGCATCAACGGCTGCGCGATCGCGCGCGAGGCCTCGCTCAACGGATTGAGCGTGCTGCTGGTCGAGAAGGACGACCTGGCGGGTCACACTTCCTCCGCCTCGACCAAGCTGATCCACGGCGGGCTCCGCTATCTCGAGAACTACCAGTTCCGGCTGGTTTATGAGGGGCTGCACGAGCGCGAACGGCTGCTCGCCGCCGCACCGCACCTGATCCGGCCCATGGCGTTCGTGCTGCCCCACGCCCATGCGCTGCGCCCGTGGTGGATGGTCCGCGCGGGCCTCTATCTCTACGATCTGCTCGCCGGCGCATCGAGCCTCCCCGGTTCGCGCGGCCTCTCGGCGCGCGACGAGGCCTACACCGATCCGCTCGCAGGCACGCACCGCGGCTTCGTCTATTCGGACGCCTGGGTCGACGACGCCCGCCTCACGCTCGCCAATGCCGTCGACGCCGCCGCGCACGGCGCCGAGATCGCCACGCGCACCTCGCTGCTCTCCGCTCGGCGCGAGGGACCGCTGTGGCATGTCGAGCTCTCGGACGGGCGCAAGGTCGAGGCCCGCTGTTTCGTCAACGCCGCCGGACCCTGGGTGATGGACCTCATCGGCCGCGCCGGGATCTCGACCGCGTCACGGGTTCGGCTGGTCAAGGGCAGCCACATCGTCGTGCCGCGGCTGTTCGACGGCGACCACGCCTATATCCTCCAGCAGCCCGACCGCCGCATCGTCTTCGCCATTCCCTATGAGGACCGCTTCACCGAAATCGGCACCACCGACGTGCCGGTCGAAAAACCCGAGGACGCCGGGTGCTCGGCCGAGGAAGTCACCTATCTCTGCACTGCGGTGAACCGCTATTTCACGCGCAAGGTCGGGCCCTCGGACGTGGCATGGAGCTGGTCGGGCGTGCGGCCGCTGCACGACGACGGCAGCAAGGCGGCGCAATCGGTGACGCGCGACTATCTGCTCGAGCTCGACGAGGATGGGGCGCCGGCGCTCTCGGTGTTCGGGGGCAAGATCACCACGGCGCGCGCGCTGGGCGAGGAAGCGGTCGAGAAGATCGGCAAGGTGCTCGGCATCGAGACCCGCGCCTGCACGCGTGCGCGGGTCTTCCCCGGCGGCGCGATCCCCGCCTTCGAGCATTTCCTCGACCAGGTCCGCGGCCGCTGGCCGTTTCTCGGCGACGCGCGATCGCGGCGGATGGCGCGCGCCTATGGCAGCCTGCTCGGCGAGATGCTGCGCGACGTGCATGAGGAGACGGCGATGGGCGAGGCGTTCGGTGCGGGACTCACCGAGATCGAGGCGCGCTGGATGCACGCGCGGGAGTGGGCGCGGACGCCCGAGGACGTGCTTTTCCGGCGCAGCAAGCTCGGCCTGCACCTCAGCGAGGCCGAACGCGCTCGGTTCACCGCGTGGTGGCAAGCAACTATCGCTTAACCAATTGTTGATAAGTCAGAATGTAGCCATCTTGGCCGGGGGTGAGAGGGCTATGGCAACAAGGCTATCGCAGTATCGAAGCGTCGGTCCGGCGCTCGTAGACCAGCGTCGCGAAACGCGGCACCGCATCCTCGTGTCGCAAGCCACGCTTCGCGGCGAGGGCGAGGAGCCGCTGGAAGCGACGCTGCACGACCTGTCGGTCTATGGTTGCCGTCTGGCCTGCTCGACCGAGCATGCGGAAGGCGAACGGCTGTGGCTGCGGATCAAGGGCACCATGCCCGTCGCGGCGACCGTGGTGTGGAACGACGGCGACCATATCGGCTGCCGCTTCGACGCCCCGATCGAGCGCAGCCTGATGCGCTCGCTTACGCTCGTCATCTGCTGAGCCCGTCCCAGCCGCTCAACACATCGGTTCGAACGAAGCGGCTCGCCTCTTCGGAGCTGAGCATCCGCCGCGTCGGTGAAGCCGGGCCTGCGCCAGGCCCGTGGCTCGCATATTCGAACAGCCGTGCTTCCTGCGGCGTGAGCTGGCGGCGCTCGCCGTCGGGACCCTTGTAGCCCATCCAGGTCCACCCCTCGCGCCGGATGTGCGCGTCCATCCAGCAGCGCAGGAACACCGACTGGCCGGTGAGCGCCATGTCCCCGCCTGCACGCCACGGCCGGCCGAGCCAGGCCGAGTGGTTCGGCACGCCAGGCTCGCGCAGCAGCCGGCAGCGATCGAAGACCAGGCCGAAGGGCTGCGCCGCCGGCGTGCTCGGCGCCGTGACGAAGCCCGATCCATTGGTGCCGGGGACGAAGCGCGTGACGATGTCGCATTGCTCGAACCAGGCCGCGGCGCCGCCGAAGATGAAGTCCACCCCGCCCGCGATCCGGCAGCGGGCGACGCGCGTGCGCGACTGGAGGTAGAAGGTGTCCTGATAACCTTCGAGCCGGCAGTCCTCGACCAAGGCCCGGTCGGCGTCGCGCGTGATCATCAGCGCAACCGCCTGGGCGCCGTTGCCCTCCCCGTCGCGCTTGACGCCGACATAGTCGAAGCTGTTGCGGATGGTGAGGTTGCGGAGCGTCACGCCCGGCGCGGCGACCGTCAGCGTGGCGGAGCGGCCCGTGCCCCAGGTCCCGCCACCCGGATGCGGCAGGCCGGCATAGGTGCCATGGACCAGCTCGGTCCCTGCCGCGCTGCCGACGATCGTGACATTGGGCGTCGCGATGGTCAGCTTCTCGACCAGCCGGCCCGGCCGCACCAGGATGCGGAAGGGCCTGCCCCCCGCCGCGGCGGCCTGCTCCAGCGCGGCGCCGAGCGTGCCGGTGCGCGGATCGACCACGGCGTCCCATTGCTCCTCGGCGCGCGCGGCGAGCGGCAGGGTCAGCGCCCCGGCGAGGAAGGCGCGGCGGCCGGTCACCAGCGGTAGTTGAAGCTGATGCTGACTCGCTTGTCCTTGCCTGCGCCGGGTGGGACCTCGTGACGCAGCCAGCTTTCCCACAGCAGCACCTCCCCCGGCTCCGGCAACACCTCGACGAAGCTCCGCAGAAGCTCCGGCGCATCCTCGCGGCGTGGCGGGGCGGCCATCAGCATCGCGAGGCGCGGATCCTCGAACCTAAGCCCGCGCGAGCCCGGCGGCAGCGCGACATAGAGCGTACCCGAGACGACGCTGTGCGGATGGATATGCCCGCTGTGCCCACCCTTGCCGTCGAGGACATTGACCCAGAGGCTGTCGAGCTTGAGCTTCCTGCCGCCCAGATCGAAGGCGCAGGCCTCGGCGAAGCGCGCGACGTGGCGGTCGAGCAGCCGCTTCAGGTCCGCGAAGTTCGGATCGCGGATCGGCAGATCGTCGAGCGAGGCATAGCTGGTGTAGCCGCGATAGCCGTGCTCGCGGCACCAGCGCTTGCCGGCAACGTCATCCTCGGCGAGCTGGAGGCACGACTCCTCCAGCGCATCGAGCAGCTCCGCGTCGCCCAGCGGCTCCTGATAGACCTGCGTGGCGAAGAGCGTCCGCATCAATAGGCGCGCGCGACCAGGATGCGCTCGACCGCGGGCTTACCGGTGAAGAGGCAGTTGCCCTCGGCCGGCGCGGCGCCGATCGCCACGTTGCGGAAGGTGAGCTTGAGCCCCTTCAGCCGCTCGACGACCTGGTCGAGCTCGGCGCCGGTGGGCTTCGACCAATTGACCTCGACCCAGCCCGGCTTCTCGCCCTCGAACGCCTTTTCGAGCGCGGCGAAGTCGGCCACGTCGCGGCGGATGTTGGCCTCGGTGCGCGCCCTGGCCTGGTCGTACAGCGACTGCTGGATGCTCTCGATCAGCCCGGTCGCCTCGTCGACGAACTGGGCGCGCGGCAGGATCGCGCTGTCGAGCTTGCCGTCCTCGCGGTAGAGCCGGTCGCGGCGGATGACCGAGACGTTCGCCCCCGCGACGTCGCGCCCGCCGACCTCGATCACCAGCGGCGCACCCTTCTTGACCCAGGCCCAGCGCTTGTTGGCAGCCTTGGCGGGGCGCAGGTCGAGCAGCGCGCGCACCGGCTCGCCGAAGACGCTGAGCACCGAAAGCTGCTGCTGGAGCTCCTTGCAGTAATCGACGATCGCCTGATCCTCGGGCTGGTCGCGCAGCATCGGCACGATCACGACCTGCCAGGGCGCGACGCGCGGCGGCACGCGGAGCCCGTCGTCATCGCCGTGCGTCATGATCAGCCCGCCGATCATGCGCGTCGACATGCCCCAGCTGGTCGTCTGCGCGAATTCGAGCTGGCCCTCCGCATTCTGGAAGCGGATGTTCTGGGCATGGGCGAAATTGGTGCCGAGGAAATGGCTGGTGCCCGCCTGGAGCGCCTTGCCGTCCTGCATCATCGCCTCGATCGACCAGGTCTCGACCGCGCCGGGGAAGCGCTCGTTCTCGGGCTTCTCGCCGGCGACCACCGGCATCGCCACGCATTCCTCGGCGAAGCTGCGATAGACTTCAAGCATCTTGCGGGTCTCTTCGCGCGCCTCGGCCTCGGTGGCGTGGGCGGTGTGCCCCTCCTGCCAGAGGAACTCGCTGGTGCGCAGGAACATGCGCGTGCGCATTTCCCAGCGGACGACGTTCGCCCATTGGTTGATCAGCACCGGCAGGTCGCGCCACGACTGGACCCAGCGGGCGAAGGCGGTGCCGATCACCGTCTCGGAGGTGGGGCGGACGACCAGAGGCTCTTCGAGCTTCGCCTCGGGATCGGGGACGAGCCCGCCCTTGCCGTCGCTCACCAGCCGGTGGTGGGTGACGACCGCCATCTCCTTGGCGAAGCCCTCGACGTGCTCGGCTTCCTTCTCGAAATAGGAGAGCGGGATGAACAGCGGGAAATAGCAGTTCTCGTGGCCCGTCGCCTTGATGCGATCGTCGAGCAGGCGCTGGATGCGCTCCCAGATGCCATAGCCCCACGGCCGGATGACCATGCATCCGCGGACGCCCGATTCCTCGGCAAGGTCGGCCTCGGAGATGACGGTCTGGTACCATTGCGCGAAATCGGCGTCGCGCGTGACGTTGAGAGCGTGCTTGATCATGGCCCCGCCTCTAAGGTCGTAACCCCGCAGCCGCAACATGGACATGACGCGGGCCTGCGCCTACCGCCTCAAGCCAATGCAGAACGACCGCGTCTTCACTGGCCTCGCGCTGAGGCTGTTCGCCATTGCCTGCCTCTCGACCATGTCCGCGCTGATCAAGCTCGCCGAGACGCGCGGCGCGACGCTGGTCGAGACGATGTTCCACCGCCAGCTCTGGGCCGTGCCGCTGGTGACCGGCTGGATCGCGATGGGGCCGGGACTGGCTTCGGTGAAGACGAGCCGCTTCGGCGCGCACGTCTCGCGAACGGCGGTGGGCGTGACGGGCATGTTCTTCACCTTCGGCGCGGTGCTGCTGCTGCCGCTGGCCGAGGCGACGACGCTGCAGTTCACCGTGCCGATCTTCGCGACGATCCTGGGCGCGGTGCTGCTGCGCGAGCCGACCGGCTGGCACCGCTGGGGCGCAGTGATCGCGGGGTTCGTGGGCGTGCTGATCGTCGCCCAGCCGTGGAGCGGGCACTTCCCCTTCTACGGGGCAGTCGTGGGGCTGCTCGCCGCGCTGTTCGTCGCGATCGTGGCGGTGCTGCTGCGCCAGCTCGGCCGGACCGAGAGCACGGGCACCACGGTCTTCTGGTTTTCGGTGCTGTCGCTGCCGCCGCTGGGGATCGCCTATGCCTTCCAGCTCCAGGCGCATGACGCGGCGACCTGGGCGATCCTGGTCGGCATCGGCCTCATCGGCGGCATGGGCCAGCTCGCGCTCACCGGATCGCTGCGCTTCGCGCCGGTCTCGGCAGTGGTGCCGATGGACTATTCGAGCCTGATCTGGGGGACGCTCTACGGCTGGGCGATCTTCGGCGCCTGGCCCACGCCCTACACCTGGATCGGCGCGCCGCTGATCATCGCGAGCGGGCTCTACATCGTGTGGCGCGAGCGCGTGCGCCACGTACGCCAGACCGAAGGCGCGACCGACGCGCCGGCGAGCTAGGCCGGACATCGGCCGGTCGGGCCGAGACCAAAGGTCACACCAAGGTCACACTATCGCGGCGGTTCGAGCGGGGCCTGCCATCGGCCGATCCGGCGGCGCGATGCCCGGAAGTGGACACGGCGGAAGTGGACAAAGTGGACACTCCAACGCGGGCGCATGCGCGTGCGTATATGCCTGCGCGCGTGCATGTGCGTGTGCGCGTGCGCGCGAGACGCCGATTATATTCAGATTGAGAAAGAACGTTCCCGTTTTGTTTCAGGACAAATCCTATTTTGCAAGCGGCAAGATCGTGCGCCGGGGCGCCAGGCTGTATCGACATTCAACCTGCTTCTCCGCCTCCTCACGGAGGGGCGAGGGACCTGGATGTCGATACGTCCTAGGCCGCGTGGACAAAATCCAGCACGAGCCCATTCCGCTTCCAGGCAGCGCTAGCGCCCCCAGAATATGCCTGAGATCGGGTGGAAAGCGGTCCGGCCCCTTTGGGGGCACAGGGCCGGAAAGTTGCCGTTCCCAGCCGTTCATTGCGAGATCGGGATCGGCGGACGCTCTTCAAAGTGGTCTGGGACAGTAT
>NZ_JAGIAM010000005.1 GCF_017744835.1 Sphingomonas sp.
GGGAGCGGTAGCTAACTCCGGATGGCAGGAGTGATCGTCGCCGCATCAGGCTGCCTCGCTGAACGATCGTCCGCAATCGGGAACCGCGATCTCCGAGGGGAACGACCGACATCGGGGCGTTAGCGGAATGACCGGTTCCCGGCGAGCAAGCGCGGGTTTCTGCCGTTCGAATTTGTCCATACGCCCTAGACCTCCGGAGCGACGCCCGCGCGCGCCTGGCCGATCAGGCGGCGGGCGCGCAGCCACATCTCGGTCCGCTGGGCGCTGAGCAGGCCGAGCGCGAAGGCGATCAGCACGTCGGTGAGCATCGCGACGTCTACGTGGAAGGCCGGGCCGCCCAGCGCCTCCGCATTGCGCACGCCCGAGCGGATCAGGATCAGCACCAGCACGAAGACCATCGTCGCGGGCGAGGCGCTCTGCGAGACTTCGTGCGTCACCGGATCGACGCTGATCCGCATCAGCCTTCCCCGCTGCCAGCCGAGCGCGGCCCCCGCCCCGAGCGCGATCAGGCACCAGAGCCAGCCGAGCCCGACCGGCGGGAAGCGCCAGAAGCCGAGCGCGGCGATCACCAGATACAAGGCGGGAACGATCCACAGCCGCTCGACCTTGAGCGGACGCGCGCGGCCCAGCCTGCGCCAGCGCAGCGCGAGCACGACGAGGATGACGACGGCGGGGATCGCATAGCTGATCCAGCCGGGCTGCGGGGTGGAAGCGTTCATCGCCGCCATGTTTGCCGAGCGCGCGCATCCTGGCAAGGCGACCATTGCGAGGGCCAGCGAACGGGTCCATCTATGGCACAGGAGGGGAAGATGGACCGAGACGACGACAGCGCAGACGTGAAATTCCCGCCGCCCATCGCCTATCTGGGCGGGCTGCTGGCGGGGCTGGCGATCAACAAGATGCTGGGCGATCCCGGCATCCCGCTGCCGCATTCGCTCACCAACCTGCTCGGCTGGCTGGGAATCGTGCTCGGCGCGGGCACGATGCTCTCCGCCGCGAGCCTGTTCCGCAACCTGGGCACCAACGTGAAGCCGTGGAAGACCTCGACCGCGCTCGCGACCGACGGCGTGTTCCGCTGGACGCGCAACCCGATGTACCTGGGCATGGCCGGCATCTACGCCGGCATCGCACTGGTGACCGACAGCCTGTTCGCGCTGGTGCTGCTGGTGCCGGTGATGCTGGTGATCGAGCGCGAAGTGATCGCGCGCGAGGAGGCCTATCTGGAGGGCCGGTTCGGGGACCGGTACCGCGCGTACAAGGCCAGCGTGCGCCGCTGGATTTGATTCCGAGCCCCTCCCCTTCAGGGGAGGGGTTGGGGTGGGGCAGTAATCGCGGGCGGAGACGCTCGTGGAGAGTCCCCCACCCCAAACCCAGCATCAGGTGAACAGCGCCCCGCGCTGTTCAGACCATGCCGGGGGCATGGCCGACCTGATGCTCCTGAAGGGGAGGGGCTTAAGAGGGCTATTCCGCCGCTTCGGCCTGCGCCGGCTCCTTGTACGCCAGCACCGGCTTGCGCGCGGCGAGCGTCTCGTCGAGGCGGCGGCGGGGGGCGAAGTGGGGCGCGGACTTGAGCGCCGGCTCGCCGTTCTTGGCGCGCGCGGCGACCGAGCGGAAGGCGCCGATGAACTGGTCGAGCGTCGCCTTGCTCTCGGTCTCGGTCGGCTCGACGAGCATTGCGCCGTGGACCACCAGCGGGAAATAGACCGTCATCGGGTGATAGCCCTCGTCGATCAGCCCCTTGGCGATGTCGATCGTCGAGAAGCCCTCGGGCAGGCCCTTATCGCTGAAGATCGCCTCGTGCATGCACGGCCCCGATTTGGCGAAGGGCGCGTCGAGCACGTCCTCCATCGAGCGCAGCACGTAATTGGCGTTGAGCACCGAATCCTCGGCGACCTGGCGCAGGCCGTCGGCGCCGTGGCTGAGGATATAGGTCAGCGCGCGGGTGAACATGCCCATCTGGCCGTGGAAGGCGACCATGCGGCCGAAGCTGCCGGCGTGATGCTCGCCCGCGGTCTCTTCCTCGACCAGCGCGAAATGCTCGCCCTGCTTCTCGACGAAGGGCAGCGGGGCATAGGGGGTGAGCGCCTCCGAGAAGACCACGGGGCCCGAGCCGGGGCCCCCGCCGCCGTGGGGCGTCGAGAAGGTCTTGTGGAGGTTGATGTGCATCGCGTCGACGCCGAGGTCGCCCGGGCGGACGCGCCCGACGATCGCGTTGAAGTTGGCGCCGTCGCAATAGACGAAGCCGCCCGCGGCATGGACCGCGTCCGAGATCGCCTTGAGGTCCGGCTCGAACAGCCCGCAGGTGTTCGGATTGGTGATCATCACGCCGGCGACGTCGTCCCCCAGCCGCGCCTTGAGCGCGTCGAGATTCACCCGGCCCTCCTCGGTCGCGGGAATGTCCTCGACGGTGAAGCCCGCGAAGGCCGCGGTGGCGGGGTTGGTGCCGTGCGCGCTCTCGGGGACGAGCAGGACCTTGCGCGCCTGCTGGCCGCGCGCGTCGAGCGCGGCGCGGATCGCGAGGATGCCGCACAGCTCGCCGTGCGCGCCCGCCTTGGGGCTCATCGCGACGCTGTGCATGCCGGTGAGCGTGACCAGCCAGTGGGCGAGCTGGTGGATCACTTCGAACGCGCCCTGGACGGTGTCGACCGGCTGGAGCGGGTGGATGTCGGCAAAGCCGGGGAGCCGCGCCATGCGTTCGTTGAGGCGCGGATTGTGCTTCATCGTGCACGAGCCGAGCGGGAACAGGCCCAGGTCGATCGCATAGTTCTGGCGGCTGAGGCGGGTGTAGTGGCGCACCGCCTCGGGCTCGGACAGGCCGGGGAGGCCGATGGTCTTCGAGCGCTCGAGCCCGCCCAGGCGCGACTTGCCCGCGGGCGCCTCGGCGAAGTCGACGCCGGTGGTCTCGGTCGAGCCGATCTCGAAGATCAAAGGCTCCTCGAGCATCAGCGCGCGGTTGCCGGTGAAGGTCTCGCCCTGGCTCTCGCCCTTCTCGGGGGTGGTCGGGCGCCAGCCGGACTGGTTGATGCTGCTCATGCCAGCGCCTCCTCGAGCGCGGAGGCAAGCGTTTCCACATCCTCCTCGGTGGTGGTTTCGGTGACCGCGACGATCAGGCCGTTGGCGACCCCGGACGCGTCGGGGTAGAGGCGGCCGAGCGAGACGCCGGCGAGGATGCCCTTGTCCGCGAGCGTGCGGACGACGGGGCGGGCCTCCTTCGAGAGCTTCAGCGTGAACTCGTTGAAGAAGCGGTCGGTGACCAGCTCGACGCCGTCGACTTCGGCCAGCCGGTCGGCGGCGGCGCTCGCGGCGACATGGTTGATCTCGGCCAGGCGGCGCAGGCCCGCCTCGCCCAGCAGCGTCATGTGCGCCGACATGGCGAGCGCGCAGAGCACCGACGAAGTGCAGATGTTCGAGGTCGCCTTCTCGCGGCGGATGTGCTGCTCGCGTGTGGAGAGGGTGAGCACGAAGCCGCGCTTGCCCTCGGCATCCACCGTCTCGCCGCACAGGCGGCCGGGCATCTGGCGGACCAGCTTCTCCGAGCAGGCGAACAGGCCGACATAGGGGCCGCCGAACTGGAGGCCGACGCCGAGCGACTGGCCCTCGCCCACGACGATGTCCGCGCCCATCTCGCCGGGCGACTTGATCGCGCCGAGCGCCACCGGCTCGGTGACCACGGCGACGAGCAGCGCCTTCTTCGCGTGGCAGGCGTCGGCGAGCGCGGTCATGTCCTCGATGCGGCCGAGGATGTCGGGATACTGGACGACGACGCACGAGGTCTCGTCGTCGATCGCGTCGATCAGGTCGAGCGTGTCGGGCTCGGGGCTGAGCGTCGGCAGCGCGGTGACCAGCTTGTCGCCGGTGAACTTGGCCATGGTGTTGGCGACCGACACATAATGCGGGTGCAGCCCGCCCGAGAGGATCGCCTTGCCGCGGCGCGTGACGCGGCGGGCCATGACGATGGCTTCCCAGCAGGCAGTCGAGCCGTCGTACATCGAGGCATTGGCGACTTCGCAGCCGAGCAGGCGCGCGACCTGGCTCTGGAACTCGAACATCACCTGCAGCGTGCCCTGCGCGATCTCGGGCTGGTAGGGCGTATAGGCGGTCAGGAACTCGCCGCGCTGGATGATGTGATCGACCGAGGCCGGCACATGGTGGCGATAGGCGCCGGCGCCGAGGAAGAAGGGCGCGTCGCCGGCGGCGAGGTTCTTGCGGGCGAGCGCGCTCATGTGGCGCTCGACGGCGAGCTCGCTGGCGTGGAGCGGCAGGCCGGGCACCGGGCCGGCGAGGCGCGCGGATTCGGGGACGTCGACGAACAGGTCGTCGATCGAGCTGGCGCCGACCGTGGCGAGCATCGCCTGGCGATCGGTGTCGGTGAGGGGCAGGTAGCGCATTGTCGCATCTCTCTCCCCTCCCGCTTGCGGGAGGGGCCGGGGGTGGGCGCCCGCTATCCTCGGGCGGCATCGCTGGGGGAGAGCGAGCGCCCACCCCCCAGCCCCCTCCCGCACGCGGGAGGGGGAGTTCAGGTCAAAGCTTGCTCACGAAATCCTGGTACCCGGCCTCGTCCATCAGGCTGTCGAGCTCGCCGGTGTCGGCCAGCGTCAGCTTGAAGAACCAGCCTTCGCCCTCGGGGTCCTCGTTGACCAGAGCGGGATTGTCGGCGAGCGCGGGATTGCCTTCGATCACCGTGCCGGCGACCGGCGCATAGACGTCCGACGCGGCCTTGACCGATTCCACCACCGCGGCGTCGTCGCCCTTGGCGACGGTGCGGCCTTCCTCGGGCACTTCGACGAACACGATGTCGCCGAGCTGGCCCTGGGCATAATCGGTGATGCCGACCGTGGCGGTCTCGCCGTCGACTTCGATCCACTCATGGTCTTCGGTGTAGTAACGGCTCATGAGTCAGCTTCCCTTTCTGACGTAGCGATGGGGCACGAAGGGCATGGCGACGACCTCCGCGTGATGGATCTTGCCGCGCTGGGCGAGCGTGACGCGCGTGCCCGGCTGGGCGAGCGCGGCGGGCACATAAGCCATGGCGATCGGTTTCTGGAGCGTGGGCGCGAAGCCCCCGCTGGTGACCTTGCCGACCGTGGTGCCTTCGTCGTCGACCACCGCGGCGCCCTCGCGCACCGGCTGGCGGCCGTCGACGATCAGCCCGACGCGCTTGGCGACCGGTCCCTGCTCGCGCTCGGCGATGATCCGGGCGTGGCCGGCGAAACCGCCTTCCTCGCGGCGACGCTTCGACAGCGCGAAGCCGAGATCGGCGGCGACGGGCGTGGTCTCGAGGTCGAGGTCATGGCCGTAGAGCGGCAGCCCCGCCTCGAGCCGCAGCGAATCGCGCGCGCCGAGGCCGATCGGCTTGACCTCGGGCTGGGCGCACAGCGCCTCGGCAAAGGCTTCGGCGGCGTCGCCGGGGATCGAAATCTCGAAGCCGTCCTCGCCGGTATAGCCCGAGCGGCTGACCCAGAGCGGATTGCCCTGCCATTCGAAGGCGGCGGCGGTCATGAAGACGAGCGCCGAGACGCCGGGGACGACGCGCTCGAGCGCCGTCACCGCCTCGGGGCCCTGCAGCGCGAGCAGCGCCTGCTCGTCGAGATGGCTCATCCCCACCTCGTCGGGAAGGAATTCGCGGAAGACGCCGATGTCGTCCCACTTGGTCGCGCCGTTGACGACCATGTAGAAATCGCGCCCCTCGGCCTCGAAGGCGTTCTCGGCGGGCAGGCGCGTGACCATCAGGTCGTCGTGGATGCCGCCGTTCTCGGCGAGCAGCAGCGAATAGCGCATGCGGCCCTCGCCGAGCCCCTTGATGTCGCCCGGCAGCAGCGTCTCGAGCTGGGCGTCGGCATCGGGGCCGGAGAAGAGCAGCTGGCCCATGTGGCTGACGTCGAACAGCCCGGCATGCTCGCGCGTCCAGACGTGCTCGGCCATGATGCCTTCGTACTGGACGGGCATCTCATAGCCCGCGAAGGGCACCATCCGGCCACCGCGCGCGCGGTGCCACTGGTCGAGCGGGAGCTGGAGCAGCTCGGGCGCCTCGCCGGCGTCGGCATCGTGGCTGTATTCGGTGCCGCGCGCCTGGGTGAATTCGTCGGTGGGGCCGTTGTGGACGTCTCGGCTCATCGGGGCACTCCGCGCATGAAAGGAACGACGGTCTCAACGCCCGGATACGGCGTTCGATTCCATCACCCCCTCTGTCACGGGACCTGAGAGCTTTCCCCCGCGTGCGACGCGAGGTTACCCCTTCGGTGGCTGCCTCCTCGGCAGCGCTTTCCAGAGTGTCGTGGTCCGCGCGGTCCCTTGTGCCTGAGAGATTCCGGGGCGGTTGCTCCTTCGGCGGTCCGCCGCCGCTCCTTCGGAGCTGAGGCGGACACTCTCCCTCGCGTACCCATGGCGATTGCTCGCCATCGACGGGGAGGAGCCTTGGCCGGGCGGCGAGGCGGAGTCAATCGGGGTTTGCGGACTGTCCCCAGAAGTCTGCGCTCCCCTCCCGCAAGCGGGAGGGGAATGAGAGGTTCAGCGCGTGACGTTGTACTTGAGCTGGTCCTCGGTGAGCTGGAAGCCGACCAGCGCCTCGAAGGTCGCGGCGGCGACGGCTCCGCGCACTGCCGGATCGGCGAGCGGGTCCATCGCGGCGGCTTCCTCGCCCGCGCGACGGCGGCGCGTGAGTCGCTCGCGCACGTCCTGCGGCAGCGTCGCGGCGGCGCGGTCGATGCTGGTGCTCGCCTGGCCGCTCGCCTGGGCGCGCAGCTGGCCGTCGCCGAACTGGACGGCGATCTGGTGGACCCGCTTGGCGACCACGGCGTTGCCGCCGCGCACCACGGTGATGAAATAGGGGAAGGTCACGGTGCGCGCCGGCCCAGGCTGGGCGCGGCGGGCGAGCACGTCGAAGGTCACGTTGGTCACCACCTGATCGCCCGCGTCGTTGCAGGTCGACTGGACGTTGGTGAGCGCCGCCGTCACGTCGATCGCCGCCGCGTCGCGGCTCGCGGGCGGGTTGAACAGCGTGATGTCGCCGGTGCCTGCGGGGACCGCGACGATCGGGCAGGCGGTGCGCACTGCGGTGATGCCCGCCCCTCCGCCGCTCGCTTCGATGTCGCCGGTGCGGGAACAGCCGCCGGCAGCCAGGAGGATCAGGGCGGGGACAGCGATTCTGGCGAGGGACACAGGGCACCTTTCATAGGACGCGGGCCGCCGCAGGGGCGACCCGGAAACGGCGCGCACCATAGGAACCGCCTTTCGCACGCGCAAGCAATCGCGTAGAGCGCTCGCGTGATGGCTGAAGCCCTGAAACCCGCCCTCGATCTGCTGATCGCCGCGCCGCGCGGCTTCTGCGCCGGAGTCGACCGCGCGATCCGCATCGTCGAGCTCGCGATCGAGAAATACGGCGCGCCGGTCTATGTGCGCCACGAGATCGTCCACAACAAATATGTCGTGGACAGCCTGAAGGCGAAGGGCGCGATCTTCGTCGACGAGCTCGACCAGGTGCCCGACGACGTGCCCGTGGTCTTCTCGGCGCACGGCGTGCCCAAGGCAGTGCCGGCCAAGGCGGCCGAGCGCGGGCTCGAATATCTCGACGCCACCTGCCCGCTCGTCTCCAAGGTCCACCGCCAGGCCGAGCGGCTGGTCGCGGCGGGGCGGCACATCCTGTTCATCGGCCACGCCGGCCACCCCGAAGTGATCGGCACCTTCGGCCAGGTGCCCGAAGGATCGATGACCCTGGTCGAGACCGTCGCCTGCGCCGAGAAGGTGCAGGTCGCCGATCCCGAGAACCTCGCCTTTCTCACCCAGACGACGCTGTCGGTGGACGACACCGCGGCGACGCTGGCAGTGCTCAAGCGGCGCTTCCCGAGCATCCTGGCGCCGGGCGCGGACGACATCTGCTATGCGACCTCGAACCGCCAGGCGGCGGTCAAGGCGATCGCCGAGCAGGCCGACCTGGTGCTGGTGATCGGATCGCCCAAATCGTCCAATTCGATGCGGCTGGTCGAAGTCGCCGAGCGCGCCGGCACGCGCGCGACGCTGATCCAGCGCGCCGCCGAGATCGATTTCGCCTGGTTCGAAGGCGTGCGGACGGTAGGAATCACCGCAGGCGCCTCGGCCCCCGAGCTGCTGGTGCGCGAAGTGGTCGACCAGATCGGCGAGCGCTTCACCGTCTCCGAGCGCGAACTCGAGACGGTGTCCGAGAACATCGCCTTCAAGCTCCCGCGCGGGCTCCAGGCGGCCTGAACGCCTCTCCCCTCGCTTGATTCCGCTCCCTGCAAGGGAGGGGAGTGCAGACTGCGCCCTATACGCACCCCAAGCACAACTGCTGTTGTATCCGCGGTAAGTTCAGGAGATGGGTCCCCGCTTTCGCGGGGATGACGACAAGGGGGCAATGTGGCGGTCTACACCCAGGTATCGGCGGAGGCGCTGGCGGACTTCCTCGCCCGGTTCGACATGGGCGAGCTGGTCTCGGCCAAGGGCATCGCCGAGGGCGTGGAGAACAGCAACTACCTGGTGGACACGACCAGGAGCCGCTTCATCCTGACGCTGTACGAGAAGCGCGTCGCGGCCGACGACCTGCCCTATTTCATGGCGCTGCTCGATCATCTCGCCGACGCCGGCCTGCCGGTGCCGCCGGCGGTGCCCGATCGCGAGGGGCGGATCATCCACGAGCTGGAGGGGCGGCCGGCCTGCCTGATCCAGTTCCTCTCGGGCGTGTCGGTATCGCACCCCACCCCTGCCCAGGCGCGCGCCGCCGCGACTGCGATGGGGCGGATGCACAGGGCCGTCGCGGACTTCCCGCTCGACCGGCCCAACTCGATGGGGTTCGAGACCTGGGCGCCTTTGCTCGAGCGCTGCGGGCGCGATCTCGATGCGATCGAGCCGGGGCTGTTCGACTGGGCGCGCACCGCGCTCGACCGGATCGCGGCGCACTGGCCGCGGGGGCTGGAGACCTGCGCGATCCACGCCGACCTGTTCCCCGACAACGTCCTGATGCTCGGCGACCGCGTCACCGGGCTGATCGACTTCTATTTCGCCTGCACCGACATCCGCGCATACGACCTGGCGGTGTCGCACGGCGCCTGGTCGTTCGACGCCACCGGCCGCAACTTCGACGCCGCGGTGGGCGGCGCGCTGGTCGAGGGCTATTCGGCGAGCTTCGGGCTGAGCGCCGAGGAACGCGCCGCGCTGCCGGTGCTGGCCGAAGGCGCGGCGCTGCGCTTCTTCCTGACGCGCGCCTGGGACTGGCTCAACACCCCGGCCGACGCGATGGTGACGCGAAAGGACCCCCTCGCCTATCGCCGCAGGCTCGACTTCTATGCGGAGCACGGTAGTTCGCTCTTCGAATGACCGAGCTTCCCCATGTCGAGATCGCCACCGACGGCGCGTGCAAAGGCAATCCCGGACGCGGCGGCTGGGGCGTGGTGCTGCGCATGGGCACGACCGAGAAGGAGCTCTCGGGGAGCGAGGCGCACACCACCAACAACCGCATGGAGCTGATGGCCGCGATCCAGGGGCTGAAGGCGCTCAAGCGGCCGTGCCGCGTGACGCTTTCGACCGACAGCCGCTATGTGATGGACGGCCTCACCAAATGGATCCACGGCTGGCTCAAGAACGGCTGGCGGACCGCGGACAAGAAACCGGTCAAGAACGCGGAGCTGTGGCAGGAGCTGCTCGCCGCCTCCAAGCCCCACCGCGTCGAATGGGTGTGGGTAAAGGGCCACGCCGGCCACCCCGATAACGAGCGCGCCGACAAGCTGGCCAGCGACGCGGCGCTGAGGGCGTAGAGTCGGATTCGGCCGAACTAAAATCCGTACCCGGCGAAGGCTGGGGCCCGGTATGGAGCAGCCTGGAGGGGTATGGGAACCTCTCGAATGACATAGCAACTGGGCCCCGGCCTTCGCCGGGGCGCTGCCTGCTTCAGGACAACGGATCGACCCGCTTAGCGCGGCTCCACATAGATCGGGTTGCCGACGAGGATCAGCGCGCCGCTGCCGTCGCCGACATCGGCGCGGACCCAGTGGCGGCCGCCGTCGCTGCGCCATTCGGGCATGGTGATGCTGCCGTCGGCGGCGATGCCCTTGCGCCAGGCCGGATCGGCCTTGCCGTCGATGATCAGCTGGACCGCGCCGCCGGTGACGCCCTTCACCTCGGCCGTGAAGCGCACCGCGCGGCCGCGGGCGACGCTGAGGGTGCCCCCCATCGCCGCGGTCTGACCGCCGCTGGTCGCCGAAAGGTCGAGCAAGCGGTCGCGGCTGCCCTGGACGTCGATGAACACGCGGCCTGCGC
Organism: Sphingomonas sp.; assembly: GCF_017744835.1. Lineage (GTDB taxonomy): Bacteria > Pseudomonadota > Alphaproteobacteria > Sphingomonadales > Sphingomonadaceae > Sphingomonas. The sequence goes on from NZ_JAGIAM010000005.1 coordinate 10,267, forward strand.
GGATGCCGTCGAGCAGGCCCTGCAGCGACAGCGCCTCCATATGGACGACCGTCGTCGGCGTGCCGATCGCGCCGAGCTTGTCGAGCGGGATGCCGGCATTGTGGTTGTCGCTGCCGCCGATCGCCGTGACGTGCCGGCCGGCGTTCAGCAGCTTGTGCCAGAAGGCGAAGCCCTGGAGCGGGCTTTCGGCCGAGCCGGTCTCGGCCATGGTGCCCCCGTTGACGACCTCGACCGCCTGCACCGCGCCCTCGGGCAAATCGTCGATCCGCCAGCCGCAACCCATGCAGATCTCGCCCGAAGGCGCGCCCGGGTGGTTGATCGAAACCAGGCCCCCTTCGCGCTTCACCGCGTCCATCCACTTGGCCGCCTCGGCATAGCTGGGCGCGAGCGTGCGGAAGTCGAGGAAGTCGGTCGGGCCGAACACGTTGGAATGGCCCTGGAAGGTCGTGACCTCGCGCCCCGGCACGAGCAGCAGCCTGTCGAACGCGCCCTGCAGCTCGCGGAGCGCGGCATAATGGGCAGTGGTGTTGTGATCGGTCAGCGCGATGAAATCGAGCCCGCGCTCGGCGGCGGTGGCGACGGTGCGATAGACCGGGCACGGCACCTTCTCGCCCGCCTGCGACAGGCATTTGCCGTCGCTGTTGCCGCTGTGCATGTGCAGGTCGCCGCGATACCAGCCCGGCGCCGGGTTGATCGGCCGGTCGGCGAAGGACTGGACGACCGGCTGGCGCTCGATGAAGACCTGCGCCTCGAACCTGGCCTCGACGCCCAGGCGGATGTTGGGCACGCCGAGGATCAGCCGCCATTGCCCGGCGGGAAGCGGCCCGGGGAGATAGCCCGGCGTCGCGTCCTCCACGCTGAGCGTCATCGCGTCGCGCGTGCCGCCGCTCCAGCCGCGGAAGCGCTGCGGATCGGCGAGGCCGAGGTCGACGACCGTATGCTGCTCCTTGCCGTAGCGGACGCGGATCGTCAGCCGCGTCACGCCTTCGGGAAGATCGAACGGGACTTCGTGATAATGCTCGTAATCGGCACGCGTGATCGCGCCGCTGAGCGTGCGCCAGGGAGCCGGGCCCGCCTCCTGCGCGAGCAGGCGGCCGGGCGCCAGCACGGCGAGCGCCAGCGCCAGCGCGGCGAGCACGGCTCCCCGCACGATCAGAATCGGTACATGAGCGCGGCGCGGAAGTTCCGGCCGAGCAGCGGGCGGGCGATGAAGGTATTGGCACCCGCATCGGCGTTCTGCAGCTCGCCCGCGCGCGGATTGCCTTCGGTCAGCCCCAGCGAGTTGTTGAGATTGTCGACATAGCCGTAGAGCGTCAGGCCCCCGCCGATCTCGGCGCGGGCGCTGAGATTGATCGTGGCATAGCCCGGCAGGCGCACCGAGTTGGCCGTGTCGACGTAGCGCGGGCCTTCATATTCGTACGACGCCTGCAGGCGCAGCTTGTCGCCGAGCAGGTTGAAGCCGGGCACCACGCGCACGCTGGTGGTGGGCACGCGGATCAGGCGATTGCCGTCGAAGTCGAAGGTCTTGCCCGCGGCGTCGACATAAGTGAGCCCCTTGTAGCGCGGGTCCTGGAGCGTCGCGGTCGTGGACACGTCGAACCAGCGCGCGGGGCGCACCGTGCCCTCGAGCTCGACGCCGAAGGTCTGGGTGTCGGCGAAGCGCGCCTCGCTTACCGCCGGACCGTTCAGGTCGAAGCGGTAGTTCGTGAACGAGACATTGTGGTACTTGGTCCAGAAGCCGGTGGCGTAGAGCTCGATCAGCCGGTCGGCATATTTGAGACCGACTTCGCCAAGGTCCATCGTCTGGACGACGGGCTTGGCAGTCGGACTGGTGACGTAGTTGCCCAGGCTCGGCAGGCGGTTGGCCGAGGTGTAGCGCGCGAACAGGCCGGCGCGCCGGCTGAACTGGTAGTTGGCGCCGACCGTCCAGGTCGCGCGGCTGAAGTTGTTGTCGTAATTGGCGTAGACGCCGCTGCCGGTCGAGATCGACGACGTCGCCGGGTTGGCCGGGTTGAGGTTGACCGTCTTCTTCAGCGCCACCGTGCCGCGCGCGTTCATCGTCTCCCAGCGCACGCCGCCGTCGATGCGCAGCTCGGGGGTCACCTGCCATTCGTCGGCGAGGTAGAGCGCATGCGTGGTCTGCTCGCCGTGCGCGTCCTCCCACTCATAGCCATATTTGTAGATGCCGTTGTCGGTGAAGGTCTTGAGCACCGTGCCGGCGGCGTCGACCGCGACGAGGTTCAGCAGCCGCGCATTGTCCTGCACGTCGAGCAGCGCGGTCGAGGAATAGCGGCTGAAATCCTCGTCGATATGGGCGAAATAATAGCCGAAGGTGATGTCGTGGGTCATCGAGCCCATGTCGAAGCGATGCGAGATGCGCGTGTCGCTCATGAACTCCTTCACCGGCAGGGTGAGGCCGCGCAGGCCGCCGACGATGACCAGCCCGTTCCCGTTCTGGGCGGCATTGTCATAGACCTGGGTCGGCGTGGTCACGTAGCGCAGCTGCAGCGCCGTCGCGCCCGGCACGGTGGCGAGCATCGGCGCGGCCTGGGTGAGCAGGCTGGTCGCGCTCTGCAGCGTGTTGGGGAACACGCCGTTCCGCTGGGTCGCGGTGTCGTTGTAGCGGCTGGTGTTGCTGATCTTCCAGTCGTCCCAGGGCTCGAACTCGAACTTGGCGGTCAGCTGGGTGCGCTTGACCTGGGTGCCGACGCTGTTGTCGAAATCATAGGTGCTGCCATCGCCCATGATCATCTTGACGCGCTCGGTCTCGGGCCCCGCGACCGTGCCGTAATGGCCGTCGAAGCCGGGCACCGCGCGGATCTTGCCGTCCGGATAGGTGCGCATCGGGATGCCGGTGTAGAAGACGACGGTGTCGTCGACGCGCTTGGCGTCGAAGCTGAAGCTGGCGCGCTCCCACTGCTTCGAGATGGTGGCGCGCAGCTGGCCGCCGCGGTTGCCGGTGAAGCCGGGGTCGCGCACGCCGCCCTCGGAGCGGTAGAAGCCGCCGATCGCGAGCTTCCAGTCGTCGCCGATCGGCGCGCCGGCCCAGAAGTCCATGCGATAGAGGCTGTCGGCGCCGAGCGTCGCCTTGACCAGCCCCTCGGCCTTGTCGCCCACCTGGCGCGGGATGAAGTTGACCGCGCCCGCCGGCGCGTTCGAATAGAAGAGCGAGGCCGGGCCGCCGCGGACGACTTCGATGCGCTCGATCGTCTCGTCGAGGCGGAACACCTGGTCGCCGTTCAGATAGCCCAGCGCCGGATCGTGCTGGATCGGGATGCCGTCTTCGAGTAGCTGGATCGAGCCGAAGCCGTCGACCGGCACGCCGCGCGCACGCACGTTGCCGCTCGCCTCGCCGCCCGAGGATTCGACCCAGAATCCGGGTACCGACTTGAGCGCCTCGGTGACGCTTGTCGGCGCCTGCAGCCGCAGCTTCTCCTCTTCGATGCGCGTGACCGAGAAGCTCATCTCGGCGCGGGTGCGATCGCCGGTGCCGGCGCGGCCGGTGACGACGATATCGTCGCCCGGAGCCTCGCTCTCGCCGGTCTGAGCCTGCGCGAGCGCCTGGGTGCTGGCAGTAAGAAGCAATGCGACGAGAGCGGCCCGAGCCGTTTTTGCGGCGATCATTCTGATGTCCCCTAACCCCATCCGCAGGACTGCGGATCGAGGGCGCGCCTAAGACCGCAAGATGACGGCTCGGCTGCGTTGTTGTTGCAACGCAATGAAAAGCGACGGAGCGTTGATGAAACTTCCGCTTCGCCCAGCTGCGAAGAGCCTGGGTGCACTCACAGACGGCCGCTATCGTCGCGCGGGCTGGATGTCCGGGATCGGGGGAAGCAGCCTTACCTCCTTCTCCCCTTGTGGGAGAAGGAAGGGGCCCGCTCGCGCAGCGAGTGGGAAGGATGAGGGGGCTGAGTCTCACTCCCCCTCACCCTTCCGCCGACTAACGTCGGCTCCCTCCCTCTCCCACAAGGGGAGAGGGATTAAGGTCGGCAAATGAGGCGGAGCCGCTCTAGTTCAGCCGCGCCTTGATCAGCGGGCGGAGCAGATAGTTGAGCACGCTGCGCTTGCCGCTGAGGATGTCGACCTCGGCGACCATGCCGGGGATGATCGGCAGGACCTCGTTGCCGCGCTTCAATTGCTTGCCGTCGGTGCGGATCAGGACCTGGTAATAGGATTCCTTGCCGTGCGGGGTCTGCTCCTCGATCGTGTCGGCGCTGATCTGCTCGAGCGTGCCATTGAGGTCGCCGTAGATCGTATAGTCATAGGCAGTGATCTTGACCTTGGCGGGCATGCCCGGGACGAGGAAGGCGACGTCGCGCGGCTTGATCCGCGCCTCGACCAGCAGCTGCTCCTCCACCGGGATCACTTCCATGATCGGCTCGCCCGGCTGGATCACGCCGCCGCGCGTGTTGATGATGATCTTGTTCACTCGCCCGCGCACCGGCGAGACGATCTGGGTGCGGCGCAGCTGGTCGCCGCGCTGGCGCACGATCGGCTCGAGCGCGCTCAGATCGGCCTTCTTCTTCGACAGCTCGGTATAGGCGTCCTGCGAATAGCTGCTGCGGATCTCGGCGAGCTTGCCCTTGAGATTGGCGATCTCCTGGCTGAGCTTGAGCGCCTCCATGTCGCTCACGACATTCTTCGCGACGAGCGGGCGCAGGATGGCGAGCTGGTCGTCGGCGATGCGGATCTGCTGCGCGATCGAGCCGGTGGTCTCGGCCAGCTTCTCGCGGCGGGAGCGGAACAGCTCGGCCTCGGTACGCGCGACCGGGCTCGCGGGATCGACCCCGGCGGGGAAGCTGATCGTGCTCTTGCCGAGCACCTCGGCCTCGAGCCGGGCGATCGCAGCCTTGAGGCCCGCGGCCTGATTGGAGGATTCGTCGAGCGAAGTCGCGAAGCGCGTGGGATCGAGCTGGACGAGCGGCTGGCCGACGTTGACCAGGTCGCCTTCCTTGACGAGCAGCGCGCCCAGGATGCCGCCTTCGAGGCTCTGGATCTTCTGCTCGCGGCTGAAGGGCACCACTCGCCCCTCGCCGCGCGTCACCTGATCGAGCTGCGCCCAGGATGCCCAGGCGATGAACAGCGCGACGACGCCGAGTACCGTCCACAGCATCAGCCGCGAGTGCGGATGCACTTCCGCGCTGAAGGGATCGGCGAGTTCGCGCCGCAGCCGCTCGGCGGGCGTGAGGCTAAGACGCATCGGCGGTCCCTTCCTTGGGCGGCACGCGGACCTGATCGCCCGACACCAGGCCTTCGAGCGGCCCGTCCATGATCACTCGCCCCTGGCGCAGCACCACGGCGCGGTCGACCAGCGCGAGCAGGCTGCGCTTGTGGGTGGTGGCGATCAGCGTGCGGCCGCCCAGCCAGTTCTTGAGATAGTCGATCACCTGCTTCTCGCTGGCCTGATCGAAGAAGGCAGTGGGCTCGTCGAGCAGCACGATCTGGGGATCCTGGAGGATCACTCGGGCGAGCCCGACCGCCTGGCGCTGGCCGCCGGAGAAGCTGGCGCTGCTCTGGATCGGCATGTCGAGCCCCAGCGGATGCGCGCGGACGAAGGCGCCGAGGCCGACTGCGTCGAGCGCCTCGAACACCTCCTCGTCCGCCAGCGCCGCGCCGCCGAGGTTCAAATTCTCGCGCAGCGTGCCGTGGAGCAGCGCCACGTCCTGCGGCAGGAAGCCGATCGCGCGCCTGCGGTCGGCGGGATCGATCGTGTGGATGCTGACGTCGTCGAGCAGGATGCGCCCGCCGCTCTCGTCGCCGAAGCCCGAGAGCAGGCGCAGCAGCGTCGATTTGCCCGCGCCGTTGCCGCCAAGCAGCGCGACGCGTTCGCCGGGGCCGACCGACAGCGACGCGACGTTCACCACCGGCGGGCTCTCGCCGTACTGGATCTTCACTTCCTCCAGCCGATAGCCGCCGCCGATCCGCTCCTTGCGCACGAAGCTCCGACCCGCGGGCCGCTCGGTGGGGGACGACATGAGCTGGTCGAGCCCCTCCAGCGCGACGCGCGTATGCTGCCAGCGCGCGAGGATCGACGCGGCCTGCGACATGGGCGCGATCCCGCGCGACGTCAGGATCGAGCAGGCGACGAGCGCACCCACCGTCATTTCCCCGGTGCTGATGCGATAGACACCGAAGACGATCACCCCGACATAGCCGAGCTGCTGGACCATCGACGCGCTATAGGCGAGCATCGACGCGAGTTTGGAGGTGCGGCTGGAGGTCGCGGCGAGCTCGGCGGTGAGATTCTCCCACAGGTGCAGCGCGCGGCCCTCGCCATGCGCGGCCTTGAGCGTCTCCAGATTCTCGATCGATTCGAGCAGGATCGCGTTCTTGACCGCGCCTTCGCGCAGGTTGCTCCGCGAGAGCGCGCCGAGCTTGCGCTGGCTGAGGATGCCCGGCAGCACGATCAGCAGGATCGCCCCGATCGGCACCCAGACGATCGGCCCGCCGAGCAGCGCGATCAGCGCGAGGAAGATCAGCACGAACGGCAGGTCGCTGATCATCGCCGCGCTCGAGGACGTGAAGAACTCGCGCACCGATTCGAATTCGCGCACCTGGGTGCTGAACGCGCCGAGCGACGGCGGCTTGGCGGCGAGCCGGGTGCTGAGCACGCGCTCGAAGAGCTGCGACGAGAGCTTGAGATCCAGCCTTTTGCCCATCGTGTCGAGGAGGTGCGCGCGCATGATGCGCAGCGCCGCTTCGAGCAGCAGCGCAAGACCCACGCCGCTGGCGAGAATCCAGAGCGTGTCGAACGCCGCGTTCGGCACCACGCGGTCATAGACCTGCATCGAGAACAGCGCCGAGCCGATCGCGAGCAGGTTCGCCATCAGGGCGGCGAGTGCGACTTCGAGATAGTCGCGGCGATGGCGCTTGAGCGTCGCGAAGAACCAGTGCTCGCCCGTGGTCCGAGCGAAATCGCCGGCGCGGCCGTCGGACCGGTAGCGCGGCTTGGCGAAGACCGCAGTGCCGGCATAGAGCGCGGCCAGCTCGACGCGATCCATGTGCTGCCGCCCGCCGCCGCTGCCGGGAAGCAGCAGCTCGGCGCCGTCTTCGTCGAGCGTCGCCAGCACCACCCACTCGCCGTTGGCGAGCTCGAGCAGCGCGGGCAGCAGATAGGGCTCGATATCGTCGAGCGCATAGGGGACGACGCGCGCCGCCATGTCGATGCGACGGAGCGCCCGCGGCACCATCGCGGCGGGCAGTCGGCCCTGCTGGAGCGGCATGCCGTCGCCAAGCTCGGCAGCGTTGGTCGTTCGGCCGAGCGTATTGCACAGCAGCGCCAGGCCTTCGCGCAGCGGATCGGGCCGGGGACCCGGGCCGGGCAGGATCGTCGCCATCAATAGAGCCCCTGTTCGAGCAACTGGCCGATCAGGCCCAGCTTCGCGGCCGCGCGATATTGGACGCGGAGCAAGTCGATGCGCGCGCCGGTGAGCTGGCGCCTGGCCTCGAACCGCTCGCGGCGATTGTTGAGCACTTCGATCAGGTCGCGCCGGCCGACGCGGAACTGCTCGAGATAGGTGTCGCCGAGCGCAGTCGAGGCATCCACCTGCGCCTCCAGCGCCTGGACCCGCGTGCGCAGCATCTCCGCCTGCTCGAACAGGGTCTGCACTTCGCGGCGCAGGTCGCGCGCGACGGTCTGCTCGCTCCACACCGCGGCCTGGACGCGCTGCTCGGCGCCCTTGGGCTTGAGGAAGCTGGTCAGCCCGCCCTGCAGGTTGGAGCGGAAGCGCAGCGCGATCATCGAGTCCTCGCGCGGGATGCCGCCGACCTCGCGGCGCATCAGCGAGCCTTCGAGGTTGAGCTGCGGGAGCATCGACGCGCGCGCCTCGCGAAGCTGCGCCTGGGCGGTGTGCACGTCCTCGCCGGCCACCTTGTAGCCGGGCGAGGCCTGGATCAGCTTGGCGAGATCGTTGCGCTCGGCATAGGCCGCCACCGAGGCGGGGACCGGATCGGAGAGATCCTCGGGCTCCTCGCCCACCAGCAGCAGATATTCGTTGCGGGCATTTTCGAGTGCGCCCTGCTCGATCGCAAGCTGCTCGCGCGCGCGCGCCAGCTCGAGCGTCGAACGCTCGGGCTCGCTGCGATCGGCATAATGGCCCTCCGCGCGCGCGACGGTCATTTGCCGAATGCCGTCCAGGTCCGCGATGTGCGCCTGGAGGGCGTCGACCTGGCGCTGCGTGACGAGGATGTCGAGGTACACCTCGACGATCGAGAGCGCGACTTCCTCGCGCTTCTGGCGCAGCTTCTCCGAAATGCGCCTCCGGTCGGCGCGCGCGCTTTCCACCGCGCTGCGCGTGCGGCCCCAATCGTGGAGCATCTGGCTGGCAGTCACGTCGTAGGAGAGGCCGTCGAGGCTGACCGACTGCGGCCCGGCAGACGCCGAGAGCGACGGCAGATAGCCGCCCTTGGCGATGGTGACGTCGGTCTGCGCGGCGCCTTCCTGCGCCTGGCCCGCGCGGATCTCGGGGTTGTTCGCCAATCCCTTGCGGACGGCATCCTGGAGCGACGTGGCGGGGGCCGCCGCAGGGATCGCGACGAGGAGCAGCATCGCCCCCCGGCACCAGCGAATCATCCCTCCCCCGCGCGTCCGCTCCCGCATGACCGGAAGCTTTCGCAATGACTTATCGGACATCCACTGTCACGCCGCCAGGTTTATTCTTCTGCATTCTAGACTATTCCCGCCGATCCGGAAGGAAAGACGCGGCCATCCGTAGTATTACGGAAGTACGCGCCTTCCCTCCCTTTCCCCGGCAAGCACCGGGGCACATTCGGATTACTGAGTGACCACCTGGACGCTGTCCTCTACCCAGATGGTGCTCGTTCCGAAGCTGTAGACGTCATAGACATGCCCTTCGGAGACGGTCTGCCCCTGAAGATTGGCCGTCATCATCGTCACGCGATCCTCGGCATCGCCGCTGATCACGAGCGGATCGGTGCCGGTCACCGCCAGCACGCCGTCGGTGGTCAGCGTCAGGGCGTGCCCGCCGTCGTTGGTGCCCAGGTCGATCCGCTCGATGTTGTGGACGTTGGTCGACCCGTCGAGCAGCGCCGTGGCGGTGTTGATCTGGAGCACGTCGATGCCCGCGCCGCCATCCACCAGCGTGTCGAGCGCGTCGTAGATCAGCCGGTCGTTGCCGCCGTTGCCGTGCAGCGTATCGGCCCCTGCCCCGCCATCGAGCAGATCGCCGCCGGCGCCGCCGTTGAGCGTGTCCGCGCCGCCGAAGCCATAGAGCTGGCTGCCGCTCGCCGAGCTGGCGTTCAGCACGTCCGCGCCCGCCGTGCCGTTGACCGTGGTGCCGGGCACTTCGATCGTGATGTCGAGCTGCGCGCCCGCCGTCCCGCCGGGATAGGCCAGGCTATAGTCGAACACGTCGTGCAGGTTCGCCGGCGCGGCCGGATCGTAGCTCAGCACGGCATTCGGCTGATAATGGTAGCTGCCGTCGGCATAGACGGTGAGCGTGCCATAGGTGCCGGCCACCTGGACGCCGTCGGCGTCCATCGGCGTGAGCGTCGTTCCATGCCCCACCGCCAGATCGGCAAACGGCACCGACTGCGCGTCGTTGGCGAGCAGGTTGCCTTCGACGCTGTGCGACGTGAACTGGTTGAGGTGGGTGACGTTCTGCTGCAACGAAATCGCAGTGGTGAAGCTGACGCCGCCGACCCCCGCGACCGCTTCGCTCGCCGTGATTGCGACATTGTACGCTCCCGACGCCAATTGGCCGGGGATCGTGATGTCGGCGGCGGTTATGCCGGTGGTCAGAAGCGCCGTCTGGCTGGTGGTGTAGACCACCACGCCGCCGGAGTTCGTGACCGTCACCGTATAGGTGGGAAGCACGCCGGCGCCGAGGCCCGTGGCATTGGTGACCTGAAGATGCAGCGTGGTCGACGAGGTCGCGTTGCTCTCGACCGTGAAGCCGACGTTGGTGCTGGCACTCACCGTGCCGACCCCCACTATGTTCCCGTTGGCCACGAGGTTGGGATAGTTCTGCGAGGCGGTCGAATTATACGTCGGATCCAGGATGGCGGCGGTACCGCTGTCGTCCGCTGCTGCGGCAGGCGCGACGGCGTCGCTTCCCGGCGCGGCAGGATCCCAGATCAGCGTCGCATCCGGGCTGCCGACGTGGATGTAGAGGTTGGCGCTCTCGGTCCCCGCGCTGGACGAGACCGTGTACTGGAAGGTCTCTGCCTGGCCGATGTTCGCGGGATTGTTCGCCGGCGTGTAGGTGTAGCTGCCGTCGGCGTGGACCGTCAGCGTGCCATATTGGCCGTTGATCGTCTCGCCATCGGCGTCGACCGGCGTGGTGACGCCGTTGAAGGTGACGCTCTGCACCACCGCGCCGACGGGTGCCGTGTCGTTGGCAAGCAGGTCACCATTGACCGCGATTGCCGTGGACGTGGGCGGCAGGGTGTAGTTGTGATCGACGCCGTTGACCGTCAGGCTGCCGAGCAGGTTGGCGTCGAGCACGCTGGTGTCGCTGGCCATGAACGCGCGGTAGGTCCCGCCGTCCAGGGTCATGCTGGCGACCACGTCGCCGTTCAGCAGGCCCACCGTGAGCAGGCTGTAGTTCGAGTCTCCGCCGACACCCACCCACTGGCCGTCGATCAGCTCCTGCACCACGATGTGGAAGCCGCTGAGCGCCCCAAGGTTGATGAGCGCATTGTAGGAGAAGACCGCGTCCAGCTGGTGCCCGTTGGCCACGCTGAAATTGGCCGTGGGCGTGCCGAGGAGCTGCAGGTCCACCAGGTCCCCCAGCGCCGCGACGCCGACGAGATAGCTGGCGTTGACGGCAGCCATGTTGCTCGAGGGCACGCTGAGGTCGATCGACGCGTCGCCGATGTCGTTGACCAGCGCGACCAGGTCGGGCGCTCCGACGGTCGTCGGGAGCGACGTGTTGCCCGCCAGGTCGGTCTGGGTGACGACCACCGTCTCGCCGTTGGTCTGCGGCGTGGCGAGCGTCACCGTATAGGTGCCGTCGCCGGCGACATTGCCCTGGCCCAGCACCGTGGTGCCGTCCGCGGCATAGACGATGACATGCGCGCCCGCCTCACCGGTGCCGGTGACCGTCGCCCCGGTGGCGTCGGTAACGTCCGCGATCGGAGCCCCGGGCGCGGTGGCGTCGACTTGCACCGAATAGGTGCCCGACGAGCCGGTGTTGCCCGCCGCGTCGGTCGAGCGCACCTCGAAGCTATGCGTGCCGTCCGCCAGCGTCGGCGCCTGGTAGGTCCAGTTGCCGCTCGCGTCGGTCGGCACGGTGCCGACGAGCACACCGTCCTGGTAGATGGCCACCTGGCCGTTGAGCGTCGAGCTGGTGCCATGCAGCGTCGGCGTGGCATCGTTGGTCAGCCCGCCGTTCGCGACATTGCCGACGATCCCCGCCACGCCGTCGTCGACTGCGGTGATCGCGACCGTCGGGGCGATCGTGTCGACTGTGAAGCCGGTCGCCGCCGATACGGTGCCGCCGTTGATCGCGGCGGTCACCGAGCCGGCGCCCTGCGCCAGCGAGGCCGCCGGCACCGTGACGGTGACGAAGCCGTTCGCCAAGTCCGCCGCCGTCACAGCCACCGGCGCCTGCGCGGTGCCGTTGTAGGTTACGGTCACGCTGTCGCCTGCATTGGTGTTGGGCTGGAGCGCGACCTGCACCTGGACACCGTTGGCCGCCTCGGCGCCGTTGACCCAGCCGTCGCCCGCTTCGGGCACGGTGGCGACCGGCGCGCCGGCGTCGACCGTCTCGGCGTCCGCCGGACTGGTGTTACCCGCCGCATCGGTCGCGGTGGCGCGCACCACCGTGCCGTTCGAAAGCGGTGCGGCGGGCGTGACGCTCCAGTTGCCCAATCCGTCGGCGACGTCGGTGCCGATCACGTTGCCGGCCCCGTCCCTGACAGTGACGGTCGCGCCGGCTTCGGCCGTGCCGCTGACTTCGGTGCCGGCGGTGGGGCTGATCACCGGAGCCGGGGGCGCCGAAGAGTCCACCGTCGCGGTGGCTGCAGGCCCGGTATTGCCGGCCGCATCGGTAGCGGTGGCGTTGACCACCGTGCCGTTCGCAAGCGGAGTTCCCGGTGTGTAGCTCCAATGGCCCGTGCCATCGACCGGGATGCCGGCCGCGATCACGGTGCCCGCGCCGTCGGTGAGGGTGACGCTGCTGTTGGGCTCGGCGGTGCCGGTGACGGGGCTGCCGTCGGTCGGCGCGATCGTCGGGGCGAGCGGAGCCACCCCGTCCACCGTCGCAGTGGCGGCAGGGCCGGTATTGCCGTTGGCATCGGTCGCGGTCGCACTGACCACCGTGCCGTCAGCCAGCGGCGACGCCGGCGTGTAGCTCCAGTGGCCCGTACCATTGACCGGAACCCCGGTTGCGATCACATTGCCCGATCCGTCGGTGAGCGTGACGGTGCTGTTGGGCTCGGCCGTGCCGGCGACCGGGCTGCCGTCGGTCGGCGCGATCACGGGCGCAGCCGGTGGGAGCGCGTCGACGATCGCCGAGTCGGGCGGGCTGATGTTGCCGGCCGGATCGGAGGCAGTGGCGCTGAGCACGGTGCCGTCGGCAAGCGGCGTCGCCGGCGTGATGCTCCAATTGCCCGAGCCATCGGCGACGTCGGTGCCGATCACATTGCCCGCGGTATCGGTGACCGTGACCGTCGCGCCCGGCTCCGCAGTGCCGATCACGCTGTTCGCATTGGCGATGCCGATCACCGGCGCGTCGGGCGCGACTGCGTCGACGGTGGTGCTGGCGGGTCCCGAGCTGTTGCCCGCCGGATCGGTCGCAGTCGCGTTGACGACGGTGCCGTCGGCAAGCGGCGTCGCCGGCGCAAAGGCCCAGCTGCCGTCGGGCGCCGCCGTGGTCGTGCCGATCGGATTGCCCGAACCGTCGGTGAGCGTCACCGTGGCGCCGGGCTCCGCGGTGCCGGTCAGGGCCACGCCGTCGGTCGGGTCGATCGTGGGCGTGCCTGGCGCGACTGCGTCCACCGTCTCGGTGTCCGGGCCGCTGGTGTTGCCGGCCGGGTCGGTCGCGGTGGCGCTGACCACCGTCCCGTCGGCGAGCGGCGAGGCCGGGGTGACGCTCCAGTTTCCGGACGCATCGGCGACGTCGGTGCCGATCACATTGCCTAGCGAGTCGGTCACCGTGACGGTGGCGCCGGCTTCGGCGGTACCGACGATCTCGGTGCCGTTGGTCGGATCGATCACCGGTGCCGCTGGTGCGATGCCGTCGACGATCTCGGTCGCGGCTGCACTGTCGGTGCCCAGGCCGTTGGTGGCGACGGCCGTAACCACCGTGCCGTCCGGCAGCTGCGCGCCGGGCGTGTAGCTCCAGTTGCCCGATCCATCGACAAGGATGCCGGTTGCGATCTGGGTACCGTCCGCCGTGAGCGTGATGGTATTGCCCGCGTCCGCCGTGCCGACGATCTCGGTGCCGTTGGTCGGATCGATCACGGGGATCGAGGGCAGCGATGCGTCGACGGTCTCGGTGCCCGGGCCGCTGGTGTTGCCCGCGGCGTCGGTTGCGGTGGCGCTGACCACGGTACCGTCCGTGAGCGGCGAGGCCGGCGTGACACTCCAGTTGCCGCCGGCATCGGCGACGTCGGTTCCGATCACATTGCCCAGGCTGTCGGTCACGGTGACCGTCGAACCGGGTTCGGCCGTGCCGACCAGCTCGGCGCCGTTGGTGGGCGCGATGACGGGGGCAGCAGGTGCGATCGCATCGACCGTCTCGGTGTCGGGCGGGCTGACATTGCCTGCCGCGTCGCTCGCAGTGGCGCTGACGACGGTGCCGTCCGCCAGCGGCGACCCCGGCGTGACGCTCCAGTTGCCCGAGCCGTCGGCGACGTCGGTGCCGACCGGATTGCCCAGGCCGTCGGTCACCGTGACCGTCGCGCCGGGCTCGGCGGTGCCGCTGACTTCGGTGCCGTTGGTCGGCGCGATCACCGGCGCTGGCGGCGCGACCGCATCGACGGTGGTCGCCGCCGGCGCGCTGACATTGCCCGCCGGGTCGACTGCGCGCACCTCGAGCACGGTGCCGTCCGGGAGCGGCGTGGCCGGCGTAAAGGTCCAATCCCCCGCTCCATCCGCCGTCGCCTGGCCGATGGGCGTGCCATTGGCATAGACGATGAGGATGTCGGCGCCGGGCTCGGAGCCGCCGGTGATCACCGAACCATTGCTTGGATCGATCGTCGGAGCAGCCGGTGGCGCCGAGTCGACGGTGGTGCTGGCAGGGCCGCTGGTATTGCCGGCGGCGTCGGTGGCCGTGGCGTTCACCTGCGTGCCGTCCGGCAAGGGCGTGACGGGCGTGAATGCCCAATTGCCCGATCCGTCCGCCGTCGCAGTGCCGATCGGGGTGCCGTCCGCCTGAGTCAGCGTGACCGTGGCGCCCGGTTCGGCGGTGCCCTCGAGCACCGTTCCGTTGCTGGGATCGAGCACCGGAGCGGTCGGCGCCAGCGCGTCGACGGTCTCCGTGTCGGGACCGCTGATGTTGCCTGCGGCGTCGGTTGCAGTGGCGCTGACGGTCGTGCCGTCGGCAAGCGGCGTGCCTGGTGTGACGCTCCAGTTGCCCGAGCCATCGGCGACATCGGTGCCGATCACAGTGCCCGAGCCGTCGGTGACGGTGACCGTCGCGCCAGGCTCGGCAGTGCCGCTGACTTCGGTGCCGTTGGTCGGCGCGATCACCGGTGCGCCCGGGGCGACTGCGTCGACGGTCTCGGTATCGGGACCGCTGACATTGCCCGCGGCGTCGGTCTGCGTGGCGCTGACGACCGTGCCATCGGCAAGCGGCGAAGCAGGCGTGACGCTCCAATTGCCCGATCCGTCGGCGACGTCGGTGCCGATCAGGTTGCCCGAACCATCGGTGACGGTCACGGTTGCGCCCGCTTCGGCGGTGCCGCTGACTTCGGTACCGTTGGTCGGAGCGATCACGGGTGCCGCCGGTGCGCTTGCGTCCACGGTCTCGGTATCGGGACCGCTGGTGTTGCCTGCGGCGTCGGTTGCGGTGGCGCTGACCACGGTTCCGTCGGCCAGGGGCGAGGCCGGTGTGACGGCCCAATTGCCCGCGCCGTCGGCGACGTCGGCGCCGATCACATTGCCCGAGGCGTCGGTGACGGTGACGGTCGCGCCGGGTTCGGCGGTGCCGCTCACCGCGGCGCCGTCGGTCGGGGCGATCACCGGAGCTGCCGGCGCCACTGCGTCGACGGTCTCCGTGTCCGGGCCGCTGGTGTTGCCCGCGGGATCGGTGGCCGTAGCGCTGACGGTCGTCCCGTCGGCGAGCGGTGCAGCGGGAGTGACGCTCCAATTGCCCGAGCCATCGGCGACGTCGGTGCCGATCACATTGCCCGAAGCATCGGTGACCGTGACCGTCGCGCCGGGTTCGGCGGTGCCGCTGACCTCGGTGCCGTCGGTCGGGGCGATCACGGGAGCAGCGGGGGCCACGGCATCGACCACGGCGGTGGCCGGCGCGCTGACGTTGCCCGCGGCATCGGTCGCGGTCGCATGGACGGTCACGCCATCCGCCAGCGGGCTGGCAGGCGTGTAGGTCCAGTTGCCCGCGCCATCGACCGGGATGCCGCTGGCGATCACCGCGCCCGCGCCGTCGGTCAGCGTGATGCTGGTATTGGGTTCGGCGGTGCCCGTGACCGGGCTGCCGTCGGTCGGCGCGATCGTCGGGGCCGGCGGCGCGGCGGCGTCGACCGTCTCGGTGTCGGGCGCGCTGGTGTTGCCTGCGGCGTCGGTCGCCGTCGCATTCACGATCGTGCCATTCGCCAGCGGGCTGACAGGCGTGTAGCTCCAGTTGCCCGAGCCATCGACCGGAATGCCGCTGGCGATCACATTGCCGGCGCCATCGGTGAGCGTCACGCTGGTGTTCGGCTCGGCAGTGCCCGTGACGGGACTGCCGTCGGTCGGCGCGATCACCGGAGCGGCGGGTGCCACTGCGTCGACGGTCTCCGAGTCAGGCGCGCTGGTGTTGCCCGCCGGATCGGTTGCCGTCGCATTCACGACGGTCCCGTCCGCAAGGGGCGCCGCCGGCGTGACGCTCCAGTTGCCCGAGCCATCGGCGACGTCGGTTCCGATCACATTGCCCGAGCCATCGGTGACCGTGACCGTCGCGCCGGGTTCGGCCGTGCCCGAAATCTGCGTGCCATTGGTGGGATCGAGGACGGGTGCCGCCGGAGCCACTGCGTCGACCGTCTCGCTATCCGGCGCGCTGGTGTTGCCCGCAGCGTCGGTCGCGGTCGCGCTGACGGTCGTGCCGTCGGCGAGCGGCGCAGCCGGGGTGACGCTCCAGTTGCCCGAGCCGTCGGCCACGTCGGCGCCGATCACATTGCCCGAAGCATCGGTGAGCGTCACCGTCGCGCCAGGTTCGGCAGTGCCGCTGACCTCGGTGCCGTCGGTCGGGGCGATCACCGGCGCAGCGGGAGCCGCCGCATCGACCACGGTGGTGGCCGGTGCGCTGACGTTGCCGGCGGCATCGGCAGCGGTCGCATTGACCGTCGTGCCGTCGGCAATCGGCGTCGCCGGCGTGTAGCTCCAGTTGCCCGCGCCATCGACCGCGATGCCGGTCGCGATCACATTGCCCGCGCCGTCGGTCAGCGTGACGCTGGTGTTCGGCTCGGCAGTGCCCGTGACGGGACTGCCGTCGGTCGGCGCGATCATCGGCGTTCCGGGCGCGACGGCGTCGACCGTCTCGGTATCCGGCGCACTGGTGTTGCCCGCGGCGTCGGTGGCCGTCGCGCTGACCGTCGTGCCATTCGCCAGCGGCGCGGCAGGCGTGACGCTCCAATTGCCCGAGCCGTCGGCGACGTCGGTTCCGATCACATTGCCTGCGCCGTCGGTGAGCGTGACGGTTGCGCCAGGCTCGGCGGTCCCGCTGACCTCGGTGCCGTTGGTGGGATCGATGGCGGGGGCAGCCGGGGCGGCGCCGTCCACGACCGTGCTGGCAGGCGGGCTGGTGTTGCCCGCGGCGTCGGTAGCGGTGGCGTTGACCACGGTGCCGTCGGCAAGCGGCGCGGCAGGCGTGACGGACCAGTTGCCTGCGACATCGGCGGTCGCCGTGCCGATCGGGTTGCCCGAGCCGTCGGTGAGCGTAACGACGCTGCCGGGCTCGGCGGTCCCCGCGATGGGGTTGCCGTCCGTCGGCATGATCGTCGGCGCTGCCGGCGCCACGGCGTCGACCGTCACGCTGGCCGCCGGACCGGCCTCGCCTTCGCTGTTGCTGGCCGTGGCAGTCACGACCGTGCCATCGGCGAGCGGCGACGCGGGGGTAACGCTCCAGTTGCCCGAGCCGTCGGCGACGTCGGTCCCGATCACATTGCCCGAAGCATCGGTGACGCTGACCGTCGATCCAGGCAGGGCCGTGCCCGAGATTTCGGTGCCGTTGCTCGGATCGAGCACGGGCGCCGGCGGGGGAGGCAGCAGATCGGGCGCCGTCGCGGTGACCGGCGTGCTCTCATTGCCAGCACCGTCGGTGACGGTGACTCTGACCGTCTCGCCATTAGTCAGCGGCGGATCGAGCGGCGCCGTGAAGCTGCCATCGGGGCCTGCGGTGACGCTGGTGTCGGGGGTGCCGTCGCCGTTGGTGTCGACGCCGACGCTCGCGCCAGGCTCGGCGCTGCCGGTGACGGCGGTGCCGTCGGGCGTGACCGTCACGCCGGTCGCCGGCGCAGGCGGCGTGGTATCGGGCGCCGTCGCGGTGACCGGCGTGCTCTCGTTGCCGGCGCCGTCGGTGACGGTGACTTCGACCGTCTGACCGTTGGTCAGCGGCGGGTTGATCGGGACCGTGAAGCTTCCGTCGGTGCCGACGGTGCTCGTCGCGTCGGGCGTGCCGTCGCCATTGGTGTCCACCTGGACCGTTGCGCCGGGCTCGCCATGGCCAGTGACCGTAGCGCCGTCGCCCGACACCTGAACGTCGGTTGCCGGCTGGGGCGGAGTGAGGTCGGGGGCAGTCGCGGTGGCCGCGGGGCTCACATTGCCCGCCGCGTCGCTGACCGTCACCGAGACGTGCTGCGCATTCGCGAGCGGGGGATTGAGCGCGACCGTGAAGTGGCCGTCGGCCCCGATCGCCGCGGTATAGTCGGCGACGCCGTCGCCGTTCACGTCGATGCGCGCAGTGGCACCAGGCTCGCCATTGCCGCTGAGCTGCGTGCCGTTCGCGTTGAAGGCGAGCCCGGTTGCAGCTCCGGGAGGCGTGGTGTCGGCGGTCGGCGTGGGCGTCGGAGTCGGGGTAGGCGCGGGTGTTCCGCCACTGTCGCCGCCGCCGCCACCCGCCGCGGCCGCCGCAGCGCCGGCAGCGAGCAGGCCGCCGCCCGCGATCGCGCCGGCACCCAGGCCACCGCCGCCGGCCGCCGCCGCGACGAGCGGGCCGATCGAAGCGAATTCGGCAGAAGTTCCCTCGGCGGTATAGGCTGCGGTGAGCACACCATCGGGGCTCGTGACGAAGTCCGCGGCGAGCAGCTGATCGTTGTCGTCCACCAGGTACAGGTGCGACTTGTGGTCGTCGGAGCCGTAAAAATCAGCAATACGAAGCGTTTCGCCGTTCTTCAGATGAACGATCAGGTCCGCGCCTTCGCGCGTATAACCCGATACCTCCGATGGAGTAAGCGAAAGGGCGACATAGTCGCCCGGCTTGATGCCGATCTTTCCGGATACTTTCTGCGCCTTGGCAGTCCGGAGTTCTTTTGCATCCGAAACGATCTTTGCAACGAGTTGCATACGCCCATCTCCCAAGGCTTCCACGCAGCATTTTATTTTTGTGCGACCGCAACTTAGGAATGCGAGAGAGAACCTTTATGGGACACGTTTCAATATCAAATTAGGTTAATTTACGTATGTTTACACACGGATCTTGGAAGACGATCCGCTGTAATTACTGGAAACCAAAGGGAAAAGGCCGTTAAGCGCAATGGTTGCGCTCCTTTGAATCGGCGACTCAAGCGGTATAGGAACGCAAGCTCGCGCCCCTCGCCTTCACGATTGCGAAGCCAAAAAGGTTTCGGTACCGTTCCGGCCCGCAACTTTGCGGGACCGACTCGGAGGCGCGGCTAGCGCGCGTCCTTCACGAAGAAGCGATCGACGACGTTCTGCGCGAGCCGCGCAGGGCGCAGCGTCTCGGCGTCGAGGCAGCACCAGCTCGACTTCACTTCCGCGAGCACTTCCGAGCCCCGGCGAATCACCGTCTCGTAAAAGGCGCGCGCGCCGTGGACCTTTTCGAGAAGCAGCGTGGCGACCACGTCGTCCTCGAGGAAGGCCGGGCGGCGATAGGTGATCTCATGCTTCAGCGCGACCCAGAGGTGGCTCGACACCGCGTCGGGCGGCGCGAGCTTGCGCCAGTGGCTGATCACCGCTTCCTGCACCCATTTGAGGTAGCTGGCATTGTTGACATGGCCCATGAAGTCGATGTCGTCGCTGGCGACTTCGATGCGGAACTCATAGGGCGTGGCGGCAGGAAGCATGGCTGCATATCCTATCGCAACGCGGCCCTTCGCGCGACTCGTTTTCCCAGCGGACTCGCGGAAATCCGCGGTTTCGGGCGCGACTCCAGCTTGCCGTAGCGGCAGGCCGCACCGCCACGCGCACGCAACCGGACAATCCCTTAGGGTGGCTCCCTTACTATTACGTCAGGGATACTGATGCGAGAGACGCCGCGAAGCCCCGAGGGTCGCAACTTTGCGGGACTTTGGCCGGGCGGCGTATCCCCCTCTTCCGCCGTCCGGCCTTCCTATCGCGCGAAGCGGCCAGGCAGATAGCGCTGCGGGTCGACCCCTGCGAGCGAGGGATCGGGCGTTCTCCCCAGGAGCAGCGCCGCCGCCATGCGCGCCGCCGCGGGCGCGGTCTGGATGCCGAAGCCGCCCTGCCCCGCGCACCAGAAGAAGCCCTCCCCTTCCGCATCGAAGCCATAGACGGGCAGCCGGTCGGGCGCGAAGCTCCTGAGGCCCGCCCATTTGTGCTCGAGCGCAGTGACGCGCCAGTCGACGACATGTTCGAAGCGGTCGATCGCGGTCGCCACGTCGATCGCCTCGGGCGCGGCGTCGCACGCGTCGGTGGGGATCTCGTCGTGCGGGCTCAGCCAAAGCCGACCGCCGGCCTCGGGCTTGAAATAGAAGCTTCCCGCCAGATGCGCGACGAGCGGCAGCGCGGAGGGGGGCGCAGGGTCGGTGCGGATCTGCACCATGGTGCGGCGATAGGGCTGGATGCCGATGGGCGCCACGCCCGCCAGCCGCGCCACCGAATCGGCCCAGGCCCCCGCGGCATTGACCAGCACCGACGCCTCGAAACGCCCGGCGCGGGTCTCGAGGTGCCAGCCGCCGGGCGCGCGCTGCGCAGCCTGGAGCTCGGCGGAAACCACCAGCTCGGCTCCCGCACGCCGCGCGGCCGCGAGACCTGCGGCATGAAGTCCGCCCACGTCGATATAGGCGCAGCTCGGCTCCAGCACGCCGTAGCGCCATTCGTCGCGCAGCCCGGGAAGCGCCTCGCGCGGATCGACCGCGCGGAGCTCGACGCCGCTCCCCTCGAATTCGGCAAGGAAAGCGTCGACCGCAGGCTTTTCCCCGGCGCGCGCGATATGGAGCGAGCCAAGCGGCGCAAGGAAGCCGCCGGCCTCCAGCGCGGGCCCCGAGGCGGTCGTCAGCGGCTGGACGAAGGGGCCGCCATAGGTCTCGGACCAGAAGGCGGCCGAGCGGCCGGTGGCGTGATAGCCCGGCCGGTCCTCGCCTTCGAGCAACAGCACACGCGCGTGCGGCGCGAGCTCGGCCGCGAGGCTCGCGCCCGCGATCCCCGCGCCGACGATCGCGACATCCCAGCGGATCAAGGTTGGGGCGCCCGCGCCGCCAGGAACTGGTCGATCTCGCCCAGCGCCCGGTCGCGCACCGGATCGGCCTCGCGCAGGATCTCGTGCGCGCTCTCCTTTTCGAACACGACCATGCGTGCGTCGCGCAGCCGGGGGCCGATCGCGAGCGCCCCGCGCGCGTCGACCAGTCCGTCGTGCCGGGCGACCAGCATCAGCACCGGCACGTCCATCGTCTCGAGCCGCGGATCGGCGGCGAGCTCGCGGTTCGAGCGGAAGCCCTCGATCACCCAGCGCCAGCTCGGCGGTCCGGTGAGCAGCTCGGGCTGCTGCGTCTGCCACCAGATCTCGTCCGAATAGCGGTCCGGATCATGCGTGAGCAGCGATGCGCGCGTCTCGGTGGTATAGGGCTTCTCGTTGCCCTTCCATGCCGGGCGCGACGGATTGCCCAGACCGCCCAGCAGCCGCGCGGCGCGCTCGCCGAACGGGCCGAAGGGGCTCTTGAAGCGCAGCATGGGGGCGACGAGCACCGCCGCATCGGGCCGGATCACGCCCTCGACCAGCGCGCGCAGCAGCAGGTGCCCGCCCATCGAATGGCCCATCGCGACATGGGGCCCGGGCGTCGACGCGCTCCATTCGGCGTAGAAGTCGCCGAGGTCGGCGACGTAATCGCCATAGTCCTCGATATGGCCGCAATTGGCGGCGGGGGTGAGCCGGCCCGAGCCGCCCTGCCCGCGCCAGTCGAACGACCGGATCGACCAGCCCTGGGCGTGCCAGTGCGCGAAGGACTCCAGATATTTCTCGAAGATGTCGCCGCGGCCGCCCTGGAACAGGATCGAGCCGCGCCGAGCGGGGCCTTCGGCGGGCCAGTCGAAGACGCGCAGGTCCCAGCCGTCGCGGGCCTTCCAGCGCTGTACCTTGGAGCCCGCCGGGAGCGCGCGGCGGTCGATAGGGGAAGTTGCCATGGGTCGTGGTTACGTTTTGATAAGCCGTCGCGTCTAGGCATTTGCCGTCATGGGGGCGGCGATTCCAATCTTTCTGCTCGGCGCGCTGGCGCTGCTGCTGGTCTCGGCCGGGATCCAGGACGCGCGCACGCGTGAGATCGCCAATTGGAAGAACGGCGCGATCGCGCTGCTGGCGCCGGCCTGGTGGTGGGCGAACGGGCTCGCGCTCTGGCCGGACGTGGGCGTGCAGATCGGGGTGGCGGCGGTCGTCTTCGCATTGTTCGTCGGCGCCTATGCGCTCGGCCAGATGGGCGGCGGCGACGTCAAGATGATCGGGGCGCTGGCGCTGTGGCTGCCGATGCAGCCGCTCGTCTGGATGCTGATCTGGATGTCGCTTCTCGGCGGCGCGCTGACGCTGCTGATGCTCGCCGAGCGCCGGATTCGGCGGCGCGAAACCGGGCCGATCGAGGTGCCTTATGGCGTGGCTATCGCCTTGGCCGCGCTCCTGATTCTTCGCGAACCGATTTTTAACCAGTTTTCGTGATGCTTAGCCCCAGCTCGGCCCGGGGCGGGCACGATATGTGGAAGGCCTGAAGCGAAATGGATGCACGCAAGCTCATTCTGCTCGTCGGCGCGCTGCTGGTCGCAGCGGTGACGGCATTCATGGCGCGCAGCCTGATGACGGGCTCGGCCGCGCCGACCGCGGGTGCCGCGCCGGCGGCGACGCCGGAGAACAGCACCGAGGTCATGGTCGCCACGCGCGCGCTGCCGGTCGGCACGATCCTCGACGCGCAGGCGGTCAAGTTCGTCGCCTGGCCGAAGGAGCTCATCGAGGGCGCCTATTATGTCAAGGGCGAGGCCGATCCCACCAAGCTGCAGGGCACCGTGGTGCGCTTCGCGATCCCCGCGGGCCAGCCGATCACCCAGGGCGCGCTGGTCAAGCCCGGCGATCGCGGCTTCCTCGCCGCCGCGCTGGGTCCGGGCATGCGCGCGATCACGGTTCCGGTTTCGGCGCAGAGCGCCGTCGCGGGCTTCGTCTTCCCGGGCGATCGCATCGACCTGATGCTGACGCAGACGGTCTCCGGCGGTGGCGACGGCCCGCCGCTCAAGGCCGCGGAGACGATCCTGCGCAACCTGCGCGTGCTCGCGACCGACCAGCGCACCGACAAGAAGACCGACGATCAGGGTAACACCGTCGTCGACACCTACTCAACTGTAACACTCGAAGTGACTCCCAAGATCGCCGAAAAGATCTCGGTCGCGCAGACTGTGGGCTCGCTTTCGCTGTCGCTGCGCTCGATCGCCGACAACCAGGGCGATCTGGAGCAGGCGATCGCGGACGGCGCAGTCGACGTGCCCGCCGATGGCGATCCCAAGAAAGAAAAGGAAATGCTGGATCGCGTCGCCGCGCGTCCGATCGAAGGTGAGACGACCTTCGCGACCGGCGCCGACGTCTCGCGCTTCCAGCGTCGCACGGTCCCCGGCAAGGCTGCCGATTCCGCGCCGGCGAGCCAGCCCACCGGCGCCTATCCGGGCGGGCAGGCTCCCAAGGGCCCCGTGATCCTGATCGCACGCGGCAACGCCGTCACCGAAGTCCCAGTCGGGGGTAAGAACTGAGATGCGAAGCAAGATTCTCCTGCAGCGGACCGCGGTTGCCGCAGCGACGCTCGCGATGCTGTCTGCCCCCGCCGGGGCACAGCAGGCCCGCTCGGGCCAGAGCGGCACCCGAGCCCGCGTCGCCCAGCTTCCGGTCGGCACCCAACGCCCGACCCGCGAAGTCCTGCTCTCGGTGGGCGAAGGCGAGCTGATCACGCTTCCCGCCAGCGTCGCGAATGTCTGGGTCTCGAACCCCGACGTGGCCGACGTCTATGTCACCAACCCGCGCCAGATCCACTTGTTCGGCAAGAACTTCGGCGAGGCGACGGTGTTCGCCACCGCCGCCAACGGCAGCGTAGTCTATTCGACCAACGTGCGGGTGAGCCAGAACATCACGTCGATCGACAAGATGCTCAAGGCCGCGATGCCGGACGCCGACATCAAGGTGACCACCGTCGGCCAGCTGGCAGTGCTCACCGGCACCGTCGCCTCGCCGGACGACATCGAGCAGGCCGCGCGGCTCGTGACGGCGCTGCTCAATCCCGGCGTCGACGTCTCCGATCCAAATGCGTCGCTCAAGATCGGCGTGTTCAACCGGCTCAAGACCGCCACTCCGTTGCAGGTGCAGCTCCAGGTGCGCTTCGCCGAAGTAAGCCGCAGCTTCATCAAGAACGTCGGCGTCAATTTCGCCACGCGCGACAACACCGGCGGCTTCATGTTCGGTCTGGGCTCGGGCCGCATCCCCGGCGCTTTCACGCAATCGGATCTCGCCAAATTTCCCACCGCGCAGATTCCGCTGCCGGGTGGCGGCTACATCACCGGTGCCTATGACCCCGCCACCGGCCAGTTCGTCAATCCGCGCAGCACGACAGTGACGGACATCGCAAAGGGTGCCGAGCACACGACGCTCGGGCTCGGCGGGAAGCTGTTGGGGCTCGACATCCTGTCGGCGATCGACCTTGGTGAGCAGATCGGCCAGGTGACGACGCTCGCCCAGCCCAATCTAACCGCGCTTTCGGGCGAGAGCAGCACCTTCCTGGCGGGCGGCGAGATCCCGATCCCGATCAGCCAGGCGCTGGGCACCGTGTCGGTCGAGTACAAGCAATATGGCGTGAGCCTGGCCTTCACGCCGACCGTGCTCTCCGATGGCCGCATCTCGATGCGCGTGCGCCCCGAAGTCTCGCAGCTTTCCTCGGCCGGCGCAGTGCAGCTCAACGGAGTGACCATCCCGGCGCTCACCACGCGGCGCGCGGAGACGACGGTCGAGCTCGGCTCGGGCGAAAGCTTCATGATCGCGGGCCTGCTCTCGAACGATCACAACAACTCGATCGACAAGGCACCGGGGCTGGGCGACGTGCCGATCCTGGGCGCGCTGTTCCGTTCGAACGGCTTCCGTCGCAACGAGACCGAGCTGGTGATCGTGATCACCCCCTATCTGGTGAAGCCGGTCAACGCGAACCAGATCGCGCTGCCGACCGACGGCTACAAGGCGCCGGACGACTTCCAGCGCATCTTCAACGGCCAGCTGAGCTCCGGCGTCAGCGGCGGCCAGCGGCCCACGCCGAGCATGGCGACGCCCGCAGGCACACCGGCGGTGGGTGCGCTCGCGCCCGCGCCGCTGGCGCCCGCTGCTCCCAACGAGCGCTCGGCCGATGCGCCGGTCAAGGCACCCGCCCCCTCCCAGTCGAAGAAGAAGGGCGGCGCGGCCGCCCCCGGCTTCGGCTTCTGATCCCGAGGAGACAGCAATGTACGCGCGCTTCACTCCCCTCCTCCTTCTGGCACCGGCGCTGCTGCTGAGCGGCTGTGGAAGCCAAAATGGCGGGCTGGAATCGGTTCACCAGCCGGTCGTTCAGCGTAACGACTACGTGCTCGATCTGCAGGCGGCGGGCAGCGGCCTCGCCGCGGGCGAAGCCGAGCGGCTCGCCGGCTGGCTGGCCTCCATGGAACTGCGTTACGGTGATCGGATCGCCGTCGACGATGGCGCCGGCGGCAGCACCGCGCGCGACGAAGTCGCGGCGCAGGCCAATCGCTATGGCCTGATACTCTCGGAGCAGGCACCGGTGACGGTGGGCCAGATCGCCCCCGGCACGGTTCGCGTCGTGCTGACGCGCATGACTGCCTCGGTGCCCGACTGCCCGAACTATTCAGGCGACTACGCGCCCAACTATTCGCAGAGCACCAGCCCGAACTTCGGCTGCGCGATCAACAGCAATCTGGCGGCGATGATCGCCAATCCGGCCGATCTCGTGCGCGGCGCCCCCGGCGCCCCCACCGCCGATCCGCTGAGCGCGACCAAGTCGATCCGCGCGCTGCGCAGCGCCAGGCCGACCGGCAATGGCGGCACTGCGGTCAAGTCCGAATCCACGGGAGCCAATTAAGTGAACGCGCCCTTCCAACCCGGCCGCGCCAGCCACCGCGAACCGTTCATCGCCTTCGTCTGCGACGAGACCACGGCGGAGGTCCTCCGTCCGATCGCCGTCGAGCTCGGCTGGTCGCCCGAGAAGGTCAACAAGGGCGGGCTGCGGAACGCGGTCCAGACGCTTTCGGTGTCGGCGAGCCCCAACATCCTGTTCGTCGATCTCTCGGAGAGCGGCGACCCGCTCAACGACATCAATGCGCTCGCCGAAGTCTGCGAACCCGGCACGATCGTGATCGCGTCCGGGCAGGTCAACGACGTGCGCCTCTATCGCGACCTCGTCGCCAGCGGCATCCACGATTATCTGCTGAAACCCCTCAACCCCGATGCGCTGCGCGACGCGTTCGGCCAGGCCCAGGCGGCGCTGGCCGCGCCGAAGCTGGCCGAGGCCGGCACCGACCGTCCGCATTGCAGCGTGGCGGTGATCGGGACGCGCGGCGGCTGCGGCGCCTCGACAATCGCGACTTCGCTCGCGTGGCAGCTCAGCGAGAAGCATGCGCGCGCGACCGCGCTGCTCGACCTCGACGTGCATTTCGGAACCGGCGCGCTCGCGCTCGACCTCGAGCCGGGCCGCGGCCTGACCGATGCGATCGAGAATCCGAGCCGCATCGACGGGCTGTTCATCGAGCGCGCGATGGTGAAGGCGTCCGAGCGGCTCGCGGTGCTCTCGGCGGAGGCGCCGATCAACTCGCCGATCCTGAGCGACGGCGCAGCCTTCTACCAGCTGCAGGAAGAGATGCGCGGCGCGTTCGAGTGCACCGTGGTGGACCTGACGCGCGCGATGCTGGTCAACCATCCGCACCTAATCGCCGACGTCCAGGTGGCGGTGCTGGTGACCGAGCTCACGCTCGCCGCCGCGCGCGACGCGATCCGCCTGCTGAGCTGGTTCAAGTCAAACGCGCCGCAGACTCAGGTGATCGTCATTGCCAACAAGGTTCATCAGCCCGCAATGCTCGAAATCAGCCGAAAGGACTTCGAGGGCTCGATCGAGCGCAAGATCGACATCGTGATCCCGTTCGAGCCGCGCCTCGCCGCGCAGGCCGCCAAGCTGGGCAAGCCGCTCGCCGAAGCGGGCAAGAACGCCAAGTCGCTGGCCCCGTTCATGGACCTGGCGCGGCGGATCACAGCGATCACCGACTCCGGCGATCACGACGACAAGCCGGCCAAGGGCGGCAAGTCGGGCAAGGCCGCAGGCAAGGGCACCTCGCTGCTGGGCAAGCTCAGCGAGATCAAGGTGAAGATGCCGGGCAAGGCAAAGAAGTAACTGGGACCGGCGGCTCCGGCTGCCGGGCAATATGGGTTCGGAGGCGCAAGCGGCATGGAATTGCTGCCGATTTTGATGCTTGGCGGGGGCGCCTTCTTGGTGCTGGCGCTCGTCGTGCTCGCCTTTTCGGGGCCCTCCGCCGCGCGCGCGAGCACGCGACGGCTGTCGAGCGTGCGCGAGCGGCACTCGCTAAGCCCCACCGGCGCGTTGGCGATGGAAGCGCAGATCCGCCGCGTCACTTCGACCCGCGCGACCGGAATGGACGCGGCGGCGTCGCGGCTGCTGCCCAACCCCGCGCTGCTCCAGAAGCGCCTGGCGATGACCGGAAAGCCCTGGTCGCTCGGTCAATATGGCCTGGCGACCGCCGGCCTGATGATCGTTTCCGCAGCAATGCTGTGGCTCAAGGGCGCGCCGATCTGGCTCGCCCTCTTCCTGGGGCTGTTCGTCGGGCTGGGGCTGCCGCATTTCATGGTCGGCTTCTTCATCAAGCGCCGCATCACCCAGTTCACCACCAAATTCCCGGACGCGATCGAACTGCTGGTGCGCGGCCTGCGCTCCGGCCTGCCGATCACCGAGACGATGGGTGTGGTGGGTCAGGAAGTCGCGGGACCAGTGGGCGAAGAGTTCCGCTCGGTCTCGGACAAGATGAAGATCGGCCGCACGCTCGACGCCGCGCTTCAGGAGACCGCGGACCGGCTGGGGACACCCGAGTTTCAGTTCTTCACCATTACCATCGCGATCCAGCGCGAGACGGGCGGCAACCTGGCAGAGACGCTCGCCAACCTGGCCGAGGTGCTGCGCAAGCGCGCCCAGATGAAGCTCAAGATCAAGGCGATGTCGTCCGAATCCAAGGCGTCGGCGCTGATCGTCGGCGCACTGCCGTTCGTGGTGTTCGGCATGGTCTGGTTCATCAACAACAACTACATGGCCAACTTCTTCGAGGACCAGCGACTTATGGTCGCGGGCGGCGGCGGCCTCGTCTGGATGGGGATTGGCGCCTTCATCATGCACAAGATGGTCAGCTTCGAGATCTGATGCGATGACTCCTCCTCCCTCCGGTCCGACCTTGCTGGGCGTCGATGTCATGTGGGTGGCGACGCTGCTCTCCGGCGTGGCCGCCTTCGCCGTGCTCTTCGCCATCTACACCGCCACCACGGTGCGCGACCCGATGGTCAAGCGCGTCAAGGCGCTCAACGACCGCCGCGAGCAGCTCAAGGCGGGCATCACCGCCTCGACCTCCAAGCGCCGCGCCAAGCTGGTCCAGAAGAGCGAGACCACGGACAAGATCCGCGCCTTCCTCTCGTCGCTCAAGGTGCTGCAGGACGAGCAGGTCAAGACCGCGCAGATCAAGCTGCTCCAGGCGGGCATCCGCCGCAAGGAATGGGCAGTCGCCGTGATCTTCGGCCGGCTGGTGCTGCCGATCCTGTTCGGCGGCATCATGGGCTTCCTGGTCTATGGCACCGACACTTTCGCCGACTGGACGGCGTTCAAGCGCTACGGCCTCGTCGCCGGCTCGCTGATCCTCGGCTACAAGGGGCCCGACCTCTACCTGAAGAACCGCATCACCAAGCGCAGCGACGCGATCCGCAAGGGGCTTCCCGACGCGCTCGACCTGCTCGTCATCTGCGCCGAGGCGGGCCTGACCGTGGACGCAGCCTTCGCCCGCGTCTCAAAGGAACTGGGCAAGGCCTATCCCGAACTCGGCGAGGAATTCTCGCTGACCGCGATCGAGCTGGGCTTTCTCACCGACCGCCGCCAGGCGTTCGAGAATCTCGCCATGCGCATCGACCTCGACGCAATCCGCGGCGTCGTCACCACGATGATCCAGACCGAGAAATACGGCACGCCGCTCGCCTCGGCGCTGCGCGTGCTCTCGGCCGAGTTCCGCAACGAGCGCATGATGCGCGCCGAGGAAAAGGCCGCGCGCCTGCCCGCGATCATGACCGTACCGCTGATCCTGTTCATCCTGCCGGTGCTGTTCATCGTGATCCTGGGTCCGGCCGCCTGCTCGATCAACGACGCGCTGATCGCGCATTAAGCGCCGATCATGAGGGTGGCGCCGGGCCGCCGCGCGGAGTAGCTTTGCCCACCGCACGAGAGGTGGAGGGCAAGATGCAGCTATTGCCGTTCGAGACACTCACGCAGTTCGTCGCGCTTGGGCTCACGCTCGTGGCCGGCTGGATCCTGGGCCTCGCAAGCCATTCGGGCGCCCGCAAGTGGCGGGCCCGACTCAACGAAGCCGAAGCCGAACACGCCCGCTACCGCAACGTCGCCGAGCAGGACCTGCGCGAGGCGAACCACCGCATCCGCGTGCTCGAGGACGAGAATGCACGGCTGGGCGGCAGCCTGGCACGCGCGCCGCTGCCGGAACGCCACCCGGACGACCGCCCCGACCGCTATTGAGTCATGCCGGCAGGGATGACGGGCAGGATCAGCGCCTGAGCGCCGCCTGCGCCGCCGCAAGCCGCGCGATCGGAACGCGGTAAGGCGAGGCCGAGACGTAATCGAGGCCGGTCTTCTCGCAGAAGGCGATCGAGGCGGGATCGCCGCCATGCTCGCCGCAGATACCGAGCTTGATGTCCGGGCGCGTCGCCCTGCCCCGCTCCGCCGCCAACGCGATCAGCTCGCCGACGCCCTCGACGTCGAGGCTGACGAACGGGTCGCGGGCATAGATGCCCTTCTCCACATAGGTCGTGAGGAAACGCGCGGCGTCGTCGCGGCTGACGCCGAGCGTGGTCTGGGTCAGGTCGTTGGTGCCGAAGCTGAAGAAGGCGCCGGCCTCGGCGATCTCGCCCGCACGCAGCGCCGCGCGGGGCAGCTCGATCATCGTGCCGACGAGATACTCGATCGTGCGGCCCTTCTCGGCGAACACCGCCTGGGCGGCCTTGTCGACCACGGCCTTCATCAGCTCGAGCTCGCGCTTGGTCGCGACCAGCGGGATCATGACCTCGGGGATCGGCGCGGCGCCGGACTTCTCGGCGACGGCGATCGCGGCCTCGAAGATCGCGCGCGCCTGCATCTCGTAGATCTCGGGGAAGGTCACGCCGAGACGGCAGCCGCGGTGGCCGAGCATCGGATTGAACTCGTGTAGCTCGGCGGCGCGGCGCTTGAGCGTCTCGACATCGAGCCCCGCGGCCTCGGCGACCTCGGCGAACTCGGCCTCCTCGTGCGGCAGGAACTCGTGGAGCGGCGGATCGAGCAGGCGGATCGTCACCGGCAGCCCGGCCATGACTTCGAAGATCTCGACGAAGTCGCTGCGCTGCTCGGGAAGCAGCTTGTCGAGCGCGGCGCGACGGCCGGCCTCGTCCTGCGCGAGGATCATCTGGCGGACGGCAGTGATGCGGTTGGCCTCGAAGAACATGTGCTCGGTGCGGCAGAGGCCGATGCCTTCGGCGCCGAAATCACGCGCGGTGCGGCAGTCGAGCGGAGTCTCGGCATTGGTGCGGACCTTGAGCCGGCGCTTCTCGTCGGCCCATTGCATCAGCGTGCCGAAATCGCCGGCGAGTTCGGGCTGCACCGTGGGGACGCTGCCCAGCATCACTTCGCCGGTCGCGCCGTCGATAGTGATCGTGTCATCTTCCCGAACTTCGCGCTTACCGACGCGGAACAGCTTCTCGCGGGCGTTGATCGCCAGGGTGCCGGCGCCGGAGACGCAGGGGCGGCCCATACCGCGCGCGACCACCGCGGCGTGGCTGGTCATGCCGCCGCGCGCGGTGAGGATGCCCTTGGCGGCGTGCATGCCGTGGATGTCCTCGGGCGAGGTCTCGACGCGGACCAGGATGACGCTCTCGCCCGCCGCGGCGGCCTTTTCGGCGCTGTCGGCGTCGAACACGACCCTGCCCGAGGCCGCGCCCGGCGAGGCGGGCAGGCCCTTGGTGAGCACGTCGCGCGGCGCATCGGGATCGAGCGTCGGGTGGAGCAGCTGGTCGAGCGCCGCCGGATCGACGCGCAGGATCGCCTCCTCGCGCGTGATCAGCCCCTCGTTCGCCATGTCGACCGCGATCTTGAGCGCGGCCTTGGCGGTGCGCTTGCCCGAGCGGGTCTGGAGCATCCACAGCTTGGCGCGCTCGACCGTGAACTCGATGTCCTGCATGTCGCGATAGTGGTTTTCGAGCGTGTCGAAGACCTGGGCGAGCTGCTGGTACACCTCGGGCATCGCCTCTTCCATCGAAGCGGGCTTGGCCCCTGCCCGCTCGCGCGCGGCGCGGGTGAGATATTGCGGGGTGCGGATGCCGGCGACGACGTCCTCGCCCTGGGCGTTGATCAGGAACTCGCCATAATAAGCGCGCTCGCCGGTGGAAGGGTCGCGAGTGAAGGCCACGCCCGTCGCCGAGGTGTCGCCCATGTTGCCGAAGACCATCGCCTGGACGTTGACCGCGGTGCCCCAGTCGCCGGGGATGTCGTTCAGGCGGCGATAGACCTTGGCGCGTTCGGACTGCCACGAGCCGAACACCGCGCCGATCGCGCCCCAGAGCTGATCGTGGACGTCCTGCGGGAAAGGCTTGCCCCACAGCTCCTCGACCAGGCCCTTGTACTCGGCGACGAGGCCCTGCCAGTCCGTGGCCGAAAGCTCGGTGTCGAGCTGGAAGCCGCGGTCCTCCTTGGCGATCTCGAGCGCTTCCTCGAAGCGGCCGTGATCGAGCCCGAGCACCACGTCCGAATACATCTGGATGAAGCGGCGATAGCTGTCCCAGGCGAAGCGATCGTCGCCCGAAGTCGCCGCGAGCCCCTGCACGGTCTGGTCGTTCAGCCCGAGGTTGAGCACCGTGTCCATCATGCCGGGCATCGACACGCGCGCGCCGCTGCGGACCGAGACGAGCAGCGGATCGGCGGCGTCGCCGAACTTCTTGCCGGTGATCGCCTCGATATGCGCGATGCCGTTCGCGACCTCGGCCTTCACGCTATCGGGGAAGGTCTCGCCTTCCTCGTAATAGCGAGTGCACATCTCGGTGCTGATCGTGAAGCCCGGGGGAACGGGGAGGCCGATCGAGGCCATCTCCGCCAGGTTCGCGCCCTTGCCGCCGAGTAGGTTCTTGTCCCCTGCCCCGCCATCCGAAACACCGCCGCCGAAGCGGTACACGTACTGCGTCATCCAAACTCCTTTAGGCCGTGAGCGCTTCCCGGGGAGGGAAGTTCCGCTACCGCAGCCGCGAACGAGGCGGAAGCGCTGATCGCGTTGTCAGAAAACAGCAATTATTGCCCACCAGTCACAAAATTCTTGCGAATCCTGAAACTAGATTTCCTGACAGCGCAATTTTGTTTCAGCCCTCGATCCGTGAGAAATCGGCGACCTTGTGCACTGCAGCACGCATGCGCGCGAGCAGATCGAGACGAGCCGTGCGCTTCGCCGGATCGGAGTCGTTCACCGTGACCTTGTCGAAGAAGGCATCGATTGGCGCGCGCAGCGAGGCGAGCGCAGCCATGGCGCCTTCGAAGTCCTCGCGCTCGATCGCGGCGGTTGCGACGGGCTCGGCCGAATCGAGCGCCGCGATAAGCGCCTGCTCCTCGGGAAGGGGCGTGTAGGACAGCGAAATCCTGCCCCCTTCGCGCTCCTGCGGAAGCAGGAGCCCAGAGTCGTTCGGGTCAGAGCCACCCTGGGCTCCTGCTTCCGCAGGAGCACGGGGAGGCCATTCCTCCTTCTTGAGGATGTTGGCGGCGCGCTTGTAGCCGGCGAGGAGATTGGCGCCGTCCTCGGTGGTGACGAAGGCTTGCAGCGCGTGAACGCGGGCGAGCAGGCGGACGAGATCGTCCTCGCCGCCAAGCGCGAACACCGCGTCGATGAGGTCGTGGCGGACGCCGGCTTCACGCTGCTGGACCTTGAGGCGGTCCATGAGGAAGGCGATTGTTTCGACTAGCGTCGCTGCATTGTCGCGGTCACTCTGCTCGACCGGCACGCGGGCGATGGGATCTCCCGGTAAGGTCACAGAAGGGAAAATGTCCCGGATAATAGACCGCCTCAAGTCCGCGTCCGAAACACTGCGGAGTGCCGGTGAGATCTCATCCAACTTTGCCTGCAGTGCACGGCGATAAATCGGTCCGAGCACACCGAACATCGCTTCCATCACCGCTGGTGTGAGCGAAACCCGCAACTGATTATTGAGGATCAGAGATGCGATAGCGATGCCCGCCCGTCGCAAAGCGAAAGGATCCTTCGAACCGGTAGGTCGCTCGTGCACGGTAAAAAATGCTGCCAGCGTATCCAGCTTATCCGCGAGGCTCACCGCCACCGTCACCGGTGCGGTGGGGACTTCGTCGCCCTGGCCGACCGGCTTGTAATGGTCGCGGATCGCTTCGGCGACCGCCGGGTCCTCGCCCTGGGCTGCGGCGTAATAGCCGCCCATCAAGCCCTGGAGCTCGGGGAACTCGCCGACCATGCCGGTGACGAGGTCAGCCTTGGCGAGGCGGGCTGCGCGTTCCGCGAGGTCTGCCAAAAGCCCTCTCCCCTCAGGGGAGAGGGTTGGGAGAGGGGCAGTTTCGGCAGGCGCGGCGCCGGAGGATGACTCCCCCTCTCCCCGACCCTCTCCCCGGAGGGGAGAGGGAGAAGAAGGGACGATCCCCTCTTCCACCAGCCAGCGCGCCAGCTTGGCCACGCGCTCGACCTTGTCGGCGACGGTGCCGAGCTTTTCGTGGAAGACGATCTTCTCGAGCTTCTTCGCCTGCTCCTCGAGCGCGACCTTGAGGTCGGTCTCGTAGAAGAAGCGCGCGTCGCTGAGGCGGGCGGCGAGGACCTTGCGGTTGCCCTCGACGATCTTCTCGCCGCCGTCGGCCGCGTCGATGTTCGACACGCAGACGAAGGCGTTGGCGAGCTTGCCCGCGCTATCGCGGCAGACGAAATATTTCTGGTTCACGCGCGCGGTGAGCTGGATCACCTCGGGCGGCACGCTGAGGAAATCTTCGTCGAAGCGGCCGAGCAAGGGCACCGGCCATTCGGTGAGGCCGGCGTTCTCGAACAGCAGCCCCTCGTCCTCGACCAGGCTGAGGCCGGCCTTTTGCGCGGCCATCTTGGCGCCCAGCGCGATGATGCCGCGGCGTTCGGCGCCGTCGACGATGACGTGGCAGGCGCGCAGCTTCTCGACATAGTCGGAGGGGCCGCCGATCGTGATCACGCCCGGGTGGTGGAAACGGTGGCCGACGGTGGCGGCGCCGCTGCGGACGCCGGCGACTTCGCAGTCGACCACGGTCTCGCCGAGGATCGCGACGATGCCCTGCAGCGGGCGGACCCAGCGCAGGCTCTCGGTCGAGAGCGAGGCCTGGCCCCAGCGCATCGACTTGGGCCAGGGGAAGGCGCGGATCACCGCGGGGATCGCCTCGGCGAGCACTTGCGCCGTGTCGCGGCGGGGCTTGTCGACGATCGCGAAGAGCACGCCGTCGCGCTCGACGAGTTGGTCCTGGCTGAGGCCGGTCTTGCGGAGAAAGCCTTCGAGCGCCTGCGGGGGTGCGCCGACGCGCGGGCCCTTGGTCTCCTCCGAGACGGCGGCGGTCTGCTCGGGCAGGCCGCGCGCGATCAGCGCGAGGCGGCGCGGGGTGGCGTAGGTGACGGTCTCCGCGGCCTTGAGCCCGGCCTTGTCGAGCTCGGCGGCGAACAGGCGGGCGAGATCCTCGCGCGCCTTTTCCTGCATGCGCGCGGGGATTTCTTCGGAGCGGAGT
Source organism: Sphingomonas sp. (assembly GCF_017744835.1). Lineage (GTDB taxonomy): Bacteria > Pseudomonadota > Alphaproteobacteria > Sphingomonadales > Sphingomonadaceae > Sphingomonas. The sequence continues at coordinate 44,893 of NZ_JAGIAM010000005.1, forward strand.
TCGAGGAGGAAATCGGTCATTTTGACTCACGCGGAGGCGCGGAGGCGCGGAGAAGGGAAGAAGATTGGTTCACGCAAAGGCGCAAAGGCGCGGAGATGTCGCGTTGCGCGGCAGCGTCAGCCGCCTTCAAAAGCGTCGGCAGCTTGGGGATCGGGCGGATCTGAAGGCCGCTGGCGCGGCGGGGCGACGATCTCCGTGCCTTTGCGCCTTCGCGCCTTTGCGTGAGAAAATCCTGCTCACACGAAGCCACGAAGCCACGAAGAAGGATTTGGTTCACGCGGAGACGCGGAGACGCGGAGATGTCGCGCTGCGCGGCGGCGTCAGCCGCTCTCGAAATCGTCAGCGGACTGGCGATCGGGCGGATTTGATGGCCGCTGGCGCGGCGACGCGACGACCTCCGCGTCTCCGCGCCTCCGCGTGAACCAATCATCGCGCCCTCGCGACCTTGGGTGCGGAAGCGCGTCACGCCGCCCATCCGTTCTTTTCCATCCAGGCGGCGCAGCTGCCCTTCGCGAGGTCACGGACGCGGCCGATATAGGCCTGGCGCTCGGCGACCGAGATGACGCCGCGGGCGTTCAAGAGGTTGAAGATGTGGCTCGCCTCGATCGCCTGCTCATAGGCGGGGATCGGCAGGCCCTTGGCGAGGCAGTTCTCGCATTCGGCCGCGGCCTTGCGGAACTGGTCGAACAGCGTCTCGGTGTCGGCGACCTCGAAGTTCCAGGTCGACATCTGGACTTCGTTCTCGTGGAACACGTCGCCATAGGTCACGCCCGCGTCGTTGAACGCGAGATCGTACACGCTGTCCTTGTTCTGGATGTACATCGCCAGCCGTTCGAGCCCGTAGGTGAGCTCGCCGGCGACGGGCTTGCAGTCGAAGCCGCCCATCTGCTGGAAATAGGTGAACTGGGTGACTTCCATGCCGTCGCACCAGACTTCCCAGCCGAGACCCCAGGCGCCGAGCGTGGGCGATTCCCAATCGTCCTCGACGAAGCGGATGTCGTGGCGCGTGAAGTCGATCCCGATCGCGGCGAGGCTGCCCAGGTAGAGCTCCTGCAGATCGGGCGGGCTCGGCTTCAGGATCACCTGATATTGGTAATAATGCTGGAGCCGGTTGGGGTTCTCGCCATAGCGGCCGTCGGTCGGGCGGCGGCAGGGCTGGACGAAGGCCGCGTTCCACGGATCGGGGCCGAGCGCCTTGAGCGTGGTCGCCGGGTGGAAGGTGCCCGCGCCCATGCGCATGTCATAGGGCTGCAGGATCACGCAGCCGCGCTCGCTCCAATAGTCGTGGAGCTTGAGGATCATTCGCTGGAAGCTGAGGGGTTCCGACATGGCCGGTGCTTTGGCGCGAAGGTGCGGGAGGGTCAATGGCGCGGGTGTGCGGCGCGCCCTGTCGTCAGCCCCGCGAAGGCGGGGGCCCGGAGCAACGGGCGGCGTCGCCTGCGATTCCTGGGTCCCCGCCTTCGCGGGGATGACGAAGGGGGGCGGGGATGACGAAGGGGGTGTGATGACCAAAGAAGTGCGGGATGCCCTGCGTTGACAGCGCAGCGCCGCTCGGGTCCAAGGCCGGCGATGTTGCGTCGCTTCCTTCCCCTGCTCGCCCTGTTCGCGCTCGCCGGATGCGGGCCCAAGCCCGTGGCGAACGACGCCGATCCGGCGCTTTGGGTGGTCAAGGACGCCGACACGACCATCTATCTGTTCGGCACGGTGCACATGCTGAAGCCGGGGCTGAGCTGGTTCGACGAAGGCGTGAAGAGCGCGTTCGACGCGAGCGACAGCCTGGTGCTCGAGCTGGTGATGCCGCCCGAGCAGGAGATGCAGGCGCTGGTTTCCGAGCTGGGGACGACGACGAGCGGCCCCAGCCTGCCCGAGCAGCTGCCGCCCGAGGCGGCGGCGCGCATCCGCGCGGCGCTGCCGCAATATGGGCTCAGGGCCAATGCGCTCGACCGGGCCGAGCCCTGGCTGGCCGCGACGATGCTGTCGTCGCTGCCGCTGCGCCAGCTCGGCTATGACGATGCCGACGGCGCCGAGAAGATACTGAGCGACGCCGCCGCCAGGGCCGGCAAGCCGGTGACGGGGCTGGAGACCGCGCGCGAGCAGCTCGGCTATTTCGACGCGCTGCCCGCCGATGCGCAGCGCGCGCTGCTGCTCGACACGCTGGGCGACCTGCCCAATGCCGGGGCGACGGTGGACCGCATGGTCGCTTCGTGGAGCAAGGGCGACGCCGACGGGCTCGCGGCGCTGATGAACGAGGACCTCGACCGATCGCCCGAGCTGGCCGAGCGGCTGCTCGCCGCGCGCAACCGCAAATGGGCCGACTGGCTGGTCGAGCGGATGAAGCAGCCGGGGACGGTGTTCGTCGCAGTCGGCGCGGGGCATCTGGCCGGCGGGCGCAGCGTGCAGGCCGAGCTGGCGAAGCGCGGATTGAAGGTGGAGCGGGTGAACTACTGATCCGGTTGCGCTTCGGCCGCATCTCCGCTAAAGGCGCGCGCTTGTCGCGGCAGGGTCATCCCTGGAGGCCTGCCCGGCATTGAACTGATAACTTTAGCGCACAGGAACGACACATGAGCGAGACGCTTACGCTGTCGGCCGAGACGCGCGACCGGGCTGGCAAGGGAGCCTCCCGGGCGCTTCGTCGTGAAGGCCGCGTCCCCGCCGTCATCTACGGCAACAACCAGGAGCCCAAGAGCATCCACGTCGGCGAACGTGAGCTGCAGAAGCTTCTCAACACCGGGCACTTCTTCAACTCGGTCGTGATGATCGAGGGCGAGCGTACCCTGCCCAAGGACGTGGCGTTCCACCCGGTCAGCGATCGTCCGCTGCACGTCGACTTCCTGCGCATCTCCGAGCACGCGACCGTCACGGTCGAAGTGCCGATCGTCTTCACCGACGAAGAGGAAGCCCCCGGCATCAAGCGCGGCGGCGTGCTGAACATCGTCCGCCACGAGCTGGAACTGGTGGTCGACGCGGCCGAGATCCCCGACCAGGTCGAGATTTCGCTCAAGGGCGTCGAAGTCGGCGATTCGATCCACATCTCCGCGGTCCAGCTGCCGAAGGGCGCGAAGCCCGCGATCACCGATCGCGACTTCACCATCGCGACCGTGGTTGCTCCGTCGGCGCTCAAGTCGAGCGAAGGCGACACGCAGACCGAAGCCGCCGAGGGCGAGGCCGAGGGCGAATAAGCCCTTCACCGAACTTCTTGGGTGAAAAAATCGCCTCCGCATCCTAGGTGCGGGGGCGATTTTCGTTTCGGGGATTTGAGATGCAGCTCTGGGTCGGCCTGGGCAATCCGGGGCCGCAATATGCGATGCACCGCCACAATGTCGGCTTCATGGCGCTCGACGCCATCGCCGAGGTGCACGGGTTTTCGGCGCCGAAGAAGCAGTTCCAGGGCTGGACCCAGGAGGGGCGGATCGGGAGCGAGAAGCTCGTGCTGCTCAAGCCCGCGACCTTCATGAACGAGAGCGGCCGGGCGGTGCGCGCGGCGATGGACTTCTACAAGCTCACGCCGGCGGACGTGACCCTGTTCCACGACGAGCTCGACCTGCTGCCGTTCCGCGTGAAGGTGAAGACCGGCGGCGGCACCGCGGGGCACAACGGCCTGCGCTCGGCCGACAAGCACATCGGCCCGGACTTCCGCCGGGTGCGGATCGGCATCGGCCATCCCGGGCACAAGGACCGGGTGACCGGCTATGTGCTGGGCAATTACGCCAAGACCGAGATCGAGCCGCTGAGCGACATGCTGGGCGCGATCGCGGCCGAGGCCGAATGGCTGGCCAAGGGCGACGACACGCGCTTCATGAACGACGTGGCGCTGCGGCTGCAGGACTGAGGCGCAAAAGGAAAAGGGCCCCGGTTCCCGGAGCCCTTTCCTTTCGCTTTGGGCGAGCCGCCCGCGCTTACTTCTTGCCGACGATGTTGCCGACGAGGCGCTGGTTGGCGCCGTTGAACGTGCCCGAACCCTGGAACACCAGGCCGATTTCCTTGGCCTGCGAGCCGTAGAAGCCGCCGGCGACCGTGCCGTTGAGCGGGCTGCCCTGGAGGAAGCTGCCGTTGAACAGCGTCGACTTGGTCGCCCAGGAGGCCTGGGCCGTGAAGGTGCCGTAAGGCACCGGCGCGCCGCCGCCGGTTCCGGGCGTGGTCAGGTTCATGGTGATGTCGACGATGCTGGTCGCGAAGTTGACCGACAGCGTCACCGTGCCCGAGACGCGCGTCACCGTCGTCGTGGTGCCCGCGACGCTGATCAGGCGGCCGTTGACGGTCGCGGTATAGGCCTGGGTGCCGGTGGTCGGCAGGTCGCCGACCGCGGTGTTGTAGCCCCACACGCCGGTGGTGAAGCGCTTGGCGCCCGCGGTCGAATCGCCACGCCACCAGTTCATGTAGCTCACATTGGTGAGCTGGAGCGCCGCGGTGCTGGTCACCTGCGACGGGATGGTGTTGTTGAGGAACTCGAGCTGCGAGAACTTGCCCGCGGTGGTGGCGTCGTCGGTGCGGAACACGAACTCGTTCACCGCCGGCGCGGGCTGGACCGTGACGTTGGTGGTGGTGAAGCGCGATTCCTCGCCCGCCTCGTTGATCACATAGGTTCCGGTGGCGATCGCATTGCTGGTCGCGAGGCTGACGCGCGACGAGAGCGTCTCGGTGGCGCCTGCGCCGAGCGAGACTGCGCCCGCGGCCGGATCGCCGGTGTAGCTGACCGAGGCGTTGATCGTGTTGAACGAGGCCGCCGCAGCGAGCGGGAAGGCCGTGTAGGTCGGCGATGCGGTGGGCGTCGGCGACGGGCTCGACGTGGGCGACGGGCTCGGCGTCGGCGTGGGATCGTCATCACCGCCGCTGCAGCTTGCCAGCGCCAGCGTTGCCGCAGCCGCGCTCATGAACATGTGACGGCGAATCATTCCCCTACTCCCTCGTAATCTTACGGATACCGCGAAAAGGCTTGGCGCCCCTGTACCCCAGATGAACGGGGGCGCGTCAACATCATTAGGCACGCATTGCATATGCCCGCGTCTCATAGGGCGGTTCGAGCGATTCGACCCAGGCGCCATGCGCATGAGTGAGCGCGAACAGCTCCATCGGCGTGTCGCCGGGCCAGCCCTGCACGGGCACTTCGTGACGGTGCAAGTCGCGATTGGGCTCCATCATCACCCAGCCGAGCGGGCGCTCAGGCGCGGCGCGGGCACCGGCGGCGCGCATCGCGTCGGTGATGCGCTGCTGGGTGGCGCGGGGGAGATATTGCCAGACGACCGAGTGCATGAGCACGCGAGTGACGCCCTCCTGCTGCGGCTCGGCGAGGCGCGCCTCGACCCAGTCGGCGGCGTCGCCCTGGACCAGGTCGACGCCGTGCGCGCGGACCATTGCGATCGTCTGCTCGAGCCGGGCCTGGCGCTCGACATTCTCGACCCAGCAATAGGCCTGAAGCCGCTCGGCATCGCGCGGGCCCGACAAGTCGAGCGGCTGGATGTCGACGCCGCGCGTGGAGACGATCTTGACCGGCGCGTCGGGCGGCGGCGGGCCGCGCCATTCGGGGCTGATCGTGACCGGCGAATCGGCAGGGCCGGTGCGCACGCCGCCGAGATCGAAGCGATAACGACCGATCAGCAGGTTGAGCCCGGCGCTCGAGCCGATCTCGAGCAGCTCGAAGCGCGGGCCATAGCGTTCGGCCAAGTGGAGGATGCCGGTCATCAGCCCGGCCGAACGCCCCGCCTCGTTGGTCTGGGGCGGGCCATCGAGCCAGGGGAGCAGCTCGGTGTCATGCGCGGCCAGAACGTGCTGGAGGATCGCGCCCACCTTGGCGGGATCGGTCTCGGCGCCCGTGAACACCGGGGCCAGCTCGGGCACGCCGCGGCGGTGGAGTGCGTGGAGACCGCCGATCAGCCGCAGCACCAGTGCATCGGCCACGGGCTCGCCTGGCCAGTCGAGCACGCGCCGCCCGGTTTCGCTGTCGCGGGTGAGCGCATCCGCCAGCACCGTCGATATCCGCGCGGTGATCGGCGCCGCCATCGCCGTGCAATAGCCGGCCTGGATGCGGAAGCCCTCGCGGTTCGCTGCCTCGTCTGCCATTCCCCTGCCCTCCGCTCCCGCTGTTGCGCCCGAGGCACCCCGCAAGTAAAGCCCCCGCCATCCCATGCAGGAACCGCTCATCCTTGCCGTGCCGAAGGGCCGAATCCTCGACGAGGCGCTGCCGCTGCTCGCGGCGGTCGGCATCGTGCCCGAGCCGGCCTTTTCGGACGAGGGCAGCCGCGCGCTGCGCTTCAAGACCAACAGCCCCGCGATCGACCTGATCCGCGTGCGCGCGTTCGACGTCGCGACCTTCGTCGCGCATGGCGCCGCGCAGCTGGGTATCGTCGGATCGGACGTGCTCGCCGAATTCGCCTATTCGGAACTCTATGCGCCGGTGGACCTGGGCATCGGCAAGTGCCGAGTCTCGGTCGCCGAGCCGGTCGACCTGGCTGCCAAGGACGATCCGCGCGGCTGGAGCCACGTCCGCATCGCGACCAAATATCCGCACATCACGCGTGCGCACTTCGAGGCCCGCGGCGTGCAGGCCGAGTGCGTCAAGCTCAACGGCGCGATGGAGCTGGCGCCGGTGCTGGGGCTGGCGCCGCGGATCGTGGACCTCGTCTCCTCCGGCCGCACGCTCAAGGAGAACGGGCTGGTCGAAGTCGAAGTGATCGCAGAGGTCACCAGCCGGCTGGTCGTCAACCGCGCCGCGTTCAAGACGCGCGCCAGCGAAGTGGTGCCGCTGGTGGACGGGTTCCGGCGAGCCGTGGAGAGGAAGGCGGCGTGATCCGGCTCGACTTCTCCGCCGCCGGCTTCGCCGACGCCTTCACGGCGCTGGTCAATGCGCGGCGCGAGGCCGATGCCGATGTGGCGCGCGACGTCGCCGCGATCGTGGCGCGGGTGCGCGACGAAGGCGATGCGGCACTGCGCGACCTCACCCAGCGCTTCGACCGTTTCGACCTCGACGCGAGCGGCTGGACGCTCGATCGCGCCGATTGCCTCGCGGCCTATGAGGGGCTCAAGCCCGAGCTGCGCGAAGCGCTCGAGCTCGCCGCCGAGCGGATCGCCACCTATCACGCCAAGCAGAAGCCCGAGGATCGCGACGAGATCGACGCGCAGGGCATCCGGCTCGGCGCGCGGTGGCGCGCAGTGGATGCGGCGGGCGTCTATGTGCCCGGCGGCCGTGCGGCCTATCCCTCTTCGGTGCTGATGAACGCGATCCCGGCCAAGGCCGCGGGCGTGCGCCGGCTGGTGATGGTGACGCCGACGCCGAACGGCGAAGTCAATCCGCTGGTGCTCGCCGCGGCGCATGTCGCCGGCGTGGACGAGCTGTGGCGCGTCGGCGGAGCACAGGCGATCGCGGCGCTCGCCTATGGCACCGACAGGATCGCAGCCGTCGACGTCATCACCGGCCCCGGCAATGCCTGGGTCGCCGAGGCCAAGCGCCAGCTCTATGGCGTGGTCGGCATCGACATGGTGGCGGGGCCCAGCGAGATCGTGGTCGTCGCCGACGGCAAGAACGACCCCGAATGGATCGCCGCCGACCTGCTGAGCCAGGCCGAGCACGACCCGACCAGCCAATCGATCCTGTTCACCGACGACGCCAGGTTCGCCGATCGCGTGGCGCTGGCCGTCGACTCACAGATCGAGCAGCTCGCGACGCGCGACACGGCGCGGGCGAGCTGGGACGCCAATGGCGCGATCGTGCTCGTGCCCAGCCTGACCGACGCGATCGCGCTGGTCGACCGGCTGGCGCCCGAACATCTCGAGCTTGCCTGCGACGAGGCCGAGGCGCTGTTCGAACTGGTGCGCCACGCCGGATCGGTGTTCATCGGCCGCCACACGCCCGAAGCGGTGGGTGACTATGTCGCGGGGCCGAACCACGTCCTCCCCACCGGGCGGCGCGCGCGCTTCGCCTCGGGGCTTTCGGTGCTCGACTTCATGAAGCGCACCAGCTTCCTTGCGCTCGACGAGGCCGGGCTGGCGGCGATCGGCCCAGCGGCGGTGGCGCTGGCCGATGCCGAGGGCCTGCCGGCGCACGCACGCTCGGTCGCGATCCGGCTGGGACAGGGCTGATGCGGGCGCCCGACCTGATCGAGGACGGGTGGTGCCTGGAAAGCGCAGTCGAATATCATGCGCTCAACCCCGAGACCTTCGAGATTCCGGACGAAGGCACCCGCCGCACGCTGCGCGCGGGCGATTTCGCCAAGCTGATCTTCGCGATCGCCGTCGAGGACGACGAGGAGCCGATCTACGAACGGATGTGGGTGGTCGTGCGCGAAGTCGCCGGCGACACTTATTTCGGGCTGCTCGACAACGCGCCCGACATCGACGAAAACGACGAATTCTGGATCGGGACCGAGCTTCCCTTCACCCAGGAGCATGTCATCGACGTCCAGGCCGGCAATGAAGAGAGCCGCGACTATGCCGCGCGGACGCCGCTGCGGAGCTGGCCGCGCGACTGAGTCCCGGGATTGCCGCGCGCACGGCGGCGAGCCAGGATGGCACCATGGACGATCCCGACGCCTTTGCCGCTGAATGGTGCGCCGCCTGGAACGCGCACGACCTCGACGCGGTGCTCGCGCATTTCCACGAGGACGCGGTCTTCACCTCGCCGGTGGCGGCGAAGCTGCTGCCCGAGACCGGCGGGCGAATCACCGGCAAGGCGGCGCTCAGGGCCTATTGGGAGGAAGGGCTGCGGCGCATCCCCGACCTCCATTTCACGGTCGAGCGCGTGTTCGCCGGCGTGGACGCAGTGGTGATCCAGTATCGCAACCAGCGCGGCGTCCCGGTGAGCGAAGTGCTGGTATTCGACGGCGACCGCGTCCGTTCGGGCCACGGGACCTATCCACTGGACCTCGACAACCCTGCCGGAGCGGGTGCGCCGGGCCGCTGATCGCAGCCTTTGCCTTTGGCGGCGCACGCGCCTATCTGCCGCCGCTATGCCAAGTCCCAAAGCAAAGACCCGTTCCAAGGCGCGCGCCGCTGCGCGCCTCGCCGCCGTCCAGGCGCTCTACCAGCGCGAGATGGAAGGCACGCCCGTGCCTGCGCTGCTCCACGAATTCCACCAGCACCGGCTCGGCGCGGTGATCGAGGAAGTCGAATATGCCGAAGCCGACGTGCTCTTCTTCGACGATGTCGTGAAGGGCGTCGACGCGCGCAAGGACGAGATCGACGCGCTGATCGCGGCCAAGCTCTCGGCCGACTGGTCGCTCGAGCGGCTCGACAAGCCGATGCGCCAGATCCTGCGCGCAGGCACCTACGAGCTGCTCGCGCGGAACGACGTGCCGGTGGGCGCAGTGATCAGCGAGTATCTCGACGTGACCGACGCTTTCTACGACCGGCGCGAGAAGGGCTTCGTCAACGGCATCCTGGATGCGGTGGCGAAGGAAGTGCGGGGTTAACTCCCCTCTCCCGCCGGCGGGAGAGGGTTGCGCAGACTTAGCTTTTGCGCAGCAAAAGGTTAGTCGGAGCTGGGTGAGGGTGGTGCGAAGCGAAGCTTCGCGCGCTTGCTGCGCAAGCGCCCACCCCTCATCCAACTACGCCTGGGCAGCAAGCTGCCAAGGCTCCGTATCCTTCTCCCCTCAAGGGGAAGGTTTTGGGGGTGCGCCATGACCGAAGCCGAATTCATCGCCGCGCTGCGCACGCTTCCCCTCGCCCCGGGGGCGGAAGGGCTTGCCGACGATTGCGCCACGCTGGCGCTGGGCGGCGAGACGCTCGTCCTCACCCATGACGCGATCGCCGAGGGCGTCCATTACCTGCCCGGCACCGATCCCGCCGATGTGGCCTGGAAGCTGGTCGCGGTGAATCTCTCCGATCTCGCCGCCAAGGGCGCCGAGCCGCTGGGCGTGCTGATCGGCGCGGCGCTGATCGAGGGCTCCGAGCGCTTCGTCGAGGGGCTGCGCGCGATTCTGGAGGCCTATGGCGTGCCGCTGCTCGGCGGCGACACGATCGCGCTCAAGCCCGGAACCCCCGCGACCTTCGGCTGCACGGCGATCGGCCGCGCGACCGTCACGCCGGTGCCGACGCGCGCGGGCGCGAGGCCGGGCGACGCGCTCTTCGTCGCGGGCACGATCGGCGCCGCGATGCTCGGCTTCCGCGCCGGCGACGGCGAGGCCTATCTGCGCCCCAGGCCGCTGCTTGCCGAGGGGCGCGCGCTCGCCTCGCATGTCCATGCGATGATGGACGTCTCCGACGGGCTGCTGCTCGACGCGCGGCGCATGGCCGAGGCGAGCGGCTGCACTGCGATGCTGTCGCTCGACGCCTTCCCCTTCGCGCCGGGCGTCGCGCGCGAGGACCGGATCGCGGCGGCGAGCTGGGGCGACGATTATGCGCTGCTCTTCGCCGCGCCCGCCGGATTCGAGCCGCCGGTTCCGGTCGTGCAGGTCGGGAGCATGGCCGAGAAGGGGCCCGCGTCGCTACTGCTCGATGGCGCCAAGCCGCCCGAAAAGCTGGGCTACGAGCACGGCTGACGCGCGCCTTGCGCTCCCCAAGAGCCCCCGATACGCTCCCCCCTTCCGAAGACCGGCAAAGACTGGCGCGGATTTCCAGAAGTTCTAGGGGAAGGACTGCACCGGATGACGATTGTTTACCTTGCAATCGCCTGCGGCCTGATAGCCGTGGCCTATGGGCTGTTGACCAGCCAGCAGGTGCTGAGAGCACCCGCCGGCAACGAGAAGATGCAAAGCATTGCCGCCGCGATCCAGGAAGGCGCGAAAGCCTATCTGGGCCGGCAATATACGACCATCGCCATCGTCGGCGTCATCGTCGCCGTCGTGCTGTTCTTCACCCTTGGCGGGCTCTCTACCCTGGGCTTCGTGATCGGCGCGGTGCTTTCGGGCGTCGCGGGCTATGTGGGCATGAACATCTCGGTCCGCGCCAACGTCCGCACTGCCGAAGCCGCGCGCGGATCGCTGCAGGGCGGGCTCACCCTCGCCTTCCGCTCGGGTGCTATCACCGGCATGCTGGTGGCAGGCCTGGGCCTGCTCGCGATCGCCGGGCTGTTCTGGTACCTGGTCGAAGTCGCCCACTACCAGCCCAATGCCCGTGCGGTGATCGGCACGCTGACTGCGCTGGCCTTCGGCGCCTCGCTCATCTCGATCTTCGCGCGTCTCGGCGGCGGCATCTTCACCAAGGCCGCCGACGTCGGCGCCGACCTGGTCGGCAAGGTCGAGGCAGGCATTCCCGAGGACGATCCCCGCAACCCCGCGGTGATCGCGGACAATGTCGGCGACAATGTCGGCGACTGCGCCGGCATGGCCGCCGATTTGTTCGAGACCTATGTCGTGACGCTCGGCCTCACCATGGTCTCGATCGCGCTGCTGATGCGCGGGCTCGACACCGCGCTGCTCACCAACCTGATGTCGCTGCCGCTAATCGTCGGCGGGGTGTGCATCATCACTTCGATCATCGGCACCTATATGGTCCGGCTGGGCAAGGGCCAGTCGATCATGGGCGCGCTCTACAAGGGGTTCTGGACGACGGCGCTGCTCTCGATCCCGGCGATCTGGCTCGTCACCAGCTATGCGCTGGGCGACCTGAACGCCCCGATCGGCGGCGTTCCGGAGCTCGGCAGCCTGGTCGACGGTCCGCTCACCGACGAGGCGATCGCGGGCCTCGCCGCCGGCCCGTCCTTCACCGGATGGGACCTGTTCATCTGCATGATGATCGGCCTGGCGGTGACCGGACTGCTGGTGTGGATCACCGAATATTACACCGGCACCAACTATCGCCCGGTCAAGTCGATCGCCAAGGCTTCGGTGACGGGCCACGGCACCAACGTGATCCAGGGGCTGGCGATCAGCCTCGAATCGACCGCGCTGCCGACGCTGGTGATCGTCGTCGCGGTGATCGCGGCATACCAGATCGCCGGGATCATCGGCGTGGCCTTCGCCGCGACTTCGCTGCTCGCGCTGGCGGGCATGGTCGTCGCGCTCGACGCCTATGGACCGGTGACCGACAATGCCGGCGGCATCGCCGAGATGGCGGGACTCGAGGACGAAGTGCGGCACAAGACCGACGCGCTCGACGCAGTGGGCAACACCACCAAGGCCGTGACCAAGGGCTATGCGATCGGATCGGCGGCGCTCGCGGCGCTGGTGCTGTTCGGCGCCTATACGACCGACCTCAAGGAGTTCTTCCCGGACACCGTGGTCGATTTCTCGCTGAACAACCCGTACGTGATCGTCGGGCTGCTGCTCGGCGCGCTGCTCCCCTATCTGTTCGGCGCCTTCGGCATGACTGCGGTGGGCCGCGCCGCCGGATCGGTGGTGGAGGACGTCCGCAACCAGTTCCGCGACAATCCGGGGATCATGGAGGGCACCAGCCGCCCGGACTATGCCCGCACCGTCGACATCGTCACGCGGGCGGCGATCAAGGAAATGATCATCCCCTCGCTGCTGCCGGTGCTGAGCCCGATCGCAGTCTATTTCATCATCACCGCGGTCGCCGGCCAGGCGCAGGGCTTTGCCGCGGTGGGCGCGATGCTGCTGGGCGTGATCGTCTCGGGCCTGTTCGTCGCGATCTCGATGACTTCGGGCGGCGGCGCATGGGACAACGCCAAGAAGTACATCGAGGACGGCAACCACGGCGGCAAGGGCTCCGAGGCCCACAAGGCAGCCGTGACCGGCGACACGGTGGGCGATCCCTACAAGGACACTGCCGGGCCGGCGGTGAACCCGATGATCAAGATCACCAACATCGTCGCGCTGCTGCTGCTCGCGGCGCTCGCGGGGACGCACGTCGCCGGCTGAGGATATCGCCTGAACTTCCGACCCCGCCCGGAGCCTCTCCGGGCGGGGTTTTGTTTGGGCGGGCCCGCTCTGCTAAGGCGCCGCGCGTGACTCAGCCCCAGCTTCCGATCCACGTCGCCGCGCTCTACCAGTTCACGCGCTTCGACGATCCTGCCGCGATCCAGGCGCCGCTCGCCGCGCTCTGCTGTGCCGAGGGCGTCAAGGGCACGCTGCTGCTCGCGCGCGAGGGGATCAATGGCACGATTGCGGGCAGCGGCGCGGCGATCGATAAGGTGCTCGCGCATATCCGCACCCTGCCCGGCTGCGCCGACATGGACGTCAAGCATTCGCGCGCGGCGAGCATGCCCTTTTACCGGATGAAGGTGCGGCTGAAGAACGAGATCGTGACGATGGGCGAGCCCGACCTCGATCCCACCGACACCGGCGACTATGTCGCGCCGCAGGACTGGAACGCGCTGATCGAGCGGCCCGACACGATCGTGATCGACACGCGCAACGACTATGAAGTCGCGATCGGCAGCTTCGCCGGCGCGATCGACCCCAGGACCAGGAGCTTCCGCGAATTCCCCGAATGGGTGCGCGCGCATCGCCACGAATGGGAAAGCGGCGCGGAGAAACCGAAGATCGCGATGTTCTGCACCGGCGGCATCCGCTGCGAGAAGGCGACCGCCTTCCTCAAGGCCGAGGGGCTGGACGAAGTCTATCACCTGAAGGGCGGTATCCTCGCCTATCTCGAACAGGTGCCCGCCGAGCAGAGTCGCTGGCAGGGCGAATGCTTCGTGTTCGACGAGCGCGTATCGGTAGGGCACGGGCTGGAGCTCGGCACCCACAGCCTGTGCCGCGCGTGCCGCATGCCGGTGAGCCCTGAGGATCGCGGCTCGCCCCTGTTCGTCGAGGGGGTGTCGTGCCCCGCCTGCCATGAATCGCGAAGCGACGCGCAGCGCGAGCGCTATGCCGAACGGCACCGCCAAGCGCGGCTCGCGGCGGAACGCGGCGAGGCGCACGTCGGCGCGCGCCACCCCGAGCGCGACGAGGACTGAGCGCCAAGCCGCTTATTTTTTCCCGACGACCAGCCGGCCGACCAGCTTCTCGCCCGCATCCTTGCCGAGCACTTCGATATCGACCGATTCCTCGCGCTCGTTCGGGCGGCCGAAGTCGCGGATCAGGTGGACAGCGACGACCGAAGGGCCGTTGGGATCGATCCGGTCCCCGGCAAAGACATGGGCCCGCACGGTGTAAGTACCCTCCGGCGCGCGGCGGAGGAAATATTCCTCGGGACCGAAGCCCCTGGTCATGTCGTTCGACAGATGGCCGCCGATCGCCGTGCGCGGATTGCTGTAGATCGCGCGCTCGCCATTGGGCTCGTCGACCCACAGGTCGAGATCCGTCGCGTCGGTATTCCATTCGGCGACGACGCGGATGTCGGTGTCGAGCAGCGCGATCAGCCGCCGATCGAGGCTCGTCTCGCCGCCCAGCGCACGCAGCCTGGGGATGAGCGCATTGGCTTCCATCAGCGCGATCGTCTCGATTCCCTCCCAGGCACCGTTCCAAGGCGTGAGCGCGACTTCGGCGAGCAGCGCGATCGCCCGTTCGAGGTCGGCGCGGGCGTGCGCGGGCTGCCTGGCTGCGCGGCGGGCGAGCGCCAGCGCGAGCAGCCGCTTGGGCTGAGGTCGCTCCGGGTCGAGCGCGGCCTGGCGCTCGCGCAGCTCGACCGCGCGGTCGAGCGCGCCATAGCGTTCCAAGCGGTCGGCAACGAGGCCGTAAGTCACTTCATTGGCGACCGGCAGATCGAGCGTCGAGAGTAGCATCTCCGCCGCCTCGGCTTCGCGGCCGTGGCGGCGGAGCCACTCGGCGGTGTCCAGGTAGAAGGCCGGCAAGGTGCCGTGCTGCGCCTCCCGCTCGGGGAACAGCGTGTCGAACTGCCCGGGCGCTGCGTCGAACGCCTTGAGATAAGGGCGCTCGGGCTGCCAGGCGTCGATTTCGATTTTCGCCCGGGCAGCATCGACGGTATCGACACTGTCGACCATCGCGGCGGACGCCCGCTGTGGTGCGGCGCTCCGGCTCAGCGTACCGGTCACAACGACACTGGCCGTGTCGTCAGCCTCCACGACTTCGACCATCGCCTCCGGAACCGGCGGAGGCGGAGGCGCAGGCATGGCGGCGGGAGCAGGAACGCCCTCCACGCGCCGCGGCTTACGCTTGGGGCGTGCCGCGGGATCGAACTTGCGCTTCCACCATTCGACCTGCTCGTTCCAGAGCCTGACGACGGTATCGAGCCGCCGGCCGCGTTCGGCGGCCTTTGCCTTGTCCGCTTCGGCGCGCAGCCCGCGATAGCGGCCCAGATCGTCCGCCGGATAGTTCTCGGGCGGAGCAATGTCGAAGCGCACATAATCCTCGGGCGATTCGAGAACGAGGAACGACAGGCTGGGGCTCGCCAGCCCGTAGCGCCGGCTGAGCGCGACATAGTCCGGCCGGCGATCGGCGTCGCCCAGCGTCGAAAGCGCGTCGGCGGCGAGCAACACGCCTTCGCCTGCGAATTCCGCCGCACCCGGCAACGCGCGGCGCAGCTCGCGCCCGCCCAGCACGACGCGGACGCCACCCCGGTCCGGCGCGCGCGCAGCCACCAGCCATTGGCCGGCGCCGCTCTCGATCGGCACGAAGGGCAGGCGCCGCCCCTGGTCGTCGAGCACTGCCGTCACCGCCGGCGCGACCTGGACGAGCGCGCGCTCGACGGCGCCAAGATCGTCCCCCAGCCGGTGCGCCCGGCCGCCATGTGCGCCGGCGAAATGGCGCAGCCAGCCGAGGTCGGCGGCCTTGGACGCCGCGACCGCGTCGACGCGGCACGGGAGCGTTACCGTCGCATCGCGGTCTATCGCCGGCTTGCCCTCGGAGAAGAGCAGACAACGATCGGCCGTACGCAGATCCCCGGCTAGCGGCGCGAAGCTGGTGGCGCCGCGGTACCGCGCCGCCTGGAGCATCGCGATGGCGGCATCGGCGTCCGCGACTGTCCGGCGCTCGGCGCCGCTTGAATTGAAGGTGACGACTTCGATGCTCCTGGACCGCAGAGCGGCGAGGGTGCGGCGAAGGAGCGCGAACTCGCTCTTGTGATCGCCCAGGCGCGAACGCGAACGATCCCAATAGATGCGCAGGCGATCTGCCGGGGCTGCGGTTTCCGCAGTCGCAGTGCCGGCGAGCTGGACGAAGCGCTCGCCGAGCGAATTGCGGCTCACAACGGCATCGGGCAGCGCCGGGCGGCCGAGGATCAGCAGGCCATCGAGGGCGCGTTTGCCCTCCTCGCGCGCCGCGAAGCCGTCACCCTCGCGCGCCATGGCGATCGGGCCGCGGCCGGGCCAGGTAAGGCTGGGCGCGGCGGTCACGCCCGTCGCGCGCACGCTGATCGACCAGCCATCCTTCGGCGCAGGCAGATCGAGCGGCAGCACGAGCACGTCCTCGCCGCGGTGCGAATTGAACAGCGGCGCTACGTAGCGAAGCCGGATCGTGCGGGCGCCCCTGGCCGGTATCGGGAAGACGCGGGTGCGGAAGGTGCCGGCGGGATCGACTTCGGCGAGCCCGGGATCGACACGGCCGCGGACGTTCGCCTCGTACACTGCCTTTGCGCGCGGGCGGTCGACCAGCACGCCGTCGACCATCCTGCCCTTCAAATCGAGCGCATAGCCGGTGACCACGGCGTCAGCAGGGAGCACGAGCCGAAAATCGCCCTCCAGCGGCTCGCCGCCGCGGTTGCCGAAGCGGGCGGTGATCGTGGTTTCGGCGATTCCGCCGCGCAGCTCGATCGCGACGTCGAGCCGATCGAGGGCGATGTCGCGGATTCGGCTCTCGTCGCGCACGCCGTTCGCGAGCGCGGTGAGGCTGGGACTCCCAAGCCTGGGAGCGGATCGTTCCGCCTGGGCGAACGCCGTGGCGGGCAGCAGCAGACACAGACCAGCCAGCAACCAACGCACGATCATCCGCGCCCTCCCCCATTCAGGCTATGATACCTTGTATCATGCACAAGAGATCCGTCCGTGGGAAGCCGCATTCGCCTGGGGTCCGGTCCCGGTTCGGGCCGGCCGCTATTTCGGCTGGGTCCGTCGCCGCATCGCGGCCAGCAAGCGGCGAAGCATCAGCATGCCCGCCACCACCAGCGCCAGCAGCACGATCGCGACCAGCACCGCCGCCACCGGGTTGGCCAGCGCCGCGAACAACGCACCCGTGGTCAGCACGTCCTCGCCGCTAGAGACGACCAGATTGCTGACCGGCTCGGGACTGGCGTTGACCACGGCGCGCGTGCCCGCCTTGGCGCTATGCGAGAGCAGCGACGCGCCGCCGCCGAGCAGCAGCGCCGCGACTTGCCAGGCAGGGTCCTGCGCATCGACCAGCGCGAGCGCGAGAAGGGCGCCGCCCACGGGGCGCACGAGCGTGTGGACCGCGTCCCAGGCGCTGTCGATCCACATCACTTTGTCCGCGAGGAACTCAGCGAGCGCGCCCGCCGCTGCGATCCCGATGATCCAGGGATTGGCGAGCACGCCGAGCGCCCGCAGATTCTCCGGCATGGCGATCCAGCCGAAGTGCATCGCCATGCCCACGGCGAAGACGCAGAGATAGACGCGCCAGCCCGAGAGCAGGCTCACGCTTGCCGCCAAGCCGATGATCTCGACCGCGCCCACCGGCCCCGGCCGCTAACGGGTCAGAAGTCGAGGCCGATCAGTCGTCCGATGAAGATCAGCACCATCGCGCCGACGATGGAGGCAAGGAAGCCGGCGGGCTTGAGCGGTTGCACGCCCGGCTTGATCCAGTTGCTGATCAGCCCGGCAAGGAACGAGCCCGCGATGCCCAGCACGATGCTGGCGATCCATCCCATGTGCACGGCGCCCGGGTAGAAGAATCGCGCAAGGATACCGACGATCAGGCCGACGATGATTGTCGAGACGATATTGCCGACGCTCATAGATTCCCTCCTGCTCCAGATGCCCGATCGCCCCGCGGACGATCGGGCTGGCGCGAGGCTATCACAAGGAGCGGCGCGAGCAACTCGGTTCGGCCTCCCGAAAATCCGCCGGCCGCTTCCCATCTCCTCCGCATCGGACGGGAGCATCTTTCCTCCCCGCCTTCCCTTTTTGCGCCGGGCAGAGTAAAGGCACCGCCAATTTTCGCTGGCGCTCAGCTTGAGAGGCATATTTTTTGGCCAAAGAAGAACTGCTTGAAATGCGCGGACAGGTCGTTGAGCTTCTGCCCAACGCGATGTTCCGCGTCCGGCTCGAGAATGATCACGAGATCCTCGGCCACACTGCCGGCAAGATGCGCAAGAATCGCATCCGCGTGCTGGTGGGCGACGAAGTGCTCGTCGAGCTCACGCCCTACGACCTGACCAAGGGTCGCATCACTTACCGCTTCAAGTGACCCGCGCCGCAGGGGCGGGTCATCCCGGCATAGGCCGGGAGCCAGAATGACAGGAGCCCCCTTGCGGCTCGTCCTCGCCTCGACATCCCCGCGCCGCCGCGACCTGCTCGCGCGGATCGGCGCCGTGCCCGATCGCATCGCTGCGCCCGACGTGGACGAGGATGTCCGCGCCGGCGAGACGCCGCGCGCCTATGTGCTGCGCGTCGCGATCGACAAGGCGCATGCGGTGCCGCGCGAGGCCGACGAGATCGTGCTGGCCGGCGACACCACGATCGCCGTGGGCAGGCGCATCCTCGCCAAGCCGGAGGACGAAGCCGACCTGCGGCGCATGCTGGGCCTGCTCTCGGGCCGGCGCCACCGCTGCCTTTCCGCGGTCTGCCTGATCGATACCGGGGGCAAGGTGCGCACGCGCCTCTCCGACACGATCGTCGCCTTCAAGCGGCTCACGCAAGCCGAGATCGACTGGTACGTCGCCAGTGGCGAAGGCATGGGCAAGGCGGGCGGATATGCGATCCAGGGCCGCGCCGAGGCGTTCGTGCGCTATCTCTCCGGCAGCCATTCGGGGGTGGTCGGCCTGCCGGTGTTCGAGACGCGCGCGCTGCTCGAATCGGCGGGCTACAGACTTGGCTGAGTGGCTCTACGAGGCCGGGATCGGCGAAGCGCGCGCGGCACTGGTCTCGCGCGGCGTCATCTGGAAGGCGCGGATCGAGCTCGAGGGCACGGCTCCGCGCGAAGGCGCGGTGCTCGCCGCGCGGCTGGCGGATCGCAGCACCGGCAAGGTGACGCTCGATGGCGGCGGCGAGGCGCTGTGCGACCCGCTGCCGCAGGGCATCACGCAGGGCGCCGCGCTGAGGGTGCGGATCGTGCGCGAGGCCATCCCCGAGCCCGGCCGCGCCAAGCTCCCCAAGGCCGTGCCCGGCGCGCCCGACGCGCCGCTGGGGCCGGGACCAGACCTGCTCGCACGCATCACCGCGACCGGCCTGCCCGTGCGGCAGCTTCGCGCGCATGAGCCCGACCTGATCGAGGAAGCGGGCTGGTCCGAAGTGCTCGACGAAGCGGTCACCGGCGAGATCGCCTTCCCCGGCGGTGCGCTGCGGCTTTCGCCGACCCCGGCGATGACCTTGTTCGACGTCGACGGATCGGGGCCGATCGAGCCGCTGGCGGTGGCCGCCGCGCATGCCGTGGCGCGTGCGATCGAGCGGCACGGCATCGCGGGCTCGATCGGCATCGACTTCCCGACGCTCTCGAGCAAGGCCGCGCGCCAGGCCGTGGCCGAGGCGATCGACGCAGCACTCCCCCAGCCCTTCGAGCGGACCGCGGTCAACGGCTTCGGCTTCCTCCAGATCGTACGGCGCCGGACGCGTCCCTCGCTTCCCGAGCTGCTGCGCGCCGATCCCGTCGGCGCCGAGACGCGCGCCGAGCTGCGCCGGCTCGAACGCCTTCCCCCGCCGCCGCCGGCCACCCATATGGTGACTCAGCGGATCGCGCGCCGCCTCGCCCAGCAGCCCGGCTGGAAGCAGGAGCTGGCGCGGCGAATCGGCGGGACCACCGAGTTCGTCTCGGCAAAGGAGTGATATGGCAAAGCGCGAAGGCTGCCCGATCTGCGGCCAGCCCACCCAATCCGAGTTCAAGCCCTTCTGCAGCCGCGGCTGCAAGGATCGCGACCTGCTGCAATGGCTGGGCGAAGGCTATCGCATCGCCGGCGACCCCGTTGATCCAAATGCGCAAAGCGGGCTGGACAGGGCCGATTCGCCCGACTAAGAGGCGCGCTCCCCGGCGGTTCGCTGGTGTGCCCAAGTAGCTCAGTTGGTAGAGCATGCGACTGAAAATCGCAGTGTCGGTGGTTCGATTCCGCCCTTGGGCACCATCCCTTCCCACAAGCATATGATTTTCAGTCCTTTTCTTGAGGTTGGAAACCAGCCTCGGGTTCAAGGTTGGAAAACGCGCGGTCGGCAAGCGCAGCCCGATTAGCCCTTGCGCGGTAGTAGGCGAACGTCTCGGCTTTCTTGTGTCCGGTGACGGCCTGCCCCTCCGCGTCGGTGGCTCCACCTTCCGCGAGGCGCCTGGCGGTTGCCTTGCGAAGGCCATGCATCGAGCAATGCGGCAATCCAGCATCGTCGCACCATTTGCGCATCCGATTGCCGAGCCCGGCGTCCGTAAAGGGCTTTCCGAACTGCGTCGTAACGAGGAAGCGAATCGGAGCCGCCGGCAGCGCATCGATCGCCGCGCGTGTGGTGGCGAGGAGCGGGACCGAAGCCTGATTGTTGCCCTTCGCGTGGTCCACGATGACCCGCCCGCCCTTGATATGGTCGCGCTCGATCTTGTTGACGTTACACCGCCGCGCCGCCGTATTGAGGGCTAATTCGAGCGTGAGACGCGCCATAGAGCCGAGTTTATGATAGGCTCGGTACTGCTCGATTTCCTCGTTGGTCCAGTCGTGGAAGCCTTCGCCCTTGTCGTACTTGTCCGTCAATCGAACGGGGTTGTCGGTAATCCAAGGTGGCGACATGCGGCGAGCACAGTCCATCAAGCCAGCCAGCACTTTGCGCAGCTCATTGGCGGCGGCGGGCGTTTCTGCCATCGTGCCGAACACGGTTTCCAGCCAAGCGACCGTGACGCTGGCAACGGGCCGCTCGCCATAACGGCGACCTGTCTTGCCAACGCGATCACAGAAGCGCTCAAGGATGCGGCCTTGCACCAGTTGAGTGCGCGCCCCCTTCTTCGACCAGCGCACGGTCTTCTTGTAACGGATCACCAGCTCATCGAGGCTGCGCGGCTTGATTGAGCGCGGGGAGCCCGCCGATGCGGGTTCCACAGGGCCGGCGCCGACAAGCGCTGCGTAGCGCGCGTGAAACTCGGCAGCGCCCGGGTCGCCTGGGAGATATCCACCCTTCCAGCCCTTGCGCACGAAGCGGTAGCGGGTCTTGCCGTGGCGATCCTTGACCGGATAGACGTGCGGGGGAAGGTCAGACATCATCATCGTCCCATTTCTCGGGCATCGGTCGTTCCGGTGCCGATTCGCCGATGATGATCTCGATCCGCCGGTTCTCCAAGTCCATGATGATGCGCGCATGGTCCAGCTTGGCCGCAGCGACGGCCTTGGTCGCGCGGTCAATATCAGCCTGGGTGATGCGCGCAGGAGCCGTCACCGCTCGCCCTCCTTGCTCTTGAGGGCGGCGAGAACATGCGCCACAATCTCGACCTTGAAGGCGTTGGCCGCGGCCTCCGGATCGTGATACCCAGCGACCGCGCAGCCCTTCTCGATAATGCAGCCGCATGGCTTTCCGGCCAGTTCATCAACGCAGGCGGCGTCGACAGCCTTGAAAATATCCGCCTCGATCACCGCATCCCGGCTCGGGGAGGCGTTGGCGAGGGCTTCTAGCGCGCTTGCTGCGGTGATGGCCTTGTCGCGCCAGTAGTGCAGCCGCCCGCTTTCAGTGCCGTCCGGCCAAGGCTCTTCGTGCTGGTCCGCCAGCTTCGCCGCGATAGACAACAGCGCATCCCGCATCGCCCCGATCTGCTCGTTGCTCATGCGGCACCTGTGGCGCGGGCGCGGAGGTGCCGCCATTCCTCGGGCTGGTCGCTCATATTGCCGTCAGCGTTGCTCGCCCAGCATGCGCCGTCGGACCAATTGCGCGGAAAGCTGTCGGTGGTCGCCTGCCACTGGTCGCAGGGTGCTTCGTCCTCGGTCATCGACCCGTCTTTCACGAGGATAGCAGGGAACCACTTGCGCCCGCAGCGCACTTCGACCTCGCGCCCATAAGGGGCGGTGTCGATCTGCCGAAATTTGCTCATGCTGTCGGCTCCTTGGGGGTGGTGGCTCCCCCGCTCTGCGCAGTGGGTGCGGCGGCGATCATGGCGGACCAAGCAGCAGCCGCGGTAATGTGCGCGGTAAAGCCAAGATCGCGACATCGGTCGAAATACGCCTCGATCATCGCCTCGGTCGGCTCGCGCGGCACCAGCACCCACCCTCCCGCCACGCTCTGGTCGGATGCAGCGAGGGCGAGGATGGCGCGGCATTCTGCAAGGATTTCCTTGGACGGGTGCCATCCCGTAATCCGCTGAATTTCCGCGTCGATCTTTGCGATGAGCGCCTCCCTATTCGCCACCGCAGCGGCAGGGGCGCCCAGCATCCGGCGCACCATCGCGCAGATTTCCTCCCGCGACTGGCGCTCGGCGTGCTCCCACTTCAAACCGAAGTGATGCCAGCACACAGCCCTCGCGATTTCCTCGACGGGATCACCCTTGGACCTATCCGCCACCGCAGCGGCAGGCGTGGGGGTGTTCTCGGGAGTGGCTATTGAGGCAATCCCCTGCAATTCGGGGATCGGCGTGCTGATCGGTAGCGGTGGAGATTTAGGCACGGTCGGCCTCCTGCTGGATGGCTTTGGCGATGTCGCAGACCAGCACGTCCACGAAGTGGCGGGCGTTCGGCCCCTTCGGGCGGAAGGTCAGTGCGATCTCAGCGGCGCGTCGATAGGCGTCGCGCACCCCCTCTCCCTGCGCCGTGTTGGCGTAGGCAAGGGCTTCGACAACCGCGTCAATCACTGTCTCTGGATCGACCATGACCATGTATCCGGGCAGTTCGGGAAGATTGAATCCGTCGCGAAGACCATGCTTGGCCAACACCGCCCGCGCCTTGTCTTGCTCAGTCATGGCGCCCTCCATCGAATGCGGCGGGGGGAGCGATCCGAGCGGCGAGGGTCGCGGCCTTCCGTTCCTCTGGGAACTTGACGCGGCCGTGCCAAAGCATCTCGCAAGCGTCCCAACCCGCGTTGAACGATGCGACGTCCAGCAACTGGCATTCCGGCAATTTCGGAACGCCGCTGACCGCGTGAAATTCCTCCTCGCTAATGTCGATCATACTCTCGCGACCGCACCCGCAAGGCATGACAGCGATAGGAACCGAGAGGCTGTACGGAACGTAGTCGTACCATCCGACTTGCCCGTGCGCGGTGCATTTGCGGAAAGCGCGCCTCTCATTCGGCCGCAGCTCCGGTAGGGCCTCAACCTCCCCCGCACCACTGTCGCTCCCCGCTGGCTGCTCATCGGGCGCAGCGGCAGGCGTGGGCACCTCAAGCGTCTCGACATGGGTGGTGCTACGAACCAACGCCGACCGGAGAGCGGTATCGACATCGCGGCTCACGCTCGCAGCGGCAGGCGTGGGCTGGGCGAAGGCGCGTTCGAGCAGCCATTCGGTCAGCTTGCCGCGATCTGGCAGAACCAGGTCGTTGCCCGGATTTGCAGCACGCCAGCGCTGAACGGCTCGCATGTCGGCATCCCATTGCAGATCGAACGTCCGCTGCAATTCGGCGGCCCGCTCAGCAGCCTTGTAGATCGCGAGCCCTTCCTCGCCAGAAAGACGGGCGATTTCACCTTGCGCCTGGGCCGCACTTGCCTTGCGAAGCGCGCGCTCCAGAGTCGCACGGTCGATTGCTTCCGGGTTAGTGGTCACGCGAGCCTGCTCCACGCTAGGTAGATCACCCACGACCATTCCCCTTCCTTATCCGAACAACCTTCTCAGGCTCTCCGTGCATGGGGACGACATTCGCAGCGGACTTGCTCGCGAACGGCAGCGGGAATACGGGCTTTCCATCAGGATCGCGCGTGACGTGCCGCTCGTAGAAGCGACGGCGGGCTTCGTCTGTTATGTCCTGATGCATCGTGGATCCTTTCTCGGGGCGGCGACCAGGGGCACCAGTCGCCGCCCCGGTTAGCCCGGGGGCGGGCGGTTAACAGTATCGGCCCTCGGCCTTGTCCTGCGCCGTCTGGACGCGGAAAAGCTGCCCGAGCATCTCGTCGGTTGAGGCGCGGAGTTTGGCTCGCAGACCATCTTTCAGGGCGGCGGTTTGGCTCACCATCGCGGCCTTCATGTCGTCCTTGAATTTTTCACCGCAGATCTGGGTCATCATCCATTCCGCGCGGGTCGTGGACGAATAGGAGCTTTCGGTCGGTTTGCCGGTGGAATCGACACGCTGGGACCAGTAGCCCTCGATCAGCCGCTCCAGTTCCTTTCGGATCGTCGTCTCCGGGCCCTTGGCGGCGCCGAAGGAGTCGACCTTCTGATACTCGCGGTCGAAGCCCGACTGGACCGCCT
Source organism: Sphingomonas sp. (assembly GCF_017744835.1). Classification (GTDB taxonomy): domain Bacteria; phylum Pseudomonadota; class Alphaproteobacteria; order Sphingomonadales; family Sphingomonadaceae; genus Sphingomonas. Next base: position 69,139 of record NZ_JAGIAM010000005.1, read on the forward strand.
CGCGGACGGCCGAAGCAACCTCCTCCTTCACCGTCGTGGCGAAAACGCCATCGACACGGCGCTTGATCTCGGCGCGGATTTCGTCGCGGAAATCCCAATCTCCGCTGATTTCCTCGTATGCCCGGACGATGATCGCCTCGCGGATGGCATCGCGGTCTAGAGTGAGTTCCATCCCGCCCTCCTAGTGCTTCGCCACAGCGCCGTTGGACGCTGCAGGGGCCGCATGCTTCGTGAATGCGATACCGCCGCCCGGCAGAGCCTTTCGGGCACGGTCGGCCATGCGCTTGCCGATGTGGGCGCAGTTGTCGGTCTGCATCGCTGCAATCTCCCGAAGCGCACCCTCTGAGGCGCGCAGGGCGAGGCGAAGCGTCTCGACCTCTTCCTGGAGGTGATCGCGGTGCCACGACACTCCTGTCAGCGCGAGGATCGCCTTCCCGGCAGTGGTCACGTCGGAAGGGCCGGCGTCCGGCTCATAGCCCAGCGCGGCCATTCCCTTGATCAGCTCGCCCGTCAGCTCCGACAGGGCGGCTCCGCTGACCTTGGCCCGCTCGCGCTCTGCTTCGTACTTGCTCTTCCTCACGAACATGGTTGTGTCTCCTCTCAACGAAGGTTCATGGCGGCACGTTCGGTCGCGGCCTTGGTGCGCCACGCTTCGAACTTGAGTTCCTTTCCTCGCGCCTTGCCGTCGAACCGGCGCCAGGTGATGTTCGCGCTCATCCATTCATCGGCCGCCGCGAGATATTCGGGCGTTGTCATGGCGCGCTCGGCGGCATCAGCGGCCGAGCTGCCCGCGTCCCTGAACTTGATGAACATGAGCGCCTTGACCTGTTTGCGCTTCTCGTCGGCGTTTTCTGCCTCCGCACGCGCTATTGCCGCTTGCTCAAGCAGCGCCTCGGCTTCCGCGACTGCGCGATCGATTGCATCAGACATAGGGGTCATCCAGCTTGGAGCGGTGAGGAGATGCGCGGTAAAATTCCTCCGCCAGCTTCAAGAGGCGGATGCCGTGCTTGGCCTCGAAAGTGCGCTCGCCCCGGTGGCTCTCCGCGTGATGTTCGCGACAAAGGCTCACGGTGAAGGCGTCACTGCTTTTCTGGCCGATGCCGCGCGTGCTTGCCCGGTTCACATGGGCAACCTCGATCGGCATCAACTGGCACCCGGGCACGCTGCAATGATGCGAGCGCACCCAGTCCCGGTGCGCCGTCGAGCGCAGCCGAGGCTTGGGCTTGAAGTGATCCGGCTTGAGGCGCTGCGGCAGCATCAGAGCACCTGGCGTCCCGAGCCATCGTCCCAACGGACAAAGGGCACGTCGTCGTCCAGATCCTCGGTGCCGGTGTACGACGGCCCGCTAGCACTGCCAGCAGAGGACCGGGAACCCGCTTGGTGGTTGTCGGCAGACGAGCTGTCCGCACCCCCAGCAGTGGGCCCATCGAGCAGCGTCAGCGTGGCGTTGAACCCCTGCAGCACGACTTCCGTGCTGTACCGATCCGCGCCGCTCTGATCCTGCCATTTGCGGGTCTGGAGCTGGCCTTCGATGTAGACCTTCGAGCCCTTCCGCAGATACTTCTCTGCCACGCCAACGAGGCCGTCGGTGAAAATCTTCACGGTGTGCCATTCGGTGCGCTCCTTACGCTCGCCCGTCTGCCGGTCTTTCCAGCTTTCCGACGTGGCGAGGCGAAGCTCGGCCACCTTGCCGCCATTCTGGAACGAGCGGACTTCAGGATCGCGGCCGAGATTGCCCACGAGGATCACTTTGTTGACGCTTCCGGCCATTATGCGACTTCCTTCTGTTCGGTTTCGGGTTTGGGGAGGCGCTTTTCGAGGCGCGCTTTGGCATCCTTGAATTGGCCAACGGTCATCTGCTTGAGCGACGGGATGCCGTAGTGCTCACAGAGCGCGACGGAGTTGGTCGAAGTGGAGGCGATGAGGCTCGTAATCAGCGCCCATTGACCGTCATCGATCACAGGCTCGGGCGGGGCGATCTTGGCGAGCGCGGCAGCAAAGACGCGATCAGCCTCAGGCTTCCACGCCTTCCACTTCTTCTTGCCGTTGAACTCGGAAGCCTCACACGGCGCCCAGACATTGCCCAGGTTATACAGGTAGCGACCGATGCCCCACTTGACGCCAGCGCGCTTGAGGCTGTCGCTGATAGCCCCCTTCTCGCCCTCAACGTCGGTGTCGCCAGCGCCATCGCTCTTGGTGATCCACTCTCCGTCAATGCGGATTTGAAGCGCGCAGATCAGTCGGCCCTTGACGGTTTCGGTGTAGCTGTCCTGCCAGTTGGCGGAACCGCATACCGCGTCGAGGCGGTCCATCACGTCGCGAGCGTCGATATACGCCAGCGCCATCGCCTTATCGCCATCGCTGGTCAGGCTCTGCGCGCGCCAATGGATGGCGTCAGCGGGGAACGGGGCGGCCAGCGCCGCAAGATCGACCGTCATGCAGCCCTCTTCTGTTCGGTGATGGTGAAGCCGGGGATTGCGCGGGCGCCGCCGCGAACGTCGCGCTCGGCCTGATCCTGCAACCACGCTTTGAGCGCGTCGGGCTGGCACTGCATGTAGTGGAGCAGCGCGGCCTTGGCGTCGGTGAGGGTCACATCCCAATAGGTGCGCAGCCCCGTTGCCTCGCGGTCGATGCGGTTCGCCGACGCCGTGAGCTTTTGCGCCTGCTTCAAGTCGGCCTCGGCCGCGAATTTGGCCTCCAGGTCGCCCGACTGGCGCAACGCCTCCTGTGCGGCGCGCTGCTTGGCCTCCGCTTCCTCGCGGGCCACACGGGCGGCTTCGTCCTTGGCCTTCTGCTTGGCGGTGCGGTACGGCGTCAGGAGGCGCTTGATCTCGTCCGCGGCCATGTCGCAGCGATCGAGCAGCGGCTTCCACGCAGCCTGGACGGCCTTCGCGGCATCGTCGTGCGGCTTCTTCTCGGCGACGCGTGCGACGTCGGCGTCCTTGCGAGCCTTGCGCACGTCATCGAGCAGGCTATCGAGTGCAGCGTCCTGTTCATCGGTAGTGACCTCTGCGCCGGCAACCGTGCCCGAGATAAGCTCGAACAGGTCTTCGATGTGGAGGGCCCACCGTTCGACGGGCGGCGCGTTGTGGAGAATGCCGGTCATGCCGCCTTCCTCTCGTCGTTCAGGGCGGCCATGCGGGCGCGCACGGTGTCCAGAGCCGTAGCGATGCCCGGAAGGCGCGTGATGGCGTTGGCAGAGGCGCGGCAGCGATCGTGCAGCGCGAGCAGCGTGGCGTAGCGGTGCGACAAATGCCGCTGCGCTGCCGACGCGCCGGGGCGCTCGATGAAAGGGCGGAGCGCGTTCACTCTGCAATCTCCTGTGCTTGACGCGCGCGTTCCCGCATCGCGATCTTCTCAACGAGGGGTTTGTCGGCGGCTGCGTTGTTGCAGGCCCGATGCGCGAGGGCGTAGTTGTCGAGGTGGTTCACCCCACCCTTGGACCTGGCGACCAAGTGCTCGATGGTGCAGTCGTCGCCCATCGCGCGCCCGCAAAACCAGCATTCGTCACCGTCCCGCGCGAGCAGCTTGGCCCGCCGACGCGCCGCCTTGCTTTCGTCGTCGCCCTGCTTCACCGTCGGCTTGGGAGCGGATGCAGCTTCAAGCTGGTTGCCCGCTCCGGGCGCCGCCAGCGCCAGACCGCGCCCGAACGTCAGGCCAGCTTGGAACAGGCCGTAATGCTCGGCAGATGCGCCTTGGAAGTTGAGTAGCCCGCTCTCCTTCGCATAGACGATGTGCGTCAGGGCCTTCACGCTCCCGGCGTGATAGGCGCGATACCGAACCACCTCGTAGAGGTTGGTCGGCGTACCCACCTCGGCGCCGTTCTCGGCAAGCCAAGCGAGGAAGGCCGCAGTCTTGAACTGCGCGCGCCGGATCGGCAGGCCCTTGCTCACTTGCGGTTCTCCCATGCTCTCTGCCAATCATCGGCATTGCGGGCGGCTTCCTGCTCAGCCCAGAATTGCTTGCTGCGTTCGATGCTCGCATCCAGACGGGCGAGTGCGTCATCGATGCGGGCATCACGCTCGGCGGCGCGGGCGAAAGGCTCAGCCTGGTTCCGCGCTTGGCTGCGCGCCTGGTCCCGCCGCACGATCTCAGCCACGCCAGCGAACATGTCTGCCGTAGGGGCGGTGATGAGTTGGTCGATGGTCACAGGCCCAGCTCCCGTGCCAGAGCTGCGCCCTCGCGGAGTTTCGCGACTACTTCGGCTTGGGTCCGATTGGGGTCGTCGTTCCACTCATGAAGCCAAGCCACGCCCATGAGGTCCTTAAGGAAAGCAACCGGGCGGTTATCGTCATGGCCAAAGTTGCCCGCGCGCTGGATAGCCCCCAGCACGCACCAGCAGTTGCGATCTGGCCCGACGTAGACCCCCCGCGTCCACTTGCCTTCCGGCTCGATCAGGTCGGCAGCGCGCGACAGCACTTCGGATACGGTGAGGTCCATTACCCCTCTCCTTGAGCTTTTGATTGGGCGATGGCGGCGCGCATGCCGTCGGTCATTGTCGGCACGCCGAACTCATCGAGCTTGGTGCAGTGGCGAATGCCGTCGATGCAGAACTCGCCCTGTCCGTCTCTCCACGCTTCCCAGCGCGCGCCGGCCATGCAGAGAGCCCATGCGATCAGGGCATGATCGGGAGCAGCCGCGAACATCCGAGCGAAGCGATTGATTTCGTCCCGGCTCAAACGCGGTGTCGGGATGTGCATCCGCGCGATAGCGTCAGCGGAAAGGCCGCCATTCGGCCCCTTCGCCCAACGGCTCACTGCGGCGGCATCTCCGTCCTCATCACGATAGACGTAGAGGGTGCCGAAAAGGTGCCCCGGAGCGCCCATCAAATCCCTCCCAAGATAAATGAAACAGCCCAGCCACCCAGAATACCGGCAGCACAAAGCTCCCACCCGAGACGAGTGGAGAAGAGGTGGCGGATCATGCTGGTTCTCGCTCGCTGCGCGGGTGAACCTTCCCGGCGCCGTTGCACTTGTGGCAGGACGTGTTGACCCACCACGGACCAGCGGCGTACTCTTCGCGACCACAGCCCCTGCAGGCATCGCAAGCCACAAGCTCCCGCTCCCACCGCAGTTTGCGGCTAAGGCGTTCGTTTTCCGAACGAAGCGGGTTCTCCGGCGTGTAGAACACCAGTCCGATGTTCTCGTGCGCCCCTTGGATGCCCCAAGCGACCTGCTTGCGCTGCTCATCGGTCATCTGTGCGAGAAGGTGGCCGCAGTCGGCTTCCTCCATCGAGATTTCGAAGGCTTCGAGCCAATAGGCGTCGCGTGCGTCGCTCACTTGCCTGCTCCCCACTTCTCCGCGCGCAGCTCATCGACCCGGCGCATTGACGCCAGCACCCGCTGCTCTGCTGCGTTGATCGCGATATCGTCCTGAGAGACGTACCGGCGCCCTGCCTTCACAGGCGCACCCCGCAACCGCTTTGCGATTGCTTCCAGCTCTCCCACTATTTCAGTGGTGGTCTGGCGATGAGGGAGGCGGTGTGCGTTCACCGGGCCTCTCCGCGGGCTTTGCGAAGGGCGGCGTCAAGGTCATCGGCGACCCGCTCAATCTCCGGGAGATACGGATGCATCTCCAGATCATCGGCGCGCACATGATCCCGGATGAAAGCGGCGTAGCGGTTGAGTAGCTCAACAGCATCGGGCGCAATGGTTGCGAAATCCGGCGCGGCGGCGATCAGTCGGGCGTCTGCGCAGTCGATCCCGCTAATGTCGAGCCGATAGACGCTATCGTTTGCCTTGGCCTGCTCGACGCCTCGAACCTCACGGTCGCCGACTTCGAAAGTCAGCAGGCGCTCCGCTGGCACGAGACCGCGATTGGCAGGCTGAAACATCGGCTGTGCGCCAGACATGCCCCAGCGCCTGAAGCCCATGACGTACCGGCGCCCGCTGTGAGTAGTCGCCAGATAGATTTCGCGGTTACGGGCATTGCCGAACCACGACCACGGGCCGGGCGTCCACCCATTCTGGCTTTCGGCTTCCGCCATCGTATGTCCTCCAGCGGCCATGTGGGCCGTTGAAGTCATACGTACGCGGCACGTACGTACGTGTCAACACATCATGCGTAAAAAATACGTACGCTACCGCCGGTCGCGAATACCTTTGACGATATACCCTGGGGCGATGAGCGCGCCGACCCATACCGCGAAGGCCCACAAGCCGTCCGCCTTCGGCCAAATCAAGCCGCTGAATCCGAAGCCTAAAATAACGGAGAATGTCGCCAGAGCGGCAAGGACTTCCATCGCGTCACGAATCTTGCGAAGCTCGCTACGGCACTCCTGCAACAGGCGCCGATCCTCATTCACGACAGGATTTCCCTCCAGGGGAGAACGCGGTGAACGTGCTTCACGCGGCACACCTCCACGCGGAAGGTCTTAACCGGATTGAACTGCTCCAGTTCGATATACTGGGCGGTGCGACGAACCAGGCGCTTGATCAGCACTGCGTTGACTCGGTCGCCGTCGTGGTGATCGGGGCCGGCAAGAAAAACCACCACGTCGTCACCGACGCGCGGCGGACGCTTGGTCTCAGCAAAGCCCAGCTCGCCCTCTTCGAAGCGCGGAGCCATCGAAGATCCCTGGATGTAGAACCCGTATACGTCCGCTCGCCCTTGAAGGACGGTAGGCCGCGGCAGGTACTCGATGACTGTGCTTTCGTCCAAAAACGTCTGCTCTATTGCCTCTCCCTCGATCTCGCGAGGCGAACCCAACGCCGTCCCATAGATCGGAAGGTCCCGCGCCAGCCTTACGTCGGAGGCGCCTTCGAACTTTACGGTCTTACCCTCTGGTTCTGAAGGGAAACCTGCCAGAGAAAAGATTTCGTCACGGTTAATGGCGCTTCCGTCAAATCCCGTAGCCAGCTTGCGCGCGATCTCCAGCGGAAGCACCGGCGGGTCATAGTCCATGCTGAAATAGCGCTGCACGCCACTGGGCGTCTTATACCCAGCAGCCTTCGAGACGGCGGCCATTGATCGGCCAGACCGCTCCAACAGCGCCAGCAGGCGCTCACCAATTGTCTGTTCGTTCGGCACGTACGGCGTTTCGCATAGTGCTGATACACTTTCCACGTTGACGTGGCGTACGCACGTACGTATGTCTTGCGTATGAGCAATCATGCCGAGCTAATCCGGGAACGTGGCGGCATCCGACCGCTCGCGCGCGCCCTTGGCCACAAGAACCACACGACCGTCCAAGGCTGGTGGGAGCGCAACAACATCCCCGAGGAGCACCTTCCGTCGGTCGTGGCGATCCCGCCCGTTCCGCAGCGCGCCGAGGCAGCATGAACAGCCTTGTCTATTTCATTCGCCCGGTTGGTGAGCGCGACCCGGTCAAGATCGGCTGCACGACGCTTATCCACGACCGACTTGCGGGTCTCAATTTGTGGGCGCCGACGAAGCCCGAAATCGCCGCCACGATCCCCGGCAGCTACGATTTGGAGCGGCGCTTTCACGCGCTTTTCCTCGCGCAGAACGATCATGGCGAGTGGTTCCGCTGGTCGCCCGAGCTTGAACTCGTCATTTCGGAGATTGTCGCCGGCACCTTCGATGAGGCCACGCTGCCGCAGCCTACATGGTTGCAGCGCCCCAGGAAGGCCAAGCCGGATAAGCCCCGCACGCGCAAGGCTGATCGGCAGATCACGTACTGCGACGAATACCTCCTGCGCGATATTGAGGGGTTCCTGCGCAAGACGGGAATGGCTGCATCGGCTTTCGGGCGCCGCGCCGTTGGTGATCCCGCCTTCGTGGCCGGCCTGCGCAAAGGTCGTAACGCCTACGCGAATGTATCGCGCCGCGTGCGGTCCTTCATGCTGGACGCAGCTAATGCCTCCCCCCTTCACCGTGCCGCCTCCCTGCACGGTGACACCGGGTCCGCTTCCCTCTCCCCCTGTGGAGCGGACCCGGTGAATGTGGAGGGGCGGTAGGTGGCAAAGCTCTCCAAAGCCCAAATCGCAGCCCACCAGCGCGCCGAAGAACTCCTGGCTCTGGACGTTCTTGACGACGACCAGCGCACATTCATGCTCGATAACTGGCAGGAAAGTGCCCGCCATGTGAACTCGGCTGCAGGCGCGTTCTTCACGCCGTCGGAACTGGCCCCAAGCGTCGTTTGCTATGCCAACGGCGCCGAGACGATCATCGACCTTTGCGCGGGCATCGGATGCCTCGGTCTGTGGGCGTGGTGGCTCTCCGGTCGCAAGGCTCGCGTCACCTGCGTCGAGATCAATCCTGATTACGTCGCGGTTGGCAAGAAGGTTTTCCCGGAGGCTGAGTGGATTTGCGCGAGCGTAACCGAAGCCCGCGGGCAATTCGACTGCGCTCTGTCCAACCCGCCCTTCGGCAAAACTGCCAAGATCGAAGCGCCGCGCTACTCCGGCGAAGACGACCTCGCTGTTGTCGATATCGCTTCCGATCTGGCGAGCTGGGGCGTTTTCATTCTCCCCAGTATGTCGGTGCCCTTCGAGTATAGTGGGCGCACCTGCTACCGCGAGCGCCAATCGGCGAAGTACGATCGTTTCACGGCAGCGACAGGCATCCAACTGCTCTGCGAGAGCACCGACACCACCTTTGCCAAGCCGCTTTGGCGCGGCGTCGCGCCGAACGTCGAGGTTGCCTCCTGCGATTTCGAAGAGGCGCGCGCGCACCGTCAACATGCGGGGCTCCCGCTGTTCGCGGAGGCAGCAGCATGAAACTCCTCCTCGCAATCCTCACCCCTGCGGCAATCCCTGTGCACGGTGACACCGGGTCCGTTCCGGTTCCCCCTTTTCCCGGAGCGGACCCGGTGAATGTGGAGGGGCGGTAGGTGGAGACCGTCGCCGCCCTCTACGTCGAAACCAACGGCTGCTACTTCGGCCTGCCCGGCGTCGATCCGTGGGACGAAGCCCGCGACGCGCGCCGGTACGCTGGGCCGCATCCTGTCGTGGCGCATCCACCGTGCCAGCGCTGGGGCCGTTTCTGGCACGGCAGCACGCGCAAGCCGCACCAGTACCAGCTTGGCGACGATGGCGGCTGCTTTGCCGCTGCGCTCGACGCTGTGCGCCGGTTCGGGGGCGTGCTGGAGCATCCGGCTCACTCGCGCGCCTGGGATCACTTCTTTCTCCGCCGCCCAAAGATGGGTCAAGGCTGGGTTCGCGCCGACTGGCCCGAGCATGAAGGATGGACCTGCTACGTCGAGCAGGGGCACTACGGACACGACAGCCGAAAGCCGACGTGGCTCTACGCCCACGGATACCGACCCGGCGACCTGCCCGAGCTTAACTGGCGCCGCGGTGAACAGCGCATCCCTGAGTGGATGGTCGAGCGCTACGGGTACGAGAAAGCTAGGCGCATCGGCGTGGTCGCCATGATCGGCGGCAAGGACAAGACCCGCAAGCGCAACGCTACGCCCGGGCCCTTCCGCGACTTGCTGCTCTCGATCGCGCGTTCGGCTCACCGCTCCACCTCCACACTGGAGGCAGCAGCATGAAGCTCCTCCTCGCAATCCTCACCCCTGCGGCAATCCTCGCAGCCTTTCGCATCACCCTCCTCCGCTACGCACAGTCCTGCGATCAGATCACGGACGATGACCGCGAGCTTTCGGGGGCCGGTGGGGGTGAGATCACTTTCCATGGAACGGAGCTGTAACGATGCGGCCCAACGAGATCATGTCTGATGCAAACAGCATCGTGCGCGAGCGGCAACTGGTGATCCGCCGCGAGATCGACCGGCGCGGCATTGCGCTCAAGGCGGTCGCGCTGGACAGCAACCTGCCTTACACGACCATCCTCTCCTACTTCCCCGGAGAGAAGGATAAGACGCCGGCCACCATCCCCGCGTCTGCCATATTCGCTATCTGCGAGGGTGACGCCCTCCCCGCCGATCTTATCTCCCTCCTGCTGCCGAACGGCTGGCTGGCAGTGAAGGCCCCGGAGACCATCGACCACGACGAGCTTTGCACGCTCGCGGAGGAATACGTCACCAAGAAGACTGCCGCGCACCGGCTCGATAGCGAATGCGGGCGGGACATTGGCCCCAACGAGGATGCGAGCCTCACCGCTACCGTGGTGCAGCTCCGGGCGGCGGCGGCATGAGCGGCTTCCACTCCGAGCCCTACACCCCCGGCATGATCGCGCACGCGCTGCGCGAGATGGCGCCCGAGCGTCTGGCGGCAATCCATCCCCACGACTTCCAGCGATACCCGACGCGCAAGATCGTGCCGGGCAAGCTGATCCGAGAACTCATCGACAACGAACGAGCAAGGAGGCGTTAAATGGAAAGCCCGGCCTACCTATTCGATCAATTCGCACGGTCGAGGGGTCTCAGCAAGGAGGCGGCAAAGACCGGCCTTATGCTCCAGGCATATGCAGCCGAAGGCGTCGGTATCACCGACTGCGTGAAGAAGCTGCACATCGCCAAGAGTACGGCGCAGCGGATCGCGCGAAAGCTGATGATCGATTTTGTCGACTATCGGCCCTACGCGAACCTCGAAAAGAAGGGCGAGCCGCGGCCCGAACCTTTCTTCCGCCCGGATCGCCCGGCGGAGGAGCTACCGCTGTTCCGCGTCGCGTGATGACGACCTCCCCCACCCATGCCGAGCGTCCTCTCCCCGCCATCGGCATCAACGCTGTAGCGGTGCCTATCGACGCACGTGTTGGCGCTCCCTCCAGCTTCTACGTCATGGACGGGCAGAGCTTCGCCTATCTCCCTGTGGTGCAGCCCTCTTACGAGCGCGCCAAGATCTATCGGACGCGGGGGCGGAAATGACCCGCATCGACGCCCGAGAAGCCGACGTGCTGCGCAAGGAGATCGCCTCCGCGCTCACGCCCATCGCTCAAAAGCACCACCTCGCAATGAGCACGGTGCTCAGCCTGACGCGGATCAATGCGCCCACGCTGATCGGTCGCGGCCCGCGCATCGCCGACATTCAGGCGGCGGTAGCCCGTCACTACGGCATCACGCGCGGGGATATTGTCGGGCCGGCGCGCGAGGCAAAGATCGTCCGCCCGCGCCAGGTCGCAATGTACCTGACCCGCCGGCTCACGGACAAGAGCCTCGCGCAGATCGGGCACGCCTTCGGCGACCGCAACCACGCCACGGTTATCCACGGCGTAGATCGCATTCGCCCGATGCTCGCTGATCGCACCATGCGCCGCGCTGTCTCCCGCATCGTGAAGGGGTTGGGGCAATGACGGTGCTCGACCTCACTCCCGAAATGGCTCGCCGCGCGGATCGCTACGACCGTCGCCGGCTCGCGCAGAAGGCATGGGCCGAACGCGAGGCTGCACGGCTGCGCGCTCACCGGCTCCAGTTGGCGGAGGCCATGCGGGCATGATCGAGCTTCCTTGGCCTCCCTCGTCGCTGTCAGGGCACAACGACGGCAATCGCTGGGCGAAGGCCCCGATTGTCAAGAAGCATCGCGCATGGGCCAAGGCGGCGACGCAGGCGGCTCCCGTGACGGGAATCCCCGCAACGGGTGACATTCGCGTCATCGTCACCTTCTATCCGCCGAACCGCCGCGGGGATCGCATCAACTTCCCCAACCGCATGAAGCCGTACTTCGACGGCATCGCTGACGCCCTCAAGGTGAACGATAGCCGGTTCCTGCCGAGCTACCATTTCGCCGAGCCCGTCGAGAACGGCAAAGTCGTGGTGGTGCTGGCATGAACGTCCACCACCTCCCCACCGAGCGCAACCTCGAGCTGGCTTGGACCAGCTACCACGCCCTTGTCATGGCGGCCGATGCCGACCGCCGGCTGTGGGCGGACCTTGACCACTGCAAGGCCGTAGCGCGCGCCTGGGACCATTGGCGCGCCCTTTTCCTTGCCTCCGAGAAAGCCGCATGATGGAACCCCTGACGCCTCCCGAATGCGACCTGCGCGGCCTGCCCTTCATGCCCCTGGACGTGGTTCGGCTGACCGATAGCGACCTGTTCGCGCTCGCCACTGGCGACGAGTTCAAGGCCGCCGTGACGCTGTGGTGCAAGTCATGGCTCCAAGTCCCTGCGGCGAGCCTGCCGGATGATGACCGCATTCTGGCACATCTGAGCGGCAGCGGCGCGCGCTGGAGGAAGCTGCGCGAGATCGCATTGCGCGGCTTCGTGAAGTGCGCCGACGGTCGGCTGTACCACCCCGTCATTGCCGAGAAAGCCCGCGAGGCGTGGGACCGGCGCGAGGAATGGACCGAGCGCCAGAACAACAAGACGGAGCGCCAGAAGCGCTGGCGAGACCGGGTAAATACCATCTGCGCCGAGCTTCGTTCGCTCAACGTTACGCCTCCCACGAACGCGTCCCTGTCTACATTGGAACGTCTACTTGTAGACGCCCGAGCGTCTACAGCAGCGTCTACAGGAGACGCGCAAGAGACGGCTTTGACAGGGACAGGGACAGGGACAGTTATTCCGTTCTCTAACGAGAACGGGGCGCAGCCCGATTCCGACAAGGCGTTTTGGGACAACGCGAAGGCCTACCTCGGGCCGAAGAACGCCAGCCTCATCGGCAAGTGCGTCCGAGACTTCGGCAAGGCGGAAACCGCCTCCGCGATCACCGCCGCCCAGCTTGAGCGCGCGGTCAACCCGGCAGAGTTCATCCTTGGGCGCTTGCGGAAGGGAGGCGGTCGCGCACAGCCCGCCGTGCCGCTGTGAGTACGTTCGCATGCCGATCCTGCGGGCAGGAGAAGCCGCTTGAGCACTTCTGGAAGCAGAAGACGAGGCGCGGCCATATGGTTGAGTGCAAGGTCTGCTCGCGAGCCCGCAACCAGCGGTGGGTAGAGGCGAACCGGGACCGCTTCCGGCATTTGAACCGAGCCGCCACGGGCAAGATGCGGCGCCGTGACCCGATACGGGGCATGCTTGCGCTGGCGCGTAGTCGCTGCCGGCGTAGCGGGCTGGAATTCTCGCTTTCCCCTGATGATGTGACGATTCCCGAGACGTGCCCGATATTGGGCATTCCTCTGTCGAGCGGCTTGGGTTGCGGGCGCGGGCAGAAGCTTATCGAGCGAGACGACAGCCCCAGCCTCGACAGGATCGACAACAGCAAGGGCTACGTTCCCGGAAACGTGGTGGTCGTGAGCTTCCGCGCCAACCGCATCAAGTCAGACGCTGCCGTCTCCGAACTCCTCAAGATAGCGAGGTTCTATGCCCAATTGGTCGCCGCCCAGAGAGGGGCGCTTTCCGTGCCCGGAGTGCAGCCACACCCGCAAAAAGAAGAAGGACAAGTGTCTCCATGTCAGCCGAACTGAAACCGGATATGTCTGGCACTGCTTCCACTGCGGGTTCACCGGCGGCACCGGCAATTCACCCGAGGCACGTAGCCTGGATCGAAGCCCGCGGGATTTCCGCCGATCTGGCGGCCAAGTTTGGTCTGGCGACGGTCGATCGCCACGGCGCGAAGTGGCTCGCGGTGCCCTACGTGGAGAGCGGCAAGACCGTGAACCACAAGTACCGGCTGACCTCCGAGAAGCGCCACGAAATGGACCGCGACGCGCCGCTGGTGCTCTGGAATTCGGCAGCGCTGGACCGCGCTGTGGAAACGGGACAGCCGTGGGTTCTCTGCGAGGGCGAATGGGACGCGATGGTGGCGTACCAGTTGGGCTGGTGCGCCAGCTCGGTTCCCAACGGGGCGCCCTCCGCTGAGAGCGACGATCCTGCGAACGCCAAGCGCTACGAGTTCCTGTGGCGGGCCCGCGACCAGATCAACCGGGTAAGCCGGATCATCCTCGCCACCGACGACGATCCCGCCGGCAAGGCGCTCCGGGCGGACCTGATTGCGCTCCTCGGAGCGGATCGGTGCAGCTTCGTGGAATACCCGTTCCCGGCGAAGGATCTGAACGAAGTCCTGTTGGAAGCCGGCGCCGATGCGGTCCACAAGGCGCTCCGCGAAGCCAAGCCGGTCCCCGTCGAAGGGCTGTACCGGCTGAGCGACTTCCCCGACATGCCCGAGGTCCGCGGCATACCGCTCGGCATCGACGCGCTCGACGGCAAGATCGAGGTCGTCCCCGGCACCCTCACGGTGTTCACCGGCTACGCGAACATGGGCAAGACCACGGTCACGAATACCGTCATCGCCCATGCGATCATGCGCGGGCTCAACGTCTGTCTCGGAAGCTTCGAGACGATGCCTAAGCCGATCCTGCGGGACCAACTGGCGCAGGCGCTGATCGGCTGCTCGCGCTACGAGTTGACCAACCACCCGCAGCGCCAGGCGGCATTCGAGACGCTGGAAAAGCAGCTCCGTATCATCAGCAACTCGCTCAACGAGGAGTTGGAGATCGACATAGACGGGCTACTCGAGTTGGCTCGCACGGCGGCTGTCCGTGATGGCTGCAAGCTGTTCGTCTTCGATCCCTGGAATGAGGTCGAGCACAAGCGCAAGCACGACGAGACGATCACGGAATATGTCGGCCGCGCGATCCGGGCGGTGAAGCGCTTTGCCCGCACGCACAACGCGGCGGTCTGGATCGTGGCGCACCCGACCAAGCCGCAGAAGGGCGTCAACCAGATGCCCAGCCTCTACGACGTGTCGGACTCCGCCAACTGGTCGAACAAGGCCGATTACGGGCTCGTCTATCACCGCCGCGACAAGACGGTGAACGAGGCACAGCTTGCCGTCGTCAAGGTCCGCATGGGCCTTCCCGGCGAATGCTGCTGCACGACCGTGATGCTGGATCAGCGCACCGGGCGCATTCGGGGAACCGAAGCATGAAGCTCCCCTACCAATGGTCCTGCTTATGCGGATGCAGAGACGAGACCAACACCCCGCCTTCATGCTGGGGATGCGGGAACACTATGCGGCTGTGGAAGGAGCTGGGGAGATGACGATTTGGAGCGCAGACCTCACGGACGCCCAGCTCAAGATGCTGATGGCGTCCACTGTGGAAGGATACGGCGTCGAGCTGCGAGGCTCCGGCCCGTGGACAGTAGCGGGCAACCTTGTCGGCAAGGGGCTCGGCCATATCGAGGGCGGAGAGCCCAACGGCAGCAGCCTCCCCGGACTGTTCTTCGCCAACGATGAGGGCATCCGCATTCTGCGAGAGTTCGAGCCCGAGCCCGGTGAGGAAGATGAGTCCGCTGACGCTTTCGATCGGTATTTCGAGGCGATGACAATGCGGGGCTCGCATGACGCCCGCTAACCCACTGAAATCCCCCACCAACAGCCCAATGGAGTGAATGAGGATGGGACGTAAGACGACCACGCGCAGAGCCCGCCCTCGTGCCATGAAGACCGAGGGCGAGCGGATTGTCGAACTGGCTCAGGCCATCGGCATCCCTGAGCGTCAGTGGAGCAAGCTCGGGCTCGGCAAGGTGGTAGACCTGTCCGGAGAGCTGGGCGGCGGGCGAAACAGCATCGTCAACGTGCTGATCAATCGCGGAGGAACGGCAGTGGAGCGGTGGATGGCGAACGACAAGACCGGACTGTTCGAGGAGGGGCAGCAACGAGCTATCCGCTATACGCAGGGCCTGTGGATCCGTGCGGAGGGCAAGCTGCGCGCCGTAGATCCAACCCGCGACGTGGTGGACGAGATGGTGGACGGCATGTCGCAGCAGGAGGCCCTGGACGAGCTGCAGCGCCTCAAGAGCCGTGTGCCGAACCCCTATTGGGACGTGTACGAGAACGTGTGCCGCTTCGATGAAGAGGCGGGCGTCGCTGGCTCGCGCCTCGCCAGCAACAGCCGATCCGCGATCGATGCTGCGAAAACTACCGTCGCCTTCACCGCCAGCCTCATCGCGCAGTGGCGCAGGCTGTGACAGAGGCGGAGCATCTGGCGGCCATCAGGGATGCCGCGCTCGACTACATCGCGGCAGTGCAATCGTCGGTTCTGTCGCACGACGCTGTCCTCATAGACTTCCCCCTTGAGGTGGAGGAGAGGCTGTTGTCGCTTCTGGCGCCAGATTATGGCTTGACTGGTGCGCACTTATATGTCAGCGATATGTAAGTCGCACTAGTTGCGCCCAGCCCGAAAGGAAGGTGATCAAGCATCTCCTCTGTGGGCCGGGTTAGTGCCCACCAATCGGCCCGCCATTGAGCGGGCTTTTTCGTATCCGGCACACGCCGGTCCCGCCAGCCCACTATCCGGCGCACGTACAGAATGGCCGAGAGCCCTTAGCTCGCGTCCGGCACTGGTTGAGCTGGCGGGAACTATTCAACACAGGAGCAACCGCATGGGACGGCCCACCGACTTCACGTCGGAGCTGGCGTGCATTTATGGGCTCTTCGATAGCACGGGCGCGCTCCGCTACGTGGGCAAGGCTCGGGACGCGAAGGCTAGGCTAAAGGACCATATGAGGGAGTGCCGCGGCCATCGCCGCCGTACGCCGCTCTATGACTGGCTTCGCAAGCATGGTGTTCCCGAGATGCGCCTCCTTGAGGCCGATTGCGTCGATTGGCGCGAAGCTGAGAGGCGGCACATTTCTGAGGCCAGAGCGCGCGGTGAGAGATTGCTCAATATCGCTGACGGGGGCGACCAGCCTCATTGTCCTGCGGAAATTCGGGCTCGCAACGGCGCCGCGAATGCGGCGGCCATTCACGGCGATCCTCTCAAGAAGAGGATCTGGAATGCCAAGAGGGCGCTGGCGCAAGGGCTCCGCCAAGGTATGGTGATGAATTCCACCCGCGCGAAGATGCGGGAGGCTGCTCACCGGTTGCCGCATCTTTTTGGTGAGTGGGCCACCATTCCCGACCGCGAGGAGCGGGCTTATGAGCGGTGATGATACACCGAAGAAAACACCGGGTAACGGAAACCTCATGCCGCCGTGGCAGCCGGGGCAGTCTGGTAATCCGGCTGGAAGGCCAAAGGGGTCGCGGGCAAAGCTGGCTGAGGACTTCTGCCAGGCGCTTTTAGACGACTTCGCCGAAGGTGGCGCTGAGGCTATCAAGCTGATGCGGGCCGAGAAGCCCAACGAGTATGTCCGAGCAATCGCCAGCGTGATCCCCAAAGAGTTCGAGGGCAACCTGACTGGCGACCTATCGGATGAATTGAAATCGTGGTTGGGCCTGCCGAAGTCCTAGCCCTCGCTGCCAAGCGCTGGCCCGACAAGCGAGCCCGTCTCTCGGACGGGTTCTACAAGATCAAGACCAAGGACGGGAGCACGCAGCCATTCCGCATGAACGCGGATCAGGCGCGGTTTCTGGCTGACCGGCATGGAATGGACGTGGTGTTGAAGGCCCGGCAAAAGGGCTTCACCACCGTCATTCAGCTCGACATGCTGGACGACTGCCTGTTCATCCCGAACACGTCGGCGGGCGTGATCGCGCACAACCTGAACGATGCGAAGGCGTTCTTCGCGGACAAGATCAAGTTCGCCTACGACAATCTGCCCGGCGCCTTCCGCGAGGTCGTGAGCGCGGAGCAGGACGCCGCGGACAGCATGAAGTTCAGCAACGGGTCCAGCATCCGCGTCGGCACGTCGCTGCGCTCGGGCACGCTCCAGCGGCTGCATGTGAGCGAATACGGCAAGCTCTGCGCGAAGTACCCGGAGAAGGCCCGAGAGGTTAGAACCGGCGCGTTCAACACGGTTCAGGTGGGCCAGTCTATCACCGTAGAAAGCACGGCCGAGGGGCAGGCTGGCGACTTCTTCGACATGTGCGAGGCGGCGCGCAAGAAGGAGGAATCGGGCGCGAAGCTGACGCCGCTCGACTTCAAGTTCCACTTCGCCCCGTGGTTCACGAGCGAGGAATACCGGCTCGATCCTGACGGCGTGATCGTCACGCGCGAGACGGAAGAGTATTTCGCCAAGGTCGAAGCCGAGATGGGTGTCTCGCTCGATCCGTGGCAGCGCGCCTGGTACGTCAAGAAGGCGGAGCAGCAGGGCGACGACATTAAGCGGGAGTATCCCTCGACGCCGAAGGAGGCGTTCGAGGCGAGTGTCGAGGGGGCGTATTTCGGCCCGCAGCTGACCGCGATGCGCAAGCAGGGGCGGATTTGTCGCATCCCGATCCTCGACGCGCCGGTCTACACGACCTGGGATCTTGGTTTGGACGACAGCATGGCGATCACGTTCTGGCAGGACGTGGGGCTGGAGCGTCGCGCGATCGACTATTACGAAAACAATGGCGAGGGCTTCGGCCACTACGCCCGCATCCTGAGCGAGCGCGGATACAACTACAGCCGGCACTACATGCCGCACGACGCCGATCACCGGATGCTGAACGTCAAGGCGACGACACGGCGTCAGGAGGCTGAGAGCGCCGGCATCAAGCCGATTGAGGTGTTGAAGCGCATCGCGACCGAGCAGGATGGTATTGAGGCGAGCCGCGCCTTCATGCCGAAGGTCTACATCGATGAGGACCGCTGCGCGCAGCTGATCAAGTGCCTCGATAGCTACCGCAAGGAATGGGACGACAAGCGCGGGTGCTTCAAGGACCATCCGCTGCACGACTGGTCCAGTCACGGGTACAAGTCATTCGAGGGAGCGGCGATCCGGCCGCAGCCGCAGGCCCAGCAGCCTATCGACCTTTCACGCCTGACGAGGGGAATCGCATGAGCCGCTATTTCTCGCGCCCGGCAAAGCCGATCCGCGCCGATGATGACTGGTGGTACGCCCCCACCCCGTTGCTGCCGTCACTTTCCGTCAGCGATCACGAGCCCACGGACACCGGTTTGCTCGATGTGCGGGGCGATCCGATCGTGCGTGCCCCGAACCCTATGGGCTTTGGCAAGGACGCGGAATGGTGATCGAGCTTCCCGCGGATCTTCTCAACCACCTGCAGGGCGAGCACCAGCGCGCCTTCGACACGTCGCTCATGGAAGAACGCAAGATCGCGGTCGAGTTCTACCAGGGCAAGCCGTTCGGTGATGAGGTCGAGGGCCGGTCGCAGCTGGTGACGCGAGACGTTGCCGAGGTGATCGATTACGTCGCCATCAACGTGCTGCAGAAGGTCATCAGCGACAAGGTTGTTGAGTTCGAGGCGCGTCGGGAAGCAGACGTTGAACGCGCTGCCGAGGCTACCGAACTGGTGGCGTGGCAGTTCATGCGCGAGCAGGCGGGCATTTCGATCGTCCGCTCCGCGCTCCTGTCGGGGCTCAAGGAAAAGACGGGCGTCCTCAAGACTTGGGTGGAGCAGGCCGAGGAAACGGTCGAGGGTTTCGCTACCAACCTTGACGACGAAAGCATCATCGCGGCCGAGGAAACTGGCGAGTACGACGCCGATCCGGTCACGGGCGAGGTTGTGCCGCTTCACCGGGTCCTGCGGCGCGTCAAAGCCCCTGCGCGGTTCCGTGACAGTGCGGTGCCCAACGAGGAATTTGGGTTCTCGCCGGATGCGCGCAGTCTCGATGAGGCCGGGTACATCGTCCATCGCACCCGCTATTCGCTATTCCAGCTGGCGGAGACGTTCGGCATCCCGCACGAGGAAGCGGCGCTGTACGGGGATGACACGGGCGTCGGGCGCCAGCTTTCGGACGCTCGCGATTCCGGGCGCTCGTACAAGGACGGCGACGACAGCGGCAGCGGGCTCGCTCGCAAGGTTTGGGTCGAAGAGGAATACGTTCGCTGGGACTGGAACGGCGACGGCCATGCCGAACTGATCCGGGTGCAGCGCGTCGGAACCCGAGGGATTTCGGTCGAGCAGGTAGACGAACAGCCTTTCGTCATCTGGTCGCCCTTCCCCGCCGAGCACCGCATCGTTGGCGAGAGCCTTGCCGACAAGACGATGGACATTCAGCGCATCCGCTCGATGCTGCTTCGGCAGGCGATGGACGCGCTCTATTTCGCCAATGCGCCGCGGTCGCTGATCGAAACGTCCAACATGGACCCGAACACGATCGATGACATGCTGAGCATCGTGCCCGGCGCGCCGATCCGCTATACGGGTACCGCGCCGCAGCCGTGGCAGATGCCATTCGCCGCGCCGCATGCATTTACCGCGCTGGAGTTCATGACTGGCGAGCGCGAGAGCCGCACGGGCGTCACGCGGCACAACCAGGGGCTCAACCCGGACAGCCTCAACAAGACCGCCTCGGGAATGGCGATGCTGCGAGAATCGGGCGACCAGATCCCCGAATACATCGCCTACAACTTCGCGGAATGCCTCGCTGAGCTGTTCGAAAAGAAGCTGCGCCTAATGAACAAGCACGGCAAGACCGCCGAGCTGCGCGTCGGGGGCGAGTTCAAGCAGGTTGATGCGGGCACGCTGAGCAGCGACATGGACCTCGGCATCCGCGTCGGGCTCGGCACGGGCCGGAAAGACCAGCGTCTCCAGCATCGCATGATGCTGCTCGACCTGCAGAAGCAGGCGAGGGAAATCGGCTCGCCGCTGGT
Source organism: Sphingomonas sp. (assembly GCF_017744835.1). GTDB lineage: Bacteria > Pseudomonadota > Alphaproteobacteria > Sphingomonadales > Sphingomonadaceae > Sphingomonas. Next base: position 89,363 of record NZ_JAGIAM010000005.1, read on the forward strand.
TGACGACAAGAAGCTCTACAACAGCGCCGAGGGCATCGTTGCTGATGCCGGCCTTGGCGACGTGAACAACTTCTTCAACGATCCCGACACCGTGCAGCAGGACCCGAACGCGGAGCTGCAGAAGGACCCGGCGACGATCGAGGCCGAGGGCAAAGTCGCGGTGGAGATTGAGAAGGAGCGGACCCGACAGGCGGAAATCGCCGCCCGCGCGGAGAAGGACGCAGCCATCCTCAACAACGAACTGCAGATCAAGGCGATGGGCCAGCAGCGCGAATACGCTCTTGGCCGCGAGCGCATGTATCTGGAGCTGGGCATGGCCTATGACCGCGAAGGCTTGGCCCCCGACTTCCGACCCGGCGGGAGGCTCGACGCATGACGCCCGAGGATCAGATCGAGGCAGGTCGCCGCGCCAAAGCTGCGCTTGCGGTCCTTGATGATGCGTTCGACGCAGTGTCCGAGGGCTATCTTACCCGCCTTCGCCAGATCGCAGTCGCCGAGCCGTGGGCCGCTGACAAGCTTCGCTCCCTCGCGCTTGCACAGCAGATCGCGGAGGGCGTGCGCAACCACATCAAGGCGATTGCCGCGGGGGCAAACGTCGGCGAGGCAGAACTCGAGTATCGGCGGAAGATCGAGCGCATGTCGCCCGAGCGTCGGCGCGCTCTGGGTATCGCGCTTCCGACGGACCTTTGGCGCGGATGAGGTGGGCAATCGAGGCGTACGAACGCCTCATCGCTGCCCAGCAGAACCAACCAGCACCGGAAGATGAGGAGCGCGCCCGGAAGGAAGCCGAGCGCCAGGCCGTCAACGCCCGCATTCGCAGGCGCCTGCCGAAAGTGATCTGACAGCCGCTCATTCCGGGCGGCTTTTTTCGTGGAGCAACCGATGGACCAGCTTGCCACCGACCCGGTGGCGGCATCCGAGGTCGATCCCGCCGAAGACCCGGCGGAAGTCACCGGAGCCGCCGAGGAACAGCCTTCGCTTGAAGGCGACATGTACCCCGAAGACGCATCCGAACCGGAGGGTGTCGAGGGGGAGGAGAACCCCGACGAACCGGAGGGCGAACCGGACGAACCGGCCATCGAGCCCCCGCATTCGTGGAAAGCCGAAGACAAGGAGCGGTGGGCGAACATCCCCCGCGAGGCCCAGGAGATCATCGCGCGGCGGGAAACCGAGGTCGCGCGGCTGATCACCGACAAGGGCAAGGAAGTCGAGCAGGCCAAGACCGAGACCGTCACGCAGGCGGCGCAAGAGATTGCGGCATTCCGGGACCAGCAGGCGCAGACCTATCTCCAGCTCGCGGCGCAGATCATGCCGCAGGAGCCGGATCAGCGGTTGCTCTACTCGGACGATCCGCAACATCACGTCCTCTACAATCAGCAGCGCGCCATTTGGGAGAGCGCCGTAGCCCAGCAACAGCGGTTGCAGCTGGCGGCGCAGCACGAAGCGGCGGAGGCCCAGCGGATACAGCAGGACTTGGAGGCGCAGGCGAAGGCGGCGGATGACGCCAAGCTTCGCGAAGCCTTCCCCGAGTGGTTCGATGACGGCGAGACCGGAAAGAAGCTCCAGAGCGAGTTGAAGTCCGCGGCCGACGAACTCGGATACTCGGAACTCTGGGAACAGCGAAACGCAGCCGATGTGCTGGCGCTTCGGAAGGTGGCGGAGTGGCGCGCTGATGCGCGGCGCTGGCAGTCCTACGACCGCAACCGTCGCAACCCGAACGGCACGTACAAGGCGGCCCAGCGGCAGCTTCCTCCCGTGACCAAGCCCGGCAGCGCTCCGGGGAACGCGGTGCAGAGCACCGACCCCGTGAAGCTGCTCTATCCCAACGACTGATTAGGAGGCCAGCATGGCTACGATCGGGAATTCGTACCTGAATCTCATCGATATCTACAAGCGCAGCGATGCCAACAAGAACATCGTTCCCGTCATCGAGGCGCTCAACACCCTCAACCCCTTGATGCAGGACGCCTTCGTGGTGGAGTGCAACCAGGGCACCAAGCACCTGACCACCACGCGCACCGGCCTTCCCGCCGTGACGTGGGGCCGGCTGTACCAGGGCATCCCGCAGAGCAAGTCCACCACGCAGCAGGTCGAGGACACGACCGGTTTCGTGGAGGGCCTGTCGTTCGTGGACAACCGCCTGCTCGAAATCTCGAAGAACCCCGGCGCCGTCCGCATGTCGGAAGCGCAGCCGTTTCTCGAATCGATCGCGCAGGAGGTTCAGACGAACTTCTTCTACGGCGACACGGCGACCACCCCCGAGCGGTTCAAGGGCCTCGGCGCGCGCTACAACAGCCTCGCCAATCCGAACGTGATCAGCGGCGGCGGCGTGGGCTCGGACAACATGTCCATCTGGTTCGTGACCCACGGCTCCAACCAGACGCGCATCATCTACCCGGAGGGGACCACCGCCGGTATCAGCCGCAAGGACAAGGGCGAGCAGCGCGTCACGGACGACCTCGGCAACGCCTACTACGGCAAGGAAGAGGAATTCCGGCAGTATGTCGGCGTTTCGGTCGGCGACTGGCGCTGGAACGCGCGCGTCGCGAACATTGACGTGTCGGATCTGCTCGCGGGCACGACCGACCCGTACAAGTTCCTCCGCCAGGGCTATTGGAAGCTGCAGGGGCGCCGCAACGGCAAGGTCCGCAACGGCGGCATGATCACTCCGGGCCGCACCGTCATCTACGCCAACCGGGACTTCCTGCTGGCGCTAGATGCGGCGACCACCAACGCCAACAAGGTGCAGCTGACCCCGGACGAGGTCGCCGGCACCGAAGTGCTGACGTACCGCGGCATTCCCATTCGCGAGACGGACGCGCTGATCAACAGCGAAGCTCTGGTTTCGTAAGGAGAAACAGACATGATCATGGATCGCACGCTCCTGTTCAGCGATGGGCAGGCCATCACCGCGACTGCGGCCTCGACCAACACCGTCGATCTGGGCGCAACGGGCACCGTCTACGGCGCTTCGTCGCCCATCGTCCGCGACGTTGGCCCCGGCCTCGGGGTGCCGCTGCACTGCGGCGTCACGCAGTCCTTTAACAACCTCACGTCGCTCACGATTTCGATCGAGACCGACGACAATGCGGCGTTCTCGTCGGCGGTGACGGTGTTCACCTCGCCGGCCTACACGCTCGCGCAGCTGGCGGCGGGCGCGAAGCAGCTCCTTCCGACCCACATCCCCGTGGGGACGAACGAGCGCTACATGCGCCTCAAGTATACCGTCGCCGGCACCGCGCCCACGCTCGGCAAGATCACTGCCGGCGTCGTTGACGGCCGCCAGTCGGCCTAACCCGGAGGTTATGAACATGAAGAAGATGCAGGCATACACCTCCACGCTCCCCGTGGAGCAGCCGCAGGGCGTCTACAACAAGCCGGGCGAGGTGTTCTATTCGGACACCGACAAGCCCGGCGAGGGCTGGGAAAAGGTCGATCCCAAGGACGCAGCCGCGATCGAGGCCGCGACCAACCCGGTGCCCGAGGACGCCAATCTGGAGGCCGCCTCCAAGGCCGCGCTGGAGGCCGTGGCAATCATGCGCCACGTCAACATCGCCGGGCTCGACAAGCCGGCGCTGATCACGGCCATCAAGGCTTCGTACGAACCGAAGCTGTGATCTGAGAGGGCCGGGGAAACTCGGCCCTCTTTCCATTTTATGGAGGCGCGCGCATGTCGATTGCCATCCCGACATATGCGCCCGGCGCCATCGCGTCCTACACGGACCTGATCGCCGAAATCCGTGACCTTCTGGATGACAGCGACTATCGCCAGGACATTATCGACCGCGCGCTCCGCAAGGCCGAGGCCGAGTTCAACCGGACGCTGCGTGTCCCGGAGATGGAGACGCGCGCGATCCTGAACGTCACGGGCGAGCTGACGCAGCTGCCCGACGACTTCCTCGAGTTGCGGTATATTTTCTCGGAAGGTAGCCCCGACGCGCCGCTCAAGAGCATGTCGCCGGCAGGGATGCTTTCGACCTATGCCGGGGTGTCGGGCACTCCCCTCGCCTACACGATCGAGGGCGCCAACCTTCGCGTTGGGCCGGTCGGCACTGCGACGCTGGAAATCCTCTATTATCGCCCGGTGCCGCAGCTTTCGGACGCCCAGGTGTCCAACTGGCTGCTTGCGAAACACCCGGACCTCTACGTGGCCGGCGCCATGTACCATCTGGCCCACCGCGAGCGTGACAGTGGCGCAATGTCCGAGTGGGCGCAGGAAGTCGCGGCACTGACGGGGGCGATCACGCAGGCAGCGGCACGCAATCGTTGGGGCGCCGCGCCGCTGACGCCCAACGGCATTCAGCAGGTCCGAGGGCCGCGTGTCTAGGAAGCGCATCGCGTTTCCCGCCTTCCTGCCAGACCAGTTGCCGCGGAACGTCCTGACGCGCGCCACGAACGTATTTCCGGCAGTAGACGGGTACAGGCCGGTCAAGTCGCTGGCGGCGATCAGTGACCCGCTCCCGGCCTCTTTCCGGGGCGGCGGGGCCTTCATTTCGTCGGACGGCTCAGCGTACCTTCTCGCCGGCACCGCGAACGGTCTCGCGCGCTACACGGCTGGCGAATGGGATGACCTGATCGTCGGCATGAGCGTCGCGGATCGGTGGCGGTTCGCGCAGTTCGGCAACTATGTCGTGGCCGTCAATGGCGTCGATACCAAGCAAGTCGATCTGACGGCGGGCAGCGCTTCGGACCTCTCCGCGGCCCCCACGGGCAACGGCGTGGCAGTCGTCGGGGATTTCGTCGTCATCACGCAGGCGGGCGGCGACAAGCTGCTCGTGCAGTGGTCGGCGTTCAACGATCACACTGCATGGACGCCGGCTGTCGATCAGGCCGGGTTCCAGCCCATGCTTACCGGGGGCGAGGTCAAGGGCATTGCGGGGGGCGAGTACGGCGTCATCCTGCAGCGCTTCCGGCTCGTCCGCATGGAGCGCACCGGGGACGACAAGGCGCCGTTCAGCTTCGCGGAGATCACGCCGAATTTCGGCTGTGCGTCCGCAGGGAGCATCGCGCAGGCGGGCCGAACGGTGTTCTTTCTCTCCGACCGGGGTTTCATGGCGTTGGAGGACGGGCAGAGCCTGAAACCCATCGGCAACGAGAAGTTCGACCAGACCTTCCGCGATTCCGTCTCGCCTGACGACTACGAGAAGCTGTGGGCCGCGGTCGATCCGAAGCGCAGCCTCGTCATGTGGGGCATGCCGGGCACTCCGGGACGGATCTGGGTCTATAATTGGGTGCTCGATCGCGCCTCGACCATCGAAATGCCCTTCTCCGGCTTTTTCGCAGGGTACGAGAGCAGCATGACGCTGGAAGAGGTTGCGGCAGTCTATCCCAACCTCGACACGATGCCATACAGCCTGGACGACCCACGGTTTCAGGGCGGCGATCCCCGGCTCTACGTCGTCAGCAACGACAATGAGGTGGGAGCCCTTTCCGGACCGACGCTGGAGGCCACGCTGACGCTGGGCTGGGTCGCTCTGGCTGACCCGAATGTCGCCCGGGTTCGCGCCGTGTGGCCGATCACCGACGCAATCAGCGGGGTAACGGTCTCGATCGATGCGCGCCAGCAAATGGGCGGGGCGCAGGACGTGACCATTGCGGGCGAAATGCAGGCCAGTGGGCGCGCTCCGCTGCGGTGCCGGGGGAAATACCTGTCAGCCACCGTGAAGCACGCTGCGGGCTCTGCGTGGACGTATTCGCAGGGGTTCGACGTGGACTTTGAGGCGGGAGGGCTGCGATGAGCATTCCCACGGTTCCCGTTGACGCCAAACAACTCGATTGGCCCCGCCGTGTCGCGAACGCCGTGAACGCGCTGATCGGCAAGAGCGTGCAGCGTGACGGGGCGACCATCTACACCGCGCCGACGATCAGCAATCCCCCTACTCAGGCGGAAGTGCAGGCCATCGCCGACGCGGTGGAGGCCATTTCGGCGCGGCTAAAGTGACCGGGTTCCCGCCGCAGGCATGGGATCACTATCAGAGGCACAGGGACGAAATAGCGGGGCTGCTCGATCCTCGCTGCTACCACATCGACTGGCTCGACAACGAGCTCCTCAACACCCGAGCACTGGCCTTCGGAAGCGATAGCGCCGTCATCGTGGTCGCATTGAGGGCGTATCCCGCCGGCGCGACCGAACTGCACGGGCTCGTAGCTGCTGGGGAACTGAGCGGCATCCTCGAGTTGATCGACCAGGCCGAGGAGTGGGGCCGCGCGCACGGGATCACCTTTGCGGGCATCGCCTCGCGCCCGGGTTGGGCTCGGGTGCTCAAGGCCCGTGGATACGAGACCTACCAGACCGAATTGCGGAAGGAGTTGCACTGATGGGGCTTAGCAGCTCGACCAAGAAATCCTCAGTGAAGCCGGTCTATGCCAGCCAGATCGAGGGTGCCGCGAACAACGTGACCGGCGCCTATAACGCGCAGGCGCCGAAAATCACCGGCATCACCGACCAGCTCGCGGGGCTCGTGCCGGGGCTCGTGGAGAAATACACCGCTGGCGATCCCAACGTGAACGCGGCGAAGTCGTACAATCTCGACGTGCTCCAGGGCAAGTACCTCGGCGGAAACCCCTATCTGGAGGATATCGTCGGCAAGTCCGAGACGGACGCGCGCAACCACACCGCGGCGGCGCTTGGAACGCGCGGCCTGACGGGCGGCTCGGCGTTCGGTGACATTATCAGCCGCAACGTCCTCGATGCCGGCAACACGCTGCGGTACAACGACTACAACACCGAGCGGAACCGCATGGATAGTGCGGTCGGCTCGGCGGCGGGGCTGACGGCGGCCGAACAGATCCCGCTCAGTTCGATTATGTCGATCCTCCAGGCGCAGCAGATGCCGGTGCAGACGGCGGCGGGTGCGGGCTCGGCCGTGGGCGGGCTGTTGGGTCAGTACACCAACCAAAAGCAGACCTCGACGCCTTCGCTGATGGACCAGATCGGGCAGGCGCTCCAGATCGGCAAGACTGTGGCGGGGTTTTTCCCATGATCTTCGGCGCTCCCCTCATCCTCGACGCTGCCCGCAAGGGCGTGGCGCAGGCCCTTGCGCAGCCGCGCGATCCGCAGCCCGAGCCGTACAAGCCGCGCAAGCGCACGCTCGCGGACAATCTGGGGCTGCTCGCTGACGCCTTCCGCGGCGATCACAGCAACGAACAGATGCTTGCCGAGGAAGAGGCGCAGGCGCGGGCCGAATGGCAGGCGACGCAGGGGGCATTGCTCCGCCGTGCGCAGGAGTTCGCCGACTGGCAGAAGCGCTACGATTATGAAACGGCGCACCCGCGCGCTTCGGCGCCCCAGCCCACGGAATTCGAGCGTCTCGTCGGAGCTTCGGGGCTGCCGCAGGACCAGCAAACCCAGATCATTCAGGACTATATCCGCAACCGCGCCAAGAACGGCGGCGCGTCACTCATCGGCGCGCCCCAGGGCGTGACCTTCACCCCCATCCCTTCGTCGGCGGGAGGTGCGGGGAATGCCTCCCCGCGTCCCTTTCGCTGACGTGATGGGTGCCGTGGTGCAGCAGGAAAGCGGAGGTCGGCCCGGCGTGTCGAGTTCAGCCGGCGCGCAAGGAATCGCCCAGGTCATGCCGGCTACGGGGCAGGCGATGGCGCGGAAGCTGGGGCTCCCGTGGCGTCCGGATCTGATGACGGGGACCAACGAGACGGCCGCACAATATCAGCGCGCGCTCGGGGAGGCGTACTTGCAGGAAGCGATGGAAGCGAACCCCGGCAATCTGCGCGACGCCCTGCGGTATTATCACGGTGGCCCGAACCGCCGAATGTGGGGGCCTAAGACCAACTCATATGCTGACAGCGTGATCTCACGCCTCGGAGGGCAATAATGGCGACACAGTTCCCCGAAGGTCAGCGTCTTCAGGGCAGCGACGGCAATGTCTATGTCGTGCGCGGCGGCGTGCCGGTCTTGGAAAGCGCGGTCCAGCAGGATCAGATGCGCCAGCTCCAGATCGACAAGCTGCGCGAGGAAATGATGCGGGAGCGCGCGAAGTCCAGTGCGACGGCGCCCTATGATCCCGTCATCGCCGCCGCCAATGCCGCCAAGGCGAAGGCCGACGCCGAGAAAGCGACGCGCGACCTTGCGGCCCAGCAGGCCACCGCCTCCCCCGAGCAGCAGAGGGGCATGGCTGACCTCGCGAACGACGAGGTGCTGAGCGCTATCGCCAAGGCGCGCGATGACGTGAACGCAGGGTGGTCGACGGGCTATGCGGCGCGCATCGGCAAAATCCCCTTGGTAGGCGGCCTTCTGGAGCCCCAGAGCGCCGTCGATCTTGAGGGCTCGCTGAACACCATTGCGTCGCGCCTGACGCTGGACAAGCTCGCCCAGCTCAAGCAGTCGTCGCCTACTGGTGCATCCGGCCTCGGGAGCCTTACAGAACGCGAGGGCGCGTTGCTGCGCGATAGCGTCGCAGCGCTCGGACAGACGCAGAGCCAGGATCGGCTTCTTGAGAACCTTGCGGAGGTCGACAAGCACTACCGCAACCTTCTCGCGCTTTCGAAGGGCGAGGATTACCGCGATCCCAAGGTTGCCGAGAAATACGGCATCGTCGCGATGCCCACGAAGAAGGGTGAGTACGACGGGCGCACGGGCGGCGACGACAGCCGCATCAACCCGAGCCTCGCGCCTTCCGGGGCGGATTACCGAGAGGAGCCCGATCCTGCGCTCCGTGGCGTCAACGCCCGCGTGCGCGCGATGGTCGGCGCTGGCCGTTCGGCGCAGGAGATCACCGACTACCTCAACAAGGTGAGCCCCGGCCTCGGCGACCGCAACGCGCCCGATGCGCAAGCCGCAGTCGCCTTCCGCGCGCAGAACCCGCGTGTCCCGCTGGACCGATATGTGATTTCTCTGGAGAACCGGCGTATTCCGATGGGCGGCTTCCGGCAGGCCCTCAATACCGCTGCGCAGACGACGGGCGGCGCCCTCACCACCGCTGCGACCGACGCGCTGACTGCCTTCAATCTCCATCGGTTCACCGACAATCCCGAGTTGTCGCGCGCTGGCATGAACCAGCTTGCGCAAGACAATCCCGTTCCATCGGTATTGGGCACGTTGGCCGGTGGCGCGCTGGCCGGAGCGGGCATCGAAGCGGCGCTGCCCGCCCGCCTGCTTCCTGCTGGGGCTGGCGTGCTTGCCCCCCGCCTCCTTGCCAGCGATGCGATCTACGGCGGCGCTGCGGGCTATGGGAACAGCGACGGGTCTTTGTCGGGCACCTTGAAGGGTGCGGCAGAAGGCGCCGTCGGCGGCGTTCTGGGCCGCGGCGCATTTCGTGCAGCAGGCACCGCGGCGCGGGGCGTGACCAACCCTGATGTTCAGCTGCTCCGCGAGGCGGAAGTCCCGATGACCGTTGGCCAGATGGCTGGCGGCCGGCTTGCGCGCCGGGAGGATCGGCTCGCCGGGTATCCGGGGATCGGCGACGCTATCGGCCAGCGCCGCCGCGCTGGTTTCGAGGGCTTCAACCGCGCGGCATTCCGGGAAGGGCTCGAGCCGATCGGCCAGACCGGCGTCGCGAACATCGCCGAGCAGGGCATTGATGAAGCTCGCCAGTCCGTATCCGACGCCTACCGCGGCGCACTCGGCGGCGTGAACATCACGCCTGACGCGCAGTTCGTCAGCGAGGGCGGAGCAGCTCTTGCGCGCGGAAGCGGCCTCGCCCGCACCGGCCCCGAGTTCCGCTCCTTCATGGATGAGCGCGTCGGCCCTCTGTTCGGGCAGACGGGCCAGTTGAGCGGTGCGCAGTTGCAGGATGCCATTCAGGGGCTGCGCCAAGCGAACTTCGGCACTGACTCGATGGGCAATCTGGCCTCGGAGGCGGTGGGCGATTTCGAAGGCGCGCTGACGGGGTTGGTCAATCGCCAGGCACCCGAAGTGATGCCGCAGCTCAATGCTGCGAACCGCGCCTATCGGAATACGGCGATCCTTGCCGATGCCGTTGGTCGGGGCATGAACACTGAGGGCGTCTTTACCCCTGCCCAGCTCGGGCAGGCTGCGCGTGCCAATGCGACGAAGTTCAATGGCAAGATGGCCGCCGCCTCGACGGATCGACCATTCTTCGATTTGCAGCGCGCCGCCCAGAACGTGCTTCCGTCAAAGGTGCCAGATAGCGGGACGGCGGGACGCATCGAGGCAGGCCGCGGCATGTTCGGCGCGGCCCGAGGCGCAGTTCGCAACGCGATCAACGGCCCCCTCTATGCCGAGAGCGCGCAACCGATGATCGCACAGATGCTGCTCGATCGGCCCGATTACGTCCGCAGACTGGGTGAGGAAATCAACCGGAAGACCCGCATCGGCGGGCTATTCGGGGCGCCCATACTGGTCCAGCGCGGCGTTGTGCAGGACTATTGAGGCTCGGCTGTGTTCAGCGATTTCATAAGCAGGAACACCATCAGCGCGAAGGCCAGCAGGCAAGCGTAGGTGAACCATAAGCCGCGCTCGACGGACAGCAGGAATATGCCGCCGCTGAACGGCAGCGCCACGAACACCACGCAGAAGATCAACTCAGCGAGATAGAGGCGCCGGTCGGTCCAGAACCCGGCGTTGCGTAGTGCTGGGGGAGTCGAACGGCGCCGGCTCTTAAACGCCCGATAGCGTCGGATCAGCTCTCCGCCGATGCCCGCGCCAAAGCAGGCAATCACAATCCGCCAGTCAATGTCCACGGCGTCTCAATAGACGATTTCCGGAGCCAACGCCATGCCCAGCCCAACCGAGTTCTCGACCACCCCGGCTGACAACACGACGATCGGCGGCGTCAACATCGCTGAGAACTGCTCGCCGGGCGGCCTGAACGACGTTGAGCGCTACCTTGCCGCCACGATCCGCGTCGCCTGGGACGCCATTCCCGACGCCAACGCGCTGATGCCGAAGGCGGGCGGAGCTTTCACCAACCAGATCACCCGGCAGGGCCGCGGCGGCTATCTCCATTTCTCCAGCGCATCCCTCACCGACGGTCAGGTTTACGCCCTCCCGGAGGGCAACGCCCGTCCCGCAGCGGCCGAAGGCGTGATCGTCTTCTACTACAGCTGATGGAAGGGTTCATCGCTGGCGCGTGGCGCCAGTTCCTCCGCTCCGAGATCTACCTCGGTGGGCAATGGCGACGGTTGACCCGCGTCGAGGGATATGTGGGCGGGCAGTGGCGGACGTTGGCACGCTTCGTTCAGCCGTTGTCCGTCTCGATTAGCCCAACGAGCGTCTACGGTTTCGCCAATCCGTTCAAGCCTTCCGTGCAGACGGTCACGTCGGGAACGGTCGTCGCGACGCCCTCGGGAGGGCTCGGCCCCTATTCCTACGCGTGGAGCAGCGGGAACAGCCCGACGAGCGCCTTCAACAGCTTCACGGCGACCTTGGCGGCGAACACCGAACTGGACTTCGCCGCGACCCTCACCGTCACCGACAGCCTCGGCTCGACCGCGAATGCGAGCGTGGACGTCACTCTCGTCAACGAATCCCAGACCTGAGGAAGCCCGATGCACCACTATTTCGAGGCGCTCACCAACACCAGCGGTGAGAGCCTGATCGGCTATTTCGCGCGCGTGATCGATCGCTCGACGCAAAGCGCCGTCACGCTTGCCTCAGACGAGAACGGCACGCCCATCGTCACGGTCTCGGGCCATGCCGACATGGCAAAGACCGACGACTACGGGAACCTCGACTTCTACGTTGAGCCCGGCACGTACCACCTCGACATTTATGCACCGGACGCGACGACGTTTCGCTACCGCGTGCCGAATGTCGGGATGAGTTCGACGCAGGGTGAGCGGGGACCTCAAGGGGAGAAGGGAGACCCGGGCGCCGCTGGCAACGTGGCGGCCAATCTCACCCAGCTCGGCAACGCCGCGACCACCAACACCACGATGATCTACGACCAGGCGACGTTCACCTGGACCACGGGCGATTTCTCGGCGCTGATCGATAACGTCAACTATGTCGCCAGCAGCTCGACCCCGAGCACGTCAGGCGCATGGGTGCGGCAGAGTTCGACCAAGGTTGCACACAAGCCCACCGGCACCGGCACGCGCATGCGCACCTCTGCGCAGGTGATGGACGAAGTCGTCTATGCGAGCAACTTCACCGGATATGACGAGACCGGCGTAACCGACAGCTCGGCGGCGATCATGGCCGCGGATGCCGTGGCGCGGTCGCGCAACAAGACGCTGATTCTCAGCGGGACGCCTCTCGTCACGCAGACGCTCCTGATCGACGCGCCGACCAACTGGCGGATGCAGGGCACGCACTTCAAGCCGGGCTTTCCCAACGCGGGCCCTCGCATCATCAAGCCTGCGACGATGAATGCGACGGTCATTCGGATCACCCCGAACGCCTATCAAACCGTGCTCGACGGCATCGCGATTGCCGGCATCACGGGCAATGGCGGCGACGGCATCCACATTGAGGCGGATTGCGTCACGCTATTGAACTGCTCGGTGTTCCGAATGGGGCAGGACGGCGTTCGCATCGGGTCCAAGGTGGCCAACCCCTACCAAGCCGGCCCGCCCGCCGTTAACTACAACGCCAACTGCTTCAACCTCATCAGCCTGCATTCGGCGTACAACGGTCGCGACGGCCTCCATATCAATGACCTGTCCGGGGTCACGAACGCGAATGCCGGCGCGGCGCTTCGGCCTGTGCTGGTGGCGAACGGGCGCCACGGGCTCTACGTCAACAACGCCTATCTCGGGAACTCCTTCATTTCTCCTCTGGGGGAAGCGAACGGGACCACCGATCCGACCGGCAGGGGCGTCTACTTCGATACCAACGCGCTGCACCAGGTCGTCATCGGCGGCGACCTGGAGGCCAACACCGGCGGCGACTATTTCGAGGCGGTCCCCGGAGCGAACTGCGTCTACGGCGCCGTAGGAACGGGCGTGCGCATCTTCACGCAGCTTGCCCACGGCTCGTGGACGCCGACGATCATCGGCTCCACTACCGCCGGCACCGCCACCTATACGACGCAGCGCGGCCACTACAGCGTCTCGGGCCGCATGGTCAGCTTCATGGCCGAGATTGTTTGGTCGGGGCACACCGGCACCGGGGATCTTCGCGTCACCGGCTTCCCGTTCAGCCCGCTTTCCGTGGACAGCAGCGTTCCGAACTTCGTGCCTGCAACCATCGTGTCGAGCGGCATCACTCTGGCGGCGGGAGCCCAGCTCAAGGCCGGGTTCAATCACAACGGCAACTTCCTGCGCGTGTGGACCTCGAATACCGGCACCCTCACGACGCTGGCGATGCAGACCGCGGGGACGCTCTACATCCAAGGTGCCTTCATGGCCGGCTTCCCGTCCTAGCCATGCTCCGCGAGAATCATAACATCAGGCGCGAAGCTGGAGAGCCAGCGGTTGCGCCTGACTGCGCGGTCGTAGGGAATGAGCGCCTTGCCCATCAGGCGGCCCAGCCCCGGCAGCAAGAGCAAGTGACGGCGAACGTCGATGACCCGGAGCCCATGCGCTTCCAGCGATCGGCGAACATCATCCAAGGTGGTAGGCCGATAGCGCGGCGTCGCCTTGCTCCACAGGCGGCGGACGCGGTTGCAGGCGAGGTGGAGCTTGGCCGTCAGGGAAGTCGCGTCGCTGAGTTGCACGACGCAGCGGCCTCCCTTCCGGAGCGAGCGCGCAACGCTGGCAATGACGGGGTCGGTGGCGTCCACATGGGCAAGAACGCCGATGCACAGCGCGGTATCGAACACCGGCCCTTCATCGAAGCTGTGGAGATCGGCGCACCGGAATCGCGCCGACGGAAGCGGGACGGCGCGGCGCGCTGCGAACAGCATTCCTTCGGAGCTATCCACAAGGGTGGCATTTGCGCCGGGCGCGCAGACCGCGGCCGAAATCAGCCCATTGCCGCAGCCGAGATCCAGAATGTCGCGGGGGTGTTCGCCCAGCAACTCGCGCACGACCGACGCGCGCGCGACGACGCGGTAGTTCCCGCCCAGGTAGTTGCCCGGTTTCGCGAAGAACGCCTCGGCGATGCGGTGGCGGTCGCTCTCCCCCGCAGCTCTGCGGATCACCTCCAGCACCTTGGGGGCCTGCGACCGAAGCGAGTAGCGCTCGACAACTCTGGACCGACCCTTGCCGCCCATGCGGGACCGGAGCGCAGCGTCGGAAAGCAGCGTATCGAGCGCGCCGGTCCACTCGCATTCCTTGGAGGCGAGGAAGCCGTTTTCGCCGTGGGTCACAATCTCGGGGTTCACGCCCACCGGGGATGCGACGACGGGCAGTCCGCAGGCCGCGTACTCGATCAGCTTGAACCCGCACTTGCCCCGCGCCCAATTGGTGTCGGGAAGCGGCATGATGCCGATATCCATGCCCTGCACGGCGGCAATCTCGGTGTCCGCGCTCCAGTCCTGCGCGTCGATCCACCGGTGTTTCTTGGCCCGCGCACCACCCCCGATCACACGGAATATCGCGTCGTGCTTCGCGACGGCCTGAAAGATCGATGGCAGCAGCGGCTCGACATATTCCCAGGTCGAGGGCGAGCCGATCCAACCCACGATGGGACGGGGGTTGGCGTGTTCCCGCGGGCGCCACAGGTCGGTGTCGACCGTGGTCGGGATCACCGTCGCGGAACGGGCATGCGGGGCGATATGGTCCGCGAGGTACTGGTTGCCGCAGATCGCGTGCGCGCCCTTCCACAGCGGCTTGAGCTTGTCGGGGAAGCGGCTGCGAGCGTGCTGGTGAAACAGCGCGTCATCGAGGTCGTAGACGACGGGCTTCCCGATGGCGGTGGCGAGCCAGTCCAGGGGCAGGCCGGGGAACAGCTCGGCATGGACGAACGCCACATCGAAGTCTCTCCGCCGCGCAAGAATAGCGAGTCTGCGCAGATAGTTACGCGCGACGCTCCGCCACGGCTTGGGTCCATCGTGCGCAATGGCGCCGAGGTAGTTGTCCCCGAGCAGATAGTCGTGAGCGACCGTGACCCCGTTGGCGGCAAGGAACGGCTCGTATTGGGCCAGACGGTGGCGCGTCGCCGCCGCATCGTTTCCGTATTTCAGGAAGGCCAGAACTCGCAAAGGCTGCGAGTGCGCCGCCGCCGCATCTTGGGCGACATCCAGCTGTGTTGCCATCCCACGAATCTACCACAGCGGGGCCTCCGCACCAACAACAATCAGATGGCGGAGTCGCTACATGCATGACATCGACTACACCGGCCCTCAGGGGGGCATGATGGGCATGGCCTTCGCCGGGGGATGGGCGATTGCGACCGCGCTCTGGCTGGCGGTGGGCGGTGTCATCTGGCGCTTCTTTGTCGAGCCCCGGATCAAGCAGCTCGAAAAGGACCGCACAGACGATCAGGCCAAGTGCCGCGAGGAGACCGACCGGCTGCGTGACCGGATTTTGCAGCTTGAGACGCTGCTGATGCTCCACGGCCCCCAACAGCTTCGACAGGCCATGCAGGCGGTGGCGTCGGAGGCGCGTGTCGAAATTCGTGAACTGCGCGAGGAGATCAAGCCGTGAGCAAGACCATCAACGCCATCATCGAGGACGTGCTCACGGCCGAGGGCGGCTATGTGAACGACGCCCGAGACGCTGGCGGCGAGACCAATTTCGGGATCACGCTCGCGACCGCGCGCGCGGATGGATACGCCGGCACGATGCGCGAACTCCCCCGCGAGCGCGCTTTCGAGATCTACCGCCGCAAGTACGTCGTTGCTCCGGGCTTCGACAAGATCGTCCCTATCTCGGCGCGGATCGCGGCCGAGCTGGTCGATACGGGCGTCAACATGGGGCCGAAGGTCGCGGCGCAGT
Source organism: Sphingomonas sp. (assembly GCF_017744835.1). Taxonomy (GTDB): domain Bacteria; phylum Pseudomonadota; class Alphaproteobacteria; order Sphingomonadales; family Sphingomonadaceae; genus Sphingomonas. Next base: position 105,104 of record NZ_JAGIAM010000005.1, read on the forward strand.
TTCTCCAGCGCGCCTTGAACGCGCTCAACAACCAGGCCCGCGATTACATCGACCTCGCCGTGGACGGGGTGGCCGGCGCGAATACGCGACTGGCGCTCAATTCCTTCCTCAACCGCCGCGGCGCCGATGGGGAAGTGGTGCTGCTCGCCGCGCTCAATGGCCTTCAGGCAGAACGCTACATTTCCCTCGCAGAGGCCCGCCAGAGCAACGAGGCATTCGTGTTTGGCTGGCTCAAGAATCGGGTGCTCGCATGAACCAGTGGAACGACCCCAGGTTGCTCGTCACGCTGCTGCTGATCAGCCTGTTCGCCTTCGCCTATCTGCGCAACCCGTCGGACGACATGATGACGGGCGCCATCATCACCGCCTTTGCCGCCGCCTATGGCTATTGGCTGGGCGCGAACAAGGGCAACGACAAGGCGAGCGACAACACCGGGGCCGCCTTTCGCGCGATCGAGGCCGCAGCGAAGGCGCAGCCGCCGACCGACGAGCCCACGGAGCCGCTGCCGTGACCGCCTTCCTCACCTCGCTCCTGGGCAACGAAAAGCTGGCCCGCGCAGCCACCCGCATCCTGATCGCGCTCGCCCTCATCGGCGCCGTGCTCATCGCGCTCAAGCTATACGGTGACAGCCGGTTCAAGGCGGGCCGGGAAACCGAGAACGCAGCATGGCACGCCGCATCGGAGAAGCTGATCCAGCAAGCTGCCACATCAGCAAAGGACGCAGACAAGGCCGAGGTCGCCCGCGTGCTCGACCACACCGCCAAGGTCGAAAAGGAAAAGGAACGGATCGATGCAGCGATTGAGAACGGCAGCTCACCTTTCGACGCTCTGTTTCCTCCTGCTCCCGTCATGTAGCGATAAGGTCGTTGCCCCGCTGAAACCGCCGGCAGAGCGCCTGCAATGCGTGGCGGCAGGGGAGCGGCCCGCCGTGCCCAAGGAATACGCGATCGACTGGAGCAAGGTCACGACCGTTGCCCAGGCACGCGCCGAGCACATGAAGTTCGTCGCCTCGGTGCGCTCGCGGGAGGGTGTGGTGAGCGGGTATATCCTGAGGATCGAGGGGCAGCTGTTCGCGTGCTCGAACAACGCTGCTTGGCTGCGGGACTTCTATGGGAAGCTGCCGGGCTGACTCAACTCCCGCGCATGTTCTCCCCATGTTCCACGCATGCGCCGAATCGCCGACATGCTCGATCATCCCGCCGAAGTCGTAATCCTGTGCGGCTGCGTCTCGGTGAAGGTGGCTCGACCGGGCTGGCTGCTGGTCCGCCTGGGACCCGAAGCGACGATCGAGGATGGGGAGCGCCGGCTGATATGCCGGAAGTGCGGGCAGCGGCCCACACTCAAGCCCAAAGGCATATGGAACGTCACCGGCGGCCGAGACAGGCGCGTTGATCCGCCGCCGATGCCGGATTGGGTGGACCTGTCCTAACCCCAAAACCCCGGCATACCTGACACTGCCAGCGCTATAGCTGCCACCAGCGCGATCCACACGGCCAACCTCCGCCAGCGCTCTCCGCAATCGTGGCTGAGAACGGCGTTGAGATCGCGCCGGTCAATCAGATCCCCACACCTCGGACACCTCTCAAGGTGGTCCGCTTCTCCCTTTATGGGATCGTGGGGGATGCCGGGTTTCACGGCTCGTTGATCTCGGCGAAGTGCGTAGGATCACCGCGTGGCGTGAAGCCGGGTAGCGCATTGCTGCACCAGCCCATGCCCTCATCCCAATAGACCGAAACCGGGCTTGCGGAGTCCGGCCAGTCCAGAAGGTTCGGCACCCATATCAGCACCGCGCGCCCGTCCTTGAACTCCTCGGGCAGCCCTTCGATCGGTATCCACTCGATGCGGCCCACGCTCACCCCTCCCTCTTCTCTGTAAGACGATCCGGTTGTAGGGCTGCGTCGATCATGGCGTGCCAGACGGGCTTGGGCATGTCGGAAGGTGTATCCGCGCGATAGCTTCCATCTGTATCGCGGGGCCAATCCTCGACTTCCCCTGCGGCTGTAATGCCGGCGTCGATCATGTGTTTATCCGGCTCGCGCATCGCCTCTATGGCTGCGCGGGCTTCCTCTTGCCAATTCTCCCACATGTCGGCCGAGCCGTTGGCATAAGTCGCTATCGCCCTCGCGACACGAACAACCATCTCGCTCATAGCTTCTCATCCTCTGGGGTGGGCGAGTTTGCGATCATCCGCAATCGACCTCGAAACGCATGGGCCAAGTAGCACCATGCCACCGTGAACACCGATAGTATTCCCAACGCCACGAAGGGGAAACCGGCGAGCGCCACCACCCATACCAACGCCAGAACCCCACCGCAGTTCGCGATCGCCGCAAGCTTGTTCGGGTCCACCTCACCCCTCCCTACTGGATGCGGAGAGAGCGCGGGCTCGGAGGGCGGTCGCTGTGATGGCGAGTGCAGCGCTTGTAAAGGGACGGGGCAAGCTCGGGCGGCTGTCTAACGGATGCCACGCGACCGCGCTCCATGAGTCATCGCAACGCTCAATAGCCACGTTCCAAGACCGGCAGTCAGAAGGAATTAGCCTCGCCGCTGCGTCAACGGACGCGGTGTAGACGGGAACAGCCCGTCGCCCCAAGCCGCCCATGCAGAGCACAAACCAGTCGTCGCCGGGGTCGTGGATGACCGTCTCGCCGAGCGCTCTGGCGATCGACGCATCCAACTCACGATCCGGCCCGCTCGCACGTTCACAAGCCTCCGCCAGTCTGGTTAGTTCCTCTGTCATAGGGTGGGGTGCTCCTTCATATGAGGGTTTCCGTGTGCGCGACACCATTCGAGCGCGCGGACTTTCTCGACCGACAGTTCACGGTCGCCGGCAGTCGCCCGTGCAATCTTGGCGAAGCTCTCGCGCAGGGCCGCCGCGGCCACGGTGTCTGCCAGCATGTACGCCGGCCACTCCTTGCCGCTCGGAAGCACGGGTAGCTCTCTCAGCTCGCTTGCCTCGGGGGTCATGCGGCTACCTCCGTCATTTCAACGATGGGCGCATCAGCCTCGGGGAACTCGCGCTGGCGAAGCTGCCGGCACACGGCGCGCACGATTTCGCGGCCCGTCATCAGCCACGCCATGTCCCGGATCATCGTCGTCCTCGTCGAGCGCGCCGTCGCTGGGATGCGGTGGCGGTGACACTCAGCGAGCAGCTCGGCCCGCCAACACAATTCGAGTAGTCGCGCGGCGTGCGGCTCTGGACGCGCCGACCAGTGCCGAGGCATGTTCCATGCGCCATACGGCTTATGCTCGGCGACCTCGGGATAGGCCCAGATGCCGTGGCCCGCAGCGCCGTCTTGCAGTTCATCGCTGGGCGCGAAGCGCGGGGAGCCGTTGTCATAGGGCTTGGTGTCCCACCACCGCTCATGCGCGACGACCACGACCTGATGCGCTGCTCGCCCGAATTGCCGAACCTGTTCGGGTAGGCGCTTCAATGTGTCGCGCTCGGACTTGATTTCGACCAGCGTGACCCGCTCGGGCTCGACCGCCGCCAGATCGGCGCGGCAACCACCGACGACCAACTCGTGGATGATGCGCGCCTCGGGCAGCATCTGGCGCAATCGGCCAGCGGCATAGTCGCGGATTTCGCGTTCGGCGGCAGAACCAGCCATCACCCCCTCCCCACCCGCTCAGAGGGGGAGGGAGACGGCAAAAGGTTGGAAACCGAGCCATCGGGACGCCGCAGGATTCCGTGGGTCGTCAGGGCGGGTTGGATACCGCCATGCCCTTGATTCTGGGCGGTTGCGTCACTCCGCCCTTGGGCACCACACCCTTTCTCCCGCAGATAGACGGACCGGGCTGTCGTTTCGCCGTTAAGCGGTGAGCTTCGCCCTCAACTCCATTATCGCCCGCGGCTCGAAACCGTGGCGGTCCGGAATCGCACCGGAAGATCGCCGAAGCGCTGGAACGCGCCGCGCAGGATGCTGCGGACCGGCGGCTCCAGACAGGTGGCGATGCATGCGGTGAGGCCAAGCACGCTGGCGATGGTGAGCGCCACCGCCACCCCCGTCGCGATCCCGAGTGCGACGAACGCGGCGGTCAGCGCTGCACCGACCTGATAGTGGATCAGGTAGAGCGGGTAGGTCGCGACTCCGATCGTGCGCGCGGTCGAGGGGGCGATGATGCGCTCGAGGCGCGGTTGCAGCGTCCGGGTGGACGCCAGGACGGCCATCCCGACCAGAAAGATGGTCAGGGGAACCGCCGGCGCCATCGGCACATGGTCTCTCAGCTCCAGCCATCGTGCATGGCGCGCGATCTGCACGGCTGCGAGGCACAACGCGCCGCCGAACAGCGCGAGCTTTCGCGCGGTCCATCCGCTCCGCGCGGCGCTGGTGAGCAACATGCCGAGCGCGAAGAACGCGCCATGGGGCAGCAGCGTATAGAAAAGCCCGTGCTCATCGAAGGCGGGGGCGTGGGGATCTTGCGCCAGCACCAGCATCCAGAAGGCCGCGCAGGCGAAGACGAAGATCGCGGCGAACCGGTCGGTCCCGCCGTTGCGATTCAGCGAGAAGAAGCACGCCACGGCGAGATAGAAAATCAGCTCGATACCCAGGGTCCAATAGGAGGGGTCGATCCACCCTCCAAAAGGCAACAGCGTCACCGAGGCGAGCCACCTCGCGAACAGATTTGGCATGTCTGCGCCGCTGATGATGAGAGCTGCGGCGGAGATCGTCGCGCATATGAAGGCGGCCGGCACGAGCCTGAGGATGCGCCGCCGCATGAACTCGCCTCCCGGAGCGGCGAGCGCCGATCGGGCGATCACCATGCCCGAAATGACGAAGAACAGTTGGACGCCGATCCAGTTGAACCGCATCCCGGCCACGACCCACGACGGCAGCGGCTTTATGCCGGCGAGCAGGCTGGCCGCGCCGATAGACGCTCCCTGCCAGTGGGTGCTCATCAGATGATACGTCATCACCAGCGCGGCGCAACCGAAGCGCACCAAGTCGATCGCGATCAGCGCTTCTGACTTCTTAGTCATGGCACAGAGCATACGCCTCGGCAGTTAACAAACCTGCCAGCTGCAAAGTTCGTTTCGCACCAGTTGGACAGCATTACTTACAGGCAGCATTGGTTCAAAGAGGTCCGCTGCTCACCAAATCTAAACCTGCTCCGGTCAATACGGGCACATGAGCGACGAACGATCCCTTGATTGGCCGCGATGGGTCTGGTTTGCCCTGGCGGGGGTGGCCGCGGTGGATGTCCTCTGGCTGGCGCTCACACCGCTATCGCTGGCGCCGAAGGATATTCCGACGCTTGTTCGGACGGTCCTGCTGTGCGGGGTGCTCCTTGGCGGCGCCTATCATTTCAGGCAGCGCCCGACCTTCTTCATGCTGCTCAGCGGCATCGCGATCACATTGGGGGCCTGGCCGCTGCTGCGCATCCTCAATCACCTCACCATGACCATTCCGATGCCGATCGCCGACGGGAGCCTCGCCGCGGCCGACGCGGCGATCGGGTTCGACTGGGTTTCCTATGTGCTGTGGATGGACGCGCATCCGTTCCTGCTGCGCGCCACCGAAATGGCGTATCAGAACCTGACGCAATATTCGTCCGCGGCATTCCTGCTGCTGCTGGTATTCAAGGGCCCCGAACGCGCGCGCGAGTTCGTGCTGCTCTTCCTCGCCGCGGCGATCCTCACCATCGTGCTCGGCATGTTGATGCCCGCGCGCGCCGCGATGGCGCATTATGCACCCCCACCCTATTTGTTCGATCATGTCCTCGCCGGAAAAACCGGAACGGAATGCGTGCGCCTTCTGGAAGAGCTGAGATCCGATCCGTTCCACGTGCTCGACCTCCAGCATCTTCCGGGCATGGTATCGATTCCGTCATTCCACACCGCGATGGGCGTGATCCTGATCTGGTGCTCGCGCGGCAAGCCGCTGTTGTTCGTGCTCTCGCTGGCCATCAATATGACGATGATCGCCGGTACGCCGGTCTGGGGTGCGCACTACGCCATCGACATCCTGGCCGGGACGGCGCTGGCGCTCGGCCTTATCCTGCTCTTTAATTGGCAGGCCGCGGCGATACTAGCCGCCCGGCTCCCACAGCGAACGGCTCCGCTTCACGGCGTCTAGGCGCCCCGCGGCAAGAACATCGTTCCCCATCCGTTCGCGACTCGCTAGAAGCGCGGCATGAGCGTGCCCGTGCGGAAGATCATCCATGTCGACATGGACGCCTTCTACGCGTCGGTGGAGCAGCGCGACGATCCTTCGCTGAAGGGCAAGCCCGTGGCGGTGGGATCGCCCAGCCCGCGCGGCGTGGTCGCAGCGGCGAGCTATGAGGCGCGCAAGTTCGGGGTGCGATCGGCGCTGCCCTCGGTGACGGCGCTGCGGCGCTGCCCCGACCTGGTGTTCGTCCGCGCGCGGTTCGACGTCTACAAGGCGGTCTCGCGCCAGATCCATGCGATCTTCGCCGACTATACCGATCGCATCCAGCCGCTCTCGCTCGACGAAGCCTATCTCGACGTGACCGAGAACAAGCGTGGGCTGCCCACTGCCTGGGCGACCGCGAAGGAGATCCGGGCGCGCATCCTCGAGGAGACCGGGCTCACTGCCTCGGCCGGCATCTCGTACAACAAGTTCCTCGCCAAGCTCGCCTCGGACCATCGCAAGCCCAACGGCCAGTTCGCGGTGACGCCCGAGATGGGCGCGGCCTGGGTGGAGACGCTGCCGGTCGCGCGTTTCCACGGCGTGGGGCCGGTAACCGCGCGCAAGATGGAACGGCTGGGGATCGTCACGGGTGCCGACCTGCGCGCCAAGTCGCTCGACTTCCTGCGCGCGCATTTCGGCAGCTCGGCAGGCTGGTATCATGCAATCGCGCGCGGCGAGGACGACCGGCCGGTGGAGCCTGACCGCGTGCGCAAGTCCTCGGGTTCGGAGACGACCTTCAACGAGGACCTGATTCAGTCTCCCGACGTCGAGGCCGGCGTGCTGCGCATGGCCGACGACGTCTGGGCCTGGTGCGAGAAGGCGCAGATGTTCGGGCGCACGGTGACGGTGAAGGTCAAGTATCGCGACTTCCGCATCATCACGCGCAGCCGCAGCCAGGCCTCGCCGGTCGACAGCCGCGAGACGCTGCACGCGACGGCGCTCGCGCTGATCCGCAGCGTGCTGCCGACCGAAGTGGGGATCAGGCTGGTCGGCGTGACCGTCTCCAACTTCGATGCGCTGGTCGAGGCCGAGCTGCCGCTGTTCTGAGTGCCCCCTTGATGGCCGCCGCGCCGGCGGCTATCGGAGGCGCGACATCAAGAGTCGGGTCGACGCCCGACACCAACCTGCCCCCGAGCAAGGTGGTGCTTCCGTGACAGCGGGAGGATGTGGCCGGACCGGCAACAAACGGGACCATGCCGAGCGTCGAACCGTCTTTCTGGTGCGGGTACCAGGACAAGGACGACGCGTGCACATGACTCACGACCAGCAGTTCGCCAGCGACAATTATGCCGGGGTGTGCCCCGAGGCCTGGGAGGCGATGGCGGCGGCGAATTCGGGCTCGACGCCCGCGTACGGCGAGGATGCGTGGACCCAGCGCGCGGCCGACGCCTTCCGCAAGCTGTTCGACAGCGATTGCGAGGTGTTCTTCGCCTTCAACGGCACCGCGGCCAATTCGCTGGCGCTGGCGGCACTCTGCCAATCCTATCACAGCGTGATCTGCTCGTCGCAGGCGCACGTCGAGACCGACGAGTGCGGCGCGCCCGAGTTCTTCTCCAACGGCTCCAAGCTGCTCGTCGCCCAGAGTGCCGACGGCAAGCTGACGCCCGAGGCGGTTCGCGCGCTCGCGACCAGCCGCGGCGACATCCACTTCCCCAAGCCGCGCGTGGTGACGATCACCCAGCCGACCGAGACGGGGCAGGTCTATTCGATCGACGAGATCCGCGCGCTGTCGGCGGTGTGCCGCGAGCTGGGTCTCAAGCTCCACATGGACGGCGCGCGCTTCGCCCATGCCTGCGCGCATCTGGGCTGCACGCCCGCCGAAGTGACTTGGCAGGCGGGCGTCGACGTGCTGTGCTTCGGCGGGACCAAGAACGGCATGGCGGTGGGCGAGGCCGTGATCTTCTTCGATCGCGCGCTGGCCGAGGACTTCGACTATCGCTGCAAGCAGGCGGGGCAGCTCGCCTCCAAGATGCGCTTCCTCTCGGCGCCCTGGGTCGGGATGCTGGAGAGCGGGGCGTGGCTGCGCAACGCCGAGCACGGCAATGCCTGTGCGAGGCGGCTCGCCGGGGCGATCGAGGGGTTGCCGGGCGTCGAGCTGATGTTCCCGGTGGAGGCCAACGCGGTGTTCCTCACCGCACCCGAGCCGGTGCTCGAAGGGCTGCGGCGCCGCGGGTGGCGCTTCTATACCTTCATCGGCGGCGGGGCGCGGTTCATGTTCGCCTGGGACGCCGATCCGGCGCGGGTCGATGCACTGGCGGCGGATATCGTGGCGTGTGCCGAGGACGCGCTGCTGGCGGCCTGATCAGTCGGGCAGCTTGCAGATATCGACCCAGCCCTTCGCCACCAGGTCCGCCAGCCGTTCGGGGGCGACCTCGACCGAGCTGGTGCGCGAGCCTGCCGCGGGGAAGACCGTGTCGAACGCGCGGAGCGACACGTCGCAATAGACCGGCAGCGGCTCGGCGAGGCCGAAGGGGCAGACGCCGCCGACGGCATGACCGGTGCGCGCGAGCGTCTCCTCGGCGTCGAGCATGCGCGGGCGGCCGCCGAACGCCGCCTTGGTCTTGGCATTGTCGAGCCGGGCGTCGCCGCGGGCGACCACCAGCATCACTGCGTCGCCGACGCGCAGCGCCAGCGTCTTGGCGATCCGGGCGGGCTCGACGCCGAGCGCCTCGGCGGCTTCGGCGACGGTAGCGGTGCTGCGGCCCTGGTCGATGATGCGGAGATCGGGAGCCTGCTCGGCGAGCCAGGCGTGCGCGGATTCGAAGCTCATGCCTCCGGAATAGCGCGAACCTCGAGGATTTCGATAGCTTCCGGCTTGCCGTTGAAGTCGGCTCGCTCGCCTTCCTCGGCGCCCACCAGAGCCTGGGCGAGCGGCGCAGCGAAGGCGAGTCGGCCCGCCGCGGGATCGGCCTCGTCATGGCCGACGATATCGATGGTCTTCTCCGCGCCGTTCAGCCGGATACGCACGCGCGTGCCGATCGCGGCCACGCCCTCCTCGGGCGGCGGCGCGACCTCGGCGGTGGCGTGGCGCGTGTGCCAGTAGCGCAGCTCGCGGCGGAGCGCCTCGCGCGGCTCCTCCTCGGTCTCGGCAGCGACTGCGGCTTCGAGCTCCGCCACCTTGGCCTCGATCAGCGCGAGCCCGCGGCGCGTGACGATGTTCGGTCCCGCCGGCAGCGGGAGCTCGAACTTCGGTTCCTTGTGTTCCTCATCGCTCTCGCGGCGGAATGCTACACTCATGTGACAGTCAACCGGCGGGCGTGGCCGGCAGTTCCTCCAGCGTGGAGGAGACTTTCCACAGGTCGATCCCGCCCTCGGTGGCGTGGCGGTCGATCTCGGCCAGCTCCTCGGGCGAGAAGGCGAGATTGTTCACGGCGTCGAGCGAATCGTCGAGCTGCTCGACGGTGCGCGCGCCGATCAGCGCCGAAGTGACGCGCGGATCGCGCAGCACCCAGGCGATCGCCATCTGCGCGAGCGTCTGGCCGCGGCGCCGGGCGATCGCGTCGAGCGCGCGGATGTGCGCAAGGTTCTGCTCGCTCAGCAGGTGCTGGCCGAGCGACCCGCCCTTGGCCGCGCGCGCGTCCGCCGGCACGCCGCCGAGATATTTCGAGGTGAGCATGCCCTGCGCGAGCGGCGAGAAGGCGATGCAGCCGGTGCCGAGCTCGCCGAGCGTGTCGAGCAATTCTTCCTCCACCCAGCGGTTGAGCATCGAATAGCTCGGCTGGTGGATGAGCAGCGGCACCTTGTACTCGGCAAGGATCGCCGCGGCCCGGCGCGTCAGCTCGGGCGAATAGCTCGAGATGCCGACATAGAGCGCCTTGCCCTGCTGGTGGATGTGCGCGAGCGCGCCCATCGTCTCCTCGAGCGGGGTCTTGGGGTCGACGCGGTGCGAATAGAAGATGTCGACATAGTCGAGCCCCATCCGCTTGAGGCTCTGGTCGCACGATGCGATCAGATATTTGCGGCTGCCGCCGACGTCACCGTACGGCCCGGGCCACATGTCCCAGCCGGCCTTGGTCGAGATCACCAGCTCGTCGCGGTGGCTGGCGAAGTCCGCCGCCATCACGCGGCCGAAATTCTCCTCGGCCGAGCCGTAGGGCGGGCCGTAATTGTTGGCGAGATCGAAGTGCGTGACGCCGCGATCGAATGCGCGGCGCAGCATCGCGCGGCCGGTCTCGAACACGTCCGCCCCGCCGAAATTCTGCCACAGCCCCAGGCTGATCGCCGGCAGGTCGAGCCCCGAGCGGCCGCAGCGGCGATAGGGCATGCGCCCGTCGTAGCGGGCGGGATCGGCGTGCCAGGGCTGGGGATAGGGCATGGTCTCACTCACCTTTGGATGTTGGATTCGCCGGGCCTAGCTTCCCACTTTTCCCGCGAATTGAATCATTATGTTACTGACTGGTGGAATATTGTTACGCGCAAGCAGGTACCGTTGGTGTATCGAGGCGCAGAACATATCGGCAACATGGCATAATTCGGGCGTGTAGGACAGAGGTTGCGAACGGCCCGCCTGACTAGCCGCTTCAGGTACAAAGCTGAACCCGTTTCCTGTACCCTGGCGAAGGCCCGGCCCGGCCGCAACGGCGCCGCGCCTTCGCGGGCGCACCGCAATTGGGCCCGCCTTCGCCGGGGTGCGGTGATCGATAGACGACCTAGACCGTGAAGCTCTCGCCGCAGCCGCAGCTGCCCTTGGCGTTGGGGTTCTGGAAGACGAAGCCGGCAGTGAAATCGTCCTCGACCCAGTCCATCGTCGAGCCGATCAGGTAGAGCACCGAGGCGCCGTCGACGAAGAAAGTGCCCCCGGGGGTCTCGATCTTCTCGTCGAAGGGCTTGGCCTCGGTGACGTAATCGACCGAATAGGCCAGCCCCGAGCAGCCGCGACGCGGGGTCGACAGCTTGACGCCGACGACGCCCTCCGGCGCCTTGGCCATCAGATCGGCGATGCGCTTCTCCGCGCGCTCGGTCAGGTGGAGCGCGGCGGGGCGTTGGCGAGTGGTTGCTTCGGTCATTTCAATTCCTCCTTCCGCTCCCGCTTGCGGGAGGGGACCGAGGGGTGGGCGCCCGGCCGCAGCGGGGTCTCCGGTGGAGAGCGGGGGCCCACCCCCAACCCCCTCCCGCGCGCGGGAGGGGGCTCATTAATTACAGCATCCCCAGTTCCAGCTTGGCCTCGTCGCTCATCTTCTGCGGGTCCCACGGCGGATCCCAGACGAGGTTGACTTCGGCGCTGCCGATTCCGGGCACCGAGCCGACGCGCAGCTCGACTTCGCCCGGCATCGATTCCGCCACCGGGCAATGCGGCGTGGTGAGCGTCATCGTCACCGCGGCATGGCCGTCGGCAGTCACGTCGACGCCGTAGATCAGCCCGAGATCATAGATGTTCACCGGGATCTCGGGATCGTAGATCTCCTTGAGCGCATCGATGACCGCTTCGTAGAGCTCGCCCCCCGGCTCGCCCGCGCCCTGGGGCTCGGGCTTCTGCGACAGGAAGCCGGCGAGATAGTCGCGCTTGCGCTCGAAGCTCTCGCGCGCGTCCCCCGCATCCTCGACGCGCGCCTTGGGCGGCGCCTCGACGGCATCGACTTCCTGAATCGTGATCTTGCGTTCCTCGTTCACCCGAAGATCCTCGTAACCCTTTGAATACCCTCGGCCAGCGCGGCGATGTCGCGCGGACCATTATACACCCCGAAGCTCGCCCGCGCGGTGGCGGGCACGCCGAGCGCGTCCATCAGCGGCTGGGCGCAGTGGTGCCCCGCACGGATCGCCACCTGGCCCTCGTCCAAGATGGTGGCGACGTCGTGCGGATGCACCCCCTCGACCGCGAAGCTGACGATGCCGGCGCTGTCCTCGGGCCCGAACAGCCGGACGCTGTTGATTTGCGAAAGCGCCGCGCGCGCCTCGCGCACCAGCGCAGTCTCGTGCGCATGGATGCGGTCGAGGCCGATCGAATCGACATAGTCGATCGCGGCGTGGAGCCCGACGACGCCGACGATGTGCGGCGTCCCCGCCTCGAACCGGCCCGGCGGCGGGGCATAGGTCGTCCTGGCGAAGGTGACGCGATCGATCATCGATCCGCCGCCCTGGTATGGCGGCATCGCGTCGAGCAGCTCGTAGCGGCCCCAGAGCACGCCGATGCCGGTGGGCCCGTAGAGCTTGTGGCCCGAGAAGACGTAGAAGTCGCAGCCGAGATCGGCGACGTCCACCGCCATGCGCGGCACGGCCTGGCAGCCGTCGAGCAGGATCTTCGCGCCGACCTTGTGCGCCAGCGCCACCGCGCGCCTGGCGTCGAGCACCGAGCCGAGCACGTTGGAGACATGCGCGAGCGCAACGAGCTTGTGCCGGTCGGTCAGCATCGCTTCCATCGCGTCGAGATCGATGCGGTGGTCCGGCGTGAGCGGCACCACGTCGATGGCTGCACCGACCTTCTCGGCGGCCATCTGCCAGGGGACGATGTTCGAATGATGCTCGAGCGTCGACAGCAGGATCCGGTCGCCCGCCTCGAGCTGGCTGCCTGCCCAGCACTCAGCGACGAGGTTGATCCCCTCGGTCGCGCCGCGGACGAAGATGGTCTCTTGCGGAGTGCCGCCGATGAACTCCGCGACCCGCTTGCGCGCCGCCTCGAACGCCAGCGTCATGTCGGCCGAGCGCTGGTACACGCCGCGGTGGACGGTGGCGTAGGTCTCGCCATAGGCACGGGCGATCGCGTCGAGCACCGGCTGCGGCTTCTGCGAGGTCGCGGCGGTGTCGAGATAGTGCCAGCCGGCGGGGATGGCGGGGAAGTCCGCGAGGAGGTCCAAAGGACGGGTGTCGGTGGCGACCGTCATAACGCCCCCTCCCGCGCGCGGGAGGGGGCTGGGGGGTGGGCCCCCGCCATCCACGAGCGATCCAGCAATTGGAGAGCGGGGGCCCACCCCCTGCCCCCTGCCGCGAGCGGGAGGGGGAATATATGAAACACCCTCACAGCGCCCCCTCCAGCCATTGATCCGCGTCGGCCTCGAACGCCGCGCGGACGGCTTCCTCGCCGATCCGCGCCATGGCGTCGGCGACGAAGGCGCGGGTGAGCAGCGCCTTGGCGCGGGCTTCAGTGACGCCGCGGCTCTGGAGATAGAAGAGCGCGCGCTTGTCGAGCTCGCCGACCGTGGCGCCGTGCGCGCATTTCACGTCGTCGGCGAAGATCTCGAGCTCGGGCTTCAAGTTCACCGTAGCCGAGCGCTGGAGCAGCAGCCCACGCAGCGACTGTTCGCCGTCGGTCTGCTGCGCGCCGCGCGCGACTTCGACACGTGCGGCGAGGCTGGCGACCGAGCGATCGGCGGCGACTGCGCGCCAGAGCTGGCGCGAGGTGCCCTCGACATTCTCGTGCCGCACCGCGACCGCGGCTTCCTGCTTCTGCGTGCCCGAAGTGAGCAGCGCGCCGCCCATCTCGGCGAAGGCACCCTTGCCGGTGAGCGTCAGCGCGCCGTCGATCCGGCTGCCCATGTTGCCGGCGCCGAGGAATATCGAGGCAAGGCTGGCGGCCTCGCCGATCTCGGCCTCGTCGCGCAGCGACACGAAGCCGCCTGCCTGGAGCAGCCGCACCGAGCGCATCAGCCGCGCGCCGCGGCCGAGGACGATCTGCGTCAGCCGGTTGGCCCAGCCGGCGCCGGCATAGGTCTCGACCACCGAGGCGACGGCATCCTCCTGGAGCAGGATGCGCGCGGGGACATGGCTCTCGCCGCCGCTGCCGAGATGGACGATCTGGATGTTGGTAACGGCCTCCTGGGCGCCGAGCGTCAGGCTCCACCCCTCGCCCTCGGCGAGCTGGCCGAGCGGGTGATCGGTCTGCGCGACCAGCCGGGTGACCTGCACGCGGCCCGGGCGGCTGTGCGCGGGCTCGAACACGCCGTCGACGAAGAGCAGGCGCGGGCCTTCGATGTCGAGGAACAGGTCGGCGGGATCGATGCCGGTCTCACGCGGCTCGGCGTCGGCAGCAGCGCGCAGCGCCTGCATATCCGCCCAGCGCCATTCCTCCAGACGCGGCGAGGGGAGTTCGAGTGTGGTCACGGGCGAACCTCCTCCGCGCCTCCGCGCCTCCGCGTGAAATCGACTTTCTGTTCACGCGGAGACGCGGAGACGCGGAGCAAGGGAGAGAAGGCGCCTTCGGCGCGGGGAGCGCTCATGCCGCCACTGCTCCGTAACCCTGCGCCTCGAGCTCGAGCGCCAGCTCGGGGCCGCCCGAGCGGACGACGCGGCCGTCGGCGAGGACGTGGACGAAGTCGGGGCGGACATAGTCGAGCAGGCGCTGATAGTGAGTGATCAGCAGCACTGCCTTGTCGGGCGCACGCATGATGCGGTTGATGCCCTCGCCCACTGCCTTGAGCGCGTCGATGTCGAGGCCCGAATCGGTCTCGTCGAGGATCGCGAGCTTGGGGCCGAGAATGCCCATCTGGACCATCTCGTTGCGCTTCTTCTCGCCGCCCGAGAAGCCGACGTTGACCGGACGCTTGAGCATTTCCTGGTCCATGCCGAGCGCATCGGCCTGGCTGCGGGCGAGCTTGAGGAACTCGGCGCCCGAGAGCGGCGCCTCGCCGCGCGCGCGGCGCTGCGAATTGAGCGCCTCGCGGAGGAACTGGACGTTGGAGATGCCGGGGATCTCGACCGGATATTGGAAGCCGAGGAACAGCCCCGCCGCGGCGCGCTCGTGCGGTTCCATCTCGAGCAGGTCTTCGCCCTCGAAGCTGACGGTGCCGCCGGTGGCCTCATAGCCGCCGCGGCCGCCCAGCACATAGCCGAGCGTCGACTTGCCGGCGCCGTTGGGGCCCATGATGGCGTGGACCTCGCCCGCCTTCACTTCGAGGCTCAGGCCCTTGAGAATTTCCTTGCCGTCCACTTCGGCGCGGAGGTCGGTGATCTTCAGCATTGTCATTCCTGTGCTTGGGGCCGCGCTCAGAGCGGAACGGTGAGGAGGCGGATGCGCGTCAGCGGCTCGGGGGCGGCATAGGCGTCCACCCGCGCGCCGTCGGGCAGCTCCCAGATGATCTTGTACTGCTTCTCGGTGGCGATCGCGGCGGCGACGTCAGCCTCGACCGCGTCGAGCGTCGCCTGCATGCGGCCCCACCAGCGGCGGTTGACCGGACGGTCGCCGACCATGACGCGGCCCTGAGTGAAATCATTCTCGATAAAGGCGCGGCAGCCGCGGACCGCCTCCTGCACCTTCGACGCGCGCGCCGCCTCGTCGGCGGGGGCGACGCCGACCTGGCGCACGATGCAGCGTGCATGGCGCGTGGCGATGCCGATCTGCGGGACATTCTCCACCACCACCCCGCCGGCCGTGGCCTGGAGCGCGACGGCGATCAGATACGCGATACTCATTCCCTATTCTCCTGTCCCGCGGTGGTGACCCGGATGACCGGGCCGTCGCTCGGCGGCTTGGGCAGCGGCGGAAGCTTGACCCGCTGGCGCTCGGTCTCGCGGCTCTCCTCCGCGGCGCCGGTGGGGCCGATGGCCGTTGGCGAAGGCGGCGTCTGGGGCTTCACGAACTGCGGCGCGTCGAACACCGGAGTCTTGGCCGCGGCCGGAGGCGAGGGCGCGTCGGCGCGCGTCTCCACAAAGGCGAGCTCGACGCATTCGGTGACGGTGTCGCGGGTCTTCTCGTAGCAGACCGGCGTCGCCTGGCAGGCCTCGGTATCGCGGCGGTCGCTGCCGCTCGACACCATCACGCGGCAATTGCGCAGCCGCCCGTCGGCGCCCTTGTCGAACAGCATGACGGTATGGCCCAGCGTCGCACGCACGACGATTTCCTCGCCCTCGGGCTCGGCCGCGGGCGCTGGGGTCGCCTGTTGCGCGAGAAGCAGGGCCGCCGCCGCGAGGATCATCCCACCGAGCCTTCGAGGCTGATGCCGAGCAGCTTCTGCGCCTCGACGGCGAATTCCATCGGCAGCTGCTGGAGGACTTCCTTGGCGAAGCCGTTGACAATCAGCGCGACCGCGGCCTCCTGGTCGAGCCCGCGCTGCATCGCGTAGAACATCTGGTCCTCGCTGATCTTCGAGGTGGTCGCCTCATGCTCGATCTGGGCGGAGGGGTTCTTGACCTCGATATAGGGCACGGTGTGCGCGCCGCACTGGTCGCCGAGCAGCAGGCTGTCGCACTGCGTGAAGTTGCGGACGTTCTCGGCGCCGGCCTGGACGAGCACCTTGCCGCGATAGGTATTGTCGCTGCGGCCGGCCGAAATGCCCTTCGACACGATCGTCGAGCGGGTGTTCTTGCCGAGGTGGAGCATCTTGGTGCCGGTATCGGCCTGCTGCCGGCCGTTGGTCACCGCGACCGAATAGAATTCGCCGACCGAGCCGTCGCCCTGGAGGATGCAGCTCGGGTACTTCCAGGTGATCGCGCTACCGGTCTCGACCTGGGTCCAGCTCACCTTCGAGTTCTTGCCGGCGCACAGAGCGCGCTTGGTCACGAAGTTGAAGATGCCCCCCACGCCGTTCTCGTCGCCGGGATACCAGTTCTGGACGGTCGAATATTTGATCTCGGCGTCGTCGAGCGCGACCAGCTCGACCACCGCGGCGTGGAGCTGGTTCTCGTCGCGCATCGGGGCGGTGCAACCCTCGAGATAGGAGACGTAGGCGCCCTTGTCGGCGACGATCAGCGTGCGCTCGAACTGGCCGGTGTTCTCGGCGTTGATGCGGAAATAGGTACTGAGCTCCATCGGGCAGCGCACGCCCTCGGGCACATAGACGAAGGTGCCGTCGGAGAAGACCGCCGCGTTGAGCGCGGAATAGAAGTTGTCGCGCACGGGCACGACCTTGCCGAGCCACTTGCGGACGAGATCGGGGTATTCGCGGATCGCCTCGCTGATCGAGCGGAAGATCACCCCGGCCTCCTCCAGCTCCTTGCGGAAGGTGGTGGCGACCGAAACCGAGTCGAACACTGCGTCGACCGCGACCTTGCGTGCACCCTCGACGCCGGCGAGGACCTTCTGCTCCTCGATCGGGATGCCGAGCTTCTCATAGGTGCGCCGGATCTCGGGATCGAGCTCGTCGAGCGACGTCAGCGTCGGCTTCTTCTTGGGCTCGGCATAGTAATAGGCGTCCTGATAGTCGATGTGCGGGATCGACAGCTTGGCCCATTCGGGAAGCGTCATCTCCTGCCACGAGCGGAAGGCCTTGAGGCGCCAGTCGAGCATCCACTCGGGCTCGCCCTTCTTGGCCGAGATGTAGCGGATCGTGTCCTCGGTGAGGCCCTTGGGCGCGAACTCCTGCTCGACGTCCGAGGCGAAGCCCCACTCGTACTTCTTGTTGGCGGCGGCGAGCGCCTCGGCATTCTTGGTGGCCATCAGGCATTCCCACTCAGACTGGCGAGGCTGACCCCCGCGAGCGCGCCCTTGACGGCGCCATTCACTACATTCCAGTGCGGCTTGACGCGGCATGAACCTTCGACCGCGCAGTCGTGCTTGCCGGTATCGACGCAGGCCGTCATCGCGATCGGCCCTTCGATCGCCTCGACGATGTCGGCGATCGAGATCGCCGCCGGCGGCCGCGCGAGCCGGAAGCCACCGCCCGTGCCGCGCGCGCTCTCGATCAGCCCGGCGGCGGAAAGCTTGCTCACCAGCTTCTGCACCGTCGGCAGCGGCAGCCCGGTCTCTTCCGAGAGCAACGTCGCGTTGAGCCGGCCCGGCGTCATTTGCCTCGACGCCGGGCAGAGCCCGGCTTGGCCGCAATGGCGCGCGGCTGCGGCCATCATCACCACGGCATAGTCGGCAAGGCTCGAAAGACGCATCTACTCACAATCGGATTGATTCCGTCCGATTGCAGATGGCGTCAGTTGCTCCGAAGGTCAACCGGTTCGGGGATCACGCCGGGCAGCACGTGGAAATTCTCGTTGTCGAGCGTCATCGCGAGCGCCGGGTCGTTGCTCGTCTTGAGCGTCGTCGGCGTGTAGCCGGTGAAGTGCTTGACCTCGTTGATCATGTGCGACTGGTCGGCGAAGGGCATCAGCACATCGTCGAGCGGCGCGCCGCGATAGATCTTCATCGCGGCGCGGGCCGCACGGAACTTGCGCTTGAGCTTGGTCGGCGGGCCGCCGAAATATTCGAGGCACAGCCGCTGGACCTGGCGCTCGCCGAGCCCGCTGGTGGCGTGGATGCGCGCATATAGCTCGTCGATGCTCACATCCTCGCTCGCCGCCCATTCGCGCACCGCGAGCAGGAAGGGATAGTGCGGCTCGGGGACCGGCTTCACTTCCTCCTGGCGCATGATCAGCAGCGGCGCGATGCCCGAGATCATCTCGTCGAGCGTCGTCATCTCGCGCATCCGCTCAAGCAGCTCGGGCGCGCGCTCGCAGAACAGCTTGCTGCCGTCGATGATGTGATCGGTGAACTTGTGCGCGGGCAGGCCGATCATCGCCTTCCAGCCCATCGCGCGCAGCACCACGCCGAACACCTCGACCGGTCCGCGCAGCGTGAAGCTGGCAGCGCCGGTGCCGGGGCCCGCGACCATGATCGGCTTGAGCTTCTCGACATGGCCGTCGGGGTAGGTCATCTCGCCCTCCCCGCGCGTCATGAAGCGAATCTGGCCCAGGTCGATGCGCTCGACTCCGTGATATTCGGGGTCGTCGCAGCGGAACAGGTAGAAGAAGGCGACGTGCGGCAACAGCCGCCCGGTAGCACGCTTGGCTTCGGTCGTCGGATGGCCCGGCGCCGCAAAGCGCAGCATCTCGGCCCGTGGTGTCTTAGGGGTGGCGCCCCGCATTATCTCTGAGTCCCCACTCAGCAGTCCCCTTAGGGAGCGCCTATATCCGCTTCATTGCGCGGATAAAAGATGGCCCGGCCGATTTCTCGGCCGGGCCAAAGTGGAAAGGGTTCCCCCCGTTAAGTGGAACCCCTCGGGTCGCAGAGCCTCTCTAGCCACACCCCGTTCCCAAGTATTGGACGGATTCGACATTGCGCCGAAGCAAATGCAAAGGGCGTGTTTTGATGGCCTATCCGCTCCGCTCCGCCCTGTTCGCGCTCGACGCCGAGACTGCCCACCGCGCCACGATAAAGGCGCTGTCGCTCTGGGGAGCGGCGGGCGCGCCGTTCGGCGACTCGCCGCGATCGGCGGGCGTCCGCCTCGCGGGAATCGACTTCCCCAACCCGGTCGGGCTCGCCGCCGGGCTCGACAAGGATGCCGAGGCAATCGCCGGGCTTTTCGGACTCGGGTTCGGCGCCGTCGAAGTGGGTACGCTCACGCCCCGCCCCCAGCCCGGCAACCCGCGCCCGCGGCTGTTCCGGCTCGCGGAGGACGAGGCGGTGATCAATCGCATGGGGTTCAACAACCACGGCATCGACGCGGCGCTCGCCCGAGTCGCGCGGCTGAAGAAGCGCGCCGGCGTGCTCGGCATCAACGTGGGAGCGAACAAGGATTCGACCGATCGCGTGGCCGATTACGCGCTGGGCGTCGGCAAGGCCGCGGCGCATGCCGATTACATCACGATCAATGTCAGCTCGCCCAACACGCCGGGCCTGCGCGATCTCCAGTCGCGCCCCGCGCTCGACGAGCTGCTGGCCGCCTGCGACGCGGCGCGCGGCAAGACACCGCTCTTCCTCAAGATCGCGCCCGACCTCGACCGCGCCGGGATCGACGGCGCCGTGCGCGCGGCGATCGACAATCGCGTCGACGCGCTGATCGTCTCCAACACCACCATCTCGCGGCCCGAGACGTTGCGCTCCGCCAACGCCAGCGAGACCGGCGGGCTTTCGGGCGCACCGTTGCGCGAACTCGCCCGCGCCAAGCTGGCCGAGGCGCGTGAGGCGAGCGGCGGCACGCTGCCGCTGATCTCGGCCGGCGGGATCGACAGCGCCGACGAGGCGAAACGCCGGCTCGAAGGCGGCGCGGTGCTCGTCCAGATCTACAGCGCGCTCGTCTATCGCGGGCCCGGATTGGTACGCGAGATACTGAACGGCCTCGACTCCCGCTGACGTAGCGGCTTTGCCGCCGCGCCAAAGCCCGCTACGGCTAGGGCGATGAAGAGACTGATCGTCGCGCTCGTTGCGCTGCTGCTTCCGCATGCAGCGCTGGCCCAGGGAATCGTGAGCGCCGCGGATCCGCGCGCGGCCGCCGCGGGTGTCGAAATCCTCCGCAAGGGGGGCACCGCGACCGACGCGGCGATCGCGACGATGCTCGCGCTCAACGTCGTCGAGCCGCAGAGCGCGGGCATCGGCGGCGGCGCCTTCTTCGTCCAATATGACGCCAAGGCCAAGCGCACCACCACGGTCGACGGGCGCGAGGCGGCACCGATGGCCGCCACGCCGCACTGGTTCTTCGGCCCCGACGGCAAGCCGCTGAACCACGAAGACGCGGTCCCCGGCGGGCGCAGCGTCGGCGTGCCGGGCACGCTCCGCGCGATGGCGCTGGCCCATCACCGCAGCGGCAAGCTCCCCTGGGCGACCCTGTTCGAGCCGGCGATCCGGCTGGCGCGCGACGGCTTCGATGTGTCGCCGCGGTTCAACAACGCGCTGCGCTCCTATGCCCGCCATGTCGATGCCGGCGTCCGCGCCATCTTCTACGGCCCCGACGGCAAGCCGCTGCCGGTCGGCGCGCATGTCCGCAATCCCGACCAGGCGGCGCTGCTCGAGCGCGTCGCCCGGCAGGGCCCCGACAGCTTCTATGTCGGCCCGCAGGCGCAGAAGCTGGTGAACACGGTCAACAACGCCGCGCGCAATCCCTCGCGCATGACGCTGGGCGACCTCGCTTCCTATGAGGCCAAGGACCGGCCGGTGCTGTGCAGCAGCTATCGCCGCTACAAGATCTGCTCGATGGGCCCGCCCTCCTCCGGGGGCGTCACCGTGATGATGATCCTGAAGCAGCTCGAGCGCTTCGACATGGCCGCGCTGGGCAAGGATTCGCCCGTCGCCTGGCATCTGTTCGCCGACAGCTCGCGCCTCGCCTATGCCGATCGCGACATGTACGTGGGCGACCCCGACTTCGTCTCGGTGCCGCTCAAGGGCCTGCTCGACCCGCATTATCTCGCCTCGCGCTCGGCGCTGATCGATCCGAGGCACGCGCTGACGGAGGTTAACCCCGGCACGCCGCCGGGCGCGCCGAAGCGCGTCCGCGTCCCCGCCAGCGAAGTCCCGGGCACGACCTCGCTCTCGGTCGCCGACGGCGCGGGCAACATCGCGCAGGTGACCACCACGATCGAAGGACCGTTCGGATCGGGCCTGTCGGTCGACGGCGTGATGCTCAACAACGAGCTCACCGATTTCGACATCGTCCCCGAGCGCGACGGCTATTGGGTGGCCAATCGAGTCGAGGGCGGCAAGCGCCCACGCAGCTCAATGGCCCCCACGATCGTTTACGGCCCCGATGGCAAGGTTCGCCTCGCGGTCGGCGCGGCGGGCGGCTCGACGATCATCGCCCAGGTCGCCAAGGCGATCATCGGCGTGGTCGACTGGAAGCTTTCGGCGCAGGACGCGATCGCGCTGGGCCTGCTCTATGCGCCCGGGCCGGTCGCCACGGCCGAAAGGGGCACCGAGCGCGAGGCGATGGTCCCGGCGCTGCGGGCCCTGGGCCAGCGCGTCGAGGTGGCGCCGCTGGGGCTGAAGGCGAACGCGATCGAGCGCGTGAACGGCCATTGGGCCGGCGCCGCCGATCCGCGCAGCGAAGGCGTGGCGATGCACGAGGACGGCCGTGTGACCGAGATCACGCGTTTCGGCACGCAGCCGAACCGGCCGTCGGAATAACAGGGACGCGGCAACGGCGCCCGAAGGGAGAGGAATGCGCAAGCTCGAACGTTTCAACAATCTGGTGGAGATGTTCTTCACCCGCGCCCGCGAGCTCGGCGACAAGCCGTTCCTGTGGCACAAGTCTGGCGGCAGCTGGCATCCGACCAGCTGGGCGGAGGCCGCGCGCCAGGTGGCGAGCCTCGCCACCGGGCTGCAGGCGCTGGGGCTCAAGCCGGGCGACCGCGTGATGCTGGTCGCCGAGAACCGCCCCGAATGGTGCATCACCGACCTCGCGATCATGGCCGCGGGCTGCGTGACCGTGCCCACCTACACCACCAATACCGAGCGCGATCACCAACACATCATCGAGAATTCGGGCGCCTGCGCGGTCGTCGTCTCCAACGCCAAGCTCGCGCGCACGCTGCTGCCCGCGGTGATCCGCGCCTCTTCGGCGCGGATGGTGATCGGGATCGAAGACCTGCGCGCCGCGCAATCGGGCTCGATGGACTTCCACGACTGGCGCGAACTGATCGCGCGCCACCCGGCCGATCCCGAGACCGTCGCCGCACAGGCCAATTTCAAGCGCGAAGACCTCGCCTGCATCATCTACACCAGCGGCACCGGCGGAAGCCCGCGCGGCGTGATGCAGCACCACGGCGCGATCCTGCACAATGTCGCGGGCTGCTGCGCGGTGATCGCCGAGGATTTCGGCTGGGACGACGAGGTGTTCCTCTCCTTCCTTCCCCTCTCCCACGCCTATGAGCACACCGGCGGGCAGCATTTCCCGATCGGGCTCGGCGCGCAGATCTATTATTCGGAAGGGCTGGAGAAGCTCGCCTCGAACATCGAGGAAGTCCGCCCCACGATCATGGTGGTGGTGCCGCGCCTGTTCGAGGTGCTGCGCACGCGCATCACCAAGCAGGTGGAGAAGCAGGGCAAGCTCGCCAATTTCCTGCTCGACCAGGCCGTGCGGCTGGGCGGCAAGAAGGCCGCTGGGACCGATTCGGTGCTCGACCTGCCGATGAACCTGCTGGTCAACGCGACGCTGCGGCCCAAGCTGGCCAAGCGCTTCGGCGGCCGGATCAAGGCGATGGTCTCGGGCGGCGCGCCGCTCAATCCCGAGGTCGGCCAGTTCTTCGAATCGATCGGGCTCACTTTCCTCCAGGGCTACGGCCAGACCGAGGCCGCGCCGGTGATCTCGTGCAACCGCCCCAAGGCCGGGCTCAAGCACGACACGGTCGGGCCGCCGCTCGACGACGTCGAAGTGAAGATCGCCGAGGACGGCGAAATCCTGGTGCGCGGCGAGTTGGTGATGCACGGCTATTGGCGCAACGAGGCCGAGACCGCGCGCGTGCTCAAGGACGGCTGGCTCCACACCGGCGACATCGGGCTGATCGACGAGAAGGGCCGGATCAAGATCACCGACCGCAAGAAGGACATCATCGTCAACGACAAGGGCGACAATGTCGCGCCGCAGAAGGTCGAGGGCATGCTCACGCTGCAGCCCGAAATCGTCCAGGCGATGATCGCGGGCGACAAGAAGCCCTATATGACCGCGGTGCTCGTCCCCGATCCCGAATGGACGGCGGAATGGTGCGCGAAGACCGCGACTCCGTGCCACTTCAAGGACCTGGCGCACGATCCGGACTACAAGGCCGCGCTGGGCCATGCGGTGGAGCGGGTGAACCGCGACTTGTCGGTGATCGAGCGCGTGCGGAAATTCATCATCGCCGACGAGCCGTTCGCGATCGAGAACGAGCAGCTCACGCCCAGCCTCAAGATCCGCCGGCACGTGCTGAAGAAGGTCTACGGCGAGCGGCTCGACGCGCTGTATTGAGGCCAGCCGTCATCCCCGCGAAGGCGGGGACCCAGGAACGGCGAGCGATGCCTTTCGTGACTCTGGGTCCCCGCCTTCGCGGGGATGACGATTACGCCGCCCTCACTTCTTCTCGGGCACCACCACCATCGTCCAGTCCTTCTGCGGCTGGAGATATTTGGCCGCCAGCGCCTGGAGCTCGGCCGGCGTGGTGCGGCCGATATCGGACGCGAGCGTGTCCACCGCGGCGATGCGCGCGGGGTCGTAGCTGCCGCCCTCCACCAGCCGCATCCAGAACATGTTGCCGCTCGACGAGCGGATGATCTGCTGCTTGAGCGGCGTGAGCGCACGCGTGAGCTCGTCGGCATCGATCGGCTTGGCGACGAGGTCGGCGGCGATGCCGCGCGCGAGCTCGAAGAAGAAGCCGGTGCGGTCCGGCGGCACCATGCCGAGCGCGATCAGCTTGCCGCCGCCGTCGATCCCCAGCGGCCACTGGCTCGCCACCTGCGGCGAATAGCTGACCCCCGCCTTGCTGCGCAGCTCGTCGATCAGCCGGTCGCGGAACACCGCGGCGAGGATCTCGAGCTTGCGGCTTTCGCTGATTCCCGCGCTGCCGCCGCCGGTCGGCCAGGCGATCACGGCCGCGGCCTGATCGGGCTTGCCGGTGTGGGTGCGCGTGACGGGGCTAGCGACATGATCGGGGAAGCGGACCGCCGCCGAGGGTGCGGCGCCGGCCGGACGCGGCTTGAGCGCGCCGAAGGTCGCCGCGACCGCCTGCACCGTCGCTTCCGAGTCCATGTCGCCGAATACTTCGACTTCGATCGGGCCGGTGGCGAGCAACGGCTCCCAGAACTTGCGGAAGCTTTCGGGCGTGGTCGCCTCGACGACTTCGCGGGGCGGGATGCCCCAGCGCGGATCGCCGGCATGGGTGAGCCGCTCGAGGTCGCGGCCGATCACGGCGTCGGGCGAGGCCGAGAGCCCGGCGTAGCTCGAAAGCACCGCAGCCTTGGCGCGCAGCACGGGATTGGGATCCCAGGCGGGCGCGGCGAGCTTGGCGGCGAACAGGCGGAGCTGGTCGGCCAGATCCTCCTTGTTGGTCTGGCCGCTGAAGCGGAAGGCATCCTCGGCGATGTCGAAGTCGAAGCCCATCTGGCGCTTGCCGACGAGTGCGTCGAGCTCCTCCTGCCCCAGCTTGCCGATGCCGCCCGCGAGAAGCGCCATCTCGCCTGCCCAGGCCGGCGTCTCGCGCGCGGGGATCGCACTGAGGCCGCGGCCGAAGCGGACGACGACATAGACCTTGCCGACTTCGGACGCGTCCTGGCGCATGAGCAGGTTGACGCCGTTGGCGAAGGTGACCTTCTCGATCTGCAGCCCCGGGATCGCCGGGGTCCGGCTCGCCACCTTGCCCGGCTTGCCGAGCTTGGGGAGCTGGTCGAAGCTGACGTTGCCAAGCACCTTGCGCGCGCCGCTGGACTTGACCTCGGCCTTGATCGCGGCGGTGAGCTTGGTCACTGCCTCCGGATCGGCGGTGCGGGTGTTGACCAGCGCGCGCAGCGCCGTGCCCTCGAACACGCGGCGCGAGGCGGCCTGGACGGTCTCGGGGGTGAACATCTTCGCGGCGATCGCCGACTTGAGGATGTCGTAGCTCGCCTCGGGCGTGGTCACGGTCTCGTTGATGTCGACGGCCTCGACCAGATCGTCGGCCAGCTTCATCCCGGCCTCGACCGGCGCGGTGCTGATCCGCTGGCGCATCTGCACGTCTATCTCGGCAAGCTCGCGGTCGATCTCGGCCTGGGTCGGCGGCGCGGCCTGGGCGTCGGCGATGACGCCCCGGACGTCGCGGAGCGCAGTCTCCCAATCGTCGCCAACCGGCAGCACGTTGACCGTGGTGACGTTCGCCGAGCGCGCAACGTCGCTCAGGTCGGCACCGGCGGCGAGGAAGCTGCCGCCCGAGCGCGCGCGCGTCTCGAGCCGGCGGTTGATCACGCGGATCGCGACCAGATCGACCATGCGCTTCTGGTTGAAGATCACCGTGTCGGCGAAGACCGTCCAGGGACGCACCACCGCCATCATCACCAACGGCTGGAGCGCGGGCTCGGCCAGGCTGGCGGCGACGGGGTGATCGGGCGAAGGCTTGCCGAAGTCGGGGCTCGGCGTGGCCGGACCATTGCCCTTCCAGTCCGAGAAATATTTCTGCACCAGCCCTTCGAGCAGCGCCGGGTCGGCGTCGCCCGAGACGATCACCACCGCGCGCTCGGGGCGATACCAGCGATCGTGGAACGCCTGGACGGTCGCCGGAGTGGCGGCGGTCAGCGTCTCGGTGGTGCCGATCGGCTCGCGGTTCGCCGCCGGCTGGCCGGCGAACATCAGGTCGAACATCGAATCCTGCAGCCGCTCCTGCGGGCCCGGCTGCTCGCGCGCCTCGGCCAGCACCACCGGCCGCTCGGCGTCGAGCGACTGCTGGCTGATGTTGGGGCCGCTCATCATGCCCGACAGGATTTTGAAGCTCTCGTCGAGCCCCTGCGGCGTCGCCATCGGCAGGTCGAGCTTGTAGACCGTCTGGGTGAAGGTCGTGCTGGCATTGCTGTCCGAGCCGAAGGTCACGCCCAGGCGCTGCCAGATGCGCTTCGATTCGCCGTCGGGCACGTGCACCGATCCGCGGAAGGAAAGATGCTCGAGCAGATGGGCGAAGCCGCGCTCGCTGTCCTTCTCGTTGAGCGAACCGGCGTCGATCCGGACGCGGATCGCGACCTGGCCCGGGGGCACGCCGTTCTTCCGCACCGCGTAGCGCAGCCCGTTGGGCAGCCGCCCGAACTTCCAGGCGTCGTCATGGACGAGGTCGCTGCCCTTGTAGAGCCAGGGGTCGTCGGCGGTCTGGACCGGGCGCGCGGTCTGCGCCGCGGCCGGCAGGACAGGGCTCAGGCTGGCGAGGGCAAGCGAGGCGAGGAGCGGAAGCCGCAGGAAGCGATGCATGGCGTCTCGTGTAGTGGCGAAGCGGCGGCCATGCCAGCTTCTAGCTTTCCGTCCGATGTACGAGGGGCTCCTCAGAAGCGCATCGGCTCGCCGCCGTCGGCGGGAATCGCCGCGATGCGTTGCGCGCCCTTCCAAAGCTCGCAGTCATGTCCGGTGATGCGCTCGCGCACGGCGGCGATGGCGGCGGAATCGTCCTCGGCCTTCAAATCCTCGCCGCTGACGATCTTGTCCTGCACGACACAGTAGAAGCGATACCATTGCACGGCGCTTCTCCCCTCAACAGGACCCCGAGCTTGCCTCCGCCCCTGCGCATGCCCCACTCCGTAGATTCCCGTAGCGCACGCGCCGAAACGGCCAAGGGGTTGGACAATTTGTACAATTGAGATCGGGCGCGCGCGTCCCTACATCGCGCGCAACAGGTGAAGGACCCCTCATGCGCAGCGTCGACGGCAAGGCCTGGACCGAGTTCCGGCGAATGATCCTCTGGATCGCGTTCGCGGGCGTGCTGATGGTCGCCGGCGCGCTCGGCTATCTCGCGCTCTACGACGCACTCTATCCCTCGGCGATCCTCGCGACGATCGGCGGCGTGTTCCTCTCGACCTTGCTCGGCTGCGGGCTGTTCGCCGCCGCCTTCTTCAGCGACAAGAGCGGGCACGACCAGAACGTGACCGACGCCACGCGCCACGCCGACGAATGACCCGGCCGGCAACCCAGAGTTTCGCCCGGACCGCTTGATCCGCCGCCCGCCACGCGCCACATGCACGCCATGCTGATCGAGACCGAACCCACGCCCAACCCCGCGACGCTCAAGTTCCTGCCCGGTCGCGTCGTGATGGAGGCCGGCACTCGCGACTTCGCGAGCCCCGAAGAGGCCGAGGCCTCGCCGCTGGCCGACGCGCTGTTCGGCCTGGGCGACGTGACCGGCGTGTTCTTCGGCCGCGACTTCATCTCGGTCACTGCTGCGCCCGGGATCGACTGGATCGACCTCAAGCCCGACGTGCTCAGCATCCTGCTCGACCATTTCTCGGCCAACATGCCGCTGTTCCGCGCCGGCAGCGCGGCGGGCATCGAAGTGCCGCCCGAAGGCGCCGAATTCGGCGACAACCCCGAGGACGCCGACGTGGTCGCGCAGATCCGCGAGCTGATCGACACGCGCATCCGCCCCGCGGTCGCCAACGACGGCGGCGACATCGTCTATCGCGGCTTCGACCAGGGGAAGGTCTATCTCCAGATGCAGGGCGCCTGCTCGGGATGCCCGTCGTCGACCGCGACGCTCAAGAACGGCATCGAGCAACTGCTCAAATATTACGTGCCCGAAGTCACCGAAGTCCGGGCGATCTAAGCTTTCCGAACGGGTCGCGCCCGGCAAACGCCGGGCCCAAGAAGAAAGGACAAACCCATGGGCCGTCCCCTCGACGATGCGGGGCTGGATACGATCTTTCGTACCGCGCGCACTTACAACGGCTACACCGACGAGCCGGTCACCGAAGCCGACATCCGCCGAATCTACGAGCTGCTCAAGATGGGCCCGACCTCGGCCAACCAGCAGCCCGCGCGCTTCGTCTGGCTCCTGAGCCAGGAAGCCAAGGACAAGCTCGCCGATCTCGCCACCGGCACCAATCCCGACAAGATCCGCAAGGCGCCCGCCAGCGTGATCATCGCGATGGACTGGGATTTCCACGAGCACCTGCCCTTCCTCTTCCCGCACACCGACGCGAAGAGCTGGTTCGAGGACGACCTCGACAAGCGCAAGGAGCACGCGTTCCGCAACTCCTCGCTCCAGGGCGCCTATTTCCTGATCGCGGCCCGCGCGCTGGGCCTTGATACCGGCCCGATGTCGGGATTCGACGACGCCAAGGTTGACGCGGCCTTCTTCCCGGACCAGCCCCATGTGAAGTCCAACTTCATTTCCACGCTGGGACATGGCGATCCTTCCACCATCTTCGGCCGCAGCCCCCGACCCGAGTTCGAGCGCTTCAACCGCGTCCTCTGACTCCTTGACCACGCTCGTCATCGAAACCGCCACCGCCGCCTGCTCGGTCGCGCTGCTGCGCGGGCGGGAGGTGGTGGCGGCGCGCCACGAGACGGTCGGCCGCGGCCATGCCGAGCGGCTGGTGCCGATGATCGCCGAACTTCCCGGACAGGGCCGCGCCGACCGCATCCTGGTCGACGTCGGGCCGGGCAGCTTCACCGGGGTGCGCGTGGGGCTTGCCGCCGCGCGCGGGCTGGCGATCGGCTGGAAATGCGAGCTCGCCGGCTATTCGTCGCTCGCGCTGCTCGCCGCGTCCGGCTTCGCGGCGCATCCGGAATTGCCCGGCCTTGCCGCAGTGCTCGAAGGTGGGCACGGTGAAGTCTTCATGCAGGCGTTCGCATCCTCGCCGCTTCGCGAAGACGGGCCGTTCGGCTCGCTTCCTCCCGCAACCGCGCTTGCCGCGCTGGGCGGTCGCCCCGCATTCGGCAGCGGCGTGCGCTTCCTCGCGCCGCTGGCCGACGGGCTCGATCTGCACGAAGTGCTGCCCAACGCCGCCGACGCACGGCTGCTGCTGCCCGAGTTCGCCGACCTGCCCGCGCGCCCCATCTACGGCCGCGCACCCGATGCCAAGACGCTGGCCGAGCGAGGCCTGGCTTGAGCACCACGCTCAATCTCGTCGAGCTCCGCGAAGGCGGGGCGCAGGATCTTCCCTCGGTCGCGCGGATCATGATCGAGGCGTTCGACCCCCGCTACGGCGAAGCCTGGACCCCGGCGCAATGCATGGGAATGCTCGCGCTTCCGGGCGTGTGGCTGGTGCTCGCCAGCCTCGACGGCACCGACATGGGCTTCGCGCTCGCGCGCTCGGTCGGGCCCGAGGCCGAGTTGCTGCTGCTCGCGACCAGTCCCGCCGCGCGCCGGCGCGGCGTAGGCGGGGCGCTGCTGAGAGCAGTCGTTGCAGAGGCGGAAGCCCGGGGAGTCGAGGAAATCCACCTCGAGGTCCGCTCCGGAAACGATGCCGTTCGGCTATACCGTCGCGAAGGTTTCGACAAAGTCGGCGAGCGGCCGAATTACTATCGTGGCAAAGGTGGTCAACTGTTTGATGCCCATACTTTCGCTCGCCGATTGATCGAAAAAAGCGATCATTAACCGGCTCCAGGGCTTGCCTTCGTTTGTCAATAGTCCGATAAGACCAGTTGACGACCGCAGAAGTCGTCCAAAATCGGGTCGAAAGGATAATCATGGAATCTCAGTCGGACATTCAGGAAACGTTGGTAACGCTGACCGCGGATATTGTCGCCGCACATGTAAGCAACAATAGCGTCGCCGTTTCCGATCTCCCTGTCCTCATCCAAAACGTGCATGGCGCGCTCTCCGGCCTCGGCCGCCCCGCTGCGGCGCCGGAAGTCAAGCAGGAGCCGGCCGTTTCGATCCGTTCTTCGGTGAAGCCGGACTATATCGTCTGCCTCGAAGATGGTAAGAAGCTCAAGATGTTGAAGCGGCATCTGATGACTCACTATCAGATGACGCCGGAACAGTATCGCGCCAAGTGGAACCTGCCGGCCGACTATCCGATGGTCGCCCCGAATTACGCCGAGCAGCGCCGCAGCCTCGCGAAGAAGATCGGCCTGGGCACCAAGCGCCGCAAGACGCGCTGAGCCTACCGCCGCCCTTTGGGCACGCAAGACGCCGGTCGGGGACCTCCCCGGCCGGCGTTTTGCTTTTCCGGGCAGCGGGGGGCCTTTCCCCTGACCCGCATTGCCGTTACATCGTGCGCATGCCGCGGAAGATCGATCTGGAAGCCCTGTGCCACGAAAAGGGGCTGCGCATCACCGAACAGCGCAAGGTGATCGCGCGCGTCCTTTCGGATGCCGAGGACCATCCCGATGTCGAGAAGGTCTATGAGCGCGCATCGGCAATCGATCCGGGCATTTCGATCGCCACCGTCTATCGTACCGTGCGCCTGTTCGAAGAGGCGGGCATCCTCGATCGCCACGATTTCGGCGACGGGCGCGCGCGCTACGAGCCTTCGCCCGAGGCGCACCACGATCATCTGATCGACGTCGAGACCGGCAAAGTGATCGAGTTCGTCGATCCCGAGCTCGAGCTCCTCCAGAAGCAGATCGCCGAACGGCTGGGCTTCCGCCTGGTCGACCATCGCATGGAGCTCTATGGAGTGGCCCTCGAACGCAAGAGCTGAGCGCGCGCATGGCCGCCGTCGCTGACTCGAGGCGCGCCGCGGCCGCCGAGGGAATCCCTACGCAATTCACGCTGGCCGAGCAGGCGCGGGCCTGGCTGCGGATCGCGATGCTGCTGGGCGCGGTGCTGGTGTTCGTGCCGCTCCACTATCTCTTCCGGCTGTTCCGCCTCCCCTCGCCGTGGCCGCGCCAGTTCCTCGGCACGGCGGCGCGGATTTGCGGGGCGCGTGTGCGACGGGTCGGCACGCACCTGAAGCGCGACGTCTTCTACGTCTCGAACCATATCAGCTGGATCGACATCCTGGCGCTCGGCGGCGCGAGCGGCACGGCGTTCGTCGCCAAGGCCGAGATCGGCGAGGCGCCGGTGGTCGGCTGGCTCGCGGGGCTCAACCGCACTGTCTATGTGAAGCGGGAGAACCGGCTGGGGGTCGCCGAGCAGATCAACCAGCTCCGCGACGCGCTGGCGGACAATTGGGCGATCGCGATCTTCCCCGAGGGCACCACGACCGACGGCAAGTCGCTGCTGCCGTTCAAGACGCCGATGCTGCGCGTGCTCGAGCCGCCGCCGCCAGGCGTGCTCGTCCAGCCGGTGATGCTCGATTATGGCCGCGTCGGCGAGGAGATTGGGTGGATCGGCCAGGAGCGCGGACTCAACAACGCGCGCCGCGTGCTGGGGCGCAAGGGCAGCTTCGAGCTGCGCATCCATTTCCTCGAGCCCTTCCACCCCCGCGACTTCCCCGGCCGCAAGGCGATCGCCGCCGAAAGCCGGCGGCGGATCGAGGAGGCGCTGGTGGGGGCGCTCGGCCACCCGCTGCAGCCGTTCCGCTATGCGGAGGAAGCGATCGGCTACCGGCCCACGCCGCCTATCTCCCCTCCCTGAAAGGGAGGGGATCAAGGGGTGGGTATAGCGTCAGCCGGGGCTCGATGCCCCGGGTGGCGTTTCGAACGACACCAGCGCGGCCGATGCCGCGCACCCACCCCCGACCCCTCCCTTTCAGGGAGGGGAGCAAGACGCTATAGCGCCGCGATCATGAAACCGACCCCCAAGACCTTCCACGTCAAGTCGTTCGGCTGCCAGATGAACGTCTATGACGGCGAGCGCATGGGCGAGCTGATGGCCGCGCAGGGCCTCACCGCCGCGCCCGATGCCGAATCCGCCGACCTCGTCGTGCTCAACACCTGCCACATCCGCGAGAAGGCGACCGAGAAGGTCTATTCGGACATCGGCCGGCTGCGGAAGAACGCCGCCGAGGCCGAGCGGGCCGCGCCGATGATTGCCGTTGCCGGGTGCGTCGCCCAGGCCGAGGGCGAGGAGATCGTGCGCCGCGCCAAGGTCGATGTGGTGGTCGGCCCGCAAGCCTATCACAACCTGCCCCAGCTCGTGGCCGACGCCGCCGCGGGCAAGGCCGCGCTCGACACCGACATGCCGGCGATGAGCAAGTTCGGCGCGCTGCCCTCGCGGCGCAAGGTGAACCCCTCGGCCTTCCTCACCGTGCAGGAAGGCTGCGACAAATTCTGCACCTATTGCGTGGTGCCCTATACTCGTGGTGCCGAGGTCAGCCGACCGTTCGATGCGATCGTGGACGAGGCAAAGGCGCTGGTCGACGCCGGCGCGCGCGAGATCACCTTGCTCGGGCAGAACGTCAATGCGTGGGACGATGACGCCGGCACCGGCCTCCACGGGCTGATCGCCGCGCTCGACAGGATCGAGGGGCTCAAGCGCATCCGCTACACGACCAGCCACCCCAACGACATGCGCGAAGGGCTGATCCGCGCGCATGCCGAGGTGGAGAAGCTGATGCCCTATCTCCATTTGCCCGTGCAGGCCGGCAGCGACCGCATCCTCAAGGCGATGAACCGGTCGCACAGCCGCGATTCCTACCTGCGCATCCTCGACCGCGTCCGCGCCGCGCGGCCCGACATCGCGCTCTCGGGCGACTTCATCGTCGGCTTCCCGCACGAGACCGAGGCCGAATTCGCCGAGACGCTGAGCCTGGTCGACGCGGTGGGCTATGCCCAGTGCTTCAGCTTCAAATACAGCCCCCGCCCCGGCACCCCCGCGGCGGAGATGGTCGACGGCTTCATCGCTCCCGAAGTCATGGACGACCGCCTCCAGCGTCTCCAGGCCGCGCTCAACCGCGACCAGGCGGCGTTCAATGCCGCGACCGTCGGCAAGCGCTGCACGGTGCTGATCGAGCGCCCCGGGCGCAAGCCCGGCCAGATGCTCGGCAAGTCGCCCTGGCTCCAGTCGGTCCACCTCACCACCGATGCCAAGATCGGCGATCTGGTCGAGGTGGAGATCGTCGAGGCGGGGCCGAACTCGCTCGCCGGCGTGGAGCGCTTGCCGGCGGCGGCCTGAGAGTCACACGCGCGGAATTATTCGCAGGGGCTGCTCGTGCGCCCCTGTCAAAACGCGGCATCCTCTGCCATCCTCGCTCGCGACTCATGCGTAACGGAACCTCCGCCCTCCGCCCCGGTTTCGCCCTGACGGGGCGCGTGAATCCCCCGCTAGGCATGAAAGGGAGCGCGCCTCCCTTCCCCTTTCCGCAAGGAGCCGCATGAGCCGCAAGCCTGTCCCTGCCCAGTCCGGCGAACGTTCCCGGGTCGAGGTGACCTTCGACAAGCCCCAGCTCCTGCCGCAGCTCTTCGGCGAATATGATTCGAACCTGCTGATGCTCGAGGAGCGGCTCGGCGTGTACATCCACGCCCGCGGCCAGCGCGTGGTGATCGAGGGCAGCGCCGAGGCCGTCGCGCATGCGCGCGAAGTGCTGCAGGAGCTGCACAGCCGGGTGATCCGCGGCGAGGAGATCGACGGCGGGCTGGTCGACGCGGTGATCGCCATGTCGAACGAGCCGACGCTCACCGGCATCATCCGCGCCGAACCGAACGGCGAAGGCAATCCGCCGATCATGATCCGCACCCGGCGCAAGACGATCGTCCCGCGCTCGGCCGCGCAGACGCATTACATGCGCGAGCTGGTGTCGAACGACATGATCTTCGCGCTCGGGCCCGCGGGCACCGGCAAGACCTATCTCGCCGTCGCCCAGGCGGTCGCGCAGCTGATGACCGGATCGGTGCAGCGGCTGATCCTGTCGCGCCCCGCGGTAGAGGCCGGTGAGCGGCTGGGCTTTTTGCCCGGCGACATGAAGGAGAAGGTCGATCCCTATCTCCGCCCGATCTACGACGCGCTCTACGACTGCATGCCGCCCGAACAGGTCGAGCGGCGCATCGCCTCGGGCGAGATCGAGATCGCGCCGATCGCCTTCATGCGCGGCCGCACGCTCTCCGACGCCTTCGTGATCCTCGACGAGGCGCAGAACACCACGCCGGCGCAGATGAAGATGTTCCTCACGCGCTTCGGCCAGAACAGCCGCATGGTGATCTGCGGCGATCCCAAGCAGGTCGACCTGCCCGGTGGCCCCGGCGCCTCCGGCCTCAACGATGCCGTCACGCGGCTCGAAGGCGTCGAGGGCATCTCGCTGTGCCGCTTCACCGCCGCCGACGTGGTCCGCCACCCGATCGTCGGCCGGATCGTCGATGCCTATGAGGGCCCCAATGCTTGACGTCGCCGCCCTCCCCGAATCCCCCTGGCCCGAGGGCGAATGGGAGGAGCTCGCCGCGCGCGCCGCCGAGGCGGCGATCCGGGAGACGCCCTATGCCGAATGGCTCGACTGGGACGTGGCGATCGAAGTCGCAGTGCGGCTGACCTCCGACGAGGAAGTGCGCACGCTCAACCGCGACTATCGCGACAAGGACAAGCCGACCAACGTGCTGTCCTTCCCGATGATCCAGCCCGACCTGCTCGAGGCGGTGACGCAGAACAGCGACGACGGCGAAGTGATCCTGGGCGACATCGTGCTCGCGCACGGCGTCTGCCTAGCCGAGGCGGAGGAGCGCGGCGTCAGCGTCGCGGATCATGCCACCCACCTGATTGTCCATGGCACGCTCCATCTGCTAGGCTATGACCATATGGAGGACGCCCAGGCCGAGGCGATGGAGGATATGGAGCGCGCCGCGCTCGCCAAGCTCGGCCTGCACGACCCCTATCCCGTTCGCGAGGACTGACTACGAACATGCCCGAGGGCCCCAGTAGTACCGGACAAAGTACCGGCACCCCCGAGACCCAGAACGAATCCGGCGGCATATGGCGGAGCATCCGCACCCTGCTGTTCGGCGAGGAACATGAAGAGACGCTCCGCGATCGCATCGAGGAGGCGATCGACGAGCATGAGGAAGAGGGCGGCCGCGCCCCCGCCGGCGACCTGGCGCCGATCGAGCGCCAGATGCTCAAGAACCTGCTCCATTTCGGCGAGCGCGACGCGGGCGACATGGGCGTGCCGCGGGCGGACATCATCGCGGTCGAGGAAGGCACGAGCTTCGCCGACCTGGTCCGGCTCTTCGCCGAGGCCGGCCACAGCCGCCTGCCCGTCTATCGCGAGGCGCTCGATACCGTGGTCGGCATGGTCCACATCAAGGACGTGTTCGAGATACTGGCGAAGGGCGCGCCGCACCCGCCGAGCATCGCCGGGCTGATCCGCCAGCCGCTTTACGTCCCGCAATCCATGGGCGCACTCGACCTGCTCGCCCAGATGCGCGTGCGGCGCACCCACCTGGCGATCGTGCTCGACGAATATTCAGGCACCGAAGGGCTGATCACGATCGAGGACCTGATCGAGGAGATCGTCGGCGACATCGAGGACGAGCATGACGAGGCGCCGACCGCGCTGCTCGTGCCGATCGACGGCGGCGGCTGGGAAGCCGATGCGCGCGCGGAGCTCGAGGACGTGGCGGTGACGGTCGATCCGCGGTTGGGAGAAGTCGAGGAGGACGTCGATACGATCGGCGGGCTCGCCTTCGTGCTCGCGGGCCATGTCCCCGCCGCGGGCGAGTGCCTCGAGCACGACAGCGGCTGGAGGCTCGAAGTGATCGATGCCGATGCGCGCAAGGTCAACCGCCTGCGCCTCCACCCGCCCAAGCAGCTAACCCCGGTCGAGGAATGACCCGATGTTGAAGCGTCTCCTGATCGCCCTCGTGGTGCTGCTCGTCGTGGCCGCCGGCGTCTTCTGGTGGCTGAGCCGGCCCGACCATGCGCGCGTGAGCGAGCAGGCCGTCGCCGGCCGCGTGCCCCAGCTCACCGAGCCGCGGACGCAGGACATTCCCACCGTCGGCATCGCCAAGCCGGTCGGCTGGGCGGCGGGCGAGAAGCCCACGCCCGCGGCGGGGCTCCAGGTCGCGGCCTTCGCCGACAAGCTCGAGCATCCGCGCTGGCTCTACCGCCTGCCCAATGGCGACGTGCTGGTCGCCGAGAGCAATTCGCCCCCGCGCGAGGGCGGCGGCATTACCGGCTGGGTGATGAACTTCCTGCTCGGCCAGGCCGGCGCCGGCGTGCCCTCGCCCAACCGCATCACGCTGCTGCGCGACACCAATGGCGACGGCGTGGCGGACCAGCGCTCGGCTTTCCTCACCGGGCTCAACTCGCCGCATGGCATGGCGCTGGTCGGCGAGTGGCTCTACGTCGCCAACACCGACGCGCTGGTGCGCTTCCCCTATCGCGAGGGCCAGACGCAGATCACCGCCCAGCCCGAGAAGATCTATGCGCTCGCCGGGGGCGGCAACCACTGGGCGCGCAACGTCGTCGCCGCGCCCGACGGCAAGAGCCTGTTCGTCAGCATCGGCTCCTCGTCGAACATCGCCGAGAACGGTCTCGAGGCCGAAGGCGCGATCTACGCCGGCGGCTCGCCCGCCCAGGGCACGCGCGGCGGCCGCGCGATGATCATCCAGGTGTTCCCGGACACCCGCACCGCGCGCGTCTATGCCTGGGGCCTGCGCAATCCCAACGGCATGGCGTTCGAGCCCAACAGCGGCGCGCTGTGGACCGTGGTCAACGAGCGCGACATGCTCGGATCGGACATGCCACCCGATTTCCTGACGCGCGTCGATCTCGGCGCCTTCTATGGCTGGCCGTGGAATTACTGGGGCGGTTACGTCGACAAGCGCGTCACGCCCGAGCGGCCGGACCTGCGCGAATACACCCGCCGTCCCGACTTCGCGCTCGGGCCGCACACCGCCCCGCTGGGCCTGACCTTCGCGACCGATGCCAAGCTCGGACCCAATTGGTCGAACGGCGCCTTCATCGGCCTCCACGGCTCGTGGAACCGCCAGCCACCTTCGGGCTACAAGGTCGTCTTCGTGCCGTTCACGGCAGAGGGCTTCCCGGGCCGCGACGCCAAGCCGATCGACGTGCTCACCGGCTTCCTCGCCCCCGACGGCAAGACCGCGCGCGGCCGCCCGGTCGGCGTGATCACCGACGCCACCGGCGCGCTGCTGGTGGCCGACGATGCCGGCAACAAGGTGTGGCGAGTCAGCGCGGCGAAATAGGCCGCGCGCGTCCTGATCCTCCCTCGCAAGGGGGAGGATCGGTCGCTCTTACTTCATCAGCCCGCGGATGAAGCCGATCAGCCCGGTCTGGCGCGAGCGGCGTAGGCGCTCGGCCTTCAGGATCGTGTGCACCGACTCATAGCATTGCTCGACCTCGTCGTTGACGAGGACATAGTCATAGCCGTCCCAGTGGCTCACTTCGTTGGCAGCGCGCGCCATGCGGGCATCGATCACTGCCTCCGAATCGGTGTTGCGGCGCTTGAGCCGCTCGTGGAGCTCCGTGAACGAGGGCGGCAGGATGAACACGCGCACCACATCGCCGCCGGCGAGCTGGAAGAGCTGCTGCGCACCCTGCCAGTCGATGTCGAACAGCACGTCGCGACCCGAGGCGAGGATCTGGTCCACGGTCGCCTTGGGGGTGCCGTAGCGGTGATCGAACACGTGCGCCCATTCGAGGAACTCGTGGTTCGACACCATTTCGCGGAACTTCTCGAGATCGACGAAATGATAGTCGACGCCGTCCACCTCGCCGGGGCGCATAGGCCGCGTGGTGTAGGAGACCGACATTTCCAGGAACGGATCAGCGGCCAGCAACTTGCGGGCGATCGTCGATTTTCCCGCCCCCGACGGCGAGGACAGGACGAAGAGGACGCCGCGGCGGCGGAATTTATGGGGGTCGTTCTCGGTGCGGTGGGGCATGGGCGCCTTTGGCGTGCCGAGCCGCCCCGCGTCAAGTCAGACCGGCGGGTTCGAGCTTTGCGTCAGCTTGTGCACGCCGTAAGCGACCGCGCCCAGCACCAGCGCCGCAGGCACGATCCGCTTGGTGGCTTTCCACGCGAGCACGCCCACGACCGCGCCCAGCGTGCCGCCTTCCCCGTCGCTGCGGTCGATCCGGTTGCCGATCCAGCCTGCGATTGCGTCGCCGATCATAGCTGCTCCCTCGAATTGCTGTTCGAGGGCTAAGCGGCTGAGAAGGATACTGGTTCCCCGGCGAAGGCCGGGGCCCAGCATCGAGCTGCCCGCCCCCTGCCTTCGCCGGGGTACAGCCATGTTCGGCGGCCAGTTCTACCGCCCGACCATCGTCTCCGGACGGACGTATTTGTCGAAGGTCGCCTCGTCGACGAGCCCGAGCTGCAGGCCCGATTCCTTGAGCGTCAGCCCCTTCTCGTGCGCGTTCTTGGCGATCTTGGCGGCATTGTCATAGCCGATCGCGGGCGCGAGCGCGGTCACCAGCATCAGCGAGCGGTTGACCAGCTCGGTGATCTGCTTCTCGTTCGCCTTGGCCCCGTCGACCGCGCGCTCGGCGAAGCTCACCATGCCGACCGACATCAATTCGATCGAGCGCAGCACGTTCGAGCCGATCAGCGGCTTGAACACGTTGAGTTCGAAATGCCCCTGCATGCCGCCGACCGTGACGGCCATGTGGTTGCCGATCACCTGCGCCGCGACCATCGTCAGCGATTCGCTCTGCGTCGGGTTGACCTTGCCTGGCATGATCGAGCTGCCCGGCTCGTTCGCCGGCAGATCGAGCTCGCCGAGACCCGAGCGCGGGCCCGAGCCGAGCAGGCGGATGTCGTTGGCGATCTTGGTGAGCGATACCGCGAGCGTGTTGCAAACGCCGGAGAGGTTCACCAGCTGGTCCTTGGTCGCCAGCGACTCGAACTTGTTGGGCGCGGTGACGAACGGCAGGCCGGTGATCTTGGCGATCTCGGCCGCCACGTCCTCGGCATAGTTGGGCGGCGAGTTGAGCCCGGTGCCGACCGCGGTGCCGCCGAGCGCGAGCTTGAAGATGTCGAGCTCGAGCACCGAGGCGAAGCGGGCCTTCGCCGATTCGAGCATCGCGGCATAGCCGGAGAATTCCTGGCCCAAGGTCAGCGGCGTCGCGTCCTGCAGGTGGGTGCGGCCGATCTTGACGATGTGATCCCAGTCCTTGACCTTCTGCGCCAGCGAGGCGTGGAGCCGGTCGAGCGCCGGATAGAGCTTCTGCGTCACCGCGCGCGCCGCGGCGATGTGCAGCGCGGTGGGGAACGAGTCGTTCGACGACTGCGCCATGTTGACGTGATCGTTCGGATGGACGGGCGACTTGCCGCCCTTCTTGCCGGTCAGGATCTCGTTGGCGCGGCCCGCGATCACCTCGTTGACGTTCATGTTGGTCTGGGTGCCCGACCCGGTCTGCCAGATCACCAGCGGGAACTGGTCGTCGAGCTTGCCGTCGACGATCTCCTGCGCGACCTGGTCGATCACCTTGGCGATCTCCGGGTCGAGCCCGTGCTTGACGTTCACCCGCGCCGCGGCCTGCTTCACGATCGCCTGGGCATGGACGATGCCGATCGGCATCCGCTCCTGCGGGCCGAAGGGGAAATTCTCGATCGAGCGCTGGGTCTGCGCGCCCCAATAGGCGTCGGCGGGAACTTCGATGGCGCCGATCGAGTCGGTTTCGGTACGGGTGGTCAAGCTGTCCTCCTTCATCCGCGGCCGCGGGAGTCGAGCGCGCTCTAGACCCAGGCGGACGCCGATTCCAGCACCCCCGTGCACGAGAATTTTCGCGAGCACCTACCCATGGATAGCGTGCTTGCCATAGAATTAGGCATGACCGACTGCACGCCGCCTTCGAGCCCGGGCCTCGAGCCCAAGCCACGCGCAGCGCGCAAGAACCTGCTGCTGTCCGCGACGATCGACGTCGACGGGCTCAAGGCGCCGGTCCGCATCCGCAATCTTTCCGAGGGCGGCGCGATGATCGACGGCGCCGCACTCCCCCGCCCCGGCACGCGGCTGGTGCTGCGCCGCGCGGAGATCGAAATGGCCGCGACGGTCGCCTGGCAGGCCGGCGGCCGCTGCGGAGTCGCCTTCGATCATTGCGCGGTGACCGTGGACGAATGGGTGTCGGGCACGCGAGTCGCCACCTTCGAGGGGCACCGCGGCCAGGCGCGTGTCGATGCGATCCAGGCGGCAGTGCGCAGCGGCGCAGCGCTGCCGGCCGAGCCGCCCGCGCCTGCGCAAGCCCCCGCCGCAGGCGAGCTCGACTCGCGCATTGTCGACGAGATCCTGCACGTCCGCCGCCTGCTCGACGAACTGGGCGAGGAGCTGGTGAGCGATCCGTCGGTGCTCCAGCAGCACATGCAGGCGCTGCAGAACCTCGACCGGGCGAGCCAGGTGCTCGAGCATCTTGGCACCGTGCTCGGCGCCAAGGACCGCATCGCGGCGGCGCGTTCGGTACCGATGCTCGATCTACGGGAGCGACTCACCCGCGCGCCGGAGGGCTGAGCGTCCGGCGTCTGCGCCTTATTTCTTGCGCTTGAAGTCCACCGAGACGACGTTCGAGCCGTCCTCGGCCGGCTTGACCACCGCGGCGGAGGCGGCGTCGTTCTCGGCCTCGTCGTGCGGCTCGGGCTCGTCGGCGACTTCGGTTGCCTGGAAGCGCAGCTCGAAATTGACGGCGGGGTCATGGAAGCCGGTGATCGCCGCGAAGGGGATCGTCAGGATCGCAGGGACCTGGTTGAAGCTCAGCCCGACCGAGAATTTCTCGTCGTCGACCTTCAGGTCCCAGAAGCGATGCTGGAGGACGATCGTCATCTCGTCCGGGAAGCGCTCGCGCAGCCGCTGCGGGATGTCGACTCCCTGCGCTTCGGTCTTGAAGGTGATGTAGAAATGGTGCGCCCCGGGCAGCCCCTGCGTCTCCGCGACCGAATTGAGGACGCGGCCGACGACTGCGCGCAGGGCCTCCTGCACGATTTCATCGTAGGGAATCAGGCTATCGGGTACGCTACCGGTCATGCACCTGAGGTAGCGGGTTGCGACCGCCGGTCAAGATTGCATGACGCGCCGCCATCGCTATGTGGGGCGGACATGCGCACCGCCACGATCAGCCGCAAGACGAGCGAGACCTCGGTCGACGTCACCGTCAACCTCGACGGCACCGGCGCCTATGCCATCTCCACCGGCATCGGCTTCTTCGATCACATGCTCGAGCAGCTCAGCCGCCATTCGCTGATCGACCTCGACGTCAAGACGGTGGGCGACCTGCACATCGACCAGCACCACACGGTGGAGGACACCGGGCTTGCGATCGGCGAGGCGGTAGCCAAGGCGCTGGGCGACAAGAAGGGCATCCGGCGATACGCGGACGCCCTGTCGCCGATGGACGAGACGCTGACGCGCGTCGCGGTCGACATCTCGGGCCGGCCCTTCCTCGTCTGGAAGACCGAGTTCAGCCAGAAGCGCCTCGGCGAGATGGACACCGAGATGTTCGAACACTGGTTCCACTCGTTCGCGCAGACCGCGGGGCTGACGCTCCATGTCGAGACGCTCTACGGCACCAACAACCACCACATCGCCGAAGCCGCGTTCAAGGGGCTCGCCCGCTCGCTTCGCGAGGCAGTGGAGATCGACCCGCGCAAGGCTGACGCCATCCCCTCGACCAAGGGAGTGCTGTGATGATCCTGGTGCTGCTCACCTACAAGGTGCCGATCGAGACGATCGACGCACTGCGCCCCGCGCACGTCGAATGGCTCAAACAGGCGGCGGCCGACGGCCGGCTGCTGATGGCGGGCCGCAAGGTACCAGTGACCGGGGGCATGTTCCTGGTCCGCGGTTCGCTGGACGAAGTGAAGGCCTGGGCCGCGACCGACCCGTTCGCCACCAACGGCGCCGCCGACTTCGAGTTCATCGAAGTCGCGCCCGGCGTGGTCGCTCCCGGGCTGGAGGCGCTGGCCCAGTGAGCGTCGCGCTGATCGACTATGGCGCGGGCAACCTCCACTCGGTCCACAACGCGCTCAAGGCAGCCGGCGCATCGAACCTGCTGATCACCGCCGATCCGGATGCCGTGCTGAAGGCCGATCGAGTGGTGCTTCCCGGCGTGGGCGCGTTCGGTGCCTGCGCCGGCGGGTTGCGTGCGGTTCCCGGCATGGTCGAGGCGCTCGAGGAACGCGTGCTGCGTCAGGGCGCGCCCTTCCTCGGCGTCTGCGTCGGCATGCAGCTGATGGCCGACGCCGGCGAGGAGATGGGGACGCATCCCGGACTCGGATGGATTGCCGGCACCGTCCGCGCCATGCCGCCTGCACCCGGCGTCCATGTGCCGCACATGGGCTGGAACGACGTCGTCCCCACCCTGCCCCACCCGCTGCTCGAGCGGGGCGAGGCCTATTTCCTGCACAGCTTCGCCTTCACCGGCGATCATGTGCTCGCCACCACCGATCACGGCGGTCCGGTCACGGCCGCGATTGGCCGGGACAATATGATCGGCGTGCAGTTCCACCCCGAAAAGAGCCAGCGCTACGGCATCGCGCTGCTGGAGAGATTCCTAGAATGGCAGCCGTAAGTTCCGGCCTGATCGTCTTCCCGGCCATCGACCTCAAGGGCGGCCAGGTCGTCCGCCTCGCCGAGGGCGACATGGAGCGCGCGACGGTCTATGGCGACAATCCTGCCGCCCAGTCCCAGGCCTTCGCGGCGGCGGGCGCCGAATGGCTGCATGTGGTCGACCTCGACGGCGCCTTCGCGGGTGAGTCGGTCAATGGCGCGGCGGTGTCGTCGATCCTCCAGGCCTTCCCGGGCAAGGTCCAGCTCGGCGGCGGCATCCGCAACCGCGAGTCGGTCGAGCGCTGGCTCGACCTCGGCGTCGAGCGCGTGGTGATCGGCACCGCGGCGCTCGAGAACCCCGAGCTGGTGCGCGAGGCGGCGCGTGCACATCCGGGGCGCGTCGTCGTCGCAGTCGACGCGCGCGACGGCATGGTGGCGACGCGCGGCTGGGCTGATGTGTCCGACGTCTCCGTGGTCGAGCTGGCCAAGCGCTTCGAGGATGCGGGCGTCGCCGCCCTGCTGTTCACCGACGTCGGCCGCGACGGGCTGCTCAAGGGCTGCAACGTCGACGCCACCGTCGCGCTCGCCCGTGCCGTCTCGATCCCCGTGATCGCCAGCGGTGGCGTCACCGACATCGGCGACATCCACGCGCTGCGGCGGCACGTCGCCGACGGCATCGAAGGCGTGATCACCGGCCGCGCGCTCTACGACGGCCGGCTCGACCTGGCCCAGGCGATCGAGGTGGCACGGTGACCGTCCGTGCGCGCGTGATCCCCTGTCTCGACGTGGCCAGCGGCCGGGTGGTTAAGGGCGTGAACTTCGTCGACCTGGTCGACGCCGGCGATCCGGTGGAGCAGGCGCGTGCCTATGACGCGGCGGGGGCCGACGAACTCTGCTTCCTCGACATCACCGCCAGCCACGAGGCGCGCGGAACGATGATCGACGTGGTGCGCCGCACCGCCGAGGTCTGCTTCATGCCGCTCACTGTCGGCGGCGGCGTGCGCAGCGTCGAGGATGCGCGCGCGCTGCTGCTCGCCGGCGCCGACAAAGTGGCGGTCAATTCGGCCGCCGTGACCCGGCCCGAAGTCGTGTCCGAAATCGCCGAAGTGATGGGGAGCCAGTGCGTCGTCGCCTCGGTCGATGCGCGCCGCGTCGGCGAGCGCTGGGAAGTCTTCACCCATGGCGGCCGCCGCGCCACGGGCATCGACGCAATCGAGCACGCGCTGCGCCTTGCCGAGCTGGGTGCGGGCGAGCTGCTCGTAACTTCGATGGACCGCGACGGCACGCGCGACGGCTATGACCTCGCGTTGATCCGCGCAATCGCCGACCAGGTGACCGTTCCCGTGGTCGCATCGGGCGGCGTGGGCAATCTCCAGCATCTGGTCGAGGGCATCCGCGACGGCCATGCCTCGGCCGTGCTCGCCGCCTCGATCTTCCACTTCGGCCAGGCGACGATCGCCGAGGCGCACGCCGCGCTCGCGGCCGAGGGGATTCCGGTCCGCTCCTGAGGCAGCGGCTTAACGCTTCTCCAATCCCCCGGCGTTACGCTCACTGGCATGCCCTATGTCGCGTTCGTCCTGCTGGTCGCCGCTCCCGCCCTCGCCGCACCGCACAGCGGCACTGCCGGCGCGCGGACGATGCCCGAACTTTCCGACATCGCGCTCTTCGCCTGTGCCGCGGCGGCGGTGTGGTTCGTGCGCAGCCGCCTCCGCGCCCGCTTCCGCGCGCGTCGCGAGGTCGAGGGCGAGGATTGACAGAAGCCCCGCGCTCCCGCAGCCGGGCGCCATGGCCGACTCCCTCGACGCGCTCGAACAGGTGATCCGCGAACGCCGCAGCAGCGATCCGGCGACGTCCTATGTCGCCAAGCTCACCAGCCGCGGCCGCGCCAAGATCGCGCAGAAGGTCGGCGAGGAAGCGGTCGAGACCGTGATCGCCGCGATCGCCGACGATCGCGCGGGGCTCGTCGGCGAATCCGCCGACCTGATCTTCCACCTGATCGTGCTGCTCGCCGACGCCGGCCTCAGCCTCGACGATGTCCGCGCCGAGCTCGCGCGCCGCGAGGGCGTGTCGGGGCTGGAGGAAAAGGCGAGCCGCCGGGAGAATTGAAATGCCGATCGACGCCACCCAGCCCTATG
The DNA here is from genome assembly GCF_017744835.1 of Sphingomonas sp. Taxonomy (GTDB): domain Bacteria; phylum Pseudomonadota; class Alphaproteobacteria; order Sphingomonadales; family Sphingomonadaceae; genus Sphingomonas. The sequence goes on from NZ_JAGIAM010000005.1 coordinate 149,693, forward strand.
ACGACCAGAATATCTTCGCGAAGATCCTGCGCGGCGAGATTCCGTCGAAGAAGGTCTATGAGGACGAATTCGCGCTCGCCTTCCACGACATCAACCCGCAGGCGCCGCACCATGTGCTGGTGATTCCCAAGGGGCCCTATGTGAGCTGGGACGATTTCTCGGCGCGCGGGAGCGATGCGGAGATCGCCGGCTTCGTCCGCGCCGTCGGCCATGTCGCCCGCGAGGCAGGACTGGTGGCGCCGGGCTATCGGCTGCTCGCCAACACCGGCACGGACGCGCACCAGGAAGTGCCGCACCTCCATGTCCACATCTTCGCAGGCAAGCCGCTGGGGCCGATGCTCGCGCGCTGAGCGGGAAGTGGCCGGAAGGTGCAGGAGCCCATGGAGCCCTTCCGGCCACCCATTGACTCGCTAAGAGGGGATGCGAGCCTTGCGAGGCTACGCCCGGCGAGACGAAACGCTGCGTAAATTTTGGTAAATTCGTGAACCCTCAGGCGGGCTCGGTCGCCATGCCCGCCGCGGCCGCGTCGCCGAACCCGCCCAGATTGTGGACGCGCCGATAGCCCATGTCCTGCAGCGCCTTGGCCGCGAGCACCGAGCGCCCGCCCGAGGCGCAATAGAGCACCACAGGGCGATCCGGGCGGAAGTCGGGATCGTGGTAGGAAAGCTCGGGATCGGCGCGGAACTCGATCATCCCGCGCGAGATGTTGCGCGCGCCCGCGAGCTTGCCGGTCTGCGCGACTTCGTTCGCGTCGCGCACATCCACGAGCAACGCATCTTCCTCGGCGATCAGCCTCTGCGCTTCGGCGACGTCCACGCGCGGGACGCTCTGGTTGGCTGCGGCGAGCTGTTCCTTGACGGTGGCCATGGCAGTACCTCCCGGCCCGCCAGACTATACCTCGTCGGCCCGGCTTTCCACCCGCAACGCGGGGCTCGCCACTCTGCCCGGCCCACTAAAGCATTGCGCATGCCGGTTTTGCGGTTAGGCTCGCCGCTTTCAATCGGGGCGGCGCGCATCTGCGCCGCATAGGGGACAACCAAATGATATTCGGGCGCATCAAGCCACTCGATGCCATCCTCGCCACAGCCGAAAAGAAGTCGCTCCACCGGTCTCTGGGAGCGTTCCAGCTCACCATGCTCGGCATTGGCGCGGTGATCGGCACGGGCATCTTCGTTCTCACCGCCGAGGCCGCGCAGAAAGCCGGTCCCGGCATGATGCTGAGCTTCGTCATCGCCGGCTTCGTCTGCGGCGTCGCCGCGCTCTGCTATGCGGAGATGGCTTCGATGGTCCCGGTCGCGGGATCGGCCTATACCTATAGCTATGCGGTGATGGGCGAGCTGGTCGCCTGGATGGTCGGCTGGGCGCTGATCCTCGAATATGCGATCGCCGCCGGCGCCGTGTCGGTCGGCTGGTCGGGCTATTTCATCGGCTGGCTCAACTCGAGCTTCCACATATCGATACCCTATGCGCTGGTGCGCGGGCCGTTCGACGGCGGCATGATCAACGTGCCGGCGATGCTGATCGCCGCCGCGGTGACTGCGCTGCTCATCAAGGGCACCAAGGAAAGCGCCACGGTCAACGCGGTGCTGGTGGGGGTGAAGATCATCGCGCTGACGATGTTCATCATCCTGACCATTCCGGTGATCCAGACGGGCAAGTTCACCCCCTTCGCGCCGCTCGGCTTCGCCGGCATCTCGGGCGCGGCGGCATCGATCTTCTTCGCCTATGTCGGCTTCGACGCGGTCTCGACTGCGGCCGAGGAGACCAAGAACCCGCAGCGCAACATGCCGATCGGCCTGATCGGCAGCCTCGCGATCTGCACCATCTTCTACCTGCTCGTCGCCGCCGGCGTGATCGGCACGGTTGGCGCGCAGCCGGTGTTCGGCCCGGGCAACGAAGTGCTCGCGCCCGGAACGCCCGCGCTGGCTGAAGCCTGCACCGCGATCCAGGAACAGGCCGTGGTCTGCTCGAAGGAAGCGCTGGCCTGGACGCTGCGCCAGGTCGGCTATCCGTTCGTCGGCTGGCTGGTCGGCGCGGCTGCGATCATCGCGCTGCCGTCGGTCATCCTGATGATGATGTTCGGCCAGACCCGCATCTTCTTCGTGATGAGCCGCGACGGCCTGCTGCCGGAAGTCTTCTCCAAGGTGCACCCGCGCTTCCACACGCCGCACGTCATCACCATCCTGACCGGCATCTTCGTGACGCTGTTCGCCGCCTTCTTCCCGGTCGGCCTGCTCGCGGACGTCTCGAACTCGGGCACGCTGTTCGCCTTCGCGGCGGTGTCGGTCGCGGTGCTGGTGCTGCGCCGGACCGATGCGACGCGCCATCGGCCGTTCCGCACCCCGGCGATCTACCTGATCGCGCCGCTCTCGATCCTGGGCTGCGTCTATCTGTTCTACAGCCTGGACATGAAGACCAAGACGCTGTTCCTCGCCTGGGCAGTGGTCGGCCTGATCGTCTATTTCCTCTACAGCCGCCGGAGCAGCCATGTCGGCCGCGGCATCGTCGACGTGCCCGAGCACGAGGCTTATGAAGAGCTGAAGCCCGAAGTTCCCGGAACGCACTGATCCGGGGCAGGCACAAAAAAGGGGCCGGAGGAGCGATCCTCCGGCCCTTTTTCTATTCAGGCCCCGCCCCTTCAGGGGAAGGGCTTCACAGCCCTCACCCCAGCTTCTGGGCGGCGAGCTTCTTCAGGTCCACTTCGGCGCGCGCGCCATAGTGCTGGATGATCTCGGCCGCGCAGATCGCGCCCAGGCGGAGCGATTCCTCGAGGCTGCGGCCCTGCGCCTGAGCGTGGAGGAAGCCGGCGGCGAACATGTCGCCCGCGCCGGTAGTGTCGACCAGCTTCTCGATCGGCTCGGCGCCGACCTCGACGCGCTCGTCGCCCTGGAGCGCGATCGCGCCCTTCTCGCTGCGAGTCACGACGAGCAGCGGCACCTTGCCGTGGATGTGCTGCACCGCGTCCTCGAACGACTCATGCTCGCACAGCGCCAGCAGCTCGTTCTCGTTGGCGAAGAGGATGTCGATCAGTCCCTCGGCGATCAGCTTGCGGAAGTCGTCGCCGTGACGCGAGATGCAGAAGACGTCGGAGAGCGTGAACGCCACCTTGCGCCCGTTGGCGCGCGCCACGTCGATCGCCTTGCGCATCGCGGCGCGGGGCTCTTCGGGGTCCCAGAGATAGCCTTCGAGATAGAGGATCGCGCCGCTGGCGATCAGATCGAGATCGAGCGCGCTGGCCGGCAGGAACTGCGAGGCGCCGAGGAAGGTGTTCATCGTGCGCTGCCCGTCGGGCGTCACGAAGATCAGGCAGCGCGCCGTGGTCGGCTGGCCGGGACGGACGGCGGTGTCGAAATGCACGCCCGCGGCACGGATGTCATGCCCGAAGACCTGCCCGAGCTGGTCGTCGGCGACCTGGCCGATGAAGGCGCATTTGCCGCCGAGCGCAGCGATGCCCGCAACGGTGTTCGCCGCCGAACCGCCCGAAACCTCGCGCCCAGGGCCCATCTTGGCATAGAGCGCATCGGCCTCCTCGGGCGAGAACATCAGCTGCATCGACCCCTTGGCGACGCCGATCTCCTCGATGAACGCGTCATCGGCCTGGGCAAGGATGTCGACGATCGCATTGCCGATCGCGACCACTTCATAGGTGGGGCTGGTCAAGTCAAAGGCTCCAATGGGTTGCGCCGCCCCCCTAGGGACAGGCATGGAATAGCGCAATGATTCAAGCTTTCTTCCTCTCGCTGGGCCAGTTGACCGATCGGCCGATCGCGATCGTCTTGCTAAAATCGCTGCTGGTCACCGTGCTTCTGTTCGCCGCGGCGGGCGTGGGGTTGTGGTTCGCGCTCGACTGGGCGGCGGACATCGTCGAGCCCTGGCTGGGCGTGCACGATGAGGGCAACATCTTCGCGAGCCTGGCGACGCTGCTGCTGTTCCTGCTCGCCTGGTGGCTGCTGTTCCGCGCCATCGCAGTGGCGGTGGTGGGGCTGTTCGCCGACGAAGTCGTCGCGGCGGTCGAGGCGCGCCACTATCCCGCGGCGCACGCTCGTGCACGCGCCGTGCCGCTGGGGCAGTCGGTGGCGATGGGGCTCCGCTCCGCAGGCCGGCTGATCGGCGTGAACCTGCTGCTGTCGCCGCTCTATCTGGTGCTGCTCGTCACCGGCGTGGGCACGGCGCTTGCCTTCTTCCTCGTCAACGCCTGGCTGCTCGGGCGGGACCTGGGCGACATGGTCGCGGCGCGCCACCTGCCCCACGCCGAGCTGCCGGCATGGCGGAAGCAGACCGGCCCACGGCGCTTCGCGCTCGGCGCGGTCGGCACCGGATTGTTCCTGGTGCCGCTGCTCAACCTCGTCGCCCCGGTGCTCGGCGCCGCCATGGCGACGCACGCATTCCATCGGGGGAGGCAGGCATGAAGCGGGAGAGCATCGCAGCCATGGGCGCGGCGCTGCTGATCGGCGGCTGCGGAGGCACCACCGTGCCGGAAGTGCGCCCTGCTGCGCATGTCCCGGTGCCGACGGCGACAACCGCGGTGCCGCCCTCGATCGCTGCAGTGAAGGGCCAGACGGCGCGGCACCTCGTCGCCCAGTTCGGCAAGCCGCAGCTCGACATCACCGAAGGCAATGCGCGCAAGCTCCAGTTCGGCGGGCCGATCTGCGTGCTCGACGCCTATCTCTATCCGCCCGAGCATGGTGAAGCGGTGGTCACGCACATCGACACGCGCCAGCGTGACGGCCGGCCGATCGACCCGGCGAGCTGCCTGGCGGCGCTCACGCTGCGGGCCGCGGCGCCCTAGGCTCTAGCGCCACTCCCCCAACACCTCGGGATCGCTCTCCCCCGCCACTCGCGATTCGCGTTCGGCCTGCCAGCGCGCGGGGTCCAGCCGCCGCAGCGCCCAGGCGGCGCTTCCCCGCACCTCGGGCGCGGGATCGTCGAGCAGTGCCGCCACCGGCTCGACCAGCGCCGCGCTACCGCTGTTGCCCGCCGCGATCAGGCAGTTGCGCGCCATGCGGTCGCGGCCGATGCGCTTGATCGGCGAGCCCGAGAATACCTGGCGGAAGCTCGCGTCGTCGAGCGCGAGCAGATCCGCGAGCTCGGGCGCGGCGAGCTCGGCGCGCGGCGCGAAAGCCATGTTGGCCTGGGCCGCGGCGGCGAACTTGTTCCATGGGCAGACCGCCAGGCAATCGTCGCAACCGTAGATGCGGTTGCCCATCGCCGCGCGGAACTCGGACGGGATCGCGCCCTTGTGCTCGATCGTCAGGTACGAGATGCACCGTCGCGCATCGAGCCGATAGGGCGCGGGGAAAGCCTGGGTCGGGCACGCGGTCTGGCATGCTTCGCAGCTTCCGCAGGTCGAGCGACGCGCCGCATCGGGCTCGAGATCGAGCGTGGTGTAGATCGCGCCGAGGAACAGCCAGCTGCCGTGGCTGCGGCTGACGAGATTGGTGTGCTTGCCCTGCCAGCCGAGCCCCGCCGCCTCCGACAGCGGCTTCTCCATCACCGGTGCGGTGTCGACGAAGACCTTCACGCCGGCGTCGGGGGCAACGCTCACGAGCCAGCGCGCCAGCTCCTTGAGCTTGCGCTTGATCAGGTCGTGATAGTCGGCGCCCTGGGCATAGACCGAGATGCGGCCGACCTCGCCCGCGTCCGCCAGCGCCAGCGGATCGGCGGCGGGGGCATAGCTCATGCCCAGCGCGATCACGGACCGCACCTCGGGCCACAGCCCGGCGGGGCTCTCGCGGTGGTGCGCGCGCTCCTCCATCCACAGCATCGAGCCGTGACGACCCTCTTCCAGCCACTGGCGCAGCCGCGCTCCGGCAGCCGGCGCCGCGTCGGCGCGCGCGATCCCGCAGGCGGCGAAACCGATCTCCGCTGCGTGCGCCTTTATTTGCGCCTCCAATGGCTTGCCTTGGATCATCGCCGCCCGCTACCACAACAAGCGCAGGGAGGGGATGGATTTGAGCAGCGAACTGGCCGTCAGCGCCAAGGGTCTCGTCAAGCTTTTCGGCGACCGTCGCGCAGTCGACGGAGTCGACATCGCCGTGCCCAAGGGGCTGATCTACGGCGTGCTCGGCCCCAATGGTGCGGGCAAGACCACCACGCTGCGCATGCTGCTAGGCATCATCGAGCCCGACGAGGGCGAGCGGATGCTGCTCGGGTACGACCGTCCGCGCGACGCGAGCGACCGCGTCGGCTATCTCCCCGAGGAACGCGGCCTCTATCCGGGCATGAAAGCGAAGGAGGCGATCGCCTTCATGGGCGCGCTGCGCGGGCTACCGTGGAAGACCGGCCGCAAGCGCGCCGTGGCGCTGCTCGAACAGGCCGGGCTCGGCCACGCCGCCGACGACAAGATCCGCAAGCTCTCCAAGGGCATGGCGCAGCTCGTCCAGCTGCTCGGTTCGGTGGTGCACGAGCCCGACCTGCTCGTGCTCGACGAGCCCTTTTCGGGGCTCGACCCGGTCAACCAGGAGCGGCTCGAAAAGCTGATCCGCGCCCAGCGCGACCGCGGCGCCACCATCCTCTTCTCCACCCATGTCATGGCGCATGCCGAGCGGCTGTGCGATCGGCTATCGATCATCGCGGGCGGCAAGGTCCGCTTCGAGGGCAGCGTCGACGACGCGCGCGCCACGCTGCCGCTACGCGCGCATTACACGCCGCACCATCAACCCGAGGCCGCCAAGGCGCTGCTGCCAGCCGACGCCGAGCGCGAGAATGGCGGCTGGCGCTTCACTGTGCCGCCCGAGGGAATCGAGGCGCTGCTCGTCCGGCTGATCGAGGCGGGGCACGGCATCTCGGGCCTGTCGATCGAGCGGCCGGGCCTGCACGACGCCTTCGTCAAGATCGTCGGCGCGCAGGCGCTGGAGCAGGAGCAGGCCGCATGAGCAATTTCGCACGCACGCTGCGCCAGACGCTGACGATCGCCCGGCGCGACTTCATCGCGACGGTGTTCACGCCGACCTTCCTCCTCTTCCTGCTCGCCCCGGTCTTCATGCTAGGTTTCGGCGCGGTGGGCGGCCTGGGCGCCGCGAGCATGGCCAAGTCCGCGGAAGGCAAGGTCCGCATCGTCGCGGTCGTCCCCGACGCGGACCGCGACGCGCTGATCGCCGCCGATCGCGAGCTGCGTGGCCTGTTCCGCGGCGACGAGATGCCGCCGCCGCTGTTCTTCGAGCGCCCCGGCGCCGATCCCGACATCCAGGCGCGCGCGCTGTTCCAGAACCCGCACTTCGACGCGACCGCTGCGCTCTACGGCACGCTCGAACGGCCGCAGATCCTCTTTGCCCCGCCCAGCGAGCGCCACGCGCGCTATCTCGCGCAGCTCGCGGAGCAGGCGCTGCGCAGCACCCGGCTGGGATCGCCGCGACTGGTGCAGGCACGCGTCGAGCCCGTCGCGCGCCAGGTGACTTCCAGCAGCGGCCACGGCCAGGCGGCCTTCTTCACGGTCTTCGGCCTGTTCATGCTCAGCCTGATGCTGTCGAGCCAGGCGGTGGGGACGATGGCCGAGGAGCGGTCGAACAAGGTGATCGAAGTGCTCGCCGCCGCGACACCGCTCGAATCGGTGTTCCTCGGCAAGCTGCTCGGCATGTTCGGCGTGGCGCTGATGTTCCTGCTCTTCTGGGGCAGCGTCTTCACCCAGATCGGCCGGCTGCTCCCCGGCAACATCGCGACCGAGCTCGCCGACGTGGCCCCCGCCACCGGCGCGGTCTTCCCGCTGCTCTTCTTCGCCTATTTCACCATGTCGTACATGCTGCTCGGCGCAGTGTTCCTCAGCGTCGGCGCGCAGGCGGCGACTCCGCGCGAGATCCAGATGCTGTCGCTGCCGATCACCATCTTCCAGATGGGTATGCTCGGCTTCGCGATCGCGGCGGCGAGCCAGCCGGGAAGCTGGGTCGCGCGCGCGGCCGAGATCTTCCCGTTCAGCTCGCCCTTCGCGATGGGAGCCCGCGCCGCCAATCAGCCCGAGGTCTGGCCCCATCTGCTCGCGCTCGGCTGGCAGGTGCTGTGGGTGGCGATCACCGTCACGATCGGCGCACGACTGTTCCGTCGCGGCGTGCTCAAGTCGGGCGGCCCCAAATTCCGGCTGAAGGCATTGTTCGGGGGCTGAGCCTCTATTGACATAATTGTCAGTTATGCTCTCCTCCGCATCGGAGGAGAGGCACTATGGCTACGCTGGCGACCGAGTCCGCCCCGCAGGAGCACGTCGATCCGCTCGACGTGAGCCGGCCCGAGCTCTACCGGGACGACCTGTGGCACGCCCCCTTCCGTCGGCTACGCGCCGAGGCGCCGGTCTATCGCTGCGAGCACAGCGACTTCGGCCCCTATTGGTCGCTCTCCACTTACAAGCCGATCGTCCAGGCCGAGTCGCTGCCCGAGATCTTCTCGTCCCAGGCCGGCGGCATCACCATTGCCGACCTGCAGGACGGTGACATCAAGATGCCGATGTTCATCGCGATGGACCGGCCCAAGCATACCGGCCAGCGCCGGACCGTCGCGCCTGCCTTCACCCCGTCCGAGATGGTGCGCCTCACCGACAACATCCGCACGCGAACCGCCGAGATCCTCGACTCGCTACCGGTGGGCGAAAGCTTCGACTGGGTCGACCGCGTCTCGATCGAGCTCACCACCCAGATGCTCGCGATCCTGTTCGACTTCCCCTGGGCCGACCGCCGGCTGCTCACCTACTGGTCCGACTGGGCGGGCGACATCGAAGTCGCCAAGGACCCGGCGCGCAAGGATGAGCGCCGCAAGATCCTGTTCGAATGCGCCGCCTATTTCGGCGAGCTGTGGAAGGCCAAGCTCGGCAAGGAGCCGACCCCCGACCTGATCTCGATGATGATCCATTCGGACGCCATGTCGGAGATGGACCAGATGGAGTTCCTCGGGAACCTCATCCTGCTGATCGTCGGCGGCAACGACACCACGCGCAACTCGATGAGCGCCTATGCCTGGGGCCTTGAGCAATTCCCCGACGAGCGCGCCAGGCTCGAGGCCAACCCGGCGCTGATCCCCAATGCCGTGCAGGAGATCATCCGCTGGCAGACGCCGCTCGCCCATATGCGCCGCACCGCGACGCAGGACACCGAGCTGGAGGGGCAGAAGATCCGCGAGGGCGACAAGCTGGTGCTCTGGTATCTCTCCGCAAACCGCGACGAGAGCATCTTCCCCGATGCCGACCGGATCATCGTCGATCGCGAGAACGCGCGGCGCCACCTCGCCTTCGGCCACGGCATCCACCGCTGCGTCGGCGCGCGGCTCGCCGAGCTGCAGATCAGCGTGCTGCTCGAGGAAATGGCGAAGCGCCGCCTGCGCGTGAACGTGACCGGCGAGCCCGAGCGCGTCTCCGCCTGCTTCGTCCACGGCTATCGGAAGATGCCCGTCGAGCTCAGCCGCTACTGAGCCTCGGCTGGCGAGCCCCGGCGCGATCGTGCAGACTGGGCCGCAATGACTCTCCCCGCGATTTTCCAGTCGAACCCGTTCGACCCGCTGCCGCACCTCGCGGCGCTGCTCACCGCCTATTTCTTCGCGCTGCCGATCGGCTGGAACCGCGAGCGCGCCGAGCGCAGCGCGGGGCTGCGCACCTTCCCGCTCGTCGCGCTGGCGAGTTGCGGGATCGTCCAGGCCGCCGAATCGCTGATCCCCGGCCATCCCGAGGCGATGGCGCGGATCGTTGAGGGGATCATCACCGGCATGGGATTCATCGGCGGCGGGGCGATCCTGCGCATGAAGGAATCGGTCAAGGGCACCGCCACGGCCGCGAGCCTGTGGGCGACCGGCGCGATGGGCACCGCCGTCGGTCTCGGCAGCTACGACGTCGCGCTGATCCTGTCGGTGGTGACCGTGATCACGCTCTGGATGCTCTCGCCGCTCAAGCGGCGGATCGACGCCGAATTTCCGCTGGAGGACTAGCGGCTCAGTCCTCGCCGACCGGCCGGTAGGCGACCCGCCACATCGCCACGCCGATCAGCGCGGCAAGCGCCGCCAGCAACGCGCTCGATCCGACTGCGCTCGCGATACGATAGAGCCACGTCTGATTGTCCATCGCCGGCATCGCGAACAGCCCGAAGCCATAGGTCTGCGCCCCGACGAAGACCGCCATCACCGTGACCGCGCCGACCAGCGCGGCGTAGCGCGCGCTGCGCAAGCCGGCCACGTGCATCACCAGCCACAGCGGGCCCGCGACCGCAGTGATCGCGCAGGCCGAGACGACGCAGCCGATCACCCAGCCCCAGGCCAGCGCCAGCGGGTCGCGCTGGCCACCGAGCAGCAGCAACCCCAGAATGATTCCGCCCGCGAGCATGCTGCCCACGCCGAGCGCGAGCCCGGCGCGGTCGATACTCGTGTCATAGCGCTGCGGTGCCCGCGCGCGATCGCCCATTCCCCGGCCCTCTCCCTGGCGGAATGGATAGCGGCGCGCGGGGGCCGGCGGCAAGCGGGCTGCGGCGAAGGCGCGCCGTTTTGAGACTGGCTTACCGCATCCCCGCAAACCGTCCGGCGCGTTCGCAGGCTTCCACCGCCGCCATGTCGGGCGCGGGCGGCGCGGGGCCGAGCGGCGGCACCATCACCGGCTGGCCGATCGCCACCGCCGAGAAGCGCGCAGTATCGCTGCCGGCGCAGCGCAGCATCGCCTGCAGCATGTCGGGCGGGGTGCGATAGCCTTCCCACGAGAGCCGGAAGGTGCCCCAGTGGATCGGCAGCGCGAACGGCCGGCCGAGCCCGCTCCACACGCGGAGCGCATCGCGCGGCCCGATGTGGCTGCCGCTCGCCATCTGGCCGGGCTCGAAGCGGAAGGCGCCGATCGGGATGGCGGCGAGGCGGATCGGGCCGAGCGCGGCGGCCTCCTCCGGCCATTTGCCGTCGCCGAGTCCGGTATCCCCGGCGAAGAAGAAATTGCCGTGGGGAAGCCGCACGACGAAGCTCGACCAGAGCGCGCGGTTGCGGTCGGCGAACCAGCGGCTGCCCCAGTGATGGTTGCGCGTCACCGCCACCGTCACGCCCGGCCGGAGCGCCAACGAGCCGCCCCAATCGAGCCCATGCGCCTCGATTCCCGCCGAGCGCAAAATCGCGTCATTGCCCAGGCTGGTGACGATCACCGGCCAGTCGCGCGCCCAGAGCTTCCCCAGCGTCGCGAGGTCGAGATGGTCATAGTGATTGTGGCTGACGAGAATCAGGTCGATCTTCGGCAGATCCTCGACGCGCACGCCGGGTTCCGCCACCCGCGCCGGACCGAAGCCGAATGGGCCGGTCCGATCGCTCCACACCGGATCGGTGAGGATGTTGAGCCCCTCGGTCTGCACCAGCATCGTCGCATGCCCGATCCAGGTCGCGCGCATCGCCTGCCCCTCGACGCGGGCGGGGGGATTGTCGAGGCGCACCGCGACATGCTGCGGCCATCCCGGCTTGTCGGGATCGCTCCGCAGCTGGCGCAGCAGGAAATTGCTGCGCGGCCGACCCGCGGGCGGTGCGAATGTGTCCTCGCCATCCGGATTGAAGAAGCGCTCGCCGTCGAAATGGCCGCTCACTGGCCCGCGATAATAGATGCGGTCGAGGAAGCGAGGCACCGTCACCGCCGCCAGGCAGAGCGCGACCACGGTCCAGAGCAATAGGGCCGCGGCCCCCCGGGCCGCCCGTTTGGCGAAGCGCATGATCCCTTGTTGGGGAGCCGCACGCGCGTGATCAAGCTTGATCGCTGCCCCTGCCCTCTCCTAGTCCGTCGCAATGACAGCCGAGCTGCCCCGCACCCAGGAAGAAGCCGCCGCCGAGCTCGAGCGGCTCGCCGCCGAAATCGCGCACCACAACCGGCTCTATCACGCCGAGGACGCGCCCGAGATCAGCGATGCGGACTATGACGCGCTGATGCGGCGCAACACCGCGATCGAAGCCGCCTTCCCCGAGCTGGTGCGCGCGGACTCGCCTTCCCGCCAGGTCGGCGCTGCGCCTGCCGGCCGCCTGGCGAAGGTGGCGCATGCGCGGCCGATGTTCAGCCTCGACAATGCGTTCAGCGACGAGGATGTGGCCGACTTCCTCGGCCGCGTGCGGCGCTTCCTCGCGCTCGGCGAGGATGCAGCGGTGGCGCTGACCGCCGAGCCCAAGATCGACGGCCTTTCCTGCTCGCTGCGCTACGAGAAGGGCCGGCTGGTGCAGGCGCTCACCCGCGGCGACGGCCAGATCGGCGAGGACGTGACGGCGAACGTCCGCACGATCGCGGACATCCCCGCCGAGATCGCCGGCGCGCCCGAAATCTTCGAGGTCCGCGGCGAAGTCTATATGGCCAAGGGCGATTTCGCCGCGCTCAACGCGCGGTTGCTGGCCGAGGCCGAGGAGAGCGGCAAGGAAGCGCGCCAGTTCGCCAATCCGCGCAACGCCGCCGCGGGCTCGCTCCGCCAGAAGGATGCGGCGGTAACTGCGTCGCGGCCGCTGCGCTTCCTCGCCTGGGGCTGGGGCGAGACCAGCGCGTTGCCGGGCGAGACCCAGGTCGAGGTGATCGCCGCCGTCCGCGCGATGGGCTTCCCCGTCTCCGATCTGTTCGCCGGCCCGCTCGATCTCGCCGCGGCACTCGCCCAGTACAAGCGCATCGAGGCACAGCGCGCCGACCTGCCCTTCGACATCGACGGCGTGGTCTACAAGGTCGACCGGCTCGATTGGCAGGATCGGCTCGGCTATGTCGGCCGCGCACCGCGCTGGGGGATCGCGCACAAATTCCCCGCCGAGCGCGCCCAGACGACGCTGCGCGCGATCGACATCCAGGTCGGCCGGACCGGCAAGCTTACGCCCGTCGCGCGGCTCGAGCCGGTGACGGTCGGCGGCGTGGTCGTCACCAATGCGACGCTCCACAATGCCGACGAGATCGCGCGGCTCGGCGTCCGCCCGGGCGATCGCGTGATCCTCCAGCGCGCCGGCGACGTGATCCCGCAGATCGTCGAGAACCTCACACGCGACGAGGATCGCCCTGAGTATCGATTCCCCGATCATTGCCCGATCTGCAATTCGGAAGCGGTCGCCGAGGAAGGCGAAGTCGACGTCCGCTGCACCGGCGGGCTGATCTGCCCCGCCCAGCGACTCGAACGGCTCAAGCATTTCGTCAGCCGCGGCGCGCTGGACATCGAGGGGCTGGGCGAGAAGACGCTGATCGAGTTCCTCGACCTCGGCTGGATCGCGGAGCCCGCCGACATCTTCCGCCTCGCCCGCCACCGCGAGGCGCTGCTCGGCCGCGAGGGCTGGCAGGAGAAGTCGGTCGACGCGCTGCTCGCCGCGATCGAGGCCAAGCGCGCACCCGACGCCGCGCGGCTGCTGTTCGGGCTCGGCATCCGCCACATCGGCGCGATCACTGCGCGCGACCTGCTCAAGCGCTATGCAACGCTCGACGCATTGCGGGCACTGGCCGACAACATCATCGCGCTGCGCGACGCCACGCCGGCCCAGATCGGCGAGACCGAGCAGAAGCACCGCGCCCGGCTCGACAAGGCGGTTGCCGAGCTGATCGGCGTCGAGAATGTCGGCGGCGCGGTCGGGCAGGCGCTGGCGGACTTCTTCCACGAGCCGCACAACCGCGAGGCCTGGGACGACCTGCTGAGCGAAGTCGCGCCCCCGCCTTTCGTCGTCGAAACGCGCGACTCGGAAGTCACCGGCAAGACGCTCGTCTTCACCGGCAGCCTCGAATCCCTCAGCCGCGACGAAGCCAAGGCGCAGGCCGAGAAGCTCGGCGCCCGAGTCGCGGGATCGGTCTCGGCCAAGACCGATCTGGTGATCGCAGGCCCCGGTGCGGGCTCCAAGCTCAAGAAGGCCGCGGACTTGGGCATTCGCGTCATTACCGAAGCGGAATGGGGTGCAATAGTAAGCGCCGCAAAGTGATGCCTTTTTGCAACGCAGCATTTGGAATCAATCGTTACCAACAGCTCGCTGCTGGACTCCGATTGACTGTCATAGGACCGACATAAATTAGGCACATGGGCGGCCGCGACGGTGAAACCACCGCGTGACCAGTGCGTCCAAGGCACACCTAAGGGGACTACCAATGCGCAACATGCTTTTCGCTGGCGTGGCAGCTGCCGCGCTCGTGATTCCTGCCGCCGCGATGGCGCAGGAAACCACTTCGACCATCCGCGGCACGGTGGTTTCGGCTGGCACCCCGGTGGCCGGCGCGACCGTCGTGATCACCGACAGCGCGACAGGACAGCGCAGCACCGTGACCACCGACGCTGCGGGCGCGTTCAGCGCCGGCGGCCTGCGCCCGGGCGGCCCCTACACCGTCGACGTCTCCAGCGCTTCGGGTAACTACTCGGTCACCGACGTCTATACCGTTGTCGGCCAGCCCTATGACGTGCCGATCGACCTCGCCTCGGGTGCGGCCGCCGATGCCGGCACCGAGATCGTCGTCACCGCCTCGGCGCTCGCCGGCGCTGGCTCGACCTCGACCGGGCCGCAGACGCTACTGCGCCGCGAAGACATCGCCGCGGTCGCCTCGGTCAACCGCGACATCCGCGACCTGATGCGCCGCGATCCGTTCGCGCGCATCGAAGACACCGCGTCGGGCGGCCGCTCGGTCTCGTTCGCCGGCGTCAATCCGCGCTTCAACCGCTTCTCGATCGACGGCGTGATCGTCAGCGACAATTTCGGCCTCAACCCCGACGCCAACCCGACCCGCCGCGGCCCGGTGCCGATCGACTCGATCGCCCAGTTCACCGTCTCGGTCGCGCCGGTCGACATCCGCCAGGGCAACTTCCTCGGCGGCGCGGTCGACGCCGTGCTGCTCCAGGGCACCAACAGCTTCCACGGCACCGGCTTCTACTCGCAGAACAACGACTCGCTCTCGGGCAAGCGCATTGGCAGCACGACCATCCCGCTCGACTATAAGAGCGAGACCTACGGCGCGACGCTTTCGGGCCCGATCATCAAGGACAAGCTGTTCTTCATGATCTCGGCCGAGCGCAACAAGCAGGGGAACCCGCTCCAGCCGTTCTCGACCATCCCGGGCGCCAACGAAGCGGCCGCGAACCAGGTCGCGTCGATCGCCGACAGCGTCTACGGCTATGATGCCGGCGGCATCCTGGCGATCTCGCAGGACAAGGACGAGAAGATCGTCGGCAAGCTGACCTGGAACATCACCGACGGGCAGCGCCTCTCGCTCTCGTACATCAATGCGTACGATTCGATCGACATCCTCGGCAACGTCAGCACCAACGCCTCGACCCCCGGCTTCGGTCTCCAGTCGAACAGCTACACCAACACCGAGCTGCTCCGCGCCGGCATCCTCCAGCTGAACTCGGACTGGAGCGACAACTTCTCGACGGAAGCGCGCTTCCTCTACAAATATTATGAGCGCGGCCGCTTCCCGGGCGGCGAGAGCCTCGCCCAGTTCCGCGTCTGCAGCGACGCGACCAACGACTCGGCGGTCGGTTCGCCCGCCGGCACCACCAACGACCAGCCGACCACCTGCGGCACCAACAACCCGATCTATGCACTCGGCGTCGAGAACTCGACCCAGGCCAATGTGTTCTTCACCGACACCTATGGCGGCTCGATCCAGGCGCGGTGGAGCCAGGGCGCGCACGACCTGCGCCTCCTCGCTGAAATGAACGAGGCGCGGATCTTCAACCTGTTCCTGCAGAACACGCAGGGCAATTATTACTTCGACTCGCTCGCGGACTTCCAGAACCGCCTGGCGAGCTCGGTCACCTACCAGAACACCGCCACCGGCGATCAGAACCAGGCCGCGGCCGACTTCAAGTATCGCCAGTACACCTTCGGTATCCAGGACGACATCACGGTCACCGACAGGCTGAACTTCACCCTCGGCCTGCGCTACGACCTGTTCGACGCCGATACGCCGGTGCCGCTGAACCCGGGCTTCACCGCCCGCTACGGCTTCCCGAACACTCGCACGATCGGCGGTAAGGGCCTGTTCCAGCCGCGCATCGGCGCCAACTGGAAGCCGGTGGACGACGTCAAGATCCGCGCCGGCGCGGGCATCTTCGGCGGCGGCACCCCCGACGTGTATCTGTCGAACAGCTACTCGAACGCGGGTGCCGGCGTCGGCGGCGTGGCGATCAACTCGGTCACCGTCCAGCGCTGCGTGATCAGCTCGAGCTGCACCACGGGTTACCAGATCAACGGTGCGAACGTCGCCGCTGCCACCGCGCTGCCGCTGCTCAGCGGCGTGACCGGCACGTCGATCCCGGCGGGCCTGCAGGCGCAGATCCCGAACACCGGGGCGAACAGCCTGGCCAACATCAACGCGCTCGATCCCGACTTCGAGATCCCGAACGTGTGGAAGGCCACGCTGTCGTTCGACTGGACGCCGCACAACTTCCTGGGCGGTGGCTGGCGCTTCGGTGCGGACTATTACTTCAGCCGCACCAACGCATCGGTGTTCTTCACCGATATCCGCTCCATCCCGATCGGCACGCTGCCCGATGGGCGCACGCGCTTCGGCCCGCTGGTCGGCACCAACACCAACACCGACATCCTGCTGACCAACTCGTCGAAGGGCCGCAGCCACATCGGCGTCGTCCGCGTCGAGAAGCATTTCGACTTCGGTCTCGACCTGAACTTCGCCTACTCGCAGCAGGACGTGAAGGATCAGGCCCCGGCGACCTCGTCGACCGCAGGCTCGAACTACGGCAACGGCGCGTTCCTCGACGGCCGCGGCGCTGCTTATGGCACCTCTAACGATCAGGTCGCATGGTCGTTCAAGTACGGCGTCGGCTTCAACCACGCGTTCTTCGACGACTACAAGACCCGCATCCAGCTGTTCGGCGAGACCCAGGCGGGCCGTCCGTTCAGCTACACGATGGAGGATGCCGGTTCGGCGACCCGCAGTGCCGTGTTCGGCGTGACCGGCCGTGATGACCGCTTCCTGCTCTACGTGCCGACGGGCCCGAACGATCCGATCGTCAGCTACGACAGCGCAGCCACGCAGGCGGCGCTGGAGAACCTGGTCGCGAACAGCAACCTGAAGGACTATCGCGGCAAGATCGCGCCGCGTAACCTGGGCCGCTCGCGCGCCTACACCCGCATGGACGTGCACCTCGAGCAGGAAATCCCGACCTTCGTCGGCAAGTCGCGCATCTCGCTGTTCGCGGACATCGAGAACCTGCCGAACTTGCTCAACAAGAATTGGGGCGGCTTCCGCCAGGCGATCTTCCCCTATGTGGAAGACGCGGTCCGCGTGCAGTGCCTGTCGACGGCAACTCCGACCGGAACCGCTCCGGGGGCCGGCGTGGTCAACAGCTCGCCGGGTCAGCCCTGCGCCCAGTACCGCTACTCGAGCTTCATCGAGCCGAACGCGAGCACGCTCGAAGTTCGCCGCTCGCTGTACCTGATCCGCGTGGGCGCGCGCTTCTCCTTCTAAGCGCGCTTCCTTCGGGAAAGACGATGGGGCGTCGGCTGAAAGGCCGGCGCCCTTTTCGTTTGCCTGCTTTGCCCGCCGACTTTCCCGATGGTAGAGGGAGCCGGTGGTCAATGTAGTGGAAACCCGCACCGGCCCCGCCGCCCCGCCTTCGATGCCGCGGCCGGGCTTCTTTTCGCGCCCCTTCTTCGAGGACAAGAGCCGCGCCTTCTGGCTGCTCCAGGCGGCTGGCTGGAGCGGCTATCTGCTGCTGCGCACCGTCTCGAACATCTCGCTCGAGTGGATCATCTACGCGATCGTGGAATCGATCCTGGGCTATTGCATCACGCTGCTGCTCTCGACGCTCTACGGCCTCTATCGCAAGCTGCCGCGCATCCCCGGCATCCTGCTGACGCTGGCGACGCTGGGCCTTGCGACCGCGGTCTATGCGATCCTCAGCGCCTTCGCCTTCTCGTTCATCCGCATGCAGGAGCCCGGCATCTCGCTCACCGTGGTGGCGGGGACGGTGTTCATCAACTTCACCGTGCTGGCGGGCTGGTCGGCCCTTTATTTCGCGATCAACTTCTATCTGATCGTCGAGGAGCAGGTCGACCAGATGCAGGCGCTGGAGAACCAGGCGAGCTCGGCCCAGCTCGCGATGCTGCGCTACCAGCTCAACCCACACTTCCTGTTCAACACGCTCAATTCGATCTCGACGCTGGTGCTGCTCAAGCAGACCGAGCGGGCGAACGTGATGCTCTCGCGCCTCTCGTCGTTCCTGCGCTATACGCTGGCCAACGAGCCCACTGCGCACGTGACGCTGGCACAGGAGGTGGAGACGCTGAAGCTCTATCTCGAGATCGAGAAGATGCGCTTCGACGCGCGGCTACGTACGCATTTCGACATCGATCCGCGTTGCGCCAAGGCACGGCTTCCGTCGCTGCTGCTCCAGCCGCTCGTCGAAAATGCCATCAAATATGCCGTCACGCCCAAGGAAGAGGGCGCGGATATCACCGTTTCGGCTCGGCTCACCGGCGATAGAGTGCAGATCGCCGTATCCGACACGGGCCCGGGATTGATCGAAGCGAAGCCGAGGCCGACCCTTTCGACCGGCGTGGGGCTCGCCAACATCAGGGAGCGGTTGGCGCAGGCTTTCGGGCCTGACCATCGGTTCGAAACGCAGTCGAACCCTGGGGAAGGGTTCAGCGTTGAGATCGAGATACCGTTCCAGCTTGAGGAACCTAACCGAGAGGCCGCATGACCATCCGCACCATCCTCGTTGACGACGAACCGCTGGCGATCCAGGGGCTCGAGCTCCGCCTCCAGGAGCACGAGGATGTCGAAATCATCGACAAATGCTCCAACGGCCGAGAGGCCATCCGTTCGATCAAAACCAACAAGCCCGACCTCGTCTTCCTCGACATCCAGATGCCCGGCTTCGACGGCTTTTCGGTCGTCCAGGGCCTGATGGAAGTCGAGCCGCCGCTGTTCGTCTTCGTGACCGCCTATAGCGACCACGCCATCCGCGCCTTCGAGGCGCAGGCGATGGATTATCTGATGAAGCCGGTCGAGCCTGCGCGGCTCGCCGATACGCTCGACCGCGTACGCCAGCGCCTCACCGAGAAGCGCGGGGTCGAGGAAGTGGAGAAGCTGAAGGAAGTGCTCGCCGAGGTCGCGCCCGACGCGGCCGAGGAGATCGCGACCAACGACGGCAACGAGCTCGCCTCCAACCGCTTCGAGAAGCTGATCAACATCAAGGACCGCGGCCAGATCTTCCGCGTCGACGTGGACACGATCGAACGCATCGACGCGGCGGGCGATTACATGTGCATCTACACCGGCGACAACACGCTGATCCTTCGCGAGACGATGAAGGATCTCGAGAAGCGCCTCGATCCGCGCCGCTTCCAGCGCGTGCACCGCTCGACGATCGTCAATCTCGACCTCGTCCGCCAGGTGAAGCCGCATACCAACGGCGAATGCTTCCTGGTGCTCGATTCGGGGGCTCAGGTGAAAGTCAGCCGCAGCTATCGCGACGTGGTCGCGCGCTTCGTGCACTAGGGCGTATCGACATTCAGCCTACGCGCTCCCCTCCCTTTTGGGGAGGGGAGACGAATGTCGATACAACCCCAGGCCCCCCGGCGCAGAATCTTGCCGCTTGCAAAATAGGATTTGGTCTGAAACAAAACGGGAACGCTCTTTCTCAATCTGAATATAATCGGCGTCTCGCGCGCACACGCACACGCACGCGCGCAGGCACGTACGCACGCGCATGCGCCCGCGTTTGGATGTCCACTTTGTCCACTTCCGCCGTGTCCACTTTCGGCATCGCGCCGCCGGATCGGCCGATGGTCAGGCCCCGCTCGAACCGCCGCGATAGTGTGACCTTGGTGTGACCTTTGGTCGCGCGGGATGCGGGGCGGCGCGATAGCGTAACGCGCTCCCCTCCCTGAAAGGAAGGGGAGATGAATGTCGATACAACCTGGAGCCTGCAAGATTCCCCCGTGTTCCGGCCGCCATTCCGCACAAACGGGGTGGCGGGCCGGGCCCGCCATCCGCTAGGAACATTTAGCGAACATGGAGAAAGGGTGCCCGCCATGAACAAATTCGAGACTTTCGCCGCGCTGCACGTTCCCGGCGATCCGCTCGTGCTATTCAACGTCTGGGACGCCGGCAGCGCGAAGGCGGCCGAGCGCGCGGGGGCCAGAGCCGTGGCGAGCGGCAGCGCGTCGGTCGCCGATGCGCTCGGCTTCGCGGATGGCGAGGATGTGCCGCTCGACTTGGCGCTCGAAAATGCCGCGCGGATCGTCGGCGCAGTCACGCTGCCGGTCACCATCGACTTCGAAAGCGGTTATTCGGCTGATGCGGAGGCTGCAGCGGCGAACGTCACGCGGCTCGCGGCGACTGGCGCGATCGGCTGCAATTTCGAGGACCAGCGGATCGGCGGCCAGGGTATCTACGCTGCTGCCGAACAGGCCGCGCGGATCGCCGCGGTGCGCGCCGCGGTGGGCCCCGACTTCTTTATCAACGCGCGCACCGATCTGTTCCTCCAGGCAGCGCCCGACACGCACGACGATGCGATGGTGGATGCCGCGATCGAGCGCGCCCATACCTATGCCGAAGCAGGCGCGAGCGGCTTCTTCGTGCCGCTGCTCGCGGACCTGCGACTGCTCGGGCGCGTCTGCAAGGCCTCTCCGCTTCCGGTCAACTTCATGGCCTTCCCCGGCGCGCCGAGTGCCGCCGACGTCGCGGCGACGGGTGTGGCGCGGATCAGCCACGGCCCCTTCCCTTACAAGCTGGCGATCAAGGCCTTCGAGGACGCGGCGCGCGCGGCATTCGCGGGCTGATCAGCTCGCCGCCGCCTCAAGCAGCCAGCGGCGGAACGCCTCCATGGCATGCGTGTCGGCGCGCGAATGGAGGCGCGTGAGCCAATAGGCTCCGCCCGCCAGTTCGGCCGCGAAGGGGCGCACCAGCCGCTCGCTCGCCAGCTCGCGCCCGAACATCGCCCAAGGGAGCAGCGCCACTCCGAACCCGGCCATTGCTGCTGCCGCCATGGTGGGCGAGCTGTCGAACATCGTGCCGCGCACTGCGGGACAGGGCGCGCCCGCCTGTTCGAACCAGCGCGGCCATTCGTCGGCCCGGTACGAGCGCAGCAGCGGCTGGCGCGCGAGGTCGCTGGGCTCGCTCAGCTGCGCAGCGATCGTCGGCGCGCACAGCGGCGTCAGCGGCGCCTCGAGCACGCGCTCGGCATGCGTGCCGTGCCACGCGCCGTCGCCGAAGCGGATCGCAAGGTCGAGTCCCTCACCCGCCAGATCGACGCGGTTGTTGTTGGTGAGCAGGCGGAGGTCGATTTCGGGGTGCAGCCGCAGGAATTTAGGCAGCCGCTCGATCAGCCAGCCGGTGGCGAAGGTGCCGACCGCGCCCAGCGTCAGCACTTCCTTGAAGCGCCCCTCGGAGAAACGGTCGAGCGTCGCGCCGATCCGCTCGAACGCGTCCTGCACCACGGGCACCAGGGCCGACCCCTCGTCGGTGAGTGCGATCCCGCGCGGCAAGCGGCGGAACAGCGGCACGCCCAGCCTCTCCTCCAGCGCCTTGACCTGGTGGCTCACCGCGCCCTGGCTGACGCAAAGCTCGAGGCCTGCGCGGGTGAAGCTCAGATGGCGCGCCGCGGCCTCGAAGGCGCGGAGTTGGTTGAGCGGCAATTGCGGGCGGTCCATGTACCCGAGCATGAGATCAATTCATGACTCTGTCGAGAATTGATGCTTTGCACGGCGGCCCACCCCCGCGGCATCCTTGCTTGCGGAAGGGAGAAAATCATGAATCGACGGACGTTCCTCTGGGCCGCGGGCGGCGCGGCGGTGGCCACCACGGCGCTGGCTGCCCCGAGAAAAATGGCGCCCTCACGCTTCGGCCCGGCGTTCAGGCAGGCCGTGCTCGACACCGAGCGCGCGAGTGGCGGGCGGCTGGGGCTTATGGTGATCGACACTGGAAGCGGCGAGCGCTTCGGCCACCGCGCCGAGGAACGCTTCCCGATGTGCAGCACCTTCAAGTTCGCGCTCGCGGGGGTGATGCTCAAGCGCGTCGAGCGCGGCGAGGAGCAGCTCGGCCGCCGCATCCCGGTCACCCGTGCCGACATCGTCAGCAACTCGCCCTTCTCCGAGGGACGCGTGGGCGGCAGCGCGATGATCGCCGAGCTCTGCGAGGCAACGATCACGCTCAGCGACAACAGCGCCGCCAACCTGCTGCTGCGGACGATCGGCGGCCCGCAGGGCTTCACCCAATGGCTCCGCCGCTTCGGCGATCCCGTCACTCGCCTCGACCGCTGGGAGACCGACATGGGCGAGGCGCGCCCAGGCGACGTGCGCGACACCACCACGCCCGCGGCGGTCGCGGGCCTGGCGCAGCGGCTCGTGCTGGGAAATCTGCTCGCGCCCGCCGCCCGGACGCAGCTCACCGATTGGATGAAGGCCACGAAGACCAGCGGCGCCGCGCTGCGCGCCGGGCTGCCGGCAGGCTGGGCCGTCGCCGACAAGACCGGCGCGGGCGGCCATGGCACCGACAATCTGCTGGGGGTGGTCTGGCCCCGCGGCCATGCTCCGCTGGTGGTCGCCAGCTACATCACGGGCAGCAATTTGCAGCTGAGCGCATCGCGCCCGATCCACGCGCGCATCGGGCGCGCGCTTACGGCTGCGCTGGGCTGAGCCTCAGCCCTCGGCGTCGTCGGCCGCGGCTTCGCCCTCGGCGGGACGCTCGAACCATGCCTCGACCGGGCCGTTGAGCTTGATCGTGAGCGGATTGCCCTTGCGATCGACCTTCTTGCCGAGCGCGACGCGGATCCAGCCCTCGGAGATGCTGTATTCCTCGACGTCGTTGCGCTCGGCGCCCTTGAAGCGGATGCCGATGCCACGCTCGAGCAGCTCGCGCTGGAAATGGGGGCTGTTCGGATTGACCGACAGGCGATCGGGAGGCGTATCACTCATGGCCCTGCCCTTTGCCGCCATTGCGCGCGGCTTTCAAGGCAGAGCGGCGCGGGATCGCTCCCGCGCCGCTCCATGTCCGTCGGCTCAGCGACAGTAACGCACGCGCACCGGCCGATCGAGATAGGGGTCCCACACGCGCTGCGTGCGGCACCGCTCCCAGCCGCGGTAGCGGCGGTAGTTGTCGCGGTAGTAATAGCCGTCCATCGGGTAATAGCCGTGGTCGCGGTAATAGCGCCGGTCATAGTCGTAACGAGGACCACCGCTGGCGAGCGCGGCACCGATTGCAAGGCCGGCAATACCGGCGACGATCGCCGTGCCGGCGCGATCGCGATCGTAATGGCGGTAGCGATAGCGCTGCGCCTCGGCCGCCGGCGCGACCGCAGTCAGCAGGCTCGCGCCGAGCGCGGTTCCGAGCACCGCCTTCTTGACGAGACTGGTCATGGCATTTCTCCTCTAACCCACAGTCGCCTTGACCTTTTGCCGCCTTGCGCGAGTCGTGGCGCTGATGACGCAACTCTAGGAAAACGCTGCTGAACTGGCGCGGAATCGCGCGTTCACGCGCCGTTTAGCCACGCTTGCGCTCCACGGCGGTGGCGCTACAGCCGGCGCGGGAGGCACATGCATGCGATACTGGATCCTGCGCTCGGAGCCCGACGCCTATAGCTGGGACGACCTCGTCCGCGACGGCGCGACCGAGTGGAACGGCGTGCGCAACTATACCGCGCGCAACTTCCTGAAGGAGATGCAGCCGGGCGACCGCGCGCTCTTCTATCATTCGAACACCGAGAAGGCGGCCGTGGGGGTGATGGAAATCACCCGCGCCTGGCAGCCCGACGGTGACGACGGCAAATGGGCCAGCGTCGCGGTGAAGCCGCTGGAGAAGCTGGCGAAGCCCGTCACTCTCGCCGCGATCAAGGCCGAACCGCGGCTGGCCGGACTCGAGATGCTCCGCCAGTCTCGCCTGTCGGTCACGCCGACCCGCGACACCGAATGGGCCGTGCTGCTCGAGATGGCACAGGGCTGAGCGCTTCTCCGCGGGGATACGGCTGCACTGCCGCATCCCCGCGTCGCCTTCATCAGAATTTCGCGTCGACCTTCACGAAGAGATAGCGGCCGATCGCATCGTAATAGGCCGGGCCGATGCCGCGGCCGTTGCCCGTGCCGTGCGGCGTGATGGCGGTATCCTGGATCGCAGGCGACACGCCGTTGTTGCTGATATTCTTCACGCCAAAGGTCAGGCTGTAATCCTCGGTCGGGCGGACGGTGATGTTCAGATCGTTGTACACATAGGCCGGGATGTACGGATATTCGTAGGTCTCGTCCGATGCCGCGGTCGTGCTGTATTTGCTGCGGCTGATGAAGCGGGTGTTTAACCCGATGCTGAACTGGCCCAGGTCGAAGCTGGTCATCAGCGTGCCCTTGAAGCGCGGGTTGCTCCAGCCGCCGGCCGCGTCGGAGCCGGTTACGCCGATCGAGGCGACCGTGGTCTGCTCGAGCAGATAGGTGCCGTTGAAGCTGACCCGGAACTGTCCCCCCGCGACGGGCGTGCGGTAGCGCGCGCCGACGTCGATCCCGCGGCCGTGCAGCGCGGCAAGGTTGGCGTTCTGCGAACGCACCGTGCCGACCGTGCCGTCCGCGTTGCGCGTGACGAGATCGCAATAGGCCGCGGTCGGTCCGCTCGCGTCGGCGACGCAGAGCTGGAGGATGGTGAGATAGCCGAGCGCCGTGACGGCGTTCTCGATGTTGATGTCCCAATAGTCGGCGGTCACGTCGAAGCCGGGCAGGAAGTTCGGCTGGAACACCGCGCCGACCGTCCACGAGTTCGAAGTCTCCGGCGTCAGGTCGGGATTGCCGCCGGTATAGACCACCGGAATGTTCTGGTTGGGGTACGGCAGCGGGATCGCCAGGTTCGGCATCAGCGCCTTGCAGTTGGCGAGGCGATTCGGTGCCTGGTTGACGAACGCGCCCGAGCAGGGATCGTCGATCTTGCCATAGGTCGACGAGCCGATTGGCGAATAGAGTTCGCCGAAATTGGGCACGCGCACCGAGTGCGAATAGGTGCCGCGCACGGTGAAGCCGCGGACCGGTTCCCATGCGCCGCCGGCCTTCCAGGTATGCGTGTCGGGATTGTCGCTATAGTGCGAGTAGCGATAGGCGCCCTCGATCTCCAGGCGCTGGGCGAAGGGCAGGTCGCGCAGCAGCGGGACGACGATCTCGCCATAGGCCTCGGACGTGTCGCGCGACTTGCCGAGCGCCGGGTGAAGCGCGAAGTCCATGCCTGGCGAGAAGATGATCGTGGAGAGCTTCGCGGTATCCGGATCGTCCTGCGTGTGCAGCGTCTCGCGCCGCCATTCGGCGCCCACCGCGATGGACACGTCGCCATAAGGCAGGCTGAACACGCTGCCGTCGAGGCTCGCGCCGCCGGTCAACAGGCTGTTCTTGGTGCGCTCGTAGCGGTCGAACAGCAGATAATCGAGCAGCGCCGGACTGAACGGATCGGTGCTGAAGAAGTTGAGCGGCTGGCAGCCGTTCGCGCGGGCCGTCGCATTGGCGCAGACGATCTGCCCGCTGCCGTCGCGGACCGTGTCGCGGGCATTGAGCCATTGGTCGCGACCGACCATGTTGGTCGTCGTGATGTTGTCGATCACCTGGCCGTAGCGGACGAACGCCTGCCAGTTCAGGCCGGCGGACAGCGCGCCGCCGACATCGGTGCCGATGGTGAAATTGTCGCGCTCGTGAATCTCATAGGCCAGCGGCAGGTTCATGTAGCTGCGATCGAGCCCGATCGAGGTCAGCTTGTTCGCGATCATGAACTGGCGGAGCGAGTCCGGCAGATAGGGATTGGTGAGCGTCGCGACTTCACCCGTGTTGCCCACGCCGTCCTTGCCCCACCAGTTCGGCGGGGTGCGCGCGTCGGTGCGGTATTCGGGGAATTCGGTCGGCCCACGGGTGTAGGTGTGGGTATAGGCGAAGGTGGTGTTCCACGTGATCGCCGGGGTCAGCTCGTAGCTGAGGTTCGAATAGAAGGACGCCCGCTGCGAGGCGTTGCGGATGAAATGGTTCTCGTTGCCGTTGAGGCCCGCGCCACCGTCCTGGCCGCCGGTCTCGCCGTTGGTGACCAGCGTGTAGCTGCTCTTGGGCACCGCAGTGACCACGCCGTCGATCAGCTGATACCATTGGCCGTTGTTGCTGCCGCACGGCACCTTGCCGTTGAACATGCAGAAGGCCGGCGTCGCGGAGCGATACATTACCCGATAGTCGCGAGCGAGGATGTTGTCCGGGATGCCGTCATTCGGGCCGGTGTTCGCCGGATTGGCATAATAGGAATTGCGATCGTGCCAGCGATCGGTGCTGCGCAGCGGCGCGGTGTTCGAGTAATTGGCGCCGAACACCAGATGGCCGCGCCCGCCGCCGAAGTCGAAGCCGCCCGCGGCCGAAAGATCGGACTGGCCGGCGTCGCCCTGCCCCGAAATGCCCGTGGTGGCTGACAGGTGCAGGCCCTTCATCTCCTTCTTCATGATGATGTTGACCGCGCCGGTCACTGCATCCGCGCCGTAGATCGCGGCAGCGCCGCCGGTCACCACCTCGAAGCGCTCGATCAGCGCCGAGGGGATGGTGTTGACGTCCACCGCGGAAGTCCGCGCGCCGCCCGAGACCCAGCGATGCCCGTCCACCAGCACCAGCGAGCGGTTATTGCCCATGTTGCGCAGATTGATGTTGGCGACGCCGGCATCATATTCCTGGCCCAGCGAGCTGCTCTCGCCAAGGCCGGGGCCGATGGCGGGGTTGAGCATCAGCGCGTCGTAAACGGTGTTGCGGCCGAAATCGCGCGCATCCTCACGGGTGAGGATGGCGATCGGCATCGTCGATTCGAGCTCCGGGCGGGCGATACGCGTACCGGTGACGATGAGAGTGCCCGGCTCGTCGCCGCTCTCGGCTGCCGGCGCTTCCTGCTGGCCGGTCGACTCCTGGGCGAGTGCGGGCTGCGCGACCAGCGCGAGCGACGAGCTGCCCGCGAGCAGCAGCGACGCGACGACGGCGCGCGCCGAACGGGCGCGGTCGGTGATTTGCATGAAATGATCCCCCTGGAGGCGTTCTGAAACTTTGCTGGGCGGGCCCTAGGCAGCGTTCGTTGCGCAGAAGCTGCGGTTTCAAGACATTTGCGTAACGGCTTTGTGACGGACGCGTTGCTGCGGCGTCGCCCGGACCACCCGATTGACGAAGCAATTAGTCAGACTAATGTCGCGCCAGATATTCGGGAGAGTGGCGGTGAAGGCAGGGTCGAAGCGAGACGGTTTGGTGGCATTGACCGTGGCGGCGCTTGCGGTCCCCGCCGCAGCGATGGGCCAGCCGGCGCCGGCTCCGGCGCCGGGCTCCAATCCCCTGTTCCACGACGTCTTCACCGCCGATCCTGCTCCGCTGGTGATCGGCGATCGGCTCTACCTCTATGTCGGGCACGACGAAGCGCAGCGCGACGAGATGTTCAACATGCGCGAATGGCTCGTCTATTCGACGAGCGACATGAAGAACTGGACCGCCCACGGCCCGATCATGAAGGTGGCAGATTTCAAATGGGCCAAGAAGGATGCCTGGGCTTCCCAGACGATCCGGAAGAACGGCAAGTTCTGGTTCTACGCCGCCGTGGAGCACGACGACACTCATCCCGGAAAAGCCATCGCGGTCGCCGTGTCCGACAGCCCCACCGGGCCTTTCGTCGATGCCAAGGGGTCGGCGCTGATCACCAACGAGATGACGCCCAAGGGCACGCACAGTTGGGAAGACATCGATCCCACGGTGTTCACCGACGACGACGGCACCACCTGGATCGCCTGGGGCAATCGCCAGTGCTACATCGCCCGACTGAAGGCCAACATGATCGAGATCGACGGCCCGATCACCGAGATCACGCCGCCGCATTTCGAGGAAGGGCCGTGGCTGCACAAGCACGACAAGCTCTATTATCTCACCTATGCCTCGCTCGATCGGTCGAAGCACCGCGACGAGAGAATCTCCTATGCAACCGCGCCCTCGATCCAGGGCCCGTGGACCTATCGCGGCGAGCTGACCGGATCGGGCAAGTACAGCTTCACGATCCATCCCGGGATCGCGGAGTTCAAAGGCAATTCGTACATCTTCCTGCACAACGCCACGCTGGCGATCGGCGATCTCAACGGATCGATCGGGCGGCGTGCCGTGACGGTCGAATATCTCCACTACAATCCCGACGGGACGATGAAGCCAGTGGTCCAGACCGACGCCGGCGTCTCGGTCCCGCCGGCACGATAAGAAAGGCGGCGATGTCGGAGAAGCCCGTCGCGGAGCGGCTGCAGATCAAGGGCGCGCGACGGCTCGCCGTGGTGGATGCGCCCGCGGGGCTCGAGGCGATCGTGGGCGCCGCGGATGCGCGCGCAGGGGCGCAGGAGGCCGAGGTGGTGCTGCTGTTCGTGAGCGACCGCGTCGCGCTCGACGCTCGGCTGCCGCCGTTGCTCGCCGAGGCGCGCGACGATGCGATCCTGTGGATCGCCTATCCCAAGCTCACGTCGAAGCTGGCGAGGGACCTCAACCGCGACATCCTCCACGCCGCCTCACCCGATTTCGGGCTGACGCCGGTCGCGCAGATCGCGATCGATGCGGACTGGTCGGCGCTGCGGATGAAGCGGGTGGGGTGAGGCGCAAGGCCTCTCCCCGTCCCCTGTCGTCTCCCCGCGAAAGCGGGGATCCAGCTCCGCCCGCTAGCGCCAATTCGCCGGTACATCGGGCGGTGAGCGCAGGAGCTGGGCCCCCGCTTTCGCGGGGGTGACGGTGGAAGAGCTTACGCCGCCTTGGCGCGGCTCTGGCGCTTGCGCTCGTGCGGATCGAGGTAGCGCTTGCGGAGGCGGATGTTCTTCGGCGTCACTTCGACCATCTCGTCGTCGTCGATGTACGCGATCGCCTGCTCGAGCGTCATCTTCTTCGGCGGCGTGAGGCGGATCGCATCGTCCTTTCCGCCCGAAGCGCGGAAGTTGGTCAGCTGCTTCGCCTTCATCGGATTGACCTCGAGGTCATCCGTCTTGGCGTTCTCGCCGATGATCATGCCTTCGTAGAGCGCCTCGCCATGCCCGACGAACAGGATGCCGCGCTCCTCGAGGGGACCCAGCGCATAGCCCTGTGCCTCGCCCGCGCCGTTCGAGATCAGCACGCCGTTCTTGCGGCCCTCGATGTTGCCCTTATGGGGGCCGTACTTCTCGAACAGCCGGTTCATGATGCCGGTGCCGCGCGTATCCGACAGGAACTCGCCGTGATAGCCGATCAGGCCGCGTGAGGGCGCCGAGAAGGTGATGCGGGTCTTGCCGCCGCCCGAGGGACGCATGTCGGTCATCTCGGCCTTGCGCTGGTTCATCTTGTCGACGACCGTGCCCGAGAACTCGTCGTCCACGTCGATCACCACCGTCTCGTACGGCTCGGTCTTGTTGCCGTTCTCGTCGGTGCCGAACAGCACGCGCGGGCGGCTGATGCCCAGCTCGAAGCCCTCGCGGCGCATCGTCTCGATCAGCACGCCGAGCTGGAGCTCGCCGCGGCCGGCGACTTCGAAGCTGTCCTTGTCGGCGCTCTCGGTAACCTTGATGGCGACGTTCGATTCGGCTTCGCGCTCGAGGCGATCGCGAATCATGCGGCTGGTGACCTTGGTACCCTCACGGCCCGCCATCGGCGAATCGTTGACGGCGAAGCGCATCGACAGCGTCGGCGGGTCGATCGGCTGGGCCTGGATCGCCTCGGTCACCGACGTATCGGCGATCGTGTTCGACACGGTCGCGACGGTCAGGCCGGCGAGGCTGATGATGTCGCCCGCCCTGGCTTCGTCGGTCGGCACGCGCTCGAGCCCGCGGAAGGTCATGATCTTCGAGGCGCGGCCGGTCTCGATCACGTTGCCGTCCATGTCGAGCGCGTGGATCGGCTGGTTGATCTTGACCGTGCCCGACTGGACGCGGCCAGTGAGGATGCGGCCGAGGAAGTTGTCGCGGTCGAGCAGCGTCACGAGGAAGCTGAACGGCGCGTCCGGGTCGAGGTTCGGCGCGGGCACGTGCTCGACGATCTTCTCGAACAGCGGGGTGAGCGTGCCCTCGCGCGCATCGGGATCGTCCGAGGCATAGCCGTTGCGGCCCGAGGCATAGAGAACCGGGAAGTCGAGCTGCTCGTCGGTTGCGTCGAGCGTCACGAACAGGTCGAAGACCTCGTCGAGCACTTCCTGAACGCGCGAGTCCGAGCGGTCGATCTTGTTGACGACCACGATCGGACGCAGGCCGAGCTTGAGCGCCTTGCCGGTCACGAACTTGGTCTGCGGCATCGCGCCTTCGGACGAATCGACGAGCAGGATCACGCCGTCGACCATCGAGAGGATGCGCTCCACTTCGCCGCCGAAGTCGGCGTGGCCGGGCGTGTCGAC
>NZ_JAGIAM010000006.1 GCF_017744835.1 Sphingomonas sp.
ACTCGGACGTGAAACCAGACAGCGCCGATGGTACTATCGCCTAAGCGATGGAAGAGTAGGTCGCCGCCAGGCATTGCAGCCTGCGTTAGCTCGCACGTTGGACCAAAACCCATTCACGAACATCCCCGTCAGGGGATCCGCATTGGCGCGGGGTGGAGCAGTCCGGTAGCTCGTCAGGCTCATAACCTGAAGGTCACAGGTTCAAATCCTGTCCCCGCAACCAACGCCATGAAACAACGCCGCCCTTCGAGGCGGCGTTTTCGTTTGGGGCCGAGCTCGCCCGATCGCGATCTCGCCACCTTCCCAGCCAGCAGCACTGCCTGAAAAGCGCTACGCATCCGGCCGCGCGCGCCGGAGCGCGGGGCCGCCCCTTGTCCCGCCCCCGCCTAACGCGGCTTTCCCGTTTCTGACGATTCTATCGCGGGTCGGGTTGGTTTCGGCGAACGATTTTGAGTGCTAGAAGCAGCGCCCCGGCGGCGAGCAGGATGATGCCGCCCACGGTAAGCCGGCCTGATTGCTGCACGACGCCGATCGCCCCTACCACCAGGCCGACCAGTATCAGCAGCATGCCGAGAAGCTTTTTCGGCAGGAATATGGATGCGTCCGGTTGAGTCGCCATGTGCATGCTCCTTCGAAGCGTGCCGATCCTCCCGCTCAATCGACCCCGAAGCAATGCGGGAAAACCCTGCCGGAGCGCGGGTTATGTTCGGGGCGCCTCCGCCGCCTCGCGCACGGCCAGCCAGAGTGCATGCTCGGCCCGCGCGTCGGCGAGTGCACGGTGCGCCGGCGGGCCGGAAAGCCGCGCCTCGACCCGTGCGACCAATGCGGCGGCGGCTGCCTCGAGCTCGGCCGCGGGCACCGTGTCACGGAGCCCGTCCCGCGCGGCGTCGAGCAAGGCGTCGTCGCTGTCGGCGAGCCGCAAGCTGCGCCGCGGCAAGCCGGCTGCGCGGAGCAGCGCGCTGAGCCATTTGCCGTCCCACGACGGCGCGCTCGCGCGCAGATCGTGCCCGCTCAGCTCGGCGACCATCCGCTCCGCCACGACCCCATGCGGCGTGCCGTCGCGCTCGAGCGTTGCGCGATCGATCCCGTGGATCGCCTCCGCCACCGGATCCCAGTCGGTCCAGGCGGGCGCGGGGCGGATCAGATGCGCTTCCTCGCGACCGTCCTCGAACACCCAGGCGACCTCGACCGGATAGCTCCGCTTGGACAGCGACGAGGCTTCGAAGTCGAGAAAGACCAGCATCGCTTCCACAACCTCCGCCAAGGCCGCGCGGCTCCCGATTGACGCCGCGCCATGGATCGCCGCATGGCAGCGACCGAGCACCAGGGGGACATCATGACAGGCTGGACGATCGGAATCATCGGCGGATCGGGGCTGTACGACGTCGGCGGCGTGGAGGACGGACATTGGGTCCGCACCGACAGCCCTTGGGGTGCGCCCTCGGACGATTGTTTCGTGGGCCGCGTCGGCCATGCCCGGGTGGTGTTCCTACCCCGCCACGGCCGCGGCCACCGGATCAGCCCCTCCGAGCTCAACGCGCGCGCCAATATCGACGTACTCAGGCGCCTGGGCGTCACCGACGTGCTCGCCATCTCCTCGGTCGGCAGCCTGGCCGAGGAGCGCGCGCCGGGCAGCTTCACGATCGTCGACCAGTTCATCGATCGCACCAAGGGCCGGCCGTCGAGCTTCTTCGGGAGCGGCATGGTGGCACATGTCTCGATGGCCGATCCGGTCTGCCCGCGGCTCTCGGCGCTTGCCGCCGAGGCATCGCGCGCGGCGGGCGCCGAGACGCATGTCGGGGGCACCTATCTGGCGATGGAGGGGCCGCAATTCTCGACGCGGGCCGAAAGCCACCTCTACCGCAGCTGGGGCTGCCAGGTGATCGGCATGACCGCCATGCCCGAGGCCAAGCTCGCGCGCGAGGCCGAGCTTCCCTATGCGCTGGTTGGCATGGTCACCGACTACGACTGCTGGCGCGAGGGCGAGGAGGCCGTCGACGTCGCGCAGGTGATCGCCCAGCTCTCCGCCAATGCCGCCAAGGCACGCGCGCTGGTGATGCACCTGCTGCTGAACCTGCCCGAGGAGCGCCCGGCCTCGCCGATCGACACCTGCCTCGACACTGCGCTGATCACCGCGCCGGCAGCCCGCGACCCGGCGCTGATCGCCAAGCTCGACGCGGTCGCCGGGCGCGCGCTCGGCTGAGCCGCCTCAGCGCTTCTTCACGAACTCCGCGCGCAGCACGAGACCCTTGATGCCCTCGAACCGGCAGTCGATCTCCTGAT
Source organism: Sphingomonas sp. (assembly GCF_017744835.1). Classification (GTDB taxonomy): domain Bacteria; phylum Pseudomonadota; class Alphaproteobacteria; order Sphingomonadales; family Sphingomonadaceae; genus Sphingomonas. Next base: position 2,284 of record NZ_JAGIAM010000006.1, read on the forward strand.
CGTCGCCGGTGAGGCGGATCGACTTGATCACCGTGCCGCGCTTGAGCGTCTGGTTGGCGCCCTTGACCTTCAGGTCCTTGATCAGCGTCACGCTGTCGCCGTCGGCGAGCAGATTGCCGACCGAATCGCGCACCTCGACCTGATCGCCGGCAGAAGCCGCGCCGGCCTGGTCCGCAGGCACCCATTCGCCGGTCGCTTCGTCATAGACATAGTCTTCGCCGCTCATCGCGGATTCTCCCTCAAATGAAAAAGGGAGGGGATCGCCCCTCCCTTTCCCTTGTTCCCTGGTTCGCGCCCTCAGGCGGCGAGGTTGCGCAGCACGTACTGCAGGATGCCGCCGTTGAGGAAATATTCGAGCTCGTTGACCGTATCGATGCGGCAGCGGGTCAGGAAAGTCTCGCTGCTGCCGTCGGCGCGGGTGAGCTTCACTTCCACGTCCTGGCGCGGGCGCAGGCCCGCGACGCCGGTGATGGTGAAGGTCTCGCTGCCGTCGAGCTTGAGCGTCTCGCGCGTCACGCCCTCGGCGAACTGGAGCGGGAGCACGCCCATGCCGACGAGGTTCGAGCGGTGGATGCGCTCGAAGCTCTCGGTGATCACGGCGCGAACGCCGAGCAGGTTGGTGCCCTTGGCGGCCCAGTCGCGCGACGAACCGGTGCCATATTCCTTGCCCGCGACGATGACGAGCGGCGTGCCGTCGGCCTTGTGACGCATCGCGGCGTCGTAGATCGGCATCACCTGATCGCCATATTTGGTCATGCCGCCTTCGATGCCCGGCACCATCTCGTTCTTGATGCGGATGTTGGCGAAGGTGCCGCGGACCATGACTTCGTCGTTGCCGCGGCGCGCGCCGTAGCTGTTGAAGTCCTTCTTCGCCACCTGGTGCGCCTGGAGGAACGAGCCGGCGGGGCTGTCCGCCTTGATCGAGCCTGCCGGTGAGATGTGGTCGGTGGTGATCGAATCGCCCAGGATCGCGAGCGGCTTGGCCTCGATGATGTCCTGCACGGGGGCGGGAGTCATCGTCATGCCCTCGAAATAGGGCGGGTTGTGGATGTAGGTCGAGCTGGTCGGCCAGCTGTAGGTATCCGAACCCGTGACGGTGATGCCCTGCCAGTGGCGGTCGCCCAGATAGACGTTGCCGTAGCGCGAGCGGAACATGTCGTCGTCGATGTTGGCGGCGATCAGGCCCTGGATCTCTTCGTTCGAGGGCCAGATGTCCTTGAGGAAGACCGGGCCGTTGGTGCCCTCGCCGAGCGGCGTCTCGTACATGTCCTCGGTCACCGTGCCCTTGAGCGCATAGGCGACGACGAGCGGCGGCGAGGCGAGGAAGTTGGCGCGCACGTCGGGCGAGACGCGGCCTTCGAAGTTGCGGTTGCCCGAGAGGACCGACGCCGCGACGATGTCGTTGGCGTTGATCGCCTGGCTGATCGGCTCGGCGAGCGGGCCCGAGTTGCCGATGCAGGTGGTGCAGCCGTAACCGACGAGGTTGAAGCCGATCGCGTCGAGATCCTCGGTGAGGCCGGCCTTGTTGAGATAGTCGGTGACCACCTGGCTGCCGGGGGCGAGCGAGGTCTTGACCCAGGGCTTGCGCGTCAGGCCGAGCGCGCGCGCCTTGCGGGCGACCAGGCCCGCGGCGATCAGCACCGAGGGGTTGGAGGTGTTGGTGCAGCTGGTGATCGCGGCGATCACCACGTCGCCGTCGCCGATGTCGTGGTCCTTGCCCTCGACTGCGACGCGCGCCGGGCGCTCCTTCTTGTAGACCTTGGTGAGGTCGCCGTTGAACACTTCGTCCACGGCGTCGAGGCCGACGCGGTCCTGCGGGCGCTTGGGGCCGGCGAGGCTCGGCTTGACCGTCGCCATGTCGAGCTCGAGCGTGTCGGTGAAGATCGGATCGACGCTGTCGACCGAATGCCACATGCCCTGCGCCTTGGCATAGGCCTCGACCAGCGCGACGGTCTCCTCGGGGCGGCCCGTGAGGCGCATGTAATCGAGCGTCTTGTCGTCGATCGGGAAGAAGCCGCAGGTCGCGCCATATTCGGGCGCCATGTTGGCGATCGTCGCACGATCCGCGAGCGTCATCGAGTGGAGGCCGGGGCCGTAGAATTCGACGAAGCGGCCGACCACGCCCTTAGCGCGCAGCATCTGGGTGACGGTGAGCACCAGGTCGGTGGCGGTGATGCCTTCCTGCAGCGCGCCGGTCAGCTTGAAGCCGACCACCTCGGGGATGAGCATCGAAACGGGCTGGCCCAGCATCGCGGCCTCCGCCTCGATGCCGCCCACGCCCCAGCCGAGAACGCCGAGGCCGTTGACCATCGTCGTGTGGCTGTCGGTGCCGACGAGCGTGTCCGGATAGGCGATCGTGCTGCCGTCGGCGGCCTCGGACGACCAGACCGAGCGCGCGATATATTCGAGGTTCACCTGGTGGCAGATGCCGGTGCCCGGCGGAACCACCGAGAAATTGTCAAGCGCCTTCGAGCCCCATTTGAGGAACTCGTAGCGCTCGAGATTGCGCTCATATTCGAGCTCGACGTTCGCCTCGAACGCCTTGGGATTGCCGAACTCGTCGACCATCACCGAGTGGTCGATGACGAGGTGGACGGGAACCTGCGGATTGATCTTGGCGGCGTCGCCGCCGAGCTTGGTGATCGCGTCGCGCATCGCCGCGAGGTCGACCACGCAGGGAACGCCGGTGAAGTCCTGCATCAGCACGCGCGCCGGGCGATACTGGATCTCGCGGTTCGAGCGCGCGTCCTTCTGCCAGTCGACGATCGCCTGCGCGTCGTCCTTGGTGACGGTCACGCCGTCGTCGAAGCGCAGCATGTTCTCGAGCAGCACCTTCATCGAGAAGGGCAGCCGGCTGACGTCGCCGAGCTTCGCGGCGGCCTTGGGCAGCGAATAATAGCTGTAGGTCTTGCCGCCGACATCCAGCGTGTCGCGGGTGCCGAGCGTGTCGTTGCCAATGGCGGTCATGGGCGCGGGTTCCTTCCCTGTCTGTCCGGTCCCGGGCGCTCGGGGAGGCGGCAGTGGCCGCGCGGGCGCGCTGGGAGATGTGCGAATGCCAAGATTCGGGTGCGCCTTAGCGCGGGACTCGGGCGGGGGGAAGGGTTGCGGGGCGCCGCGCGCGATCCTTCCGCGAAGTCGGCGGCCCGATGGCCGCTGCAGGCGTGGTGCCCGGGGGCTCCCACCAAGAGGGAATTGGCGGTTTTGCGGGCCATGCGGTTGCACGTTCTGCAACCAATTCTGCAAACCATTGCAGTTGCAGGAAAGGCAAGCCCCGGCCAAATGACGTTCATGCTGCACCGCAGCAAAGATCATCATCACAGGGGTTTCGAGATGTTGTCGCTGATCGCGCTCTACATCGAGCATCGTCGCGCCGCGCGCTGAGCCGCGCTACGCACGCAGCTTCGATGCATGAAGAAAAAGGGGGAGCGGCGACGCTCCCCCTTTTCGTTTTCAGCCTCTTCCTGACCGGTTCAGACTTGCTCGCCTTGGGTCCGCGTGCCCGGCGCGGCGGGCTCGGCGAGCTGCTTCTCGCCGGCGAGCGCATGGCCCATCTCGTCCTGGCCGATCGTGTCGAGGTGCATCAGCCGGGTGATCAGCCAGCTGACGGGGATGGCGACAACGCCGATCAGGATCGTGCCCCAGCCGATCCAGCTATAGACGACGAGCACTTGATCGGGGTTGGCGCCCTCGGTCATCTTGGCGATCTGCGCGGCGAGGAAATTGCCCGCGGCGGTGCCCAGGAACCAGGTGCCCATCATCAGCCCGACCATCGAGCGGACCGACAGGCGCGTCATGCTCGAAAGCCCCACCGGCGAAAAGCACAGCTCCGCGGTCGAGTGGAGGAGGTAGAGGAGGATGATGAAGCTCATCGGAGTCATCGCGTCGCCGCGGCCCGCGCCCCAGACGAGCACGACGAAGCCGAGGCCGACCTGGATCAGGCCGAGCGCGAACTTGAGCGGGGCGCTGGGCTCGAGCCCGCGCTTGCCGAGCCAGACCCAGAGCGCGCCGAACAGCGGCGCCAGCGTGATGATCCAGAAGCTGTTGACCGACTGGAACCAGCTCGCGGGCATTTCCCAGCCGAACAGGTGACGGTCGACGCGCTCGTCGGTGAAGATGTTGAGCGACGAGCCGGTCTGCTCGAACAGCGCCCAGAAGAGCGGGCAGAGCAGGATCAGGTAGAGGGCGGCGAAGACGCGGTTGCGCTCTACCTTGGGCAGGGTGAACAGCGAGCGGTAGAAGATGTAGAGGAAGGTGATGCCGAAGCAGGCGAGCAGCAGCGTGCCGACCAGGCCTTCGTCACGGATCAGCCACCAGCAGAGCGCCACGCCGGCGAGCGCGCCCAGATAGATCGCCCATTCGCGCGAAACGCCGATCGCGGAGCGCGCGCGCAGCAGCACCGGGTCGATCGGATCGCCCGAGCCGTGGAGCTCGCTGCGGAACAGCACGAAGACGACGAGACCGAGCAGCATGCCGACGCCCGCGGCGCCGAAGCCCCACGACCAGCCGACGCGCTCGCCGAGATAGCCGACGATGATCGGCCCGATCAGCGCCCCCAGGTTGATCCCCATGTAGAAGATCGAGAAGGCACCATCGCGCCGCACGTCGTCCCGGGGGTAGAGCTGGCCGACGAGCACCGAGATATTCGCCTTGAGGAAGCCCGTTCCGACGATGATGAACGCCAGGCCGGCGTAGAAGCCGTTGAGGTAGAATCCCTGCTCGCCCTGCGGTCCCTCGACGAGCGCGATCAGCAGATGGCCGATCGAGATCAATATGCCGCCGGCCAGCACCGCCTTGCGTGCGCCCAGATATTTGTCGGCCAGATAGCCGCCGATCACCGGGGTGATGTAGACCATCGAAGTATAGGCGCCGTAGACGGCGTAGGCGGGGTCCTTGGCGAACAGAAAGTGCTTGGTGAGGTAGAAGATCAGGATCGCCCGCATGCCGTAGTAGGAGAAGCGCTCCCACATCTCGGCGAAGAACAGCATATAGAGGCCGCGGGGATGGCCCAGGAACGTCTTGACGGGGGCGGGGAGCTGCCCGCCGGCTGCTGTGGTGGCCATGCGACCCATGCACCTTTCGAATTCTTGTCGGGCCCTGCAAGGGGCCAAAGCGAGGCAGACTAGCGGCGAATCGGGCGCTGTGAAGCCCGGTTGTTGCGCATGTTACCAATTGATAGGGCTGGAAAATGACCTTCAACGACCGTTCGACGCCGCTCACGCTCCTCAAGACCCGCCGCTCGGGCAAGCCGCGAGATCTGGCGGCGCCGGGGCCGAGCCCGGAGCAGCTGCGCGAGATGGCGACGATCGCCGCGCGCACGCCCGATCACGGCAAGCTCGCGCCGTGGCGCTTCGTGATCGTGCCCGAGGCGCTGCGCCCGGCGCTCGCCGAGAAGCTGGTGGCGATCCAGCGCGCCGGGAAGCCGGACGCGACCGAGCGCGACGCCGAGGCGACGGTGCAGTTCGTCACGCAGGCGCCCGCGCTGGTGGTGGTGCTCTCGGCGCCGCACGAAGAGCACAAGATCCCGCTGTGGGAGCAGCAGCTCTCGGCCGGGGCGGCGTGCATGAACCTGCTCCATGCCGCGCATGCGATGGGGTTCGCGGGCGGCTGGCTCACCGGCTGGGCGGCCTATTCGGACGCCGTGCGCGACTTGTTCGGCGCCGCGCCGCAGCGGATCGCGGGGTTCGTCTTCATCGGCACGCCGTCGCGTCCGCTCGAGGAGCGCCCGCGCGGCGAACTGTCCGAAATCGTGCACGAATGGACTCTTGATGCTGGACCCGCCGGCTGATTGGTGTATTAAACCAGCATGACAGCGCTCGAGCACGAAGACAGTCCGGTCTATCTGAAGCTCCGCGCCAGCATCGCTGCGGCGATCCTGCGGGGCGAGTACAAGGCAGGGGACCAGCTCCCCTCGGTCCGCGCGCTCGCGGCCGAGCATGGCGCCAACCCGCTGACCGTCGCCAAGGCCTATCAGAGCTTCCAGGACGACGACTATGTCGAGGTCCGGCGCGGCGTGGGCATGTTCGTGCTGCCGGGCGCGGTCGAGCGGCTGCGGCTGGCCGAGCGCGAGCGTTTCCTGACCGGCTATTGGCCGCGCGTGCGCGAGCATATCGCGCTGCTCGGGCTCGACGTGCAGGAGCTGCTGGACCGCGAGCTCGCCTGAAGCCGCGGCCATGCTCGTGATCACCGGCACCTTCCGCGTGCCTGCCGACAGGCTCGCAGACGCCCGCCCGGCGATGGCCGCGATGATCGCCGCCAGCCGCGCCGAGCCGGGTTGCCTCCATTACAGCTATGGTGAGGACGTGCTCGAGCCCGGGCTGATCCATGTCGTCGAACATTGGACGACGCGCGAGGCGCTGGCGGCGCATGCCGCCTCCGTGCACATCCAGGCCTGGCGCGCCGCCTGGCCCGCGCTGGGGATCGGCGAGCGCGACCTAACGCTGTTCGAGGCGGACGGGGGCAGCGCGATCTGAGACCTCAGACCGCGAAATCTTCGGCGTCGATCGCATAGAGCACGTCCGCCCTGGCCATCGCCGCGGCTCGCAGCCCCAGTGCTTCGGGGACGATCTGCTCGACATAGAAGCGCGCCGCCGCCGCTTTCATGCCCAGGAACCTGGGGTCGCCCTCGCTGCGCGCGGCGACGCGGCCCTGTTCCTCCATCAGCCAGCCGCAGACTGCGACCGAGAGCATGGTGAGGAACGGATAGCTCGCGGCGAGCCGGTCGTCGGTCTCCGATACCAGCAGGTTGCGCGCGACTTCCTCGCAGGCCTCGATGAGCTGGAGCAGCTCGGCGTTCTCGGCATCGCCCCGCATCTCCGCCAGCAGCGCGATCAGCGTGGCGCCATTGTCCATGCTCAGCTTGCGCCCGACGAGATCGGCGGCCTGGATGCCGTTGGTGCCTTCGTAGATCGGCGTGATCCGCGCGTCGCGGAAATGCTGGGCGGCGCCGGTCTCCTCGATATAGCCCATGCCGCCATGGACCTGGATGCCGAGCGATGCGACTTCGTTGCCGAGGTCGGTGCCATGCGCCTTGGCGAGCGGAGTGAGCAGCTCGACGCGCTTCTCCGCTGCGGCATCGCCGGCGCGGGCGCGGTCGAGCTGGCCGAAGGCGTAATAGACCAGCGCGCGCGCGGCCTGCGTCTGCGCCTTCATGCGCAGCAGCATGCGGCGCACGTCGGGATGCTCGACGATCGCGACGCTTTCGCGGCTGGCCGAGCCCGCGCGGGGCGACTGGATGCGCTCGCGGGCATAGGCGACCGCGCGCTGGGTAGCGCGCTCGGCGACCTGCACGCCCTGCAGGCCGACGTTGAGCCGCGCGTTGTTCATCATCGTGAACATCGCGCGGATGCCGCCCATTTCGGGGCCGACCAGCTCGCCGATGCAATCGTCGTGATCGCCGAAGCTCAGCACGCAGGTGGGCGAGGCGTGGAGGCCCATCTTGTGCTCGATCGACACCACCCGCACGTCGTTGAAGGTGCCGGGCGTGCCGTCGGTATTCAGCCGGTATTTGGGGACGAGGAAGAGCGAGATGCCCTTGGTGCCCGCCGGCGCATCGGGCGTGCGGGCGAGGACGAGATGGACGATGTTGTCGGCCATGTCGTGGTCGCCGAACGAAATGAAGATCTTGGTGCCCTTGATCTTCCACTTGCCGTCACCGACCGGCTCGGCGCGGGTCTTGAGCGCGCCGACGTCGCTGCCGGCCTGCGGCTCGGTGAGGTTCATCGTGCCGGTCCATTCGCCGGTCGCGAGCTTGGGAAGGTAGAGCGCCTGCTGCTCGGGGGTGCCGTGGTGCGTCAGTGCCTCGATCGCGCCGACGGTGAGGATCGGTGCCAGCGCGAAGCCCATGTTCGCGCTGCCCAGCGTCTCGAGCACTGCGGCCGACAGGCTGACCGGCAGCCCCTGTCCGCCGAATTCGGCCGGCGAGCCGATCGTGCCCCAGCCGCCCTCGACATAGGCGCGATAGGCCTCGGCGAAGCCGGCGGGCATCTTCACGCCGTCCTCGGTCCATTTGGGGCCGTCCGTATCGCCCAGCCGCTCGAGCGGCGCCCATTCGCCCGCCGCGAACTGGCCTGCCCCCTCGAGCACGGCTTCGGCCATTTCCGCGGCGTCGGGTGCGATCTCGCCGAGGCGGACGAGGTGATCGAGGACGAAGCGCTGCTCGGCGGTGGCGGGGGTAAACATGGACTCTCTCTTGTCGTCTGGTTTTGCGCCGTATAGCGCCCGCCAGGTGAGCCCGACAAATCCGCGCATCTTACCCTACGGCGAGGCCGCGATCGCGGAAGCAGCGGCGGTGATTCGCGCCGGCGGGTGCGTCGCGGTGCCCACCGAGACGGTCTATGGCCTGGCCGCCGACGCAACCGATTCGCAGGCCGTGGCGGGCATCTATGCAGCCAAGGGGCGGCCGAGCTTCAATCCCCTGATCGTCCATGTGCCGGACCTGGAGGCGGCCGAGCTGGTCGCGGTGTTCGACGAGGACGCGCGCGCGCTCGCCCGGCGCTTCTGGCCGGGGCCGCTGACTCTGGTGCTGCCGGTGCGGCCCGAGGCGGGGATTTCGTCGCTGGTCACTGCGGGGCTCGACACGATCGCGCTTCGGGTGCCCGACCACCGCGCGATGCAGGCGCTGCTCGACGCATCGGGGCTGCCGCTCGCGGCACCCTCGGCCAACGCCAGCGGATCGATCTCGCCAACGCGCGCCGAGCACGTTGCCAAGAGCCTCGCCGGGCGCATTCCGCTGGTGATCGACGACGGCGCAACGCCTGCGGGGATCGAGTCGACGATCGTCCAGGGCCGGATCATCCTCCGCCCCGGTCCGCTGAGCCAGGCCGACCTGTTTCCCGGTACCGCGCCGATCCGGTCGGCGGCCGGGCCTCGGCCTTCGCCGACCGAAGCAATGACGTCGCCGGGCCAGCTCGAAAGCCACTACGCGCCGGCCAAGCCGCTGCGGCTGGGCGCGACCGAGCGCCGCGAAGGCGAATGGCTGATCGGCTTCGGCGCGGTTGCGGGGGACGACACGCTCTCGCCCGCGGGCGATCTCACCGAGGCTGCAGCCAATCTCTTCGACGCGCTCCACCGCGCCGATGCATCGCCCGCGGGCGCCATCGCCATCGCACCGATCCCGCAGGCCGGCATCGGCCTGGCGATCAACGACCGGCTCCGCCGCGCCGCGCACCCGCGCACGTAACAGCTATTTACCCTGTCGCCTCCCTGCCGGTGCGCTAGGATGCGCGCAGGTAATCGCGTGCCTTGGAGAAACAATCGCAGGAGAGGTGGCATGACCAACGTGCAGCGTGGACTTGCGGAGTTCATCGGGACCTTCTGGCTGGTGTTCGGCGGATGCGGAAGCGCCGTGCTCGCAGCGGCTTTCCCGGATGTCGGGATCGGCCTGCTCGGCGTCTCGCTCGCCTTCGGCCTCACCGTCCTCACCATGGCCTATTCGATCGGCCATATCTCGGGCTGCCACCTCAACCCCGCGGTGACCTTCGGGCTCTGGGCGGGCGGACGCTTTCCGGCCCGGGACATCCCGCTTTATGTGACCGCGCAGGTGCTCGGCGCGATCGTCGCGGCGCTGGTGCTGCGCTACATCGCGAGCGGCGCCGAGGGCTATGCCGGCGGCCTCGCCTCTAACGGCTTCGGCGAACATTCGCCGGGCGGCTATGCGCTGAGCTCAGGGCTGGTGATCGAAGTGGTGCTGACGCTCGGCTTCCTGCTCGTCATCATGGGATCGACGGACAGCCGCGCCCCCGCCGGCTTCGCGCCGATCGCGATCGGGCTGGCGCTGACGCTCATCCACCTGATCAGTATTCCGGTGACCAATACGTCGGTGAATCCGGCGCGCAGCACCGGGCCGGCGCTGATCGAGGGCGGGATCGCGCTCCAGCAGCTCTGGCTCTTCTGGGTGGCGCCGATCGTCGGCGGCGTGCTCGGCGGTCTGGTCTACAAGGCGCTGGGCGCCGAAGCCGCGAAGCGCCCGCCCGTCGAGGGCGAGCCGCTTCCGTCGGCTGTGGAGTAGGGTCTGGCGGTCGCGCTTACTGCGCGGCCGCGCCTTCGCGGGTGCGATTGGCGAAGCTCTTGCGGAGCTTGCGCAGCTTGGGCGGGATCACCGCCAGGCAATAGGGATTCCGCTGGCCTTCGCCCTGCCAATATTCCTGGTGATAGTCCTCGGCGGGCCACCACTCGCCTAGCGGCTCGATGGTGGTGACGATCGGCGCGGGCCAGTCCGGCTGGGCACGCGCGATCGCCGCGCGCGCTTCGGCTTCCTGCTCCGGCGTGTGCGGGAAGATCGCCGAACGGTACTGGGTGCCGATGTCGTTGCCCTGGCGGTTGAGCTGGGTCGGATCGTGCGTCGCCAGGAAGATGTCGAGCAGCTCGCCATAGCTGATCTGGTCGGTGTCGAAGCTGACTCGGATCGCCTCGGCGTGGCCGGTGTCGCCGCTGCAGACTTCCTTGTAGGTCGGGTTGGCCTTGGTGCCGCCGATATAGCCGCTCTCGACCTTGGTGACGCCGATCACGTCGTTGAACACCGCTTCGGTGCACCAGAAGCAGCCGCCTGCCAGGGTCGCGGTTTCGGTCGTCATCAAAATCTCCTCACTTCGTCGCCACAAGATAAGGACGGCATGGCGCTCTGCAAACCGGGCGGTTAGTGCTGCGCCTGCGAAAAGGGAGACGGGAATGCGCGACGGTACGGTGCTGGTGACGGGCGGGGCGGGCTATATCGGCAGCCATGCGGTGCTCGCGCTGCTCGATGCGGGCTGGAAAGTTGTGGTGGTCGACAATCTGGTCACCGGCTTCGACTGGGCCGTGGACAAGCGCGCCCGGCTGGTCGTGGCCAACATCGAGGACGAGGCGACCGTCCGCCAGGCGATGCGCGACGAGGGCGTGATCGCGGTGATGCACTTCGCCGGATCGGTGGTGGTGCCGGAGTCGGTGAGCGACCCGCTCAAATATTATCGCAACAACACCGTCGCGAGCCGATCGCTGATCGAGAGCGCGGTCGCCGAGGGCGTGAAGCATTTCATCTTCTCCTCCACGGCCGCGACCTATGGCATCCCGGAGAAGGTGCCGGTCGCCGAGGACAGCCCCAAGTCGCCGATCAATCCCTATGGCATGTCCAAGCTGATGACCGAGTTCATGCTGCGCGACGTCGCCGCGGCGCACCCGATCAACTATTGCGCGCTGCGCTATTTCAACGTCGCCGGCGCCGATCCGCAGGGCCGCTCGGGCCAGTCGACCGCAGGCGCGACGCATCTGATCAAGATCGCGGCCGAGGCGGCGACGGGCAAGCGTGCCGCGGTCTCGGTGTTCGGCACCGACTTCGCGACCGAAGACGGCACCGGCGTGCGCGACTATATCCATGTCACCGATCTGGCGGCGGCGCATGTCGACGCGCTCGACCTGCTGATCGCACGGCCCGAGGAGAGCCATACGATGAACTGCGGCTATGGCCGCGGCTTCTCGGTGCTCCAGGTGCTCGACGCAGTCGATCGCGTGACCAACCGCAAGATCGAGCGCCGGCTGGAGGGGCGTCGCGCCGGCGATCCCGATGCGCTGGTCGCCGACAACAGCCGCATCCTGGCGACGCTGCCGTGGCGCCCGAAGCACGACGATCTGGAAGGGATCGTCAAGGATGCGCTGGCGTGGGAGCGAACGCTGGCCGAGCGGCAGGGCTGAGTCCTCGGGGGGCTCAGGACTTGCCGAACAGCTTGAGCTCGATTCCCCACCAGAGCAGCGCCCAGCAGCTTCCGAAGGCCCAGCCGGCGAGCACGTCGCTGGGCCAGTGGACCCCGAGATAGACGCGGCTGACCCCGATCAGTCCGACGAGCAGAATGGCGACGCCGAGCACGAAGCCGCGCATCCGCCAGCCGCGGAGGACGGGGAAGAGCAGAGTCGCCAGCGTCAGATAGACGATCGCGCTGTTGGCGGCGTGGCCGCTCGGGAAGCTGTGCGAGGCTTCCTGCATCAGCCGCTCGACCAGGTCGGGTCGCGAGCGGGCGATCAGCGCCTTGACCAGCGTGACGGCTAGCGCGCCGAGGCTGGTGGCGGCGAGGACGAGCAACGCCGAGCGGAAGCGGCGGCGCAGCGCGAGGAAGCAGGCGGTGACCAGCACCACCATCGTCAGCACCGTCGTGCTCCCGAGCGCGGTCACGTCGCGCACCGCCGAAGGCAGCCAGGCTGGTCCGACCGGTTGCCCGGGATGGCCGGGCACGCGCATCGCCTGCATTATCGCCCGGTCGATAGCCGCGGTGTCGCCCTCCATGATCTCATGGCCGAACCAGACCAGGCCCAGGAGCAGCAGCGCGACGGCGGCGAGCCCGACGATCGGCCAGGGGACGCGTCGCGACGCCGCCGCCTCGGGCTTCAGCGTCGCGACCGGATCGGGTGGACTCTCCATCCGCTCCTAATGGTGCAGCGGCGTCAGAGTTGCACGCGCAGCGTCGCGCGCAGGTCGCGGCCGGCGAGCGGGGCATAGTCCTTGAGCACGCTGGCGTGGCGGCGCGCCTCGACGTCGAAGATGTTGTTCGCCGAGAGCGTCAGGCTGGTGTTCGAACTCGCGCCGAACGGCTTCCAGGCGAGCGAGGCGTTGACCAGAGTGAAGCCCGCGGTCGGGGTCTCGAAGGCGGCGATCCGCTCCTGCGCGAAGCTGTGCTCGACTTCGACGCGAGCGTCGAGCGCATCGGACTGCGCCTCGATCCCGCCCATCATGCGCAGCGGCGGAATGCGGGGAACGGGGCCCTGATCCACCACTTCGGCACGGACGTAATCGGCGAGCGCATCGGCGTTGAGCGTGAAGCCGCCGACGGTGCCGAGCCGCGCTGAGCCTTCGACTTCGAAACCATAGTAACGCGCGTCGGCCTGGTTGTACTGGAACACCGGAAGATCGTCCTCGACTGCGCCGGTGGGCGCGTCGAAGATATAGTCCTTGAACCAGCTGTAATAGGCGGCCGCCGAGAGGTTCCAGCCGTCGCCCGAACCCTTGAGCGTGGCCTCCGCGCCCCAGGCCTTTTCGGTGGTGAAGTCGGGATTGCCGATCTCGAACGCCTGGGTGCCGGCGTGCGGGCCGTTCGCGAAAAGCTCCTCCGCCGTGGGCGCGCGCTCGCTGCGCGACAGGTTGAGCCCGAAACGCAATCCGCTGCCCAGCGCATAGCTGGCGCCCAGCGATGCCGAGAAGCTGTCGAAACTGCGGTCAAGCAGCGGATTGCCGATGTCGGCATCCGCCTGCGCCCGAAGGTCGTTGTGCTCGTAGCGCAGGGCGCCTTCGGCCTTCAGCGCGCCGAAGTCGAGCGACTGGAGCGTGAACAGCCCGTACTGGTTGCTCTCGTTGCGCGGCAGGAACTTCTCGTCGCCGACGATGCGCGTGGTCCGCGTCGAGAATTGACCGCCGCTCACGCCTTCCCAGCGGCCGTGCGTCTCCTGCACCAGCTCGAGCCGCCCTTCGAAGCCCTGGCTGTAGAAGGTCGTGCCGATTTCGCCGGTGTCCGAAATCTCGCTGTGCTTATAGTCGGCGGCGGCGAGGCGCATGCGGATCTGGTGGATGCCCGCGGTCTCGGTGGTGATTTCGCCGCGCGCGTCGAAGCGGGTCTGCTGGGCGTGGAGGCGCACCTGCTCGGCCTCGACGGAGGGATCGAGCGAATAGCGCACCGGAACGCCGTAGAGGCTGTCGTAGTGCGACACCGAAAAGCCCAGATTGCCGCGCTCGTCGACGATCGCGGCGCCACCGGCCACGTCCCAGGTGCGCGCGGCGGTGTTGGGGATTTCGCCCTCCAGGTCGGCGAGTTCGCGGATCGCTGGATCGGCGCTGGCCGCCGCCTGGGCGCGGAGCGCGGGGGCGAGGACATGGCCGCCCGAGCGCAGGTCACCAGACTTCATGTAGCTCCCGTCGGCGTGGAGCACGATCTTGCCCGCGGCGGGCACATCGGCCGACCCGGAAATCGTGCGCTCGTCGGCGGCGCTGCCATAGCCGGCGATGCCGTCGAAATGGAGCGGGCTCTCGGCCATTTTGCGCGGGATGCGGCTGTCGATGACATTGACCACGCCGCCGATCGACGAAGGGCTGAACAGCAGCGCGGAGGGGCCGCGCAGCACTTCGATGCGGTCGGCGGTCAGCGGATTGATGATCGCGGCGTGATCGGCCGAGGTATTGGACACGTCGATGCTGCCGATGCCGTCGATCAGCAGCCGCGCGCGGTCGCCGGTGAAGCCGCGCAGCACGGGGCGTGAGGCATTGGGGCCGAAGGACGTCGCCGACACGCCCGGCTGGGCGGCGAGCGTCTCGCCGATCGTGGTGCGGCGCTCACGGCTGAGCTCTTCGTTGGTAAGCACGGCGGTGCCGCCGAGCACGTCCGCGGCTGCGCGGGCGCGCGTGCCGGTGACGACGATTTCCTGCTCGGGCTCGTCATGGTCCTGCGAGTCGGCCGCCGGAGCATCGCTCGCCGTGGGGGCGGGCTTTTCCTCGGCATGGGCGGGGAAGGCGATCAGTGCGGCGGACGCGAGCAACAGGGTACGCAACATGGACGGTCGGGACCTTTCGGTGTGCAGTGCGGCGACGCGGTAACGGCGATGATATAAAGTATCAAGAGCTTTTCGGTGAACCGTGCGGCCGCAGAGGAACCGCGTGGAGCGGGGGGCATTGGTGTGTGTCCCCGCGACGCCCCCGCGCCGCCGAGTTCGAGGCACATGTCGCGATGACCCTCCCGGCCCGCAGGATCGGCGTCCTCACCTTCCACCGCTGCATCAACTACGGCTCCTATTGGCAGGCGCGCTGCCTGGCCGAGGGGCTGCGCGGCTATCGCGCCGAGACCGAATTGCTCGAGCACGAGTCGCCGCAAGTCACGCGCGCCGAGTGGCGCTGCGCCTTCCAGCCGCTGCTGCCGCGCCGCACCGCGCGCGAGGATTTGCCGCGCTACGGCGCCAAGGCGCGCAAGTTCCTCGCCGCCTTCGATCGGCTGCCGCGCTCGCGCCCCTTCCCGCTCGACCGGCCCGAGGAACTGGGGCCGCAGGAGACGGTCGTCGTCGGTAGCGACGAGGTGTGGAACCTCCGCCACCCCTGGTACGGCGGCAAGCCGATCTTCTACGGCCAAGGGCTCACCGCCGCGCGGCTGGTCTCCTATGCCGCGAGCTTCGGCAATCACGACGCCTCGGCCGGGCTGGGGCCCGACTGGGCGAGGAGCCTCGATCGCTTCGACGCGATCTCGGTCCGCGACGAGAACTCGCGCCGGCTGGTGCGCGACGCCACGGGCCGCGAGCCGGCGCTGGTGCTCGACCCGGTGCTGCAGTTCCCGCCCCGCGCAGAACCCGAAGCAGCCGAAGCGCCCTATGTCGCGGTCTATGGGCACAGCTTCCCCGGCTGGTACGCCGAGGCGGTGCGGCGCCGGGCGAGCCAGGCGGGGCTGCGGCTGCTCAGCATCGGCTACCGCAACGACTGGGCCGACGAGCACCGGATCGAGGCGGGGCCGGAAGAATTCGCGCGGCTGATCGCGGCCGCCGCCGCCGTGGCGACCAACTTCTTCCACGGATGCGTCTTCGCGTTGGCAAACGCCAAACCCTTCGCCTGCGTCGGGTCGGCTTATCGCTCGAACAAGCTGCGCGATCTCACGCAGGGACTGGGCGCGGCGCGGCACCTGGTGGAGGAGGATACGGGCCCGACGCGCATCCCGGACCTGCTCGCCACGCCGCTCGATGCCGCGATTCCCGCGCGCATCGCCGAGCTTCGCGCGCATTCAGATGCCTATCTGCGCCATGCGCTCGCCTGACCGCGCCGCCGCGCCGGTGAGCCGCCGGCAGATCGTGGACTCGGGCCTGTGCATCGGCTGCGGCGCCTGCGCGCATGCCGCGCCGGACGGGCGGATGGACTGGGATGCGCACGGGCTGCTCAAGCCGCGCGGTCCCGATCGCTGGCTACGCGCCCCCGACGCCGCACTCGCCCGCACCTGCCCTTTCTCGCCCGCGTCGGCGGACGAGGATGCGATCGCCTTGGCCCGCTTCCCCGATGCGCCTGCAGCCGACTCGCGCATCGGCCGCTTCGAGGCCGCCTATGTCGGTCATGCCGAAGACGCGTTCCGCATGGGCGGGAGCTCGGGCGGGCTGGTGAGCTGGGCCGCGGCCGAGCTGCTGCGGCAGGGGCTCGTAGACGGCGTCGCGCATGTCGCGCCCGCCGATCCGGAGCGGGAAGGGCGCTTCTTCGCCTATCGCATCGCGCGCACGGTCGACGAGGTCCGCGCCGGCGCCAAGTCGCGCTATTATCCGGTCGAGCTTTCGCGCGTGCTCGCCGAGATCCGGGCCACGCCCGGCCGCTATGCCGTTGTCGGCATCCCCTGCTTCATCAAGGCGATCAACCTGCTCCGGGCCGAGGACCCGCTGCTCGCCGAGCGGATCGCGTTCACGCTCGGCCTCTTCTGCGGCCATATGAAGAGTGCGCGCATGGTCGAGAGCTTCGCCTGGCAGCTCGGCGCCGATCCGGCGGCGGTGCGGGCGCTCGACTATCGGATCAAGGATCCCGGCCGCCCGGCCAATTGGTATCGCGCGCATCTGGAGCTGCGCGACGGAAGCACGCGCGCGCAGGACTGGTGGCACCTCGCCGACGGCGACTGGGGTGCGGGCTTTTTCCAGAGCCCGGCGTGCAGCTGGTGCGACGACGTGGTCGCCGAGACCGCGGACATCGCGTTCGGCGACGCCTGGGTAGAGCCCTATTCGTCCGACGGGCGCGGGACCAATGTCGTGATCGCCCGCTCGCCCGCACTCGCCGCGCTGGTCGCCGAAGGAATGGGGCAGGGGCGGCTGCAGCTGGAGCCGGTGGATGCGGATTTCGTCGCGCAGACTCAGGCAGCAGGACTGCGCCACAGGCGTGAGGGCCTCGCCTGGCGACTGGCGCAGCCGCGCGCGGGGCTGCAGCCGCGCAAGCGCGTCCGGCCGGGCAAGGCCGGCCTGCCGCTCCGGCGGCGGCTGATCTATCGGCTCCGCCGCGAGATCGCCGAGTGGAGCCACCGCATCTTCCGCCTTGCGCGCCTGCTCGGTAGGCCCGGCATTTACATCGGCTGGGCTCGGCTCGCGCTGGCGACCTATCAGGGCGTTACTTATTCGCGAGGCCGGATCGGGACCGTCATCGATTGGCTGGAGCGGCATTTCCTCGCGAAGAGCCGAGATTTGTCTGCGTAATTCACTGCGATTGCGGGATCCAGTACGCACTTGAAAATGCGGCAAAAATGTTCGGCGTAGTGCCGCTGCGGGACGGAATCGCTGCAGGCGCAGCGCCATTGTCACATTTGTCCGACGAACGGGTTGCAACTCTGCGAACGCATGGTACTCTTAGAACGTGAGCGATCATTCCATATGATGGGACATATGGATTCGGGCTCGAAACGCATCGAAGCATAAGCCCCGGCCCCAGGGGGACAAAAAAAGACAATCCGGGTCGGACACAGGGAGAGGGTACGAAATGGCAATTCGATTCAACGCGCGCCGGCGCATCGGCGCGACTGCGTCCTGGACGGTGTTGGGCCTGTTGTTGGCCTGCGGCAGCGAGGCGATGGCGCAGACGGCGCCGGCCGCCCCGGAGACCGACGCCGCCGCGCCGCAGACCGAATCCATCGGTGACGAGGATGCGATCGTCGTCGTCGGCAGCCGCGCGAGCCAGCAGTCCGCGATTGATCGCAAGAAGCGCGCAGCGACCGCTACCGACTCGATCGTCGCCGACGACATCGGCTCCTTCCCCGATCGCAACGTCAACGAAGCCATCTCACGTATTCCCGGCGTCGCGCTGAACCGAAACGAGTTCGGTGAAGGCGAAGGCGTAGCGGTGCGCGGCAACGGTCCGGCGCTCACGCGTGTCGAGCTCGACGGCGTCGGTGTTCAAGCAACCAACAGCCTCGCAATCGATGGCCAGAGCAGCCGTGGCGCCGACATGCGCGAGCTTCCCGCAGAGCTGGTCAAGAGCGTCGACGTGGTCAAGGGCTCGACGGCCGACATGACCGAAGGTTCGATCGGCGGCGGCATCATCATCAAAACGCGTAGCGGTCTCGACTTCAAGAAGCCCTATTTCTCGCTGAGCGCGGGCGCCGGGCAGAATTCGCTGGGCAAGGACTGGACGCCGAATTTCAACGGCGTCGCGGCGGGCCGATTCTTCGGTGATCGGCTGGGCGTGATCGTCAGTGGCAACTATTCGAAGCTGCAGAACAACAGCCACGGCTTTGAGACCACCACGAGCAATAATCGTGGCTATGCCCGTCAATACGATTTCGACAATTCGCCTGAAAAGACCTTCAGTTTCAATCCCGACACCGTCGGCACCGACGCCGCGGACGTGGCCTTCGCCAACAGCACGGCGCCCGGCGGCGGCGCACTGACGCCACGCAAGCTTATCGAGCTGGCTGCAGGTGCGACCAGCAAGGAGCAGTGCTTCCAGATATTCCCTCACCTTGCCACGTCCGCCAGCGCCGGTGCGCGCAGCCAGCGTATCCTGGAGCAACAGACCTGCCTGAATCAGTGGAACGACTATACGCCGTCGCTGATCCGCAACTTCATGAACACCCAGACCGACGAACGCTATGCGTTCGACGGGCGGCTCGACTACCGTGTCACCGACGAGTTGACCGTGTATGCCAAGGGTACGATCACCAACCGCAAGGTCCACGATCAGAACCGCAGCCGCAATCCGGTCACGCTGTTCAACCCGAACCCCGCCGGCAGCTTCGTCGTCAACGGCACGGGCAATCCGCGCACCCGCACCCTCTCGCCCAATGTGCCGGCGGGCTATTATCTGTTCGATCCGCAATATGGGCTGAACAACGTCGGCAACGCCGCCGTGCTCGGCAACGTGCTGAACGTCGTACCGAACAGCGTCGTCGTGGATGATGCGCACAACGTCACGCAGATGATGGTGACCAACAATTCGGTATCGATCGACCAGATCGAGAACCGGATCGATTCGAAGACGCGCTATGCGCAGATCGGCACCGAATATCGGGGCGAACGGCTCGAGATCGACGCCATGGCCGGCCTCACCACGGCGGAGACGCGCCGGGGCGACATGCGCACCTCGCGTTCCTACACCTATGGCGATGCGCTGTTGACGCTCCAGCCCAACGGCCTGTGGGATATCGATCTGCCGG
Organism: Sphingomonas sp.; assembly: GCF_017744835.1. Classification (GTDB taxonomy): domain Bacteria; phylum Pseudomonadota; class Alphaproteobacteria; order Sphingomonadales; family Sphingomonadaceae; genus Sphingomonas. The sequence goes on from NZ_JAGIAM010000006.1 coordinate 21,381, forward strand.
ACAACTACGACGAGACCAATCCGGCCAATTTCGTCCAGCCGCGCCCCGCTTCATGCATTTCCGGCGGCGGTACCGATCCGGCCACCTGCGTCGGCCAGGCCGCGGTGGCCGAGGGCCCCAATGGCCCGGCGACGCCCCAGTATCTGGTTTCGCAGATGCCGCTGACGACGCCGAGCTTCGGTGTCTCCTATTCGCCGCGCATCGGTGAATCGCGTGAGAAGATCGCCAAGCTCGACGTGGCGTACAAGACCGACGAGCTGCTTCCGTTCATCACGCGCATCAAGGTGGGCGGGATGTACCGTGACAGCCGCATCCAGCGCTGGGGCGGCGGTGGCTATACGGCCGTGTCACAGGTCGGCACCTATGGCCAGCCGGGCTATGTTCCGGCGATCATCGTCCCGGTCGCGCAGGTCCGCGGCACGCTGCGCGCCTGTCAGCCCACCCCGGGTTCGTCCGCGCCCGGCGGTCTCTCGTGCAACTATGGCTTCGTGCCGAGCACCAACCCGTTGAACATCCGTTCGGGCGTGGACACGCTCACGCCACAGGAGCTCCAGGATCTCTTCAGCCGGACGCTCGAGAACAGCGATTCGGAATATTTCGGCGATCTGCCCAACCGCGGCAACCTGCCGCCGGCGTGGCAGGGCATCCGCACCGACGAGCTCTTCGCTGCGCTGGGTGCCTCGCAGTTCCTGAACTTCGATTGTGTGAAGTCATGCATGGGCAGCGACGGCCAGATGTACGACCAGCCGGTCACGCGGGCCAGCGAGACGACCAAGAACGTCTATGCGATGATGGATTTCGAGCAGCAACTGCCCTGGGGCCTGCTGTTCAATGGCAATGTGGGCATCCGCGGCGTGTTCCGGAGCGTAAAGTCGTCTGGTCTCCAGACGATCACGGCGAACCGCGTCACCCCCTCGTACGATCCGAACAATCCGGACGCCCCGGCCGGCTTCACTACCCAGTCGTTCAGCCAGATCATCAACACCAGCTCGAGCACCAACGATTGGCTGCCCAGCGTCAATCTCAATCTCTGGGCATTCGACGAGAAGGTCGTGTTCCGCCTCTTCGGGGGCAAGACGCTCGCCGCGCCCACGCTGGAGAACATGGTCCCGGCCGGCACCTGCACGGTGGACGAGCGTTCGGTGGTCGATCCCTCGGGTGAGGACATGTACGGCTGCTCGGGCCGCGTCGGCAATCCGGGGCTCAAGCCGTTCCTGGCCTGGAACTACAACGCCAGCCTCGAATGGTATCCCAACGCCGATACTATGTTCTCGGTCGCCTACGGCAAGCTCGACGTTAAGGTCGGCAATCCGATCCAGGTCACCAAGAGTGCCTTCCCGTTCGCAGGTAGCGACGAGATCGATCCGATCACGGGCCGGCCGCTGTCGGAGATCGAGTTCAACTATCCGACGTGGGATAACGGACCGGGCTACAAGCGCGACATCTGGGAGTTCTCGGCCAAGACAGCGTTCACCTTCCTGCCCTGGTTCCTGAAATACACCGGCGCGGACGGCAACATCTCTATTCTAACCTCCTCGGTGACTTCGGGCCAGCAGGATCCGCTGACCGGCGACTTCATGCTGCCACCCGACGAGTCGAAATATTACATCAACGCCTCGCTCTGGTATGACGACGGCAAGCTCAACCTGCGCGCCGCCTATCAGAAGCGCAGCGAACGCTTCACCTGCATCACGCCATGCGGTGGCAACAACATCGATATCAACTATCCGGGCGAGCAGTGGACCAACGTCCGCCTCGTCGCGCCGGGCTATAATCCGGGCGTGCCGCGGTTCATGGACGGGTCGACTTTCATCGACCTCAAGGCCTCGTACAACATCACGCGCAACTTCCAGGTCTTCCTGGAGGGCCGTAACGTTACCCGCGAGGCGCAGACGACGTCGACCGGCGACTATGTGCGCTTCGCCGACGGGACGCCCCGCGTCATGCGCATGACCTACTCGGGCCGCCGGATCATGGGCGGCGTGAAGGTGCAGTTCGGCGGCGGTCGCTAAGCGGCCGACTGCATGAAGGCCGGGCGGTTCGCCGCCCGGACCCCGAGGATGGCGCGCCGGAGGGGCGGGGTGTAGAGCATGGGGCTCGAAGGCCCGCCGCTCCGGCGCGATCCTTTTGTCGACAGGGAGGCGTACCGATGCATCGCAGCCTGTTCTTTCTCCCGCTTCTTGCCGCCGCGACCGGGTGCGCCACGCCGCCCGAGACCGCCTCTGCCTCCCGGACGGGGGATTCGTGCTTCTGGGCATCGCAGGTCCGCGGCTTCAGCGACGCCGGGCGCAATCGCGCGCTGGTGCGCGTCGGCGCGCGCGACATGTGGGAGCTCACGGTCTCGCCGGGCTGCCCCGGCATCGACTGGGCGATGCGGATCGGCATCCGCGCGCGCGGCGGCGAGCGGATCTGCACCGGCCGGCCGGCGGAACTGCTCGTTCCCAACGCCAGTGGTCGCGGCATGCAGCGCTGCCTGGTGACCAACGTCCGCAGGCTCTCGCCCGAGGAAGCCGCGGCAGCGCGCGGGCAGACGCCCGACCGGTAGCGCATGGGTGGGCTGGAAGTCCTGTCGCTCGAGGCCGGCGCCGGCGCGGCGCGGGCGCTGCTCGATCGCTCGGTGACGGGCGCGGTGGAAGTCCCGCGGCCACCGCTCGACTCGCTGCCCTATCGCGACTTCGTGCGCGCGCTGCTGGGGCGGCAGGGATTCAGGCTGGACTTCAACCGCCTTGCGCCCGACGCGGCGCTGGCAATGGTCTCCGACCAGCTGCTGGGCCCCGGGGCGTTCGCGCGCGAGCGGGAGCTGCTTGCCGAAGACATTTCGGCGCTGGCGGATTTCGCGGGCGCGTTGGTTGGGGCGCGGGCCTCGGTCTCGGTACGCACCTTCTTCGCGCCGGGCGATCTGGTGTGGCACCTCGATCGCGTGAACGACGCGGCCGCCTTCCGCCTGCTCTGGCCGCTCGGCCGGCCGGCGGGGATGCGCGTGACTCCGTCGGACAACATCGATGTGGGGCTCCACCGGGCCTATATGCGGCGCGAATATCCTTTGCTTTGCCAGCTCGACACGCGCGTGATGCGCTCGGGCGCGACGGTCGAGGCGTTGTGGGCGCACCGGCCCGAGCAGCTCGCTGCGATGACCAGCGGGCGTTTCCCCTTCGTGCGCGACCCGGCGGAGGAATATGAAGTCACGCCGGGCGCGGCGAGCATCCATCGGGTGGAGACGCCGACGCAGCCCGGAACCTACCACCGCTCCTCATGGGGCAATCGCCATGCGCCGGGGCTGCAGGTGGTGATCACGGCGACTGCGGACTGATGCGGCTGCGGCGGCTGGGACGGACGGGGCTAGCGGTCTCCGAATGCTGCTTCGGCACCGCCGCGCTGCGGAGCGCGCCACGAGCGGGGGCCGGGGCGGCACTGGCGCGGGCGATAGGGCTGGGCGTGAACGCAATCGAGCTCGACGCCGGCGACGGCGATGCCGTGGACCTGGTTGGCGAGGTGCTGCGGCGCGAGCGCGCGGGCCACCGCGTCCATGTCTTCGCACGGGTGTCGTCGCCGGTCCGCTTCGACCTGCCCTCGCCGCACGTGCCCGCGGACCAGGCCTATCCGGGTCGCCACATCCGCGCCGAGACCGAAGCGCTGCTCGCGCGCCTGGGTGTCGAACGGCTGGCGCTCCAGCAGCTCCACGCCTGGTGCCCCGAATGGCTGCACGAGGGTGACTGGCGCGAGACGCTCGAGGCGCTGCGCGGTGAGGGAAAAATCGCAGGGGTCGGGCTGTCGCTCTTCGACCATGACGTGCACGCGGGGTTGGAGGCAGTAGCCTCGGGTGCGGTGGACTCGGTGCAGGTGATGGTCAATCTGTTCGACCAAGGCGCCGCGGCCACGCTCCTGCCGCTCTGCCAGCGCCACGATGTCGGCGTGATCGCGCGCGCGCCGCTCTATTACGGCGCACTCACCGATGCCGGGGGGCTGGGCCGCTTCGCGTATGACGACTGGCGCGGCACCTATTTCTACCCGGCGCACCGGCATGAGACCGAAGCGCGTGTGGCGCAGCTTCGCGGCGAAGGCGCGTCGGTAAGCGAACTTGCCTTGCGTTTCGCGCTCTCGCACCCGGCCGTGTCGACGGTCGCGGTGGGCATGCGCGATACGGCGCAGGTCGAGGCCAATGTGCAGGCGCTGGGGCGCGGACCTCTCGATGCGGGAACCCGCGCATCGCTCGTCACTCACAAGTGGCTGTGCTGATCCGACGGTTTTTCGCGTCAGATAGCATTGCTCCCGGGCGGAGGCCTGCTAGGAACCCTTTGAGCGAAGGGGATATTGCCGATCGGGCAGGGGAGAAACCAGCGCGCAATGGAAGACTTGTTACTCGACAACGATATAAGGTCCGGGATCGCATACGGGCTTATCGCAATCATCGTAATGGCAGTCGTGGCTGGGGCGCTCGTGTATCGCCGCCGCGCCAAATGGCGTAAGCTGCGGCTTGCCGGAGACGCACGCGCCAAGCATCCGCCGCGCCGTTAGCCGGCAACGGGCCTCAGTTTGCCTGGCGCGCGCCGGGCGAACTCGGCCTAGGTCAGGCAGTTACCGTCCTGGCATTGACGACGACATCCTCGAAACGCAGCCCGCTCACCCCGGAAGCCGCGAGCTTTCCGTCGCGCAGCGTCACGTCGATATCCTGCAGCAGGATGTCGCTGATCGTCGTCTGTCCGGGATTGGGGCTGATCATGCCGAACGCCCCGAAACGGCCCCTGATGCCGATGAGCCGCACGCCGCGCACCACCGACTGCGGCGGCGCCGCGCCGCGCAGGTCCTTGTACTGGCTCCACGGCTGGATCGCGAGGATCGTCCCGCCCTCGCTGTCGAGCGTGATGTTGCGGATCGTGATGTCCTCATAGCGCTGCGGCGTATCGGGACGCAGCTTGAGCCGCGTGAGGACCATGTCGCCGGTCACGCGGCAGTCCTCGATCACCACGTCGCGGATGATCGTCGCCTCGCTGCCGCACGAAAAGGCCTGGTGCCCGCGCCGGAAGTGGCAGTTGCGCACGCGGATGGTCTCGACCGGCGGGCTCGACTTGTCCTGGAGCGCGAAGGGCCCCTTGGAGCCCTTGGCGGCGATGCAGTCGTCGGTGACCGAGAACGTGCAGGAATCGATCGTCACTCTGCGGCAGCTGTCGAGATCGATCCCGTCCGAGCTGGGCGCCTGCTTGTAGTCGTCGGGCACCTCGAAGCGCGCACCGCGGACCAGCACGTCCTCGCAGTCATAGAGGTGGAGGTTCCAGAACTGCGAGTCCTTGAAGGTCACGCCCTCGATCGTCACGCCGCGCGAATTCTCGATCAGCGCGAGCCGGGCGCGGGGAAGGCCGATGTTGGGGAATTCGCCGGGAACGGGCGCGGCGTTGCGGCGCTTCCAGAATTCGTCCCAGATCGGCCGGCCGGCGCCGTCGAGCGTGCCGGGGCCGCTGATCCGAAGCCCGTGGCAGCCCTTGGCATTGATCAGCGCAGGCGTGAAGGCTTCCTCGAAATGCCCCTCGATCCGCGTCCGCTGGCGCGGGAAATGCGCCATGTCGGTGGTGCAGCGAAGCACCGCCCCCTGCTCGAAGCGCAGGTGCACGCCGGGCTTGAGGAACAGCGCGCCGCTGACGAACACGCCCTTGGGCACCACCACCGTGCCACCGCCGTGTGCAGCGAGACGATCGATCGCCCCCTGGATCGCGCGGGTGTTGACCGTCGCGCCATCGGCACGCGCGCCGAAATCGGTGATCCGCGCCTCGCGGGGGCGGGTGGCCCGCGCCGTGGTGGCGAGGAAGGGCAGCGCGAGTGCCGATAGCGTGAACCGGCGGCGGGTCTGGCGTGCGGGCATGGCGTGTCCTTTCGGGTTCAGGCGCCGCAGGGGCGAGCCGAGGCCTGGGCCTCGATGAGCGAGACCGGGCCGAGCAGGCCCGACGGCGCGGGGACGACCTTGTCCTGGTCCTGCGGCTGGAAGCGCTCGCCGTAGCGCAGGTTGAGCAGGCGATAATCGGCGGGTGCGCGCCCGGCGAGGGCGTTGAGCATCGTGTTCGAAACCTCGACCTCGAGCAGGTTTTCGCCGGAACGCAGCGCGCCGGAGACGTCGAGGCGATAGGGCGGCGCCCACACCGCCCCCACGCGCGCGCCGTTGAGCCGGACGATCGCCGCGTCGCGGACCGGGGCGTCGATCGCCGCCAGCGGTCGCGCCGCGCTTTCGCCCTCGGCCCGCGCGCGCGGGATGGATTGACCGAAGTCGAGCGCCAGGCATTTGCCCGCCGCCGGGTTGGCCGTGAAGCGCAGGCTGTAGGTCACGGTGCCCGAATAGTGGCGCAGCGCCGGGTCCGCGGCCCAGGAGCCGAGTGCGGCGATCGCCTGCTCGCCCTTGCCCGGCACCGCCATGCGCCACGCGCCGGCAAGCGGCTGGACCGAGGCCGCGGCGGCGGCAGGCTGCGGGCGGGCATCGCCACGCCCCTCGAACACCAGGAAGCGCGACTCATAGGGGGCGAGCTCGATCGCGATGTCGCCGCTGCCCGCCGGCCAGCGCTTGCCGGTCATCGCGTCCCACCAGCTGCCGTTGCCGCGGTCGCCCAGGAAGCGCGCGCTGGTACGGAGCGGCACATTGCCGGTGTTGGCGACGAAATAGAGATCGCCCTGCGCCAGCTTGCGATGGACGAAGCCGAACGCCGGATTGGGCTGCGCCAGGCGCACGTCGGGGGTGGTCGCCTGCGCCACTGCCTGCCCGAGATCGGCCTCGCTCGCGACGACCGTCACTTTGCTCTTCAGTCGCTGCGACAGCTTGCGCACCGCCGCGCGTGCGGCATCGTCGCGCAGGCCGCCGGCGGTCGTCGGAAGCCCGCCGATCGCGATCACCTTGCCGCCCTTGCGCGTCCAGCGCTCGATCGCGGCATAGGCGTGGGCATCGATCCGCTCGATGCGCGGCAGCACCAGCACGCGATGCCGGAAGCCCGGCGCGGAGACCCCGCGCGCATCGACGAAGTCGAATTCCTGGCCTGCGTCGAGCACCTGCGCCACCATCGCTTCGGAGATACGGCGCTTCATCGCATCGTTGACCGAGGCCGAGCGCGGATCGAGCGCGGCGAGCACGTCTTCGCTCGGCAAATAGATCGCGACGGCGTTCGCTGGTTCGCCCTGCCGCAGCAGGTGCGATGCGCGCTGCAGATAGCGCGTCACGTCGGGCATCACGCCGAACCACGGATTGTGATCGTTGAGCGCGGCGGCGGCATAGAAGGCCCAGCCCGGCTCGGGCGTGCCCGGCGGCGTATAGGGCCAGCCATGGCCGATCAGCTGGTTGATGCCCTGGAGGAAGTGCCGGTCCGCCTCGACCTTCATGTCGAGCGGAGTTGCCGCCCAGGCGGGCGAGTGGAGCCAGGTCCAGGTCTCGGACGATACCACCGGCCTGCCGTAGAGATGAGCCGCCGAGGTCGCCCAGCGCGTGGAGGTGAACGCCCGCCAGTCGGCGCCTTCGCCTTCGGGCAACGCGACGCGCCCGTTGCCCGAGAGCAGCACGGGCGGCGTGCCATAGGCCTGGACGCGGAAGCGCGTGCCATGGGCCTTCGTCCAGGTGTCGATTGCGCCGAGATAGCGTTCCTCGGTCAGCTCTGCGAGCGTGCGGCCCCAGTCGTAGCGGATGTCTGCGCTCTCGGGCGTGTCGAGGAACAGCGACGGCAAATGCGGGAGCAGGTCATAGCCGCGGCGCTTGCGGAACTCGGCGGGCAGATCGCCCGTCCAGCTCGATCCATAGGCCTCGAGGCTGTCCGAGAAGAACGCGTATGGCGCGGCGATCCCGTCGAACGCCTTGAGCAGCGGCTCGCCCACCACCTCGAGGTGATGCGCCACCGCGCTCGCGTCCATGTGGTCGAGAACGAAGCCCTCCGCTCCGACGGCGGCACGCTTGACCTGCTGGCCGGTGCGGCCGGCGACGAAGATCAGCGCCTCGCGCGGCTGGTCGCTCGGCTGGACGACGGTGCGTCGACCATCGATCGTCAGCGGCACCAATGGTCGCGCGGCCCCGGGCGCGGCGGTGACGGGGCCGATCATCGCGGAGATCAGGCTCTCGCCCGGGCCGGTGCCGGGTACCGCGAGGTCGGTGGCGCCCGCCGGCACGGGCACGCGCACCATGCGGATGTTGGCCGCCGCCTGCGTCACGGGAACATGCGGCCCGCCGAAAGGCCAGCCGCTGCCGCCGGTCACGTCGATCCGCATTCCCTCGGCCTGCGCGGTCTGCGCGGCGTGGCGGAGCGCGGCGAGGAAGTCGGCGGAGAGATAGGGGAGGTTGCGCACGCCCCTGGACGCGTCGTCGGGGGAGAGCGGATAGACCGGCTGGACTTCGAAACCGCCGAAACCGCCGACCTTCATCGCGCGAATCTCGCGGTCGATCCCGCCATTGTCGACCGCGGGGCCGAACCACCACCAGCGCATCATCGGCTTCGCGTCGGCAGGGGGCGCGACGAAGGATTGCCAGAGCGCATCCTCGCCCGCCGGCGCCTGCGCTTGCGCCGGAGCCGCGGCAAGCACCAGCGCCGCCGCGCCGGCCAGCAAACCTGTTCGCATCCTCAAGGCTCCCCTCCCGCGCTTTTCACCAGCGCTTATCCTTTTCATGCGTCCGGGATTTTTCGAAGTCTAGGGGACCAGGGTCGTAAACATGAAGACGCCGAAGATGACGAGATGGACCACGCCCTGCAGCACGGTGGTCCGCGCCGTGCCGAGCGAGAGCGTGCTGACCAGCAGCGTCAGCCCGAGCAGCACGATGCTGCGCGGGTCGAGCCCCAGCGCCAGCGGCAGGCCGACGTAGAGCGACAGCGCGGCGACGGCCGGAATGGTGAGGCCGATCGTCGCGAGCGCCGATCCCAGCGCAAGGTTGAGGCTGGTCTGAAGCCGGTTGGACGAGGCGGCGCGGATCGCGGCGATGCTCTCGGGGAGCAGCACCAGCCCCGCGATCACCACGCCGACCACGGCATGCGGCGCGCCCGCCGCGGCGACGCTGCGCTCGATCGAGGGTGCCAGCGCCTTGGCGAGCAGCACCACTTCGGTCAGGCAGACGATCAGCAGCACTGCCGAAAGCAAGGTCTGGCGGCCCGAGGGGGGCGGCGCATGCGCGTCGGGGTCCTGTGCCGCCACGTCGGCGGGGGGCAGGAAGTAGTTGCGGTGGCGCATCGTCTGTACCGACACGAAGGTCAGGTAGAGCAGCAGCGACACCACCGCGACGAAGCCGAGCTGCGCGGGCGAGTAATAGGGGCCGCCCGCCGAGATGGCGAAGTTCGGCAGCACCAGCGTCAGCACGGTCAGCGTGCACAAGGTCGCCAGCGAAGCGCTGACGCCGGTCTGCTGGAAGTCTTGTTCGTGATGGCGCAGCGCGCCGACCAGGATGAAGGTGCCGACCAGCGCATTGAGGATGATCATCACCGCGGAGAAGACCGTATCGCGCGCGAGCGTCGCAGAGCCTTCCTTGCCCTGCAGCATCAGCGTCAGGATCAGCCCGGCCTCGATCACCGTCACCGCGAGCGCGAGGAGGAAGGTGCCGAAGGGCTCGCCCACCTTGTGCGCGATGATCTCGGCATGATGCACCGCCGCCAGCACGGTGAGGATCAGCACGGCGCCGAGCAGCAGCGCCGGAAAGGTCAGTGCATCGCCGAAAACGAGGCTGAGCGCCCCGAGCAGCGGCGGCATCCAGATCCAGGTGTAACGCAGTCGCTGCATGGGCTTATCCTATTCGCGGTGGCGCCGGTATTTCAACGACGCTCGCGAATTTGCGAACGCCTCATTTGAGCGGCCGTTTCTCGAGCTTGCGGGCAAGGGTGCGGCGATGCATCCCCAGCCGGCGCGCGGTTTCGGAGATGTTGAAGCCGGTTTCGGCCAGCGTCTCGTTGATCATCTCCCATTCGCGCGTCTTGATCGAGGTCTCGCGATTGGTGATCGGCACTTCGGCGTCGCCGCCGGCCTTGCCGAACGCGGCCTCGATGTCGTCGGTGTTCGACGGCTTGACGAGATATTGGCAGGCGCCGAGCTTGATCGCCTCGACTGCGGTGGCGATGCTCGCATAGCCGGTGAGCACGACGATCAGCATCGCCGGGTCGGCGGCGTGGAGCCGCGCGACGCAGGGCAGGCCCGAGGCATTGCCGAGCTTGAGGTCGACCACCGCCCGGTCCGGGGTTTCCGCTTCGAGCAGCGCCTCCAGCTCGGCCGGGCTCGCCGCGACGCGCACCCGGTAGCCGCGCCGCTCGAACGAGCGCTGGAGCGTGCGCGCGAAAGTCGCATCGTCCTCGACGATGAAGAGGCTGGATTGGTCCATGTCAGCGCGCCTCCTGCGAAATGACGAGCGGCAGCAGCAGCCGCACCTCGGCGCCCCCGCCGACGAGGTTGCGCGCCTCGAGCCGTCCGCCGAGCCGGCGCGCGACGTTGCTGGCCAGGAACAGCCCCAGCCCGTGCCCCGCGCCCTTGGTCGACTGGAACAGCTGGCCGAGATGCGCCAGCGTCTCGGGCGCGAAGCCGTCGCCCCAGTCGCGCACTGCGATCGCGAGCATCGAATCCTCGATCTCGGCGGAGAGGCGCACGCCGGCGGGCGAGGCCTCGGCGGCGTTGTCGAGCAGGTTCCACACTGCCTGGCGAAGCGCAGGGTCGACCGCGATGACCGCACCGTCGGCACCTGCGGGGCGATAGTCGAAGGGCAAGTGCGGCTGAGTCGCCCGCCATGCCCCGGCGATCGCGTCGAGGAAGTCCTCCGCCGCCATCCGCTCCATCGCCTCGCCGCGCGGCTGGCCGGCGGAGTGGAGGATGTCGGAGACGATCGCCTTGCAGCGCTGCACCTCGGTCTGCATCTCCTCGACTTCGGCGAGCAGCTGCGCGTCCTCGGCGATCTTGGGCTCGCGCCGCCAGTCGGCGAGGATCACCGAAAGCGTGCCGAGGGGCGTCCCCAGCTCGTGCGCGGCGCCCGAGGCGAACAGGCCCATCCGCACGATACCTTCCTCCTCGGCGGCATGCTGGCGCAGGTCGGCGACATGGGCATCGCGCGCGCGCAGGTTGCGGCTGATGCGCACGATGAAGAGCACGAGCAGCCCCGCGACCATCACGAACCCGATCCAGCGTCCGATCGCGAACAGGTCCGCGCTGTCGGCAACGAGCCCGGTCGGCAGCGCAAGCGGGACGTGCCGGACGATCAGCAGCGCATAGCTCAGCCCCGTCGCCGCCAGCAGCAGCGCAACGGCCGGGGGCGGCAGCAGGATCGCGCCGAGCACGACCTGGAGCAGGTAGAGCGAGATGAAGGGATTGGTCGCGCCGCCGCTGAAATAGAGCTGGAGCGTGAGTGCGCCCATGTCGAGCAGCAGCGCGATCAGCACGTCGCTCTCGCGCACACGGTGGCGGAGCATCGCCATGGTCGCGAGCAGGTTGGCCGCGGCGAGCGCCAGCGCCACGCCGAGCATCTCGACCACCGGCAGGTGCACACCCAGCCCGAAATGGACGAGCAGGATGGTGAGCGTCTGCCCGACGACCGCGATCCAGCGCAGCTGGATGAGCTGGCGCATGTTCTCCGCCGCCGCGGTCTCGGCCGAGGGGCCGCTCGGCCGGCCGGCGCGCCGGAGCGTGAGCGCGAGGAGCGGCGCGTCGGTCATCGCGGAGTGCGGGTGCGCAACAGCAGGAACGCCCCGGCCGCGCTCAGCCCGGCGAGCGCGAACCAGGTGAGCGCATAGACGAGATGGCTGTTGCGGAAATGGATCACGGTCAGCCCTCCTATCGGATAGCCGCCCGGGTTGGGAGCCGCGTCGGCATCGACGAAGAAGGGCGCGACGACGCCCAGCCCGCGCGCCTCGGCGATTGCCGCCACGTCGCGCGAGTACCAGCGGTTCGCCGCGGGATCGTTGGAGCGAAGCAGCGTGCCCTTGGGCTCGCTCGCGCGCATCAGCCCGGTGACCGTCGCCGTGCCCGGGACCTGCCCCCCGAAGCGGCTGGCCGGGACGCGTTTCTCGGGCGGCACGAAGCCGCGGTTGATCAGCACCAGCCCCTGCGGCGTGCGAAGCGGAGTCAGCACCCAGAAGCCCGGCCCGCGCTCGGTGAGCGCCTGGACCAGAGTCTCGCGGTCGTGGAGGAAGACGCCCTGCGCGCGGACGTGGCGGTATTCATAGTCGCGTCGGTCGAGCGCGGCCCATTGCGCCGGTTCCGGAAGCGGGGCGGGGGCCGCATGGACGCGCGCATCCACGCGGGCGATCAGGTCGAGCTTCCACTGCAGGCGCTCGACCTGCCAGACGCCCAGCCCCCCGAACCCCAGGGTGCAAAGCAGCGCCAGCGCAATCAGCAGCGGGCGCTTCACGCCTGTGCTCAGGAGCCGAAGCCTCCATCCGCGGACATCGGCATCATGTTCGCGTTGAGGTGGAACATGATCCACAGCGATCCCGAGATCACGATCAGCACGATCACCGCCGTGAAGATATAGGCCATCAGCGTCCAGCCGCCCTCCGAGCTCGAATTGAGGTGCAGGAAGCTGACGGTATGCACGATGATCTGGAGCACCGCGAAGGCGATGATCGTGATCGCGGTCGCGTGCGGATCGAAGTTGCCGCTCATCACCATCCAGAAGGGAAGGGCGGTCAGCACCACCGACAGCAGGAAGCCGGTCAGATAGCCGCGGATCGTGAAGGCGTGGCCGTGCGTGTCGCCATGGCCGTGCGCCGCGTCTTTGTGAGTGGCGTCGTTCATCGCAGGACCCCGAGCAGATAGACGAAGGTGAAGACGCCGATCCAGACGACGTCGAGGAAGTGCCAGAACATGCTGAGGCACATCAGCCGCCGCTGGTTCTCGACATGCAGCCCGCGCTGGGCGAGCTGGACCAGCATCACGCCGATCCAGATGATGCCGAAGGTCACGTGCAGCCCGTGCGTCGACACCAGCGTGAAGAAGGCGGAGAGGAAGGCGCTGCGCTGCGGCGTCGCGCCCTCGGCGATCAGATTGCCGAACTCGAACAACTCGATGCCGACGAACCCCGCGCCGAGCAGCGCAGTGATCACCAGCCACAGCTGCGTGCCGCTCAGCCGCCCGCGCTGCATCGCGATCATCGCGAAGCCATAGGTGATCGACGAGACCAGCAGCAGCGCGGTGTTGAGCGCGACCAGCGGCAGCTCGAAGATCTCGCGCGGCGTGGGGCCGCCCGCAAAGCTGGTGCTCAGCACGCCGAAGGTGGCGAACAGCGTGGCGAAGATGAGCGCGTCGCTCATCAGATAGATCCAGAAGCCCAGGATCGTGCCCCCGCCCGCGGCGGCATGGCCGTGGTCGTGGTCGTCCTCCTCGACCAGGTAGAAGGTCGGGTTGGCCTCGCGGTCTTCGCTCAGCGCAGTCGTGCTCATGCCGTGGCTCCCGCCGCGAGCAGCCGGGTGCGCGCGTCCTCGGTTTCGGCGACTTCATCCGCGGGGATGTAATAGTCGCGGTTGTAGTTGAACGTGTGGCCGATCGCGACGACGAACAGCCCGACGGTGGACAGCGCCGCCAGCCACCAGATGTACCAGACCATCGCGAAGCCGAGCACCATGGCCAGCGCCGAGAGGATCACGCCGGCGCCGGTGTTGCGCGGCATGTGGATCGGGCGGAAGCCGCCGACCGGACGCTGGGCGCCGCGCGACTTCATGTCGTACCAGGCGTCGAGGTCGTGGACGACCGGCGTCTGCGCGAAGTTGTACGCGGGCGGGGGCGACGAGGTCGACCATTCGAGCGTGCGGCCGTCCCAGGGATCGCCCGTCGTGTCGCGCAGCTGGTCGCGCTTCACCACGCCCATCACGATGCTCATGATGAAGCCCAGGATGCCGATCAGGATGATCACCGCGCCGATCGCCGCGATCACGAACCAGATCTGCAGGCTCGGGTCGTCGAAGTGGCGCACGCGCCGCGTCGTCCCCATCAGCCCGACGACGTAGATCGGCGTCCAGGCGACCCAGTATCCGATCACCCAGCCCCAGAAGCCCACCTTGCCCCACCAGGGATCGAGCTTGAACCCGAAGGCCTTGGGGAACCAGTAGACCATGCCCGCGAACAGGCCGAACACCACGCCGCCGATGATCACGTTGTGGAAGTGCGCGACGAGGAACAGCGAGTTGTGGAGCACGAAGTCGGCCGGCGGCACCGCCAGCAGCACGCCCGTCATGCCGCCCACCACGAAGGTGATCATGAAGGCGACCACCCACATCATCGGCAGCTCAAAGCGGATGCGGCCGCGGTACATGGTGAAGAGCCAGTTGAAGATCTTCGCGCCCGTCGGGATCGAGATCACCATCGTGGCGATGCCGAAGAAGCTGTTGACGCTGGCGCCCGAGCCCATGGTGAAGAAGTGGTGCAGCCACACCAGATAGCTCAGGATGGTGATCACCACCGTCGCATAGACCATCGACGAATAGCCGAAGAGCCGCTTGCCGGTGAAGGTCGAGGTGATCTCGGAGAAGATGCCGAACGCCGGCAGGACGAGGACGTACACCTCGGGATGGCCCCAGATCCACACCAGGTTCCAGTACATCATCGGGTTGCCGCCGAGATCGTTGGTGAAGAAGTTGGTGCCGATGTAGCGATCGAGCATCAGCAGCGCGAAGGCGCCGGTGAGCACCGGGAAGATCGCGATCGCGAGCACGTTGCTGCACAGCGCGGTCCAGCAGAACACCGGCATCTTCATCATCGTCATGCCGGGCGCACGCATCTTGATGATCGTGGTCACCATGTTGATCGCGGACAGCGTGGTGCCGATGCCCGCTATCTGCAGCGCCCATAGATAATAGTCGGGCCCGACGTCGGGGCTGTTCTGCAGGTTGGCGACCGGCACATAGTTGAGCCAGCCCGCGCGGCTGAACTCGCCGACGAACAGCGACGCCATGACCAGCAGCGCGCCCGCCACCGTCAGCCAGAAGCTGAGATTGTTGAGGAAGGGGAAGGCCACGTCGCGCGCGCCGATCTGCAGCGGCATCACCAGGTTGACCAGGCCGACGACCAGCGGGATCGCCACGAAGAAGATCATGATCGTCCCGTGCGCGGTGAAGATCTGATCATAATGGTGCGCGGGCAGATAGCCCTGGTTGTCACCGAAGGCGATCGCCTGCTGGGCGCGCATCATGATCGCGTCGGAAAAGCCGCGCAGCAGCATGATGATGCCCAGGATCACGTACATGATCCCGATCTTCTTGTGGTCGACCGAGGTCAGCCAGTCGCGCCACAGCCAGCCCCAGAGCCGGTATTTGGTCAGCACCCCCAGGATCGCGATTCCGCCCAGCGCCACCACCGCGAAGGTGCCGACGAGGATGGGTTCGTGGAAGGGGAAGGATTCGAGGCTGAGGCGGCCGAAGATGGCCTTGCCGAGGGACTCGTTGGACATGGGGGCTCCGGCGCTCATGCGGCGTGGGCGCGGGGGGCGCCCGGCGCGGCGGGATCGGAATTATGGGACATGTCGGGGGACTTCTTCGCCGCGGGCGGCTCGAAGGTGCTGGGGCTGGTGCCCTTTTCCTCCCCCTTCTTGAACAGATGGCCTTCGGGCTTCTGGCCCGCAGGCGGCGGCGCGGCGCGGCCGGCGGGCATGCCGGCGCCGGCGCGCGGATCGTGCGGATTGCCGCCGCCGCGCATCTGGTCGTGCTGCATCACGTCGCGCATGCAGGGCGTTCCCGGCCGCACGCAGCGATTGAACACGCGGTCGAACAGATCGCCTTCGACGCCCGAGAAATACATCGCCGGCACGCGCTCGCTCGGCTTCTCGAGCTCGAGATAGCGGGCGGTGTCGAGCGCGGGGCCGCTCGCCTTCACGCGCGCCACCCAGGCGTCGAAGCCGCCCTGGTCGACGCCGTAGAGCTTGAAGCGCATGTCGGAGAAGCCGGCGCCGCTATAGTTCGCGGACATGCCGTCATAGACGCCGGGGCGGTTGATCACCGCGTGGAGCGTGCTGCGCATGCCCGGCATGGTGTAGATCATCCCCGCCAGCGTCGGCGCGTAGAAGGTGTTCATCATGTTGGTCGAGGTCAGGTCGAACCGCACCTGGCGATCGACCGGCAGCGCCAGCTCGTTGACCGTCGCGATGCCCTGCTCGGGGTAGATGAACAGCCATTTCCAGTCGAGCGAGACGACCTGCACCACCAGCGGCTTGGCCTTGGGATCGATCGCCTTCTCGGCCGAGACGCGGTTGAGCGGGCGGAAGGGGTCGAGCAGGTGCGTGCTCCACCAGGTGAGCGCGCCCAGGCAGATGATGATCAGCAGCGGCGCCGACCAGATCACCAGCTCGAGCGCAGTCGAATGGTCGAAGTGCGGATCGTAGGTCGCGTCCTTGTTGCTCTGCCGATAGCGCCAGGCGAACACGACGATCAGGATCAGCACCGGCACGATGATCAGCAGCATCAGCGCCGTGGAGATGTAGATGATGTCGCGCTGCTGGAGCGCCACGTCGCCGGCCGGGTTCAGCACCGCCCGATCGCACGCCGATAGCAGCGCCGCGAGGGGCAACAGAGTGAGGATCCGGCGTGCAGTGAGCCTTGGCTTATGTTCGCGCATGGACCTCCGCCTATCCCGGCGCCCGCCCGCGCCGACATTGGACATTTTGTCCTATCCCCGCAGCGGTGCTTTTCTGGTGCAACGGGCGTTGTAACGCAATAACATCGAAAAAGGCTGCCGGAGCGAAAACATGAGTGCACCGATCGCCGCGTCCTCGTCGACGCCCCTGGAACGCGACGCGCGACTCGTGAATGCGCGCGATCACCGAATCGCCCCCGGAGAGATCGCCATCGGCGTGATCATAGGGCGAACCAGCGAATTCTTCGACTTCTTCGTCTATGCCAACGCCGCGGCGCTGGTGTTCCCGTCGGTGATCTTTCCGTTCGTCGACCGGCTGACCGGCACGCTCTATTCGTTCGCGATCTTCGCGCTCGCCTTCATCGCGCGCCCGATCGGTACGGCGATCTTCATGTGGGTCGACCGCAACTACGGCAAGGGCGTCAAGCTCACCATCGCGCTGTTCCTGCTCGGCGGGTCGACGATGGCGATGGCGTTCCTGCCCGGATACGCCGATGTCGGGATCGCGGCGGTCTGGCTGCTCGCGCTGTTCCGGATCGGCCAGGGCGTCGCGCTCGGCGGCGCGTGGGACGGGCTGCCGTCGCTGCTGTCGCTCAATGCGCCCCGCGAGCACCGCGGCTGGTACGCGATGATTCCCCAGCTCGGCGCGCCGATGGGGCTGATCGTGGCTTCGGGCCTGTTCGCCTTCTTCCTCTACACGCTGAGCCTCGAGGACTTCTTCTCCTGGGGCTGGCGCTATCCCTTCTTCGTCGCCTTCGCGATCAACGTGGTCGCGCTGTTCGCGCGGCTGCGACTCGTCGCGACGCCCGAGTTCCAGCGGCTGTTCGAGAGCCGCGAGCTCCAGCCCGCGCCGATCGGCGAGACGCTGCGCGAGGAGGGCCGCACCGTGGTGCTCGGCGCCTTCGCCCCGCTCGCCAGCTTCGCGCTGTTCCACCTGGTTACCGTGTTCCCGCTCTCCTGGGTCGCGCTCAACACGATCGGAGGCACGACCCGCTTCCTGGTCATCGAGATGGTGGGGGCGGGAATCTGCGTCCTCTCGATCCTCGCCTCGGGCGTGATCGCCGACAAGGTCGGGCGGCGCGCGGTGCTCGGCGTCTCGGCAGTGCTGATCGGCGCCTATAGCGGCTTCGCCCCGCAGCTGCTCGGCGCGGGCAGCCTCGGCGAGGCAGTGTACATGATCGGCGGCTTCGTGCTGCTCGGGCTGGCCTTCGGCCAGTCGTCGGGTGCGGTGAACGGCAGCTTCTCGAGCGAGCGGCGCTACACCGGCGCGGCGATCACGTCGAACCTCGCCTGGCTGATCGGCGCGGGCTTCGCGCCGCTGGTCGCGCTGTGGCTGGCGAGCAACTTCGGCCTCTGGTCGGTGGGCGCCTATCTGCTTTCCGGCGCGATCTGCACGCTGGCGGCGCTCGGGATCAACAAGGAGTGGGCGGGCGCCCGCACCTCGTTGTCGGACGACCGCCAGCCCGCCGCGGCCCCCGCGCAGGGCTGATCAAAGCCCCGTTCTTTCGGCTTCGCTGAAGCGGCGCAATCGTTTCAGCTTTGCTGAAACGGACGCCAGCCGCTGAACCGAAGCGGCACCCGGCGGTTGAGCCTTCTCAACCGCTGGGGATGCATCGTGGCCGATCCGACCCGCGAGCCGCTCGAAGCCGATACGCAGGTCGACGCGCCACCCCCGCCGCCCGGCATACTCAAGCTCGTCGGCGCGGGCGTGGTCACCGGCGCGGCCGACGACGATCCCTCGGCGATCGGCACCTATGCGAGCGCGGGCGCGCGGTTCGGGCTGGGCTTCCTGTGGGTCGCCCCCGTGCTGCTGCCGATGATGTACGTCGTCGTCTACCTCTCGGCGAAGATCGGGCAGGTGTACGGCAAGGGGCTGTTCGCCTGCATCCGCGACCAGTTCCCGCGCTGGGTGCTGGTGCCGATGCTGGTGCTGGCCTTCGCGGGCAACATCATCGAGGCGGCGGCCGATCTGGGTGGCATCGGCGCGGCGCTCAACCTGCTCGTGCCGCTTCCCGTGCCGCTGCTCGTCGTGATCACCGCCGTCGTGATCTACGCGGTCCAGTATATCGGCTCCTATTCGTTCATCCGGCGGACCTTCCGCTGGCTGGCGCTGATCCTCTTCGCCTATGTCGCCGCGGCGATCATGGCGCGTCCCGATCCGGTGGAGGTGCTCCGCGCGACCTTCCTGCCGCGCGTGCGGCTCGACGCCGAGTTCCTGTCGCTCGCAGTCGCGTGCATCGGCACGTCGCTGTCGGCCTATGTCTACACTTGGCAGTCGAACCAGCAGGTCGAGGAGCAGATCGCGATCGGCCGCACCCGGCTGTGGCAGCGCAAGGGCGCGAGCAGGGCCGAGATGAAGCGCACCAGCCGCGACGTGATGATCGGAATGATCTTCTCCAACCTCATCCTCTATTTCATCATCCTCGCGACCGGGCTGACGCTCTATCCGGCGGGCCAGCATCAGATCGAGACCGCCGCACAGGCCGCCGCCGCGCTCGAGCCCTTGGCCGGGCCGGCCGCGACCTGGCTCTTCGCCGCCGGCGTGGTGGGGGTGGGCTTTCTCGCCGTGCCGGTGATGACGACAGGCGCCGCCTATGACCTGGTGCAGGGGCTGGGGCGCGAGGGGAGCCTCCACGACAAGCCCGACGAGAATCACCTCTTCTACGGCATCATCGGCGTGGTCACGCTCGCCGCGGTGGCGATGAACTTCCTCGGCTTCAATCCGATGCGCGCGCTGGTCTGGTCGGGAATCGTCCAGGGCTTTTCGGTGCCGCCGCTGCTCCTGCTGATGATGCTGCTCACCAACAGCCGCCGCGTGGTGGGCGCGCGCACCAACAGCCGGGGGACCAACATCCTCGGCTGGGTGACGACGGGGGTGACCTTCCTCTGCACGGTCGCGCTCGTCGTCACCTGGCTCATCTGAGCCGCGGGCAAGTGCTTGGTCTGCAAGCACTTCGACTTTCGTCGCGCTTATACCATATGGGAGATGCGGCGCTATGCCGGCCTCCTTTATGCACCTCCGAACTGGCGTTCGTGCGCCTGAAATTTTCGGGGGGTTTATGGTTCAGGTCCGCAATCGGCATCCGCATGGCAAGCTGCGGCTGCGTACGGCGCTGCTTCTGTCGAGCGCGATCGGGATCGCCGCCGCGGGCCAGGCCCAGGCGCAGGCGACGCATGAGGACAACGGCCCCGGCGACGTGAGCTATACCGCGCCCAGCGTCTCGGGCGCGCCCCAGGCCGTCCAGCTCTATTCTCCCGACGGCTCGATCACCGCGACGATCGGCACCGTCACCGCCACCGCTACCGCGGGCGACCGGATGCCGGCGGTCTGGGCGGCGAGCGACGCGGGCACGGTGGACGTCACCATCGATTCGCTCACGCTTTCGGGCGCGGGCGACGGGCGCGGGCTCTACACCCAGTCGGCGGGCGCGAGCACGATCAACATCACCTCGGTCGACGTGTTCGGCCGCGCGGGCGTGTTCGCCGACAGCGCGAGCGACGTGACGATGAAGCTCGGCGCGGTTCGCGTCACCGGCCATGACCTGCCCGACGACGACTTCGATCTCGACGCCGTTGCCGCCGGGCGCGGGCTGAACCTGCTTCCCGACAACAGCCTCGAGCAGACGCCGGTCGGCGGCAACGTCTCGATCGAGGTCGATTCGGTCGAGGTCCGCGGCAGCGGCGACGCCTTTGCGATCCACGCCGATGCCGTGGGCGACATCGCGGTCAAGAGCGGGGCGATCCTCTCCGACGGCGAAGGCGTCGACGTCTCGAGCGGCGGCGACGTGACGATCGCGCTCGACGGCGACGTCGATGTGGCTGACGGCGCAGTGAGCGCCGAGGGCGAAAACATCTCGGTGACCGTCGCCGGGGGCGTCACCGTGACGGCCGGCGGCGGCGCGGTGGAAGCCGAAGGGGCGACCACGGCGACGATCCGCAATCTCGGCACGATCCACGCGACCGGCGCCAACGGCGAATCGGGCCAGGGCGCGATCCTCGCCGATGCCTCGGGCGCGATCACGATCGACAGCAATGTCGCGACTTCGGCGGCGGACGCCTTCGGCCTCGATCCCGCGGCGACGATCCGCGCGATGGGCGGCGACGGCGCGGTCAGCATCACTGCGGGGACGACGACTTCCTCGGGCGGCAGCGCGATGGGCATCTATGCCGGGTCGAACAGCGGCGACATCAGCATCCAGGCCGCCGACACGCGCACCACGGCGGAGGCGATCACCGGCGGCTATTACACCGCCGACGCAATCTATGCCGAGAGCGTCTCGGGCGATGTCTCGATCACCAGCGGGCACGCGCAGAGCGGCGGCCAGTCGGGCTCGGCGATCGTCGGCCTCAGCGGCTATGCCGGCATGACCGGCTCGGGCAGCGGCTACTACTACCAGAACGGCCTGGGCGGTGATGTTCACATCGTCAGCGATACCGCCCTAGCCAACAGCCCGTCCGGCGCCGGCGGAGCGATCATCGGCTATGCCAGCCACGGCAATGTGACGATCGCAAGCGGCAGCGTGACCTCCACCGGCGGCGGCATCTCCGCCATCGGCGGAACCGGCGTCGACATCACTTCCGGCACCGTCCAGGCGGTGCGGACGGGCATCGCGGTCGAGCGTGCGGGTGGCCCCGTCACCATCACGACGACCGGCGACACCATCTCGACCAACGGATCCGCGATCTACGCCGGGGGTTCGGCGAACAGCCGCCTGACCGGTGCGGTCACGATCACCACGGGCGCGGGCACCACCACGGCCGCGCAGGGCACCGCCCTGCTCCCGAACGGAATCGCTCCGGCGGCGATTGCCTCCTACGGCACGCAGGACATCGCGATCGTCAACAACGGCACTGCCACCTCGAACGGGCAGGGACCGGCGATCGTTGCCAATTCGACCGGCGGCAAGGTGTCGATCACCAGCAACGTCGCGACCAATACCGGCACCGGCGTCGCGATCAGCGCGATCGGCGGCAACGGCGTTGAAGTGCATGCGACCACCGTCTCCACTGCGGCGTCGAGCGGGCACGGCGTGTTCGCTCAGTCGACGACCGCGGGCGACACGATCGTTGACGTCGGCAGCTTCACCGGGGCGACGGGCAGCAACGCCAGCGCGATCTATGCGCGCGCGGATAATGGGGCGGTGTCGGTGACCGCCGGCTCGATCACCAACAGCAATTCGAGCAGCGGCGCCTGGGGCATCAACGCCCTCGGCCGCGGCGTCACAATCGTCGCGGGCGATGTCGACGTGGCGGGCGTGGCGATCCGCGCTGCGACGAGCCTTGATCCGGCGATTCCGCTCAACGACGGCCATGTCTCAATCACTACGACGGGCGACATTACTTCGCGCGCCGCCAACGCGATCAGCATCAGCGGCACGGTGGCCAGCTTGGACGTGACGATCGGCGCGGACTCGGTGGTCACCGGCAACGGCGGCACCGCGGCGGTGGCCGGGGGGGCGCGGGGCGAGGTTAGTGTCACTAACAACGGCAAGATCGTTGCGCAGGGCACGGGCGAGACCGGCATCGGGGTGACTTCGAGCGGCGGCGGCGACGTCACGGTCGTCTCGAAGAATATCGTGGTCGACAGCGACGCGGCACCGGTCAGCGGTTTCAACGCGGGCGCGATCACGGCGGTATCGCAGGGCGGCAACGGCAATGTGTCGGTCGCCAGCGAGACGGCGTCGATTAGCGGCCCCGGCCGCTACGGCATCGCCGCGACGACGACCGGCACCGGCACGCTGACGATCAATTCGGGCACGCTCTCGAAGGACGCCGACGATCGCGCGGGCATCTTCGCCCGCTCCGGTTCGGGCGACATCGCAATCACCAGCACGTCGCTCGCCAACAGCGGCGTCGGTGCGAAGGGCATCGACGCGGTCAGCTTCAACGGCGGCGACATCCACATCACCAGCGGCACGCTGGTCAACAGCGCGGTCGGCGCCACGGGCAACGTCGCCGAGGGCATCTACGCCGACACGCTGGGTAAGATCACCGTCGACGCCGGCACCACCGAGGTGCACGGCGAAGGCGCGAGCGCGATCGCGCTGCTGGCGGGCGACGCAGTCGCCATCACCAGCGGCACCGCCACCACCTACGGCAACAACACCACGGCGCTCTATGTCGGAACCTGGACCGGCGACGTGACGGTGAACAGCGGAACGATCTCGCTGCTCGGCACCGCCGACACCAGCGGCATTGGCGTCAGCACCGACGACGGCGCGGTGTTCGTGACCAGCGAGAGCATCACGGGGGCG
Organism: Sphingomonas sp.; assembly: GCF_017744835.1. Lineage (GTDB taxonomy): Bacteria > Pseudomonadota > Alphaproteobacteria > Sphingomonadales > Sphingomonadaceae > Sphingomonas. The sequence goes on from NZ_JAGIAM010000006.1 coordinate 44,168, forward strand.
GGCGTCAATTCGTACGGCATCTCGGCCTATGGAACGCTGGGCGCGACGGTCGTCTCGAACGACATCGCGACCAGCCGCTTCGGCGTCTTCGCGCAATCGACCCAGGGCGACGTGTCGGTCTCGCTGCTCGGCGACACGATCACGGGCGCGTCCTACAACGTCGGCACCAGCTATGGCGTGCGCGGGCTGGGCGGGGACGTAACCGTCATCACGGCTGCAGGCACCACCACGTCCGCGGCCGATTACGGCATCGACGTCACCGCACGCGACAGCGCGACGATCGTCAATGCCGGTACGGTCGCCGCCAACGGCCCCAATGCCGTCGGCATCCGCGTGACCGCGACCAGCGGAATCGACCTGACGTCGAACATTGTCACGGTGGGCGGCGCTGCGGTCGATCCCGGCATCGACCCGGCCACCGGCTTCCGCGCGGCGCGCGGCGGCATCGTCGCCGAGGGTGGCGCCGGGCCGATCGCGATCGACAGCGGCAGCGTGACCATTGCGGGCGACTATCGCTACGGCATCTTCGCGCACGGCACGGGCGCGATCGACGTGACTTCGGACAGCCTCAGCTACGAGGCCGCCGACTCCGCCGGCATCATGATCGTGGGCGGCGCGGGCGACGTGAGCGTCACCAGCGGCACGCTCACCGCCAGCGGCGTCAGCGGCGCAGGCGTGGTCGCGCGCACCGGCGCCGGCAACATCACCATCACCGCCGACCAGACGCACCTCAGCGGCACCGGCTATGCGGGCGCGGGCTACACCGCCGACGCCGTGGTCGGCATCTCGCAGACCGGCGCGGTCTCGATCACCAGCAACGACGCCTCGACCGCGGGCTGGGCCGGCTCCGCCGTCGCCGGCCTCGGCGCCTCGGTCGCGATCCACAGCACCAAGGCAAGCGCGAGCGGCGACAAGGGCGCGATCGTCTTCGGCCAGGCCTCGACCGGAAACGTGACGATCGACAGCGGCACCATCGCCAGCACCGGCGCCGATACCGACGCGCTCGTCGGCCGTGCGCTCAACGGCAGCGTGACGATCACCAGCGGCGACATCGCCTCCACCGGCGCGCTGGCGCGCGGCATCCTCGCCGAGAGCAAGCTCGGCACCAGCGTGACCACCGGCGCGATCTCGGGCGAAGGCTATGGCGTGAGCGCGCATGCCTCGGCGGGCGACACGGCCGTGATCGTGAACGGCGCAGTCGCCTCGACCGGCGATGTGGGCGTGATCGCGAGCGGCACCAACGTGGGCGTGACCGTCGCGAACGGCGGCTCGGTCGCGGGTACCTCAGGCATCAGCGCCACCGGCACCACCGTGACGATCGCCAATGCGGGCACGGTTTCCGGCAATGGCCCCGACGCCACCGGTATCCGAGCGGCGGCGACCGGCAGCATCGACATCGCTTCCAAGACCGTGACCGTAAGCGGCACGGCGGTGGATCCGGGCCTCGACGCCAATACCGGCTTCCGTGCGGCACGCGGCGGCATCGTCGCCCAGGGCGGCGCGGGCGCGATCGCGATCGACAGCGGCAGCGTGTCGGTGGCGGGCGACTATCGCTACGGCATCTTCGCGCATGGAAACGGCACGATCGACATAGCGTCGGACAGCCTCAGCTACGAGGCCGCCGATTCGGCCGGCATCATGGTGGTGGGCGGCGCTGGCGACGTCACCGTCGCCAGCGGTACGCTCACCGGCAGCGGCGTGAGCGGATCGGGCGTGGTGGTGCGCACCGGCGCGGGCGACATCGCCATCACCGCCGACCAGACGCACCTCACCGGCACCGGCATCGCGGCCAGCGGCTATACCGCCGATGCGGTCGTGGGCCTTTCGGTCGACGGCTCGGTATCGGTCACCAGCAACAGCGCGAGCAGCGCGGGCCTCTATGGCAGCGCGGTGGTCGCCTTTGCGAGCGGCACGGGCAACGCGACGGTGGTCTCGACCACTGCCGCGACGACTGGCGACGGCGGCGTCGCCGTGGTCGCGCGCAGCCAGGGCGGGGGCGACGCGTCGGTGACCAGCGGCACGGTCACCACCGCTTCGGCGACTTCCTCGGCGATCGAGGCGATCGCGGACATGGGTAGCGCGAGCGTGGTCAGCAGCTCGGTCACCGCGGCCGATGTCGGCATCCTCGCTGCGGGCTTCGAAGGCGCCTCGATCACCACGGGCAAGGTCACCGCCGTCGAGCGCGCGGTCGAGGCCCGGTCGCTCGGCGACGCGACGGTGCTGGTCAACGGCGCGGTCAAGTCGGCGAACGAGCTCGGCGTCAAGGCGAGCGGCACCGACGTCGCGCTCACGGTCGAAGCCGGCGGCTCCGTCTCGGGCGCCTCGGGCATCGCAGTCACTGCGGGCGGCGCGGCGACGATCACCAACCTCGGCACCGTCTCGGGCACGAGCGGCCCGGCGATCTCCGCGATCGGCACGACGCACCTGATCAACGCGGGCACGATCAACGCCGGCACCGGATCGGCCGCGGTGGTGCTCGACGCCACCGACGACCTGGTGACGCTGCGCACGGGCTCGGTCGTCCACGGCACGATCGACACGGGCGCGGGCATCGACACCGTCGAGCTCGTCGGCACCAATGCCGCGACGCTGGCGCAGTTCGCCAATGCCGAGCGGCTCGACGTCGTCTCGGGCTTCTGGAGCACCGGCACCACCGGCAATGCGTTCGACAGCGTCGCGATCCGGGGCGGCGCCGAGCTCCAGGTCAACCTGAGCGGAGACGGCGATTCGGGCATCGACACCACCAGTGTCGTCAACAACGGCACGCTGACGCTCAACTACACCAACACCGCCGAAGCCGCGGAGATCGGCGATGCGGTCGCGGTCAGCGGCACGGGCAATCTCCGCCTGATCGGCGCGGGCGAGCTCGAGCTCACCAGCGACATGATCGCCCACACCGGGCTGACGCTGGTCGAGAACGGCAAGCTGACGCTCACCGGGAGCCTCGTCAGCGATCTGGTTACTTCCGGCAACGGCGTGTTCCAGCTCGGCGAGGGCGGCAGCTTCACCGGCGACCTGATCAACGACGGCACCTTCGTCTATGCGCGCTCGGACAGCTACACCGTCGCGGGCGACTTCAGCGGCACCGGCAAGCTGGTCAAGCAGGGCGCCGGCGTGCTCACCTTCGGCGGGCTCTATGGCTTCACCGGCACCACGCTGATCAACGGCGGCTCGGTGCGCTTCACCGGCCAGCTCGAGGACGACACCCAGATCGACCTGCAGAGCGGCACGCTCGACCTGTCGGGCGTCCAGGGCGGCGAGCAGACGATCGGCGAGCTTGCGGGCGGCGCCCAGGGCACGGTCGCGCTCGGATCAAGCCAGCTTACCGTGAACCAGAGCAGCAACACCGTCTTCTCGGGCTCGATCACCGGCGACGGCGGGCTGACCAAGACCGGCAGCGGCACGCTCAACCTGACCGGCACCAGCAGCTACAGCGGGGATACCGAGGTCGAGGGCGGCACGCTCAAGGTCAACGGCGCACTGCCCAATTCCACCGTGCTCGTGCAGCCGGGCGGCACCCTGGGCGGCAACGGCCTGATCGGCGGCCTGTCGATGAGCGGCGGCACCGTGGCACCGGGCAATTCGATCGGCCACCTGACCGTCAACGGCCCGGTCGTCTTCACTGCCGCCTCGGTCTATGCGGTCGAAGTCAACGCGGCCGGTGCCGCCGACCGGATCGACGCGACCGGCAGCGCGACGCTGGGCGGCGCGAAGCTCCAGGTGCTCGCCGAGCCGGGCCGCTACCGCGGACGCACCAGCTATACGATCCTCACCGCCGCTGGTGGAGTGAGCGGCACCTTCGGCACGGTCACCAGCAACTTCGCCTTCCTCACCCCCTCGGTGAGCTATGGCGCCACCGCCGTCACGCTCAACCTGACGCGCAACGACGCCAGCTTCGCTTCGCTCGGCGCCACGCCGAACGAACAGGCAGTGGGCACCGCGCTCCAGGCGCTGGGCGGCGGCAATGTGCTGTTCGAAGAGACGCTGCTGCTCCAGGACAGCCATGTCGCGCCGAGCTTCGCCTCGCTTTCGGGCGAGCTCCATGCCGGCGTGGCGAGCGGGATGATCGAGAACGCCGAGGCGGTCCGCCGGACGATGCTCGGCGCGCCGGCTCCGGCCACCGAAGGCGGCTATGGCTGGGCGACGCTCGCGGGCAACTGGGGCACGGCCAAGGCAACGGCTTCGAACCTGCGGCTGGAGACCGAGCAGCAGGGCGTGCTCGGCGGCGTCGGCGTGGCCGGCCAGGGCTTCAACGGCACGATCGGCGTTGGCAAGCTCACGTCGGACTTCACGTCGGCAGGGCATGCGCGCGGAGACACCACGCTGGTGCTCGGCACGATCGGCTATGCCGGCGACCGGTTCAGCGTGACCGCGGGCGCCAGCCATGCCTGGAACACGATCGACACCAGCCGCACTGCGTCGCTGGGCACGATCGGCGGGGCGCTGCGCGACGAGTACAAGGGGACGACCTGGCAGGTGTTCGGCGAAGTCGCCTACGGCATCGCCACCGGCGCAATCGAGATCACGCCCTTCGCCGGGTTGAGCCATGTCGAGAGCCGCACCGACGCAGTGAGCGAGAGCGGCGGCCCCGCGGCGCTCGCCATCGCCGAGGACACGCGCAAGGTGACCTTCAGCGACATCGGCCTGCGCCTGAAGGGTGCCGACGCCGCGGCGGAAGGCGAGGGGCTCCGCGTGGCGCCCTATGCCTCGGCGGCATGGCGTCACGGCTGGGGCGACCGCGGCCAGCCGCTCAGCGCGAGCTTCGCCGGGGCGACGGGCAGCTTCTCGGTGCTCGGTCCGGTGGTCGCCAAGGACGCCGCGGAGCTGGGCCTCGGGCTGGGGCTGCGCAGCGGGCCGGTGCAGGTGAGCCTGGGCTACAACGGCTCGATCGCAAGCCGGTGGAGCAACCATTCGGCGCAGCTCAAGCTCGCCATCGGTTTCTAGGTTTCGGTTTCAGGGCTTCGACCCGAGGGGAGCGGAGGAGTCGCGGCGACGCGGCTCCTCTTCTTCGTTCGGGGCTACTCCGGCAGCTGCGCGAGGAGCTGCTCGACGAGCGGCGCCAGCGCCTCGCGCGGCGCTCCCTCGTCCACCGTCTCTTCGATCTTCTGCGCCGCGGCGCCGAGCTCGGCGAAGCCGAACATCCCGGCGTTGCCCGCAAGTCCGTGGCACAGGCGGCGCAGCGCGGCGTCGTCGCCGGTCGTCCAGGCGGCTTCGATTGCCGCCCGGTCCTCGGCCGCGCGCGCGAGGAACCGCGCGTGGAAGGACTTCATCCGCTCGTGGAAGTCGGTCACGGCAAATGCGCGCGCACCGTCGCGGCGAGCGTCATCGGATCGAACGGCTTGGGGATCACGCCGACTGCGCCCAGCTCGCGCAGCCGGGCGACTTCGGAGACCTGGGTGCGCGCAGTGATGAACAGCACGGGCACACCGGCGGTCTCGGGTTGCTCGGCGAGCCGACGGAGCGTCTCGGGCCCGTCCATCTGCGGCATCATCACGTCCAGCAGCACGACGTCGGGGCGCCATTCGCGCGCGAACGCCAGCGCCTCCGCCCCCGAGTTGCAGGTCTGCACCTCGAACCAGGGATCGAGCTCGAGCGCCATCGCCGCGATCTCGGCGATGTCGCGCTCGTCGTCGACGTAGAGGACCTTCGTCATTTCGCGGCGATCTCCATCGGCTCGGCGCGGGCGAGATCGACGTGGAAGCTGGTGCCCTTGCCCAGCTCGCTGTCGAAGCTCACCGTCCCCTTGAGCAGGCGCACGATGTCCGCGACGATGCTCAGCCCCAGCCCGGATCCGCCCTTCTGCCGCGTGTCCGACGAATCGGCCTGCACGAAGCGCTCGAACACGCGCCCGCGCAGATGCTCGGGGATGCCCGGGCCATGGTCCGAAACGGTGATCCGATACTGGTCGCCGCGCTCGCTCACGGCGATGCGCACGCTCTCGCCCATGGGCGAGAATTTGATCGCATTGCCGAGCAGATTGGTGAGGACATTGGCGAACGGGTCCTCGGCCGCGAGCACCGCGGCGCCGGGCGGCACCGGATCGGCGACGATCGTCACGCCATAGTCGGTCGCATAGGCCTGGAGCTCCTGCACGGTGCGTTCGATCACCGGCGCCAGCGGCACGGGAACGCGCTCGATCACGGTCTTGCCCGAACTCATCTTCTCGAGATCGAGGATGTCGTTGACCATGCGCACCAGCCGCGAGGTGTTGGTATGCGCGATCGCCGTGAGGCGCCGAGCACGCTCGGGAAGCTCGCCCGCGGCACCGCCCGCGAGCAGCCCCAGCGATCCGGCGATCGAAGTGAGCGGCGTGCGCAGCTCGTGGCTGACGATCGAGATGAATTCGCCCTTCATCCGGTCGATCTGCTTGCGCTCGGTGATGTCGCGGATGACTGCGAGATAGCTGACATGGTCGCTGTCGCGCACCGGGCTGATCGACACTTCGACGGGAAAGTCCGACTCGTCCTTGCGGCAGGCGACATATTCCTGTGTCGGGCCGCCCTCGCGCTGGATCGCGCGCAACACCGCCTCGACGCGCTGGGGATCGGGCTTGTTCTTGAACAACATGCCGACGTTCTGGCCGGGCAGCTCGCGCTGCGCATAGCCGAACATCGCCGCGGCCGAGGGATTGAGGTTCTCGATCGCGCCCTTCGTGTCGAGCATCAGCATGCCGTCCTGGGCGCTGTCGAAGATCGCCTCCTGCCGCGTCTTGGCGTGCTCGAGCGCGCGCATCGTCCGGCGGCGCGCGAGGTCGATGCGCACGGCGACGAGCGCCGCGCCGATCAGCAGCAGGAAGAGCACGGTCTGCAGCACCAGCATGCGGCCGCGCAGCTGGCGCCGGCCCTGCTCGGAGCGGGCGACCCGGGCCTCGAGGCGCGCGCTTTCCTGGGCGTCGATCTGCGCCACCATCGCGCGGAAACGATCCATGATCCGCCGGCCTTCGCCGCTGGCGACGATCGCGCGCGCCTCTTCGCCATGGCCGCTGCGCGACAGCGCGATCATCCGCGTCGCGAACTCGCGCTTGCGCATCGACTGGGCCTTGAGCTCCTCGATATGCGACGTGGCGGGCGAGTCCGCGTCGAGCGACTCCACCAGATTGGCGAAGGCCTGGTCGATCTGGGTCTGGGCCCGGGCATAGGGATCGAGGAAGGAAGGGTCGCGCGCGAGCATATAGCCGCGCTGTGCCGTCTCGAGGTCGAGATGGAGCCGCAGCAGCCGCTCGAGCGCGACGCGCGTCTGGAACGACTGGCTCACCTGGTCGCGCAGCCTGCGGCTCTGCTCGAACTCGGCGGTGAGCAGGCGGGCGGAGAGCACCAGCAGGATCGGCACGCCGCATATCGCCGCGACGAGCAGCAGCTGCATCACCCAGCCGGGCAGCGCCAAATGGCGGAACCGCTTCACCGGGCGTGCCGCCGGGACGGGAGGCGGGCGGGATCGGACGGAACGCTAAACGGCAGCTTTACCCTCCCTCGGTCGCAATGGTACGGGCCTGTAACGCACGGCGGCAAAGATGTGGTTCCCGGATGACGCGAGTCCTGGTTGCGGAGGATGATCCGCTGACGCTCTCGGGCATCGAGATGCTGCTGGACGCCAGCAATTTCAAAATCGTGGCGAGCGCGCGCACCGGCGCTGCGGCGCTCGACGCGCTGGCGGCGGCGCGGCCGGACATGCTCGTGCTCGACGTCGACATGCCCGAGCGCAGCGGCCTCGACGTGCTGCGCACCTTGCGCAACCGCGGCGACCAGCGGCCGGTGGTGCTGCTCACCGGGAGCATGAACGACCAGCGCGCGAAGGAAGCGATGCAGCTCGGCGTCAACGGGCTGGTGATCAAGGCTACCGCGCCGCGCGATCTGCTCGTCTGCCTCGAGACGGTCGTGCAGGGACGCCGCTGGCTCGACCAGGAAGTGATGCAGCGCGCGATGGAGCTGGCCATGTCGCCCGAGGCGGCGGCGCGCGACCCTCTCGAGAAGCTCAGCGCGCGCGAGCGGGCGATCGCCTCGCTCGTCCAGCGTGGCCTGCGCAATCGCGAGATCGCGGAGGAGCTCGGCCTCACCGAGGGTACGGTGAAGGTGCATCTGCACAAGATTTTCGAGAAGCTCGAGCTGCGCAGCCGTACCGAGCTGATCCTGCTCGGCAAGGCGTCGAACGAGTAACTCCATATACCCAAGGATATAGCGGTTTCAGCCGAGAGTAAGCCGCTTTCTCGCCCGCCGATGCATGGGCGCGGCGGCCCCCCGATTGCATCTACGCAGCAGATTTGCGGGCCCTTGCCCGTCTCGTCTGCAGCATATGATGAACCGAACCACGCTCCTTGCCGCGCTCATCGCGACCGTCCTGGCCCTCTTCGCGCTCCCCGCGAATGCCCAGACGACTGCCTATGCGCCGGGCCAGGGCGCGGTGAACAGCGTCGCGGTGGGCATCGACGTGCGCGCCTCGGTACGCGACCGCTGCGGCTTCGCGACCGGCGGTGCGCCCTCGGGCGCGATCGCCCAGGCGGAGTTCGACCGCACCGGCTTCACCAAGGATTTCGCGATCGTGCTCAACTGCTCGAGCCCGTCGCGCGTGGCGGTCAGCTCGCTGCGCGGCGGCCTCAAGACCGATACCAGCGCCACCGGCTATGCCTCGACCGCGCCCTATCAGGTCGAGCTGCGCATGGTCGCCGATGACGGCACGGCCGCCGCGGCGAAGTGCGACGCCGCGAGCCTGGCCAGCGGGGGCGGTTGCGCCTTCGCGGGCACTGCCGGCACCGCCACCGGGCTGCGGCTTCCCAGCGCCTCGACGCGGGCGAACGGTTCCTATCTGCGCGTCAGCGCGCCGCCCTATGCCGGCGCCGACCCGCTGGTCGCCGGCAGCTACAGCGATTCGCTGGTCGTGACGGTCAGCGTCGCGGCATGAAGCGATGGAAATATTTAGGAATTGGCGCATATTCCCGGTGGCGCCATGGAACCCTGCCACTGCCTTGCCAGCCATGCCGTGCGGACAGCCGCATGGCGTTGTTGCGCCCTCGTCGTAACCCTGGGCGCCGCATCGACGGCGCAGGCGCAGACGGTGAATCGCGTCAATCTCTCGGGCAATGTCTCCCCGCGCTGCTGGGCGGCGGGAACCGCGACGATGCCGGTGCGGGTCTCAGACGAATCGGGCTTCGACACTGCGGCCCAGGTCCGTTGCAGCGTCACGCTGCCGCAGCTGACGATGCAGGTCCGCCGGCTGGACGGCGAGCAGGGGTCGGTCGAGGAGACGCTCTCCGAGCAACATGTGACGCAGCTCGGCCCGGCGATCAGCGCCTCGGCGCGCACATTCGACCCTCGCGCCACGATCGAGATCGTCGTATCGCCCAAGCTATGAGCGGACGGTTCGGCATGGCAGCACTCGGCGCGTCGGCGCTTGCAGCGTTGCTCGCCGGATCGCCCGCCGCCGCGCAGACGCAGATCTCGCCCTTCTGCGGGATCACCGGCGACGCGACAGCGCCGGTCAGCATCACCTATGATCCTTTTTCCTCGAGCGGCCTTTCGCAGGCGACGATCCCGCTCGTGCTCCGCCGCAACCGCGGCCTGCTCACCGGCCGCACCGACGAAGTCAGCTTCATCCTCACTGCGCCGGCCGGCTCGCCCGCCTTCGACATCACGTATCAGGGCCAGCGCGTGCTCTATCCCGAAGGCGCGACGCTCGGGCATCCGCGCGCGCTGACGTCGTTCGACAATGGCGCCTTCGCCTCGGGCGAGATCCGCTACCAGTTCGGCGGGTTCACGGCCTCCGACCTTTCGACGCCGATCAACCTGCGCGTGACGGTGCCGCCGGGCACCGATCTTTCGGCGGGCGAGGCGATCAGCTTCGACATCATCTATATCTGCTCGGGCGACGGCGGGATGCTCCCGGTGCCGATCCCCGTGCGCAGCAGCGGTGCGGTCCGGCTCAACGTCAATGTCGTGAGTGCGCTTCAGGCCTTCTATGCCGGCTCGGCGCTCGACTTCGGCGAGATCGGCGACGTCACCACCGATGCGGTGCTCGCTTCGCCCGATCGCTTCACCACCTCGTCGGCCAATGCGCTGCGCGTGCGCAGCTCGGGCCCGTTCGAGGTCCGCGTGCGATCGCAGAATGATTTCCGCCTCGCTTATGCCGGGGGCAACCTTGCCGATTCGCGCCAGACGATCCGCTACAGTGCGCGCTTCCTGGGGCAGGACATCACGTCGAACGCCTCGTTCGGCACGCGCACCTGCGCGCGGGCAGGCGTGGCCGGCACGGGCGGCACGCTGCCGATCCGCGCGACGCTGAAGGAAGGCGGCTCGGGAAAGACGCCTTCATCCAGCTATAGCGACGTGATCACCATCACCTTCTCGCCGATCGTCACCAGCTCGGCGGCCCAGACCTGCGCCGGACTCTGACCGCTATATCCTTGGGTATAGGCGATCCGCCCGCAAGTTAGCGCCATTTTGGCCGGGGGCTAAATGGGGCGGCGGGACTCCTGCGGGTATCTCCAACTCATCGGGATCGACCTCCCGAGCGAGATTCCAAGGAGACCTGAGTTGAAGAAGCTGGTTCTTTCCGCCGTTGCGACCGCCGCCGCTTTCATTGCCATGCCCGCCTTCGCGCAGGCCACCGGCACCGTCGACGTGAGCGGCACCGTCGCCGCGCGCTGCACCGCCGTCACGCCGATCAGCGGCAGCATCACGCTGGGCGAACTCGCCAAGGCCGACGGCACCGTCGACACCGCCTTCTCGGGCAACTCGGGCGGCCTGGCCCGCAGCTTCACGGTGCGCTGCAACGGCGCCAACCCGCAGCTTTCGGTCAACGCCCGTCCGCTGGTGAACGCCGCCGCGACCAACACGCCGACCGGCTATGCGAACACCGTCCACTATACCGCGACGCTCACCGCCGGCATGGCCAAGGGCGGCAGCACCAGCGTTGCCGACCAGTCGGTGACCGCCGGCGCGACCACCGGCCTGATCGGCGACCGCCTGGCGGTGAACGCGAACAACGTCACGCTGGCGATCGCCAACGGCCAGACCACCAATTCGACCGCGATCCTCGAAGCCGGCACCTACACCGGCAACGTCGAGATCATCATCGCCCCCGCGGCCTAACTTCACCCCCAGGCGGGCAGGGTTCCAACGGCCCTGCCCGCCAAAGGAGATCATGGACTCGCAGATGCTCCTCGAACTTGCGGCCGAGCTCCGCCAGCGCGCGCTTCAGGCCGCGCGTGCGGAACAGGTCGAGCTTCTGTTCCTCGCGGAGGAATATGAGCGCCTGGCCGTGCGCCTCCAGGGCCAGGAGCAGGGCTATCGGCCCGTCGTGCTTCCGAAGTGAACCACTTGCCTGATCGGGCTTTGATGCTCTTAGGTTGATCGGCCGGGGCCAGCTACGGCCGGCGGCGCGGCCGGATTGGCGGTCGAAGCCAAAGGGAGGCAGGCGTTGAAAATCGCGCGTATGTTGCTCGTTCCCGCCCTGGTGGCGAGCGTCGCCACCGTTTCCACAGCCCTTTACGCGATGACCGTCCAGCCCGTGGTGATCGACCTCACCACCGGCGGGCGCGGCATGAGCCAGGTGCTCACCGTGGAGAACAGCTTCGACAAGCCGCTCCCGGTCGAGATCCGTGTCGAGGCGCTCGAGCCGACCGCCGACGGCGTCCGGGCCACCGGCCGTGACACCGGCGAGATCGCGGTCTTCCCGCCCCAGGCGATGATCCAGCCCGGGCAGCGCCAGAACTTCCGCGTCCAATATGTCGGCGAGCCCAATCTCGCGCACAGCAAGCACTTCTATGTCACTGTCGCGCAGCTTCCGGTGCAGACCGGCAGCGGCGGATCGAACATCCAGCTGCTCTACAATTTCCAGATTCTGGTCAGCGTCTCGCCCGAAGGCGCCAAGCCCGCGCTGGCGGTGACCTCCGCCGAGATCGGCCGCGACGCCGCGGGCGCGCCGGTGCCGGTGATCACCGTCGCCAACAGCGCGGCGGCGCACGGCTATCTGTCGCGCGGGCGCTGGCGCATCGTCCAGCGCGATGCGGGCGGGCGCGAGCTGTTCCGCAAGGATCTGTCGGGGCCGGACGTGCAGCAGATGATCGGCTATGGCCTGATCGCCGGCGGCCAGACGCGCCGCGTCACTTTCCCGCTTCCGCTCCCGCAGCCGCAGGGCCGGATCGAGGCGCAGTTCACTCCCGACAGCTGACTCGCATGATCCGAGCCGCAGCCGCTGGTGCCATCGCGTTCGCTGGCGTCGCGGCCCCCCTTGGCGCGCAGGCGCAACAGCAGGCCGCAGCCGGCGTCGAGCAGCGCGTCGTGCTCGATCCGCCGGGCGCGGCGACCGAGATCAATCCCACCGGTCGCCCGGTGGTGCTCACCGCGCCGGTGATGGACGGTTCCACCTATCTGGGGGACGCGACCGTCACGCTCGACCCGGAAGGGCGCGCGATCTTCTCCGCCCCGCGGCTGATCGCGCTGCTCGAGCCGCGGCTCACTCCCGCCGCGCTCGACCGGCTGCGCAAGGCGCTCGCGGCCGACGGCGTGCTCAGCCTCGCCGACCTGCAGGCTGCCGAAGTCGGCGCGCGCTACAATCCCCAGGCGCTGGAGATCCAGCTCGAGATCGCGAGCGCGAGCCGAGCCAGCCGCGCGGTCGGGATTGCCGAGCGCGATGCGCGCATGACCGTCGGCTATGCCGAGCCCGCCGACTTCAGTGCCTATCTCAACGTCCGCGGCTCGCTCGATTTCGTCGAGCAGGGCCCCGACACCGGCCTGGCGCCGCCGGTGATGTTCCTCGACGGCGCCGCGCGGCTGGGCGGGGTGGTGCTCGAGAGCGAGGCCAATTGGCAGCCGGGCGGCGCGGGGCCCGACCTGCAGCGCCGCGGCACCCGGCTGGTCTATGACGATACCGATCGCCTGATCCGCTGGAGCGCGGGCGACCTCCAGCCGCTCGCGCGCGGCTTCCAGTCCTCGCCAGACATCGCCGGGCTCTCCGTCTCGCGCAGCTATTCGGTGCTCGCGCCGCAGCAGATCATCCGCCCGCGCGGCAGCCAGAGCTTCCAGCTCGATCGCCGCTCGATCGTCGAGGTGCGCGTCAACGACCAGTTCGTGCGCCGGCTCGAGCTCGACCCCGGCTCGTACGACCTGCACGACTTCCCCTTCGCCCAGGGGGCAAACGACGTGCGGCTGACGATCACCGACGACGCCGGCCGCTCGGAGACGGTGCGGTTCAACATCTTCCTCGACCAGACCCAGCTCGCCGCAGGGCTCAGCGAGTTCGGCCTTTATGCGGGCGTGCTCGCGCCGCTGGGGCGGACCGGCCCGGTCTACAGCAATCGCCCGGCAGTCAGCGGCTTCTACCGGCGCGGATTGAGCGATCGGTTGACGCTCGGCGCCAATGCCCAGGCCGACGATCGCGGCTGGATGGCGGGCGGCGAGGCCGTGGTGGCGAGCCCGATCGGCTCGTTCGGCGGCTTCGCCTCGGCGTCGCAGGTCAAGGGCTATGGCGTCGGCTGGGCAGGGATCGCCACTTTCCAGCGCACGATCGCGCGCAGCGGCGGCCGGGCCGATGCGCTGTCCTTGTCGGTCGAGGCACGCAGCCGCGACTTCGCGCCCGCGGGCACGCTCGTGCCGCGCAATCCCTACAGCGTGGTCGCGGGCGCGAGCTACAACAGCGCGATCAGCGACGCGGTCTATGCCGGGCTCGACTTGCGCTATTCGCGGGGCCGCGACGGCGAGCCCGATGTCAGCAGCGTGCGTGGCACGATGGGATGGCGGATCGCGCCGAACCTGAGTTTCACCGGCGACGCGAGCTATGAGCGCGACGCGCGCGGGCGCCGGCTGGGGCTGTTCCTGTCGCTCACCTATCGGCTCGACCGCTACTCGACGCTGCGCGCCGATTACGACCGGCGCTACGACCGTGCCCGGCTCAGCTACCAGACCTATCGCGGGTCGGGCGTCGGCGCGTACAACTTCAGTGCGGATGTCGAGCGCAGCGACATCGGCGCGGCGGCGAGCCTCAACGGCACCTATTACGCCAATCGCGCGGAGCTCGGCTTCAGTCACTTCAGCACCTTCGACAGCAGTTTCGGGACGGACTCGGTGGCGTCGGGGCAGCGCAGCTCGTTCCGCTTCGGCACGTCGCTGGCCATGGCCGACGGGGCATTCTCGGTCGGACGGCCGATCCAGGACGGCTTCGCGCTGGTGCGCGCGCATCCCTCGCTCCACGGCGCCGACGTCGAGGTCGATCCCGGGGGCGGCGCGTTCGTCGCCAACACCGGCACGCTCGGCAGCGCGATCCAGCCGAGCCTGAGCAGCTACAGCGAGCGGACGATCCTGCTCGATTCGCCCGAGGCGCCGCTCGGGGCCAATCTGGGCGAGGGCTCGTTCCGCCTCTTCCCGCCCTATCGCGGCGGCTACAAGCTCACGGTCGGGTCGGACTATATGGTCAGCCTGGTCGGGCGGCTGCTCACCGCGGCGGGCGAGCCGCTCGCACTCGTCGCGGGCACTGCGACCGAAGAGGCGCATCCCGAGCGCGAGCCGATTCCGCTGTTCACCAACAGCGCAGGGCGCTTCGGCGTCACGGGGCTGGCGCCGGGGCGCTGGCGGATCGTCATGACCGATGCCGACACGACCGGCTTCGCTGTGGTGGTGCCGAAGGGCGCGGAAGGCAGCATCTCGGTCGGCGATCTGAAGCCGGCCGGCCCCTAGTCCTCGCGCTTGGCCTGGTCGAGCAGCCGTGATGCGCGCTCGGCCTCGGCGGCATCGGCCTGCTTCTGTGCCTTGGTACGGCCGAAGGCGAGGCGATTGGCGCCTGCCTGTTCCTCCGCCGCCTTGCGGTCGCGGCGCTTGCGCGCCTGGCGGAGGTTGATGACGTCAGCCACGCGGCTTCTTGGGATCGCGCGGCGGGCGGCGGGGGCCATCGCCGGAGGGTGGGCGGCGCGGACCGTCGCCCGACGGTGGACGCCGTGGGCCTTCGCCGCCAGGGCGGCCGCGCGCGGGGCCGCGGCGCGCGCCCGGCCCGTGCGGCGCCGCCGGCTGGGCAGGGCGTACCGCGCTCGTCGGCCCGACCGAATAGCCTTCCTTGAGCAGCTTGGTGAAGGCCGCGCGCACGTTCGTCACGATCGCATCCTGCACGTCCTTGGGCAGGTCGGCGAAGGTCGTGTTGCGGTGGATCGCGTTGAGGTCGCGCACGAGCTGGTTCGGCAGCCCGTTCGACGCGCGCTTGAGCGCATCGACCGAGTCGAGGAAGACGGAGAAGAGAATCTCCTGCATGAGCTCGGTGGCGGGCTTCGGCATGGCGCCCTAATGCTCTGCGGCGACGGCGCTGGCAACCGGGTCCGGCGCCTTGCGCGGCGAAAAGCCGCGGGGGCGCGGCTTGCCTCGAGCGGGCCGCAGCCGCTATCGCCGCATACGAATTCCACGGCGTTGCGCTCGATCCGCACATGGGTGATGGAAGCGGTTACAAAAAGCCGGAGAGGGAGAATATGATGCTTCGCAGCTTGGTTGCGTTCTGTGCGGTGCTTGCCACGTTTCCCGCCGCCGCCCAGGTCGAGCAATCCACTGCCGCGATCGCCGATCCCGCCGCGCCCAGCATCGCCTCGCCCGACGGCCGCATCACCGTTGCGGTCACCACTGACGGCGACGGCCGCCCGCTCTACAGCGTGACTCGCAACGGCAAGCCGGTGATCGAGCATGCCGCGCTCGGCTTCCTCTTCACCGACGCGCCCAAGCTGCACCGGAACATCCGGATCGAGAGCCAGTCCAAGACGAGCGTCGACACCAGCTGGGACCAACCCTGGGGCGAGTGGAAGACGATCCGCGACCGCCACAACGAACTGCGCGTCCGGCTGAAGGAAACCACTGCGCTCGGCCGCGTGCTCGATGTCGTGTTCCGCGTCTTCGATGATGGCGTGGGGCTTCGCTACGAATTCCCCGAGCAGCCCAATCTCAAGCATGCGAACATCGCCGACGAGCTGACCGAGTTCGCCTTCACCCAGGGCGGCACGGCCTGGTGGAAGCCGGCGTTCCTGTGGAACCGCGAGGAATATCTCTACAACAAGACGCCGCTCGACGCGGTCGGCACCGCGCAGACGGTGATGACGATCAAGCTTGCCGACGGCACGCACGTCGCGCTGCACGAGGCGGCGCTGGTCGACTATTCGGCGATGAACCTCGCGCGGACCGAGGGCAACACGCTGCGCGCGGCGCTGACCCCCGGCGCGGGCGCGCCCAAGGTGAGCCGCGACCTGCCTTTCGCGACGCCCTGGCGTACCATCGTGATGGCCGACGACGCGCCCGGGCTCTACATGAGCCACATCACGCTCAACCTGAACGAACCCAACAAGCTCGGCGACGTCAGCTGGGTGAAGCCCGGCAAGTTCGTCGGCGTATGGTGGAACATGATAAAGGGCGAATGGACCTGGGCAACCGGGCCCAAGCACGGCGCGACCACTGCGAATGTGAAGAAGTACATCGACTTCGCCGCGGCCAACAAGATTCCGGGCGTGCTCGTCGAGGGGTGGAACGTCGGCTGGGACGGCGACTGGTTCGGCAATGGCAACGACATGCAGTTCGACACGCCGACGCCCGACTTCGACGCCGCCGAGCTCTATCGCTACGCCAGGTCGAAGGGCGTGCACCTGATCGGGCACAACGAGACCGGCGGATCGTCGAGCCATTATGACGCGCAGCTCGATCGCGCGTTCAAGTTCGCCGCCGACCACGGCATCCCCACGGTGAAGACCGGCTATGTCACCGACGCCGGCCAGATCGAGCGCGTCGATCCCGACGGCTCGCAGCACCGCGAGTGGCACGAGGGCCAGTGGATGGTGAATCACTATCAGCGCGTCGTGGAGACCGCGGCCAAGTACAAGGTGTCGATCGACTCGCACGAGCCGGTCAAGGACACCGGCTTGCGCCGTACCTATCCCAATTGGCTGGCGCGCGAGGGTGGCCGGGGCATGGAATATAATGCCTGGCCGGGCAAGAATCCGCCCGAGCACGAAGCCAATATGTTCTTCACTCAGTGGCTCGGCGGGCCGATGGACTTCACCCCCGGCGTGCTGAGCCTCACCGGATCGGGCGGCAGCCCCATCCAGTCGACCGAGGCCAAGCAACTCGCGCTCTATGTCGTGATCTACTCGCCGGTGCAGATGGCGGCCGACACGCCCGAGAATTACGCCAAGCACATGGACGCCTTCCGGTTCATCCGCGACGTGCCGGTCGACTGGTCCGAGACGCGCGTGCTTGCGGGCGAGGTGGGCGACTATGTCGCGGTCGCGCGCAAGGAGCGGGCAGGGAACGACTGGTACCTCGGCTCTATCACCGACGAGAACGCGCGCACGCTCGACGTCAAGCTCGACTTCCTCGATCCGCGCCGCAGCTATGAGGCGCAGATCTACCGCGACGGCGACGACGCCGATTATCGCACCGAGAAGCGGCACTCGATCGCGATCGAGAAGCGCCGCGTCCGCGCCGGCGAGACGCTGACGCTGCGGCTCGCGCCGGGCGGCGGCCAGGCGATCCGCTTCCGGGCGCTCAAATGACTCCGGTGCGGCGCGTCACCATCGTCGGCGGGGGTGCCGCAGGCTGGATGACCGCCGCGCTGCTCTCGAAGCTGCTGGTGCACGGCTTCGAGATCCGGCTGATCGAATCCGACGAGATCGGCACGATCGGCGTCGGCGAAGCGACGATCCCCGCGATCCGCGACTATTGCGCGCTCGCCGGGCTCGATCAGTTCGCGATGGTCCGCGCGACCCAGGCGACCTTCAAGCTCGGCATCGAGTTCGTGAACTGGCGCGAGCCGGGGCACAGCTACATCCACGGCTTCGGCAAGATCGGCCAGGACCTGTGGTGGCTGCACATGCACCAGCTCTGGCTCAAGATGGCCGGGCAGGGCGCGGTGAAGCATTTCGACCATTATGCGCTGAACTGCCTCGCCGCGCGCAAGAACCGCTTCTGCTTCCCCAATCCGTCGAACCCGCATTCGCCGATCGCGCACATCGACTATGCCTATCATTTCGACGCCTCGCTGTTCGCGCGCCACCTGCGCGCCGAAAGCGAGGGGCGCGGCGTCCAGCGGATCGAGGGGCGGATCGTCTCGGTCGAGCAGCGGGGCGAGGACGGGTTCGTCGAGCGCGTCCTGCTCGCCGACGGGCGCAGCGTCGAGGGCGATCTGTTCGTCGACTGCTCCGGGATGCGCGGGCTGTTGATCGGTCAGGCGCTGGGCGTCGGCTATGAGGAATGGAGCAAGTGGCTGCTCTGCGACCGCGCGCTCGCGGTGCCGTGCGAGAGCGTGAGCCCGCTCACCCCCTACACGCGCTCGACTGCCCACGGCAGCGGCTGGCAATGGCGCATCCCGCTCCAGCACCGGATCGGCAACGGCCATGTCTATTCGAGCGCGCACATGAGCGACGACGAAGCGGCGGCGATCCTGATGGCCAATCTCGACGGCCGCGCGCTCGGCGATCCGCGCCCGGTGCGCTTCACGCCAGGCAAGCGCCACCGTTTCTGGGAGAAGAACGTCGTCGCGATCGGGCTGTCGAGCGGCTTCCTCGAGCCGCTCGAATCGACCAGCATCCATCTGATCCAGACCGCGATCCTGCGCCTGATCGCACTCTTCCCCGGCGACGGCGTGAAGGCGGCGGACGTGGCCGAATACAACCGCCAGACCGATTTCGAATATCAGGACGTCCGCGACTTCATCGTCGCGCACTACAAGGTCACCAATCGCGAGGACACGCCCTTCTGGGCCTATCTCCGCCACATGGACGTGCCCGACAGCCTGGCCGAACGGCTCGAGCTGTTCCGCACGTCGGCGCGCTTCTTCGTCCATGGCAAGGCCGAGCTCTTCCGCGAGGAGAGCTGGGTGCAGGTGCTGCTCGGGCAGGGGCTGGAGATGCGCTACGACCCCATGGTCGACATGGTCCCTGATGCCGATCTCGCGGCGTTCGTCCGCGACGTCGAGGACGTGATCGAGGACGTGGCCAACGCGATGCCCGATCACGCCGCCTTCATCGAACGCCACTGCAAGGCACCGCCGCTCCCCACTGTTGCACCCTGAACACGCTCTGCGGCGTTCGTGCGCCGATCGATCGTGGAGGCGCGTGATCGGGATTGACACGGCGCGCGAAAGGGGTTTGTCACCGTTGTCTGAGAACAAAGACGGCCGGAACGTCATGTAACCGGTTACAATAATGGGTCAGGGGAGAGTGAAGTGAAGGATTCCAGCACCATGCGTTCCCATCTCGCGCGCGGCATCTCCGCCGCGGCGCTCGCGGCTGCGCTCGTCATCGGCGTCCCCGCCGTCGCGCAGACGACTGCGACTCTCCAGGGTCATGTCGAGGGCGTGCAGCCCGGCGCCACCGTCACCGTGACCGACACGGTCACTGGCCGTTCGGTCACCGTGCCGGTCAAAGAGGACGGCCGTTTCGTCATCCCGGGCCTCAGGCCGAGCACCTATCGGGTGGAAGTCCCCGGGCAGGAACCGCGCGACGTGACGCTGCCGGTGGGCCAGACCATCACCGTCGACCTGGGCGAGGCGCCAGAAGTCGCGGCGGCCGAGGGTGCGGAGATCGTCGTCACCGGGACGCGCGACCGCACCGAAGTGCGCACCGCCACGGTCTCGACCAACGTCAGCCAGACGCAGATCGAGAACCTGCCGCAGAACGATCGCAACTTCCTGAACTTCGCCGCGCTCGCGCCAGGCGTGTCGGTCTCGCCGACCGCGGGCACGCGCCGCATCCAGGCGGGTGCGGTCAGCGCCGACAACACCAACGTCTTCATCGACGGCCTCAGCCTCAAGAACCCGATCAACCACGGCGGCGTGGCCGGCCAGAACTTCTCGCGCGGCAATCCCTTCCCGCAATCGGCGGTGCAGGAATTCAAGGTCGACACCCAGAACTTCAAGGCCGAGTACGAACAGGCCGGCTCGGCGATCATCACTGCGGTCACCAAGAGCGGCGGTACCGAGTTCCACGGCGGCGCCTTCGGCGAATGGCAGCCCCGGTCGTTCATTTCGCGACCCTATTTCGACCGCCCCGGTCAAGCGAACAACCCCGACGGCACCAGGCCCAAGGGCGATTACGAGCGGTGGCAGTATGGCGCCGATCTCGGCGGTCCGATCATCAAGGACAAGCTGCACTTCTTCGCCGCGTTCGAAGGTACGAGCCAGACCCTTCCTTCCGCTTCGGTTGCGCTGAAGCCCGAGGATGGCGTTCCCGCGGCGATCATCAACGAGTTCAACGGCACGTATCCGCAGACGTTCGAGCAGCGGCTCTATTTCGGCAAGCTGAGCCTGTTCGCGACCGAGCGCGACACGATCAACGGCAGCGTGTTCATCCGCCAGGAAGACGAACTGCGCGATTTCGGCGGCAACGCGGTCCCCTCGCACGGGCACCAGATCGACGCGAGCGTGAAGGTCTACCAGCTCGAGTGGAACCACCGCGGCGACGATTGGCTGAACGAGCTCACCGTCGCCTACAACACCGTCACCAACGGCACGCCGCGCGTGTCCGAAGGCCCCGAGATCGTGCTCAACCGCCTCGTGGCGTTCGGCGGCGAGGCTGCGTTCCTCGGCGCCAACTCGTTCGAGCAGAACGATCGGCAGGAGACCTGGACGTTCAAGAACAACGTCACCTTCTACGGCGGCGATCATACCGTGAAGGCGGGCGCGAAGGTCTCGCTGAACGATTACAGCCGCGAAGAGGACCTTCGCAGCAACGGCTCCTATTTTTTCCACGCGCCGCTCTTCACCACCTTCGACGCGTCGACTCCCTTCGGAGCCAGCATCACGACCGTCGACGTGCGGCCGGCGCGCGCGAAGAACACCCAGATCGGGCTGTTCGTTCAGGACGACTGGACGCCCGACGATCACTGGACGATCAACGCGGGGCTGCGCTGGGATTTCGAGACCAACGCCAAGAACGAGAATTTCGTCACGCCCGACAATGTCGCTACGGCGCTGCGCAACTATCCCGGCTGGAAGGCCGCGGGGATCGATCCCGAGGACTATATCTCGACCGGCGACAACCGGAAGCCGTTCTGGGGTGCGTTTCAGCCGCGCCTCGGCATCAGCTATGACGTCCACGGCGACCGCGACCTGATCTTCTTCGCCGGCGCTGGCCGCTATTATGATCGGCCGCTGTTCATCACTGCGGGCATCGAGACGATCAAGAACCTGTACCAGTCCTCGCCGCAGATATCGTTCTGCGACGGCGGCGGCGGACAGCCGACCTGCGCGAGCGTGAGCGAAAACGGCGTGCTGCCGATCGGCTATATCCCGTACAGCCCCACGTTGAAGGATCCCGAGGCCCTGCGTGCAGCGGTGTCGGGAATCGGCGGCGACATCTGGCTGCTCAACAACGACACCAAGCTGCCCTATTCGGACCAGTTCAGCGTGGGCGTGCGCAAGCGGTTCGGCGCGGTGCAGACCTCGCTCACCTTCTCGCACATCCGCAGCCACAACATCTTCCAGTTCGTCCGCGGCAATCGCTTCTCGAACGGCTGGTACACCCGCATCCTGCAGCGTGATGCCGCAGGCAACGTCATCGGCTGCACCGATGGCGGCACCAACTGGGTCCAGGACAATATCCCGGACGCCGATTTCGCCGCCTGCCCGGCCACCCAGGGCGATCTCGCCGGCTTCAACGGCAAGCTCAACATCGGCCAGAACAACGGCAAGGCTGTCTACAACGCCGTCTATCTGACGATCGACAAGCCCTATTCGAAGGAATCGGGCTGGGGCCTCACCCTGTCGGGTACTTATCAGCGCGCGCGCACCAACGTCGGCACCGAGCTCGGTTCGGACGAGTTCTTCGCCGGCACCGAGGTCGACCAGTTCGGCTGGCAATATGTGCAGGGCGTCGACCAGTATCGCTTCGTCGCGACCGGCATGGTCGATCTGCCGCTGGGAATCCTGCTCTCGGCCACCGGAACCTTCGCCTCGGGCCCGGCCTATGGCTATGCAGGCTGCCCGCCGGCGGCAATCCCCAACCCGGGGCCTGCGCCGGAGAACACCGGCTGCATCGCGAACCTCGGCGGCGTGCGCTTCCCGCCGAACGAGTTCGCCTATGCCAATGTCGACCTGCGGCTGACCAAGACGTTCGAGCTCCCTTGGGGGCACCAGCTCCAGATCAAGGGCGAGGTGTTCAACCTCTTCGATTCGATCAACCGCAACTATTCGTCGTGGAGTGCCGGCAACAATCCGCCGCGCTGGGAAGAGGAAGCCACCGTGGGCAATGCCCGCACTTTCCAGGTCGGTGCCAGCTATCGCTTCTAAGCCCCCTTCGAAGCGATACTGTGGGGGAGGGGGATCACCTCCTCCCCCGCTTTTTTCCGGGCCGGAGCGATGAAACCACAGCTGCTGCACTTCGGGGAGAGCCGGCATCCGGTGGTCGTGATCGACGGCTTCACCGGCGATGTGCCCGGATGGCGCGATCTGGCCGCGGCGATGGCGCCCTTCCCTCTGAATCGCGGTACCTATTATCCGGGCGTGCGACGCTCGATCCACGAGGCGGACGAGACCGCCTTCGCCCGCGTGCAAACGCTCCTGGAGCGGGCGGCACCCTATATCGGCGGCGGCTTCGACTTGAGCGGGTTCGACCTGATCGACGCCAGCTTCTCGATGGTGACGAGCTCTCCGGAAGGGCTGGGCCCGCCGCAGCGCGTCCCCCATTTCGATTCGACCAGCGCGGAGCATCTCGCGCTGCTGCTCTACCTGTCGGACACGCCGGGCACGGCCTTCTATCGTCAGCGTGCCACCGGCATCGAGCGCGTGACCGAAGAGAATCTCCCCCGCTTCATCGACGCCGCCAAGGCCGCGAGCATGGAGATGCAGGGCTATATCTGCGGTTCGACGCCGGCCTTCGAGCAAATCGGCGCGGTCGCCGGCATCGTCGATCGGCTCGCCATCTATCCCGGCTCGCTGCTTCATTCGGGGATCATCCCGGCCGACATGGAATTCAGCGCGAACCCGCGGCACGGGCGGCTGACGCTCAATCTTTTCGTTCAGGGACGCCGATCATGAAGCCTATCGCCCCGCTCGCGCTGAGCCTGGTCGCCACCGCCGCGGTGGCGCAGCCGGCCGCTCCGGAGCGCCGGACCTACATCAATCCGATCGACATCGATTACCGCTACAATTTCGAGCAGATCAACGAAGGCGCGTCCTACCGGACCGGCGCGGATCCCGCGATCGTCCGCCACAAGGACGCCTATTACATGTTCCAGACGCTGGCGGACGGCTATTGGCGCTCGACCAATCTCGCCGACTGGACCTTCATCAAGCCCAGCCGCTGGCCGTTCGACAGCATCGTCGCGCCCGCCGTCTGGTCGGACGGCGCGCGGATCCTTGTCCAACCGTCGATGATGGAGCCCGAGTCGATCCTCGAGTCCACCGCGCCCGAGACCGGCCGGCTCGACTTCCTCGTCCGCCGCATGCCGCCGCTCCCCGGCGCAGTGAACAAGGCGCCCGAGGAGATGAAGCCCGGCGAGATACCGCCGGGACCCTGGGACCCCGCGCTGTTCAAGGACGACGACGGCCAATGGTATCTCTATTGGGGGTCGTCGAACGTCTTCCCGATGTACGGGATCAAGGTCGCGTTCGAGGATGGGCGGCTGGTCTATCACGGCCAGGCCAAGCCGATGCTCGCGCTCGATCCCGAGCGGCACGGCTGGGAGCGTTTCGGGCAGGACCATTGCGCCTGCTGGGCGCCGGGCAAGCCCAGCCCCTCCTATATGGAGGGCGCCTGGATGACCAAGCACGGCGGGCGCTATTACCTCCAGTACGGCGCGCCGGGTTCCGAGTTCAACGCCTATGCCAACGGCACCTATGTCTCGGACAATCCGCTCGGGCCGTTCACCTATGCGCCGTGGAACCCGGTCGCCTATCGCCCCGGCGGGTTCGCGCAGGGGGCGGGGCACGGCTCGACCTTCGAGGACCGCTACGGCAATTGGTGGAACACCGGCACGTCGTGGATCGGCTATAATTGGGGAATGGAGCGCCGGATCGTGATGTATCCGGTCAAATTCTACCCCGATGGGCAGATGGCGGCCTTCTCGCGCTTCGGCGATTTCCCGCATTACGCGCCCACATCGAAGGTTGAGGACCCCGAGAGCCTGTTCCCGGGCTGGATGCTGCTTTCGTACAAGAAGGCGGCGAGCGCCTCCTCGACGATGGGGGAGTTCGCCGCAGACAGGACCACGGACGAGAACCCGCGTACCTTCTGGGTCTCCGGCGCGAACAAGGCGGGCGAGACGCTCACGCTTGACCTGGGCGGACCGCGGACGCTGCGCGCGGTCCAGGTCAACTATGCCGACTACAAGTCCGACCGCTTCGCCGACGCGCCGGACATCTACACCGAGTTCGAGCTGCAATCCTCGCTCGACGGTCGCAACTGGTCGCCGCTCGCCCACACCGAAGGACCGCGCCGCGACCGGCCCAACGCCTATGTCGAGCTGCCTGCGCCGGTGAAGGCGCGCTACGTCCGCTATGTCCATGGCCATGTCGGCGGGGCGAACCTCGCGATCGCCGACATCCGCGTGTTCGGCAGCGCCGGGGGCAAGCCGCCCGCCGAGCCGAGCGGCGTGACCGCGAAGCGCGACAGCGACGAACGCAATGCGCACATCGCCTGGAAGCCGGTGAAGGGCGCGGTCGGCTACAACGTCCTGTGGGGCGTGCGTCCCGACCGGATGACGCTCGGCTACCAGCGCTGGGCCGATCAGGGGGCGAGCCTGGAAGTGCGCGCGCTCAACAAGGGGCAGGCCTATTGGGTCGCGGTCGAGGCGTTCGACGAGAATGGCGTGTCGCGGCGGACGAAGCCGACCCCGATCCGCTGAGGGCCGGCACCACCTCGCCCGCCACAGGGATATCGGATAAGGCGCCCGCATGATTCTCCTCCTCGCGCTTGCCGCGGCCCAGACTTCGGAGCCGATGGATTTGCCCGCGCTCGACGCGGCGATCGAGCGCTGCGAGCGCGACAAGGTGCTTCCGGTCTTCGCCGCGGAGCCGCAGCGGCGCAGCGCGGCAGTGACTGCCTTCTATCGCGAACAGGCGCAGATCGCGGCCGAACGCCTCGCGACCGCGAGCCAGCGCCGGGCGCTGCGCGAGGGGACGGCAGCGGCCGCGACGGGGCAGTCGCTGCCGACAGCCTCGGACCAGGAGCTCGCGCTACGCCAGCTCGCGCTCGACGACCGGCAGCGCGCGCTCGACGACCAGCGGCGCCTCGAGACGATGCGGCAGGAGGCCGTCGACCTCAAACGCCAATATTTCCTGACCAAATGCTCGGGAAAGAAGCTCGATTGACGCGCGGCCGTGGGCGTTATCCCAGCCAGCCGCCCTTGAAGCCCGCGCGCAGCAGCCCGCGGCGGATGGCGGGGACCTCGCGCATCCGGCTCCACACGAAGTCGCTGCGATAGTTCGCCGCCATGGTGAGGATCGGCCCCTGGTCGATGCCGAGGTAATCGTCGTCGACCCAGCCGAGCACCGGATCGACCACGCCCTTCTCGGGCTTCACCTGGTGGCGGAAGCTGGGGTTGAACGAGTCGAGGAAGCCGTATTTGCCGTAAAGCCGTCCGCCCTGCGCCGCGCGCATCGCCTGCGCGGCGGGGATGACGATTTCGGGCGCGAAGGGCAGCGAGCCGAGCGCGGCAGTGGGCGCCAGCGTTCCGTCGTCGCGCCCGTCGGGCTGGCCGAGCGGTCCGCGCGCGGCATAGCCGTAGAACTGGCGCGTCTCCCCCTTGAAGGGCAGCCGGAAGTCTCCCGGGCCGTCGCAGGCAGTGAGGCCCCAGACGTCCTTGGACCAGCCGTCCCACCGCTTCGGATTGGCGATGCAATAGGCCCGGTTGGCATAGGTCGCGCGACGGCTGTTCTCGAAATAGTCGAGCCCCGCCTCGCGCATCGGCGCGTCCTGGATGCCGCGGAAGTCTATCCAGATGTGGCTGTACTGGTGGCCGAACATCGGCGCGAAGGCGAGGTGCCGCGTCGGCCCTTCGCCACGCCAGCAGTTCGGATAATTCTCGATCCAGGCGTCCCAGCTGTTGTCCGCAGGCGCGTGCACCGGCGCACCGAGCGCCAGTATGTGGACGAACATGCCTTCGTTGTAGCCGTTCCAGTTTGCCGGGATCAGCCCGCGCTCGGGATGCCAGCCCATCGAGATCGACTTGCGCCCGTCCGCGCGGAAGAAATTCCAGTCTGCGCGGGCGTAGATTTCTTCGGCCAGCCGCCGGATCTCGGTCTCGGCGGCGTCGGCGCGATCATAATAGCGCCCGGCGAAGAGGACGCCCATCAGCAGCAGCGTGGTGTCGACGCTGGAGAGCTCGACGTCGCGGAAGCGCGTGCCGGTCTCCATGTCGAGGAAATGGTAGAAGAAGCCCGCGTGCCCGGCCTTGCCCTGCGGCTCGGGGCCCTGCGGCGCGTTGCGGAAGAAGCGCAGCGTGGTCAGCGTCAGGTCGCGCGCTTCGGCCCGCGTGCACCAGCCGCGCTCGACGCCGATAGGATAGCAGGTGAGCGCGAAGCCGACCGAGGCGATCGAGCAGAAGCTGGGCGTCGGCCAGCGATCGGGCACCAGCCCGTTCCTGCGGTTCACTGTGTCCCAGAAGAAGCGGAAGGTCCGCTCCTCCAGGTCGTCGTAGAAGCCCGGCAGGCTTTTCCCCGCCGGGGCCGGACCGGCACCCAGGCTGCGCGCGCAGCCGGGAAGCGCGGCCGCGGCGGCGAGCAAAGAGGAACGCGAGATCAGCTTGCGTCGGTCGAGCATCGATGGGCCCTTCACCTCCGAAAAAGCGGAGGGCGGCGCAGGAGCCGCCCTCCAGGAGGGGTAATGGTGAAAGCGGTTACATTGTCGGCGCGCGAAAGCCCCTCAGCCATCGGCGGCAGCCACGGTGGTCGCGCGGGCGACGAGTTCGGGTTCGATCAGCTCCACACCGCTGCGGGGCCCCTTGCCCTCGAGCATGTCAATCAGCCGGGCGACGGCGCGCGAGCCGATTTCGGCGATGCGCACCTGCATGGTGGTGAGCGCCACATAGCGGGCGAGGGGGACGTCGTCGAAGCCGGCGACGGCGATGTCCTCGGGAACGCGCTTGCCAAGCACGCGCAGCATGTGGAGGCAGCCGATCGCCATCATGTCGTTGGCGGCGAACACTGCATCGCACGGTTCGCCGCTCTCCAGGATCTTGCGCGCGGCGGCTTCGCCCGATTCCTCGTTGAAGTCGCCCTGGACGATCCGCACCGGCATGTCGGGCGCGAGCCGCTCGAGCGCGTCGCGGAAGCCCTGGGCACGCTCGCGCGCGTCGACATTGCCCTGCGGACCCGCGACATGGACGATGTGCCGCCGGCCGAGATCGAGCAGGTGGCGCACCATCGCTTCGGCGCCCGCGACATTGTCGAGCCGCAGCCCCGGATGGCTCGCCACGTCGCCCGGCGCGTTGATCAGCACCGAGGGAAGCGCCGCCGGCAGCGCGCGCTCGAGCGAGGCGAGCGGGATGTGCGGCGCCATCACCAGCAGCCCGTCGACGCGACCGCGCATCGTGCGTAATGCGGCGGCGGACTGCTCGCTGTCGTCGTGCATGTTGGAGAGCAGCAGCACATAGCCGCGGCGGCTGGCTTCCTTGTCCATGCCGCGCACGCATTCGGAGAAGAACTCGCCATGCAGGTCCGGGAGCACCACGCCGATCGCCTGCGCGCGCGCCAGGCTCAGGCTGCGCGCGCCCGCATGGGGGACGTAGCCGAGCTCGGCGGCGGCGGCCATGATCCGCTCGCGCGTCTCGCCGCGGACATTGTCCACGCCGTTGAACGCGCGCGACACCGAGGCGATCGACACCTGGGCGCGTCGCGCGACATCCCGGATCGTGGCTTCTCCCATTTTGCTCCTGCTCCCGGTCTCACGCATCTTTCCTACGTTTCAGACCGCAAGGGCGATTGCAATGCCCGCCCTGTCGAGGATATGTAACCGGTTACGTAAGCTGCTCACAAGCAAAAAAGTTGCGCGTGGGCCGGGGATTAGAGTGGCTGCGTTCCCGAGCCGGGATGCGCCGATTCAGGAGAGGTATCGATGCTCGAAGCCAGGATTTCGCGACGCGCGGCGCTGATGGGAGCGAGTGCCGTTGCGGCTTGGGCGGCGAGCCCCGCGCGCGCGATGCTGCAGGCGGCTGCGCGCGTGCCGGTTCCGGCTTTCATCGACGGCCTGATCGCGAAGATGACCCTTCAGGAGAAGGCCGGGCAGCTGACCCTGATGCCCAGCGCCTGGGGCGGCGGGGTCGCGACTGCGCTCAACCCCCCCACCGAGGGGCCGAGCTTCGAGGCGCAGCTCGACGAAGTGCGCCAGGGCCTGGTCACCGGCGTGTTCAACGGCAACGGCGCCGAGATGGCGCGGCGGATGCAGACCGCGGCGATGACGCAGAGCCGGCTCAAGATCCCGCTGATCTTCGCCGCCGACGTGATCCACGGCCACCGCACGATCTTCCCGGTGCCGGTCGGCGAGGCGGCGAGCTTCGAGCCCGATCTCGCCGAGCGCACCGCGCGCATGGCGTCGTACGAGGCTGCCGCGGCGGGCATCGACTGGACCTTCGCGCCGATGGTCGACATCGCGCGCGACCAGCGCTGGGGCCGCACGATGGAGGGCGCCGGCGAGGACGTGCATCTGGGCATGCTGATCGCCGAGGCGCGCGTTCGCGGCTTCCAGGGCAAGGACCTGCGCGCGATCGATTCGATGATGGCCTGCGCCAAGCATTTCGCCGCCTATGGCGCGGCCGAAGCGGGGCTCGACTACAACACGGTCGACATTTCCGAGCGCACGCTACGCGAAGTCTATCTGCCGCCGTTCCGCGCGGCGCTCGACGCAGGCGTGCTGACGTTCATGGCCTCGTTCAACGAGATTTCGGGCGTGCCCTCGACCGGCAACGAATGGCTGATGCGCCAGCTGCTGCGCGGCGAATGGGGTTTCGAGGGCTTCGTCGTCTCCGACTATACCGGCGACATGGAAATGATCGACCACGGCTTCGCCAAGGACTCGCGCGAGGCCGCCAGGCTCGCCTTCCTTGCGGGCGTGGACATGAGCATGACCAGCGGCTTCTATCGCAAGCACCTCCCCGAGCTGGTCGAGGCCGGCGAAGTGCCGATGGCGCGGCTCGACGAATCGGTGCGCAAGGTGCTCGCGGTCAAGGCAGTGCTCGGCCTGTTCGACGATCCCTTCCGCCGCATCGACACCAAGCGTGAGAAGGCGCGTTCGCGCACCAGGCCCGCGCTGGCGCTGTCGCGCGAGGCGGGCCGCAAGTCGATCGTGATGCTCAAGAACCAGGGCGACCTGCTGCCGCTGCCCAAGTCGGGCAAGCGGATCGCGATCATCGGTCCCTTCGCTGAAGGGCAGCACGACCTCAACGGGCCGTGGGTGGTCTATGGTGACAACGCCCAGGCCGTCGACCTCGCCACCGGCGTTCGCGCCGCGGTGGCGGACCGGGCCAGCGTGACCGTCGCCTTGGGCTCCGGCGTCGAGGAGCCGCTCGCCGGCGGGATCGAGGCCGCCGTCGCCGCGGCGCGCGCCGCCGACGTGGTGCTGCTCGCGATCGGCGAGAGCGAGAACATGTCGGGCGAGGCGCAGTCCCGGCCCGAGATCGTCGTCCCCGCGCCCCAGCAGGCGCTCGCCGAGGCCGTTGCCGCAACCGGCAAGCCGATCGTGGTGGTGCTCAAGAACGGCCGCGCGCTCGCGCTGCAGGGCGCCGTCGCCGATGCGCCCGCGATCCTCGTCACCTGGTTCCTCGGCAGCGAGACCGGCCATGCGATCGCCGACATATTGTTCGGCACGCACGGCCCCTCGGGCCGCCTGCCGTGCAGCTTCCCGCGATCGCCGGGCCAGCAGCCCTTCTATTATGCGCACAAGCCGACCGGCCGGCCCAATCCGTCGGACGACAAGCTCGAGCCCTACAAGGCGCATTACCGCGGGATCCCCAACTCGGCGCTCTACCCGTTCGGTCACGGCCTCACCTACGGTCGGATCGAATATTCGGATCTGCAGGCCGCGCCGACGCTCGCCTGGGACGGCGAGCTGACCGTCAGCGCGCGCATCACCAACAGCGGCACGCGGGCGGCCGAGGAAGTGGTGCAGCTCTATGTCCACGATCGCGCCGCCAGCGTCACGCGTCCGGTCCGCGAGCTGAAGGCGTTCCGCAAGCTCGCGCTGGCGCCGGGCCAGTCCGAAGTGGTGACCTTCAAAATCCGCCGCGACCTGCTGCTCTTCTACGGCCGCGACAACAAGCCGACGGTCGAGCCCGGCCAGTTCGACCTGTGGATCGCGCCCTCGGCCGAGGCGCAGGGCGTCCACGGCACGTTCGAGCTGCTGGCGCGCTGATCAGCCGCCGCCGAGGTCGCGCACGATCCGGGCGTGCGCGCCGCGGCCCAGCGGATTGAGCAGCATCAGCGCGCACGACAGCGCCAGGCAGGCGAGCGGGACGATCGCGATCGTCCAGCGCATCGCCGCCAGCGTCGCCGGGCTCTGCGCGACATTGGCGACATAGCCCGCCGAGTTGAAGCCCATCCCCAGGATCGCGGTCGCCACCCCGATCGCGACGCGCTGGAGCAGCGCCGCGACGCCGAACACCGCGCCCTCGACGCGCAGCCCGGTCGCGCGCTCGCCATATTCGATCGTGTTGGGCAGCATCGCCCAGAAGGCGAAGTGCAGCCCGACGATCGCCGCCTGCATCGCGACCAGCCAGGCCTGCATCGCCGCGGCCGCGCCGATGTGCACCGATGCGAACAGCGCCAGCCCCGCGATGCACAGCGCCGCGGCGAGGAACCACAGCGCGCGCGTGCCGGTCCGCCGCTGGAGCAGCATCCACAGCGGCACTGCCATCGAGCTCACCAGCCCCATCCAGGCGAGCGCCCACTGGCCGGCGGCATCGTCCCCGATGAAATATTTGAAGTAATAGAGCACCGACTTGTTGAGCACGGTGATTCCCACGATCGCCGCCATCATCGCGAGATTGAGCGTCACGAAGGCGCGGTTCGCCGCCAGCGCGGTGAGCGCCGCGGGCGTGGACGGCGGCGGCGCGGCGGCGGGGATCGCGGCTTCCTCACGGCAGAAGGTGCCCACCAGCATCAGGATCGCCGTCGCGACCACCGCGAAGACGAGCGCGGCGCCCAGATAGGCGCGGGCCGGCACCATGTCCCCGGCGAGCCAGGCGCCGAGCGGCACGGTGCCGCGCGCCACCGCCACCCAGGCAAGCGTGCCGAACAGCATCCGCGCGCCGGCGACGAAGGCGCGGTCCTGGCTGTCGGTGCTGATCCGCGCGCCCATCGCCAGATAGGGCACGTTGAGCGCGGCATAGGCGGCGCGAAACAGGAAATGCGCTGCGGCGACGCCCGCCAGTCCCCAGAAGCCCGAGGCGAGCGGCGGCGAATAGGTGAGGATGCAGGCCAGCCCCAGCGGCACGCTCCCGATCACCAGCACGGACCCGTAGCCGCGCTTCGGCCGGTGCCGATCCGTGACCGCGCCGGCGACGAAATTGGCGATGCCGTCCCACACCGACGCCGCGGTGTAGATCGCCGCCGCAGTGGTCATCGGCAGCGCCAGCGCCTCGGTATAATAGAAGAGCAGGTAGAGCATGATGCTCTGCCAGTAGAGATTGAAGGCGAAGTCCCCGAAGGCGAACAGCAGCAGCCGCGCCTTGGGGACCTTCGCGCCGGGGGCAGGGGCGCCCTCGGTCGTCACTGCCGGGCCACGAGCACCCGCGCCGCGCGCCGCTGGTCGGGCAGCGTGAAGCGCACGGTGCGCTGCGCCGCATCGACGCTCGCCTGCGCACCCTTCACCGCCGCTCCGCCGCTCCAGCCGTGCACGGTGACTTCGATCTCCTTCCACCAGGGACGGTAGCTACCCTCGCGCGCGCCGAACAGGATGGCGAGGCCCTCGGGCGTCTCTTCGCAGCGGATCGTCTGGCGCAGCGTCGCGCCCTTCACCGAAATGCCGTCGTCCCAATAGAGCGCGCCTGCGCAGTCCTTGCCCGGATAGACGTGGAGCGACAACGGACCCTGCGGACGCTCGGCCGTGCTCTGCACCAGCGGCTGGCGCGGCAGGATCGTGCCCGCGCGCACGAACACCGGGAGCCGGTCGAGCCGGGGCGTCTCGGTGATCTTCTCGCCCTCCACCGGCATCCCGGTCCAGTAATCGAACCAGCCGCCGGCGGGCAGGCAGACGTCATAGGGCTGGGGGCTCTCGGGCTTGGGATTGCCCGCGACCATCAGGCCGTGCCCCAGCGTGAATGCCATCGACTGGTCGCACGAGGCCGAAAGCGCGCCCGGATAGTCATAGAAGACCGGCCGCATGATCGGATCGCCGGTCCGCGCATTCTCCTCGGCCACGGCATAGAGATAGGGCAGCAGTCGGTAGCGCTCCTCGATCGCGCGGCGGCGGATCGCAAGATGCTCGGGGCCGTCGACCCACGGCTCGCTCCGCGGCGTGTCCTTGGCGGCATGGACGCGGAACACCGGCGTGAAGGCGGCGGTCTGGATCCAGCGCGTCAGCAGCTCGGGGCTCGGCCCGCCGGTGAAGCCGCCGACGTCGGCCGCGGAATAGGAGAAGCCGGAGAGGCCCAGGTTGACGAGCTGCTGGACCGAAAGCTTGAGATGCTCCCAGGTCGCATTGTTGTCGCCGGTCCAGGTCACCGCATAGCGTTGCCCGCCCGCATAGCTGGCGCGCGTCATCACGAAGGGCCGCTCGTTCGGGCGAAGCCGCTGCAGCCCCTCGAACGTCCCGCGCGTGTTCTCCATGCCATAGACGTTGTGAATCTCGGCGTGGGTCGCATCGCGCGGGGCGAAATCGTCGCTGTCGATGCGGTGGAGCGTATCCGTTGGCATCGTCTTGCTCGGCGTCTCGAAGATCGCCGGCTCGTTCATGTCGTTCCAGAAGCCCGCGATGCCCTGGTCGACGAAGCTCCTGTAGAGCGAGCCCCACCAGTCGCGTGCAGCCTTGCGGGTGAAGTCGGGGAAGACCGCGGGGCCGGGCCAGACCGGCGCGACATAGGGGCTGCCGTCCGGGTTGCGCAGGAAATAGCCTGCCTTCATCCCCTCGTCGTACGGCG
Source organism: Sphingomonas sp. (assembly GCF_017744835.1). Taxonomy (GTDB): domain Bacteria; phylum Pseudomonadota; class Alphaproteobacteria; order Sphingomonadales; family Sphingomonadaceae; genus Sphingomonas. The sequence continues at coordinate 77,182 of NZ_JAGIAM010000006.1, forward strand.
CATAGCCTTGGTCCGGCGCGGCGGCGATGTGGAGGTCGGTGATCGCCACCAGCTTGATCCCATCGCTGCCCAGGTCGCGCGCGAGCTTGCCCAGGTCGGGAAAGGCCTTGCTGTTCACCGTGAACGGCCGGTTGCGGTCCTGATAGTCGATATCGAGCCAGATCACGTCGGTGGGCACGCGATCCTGCCGCAGCCGGCCGGCGATCTCGCGCACTTCGGCATCGGTCATGTAGCTGTAGCGCGACTGCTGATAGCCGAGCGCCCAGCGCGGAACGAGCGGCGCCTTGCCGGTCAGGGCGGTGTAGCGGCGCACCACTTCCGCGGTGCTCGGCCCGGCGATGACATAATAGTCGATCGGCCCGTCCGGCGCGCCCATCGCGAGCACGCCGTCTTCGCGGTGCCCGAAGTCGAACCAGCTGCGGTGCGTGTTGTCGAGGAAGATGCCGTAGCTTCCGCCCGCCCCGCCGGCGCTGACGAAGAAGGGGATCGACTTGTAGATCGGATCGGTGGTGCCGGTGAATCCATAGGCGTCGGTGTTCCAGTCGACATAGCTCGCGCCGCGGCGGTCATAGGGACCGGTCTTGTCGCCAAGCCCGAAATAATGCTCGCCGACCGGCATTGCCTTGCGCAGCGTGAAGCCGTTGCCGTCGAGGGTCACCGGCGCCGCCGCATCGCCTGCGATGCGCCTGCCCGCCGAGTCCTCGATGCGCAGCGCAAGCGTCGCGGGATCGATCCGGACGCGCAGCGCGGGGGTGGCGAAGCCATCGGGGGCAGGGGTGACGCGGGTCGATTGCGCGCGCATCGCGGCGGGAACCGCCCAGCTCGCATCCTCGGGAAGCGTGCCGTCGCGCCCGATCCGCACGCGCAGGATCGAGTCGGTGAGCGCGGTCACGCGGAGCAGCAGCGCGCCCTGCCGCGCCTCGGCCCCGTCGGCGCGAGCCACGATCCGGGCGGGCGCACTGGCGGAGGCGCCCTGCGCCGCTGCCGCATGCGCCACCGTCGCACCGAAGCCGAGCGCGAGCGCCGCTGCTGCCGTCCTGATCATTTCCGCCGTTCCTCCCGCAAAGTCCGATGCGCCTTCTGCAATCGGTTACACCGGCGCGCCACGTCTTTTTCATGTGCCGGTCCAGTATGTTGCGCGTTGGTCCATAGCCATTGGGCATCGGGGCGCGCACGCAAGCTATTTGCCGTGTCCCGGTGCACTGCCCAGTCTGGCGGCAAGTGAGGAACGACAGGCCATGACAGCCCAGAACCGGATCCCCGGCGACCTGGTCGAACGCTATCACCGCGAAGGCTATGCGATCGTCCGCGGCTTCTTCTCGCGCGCGGAAATCGCCGAAGTCGGCGCCGCGATCGACCAGCTCCGCGAAGAGGGCGAGCGCCATGGCCGGAGCTTCCGCCATGGCAATCTCTTCTACAATGTCGTGCCCGGTGCCGAGGGGCCGGTGGTGCGGATGGTGCAATGGCCCGCCTATCACCAGCCGGTGATGAACGCCGTGCGGCTCGACCGGCGCTTCGCCGAGCTGCTCGGCCCGCTGATCGGCGGCGACCTCAAGCAGATCATCAACCAGGTCCATTGGAAGGCGCCGGGAAGCAAGGGCGATTTCGCCTGGCACCAGGATTCGCGCTTCCGCAAGCCTGACGCCGCCTATCGCAACCTCGGCAGCTCCTATGTGCAGACCGGGCTCGCGATCGATCCGCACACGCCCGAATCGGGGTGCATGCGGATGATCCCGCGCAGCCATTTGCACGGCGAGCTGCCGCTCGACACCAGCACCGAAGTGCTGGGCAATGCCCCGCAGGACAGCGCGCTCGAGGCCGTGGGCTTCTCCGCATCCGACGTGGTCGAACTGGTGCTGGAGCCGGGCGACCTGGCGCTGTGGAGCCCCTATCTGGTCCATGCATCGGGCACCAACCGATCGGACCATCGCCGCCGGCTCTACATCAACGGCTATGTCCGCGCCGAGGATTGCGATCGCGGCGAATGGACCTTCCGCGGCGGCGAGCCCGTGCCCCTCGGCCCCGAGCCCGCGCTCGTCCATTACGAGCAGCTTCACCAGCGCCGCGACCCCCACTACGTCGAGACGCCCTAGCTCCCGGTTCTCGCGGAACGAGCCGGCCGGTCCTTCGTTCGGCTTCCATCGGGACCCCCATTCCGGGGACCCTTGCGCATGTTCTTGGGGCCGGGAAAAATGGCACAGCAGAAGCGAAAACGATCCGCGGCTCAGCGGAAGCCCGGTGGCGCGGCCTGGGTAGTGGCCGGGTTGCTCGGCGCCGCGGCGATCGGCGTCGCCGCCTTTTTCGCCGGCAGGCTGAGCCGCCGCGACGACGAGGAAGACGGCCCGACTCCGGCCGCCTTCGCCGTTCCGGTCGCCGAACGCGGCAGCTTCAATCCCACCCGGAATGCCGGTCCCGAGCATATGCGGGACGAAGATGGCGACGTTTGGGACGAAGTGGACGAAGGATCGGACGAGTCCTTCCCGGCCAGCGACCCTCCGTCCTACGCCCTGCCCAAATCCCGCCGTAGCTAGAGCGATGCGCCCTTCAGGCGCTTGTGAAGAGAAGAGATGGAACAGGAACCCGACAGCTATTTCTACGACCGCGCCGAAGCCGAGCTGCAGCTGGCGCAGAGTGCAGAACATCCCGCCGCGGTACGCGCGCATTATCTGCTCGCCGGACATTATCTCGACCGCTTCTACGGTGCCCCCGAAGACGAGGAGGCTCCCGCGCAGGCGGCCGAATAGCCGGGCTCAGAGCGAGGCGCTGGTCCGCGCGGCGAGCTGGCGTGCAGTCTCGATCGGCGCAGCGAAGGACGTGCCGGTCGCGATCATCGGTCGCCCGTCGGCCGCGGTGGTCGGGACCTGAACGCCGAGCTGCCAATGGTAGAGATAGCCGTCGGGATTGGCGTCGGGGCGGTTGGTGCCGCTCCACACCTGTCCGGTCGAATCGACTGCCCCGACCAGCACCGCATTGGGATAGGCGGCGCGTGCCTGGGGCAGGTTGCCCGGATGCGCGAAGCCGTCGTTGCCGGCGGCGAGCACCACGCGGATGCCCTTCTCCCCGGCCTCGCGGATCGCCTGGGTGATCTCCGGATCGCGGCTGAGCGCGAGCGAGATGTTGATCGCGTCGACGTTGAGTTCGGTCGCGCGGCGGATCGCCGCCGCGATTGGCCGGGCCGAGGGCTGGCACGGCGGGTTGGCGCCCTCGGGGCAGCCCGAAGGGTCGTCGATCCGGATCGAGATGATGTCGACGTTGCGGTTCGCGGCGCGCGCCAGGATCGTCGCCACCATCGTGCCGTGGTCGTAGCGCGGCTGGAACGCCGGGCGATTGCTTCCGGCCATGTCGTATTCGGCCGAGACGAGCGGTGCGAGCTCGGGAGTCCTGGCCACCCCGCTGTCGATGATCGCCACCCGCGGCGGCTGCGCCACCGGCGTGGGAGGAACTTCCGCTCCGAATGCCGCAAGTAGCGGCAGCAACAATGTTTTCACGTACCCCGACCCCCCGGCCAAAGCGAATCACGCACCACGCACTATGCAGCGATCAATGCGGCGCGAATACGGTGAAACTCGCTTAAAACCGGTTGAGCGTCCCATCAGGAATTCTACGGCTGGAGCAGGGGCGTCCCGCGCGCCAGCGTCTCCTCGGCCGGAGTGAAGGCCGATCGCGCGGCGGGCGTGTCGGGGACGTCGGTCGCGAAAAAGGCGACGCCGGTGCCGCGGGCCGGGTCGATCCACAGCCCCGATCGCAGGCCATAGGCCTCGCCGCCATGCCCCAGCCGTGTGCGGCCGTCGCCGAACAGGTCGTCGCGGCAGCCTGGGCGGCGCGTGGGCAGGAAGGTCACCGCGAGCCCGTAGCTGCAATAGAAGCCGTCGCTGGTGTCGCCGTTGCTGCCGTCATAGGTCCACAAGGGCTTGCGCAGCAGCGCGACCGAGGCGGGGCGGAGCAGCCGCACGCCGTCGACCTTGCCCTGCCCGAGCAGCAGTCGGCCGATCTTCGCCAGCCCGCGCGCCGAGATGCGCAGCCCGCCCTGCGGCGCGAACATCGCGCCATTGGCCCCTGCGCGCCACTGCGAGAGGTCGCAGCTTCCGTCGGTCGCGGGCGTGACGGCGCAGGCGGGCGGTGCGCCGCGATGGTCGTCCTTGGTGGGCTGGCGCGCGCGATAGATCGTCACCGCCCGCGCCGCGGTCTCCCCCGAGCAGCTCGCCCAATTGTAGCAACCCTCGATGCCGAGCGGGAGAATCACAAGCCGGTTCATCAGCCGATCAAACCGCTCCCCGCTCGCGCGTTCCATCACCGCGGCGACCACCGGGAAGTTGAAATTGGTGTAGCGGAAATAGCCGCCGGGCGCGTGCTCGGGGTCCCATGCCCTGGGGTTTTCGAGCGCCGCGCGCATGTCGCCGTCGAGCGGCAGGACATAGTCGATCGTGTCCGTCAGGCTGGATCGGTGCGAGAGCAGCAGCCGCAGCGTGATCGGCGTATCGGGGAAGGCGGGGTTGCGCAGCCTCCAGCCGAGTTTCTCCGACACATCGGCATCGAGGTCGAGCACGCCCTGCTCGACCAGCCGCAGCACGGCGATCGCGACCACCAGCTTGGAGATCGAGGCGACGCGCACTGGATCGTCGGCGCGTATCGCGCGCTTCGACGCGAGATCGGCGAAGCCGTGCGCTTCCACTGCGGCCTCGCCGCCACGGTCGAACGCGACCCGCACCGTCGCCACCGGCTCGGATTGGGACGAAAGTGGCGGCGCTGCGGTGAGCAGCAGGGCGGCGAACAGCATGGCGCCGATCATGGCTGGCGCTTCCCCTTTTCGCAAACCGCGATAGTCTCCTCCCCATGAACCTGCGGCACATCGAGATCTTCCACGCCGTCTATGTGAACGGATCGGTCAGCGGCGCGGCGCGTGCGCTCAACGTGTCGCAACCTTCGGTGTCGAAGATGCTGCGCCATGCGGAGTCGCTGCTCGGCTTCCAGCTCTTCGAGCGCACCAACGGCCGGCTAGTCCCCACCGAGGACGCGCACACGCTGTTCACCGAAGTCGCCGAGATCCAGGACCGAGTCTATGCGCTGCGCGAGGCGGGGCGGAACCTGCGGCGCGGGGCGGGGGGCATGCTGCGCGTCTCCGCGCTTCCTTCGCTCGCGCTCCAGGCGGTGCCGACCGCAGTCGCGCGCTTCCTGCGTAGCCACGAGAATGTGCAGTTCGATCTGCAGACGGTCCACCACGACGATCTGCTCCGCAAGCTGTTCGAGCGCGAGACCGATATCGCGATCGCCTATGAGGTGCCGCCCGCATCCCCACTTGATCACCGCCCGCTCGGCGAAGGCGAGCTGGTCGTGCTCTATCGCGAGGAGGACATGCCCGACGCGCCGCCGCGGCTCGATCTCGGCTGCCTCAAGGGCAAGCGCTTCATCAGCCTCGCGACCAGCGGCCCGATCGGGCACCTGTTCAGCCAGGAGCTCGAGCGGCAGGACGTCGAGCTCGACGAAGTCATCTCGGCGCGCACCTTCTATATCGCCGCCGCGTTGGTCGAGCAGGGCGTGGGGATGACCGTCGTCGACAGCTTCACGGCCCAAGCCTATCTCGGCAACGGGCTGGCGATGCGCCCGCTCAGGCCCTCGCTCACCTTCGGGGTGCACGCGATGTTCCTGCACAACCGGCCGCTGACTGCGCTCGCCACCGATTTCCTCAAGACGCTGCGGGGTGTGATCGACGTGCCATAACGCGTGGCTATGCCGCGCCCCGCACACGCTATGCGCAGACATTTGGCTGCAGGCGATACGGGTGCGGGGCAATGATTCCAGCACCATATTTGCTTTATCTGGGCCACAGCGCCGACTTCGTCGGCATCAAGACCTCGCGTGGCCTGGCGACCTTCCGCCCAGAGGATTGCGTCGGCGAATTCCGCCACGACGATTGCCCGCTGACCGTGGGCATGCCCCGCATGACGATCGAGGAGGGCGCCGCCGCCGGTGCCCGCACGCTCGTGCTCGGCATCGCCAATTCGGGCGGCACGCTCGGGCGCGACCTGGTCGACGACGCCGTTGCCGCGCTCCAGGCGGGGATGAACGTCGCCGCCGGGCTTCACCAGCGACTGCGCGACGAGCCCCGGCTGGCGGCGCTCGCCAAGGAGAAGGGTCTGCAGCTCTTCGACGTGCGCGATCCGCCTGCGAACCTGGTCGTCGGCAACGGCTATGCGCGCGCCGGCCACCGGCTGCTCACGGTCGGCACCGATTGCTCGGTGGGCAAGATGTACACCACGCTGGCGCTCACCAAGGCGCTGCGTGCCCGCGGCGTCACCGCCGATTTCCGTGCGACCGGGCAGACCGGCATCCTGATCGCCGGTGCGGGCGTCCCGGTCGACGCAGTGATCGCCGACTTCATCTCGGGCGCGATCGAGCAGCTGGCGCCCGCCCGCCACGATGGCGGCTGGGACCTGATCGAGGGCCAGGGCTCGCTCTATCACCCGAGCTTCGCTGGCGTCTCCACCGGACTGCTCCACGGCGCCCAGCCCGAGGCGATCGTGCTCTGCCACGATCCGGCGCGCGCGAGCATGCGCGGCATTCCGGGGCGTGCGCTTCCGAGCCTGGCCGAGTGCCTGGAGATGAACCTGCTCGTCGCGCGACTGACCAGCCCCGACGTGCGCGCGGTGGGCGTGTGCCTCAACACCTCGACGCTCGATGCCCAGGCCGCGCGGGCCCTCTGCGCGCGCACCGAGGACGAGCTCGGCCTGCCCTGCACCGACCCGATGGTCTTCGGCGTCGAAGCCATCCTCGACGAGTTGCTATGTCTCGAAACCTCAGCGCACGACACGATCGCTTCGCACTGAGCCAGCCGTTCCGCATCTCGCGCGGCGTCAAGACGCAGGCGGATGTGGTGACGGTGACGCTCGATCAGGATGGCGTCGCCGGGCGCGGCGAGGGCGTGCCCTATCCGCGCTATGGCGAGAGCATCGAAAGCGCGCTGGCCGAAATCGAGGGCGTGCGGGCCGCGATCGAGGCGGGCGCAGGCCGTACCGAGCTGCTGGGGCTGCTGCCTGCGGGTGCTGCGCGCAACGCCGTCGATTGCGCGCTCTGGGACCTCGAAGCCCGGCTGGCCGGCCGTAGCGTCGCCCAGCTGATCGGCGCGCCCGAGCCGGAGCGGCTGGCGAGCGCGCTCACCGTGGTGATCGACACGCCGCCGGCGATGGGCCTCGCCGCGCGCCGGATCGCCGACGCGCCGCTGATCAAGGTCAAGGTCGACGCGACCATTCCCGACACGCAGATCCGCGCGGTCCGCCAGGCGGCGCCCGACGCGCGGCTGATCGTCGATCCCAACGAGAGCTGGGACCGGCAGCTTCTCGAGGCGATGGAGCCCGTACTGGTCGAGCACCGGGTCGACCTGCTCGAACAGCCCTTGCCCGCCGGACCCGACGAAGCGCTCGAGGGGCTGACCTACGCCATTCCGATCTGCGCCGATGAATCGGTCCATGTCGCCGCCGACCTCGACATCGTGTCGCGCCGCTACACCCATGTGAACGTCAAGCTCGACAAGTCGGGCGGCCTTACTGCCGGCTTCGAGCTCGCCCATGCCGCGCGGGCACGCGGCCTCGGGCTGATGACCGGTTGCATGGTCAGCTCCTCGCTCTCGATCGCCGCCGCGCTGCACGTCGCGCGCATGTCGGACTTCGTCGACCTTGACGGACCGATCTGGCTCAAGGAGGATCGCGCGGGCGGGGTACTCGACGAGCGCGGCTATATGTTGCCGCCGCAAAAGGGTTTTTGGGGGACGGTATGAAGGTCGCGCTGCTGCTCGGGATCGCGGCCTTGGCGCTGGGCGCCGCTTCCCCCGCTCCGCAGCACGTCGATCTGCTCATCCGCGGCGGCACGATCTACACCGGATCGGGCGAGCCGATCATCGGCGACATCGCGATTCGGGGCGACCGGATCGTCTCCGTGGGTCCCCATCTGCAGGTCAGCGCCGGCCGCGTGATCGAGGCCGGGGGCATGGTCGTCGCGCCCGGCTTCATCGACCCGCACACGCACATGGGCGACGATCTCTCTTCGAACGATGCCGAGAAGCGGCTGGTCCCAGCCTTCCTGATGCAAGGTGTCACCACAGCTTTCATCGGCAACGACGGGGGCGGCTCCCCGGAGGTCGGCAAGGTGCTGGCCAGCGCCAAGGCCAAGCCCGTCGGTATCAACTATGCCGCCTATGTCGGCTTCGGCGCGGTGCGCGAGAAGGTGGTGGGCGAGGCCGATCGCGCCCCGACCCTGGCCGAGCTAAGCCAGATGAAGACGCTGGTGGCGGACGCGATGTGCCAGGGGGCGCTGGGGCTTTCGACGGGGCTGTTCTATGCGCCGCAGAGCTTCGCCAAGACCGACGAGGTCGTGGCGCTCGCCCGCGAGGCGGGGAAGCGCGGCGGGGTTTACGACAGCCATATCCGCGACGAATCCAGCTATACCGTCGGGCTCGCCGCCGCGATCGACGAGGCGATCGCGATCGGGCGCGAGGGCGGGCTTCCGACGCACATCAGCCACATCAAGGCGCTCGGCGTCGACGTGCAGGGCCAGGCAGGCGCGATCATCGCCAAGGTCGAGGCCGCGCAGGCGCGCGGGCAGAAAGTCACCGCGGACCAATATCCCTGGTCGGCCTCGGGCACGAGCCTGGTCGCCTCGCTGATGCCGCTCTGGGCGCAGGACGGTGGCCGGCCGGAACTGCTCAAGCGCTTCGACGACCCGGCGCTCGCGGTCCGGCTGCGCGATGGCATCGTCGAGAATCTGCGCAAGCGCGGCGGCGCGGCCAAGCTGCTCATCGTCGAGGGCAAATATGCCAACCGCACGCTCGACGACGTCGCGCGCGAGCTGAAGCAGGATCCTGTCGCCGCCGCGATCACCGTGATCCGCATCGCCGATCCGGGGGTCGTCTCGTTCAACCAGAGCGAGGAAGACATCGCCGCCTTCATGCGCCGGCCCTGGGTGATGACCAGCTCGGATGCATCGGGCGGCCATCCGCGCGTCTATGGCAGCTTCGCGCGCAAATACGCCAAATACGTCAAGGCCGAGCGGGTGATCACCCTGCGTGACTTCATCGAGCGGTCCTCCTCGCTCACCGCCGACACCTTCGGCCTGGCGGACCGCGGCCGGCTTCGGCCCGGCGCCTTCGCCGATGTGGTCGTGTTCGATCCCGCAACCTTCGCCGAGCGCGCCACTTATGCGCAGCCCAGGCTTCTCGCCCAGGGCGTGCAGACCGTCGTCGTCAACGGCGTGGTCGCGGTCGACAAGGGCGCGCTCACCGGCAAGGCCGCCGGCCGCGCGCTGGCGCATACCCCGACGCCGGGAAGCTGCCGCTGATGCTGCGCGGCTGGTTCGCCATCCCGCTGTGGAAGCGGGTGCTCGGCGCGCTCGCGCTCGGGCTGGTCTTCGCCTTCGCCTGGCCGAGCGCGACGCCGTACGTCCAGTTCATGGGCGACCTGTTCGTCCGCGCGATCCGCATGCTGGTGGCGCCGATCGTGCTGGTGACGATCGCGGCGGGCATCACGTCGCTCGCCGATCCCAAGAGGCTCGGCGGCCTCGGCGGTCGCACCGTCGGCCTGTTCGCGCTGACCACGGCGATCGCGGTCTCGGTCGGCATGCTCGTTGCGGCGCTCGTGCAGCCCGGCGTCGGGGCGCCGCTCGGCACTGCCGCGCCGCATGCGCTGGGCGAGCCGGTCACGCCGTACCAGCAGCTCATCGGCATCATCCCGCTCAACATCTTCGAGGCGCTGGCCAAGGGCGACATGCTCGCGCTGATCTTCGTCGCGATCCTGATCGGCGTGGGCACGGTGATCGCCGGCGAGCCGGGCAAGCCTTTCGCATCGCTGCTCCAGTCGACTTCGGCGGTGCTGCTCAAGGTGGTCGGCATCGTGATGGAGGCGACGCCCTTCGGCGTGTTCGCGCTGATCGCCAATGCGGTGGCGGCGAACGGTGCCGCGGTGTTCGTCAATGTCGGCTGGCTGGCGCTGGCGGTGGTGCTCGGCTCGGCGATCCAGATCGTGGTGGTCCACAGCCTGATCCTCAAGCTGCTCGCGCGCCTGCCGCTGCTGCCCTTCTTCCGCGGTATCGTCGACGCGCTGGTCGTCGCCTTCTCGACTGCGTCGAGCTCGGCGACGCTGCCGGTGGCGATGCGCGTGTCGGAGAAGAACCTCGGCATCGCCCGCCCGGTCTTCTCCACCGTCCTCCCGCTCGGCGCGAGCATCGGCAAGGACGGGACGGCGATGTACGTCGGCCTGCTCAGCATGTTCGCGCTCCAGGCCTTCGGCACGCCGCTGACGCCCCAGGTCTACGGCATGGTGCTGCTCACCGGCGCGCTCGCCGCCTTCGGGACTGCGCCGGTCCCCTCCGCCTCGCTGTTCATGCTCGCCGCGGTGCTCTCCGCCGTCGGCGTGCCGCCCGAGCAGACCGCGCTCGTCGTCGGCTTCGTGCTGCCGTTCGACCGGCTGCTCGACATGACCCGCACCGTTCCCAGCGCGAGCGCCAATCTCACCGTCGCCACCACCGTGGCGCGCTGGGAGAACGAGCTCGACGAAGCCGTCTACAGGGCCCCCGATCGTGCATAGATCCTTGCTACTCACTCTCGCCCTCGTCTCGGCCGCACCCGCGCTGGCGCAGAGCCTTCCGCAGCGCGTCCAGGCCAGGCTGGGCGAGGCGCCCAAGGGCACGCGCTTCGGGCTGCTGGTGACCGACGAGCAGGGGCGCGAGATCGTCGCGGTCGACGCCGACGATCGATTCATGCCGGCCTCGAACACCAAGATCTACACCACGGCGGCCGCCTATTGGACGCTCGCCGGGATCGATCGGCCCGATGCTACGGGCGGCGCGGCGGTGCGGATCGAGGGCAGCGACGTGATCCTCGTCGGCAACGGCGATGCCCGGCTTTCGAGCGCTGCGGATTGCACCACCGATTGCCTCGCCACGCTCGCCGATGCCGTGGCGGCCAAGACCCGACAGGTCCGCAACGTGATCGGCGACGCCACGCTCTTCCCCGACCAGCGCTGGAGCCCGGGGATGAGCTGGAACAACATCCCGAGCCGCTACGGCACCGGTATCGCGGCGCTGACGCTCGACGACAACGAGATCGCGCTCGACGTGAAGCCGGGCGCAGTGGGCGATGCGCCCGCGGTCGCCGGGCTCGGCTATTACACGATAGACAATCAGGCAGTGACGTTGCCGGCGGGCGGCAAGACCGACCTCGACTTCGATCGCCCGGTCAACAGCCGCACGCTGCGCCTCACCGGCACGATCGCGGCCGACGCTGCGCCCCAGACGCTGCGCATGGGCATCGACGATCCCGCGCATTATGCCGCGTGGCGCTTTCGCGCGCTGCTCAAAGCGCGCGGTGTGCAGGTGAGCGGTGCGGTCTCCTCGCGCTACCGCCCGCTTGCGCCTTCGGACGATCCCGCGGTGCGCCAGGGGGCGCCCGTCGCGCGGCCGCCCCAGCAGCCCGCGCTCGCGCGCCTCGCGCCGCCGCCGCTCGCCGAGGACATCCGCACGATCAACAAGGAAAGCCAGAACCTCCATGCCGAGCTGCTGATGCGCCGCGTGGGGCTCAAGCGCGGCAGCGGATCGATCCCCGACGGCGTGGCCGAGGTCGAGACGATGCTGCAGGCCGCCGGCGTGCCCCGCACCGCCTGGGACCTTTCCGACGGATCGGGCATGTCGACCTATAATCGCACCGCGCCGCGCAGCACCGTGCGGCTGCTGCGCTGGATCGCCGTGCAGCCCTGGGGCGCGGCATGGCGCGCGACGCTGCCGATCGCGGGGCAGGACGGCACGCTGGCGAAGCGCTTCAAGGGCACGATCCTGGAGGGCAAGCTCTTCGCCAAGACCGGCACGATCAACGCCACCAATGCGCTGTCGGGATACATGATCGCCAAGAGCGGCCGCACGCTCACTTTCTCGGTGATCGCCAACGACGTTCCCGGCGACGTGAGCGCGACGCGCTTCATGGATGCGGCGCTGGTCGAGGTCGCCGCGGCGAACTGAGGCTGGGCCGCCGGGCTTATTGCGGCCGGTGCTCGAGATAGAGATAGGCGGGATCGAACTCGGCGACGCGCTGCAGCGCGTCCCAGTCGAGGATCGTCACGGTCGACTGGCGAAATTCCACCAGGCGCCGCTCGCGAAGCTCGCGCAGCATCCGGTTGACGTGCACCGAAGTGAGGCCAAGGCACTCCGCCAGGTCGATCTGCGTCAGCCTCAGATCATATCGCAACCCCTGCGCCAGGCCGACGATCCCCAGCCGCACATAGAGCTCGCAGAAGAGATGCGCGGTCCTCGCCAGCGCCGAGCGGCGACCGAGCGAAAGCATCCATTCGCGGTGGATCGACGCATCGAGGTTGGTGCTGAACCACAAGAGACGCGTGAGGTGCGGGAATTCCTGCGTGATCCGGCGCAAGCCCGCATGCGGCACCGCCACCACCTGGCACGGCGTCAGCGACACGATGTCATGGTCGAGCCGCTTCAGCGTGAAGCTGTGGAGGTCGACGAAATCCCCGGCGACGTGCAACTCGGTGATCTGGCGCTCGCCGCTGCGCACGTCCTTCTGGCGGCACGCCATCCCGTCGAGCAGCAGCGTGCTGACCGTGAGCTCGTCGCCGGCCCGCACCAGCTTGACGTCGGCGTCCACCGTTCGCACGTCGCGCGCCACCGATCGCAGCGCTTCCTCCTCCTGCGGGGAGACGCTGTCGCGGGCGCGCAGCTTCATCAGGTGCCGCTCGATCATTCCGATCACTCCCCGGCTGTATCCCCTCCGGACGGCTGCCGGCCGGCGCGTGCGGCGGCCGGCTTGCCGAGAGGGCAGAAGGCATGAAGGCGTAACTCGCCCGCGCCTGCAGAGTTCAGCAGGCGCCAGGCGGACGGGAATCAATCGGCTCCCCCAAGTCCGTGCGCGAACAAGGCGAGCACCGCGCCGGCCTCCTGCTGCCCCGCCGCGGCCCGGCCGTCGAGCGCAAGCATTGCCAGCCCGTGCACGATCGCCCAGGCAGCGGTGGTCGCGACGGCCGCATGGGCAGCCGGTACGATCCGCTCCACCCGCCGCGCGAGCACCGCATAGGCGGATCCTCCGGCGTCGCCGGGCTCCGGGGTTTCGCAGACTCCGGAGAACATCAGCCGGAACAGCGCGGGATGCGCCCGGGCGAAGGCCAGATAGGCAAGGCCCTGCGCGACCAGTGCCTCGCGCCCGCTCACCTCGGCATCCGCAGCCTCCAGCGACGCGCGCAGCATCACGAAGCCGGCATCCGCCACGGCGCTCAGCAGCGCGGCCTTGTCGGGGAAGTGGCGGTAGGGGGCCATGGCGGAAACTCCCGCCGCGCGCGCGACGCTGCGCAGGCTCAGCTCGCTCGCACCTTCGGCGAGCATCTCCATCGCAACCTGCACAAGCCTTTCCCGCAGGCCGCCGCGTTCGTCCGTCATTTGATGTTTACACCGTACACAAGCCAATATATGTTTACAGCGTAAACAGAGGAGTCGGAACATGCAAGCCAAGGTCGTGCGCGAGACGGTGGACCTCTCGCTTTATCCGGACCTCGTCGTCGTGCTGCTGGGATTCAAGCTGCGGCGGCTGCGCGGCCTGCCCGGGTTGCTCGGCATCGGCCGGGGGCTGGCCACGCTGCGGAGCGACCCGCCCGAGGGGCTGCTCCACCACGAGCAGTTCCTGTTCGCCTGGAACCATGTCGGCATCCGCCAATATTGGCGCGACCTCGAGAGCCTCGAACGCTTCACCCGCGATCCGCTGCACGCGGGCTGGTGGCGCGACTTCCTGCGCGACACGCGCGGCTGCGGCTTCTGGCACGAGACCTACAGCAGTGGCCGCGGCATGGAGGCGATCTACATCGACATGCCCGAACGCACCGGCTTCGGCCGCTTCGCGCCGCCCCGACATGCAGTGGGCCCGTTCATGTCGAGCCGCGAGCGGCTGCGCGAGGATGTCCGCGAGCGGGCGGTCTGAATCCTCAACCTAGGCCGTGAACGCATAAACGACTGCTATCGTCACAGGGGCTGAATGCCCGATGTTGAGTGACTTTCGGCGCGACCCTTCCGAGGACAAAGTCGCTAACTGCCGTTGGCGTCGCCATGTGCGAACGACTGCTATTCCACAGCCAATTCGTACTCGGGATTGTAGCCATGGGTGACCACGCCAGAGCCCTCCGCAGCAACTTGCCGGGCCGTCCGCCCGTCCAGGCGACGCCAAATCCCAATAAAGCAGCGCGCCGCCCGAAGCTTGCCAGAAGGGCGAAGATCTTTCGCGATGTACACTCCTTTTGGCTCGTCCGTCGAACGATCGGTAAGCCTCCTTCGCCCGAATTTTCCGATATCATCGACCCCACAGATTTCTATTTTCCTGTCGATCCAGCTCGATGGGGAGCTCTCTAGTAGCCTAATTTCGACACGTTCAGCCGCTTGATCGTTTGATGCGGCTAGCGATGTCGAAATCGCGGCCGCTACAACGAAAAATGCGAGAATGTTGCTCACGCGCCGGCTCCAAATGCGCTTAAGAGAAACAAGCTATCATGCTGCTGAAGAGGTTTAAAGATACGGTGTAGCGTCTCCCGGCCGATGTCAGCCGTAGATGAGTTGACGGTATCGTGATATGCGAAACGTGCTCCAAGTGGCGATTTACCTGCTGCAGCAATGGCATCAACTTCCTCGTTGTCGCCTCCAATCGCGATCTGCCTCCCAATTGGTTCGCCAAGTGTCGGGGGCATTCGGGTTCCCGCCTGGATCTCCGCCCGTATTTCCACCAGGTCCCCGTGGCCCGCCGACCGACGGGAGGGATGGAAGCGCCGCGTTCCATCAACGCCTCCGAACAGGTCGTGCACAGCAACGCTCACCAACCCCGCTCCGGGATGGCCTGGAAGATCTTGTAGCAACTGGTGATCATCCCAGACACCGTGGCGGGGTTGCACGATGCGCGCGGCTTAGATCGACCCCTCCCTGCGAGCAGGGAGGGGTGCACGTTTGGCTGAATTATCCTAGCCCGCGTCCCAGGCCGCGATCACCGCGTCCCCGGTCGCCGGGCGCAATGCGAAGATGCCGCTGTCGCGGTGCCGCGTCGGATGCACCCGGTTGGTGAGCAGCGTCCAGGCGACGCCACGCGCGAAGTCGACCCACAGCCCGGTACCGGTGAAGCCGGTATGGCCGATCGTCTCCGCCGAGCAGGCCTGCCCGCCCGACCAGTCGGGGAATTTGCGCTCCCACCCGCAGGTACGGTGCGCATATTGCGGCGTGCGGATCGCCTCGAGCATCGCCGGGCTCGCGCCGCTGCCGTCGAGCAGGCCCCGCGCGAAGCCCAGCACGCCGGCCACGGTGCCGAACAGCCCGGCATGGCCGGTCTGGCCGCCCATCGCCGCGCAATTCTCGTCATGGACTTCGCCGCGGAGCACGCGCCCGCGCCAGCTGCAGCGCTCGGTCGCCACGGCAGGGCCGGGCGGCGGACCGTAGCTGAGGCCCTCGCCCAGCGCCCACTCGCCGAGCGGCGCGCCGGTGATCCGCTCGATCGCAATGCCGAGCAGGATGAAGTTGATGTCCGAATAGACCGGATCCTCGCGCTGCCGCCATTCGCGCTGGAGCACGAAGGCGCGGAGCCGCG
Source organism: Sphingomonas sp. (assembly GCF_017744835.1). Lineage (GTDB taxonomy): Bacteria > Pseudomonadota > Alphaproteobacteria > Sphingomonadales > Sphingomonadaceae > Sphingomonas. The sequence continues at coordinate 92,780 of NZ_JAGIAM010000006.1, forward strand.
CCGGATCGTCGCCATAGGTGTAGATCGGCTCGACCGCGGGAAGCCGCGTGCGGTGCGCCAGGCAGTCGCGGAAGGTCAGCGTCCGCTCATAGGCGCCCGCCACGTCATATTGCCTGAGGTCGGGAATCGCGCTGGTGAGCGGCGCGTCGAGGTCGAGCCGGCCCTCGTCGGCCAGCCGCAGGATCATCACCGTGGTCGCGATCACCTTGGAGACCGAGGCCAGGTCGAACCAGTGATCCTCGGTCAGGGGCTCGGGCCCGGGCTCGATCGCGGCGAGGCCCGCGTGGCGCACCCAGCGCCGCCCGTCGGCCGCGACCACGCCCAGCGCTGCGCCCGGAATCCGCCCCTCGGCCACTGCGGCGGCGGCGGGCGCGAAGGCGGCGTCGATGTTCACGGCCGGTCGTCCTCGCGCGGCTTGATCCGGGCGAGCACCGGCAGGAAGGCGATCGCCGCCAGGCTCAGCACGCCCGATGCGAGGAAGAACAGGTCGAAGCCGTTATAGCCGGCGGCGTCGAGCTGCTCGACGATCTGCCCGCCGGCGCCCGACAGCAGTCGCGCGAGCAGGAACGCGAAGCCCGAGAGGAAGGCATATTGCGCGCCGGGATAGCGCGGGTTCACCAGCATCGAGAGATAGACCACGAACACCGCGCCCGCCATGCCGTTGCCGAACTGGTCGGCGGCGGTGGCGACATAGAGCAGCAGCTCGTCGCGCGGCTGGTGCGCCAGCCAGACGAAGCCGAAATTGCCGATCGCGGCGAACACTGCGCCGATCGCGAGCGTCACGGGCGAGCGCCAGCGCGTCACCATCCAGCCGCCCAGCCCCACGCCGATGATGCTCGCCGCCAGCGCCACCAGCCCGTCGGCACGCCCGATCTCGGTCTTGGTATAGCCCAGGCCCAGGATCATCGGCTTGGACAGGTTGAGCGCGAGCACGTCGCCCATGCGATAGATCGACACGAACGCCATCAGCACGATCGCCATGGCGCCGTAGCGCCAGAAGAAGTCGACATAGGGCCCGATCGCGACCGAGGTGCGCAGCGGATCGTTCGGCCCGGCGCGGCGGATGCGGGGCAGCGCGAAGGCCATGGCGACGAAGGGCAGCATCGCGACGACGATGACGAAGGTCTTGACGTCGGTCTGCGGCCCCACGCCGATCGCCGCGGCTCCGGACAGCAGGGCCCAGCCGATCACGCCCGTGGCGAGCGTCGACACGCCGAGGATCGCCGCGCTCGCCAGCAGTCCGGTCGCCAGCGCCGGCCAGCGCCCGCCGCCGTGCGCGGGATCGGGGCGCATCGCCGCGAGGATGGGGAAGGGGACGAAGGCGGCGATGGCGATCGCCAGATAGGCGCCGCTCCAGCCGAGCCCCGGCGCGTCGGCGATCAGCAGCGCGCCGCTGCCCGCCGCGACCATCGCCGTGCGATAGCCCCACAGGTTCGCCGCCGCGATCGGGCCCTGTTCGGCCTCGGTGGGGGCGAGCTCGATGCGCCACGCGTCGGCGGCGACTTCGAGCGTCGTGGTCCAGAAGGCGAGCAGCACCGCGAACAGCGCGGTCAGCGCCAGGCTCGCGTCCGACGCGGTCAGCGTCATCGCCAGCATCGAGGCGAAGATGCCGAGCTGCGAGAGCATGATCCACCCGCGCCGCTTCCCCCAGAAGCGCGCGAAGCCGGGAATGTCGTAGCGATCGAGCAGCGGCGCCCAGAGGAACTTGAACGTCGGCAGCAACTGCACCCAGGCGAAGAAGCCGATGATCGTCAGCGCCACGCCGTGATCGGTGAGCCGCGCCGCGAGCACGGTCGAGAACATGTAGAAGGGCAGCCCCGCCGAGAAGCCGAGCAGCACGTAGAGCGCCATCCGGCCGAGCCCGTGCGGCACGGGCGAAGCGGCGGGCGGCGAGGGTGCCAGGGTGGCGGCATGCTGGGGGGAAGCCATCGCGCCACGCTCGGCCAAGCGGGGCCGCGCGTCAACGGTTCGGCCTGTTGCTCCCCGGCCACGTTTCAAGGCCCACATGCCGCCAAGCTATGGATTTGCGAACAGAAACTATGGCGCGGTGCAACATTACTGTTACTTAATGTCACGGTTCCGCAAGGGTCGCGGTCAGTTGGGGGCTCAAAGACATGAATGGTACCAAGTCATTCAAGAATATCCTGATTTCCGGCACTGCGCTGGCGATCCTGGGAACCGCTCCCGCCTGGGCGCAGACGGCAAGTGACACGCAGGCGGCCGAGACCGCCGCTCCCGCGCCGGAAGGGGACATCATCGTCACCGGCTCGCGCATCCGCCGCGACGGCTTCCAGGCGCCGACGCCGGTCACGGTGCTGACGCAGGAAGACATCCAGAACACCTCGCCGACCAACAACATCGCCGACTTCGTCAACCAGCTGCCGCAGCTCGCGGGCTCGACCAAGCCGGGCAACTCGCGCCTCAACATCTCGAACGGTTCGGCGGGCATCAACGCCCTCAACCTGCGCAACCTGGGCGAAGGCCGCACGCTGGTCCTGGTCGACGGCAAGCGCTCGGTCGGTTCGACGATCTATGGCTGGGTCGACGTCAACACGATCCCGCAGGCGCTGGTCGACCGCGTCGAGGTCGTCACCGGCGGCGCCTCGTCGGCCTATGGCTCGGACGCCGTCGCGGGCGTGGTCAACTTCATCCTCAACACCAAGTACGAGGGGCTGAAGATCGAAGCGGACACCGGCGTGACCAACGCCGGCGACGGGTTCAACTATTCGGGCAGCATCGCGGGCGGAACCGCCTTTGCCGGGGGCCGCGGACACTTCGTCTTCAACGCCGAGATCGCGCACCAGGACGGCATCTTCTACATCGATCCGCACGATCGCCCGTGGAACCAGACCGGCTATGTGCAATATTCCGACCCTGCCTGGGTGAGCGGAGTCAGCACCACCCCGCGCTGGATCACGACCAGCCGGCCGGTCGGCCAGACCAACCAGGCTCCGGGCGGCTTCATCACGGGTTCGGCCGGCGGCGTCGCCAACCGGCTGCGCGGCCTCTATTTCGGCCAGAACGGGCAGGTCATTCCGTTCCAGTACGGCTCGATCAACTCGCCGTCGCTGGCGAGCGGCAGCGCGCCCACCCGGACCATCGGCGGGGACTGGACGCTCAATGACTCGGGCCGCCGTATCGGCCTCAACCCTGAGGACGATCGCTGGGGCGTCTTCGGCCGGCTGAGCTTCGAAGTCGCGGACGGCGTCGAGGTCTACGCCCAGGGTTCGTACAATCATCAGGAAGTGCTGTTCAACGCTGGTCCCAACCTGTCGTCGTTCTCGCTGGACACCCGAGGCTGCACGACCACCCCGAACCCCCTCACCTGCAACGCTTTCGCTCTCCAGACGCTCGGCGCCGCTGCACTCACGGGTGTCAACACCGTCAGCGTCACCACCACGGCAGCCGACCTGCCATGGCGCGGCATCAACAACCAGCGCAGCGTCCAGCGCTATGTCGTGGGCGCCGAGGGCTCCTTCGACGCGTTCGGCAAGTCGGCGAACTGGGACGTCTATGCCCAGTACAGCCGCTCCGACCTGCGCGAGCAGCTGCGCGACATCATGAACGTCACGCGGCTGGCCAATGCGACGGCGGCGGTTTTCGCGCCCGCCGGCAATGCAGGCGGCTATGCGCCCGGCTCGATCCAGTGCCTGATCAACGTCGATACCAATGCGACCAACGATGACCGGGCCTGCGTGCCGCTCAACCGCCTCGGCCTTGGCGTCGCCAGCCCGGCGGCGATCGATTACGTGCTGGGCGATCCCTACCGCAAGCAGGTGATGGAGCAGTTCGTCACCGGCGTGAACCTGTCGCTGACGCCCTTCGCCACTTGGGCCGGCGACGTCAGCGTCGCGGTGGGCGGCGAGTACCGCAAGGAGAAGATCCGCGGCAGCGTGCCGACCGAATACCAGCCCACCGTGACTGCCACCGGTACCACCAACGCCTGGTCGGTGGGCAACTATCTGCCCTTCACCGGCGAGTACAACGTCAAGGAAGCCTATCTCGAGACCGTGGTTCCGCTCGGCCTCGGGCTGGAATTCAACGGCGCCGTGCGGGCGACCGACTATTCGAACGCCGGTTACGTCACCACCTGGAAGCTCGGTGCGAGCTGGCAGCCGATCGAGGACATCCGTATCCGCGTGACGCGCTCGCGCGACATCCGGGCACCCAACCTCAACGAGCTCTATCAGGCGGGCACCGCGAACAGCGATTCCGTCGCCAACCCGAACTTCGTCCCCGGCGCCACCGGCTCGGCCGGGACCCAGCGGTTCGGCTATTCGGGTCTCGTCACCGGCAATCCGAACCTGAAGCCCGAAGTCGCCAACTCGTGGAACGTCGGCGCGGTTCTCTCGCCGCGCTTCGTGCCGGGCTTCACCGCCTCGGTCGACTATTTCCGCATCGATCTCGACTCGGCGATCGACTCGCTCTCCGCGCAGGAGATCGTCAACCGCTGCGCCGAGGGTAACCAGGACTTCTGCGACGCGATCACCGAGGATCCGGCTCGCTCGACTCCGGATTCGCCCTATCTGCTGATCCGCAGCCAGCCGTTCAACTTCGTCAACCGGCTGGTGCGCGGCATCGACTTCGATGCGGCCTATCGCCTGCCGGTCGGCGCCGACCAGAACATCACGATCAAGGGCGTCGCGACGCGCTACATCGAGAATCTGATCAACACCGGCGTCGCCGGCGTCGTGCCGGTCAACACCGTCGGCTCGAACGGCGGCCAGGCCAGCACCCCGACCTGGATCTTCCGCGGCAGCATCGCCTATGACTCGCCGGACTTCTCGGCGACGGTCGTCGGCCGCGGCGTCAGCGCCGGCAAATATGACTCGGCCGGCATCGAGTGCCAGACCGGCTGCCCGGTCATCACCACCAGCTCGCAGTTCCAGACCTATGACGACAACCATGTCTCGGGGCTGTTCTACGTCGACCTCAACCTGACGCAGCGAGTGCGGATGGGCGGTTCGAAGGCGGAGCTGTTCTTCAACGTCACCAACCTGTTCAACCGCTGGCCGCTGCTGGTGCCGGAGACCGGCCTCGCCGCGAACAGCACCTATTCGGACCTGCTCGGCCGCCAGTTCCGCGTCGGCTTCCGCTTCGAGCTGAAGTAAGGCCGGCGCCGGGCGCTTCGGACGCCCGGATGCGTGCAAGAGGGCGGTGGGGGAAATCCCGCCGCCCTTTTTCATGTCCGGCGGTCGGCGGCCACGTCGGCCAATCGGTTCCTTCGATCAGTGCCCCCCGCGAGCATCGTTGATGATGCCGCAACAACCCGCGCTGCGCTGCGCAGCCGCTGTATCCCCGCCCGGGAGCCAGATTGAAAATCCCGTTCTTTCAACGACTTTGGCAACTTCGCCTGCGCGCCTCCGGTTCTTGCGCCATCCCAGCAGGAGTGGTTGCCATGTTCATGCACAACAAACGGCTGCAATATACGGTGCGCTTGTCCGAGCCGAACCCCAGGCTCGCCTGCGTCCTCCTCGAGCAATTCGGCGGTGCCGACGGCGAGCTCGCCGCGGCGATGCGCTATTTCACCCAGGGCCTCGGCGAAGAGGACCCCGGCCGCAAGGACATGCTGCTCGACATCGCCACCGAGGAGCTGAGCCATCTCGAAGTGATCGGCTCGATCGTGACGATGCTCAACAAGGGCGTGAAGGCGCAGCTCTCCGAAGCGCAGGAGTCGGAGGCTGACCTGTTCGCGATGGTCGGCCAGACCGGCACCTCGGCCAAGGAGTCGATCCTCTTCGGCGGCGGCCCCGCGCTGATCGATTCCGCCGGCGTCCCCTGGACCGCCGCCTATATCGACTCCCGCTCCGAACCGACCGTCGACCTGCGCAACAACATCGCCGCCGAGAGCCGCGCCAAGATCGTCTACGAGCGGCTGATCAACATCACCGACGATCCCGGGATCAAGGAAGCGCTCGGCTTCCTGATGACGCGCGAGGTGGCGCACCAGAAGTCGTTCGAGAAGGCGCTCTATTCGATCGAGCCCAACTTCCCCTCGGGCAAGCTGCCGGCAATGGAGCAATATGCCAGCGTCTATGTGAACACCTCGCAGGGCGAAGGCGACATGACCGGACCGTGGAACTCGGGCGATCAGTGGGATCGCATCGACGACCTCGAGCAGACCATGCCGATCGACGGCGGCGACGGGACGGCCACGGTCGACCTCGACACCGGCGACAAGGCGGCGTTGGCGCAGCTCGCAACGCGGCTGGCGTCCGACACGACGCGCGATCCGACCACGGGCACCGATCTCGGCGCCGGCCCGGGCGCGGGCCGCACCAAGCAGCTCGAACCAATGGACTGAGCGCTCGGCGCAGAGGAACAGGCGGAGCGGCAATGGGTTGCAGACATGGTGCCGCTCCGCCCGAGCGGCGTGATGGTGAGCCATTGATCGGAGCGCTGTGAACGAGATCGTCGCGGCAGGAGCGCTGGGGAGCCTTTGTGCGGGCGCCGCCACCGGCTTGGGGGCCATCCCCGCGCTGTTCCTGCGCAAGCCGAGCGACCAGCAGCAGAATCTGCTGCTCGGCTTCGCCGCCGGCGTGATGCTGGCGGCGAGCTTCTTCTCGCTCATCCTCCCCGCGATCGAAGTCGCGCGGCAGCAGGGCGCGGGGCCGGCGATGGCCTCGGTCCAGGTCGCGGCGGCGGTACTGCTCGGCGCCTTCGCGATCGCCCGCCTCAACGACTGGGTGCCCCCGCTCGACCGGCTGGGGCTCGGCCCGCCGGGCATCGCTGCAAGCACTTCCGCGCGCCGCATCTGGCTGTTCGTCGCCGCGATCACGCTGCACAATTTCCCCGAGGGCATGGCCGTGGGGGTGAGCTTCGGCGGGGGCGACTTCGAGGCGGGGCGCGTCACCGCGCTCGGTATCGGGCTGCAGAACATCCCCGAAGGCCTTGCCGTGGCGGTGGCGCTGATGACGATCGGCCACAGCCGCATCCATTCCGCCGTAGTGGCGACGGCCTCGGGTCTCGTCGAGCCGGTCGCAGGGCTGATCGGCGTCACCATCGTCACGCAAGCCCAGGCCTTCCTTCCCTGGGGACTGGGGCTCGCCGCGGGCGCGATGATCTATGTCGTCGCCTCCGACATCATCCCCGACGCGCATGCGCGGATCAGCGGCGGCGGGCGCGTGACCACCGGGCTGATGGTGGGCCTCGCCGCGATGATGCTGCTCGATACCACCTTCGGCTGAAGGCCCCACGCCATGTCGGATATGTTCTATGCACGCGGCTTTCGCTGTGTGACATAGGCGCGGATTCGGTGCGCGGGGGGCGTGCCGAACCGGGGGAATTGCCATATGCGCCAGACGACTTTGTCGGTCGCGCTCGAGGTCAAGCCGGAGAGCTATGACCATCTGTCCAACCTGCTTGACGCGCTGCGCGACCGGCGCAGCACCGATCCGTCGGGCGGGAAGGGAACCTATGCCGAATTCCTGAGCCGGGTGCCGGCGCTGCACTTCCTGTCGCTCAGCGTCTTTCCCGGCTTCGATTACGACCCGCTGTTCGTGCTCGAAGCCAATTTCGACGGGCGCCCCGGTCCCTTCTGGGCGCAGCTCGAGGCTGCGGTGGGCGAGGACCTGCGCACCATTTTGCGCTGCTGCAAGCGCCCGCTCGACAGCGCCGGGCCGTTGTTCGACGCGGTCACTGCGCCGGACTCGCGCGCGCCGATCGCGCCCTATTTCGAAGCGCGCTCGCTTACCCCCACCGTCTATCACCACGGCAATCGCGGCATGAGCCGCGACCGCATCCTCGATGAGGCGGCGCTGTTCCGCGCGACCCGCGAGGCGCTGCCGGGGCCGCAGGCGCATGGGCCGAGCCCGTACCGCAAGCTCACCCCCGCCGGCATCCACGCCAGCCTCCGCGAGACGCTGCTCCCGCAGTTTCCGTGGCTGAACGAGAAGGCCCCGCCGCGCATCCCCTTCCTCGAGAATCTGGGCGACTGGGCCCGGCTGATCTGGTTCGGGCTGCTCACCGTGTTCGTGCTGTCGCTGCCGGGGCTTTTCCTCAAGCTGGCGATGCCGGACCTGCGGCTGGCGGTGCTGCTGGGGGTCGTGTTCCTGCTCTTCGCCGGCCGGCTCTGGCGGATCGGCGGGGCGTTGCCGGGCACGGAGGTGCCGACGCGCTTCAGCTTCCTCAAGCTCTTCCTCAAGCTGCTGGTGCCGCTGGCGCTGCTCGGCCTGCTCTACCTGATCGCGGCGGCGACGATCGGCGCGCCCTTCTCGATGCTGCTCACCGGCCGCGACTGGGATGCCGCGTGGCACGGGATGCTGGTCTGGCTCGGCTGGGGCCTTGCGAGCCTGCCCGTCACCGCCGCTGGGCTGGTGCTGTGGCTGCGCACGCTCGAGCGCGCCGATTCCTCGCAGGACGCGCCCCCGGTCGATCCGCACATGCTGCGCGAGATGGCGCGGCGCGAGGACTGGATCCCGCAGAACCACATGGGCTCGGTCGTGCTGGTCAAGCCCGGCGTGCTGCGCGCGATCGTGATCCGCGCGGGGCACCGCGGGCTGGGGCTGGCGCTGCGCATCGTCGCGCGCAACGGCTATCTAGGATCGATGCGCACGATCCATTTCGCGCACTGGGCGCTGGTCAACAACCAGAGCCGGCTGATGTTCTTCTCCAACTTCGACCAGACCTGGGAAAGCTATCTCGATGACTTCATCGAGAAGGCGCACGGCGGGCTGACGCTCGCCTGGAGCTGCGGGGTCGGCTTCCCGCCGACGCGCTTCCTGGTGAAGGACGGCGCCAGCCACGGGCGCCAGTTCAAGGAATGGGCGCGCCATTCGATGGCGGTCAGCCGCTTCTGGTACTCGGCCTACAAGAACCTCACCGCCGACCAGATCGAGCGCAATTTCCGCATCGCCTCGGGGCTGCGCAAACCAAGGCTCAGCGAAAAGGAGGCCGCGCTGTGGATCAACGACCTGTGAGCGCGCCGAAGAAAGGCCGGCCGAGCTGGAAGCTGGCGCCGCCGCACGACAAGCTGACTCAGGGCATGGTGGTGAGCGGCTTCGCCAACCTCCCCACCGGCCGCGCGCTGTTCCTCGAGTTCGGCTGGGTAGGGGTGAAGACCCAGGGTGGGGGCGCCTGGCTGCAGGCGCTCCAGCAGGTGGCGCCGATCACCGATGCCGACGGCCGCGAGCCGCGCGCGGCGGGGCTGGGAATGAGCTGGGAAGGGCTGCGCAAGATGGGCCTCGAGGCCAATGCGCTCGCCTCGTTCGACCGGCCGTTCAAGGAAGGCATGTTCCAGGAAGACCGGCTGCGCCGGCTGGGCGACCGTCGCGACGGCGAATGGCTCAAAACCGTGGTCGAGGGCGGGCCGCTATGGAGCGGCAACGCCCCGCTCGACGCCGCCGCCTTCGATACCGGCGGGCGCGCCTTTGTCGATGACGGGCCCGCGGTGCGCGAGCAGGACATCCGCACGCCGATCACCGTCCATGCGCTGCTGCTGCTCTACGAGAAGGACGAGGAGACCGCCGAGGCCTGGTGCGCGCAGGTGAGCCAGGCGCTCGCCCCGCACGACGTGAAGGTGGTGCACCGGCTGGAGCTCCAGCTCCGCCCCGACGAGAAGGGCATCGCGCGCGAGCATTTCGGCTTCGCGGACGGCGTTTCGCAGCCCTTGCCCTATGAGCCCGGCACGGTGACGCTCGGTGCCGCCGGCGAGGCGCCCAGGGATCCGTGGAACGGCGTGCCGCTCGGCGAGATACTGATGGGCCATGTCAATGCGCACCACGAAGTCGCGCCCGGCCCGGTGGTGGTCGACACGCCCGCGGCGCAAAGGGCGGGACTTCCGCCGCATCCGAAGGGCGAGGGCTTCCGCGACCTTGGGCTCGACGGCAGCTACATGGTCGTCCGCGAGCTCAAGCAGGACGTCGCGGCCTTCTGGAACTCGATGACCGACGCCGCCCGGCGCATCGCCGAGGCCGATCCCGAGCATTCGGGGCACATCGACGCCAATTGGATCGCGGACCGCGTCGTGGGTCGCGACCGCGACGGCAATCTGCTCTGCCCGGCGGGCACGCTGCCGGTCGGCCCGGACGGCCAGCCCGAGAACGACTTCGGCTTCTTCGACACCGATCCGCACGGCCGCGGCTGCCCGCTCGGCAGCCATGTCCGCCGCGGCAATCCCCGCGACACGCTCGCGCCCAAGCCGGCGGACAAGCAGACGCTGCTCGACGCCGCCAACAGCCACCGCATCCTGCGCCGCGGCCGCAAATATGGCCCGACGATCGCCGACCCGATGCACGACGACCAGCAAAACCGCGGGCTGCTGTTCATCTGCCTCAACACCGACATCACGCGGCAGTTCGAGTTCGTCCAGCAGACCTGGGTGCTCAACCCCAATTTCGCGACGCTCTATGACGAGACCGATCCGCTGATCGGCCCCGCGGGCACGCTCACCATTCCCGAGGACCCGCTGCGGCGGATCATCGCGGTCGACACCTTCGTCCAGATGGCGGGCGGCGAATATTTCTTCCTGCCGGGCATCCCGGCACTCAACTATCTGGCCTCGCTATGAGCGCGCTGACTTCGAGCGACGTGCTCCGCCCCGGAGCAAAGGGCTTCAAGGGCCTGATCCAGCGCGCCGTGTTCGCCGCGATGCCGTGGTTCTTCAGCGTGCTCCGGCGCGTGAAGCCGATCGCCAGGCTGGGAAAGAACAATTACCTGACCTCGCGCTACGACGATGTGCGCGAGGTGTTCGCCACCGACACGGCATTCGGCGTCGTCTACCAGCCCAAGCTCGACGTGATCATGGGCGGCCAGCCCTTCTTCCTCGGCATGGGCGACACGGCGGAATATCGCGCCGACACCGATGCGATGCGCCGCGTCGTGCTCCCCGCCGACCTGCCCGGGCTCGCATCCCGGGTCGAGGCGCTTGCCGAGGCCGTCGTCGCCGCGGCGCCGGGGCGGATCGAAGTGGTCGACACGCTGGTGCGCACGGTCACCTTCGCCTTCCTCTCCGAATATCTCGGCGTGCCCGAGCCGCAGCAGGGTCATCTCAGCGTCTGGGGCACGCGGCTGTTCGAGTTCCAGTTCGCCGACCAGGGCAACGATCCCGCGCTTCGCGCCGAAGTGGACGAAATCGCGCCGGCGCTTCGCGCGCACATCCAGTCCGAGATCGAGCGCCGCCGCGCCGATCCGCAGGGCGACGATGTGCTCGCGCGCTGCCTCAGGCTCCAGGCGGCGGGCGACCCCTGGTTCACCGACGACCGTATCCGCACTGCGCTCACCGGCTTCATCGTCGGCGGTCCGCCACAGCCGCCGATGGTGGTGCCCCAGGCGATGGAGCAGCTGCTCCGCCGGCCGCACGCGCTGGCCGAGGCGCAAGCTGCGGCGCGCGCCGGCGACGACGCACGGCTAGCGGCCTATGTGCTCGAGGCGATGCGCTTCGATCCGCTCGCGCCGGGCCTGCCGCGCGTCGCGCTCAAGGACTGGACGCTCGCCGCGGGCACCTCGCACGCCTGCACCATTCCCGCCGGCGCGACGGTGCTCGCCGCCTTCGCCTCGGCGATGATGGACCCGCGCCGGATCGCCGATCCGCGCCGCTTCGATCCGGACCGTCCGGCGAGCGACTATATCCACTTCGGCTTTGGCCTGCACGAATGCTTCGGGCGGCACATCAACCGCGCGACGCTGCACCTGATGCTCAAGCCCCTGCTCAAGCGCCAGGGCCTGCGCCGCGCGCCCGGCGGCGCAGGCCGGCTCCGCAAGAACGGCGCCTTCGCCGAGCGACTCGAACTTCTGTTCGACTGAGACGCCGCTTCGGCGTTTGACTTTTTCCGGACTGGCATCGTTGTCAGTTCCGGCCTCTCCGCGCGTCCGAAATGCGCTGCAATGCGGTAACCCGCTGACGGGGAAGATCATTTGCCGTGCGCAAATGTATGAGTTGACAGGCCCTCCGCTCGGGCATAGCGCTTTGTGACCGCTAACATTTCTTGCCGGCGCGGCCGGCAGTGCCCGAAAAGAGGCACAAGGGGAGGATCATGCACGTTCGAACTGCACCCAGCTTCACTGCGCGCCGTGCCGCCATGCTCGGCGCCGTGCTGCTCGCCGGGACCGCCTGGCCCGCGCTCGCGCAGGACGCCGCCGCTCCGGCACAGGACAGCGCTGCACCCGCGCAGGACACCACCGCTCAGCCGACCGAGGACGAAGAGATCGTCGTCAGCGGCTACCGCGCCTCGCTGCAGAGCCAGACCAACGCCAAGCGCGAGTCGATCGGCTTCACCGACACGATCTTCGCCGAGGACATCGGCAAGTTCCCGGACACCAACATCGCTGAATCGGTGAACCGCATCCCGGGCGTCACCATCGCGCGCGAAGTGACCGGCGAAGGCTCGAACGTCACGATCCGCGGCCTCGGCACCAACTTCACCCGCGTGACGCTCAACGGCGCGCCCGTCGCGGTCGCCTCGGTCCGCTTCGACGCGCAGAGCACCAACCGCGAAGTCGACCTCGACCTGATGCCGACCGAGCTCTTCACTCAGCTCACCGTCAGCAAGTCGCCCACCGCCAGCCAGATCGAGGGCGGCGCCGCCGGCACCGTCAACCTCCGCTCGGCGCGCCCGTTCGACAAGCCCGAGACCTATGTCAGCTACAGCTTCCAGGGCTCGAAGGTCAGCAGCGCCGACAAGTGGGGCTATCGCGGCCACATCCTCGCAAGCACGACTTTCGGTAACTTCGGTATCCTCGTCGGCGCCGCCGCGGCGCGCAACGAGTTCCACGTCGACGGTTTCGAAACCATCGGCTGGACCAACCCGAACCTGACCGCCGCGCAGTGCGGCGCGACGAGCGGATGCAACTCGACCGGTGGCGGCAACTTCACCATTCCGGCCACTGTCCCCGCCAATGCCGGCAACGGCCTGACCACCGGCGCGACGATCGACAAGGCGTTCCTGCTCGCCAACAATCCGGGCGCGACGATCCAGCAGATCGACAATGGCATCATCCCGCGCCTCGGCCGTCCGCGCACCGAGGAAGGCTATCGCGACCGCAAGAACCTGATCGCCTCGGTCGAATGGCGCCCGAGCGATGCGCTGCACTTCTATGTCGACGGCATGTACGGCACGCGGCGCACGGAGTTCACGCGTACCTCGATGAACTGGGTGGGCCGCAACGGCGCCGCCATCCCGCTCAACACCACCTATGACCGTAGCGATTGCAGCGCCGGTTGCGTGGTGACTGGCGGCACCTATGCCAACGCGCAGTTCTTCCTCGAATACCGCCCGTACCTCGACACCCAGGATTACTGGGGCGTCAATCCGGGCATGGAATTCGTCGTCAACGACTGGATCAAGGGCGACCTGCAGGCCAACTACACCAAGAGCAACTTCCGTCGCGAAAGCCCGACGGTGCTCGTGATCACGCCTCCCAGCAGCGGCGTTACCGTCGATTACCGCAACGACGGCGGCATTCCGCAGATCAACACCAACATCGATCTCAACAACCCGGCCAACTTCGGCTGGGCCGGCGGCGGCCGCGTCAACCTCAACGGCGAGGAGCGCGAAACCGAGACCAAGGGCATCCGCGGCAGCCTGTTGTTCGGCGACGAGAAGCGCTTCTCGGTCCGTGTCGGCGCGGCCTATGACGACACGCGTCGTCGCATCACGCCGTTCGACAACACCAATCCCTGGCAGAACGCGATCTGCGGCAACGGGCCGAGCATCACGCTGCCCAGCCCGAACACGGCCACCACGCCGTGCACCGGCCTCGATCAGCCCGGCGCCACCGCACCCGCAGGCTTCCCGACCTGGCCGGGCTACGGCACCAACTTCACCGCCGGCGGCGCGCCGATCACTTATGCCGGTTCGCTCATCCCGACGGCGGAAGTCCCGAATTATCTGCTCCCGAACAGCAACGGCTTCATCACCGTGGATTGGGACAAGTTCCGCACTGCCACCGGCTATGACCAGCTCCTCGCCCAGGCGCAGGAGACTGGCCAGTCGTCGAGCAGTGCCAATGGCGGCCTGATTCAGGAGAAGGTGACCGGCACCTTCGTGGAAGCGAACGATGTCATCGACATCGGCGACAACACGCTGCGGCTCAACGCCGGCCTGCGTTATGTCCGCACCGAGCAGATCGTCGGCGGCCGCCTGAGCGTTCCCGACCTGCGTAACACCCTGCCGGATCCGGATGGCAGCGGACCGCTGCCCGCGCCGCAGATCGCGGACGGCGGACGCTATCCGAACCAGATCATCTTCCCGATCAATCGCAGCGTCTATTCCAACTTCCTGCCGTCGTTCAGCCTCGCCTACGACTTCGCAGGCAAGGCAGTGGCGCGCGCGTCCTTCTCGAAGACGATGACGCGTCCGAACCCGAACGCCCTGCTGCCGGGCGCCAGCTTCACGTCGCCGTCGGCCGACATCGGCACCGTCGGCAACCAGGAGCTCGATCCCTACATCTCGACCAACATCGACCTGGGCTTCGAATATTATACGGGCGGGGAAGGCGTGATCGCGGTTGCGGCGTTCCGCAAGTCGATCACCGGCTTCACGGTCAACGGCAACACGACCGTGCCGCTCTCGTTCCTGGCGCAGTACGGCATCACCCCGGAATCGCTCACCCAGGCGCAGCGCGACGCGCTCGCCGCCCGCGCTCCGGGTCAGCCGCTCAGCACCATTCCGATCGTCCTGCAGCAGCAGGTAAATTCGGACGGCAAGTTGAAGGTGAACGGCCTCGAGTTCCAGCTTACCCAGCCGCTCGACTTCCTGACCCAATATGTCGGGGTCACCGGTCTCGGCGTGCAGGCGAACCTGACGCTGGTCGATCAGAAGGGCGAGGGCGCCGGCGCACCGGCGATTGCGCTCGGCGTGGCGCCGATGACCTACAATGTCACCGGCTACTACGATAAGCACGGCGTCTCGGCACGGCTGAGCTACACCTTCACTGAGGGTTCGCAGAGCGTGAACCCGGGTGAGAACGGCATCACCGGGGCGGCCTATTACGGGCGCGACTACGGCCAGCTGGACTTCTCGGGCAGCCTCGATCTCGCGAAGATCTTCGGCCCGAGCTACCTGCCGAGCCTCACGCTCAACGTGATCAACATCACCAAGGAGGCGCAGTCGAGCTACTTCCAGTTCGAGAACGCGACCTTCACGCAATACAATCCCGGCCGCACCGTGCTGGTCGGCATCCGCGGCCGCTTCTGACCCGCGGGTCATAGGGGGAGCGGCGGCCGGCCCTCGGGTCGCACCGGCCGCCGCCGCTCCATCCCGACATTTTCCGCATCTGGGCCGCTTCGGCGGCCCTTTTTTTGTGCCGCGCGGCAGGTTAGCTCGGGGCATGGCTTCCACTGCACCGCTGATCGCCGGAATCGAGCTCGGCGGCACCAAATGCGTGGCGCTGCTCGCGAGCGGCCCCGGCGACATCCGCGAGCAGCATGTGATCGCGACCACCGATCCAGGGCCGACGCTCGCCGCGATCGAGGCCGTGCTCGACGGCTGGCGGTTCGACGCGATCGGCATCGCCAGCTTCGGCCCGCTCGAGCTGGATCGCGCCCGCCCCGATTTCGGCAGCGTCACCGCCACGACCAAGCCCGGCTGGACCGGAACCGATCTCTTCCGCCGCTTCGGCCGACGCTACGAACGGCCGCTGGCGATCCAGACCGACGTCAACGGCGCGGCCCTCGCGGAGGGGCGCTGGGGTGCGGCGCAGGGCATGTCCACGCACAGCTATATCACCATCGGCACCGGGGTCGGCGTCGGGACGATCGCCGGCGGCCGGCCCGTGCAGGGCGTCGCGCATGGCGAAGCGGGGCACATGCGCGTGCCGCGCGCAGCGGGTGACGACTATCCGGGCTGGTGCCGCTTCCATGGCGACTGTGTCGAGGGGCTGATCTCCGGCCCCGCCCTGGCTGAACGTTTCGGCGTGGCCGGCCGGGAGCTTCCCGACGACGGGCCGCAATGGGAGCTGTTCGTCCACGACCTCGTCGGGCTGCTCCACAATCTCGTCACTGCCTTCGCACCGGAGCGGATCGCGATCGGCGGCGGAGTCATCGCCGAGCGCGAGCACTTATTCGCCCGGCTGCGCGCGCGGCTTGCGCAGAGCATCGGCGGCTATGGCTCGCTCGGGCCCTATGCCGCCGAGCTCGACCGCCGGCTGGGCCCGCCGGGGCTCGGCACGCAGGCGGGCCCGCTGGGCGCGATCGCAATGGGGCTGGAGGCGCTGGAGCGCTGAGCGCCGCTCAGATCACTTCCATGTCGATCTTGTAATGGTGCCAGGCGAAGATCGCCGCCGCTCCCCGGTGCGGGCTCCAGGGCTCCGACCAGCTGCGCAGCAGCTTCTCGGACGGACGCTCGGCATGGCCCAGGATGCGGCCGATCTCGATTTGCACCGCCAGGTCTCCCGCGGGCCAGATGTCGGGCCGCCCTTCGGCGAACAACAGGTAGATCTCGGCGGACCACCGGCCGATCCCCTTGATGTGGGTGAGCGCGGCGATCGCCTCCTCATCATCGGCGGGAAGGTTGTGCAGATCGAGCCGCCCACTCGTCACTTCGTCGGCCAGGCTGCGCGCATAGCTCGCCTTCTGACGCGACAGGCCGGCGGCACGTAGCGCCTCGTCCGATGCGCCCGCGATGGCCTGTGGATCGGTCAGCTCGCCGAGTCCGGCCTCGAGCTTGTTCCAGATCGACTGCGCGGCGGCGACGCTCACCTGCTGGCCCACGATCGTACGCAGCAGCGTCTCGTAACCGCGATCGCGCAGCCGTGGCGCCGGATATCCCGCGCGGGCGAGGGCGGCGGCAAAGGCGGGCTCGATTGCGGCGAGTGCGTCGATCGAGGTTTTGAGCTGGTCGGCGGTCAGGCCCATGCGCGGCATCCTTGAACTGAGCGGGTATCGGCGGCATGGACGCGGCCGACGAAGGAGAATTGCATGCCGAAGCTCATCGTGGTGACCAGGGACGGGCAGGAACGCGAAGTCAATGGCAGCGCGGGCCTCAGCGTGATGGAAGTGATCCGCGAGAGCGGGATCGACGAGCTGCTCGCGATCTGCGGCGGCTGCTGCAGTTGCGCGACCTGCCACGTGCATGTCGACCCGGAATTTGCGGCCAAACTGCCGCGGATGAGCGAGGACGAGGACGATCTGCTCGAAAGCTCGTCCGATCGCGACGAGACTTCGCGGCTGTCGTGCCAGCTGCTGTTCACGCCCGAGCTCGACCGGCTGCGCGTGACGATCGCCGCCGAGGACTGACGCGGGCGCCCACCCGCGCGGCAGGAGCGGCGACGGGCCGGGGCAGGGGCGAGCGCACTCGGCATTGTCGAACGAAAGCAGAACGCACTCTGCTTTGCAAGGTCGCGGACGGGCCTGCCGCTAGGCGGCGTCTGCCTCGGGATCGCCGGGCAGGATGACTCCGCTCTCCATCAGGATCCGGATCTTGTCGTGCGCGAAGGCTGTCGAGAGACCGCCCTCGCGCTGTGGGTTCCGGCGGTTGTGATTGAGGCAGAGGTCGCGAATCATGCGCACCTTCGCGAGCGCCTCGTCCTCAAGCGCGAAAATCCCGGCGGCAACGCAGCCCTCGATCCACGCCGCCATGACGATGGCGACGGTGCGGGACTTGGTCCGGATTTTCCAGCCGAGCGGCAGTGCGAAAGCGAACTTGTCTACGACTCGGTCAAATTCGGCGGCTTGTTCGGCAGTTAGAACATCGCGAATGCGAAGATGCGGTGGCGTGATATGGCCTGGCAACGGGTTCTCTTTCCAGCCCTGCTCCGTCAAGGCTAATGCGTCTATTTCACCCGTCGAGCAGCTATCTAGTCAAAATCTGCAAATTTCTGCAAGCGAAATCTCGGCTGGACTCCCGCTTCTCCTGCGCGATCGATGTCATTTTATCAGACATTTCACATCTGCTTTGTTGTTTCAAAAATGCTCGATCGCAAGTTTGCCCGATAACCATAGGTTATTCCGGTGTTATGCGATGCTCGATGGACAGCGCGGCTCAGGCCGACTCTAGTCGGTCCGCAACGCCGCAAGGGGATTTCCGATGCTGAACCGTCGTTCCTTCCTCTTGGGTTCGGCTGCCACATTGGTTGCCACCGCCGCGGCGGCGCGGCCGCTGTCGGTCGTGCGGCAACGGCAGGTGTCGGGGCCCGGCGCCGCGATCGACATCGTCGATGACGTCTTCGGCACGCCGCATATCCGCGCCGCCTCGATCCCCGACGCCTTTTTCGGCCAAGGCTATGTCGTCGCGCGCGACCGGCTGTTCCAGATCGACTTGTCGCACCGTCGGGAGATGGGCCGGCTCTCCGAGGTCTTCGGTCCGCGTTTCGCCGAACACGACGCGGCCGCGCGCCTGTTCCACTATCGCGGCGACCTCGACGCCGAGCTGGCCCATGTGCCGGCCGACGTGCTCGCCTGCGGCCGCGCCTATGTCGCCGGCGTCAATGCGCGCATCGACGAAGTGCTCGCCGATCCTTCGCTGCTGCCGCTCGAATATCGGATCCTGGGCATTCGGCCGCTCAAATGGGACCTGCGCGACCTGGTGCGCGCGCGCGACGCCGCGGGCAATGCCGATGACGAGGTTCGTCGCGCGCAGCTCGCCGCGCTGGGGCTGCTCGATCTCGACGCGATCATCGCGCCGCTCCGCCCGGCCTGGACGATGCAGGTGCCCGAGGGGCTCGACGCGGCCGCGGTGAGCGAAGCCGATCTAGGCGTCCTTCGGCTCGAGCGGCTACCCTTCGGCCCCGACATCGCCGTGCCCGATCCCGCCGGCGCGGTCGAGCGCGCCAATGCCGGGAGCAATGCCTGGACGGTTGCGCCCTCGCGCACAACCACCGGTCGGCCGATCCTCGCGAACGATCCGCATCTCGGCATCGGCGGCTTCGGCCCGCGCCATGTCGCGCATCTGAGCGCGCCGGGGCTCGACGTGATCGGTGGCGGCTCGCCGGGCCTGCCCGGCATCATGCAGGGCCACACCGATCGCTTCGCCTTCGGCCGCACCAATTTCCACATCGATCAGGGCGACCTGTTCGTGCTCGAGCTCCACCCCGAGGATCCGGAGCGCTACCGTCACGACGGCGGCTGGAAGCGCTTCGATCGCGTCGAAGAAGCGATCGCGGTCAAGGGCGCTCCGCCCCGGCGCGTGACGCTGCGCTATTCGGTCCAGGGCCCGGTGATCGCGCACGATCCCGCCCGCCGGCGCGCGACTGCGCTCGCCACGGTGACGATGCAGCCGGGCGCGAGCGGCGTCTTCGCGATGATCGCGATCAACCTGGCGAAGGATTGGACGAGCCTGCGTCGGGCCTGGGCGCTCCACCCGTCGCCGACCAATTTCCACTATGCCGATGTCGAAGGGAACACCGGCTGGCAAGTGATCGGCTATATGCCGGTGCGCAAGCGCGGCGACGGGCTGCTGCCCGTTCCCGGCGACGGAAGCTATGACTGGACCGGGCTGCGGGACTTCACGGCGTTGCCCAGCGAATACAACCCCGCCAAGGGCTGGTTCGCCTCGGCCAATCAGAACAACCTCCCCGCCAACTGGCCGCGCGAGCGCATCCCCGCCTTCTCGTTCCGCGATCCCTATCGCTACGAGCGCATCGCCGATGTGCTCGCGACGCAGGACCGGCACAGTCTGGCCGACAGCGTCGCGCTCCAGCACGACACGCTGTCCACCCCCGCGCGCCAGTTCCTCGCGCTGCTCCCGCAAAACCCCTCCGAAGCTGCCCGACCGGCAGTGGAGATGCTGCGCCGCTGGGACGCGCGGATCGACGTCGGGAGCGGCGCCGCGGCACTGTTCCAGATCGTCTGGCGCGATCTTGGCAAGCGCATGCTGGCCGCGATCGTGCCGGCGCGTGCCAGGGCGCTGGTGACCGAGATCGCGCCGTCGGTGCTGCTCGGCCTGCTCGCCCGGCCCGATGCGCGGCTCGGCGCAAACCCCACAGCCGCGCGCGACGCGATGCTAGACGCCGCGCTCGCCGGCGGCTGGACCTCGGCGCACCAGCTCCTCGGACCCGATCCCGCGGCATGGCGCTGGAGTACGCTCCACCAGGTGCGCATCCGCCATCCGCTTTCGGCGATTCCCGCGATCGCCGCGGCCTTCCCGCCGATCGAAGGCGAAGGGTCAGGGGGCGACGGCTATACCGTCATGGCGCGCTGGCTCGGGGGAGGGCCGGGCTGGGGTGTCGGCGGCGGCGCGAGCTATCTGCAGGTGATCGACGTCGGCGCCTGGGACAATTCGCTGATGCTCAACCTGCCCGGCCAGTCGATAGACCCGCGCTCGCCGCATTACCGCGACCAGTTCCAGCCCTGGGCGGCCGGGCGGATGCGTCCGATGCTCTTCAGCCGTGCCGCGGTCGACACCCAGGCCGCCGCGCGTACCACGCTGCGGCCCGGCTAGAGCCCCACGACCCTGAGCACCGCAGTCGGCGCATCCTTGGTGCGGTTGTTGACCGTCCAGACGATCGTCTTGCCCGCCGCGCCCGCGCGGGCGCCGTCCTCCTGGTTCTGGCTGACGATCTCGGCATTGGTGGTCAGCGTGAAGGTGCCGGCCATCTTGGCGGACTCATAGCCCATCGCCTTGCCCATGCCGTCCCCCATGCCTTCGCTCATCGCCCCCATCGCGCCCGCGCCGCCAAGGCCGCTCGAATCCTGCTGGGCGAAGCCCGGCGCCTTGACGCGCACCACGTCCTTGCCGCGCAGTTCGATCACCACGAACGGGAAGACCATCTGCGCGTCCTGATTGTAGGGGAAAGCGAAGCCGTGGCTGAGCTTGCCCGAGATCGCATAGTCGACCCAGAACAGCCCGTCGCCGCGATATTCAACCGTGCGATATCCCGCTTCCTTCGCGATCTGCGTTGCGAGCTCGCGATATTCGGCGTCGCGCTCGGCTTTCTCCTCGGGCGTCAGCGCCAGGTCCGGGTCCTTTTTGTCGTCGCTCTGGACCAGGACGGCGCCGGTCAGCACGGCCGGATCGTCCTTGGCGTCGTCGGAATCCTCGTCCTTGCCCTTCTCCTTGATCGCGGCCTCGGTCGCCTTGCCGCTCAGCCGCTTGAGGTCGAGCGCCTGGATCTCGCCCTTGTAGGTGAAGGTGAAGCTGCGGTCGGCACGGATGTCGAGCGTCGATGCGAACTTGCCGGGCGTGAACAGGCACGCGGCGAGCGCGAGCGGCATGAGCAACGCTGCGGCGAGCGCCTTCCCCCGGTGAAACATCGATTCAGCCCCCCCTGTTGCGGGCCCTCAGCCGCGTGCGGCGATGGCGTAGAGCGCGACCGCTGCGGCGTTGGACACGTTCAGGCTCTCGACCTTAGGCGATATCGGCAGCCTGGCAAGCTCGTCGCAATGCGCCTCGGTGTTCTGGCGCATGCCTTCGCCCTCGGCGCCGAGCACCAGCGCGACGCGTGCATCGCCGATCGCCTGCCCGAGCGTCTGCGTGGCATGGCCGCTGAGCCCGATCCGCCAGAAGCCGGCCTCGGCGATCTCATCGAGCGCGCGGGCGAGGTTGACGACGCGTACCCAGGGCACGGTCTCGAGTGTCCCCGACGCAGCGCGGGCGAGCGCGCCCGATTCGGGCGGCGCGTGCCGGTCCTGCGTGACGATGCCCAAAGCGTCGAACGCCGCCGCCGAGCGCAGGATCGCGCCGACGTTGTGCGGATCGGTCACCTGGTCGAGCACGAGCAGCGGGCGCTGGTCGTCCTTGCCCTGCAGGAGCAGGTCGCCGAGCCAGACGTCCTCGAGCGGATCGACTTCGGCGACCAGCCCCTGGTGCGGCGCGTCGTTCGGCACCAGCCGCGCGAGATCCGCCACATCGGCGAAGGTCACCGGAATCGAAGACGGCAGGTCGAAGGCGGCCAGCGCCTCGCGCGTGCCCCAGATCTTTCGCACGTGACGCTCGGGATTGGCGAGCGCCGCGGTGACGGCATGGCGTCCATAGAAGCGCGGCCGCGACGGGGCGGCCTGGCTCGGGCGGTGTCCCTTGCGTGCCATCAGTCGAGGTCGTCCGGGTTGGGATAGGCGAACGGATCGGTCACGTTCGGTTCGGTCGGGAAGGGCAGGCGAGGCAAGGGCTTCTCCGCATTGGCGGCGTTGAGCAGGAACGCGGCGAGCACCGCGGCGCCCTGGCGCATGTCGGCCGCCTTCAGGTGATCGAAGGTGTCGACGTTCGTATGGTGGAGCCGGCTGCCATAGTCGAGCGGATCCTGGATGAACTGGAAGGCGGGGATGCCGACCGCCGAGAAGAAGACATGATCGGTGCCGCCGGTCTGGCGGATAGCGACCGTGTTCGCGCCCAGCGAGGCGAAGGGCGCGAACCATTCGCGGAAGATCGGCACCGCGGCGAGGTTGCGCTCCGAATAGATGCCGCGGATCTTGCCCGATCCATTGTCGATGTTGAAATAGGCCGCGAGCTTGTCATAGCCCGGCTGGCGCACCACCGGCCAGCGGTCCGCCCAGCCGTAGAAGCGCGCGAGGCCCGAACTGGGCGCACCCGGTTTGCGCTGGCGAGTCGCGATGTGGCGCTCGACATAGTCCATCGAGCCGAGCAGCCCCTGCTCCTCGCCCGCCCAGAGCGCGAAGCGGATCGTGCGCTTCGGCTTGGCGCCCATTGCCTTCAGGATGCGCGCGGCCTCCATCACCATCGCCACGCCCGCGCCATTGTCGGCGGCGCCGTCGCCCGCGGCCCAGCTGTCGAGATGCGCGCCGGCCATCACATAGGCGCCCGAGGGATCGCTGCCGGGGATATCGGCCAGGATGTTGTACGCCTTGGTGTCGGCGTCCTCGAAATGAACGACATTCTCTATCTCGAGCACCGGCGCGGGGCCGGTCTTCGCCAGCCGGCCGAGGCGCCGATAATCCTCCGCGGCGATTTCGATGCCGGGCACCTGCTGGGTCTCGCCCGTGCCGAACAGATAGCCGCTGCCGTGGATCAGCTTGCCGTCGCGCGGCGACATGGTCGCATAGGCGACCGCGCCTTCGGCCTTGAGGAAGGCGTCGAGCCTGGTTGCAAACTCCAGCCGCTTGATCCGGCGGTCGGTCGCCTCGGGATCATATTGGGGCTGGTCGTAATTATCGAGCTTGGCGAGGTCGTCGCCGCCCAGCCGCCGGAAGGGCGCGTCACCGGGCTCCGATCCGTCATTCGGGAGCGTGACGAGCACGACCTTGCCCGAGAGCTTGCCGCGCCACCGCGCGAAATGATCCTCCTTGCTCATCGGCGCGACGACGACCGGCGCGCTGATCCGGCCCGGCGTGGCGGGCGTCCAGGCGATCGGAATCGAAGTGAGCTCGATCGGCCGCGGGCTCACCATCCGCGCCGAGGCGCGCTCGATCCACCAGCCGCGGCCGAAGTCGAACCCTTCCTTGTGGACGTTGGCGAGGCCCCATTCGCGGAACTTGCCCGCGGTCCAGTCTTCGGCCCGGCGCATGCCCGGCGAGTTGGTGAGGCGCGGGCCGATCCCGTCGGTGAGCTGCTGCGCAGTCTGCATCACCTGCGAGCGGTTGAGCCCCTCGTCGAGGATGCGGGCGACTTCGTTGCGGTCGACGGTCTGAGCCGCGAGCGGTACGGAAAGAAGTGAGAGTGCGGCGATCGCGGCAAGCTTGCGCATTGGGTTTCCCGGAAAAAAGATGCCGCGGACGCTATGCGGCACGAGGAGTGCGCGCAAGGCGTTGACAGCACGCCCCGGTATCGGCATTGGCACGCCCTCGCTCGCAAGCGGCGCCCATGGACAGGTGGCCGAGTGGTTAAAGGCAGCAGACTGTAAATCTGCCGGCGCAAGCCTACGCTAGTTCGAATCTAGCCCTGTCCACCAGCCTCCGCTAAAGCTTCGGCACATGCCGTGGTTATGGCGGAGGCTGTTCGGCGTGCGGACACACCTCTTTTAATTTTGCCGGATCGATTGGCTTCGACGCATGCCCGCGGGTCGGCTGGTCACGTCTGCGTCACGATCTGCATGGT
The DNA here is from genome assembly GCF_017744835.1 of Sphingomonas sp. Classification (GTDB taxonomy): domain Bacteria; phylum Pseudomonadota; class Alphaproteobacteria; order Sphingomonadales; family Sphingomonadaceae; genus Sphingomonas. The sequence continues at coordinate 116,644 of NZ_JAGIAM010000006.1, forward strand.
TGCGCATGCACGCATCTATGATACCTTGCGCCTATGCTCGAGGGGCCTTTTCCGCCGGCGACGGCAGATGTGCAACTGGCTCGCGCCAGTAGCCTTACGCATCAGCACTTGCTGGCGGTGGTGAATACCAGGCTCGCGGCGATCGCGCCGACCAAGCGCGTGATCACCATTTGCGATGTCGGTTGCGGAAATGGCGTCTTTCTTTCCTATCTCGCTTCCGGCCTTCGGCTCCTCTGGCCTCGTAACGAATTTCATTTCTACGGGATCGACGTGTCGGACTCCGGCGTGCAGGCGGAGGGCTTTTTCGCGTCAACGATCCGGACGCTTGCGGCTGCGCATCCGGAAGTGGATTGGACGAGCCGTCTCCATCTAATTCGCTCCACCGAACGCTGGCCCTTCGACGATGGCGCGATCGACGTCATCACGTCCAACCAGGTGCTCGAACACGTTCGCGACCACGCCCATTTCATGGCCGAATCCTATCGTGTGCTCGCTACCGGCGGTGTCGGTACGCACCTGTTCCCGCTGCGCCATTATATCTGGGAGGGGCACCTCCACATCCCGCTGGTGCACAAGATCCATCAGCACGATTTGGTGCGCAAATACATCAAGGCGATGAGCTACATCGGGCTCGGGGTCTATAAGGGCCACCGGGACCAGTTCGGCCACAGCCGCGACTTTTTCGCGGAGGAGCACGCCGACTATATGACCTTCATGACCAACTATAAGTCGGCGCGGGAAATGCTCGCCTACTGCAAAGCGGCGGGGCTGCGCTCGACCTATGCCCACACTTGGGAATTCTACGAAGCGTTGCTGCGCAAGCGGCTTGGGCTCAAGCCACGGCACGGCTATAAGGAGCGAGGCTTCATGTTCAGCCTGCTCAGCTACCTCTTCTGCCGTTATCTGTCTTCGGTGACTCTCACGACCGAGAAGCATCAACTCTATTCGAGGTGACGGGCTGGATCGCCGCGTTCGAAGGCCCCTCCAGCCTCAGAACACCGCTGCCACGAGCTGCCGGAACGCGTCCGCCCGGTGGCTCATCGCGTGCTTGGCCGCAGGGTCCATCTCGCCGAAGGTCTCCGCATGGCCGATCGGCTGGAACATCGGATCATAACCGAAGCCGCGATCGCCGCGCGGCGGCCACACGAGAGTCCCGTCGACGCGGCCCTCGAACCATTCGACATGCCCGTCGGGCCAGGCCAGCGCCAGCGCGCAGACGAAATGCGCATCACGCGGCGTGTCCGGGCCCTTGGCGGCGAGGTTGTCCTCGACCAGCCGCATCGCCACGCCGAAATCGCGGCTCTCGCCTGCCCAGCGGGCCGAGAAGATGCCGGGATCGCCGCCCAGCGCCTCGACGCACAGCCCCGAATCGTCGGCGAGCGCGGGGAGCCCCGAGAGGTCGGCCGCCTGGAGTGCCTTGAGCTCGGCATTGGCCACGAAGGTCGTGCCGGTCTCGTCGGGCTCGGGCAGGTCGAGCTCGGCGGCCGAGACCGGCTCGATGCCATAGGGCGCGAGCAGTTCGCGGATCTCGCGCACCTTGCCCTTGTTGTGGCTGGCGATCACCAGCCGGCCGGGCTGGAGCTTGCGGATCGCCTGGGGGGCGTCTCCGCCGATTCCTTCGTTGGGGTCGGTCATTGCACCGCCTTCAACTGGGCGGCGAAGATCTGGTTGCAGCCGATGCGCGCGAGGCGGAGCAGGCGGAGCAGCCCTTCCTCGTCGTAACAGGCGCCCTCGGCCGTCGCTTGCGCCTCGGCGATCTTGCCGTCGGAGAGCAGGACGAAGTTGGCATCGGCATCGGCCGAGGAATCCTCATCATAGTCGAGGTCGAGCACCGGATCGCCCTTGTAGATGCCGCACGAGACCGCCGCGACCTGCTGCTGGATCGGGTCCTTGTCGAGCAGCCCAGCCGCGAGCAGCTTGTTGGTGGCGAGCCGCAGCGCCACCCAGGCGCCCGAGATCGCCGCGGTGCGCGTGCCGCCATCGGCCTGGAGCACGTCGCAGTCGAGCGTGATCTGGCGCTCGCCGAGCAGCTTGAGGTCGGTGACGGCGCGCAAGCTGCGGCCGATCAGCCGCTGGATTTCCTGCGTGCGGCCCGACTGCTTGCCCTTGGCCGCCTCGCGCTGGCCGCGCGTGTGCGTCGCACGGGGCAGCATGCCATATTCTGCGGTGACCCAGCCCTCGCCCTTGCCGCGCAGCCACGGCGGAATCCGCTCTTCGATGCTTGCGGTCACCAGCACGCGCGTGTCGCCGAAGCCGATCAGGACGGAGCCCTCCGCGTGGCGCGTGAAATTGGGCTCGATCGTGATCGCGCGCATCTCGTCGGGGGCGCGGCCGGATGGGCGCATGCTTCAGTCTCCTGCAAGGTTGGAACGGCCACGTAGACGCTGGAGCGCGAACGCGCCAGTATCGGCGCACGATCCAGGGGGAGGACAGGATGATAACGGGACGGTGGTTGGTGTTGGGGCTGGCGGCGACGGCGCTTGCTGGATGCGTCCCGCCCGCGCGCCCCGGCGCGGACACGGGCACGCCGGTTCCGATCGAGGGCGATTCGATCGCCTATGAAACCGGCCCCTGTTTCGGCGCCTGCCCGGTCTATTCGGTGACCGTCCACCCCGACGGCACGGGCATCTTCGAGGGTAAGCGCTTCACGGCGGTGAGCGGCACGCGCGAATTCCGGCTGACGCGCGCGCAATATGACGCCTTCGCCGCCACGCTCGCGCCCTATCGGCCCGCGAGCGGCGAGCTGCGCTTTGCACCGGGCGAGCCCAACTGCACGCGGCACGCTACCGACATGCCCAGCGTCGATGTCCGCTGGACGCGGGCGATCGGCGACAGCCAGCACCTCTATTTCTACTTCGGCTGCGACAGGGAGAAGAACCGCGCCATGGCCGATGCGCTCGGCAACGCGCCCGACGTGCTGCCGATCGAGGCGCTGGTGGGCGAACATCCCTAGGGCGTATCGACATTCAGCCTAACGCGCTCCCTTCCTTTTGGGGAGGGGAGATGAATGTCGAGACAACCCAGGCCCCCGGAGCACGATATTGCCGCTTGCAAAATTGGATTTGGCCTGAAACATAACGGGAACGCTCTTTCTCAATCTGAATATAATCGGCGTCTCGCGCGCACACGCACACGCACACGCGCGGGCACGTACGCACGCGCATGCGCCCGCGTTGGGGTGTCCACTTTGTCCACTTCCGCCGTGTCGACTTCCGGCATCGCCCCGCCGGATCGGCCGATGGCAGGCCCCGCTCGAACCCCCGCGATAGTGTGACCCTGGTGTGACCTTTGGTCGCGCAGGATGCGCGGGGCGGCGCGATGGCGTAACGCGCTCCCCTCCCCGAAAGGAAAGGGAGATGATACAGCCTAGCGCTTCTCGCCCATGGTTGAGCCCGCGGCCGCCTGCGCTACATAGGGCGGCATGAACACCCCACCGATCCACGAACTCACCGATCGCGCGCGCGATGTGTTCCGGATCGTGGTCGAATCCTACCTCGACAGCGGCGCTCCGGTCGGCTCGCGCACTATCTCCAAGATTTCGGGCCTCAATCTCTCGCCCGCGTCGATCCGCAACGTGATGCAGGACCTGGAGGAGCTGGGCCTGCTCGCCGCGCCGCACACCAGCGCGGGCCGCATGCCCACCGACGTCGGCCTCAGGCTGTTCGTCGACGGCATGATGCACGCGATGGAACCCTCCGCCGAGGAGCGCGCCGCGATCGAGGCGCGCGCCGGGCAGACCGGCCCGGTCGAAGAGGCGCTGGCGGGCACCACCGCGGCACTCTCCGGCCTCTCGGCCTGCGCCGGGCTGGTGCTGGTCCCCAAGGACGATCCGGTGCTGCGCCAGTTCGGCTTCGTGCCCTTGAACCACGATCGCGCGCTCGCGGTGCTGGTCGGCGAGGACGGCTCGGTCCAGAACCGCGTCGTCCACATCCCCGGCGGGATCGACCCGCTCTCGCTCCAGCAGGCCAGCAACTACATGAGCGCGATGCTCGGCGGGCTCACCCTCGCCCAGGCGCGCGCGCGAATCGAGCGCGACCTCACCCAGCAGCGCGCCGAGCTCGACGCCGCCGCCGCCGCGCTGGTCGAGCGCGGATTGGCGGTGTGGAGCGAGGACGGCGACCGCCGTCCTGTGCTGATCGTGCGCGGCCAGGCGCGGCTGATCGACACCAATGCCACCGAGGACCTCGACCGCGTCCGCCAGCTCCTCGACGAGCTCGAGGGCAAGGAAGAGATCGCCCGGCTGCTGGACAGCGCGCGCGAAGGCGAGGCCACGCGAATCTTCATCGGATCGGAGAACAAGCTCTTCGCGTTGTCCGGCTCGTCGGTGATCGCAAAGCCGGTGCGCGCGTTGGACGGGCGCGTGGTCGGCGTGGTGGGCGTGATCGGCCCCACGCGGTTGAACTATGCCCGCGTCGTGCCCATGGTGGATTTCACGGCGGCGACGCTGGCCCGGTTGCTGGCCTGAGCCGCGCAGGAACGAACAGGAAATTATGTCGAACGAAGCGAACAGGAACGAAGCTGTGGACGTGAACGAAGCCGAGGCCGATCTGCGGCATGAGACCGCCGAAGGCGCGCCCGAAGTGGCCGAGCACGACCGGCTGGCCGAGCTGGAGGCGCAGATCGCCGAGGCCAAGGCCGCGGTGCTCTATGCCCAGGCCGAGACGCAGAACGTCCGCCGCCGTGCCGAGAAGGAAGCCGCCGACGCGCGCACCTATGCCGCCACCGGCTTCGCGCGCGACATCCTCTCGGTCGCCGACAATCTCAGCCGTGCGCTCGCCGCGATTCCGGCCGAGCTGCGCGAGGACGAGAAGCTCAAGGGTCTGGTGACCGGGCTCGAGGCGACCGGCCGCGAGCTCGACTCGGTCTTCGCGCGCCACGGCATCTCGAAGATCGTCGCGACCGGCGAGGCGCTCGATCCCAATCGCCACCAGGCGATGATGGAGATCCCCACCGCCGACGCCGAGCCCGGCACGGTCGTGCAGGAAATCCAGACCGGCTACATGATCAAGGACCGCCTGCTCCGCCCGGCGCTAGTCGGCGTGGCGAAAAAGCCGGAGTGAGGAAAAAGCCCCTCCCCTTCAGGGGAGGGGCTTAGGAAAGCAAAAAAGCCGGGGCATCGCTGCCCCGGCTTTTCTTTTGTCGACCTGACCCGCTGGATCAGAAGCTCTGCCAGTCGTCGCTGCCGTTGCGCACCAGCGCCGGGATCGCGGCGGTGGGGAGCGGCTTGACCGGGCTGGCGTAGCTCGCGACCTGGATCGCGGCGGCCGGGGCGCGGCGCACTGCGGCCATTGCCGCGCCGGTGCGGAAGCGCGTGACTTCGCGTGCCAGCTGCTCGGCCTCGTTGGCGAGGTTGCGGACGGCCGCCGTGGTCTCCTCGACCATCGCGGCATTCTGCTGCGTCTCGCGGTCCATCGACGACACCGCCGAGGTGATCTCGCCGACCGCCGCCGCCTGGGCGCGGTTGTCGGTCGAGATGTCGCCCAGCAGGCCGTGGACCGTGCTCACGTCGGTGGCGATGTCGACCAGCGCATGGTCGACCTTCTGCACCGCTTCCACTGCGACGCTGATCTCGCTCTGCGTGACGGTCAGCTGCTCGCGGGCGCGCTTGGCCTCTTCCTCGGCGCGCATCGCGAGCGCCGAGACCAGGTCGGCGACGACGGCGAAGCCGCGGCCCGCCTCGCCGGCGCGGCCGGCTTCAACCGCCGCGTTCATCGCGAGAACGCGCGTCTGGAACGCGATCTTGTCGAGGCCCTCGATCACCGAGTCGATGCCCTTGGCGCTGTCCGACACGCGGACCATCGCCTGGACCGCGTCGTCGGCGACGCTGCGGCCCGAACCGACGACTTCCATTGCCTGGTCGGCACGCTGCACGGTGCGGCTCGCCGCGTCGGCCGTCGCCTTGAGGCGCTGGTCGATCTGGTTCACCGCGGCCGCGGTCTGCTCGAGGCTGGCGGCATTGCCCTCGGTCCGGCGCGCCAGGTCCTCGGAAGCCGTGGCGATCTCGCCGGTGCCGGTGCGGATCGCGTCGGCGCCCTCGGCGACCACGCGCAGCGCCGACTGGAGCGCCGCTGCGGCTTCGTTGAAGTCGGTCTTGAGCTTGGCGAAGGGGCCGGCGAGGTCGGCGGTGATGCGCGCCTCGAGGTCGCCCTCGGCCAGCGCGGCGAGGCCGGTGCCGATGCTGTCGACCAGCATCGTCGCCTGCTCTTCCTTCGCACGCTCGGCATCGGCGAGCTGGTCGCGGAAGGCCGAGGTGGCGCGGGCAAGCTGGCCCACTTCGTTCTCGGCATCGAGCGCCGGGATCGTCACGGCGCGGTCGCCGCGGCTCAGCCGCTCGATCACTTCGGTGATCGCAGTGAGCGGCTGCAGGCCGCCGATCGCCCAGCGGGTGACGGCGATGCCCAGGCCGATGCCGAGCACGCAGAGCAGGCCGATGATGATGCTGAACCAGCTGGTGGTGCTCGCCACCTGCTCGCCGATGTGCTTGTTCATCGCTTCCTGCAGGTCGATGAACTCGTTGATCTGCTTGAGCCACTGGACGAACATCGGCCGCGCCTCGCCGAGCAGCACGCGGCGCGCGCCCTCGATGTCGCCGGCGCGGCGCAGCTCGATCACGTGCTTGACCAGCGGCAGGGTCTTGGACTCGGTTTCCTTGATCGAGGCGATGATGCGCGTCTCGTCGGCAGTCGGCTTGGTGTCGGGCGCGAGCATCGCGTCGAGCGGGCCGGCCGAATCGGCATATTTGGCGGCGAGCTTGTCGATCGTGTCGGTCACGCCGTCGAGCTCCGCGTCGCTCACCAGCGTCACGTCGCGCACGCCGATGGCGCGGTCGTGGACGCTGCCGCGGAAGTTGATCGCATAGCGCTGCTTGACGCTGTTGATCGTGTTCATCTGGTCGAGGTTGCCCTTGACCGACTGGACGCGCTCGACGCTGACCAGCGCCAGGATCGCGAGCAGCCCGATGACGGCGCTGAAGCCGACGATCAGGCGCTTTCTAAGAGTCATGTGCTCGAACATGCGGAGCCTTTTTCCATCCATTCTGTGGCGACACACGCGGCGAACCGTCGCGTGACGGCCGGTGCAAGGGGCTGCCGGGAGTTCCCCTTTTCAACACCTTATAGAATGTGCAGTCGCCCCACCGGCGCAGCGCGCGAATTTAGCATCCCGCGCTATTAAGGATGATCAGGCTGCGTCCGCCGCGGTGCATGCTCGATCCACAGGATCACGACGCCCGCCGCCACCAGTGCGAGGTTGATCGCCCAGATCCCCGCCACTGCGCTCGGAAGCAGCAGCGCATGCCCCACGCCGGTCGCCACCAGCATGGCCCCCAGTGCGCTGCGCATCCGCCGGGGCACGATCGCGCCGGGCCGAACCAGCGACACCAGCGTCGCCGTCGCGAGCATGCCCCAGAAGATTGCAGGCAGCGGCAGCTCCGGCCCGATCGCCGCGCGCAGCCACAGCAGCACGACGTAGAGGATCGGCACGCCCCACACCGTCACGGCCCAGGCGGCCTCGAGCCGCGGGCTCGCCGCGCCTCGGCGGCGGCGCTTCTGCAGCCACAGCGACATGCCCGTGCCGGTCACCACGCAGAGTGCCAGCCCCAGCGCGACATAGGCGAGCTCCACCGCCAGCCCGCCATAGCTCCCGAAATGCAGCCCGTAGGTTGAAGCCGCGACCTGCTGCCCCACTGCCCCGTCGGAAAGCCCCGTCGTGCCGAGGAAGCGCCCCGCAGCGTCGAAGGCGTAGTTCTCTCCATAGATCAGCCTGCGCGCGTGGGTTCCGATGATCTGGACATGCTGGCCACGTGTGCCGGGATCGTGGAGGATCACATAGCTCGGCTCGACGCCCGGGAAGCGCTGCGCGAGCGTCGTGAGCGCGGCGGCGGCATCGGCGATCGGGGCAGGGCGCGGGTCGGGCTTGGCCTCCGCCCCGAAGATCACGCCATAGGTCGCGACGACGTCGCCACCCTTGTACGCCTTGGCGATCAGCGTGGCGCCGACGCTGCCGAGCCCGATGAAGGCGCCGGTGAGCGCAAGCGCGAGCGCGAAAGGCAGGGTCCAGACGCCTAGCCGGTTGTGCCAATCGGCCTGGGCGATCTGGCGGTTGCCGCGCGCGCGCAGGCGGAAGGCGTCGCGGAAGATGCGCGGATGGGCGACCACGCCGGTGATCGTCAGCGCCGCGAGCATCACCCCAAGCGCGCCGACCACGATCATCCCCAGCGTGATCGGCAGGTGCAGATAGATGTGCTGGTTGCTCAGGAACTCGGTCCAGGCATGCGCCTCGGGCGCGGCGATGCGCCCCCCGCGGTCGACATAGACGGCGCCGTGATCGGTAGTGACGACGGTGCGCGGCAGCCCCTCGGTCGGCATATGGACATAGAGATGCGTCGTCAGCGGCTTGCCGTTTTCGCTCGCCGCCACGGCTTCGATCGCGCGCTGGACCGCAGCCGGTGCGATCCCTCCGCTGTCGGCGACCTGCGGCTGCTCCCAGCGCTGCAGCCGCTCGTCGAGGACGATCAGCGTGCCCGAAAGCGCGATGATGTAGATCAGCGCGCCTGCGAGCAGGCCGATCGCGCCATGGCCCGATAGCGCGCGCTGGACCAGCGTCCGCGGGGCGGCGAGGGGTTCGTGCTTCATAGCGGCCACCAGAGGAGAAGGCCCGCGAGCGCGACGACGAGCGCGGGCAGGATCATGCGGAGCGGCCCCGCACGCGTGATCTGGACGGCGGCGAGCACCGTCCAGGCGATCGGCTGGAGCAAGAGCGCGAGCGTCAGCGTGTCGGCATCGCCCCAGCCCGCGCGCCGCGCCGCCGCCTGCGCGCCGAAGGCGAGCAGCTGCGCCGCCGCGAAGCCGAGCGGCACCACGAGCGCGAACACCGCGAGCCGCCGGCCGAGGTCGCTCGCCCGGAAGCGCCAGCCCGGCGCGTTCGCGGCTTCGGCGACGGTGCGCGCCCGCCCACCGGGAAGCACCAGCGCATTGTGCGCGAGCGGCACGCCGGCCGCGAGCATCGCGACCACCGTCGCGATCGCCATGCCCCATGCCCCGCCGGACGCGCCGAGCAGCACCGTGGCGCCGCCGAGCAGCGTCCAGCCGGCGGCGGTCAGCCAAGGCCGGCGGCTGCCCCAGGCGAGGCGCAGCACGCCAACCCCTGCCACCGATGCCGCCAGCCCAAGGGCGAGCTGCGGCTCCATCAAAAACGCCAGCCCAGCGTGGCGCTCACCGTCCGCGGCGGGCCGAAGAAGCCCTGTTCCCAATAGAGGCTGGTGATCGGCTTCGCGTCGGTCAGGTTGCGCAGGTTGGCGGTGAGCGACCAATGCTTGTCGATTTCGAAGCGCGCCATCAGGTCGACCAGCGCATATTGCTTCTGCTCGGTGATCACCGGCGTTCCCGCGATCACCAGCGGCTGCTCGCGCCAGATCCGGCTCTGGTATTGGACCGATGCGCCGAGCTTGAGCTGCGGCAGCGCGGGCGGCGCATAGGCGATGTTGAGCCGGCCGGTGTGGCGCGGCACATAGGTGCGCACCGCATCGCCCTCGGCATCCTTGATGCGCAGCAGCGTATAGCCGCCGCTCAGCTGCAGCCCGGGCAGGACCATGCCACCGACGTCCAGCTCCACGCCCTCTGCGGTGGCGTCGATGCCGCGATAGAGCGTCAGCCCGCTTCCGGTATCGAAGCCGACGCTTTCGGCGATGTTGCGCTGGTGCGCGCGGAAGATCGCCGCGCTCGCGTTGAGCTTGCCGCCCAGCCACTCGCCCTTCAGCCCCGCCTCAAGGTTGTTGCCCTCGGTCGGCGGCAGGACGCGCAGGGTCTCATCCACTTCGGTCTGTGGATTGAAGATGGTGGCGAAGCTCGCATAGGCACTGATCGACGGCGTCAGGTCGAAGGTCGCGCCGACGAAGGGGAGCCCGCGCGTCATCGAATATTCGCGCGGCGCGTCGTAGGATTGGCCTTCGCTGCGGATGTGGGTGATGTTGCCGCCCAGCATCACCTTGATCCCGTCGGCGGGATTGATGCGGAACAGGCCATAGGCCGTCTCGCGCTTCACGGTGAAATCGGCGCGCAGCTCGAAATCGGGGAAGTCGGGGCGAGGGAAGCTGCCGTCGAACGCGCTGTTGCCGGGCAGTGGCAGGCCGACCTGCGAATAATCGTACGAGGCATATTGCAGCGTGTCGCTGACGCCGTAATTGGCGCCGAGCACCAGCTCGTGGCTGCGCCCGAACAGCTCGAACGGGCCCGAGACATAGGCGTCGACGGTCAGTTCGCGCGTCGGCCCCCGGAAGGCGCCGGGATAGCTGAACAGCCCGTCGCCGGTGGTCGGGTCGGGATTGCCATAGACGTAGAAGAGTTCTTCGTCCTCGGTGATCACGCGGCGCAGCACGCTCAGCCTGGCGGTCCAGCCCTGGCCGAGGTCGTGCGTCAGGTCACCGAAGATCTGCTGGTCGCGAATGTCCCATTTGGACCATTCGGCCGAAGTGTTGGCCGATCGCGGCAAGTCGGTCGGGTTGCCCGCGCTGTCGTAGAGCGGCAGCGCGCCCCACATGCCGCCGTCGGTATTGTGCTGCTGATGCTGGTAGCCCAGGCTCAGCGTCGTGGCCGGGCCCAGGTCGGCCTCGACCACGCCGTAGCCGACCGTGCGCTCCGAATGATAGCGATCGAGGTAGCTGCTTTTGTCCTCATAGGCGCCGACGACGCGCGCGCGGATCGCGCCGTTGGCGGTCAGCGGCACGCTGACGTCGGCATCGCCGCGGATCTGGTCGAACGATCCGTAGAGCAGGCTCGCAGATGCGGCGAACTCGCGGCCGGGGCGCTTGCGCACCAGGTTGATCGTTGCCGAGGGATTGCCGGTCGAGGAGAGCAGGCCGTTCGCCCCGCGCAGCACTTCCACGCGGTCGAAGGTCGCGGTGTCGATCGATCCGTTCTGCAATCCATTCGCAAAAGGCAGCCCGATGCCGTCGATCTGGAAATTGGTGATGTCGAACCCTCGCGCCGAGAAATAGGTGCGGTCGGTCTCGGCCTGCTGGACGTTGATCCCGGTGGTGGTGGTCAGCAGCGTGTTGACGTCGCGCAGCGCGAAATCGTCGATCTGGGTGCGCGTGACGACGGTGACCGATTGCGGCGTCTCGCGTGGCGTGAGCGGCAGCCGCGTCGAGGTGCGGCTGGTGCCGATGGTATAGCTGTCGGTGCCTTCGCTCGCTTCGCCGCGCACGCCGGTGACGACGATCTCCTGGCGCTGCGGATCCTCCTCGGGGCCGGCCTCCGGACCGGAGATAGCGGCGAGAAGCAGAAGCGGAATCGAATGCATTGTGGACCTCCCTTTCGGAAAGCGCCCTTAGCCACCGACAGATGATAATGCAAACGATTCGCATTAGCGTGCGAACTTTGTTGCGAACGTTTATCAGTGCCTAGCCTTGTCGCATCCGCGGCCTTATCTCGGTGCCATGTCGTCGCGCTTCGATTCCGTTCCGCATCGCCGGCAGATCATCGATCGGCGCGCTGTGTCCGAGCGTCTGGCCGCGCTCGAGGCGTGCGACGCCGCGGCGCTGCGCCGGGCCGCGACGCTCGAGCTCAAGGCCGCACTCGACGCCGGACGCGCCGAGATCGCGCGACGCCTCGCCGAGCATCCCTCGCGCGGGCACGAGACCGCGGCGGCAGGCGCCTTCCTGATCGACCAGCTGCTCCGCCTGCTCTGGGATTTCACGATCGAGCGGCTCCATCCCAACCACAATCCCACTGCGGCCGAGCGGATGACGCTGATCGCGGTCGGCGGTTACGGCCGCGGCGAGATGGCGCCGCATTCGGACATCGACATCGGTTTTCTCACCCCCTGGAAAGTCACCAGCTGGTGCGAGCAGGTCATCGAATCGATGCTCTATTCGCTGTGGGACATGCAGCTGAAGGTCGGCCATTCGTCGCGCTCGCTCGACGAGACGGTGCGCCAGGCCAAGGCGGACGTGACCGTGTGCACCGCGCTGATCGAGGCGCGCTACATCTGGGGCGATACCGAGCTCTACGAAGAGGCCGCGGCGCGCTTCAAGGCCGAGGTGCAGGACGGCAATGCCCGCGGCTTCATCGCGCAGAAGCTCGCCGAGCGCGAGGTCCGGCACAAGCGGATGGGCGACAGCCGCTACGTCGTCGAGCCCAACGTCAAGGAAGGCAAGGGCGGTCTGCGCGATCTCCACACGCTCTTCTGGATCGGCAAGTTCGCCTATCACGTCCGCGAGCCCGCCGAGCTCGTCGCCGCGGGGCTGCTCACGGCGCAGGAATATCGCCAGTTCCGCCGCGCCGAGAATTTCCTTTGGGCGGTGCGCTGCCACCTCCATCTGATCACCGATCGCGCCGAGGACCGGCTGACCTTCGACGTCCAGCGCGAGATCGCCGAGCGGATGCGCTATGCCGATCGCCCGGGCATGTCGAAGGTCGAGCGCTTCATGCGCTTCTACTTCCTCCAGGCGAAGGTCGTCGGCGACCTGACCGGCGTGTTCCTAGCGCACCTAGACGAGAAATTCGCCGCCCGCGGCGCGCGCTTCGGGCTGCCGCGGCTGTTCCGCTCTCCGCGCAAGCTAAAGGGCTTCGTCCTTGAGCGCGGGCGGCTGGCACTGCCCCGCGACGACTTCTTCCGTGAGGATTCGGTCCGGCTGATCGAGATTTTCCAGCTCGCCGACCTGCACGGGCTCGAGGTCCATCCGCTCGCGATGCGCGCCGCCGCGCGCGACGCCAAGCTGGTGGATGACGTGCGCAACGATCCGCGCGCCAATGCGCTTTTCCTCGACGTGCTGTCCTCGCCGCGCACGCCCGAGATGGTGCTGCGCTGGATGAACGAGGCCGGCGTCTTCGGTCGCTTCGTCCCCGACTTCGGCCGCGTCGTCGCGCAGATGCAGTTCGACATGTATCATCACTATACGGTCGACGAGCATTCGATCCGCGCGATTGGCCTGCTGAGCGAGATCGAGAAGGGCACGCTCAAGGAAGACCATCCGCTCGCCACCGGCATCTTCCGCCAGATCGCCTCGCGGCGCGCGCTCTATGTCGCGGTGCTGCTCCACGATATCGCCAAGGGCCGCAAGGGCGACCATTCGATCCTCGGCGCCGAAGTCGCCGAGCGGCTCTGTCCGCGGCTGGGGCTCACCCCGGCCGAAACCGAGACGGTCGCCTGGCTGGTGCGCTGGCACCTGCTGATGTCCGCCACTGCCTTCAAGCGCGACCTGGCCGACTTCAAGACGATCCTCGACTTTGCCGGCCATGTGCAGAGCCCCGAGCGGCTGCGCATGCTGCTGGTGCTGACGATCGTCGACATCCGCGCGGTCGGTCCCGGCGTGTGGAACAGCTGGAAGCGCCAGCTCCTATCGGACCTGTTCGACGCCGCCGAGGAAGTGCTGCGCCTGGGCCACAAGCAGAAGGGCCGCACCGAGCGCATCGCCGCCAAGCAGGCCGCGTTGGCCGACGCGCTCGGCTGGGCCGAGCCGCGCCTGACGGTGCTGATGAAGCGACTGCCCGAAGCCTATTGGATCGCCGAACCGCTCGACGTGCTCGAGCGCAATGCACGGCAGATCGACGCCGCCGGCGATGCGCCGCTCTCGATCGAGGCGCAGGTCTATCCCGAGCGCGGTGCTACTCTGGTGACGGTCTATGCCTCTGACCATCCCGGGCTGTTCTATCGGATCGCCGGCGCGATCCATGTCGCCGGCGGCAACATCATCGACGCGCGCATCCACACGACGCGCGACGGGATGGCGCTCGACAATTTCCTCGTCCAGGACCCGCTCGGCCGCCCCTTCGACGAGGAGTCGCGGCTCAACCGGCTCAAGGAAGCGATCGCCGACGCGCTCACCAACCGCGCCAAGCTCTCCGAGCGGCTCAAGGCCCGCCCGGCGCCGCGCCCGCGTTCGGACGCCTTCGCGATCGAGCCCAATGTCTTCATCGACAACAGCGCCTCGAATCGCTTCACCGTGGTCGAGGTCAATGCGCGCGACCGGCCGGCGCTGCTCTACCATCTCGCCCACGCGCTCTTCCAGTCGAAGGTCACGATCCACTCGGCGCATGTCGCCACCTATGGCGAGCGCGCGGTGGACACCTTCTACCTGACCGATCTGATCGGTGATAAGATCGAGGGCGCCCCTCGGCTCAAGACGATCGAGCGCCGCCTGCTCGACGCCGCGGCCGGCGAGGTGAACACGGCCCAGGCGGCCTGAACGGGGGAAAGTATATGCCGGTGATCGGAATGGGAGGCTTCTTCTTCCGCGCGAAGGACCCGGAGGCGCTCAAGAGCTGGTACCGCGACACTCTCGGCGTGGGCGGCGGCTGCGGCACCGACGAGCAGGGCCAGTCGAGCGAATGGTTCTGGTATCCCGAGCCCGGTCCGATCGTGTTCGAGCCCTTCAAGGAATCGAGCGACTATTTCGCCGCGGACAAGCAGATCATGCTCAACCTGCGCGTCCGCGACCTCGACGGACTGCTCGAGCAGCTCAACGCGCTCGGCATCGCGATCATCACCAAGCCCGAATGGGATACGCCCGAAACCGGACGCTTCGCCCGCATCCACGATCCCGAAGGCAACCCGATCGAGCTGTGGGAACCGCCGGCCGCCTAGCGTTTCTGCCAGACCCGCACGTAATCGACTTCCATCCGCGCCGGGAAGGCCGCGTCGTCGATGCCCATCTGGCCGCCCCAGCCGCCCACCGCGACGTTCAGGATCAGATATTGCGGCGAGGCGAAGGGCCAGCTCGCAGGGTCGCCCTTGTGGTCGTTGTCGAAGCGCATGAAGGCATGGCCGTCCATGCCCACCAGGATGCGGTCTTCGTTCCAGTCGAGCTGATAGTTGTGGAAGGCATCACAGGCATCGGGCGCCTGCGTGTAGCTGCCCTTCTGCGTGTTGATCGTGTGGTTATAGGCCTTGGTGTGGACGGTGCCGTAGACGCGGCCCTGGTTCCAGCCGACATGCTCCATGATATCGATCTCGCCCATTGCGGGCCAGCCGGCCTTGCCGTCCTCGGCGAGCATCCAGATCGCCGGCCAGGTGCCTCGCCCGCAGGCGAGCTTGGCGCGAACCTCGACGAAGCCGTATTTCCACGAGGCGAGCCCCTGGGTCACGATCTTGCCCGAGGCATAGTCCTGCCCACCGAAATCGGGCTTGTCGGCCAGCCGCTCCTTGCGTGCCTCGATGACCAGCCTGCCGTTCTCGACGCGGACGTTCTCGCGCCGGTCGGCGGCGTAATATTGGAGTTCGTTGTTGTACCAGCCCTCTTTGTTGCGGCTGGTGTCGTAGCGCCACTTCTTCGAATCGGGCGCGCCCGGGCGATCGAACTCGTCGGACCAGACGAGTCGATAGTCCGAAGGCCGCGTCAGCGGCTCGTCGGCGCCGGCAGTGATCGGCGGGTTGTGGACGGTCTGCGCCGCCGCGGCGGCGGGCAGCAGGGCGGCGAGGGCCGCCACGGCGGACAGCCCTCGCGCGATCCTCATTTGGGCGCCAGCACCATCAGCATCTGGCGGCCTTCCATGCGCGGATAGCTCTCGACCTTGGCATCCTCGGCGCAATCTTCCTGGACGCGCTTGAGCAGGTTCATGCCGAGCTGGCCGTGCGAAAGCTCGCGGCCGCGGAAGCGCAGAGTGATCTTCACCTTGTCGCCTTCGCCGATGAACTTGTGAACAGCCTTCATCTTCGTATCATAATCATGATCGTCGATGTTCGGACGCATCTTGATCTCTTTGATCTCCTGCGTCTTCTGGCTCTTGCGGGCCTGGTTGGCCTTCTTCTGCGCCTCGTACTTGTACTTGCCGACGTCCAGGAACTTGGCGACGGGCGGATCGGCGTTGGGCGACACTTCGACCAGGTCGAGACCGACCTCGCGCGCCTGCTCCATTGCCTCGCGCGTGTACATCACGCCGAGATTCTCGCCGTCCTGGTCAATCACCCGGACCTTGGGCGACTGGATGAATTCGTTGAACCGCGGACCGTTCATCGGCGGTGGCGCCAGCGGGCGCCGGGACATGGGAGGACGTATAGGGATTGCTCCTGCTGTTTCGTTTCTTCGCTTCGTGCGCGCGTAAATAACGCAGGAAAGCGCATTCCGGTAGCCCACCGCGCACTGTCCCGCCGAAAATCCCGCGCACTGTGGCGCGAGCGTAACGCGGATATCGGGAGCGGAGGGGCGAGGCGCAAGCCTTAATCGGGGCCTGGGCATGAGAGGCGGTGCGGCGGCCGCCGTCAGGATCGTGTAAACGATGGCGGGAGCGGTGTGCCAGCCGACCTTGCCGGCGAGCTACTCGGTGGATCTCGCCAGGCTTACTGGCAGGTTTGTGGCTACGCAGCCGAAGCTGCCGACGGTGTAGGCTCCCCTCGCGCGAAGCGCGCCGCCGAGATCGGGATTGCAGCTCGCCGTGACCATAGGCGATCGTTGAAGAGGCAGCTTCTCGATCCGGGAAATGGTCATCCCGCGCGTACGCCACAGAAGTGCGTAATAGTCGAACTGCGGCTGGTAGTTCGTGACCCCGCCGCCTGCGAATCCAGGCTCGAGGACGGCCAAGCGGCCGACGCCACGCTCCCGAAGCGAGGTGAAAAGCGCACCATAGCCTGCCTGCGGGTAATAGGCGCGACCCAGGAGAAGGTCGTACCGCATGACTGCGGTACGCACGCCGATGTTGACTATCGCCACTGTGACAAGAGCCAGAGGCAGAATCAGCTTGCTCCAGGACGGACGCTGTAAAGCCGAATACCCCAGGAAGCGTGGGAGCCGCGCCTTCACGGTGAGCGCACAGGCAATTGCCAGCCACGGCAGCGCGGGCAGAATATATTGAATGAGCCGGGTGGCGGTGATGCTCACGACGGCCAGCTGCCCGAAGAAGCAGCAGAGTGCGAACACAAGGCCCTGCCGAGTCTGGCCTTTGGCGCCGGCCAATCCAAGCGGGGCAAGAAGGGCCAACGGCCCCGCGCTGAACAAGCCGTCTCGGAACAACAACTGGACATAATACCAAGGCGGACCGCCTTGTCGCACCAGCTTGTCCCGGAAACGGCCGGAAAAGTCATTGTGCCATACCGCTTCCAGATAGCCGGGCGCGA
Organism: Sphingomonas sp.; assembly: GCF_017744835.1. Taxonomy (GTDB): domain Bacteria; phylum Pseudomonadota; class Alphaproteobacteria; order Sphingomonadales; family Sphingomonadaceae; genus Sphingomonas. The sequence goes on from NZ_JAGIAM010000006.1 coordinate 133,693, forward strand.
GCCGCTCGCGCGCCAGGTAGAAGGCGACCAGCGGCAGGAGCGCCAGCAGCAACAGCATAAAGTAGCGCGGCGTGGTATAGGCACGGTGCAACCTTCCCGACACGGCCAAATAGAGCGCCACACCGACTCCGGGCACCAGGCCGGCGGTCGTTTTGGTCATCGTTGCCCCCGCGACCAGCACGCCTGCCAAGAGCAGGTGCCGCATGCCGGGGCGACGCCGATGCACCGCGAAGTAGAAGACGGTGAGATAGGCCGTGGTGAAGAAACAAAGCAGCGCATCATAGTCCGCGGTGCGCGCGCCGTGCTCGCCGTAGAATCCGACGCTACCTGCGAGAAGCAGCGCCGCAAGAACCGCGGTCCAAGTCGAATGCGAAACCCGCCGAGTGAAGACGAAGACGATAGCGATCGTCGCCAGCGCGGCCAGCATCGCGGGAAACCGCAACGCGAGTTCGGACGGGCCGAAGACCGAGACGGAGGCGTTCATCAGCCAAATCATCAGCGGTGGCTTGGTATTCCAGTGATCCGGTTCGAAGCCATAGGTGGTCACCAGGCTCCAGCCGCGCTGGTGCATCTCAAGCGCGTTCACAGCCAGACGCGACTCGTCCCACAAAATGAGGGGCGGGACATGGCGATCCACAAACATGAACGCGGCGCATGCCAACACGAGCACGGCGCCCACCAGAATAGCCGTGCGGTCGTTTCGAGCAGATCCCCGGACAGCGTTTGGAACGATACCCGACAACGCAATCCCCTTTGCCGCATGCAGCGTCGGTATCTCGCGTATTAGGGCAAACGAATGATTAAGGATCCGCCGAATCCCCGCTCTTAAAGCGTATCGGTCGTTCCTAAGGGCAAGGGGCTCATCGCAGGTCGGGTGGAGTCGCTTCGATCTTCAGCTTGGCGATCGCCTCGTCCAGGCTCAGCATCTGCTGGCCTTGGCTGCCCAGCACGCGCAGCGCCACCGTGCCTTCGTCCGCCTCGCGCTTGCCGACGACGAGCAGGTTCGGGACCTTGGCGACCGAATGCTCGCGGACCTTGTAGTTGATCTTCTCGTTGCGCAGATCGCTCTCGACGCGGATGCCCGCCGCCTGCAGCTTCCTGGCCACTTCCTTGGCATAATCGTCGGCGTCCGAGACGATGGTCGCGACCACTGCCTGGGTCGGGGCGAGCCACACCGGCAGCTTGCCCGCGAAATGCTCGATCAAAATGCCGATGAACCGCTCGTACGAGCCGAAGATCGCGCGGTGGAGCATCACCGGGCGATGGCGCTCCCCGTCCTCGGCGACGTACGACGCGTCGAGCCGCTCGGGCAGCACCCGGTCCGACTGGATCGTGCCGACCTGCCAGGTCCGGCCGATCGCATCGGTCAAATGCCATTCGAGCTTGGGCGCGTAGAAAGCGCCTTCGCCCGGCAGCTCTTCCCAGCCATATTCCTCGGTGGCGAGCCCCGCGCGGACCACGGCGTCGCGCAGTTCGGTCTCGGCCTGGTCCCACATCTCCTCGGTGCCGAATCGCTTCTCGGGGCGCAGCGCCAGCTTGATCGAGTAGGTGAAGCCGAAGTCGCGATAGATGCGGTCGGCGAGGCGGCAGAAGGCCTGCACTTCCTCGACGATCTGGTCCTCGCGGCAAAAGATGTGCGCGTCGTCCTGGGTGAACTGGCGTACGCGCATCAGCCCGTGCAGTGCGCCGTGGGGCTCGTTGCGGTGGCAGCAACCATTCTCGTACAGGCGCAGCGGCAGGTCGCGGTACGATTTGATCCCCTGGCGGAAGATCAGCACGTGCGCCGGGCAGTTCATCGGCTTGAGCGCCATCCACTCAGCGGCGTCCGAGACGATCGGGCCCTCGTCCTCGACGTTCGGCACTTCGTCGGGGATGACGAACATGTTCTCGCGATACTTGCCCCAGTGGCCCGACTGCTCCCACTGGCGCGCGTCCATCACCTGCGGCGTCTTCACTTCCTGATAGCCCGCGGCGTCGATCGCGCGGCGCATATAGGCTTCGAGCTGGCGCCAGATGGTGAAACCGTGCGGGTGCCAGAAGACCGACCCGTGCGCCTCCTGCTGGAGATGGAACAGGTCCATCTCGGCGCCGAGCTTGCGGTGGTCGCGCTTGGCGGCTTCCTCGAGCCGGTGGAGATGCTCGTCGAGCTGCTTCTTGTTGAGCCAGCCGGTGCCGTAGATGCGCGAGAGCATCGCGTTCTTCTGGTCGCCGCGCCAATAGGCGCCCGAGACGCGCGTCAGCTTGAAGGCGTTGGGATCGACCTTGCCGGTCGAGGCCAAGTGCGGCCCGCGGCACATGTCGAGCCACGCGTCCTCGCCCTTGCCGGCGCGGTAGACGGTCAGCTCCTCGCCCTCGGGAAGCTCCTGCGCCCATTCGGCCTTGAAGGTCTCGCCCTGCTTCTGCCAGCGCTCGATCAGCTGCTGGCGCGTCCAGACCTCGCGGATCAGCGGCTCGTCCTTGGCGATGATCTTGCGCATCTCGGCCTCGATCGCCGGCAGGTCCTCCTCGGTGAAGGGCCGGTCCTTGGGCGCGAAGTCGTAATAGAAGCCGTCATCGGTCGCCGGACCGAAAGTGATCTGCGTGCCGGGGAAGAGGTTCTGCACCGCTTCGGCCAGGATGTGCGCATAGTCGTGGCGGACGAGCTCGAGCGCGTCCTTCTCGTCCTTCGCCGTGATCAGTGCGAGCTGCGCGTCGCCTTCGAGCGGACGCATGATGTCGCGCACTTCGCCGTCGACACGCGCCGCCATCGCCGCCTTGGCGAGCCCCGGACCGATCGCCGCGGCGATGTCCGCCGGGGTAGTCCCCGGGGCTACCTCGCGGACGGAACCGTCGGGCAGCGTAATGCGGAACATCTCGGACACGGGTTGGACTTTCGACAAAGGGTTGATTCCGGGAGCGCGGCTTATGCCTTCGCGGGTGCGATATAGGCAAGCACAGTCGCGATTGCCGCCTTATCGCCGGTGCCGGGGTTCCTTTTCGCCGCCCGCGCGCCCATATTGCTCCAATCGCTGGCACGTCACCCCGTAGGCGCCAACGGCTGAGAGACTCGCGTGCTCCCGCTTACATCTGCCGGAGCGCCGCATGACCCCGATATATCTGAATTCCCGCCGCCTGCCCTTCAGCCGCGTGGAGGGCTGAGGCTTGGCGAAGGAAGCATTGCTCACCCTCGACGGCCAGGTCGAGGAGCTGCTGCCCGACGGCCGCTTCCGCGTTCGTTTGGAGAACGACCATCGGATCATCGTCTATACCGCGGGCAAGATGCGCAAATTCCGCATCCGCACGCTCGTGGGCGATCGCGTCCAGGTCGAGATGTCGCCCTACGACATGGAGAAGGGGCGACTGGTCTATCGCGAGCGCGTGGGCGCCGGTCCGGGCGGGCCGCGGAGAGGAAACAGGCGATGAGCGACGAGCAGCCGGTCGAGACGACCCCCAGCGAGGCGCCCGCACGCGCGCCGCGCAAGCCCTTCCGCAACAAGTTCAGCACGCCGCGGCTCTCGCCCGACAGCGCCGAGCGCCAGGGCCGCATCACGATGCTCGCTTGGCGCATGCTCGGCGGGCGCGAGGCGGCGATCGAATTCCTCAACAATCATGACGACGCGCTCGGCGGGCGGCCGCTCGATCTCGCCGTCGCCAGCGCTGCCGGGTGCGAAGCCGTCGAGCAGGCGATCGCCGCCCGCGCGGCCACCGACGCGTCGCGCAGCTGACCCGCGCGCCGGGCATCGACGACGGGCTGGTGCGGGCGCATGCCACGCTGACTCGCGGCGCGCGCTTCCTCGGCGCAGGGCTTAGCGCGCAGGCAGGCGTGGCGCCGGCCGCGATCGGCGGACGCTATCGCGCGAAGGTGATCGGGAACGGGCTGCGCGAGCTCGATCGCTTCCTCAACGTGCTGATCGACGAGGCGTCGCTGCGCATCGGCCTCCCCGTGGTCGCCGGGCAACGCAACACCGCCAACAAGCTGCGCGCGTTCCGGGCTGCGGACGGCGCGGCATGCGCGACGGACGAGGTGCGGCTGCGCGCGCTGGGCCGGTCGCGCGACTGCCTGTTCCACTGCGGCGGCATCGTCACGCGCGCCGATGCGCGCGGCGGCACGCGGATGACGGCCGGCTGGGCGGGACCCTGCGCGCCGCTGCGAAGCTTCGCGATCGGCGAGGAATTGGTGCTGAGCGCAGGCGAGCTCGCCGGCGTCTGCGCCTTCTACGAATCGCTCGCCGCGGAGGTCGTCGCCAGCGCGGCGCGGTCGCTCACAGCACCCCGAACGGCACCACCCGGTTGAGCCGCACATGCCCCACCTCGGCTCGGCCGAGAAAGGGCACGCCCATGTCGCGGCACCAGCGCGTGACGATCTGCTCGTCGGTCTCGCCGAAATCCACGTCGTTGTCGGGCACGTCCGAGACCGCGCCCAGCCGGATGCCGGCGATCCCCTTGAGCTGGGTGGCGTGCGCGACCTGGAACATCATCCGGTCGATCCGGTAGAGCGCCTCGGACACTTCCTCGACGATCAGCACATGGTCGGTCAGGTCGGGCAGCCATTTGGTGCCGATCAGCGCGCTCAGGATCGACAGGTTGAACGCCACCGCCGGCCGCCCGTCGGCAAGGCTCGGCTCTAGCGCACGGCGGTCGCGGTCGATCAGCCAGCCCAGCGCCCAGCCCACATCCTCGCCGCTGTCGTTCATGCCCAGCCCGCTCGCCATCGACGCGTGGACCGGATGCCCGATCCGCCGCGCATAGAGCGCACCGAGCAGGAAGCCCATGTCCGAAAAGCCCATATAGGTCTTGGCGGAAGCGGCGGGCCCCAGCTTGGGGATCACCATGTCGAGGATGCGGTTAGATCCGTAGCCGCCGCGCGCGAACCAGATCGCGTCGAAGGCCGGATCGTTGGCGAATTCGAGGAAGGCTGCCGCGCGCACGTCGTCCGATCCCGCGAAATGCCCCTGGGTCATGAAGCATTGCGGATGGAAGACGATCTCGTGCTGGGGATAAGTCAGCGCCATGAAGGCGGCCATGCGCAGCGAGGATTCCTTGCTCACTGCCCGGCCCGGCGCCACGACTCCAATGCGCATCCATTCACCCCAATATCCGGCCAATATCCGGCTCAAGCCATGCGGATTGCCGGGCAATGCCTTGCCCCTCCCGCGGAATCCGCCGATAGCGCGCAGCGATGCACCACGGCAAACCTTACTTCTTCGTCGGCATAGGCGGATCGGGCATGATGCCGCTGGCCATGATCCTCGCCGGCCAGGGCGCCACCGTCGCCGGATCGGACCGCAGCCTCGACCAGGCCAAGCTCCCCGCCAAGTTCGATTACCTCAAGCGCCGCGGCATCGCGCTCTTCGCGCAGGACGGCAGCGGCGTCGTCTCGGGCGACCAGATCGTCGTCGCTTCGGCCGCGGTCGAGGCGAGCGTGCCCGACATCGTCGCAGCCGAGCGCGTCGGCGCGGAGCGCATGTCGCGCGCCGAGCTGCTCGCCACGCTGTTCAACGCCGCGCCGCTCTCGATCGGCGTCGCGGGCACCAGCGGCAAGTCGACCGTCACCGGCATGATCGGCTGGATCCTCCACGCCACCGGTCGCGACCCGACGGTGATGAACGGCGCGGTGATGAAGAATTTCGCCACCCCCGACGCCCCCTTCGCCAGCGCGCTGGTGGGCGAGAGCGGCGCCTTCGTCAGCGAAGTCGACGAGAGCGACGGCTCGATCGCGCTCTACCGGCCGGCGGTCGCGGTGCTCAACAACGTCAGCCTCGACCACAAGTCGATGGACGAGCTGCGCGACCTGTTCCGCACCTTCATCGCAAAGGCGGGCACCGCCGTGGTCAACCTCGACAATGGCGAGGGCGCCGCCCTGGCGATGACGCTGCCCGCCGATCGGCTGCTCACCTTCGCGATCGAAGGCGAGGCCGACCTCATCGCGCGCGACCTCAAGGAGCAGCGCTTCGGCATCGGCTTCGGCCTGGTCGAGAAGGGCGGGGCGCCGTTGCGCGTCAATCTCCAGGTGCCCGGCCGCCACAATGTCTCGAACGCGCTGGCGGCGATCGGCGCGGTCCGCGCCGCGGGCGTGCCGCTCGACGAGGCGGCGCGTGCGATCGAGGGTTTCGTCGGGCTCAAGCGCCGCTTCGAGCTGGTCGGCGAGGCCGGTAGCGTCGCCGTGATCGACGATTTCGGGCACAACCCCGACAAGATCGCCGCGACGCTCGACACGCTCCACGCCTTCCCGGGCCGGCTGCTGCTGCTCTTCCAGCCCCACGGCTATGGCCCGCTCAAGGTGATGCGGCGCGAGCTGGTGGCGATGTTCGCCGAGAAGCTCGGCGCCGACGATCTGCTGGTGCTCCCAGACCCCGTCTACCACGGCGGCACGGTGTCGCGTGAGGTCACCAGCGCCGACATCGTCGCCGACGTCGCCGCCACCGGACGCAGGGCGCTCCACATCCCCGAGCGCGCGGCAGCCGCGGCGCATCTGGTCGCGGAGGCGCGGCCCGGCGACCGCATTGTCGTGATGGGCGCGCGCGACGACACGCTGAGCTTGCTCGCCGCGGACATGGTGGGACAGCTAGGCCGCTGAACCGCCAGCGATTCAGCTGGACACAATTCCGCAACATGGCATCATCGCGCCTCCACCCTCCCGACCGGCGGAGGGAGACGGGAGGCGTCATGCGAGTCCTCCAGCTTTTCCAGTGCGTGCGTGGCAAGCATCACCGCAGTCGTCGGCTCGCCTGGAGCGACGGCACCACTTACCGTTCGTGGTGCGTCGGCTGCGGCAAGCCGCTGATCCGCAGCCACGGCGGCTGGCAGGCCGATCCCGATCCACCCCCACCTCCCGACGGCCACTCAAAGGCTGCGCACTAGCGTCGTTCGTCAAGCATGCCAACCACATTGGCAAGCGTGCTTGACATATCAGCGCCGAGATGTGTAAAGCGTCCTTGTCTGATTCGAAAGGGAGCTTTACATGGCCTTCTCTCCTGCCCAGCGGCGCTACAACCGTACCGTGCTGTTGCTCAGCGTCCTCTATGCCCTGCTGCTGTTCGGCGCGGTCTATCTCCTGTCGCGGCAGCTCGTCTCGGGCCCGCTCGCTTATGTCGTCGGCGTGCTGCCGGCGCTGCCAGTGACCGGCTTCTTTGTCGCGATGGGTCATTATCTGCTGATCGAGAGCGATGAATATCTGCGCGCGGTCCAGATCCGACAGCTGCTGATCGCCACCGGCGTGGCGCTCGCCGCCTCGACGATCTGGGGCTTCCTCGAGGGCTTCGAGCTGGTGCCGCACGTCGTCGCTTATGTCTGGCCGATCGTGTGGTTCGCGGGGCTCGGGCTCGGCGCGTGCGTCAACACCGCACTGGCGCGGAGGGCGGCGTAATGAACAATCGCCTCCGCGTGCTGCGCGCCGAGCGCGCCTGGAGCCAGCAGGACCTGGCCGAACGGCTCGAGGTGTCACGTCAGAGCGTGAACGCGATCGAGACCGGCCGCTACGATCCCTCGCTCCCGCTCGCCTTCAAGATCGCCGACGTCTTCGGCCTCGCGATCGAAGACATCTTCCAGAACCCCTCCAAGGGAGTCTCGCAATGATTGCTCGTTTGCTTCCCTTCGCCGACTGCCGCGGCAGCCGCCTCCGCTGGATCGCGATCGCCGTGGCGATCGCAGCCGCCTGCGCTTCCGCTACCGACGGCCGCGCCGCAGAGCGCCAGGCCTCGCCCGCGCAGGCCGCAGCCCCGATCCCCATGGACCATATCTCTGTCGAGCGCGTCGGCAGCGGCCCGGCGGTCATTCTGATCCCCGGCCTGTCGAGCCCGCGCGCAGTGTGGGAGACGGTCGTGCCCGAGCTCGCGCGCGCGCACAGCGTCTATCTGGTGCAGGTCAATGGCTTCGGCGGCGACGATCCCGGCGCCAATCTCGCGCCCGGCGTGCTTCCGGGCGTGGTGGAGGACCTCCACCGGCTCGTCGCCAGCGAGAAATTGAAGGGCGCCGTCGTGGTCGGCCATTCGATGGGCGGGCTCGCCGGGCTGATGCTCGCCAAGGCGCATCCGCAGGACGTCGGCCGGCTGATGGTGGTCGATGCGCTGCCCTGGGTGGGCACGATCTTCGCGCCGGGTGCGACGGTGGCGGCGATCGAGCCGATGGCCGCGACGATGCGCGACCGGATGGCTGCCGAGCATGGCAAGCCGCGCGACCCGGCCGCTGCCGCGCAGGTCGCGGCGACCCAGGCGGCCACGCCTGCGGCCCAGGCGCAGGTCGCCAAATGGATTCTCGCCGCCGATCCGCGCGTCTCGGCGCGCGCCTTCTACGAGGATGCGACCACCGATCTGCGTCCCGAAATGGCGGCGATCACGACGCCGATCACGCTCGTCTATCCGTGGAGCGCGCGGCTGCCGCGCGAGCGTGCCGAGGCCTTTTATCGCGGCGAATATGCCAAGGCGCCGCATGTCCGCTTCGTCGACGTCGGCGACAGCGGCCATTTCGTGATGCTCGACCAGCCCGCCGCCTTTGCCAGGGCACTCGCGGCCTTCCTCGCCGACTGAGCAAAAAAAGGGCCCGGGAACGACCCCGGGCCTAGTACCGCCTGCGTGCTGTTGCTCCGGCCTCAATAGGTGCCGGAGAAGCTCCGGTTGAGATTGTGCTCGCTCGACCAGTCCTGCCGCTCCTCGGCGCGCTTGGTCTCGCCCTGCTCGCCGAAGAAGGCGCCCGAGCGCTCCTCGTCGCGCCAATGCGCCTGCGCCTCGTCGGCGGTCTTGCGCAGCTTCACCTGGTCGTCGACCGAATCGATCCAGCGCGATGGGATCGAATGGTGATGGCCGCCTGCCTCGGGATCGCTCTTGGTGAGCAGGATCCGGTCGCCGCGGACCTTGTCGACGGTGCCGACATGGCTGCCGTCGGAGCCCACCACTTCCATATGCTCGCTCACCCGGCGCAGGCAGTCGCGCTGGCCCTGGCGCTCGGTGCGCCAGCTGCTGAACTCGTTGTGGAAGCGCTGTGCGTTCTCGCGGCGATATTCGTCATAGTCGCGGTCGAGCTCGGCGATCCGCTCGCTGCGCCAGCTGCGATAATGATCGTCGTGCGGCGACGTGTCGCGCCGGCGCTCGGAGCGCGCCATGCGGTCGTCGTAGCGCTGGTCCATCTCGCGGCGGCGCTCGGCCTCCTCGTCGCCGAACCACGAGCGGACCTCGTCGCCGGCGCGCTCGAGGAAGCCGCGGTCGTCGTCCTGGCCGGCGCGCTCGCCCTGGCCGCGCGTTCCGCCGGCGGCTGCGCCATAGCCGGCATAGCCGCGCATGCGCTCGCCCCAGCCGCGGTCGCTGCCGCGCTGATAGCGGTCGCGGTCCCAGGCGCCGCGGTCATAGTCGCGCGCGCCATAATCCTGCGCGCCATAGTCGCTGCGCCCGCGCCACGAATCGTCGCGATAGCTGGGCGTGCTGCGGCCCTGGTCCTGGCGTTCGCGGCCGTAGCCGAGCTCGCCCGCGGCGGCATAGTCGCGCGCGTTCGAGTAGCTATAGTCGCGGCCCGAGCCGTAATCCCGCGTATAGTCGGGGCTGGGGGTGCTGCGCTCATAGTCGCGCGCGCCCCAGCGGTCGTTACGGTCGTCCATCATCCTCTCTCCTGATCTGCGTTCCTGATGGCGCACGCGCGAGGGCGCGGCGCCTCGCGGGATCAGCGAGCGAGGCCGGGGCGGAGTTCCGAAATTCGTCGCATTTGCGGCACTTCCGGCGATGTAGGCGACGCCGCACAAGCCAGTTGCATCGTGCATCGGCTGGGGCTAATGGGTGCGCCTCCCGGGGCCACCCGGGGACCGGCGGCGGGGCTGTAGCTCAGATGGGAGAGCGCTGCAATCGCACTGCAGAGGTCAGGGGTTCGATTCCCCTCAGCTCCACCAGCCGCCATTGATTTTATCCCATTTTTTCGAATTTTCGGGTCCGGCCATAAGATCGGCTGCGGCTAACGCGCCGCGTCGGCCCGATCGTCCACAGCAATCTGTCCGGGCGCGATGGACAGGCCTCCAGGCAGCTGGGTAACGCACCGGTATGCCGATCATTGCCACGATCATGAACTCGACCACCGGCCAGCCGATCCAGAAGATGTCGTTCGGGCGCATGCCCAAGCCCTGGGCATCCTTCAACCTGGAGACGGGTGAATTGGTCAAGGCCGACCGCGTGGAGGTGGGCAAGCCCGCACCGGGAAAGGTGGTGGTGCCGGTATCGGTCTGGGTCACGCCGAAGGGATGATTCAGCGGGCGGCCGCCGCGTTTCAGCCCCGTCGGCCGTTCCGCTGCGGATTTGAGGTGCGGTGCTCGAACTGGCCAAATCGGACGTAATGGTAAAGACCGATCCGGATTCGGCCTCTTTGCCGGAGCGACGCTTCTCTTCCCGCATGATCGCGGCATCAGCGCCAATTCGGCGCCACCATTTTGCGCGACGGGCTACGCAACTTGCATGCGTCGTCCAGTCGCTGATAAGGCGCGCCTAGCTCGGATAAGGGGAAGCGGCCGGATGGCATCGGAGGAGGGGAAGGCGCTAGTGCTCGGGGAATTGAGCGCCGACGGCCAGACGCCCGCTCCGAAGGGCTCTGGACGACGCCTGCGCGGCGCGGTGGCGCATTATCTCGGCACCGCCATCGTCTCTGGCCAGATCGCGCCCGGCGAACGGCTGACCGGCGAAGTCGAGAATTCGGAGGCACTCGACGTGTCTCGCAGCGCTTATCGCGAGGCGGTACAGGTGCTCACCGCCAAGGGGCTGGTCGAAAGTCGCCCCAAGGCAGGGACGCGCGTGCTGCCGCGCAGCCGCTGGAACATGCTCGATCCCGTGGTTCTGGCCTGGGCATTCTCGGGCGAGCCCGATCCGGCTTTCGTCCGCGACCTTTTCGAGCTGCGCGCTATCGTCGAACCCTCGGCCGCGCGTCTCGCCGCGGAGCGTCGCGAAAAGGCTGATCTCAAGCTGATGAAGGACGCGTTGGCGAAGATGCGACGCTTCACGCTTGCGACCGAAGCAGGGCGCGCCGCCGATCGCGATTTCCACGACGCGCTGCTCCAGGCGACGCACAACAGCGCGCTGATCGCACTCAGCGCGAGCATCGGCGCGGCCGTGAACTGGACGACGCAGTTCAAGCAGCGCGCGCGCTCGCTGCCGCGCGACCCGCTTCCCGACCACGTCCGCGTCTTTGACGCGATCGCCGCAGGCGATGCCGATGCCGCCAGTGACGCCATGCGTGTCCTTGTCGACCTTGCGCTCGAGGACACCAACTCCTCGTTCTAGCGCCGCAAGGCCGCCTCGGCCCAGGTGACCGGATCGGGAAAGCGCGGCGCGCCCGGGGTCCTCGCTACCAGCTCGACCAGCTTGGCGCCCGCGACGTCCGCCGCGAGCGGCGCAGGCGCCTCGCCGAAGCGCATCGGGCGCGAGCGCGTGACGAGCCTGCCGTCGGCATAGACCTCGAAGGTGACCGGCTGGCTCCTGTCGCGCGCCGAATCGTCGACGCCGACCAGCGCGGTGAAGCGCCGATAGCCGGCATTGCGGACTTCCAGACGCGAATTGGCAAGCACGCCGATCCCGGTATCGAAGCGGCGGCCGGCGATGCCCAGCTGCTCGGAATAGGGCGTGCTGTCCGCCTGGGCGCCGCCCCAGCCTCCATAGCGTGGCCCCTCGCGCGTCACCCGCGTGCCCGCCCAGGGAAGGATGGCGCGGTGGACGAGCGGATCGACCTCGGGAGCGACGACGCCGTCGACCGCGGGGTTCACGCTGCCGGGCATTTCGGAAAGATAATGCCCGTCCGCGAGCAACCGGCTGCCCTTGACGCGGAACAGCAGCGTCTCGTGCGGTGCGAGCTTTAGCTCCTGGCGGTCGCGGAACCGCCTGGCCTCGCCGCTCCACAGGTCGGTGAGCGCGATGTCCGCATCGGCCGCGAATTTGAGATGGGCCGCGGTGAGCGTGGCCGAAACCGGCTCCGAGGTGCGATTGAGCACCGCGACGGCCTTTTCGCCGTTCGCGAGCGTCTTCACCAGAATGTCGACATCGTCGGAATCATAGGCGAGCACCGCCTGGTTTCCCGCGGGATCCTGATTGAGCGCGATCACTTCGGGCTTGCCGAGGATCGCCATCAGCTCGGGGGCAGCGGTGCGCAGGTCATAGCCGATGATCAGCGGTGCGTTGAGCATCGCCCAGAGGCTGAAGTGCGAGCGCGCCTCGGTGAGGTGGCGCGCGTCGAAGTCGCCGGCGCCGATGTAGAGCATGTCGGGATCGTTCCACGAGCCCGGATGCGCATAGAGCGGACGGCGGAGTGCCGTGTCCATGTTGTGGAGCATCCGCCCCCAGATCGGGAATATGTCCTCGCTGGTGCGCGACGTGCTCGCTATCTCGCGCGCCCACGAGCGCACGTCGGCTGCGCCCCAGAGGCACAGCGAGAAGATGAAGTCATTGTCCGGATTGGCGCGCTCGAGCGCGCGGGCGACCTGGGTGTAGAGCGCCTTGGTGCCCGCGATATTGGTCCGCCCGAGCGAGCCGCTGTCGACCAGCGGAGGAAGCGCGCGGAACTCGCCCGACACGACCTTGGGCGCGTCCGCCGGCAGGCCGCGGATGCCGCAGGCGTCGACCTTGATCAGGTCGAAGCCCCACTCGCCGAAATAGAGCCCGATATCCTGGTCGACATGGCCGTAGAGGCCGACCTCGCGCTCGGCGACGGTGCCACTCGGCAGGTTCGCCTTGTCGTCGCTGTGGATCTGGCCGCAGCTGTTCCGGCCGATGTCCGAGTAGATGCCGGCCTTGAGCCCCATCGCGTGGAGCTTGTCGGTCAGCGCGCGGAAGCTGGTCCGCCCGCCGGTCTGGCGCGCGGACGGGAATTTGTCGGTCCGGATCACCAGCCGCCCGTCGGCGTCGCGGCGCGCCCACCAGCCTTCGTCGATATTGATGTAGCGATAGCCCTTGGCCGCGAGGCCTGAGTCGACGATCGCTTCGGCGGATCCCAGGAGCTTCGCCTCGCTGATATCGAGCGCAAAGGCGTTCCAGCTGTTCCAGCCCATCGGCGGCAGCTGGGCGGCGCCGCCCGAATAGACGCTCCATTGGCCGGTCGGGGCCAGGGGATCGGACTGCGCGGCCGCGGGCGAGGCGAGTGCGAGGGACGAAGCCGCGAGCAGCGCGGCGAAGGCTGCGCGCTTCACTTGCGCGCCTCGAACACCAGGTTTTTCGCGAAGAACGGGATCACATGATCCTGGAAACGCGTCGCGACGTCGCTCGTATGATCGCCCGAATAGATCTCGAAGCTGTTGGCGATACCATAGCGATCGAGCGTTTCGTGGAGCTTGACCGCATCGCCCTTCAGGCCGTCGCGGTCGCCCACGTCGAGCCCGATTGCGCGATAGCGGCGCAGGTTGCCGACATATTGGTCGACGAAGGCGAGCGGGGCATTGGCTGCCCATTTCGCCAGCACCTGCGGCTGCACGACGCCGTCTTTGACCGGGAGGTCGAGGAAAAGTGGCGGGTTCTTGGGATTCGGCGACCAGGCGGCGGCGGTCGCGAGCTGTGCACGTTCGCCCCAGCCGAGCGTGGTCGCTTCCTCGATCGACTTGAGCTTCTCGAGCTTCGCGCCGGTTGCCGCGTCGAACTGGCCGGAATCGCGGGGCGAGAGGCAGCAGGGGCTCATCATGTAGATCGCGCCGAACACGTCGGCGTGCTTCATTCCGATGCGGGCAGTGCCATAGCCCCCCATCGAATGGCCCGCGAGGCCGCGGCTCTCGCGCTTCGGCAGGGTCCGGTAGTGCGCATCGATGTAGCGGACCAGATCGTCGGCGATGAAGGATTCGAAATCGCCGGTGGTCACCGAGCTCGAGTACATCGATCCGTTATGGACGGTCTTGCTGTCGGGGAAGACGATGATCATCTCCCGTCCGCTCCGGGCGAGGCCGCCTTCGGCGGTCTGGGGGACGTGGATCTCCGTGGTCCATTGCTTCGCGCCGATCGAATAGCCGTGGAGCGCGTAGACAACGGGATAGCGCTTGCGGGGGTTCTTCGCATAATCCGGCGGAAGCAGCACCAGCACGTCGCGATCCGCCGATTCCCCCTCGAGGTTGCCTTCGATCGTCGGGGCGTGGACCTTGATCCATTCCGTGGTGACCGGCCTTGCGCCCGGCACGGGCGGCGGCGCCTTCGTGGCGACCTGTGCGGCCGCAGGCAGCGCGGCGGCAAGCAGCGCCCACGACGCTGCGCGCAGCAAGCGTGCCGATTTGGTCATCATGCTCGAATCCTCCCCAGGGTCGCGGTCCTGCCCGCGATTTGGTTCATTTGTCGGTTTAATCGAGGGCGAGTCAACCGCCCAACATTGCTCGTCCAACGGAAATGCTCTCTGACGGTGGCGACGGCAGGGGTAGCGGATCGTTCCGCAGCGCTTTAGACTGGTCGGAGTAATAAAATATCCGAAGGGGGTATAATGACGCGTTTCGGCACGGCAGCGGGAGGACTCGCGTTCATCTTGGCGGCCCAAGGGATGGCGCCCGCGGCGCTGGCGCAGGGCGTCCGCGTCACCATTGACGGCGCCAAGCGCTCGGCGCCGGTCACGCGCCATGCCTATGGCATGTTCGTCGAGCCGATCGGCAGCCTGGTGGCGCGCATGCTCTGGGCCGAGATGCTCGACGACCGCAAATTCTATTATCCGGTCGTGGCGGAGGCCAAGGACGTCTCACCGCCGCCCAATGCGGAGGGGCGTCCCGGCATTTCCTATCGCAAATGGCGCCCGATCGGCGGCGACGATGCCGTCACGATGGACCCGCGCGATCCCTTCGTCGGCGCGCAGAGCCCGAGCGTATCGGTGGGTGCGGCGCCAAAGGGGCTGTCGCAATCAGGCATCGGCGTGGCGCGCGGGAAGCGGTATGCGGGCTCGCTCTGGCTTTCGGGCGACGCCGGCGCACGCGTCGAGGTCTCGCTGGTCTGGGGCGCAGGGGCAGGCGACCGCCAGACGATCGCCCTTCCGGCGCCCGGCGCAGGCTGGAAGCGCGTCGCGTTCGAATTTACCCCCGCGGCCGATTCGGCCGACGCCAAGCTGGAGATCACCGGCACGGGCCAGGGCCGGTTCCGCGTCGGAGCGGTGTCGCTGATGCCCGCCGACAATATCAACGGCTGGCGCGCCGACACGACCGCGATCGCGAAATCGCTCAATTCCGGCTTTTGGCGCCTGCCGGGCGGCAACTTCCTGTCCAACTGGGATTGGCACGGCGCGCTCGGCCCGCGCGACAAGCGCGCGCCGATGTTCGACCATGCCTGGAGCGCGATGCAGCCCAACGACATCGGCATGGACGAGTGGATGGACTTGACCCGGATTCTCGGCGTCGAGCCTTATGTGACGGTCAATGCCGGCCTCGGCGACGCCAATTCGGCAGCCGAGGAAGTCGAGTATCTGAACGGAGCGGCGACCAGCGAATGGGGCGCGAAGCGCGCCGCCAACGGCCATGCCCAGCCCTATGGGGTCAAGTTCTGGAACATCGGCAACGAGCCCTATGGCTGGTGGCAGATCGGCAAGACCAGCCTCGACTATTACATGATCAAGCACCGCGAGTTCGCCGAGCGGATGCGCGCCGTCGATCCGTCGATCACGCTGATCGCCTCGGGCGCGATGCCCGATCAGCTCAAGCCGCGCGACCTAAAGGAGAATGCTTCGCTCGAGAGCATCCAGCACAAGTTCGGTACCGAGGAGGACTGGACCGGCGGCTTCTTCGCCAAGGCAATGGGTACCTTCGACGGCATCAGCGAGCATTGGTACGATCGGCCCGAGGAGCGCCCCGGCGCACCCGCCGACGCCGAGCTGATCGAATATGCGCGCTCGCCCTCCAACCAGGTCCGCATGAAGGCCGAGGAGTGGAAGATCTACGCGCAGCGCTTCCCCGCGATCGGCGAGCGCAAGATCTTCCTGTCGATCGACGAATATGCCTATTTCGGCAAGCCGACGCTCAAGAACGCGCTCGCCTATTCGATGGTGATGCAGGAGATGCTGCGGCACACCGATTTCCTGAAGATGAGCGCCTTCACCACCGGCGCCTCGACGATGGACATCACCCCCACCGCATCGGTGCTCAACACGACGGGCATGGTCTTCAAGCTCTTCGGCGAGCACTTCGGAGCGGGCACGATTCCGCTCGGCGTCGACGGCAACGTGCCCCAGCCCGATCCGCACTACCCGGTCGGCTTCGACCATCCCAAGGTCAACGCCGGCAGCCCGACCTGGCCGCTCGACGTGATCGCGGGGCTGAGCGCCGACGGAAAGCGGCTGCGCATCGCCGTGACCAATGCGACCTACGAGCCGCAGCGCTTCGCGGTCGACCTGCGCAGCCTCAAGGTGCGGGGCAAGGGCGTGCGCTGGCTGCTGACCGGCAAGTCGGTGGACACCGAGAACAAGGTGGGCCAGCCCGCCGGCGTGACGATCGAGCAGGGCGCGGTGCCGGCGCTCGGCGGCGCGCTGACCGTCCCCCCGATCTCCACGGCGATATTCGAATACCCCGTGGCCGAATGAGCGGAGCCCCGCGCGGCGGATCGGCCGCCGCGCGGGGGCTGCCATTCCTGCCATGGCAGGACGAGCGGACGCCGGTCGAACCGCGTCCGCTCAAATGACGTTCGGCTTCAATCGGAGCCGGGGGCCGGCTCCTGCCATTGGAACACCGTGCCGTTGCGCCGGTCGGCGGCGGCGCCGGGCCAGTCGGCGGCATAGGGCTCGCCGGTGCCGGGATCGATGCCGACATAGCGGTTGGTGCGCAACGACAGCAGCATGAACTCGCCGCGCAGCAGGTCCTGCCATTGGAAGAGGCTGGCTGCGCTCTCCGCCGGCATCAGCCGCACGTCCGCCGACAGGCCTTCGCCCACCACTGTCAGGAACCCGCGCCCGTCGGCCGATTCGAGCGCGACGCGCCCCTGGCCGCGATCGTGGACGCGGAAGCGAATTCCGCCCTTCGCCGCCTCCTGCGATGCCGCGCCCGTGCCGTGCAGCATTCCGTGCGGACTGGCCCAGGCGAGCTCGCCATTGGCCAGGTTCCGTATCGTCACGACCTTGCCGAGCGGCAGGTTATGGCTGCGGTCGGCCAGCGGCTGGTCCAGCCGGAAGGAGTCGAAATCGGCGTAGCCGCCGGCGCGACCCTTCTCGTTGAAGGCGAACAGGGCGTAGCGCACGCCCTGGAAGGTCTTGAGCTGATAGGCGGTGCGGAGCTCCCCGCCGATCGACCTGAACGCCTTGCCGTCACTGCTCACGCTGAAGCGTGCGGTCTCGCGATCGAAGTCGCCGGCGACGCGCAACTGGAGGACCGGGCCGGCCAGCGGCTCCTCGAGCGTTTTGTCGGCCAGCTGGTCGTAGAAGCGCAGGCGGTACCCCGCACCGTCGCGCACCACGCCGAGCGTCGCGAACGGCACGTTGAGCAGCGCAAGGCCCGCATAGTCGCCGTCCTTGAGTCCGCGGGCGTCGATCTGCACGGTCGCGACCGATTCGGGCCAGACCGCGCGCTGGGTCAGGCTGTTCCGCGCCAGCAGGAAATGCGGGGCGGGAAGGGTCCCCAGCCGCAGATAGCCGCGCCGCGCACGGAGCGACCATCTGCTGTCGTCCGGCACGTGGTTCCATTGCCAAATGGGCTGGAGCTTGGGCCCCGAGAAGTCGTCGCTGTGCTGCCAGGTCGGGGCCGGCTTCTGATCCGCGCCCGTCGCCGGCTTGAGCCAGGTCACCGGGCTGCGTCCGAGGTTGCCTGGCAGCCCGAAATAGGGCCAGCCGTCCTTCCAGGTGACCGGCGACAGATAGGTCGTGCGACCCATCGACTTTCGGTCCATCATCGACCAGCCCCACCAGTCGCCATTGGGCAGCTCGACGATGCCCCCCTGGTGCAGCGGCACCGCGCCGGCGAAATCGGGCGTCGGCGGCCCCGCGATCGCGAGCTTCGCGCCGGGGCCGGGCAGCGCCTTGCCGAGCCCGTTGTCGGTGAGCCACGCGCCGCGCTGCTGCCCCATGGTCTCGCGCGCGCTGATCGTCACCGTTTCATAGGGACCCTCCGGTCGGTCGGCGCGTGCCGCGGTCATGCGGCCGACCGGGGAGTAGTTGGCGCTGATGATGTAGTAGCGGCCGTCGATCTTGTAGAAGTGATGGCCCTCGCCCATCGCGTTGCCGGCGGGGATGATCGTCCGCTCGCTGCCTTCGATGAAGCCGCTCAGATCGGGCTTCAACTCGCTCAGCTTGACTTCGTCATAGCCGTGCACCGCGTAAATCCGGCCGTCGTCGTCGAACAGCACCGATACGTCGTGCGCCGGCCCGGGCAGCGAGCGATGCGTCCACGGCCCCGCCGGATTGGTGGCGCTGAAGATCTGCAGCCCGCGGTGGTTGATGTTCGAGAAGATGTAGAAGGTGCCGTTGTGATAGCGGATGGCCGGCGCCCAGATGCCCTGGCCATAGGTCTCCTTGCCGCCCTCCAGCCGATAGTCGGGACCCAGGTCGAGCCGGTCGAAGACATAGCCGAGCAGCCGCCAGTTCACGAGGTCCTTGGAATGCAGCACCGGAAGGCCCGGCATGACGTGCATCGTCGTGCCGGTCATATAATAATCGTCGCCGACGCGGATCACGTCCGGGTCCGAAAACTCCTCGGCGAACAAGGGATTGGTGAAGGTCCCGTTGCCGTTGTCGGGCGCCCAGCTCGTTTGCGGCGTCTGCGCGGCGGCCTGCGATGCGAGGCAGAGCGACGAGGCGGCGAGCGGCACCAGCGCCAGGGCCGCATAGTTACGGAATCGGATCTTCCCCTCCTGCTATTCGATCGGGATTGCGGCGCGAACTGCAGCCCGGCCCTGGAACGCCCCTTCTCTCATCGAATTTGTCCGAGTAAAAAATGGTCGAGTCAATCGGTAATCGGGCGCGAGCCGAGCCCGATCGCGCGGTCGACTCTTGGGAAAAACCGATTAGGCCCTCAGGAAGGACTCCGTCGAATTGGGAGCGAGCGGGATCGAGATGCGGGACTTTCAAAAGGTGCGTGAATGGCACAATCTCGACCGCGCGCGCTTTCGCTCCGAAATCGCGCCGCTGAGGAAACCCGCCGTGCTGCGCGGCGTCGCGGCCGATTGGCCCGCGGTCCGCGCGGGGCGTGAATCGCCCGAGGCGCTCTGCGACTATCTGCGGACCTTCGACATCGGCAGGCCCACGCCCACCTTCCTCGGGCCGCCCCAGATCAAGGGCAAGTTCTGGTACCGCGAGGACATGCGGGGCTTCAATTATCAGCAGCGCATGGCGCCGCCGGCCGAGCTTCTCGCCGCGCTGCTGGCGATGAAGGACGAGGCCGAACCCGCCACCTTCTATGCCGGCGCGATACCCGTCTGCGAGAATTTCCCCGAGTTCTCGCGCGACAATGCCACCGACATCGTCGGCGACGGTGCCGTCGCGCGGCTGTGGATCGGCAACCGGGCGACCGTCTCGACGCACTTCGACATGTCGGAGAATGTCGCGGTCGTCGTCGGCGGGCGCCGCCGCTTCACGCTTTTCCCGCCCGAGCAGGTCCGCAACCTCTATGTCGGTCCGTTCGATTTCACTTTCGCCGGGCCGCCGGTCAGCATGGTCGACCTGCGCGAACCCGATCTCGAGCGATATCCGCGCTTCGCCGAGGCGCTCGAGACCGCCGAAACCGCCGATCTGGAGCCGGGGGACGCGATCTTCATCCCCTATATGTGGTGGCACCATGTCGAGGCGCTCGATCCGGTCAACGTGCTCGCCAATTACTGGTGGGATCTCATCGACAAGCCGTGGCAGGGCTCTCCCTTCAAGGCGCTCGCGCACGCGATCATGACCGTGCGCGACCTTCCGGCGCACGAGCGCCAGATCTGGCGCGCCTGGTTCGATCACTATGTCTTCGGCGCGGGCCATGACGCCGTCGCGCATCTGCCGCCGCAGGGCCGCGGCGCGCTGGGCGAGATGACGCCGGAGACGGCCAGGAACGTGAAGGCCTATCTGGTGGACGAGCTCAAGCGATAGGCGCGCGACGGGCGCCTAGGCCTGCGAGCGGCAATGCCGGTCGATGAACTCCTGGTGCGACGGCATGCGCGCGGCGCAGGTGCGCATCACCGCGGCGATCCTTTCCATGCGATCTTCCAGCTCGGCGTCGGGCAGGATGTCCGCGATCGGATGATGGCGTTGCGGCGCCACGCGCTGCCCGTGCAGCACGGCGAGCCAGCTCGGCTCGGTGAACAGCTCGTTGTCGTGGCGGTAAAGCCGGGCGTTCTCCTTGAAGATCGCGATCCGGTCCGCCAGCGTCTGCGGGATGTCCATCGTCCGGCAATAGTTCCAGTACGGACTGTCGTCGCGCTCGGTCGCCTTGTAGTGGAGGACGATGAAGTCGCGGATCTGCTCCCATTCCAGCCGCGTCCGACGATTGTAGTAATCGATGTCGTGCTGGTTGAACTTCTTGTCGGGGAAGTTGGTCATCAGCCGCGCGATCGCCGACTGCCCGAGATGGATCGAGGTCGATTCGAGCGGCTCGAGAAAGCCTGACGCCAGCCCCAGCGAGACGACGTTCTTGTTCCACGGCTTCCTGCGGATCCCGGCCTTGAAGCGCAGGAAATTGGGCTCCGAGATCGGCTCGCCCAGGATATCGGCGTTGAGGCTCTCCAGCGCTTGCTCGTCGCTGATGTGCTCGGAGCAATAGACATGGCCGTTGCCGGTGCGCGACTGCAGCGGGATGTGCCATTGCCACCCGGAGGACTTGGCGGTCGCGCGAGTGAAGGGGACCGGGTCTGCGATCCTGGTGGAAGCGCGCGCCACTGCGCGGTCGTTGGGAAGCCAGGCGCTCCAGTCGTCGAAGCCGGATTTCAGCGTCTGCTCGATGAGCAGCCCGCGAAACCCCGAGCAGTCGATGAACAGGTCGCCCGGCACGATCTCGCCGCTTTCGAGCGTCACGCTTTCGACGAAGCCGCTCTCGCCATGCTGCTGCACGCTGATGACCTTGCCCTCGGTCCGCACGACGCGATGGGCTTCGGCGAATTGGCGCAGGTAGCGGGCATAGAGCGCGGCATCGAACTGGAACGCATAGGTGATCGCGCTCAGCGGCGAATTGACCTTGGTGGGGTCGGGGCGCTGGAATTTTCCGGCGCGCGCGGCGAGCGTGGCAAGGCAATAGTCGTCCAGCGGCCGCGCCGTCGCCGCTTTGGCGTGGCGCAGCCAGAAATGATGGAAGTGCAGGCCCTCCATCTCCTGGCCATAGGTGCCGAAGGGATGGATGTAGCGATCGCCGATCCGTCCCCAGTTCACGAACTCGATGCCGAGCTTGAAGGTCGCCGAGGTCTTGCGGACGAAGTCGTCCTCGTCGAGCCCCAGCAGCCGGTTGAAATAGAGGATGTGGGGGATCGTCGCTTCGCCGACTCCGACCGTGCCGATCGCATCGGATTCGATCACGCGGATCCGGATCTCGTCGTCGTGCAGCAGCTTGGACATGGCGGCCGCCGCCATCCAGCCCGATGTGCCCCCGCCCACGATGACGATGTTCCGGATCTTCAGGTCTTGCATGTCCGCGGGCTCCGTGGGCGATCGATCAGGCGACGGGCGCGGGGCAATAGCGCGCGATGAACTCTGCGTGGGTCGGCATCCGCTCGGCCGCGCCCTCCATCCCCGCGTTCATCGTCGCGAGGCTGTGCAGCACCTCGTCGGCGGGCAGGGTGGCGACGATCGGATCGTGGGATTTGGGGATGATTCCCTGGCCGATGAGCACCGCCACCCAGCTCGAGGGGGTGAACAGCTCCTCATCGTAGCGGAAGATCCGCCCGGCCTCGCGAAACAGCTCGATCCGGTGCTGCAGGCTGTCGGGGATGTCCATCGTCCGGCAATGGTTCCAGAAGGGCGTGTCGTCGCGCCCGGTCGCCGCATAATGGAGGATGACGAAATCGCGCACCTGCTCGAATTCGGTGCGCATGTGCTTGTTGTACTCGGTCCGCACGATCTCGGGCAGGGTCGCGTCGGGGAAGAGCGATATGAAGCGGCTGATCCCTTCCTGGATCAGATAGATCGAGGTCGATTCGAGCGGCTCGAGGAACCCCGCCGAAAGGCCGATGGCGATGCAGTTCTTGGTCCAGAATTCCTCGCGGCATCCGGTGGTGAACCGGATCATCCGCGGGGACGCGGTCGCTTCGCCGTCGAGCCCGTCGAGCAGCATCGCAGTGGCTTCGTCGTCGCTGATGAAGCCGCTGCAATAGATATGGCCGTTGCCGGTGCGCTGCTGGGTCGGAATGCGCCATTGCCATCCCGCCGTCTTCGCGGTCGATCGCGTGTAGGGAGTCAGCGGCCCTGAATGCGCGCTGGGGACGGCGAGGGCGGTGTCGCAGGGAAGCCAGTGGCTCCAGTCGACGAACCCGACGCCCAGCGCCTGCTCGGTCAGCAATGCCCGGAAGCCGGTGCAGTCGAAGAAGAACTCCCCGCCCAAGGTCTCGCCATTGTCGAGCTTCAGGCCGGTGATGAAGCCCGTCTCGGGTGCCTGCAGCACCGCCTCGATCCTGCCCTCGATCCGCCGCACGCCGCGCGCCTCGGCATAGTTGCGCAGGAAGCGCGCATAGAGTGCCGCGTCGAAATGATAGGCGTGGCGCAGATGCGACAGCACCGAGCGCGGATTGGGGTCGGGCAGGGCGAACCGGTTCCGCTTCGCGGCGACTGCGTTCAGGCTATAGTCCTCGATCGGGCGATCATTGCCCGCGGCGCGGCTGCGCAGCCAATATTGGTGGAAGTCGATGCCGCGCATGTCGACGCCATGCTGGCCGAACGGATGCACATAGCGCGTGCCCTTGCCCCCCCAGTCGATGAATTCGATGCCGTATTTGAAGGTCGCCTGGGTGGCCTTCATGAACTCGTCTTCGCGCACGCCCAGGAAGCGGTTGTAGTTGACGATGTCGAGCACGGTCGCCTCGCCGACGCCGATCGTGCCGATCTGGTCGGACTCGACCAGCGTGACCGACACGTCCTTGGGCTCGAGCAGACTCGAAAGCGCCGCGGCGGTCATCCATCCGGCCGACCCGCCCCCGACGATGACGATCTCCTTCAGGATCGGCTGCATCGCTCAGCGTCGATTCTGGAGCAGATATTGTTTCAGCTGCGCCATGTAATCGGCGTGGCTCGGCAGCGTATCGACCAGCTTCGCGATCTCGCTCTTCATGTTCGCGAGATACTGCCGGACGCGATCCGCCGGCGCGCGATCGGCGGAGCGGTCGTATCGGCTCGGATGGCGGCCCATCCCGCAATGCAGGATCGTCCAGTCCTCCATCTGGAACGGCTCGAGGTCATAGGCGACGAGCAGCCCGCGGTCCTCGAACAGGTCGAGCTTGCGGGCGAGCTTCTCGGGAACGGGCTCGGCGCGCGCGGCTTGCCAATAGGGCGTGTCGGGAAGACCGTCGGTTTCGAACAGCGCGCGCGAGAAGAGCGCGCAATGCTCGTGATCCTCGGCGGAGCGGCGATTGTACTCGCGGCGCTCCACCGTCATGTCGCTCGAAAAGGGGATCAGCGAAAGCAGGCGCTCGATGTCGCGCTCGAGCAGCATCAGCGGCGCCGGCGTCAGCGGCTCGACGACACCGGCCGCCTGGCCGATCGCGACGCAATTGCCCGACCATGCCTCGTCGCGCCGGCCCAGCACCGCCTCGCCGGTTCGCTCGGGCTCCGCGCCGTGCGCCGACAGCGCCTCGGCCTCGGACGCCGGATCGTACACGGTCAGCTGCGCGGTGCAGCCGCGAAGCGGCGTTTCCGAACGCCATCCATAGGCTTCCGGCGTCACCTCGCGAACCGGCGGGCCGAGCCGGGCCGCGGGTTTCCGCGTCATCGCGGCACGCAGGCGGCGCCCCCCGGTGAAGGCCGAACCGAGGCTGGACAGCAGCGACGCATCGGGGCCGGTGCAATCGATGAACAGGTCGGCTTCGAGCGACTGGCCGCCCGCCAGGCGAATCGCCGCGATGCCCTGGTCGCCGCGTACGACTTCCTCCAGCGCGCCGCGTACCCGATGCACGCGCGCGTCGTCGGTGCTCGACTGGAAGAGCCGCGCATAGGTGGCCGGATCGAACTGATAGCCATATTCCGCGCGGCTGAGCAGTTGCTCGGTCTGGCCCGGTCGCTGCGGCGGGTGCGCGAATACGCCCTTCCGCGCCGCCATGGCCGACACGAGATAGGGCTCGAGCTCCGTCTCGCCTTGTTGCGCGAGATAGTGGTGGAACAGCACCCCGTCGATCACCGGCAGCGACAAGTGGAAGCACTGGATCCAGGATCGGCTTCCGCCCGCCCAGCGCGAATAGCGGGTTCCCCAGGAAAAGGCGGCGTCGCCTTCGACAACCAGCCTGGGCTCCTGCAATCCGGTGGTCAGGTTGAACGCATAGGCGGAGGGTGCCGAGACGCTGCCGTAGAACAGATCGGTGCCCGCGCTGTCGCCGACGTCGGCCAGCGTGATTCGGATCGCGGGCGGCAGTTGCGCCGCCATCGCGCAGGCCGTCATCTGGGCCGCCAGCCCGGTGCCGCAGATGACGACGTGCTCGATCGCCGCGGCCGATTCGCTTGGCGTGGTCATCGCGTTCCCCCTACCGCGCGCCGGCCGCAAGCGCGGCGGTGCCCGAAGCGGCTCCGATCTGCGCGATGAAGGCAGCATGTTCGGGCGTGTTGCGGACCGCCGTGGCGACGTCGCGGCGAATCGCCGCAGCGTTCGCGACCAGCGCCTCCTCGGGCACGGCATCGACTCGCCGGTCGTAACCCCGCGGCTGCAGGTTCTGCCCGAGCATCACCGCGATCCAGCTTGGCGGCAGGAACAGGCCGAACTCATATTTGATGATATGGCCTCGCGTGGTCCAGGCGGTGATCTTCTCCTGCAGGCTATCGGGCAATTCCATGCTGCGGAAGTGCCGCCACATCTCGCTGTCGTCGCGCTGCGTCGCGACATAGTGCAGGAGCAGGAAGTCGCGCACCCGCTCGAAATGCAGGCTCATGCGGCGGTTGTACTCGTCGATGTCCGAGCGGCGGAAGCTCTTGTCGGGGAAGAGCGTGATCAGTTCGGTGATGCCGTCCTGGATGAGGTGGATCGACGTCGATTCGAGCGGCTCGAGGAAGCCCGCCGAAAGGCCGATGGCCACGACGTTCTTGTTCCAGAAGGAACGGCGGCGGCCCGTCGTGAAGTAGAGCCTGCGGGGGTCGGCCAGCACGGGGCCTTCGAGATTGTCGAGCAGTTGTTGCTGGGCTTCGTCGTCGGAGATGAAGTCGCTGCAATAGACCTGACCGTTGCCGACGCGGTGCTGCAGCGGGATGCGCCACTGCCAGCCCCCGGTCCGCGCGGTGGCGCGCGTGTAGGGCGTGAGCGGGCCGCGGGTCTCGCACGGCACCGCGACCGCGCGGTTGCAAGGGAGCCATTTGCTCCAGTCGTCATAGCCCGAGTGGAGCGCCTGTTCGATGAGCAGGCCGCGAAAGCCCGAGCAGTCGATGAACAGGTCGGCGCCCACGACTTCGCCCGAATCGAGCGTCACCGATTCGACGAAGCCCGTTTCGGAATCGAGCTTGCTGCCGATGATCTTTCCCTCGGTCCGGACGACGCCATTGGCCTCCGAATAGCGCCGGAGGAAGCGCGCGTAGAGCGAGGCGTCGAACTGATAGGCGTAGCCGAAGGTCGATTCGATGCTGGTGAGGTCGGGGGAGGGGTGGCGGAAGCGATCGTTCTCGGCGGCGATGATCGGGAACGAATATTCGTCGAGCCGCGAGGTGTCGCCCAGCGTCTTCAGCCTCAGCCAGAACTGGTAGAAGGGGATCTCGTTCACGGTCGGGCCGAAGTCGCCGAACGGATGGATGTAGCGGTCGCCGATCCGCCCCCAGTCGCAGAACTCGATGCCCAGCTTGAAGGTCGCCTCGGTCGCCTTCATCAACTCCTGCTCACTGATGTTGAGCGTGTTGTTGAATGCCCGAATATGCGGCAACGTCGCCTCACCGACACCGACGGTCCCGATTTCTTCGGACTCGATAAGCCGAATTGAGATCGGCAACCCCTTGAGTTTGTTGGATAGTGCCGCGGCGGTCATCCAGCCCGCCGTTCCGCCTCCGATCACCGTAACGCGGCTGATAGCGACACCGCGGTTTCCGTCCTCGCCGCGCAGCGCCTCCTTTACCACATCGCCCCCTCTCCCGTTTCGCGCTGCGCCAGGCGCACGCGCCGTGTTTTGCTCGACTTTATTTGTCAGAGAAAACAGGCTCCAACAAGGTTGGGAATGTAATGAACCGGCAATGTTGCACTGCAAATCAGCAATGTTGCGCTGCAAAACCGAGGGTCGGAGAGCGCATTTGATCAGTTCGTCGCTTGTTTGCCTCGGCGTACCGCAATCTGCTCGCAGATGGCCACTTGCTAGCAGCTGATTTTCCAAATACCATTTGTCGGAGAAAAGAGCTGCCAAAATATGGTAGCGGTAACATGGGAGGATGGGGCGTGATCAAATCAGCGTTTGCGGATGTTTCAGTGTACGCTCGGGGGGCAAGGTGGCTGCGGGGGTCGCTGAAAAGTGGTGCCTCCATTCTCGCCGTTGGCAGCCTTTTGGCCGCAGCCGCGGCCCATGCTCAGGACGAACCGGCGCCCACCGAGGCGGGGGCCGATGAAGCAGCCCAGACCAAGACCGACGACACCATTGTCGTCAGCGGTATCCGCGGAGCGCTCGAGTCCGCCGCGCAGATCAAGCGTAACGCGAGCACGTTCGTCGATTCGATCACGGCATCCGACATCGCGACCCTGCCGGACTTGTCGGTGGCGGAGGCCCTGGGGCGCATTCCCGGCCTGACTGTCTCGCGCTTTCCGGCAGGCGGTGGGGCAAGTCCCGACTTCCCGTCGCCGGAAGGGCGCGGAAACCTCATTCGCGGCCTCGGTTTTGTCCGCTCCGAGTTCAACGGCCGTGACGCGTTCACCGCTAATGGCGGCCGCGCACTTGATTGGTCGAGCATCCCGCCAGAGCTTGTCGGTGCCGTCGACGTGTACAAGAACCAGTCGGCCGACCTGATCGAAGGCGGCATCGGCGGCACGATCAACCTGCGGACGCTCGAACCGTTCGATCGCCGTGGCCCGATTGTCGCCGTGGCGGTGGACGGAACCTATTCGGACCTGCGCAAGAAATGGTCTCCGTCGGGTAGCATTACGCTCGGCAACCGCTGGCGTGTCGGAAACAGCGAATTCGGCCTGCTCGGTTCCTATTCGCGCTCGATCCTCGATTCGCGGATTCACGGCTGGCAGCAGAACTCGCCCGTGCCGAAGGTGATCGACGCGAACGGCAACATCCCTCAGAACGGCGCGTTCAACGACGGCGGCAGGCTGAACGAATTCGCCGGCGTCGACCCCAGCCAGATCGTCGGCATGGCTGGCGGTTTCCAGATGCGCACCAACGATGTCGACCGCGATCGCGAGAGCTTTTACGGGGCGGCGCAGTGGAAGAACGACAGCCTGCAGGCGACGTTCAAATATGTCCGCGTCGAAACGAAGGTGGACAGCACCGAGCGCACCCTGGAGTGGTGGCCGGAGCACGACGCGACCTGGTCCGTCACCGACATGAAGCTCGATCCCAGCTGGGGCACGGCGGGGACGCCGATGTGCAGCGGAAGCGACGGCTTCCCGGCCAACCCCGGCGACTGCGAGACGCTCATCCCGATTCGCGGCGGCCTGATGGAATCGGGCCTGGTGAACAGCAACAACGACGGCTGGATCGGCGCACAGGGCATCCCGATCGGCTCGCTTGGCATCGGCAAGAAAGAGGAGACGACCACTCAGGACTTCAGCCTGAACCTGAAGTGGAACGCCAGCTCGCGCCTCTATGTCGAGCTCGATGGCCAGTACACCAAGTCCAGCGCGCGGTTCAGAGAGCTTTGGGCCGGTATGAACACCTGGCTCAGCTGGAACGTCAACCAGGACCTCGACAATCCGACAATCGAGTTCTTCACGCCGACCCAGGCGTTCAGCCCCGGCAGCACGCGCTATGGCGGAGACCTCGTCGATGATCCCGCCACTACCGGCGTCAACGAAGCGCGCTTCATTCCGACGCCGGCGAACGCGGGCGACCTCAACGGCGCCAATTTCCAGTACGCGTCGGACGGCTTCCAGCTCGGCACGGGCGAGCTCTACGCGCTTCGCGCCGACCTAGCCTATGATCTGTCGGGCGGCGACGGCCTTGCCAGTTGGTTCCACGGGGTGAAGTTCGGCGTCCGCTATTCCGAGCGGAGCCAGGTGAACTCCGAAAGAATGGGCAACTGGGGTTCGATTGCGCCGGCATGGGACGGGCGCGGCGGTCTGGGCATCGTCGGGACGTTCCAGGATCCGTCCGCCTTCGAGGCGGTCAACTTCTCGGACTTCTTCCGTGGCGGTGTGGTCCAGGGCGCGAACAACTCCTTCGTGTTCATGAAGGACGACTATCTGTCCGACTACAGCAAGTTCATCGACTATCTCCACAACGAGCCGCAGCTGGGAACCAACTATGGCTGGACTCCGCACGGCACGGCGGACGGCACGCAGTGGGGTAGCCCGATCTTCCTGCCGGAGAACACATCCGACATCACCGAGAAGACCAAGAACGCCTATGTCCGCGTCGACTTCAAGCAGGAGTTCGGCAATGGCATGTCGATCGATGGGAACATCGGCCTCCGCTATGTGAAGACCAACCTGACTTCGGCCGGCTATCGCTCCTATCGTGTCTGGAACGCGGACGTGCAGACGGCTCCGATCACGAACGGCGTGCGGACGCGGACGGACGATGCGGAGGCCCACGACGATCCGCGTGATTTCCTGCCCCAGTCGGCGGCCTATTCCGAACAGGCAGCGGTTCCGATCTCCTATGATCTGGAAGACGAGCAGTGGCTGCCGTCGTTCAACATGAAGTGGAATTTGAATCGCGAGATGCTGATCCGCGTCGGCGCCAGCAAGGGGCTGAGCCGCCCGAACGTTCAGGATTTGCGCGCTTCGCAGGAATATGTGGTCACTACGAACCGGACCAATTACCCGACGATCGTGGACACGACCGATCCGTTGTACGGTATCGATCGCGGCGCCCAGAACATCACCATCGGCGATATCAGGGTCAATCGCGGCAACCCGTTCCTGAAACCGACGACGGCGTGGAACTACGACCTCTCGTACGAGTGGTATTTCAAGGGCGGCTACCTGTCGGTCGCTGGCTTCTACAAGAGCATCAAGAACATCATCTCGACCGGCGACATGGTCCTCGGCAGCGAGACTCTCGACGGCAAGACGGTGCAGGTGATCTACAATGGTCAGGTGAACCAGGCGTCGGCGAAGGTGAAGGGCATCGAGCTTGCGTATCAGCAATTCTTCGATTTCCTGCCGGGTCCGCTCAAACATCTCGGCGTCCAGGCCAACTATACCTTTATCGATGCAACCACCACGCCGCCGGGCAACGGTGTCGATGCGGACGGCGACGGCAATCCGGACGATGTCACCACCGTGTTCCGATGGGGTGTCGACGATATGCTAGGCCAGTCCAAGCACATCGCCAACGCGGTTGGCATCTATCAGGACGACAGGCTCGAGATGCGTCTCGCATACAACTGGCGGTCCAAATATCTGACGACCTATCGCGACTGGGTCACCGGCCATCCGGTGTACAACTCGGCTGCGGGCTTCCTCGACGCGTCAATCAAGTACAAGGTGTTCGACCAGGTTCAGGTGCGCGCATCGATCGCGAACATCCTCGACACGAAGAGCAAGGCCAGGACGATGATCGACGAGCAAGGCCAGATGTACGATCGCTTCAGCTTCCTGAACGATCGCCGCATCGTGGTCGGCGTGTTGTTCCAGATGTAACCTGGGCGTGTAATCAAACGGGGGAGCTTTCGGGCTCCCCCGATCGGTGCCCTGTCCTGAACGCGCCGACCGGAATTCCTCCGGGCGGAAATCAGAAGGTGCAAGCGATGAGGAAGTTTCTTCCGATTGCGGCGACGGCGATGCTGGCCGCCTGCACGACCACCATGCCGACGTATCAGGCCGCCCGTGCCCCGAATGGCGCTGGCTACTTCTCCGAACCTGTCGATGGCGGCCGCCATGCCGTCAGTTACACGGGCAGCAAGGAAATGTCGGCGGCGCAGGTGGCCGAGTTCGCCATGCTGCGCGCGGCTGAAATTACGATTGCCGCGGGCCAGGAATGGTTTGCAGTGCTCAGTACCGTATCCCGAAAGGTCCAGGCCGGGGATATCAACAACATCGAGGGGCGGTCCGGTTCGGTTCTTTCGACCGGGTCGATCGGAACCGGCGCAGGTGGCGGCGCGAGCAAAGCGGGTGCCGCTCCCGGCGTCAGCGACGGCTCCGTTCCCACCGGGCCGAGCACGGGCGGCTTCGGCGGTGGGGACGTTCCCTATCAGGTCCTCGAGCGCTGGGCCCCTCCGCCCGTCTACCAGACAATGCTGGTGATCCAGATGGGTTCCGGAAAACATGTCGCCTTCGAGGGGCTAGAGAAAACTCCGGAGATCTATTCCGCCCAAGCGGTGATGGACCAGATCCGCGCCAAGACGGCACGAACATCGCCGCCGAGGTGATGTGCACGCGTGGCCGCCTCGGGGCGCGGCGTTCGACATCCAGTTCCAGAACTCCCCTCAACTGGGGATGTCCTTCGGCATCCCCAGTCTTTTTTTCGAGGCGGGAACAAGGCAAGGCCGGCGGAAAACATCGCCACAGCAACTCACGAAAGGTACGGAATGACCAGAACCGCGGCATCGTTCGGCGCGCTCCTGCTCGCGGGTGCGGCCTGCATCTCGCTTCCTGCCGCCGCCCAGACGGAGACCGCGACCGCCGCCCAGAGCCGCGCTGAGAAGCTGGCAATCGATCTCGTCGGCCGGATGACGCCGGACGAAAAGATCGACCAGTTGCTCAACACCGCGCCGGCGATCCCGCGGCTCGGCATACCGGCCTATAACTGGTGGACCGAATCGCTGCACGGCGCACTCGGTTCGCTGCCCACGACCAATTTCCCCGAGCCGATCGGGCTCGCCGCGACGTTCGACGCGCCGCTCGTCAAGGACGTCGCCGGGGCGATCAGCAGCGAGGTCCGCGGTCTCCACGCGCTGGCGCGACAGACCGGGCGAATGGGCCGGATCGGTACCGGGCTCGATACTTGGTCGCCCAACATCAACATCTTCCGCGACCCGCGCTGG
Source organism: Sphingomonas sp. (assembly GCF_017744835.1). Classification (GTDB taxonomy): domain Bacteria; phylum Pseudomonadota; class Alphaproteobacteria; order Sphingomonadales; family Sphingomonadaceae; genus Sphingomonas. Next base: position 164,773 of record NZ_JAGIAM010000006.1, read on the forward strand.
GGCCGCGGGCAGGAGACCTATGGCGAGGATCCGTTCCTCACCGCGCGCATGGGCGTGGCCTTCGTGACCGGCATGCAGGGCCCCAACCCGGACCTGCCCGCCGTGATCGCGACGCCCAAGCATTTCGCCGTTCACAGCGGACCGGAATCGACGCGCCACAGCGCCAACGTCTTCGTCTCGAGGCATGACCTCGAAGACACCTATCTCCCGGCGTTCCGCGCCGCGATCGTCGAGGGCAAGGCCGGCTCGGTGATGTGCGCCTACAACCGGATCGACGGCCAGCCCGCCTGCGCCAGCGACGAACTGCTCAAGGAGCATCTGCGCGGCGCCTGGGGCTTCACCGGCTATGTCGTCTCCGACTGCGACGCCGTGAAGGACATCAGCGACAACCATCACTATGCTCCCGATCCCGCGGCAGCGGTCGCAGCGGCACTGCGCGCCGGCGTTGACAATGAATGCCACACCGCCACCCTCTCGGACACCGCCGGGCTGGGGGACCGCTATCGCGAGGCGCTTAAGCGTGGCCTGATCAGCGAGGGCGACATCGACCAGGCGCTCGTCCGGCTCTTCGCCGCGCGGTACCGCAACGGCGACCTGAGCGGCGTCCGCAAGCCCGAGGGCAACCCGGCCGCGGTCGGCGCGCCGGAACATGGCGCGCTGGCGCTGGGCGCCGCAGAGAAAAGCCTCGTCCTGCTGCGCAACGACGGAATCCTGCCGCTGCGGCAGGGACTTCGCATCGCCGTCGTAGGGCCGCTCGGCGACGCCACGCGCGTGCTGCGCGGCAACTATTCCTCGCCGCTGTCCGCGCCGCCGATCTCGGTGGTCGAGGGGCTGCGGCGCGCCATGCCGGGCACGCAGATCGAATATGTCCCGTTCGGCGAGACCTTCACCGACGGCGATCCGGTGCCCACCGCGGCACTGCGCGCGCCGGACGGCCGGCCCGGCCTGCTTGCGCGCTACTACAATGTGCTCGGCACGCCTCCAGCGCGCTTCGCGCCTGGCGCCTTCGTGGAATATGTGCGGAGTGCACGCTTCGCAGACACGCCCGTCGCGACCAGGGTCGAGACCGGCGTGGATGGCCGCAGCCTGGACCTCGCCCAGGTCTCGGATCACCACCGGGTGGTGTGGACCGGCTTCCTCGTCCCGCCCGAGACCGGCAGCTATCGCCTGGGCCTTTCGGGCTTCATGAGCGGGGTGCTCAAGTTCCAGGGTCAGCCGTTCGTCGACCTCAAGGATGCGCCCTGGGGCAGCCTGCCGACGATGAAGACGGTGCGGCTCGAAAAGGGGCGGCGCTATCCGATCGAAATCACCGGCGACGCGCATACCGGCACCACAGGCGTGGGGCTGGTGTGGAAGCGCGTCTCGACTGCCCCCGAACGTGACCTCAAGGCCGCGGCTGCGAAGGCGGACGTGCTCGTGGCGGTGGTCGGTCTGACCTCGGACCTCGAGGCGGAGGAGTCGCCCGTCCAGATCCCCGGCTTCAAGGGCGGCGACAAGACCACGCTCGACATTCCGCCCGACCAGCAGGCGCTCCTCGAACAGGCCAAGGCGACGGGCAAGCCGATCGTGCTGGTCGCGATGAACGGCAGCCCGATCAACCTCGCCTGGGCAAAGGACAATGCGTCGGCGATCGTCGAAGCCTGGTATCCGGGCCAGTCGGGTGGTCTGGCGATCGCGAACGTCCTGTCGGGGAAGACGAATCCTTCGGGCCGCCTTCCGCTCACTTTTTACCGCAGCGTGGACCAGCTACCGCCCTTCGGCGACTATTCGATGGCGGGCCGCACCTATCGCTATTTCGATGGCACGCCGGTCTATCCGTTCGGCTATGGCCTCAGCTACACGCGTTTCGCCTATGCGCCGCTCGAGGTGACGCCCGCGGCCGGCGGAGCCGCCAAGGGCATCCGCGTCACGAGCACGGTGCGCAACACGGGCAACCGGGCAGGCGACGAAATCGCGCAGCTCTATCTGGACTTCCCCGAGGATCCAGGCGCCCCGCGCATCGCGCTACGCGGCTTCCAGCGCGTGACGCTGAAGCCGGGCGAGGCACGCGCGATTCGCTTCGATCTTTCCCCGCGCGACCTAAGCGCCGTTAGCGCCGACGGAGTACGCAAGGTGCTCGCGGGGGCGTATCGGGTGACGGTCGGCTCCGGCCAGCCGGGGACCGGAGTTCCCGGCGAAAGCGCCGGATTCACCGTTCGGGAGCCCGCGACACTCCCGAAATAGAGGCGATCGGCGCGTCGGCCGATCGCCTGCGGGTCAGTCAGAAGCGAACAATCGCCTGCTTGCCGGCATAGGTGATCCGCCTAGTGGCGGGGGCGGGCTGGATGCCGCCCTGCTGCGTGCCGCCCACCAGCACCAGGTCGAGTTCAGGGCGTGAGATCATGCCCGGGAATGCGCCCTTGCGAGGTCCGACGGTCAGGGTTCTCGCCTTGTCGTTCCAGACGAGATCATAGGTCGCGCGCTGGCCCTTCTCGTATCCATAGGTCTCGTTGTCGTCTTCATAGACGGTGAAGCGTGCATCGGCACCGGGATAGATGCGTATCTCATATGGGGCGCCCGGCAATTCCGTGGCATATTGTACCTCCGGCCCCATCGGGACGATCGAACCTGCGCGGACATAGAGCGGGACGATGTCGAGCGGCGCCTCGCGCGCGACGCGCTGACCTCCCGCGAAACGCTGGTTGCTCCAGAAATCGAACCAGCCGGCGCCCTTGGGAAGATAGGTCTCGACCGACGTGTCGAGCGCCGCGCTGTCGTTGCGAGCCTTGCTCAGCTCGCTCGGGCGGCGCCAGCCGAAGCGTAGCGCGCGATTCCCGTCGCCCTGGAAATATTCGATCGTGATCCTGACCTGCTGCCCCTTGTGGAAGCTCAGCTCGGCATTCTTGTAGCGCGTCGCACCCTTGTTCCAGTCCTCGACGACGGTCTTGCCGTCGACGATCAGGCGAAAGCCGTCGTCTCCCTCGAGGCCCAGCTCATATTTGCCCTCCTCGGGTGCGGTCAGAATGCCCTGCCAGCGCACCGAGAAGTGGTCGAGGCTCGTCAGTCCCGCCGGCAGCTCGGCGAGCGGCGGGTCGGGCCAAGTGTGGTCGATCTTCGTGTCCACGAAGCGGCTCTTCGGACTCTCGAATCCCTCGCCTTCGAAATATTCGCCCGCAAGGCCCGGCTGGCCATCGGGGGTCCGCAGATAGTCCGTCGGCACCGTTGGCGGCGGCGGGCTCTCCACATGATACATCGCGCGGGTCACGGGGTGGACGAGCAGCGAAGGCCCGAACATGAAGCTGTCGTCGATCGTGTCGGTTGCGCGGTCGTCGGGGAAATCCATCATCAGCGGCCGCATCAGCGTGTAGCCCTCCGAAGTCACCTTCCAGCTCAGGCCATAGGTGTAGGGCAGAAGCCGATAGCGCAGGCGCGTGCTGTCGAGCAGCGAGGCGTAGACTTGCGGGTCGAGCGTCTTGAAGCGCCAGGGTTCGCGCTCGACGTCGGTGCCGTGGATGCGCATGATCGGGTTGAACGCCGCGAACTGCAGCCAGCGCGCGAACAGCTCGCGCCATGCGGCATTCTTCTCGCCACCAGGGAAGTTGGAGACGAAGAAGCCACCGGTATCCTGCGTCCAATAGGGATTGCCCGTCACCGTCACGTTCACGCCACCGGCGATCTGCTGCCTGAACGTCTTCCAGCTGGCGAAGATGTCGCCGCTCCAGGATGCCGCCGCCGTGCGTTGCGCCCCTGCCCAGGCCGAACGAGTGAGCGTGAAGACGCGCTTGTCGCTGGTCGCGCGCTCGCCGTCATAGGTCCCCTGCGTCGTCAGCAGCGAATAGGGGTTGAGGTACCGCGTGAAGTCGCCGAGCGCGTTCGAGCCGAGCGCCTTGGTATCCCGGATATTGGCCGCCGCGTTCCACATCGCGCTGCTCACCTCGACCTCGGTACCGTCCATCCACAGCGCATCGACGCCCTTGTCGAGCAGCCCCGACTTGATGTGCTTGAAATAGATTTGGCGGCCGAGCGGGCTGTAGGCGTCGTAGACGCGCGCATGCTTCGAGATCCAGTGGAGCGGAGCGAAGCGAAGATGGTTCGCGTCGAGTTCGTGCGCGAGCGCGGTGTCATCGCCTATCGACGGCCAGATCGACACCATCAACTTGAGGTGCATGTCGTGGAGCTGCCGGCTCATTGCGGCCGGATCGGGATACCGGGTCGGATCCCAGGTCATGCCGCTCCAGCTTCCGTCCTTGTCCGATCCCCAATATTGCCAGTCCTGCACGATGTAATCGAGCGGGAAGCGTTCGCGCCGGAAGGTCTGGGCGACGTCGAGCAACTGCGCCTGGGTCTTGTAGCGTTCCTTGCTCATGAACAGGCCGAACGCCTGCTTCGGATACATCGGCGCCGGGCCCGTGAGCGCGCGATAGGCCGCCACCACCTCGTCGGACGAACTGCCGCCCATGAAATAATAGTCGACGCCGCCCGGAGCGCTTTCGGCCCAGAGCGAGGCGCCGCGGGCATCATCCTTGAAGCGCATCTGGGAATAGGTGTCCCACAGGATGCCGTAGCGCCGGGTCGACATCATCACCGGGATGATGATGCCGACATTGGTCTGGACAAGCAGCAGGTCCGCGCCGCGCCGGTTGCTGGTGTCGTCGCCGGTGAAACCGAAGCCATATATCGCCTCGTCGGGCCGAAGCGTGAAACGGTTCTGCGCTTCATAGGTCGACGCGCCCGAAATGGTGCGCCTGGTCAGCGTTTGCGGCTGGTCGGCCGCCTCCTCGGTGAAGAGTTTGCCTGACGCATCGAGGAAGCGCACCGCGCCGGTCTCCTTGCTGACTTCGATGCGCAGCCTGGCACTGCGGATGGTCAGCGTGGCCGCAGTATCGGTTACGGTGAAGGGCACCGCCGCCGGCTTCTCGATCACGACCAGGCTGGGGGCGGTCCAGTAATTGGGGCCGAGCGTCGCGTTCACGCGGACGGTCTCGGGACCGTAGAAGAGGATGTTCTTGGTCACGCCGTTGAGGCGCAGCTGGACGCCGTTCTTGAGGCGCACATAGGCGAAGGCTGGCGATGGGCGCTGTGCGACCGGGATCAGGTGACCGTTGGCGTCGAGCCCCGTCTGGTGTTGCGCCAGCGCCGGCGATCCGATCGTCAGCGCGAGGGCCAGGGCCCAATGCTTCGGGACTGCGCCATTCCGTATCATCCTCAACTCCCCCTTCGCTCGACATTGTTTCTCGATGGGCGCCGTCAGCTGTCCGCAGGGCTTCCCTCGGTCAGGCCCGAACCAGAAAGGATCAGCGGGATACCGATGTCGTTGCGCAACCCGGGCGGGAGCCTGACCTCGAGCGCATCGGCTGTCCGCCGAATATCGAGGGGCACAGGAGCTCCCGGCACAGCCACGCGCGCGAGCGCACCGCGACCAACGGGATTGCCGCTGCCCCACAGGGTAAGGCGGGCGATATCGTCGGCGGGCCAGCCCAAGACGAAGGCGTGAACGTCCTGTCCCTTGCGCGCATAGCGAATGTCCCGCGCCGTATAAGGCGAATGGGGGCCGCCTTCGCCGAACATTCCGCTGTTCGGCCTGGTCGGCCCCTCGCCATGGATGCGCCATGGCCGCGTGCCGTAGATGGCCGAACCGTATCGACCCATCCAATCGGCGATCTGCTCGACGATCCGTTCCTCCTTGTCGTCGATCGTGCCGTCGCCGCGTACCGGCACGCTCAGCAGCAGATTGCCATTCTTGGAGATCACGTCGCAGAGCGTGTGGATAACCGTGGCGGCGGTCTTGTACCCGTTGTTGGCGTAGAGCTTGCGGTCGTAATGCCAGTTTCCGATGCAGGTGTCGGTCTGCCACGGGTAGGTTTCGATGCTTCCCTTCCCGCCGCGCTCTACATCCTCGACCAGCCCCATGCGCAGTTCGGCGGGCATCCTCTTCGCATTGATGACCGCTTCCATCCGGCCATCGTTCCAGCTTGGGCTGGCATTGTAGAAATGCGCGGCGATCTCCAGGCCATAGTGCTCGAGCGGAAGGCCGGAATTGTCAAAATAGAGAAGATCCGGACGATATTTGTCGATCAGATCCCGGCACCGCAGAAACCATTTGCGTGCAAAGGCAGGATTGGCGCGAGGCACGGACTCATCCCATATCAGGTTGGTGCGTTCGCCAATGGCGTTGGCCTCGACCATCGATGGCACGCCGTCGGGCAAGGCCATCGTCCTGCCCGCATAAAGTTCCTGCGGATCGAGCCCCTCCCACCATTTGCCCTTTCCGTCGGCTTTGGTGAGGCGCGACGCGTCGTACCGCCGGCCGCGCAACGGCCCTTCGGGATCATAGCCATAAGCGGTTTGAAACCAGTGCCACGCGTGCGCGCTGTGATTGGACACGCCGAATCTCAGCCCGCGTGCGCGTGCGGCCCGTGCCCAGATCCCGACGATGTCTCTCTTCGGGCCTACCCGCGTCGAGTTCCAGCTGTGGTAGGTGGAATCAAAGGCGTCGAAATTGTCATGATGGTTGGCGAGCGCGACGAAATATTTGGCCCCGGCACGCGTATATAGATCGACCAGCCGCTCGGGATTCCAGTTTTCGGCTTTCCAGAGATTGTCGATCTCCATGAAGCCGAACTCGGTGGGATGCCCATATTTGGCCAGATGCGCTTTGTAGGCATTGGAGCCTTGGCGATACATCTCGCGGGCGTACCAGTCTCCCTCCTCGGGCACGCATTGCGCGCTCCAATGCGCCCAGATCCCGAACTTGGCATCGCGAAACCAGTCGGGAGTCCGATAACCGGCGGTCAACGAGGGCCAGTCCGGCGTGAACTGCCCGCGGGCCGAACCCGCAGCGGCAGCGGCTGGATTCGATGCCGCGGCACCTGCGATCCCCAGACCGCTCAAGGTTTCACGCCTGGTCAGCCTCATTCACCTCTCCTGTCGACCGCCGATTGGCTCGTCTTTTGTTATTCAGTCCCTTGCGTCGATCGGTGACAGCGAGACTCCCGCGCCCTGATCCCGCCACGCACTTTTCACAGGCCCACGACCACCCCTTCGCCGCGATAGGCAATATCGCGTTCGATATCGGGGCTTCCCTGTCGCTTCAGCACCAGGTGCAGGTTCCGCACCCGCGTGCTCGCGTCATGGCTCCCTCGCGGCGCCGAAATCGACAAGCGCTTGCGCGTATCGTCCCATGCGAACGCGATGCGGCTGTAGCTGCCGCGTTCGTAATCATAGCTCGTGCCATCGTCGTCGTAGAGCGTGAAGCGGCCGTCCGCGCCCGCATAGATGCGGAGCTCCAGATCGAGATTGCGGGATCCCGCCGTCGATTGGGCGACCCGCGCAAGCGGAACGATACTTCCGGCTCTTGCGTGCAGCGGTATTCTGTCGAGCGGCGCGGCAATCTGGTGAACGGTGCCGCCAGCCCGATGCTCGCCGCTCCAGAAGTCGTACCAGCCGCCCGGCGACTCCGGCAGATAGACCGGCCATTGCTGCACCCCGGGCGCCACGACCGGAGCCACGTGGAATGCCTTGCCGAACATGTAGCTGTAGCGCTCGTCCAGCGCCCTCTGGTCATGCACGAAGTCCATGACGAGCGGACGCAGCAGGCTCGATCCGTCGCGCGTGATCTCGGCGGCCTCACTGTAGACATAGGGCAACAGCCGGTAGCGAAGCTCGAGACAGGCGCGCGCCAGCCTCTCCACCTCGGGTCCGTAATGCCAGAATTCCGTGTCGCTCTGATAGCCGTGGACTCGCTGGAGTGGCAGGAACGTGCCAAACTGCAGCCAGCGGATGAGCCGTTCGTGATAGGCAGGATCGCTGTACTGGCTCTTGCCCGGTCGAAAGAAGCCGCCTGCGTCGACGGTCCAATAAGGCATTCCCGCGGCGGCGAAATTGAGCCCTCCGGTGATCTGCCGCTTCAATGTCTCCCAGTCGTTGCCGATGTCGCCGGACCAGGCGGCGGTGGCGTAGCGCTGCTGCCCCGGGGCGGCGGAGCGGGTAAGCGTGAACACCCTCTGGCGCGGAGCGTCGCGCCGCTGGCCGTCATAGACTGCGCGCGCAACCTGCAGGGGGAATATGTTGCGGACAGTCTCGCCGGTACCGGCGCTGGTGACCCGCCCCGTCAGATCGTCGTTCTCGGGTTCGGTCGCATCCTGCCAGAAGCAATCGACCCCGAGCTTGAGTAGCTTGTCGCGTTCGTTCGCCCAATAGAAGGCTGCGGCTTCCGGGTTGAAGAAGTCGACCCAGTCGGTATCCGGGATGTAATAGCCGAGCGCGGCGAACCTCTTGCCGAGCTCGCTGGCGCGATCGACCTTCGCCCAGACCGACAGCATCAGCCGCATGTCCATCGCATGCAGGTCGCGCAGCATTCCGGCCGGATCGGGGTAGAAGTCGCGATCGAATTCCATCGCGTTCCAGCCGTGCTTCCCCCAATATTGCCAGTCCTGGACGATGACATCGACCGGGAGTCGGCGGCGCCGGAACTCGCGCGCGTTGGCAAGCAGCTCTTCCTGGCTCTTGAAGCGTTCGCGGCAATGAATGTAGCCGAACGCCCATTTCGGAAGCATCGGCGCCTGTCCCGTGAGCCGACGGTAGGTCGCCACGGTCTCCGCGCCGTCCTTGCCGGCGATCACGACATAATCGAGCGCTTCGGCCGCGGGAGACCGCAAGACCGTTCGCTCGTCGACCGGCCCGAAATGCAGCCGCGGGGTATCGCGCCCGATTCCAACCGCTTTCACATGATGAAGTCCCGGCCCCAGCTCCGCGAAAAAGCCGGTCGTCGGCGGCAGCCACCCATTCGCGAAGTCGACCAGCATTTTCCCGTCGATCTCGACGCTGTGACGGACCGCCATGCTGCTCCCGACATCGAGCAGGAAGGCGTATCGTCCGCTGGCATCGGTGCGGAATTCGCCTTCGAACACGGCTTCCTGCCGGGCCTCGTCGCGGCTGCCGGATCCGGTCGTGACCGAGACGTTCCGCTGCGCGCCGCGATCCGCGACTTTCCGAAGCGCCGCGGAATGGGGAAGCGGATTGAGTTCCGTCAGTCCATAATTGTGCCACAGCAATCCATAGCCGGCGCTGGATACGAAAAATGGCAGGCTGATCTGCGTATTTACCTGGGTAAGGCGACGCGAAAGGCCTTTCAGATTCAGGAAGCCATCCTGGAATTGGCCGCCACCGAACAGGCGTTCGCTGCGGGGGGCGATGAAGCCTTGCTCGACCGCAACGCCGAGCCCGTTATCCGACGGCGAAGGTTCCATCCGTCCCAGCGGAGCGCGCAGGATCTCACGGCCGGCCGCATCGGAAAAGCGCAGCTCTGCGGTGTCCGCGTCGAGCCGGCATTTCAACCGCGCCAGCGAAAGCGCCGTGTTCGCGCCTTCGCGCCGCAACCCGAAGCGAGGGGATGCGTCCGTCCCGACAAGGAATTGGCTGGGCGGCGGGGGCGTGTCGTCAGGCGAGAAGCGGACCCGGACGGCATTGTCCAGCAAGGGTGTGACCGTAAGAATGCCGCCCTCCAGACGATGCCGAATGGCAGGCGAAGGCCCGTTCGGGGCCGCGGCCGTCAGCGGAGCGCTCGAAACTACACCGCCGCCAATCGCGGTCCCGGTCAGCTTCAGCAGCTCCCGGCGGTGGATTTCCAGCTTCATGCGAGGGGGACCATCGTCCGCGCGATGGAATTCTCCGGCCGGGCAGCGCCAGTTCGAGCATGGCTGCAAATGCCCAGGCCGGTCCGTCGCATAATGACGGAGGCAGGTCCGGCTGGCGTAAACCCAGACTTTACGGCTCGAGCCCGTGCCAACATTCTCGGCCACACCCCCTCGCTGCTTCGGAGGTAATTTGTCGGACTAATTCTGGCAATGCGAAAATTCGGATTTTCCGTGACCCGGCCGGCCTGCAGCCAGCCAGCACCCTCATAACGCGATGATTTACCTACAAGATCGCTTGGCGGACTCGATGAGCTCGGCTGCTCGGCCGCATCGGGAAGGGTGTTCATCCCTCCATGTTCCAGCGTGAACGATGCGGGTTGCGCCGCTACAACTCAGGGTTGAAATCGGTTCGCAGGCTTGCTCGACAATCGATCCAGCTGATTTCTACGGGATAGGAGGGGTGGATGAGGCACCGGAGACGCATGCTGCGGATGGCAATGGGAGCTGCGCTGCTCGGAGGGGTATGGTTCCCGGTCAGCGCGAGCGATCCGATCATCCAGACGCGATTTACCGCGGATCCGGCGCCGATGGTCTTTGACGGGACGGTCTATCTCTACACGAGTCACGATGAGGACGATGCCGCCGGTTTCAAGATGGTCGACTGGCGCCTCTACACATCGACGGACATGGTGAACTGGACCGACCGCGGCGCGGTCGCCTCGCTCAAGACCTTCCCCTGGGCAGTGCAATCCAACGATGCCTGGGCGCCGCAGGTGATCGAGCGGGGCGGGAAATTCTACCTCTATGCGCCGGTCAGCGTGCCCGGAAATCCCAAGAATGTGATCGCGGTCGCGGTGGCGGATCGACCCGAGGGCCCGTTCAGGGACGCTCTGGGCCATCCGCTGGCCGGCCCGGCTGATGGTTTTTTCGATCCCACCGTGGCGATCGACGACGACGGCGAAGCCTATCTGTACTGGGGAAATCCGAACCTCTGGTACGTGAAGCTCAACAAGGACATGATCTCCTATTCGGGCAAAATCGAGAAGATCGAGCGGCGCCCCGCGGACTATCAGGAAGGCCCTTGGTTCTATAAGCACCTGGGTAAATATTACATGGCATTCGCGTCGACGTGCTGCCCAGAGGGCATCGGCTATGCCATGAGCGATCGTCCGACCGGCCCTTGGACACACAAGGGCCAAATTATGGAGCACAACGCGGCGTCCACGGGCAATCATCCGGGCATCATCGACTACAAGGGCGGCACATATCTGTTCGGCTTCGATTACGAGCTGAACTTCGCACTGACCCCGATCCATCACGAACGGCGTTCGGTCACGGTTGCCAAGTTCGACTATAATCCTGACGGCACGATCCCTGCGTTGGGCTGGTGGAACCGGACGAGCGCGCCGCAGATCGGGACGCTCGATCCCTATCAGACCGTCGAAGCGGAGACGATCGCGTGGACGTCGCGCATCAAGCGCGATCGGGATCGGCCCTTTTACTGGGCGCCAGGCGTGACCACGGCGACGAGCGAGGCGGGTGACGTGTATGTCACCCGCATCACGGACCTGAGCTACATCAAAATCGCTGGCGTCGCGTTCGGTGAGCCTGGCGCCTCACGCTTCAGCGCCAAGGTCGCGAGCGCGGAGGAAAGCGGCTCGATCGAACTTCATCTCGACAAGGCGGACGGGCAACTCATCGCGAAGCTGCCGGTCGGGGCGACGGGAGGCCTGGACGCATGGCGGACGATAACGACCCAGGTCTCCGGCGCGACGGGCACGCACGATCTGTTCATGGTTTTTCGAGGCAAGGGTGACCAACCCTTGTTCAATTTCGATCAATGGCAATTCGCGAGATGATCCCCGCCTGTCCTTCAGTTGGAACTCCGGTTCGATCCAAGAAAAGGGGCGGGCCTCTTAAGGGAAGCGGACATTGTGCTATCGCGGCTCCGAAGCGCCGCAGTGCCGTACCCGGGCAGGGTGGAAAGCCCAGGAGCATTGCCGTACGCGGGATGTCGGGAAAAGAAGGCGGAGCCCGTTCGGATCAAATTCCGCCAGGGGAGGGGATTTCGTGAACGCCGATCAGCTATCCGTGAACGTCGGCTCCGTGCTGTTCTATCGTCAGCTCGAGCCGTTTTCCGAAGAGCATCATGGCGGGCTTGGAGTCTCGCTGAGCGCGAATCCCTATGCCTTTCTGGCGGATACCTATGCGGTCCCCATCACGGCCGACGAGTTCGAGCACGCCGCGCTATGCTATCCCATCGTATTCGCGAGCGAATCGAAGATTCCCGTGGCACTGATGGGCCCATATCCGGGTGTGAACGTCTTCGTTGCGCAGGACGGCGAGATGGATCCGGAAGCTTATGTGCCGGCGTTCGCCCGGCGCTATCCCTTTCTTCCGATCGCGACGGACGGGCCAAGGGATCCCTTGGGGGGCAGCGGGCGCATGGTTCTCTGCATAGATCGCGCAGCCAAGACCATCTCGGATCGACCGGAAATTCCCTTCTTCGAACACGGTCAGCACTCGCGCTTCACCAGGGACGCCATTCAGACGTGCAATGAATTCGAGAACCTCGCGCGGCGAACCAGGGATCTCATTCGAATCCTCGAACAGCACGACTTGTTCGAACGCATGGAGTTGCGGGTGCCGCGCGCCAATCCCGACGGGACGGAAGCGCCCTCGCAAAAGATCGAGGACTGCCTTCGGATATCCGAGCGGAAGCTCAACGCTCTGCCCGACGACGTCTACATCAAGTTGCGGAACATCGGTGTGCCGGGCCTTGCCTACGCGCATCTTCTTTCCCTGGGTCTCTGGCCCAAGCTCTTGTCCCGAGCTGCGCGCATGAACGCACAGGCCCCGGCGTACTGAGGCGGAGGTTAGGCGTGTCCTCGCTCGAGCTCGATGCGCACCCCGATCTTTGCATTCGCGTCGAGCACGTCGGCGCGGAACGGACGCCGCTTTTGATCATCGACAATCTGTTGGATCGGCCGGACGATTTCGTCACCTACGCGGCTACGGAGTGCACGCTTTCCGCGCCGACTGACATGTATCCGGGGCTGCGCGCGCCGGCCCCCCAATCCTATGTCGAGGTGTTGCGCAAGGCGCTGACCCGTGCGATCAACGAGGCATACGGGCTTCCCGATCTCGAGTTGTGCAGCGCGATCAGCTACCTTTGCGTGGTTACCGCTAGACCGGGGGATCTCGATCCGGTTCAGTGCATGCCGCACATCGACGGTACGGCCGCCAATGATTTTTCGACCGTCCATTACCTGTGCTCGCCGAAATATTCAGGCACCTCGCTCTATCGCCACCGCCGAACGGGATATGAACTGATCCCCGAGTTCCGCCATGAGCGTTACCGAGCGGTGCTGGAGGAGGAGCTGCGGGAAAAGCCGTGGACGACCCGTGGCTATATCAATGGCGACACCGAGATGTTCGCGCGGATCGCATCGACGGAAGTCGCCTTCAACCGCCTGGTTCTCTACCCCTCCAATGCGCTTCACTCAGCCGACATCGGGCCGGACTTCGCATTCGATCCGGACCCGAGGCAGGGCCGCTTTTCGGTGAATTCCCGCATCCAGATGAGGTCACGAGGTTTCAAGCCAAGGCCGTGGTTCCAAGGATAGTATCTCGAGACGACATCTGCAGCGTCATTCTGACGCCGGCGTGGACCTGCGCGCGGGCGCGCACCCTCGGGCATATCGTGAGTGCGCAGGATCGTCGGAAATGCAATTGGTTGACGGATCGGCGGATCACCACCTAGCTTCCATGGTACCGATAACATTGCGGCCGTTCACGCGAGTCGCCGACGGGAGAGTGGGGGATGGCAATGGCCGAACGAGCGGCGCGCCCGCGCGGCATGCGGTACAAATCTCGCAAATGGGGCACCGGGTGCCGTGCGCCACAAGTCGCTGCTACCCTCCTCTTGTTGGCGCTTGCGACGTCCGCCCAGGGCCAGACGGCAGGCATGGTGGAAGAGGCGCTGCCACCGCCTACGGGTCTGGCGCCCTACTTCGATAAGGCGGCGACCGGTCCCATCGCGCCGGACCCCGACGGCTTTCTTCGCCGCTGGATGCTGCTCGAGCCGGTAACCAAGCCCAATCGCACCAACACCGGCTTTACGTCCCGCTATGTGCGCGAAGCGCTCGCACCCAATCAGTATCCCGGCAAGTTCGGCGAGGTGCCCCGCGATGGCGCGCTCGCCAGGGGCCCCGGCGAGCTTCGCTGGCATGCGCTCGACTCCAGCCTGTTCGACGTCAAGCTGTTCAAACTGGCGCAGGGGCTGGGAAAGCCGACCTATGGCGTGATCTTCTGGGCCGTCACGGTCGTGAATAGCCCGCGCGAGTTGCGGAATGTGCGCCTCGCGGTCGGTTCCAATTCCGCCTCCAGGTGGTGGCTGAACGGCGAGGAAGCCGCGGGGTTGTTCGGGGACAGGCGCATGGTCATGGACGACGTGGTCTCCCGCCCGATCACGCTGCAGAAGGGGCGCAACGTGCTGCAGGGGGCGGTCATCAACGGACCGGGGCTGAGCGACTTCTGTGTCCGCTTCCTCGATGAAAGCGGACAGCCGATCCGCGACATCACCATCGACGTGAAGTGAGGAACCCCATGAAGCTTGCTCCCTTCGCGTTCACCGCGCTTGCCCTGACGCTCGCGCTGCCCGGAACGGCATTCGCCCAATTGGAAGGCGAGCCGTTCATCCACGATCCCTCCACCATCACCTTTTCCGACGGCAAATGGTGGACCTTCGGCACCCGCGGCGGCGGGCTCGTGTCCGACGATGGTTGGGTGTGGCACAGCGGCGGCGAGCGGCCGGGGGGCGGCGTCGCGCCGGACGTGATCAAGATCGGTGACCGCTATTACGTCGCCTATGCGGTCGGCGGGGGCGGGATGAACGGTGGTCACGCCAGCAACGTCAAGGTGATGTGGAGCCACTCGCTGGACCCCAAATCGCCCGACTTCGGCTATCACGACGTCGGCGTCGTCGCTTCGACCGACGGCATCGAGCTCGCCGATGCGATCGATCCTGCCTTTCTCTACGCCGAAGGCCGGCTGTGGCTGAGCTACGGAACCTATTTCGGCTCGATCCGCATGGTCGAGCTCGATCCCGCGACGGGCGGGCGGAAGACGGGCAGCGAACCGGTCGACGTCGCGATCGACATGGAAGCCACCGCGATGATGCACCGCGACGGCTGGTATTACCTGCTCGGCACGCACGGCACCTGCTGTGACGGCCCCAATTCTTCCTACAACATCCGCGTCGGACGTTCGCGCAACCCGACCGGCCCGTTCGTCGACAATATGGGCGTGCCGCTGCTGAAGGGCGGCGGCAAGCTGGTCGTGGCCGGGCGCGCGCGGCAATATGGACCGGGGCATTTCGGCCTGCTCGATCTCGGGGACGGCGTCGAGAAATTCTCGATGCATTATGAGTCCGATCTCGATCGGGGCGGGCGCAGCGTGCTCGGTATCCAGCCGCTGCTGTGGAAGGACGGGTGGCCGGTCGCGGGCGAGAATATCGTGCCCGGCACCTACGAGATCCAGTCGGAGCGCGGCGGCGGCGCCTTGGAACTGGCGGTGGATTTCGTGCGCATGCCGTTCGACGTGCGCCGCAGCTTCATGGCGAAGCCGGACGATCCGGTCGGCCCGATCCCGAACCAGAGCCTCGCCGAGAACCAGCAGAGCTGGCCGGCCGGGAACATCGAGGTGGATCTGGGCGACTATATGATCCGCGCGCACCAGCAATGGACGATCACGCCCGCAGCGGGGGCAGGCGGCGCCTTCGGTGCGCCTTATTACAAGATCGTCATTGCCGGCACCGATCGCGCATTGGCGGTGGGGCCGGAAGGCACGCTCCAGACCGTGCCCGCCTTCACCGGCGCGCCCGGGCAGCTCTGGCGGATCGACCAACTCACCGACGGCACCTACCGGATCATGCCAAAGGCGGCGCCGGGTGCGAACGAGGGGCTTGCCCTTGTGGCGCTGGGTCGCAGCACGCCCGCTCTGGCCAAATTCGACCCCGCCAGCGATGCTGGGCGCTGGAGCTTCAAATTGCCGTGATCGTCATGTGTTGGCGAATGCCCATGCCACATCGGCGATGCGCGAAAAGAAGGACCAGAGCCCAGTCGAGCATGGGGCACAGCTCAGTCTCCGTTCACGGCTACCATGCCATGACCTCGACTGCGCGCGTGATTTCCAGCGCGTGCTGACCTCAGCTTCGACCGCCTGGCGAGGTCAGGACTCGACTTGTACCGGCAGCTTCGTGAGTGAGGACCTGACCGTAATGATCGAGCGCACGCTCGACGCGGAGCAGGAGCCAAATCGCCATCGAGCGTCGGGGCCTTGGTGCAGCCATCGTAAACTTCCGCTTCGCGCGGCGCTCAGTGCAAATGCTCGGCCAGGAAATCGACGAACACACGTACGCGCGCAGGCGTGCTCGCACCGCCCACGAACACCGCATGGATCTGCTCGACGTCACCGGGATTGAATTCCTCGAGGATCGGCACGAGCCGCCCGTCCGCCAGTTCGTTTGCGACGCTGAACGCCCCGACCCGCGCGATGCCCACTCCGATCGCGGCGAGTTGGCCGAGCGTCTCGCCATTGTTCGCTTCGATGTTGCCGCGCACCGACATCGCGAAATCCTTGCCCGCGCGGCGGAACGGCCAGACCGGCTCGGCCCGGCGGAAGTTGAAGTTGAGGCAATTGTGGTTGTGCAGGTCCTCAGGGACAAGCGGCACGCCGGCCCGAGCGAGATAGTCGGGCGAGGCGACGATCACGCGCCCGGTCTCGCCGATCTTGCGCGCGGTCAGGCTGCTGTCGGGTAACGGTCCGAACCGCACCGCCACATCGGCCTGACCGGCCGCGACATCCACCAGGGTGTCGGTCAAGGCGATGTCGACGAGGATGTGCGGATAGAGCGCGGCGAACCGGCCGAGCAGTGGCACCACGCATAGCCGGCCGTGCGACAATGCGGCGCTCACCCGCAGCCGGCCGCGCGGCGCGCCCTGGTCGGCGATCTGCTGCTCGGCGTCGTCGAGATCGGCGAGTATCCGGCGCGCCGCCTGCAGATAGGCCTGGCCCTCGGCGGTGAGCGTCAGAGCTCGCGTCGAGCGCAGCAACAACCGGACGCCGAGCCGACCCTCGATGCGGTCGATCGCGCGCGCCACCGCCGACGGGCTCAACTCGAGCAGTCGCCCCGCCCCGGAAAAGCTGCCGTGATCGACGACGGCGACGAACAAGGCCATCTCGCGCGCCCGGTCCGCGCCCACCGCCAGCTTTGCGTCCACTGCAAAAATCCTCCGCGTTCGCTGGCGATACCCGGGACGGGCCCACGCGTCCATCTATGCGCTGCGATAACGATGGAAAGGTGGAGCATGGAATATCGGCAACTCGGCGCATCCGGCTTGCGCGTACCCGCGCTGAGCTTCGGCACCGGTACCTTCGGCGGCAAGGGGCCCTTGTTCAGTGCCTGGGGTCAGAGCGACAGCGCCGAAGCGCGACGGCTGATCGACATTTGTCTGGATGCCGGCGTCACGCTGTTCGATACCGCGGACGTCTACTCGGGCGGTGCGTCCGAGGAGATATTGGGCGACGCTGTCCGCGGCAGGCGCGACGCGGTGCTGATCTCGACCAAGACCGGCCTGCCGATGGGGGACGGCCCGCAGGACTGGGGCGTCTCGCGAAGCCGGCTTCTCGCCGCCGTGGATGCTTCGCTCAAGCGCCTGCAGACCGATCATATCGACCTGCTCCAGCTGCACGCTTTCGATGCTTCGACTCCGGTCGAGGAACTGGTCGGCACGCTCGATCAACTGATCACCGCGGGCAAGGTCCGCTATGGGGGCGTTTCCAACTATCCCGGCTGGCAGCTGATGAAGGCGCAGGCCGCCGCGGAGAAGCTCGGCGCGGCGCGGCTGGTGGCGCACCAGGTCTATTATTCGCTGATCGGCCGCGCCTATGAGCACGATTTGATGCCGCTGGGCGCGGACCAGGGCATCGGCGCGCTGGTGTGGAGCCCGCTCGGCTGGGGCCGTCTGACCGGTAAGATCGGTCGGGACCGTCCGGTTCCGGAAGGCAGCCGTCTTCATGAAACCGAGCAATTCGCGCCGCCGGTCGACAACGAGCATCTCTATCGCGTGGTCGATGCGCTCGAGGCCGTCGCGGCCGAGACGGGGCGCAGCGTGCCGCAGGTTGCGATCAACTGGCTGCTGCGTCGGCCCACGGTCGCATCGGTGATCATCGGCGCCCGCAACGAGACCCAGCTGAAGGACAATCTCGGTGCGGTCGGTTGGTCGCTGACGCCGGCGCAGGTGGCCGCGCTCGATGCGGCGAGCGACCTGCTGCCGCCCTATCCCCACACGCCCTATCGCCAGCAGGAGGGCTTTGCCCGCCTCAATCCGGCGCTCGTCTGAGGATCGCGCCATGAAGCTCAATCCCGGTCTCATTGCGCTGTCCGTCGGCGCGTTCGGCATCGGCGTCACCGAATTCGCGCCGATGGGCCTGTTGCCCGTCATCGCGCAGGACCTTGGCGTGTCGATCCCCGCCGCCGGCCTGCTGATCAGCGCCTATGCGCTCGGCGTGATGATCGGCGCGCCGCTGATGACGCTCACCACCGGGCGCGTGCCGCGCCGTACGTTGCTGATCGGACTTGCCGGCATTTTCACGCTGGGCAATCTGCTCGCAGCACTGTCCCACGGCTATGGCATGCTGCTGGCGGCACGCGTGCTCACGTCGTTCAACCATGGCGCGTTTTTCGGCGTCGGATCGCTGGTGGCGGCGAGCCTTGTAGCGCCGGACAGGCGTGCAAGCGCGGTGGCGGCGATGTTCATGGGCCTGACGATCGCCAATGTCGTCGGCGTGCCGCTCGCCACCTGGGCGGGCGAGCATCTCGGCTGGCGTGCTTCCTTCTGGGGGATCGCCGCGCTGGGCGTCGCTACGATGGCGGCGCTGCGGTTCACCCTGCCGGCGCTGCCGGCACCCGCGGGCGGCGATGCCTGGGCCGAGTTGCGCGTACTCGCCCGGCCCCAGGTGCTCGGTGCGCTGGCGCTGACCGTGATCGGATCGAGCGCGATGTTCACGGTGTTCACCTACATCACCCCGATCCTGCGGGACGCCACTCACGCGTCGCTCGGCTTCATCACGGCGATGCTCGTGCTCTACGGCCTCGGCCTGACCGTCGGCAATTGGCTGGGCGGGCGCTTCGCCGATCGTTCGGTGGACCGGACGCTGGTCGTCACGCTGGCATCGCTCTCCGCGATCCTCTTGGCGTTCGCTTTGATGATGCCATATGCGGCGCCCGCGGCGGTGACGATCTTCCTGTGGGGGGTGGCGAGCTTCGCGCTCGTCCCGCCACTGCAGGTACGGGTCATGCGCGCCGCAGCCGACGCTCCGAACCTCGCCTCGTCGGTGAATATCGGCGCGTTCAACCTTGGCAATGCGTTCGGTGCGGCGCTCGGCGGCGGCGTCATTGCTGCCGGCCTGGGCTATCCGGCCGTGGCGATTGCCGGGGCCGCGACGTCGCTCGCGGGGTTGCTCGCGGTCGTCCTCACAAGCCGACGTGTCTCCAGAGTGGCCGACGGTCAGTTCTGCAGCGCCTGACGGTCGCTCGAAGAGAGAGGGCGTGCAGCTCCTCCTCTTCGTTGCACCCCTTCGATTGGGGCCGCCTCTGCCAGCGGGACTGTCGGTTCGCTCCTGCCGCCCGCTTCGCAATTCCGGCACCGGTTGCCTCAATCGGTGCGCCGCTCCCGCTCGAAACCTCGCCCGGCTCACGAGGGCGCGGCGTCGGTGCGTTCGTGCTCGTGCGCCTGGCCCGCGACCAGCGTCGGGGCGGCGGCGCCCGCAAGCGCGGGGCGGAAGGCGTCGCGCTCGCCTTCGGGGATCGGCGCCGTGGGATCGGGCCGGAAGGCGTCGACGGCACGGTCCTCGGGTCCCGGATGCGTGTCGCCCATCAGGTCGGTCGGCACATGCTCGCCCGAGCCGAAGCTCCCGTCGCTTCCATGGCGATTGCGCAGCAGCGCGAACGCCGCCGCGCCGGCTGCGGCCAGCACCGCGCCGATCGAGAGCCCGCCGAGCGCGAGCGCCTTGCCTCTGCCGCCGCCGCTCTTCGCACGGCTGCGGTTGGTCCTGCTGCGGTTCGAAGTCCGTGTCCGGCTGGTTGCCATGGTGCTTCCCCAGGAATGTGGTTCGCGCGTTCAACGGGCGTGCGCGAGCGGTGTTCCGGTGCCGCCGTGCGGCAAGCCCTTGGTCCGGCTGAAATATCCGAGCATCAAATCCCGCGCATTCTGGCGTAATAGGAATGCGATGGTAACCACGAACCCCAGCGATTCGGCGACGCTGCTCGTCGTCGACGACGACCGCGACATCCGCCTGCTGCTCGCCAACAGCCTTGGCGCGCGCGGCTATAAGGTCGAGACCGCGGCCAGCGCGCAGGAGATGGACGAGGTCCTCGCGCGCGCAAAGGTCGATCTGGTCATCCTCGACGTGATGATGCCCGGCGAGGACGGGATTTCCGCCTGCCGCCGGCTCGCGCGACCCGGCGGACCCGAAGTGATCATGCTCAGCGCGCTCGGCGAGGAGCAGGATCGCATCCTGGGGCTCGAGGTCGGCGCCGGCCATTACCTCCCCAAGCCTTGCAGCCCGCGCGAGATCCTCGCCACGGTGCGCGCGGCGCTGCGCAAGCGCGGTGCCGAGGCGCCGGCATCCGGCGACGTCTACACCTTTGACGGCTGGAAGATCGACCTCGGCAGCCACGAGCTGTTCGACCCCGACGGCGTGCTGGTCGGGCTCACCGATGGCGAGTTCGCGGTGCTGCGCGTGTTCATCGAGCGTCCGCGTCGCGTGCTCTCGCGCGAGGCGCTGCTCGCGGCGGCGCGCGGGCCCGATTCGGACGCCTATGACCGCGCGATCGACGTCCAAGTCAGTCGCCTCCGCCGCAAGCTGCGCGCGAGCGGCGACGAGATCATCCGCACCGTGCGCAACGAAGGCTATCTGTTCGTCCCGCGGGTCGCGCGCGCATGACCTCGACCACGGGGGCGGCGCGCGCGCCGCTGTTCGTGCGGGTCTTCGTGCTCATGCTCGTCTGCGTGGGCGTGATCCAGTTCATGAACCTGCTGCTGCTGATCGCGGCGCAGACGCCCTCGGCGCAGCTCTTCACCGTCGGCCAGATCGCCGATGCGATGCAGCGCGGCGAGGATGGCGAGGATAGCTTCATCGTGAAGCGGACTCCGGCGGTGACGCCCTCGCCGTGGAACCCGCGCGCCGAGCGTATCGAGCTGGCGATCGCCACGGCGCTCGGCGTCGCGCCCGACCGCGTCGACATCAGCTTCCCCACGCCCTTCATGCAGCGCGAGCAGAGGTTCGACCGCGCCAGCGTCCCGCGTCCGCTGCCCCCGGCGAGCCGTGCGGCGGCGCGCGACGTGGTGATTATCGGCGATTTCGCCGCCGCGCTGCGCCTGCCCGACGGCCAGTGGCTTCGCGTCTATTCGACCAACAGCTTCGAGCCTTGGCGCTGGTTCGTGCTGGTCTGGCTCGTCGTCTCCGTGATCGCGGTGGCGCCCTTCGCCTGGATGCTCGCGCGCCGCTTCGGCCGCCCGATCCGCACCTTCGCCGAGGCGGCCGAGCGGCTGGGGCGGGACCCCAAGGCGCCGCCGCTCCGCGTCGACGGGCCGGGCGAGATCGCCGAGGCGGCGGCGGCGTTCAATCGGATGCAGGCGCGGCTCAATCGCTATGTCGACGATCGCACCACCGTGATCGCCGCGATCGCGCACGATCTGCGCACCCCGCTGATGCGGCTCAACCTCCGGCTCGAGAATGCCCCCGAAGCCGTGCGCGCGGCGTGCGAGGCCGATGTCGGCGAGATGCAGGCGATGATCTCGGCTGCGGTCTCCTATGTCCGGGATTCGAGCCGGATCGAGACGCGGCGCGCGCTCGACCTGCGCTCGCTCGCCGAGAATGTCGTCGACGAAGCGAGCGACCGCGGCAATGCCGTGACGCTCGCGCCCGGCGGGCCGCTGGTGATGGAAGGCGATCCGGTCGCGCTCAAGGCGCTGCTCAACAACCTCGTCTGCAACGCGATCAAATACGCCGACGGTGCCCGCGTCTCGCTGCAGCGCACCGACGGCAATGCGGTGATCGAAGTCGCCGACGACGGCCCCGGCATGCCGCCCGAGGACCTCGAGCGCGCCTTCGAGCCCTTCTTCCGTGGCGAACGCTCGCGCAACCGCGACACGGGCGGCTTCGGCCTGGGGCTGGCGAGCGCGCGGGCCGTGGCGCGCAGCCACGGCGGCGACGTCGCGCTCGAGAACCGCCCCGAAGGCGGGCTCCTTGCCCGCGTGGTGCTGCCGATCTGATCAACCCGAAGAGCTAGCTTGTATCGACATTCATCTCCCCTTCCTTTCAGGGAGGGGAGCGCGTTACGCTAGCGTCGCCCCGCATCCTGCGCGACCAAAGGTCACACCAGGGTCACACTATCGCGGCGGTTCGAGCGGGCTGACCATCGGCCGATCCGGCGGCGCGATGCCGGAAGTGGACACGACGGAAGTGGACAAAGTGGACATCCCAACGCGGGCGCATGCGCGTGCGTACGTGCCTGCGCGCGCGCATGTGCGTGTGCGCGCGAGACGCGATTATATTCAGATTGAGAAAGATCGTTCCCGTTCTGTTTCAGGTCAAATCCTATTTTGCAAGCGGCAAGATTTTGCGCGGGGGGCCTGGGTTGTATGACATTCGTCTCCCCTCCCAAAAGGGAGCGGAGCGCGTTAGGCTGAATGTCGATTCGCCCTAGCGCCCCGCGCTGCCCGCCGGCCTGAGCACCAGCCGCTGGATCACCACGCCGGGATCGATCATCCACAGCTTGACCACGTGCCGCCCCGCCGCGCCCACGCGGTGGGTGCTCGCCGTCCGCCGCACCGACTCCGCCACGGCGCGGTTCCACTCGGCCTCGCCGGTGTTCGCCCACAGGTCGATCACTTGAGGCGGCGCGTCGTCGATCGACACGGCATAGCGCAGCCCGCGCCCGCCGGTGACGTCGAGCGAGGGGGAGGCGAGCACCTCCAGGGCGAAGTCGCCGCCCGCGTCCAGCCGCACGTCGAACTCCAGCCGCGGCCCCTTGCCCGGCGCTGCGGAGGGCGCGATCTGCGGCCAGGGCGTCACTGCCGCGCCGGTCTTGCCCAGCCCCGGGATCACCCGCCACTGCGCCGCGGTGGTCGGCACCGACCGCGCCGCATGCGCCGCATCGATCGTCAATGCGTAATCGGCCGGCGTGTTGGGGAGCGGCCGGGTGCGCGGTGCGTTCGCCGGCACGCGGCGCACTTCCGGCATCACGTCCTTGTCGGGCTGCTGCCAGCCCGTGTAGCCGATGTGCGTCTGGCTCATCATCGCGGCCCATTTGCCGCCCGCGCGGCTTTCGTAGCGGCGGCGGATCTCCGCATCCTTGGCGAAATAGCTCTCTGCGCGCGCCGCCCAGTCATTGGCCTGGCCGTCGCCATGCCCCGCGAAATAGCGGTTGAGTGCCACTGCTTGGTAGAGCCGGTGCAGGTTTCCGCCCGCCTCGATCGGATGGAGCACGAGCTGGTAAAAGGCGTCCTGCGCCTCCGCCGGCAGCTTCGCCGCAATGGCGTTCGCCTGCTTCTCCAGCCCGTCGAACTCGCCGACGTGCGCCGCCCATTCGGCGAGGCTGTAGGTATCGGAATCGATCAGCTCGGGCTTGCGGCGCGCCAGATAGCGCGTGGTCAGGTCGAGCAGCTCGCCGATCGCCGCAGCATGTTTCGGACCGAACTGCTCCGCCGCCCAGGCTTTGTGATATCCCGCCATCGCCTCCAGCGGCATCGCATCGGGGTTCCACGCCATGTCGAGGAAGAAGCTGGTCGGCAGCTCCATCGGCTTGAGGTCGCCCACATTGACGATCCACAGCCGGTCCGCGCCATGCTTCCACGCCAGGTGCATCTGCTCCCAGGTGCGCGAGATCTGGTTGGTGTTGAGCCACTTGTAGTTGCGCGGGCCGCCCACGTAGTCGAAGTGGTAATAGACCCCGAACCCGCCCGCGCGCGTCTCCCCCGGCTTGGGCAGGCGGCGGATGTTGCCCCAATTGTCGTCGGAGAAGAGCAGCGTCACGTCGTCGGGGACGCGCATGCCCTTGTCGTAATAGTCCTGCACTTCCTTGTAGAGCGCCCAGACCTGTGGCGTCTCCGCCGCCGGCCGGCCGGTCACCCCCTCGATGATCTTGCGCTGGTCCGCGACGATCCGCTCGAGCAGCGCGGTCGCGGTGCCCTGGGTCATCGGCTCGTCGCCGTCGCCGCGCATGCCCACCGTCACCAGCGCCTCGCGCCCGGCGTTGCGCACCAATCCCTCGCGCCAGAACTCGCGGAGCACTTCGGCATTCCTGGTATAGTCCCACGGCCCCTTGCCGTGGCGCTCCCATTCGACATGCGCGCGCAGCATCGGCTCGTGGTGCGAGGTGCCGAGCACCACCCCCATCCGCTCCGCCAGCGCCGCGCTCGCCGGATCGTCCTCCCACAGCGATTTGCCCCACATCGCCGGCCACAGGTAATTGCCCTTGAGCCGCAGGATCAACTCGAACACCCGCTCGTAGAATTTGGCGTTGATCCCCCCGAAGGTGCCGCGCGCCCAATTGCCCAGCGCGGGCTCCTCGTCGTTGAGGAAGATGCCGCGATACTTCACGCCAGGCATCTCCACGCGCGCGCCGGGCAGCACGAACAGCCGCGCGCGCTTGCGCACCGGCACGTCGGCCCACCAGCTCCACGGCGAGACGCCGATACGCCGCGACAGGTCATAGGCGCCGAAGATCGCCCCGCGCCGGTCGCTCCCCGCGATCACCAGCGCGCGACGGATGCCCGGTGCGGGATTGTCGACGATTTGCTGGACGAAGCTTTCCCATTGGCCGCGCACCCCCGCCGCGTCGATCTTGCCCGCGGCGACCAGCGGCCGGATCAGGCTGCTGTCGAGCGTACCGATCAGGATCGCGTCGCTGCCCGCGCCCTTGGCGGCCTTGGCCGACACGCGCCCCAGGTCCGCGCGCAGAGCCTCCGCGGCGTCGCGCACTCCCGGCTGGTCGTCCTCCGCGCTCAGCACGCGCACCGCGCCCCCGCCGATCAACTGCAGCGCACCCGCGCCGCCGCGCTCGCACACCGCTGCCGGGCCGGCGCAATCCTGCGCGGTTGCGGGCGTCGCAAGCAGTGCCGCAGGGATGAGGAGCAGGCCCTTCGCCAAATCGATGATCGTGCCGACAAGGCTGTCGCGCCGCGTGCGCGCTTCGTGCATAGTCCGTCTCCGTCACCCGCTTGCGCTGGTCTTTGCAGTGCCTTGCGTTGGTGATAGCGCTACCAAGAGGCGAGCGGCGCCGCGGAGTCAACCGCGGCGTGACGGCCCGCGGTTGGATGCAAGCGAGAGAGGGGAGCGCCTGATGGGATGTGACGAACGGACCCGCCGCGAGATCCTCTACGGCATCGGCGCGGGCCTCACTGCGGCGGTGCTGCCGGGCGCCGGCTGGGCGCAGGGCGCGCCCAAGCGCAAGCTCGGCTATGCGATCGTCGGCCTCGGCAACTACGCCACGCGCCAGATCATGCCGCGGATCAAGGACTGCGAGTTCGCCCGCCTGACCGCGCTCGTCAGCGGTACGCCCGAGAAGCTCGAGCGCTACGGCGCCGAATACGGCATCCCGAAGACGCACCGCTACAGCTACGCCAATTACGACAGCATCCGCGACAATCCCGACATCGACCTCGTCTATGTCGTGCTGCCCAATTCGATGCACGCCGAATATTCGATCCGCGCCAGCCAGGCCGGCAAGCATGTGCTGTGCGAGAAGCCGATGGCGATCTCCTCGGCCGAGTGCGAGGCGATGATCGCCGCGGCGAAGAAGGCGAACCGCAAGCTGATGATCGGCTATCGTTGCCACTTCGAGCCCTACAATCTCCATGCGATCGAGCTGGTGAAAAGCGGCGTTGTCGGTCGCCCCACGCTGATCACCGCGGAGCACGGCTTCTATGCCCAGCCCAACCAGTGGCGGCTCGACAAGCCGCTGTCGGGCGGCGGCTCGCTGATGGACATCGGCATCTACAGCCTCAATGCCGCGCGCTATCTCTCGGGCCAGGAACCCGTCGAGATCAGCGCGATGGAATCGACCGACCGCAGCGATCCGCGCTTCAAGACGGTCGAGGACCGGATCGACTGGCAGATGCGCTTCCCCTCGGGCGCGATCGCCGATTGCGTGTCGAGCTACAGCTCGGGCCACAACGCCTATCGCGTGACCGGCACCAAGGGGTGGGTCGGGCTCGATCCCGCGACCCCCTATCAGGGGCAGCAGATGTGGGTGCGCCAGGACGGCCAGCCCACGCAGGTCACGCTGCCCGCGCCGGCCAAGAACCAGTTCGTAGCGCAGCTCGATCATCTTGCCGAATGCGCCATGACCGGGCGCGAGCCGATCGTATCGGGCGAGGAGGGACTGCGCGACATGCGCCTCATCGAAGCGATCTATCGTTCGGCGCGCGAGGGCCGGGCGATCAAGCTGGGCGCCGCATGAAGCTCGGTCGAAGGCAAGTGCTGGCCGCCGGTGCGCTGCTCGCGGCGCACAGCTGGGCTCCGGTCGCGGCCGAGAGCCGCCAGCGGCGCGATCACAGCCGCAGGATCAAGGCGCTGATCGCCGCGATGACCCTCGCCGAGAAGCTGGGGCAGATGACCCAGATCCCCGGCGGTCGGCAGAAGGCGCTCAATTCGAAGCTCGATTCGGCGATGCTCGACCGCGTCCGCCGCGGCGAGATCGGCTCCTTCCTCCATGTCGCCGGCGCCGCGCCGCTCAAGAAGCTGCAGAAGGTCGCGGTCGAGGAATCGCGCCTCGGCATCCCGCTGCTCTTCGCGATGGATGTGATCCACGGCTATCGCACAATCCTGCCCGTGCCGCTCGCGCTGGCGGCGAGCTGGGACGTTCAGCTGGCCGAAGAGGCCGCGCGCGTCGCCGCCGAAGAGGCCTGGGCCGCGGGGCTCCACTGGACCTTCACGCCGATGGTCGACGTCGCGCGCGACCCGCGCTGGGGTCGCATCGTCGAGGGCGCGGGTGAGGACCCCTATCTCAGCTCGCGCATGGCTGAGGCGCAGGTGCGCGGCTTCCAGACCGACGATCTGGGCGACGGCGTGCGCGTCATGGCCTGCGCCAAGCATTTCGTCGGCTATGGAGCGGTCGCCGCCGGCCGCGACTATGACAGCGCCGACCTGTCCGATCGCACGCTCCACGAAGTCTATCTGCCGCCCTTCGCCGCCGCGCAGCGCGCGGGCGTGGGCAGCATGATGACGGCGTTCAACGACATCGGCGGCGTGCCGATGACCGCGAACGAGGGGCTGGTGCGCGGGCTGCTGCGCCAGGGCTGGGGCTATCAGGGGCTGGTCGTCAGCGACTGGAACGCCGTCAAGGAACTGGTCAACCACGGCGTCGCCGCCACGCCGGCCGAGGCCGCGGCGCTGGCGCTGCGCGCGGGCGTTGACATGGAGATGGCGAGCACCGAATATGCCGAGCATCTCGGCGAGGCGGTGCGGCAGGACCCGGGGCTCGAGCCGCTGATCGACCAGGCCGTCGAGCGCATCCTCGCTGCCAAGGCGCGGCTCGGGCTGTTCGACGAGCCCTATGGCTTCGGATCGCGGCGGGGCGACGACAGCCCCTCGGCGCGTCACCGCGCCTCCGCACGCCGCGCGGCGCAGCGCTCGATCGTGCTCCTGCGCAACGAAAACGCACTGCTTCCGCTCGCGCCGGGCAAGAGGGTCGCGCTGATCGGCGCGCTTGCCGACGACGACAGCTCGCCGCTCGGCTCGTGGCGCGGCCGCGGTGACGTGAACGACGTCGTCACGCTGCGCAAGGCACTGCCCGATGCCGAGTTCGTCCCAGGCGTCCGCCCGCGCAGCGACGATCGCTCGGGTATCCCCGCGGCCGTCGAGGCGGCGAAGCGCGCCGACGTCGTGCTGCTCGTGGTGGGCGAGGACTATGACTATACCGGCGAGGCGCGCAGCTATTCGCAGATCGGGCTGCCTGGGCCGCAGCAGGCGCTGATCGACGCGGTCCGGGCGACCGGCAAGCCGATCGTCGCCATCCTGATGAACGGCCGCCCGCTCGCGCTCGAATCGGCGCTGCGCGGCATTCCCGCGGTGCTCGAGACCTGGTTCCTCGGCATCGAGAGCGGCCCTGCGATCGTCGACGTGCTCACCGGCAAGGTCTCGCCCGGCGGCCGCCTCCCGATCGGCTTCCCGCGCACCACCGGCCAGGTGCCGATGCCCTATGCCCATTACCCGACCGGCCGCCCCGCCGATCCGGACCTCAAGAACGACACGTCGCGCTACCACGATGTTGATATCGGCGCGCTTTTCCCCTTCGGCCATGGCCTGGGCTATGCGCCGTTCGAATATTCGGGCCTCGCAGTGACGCCCGGCACGGTCGACGCGGGCGGCAGCGCCGAAGTCTCGGTCACCGTCGCGAACATGGGGCGGGTCGCCGCCGACGAAGTGGTGCAGCTTTACATCCGCGCGCCGGTCCCCGGCGTGTCGCGGCCGGTCAAGGAACTGCGCGGCTTTACGCGGCTCACGCTCCAGTCGGGCGAACGGCGCCGCGTCGCCTTCACGCTCGATCCCCAGCAATTCGCCTATTGGAGCCCTGACGGCTGGTCCTATCCGGGGGGCACGGTCGAGCTGATGGTGGGCACCTCGTCGGAGGACATCAGGATGCGTGCCAATCTCGAAGTGCGCGGCGGCTTCACCAGCCCCGCACCCGGCACGCCCGCGGCCTCGATCGAGACGCTAGTGACGATCGCATGATCGGCGAGCCCTGGCATACGCTGGCGATCGTCACCGCCAGCATCGCGGCGGTCGTCGTGCTGGTGCTGCGCTTCAAGATCCAGGCATTCCTTGCGCTGCTGATCGTCGCGCTCGCCACCGGCCTGGCCTTCGGCGCCGATCCCCAGTCGGTCCTGACCGCGATCCGCAAGGGCACCGGCGAGGCCTTGGGCTTCGTCGCCGTGGTGATCGGCCTCGGCGCGCTGCTCGGCGGGCTGCTCGAGGCGAGCGGCGGAGTGAGCGCGATCGCGCACCGGCTGCTCGCGTTGTTCGGCGAGCGGCGCATGCCCTGGGCGCTGACGGCGATCGGCGTGATCGTCGGCATTCCGCTCTTCTTCGACGTCGCCTTCATCATCCTGGCGCCCTTGCTCACCACGCTGGCGATGCGTGCCGAGCGCCGCGTGACCTATTTCGCGCTGCCTCTGCTCGCCGGCCTGATGGCGATGCACGCGCTGCTGCCGCCGCACCCCGGGCCCGTCGCCGTCGCCGAGCTGCTCGGCGCCGACTATGGCCGGCTCGCCTTCTACGGTCTGCTCTGCGGCATCCCCGCGGCGATCCTCGCCGGCCCGATTTTCGCGCGCATGTTCCACTCGGCGCCCGGCTTCGGCGAGATCGGCCCGCCGCCGATGTTCGACGAGGATGCGCCCAAGACCGCGCCGATCGGCTTCACCCCCGCGCTCGTCGCGATGCTGGTGCCGCTGGGGCTGATCCTGCTCGCCGCCGTCGCCGGCCAATGGGTTGCCGATGGCCCGGCCAAGACCGCGCTGCTCTTCGTCGGCCATCCGTTCACCGCGCTGATCCTCGCCTGCATCTACGTCTTCCTCTGGCTGCGCTTCCGGGTCGGCGTGCCCGCCGCGACGATCGGCGACATCATGACGAAAGCGCTCGAACCCGCCGGCCTGATGGTGCTCGTGGTCGGCGCCGGCGCTGCCTACAAGGAAGTGCTGATCCAGTCGGGCGCCGGCCAGCAGATCACCGCCGCCGTCGCCTCGGCGCAGGTGTCGGTGCCGGTCTTCGCCTTCCTGCTCGCCGCCTTCGTGCGCGTCGCGCAGGGTTCGGCGACCGTGTCGATGGTCACTGCCGCAGGCCTCGCCTCGCCGCTGATCGCCGCCGCGGGGCTCTCGCCCAACAAGATCGCGCTGGTGACGGTCGCGATCGGCGCGGGCGCGACCATCGCCAGCCACGTCAACGACACCGGCTTCTGGCTGGTGAAGCAATATCTGGGGCTCACCGAGGCGCAGACCTTCCGGAGCTGGACGATCTCCGCGACCATCGCGGGCTTCGCCACCTTCGGCATGGCGCTGCTCCTCTGGCCCTTCGCATGAGGAGTAGAGGGATGAATCGAGTGACGCGCCGCGCCTGCCTGGGCGCAATGACGGCGCTGCCGATCGCTGCCGTCGCCGCGCGCGCGCAGGCGCCGGCGCAGACGATGGGCACCATCCGGCGCATCGACCCCGAGCTCGATTCGATCCTCGACGCCGGCACTCCGATCGAAGTGCTCGCCAGCGGCTTCCGCTGGGCCGAGGGCCCGGTATGGGTCAGGGACGGCGGCTTCCTGCTCTTCTCGGACGTCCCCGCCAACATCGCCTATCGCTGGAAGCAGGGGGAGGGGGCCAAGCCCTTCCTTTCGCCCTCGGGCCTCGGCGGGCCGATTCCCGCCGGCGTGCGCGAGGCCGGCTCGAACGGCATGGCGATCGACGCCCGGGGTCGGCTGGTCATGGCCGACAGCGGCACCCGCGCCATCGCCCGCGTCGACCTCGCCACCAGGAAGAAGACGATTCTCGCCGATCGCTTCCAGGGCAAGCGCTTCAACAGCTGCAACGACGTGGTGATCGCCCGCTCGGGCGCGATCTACTTCACCGATCCGCCCTATGGCCTGGAGGAGGGCGACCAGTCGCCGCTCAAGGAGCTGGCGTTCAACGGCGTCTATCGTTTGGGCACCGACGGCAAGGTGGCGCTGCTCGACGACAGCCTCTCGCGCCCCAACGGCATCGGCCTCTCGCCCGATCAGAAGACGCTCTACGTCTCGATGTCCGATGAGAAACGCCCGCACATCCTCGCCTATAGCCTCAGCGCCGACGGCCTGCCGCAGGGGCCCAGCCGCATCTTCCGCGACATGAGCGCCGAGCTCGCGCAGAAGCTCCCCGGCCTGCCCGACGGGCTCGAGGTCGGCGCCAGCGGCCATCTCTTCGCCAGCGGCCCCGGCGGGATCCACATCCTCGCGCCCGACGGCCGCCAGCTCGGCGTGATCGCCCCCGGCAAGGCCGCCGCCAACTGCGCCTTCGGCGAGGACGGCCGCACGCTGTTCATCACCGCCTCGGACAGCATCGCGCGCGTGCGCCTCAAGATCTCGGGCTGGTGACGGGCGCCCTGCGTCCCTAATATCGGGGGCATGCCCGATCCAGCCGCCATCCCCGCCGCCACGGTCGTCGTCATGCGCGAGGCTGAATCGGGGCCGCCCGAGCTGCTGATGGTCGAGCGGGCGCGCGCGATGTCCTTCGCCGGCGGCGCGCTCGTCTTCCCCGGCGGCCGAGTCGACCCCGAGGACCGCGCCCTCGCCGAGCTGCTGGGCGGCGACCAGGACGATCTCGCCGCGCGGATCGCCGCCGTGCGCGAGACGCTCGAGGAGGCGGGCGTCGCGGTCGGGCTCGACGTCTCGCCCAACGCCATCCCCGAGCTCCGCCGCCGCCTCTACGCCGGCGAGCCGATCGGGGGGCTGCTCGCCGAATATGGTGCCACGCTCGCGCTTGACCGGCTGGTACCCTTCGCCCGCTGGCTGCCCGAGAAGGTGCCCCACAAGGCGTTCGACACGCGCTTCTACCTCGTCCGCGCGCCCGAGGGCGCAGAGCCCGTGGTCGACGGCAACGAGAATGTCCGCGTCTTCTGGTCGAGCGCGCGCGCGGTGCTCGCCGCCGCCGACGCGGGGGAGGCGACGATCATCTTCCCCACCCGCCGCAACCTCGAACGGCTCGCGCTGTTCGGGTCGTTCCAGGACGCCACTGCCGACGCCATCGCGCATCCGGTGCGCACCATCACCCCCTGGATCGAAACCCGCGGGGACGCCGAGCATCTCTGCATCCCCGACGACCTCGGCTATCCCGTCACTGCGGAGCGGCTCGACCGGGCGATACGCGCGTGAAAGCGCTCCGCCGCGCGCTGCGTGCCGCGGCGATCGGCGCGGCGCTGCTCGCCCTCGCTTTCATCCTCTACGCCCTGCTGCGCAGCCGCCCGCAGGACCTGCCCTGGACCCGGCTCGACCTCGGCCAGCCAATCGGCCTGTTCACCGGGCGCAAGCTCGCGGGTCTCACCCAGGACTTCCAGCAATGCCGCGCGCTGCTCGCCGCCGCCGGAGTCCGCTACACCCCGCTCGCCCAGGTCGAGGCGGGCGAGAGTTGCGGCTATTCCGATGGCGTGCGGCTCACGGTCGGCGGGTCGCGCAGCATCGGCTTCAGCCCGCCCAACCTGGGCGTTTCCTGCCCGGTCGCGGCGGCGCTGGCGATGTGGGAGTGGAACGTGGTCCAGCCCGCCGCCCAGCGCCATTTCGGCCAGCCGGTCGCGACGATCGAGCACCTCGGCAGCTATTCGTGCCGGCGCATGTACGGCCGCAGCATCGGCGACTGGAGCGAGCATGCCACTGCGGACGCGATCGACGTGGCCGGCTTCCGGCTGAAGGACGGGACGCGCATCCGCGTGCTGGCGGACTGGAAGGGGGAGGGCGCCAAGGCCGCTTTCCAGCACGAGGTGCGCGACGGGGCGTGCCGGCTTTTCGCCACCGTGCTCTCGCCCGATTACAACGCCGCGCATCGCGATCACTTGCATCTCGACCAGGCCGAGCGCGGCGAGATGGGGTGGCGGGCCTGCCGTTGAGCTACCCCTTCCCGGCGGGCGGGAAGGGGGTCGACTTCAGTCCTGGAGCGTGGGGGCGTCCACCTTCTCCACCCACTGGGGGAAGAAGGCCGGCTGGCGGCTCGACCAGCCCGAGGCAGTCGCCGCGGCTTCGCTGATCGACTGGAGCAGCTTGCGCCGCAGGTCCGGGTGCAGCGTCGGCAGCGCCGCCGCCGCGCAGAAGGCGGAAGGCAGCCACGGCCGCACTTCGGCGCCGATCAGCCGCTCGTACAGGAAGCGATAGGCCGAGAAGCTCGTCAGCCGCCCCTGCGCGAGGTCGAACGCGGTGACCGTGATCAGCGGCGCCAGGAACGGCTCCACTGCGTTCAGGTCGTCCTCGTCGGGCAGCAGCGCGCGGATCTCTTCCAGCCGCTCGTACATGCGCGCCTGCGCGCGGATGCTCGCGGCCTCGACCACGTCGCGCGACCAGCGCGCCATCGCGTCCTCGCGCTCCAGCCCGATGTCGAGCCCCCGCCGGATATAGCGCTGCGTCGCCGCGCTGAACCCCGCAAATTCCTTCATTTCGGCCAGCGTCATAGCGCCTTCGGCCGGCTTCATCCTTGATGCCATCTCTACGTCACTCCCGCCCGCTCATCCCCTCGGGCAGGATCATGCGACAAGATGGTTAACGTGCCGCTTAATCCGCCGTTGGGCCCCGTTCATTATAGGAGACCCAAAGCCGCCGCCGCGCAACGCAGCTTGCGACGAACGGATTCGCCGATTGTGGACAGAATCGCGAGGGGGACGAGCGCGAAACGACGCTACGATCGGGCCGGATTCGGCGGCCTTCGCGAGCCCTCGAAAGCCTCCGAACACGCCATTTTTAGCCAAATACTTACGGAGAATTCCTGAGCCGTTTCGTGCGGTTCCGCAGCCCGTCGGCTCGTCGCAACGGTTCGTCGGATCGGGGAGTCGCAGGGCTGTACCTTCGTTCTATGTTTTGGCTAGCAACACTCAACGCACTTTGGTTTCGGCCGGGGGGTCGCATGAATTTTCGTGGTTTCGCAGCGCGTTTCGCGCTGACGGCAGCGCTTTGCCTGGCGACTGCCATGCCTGCCCAGGCAAAGGGCATGTTTTGGCAGTGCGCCCAGTTCGCGCGTGTCACCTCCGACGTGAAGATCCGGGGCGACGCCTGGACCTGGTGGTCGCAGGCCGAGGGCCGCTACGAGCGCGGCAATGCGCCCAAGGAAGGCGCGATCATGTCTTTCAAGAAGACGTCGCACAATCCGTTCGGCCATGTCGCGATCGTCTCGCAGGTGGTGAGCGACCGCGAGGTGCTGCTCACCCACGCCAACTGGTCGCGTCCCGGCGGCATCGAGCATGACGTCCGCGCCGTCGACGTCTCGCCGGCCGGCGACTGGAGCGAGGTCCGCGTGTGGTACGCTCCCGTGGGCGGCCTCGGCGGCACTACTTATCCGGTCAACGGCTTCATCTACGCCGATGGCGCGCCGGAGGACGAGGCGCCGCAGTGGACCGCGCCGCAGATCGCCCAGGCGGCTCCGGCCACCCAGCAGCCGCGCGTCATCTACGCGTCGATGTCGATCAACCCGACCGTCTTCCACGCCAACTGAGGCGGGTAGCTCCTCAAAAGCAAAAAGGCCGGGCGCGCTGCCCGGCCTTTTTTGTTTGGGCTTCGCGCCGGGCGCGTCAGCCCTTGCACTCGCCCAGCCGCGTGCCCTGGGCGCGAAGCTGCAGCGCCAGATAGCCCGGCTGCCCCGCGGTGCCGCTGCGCTGGTCGAGCGTCACGTCGAAGCGGTCGTTCGCGGTGGTCCCGTGCGCGGTAATGTGCATCGCCGCGCCGTTCGGCTGCTTGCACTCGATCTCGGCGTCGAGCTGGCCGCCGACCAGCGAATAGCGCGGGAAGCGGCATTCGCCCGCGACCTTTTCGAGCTGCTCGAGGTCGATCGCCTTGAGGTCCTTCGCGCCGCGGCAGGCGGTCGTGCTGCGCTCCTGGCCCTTGAGCTGCACCATCTTGGGGTCGTCCGCCGCCAGCGGGCCGCTGCCCGTGTCCGCCGAAAGCACGTGCAGCTCGAGCCGCCACTCGCCGGGCTTCATCGTCCGCTTGGCCTGCGCCGCCTTCATCAGCTTCGAGACTTGGGCCGAAGTGGCGTCGCTCACCTGGATCTCCCCCGTCTCGGCCGCGCGCTTCTCCTCGGCGGACTGGCAGGCGGAAAGCGCGGGAAGGATCAGTGCCAAAGCGATAACGGCGCGCATGCGTGGAAAACCCCTCGGAATGTCTCTCGATCGTTCCTCACCCCAAATGACCCCGTTTGGCAATGCGGAGGTTGGAACATAGGCGAAGCCGTGGGCCTGGCTGATCCTCCCCCGCCAAGGGAGGTGGCGCGCGAAGCGCGACGGAGGGGGAGAAAGCACGTAGGCTTCCTCCGAAAGCGGCAAGAGCCAGCATCTCATTGGAACCACGCGATTCTTCCCGCTGTCTTACAGCCCGAGAGAATGTTATGTTCGTCATATGTTCCGATTCCACTCGCTCGTGCAACGCCTCGGCGCGGTCATGGTGGCGGCGATGATCCTGCTGGTCGCCGCGCTGTCGCCGGCTGCAGCGTCCGCGCCGCCGGTGGCGCGGGTTTGGACGGTGGAGCTCCAGCCCGGGACGCCGCGCACGGAGAGGCAATCGGGATTCGACATCCCGGAGCCGCCTTTGCGCGAATCGGTTCCGATAGCCCCGACGCCATCCAACCGGCGCGCGATGGCGCTCGGCCCGTCGCCGATCCGTCGCCTGCCAGCGCATTGCGGCTGAATCGATGATCGTGGGAACCCGGGGGAGGGTGTCCACTTTGTCAACTTCCGCCGTGTCTACTTCCGCCCGCGCCGCATCGGTTTGCGTCTGTACGTAGAGGCCCCATATCCGAGCCATGCCGATCCAGATTCGCACCAGCCTCGCCGAGCCCGAGACCGGACCCGCGTTCGTCCCACATCGCCCGCAGCGCCCTGAGAAGAGCGAAGGCGGCAAGCGATTCAAGCTCGTCTCGGATTATCAGCCTTCGGGCGACCAGCGCTTCGCCATCCCCGAGCTGGTCGAGCAGGCGCAGGCCGGCGAGCGCGACCAAGTGCTGCTAGGCGTCACCGGCTCGGGCAAGACCTATACCATGGCCAAGGTGATCGAGGAGCTGCAGCGCCCCGCGCTGATCCTCGCGCCCAACAAGATCCTCGCCGCCCAGCTCTACGGCGAGTTCAAGAGCTTCTTCCCCGAGAACGCGGTCGAATATTTCGTCAGCTATTACGACTATTACCAGCCCGAGGCGTACGTCCCCCGCTCGGACACCTACATCGAGAAGGAAAGCTCGGTGAACGAGGCGATCGACCGGATGCGCCACTCGGCCACCCGTGCGCTGCTCGAGCGCGACGACGTCGTCATCGTCGCCTCGGTCTCGTGCCTCTACGGCATCGGCTCGGTCGAGACCTATTCGGCGATGATCTTCGACCTCAAGAAGGGTCAGGTCGTCGACCAGCGCGAGATCATCCGCAAGCTCGTCGCGCTCCAGTACAAGCGCAACGACGCCGCCTTCACCCGCGGCGCCTTCCGCGTCCGCGGCGACAGCCTCGAGATCTTCCCCTCGCACTATGAGGACAGCGCCTGGCGCGTCTCCTTCTTCGGCGACGAGATCGAGGAGATCACCGAGTTCGATCCGCTCACCGGCGGCAAGGTAGCGAGCCTCGACTATGTCCGGGTCTTCGCCAATTCGCACTATGTCACGCCGGGCCCGACGATGAAGCAGGCGATGGAGGGCATCCGCCACGAGCTCGCCGAGCGGTTGAAGGAGCTGGAAGCCGAGGGAAAATTGCTCGAGCACCAGCGGCTCGAGCAGCGCACCAATTTCGACCTCGAGATGATCGCCGCCACCGGCTCGTGCGCGGGCATCGAGAATTACAGCCGCTTCCTGACCGGGCGGCTGCCCGGCGAGCCGCCGCCCACCTTGTTCGAATATCTGCCCGAGAACGCATTGCTCTTCGTCGACGAGAGCCACCAGACGATCGGCCAGATCAACGGCATGTCGCGCGGTGACCACAAGCGGAAGATCACCCTCGCCGAATATGGCTTTCGCCTGCCATCGGCGATCGACAACCGTCCGCTTCGCTTCAACGAATGGGACGCGATGCGCCCGCAGACCGTCTATGTCTCGGCGACGCCCGGCGATTGGGAGATGGAGCAGACCGGCGGCGTCTTCGTCGAGCAGGTGATCCGCCCCACTGGCCTGATCGACCCGCCGGTCGAGATCAAGCCGGTCGAGGAGCAGGTCCAGGACCTGATCCAGGAGTGCAAGGCCACTACCGCCAAGGGCTATCGCACCCTCGTCACTACCCTGACCAAGCGTATGGCCGAGGATCTGACCGAGTATATGCACGAGGCGGGGGTCAAGGTCCGCTACATGCATTCGGACACCGAGACGCTCGAGCGCATCGAGCTGATCCGCGACCTGCGGCTGGGCGTGTATGACGTGCTGGTAGGCATCAACCTGCTGCGCGAGGGGCTCGACATTCCCGAATGCGGCCTCGTCGCGATCCTCGATGCCGACAAGGAAGGCTTCCTGCGCTCCGAGACATCGCTGATCCAGACCATCGGCCGCGCCGCGCGCAACGTCGAGGGGCGGGTGATCCTCTATGCCGATCGCATGACCGGCAGCATGGAGCGCGCGCTCGCCGAGACCAATCGCCGCCGCGAGAAGCAGCAGCAGTATAATCTCGAGCACGGAATCACGCCCGAGACGGTCAAGAAGAACATCGGCGACATCATCGCGCATGTCGCATCGAAGGATCAGGTCACCGTCGAGATCGACGAGGACCGGCCGCACATGGTCGGCCACAATCTGCGCGCGTACATCGAGGAGCTCGAGAAGAAGATGCGCGACGCCGCCGCCAACCTCGAGTTCGAGGAAGCCGGTCGCCTCCGCGACGAGATCCGCGCGCTCGAGGCCGAGGAGCTCGGTCTGCCGGCCGACGAGCACAGGGCGCCGATCATGGGCCGCTCGAACGAAGGCAAGCCCGGCACGCGCAAGACGCGCTACGGCAAGACGCAGAAGACCCGGATGGGCGGCCCGCGCCGGCGTTGAGCAAAGGTGCAGGATTCCGTAGCGTAAATCGCGCCCCTGCGGTCATTACGGAATGGTAGCGCGGGGGCAGGGGTGCTTTGGCGGGGCGGCACGGGGGAGATCCTATTGTCGTCGATCAAGGCCATCTGCGAAGAGCATCGCGCGCTTGAGGCGCGGGCGGCGCAGCTGCTCAGGATCGTCGGCTCGCCCGTCGCCGATCCCGCTGCGGTGACTGCGCTGCGCTGGGGCATGGCCCAGGCGCTGGTCGATCATTGCGCGCACGAGGAGCGCGAGGTCTATGCCCTGCTCTTCGCGTCGGGCGACGACCCGGCGATCGCCGTGGCCGGGCGCTTCCGTGCCGATCACGACGCGCTCGCCCGCCGCTTCGCCGGCTATGTCGCCGCCTGGCCGATCGCCCGAATCGCGCGCGAATGGGAAGTCTTCCGCAGCGACACCGCCGAGCTGGTGATCGAGATCAAGCGCCGCATCACTGCCGAAGAGGCCGAGCTCCATCCCCACTATGAGCGCCTCGCCGATCGTCGCGCGGCTGCCTGAGGGCGGTTGAGCCGCCCGGGCACTTCGCCCATAAGGCTCGGAATGCGCCGCCTGTCCGTCTCCGCCGCCGCGCTGTTCGCGCTCGCCGGCTGCTCCGAAGCCGTGATTCCGTCGCGGCCTGCTCCCCCCGTTCCGGCGCCTGCGCCAGCGCCGCCGCCCGCGCCCAGGCCCGCGCCACCCACCTCCGCCGACTGGCGCGACTGGCCGCTGACTCCCGGCACCTGGACCTGGCGCCACGACGCAGGCGGCACGATCGCCGAATTCGCCGGCGGCGAGCTGTCGCTGCGCTGCGACCGCGCCCGCGGCCGCGTGCAATTCTCGCGCCGCGCCGTCGCCGTCCCGCCCGCGCCGGTCAACGTCAACGTCCGCACCACCAGCATGGCCCGCACGCTCCAGCTCCAGCCGTCGGGTGCCAGCCTCGTCGCCGATCTCGGCGCGCGCGACACGCTGCTCGATGCGATCGGCTACAGCCGCGGGCGGTTCGTAGTGGAGGGAGGCGGAATGCCGACCTTGGTCGTGCCGGCCTGGGCCGAGACGCTGCGCGTGATCGAGGATTGCCGGGGCTGAGTCGTGTAGCGACGCACGTGCCGCGAACCACAGAACTCTGAGAATCGCACCATCTTCGCTGCAAAACAAGACTTGTTCTGCGACTCGCACTGATTCAAGATTCGCCCGTGCCTTGAAGGCACACGGCTCTTCAACAAGCGAAAGGAGGTGATCCGATGTCTCATGGTTCAGCAGTGAGGTCGGTTCAGTTCGTTCGGGAGACGCGCCGCTGAGCTGAAGGCGCGGACGGAAGCCCTCCGTCCGTTCGCAAGCGGGAGGTATCCTCCTCCAATCAACGCTTGCAGCCTCCGGCAAATGCGGCCCGCATGGTCTCCCGGGCTGGAGCTTCCGGCCGCTGACCATGTCGGAGGTCGCCGGGTGCCCTGATGGGCCCCGGCGGCCTCTTTCATTTTGAAGGCGTCGGCCGTAACATCGTTCCGCTCGCGTGACTGACGCTGAAGATGGGGCACCATCGGGGAGCGCGGGCTTGAGCGCCGCGCGTCTGGGCTTCACCGAAACGGGAGAAAGCCCATGCCGCATTCGAGCAACCTTCTCGCCTTCGCCTTGGTGTCGCTGGGGATGGTCCTCACCCCTGGGCCCAACATGGTCTACCTCGTCTCGCGCTCGATCTGCCAGGGCCGCGCCGCGGGGCTGGTATCGCTCGCCGGCGTGCTGGCGGGCTTCCTCTTCTATATGGTCTGCGCCGCGCTCGGCGTGACTGCGCTGCTGCTCGCGGTGCCGCTCGCCTATGACGCGATCCGCCTCGCCGGCGCCGCCTATCTGCTGTGGCTGGCGTGGCGCGCGGTGCGGCCCGGCGGGCATTCGCCGTTCGAGGTCCGCACCCTGCCCGTCGACGGTCCGCGCCGACTGTTCCTGATGGGGCTGCTCACCAACCTGCTCAATCCCAAGATCGCCGTCATGTACCTCTCGCTGCTGCCGCAGTTCATCGATCCGGCGCAGGGAAGCGTGCTCGCCCAGTCGCTCGCGCTCGGCGGCACGCAGATCGCGGTCAGCATGGCGGTCAACGCGCTGATCGTCGTCTCCGCGGCCTCGGTGGCGCGCTTCCTCGCCGAGCGGCCCGGCTGGGCGCAGCTCCAGCGCTGGCTGATGGGCACGGTCCTCGCGGGCCTCGCGGTCCGCATGGCGACCGAGGCCCGGCGCTAGTCGCGCACGATCGGATGCTGGCCGCGCAGCCGGTCGGCGACGCGCTCGACCGCGGCATTCTCCGCCGCGGTCCCGTGCGGCGTGAAGCTCCAGTTGCAGTGCGGATGCGTGTCCTCGCTGTAGAGCCGCGCCTCGCCCAGCACGCCCCGCCAACGCCGGCGGTTGCCGCCCAGCTCGCGGAGCAGCGTGGTCACGAACAGGTCGGCCAGCTCGGCGGTGGTCATCCTGCGTCCCTCGCCAGTTCCTTGAGCCGATAGAGCGTGTCGAGCGCATCGCGCGGGCTCAGCGCATCGATATCGAGGCCTTCCAGCTCGGCCCGCAGCGCGTCGATCGCCTCTTCCTCCTGCTCCGCGGCGGCGGCGAAGAGCGGCAAGTCGTCGAGCCCGGCGGCCAGCCCGCCGGTCTTCTCGCGCCCGGCCTCGAGCTTGTCGAGCACGGCCTTGGCGCGCTTTATCGTGATCGGCGGCATGCCCGCCAGCCGCGCTACCGCGATGCCGTAGCTGCGATCGGCCGGCCCTTCCGCGACTTCGTGGAGGAGCACCAGGTCGCCCTTCCACTCGCGCGCGCGGACGTGGTGGAGCGTCAGCGCGTCGCAGCGCTCGGCCAGCCGGGTCAGCTCGTGATAGTGCGTCGCGAACAGGCAGCGGCAGCGATTGTCCTCGTGGATCGCCTCGACCACCGCCCAGGCGATCGCGAGCCCGTCATAAGTCGAGGTGCCGCGCCCGACCTCGTCGAGAATCACGAAGCTGCGCGGCGTCGCCTGTGCCAGGATCGCCGCGGTCTCGACCATCTCGACCATGAAGGTCGATCGGCCGCGCGCGAGATTGTCCGACGCGCCGACGCGGCTGAACAGCCGGTCGACCAGCCCCAAAGTCGCGGCGGTAGCGGGTACGTAGCTCCCCGCCTGCGCCAGCACGGCGATCAGCGCGTTCTGCCGCAGGAAGGTCGACTTGCCGCCCATGTTCGGCCCGGTGACCAGCCACAACCGCGAGCTTTCGGAGAGCGTGCAGTCATTGGCGACGAAGCGCCCGCCCGCCCGGGCCACGGCATCCTCGACCACCGGATGCCGCCCGCCCTCGATCTCGAAACAGGCATGTTCGACCAGCGCCGGCCGCGCCCAGCCGCCCTCCGCGGCGCGCTCCGCGAGTCCCGCCGCCACGTCGATCCGCGCCAGCGCATCGGCGGTCGCCGCCACTGTCTCGCGCCGTTCGAGCGCGCGCGTGGTCAGCTCCTCGAGATGCGCGGCTTCGGCGGCGAGCGCATGCGCCCCGGCCTGAGTCACCTTGACCGCGACTTCGTGCAGCTCGGGTGCATTGAAGCGCACTACGCCGGCGAGCGTCTGGCGATGCGTGAAGCCCGAATCCTGCTTCATCAGCGCGTCCGCGGCGCGCGCCGGCACTTCGATATGATAGCCGAGCACGCCATTGTGCCGGATCTTGAGCGCCGAGATCCCGGTGCGCTGGCGATACTCGGCCTCCAGTGCAGCGATCGCGCGCCGCCCGCCCGCGCCCGCGTCGCGCAGCTCGTCGAGCGCGGCGTCATAGCCCTCGGCGATGTATCCCCCGTTCGCGGCGTCGATCGGCGGTTCGGGGACGAGAGCGCGCGAGAGCAGATCGATCAGCGCGCCGTGCCCGCGCATCTGCGGGATCAGCTCGGCGAGCAGCGGCGGCACGTCGGAGAGCGCGCCCAACCGCTCGCCCAGCCGCCACGCGCCGTCGAGCCCGTCGCGAAGCTGCCCCAGGTCGCGCGGGCTACCGCGCCCCGCCGCGATCCGCCCCAGCGCGCGGCCAATGTCGGGCAGCGCCCGCAGGCTGCCGCGCACCATGTCGCGCAGCCCCGAATCGTCGTGGAAGCGCTGGACCAGGTCGAGCCGCGCCTCGATCGACGCGCGGTCCATCAGCGGCGCGGCGATGTCGGCGCCCAGCAGCCGCGCGCCCGCGCCGGTGACCGTCCGGTCGACCGCGTCGAGCAGGCTGCCCTTGCGCGTGCCCGCGGCGCTCAGCGTCAGCTCCAGGCTTTCGCGCGTCGCGGCGTCGATCGCCATGGTCGCATCGGTGCGGCTCACCCGCGGCGGGCGCAGGAAGGGGAGCGATCCCTTGGCGGTATGGTCGAGATAGGCGACCAGCCCGCCCGCCGCCGCCAGCGCAGCGCGCGAGAAGGTGCCGAAGCCGTCGAGCGTCGCCACCCCGAACAGCCGCTTCAGCCGCGCCTCGCCGGCAGCGCTCTCGAAATCGACCTTCGGTCGGATCGCCGTCGCCAACTCGGCGAAGCTCGATCCTTCGCCAACGATCGTCTCGGCCGGATTGAGCCGTGCGATTTCGGCCGAGAGCCGCTCGGCATCGCTCTCGACGATCTCGAACCGCCCGGTCGAGATGTCGGCGCAGGCGATCGCCACCTGCCCCCCCGCTTCGCCCACGCCCACGCACCAGTTCGCCGAGCGGCTGTCGAGCAGCGCCTCCTCGGTCAGCGTGCCGGCGGTCACCACGCGGATGATCGCGCGCGCGACAAGCGCCTTGGAGCCCATGCGCTTCTTGGCCTGTTCGGGTGTCTCGGTCTGCTCGGCGATGGCGACACGGTGCCCCGCCTTGATCAGCCGCGCGAGATAGGCCTCCATCGCGTGCACCGGCACGCCGCACATCGGGATCTTCTCGCCGTCATGCTCGCCGCGCGCGGTCAGGGCGATGTCCAGGCAGGCGCTGGCGATCTTGGCGTCGTCGAAGAACAGCTCGAAGAAGTCGCCCATGCGATAGAAGAGCAGGCAATCCCCGGCCTCGGCCTTGAGCGCGAGATATTGGGCCATCATCGGGGTAGGGGCGGTCGCCATGCGCCCACGACGTAGCCGAACCGGCCCGACGATCAACACCCGCGGCGCCTATTTCCTGGGGACAAGTCCGTTCCGCGCGCACTACGGTGATGGTAGCGCTATCATTTTTCCCAATCACTGTGTTGCGGCCCCCGGATGCCGCTCCTAAAGGACGTTCTCAGGGAGAGATGCATGGCAGAGGAATCGAACGTCCAGTTCTCGGAGCGCGAGGCGCTACTTTACCATTCCGAGGGCCGGCCGGGCAAAATCGAGATCATCGCGTCCAAGCCGATGGCGACGCAGCGCGACCTCGCGCTCGCCTATTCGCCGGGCGTGGCTGTGCCGGTCCGCGCGATCGCCGACGATCCGGCGACGGCCTATGACTATACCGCCAAGGGCAATCTCGTCGCCGTCATCTCCAACGGCACTGCGATCCTCGGCCTCGGCAACCTCGGCGCGCTCGCGTCCAAGCCCGTGATGGAAGGCAAGGCAGTCCTCTTCAAGCGCTTTGCGGACGTCGATTCGATCGACATCGAATTGAAGACCGAGGACGTGAACCGCTTCATCGACGCGGTCGAGCTGATGGAGCCGAGCTTCGGCGGCATCAACCTCGAGGACATCAAGTCCCCCGAATGTTTCGTGATCGAGCAGACCCTGCGCGAGCGCATGAACATCCCGGTGTTCCATGACGACCAGCATGGCACTGCGATCATCGCCGCCGCGGGCCTGATCAACGCGCTCCACCTCACCGGCCGCGACATCCGCCACACCAAGGTGGTGATGCTGGGTGCCGGCGCCGCCGCGATCGCCTGTGCCGAGCTCATCAAGGCGATGGGGCTGCCGCACGACAATCTGCTGATGCTCGATCTCCAGGGCGTGATCTACCAGGGTCGCGAAGAGGGGATGAACCAGTGGAAGTCGGCGCACGCCGTCGCCACCGACAAGCGCACGCTCGCCGACGCGCTCGACGGCGCGGACGTGTTCCTCGGCCTCGCCTCGGCCAATTCGCTTCCGCCCGAGCTGCTCAAGACGATGGCGCCCAAGCCGATCGTCTTCGCCATGTCGAACCCCGATCCCGAGATCCCGGTGCCGGTCGCCAAGGCCGCGCGCCCCGATGCGATCATCGCCACCGGCCGTTCGGACTATCCGAACCAGGTCAACAACGTGCTCGGCTTCCCCTTCATCTTCCGCGGCGCGCTCGACGTCCGCGCGACGACGATCAACGACGCGATGAAGATCGCCGCCGCCCGCGCGCTCGCCGAGCTCGCCCGCCAGCAGGTGCCCGAGGAAGTGGCGCTGGCGTACGGCGTGCACCACAGCTTCGGCCCCGATTACATCATTCCCGCGCCCTTCGATCCGCGGCTGATGGAGATCGTCCCCGTCGCCGTCGCCCAGGCCGCGATGGATTCGGGCGTCGCGACCAAGCCGATCGTCGACATGGCGGCCTATCGCCAGTCGCTCCGCGCACGCCTCAACCCCACCACTTCGGTGCTTAGCCTCGCCTATGAGGGCGCCCGCGCGCACCCCAAGCGCGTGATCTTCGCCGAGGGCGAGGAGGAAGTGGTGCTGCGTGCCGCGATCGCCTTCAAGGAAGGTGGTTACGGCACGCCGGTGCTGGTCGGCCGCGAGTCCGTGCTCGACCGGCTCCGCGCGCTCGGCGCCAATCCCGAGGAGTTCGAGCTCCACAACAGCGTCAATTCGCCGCTGGTGCCCGAGATGGTCGAGTTCCTCTACAAGCGCCTGCAGCGCCGCGGCTATCTGCGCCGCGACGTCGAGCGGATCGTCAACCGCGACCGCAACATCTTCGGCTCGCTGCTGCTCCAGCTAGGCCAGGCCGATGCCATGATCACCGGCGTCACGCGCACCTGGGCCGAGACGATGCGTCAGGTGAAGCGCGTGATCGATCCGGTCCCGGGCCGCATCCCCTTCGGCATCCATGTCCTCGTCGGCCAGTCGCACACCGTGTTCATCGCCGACACGACGGTGAACGAGCGCCCGACCGCCGAGGAGCTGGC
Organism: Sphingomonas sp.; assembly: GCF_017744835.1. Classification (GTDB taxonomy): domain Bacteria; phylum Pseudomonadota; class Alphaproteobacteria; order Sphingomonadales; family Sphingomonadaceae; genus Sphingomonas. The sequence goes on from NZ_JAGIAM010000006.1 coordinate 209,225, forward strand.
GATGATCGCCGAGGGCACTGCGCAGGTCGCGCGCCGCATGGGCCAGGAGCCGCGCGTCGCCTTCCTCAGCTATTCGAACTTCGGCAATCCCGAGGGCCGCTGGCTCGACAACGTCCGCGGCGCGATCAAGCTGCTCGACGAGCAGGGCGCCGAATTCGAATATGAAGGCGAGATGTCGCCCGACGTCGCGCTCAACCCGCGCCAGATCAGCAACTATCCCTTCGCGCGCCTCTCGGGCCCGGCGAACGTGCTGATCATGCCGGGGCTCCAGTCGGCCAACATCTCGGCCAAGCTGCTGCGCGAGCTGGGCGGCGACTCCACGATCGGCCCGATGCTGATCGGCATGGAGAAGCCGGTCCAGATCGCCCCGATGACCAGCACCGCCAGCGAGCTGGTGACGCTGGCCGTTCTCGCCGCAGGCGGCATCGCGCGCTGAAATCCAGATCCTCCCCGAGCTCGCTCGGGGAGAGGGAGCGCGCCAGCGCGGTGGAGGGGGCGCACCGCAGGCGCGGTGATCCCCGCTCACAACACTTCAAAGGTGCCGCGTCTCGGCCGGGGTCTCCCACCAGAGATTGTCGCGCCCGTTCGAATAACGCACCGGCGCCGCCGCCAACTCGGCGTCGGTCGCGTCGTCGAGCGATCCCAGCTGCACCGACACGAACGCCCCGCCGATCTCGGCCACGTCGCCCGTGCTGAACGGTGCGCAGCCGCAGGTTGCGCAGAATCGGTGGTTCCCCTGGCCGGTCGCGAAGGAATAGTCGCTCAGCGCCGCCTCGCCCTGCAGCAGCCGGAAGGCGTCGGGCTTGATCAGCGCGCCCCAGTTGCGCCGTTTGGTGCAGATCGAGCAATTGCATCGGCCCGTCCCCGCCTCCAGGTCGATGTCGGCCGCGAAGCGCACCGCGCCGCAGTGGCAGCTGCCATGATAGGTCTTGAGCATCGTCGATCTCCCTCATCTCTGTCGAGACTCGACATACTGCCACACTGCTGACAGCGTGCTGGCAGCAGCATGGCAGTAGAAGGTGCCACATGCGAAAGGCCGACCGCCTCTTCCAGATCGTCCAGATCCTGCGCCGCAGCAGCCGCCCGGTCACCGCCGAGGCGATTGCCGAGGAGCTCGAGACCTCGAAGCGCTCGGTCTATCGCGACATCGCGGCGCTGATCGGCCAGCGTGTGCCGGTCCGCGGCGAGGCGGGGATCGGCTATGTCCTCGATCGCGGCTTCGACTTGCCGCCGCTGATGCTCACCACCGACGAGATCGACGCCGTCGCGCTGGGCGCGCAATGGGTGGCGGGCCATGCCGATCCCGCGCTCGCCCGCGCCGCCCGCGACGTGCTCGCCAAGATCGCGAGCGTGTTGCCCGAGGATATGCGCGCCTTCCTCGACGATCCCGCCGCCGGCACTCCACCCGCCTGGAACGCGCCCACCGACACGGTCGACGCCGCTGCCCTTCGCACCGCGATCCGCAGCGCGCGCAAACTAGCGCTCCGCTACTGCGACGAAGCCGGTCGCAGGAGCGAGCGCAAGGTCTGGCCGCTGGTGATCGGCTATCACGACGCCGCGCGCGTCCTCATCGCCTGGTGCGAGCTTCGCGAGGACTTCCGCAGCTTCCGCCTCGATCGCATCGCCGCCGCCGACTTCCTCGACGAGCGCATCCCGCAAGACCCCGCCGCGCTGCGCCGCCGCTGGCGATCCACGCTTGTGGGTGAAGCGCGGGCGGCGGACGGATCCTCCCCCATTCCGAAGCACGATATAAAGAAATCTTTATATCACCCTTGACGCGCCGACCCGGCGGGCGGATGCTAAGCGAGTCGAGGTTCTCCCGCCGGTCCAGTCCGTGCGGGAGCTAAGACGGGAAGCCGGTGCGAGACCGGCGCTGCCCCCGCAACTGTAAGCGGCGAGCGGCGATCCACCATGTCACTGAGGGGCTCGCCCCTTGGGAAGACGGATCGTCCGCGCTGACCCGTGAGCCAGGAGACCTGCCTCCGACGCGATAACGTCCACCGGCGGGGTGCCCGGTCTGGTCGCTGACATGCCGTGGCCGGGCAACCGTCCGCGCGTGCCCGTGTCCAGTCTCGCCCCGTCCTTCATCGGGGTATGAAGACCATGACCGTCACTGTTGCCACGCTCGGTTTCCCGCGGATCGGTCCGCGGCGCGAGCTGAAGTTCGCGCTCGAGAAATTCTGGAGCGGCAAGTCTTCCGAAGAGGAACTGCTCGAAGCCGCCGCCGGGCTGCGCGCCGCCGCCTGGGCGCGCCAGTCCGCGCTCGGCGCCGACTGGCTGCCGAGCAACGACTTCTCGCTCTACGATCACGTGCTCGACACCAGCCTGATGCTCGGCGCCGTGCCCGAGCGCTACGGCGTCGCGCCCGGCACTGCCGACCTGGGCACCTATTTCGCGATGGCGCGTGGGACCACCGGCGAGACGCCGGGCTGCGCGCACGGCCATGGCCACACCGCGCAGGAAATGACCAAATGGTTCGACACCAACTACCATTACATGGTGCCCGAGCTGGTCGCGGGGCAGAAGCTTTCGCTCTCGTCCGCCAAGGTCGTCGACGAATATCGCGAGGCGCGGGCGCTCGGCTATGACACGCGGCCGGTGCTGCTCGGGCCGATCACCTGGCTGAGCCTGGCCAAGGGCCGCGGCGTCGATCCCTTCGACTTCCTCGACGACGTGCTCGGCCTCTATTCGGCGCTGCTCACGCAGCTTGCCCATGCCGGTGCCGAATGGGTGCAGATCGACGAGCCGGTGCTCGCGCTCGACCTCAGCGATCGCCAGCGCAGTGCGATCACCCGCGCCTATGCCAAGCTGCCGCGGCTGGGCGTGAAGATCATGCTCGCCACCTATTTCGGCGGGCTCGAGAATAATCTGCCGCTGGCGGCGAACCTGCCCGTCGCCGGGCTGCACGTCGATCTCGTCCGCGGCCCCGACCAGCTCGACAAGCTGCTCGTCGCGGTGCCCAGGGGGATGCTGCTCTCGCTGGGGGTGATCGACGGCCGCAATATCTGGCGCGCCGACCTGGAGGCCTTGCTCGACCGGCTCGAGCCCGTCGCCGCAACACGCGACCTCGTCCTCGCCCCCTCCTGCTCGCTGCTCCATGTGCCCGTCGACCTGGCGCTGGAGAGCAAGCTCGATGCCGAGATCACTCAGTGGCTCGCCTTCGCCGTGCAGAAGATCGATGAGCTCGCCACGCTCCGCGATGCGCTTAACCACGGCCGCCACAGCGTCGCCGCCAAGCTGCGCGCTTCCGCCGTGGCCGCGGCCGCGCGCAAGATATCGCCGCGCATCCATGATCCGCTGGTCCAGGCGCGCATCGCCTCGGTCACGCCCGCGATGCGCGAGCGTAACTCCCCCTATGCCGAGCGCGCGAAGCTGCAGGCGGAAGTGCTCGGCCTGCCGCCTTTCCCCACCACCACGATCGGCTCCTTCCCGCAGACCGCCGAAGTCCGCCACGCCCGCGCCGAGCACAACCGCGGCAATCTCGACGATGCGGCGTACCAGCAGTTCCTGCGCGAGGAGACCGAACGCGCGATCCGCTGGCAGGAGGAAGCCGGGCTCGACATGCTCGTCCACGGCGAGTTCGAGCGCAACGACATGGTCCAGTATTTCGGCGAGCAGCTCGCCGGCTTCGCCTTCACGGTGAACGGCTGGGTCCAGTCCTATGGCTCGCGCTGCGTGCGCCCGCCGATCCTCTACGGCGACGTCTCGCGCCCCGCGCCGATGACCGTCGAGTGGTGGCGCTACGCCCAGTCGCTCACCGACAGGCCGGTGAAGGGCATGCTCACCGGGCCGGTGACGATCCTCAACTGGAGCTTCGTGCGCGACGACCAGCCGCGCTCGGCATCCTGCCGCCAGATCGCGCTGGCGATCCGCGACGAAGTGACCGATCTGGAGAAGGCCGGCTGCAAGGCGATCCAGATCGACGAGGCGGCGCTCCGCGAGGGACTCCCGTTACGCAAGCGCGACTGGCAGGCCTATCTCGACTGGGCCGTCGACGCGTTCCGCCTCGCCGCCTCCGGCGTGGGCGATGCGACGCAGATCCACACCCACATGTGCTATTCGGAGTTCAACGACATCCTGCCGGCGATCGGCGCGATGGACACCGACGTGATCTCGATCGAGACCGCGCGCTCGCAGATGGAACTGCTCCAGGGCTTCGCCGCATATCGCTATCCGAGTGCGATCGGCCCGGGCGTGTACGATATCCACGCTCCGCGCGTGCCCTCGGTCGAGGAGATGGTGGCGCTGATGCAGCTCGCCCAGGCGCATCTCGCCCCCGAGCAGCTGTGGGTGAACCCCGATTGCGGGCTCAAGACGCGGAGGTGGGGGGAAGTGAAAGCAGCGATTCATGCAATGGTCGCAGCGGCGCGCGAGCTGCGCGGTTGCGTGGCGGAAACCGCCTGACGCCCGGTGCCGCCCGCCATCCTTAGGGAGCGGGCGGCACCATCGTCGCTTGACACGATTCGATAATTAGCTAATTATGAAATCATGACGCAGGTGTTCAAGGCGCTTTCTGATCCCACTCGCCGCCGCGTGCTGCAGCTGCTGCGGAACGGGCCGATGAGCGCCGGCGAGCTCTGCGCGCATTTCGACGTCTCCAAGCCCACCATGTCGGCGCATTTCGCCGTGCTCAGGGAAGCCGACCTCGTCCATGCCGAGAAGGCCGGCAAGTCGGTGCTCTACCATCTCAAGCTCTCGGTGCTCGAAGAGGCGCTGCTGGGCTTTGCGCATTCGTTCGGCCTCGGCGCGGAGGCGCCCGCGGCCAGGAAGGAGATCCAGCGATGAGCAACACGACCGAAGGACTCGCTCGCGGCCTCTTCTGGGCCGGCTCCATCATCCTGCTGGCACTGGGCGCGACCTTCGCGCGACAGGCGGGCTATATCGATCAGGATACCGTGCTCCGGCTGGTCCTCGGCATAAACGGAATCATGCTCGCCGACATCGGCAATCGGGCGCCCAAGATCGTGGCGCCTACCGCCATCGCAAGGCGTCTCACGCGGTTCGCCGGCTGGTCGACGGTGATCAGCGGCCTGATCTACACCGGCTTCTGGATCTTCGCGCCGATCTCCGTGGCGCTCATATTCGGCACCGGCGCCGTAGCATTGGGCGTGATCGCGACGCTGGCCTATTGCCTTCACCTGCGCGCGGAGGTGCGTGCCGCGGCGGGGAAGTAGCGGACCCCGCGGCCGCGCTCAGCGACGCCCCGTCACTGCCCCGGTGAGGCGCGTCTCGTGATCGCGCAGGAGTCGTACGAAGGCGCCGTCGTCGCCCAGCGCCCGCGACAGCACGATCGCGCCCTGGATGCCGGCCACTGCCTGCTCGGCGAGCCGCGTCGCTTCGGACTCCGCCACGCCACCGCCCTGCAGGCACGCTGCCAGCGCCGCGATCCAGCGCGCGAAATAGGCCTTCACCGGCTCGCCGAAGGGATCGCGCGACGCGCCCAGCCCCAGCCAGCCGACCAGGCACACGCGCTGCCCCGATCTGAAATAGGCCTCCACCTCGCGCATCATCGCCGCGATCGCCGCGGCCGGGTCGGGCGCCTGCTCCAGCGGGGCGAAGATCGCGGCGTCGAACCAGGCGTCGATATCGGCGAGCACGGCGCGCATCATCTCTTCCTTCCCGCCGGGGAAGAAATTGTAGAGGCTGCCCTTGCCCAGCCCGGTCGCCGTGGAGATCAGCGACAGGCTCGTGCCCTCGAAGCCATGCTCGCGGAACACCTCGGCCAGCGCCGGAAGCGCTTCGCTGCGTTCGGTGAGCGTGCGGCCCTTGCTCAAAGCGCGAGATCGTCGAGCGAGGGATGGTCGTCCGGGCGGCGGCCGAGCGGCCAGTGGAACAGGCGCTCGGCTTCGGCGATCGGGCGATCGTTGATCGAGGCGATCCGCCGCGCCATCAGCCCGTCCGCGTCGAATTCCCAATTCTCGTTGCCATAGGAGCGGAACCAGTTGCCGCTGTCGTCGCGCCATTCATAGGCGAAGCGCACCGCAATGCGGTTGCCCGCGTGCGCCCAGACCTGCTTGGCCAGCCGATAGTCCAGCTCGCGCATCCATTTGCGCGCCAGAAATGCAGCGATCGCCTCGCGCCCGGTCAGGAACTCGCCGCGATTCCGCCAGACGCTGTCGGGCGTATAGGCCAGCGCGACCTTTTCGGGATCGCGGCTGTTCCATGCGTCCTCGGCCATGCGCGCCTTCAGCGCTGCGGTTTCTGCAGTGAAGGGCGGCAGCGGAGGTCGGGACATGGCATCCTCGATGCGGTTCAAGATGTACCGATCGGTACAAGTATCGCCCGTCCGCGTCAATCGCCGGCAAAGCCGATCGGCGACACGCCGCGCTCGCGCTCGCTCGCCACCATCCTGCGCCCGGCCGGCGGTGCCGAGCGCTGGGGGCAGTCGGGTCGCGTGCAGGCACGGCAACCCAAGCCGATCGGCACCGCCGGTCCGCCCAGATCGATGCCGCGCGCAGCCGCCAGCGTGCCTGCCTCGCTCGCCGCCAGCCCCAGCGCCACGGCGAAGCGCGCGCGCACGCCCGCCACCTGCATCCCGTGCCGCCCGGTACAGCGCGCCAGGGTGAGCCAGCGGCTGTCATCCTCCAGCTCCACCAGCTGGACGAGCAGCTCGTCGGGGCGGGCGAAGGCCTCGAGCCCGTTCCACAGCGGGCACACGCCGCCCTCCGCCATCGGCGATCCGCTCGCGCCGGCATAGCGCTTCGAGACCTGCCCCGCGCGGTCGACGCGCAGCATGAAGAAGGGCAGGCCGCGCGCGCCGACGCGCTGGAGCGTGGTCAGCCGGTGCGCGACTTGCTCGAAGCTCGCGCCGAAGCGCCGCTGGAGCAGCTCGACGTCGTAACCGCTCGCCTCGCATGCGCGCAGGAATCGAGCATAGGGCATCATCAGCGCCGCGGCGAAATAGCCGGTCAAATGGCGGCGATAGAGGCCCTCGGCGACCCGGCCGAGCGCGGCGCCGTGGACCAACGCGTCGATTTCGGCGCCCGCCTCGACTGCCAGCCGCTCGGCCAGCGCCATGGTGCGCGCGCTCGGCTCGAGCAGCTCGGAGAGCTGGATCTGGCGCGCGTGCAGGTCGAGCCGCTTGAACAGCCCCGGCATCACTTCGGCAGGCAGGATGCGCACCGATAGCTGGTGCTTGACGCGCAGCCGCTCGGCCATCGCGCCATAGAGGTCGCCCGCGCCCTGGCGCAGCTCGTCGGCCAGCGCTTCGGCGGCGGCGTCGAGGTCGGGGAAATGGTTGCGCCAGCGCTCGATTTCGCGCCGCACTTCGCGTCCCGGATCGCCCGGCCCGGCATCGGGCGCGTCGGGCCCGGCGCCGATCCGGTCATAGGCGCGCGCAAATGCCTCGGCCCCGCCCGGCGCGCCGGCCAGCCATTCCTCCATCTGGTGGCGGTCGATCTCCAGATCGGCGAAGATCGGGTCGGCCAGCCGCCGCCGGATCGCCTCGGCGCCGCCGCCCGGCTCCTCCGCCGCCAGCTGGCGCGGATCGAAGTCATAAACCTCGGCCAGCCGCAGCATCAGTGCAGCCGAGACCGGTCGCTGGTTGCGCTCGACCAGGTTGAGATAGCTGGGGCTGACCCCCAAGGCCTCGGCCATCGCCGACTGGGTGAGCCCCAGGCGGCGGCGAAGACGGCGGACCGGATGCCCGGCGAAGAGCTTGCGTTCGACCATGTCCTACACGCTATGTTCCTGCGACGTTCTCTACCGAGTCGGGCATTCGTACTGTAAACATTTTTACAGAAGCACAAACCTGAGTCGAGCACCACGCGACAGGAACACCCTGCGGCGGCGTCAGAATGCTGGGAAGGTGCAAACTTTGTCTCCATCCAGAGTTTGCACACTCTGAATTGTCAAGGAAACGACAGATGGCGACCAGCTTCGAAGACCTGATCCCAGCGCCCGCCGGCCGCTTCGACGGCATCGCCCGTCCCTATGCGCCCGAGGATGTGGCGCGGCTGCGCGGCTCGGTCGGCATCGAGCACACGCTCGCCCGCCGCGGCGCGCTCCGCCTGTGGCAGCTGCTGCGGAGCGAGGATTACATCAACGCCCTCGGCGCGCTTTCGGGCAACCAGGCGATGCAGATGGTCCGCGCCGGATTGAAGGCGATCTATCTCTCGGGCTGGCAGGTCGCGGCGGACGCCAACACCGCGGGGCAAATGTACCCCGACCAGTCGCTCTACCCGGCCAATGCCGGGCCCGAGCTCGCGCGCCGGATCAACGCCACGCTCCAGCGCGCCGACCAGATCGAGCATATGGAGGGCGGCGCCAGCCGCGACTGGTTCGCCCCGATCGTCGCCGATGCCGAGGCGGGCTTCGGCGGCCCGCTCAACTGCTTCGAGATCATGAAGGCCTATATCGCCGCCGGCGCGGCGGGGGTGCATTACGAGGACCAGCTCGCGAGCGAGAAGAAGTGCGGGCACCTGGGCGGCAAGGTGCTGATCCCCACGGGCGCGCACATCCGCAACCTCGACGCCGCGCGCCTCGCCGCCGACGTCTGCGGCGTGCCGACGGTGCTGGTCGCGCGCACCGATGCCGAGAGCGCGCGGCTGATCACGTCGGACGTCGACGAACGCGACCGCGACTTCCTCACCGGCGAGCGCACCGCGGAGGGCTTCTTCCGCCTCAAGCCCGGAACCGGCGTCGATCACTGCATCCGGCGCGGGCTCGCCTTCGCGGCGCACGCCGACCTGTTGTGGTGGGAGACGAGCAAGCCCAATCTCGACGATGCCCGCCGCTTCGCCGAGGCGATCCGGCGCGAGCATCCGGAGAAGATGCTGGCGTATAATTGCTCGCCCAGCTTCAACTGGGAGAAGAACCTCGATCGCGACGACATCGCCCGCTTCCAGCGCGAGTTGGGCGCGATGGGGTACAAGTTCCAGTTCGTGACGCTGGCGGGCTTCCACAGCCTCAACCACGGCATGTTCGAGCTCGCCCGCGGATACCGCGACCGCGGCATGGCCGCCTATTCCGAGCTCCAGCAGGCCGAATTCGCCGCCGAGGCCGAGGGCTACACCGCGACGCGCCACCAGCGCGAAGTGGGGACGGGCTATTTCGACCAGGTCGCCCAGACGCTCGCCGGCGGGGCGAGCTCCACCACTGCGCTCGCCGAGAGCACCGAAGCCGACCAGTTCAACAAGCAAGCCGCGTAAGGAGTATTGCCATGACCGAACCCCAGCGCAGCCGCGCCGTCTTCTCGACCGAGGATTTCCGCCTGCTCCGCGAAGCCGTCGGAACGCACCTCGCCAAGGTGAAGGACCAGCCGGAGTCGACCAAATACGCGAATCTCTATCACCGTCTCGGCCGGGTCGGCTGAGGCAGGATTTTCCTGGGGAGGAAAGGATGCCCGTCGGGGTCAGACCCCGGCGGGCATTTCCGCCGCGACCCGCGCCTGATGCTCGGCCTTGCCGAAGGGGAAGCGCCGGTAGAACAGCGCCGCCGCGGTCGCCAGCCCCAGATAAAGCAGCGAGAAGGTGATGGTGAGCTGGTCGACCGCCGCAGGCGCCACCGAGCCGGGCCGCGCGCCCTGCGGAATGCCCGCCCAGGCGACGATCTGCCCCGCGAACAATATGCCCAGCCCGGTGGTGCATTTCTGGACGAAAAAGGCGCCGGCGAAGAACACCCCTTCGGATCGCCGGCCGGTCTCGGCTTCCGAATGCTCGACCACGTCGGCCATCATCGACGCGCCGAGGATCGTCGAGGAGATGCCGCAGACGGCATTGATCGTGAAGATCGCGAGCAGCACGGGCAGCATCCCGGCGCTTCCCGGATCGGGGAAGATCCCGGCGAGCCGCAGCCAATAGGGCAGCGTGAGCAGGATGCCGGCCGCCGCCATGAAGCCCATCGCCGCCGTGGGCTTGCCGATCCGGCGCGCGACGCGGGGCGCGAGCAGGAAGGCGCCGATCGCGCCGACCATCAGGATCACGCCCAGCCACTGGAAGTCGGCGCCGCGGAAGCCCCAGACATGGCTGTAGAGATAGTTGGACAGCGCAAAGCTCACGCCCTGTGCAGTGTAATAGCAGAGCCCCGCGGCCATCAGCACCGCGAAGGCCGGGTTGCGCACCGTCTCGGCCAGCTCGCGGAAATGCCCCGCGATCGATCCTTCGCCGGGCTCGGGCTTCTGCAGCCGCGGAATCTGGTGGTGCGTGCCGATCGCCGAGACGAGGATCGCGACCAGCATCGCCGCCGCGCCGCAGATCGAGAAGCCGACATAGCCCTGGCGGTTGAGCAGTCCGTTCGCCTGGCCGGGTTCGGGCGCGAGGAACACGCCATAGGAGACCATCAGCATCGCCATGCCGCCCGCCCAGCCGAACAGGTAGCGATAGGCCATGATCCGCGTGCGCTCGTCGTAATCGGTCGAAAGCTCGGGGCTGAGCGCCTGCGACGGCACCTCATAGGCCGAGACGGTGGCGCGGACGAACACCGACAGGCCGAACACCCACAGCAGCATCGCGGCGTGCGAAAGCGCCGGCGGGTTCCACAGCAGCAGCCAGCCGAGCACGATCGGGATCGCGGCCGCGTACATCCACGGGTGGCGTCTCCCCCAGCGGCTCCGCGTGCGATCGGAAAGCGCGCCGATCGCGGGATCGATGAAGGCGTCGAGCAGCAGTGCGCACATGATCGCGAGCCCGACCTCGGCCGCCGGCAGCCCCATCACCTGGTTGAAGAAGAACAGCAGGAAGGTCGAGAAGCCGAAGTCCTTCACGCCATAGGCAGCGGCGCCGAAGCCATAGGCGAGCATCGTCGCCTGGGGCACGCGCCCGGCGCGCGTCTGGATCGGGTCCGGCATTGCATCCTCCCGCACAGTCGCAGCCAGCATAGGGCCGCGCGGGAACCCGTCAACCGCGGGATTGGAATATCGGGTATGGCTTGATCGGCTCCAAATCATAGATATATCCGCATGCGTTCGAACAACAGGAACGGCCGGCATGGCGCTCGATCCCGAAGTCTTCGATTCGCTGCTCGATACCGTCCGCCGCTTCGTGGCCGAGCGCCTGCGCCCGCTCGAAGCCGAGGTCGAGGCCGCCGACGCGGTGCCCGACGAAGTGGTCCGCGAGATGCGCGAGCTCGGCCTGTTCGGCCTGTCGATCGCCGAGGAATATGGCGGTCTGGGCCTGACGATGCTCGAGGAGTGCCGCGTCGCGATCGAGCTCGGCCGCACCACGCCCGCCTTCCGCTCGACCTTCGGCACCAATGTCGGGATCGGCAGCCAGGGGCTGGTGATGGCCGGCACGCCTGAGCAGAAGGCCGAATGGCTGCCGCGCATCGCCAGCGGCGAGATCGTCACCAGCTTCGCGCTCACCGAGCCCGACGTCGGATCCGACAGCGGCGCAGTGCAGACCCGCGCGGTCCGCGACGGCGATGTCTATCGCCTGAGCGGTACGAAGCGCTTCATCACCAACGCCGACAAGGCCCAGCTCTTCACCGTGATGGCGCGCACCTCGGACGATCCGGGCGGGCGCGGCGTCTCCGCCTTTCTGGTGCCGCGCGACCTGGCCGGCGTCTCGATCGGCGAGCCCGAGAAGAAGATGGGCCAGAAGGGCGCGCGCGTCGCCGATGTGGTGTTCGACGACGTGGCCGTTCCCGTCGCCAATCGGCTGGGCGAGGAAGGCCAGGGCTTCCGCATCGCGATGCAGGTGCTCGATCGCGGCCGGCTGCACATCTCGGCGGTGTGCGTCGGCGTCGCCGAGCGGCTGATCGCGGACTGCGTCGCTTATGCCAGCGAGCGCAGGCAGTTCGGCAAGCCGATCGCCGAGCACCAGCTGATCCAGGCGATGCTCGCCGATTCGAAGACCGAGGCGCTCGCCGCCCGCGCGCTGGTGCTGGAGACGGCGGCGAAGAAGGACGCGGGCGAGAACACCACGATGGAGGCCGCCGCGGCCAAATATTTCGCCAGCGAGATGGTCGGCCGCGTCGCCGATCGCGCGGTGCAGATCTTCGGCGGCGCGGGCTATATCGCCGATTACGGCATCGAGCGGCTCTACCGCGACGTGCGGCTGTTCCGGATCTATGAGGGCACCAGCCAGATCCAGCAGCTCATCATCGCGCGCGAGACGCTCAAGCGGGGAGGATAAAATGGACACGACTTCGCTGTTCCGGCTCGACGGCCGCATCGCCCTGGTCACGGGCGGCTCGCGCGGGATCGGGCGGATGATCGCTTCGGGCTTCGTCGCGCAGGGGGCGAAGGTCTATGTCTCGTCGCGCAAGCCCGAGGCGTGCGAGGAGACTGCCGCGGCGCTGGGTCCCGACTGCATCGCGCTGCCGCACGACATCTCGACCGTGGAAGGCTGCAAGGCGCTGGCCGCCGACCTGGCGGCGCGCGAGCAGCGGCTCGACATATTGGTCAACAACGCCGGCGCGGCCTGGGGCGAGGCGTTCGACAGCTTCCCCGAAGGCGGCTGGGACAAGGTGATGGACCTCAACGTCAAGTCGCCCTTCTTCCTGACCCAGGCGCTCCACGCGCTGCTCAGGGCGGGCGCTTCGGCCGGGCGTCCCGCCAAGGTGATCAACATTACCTCGATCGACGGCCAGCGCGTCAATCCGTGGCAGACCTACAGCTATCAGGCGTCCAAGGCCGCGCTGATCCATCTCACGCGCCGCATGGCGGCCGAGCTGATCCGCGAGCATATCGTCGTCTCGTCGCTCGCGCCCGGCGCCTTCCCGAGCGACATGAACAAGGCCGCGCGCGATCATGGCGGCGACGTCGCCCGGCGCATCCCCGCAGGCCGGATCGGCGTCGACGAGGACATGGCTGGCGCCGCCATCTACCTCGCCAGCCGCGCGGGGGACTATGTGGTGGGCGAGACGCTCACCGTCGACGGCGGCATCGTCAACGCCAGCCTGGGCGGGAGCATCGACGTCTGAAGGGCCGAGCGACGGCTCACCGTCCGGCCATCAGCGCCGGTATCTCCGCCAGCAGCTCGCGGCCCAGGAAGCCGATCGGGCCGATGCGCTCGGCGAGCCGGCGGCCCGCCTCGCCGTGGAGCCAGACCGCCCAGGCCGCTGCGGCGCGGGGCGGAGCGCCGCGGGCGAGCAGGCCGCCGGCGATCCCGGCGAGCACGTCGCCCGAGCCCCCGGTGGCAAGGCCGGGGCCGCCGCCGGGATAGCGCAGGACCGGCTCGCCGGGGCAGGCAACCCAGGTCTCGGGACCCTTGAGCGCGACGATGGCCCGGAAGCGCCCGGCCGCTTCCTGTGCCAGGCCGGCGGGGTCCGCGGCGACGCGCTCGGCGTCGCAATCCATCAGCTTGCACATCTCGCCGGGGTGTGGGGTGAGGACGATGCGGCCGTCATGACTGCGGATCGCCTCGGCGAAGTCGCCGGCGGCGGCCACTGCGGCGGCGTCGAGCACCATCGAGAGGCTGTCGCGGGGCCGGGCGAGCACCGGCGCGAGGATCGCAGCCGCCGGGCATTTGGCGCCCATGCCGGGGCCGAGGACGAGCGTGTCGCACCGCTCGAGATAGGCGCACAGCTCCTCACCCGCCTGCTCGCCCAGCTCGCCGGCGTCGTTGGCGGAGAGCGGGAACACTGCAGCCTCGGGCAGGGTCATGCCGAGCGCGAGCACGACCGGCTCGACGCTGGCGAGCTGGAGCTTGCCGGCGCCCGCGCGCAACGCAGCCTCGCCGGGAAGCCGCAGCGCGCCGGGGACGGTGCGCGATCCACCGGCGGCGAGAACGCGACCGCGCTCGTTCTTGTCGGTGTCGATGGCAGGCTCGGGAAGCGGGTTCGCTGCCAGCCATGTGGAATCGAGCTCGATCATCCGCGCGCCGCCACCATCGCATCGGGGGCGGAGGTGACCTCGGCCTCGGGATCCTCCTCGACCGGGGCTGTGACATTGTAGCGGACCAGCGCGAGGCCGCCGTCCTTCCCTAGCGCCGAGTCATGGCCGTACTCGGTGACCGAGCAGTTGGCGACGTCGCCGGCCCGGTCGATCGCGAGGATCTCCTCCTCGGACAGATTCTCGATGATGTAGCGCAGGCAGAGCACCACCACCTGGTGCGCGACGATCATCACATCCCGGCCGGCATAATGGAGCGAGACCGTGTCCATCAGCGAGCGCAGGCGGAAGATCACGTCGCACCAGCTCTCTCCGCCGGGAGGGCGGTGGTAGAATTTGCCGAGCAGGCGGCGGAACTCGGCCTGCTGGGGCTCGAGCGCGCGGATGCCTGCGGTGGTCAGGCCGTCGAGCACGCCAAATTCCTTCTCGCGCAGCCGCTCGTCGACGCAGATCGGTTCGTCCGGATCGGCGCCCCCGGCGTCGCGGAAGCGGCGCGCGGTCTCGCGGGCGCGCAGATAGGGAGAGCAGAGCAGCACGTCGGGCCGGCCATGGCCTTCGCCGCGCGCGAACCAGCGGCCGAGCGCATCGGCCTGGGCGCAGCCGAGGTCGGAGAGCGGCACGTCGACGTCGCGGATGTCGAGCCCGATGCGATGCTCGCCCGTCGCATGGGCAAGGTCGCGTGCGACATTGCCGGCGCTCTGGCCATGTCGGACGAGCCACAGCCGTGCGGGCCAGCGGCGGGTGGTCATGTGGAGAGGCTCGTCGGCGGCATTGCGGAGAGAATGCCGGCGGAGCGCTTTGGTTCACCGTTCAGGGGGTGAAAGGAGTTCACGCAAAGGCGCAAAGGGAAGAAGAGCTTCTTACGCCTTCGCGTGAATCAAAAAATCAGGCGCCCGCGGCGGTTAGCCTGTCGAGCTGGTCGCGAGTGAGCTGCACGTCCCAGGCGCCGATCAGCTCGTCGAGCTGCTCGAGGCTGGTGGCGCTGGCGATCGGGGCGGTGACGCCGGGCTGGGCGGCAAGCCAGGCGAGAGCGATCTGCGCGTGGCTGGCGCCGGTCTCGGACGCGACCGAATCCATCGCCTCGAGCACCGCGGCGCCCTTGCCCTCGAGCAGTGCCGCCATGCGGCCGCCGCGCACGCTTTTGCCGAAGTCCGCGGCGCTGCGGTACTTGCCGGTCAGGAAGCCCGAGGCGAGGCCGTAGTACGGCACCACGCCGATGTTGTGCGCGACGCACAGGTCCTGCAGCTCGCCTTCGAACTTGTGGCGGCTGACCAGATTATATTCGGGCTGGAGCACGCGGTAGTGCGGCAGGCCTGCGCGGGTGGCGATCTCCAGCGCCGATTTGAGCCGGGCAGCATGGAAGTTGGAGGCGCCGAGCGCCCGCACCTTGCCGGCCCTGATCAGCGCGTCGAAGGCGGCGAGCACGTCTTCCTGGGGGACCGATTCATCGTCCTGGTGCGCGAAATAGAGGTCGATGGTCTCGACGCCGAGCCGCTGGAGGCTCGCGTCGCAGGCGGCGGCGATGCGCGAAGGGGCGAGGCCCGACCCGCCTTCGCCGTCGAGCATGCCGACCTTGGTCGCGACCTGGACCTTGCCGGCCTTGCCCGAGGCCTTGAGCCATTCGCCGATGATCGCCTCGGACTCGCCGCCGCTGTGGCCAGGGACCCACGCCGAATAGACGTCGGCGGTGTCGACCAGCGTGCCGCCGGCATCGGCGAAGCGATCGAGCAGGCGGAAGCTCATCGCCTTGTCCGCGGTCCAACCGAAGACATTGCCGCCGAAGACGAGCGGGGGTGTGGTGAGGCCGGAAGCGCCGAGTTCGCGGGTCTGCGTCATTGGTCTGCCTCCGTGGCGTTGGCGGCGTTGTCGAACAGGCTGGCGTTGATGTCGGTCGCGGCGGCGGCTTCGTCGAGCTGGCGCGCCTCGTCGCGCGACGCGCCATCACCTGACGGCGCGCAGGCGGCCAGGGCGAGCGCTAGCAAAGCCGCCGCGCGCAGCAACATCAGTCGGTGATCTCGTTGCCATTGTCGACGTTCTGCTCGACGTCGGCGGCGTTGCCCGAATAGGCGTTCTCGGCCTGGGCGAAGGCCTGGTCGGCCGCGGCATTGGCGGCGTCCACGTCGGAGACGGCTTCGCCCATCGTGTTGCTGTCGCCGGTCAGCGTCTCGTTCGCCTCGGCGGCTTCGTTCTTGGCACCGCCGCAGGCCGAGAGGCCGGCAAGCGCGACGACGGCAATGGGGAGGAGGAGGGTCTTGCGCATCGACTTGTCCCTTTCTTCTATGCTCGCGGATGAGCTAACGGGCGCTTCAACGCCGCGCAACCGCATCGGCTGCGTTGACCTGATATAAAGATATCTTTATATCTCTAATTCACATGACCACCGCTCTCGCCATCTTCCGGGCCCTTGCCGACCCGACGCGGCTGCGCATCTTGGCGCTGCTGCGCTCGATGGAGCTGAGCGTGGGCGAGCTGGCGCAGGTTCTTGGGCAGAGCCAGCCGCGCGTTTCTCGGCACGTGAAGATCCTGTGCGACGCAGGGCTCGCCGAGCGGCGCAAGGAAGGCAGCTGGGTGTTCGTGGCGCTGGGCGCCAACGGCCGGGTGAAACCGGTGCTGGCAGCGCTCGACCAGTGGAACGAGGCCGACCATTGGACGGTCGCCGACGAGGCGCGGCTGGCCGCGGTGCGCGCCGATCGCGCCGCGGCGGCGGCGGAGTGGTTCGAGGCCAATGCCGGCGAATGGGACGCGATCCGATCGCTCCATGTCGCCGAGACCGAAGTCGAGGCCGCGATGCGCAAGGCGCTGGGCGACACGCCTTTGGGCCGGTTGATCGACATCGGCACGGGCACCGGGCGGATGCTCGAGCTGTTCGCGCCCAATGCCGAGCATGCGCTCGGGATCGACCGCTCGAGCGAGATGCTGCGGCTGGCGCGTGCCAAGCTTTCCGAGCGCGGGCTCGCCAATGCCGAATTGCGCCAGGCCGATCTTTACGCGCTGCCGCTCGGCGATGCGGGCGCCGACACGGCGATCCTGCATCACGTTCTGCATTTCGCGCAGCAGCCGCGTGCGGCGATCGCCGAGGCAGCGCGGGTGCTCAAGCCCGGTGGGCGGCTGCTGATCGCGGACTTCGCGCCGCACGACCGCGAGGAGCTGCGCTCGCGCGACGCGCATACGCGCCTGGGCTTTTCGGACGAGCAGATCCTCGGCTGGTTCGAAGGCGCAGGGCTCGCCCCTGTGCTGGTCGAGACGCTCGAGGGCGGCGAACTGACGGTTAAATTGTGGCTCGGGCGCAAGGCTGGGCAAGTGATGGAGAAGGTGAAGGCGGCATGAGCATCGTGGATCCCCTGGCGCCGCCGCTGTTCGCCGATGTGGCGGGCGACGTGGACGTGAGCTTCGAATTCTTCCCGCCCAAGACGGAGAAGATGGAAGAGACTTTGTGGGAGTCGATCCAGACGCTCTCGCCGCTGGGGCCGCGCTTCGTGAGCGTGACTTATGGCGCGGGCGGGACGACGCGCGAGCGCACTCACAACACGGTGGCGCGGATCGCGCGCGAGACGCGGCTCGCCGCTGCCGCGCACCTCACTTGCGTCGAGGCGACGCGCGAGGAGATCGACCAGGTCGCCGAGGAATATTGGGCGGCGGGCGTGCGCCACATCGTCGCGCTGCGCGGCGATCCGCCGCGTGCGGGCGAGAAGTTCGTCTCGCCGCCGGGCGGTTATGAGAATGCCGCCGCGCTGGTGGCGGGCTTGCGCAAGCTGCATCCGTTCGAGATCTCGGTCGCGGCCTATCCCGAATGCCACCCGGATTCGGCCGATGCGACGGCGGACATCGACAATCTGAAGCGCAAGATCGATGCCGGCGCGACGCGCGCGATCACGCAATTCTTCTTCGAGCCGGAGACCTTCTTCCGCTTCCGCGACGACTGCGCCAAGGCGGGGATCACGGCGGAGATCGTGCCGGGGATCATGCCGGTGATGAACTATGCCAGCGTCCAGCGCATGTCGGCGATGTGCGGCACTGCGGTACCGGCGTGGATGGGCAGGCTGTTCGAGGGGCTCGACGAGCACCCCGCCGCGCGCCAGCTCGTCGCGGCGACGCTGGCGGCGGAGCTGTGCCGCAAGCTCTATGCGGGCGGCGTGCGCCAGTTCCACTTCTACACGCTCAACCGCGCCGAGCTGAGCTACGCGATCTGCCATTTGCTGGGGCTGCGGCCGAAGCTGCCGGCGGAGGTTGCGGCGGCTTGAATTCAATAGCCCCTCCCCTTCAGGGGAGGGGTTGGGGTGGGGCCTGGCAACACGGGCTCCGGTCTCGGTGAGACACATGCCCCACCCCCTACCCCTCCCCTGAAGGGGAGGGGCTTAAGAGGACGGACAATGACTGCACGCGAATCCCTGCTGGCCGAGGCGGCCAAGCGCATCCTGATCACCGACGGCGCCTTCGGGACCGAGATCCAGAACTGGAAGCTCGATGCGGCGGCCTATGCCGGCGATCTGGGCCTCAGCCACGACCAGAAGGGCAACAACGACATCCTCGCGCTGACCAAGCCCGAGGTGCCCGAGAGCATCCACCGCGCCTATTTCGAGGCAGGTGCCGACATCGCCGAGACCAACACCTTCTCGGCCAACCGGATCAGCCAGGCCGACTATGGCGCCGAGCATCTGGTGCGCGAGATCAACATCGAGAGCGCGAAGCTCGCGCGGCGGATCGCCGACGAATATCAGGCCAAGGACGGGCGCCCGCGCTTCGTCGCCGGCGCGCTGGGGCCGACCAACAAGACGCTGTCGCTGAGCCCGGACGTCAACGATCCCGGCTATCGCGAGATCGACTTCGACTACCTGAAGGAAGTCTATCGCGAGCAGATCGACGCGCTGGTCGAGGGTGGGGTGGACTTTATCCTGATCGAGACGGTGTTCGACACCTTGAACGCCAAGGCCGGCATCATGGCGGCGATCGAGGCTGGCGAGGCGCTGGGCCGCGACCTGCCGATCATGCTGTCGATGACGCTGACCGACCTTTCGGGGCGCAATCTCTCGGGCCACACGGTCGAGGCGTTCTGGCACGCGGTGCGCCACGCGCGGCCGGTGACGATCGGGCTCAACTGTTCGTTCGGCGCCGAGCAGCTGCGCCCGCATGTGAAGACGCTGGCGGGCATCTGCGACACGCTGATCATGGTCTACCCCAACGCAGGGCTCCCCAACGAGCTCGGCGCCTATGACGAGCTGCCCGAGACCACCGCAGGGCTGGTCAAGGAATGGGCGGACCAGGGCCAGGTGAACATCCTCGGCGGCTGCTGCGGATCGACCCCGGCGCATATCGGTGCGATCGCCAGGGCGGTACAGGGCCTGTCGCCGCGCGCGGTCCCGACCCCGGAAGTCCGCACGCGGCTCGCCGGGCTCGAGCCGTTCACGATGGCGGCCTGACGATGCCGGAGGGCGCGAACTGGACGGTGCGCGAGGCTGGCGCGGACGATGCGTCCGCGCTCGCGCTGGTTGGCGGTGCGACGTTCCTCGAAACCTTTGCGGGCGTGCTGGCGGGACATGCGATCCTTGAGCATTGCGCGCGGACCAACAGCGCCGACGCCTATGCCCGCTATCTCGCGCAGGGCAGCCGCGCCTGGCTTGCCGAGATGGCACCGGGTGCCGTGCCGATCGGCCTCGCGCTTGTGACGGCGCCCGATATTTCCGCTGCCCGCGACGGCGACATCGAGCTCAAGCGCATCTACGCGCTGTCGCGCTTTCACGGCAGCGGGATCGGTGCCGCGCTGCTGCGCGCTGCGATCGATGCCGCCGCGGGATTCGAGCGGCTGCTGCTCGGCGTCTATGCAGGCAACCAGCGCGCGATCGCCTTTTACCGCAAGAATGGATTCGAGCCGATCGCCGAGCGCAAGTTCGACGTCGGCGGTACCCTCTACGACGATATCGTCCTCGCCCGGCCGCTGGCCGCCTGACCCTTTTGCTGACCAGATGGATTCGATGACCAACACGCCTTCCTCCACCAACTTCGTCAATGTCGGCGAGCGCACCAACGTCACCGGATCGGCGGCGTTCAAGAAGCTGATCATGGCCGGCGACTATACCAGGGCGGTGGAGGTCGCGCGCCAGCAGGTCGAGAACGGCGCGCAGGTGATCGACGTCAACATGGACGAGGGCCTGCTCGACGCGCTCGAAGCGATGACCACCTTCCTCAAGCTGATCGCCGCAGAGCCCGACATCGCGCGGGTGCCGGTGATGATCGACTCGTCGAAATGGGACGTGATCGAGGCGGGGCTGAAATGCGTCTCGGGCAAGCCGATCGTCAATTCGATCAGCATGAAGGAAGGCGAGGCGCAGTTCCTGGAGCATGTGCGCAAGTGCATGGCCTATGGCGCCGCGGTGGTGGTGATGGCCTTCGACGAGGTCGGTCAGGCCGATACCCAGGCGCGCAAGATCGAGATCTGCGAGCGCGCCTACAAGCTGCTGACCGGCATCGGCTTCCCGCCCGAGGACATCATCTTCGATCCCAACGTCTTCGCGGTCGCGACGGGCATCGAAGAGCACAACAATTACGCCGTCGACTTCATCGAGGCGGTGCGCGAGATCAAGAAGCGCTGCCCGCACGTCCATATCTCGGGCGGCCTCTCGAACCTGAGCTTCAGCTTCCGCGGCAACGAGCCGGTGCGCCGCGCGATGCATTCGGTGTTCCTCTATCACGCGATCCCCGCGGGCATGGACATGGCGATCGTCAATGCCGGCCAGCTCGACGTCTATGACACGATCGATCCCGAGCTGCGCACTGCCTGCGAGGATGTGATCCTCAACCGCGATCCCGACGCCGGCGAGCGGCTGGTGGCGCTGGCGGAGAAGTATCGCGGCACCGACGCAGTGGCGGAGAAGCAGGCCGCCGAGTGGCGCGGCTGGGAAGTGACCAAGCGGCTCGAGCATGCGCTGGTCAAGGGCATCGACGCGCATGTCGTCGAAGATACCGAGGAATGCCGGCTGGCGGTGGCGGCGCGCGGAGGGCGGCCGATCGAGGTGATCGAGGGCCCGCTGATGGACGGCATGAACGTCGTCGGCGACCTGTTCGGATCGGGCAAGATGTTCCTACCGCAGGTGGTCAAATCGGCGCGCGTGATGAAGAAGGCGGTGGCGCATCTGCTGCCGTTCATCGAGGCCGAGAAGGAAGAGGGCGCCAAGGGCAAGGGCAAGGTCGTGATGGCGACCGTCAAGGGCGACGTCCACGACATCGGCAAGAACATCGTCGGCGTCGTGCTCCAGTGCAACGGCTTCGACGTCGTCGACCTGGGCGTGATGGTGCCCTGGGCGGACATCCTCAAGGCCGCCAACGAGAATGACGCCGATATGATCGGCCTCTCCGGGCTGATCACGCCCTCGCTCGACGAGATGGTGACGGTCGCCGAGGAGATGCAGCGCGCGCAGATGACGATGCCGCTGCTGATCGGCGGCGCGACCACCAGCCGCGTCCACACCGCGCTGCGCATCGAGCCGGCGTACAAGGGCCCGGTGGTGCATGTGCTCGACGCCAGCCGCGCGGTGGGGGTGGCGACGGCGCTGGTCTCCGACACGCAGCGCGACGATTATGTCGCCAAGGTCGCCGAGGAATATGCCGGCATCCGCGCCGCGCGCGAAGGCAAGGGGCAGAGCGCGCTGCTGCCGCTCGAGCAGGCGCGCGCCAATGGCTTCGAGGCCGACATGAGCCTCAAGCCCGGCAAGCCGCGCATGCCCGGCATCCACGATTTCCCCGACTGGGACCTGAAGGACCTGCGCGAATATCTCGACTGGACGCCCTTCTTCCGCGCCTGGGAGCTGGCCGGCGTCTATCCCGCGATCCTCGACGACAAGGTGGTGGGGGAGAGCGCCCGGTCGCTGTTCGCCGACGCCAACAAGATGCTCGACAGGATCATCGAGGAGAAGTGGCTGACCGCGCGCGGCGTAGTCGGGCTATGGCCCTGCGCGCGCGAAGGCGACGACATCATCGTCCACGTCGAGGACGAGGAGCATGTCACGCTGCCGATGCTCCGCCAGCAGATCGCCAAGCGCGAGGGCCGGGCCAACATGTGCCTTGCCGACTTCATCGATCCCAACGGCGACTGGATCGGCGGCTTCGCGGTCTCGATCCACGGCATCGAGCCGCACCTCGCGCGCTTCAAGAACGCGATCGACGATTACTCGGACATCCTCCTCAAGGCGCTCGCCGACCGCTTCGCCGAGGCGTTCGCCGAGCGGCTGCACCAGTTCGTGCGGACTTCGCTGTGGGGCTATGCCGAGGGCGAGCAGCTCGACAATGCGGCGCTGATCCGCGAGCAGTATCGCGGCATCCGCCCGGCGCCGGGCTATCCGGCCTGCCCCGAGCACAGCCTCAAGCCGATCCTGTTCAAAATGCTCGACGCGCACCACCGCACCGGCATCACGCTGACCGAGAGCTTCGCGATGCTGCCGACCGCGGCGGTTTCGGGCTTCTACTTCGGCCACCCGCAGGCCGAGTATTTCGGTGTCGCGCGGATCGGGCAGGACCAGCTCGAGGATTATGCGCAGCGCCGCGGCGTCAGCGTCGAGCAGGCGACGCGCTGGCTCCGTCCGAACCTGGACTGAGGAATCGGGCGCGTGGAGGGCGCGTCCTTCGACGTACCCTCCGCCGACCTTCTAGGGTGCGGTATACTGGCCCTTGTTCCAGCCGGTGCCCGGATCGAAGCACCATTCGGTGGTGGTGTCCTCGAAGGTGGCATAGACGCGGATGTGGGCGCCGTCGGACGCGGTCCAGGTAGTGGCCGAGACGTCGCTTCCGGGCATGCTGAAGCCGCTCGTCCAGCCGTTGCCGTCCATGCAACGCTCGGTGATCGTGTAGCCGTCGGACGAATAGACGCGGATGTGGAGGTTGTTCGAGCTGTCGAACCAGTTCACCGCGGCAGTGGCGATCGGAAAGTTCGGATTATCGGACATGATTTTCCCCCGTCATGTGCCGGCGAGCCGCGATCGACTCGGGCGGGCAAGGGTCTCATAGTTTCGCGCGCAAAACAAAGATGCCGGCCTAACTTCGCACTTTTCCCGCGGATTCGCTCATTTTCTTGCGCGCGGGCGCAGTAAAATTGCGCCGGAAAACTGTGGATGCTTCACCTGTTCAAAGAGCAGGCAAAAGCATTCCACACCAAATCCTATTTTGTAAGGGCGTCGCCGATGCCGATCCTTTGGGACCGGCACGGCCTCTGGTTGGCAGGGCGCACCATGCCCTGCGTCCGATCAGCCGGCGGCAGGCGAGGCCTCGGCTCCGGCCCGGTCCGGACTGATGCCCTCCGCCAGGCCCGCGAGTTGCTTGAGCGCGGCGACGTGGTGCTCGAACGCGGCGCGGCCGGCGCGCGTCACCGCCGCCCAGGTGCGCTGGCGGCCGTTCGCCGCCGCCTTGCGCAGCCTGATATAATCGACCTCGACCAGCGCCGAGAGATGCTTGGAGAGCACCGAATCGCTGACCTGTGCCATGTCGCGAAGCGTCGCGAACTCGGCGTCCTGGACGTTGACCAGCACCGCCATCACCTGCAGCCGCACCGGCGGATGGATGACGGGATCGAAGCTGGGGGCGCTCATCGGGCGAGACCCAGCTCGCGGCGGAACACGCGCTGCCAGATCGTGCTGCCGACATAGGCGATCACGGTCATCGCCCCTGCGGCGGCGACCGACGGCCACACCAGCTGCGTCTCGCGCGCGAAATAGATGCTCGCCACGTAAAGCGGCATGATCAGCAGCAGCAGCGCGGCGATGACATAGCGCGTGCGGCCGCGGCGATAGCCGTTGACGAACATGCCCATGCGGCGGCGATCCCATTGCACGATCAGGATCAGCGCGAGCAGCAGCGGCGCCAGCGTGAGCGGCTGATAGTTGCCCGCCAGCGGCGACAGCGCCCATCCGCCCATCAGCGCGGCAAAGGCGAGGTGGCGCTCGGGCGGGCAATCGGCGGCGCGGGCGAGCTGGGCGCGGCTGGCGTCGATCCGGTCGAGCGCCTCGCGGGCTTCGGTAGCATTGGGCATCAATCTTCTCCCCTTTCCAATGTAGAAAGAGATAGCGGTCACTTTCCGAGTCGGCAAGTGATAATTTTCCAAATTGGAAAGAGATGCGTTGCGTGGATAGGCGTTTCCCTCGGGGTGACGGACGGGAGTGCAGCTGCTAGGCGCCGCGCATCATGCTCAACCTGACCGACATCACGGTGCGCCTCGGCGGGCGCACGATCCTCGACAGCGCCACGGCCAAGCTGCCTCCCAGGGGGCGGATCGGGCTGATCGGGCGCAACGGCGCGGGCAAGACGACGCTGGTCAAGGTGATCGCCTCGCAGCTCGAACCCGATACCGGCAGCATCGACATGCCGCGCGGCGCGAGGCTGGGCTATATCGCGCAGGAAGCGCCGGCAGGGGACGCCACGCCGTTCGAGACGGTGCTTGCCGCCGATGTCGAGCGCGCCGCGCTGCTCGCCGAGAGCGAGACCAGCCAGGATCCGGACCGGCTGGGCGAAGTCTATGAGCGGCTGATGGCGATCGATGCGTACACCGCGCCCAGCCGCGCGTCGCAGATCCTCGTCGGGCTCGGCTTCGACGAGGAGATGCAGCACCGCACGCTCGACAGCTTTTCGGGCGGGTGGAAGATGCGCGTCGCGCTCGCTTCGCTGCTGTTCTCGCAGCCCGACGTGCTGCTGCTCGACGAGCCTTCGAACCACCTCGACCTCGAAGCGGTGCTGTGGCTCGAGGACTTCCTAAAATCCTATCCTGCGACGATCCTGCTGGTCAGCCACGAGCGCGACTTCCTCAACAACGTCGTCGATCACATCCTGCATCTCGAGCGGGGCAAGCTGACGCTCTATCCGGGCGGGTACGATGCGTTCGAGCGCCAGCGCGCAGAGCGCCAGGCGCAGCTCGCCTCGGCACGGGCGAAGCAGCAGGCGCAGCGCGAGCATCTGCAGGCCTATATCGCCAAGAACTCCGCCCGCGCCTCGACCGCCAAGCAGGCGCAGTCGCGGATCAAGGCGCTCGCCAAGATGCAGCCGATCGCCGAGCTGGTCGACGATCCGACGCTCAGCTTCGCCTTCCCCAATCCCGACGAGCTGCGTCCGCCGCTGATCACGCTCGACCTCGCCAGCGTTGGCTATGGCGAGAAGCCGATCCTCCAGCGGCTCAACCTGCGCATCGATCCCGACGACCGGATCGCGCTGCTCGGGCGCAACGGCAACGGCAAGACCACGCTGGCGCGGCTGCTCGCGGCGCAGCTGACGCCGATGGACGGCGCGATGAACGCATCGGGCAAGATGCGCGTCGGCTATTTCACCCAATATCAGGTCGAGGAGCTCGACCGCGACGACACGCCGCTCGATCACATGACGCGGCTGATGAAGGGCGCGAGCCAGTCGGCGGTGCGCGCCCAGCTCGGCCGCTTCGGCTTCTCGGGCGACAAGGCGACGACTCTGGTCGGCAAGCTTTCGGGCGGCGAGCGCGCGCGCCTCGCACTGGCGCTGATCACACGCGACGCGCCGCACATGCTGATCCTCGACGAGCCGACCAACCACCTGGACGTCGACGCGCGCGAGGCGCTGATCCAGGCGCTCAACGACTATACCGGCACGGTGGTGCTGGTCAGCCACGACCGCCACATGCTCGAGATGACCGCCGACCGGCTGGTGCTGGTCGACCAGGGTACGGCGAAGGAATTCGACGGCAGCCTCGACGATTACATCGCCTTCGTGCTGAGCAAGGAGGGGCAGGGGCCCAAGGCGAGCAAGGCCGACAAGAAGGAGGCGCGCCGCGCCGCCGCCGAGGCGCGCGAGAAGGGCGCCGAGCTGCGCAAGGCCGCCAAGGCCGCCGAGTCCGAACTGGCCAGGCTGACCGAGCAGCGCAGCGCGGTCGAGCGCGCGATGTTCGATCCGTCATCGGCCGACGCGGCGCTCACCAAGCTGACCATGACCGAGCTGATGAAGCGCCGTTCGGAGCTGTCCGAGAAGATCGAGACCGCCGAGGCGCTGTGGATGGAAGCGAGCGAGGCGCTGGAGACGCTGGCGGCCTGAGGTTGCGCGAGGCCGTTGGAGCGGCCCCGCGCTGATCCGGTCAGGCTTCGGTCGCTATTCGGCAGAGGCGCGCGCTCCGACCGTGCCGACCAGACTCGCCGGAATTTCATTGACCAGGGCTGGCTTGACCGCAGCCAAAGACGCGGGCGGGGTGCCGTAGCAGGAGCGCGCCGCTCTTGGGGTGATACGATGGTCTCTCTCGACCGGTTGCCGCCGACTCGCTACCGTCCCGTGCCAGAAGGGGAAGAGCGCGATGGCCGCAACATACGGCGAAGCCGGACCGACGAAGAAGGACATGCGGCTGGTGATCGCCGCGTCCTCGCTGGGCACGGTGTTCGAATGGTATGACTTCTTCATCTACGGCACGCTCGCCGCGTCCGGGATCATCGGTCACACCTTCTTCCCCGCGGGCAACGAAGTGCTCCAGACATTGCTCGCCTGGGCGGGCTTCGCGGTGGGGTTCGGCTTCCGGCCGCTCGGCGCGATCCTGTTCGGCTATCTGGGCGACCGGCTGGGGCGCAAATATACCTTCCTGATCACCATCACGCTGATGGGCATGGCGACCGCCGGCGTGGGGCTGGTGCCCAGCTATGCCGCGATCGGCATGGCGGCGCCGGTGCTGATCATCCTGTTGCGGATCGCCCAGGGGCTGGCGCTGGGCGGCGAATATGGCGGCGCCGCGATCTATGTCGCCGAGCATTCGACCGACGGGCGCGCGGGCTTCTACACCAGCTTCATCCAGGCGAGCGTCGTGGGTGGCTTCATCCTCAGCCTGGTGGTGGTGCTGCTCTCCAGACTGGTGCTGGGGGATGTGTGGGCCAGTTGGGGATGGCGCGTGCCTTTCCTCTTCTCGCTGGTGCTGCTCGCGGTATCGCTGTGGATGCGACTGAAGCTGTCCGAGAGCCCGGTGTTCAAGGCGATGAAGGAAGCGGGAGAGACAGCGGCCAATCCCTTCCTCGAGAGCTTCACCTATCCGGGCAACTGGCGGCGGCTGCTGGTCGCGCTGTTCGGCATCGCGGCCGGGCTGACGGTGATCTGGTACACCTCGATGTTCTCGGTGCTGTCGTTCCTGCAGGGGCCGATGCGGCTCGATCCGACCGCGGCGCAGCTGATCACCGGCGGGACGGCGATCGTCGGGCTCGGCTTCTTCATCTTCTTCGGCCACCTCTCGGACCGGATCGGGCGCAAGAAGCCGATCGTCTGGGGCTATGCGCTGACGCTGGTGCTGCTCTTCCCGCTCTTCTGGGTGATCGGCAGTGCGGCCAATCCCGGACTGGCCGAGGCGGCGCGGCGGGCGCCCGTGGTCGTCTCGGGCCCGCAGTGCCGCTACGATCCCTTCGCCACGACGCAGCCCGACGAGTGCGGCCGGCTGCTCGACCATCTCTCCAAGCGCGGTGTCGCCTATCGCACCGTGCGCGCGCCGGCAGTGACGCTGTCGGTCGGCGGGACGCCGGTGAGCGATCTCAGCGCCGATAGCATCGACGCGGCGCTGGCGAGCGCGGGCTACCGGCTCGACAAAGTAGTGCCGCCTGCCGGGAATATCGTGGCGATCGTGCTCGCGGTGCTCGGGCTGATGGCGCTTTCGGGCGCGACCTATGGACCGGTGGCAGCGCTGCTCAGCGAGATGTTCCCCTCGCGCATCCGCTACAGCTCGATGTCGATCCCCTATCATATCGGCACCGGCTATTTCGGCGGCTTCCTGCCGCTGATCAGCAGCTACATGGTCGCCAAGAGCGGCAATCCCTATTCGGGGCTCTGGTACACCTTCGCGGTGGTGGCGATGGCGCTGCTGGTGACGGTGTTCGGGCTGAAGGAGACGGTGGCGCGCGCGGGCTCGCGACGCTAACCGGTCCGGCATGACTCATGCCCCGCTAAGGCTGCGCCTCGACGGCGCGGCGCTCGTCGCCAACTGGCAGCTCCTCGCGCGGCTGAGCGGCAGCGCGGCGTGCGGCGCGGCGGTGAAGGCAAACGGCTATGGGCTGGGCGCGCGCGAAGTCGTGCGGCGGCTGGCCGAGGCGGGGTGCCGCGACTTCTTCGTCGCGACCTGGGCCGAGGCGGCGGCGCTCGCCGGGCAGGGCGTGGGCGTGTCGGTGCTCCACGGCGCCCGCGCCGCGGACATGGCGGGCGAGCTGCCGGCGGGCGTGCGCCCGGTGCTCAACACGCTTCAGCAGGTGCAGCGCTGGCGCGAAGCCGGCGGCGGCGCCTGCGACGTGATGATCGACACGGGCATGAACCGGCTCGGCATCGCGCCCGAGGATGTGGCGGCGGGGGCGCTCGACGGCCTCTCCATCGACACGCTGATGAGCCATCTCGCCTCCGCCGACGAGGACGTGCCGCTCAATGCCCGGCAGCGCGAGGCGCTGGCGGCGATGCGGGGGCGGACTTCGGCCCGGCGGCTGAGCCTCGCCAATTCGGCGGGGATCGCGCTGGGGCCGGACTATCATTTCGACCTGACCCGCCCGGGCATCGCGCTCTATGGCGGCAAGCAGCGCGCGGCGCACGACGGCATCCGCCAGGTGGTGACGCCCGAGGCGCAGATCCTCCAGCGCCGCCGCGTCCGCGCGGGCGACATCCTCGGTTACAACGCGACCTGGACCGCGCCCGCGGACACCGAAGTGGCGATCCTCAACATCGGCTATGCCGACGGCTATCTGCGCTGCTTCTCGGGCAAGGGCCGTGCCTGGGCGGGCGACCGGCTGCTGCCGGTGCTGGGGCGCGTCTCGATGGACCTGACCGCGGTCGGCGTCGACGCGGCGCCGGAGCTGGGCGAGGGCGACTGGGTCTCGCTCGACTATGCGCTGCCCGAGACGGCGGCGCTCAGCGGGCTTTCGCAGTACGAGCTGCTCACCGGCCTGGGACCGCGCTTCGACCGCGTCTGGGGCTAGCCCGCCGGGGCAGCCGCGCGCGCTTCGTCCGAAAGCTCCCACGCGCTGGTCGGCCGGGCGCGGATCCAGCGCGTCGCGATCCACTTGGTACCGCTGATAACAGGTAGCCCGGCGTGGCGGCTGAGCGGTTCGGGCGCGCCCTGCGCATCGACATTGTCGAACACCAGCAGGTCGCCCGCGCCCGGCGCGACCTTGATCCCCAGCAGCGGGAACTCGGTCTCGCCCCCAGTGAAGTTCGCGTTGAGGTAGAGGATCGCGGTGCGGATGCGCTGGTTGCTCACCGGCGAAGGGAGCGTGTCGAGGTGGGGGCGGTATTGCTGGCCGGGGGCGTAGCGCAGCACGGTCAGCGGCTCGCCCTGTTCCGTCGCGGTGCCGGTCGCGGCGGCGATGCGGCGGTTGATCGCCTGCACCACCAGCGATTCCTGGGTGGGGCCCACCACCGCATTGTCCGAGCTTCGAATCGGGTGCGCGATCATCTTGCCAGAACGAGGGTCGAAGACGCTCGCGGGCTGGAGAAAATTGGCGGTCAGCGAGGCGATATGGACGCATTCCTCGGGCGTGCAAAAGCGTGCGAAATGCTCGATGCGCGGCTTCGGGTGGAGCGGAGCCGATTGCGGGAGCTCGCGAGGCGCGCCGTCCTCGTCCAAGTCCATCTTCCTGAGAAGCTCGAGATATTCTGCAGCCAGGGGGTCCTTGCGGGCGGCGCGGTCGAGCAATTGCGCGGCGGTCTTCCAGTCGGCCGTCCCGCCGCTGCCGTTGGCAGTGAGGGCAATCTCGATCAACGCCGCATCGGCGTGGCCGAGGGCGGCTGCCCGACCGAGTAAGTGTCGCGCTGCAGGCAGATCGCGCGCGAATATCGTCCCGCTCAGATGCCAGACCGCCAGCTGCATCAGCGCGTCCGTGTCGCCCGCCGCCGCTGCCTGCTGCAACAGGGCGTAGGCGTCGTCGCTTCGCCCCTGTTCCAGACAGTGTGTCGCAAGCTGCAAGGGCTTCACCACGGTCGCTCCCACCGGGACAAAAAGGGGCGGAGTTTCCTCCGCCCCCTGATTAACGTGCATTCGCCCCGGATCAAAACCGTGCGCGGAAGCCCGCGTAGAGCGTCCGGCCGCGGATGTCGTAGATCGCGCTGCCCGCACCCGTCGCGGTGCTGCCGAGCGGAGGCACCTTGTTCATGATGTTGTCGACGCCGGCATAGAGCTGGAAGTCCCGCGCGAAGTCGTCGAGGTTCTTCAGATCCCAGGTGAACCGCACGTCGTGGTAGAACACTTCCGGATACTGCTGGATGTCCGCATAATCGAGGTTGTTCGGCGGACAAGTCGTCGAACATGCCGCCGGCAGCTCGTTGAAGTCTTCGTACGCGTTCACATACATCGGGCCGATATAGTGCAGGCGATAGCCGAAGGTTACGCTGCCCATGTTCAGATCCGCGTCCAGCCGGAACTCGTCCTTGGGATCGCCGAGCTCGCTCAGGATGCGGTTCTCGAAATCGGGCAGCGACGGGTTCTCGTAATTGCTCGATTTCAGGCCGTGTACGTAGATGATGTTGGTATCGAGACGGATATCGTCGCTGAGCTGCGCACGGTACGTCAGGTTGACGTCAACACCCCGACGGATGCGCTTGGCAAAGTTGACCGGCGCCGAGACCAGCGAGTTGCCGAGGATCTGACCGGGCTGTTCGCCCAGCGCCCCGACGCCCGGCCCCTGCCAGCGCGAGAACACAGCGCAGAGCGGGTTGTCGAGGCTCGGCTGATCGTAGCAGCCGTTCGCAATGGCTTGCGCCGTAAGCGAGACAATGACGTTGTCGACCTGAATGTCATAATAGTCGACGCTCAGCGAGAGGCCGGGCACGAACCGCGGCTGGAAGACGCCGCCGATCGTGAGAGACTTCGACACTTCGGGCTGAAGGTTCGGGTTGCTGCCGCTGATGATCGGTAGCGAGTAGGCGGTATTCGGAAGGCCCGCCAGCAGGCCCCCCAGATCGGCGGCGCAGTTCGCCTGACGATTGGGATTGTTCGCAATCTGCCCCGACGCGCACGGGTCGAGGAAACCCGGTGCGAAGTTCGGCACGGCCGGGAAGCCGGTTTCCGACACGTTGGGTGCCCGGACGGCCTTGCCGTAGCTGGCGCGGAAGCGCAGGTCTTCGACCGGAGCCCAGTCGGCGCCGACATTGTACGTCCAGACGGTGCCCACGGCGCCCTTATAGTCCGAAACGCGGCCCGCGCCGGTCAGCGAGAGCTGGTGGAAGAAGGGCGTGTCTTTGAGGATCGGAATGTTGAGCTCCGCGAAGGCTTCCTTCACTTCGAATGCCGGCGGGTCGAATTCACCCACGATCACCGCATTTGTGGCGCCACTCTCCACGAACGGGTCGTTCTGGTAGCGCGCCGTCTCGCGACGATATTCGCCGCCCAACGCGAAGCCGATCGGACCGCCGGGAAGTTCGAAGAGCTGGCTCGAATCGCCACCGACGAAGCCGAGCACGTCGAATTGCGTCATGCTGGCCTTATGGCGGGCGTTGTAGGTGAAGTAGTTCGCGGCGGCGCTGTTATCGGCGGCACCGAACGGATTGTAGGGAACGCAGGCTGCGATATCGGAAGCGAGCCGTGCGTCGCTGCCGGCGAACGCCACTCGGGCGGCAGGATCGAACTGGGCGCGGCACTGGATCTGCCCGGTTGTGGGATTGCGCCCGGCGTCGAGCGACAGCAGGAAGCGCTGGCGGTCGAGATAGCCGTAGGTCACGGTCTCTTCGGTGAACTTGCCGTAGTTCGCCGAGAGTTCGTAATTCCAGTCGTCATTGAACGTACCGCGAACGCCACCCACGATGCGGTAGGTGTCTCGTTCGAACTCCTCGTCGCGGATGCCAGAGTCGGCGAGCTGACGCGCAACGACGAAGCGATAGGTGCCCGCGGCGATCGCTGCGCGATCCGCGGCGTCCAGCGGGCCCGTAATGCCCTGGCCGCTTCGCGTGGTACGGTTGAACGACGAAGCGATCCCGGTGACATTGCAGGGCGCGCTCAGGCTCGGGTTGCAGCCCGAGGCCAGAATCGCGTTGGCAATCGTGGCACGGTCGCCCGCGCTCAGGAACGGGTTGTCGAGGCGGATGCGTTCGCGAATGTCGAACTGCGTGAACTGGCCCTGGATGAAGGACGGACCCGCGTTCGAGCCGAGCGTATTCACGCGATTCCACTTGGCTTCGATGAACGGTTCGAACGCGTCGCTGACCCTGAAATGCGCCAGCAGGTTGAAGTTGAGGCGCTGCTGATAAGGCATCACCGAGAGGAGCTTGTCCTCGCGGCCAGTCTGCCCGTTGCCGCCCAGGATCGTGCCGATGACGCCCTGGCCCAACCGCGTGCCGGTCTGCGGCGTCAGCGCGCCGCCGGGAGTGAACACATAGGTGCAGTTGTACGGCGTGCCGACGGTGCTGCCGGAACCGATGCCGGGGGCGCCGTTGGTCGAGCCGAGGCCGGTGCCGCAAAGCGGACCCGAGCCCGACTGCGTGACGGGCACGAGCCCGTAGCGATGGATAGAAGCGCTGCGAATATCGCGGACGAAAGCGCGATCGGGGAAGCTGTCGCTGCCGTTCGCCAGTCCTGCGGTATCGACGTCGATCACCGCGAGACCGTCCTGACTCGCGAGCCACGGAATATCGGAGCCGAACACGCGCTCCTGATGCGCATATTCTCCGTGCAGCACGATGTTTCCGCGGCCTTCGGCGAAATTCTTGCCGACCATCGCCGAGACGTACTGATTGGCGCCGAAGCCCTCGTCAGAAATACCGCTCGAGCCGCGAACCTGCACGCCATCGAAACTGTCGCGAAGAACGAAGTTGACGACACCGGCGATCGCGTCCGAGCCATAGGTGGCCGACTGGCTGCCGGTAACGATGTCGATACGTTCGATCAGATCGTTCGGAATCGAGTTGATGTCAGGCGATACGGCATTGTTGAGGATGTCGGCCGCGACGTGGCGCCGACCATTGACCAGCACCAGCGTACGCGAAGTGCCCATCCCGCGAAGGTCGAGCAGGTTCAGGCCGGCAATGCCGACGCCGAGGCCGGGGTTCTGCTGGGCAAAGGTGCTGCGCAGCTGCGGAAGGTTGTTCAGCGTGTCGCCGACGTTCGTCTGCGCCTGCTGGAAGATCTGATCGCCGGAGATCGACGTGATCGGCACGTTCGATTCGAGGTTCGGGCGACGGATGCGCGAGCCGGTGACGACGATCTGCTGCTGAGGTTCGTCGGTCGACTCGTCCTGTGCGTCGGCAGCTTCCTGCGCCGTCGTAGCGGCAGTGTCGGCGGTCTGCGCGAACGCGACCTGCGGGAGGAGGAAGGAGGCGCTGGCGAGTGCCGTCGCGCCCAGCAAACGGGAGAGTTTCATATTGTGCCCCTTGTCAGGCTGAATGCCCGATGAACACATTGGGGCGCAGGGGCAGGGCCCGCGCAAGCGCAATTATATTGCGTCGCGGGATTTGTTTCCCGATGTTGCAGACGAGCAACATTACTGAAACAAAATGTAACAAGGGCCAGGGGAGCGGCCCGCCGGACCGCCCCCTCTTGCCTCAAGGGCGCCTCACCGCTCGACGCACATGGCGATGCCCATGCCGCCGCCGATGCACAAAGTGGCGAGGCCCTTCTTCGCGTCGCGCTTCTGCATCTCGTAGAGCAGGGTGGTGAGCACGCGCGCGCCGCTGGCGCCGATCGGGTGGCCGATCGCGATCGCGCCGCCGTTGACGTTCACCTTGTCGGCGTCCCAGCCCATGTCCTTGCCGACCGCCAGCGCCTGGGCGGCGAAGGCTTCGTTGGCTTCGATCAGGTCGAGGTCGGCAACGGTCCAGCCGGCCTTCTCCAGCGCCTTGCGGCTGGCGGGGACGGGACCGATGCCCATGATCGACGGGTCGACGCCGGCCGAGGCCCAGCTCGCGATCCGGGCAAGGATCGGCGCGCCGCGGCGTTCGGCCTCCTCGCGCGACATCAGCACCAGCGCGGCAGCGCCGTCGTTGAGGCCCGAGGCATTGGCGGCGGTGACGCTGCCGTCCTTCTTGAACGCCGGGCGCAGGCCCGCGACGCCTTCGATCGTGGCGCCGGCGCGGATATATTCGTCGTCGGCGACCACGGTGTCGCCCTTGCGGCCCTTGATCGTCACCGGCGCGATCTCGTCCTTGAAGCGGCCCTCGGCGCGCGCCTTCTCGGCGAGGTTCTGCGAGCGCACCGCGAAGCCGTCCTGCGCCTCGCGCGTCACCTGATACTGCTCGGCGAGATTCTCCGCCGTGATGCCCATGTGATAGCCGTTGAAGACGTCGGTCAGGCCGTCCTTGATCATCGTGTCGACCAGGCTGAGGTCGCCCATCTTGGTGCCCGGGCGCAGCGTCTGCGCATGCGGGCTGAGCGACATGCTCTCCTGCCCGCCGGCGACGACGATCGTCGCGTCGCCCGTCGCGATCGCCTGATAGGCCAGCGCCACCGCTCGGAGCCCCGAGCCGCAGACCTGCTGCACGCCCCAGGCGGGCACTTCCTTGGGAATGCCCGCAGCCATCGACGCCTGGCGCGCCGGATTCTGGCCCTGCGCGGCGGTGAGAACCTGGCCGAGGATCACTTCGGAGACTTCCTCGCCCGAGACGCCCGCCTGTTCCAGCGCAGCCTCGATCGCGACGCGGCCGAGCTCGTGCGCGGGCGTGGCGGCGAAGGCTCCGAGGAAGCTGCCCACCGGGGTGCGCTTGGCGGC
Organism: Sphingomonas sp.; assembly: GCF_017744835.1. Taxonomy (GTDB): domain Bacteria; phylum Pseudomonadota; class Alphaproteobacteria; order Sphingomonadales; family Sphingomonadaceae; genus Sphingomonas. The sequence goes on from NZ_JAGIAM010000006.1 coordinate 243,626, forward strand.
AGTGATCACGATATCGGCCATGGAAGGGGACTCCGGATTAGGCGTTACGTTCGGCGGCTATCTAGTAGGCCGAACGTCCCTTAGCCAGCCTGCAAGCGGTTCCCACAGCGCTGCCCGTGCGCGGCCGCCCACGATCATCCCGACATGCCCCATCGCCAGCTCGCGAACCTCGCCGAAGCGCGCGGCGCTGGCGGCGGGGACGATGCGATCGGTGGTCGAGACGAAGGACAGGGCAGGGCAGGCGAGCGCCTGCGGATCGACCGCACGGCCCTCGATTCGCCAGCGGCCGGTGCCCGGCAGATCGGCGGAGAAGAAGTCGTCGAAAAGCTGACGTCCCGCGCCATAGGTGAGCGGCGCGCCGGCATTGGCCCAGTCCTCGAGCGTGACGAAGGCCCGGGCCTCGGCGCTGCCCGGGGCGAGCCGGGCGAAACGCTCGAACTTGGCGACGGTGCGGCGCGGATCCAGCCGCCAGAAGCCCGACTGGAGCACCTCCATCGGCACCAGCCCGAGCTGCTCGCAGGTTGCATGCGCCTGGTCCCACAGCTCGGCGATCGGTTCGAGTGCCTCGCCATAGCCGGTGAAGCGCCAAGGCGCGGCGATGTTGACCAGCCCGGCGGCCGGATGCGCCGCTGCCGCCGCGGTGGCGAGTGTACCGCCGAGGCAATAGCCGACCAGCACCGGCGGCGAATCGAGGCTGCGCAGAAGCGGTAGCAGCAGCTCGGTGATATGCGCGTCGACGTCCTGCGCGCGGTCTTCGGGGCCGGGGCTGCCCCAGTCGACCAGCAAGGGGCAGAAGCCCTGCCGCGCGAGCCAGCGCAGCAGCGAATTGCCGCGCGCGAGGTCGAGGACCAGCGGCGGATTGATCAGCGAGGGGACGAACACCACCGGCATGCGGCCCCTTCCCGCCGCACCGCCATAATCGCGCAGCACCGCGCGACCCGCTCGTGCGATCGCCGGCTTGAGCGGGCGCGGTGCGGATCTTTCCGCCTGTTGATAGGCACTTAACCCTGCCAGCGCCGCCGTGCGCCGCTCGGGTGATGCTGCAGTCTCGCTGCGCAGCAGCTCAAGAAACAGCGGCAGGGGGCGCGGTCCGTGTTGCGGCGCGGAAAGAAAGGGTGTTAGGTGTATGCCAGTCACGTCCGGGGGTGTGCATGAAGAAGGCAGCTAGTGGCAACGGTCCGGTGATCATCAAGAAGTACGCCAACCGGCGGCTCTACAACACCGAGACCTCGTCCTACATCACGCTCGACCACCTTGCCGCGATGACGCGCGAGGGGCGCGACTTCAAGGTCGTCGACGCCAAGACCGACGAGGACATCACGCACAATGTCCTGACCCAGATCATCATGGAGGAAGAGGCGCGCGGCCAGACGATGCTGCCGGTCAGCTTCCTCCGCCAGCTCATCGCGCTCTATGGCGATTCGATGCAGGCGATGGTGCCGGGCTATCTGGAAGCCTCGATGGAGAGCTTCCGCCGCAACCAGGAGCAGTTCAAGTCGGCGGTCGAGGGCGCCTTCGCCAACTCGCCCTTCGCCGAGATCGCCAAGCGCAACATGGCCATGTTCGAAGCCGCGGCCCAGGCGTTCAAGCCCGGCGCGACGCCGGCAGCGCCTGCTGCGGCAGCCGAGGAAGGCGCCGAGGACGACGTCGCCGCGCTCAAGGCCGAGCTCCAGCGACTGCAGGACAAGATCGAGAAGCTCGGCAAGTAACGCGGTGCGCAGCGGGGGCGTCAATGCCCCCGGTGGGGCGACAGCGCCAGCCGCCAGCGGATCGCCGCCCCGCGCAGGGCGAACCCGGCCGCGAAGCCAGCCAGCGCGGGCCAGGGCATCGCGACGCCCGATATCGTCAGCACGATGAACAGCGCCGCGGCGAGCAGCGCGGCGGTGACGTAGAGCTCGTGCCGCATCAGGATCGACGGGACGCCGGCGGTGATGTCGCGGATGACGCCGCCAATGCATGCCGTGACGACGCCGGCCGCAACCGCCGGGATTGGCGGAATGCCATAGTCGAGCGCCTTGCCGGCGCCATAGACCGCATAGGCGGCGAGCCCCGCGCCATCGAGCCATTCGAGCGCGCGCTCGGGCCACCAGCGCAGCGGGATCGCCCAGGCGCCCAGCGCGATGACCACGCACAGGATCACCGGCTTGGGGTCGTGCATCCAGAAGACCGGCGCGCCGATCAGCAGGTCGCGCAGCGTGCCGCCACCCGTCGCAGTGATCAGCGCGAAGAAGCAGGCGCCGACGAAATCGAGCCGCTTGCGCGCGGCAGCGAGCGCGCCCGACGCCGCGAAGACGGAGAGGCCGGCGAGATCCAGCCAGGGAAGGAGCAGTTCGAACCCGAGAGCCACGCCGCCGCATAGGCGCGGCCGCGGCCAGTGTCACGCCAGGTGGATCTGGCGCGCCCTGAGCCCGCCGAGCGCGGCCTCGATGTCGGCAGTGCTCGGCATTTCCTGCTCGATCACGCAACGCAGCCCCAGGCCGTGGAAGCCGAGATATTCGGTCGCGGCGGCGAAGGCGACCGTGGAGTCGCCGCGCACCTCTGCGCCACGCACCGCGCGCGCGGGGAGGGCGATCTTCTCGCCGAAATGCGCGCCCTGCGTGTCGGCGACGACTCGGTCGGCTTCGTCGACGATCGAGATGCGCGTCCGCTCCCAGTCGCGCTCGGAGAACAGCGAGCGATCGGCGAGCATCTGAGCGATGTGCCGTTGCCAGTCATATTCGAGATAGAAGGCGCCCTCGGGCGTGCCTTCATGGCCGCGGCTGCGCACGCCGGTGACGAACACGAGCACCGCGCGGTGATCGGACCAGGGGTTCTGCCACACTTCGTCGGTGAACCATTCGTCGCTGTGACGGCTGCCCATCGCACGCAGGAACTGCGGCGCCTTGGACAGGTCCGCCTGGCGCACGCGCGCGGTCGGGTTGGACGAGAGAAACACCTGGCCGCCGGCGTTGGCGACAAAGGTATTGAGATAATAGGGCGAGGCGCGGGTGAAGAGCGCGAGCCGCTCCTGCGCCGCCGCGACCTTGGCGGGGGTGGGGTCTATCGTCGCGGCGATCACTTCGGCGTCCGCGGCCATCACGCGCAGGTCGACGCTCCGATCGAACAAATGGCGCGTGACGTTCTGGATCAGCGCCTGGGCAAGCTCGACCAGCCGCGTGCCTTCGATCTCGCCGACCATCTCGTCGGCGATGCCTGCGCCCATCGCGATGCGTTCGCGCACTTCGGAGCGGAATTCGAGCGAGCTGCTGCGCGCCTGCTGTGCGAGTGCCTTCACTTCCTGCGCGACGACCGAGAAGCCGCGGCCGGCTTCGCCCGAGCGGGCGGCCTCGATGGCGGCGTTGAGTGCGAGGAGGTTGGTGCGCGCCGCAATCTCCTCGTTGCGGCTGGCAAAGCTGTCCACGTCTTCGCGGAGCACGGAGAGGAGGGTTCGGATTCGGCGTGGCACGAACGTCGTTGCTATACCGCAATGGTTAACGGCTGGTGCACTGCAGCATCCGGATTTTGCTCAGCCCGGCTTTTTGAACTTGAGCGTCATCCGATCGCTTTCCCCGATCGCCTCGTATTTGGCGCGGTCGATGTCCTTGAGCCGATAGCTGGGGGGCAGCGTCCAGACGCCGTCGGGCCAGTCGGCGGTGTCGCGCGGGTTGGCATTGACCTCGGACGCGCCGGCGTCGCGGAAGCCCGCCTGCTCGGCGAGGCGGCGCACGGTCGAGACCTTGATGTAGCCGCTGTTCTTCTCACGCTCCTCGCTCGCCGACTCGGGCAGCCGGTGGTCGACGACGCCCAGCGTGCCGCCGGGCTTGAGCATCGCGTACATCTGGCGGAACGCCTCGGCGGCATAGTCCTGCCCGCCGCGCTGATAGCCCATCCGCCAATTGTGGACGTTGCGGAAGGTGAGCACCACATCGGCGGTGCCGTCGGGGACCTTGGGCTGGCCATCGGACCAGGGGAAGGCGGCGAGCTTCACCGCGCCATAGGTGGTGGCGTCCTTCGCCTGCAGCCCCTGCACGCCCTTGAGTCCATCGGGCCAGGGGCCGGCGGCGTAGAGCGTACCCTTCGCCCTGGTCAGGGGAGCGAGGATCTCGGTGTACCAGCCGCCGCCCGGCCAGATCTCGACCACCGTGTCGCCGGGCGAGACTCCGAAGAAGCTTAGCGTGTCGAGCGGGTGGCGATATTTGTCGCGCGCCAGATTGGCGGGCGTGCGAGTCGGCGCGGCCACGGCCTGGGCGAGCGTCTGCCGCTGCGTGCGCGGCTCGCGCGCGGCAACGCTGGCAATGGCGATCACCATGGTGGCGACGGCGACGATCGTGAGCGACTGGCGCATGGCCTTTCCTCGTCCGGATGCCTATGGGCCCATGTGGGAGTTTTTCGGAACGATGCAACAACAATTGTTGTGCGGTGCGGTAGCCGCTTTGCTGGTTGCGGCGATCAGCGGGCTGGGTGAGCGCCGCCGGCGCCGGCGGCGTAAACTGGACGATGTCGGGCTGGTGCCCTGGACGACGGTCCAGATGGTCGCGCTGGTCGCCGCAGTCGTGCTCGGCAGCCTCGCGCTCAACTTTCCTCAGTAGAAGCTTCGCAGCGTCAGCGTCCGATCACCGCCGCCGCACAAAGTGAGGCGGACGGTACGGCCCGGCGGTCCCACCGCCCAGTCGACCGTGCCGCTGGCGCGGACCTGGTCGGCCACCGAAACGCCGTCCGCCGCGCAGATCGTCTCGCCCGCGCGCCAGCCTCCCTGTTCGGCGGGCGAGCCGCGCATGACGTGGAGCACGCGGAGCGCCTTTCCGGTATAGTCGAGCAGCAGCCCGCTGGTCGATCGCACCACCGCCTCGTCGGCTGCCTTGCCGGCACGGAGCACCATGCGCTTCGCATTGGGGTCGAGCAGCACGCGGTAGCGCAGCATCAGTCCCGTCCCGATCCGCCCCGCGGTGCCAATGCTCGCCGAAAAGCCGTCCGCGGGCTCGATGCGCACTTCGGTTTCGCGGGGCGCCATCCCCGCGATCGATAGCGAGGAGACCACGACCGTGTCGGTGACGACCGCGCCGCCCATGCCCCATCCCAGCGTAGTGGTGACCCTGCCCTCGGCGCGAGTCGATCGCCACGCCGCGCGGCTGAGCGTGATCGCCGCGCCGTCGCCGGTGTCGACCACCATGGGGTGCAGCCGCGTACCCGCCAGCTTCACTTGGGAGACATAGATGCCCGATCGCGGCATGCGGTCGAGCGGCGCAGTGGCGCCCGAAAAGGGCAGCCGGCCGCTCGGCAGGATGCGGAATCGGCGGTTGTCATAGTCGATGTCGAGCGCGCAGCAGCCGAGCACGTCGGCGCCCACATAGAGATCGGTGCCGAATCGCTCCTGCCCTAGCGCGGTCGAGATGCCGAGCCGCCCGCCGCGCCGCTCGAGCCCGCCGAACGCGATGCTCGATACCCGCGCCCAGGCCACTTCCACCGATCCGCCGATGGCGGTGGCGGGCTCGCGGGCATCTGGCTGCAGCCCCGCCTCGGCGGCGAAGCGCGGCGTCGCCACCGTGTCGCTGAGTCCGGTGTCGAGAATGGCGCGGGCAGGGCGCCCGTTCACGTCGACCGTGAAGCGGATCTGGTTGGTCGGCGTGAGCTCGAACCCCACCCAGCGTGTCTCGGTGTCAGGCGCGAGCGTGATGGCGGCTGGGGGCGCGGCCTGCGGTTGGACGATCGCGAGCGCGAGGGGCAGCGGTAACATCATCGGCAGGGTTAGGCCGTCGTTTCGCCTTCGTCATCTCCGCGAAAGCGCGGAACCGGACCCAAGGGCAGGCTTCTTGTCCGCCGACGGCGAACGCCGAGCCGATCTCAGAGGCACGCCTCGAGCAGCGCCTGGTCGAAGCCGAACTGCTTGGCCTTCTCCAGCGTATAGGGGCGCAGGCCCATCGAGCGATACTCGCCGATGATCTTGCCGTCGGCGCTCTCGTCGAGATACTCGAACTTGAACAGCTCCTGGGTCACGATCACCGGGCCTTCCATGCCGATAACCTCGGTGACGTTGGTCACGCGGCGCGAACCGTCGCGCAGGCGCTTCACCTGGATGATCAGGTCGACCGAGTCGGCGATCTGGCGCGAGATCGCTTCCTTGGGCACCTTGATGTCCGACATCATCACCATGTTCTCCATACGGGCGAGCGCCTCGCGCGGAGAGTTGGAGTGGAGCGTGCACATCGAGCCGTCGTGACCGGTGTTCATGGCGGCGAGCATGTCGAAACACTCGCTGCCGCGAATCTCGCCGAGGATGATGCGATCCGGGCGCATACGCAGCGCGTTCTTGACGAGGTCGCGGATGGTGATCTCGCCCTGACCCTCGAGGTTCGGCGGGCGCGTTTCGAGCGGCAGCCAGTGCGGCTGCTGCAGGCGAAGCTCGGCCGCGTCCTCGATCGTGAGCACGCGCTCGCCCGGGTCGATCATCTTCGACAGGGCGTTGAGCATCGTCGTCTTACCCGAGCCGGTACCGCCCGAGATCACGATGTTGAAGCGGCTCGCGCCCGCGATCTTGAGCGCGGTGGCCATCTTCTGGCTCATCGATCCGCCGCTCGCCATCATGTCGAGCGTGATCGGCTTGGCCGAGAATTTACGGATCGAGATGGCGGTGCCGCGCAAGCTCAGCGGCGGCACGATCACATTGACGCGGCTGCCGTCCTTCAAACGGGCGTCGGCGAGCGGCGTGGTCTGGTCGACGCGGCGACCGACCGAGTTGCAGATGCGCTGGGCGATCTGGAACAGATGCTCCTCGTCGCGGAACTGGATGTTGGCGAGCTCGAGCTTGCCCTTGCGTTCGACGAAGGTCTGCTCGGGGCCGTTGACCATGATGTCGCTGACCGCCGGATCCGACAGCAGCTCCTCGAGCGGCCCGAGGCCGAGCAGTTCGTCGACCAGCACCTTTTCGAGCGCGAACTGCTCGCGGCGGTTGAGCGTGAGCTTCAGCTCGGCGAGCACTTCGCCGATGATCGGGCGGAATTCCTCGGCGAGCTCGTCCTTGCTCAGCGTCGCGGCCGCCTCGGGATCGACGCGCTCGAGCAGGCGGGGGAGGACCTGTTCCTTGATGCGGTGGATCGAGGCCTCGAATCCCTCGACGCGCGAATTGCCCTGCTCGCCGGTCGCCGCCTGACGGTCGGCCAGGCGCTGCATCGCGTCGCTGTTGGGGCCGCTCGCGGCGGTGTCACCCTCGGGGAACGCGCCGCCGCCGGGCAGCGGCACGGCGTTGAGCGGCGGGAACTGCTCGCCGCCGAGCGGAACGGGATCGGGCTGGCGCGCACTGGGCGAGGAGCCGTGCATCGGCCGCGCGACACCGAACGCCGGACGTCCGCCCGTTGCACCACCCAATCCGTTGCGTCGTCCGAAAGCGCTCATCGAATGCTCTGCAATCCCCGGTGTCTCGGCCCGAGGAGTAGCGCGCCAAGGCTTTAGAATTGCCTAACCACGCCACCATGATGCCCGGCTCGGCAACCCGCGCGCGGTCGCTTCGTTGAGCGCCTGCAATCATTCCAAAGGAGAGTGTCGATGGAGATCACCAAGGCGCTGCATACCGACCATATGGAGCTCAAGAAGCTCCTGCGCACGATCACGAGCAGCGAGGAGGCGGACGAGATCACGTCCGCGTTCGAGGAATTCGCCGCGCTGCTCAAGAAGCACGCCCGCGCCGAGGAGAAGGTGGTCTATGAAAAGCTCGTCGGCCAGTCGGACGAGGAGGTCCAGCAGGACGGCTATGAGGGCTATACCGAGCATATGCTCGCCGACACGCTGCTCGCCAAGCTGAAGGAAGGCGCCGACCCGCTATCGCCCGAATGGCAGGCCGAGGCCAAGGTGATGAAGGAAATCCTCGAGCACCACATCAAGGAGGAGGAGGACGCGATCTTCTCCGACGTGCGCGAGACCTTCGAGATGTCCGAGCGCAAGGAGATGGGCGAGCAGTTCGAGGAACTGAAGGACGAGATACCGGCCTGATTTGCGCGAGAGCCAAAAATGTCATCCCCGCGGAGGCGGGGACCCAGGGTTCGCAAGCAACGCAGCTCGTGGCTCTGGGTCCCCGCTTTCGCGGGGATGACGTTATTTTGGGTTGTGCTCGGACGGGCCTTTCGGCCCGTGGATCTCAGCCCGCCTTTTCGGCGAGGACCGTCAGGCCCTTTTCGTTCACTTCCGCGAAGCCGCCCTCGATGCGGATCGTCTCGGGAGCCGAGCCGCCCGACTTGTAGATCTCGAGGTTGCCGTCGCGGATCGTCGACATGAAGGGCGCGTGGCCTTCGAGCACGCCGAAGTCGCCCTCGGTGCCGGGAACGACGACCATGTGCACTTCCTCCGAGCGGAGGAGCTTTTCAGGCGTGACGAGTTCGAAGTGGAGCATTTTTCTGTTCCTAAGCCCCTCCCCTTCAGGGGAGGGGTTGGGGTGGGCAGTAATCGCGGGCGGAGCGGCTCATGGAGAGTCCACCACCCCAAACCCCTCCCCTGAAGGGGAGGGGCTTAAGGCAGATTACGCCTCGCCGGCGAGCTTCTTGGCCTTCTCGACCGCCTGGTCGATGCCGCCGACCATGTAGAAGGCGCTCTCCGGCAGGTGGTCGTACTCGCCGTTCACCACGGCCTTGAACGACTTGATCGTGTCCTCGAGCTGCACGAACGCGCCGGGGATGCCGGTGAAGACTTCGGCGACGTGGAACGGCTGGCTGAGGAAGCGCTGGATCTTGCGGGCGCGCGAGACGGTCAGCTTATCCTCTTCCGAAAGCTCGTCCATGCCCAGGATCGCGATGATGTCCTGCAGCGACTTGTACTTCTGCAGGATCGACTGGACGGCGCGCGCGGTCTCGTAATGCTCCTGGCCGACGATGCGCGGCTCGAGCACGCGGCTGGTCGAGTCGAGCGGGTCCACCGCCGGGTAGATGCCGAGCTCGGAGATCGCGCGGTTGAGCACGGTCGTCGCGTCGAGGTGGGCGAACGAGGTCGCCGGCGCCGGGTCGGTCAAGTCGTCCGCGGGGACGTACACGGCCTGCACCGAAGTGATCGAGCCCTTGTTGGTCGAGGTGATGCGCTCCTGCAGCGCGCCCATGTCGGTCGACAGGGTCGGCTGATAGCCCACGGCCGAAGGAATGCGGCCGAGCAGCGCCGACACTTCGGCGCCCGCCTGGGTGAAGCGGAAGATGTTGTCGACGAAGAACAGCACGTCCTGGCCTTCGACGTCGCGGAAATATTCGGCGATCGTCAGGCCCGAGAGCGCGACGCGGGCGCGGGCGCCCGGCGGCTCGTTCATCTGGCCATAGACCAGCGCGACCTTCGAACCCTCCGAGACGGCATTGCCGTCGGCGTCCTTGGCGATGACGCCCGCGTCGAGGAACTCGTGATAGAGGTCGTTGCCCTCACGGGTGCGCTCGCCCACGCCGGCGAACACCGAGGTGCCGCCATGGCCCTTGGCGATGTTGTTGATCAGTTCCTGGATGAGCACGGTCTTGCCCACGCCGGCGCCGCCGAACAGGCCGATCTTGCCGCCCTTCGCATAGGGCGCGAGCAGGTCGATGACCTTGATGCCGGTGACGAGGATCGCGCTCTCGGTCGACTGGTCGACGAACTCGGGAGCCTTGGCGTGGATCGGCGACTTGAGGTCGGTGTTGACGGGCCCGCGCTCGTCGATCGGCTCGCCCACTACGTTGAGGATGCGGCCGAGCGTCGCCGGGCCGACGGGGACCGAGATCTGCGCGCCGGTGTCGGTCACGGTCTGACCGCGGGTCAGACCCTCTGTCGAGTCCATCGCGATCGTGCGGACGGTGTTCTCGCCCAGGTGCTGCGCGACTTCGAGAACCAGGCGGTTGCCGTTGTTGTCGGTCTCCAGCGCCGAAAGGATCGCCGGCAGCGCGCCGTCGAACGCGACGTCCACGACCGCGCCGATCACCTGCGAGATGCGGCCTACATTGTTGGTGCCCGTGGCGGGGCTGGTCTTGTCAGCGGCGGTTGCCATCGTCTGCTTCCTTGCTTCTGATCTGTCTTAGAGCGCTTCGGCGCCCGAAATGATTTCCACCAGTTCGGTGGTGATCGCGGCCTGGCGGGCGCGGTTGTACTGGATCGACAGGCGCTTGATGAGGTCGCCCGCGTTGCGCGTGGCATTGTCCATCGCAGTCATCTTCGAGCCCTGCTCCGACGCCGCATTCTCGCGCATCGCGCGGTAGATCTGGATCGCAACGTTGCGCGGCAGCAGGTCGGCGAGGATCTGCTCCTCGTCGGGCTCATACTCGACCACCGCGCCGGCCTCGGCGCCTTCGGTGGCCGCGGGAATCGCCACGGGGATGATCTGCTGCTCGGTCGGCTCCTGGGTCAGGACCGACTTGAAGTGCGAGTAGAAGAGGTGCGCAACGTCGAACTCGCCCGCCTCGAAGCGGGCGATCAGGTCGTCGGCCCAGGCGCGCGGTTCGGCGAAGCCGAGCTTGCCGAGGTCACCCGGCTCGATCGAGTGGACGATGTCCTTCGGGAAGGCGCGGGCCAGCACCGCGCGGCCCTTGCGGCCGATCGTGTAGAACTTGACCGTCTTGCCCTCGGCCACCAGCTCCTGCGCGCGGCGACGGGCGAGGCGGGCGATGTTGGTGTTGAACGCACCGGCCAGGCCGCGGTCCGAGGTCGCGACGACGAGCAGATGGACCTGGTCCTTGCCCGAGCCGGCGAGCAGCTTGGGCGAAGTCTCGTTGATCGTCACCTTCGACGCGAGGCTGGCGACCACGCTCTCGAGGCGCTGCGCATAGGGACGGCCGGCCTCCGCCGCTTCCTGCGCGCGGCGCAGCTTGGCGGCGGCGACCATCTTCATCGCCTTGGTGATCTTCTGGGTCGACTTGACCGAGTTGATCCGGACTTTGAGTGCCTTAAGAGAGGCCAACGCTTTCTTCCTTCTCGTGCCCCTGCGAAGGCAGGGGCCCAGGGTATTCGAGCGAGTCGTTTGCGACTCTGGGCTCCTGCTTTCGCAGGAGCGCTAGTTAGTCCTCAGGCGAACGTCTTGCCGAACGCGTCGAGCGCGTCCTTGAGCTTCGCCTTGGTCTCGTCGCCCAGATCCTTGGTGTCGCGGATCGCGGCGAGGATGTCGGCGTGGCTGGTGCGCAGCTCGGTGAGCATCGCCGCCTCGTAGCGCACCACGTCCTGCGTCGGGACGTTGTCGAGATAGCCCTGGGTGCCGGCGAAGATCGAGACGACCTGCTCCTCGAACGGCATCGGGTTGAACTGCGGCTGCTTGAGCAGCTCGGTCAGGCGCGCGCCGCGGTTGAGCAGCTTCTGCGTCGAGGCGTCGAGGTCCGAGCCGAACTGCGCGAACGCGGCCATCTCGCGATACTGGGCGAGCTCGAGCTTGATGCTACCGGCGACCTTCTTCATCGCCTTGGTCTGCGCCGAAGAGCCGACGCGCGACACCGACAGGCCGACGTTGATCGCCGGGCGGATGCCCGCGAAGAACAGGTCGGTCTCGAGGAAGATCTGGCCGTCGGTGATCGAGATCACGTTGGTCGGAATGTAGGCCGACACGTCGCCCGCCTGAGTCTCGATGATCGGCAGCGCGGTCAGCGAGCCGTTGCCGTTGGCGTCGTTGAGCTTGGCGGCGCGCTCGAGCAGGCGGCTGTGCAGGTAGAACACGTCGCCCGGATAGGCTTCGCGGCCCGGCGGACGGCGGAGCAGCAGCGACATCTGGCGATAGGCGACCGCCTGCTTCGACAGATCGTCATAGACGATCAGCGCGTGCATGCCGTTGTCGCGGAAATACTCGCCCATCGCGCAGCCGGTGTAGGGCGCGAGGAACTGGAGCGGTGCGGGGTCCGAAGCGGTCGCGGCGACGACGATGGAATATTCCATCGCGCCATTCTCTTCGAGCGTGCGAACGAGCTGCGCGACGGTCGAGCGCTTCTGGCCGACGGCGACATAGACGCAGTAGAGCTTCTTGCCTTCGTCCGAGCCCGCGTTGACGGTCTTCTGGTTGATGAAGGTGTCGATCGCGACGGCCGACTTGCCGGTCTGGCGGTCGCCGATGATCAGCTCGCGCTGGCCGCGGCCGACGGGGACGAGCGCGTCGATCGCCTTGAGGCCGGTCTGCATCGGCTCGTGCACCGACTTGCGCGGGATGATGCCGGGCGCCTTGACCTCGACGCGGCTGCGCTGCTCGGCGACGATCGGGCCCTTGCCGTCGATCGGGTTGCCGAGGCCGTCGACCACGCGGCCGAGCAGGCCCTTGCCGACGGGGACGTCGACGATGGTTCCGGTGCGCTTGACGGTGTCGCCCTCGCGGATCTCGGCGTCCGAGCCGAAGATCACGATACCGACATTGTCGGCCTCGAGGTTGAGCGCCATGCCCTGCACGCCGTTGGCGAACTCGACCATCTCGCCCGCCTGGACGTTGTCGAGGCCGTGGACGCGCGCGATGCCGTCACCGACGCTCAGAACCTGGCCGGTCTCGCTGACCTGGGCCTCGGTGCCGAAATTGGCGATCTGGTCCTTGATGACCTTGGAGATTTCTGCGGCGCGGATATCCATTTTCAGCCTTTCATCGCCTGCGCGAGGGAGTTCAGTCGGGTCTTGATCGACGAATCGATCATCTGGCTGCCGATCTTCACGACCAGCCCGCCGAGGAGCGTGGGATCGACCGAGAGGTCGACGTTGACGTCGCGGCCGAGCCGCGTGCGAAGCTGCTGCTTGAGCGCATCGACCTGCGCCGCGTCGAGCGGATGCGCCGAGGTCACTTCGGCGGTCGTCTCGCCGCGATGCTGCGCAGCGAGGCCGCGGAATGCCTTGATGATCGCGGGAAGCTGGCCCAGGCGCCGGTTGTGCGCGAGCACGCCCAGGAAGTTCGCGGTGGTCGCATCGACCTTGAGTGCGGCGGCGGTTGCGGCGACGGCCCTGGCCGCCGCATCGCGCCCGATCAACGGGCTGGTCGTCAGCGCGCGGAAATCGCTCGATTCGTCAAGCGCCTGGCGCACCGTGGCGAGGCTTGCCTCGACCTGGGGAAGCGCCTTCGAATCGCGCGCGAGCTCGAACAGGGCGGTTGCGTAGCGTCCGCTTAGGCTGGCCTGGATACCGCCGGAATTCTCCACGCGATGCTTTTCCTCTTGGAAGGATCGGAATTGGCCCCATGCACATAAGGGGGGCGCCGAGAGGCACCCCCGATGGGTGGCGGCGCGTTAGCATCGGTGTCCGGGGGATTCAACCCGAGTCCGATGCTATGGGCCGCGCGTGCGACTCAGCCGAGGGAGAAATGCGCGATGACCGGTCAATTCACCTCCATGAAGATGTCCGACGGCGCCGAAATCCAAGTCTATCATGTTCCGGCGCAGGGCGAACGCCGCGGCGGGCTGGTGGTGATCCAGGAGATATTCGGGATCAACGGGCACATCCGCTCGGTGTGCGAGGACTATGCCGCGCAGGGCTATGAAGTGCTCGCGCCGGCGCTGTTCGATCGCGAGCATCCGGGGTTCGAGACCGGCTATGACGCCGCCGGCATCGAGGCCGGCCGCCGCCTCGCGCGCGATCTCCACCCGATCGCGCTCAGCCTTGCCGACACCCAGAGCTGCATCGACGCGCTGAAGGACAAGGGGCCGGTGTTCATCACCGGCTATTGCTACGGCGGGTCGATCGTGTGGTTCGCCGCGTGCCGGCTCGAAGGGCTTGCCGCGGCATCGGGCTATTACGGCGCGCTGATCCCCGCGGCGGCGGACGAATCGCCCAAATGCCCGACGATCCTCCATTTCGGCCGGCACGATCACGGCATCCCGATCGGGGACGTCGAACGCGTGATCGCCGCTGGACATCCGAACCTCCAGGTGTTCGTCTATGAGGCGGGCCACGGGTTCAATTGCGACCAGCGCAGCGATTTCGACGCGGAAAGCGCCCGGCTGGCGCGCGAGCGGACCCTGGCGCTGTTCAGGGCGAACGGCGGCTAGGACGCCGCCCGAGGGGGGAAGATGACAGGCATTCGGATGCTGCTCGTGGCTGCTGCCGCGGCGACTGCGATCGGCTGCGCGCGCGCCGAGGTTCTCGAAGTGACGGGCGAATTCCCGGCAGTGAGCCGCGAGGCGAGCTTCCTGCGCTCGATCGTCGTCGACCGCTTCGGCGGCCAGGACGGGCCGACGCTGCAGATCGCGATCGAGCGCGCGCTTTCGATGGCGGGGCCGGAGGGGCGGATGCCCTTCGATTTGCTCGGCGGTCGGGCCGGGCGCGACACCGCCGAGGGCGCGATCAACGGCAGCGTCTCGACCGGCGTCGACGAACGCCCGTTCAAGCAGAATCAGAAGCAGTGCGTCACCAAGGACGACAAGGGCAAGTGCACCAAGGAGGCCGAGGTCGAGGTCCAGTGCCGGCGCCGCATCATCACGGTCAACGCCGACGTCCGCATCGTGCGCAGTGCCGACGGGCGGATCCTCTATTCGGTGCCCAAGCCCTTCCGCGAGGAAGTGAGCTGGTGCCCGGGTGGCGCGCCTGCGCACACGACCGAGGAAGTGATCGACGCCGCGATCCGCGACATCGCCGGCTCGGTGCGCGCCGACATCGTGCCGCACGTCGACACCTATCGCATCCGCGTGCGCGAGAGCAGCAAGGGCATGCCCAAGGAGGCCGCCGGCCAGTTCAAGGACCTGGTCAAGCTTTCCAAGCGCGATCCGCGCGGTGCCTGCGCGGGCTGGGAGTCGATGCAGGGTGGCGTCGCCGCGCAGCATCCCTCGCTGCTGTTCAACCTCGGTCTCTGCGCCGAGCAGCGCGGCGACTATGACCGCGCGCTCGCGCTCTACCGGGATTCGGCGCGTACCGGCGCGACCGAAGGCAATGACGGCGCCGACCGCGCCGCCCGGCTGATCGCCGGCCGCGAGGACGCGCAGGAGCGCGCCCGGCGGCGCAAGGGGTAGGCCAAGCTGTTCCCCCCCTGCTAGCGGGGATGGGAGTACAAGGTTCGGCGGACACCGAAGCATCGCACCTCCGATCGGCCGCATGGGCGGCTTCACCGATCGGAGATAGCGATGCTCGAAGAGAACGAAGTGACCCGGCTGCCCGCGCGGGGACCCATCCCCGGGCTCCTCGTCCGCCGTCTGCAGGGCCCCGGCGCACCCGTGCTCTACGTACATGGCGCGACTTTCCCCTCGGCGCTGTCGGTCGGTTGGCGGATCGATGGGCGGTCGTGGATGGACGATCTCCACGAACGCGGCTTCGACGTCTGGGCGTTCGATTTCGCCGGCTATGGCGGGTCGGACCGTCCCGCCGGAATGCAGGGCGCGACGCCCTGCGGCGACGCGGAAGCCGCGGCGGAGCAGATCGAGCGCGTCGCGCTGCATGTGCTCGCCACGCGCGGCACGGCGCGGCTGGCTGTGATAGCGCACAGTTGGGGGACGATCCCCGCGGGAATGTTCGCGGGCGCGCGGCCCGACCTTGTCGAGCGGCTGGTGCTGTTCGGGCCGATCGCCGAGCGAAGTGCCGGCGGCGGCGGCGTGCCGTCGAGCGGAACGCGCCTCGTCGGCAGCGACGATCAGTGGCGCAGCTTCCAGGCCGGCGTGCCGGCGGAGCAGGACCCGCCGTTCGCGCGAGCGGAGTTCGAGCGCTGGGTGGCCGCCTATCTCGCCACCGATCCGGACAGTGCGGATCGCAGCCCGCCGAGCGTCGCGGTGCCGAGCGGCCCCGACGCCGATTTCGCCCAGGCCTGGTCGGGGCGCTTTCCCTATGATCCGGCGGTGGTGCGCGCGCCGACGCTGATCGTCCGCGGCGCCTGGGACCCGCTCGCGCGCGACGCCGACATCGCCTGGCTGACTCGCCGGCTGAGCGGCGTGCCCGGCGGGGCGCACGTCGTCACGCTGGCGGGCGGCGCCCACCGGATGCTCCTCGAGGACCGCCGGCAGGCGCTGTTCGACGCCGTGGGCGACTATCTTTCCGGGCGTTAGCGGCCCTGGCGGCGCTGGCCGCCGCCGGCCGGCTTGGCCTGCCACTTGCGCTTGGGCCGGGCATAGTTGCGCGGCGCGTCGCCACGGCCTTCGCCCTGCGGCGCGTCGAAGCGGCGCGGGCGGGGCTCGCCCGCCGCTGCCTCGGGGCGCGGACCTTCGTGGCGGCGCGGCTGCTCGCCCCGCGGACGATCGTCGCGCGGGCGACCTTCGCCGCCGCCTTCGCGACGCTGCCGCTGCGGCTGGCCCGGACGACGGCCGTCGCGCTGCATCTCGCGGCCCTGGCGGCCGGCCTGCTCGGAGCGGCTCGGCTGGACGGCGACGCGCGACTTGGTCAGCTTCGCCGCCTCGGCGAGGAAATCCTCGGGCAGCGGCGCGACGGTGAGCTTCTGGCGAGTCAGCCGCTCGATGTCGCGCAGGTACGGCCGCTCGTCATCGGCGCAGAAGCTGAGCGCGATGCCGTCATTGCCCGCACGCGCGGTGCGGCCGATGCGGTGGACGTATTGCTCGGGGACGTTGGGCAGCTCGAAGTTGAAGACATGGCTCACGCCCGACACGTCGATGCCGCGCGCCGCGATGTCCGTCGCCACCAGGATCTTGACCTTGCCGGCGCGGAACTCGCCCAGCGCGCGCTCGCGCTGCGGCTGGCTCTTGTTGCCGTGGATCGCGTTCGAGGCGATGCCATTGCCCGCGAGCAGGCGAACGACGCGGTCGGCGCCATGCTTGGTGCGGGTGAAGACCAGCGCACGATCGATGTCGAGCTCCTTGAGCTTCATCGTCAGCAGCGCCTGCTTCTCCTGCTGGTTCACATAGGTGACGTACTGCTCGACGCGCTCGGCAGTGGTGGCGACCGGAGTCACCTTCACTTCCACCGGCTCATGGATGAACTGGCTGGCCAGCTCGCGGATGCTCTTGGGCATGGTCGCCGAGAAGAACAGCGACTGGCGCTTGGCCGGAAGCTCGCGGACGATGCGCTTGAGCGCATGGATGAAGCCCAGGTCGAGCATCTGGTCGGCTTCGTCGAGCACCAGGATCTCGATCCCGAGCAGGATAGCATAGCATTGGTCGAGCAGGTCGACGAGGCGGCCCGGAGTGGCGACGAGGATGTCGACGCCGCGCGCGAGGTCGGTCTTGTTCTTGTGGATCGAAGTGCCGCCGAAGATGGTGGCGATGCGCAGGCCGGTGCCGGCCGAATAGTTGCGCGCGCTCTCGGCGATCTGCGCGGCGAGCTCGCGGGTGGGGGCGAGCACCAGCATCCGCGTGCCGCGCGGCTGGGCGCGGCGGCCGGACTTCACCAGCCGGTCGATCGAGGGAAGCATGAAGGCAGCGGTCTTGCCGGTGCCGGTCTGGGCGATGCCGAGCAGGTCGCGCCCTTCGAGCAGCGCCGGGATCGACTGGGCCTGGATCGGGGTAGCCTCGGTATAGCCCTTGGCGGCAAGCGCGGACAGGACGGTCTCGGAGAGGCCGAGTTCTTTGAATTGCATTGGAAAACCTTGTGCATACGGCCAGCGCGCCGGAATGGAATCCGGGCGCGAAGGCGGGGTCAAAAATGACGACCCGCGTGACTAGGGAAGCCGTGAATCAACCGAGGCGGAGCCGGGACGAAGCTCGTCCGATCACGCTGCTGTACGCCTCGCTGGCCGCGCATATGGTAGCAAAGCTGCCATAAGTCAACGCAAGACGCCCACGGGCGTTGGGAGAAAGCCATGGCCGTCACCGATATCGCAACCCGCACCTACAACCATAATTGGCGGCTCGATCCGATCGTGCGCAGCCTGCTCGACACCGATTTCTACAAGCTGCTGATGCTCCAGATGATCCGGCACCTCTATCCGGACGTCCGCGCCACCTTTCAGCTCATCAACCGCAGCACCACGGTGCGGCTGGCCGACGTGATCGACGAGGGCGAGCTCCGTGCGCAACTCGACCATGCGCGCACGTTGCGCTTCTCGAAAAAGGAGCTGATCTGGCTCGCGGGCAACAGCTTCTACGGCCAGCAGCGGATGTTCGCGCCGGACTTCATCGCCTGGCTCGCCGACTTCCGGTTGCCGGAATATGAGCTGCGCGCGGTCGACGGCCAATATGAGCTGCGCTTCGAGGGGCCCTGGACCGAGACTACGATGTGGGAAATCCCCGCGCTCGCGATCGTCAACGAATTGCGTGCCCGCGCCGCGCTGCGCGGTCGCGGCCGCTTCGCGCTCGACGTCCTCTATGCCCGCGCCAAGGCCCGGCTGTGGGAGAAGATCGAGCGGCTGCAGCAGCTCCCCGACCTCGTGCTCTCCGACTTCGGCACGCGGCGGCGCCACGGCTTCCTCTGGCAGCGCTGGTGCGTCGAGGCGCTGAAGGAAGGGCTGGGGGAACGCTTCATCGGCACCTCCAACGTGCTGCTCGCGATGGATGCCGACCTCGAGGCGATCGGCACCAATGCGCACGAGCTGCCGATGGTTCTCGCCGCGCTGGCCGGCAGCGAGGCCGAGCTGCGCCGCGCGCCCTATCGCGTGCTCGAGGACTGGCAGCGTCACTATGGCGGCAATCTGCTCGTCGTGCTGCCCGACGCCTTCGGAACCGCCGCCTTCCTGCGCGACGCGCCCGATTGGGTGGCGGGCTGGACCGGCTTCCGGCCCGACAGCGCGCCGCCGATCGAGACCGGCGAGGCGATCCTGGAGTGGTGGCGCGCCCATGGGCAGGACCCCCGCGAGAAGCTGCTGATCTTCTCGGACGGCATGGACGTGGAATCGATCGAGGCGGTCTATCGCCACTTCCACGGGCGCGTGCGGCTCAGCTTCGGCTGGGGCACCAACCTGACCAACGACTTCCGCGGCTGCGATCCCGAGGGCGGTTCGGCGCTCGACCCGATCTCATTGGTCGCCAAGGTGGTCGAGGCGAACGGCCGGCCGGCGGTCAAGCTCTCGGACAATCCGGCCAAGGCGACCGGCGATCCGGCCGAGATCGCGCGCTACCTGCGCGTGTTCGGCGAGGAAGGGCGCGCCGCACGGGCGGTCTCGGTCTGAAGCCGCGACCCGGGCCCGCATTACAGTTTTTAACTCCCCTAGGGGCGACGGGGACGCCATCCCGTGCGTTCAGCGGGACGAACGTTATCGATCCGTAAACGATCTGACCCGTAGAGTAGGCGTAGCGTTCGGGGGAGGTCGTGCAGGTGTTGGTCGCAAGGCTCGAAGTGTTGGGGGAGGTCGACGAACGCGGCTCGATCCGGTTCGCGGTCGACAGCCGCACGACGCTGCGCGGCGGCGACGGACGCCCAGTCGACGTCGTCATCGACAATTTTTCGCGCACCGGCTTCCTGTTCCTCTCGGACATCGAATTTCCCGCAGGCACGCTCGTCTCGGTGGGCCTGTCGGGCGCCGGCGCGCGCGAGGCCAAGGTGGTCTGGCGGGACGGCAATCGCCACGGCTGCGAGTTCCTCGTGCCGCTGCCGCGCTCCAAGATGGAGCGGGCTTTCCGCGGCCAGCAGGATCTGGTCGCCGCGCTCGAGGCCAAGTTGACCGGCCGGCTCAGCGACGCCGGCTTCCCTACCGATGCCGAAGGCGATCCCGAGTCCGGCCCCGAGCCGCAGTCCAATGCGCGACGCAGCTGGCTCGACGCGCTGCTTTCACGCCGCGACGACGACGTCAACGCGTGAGCGTCTCGACGTCCGCGGCGAATTCCCGCTCACGATAGTCGAACCAGTCGAAGTCCGCCGCGCGGCCCGTGCCGGCCATGTCCTGGCACGCCATGCCGACGAAGGCGCCGGTGAAATTGGGCAGACCCGGCGCGCTCGCCTCGTCGGAGAGGATGCTCGCGTCGAACTGCTCGGGCAGCCAGGTCCAGTCCGCCTGCCCCTCAAGGCGGAAGGCGAAGCGCAGCCGCTCGTAATCCACTTCGACGCGCAGCTCGATCCGGCCTTCGGGAATCGGGATAGGCGCCGTGAACGCATCGGCCTGAGGTGAATCGGGCAGCGCCGACATCACGCGGATGTGCCGGCCGGTTTCCTCGTCATGGCTGACGTGGAGGTAATGGAATTTCGAGCTGTTGTAATAGGCGACCAGCCCCGCGGCCTGCTGGAAATGCTCGGGCTCGAATTCCATCGCGCAGGCCGCCGAATAGCAGAAATCCTGCTGCCGGCGCGCGACCAGCGCCTGGGTGAACAGGCTGCCGATCGTCTCGCGGCCGTGGAGGCGCAGATGCCCCGGCCGCGCGCTCAGGCTGAAGATCGGCGCCGGATCGGGCGTGCGCAGCCATTGCAGGTCCATCGGCAGCGCGGGCGAATCGAACTCATAGCGGACCGCGGTCTCGCGCGGGGGCGAGGCCGGCACCGCGAGCCCCTCTGTCTCGATCACCGGCATCCCGCTGCCGTCCTCGGTATAGAGCCAGCCGTCGTCGCCCCAGCGCATCGGCTGGATCGCGGTCTCGCGGCCCAGCACGCAGCGCCCGCGGTTGGGGAGCGGCCGCCCGCACAGATAGGTGATCCAGGTCTGCCCGTCGGGCGTCTCGACCAGATCGGCATGGCCCGCGCGCATCAGCGGCGCGTCGGGCCGCGTGCGCGAACTCAGGATATAGGTGTCGGGGTGCAGCTCGTACGGTCCGAGCAGGTTCCGCGAACGCGCCATGGTGACGGCGTGGTTCCAGCCCGTGCCGCCCTCGGCGGTGAGCAGATAGTACCAGCCGTCGCGCTTGTAGAGGTGCGGCGCCTCGGTCAGGCCCAGCGCCGTTCCCGGGAAGATATTGTGGCGTTCGCCGACCAGCCGCCCCTCGGAGGGCGAATATTCCTGCAGCACGATGCCGGCGAAGCGGTTGCGGCCCGGGCGGTGATCCCACAGCTGGTTGAGCACATATTTGCGCCCATCGTCGTCGTGGAAGAGCGAGGGGTCGAAGCCGCTCGAATTGACGTGCACCGGGTCCGACCAGTCACGCAGCGTCTCGGCGGTGACGAGGTAATTGTGGAAGTCGCGCAGGCTCGCCCCCGACGCGCCGCCCACCGTGGTGCGGCCATAGCGCTTCACATCGGTGTAGATCAGCCAGAATCGCTCGCCGTCATGCGTGAGGTCGGGCGCCCAGACGCCGCAGCTGTCCGGATCGCCGCGCATGTCGAGCTGGCTCGGCCGGACCAGCGGGCGCGAAACCAGCCGCCAGTTCGCGAGGTCGCGCGAATGGTGGATCTGCACGCCCGGAAACCATTCGAAGGTCGAGGTCACGATATAATAATCGTCGCCGACCCGGCAGATCGACGGGTCGGGGTTGAAGCCGGGCAGGATCGGGTTGCGGATCATTGGGGCCGGTACCTCCGGGCACGGATTTCGATGACGATGCCGAGCAGCGCGAGTGCGACGCCGAAGCCCCAGATGCCGCGCATAGCGATCGGCACCTCGCAGGCGCTGAAGGCCGTGAAGAAGCTGCACTCGGTCGGTGCGAGCCCGCTCGCATAGAAGAGCGTCAGCCCGCCCGACAGGATCCCCCCCAGCAGGATAGGGATCCAGCCGCTCTCGCGCCCCTGGTGTTCGCCGGGCTTGCGCACCAGGATCCACAGCAGCGCCGCGGCGATCAGGTCGAGCACGCCCAGCGCGACGAAGAAGGGCGTATAGCCGATCCGGGCCACGAGCGCGCCGATCAGCAGCGTGAAGATCAGCACGCCCAGATTCGCCATCGCGCCTGCCATGCCCGCGACGGTGCCGACTTCGTTCTTGCGGAACAGGTCGCTCGCCATGGTTATCACGGTCACCGACAGCGCCTGGTGCGCGAAGGCGCCGACGCTGAGCAGCGCCACCGCCGCGGTCGCGCTCGGCACGCGCCCGACGAAGATCATGCTCGTCATCAGCAGCGCGCCGAAGGTGAAGGTCCAGCGCCGCGCGTCGATCAGCGCCACGCCGCGCCGTTCGAGCCACAGCACTAGCGCCGGGCCGGCCAGGCAGCCGATGTCGGCGGCGACGAAAGGCAGCACCACTGCGATCGCCAGTTCGCCCAGCGCGAAGCCGCGGACCTCGCTCAGGTACAGCGGCAGCCAGAAGGTCAGCGTCGCCCAGGTCGGGTCGGCGAGGAAGCGCGGCAGGGCAATGCCCCAGAAGTTGCGGCGCCCGAGCAGCGACAGCACCGGCGGCCGGGGATCTTCGGACGCCTGGACATGCGCTTCCTGCCCGGAGCGGATCAGCATGCGCTCCTCTTCCGAGATGGCGCCATGCGTCTCGGGCGTGCGGTACCAGAGCAGCCACAGCACCACCCAGAGCAGCGCCAGCACGCCGGCGGCATAAAAGGCTGCGCGCCAGTTCCACCAGGCGATCGCGATCGCCACCAGCGGCCCGGCGATCGCGATGCCGGCCGAGGCGCCGAGGTTGTAGATCCCGCCGGCAAGCCCGCGCTCCTTGGCCGGAAACCACTCCGAGACGACCTTGAGCCCAGCCGTGTGCGACGTGCCCTCGGCGAAGCCGAGTCCGGCACGCAGCGCCGCCAGTCCCTGCCAGCTCGCCACCCATCCGTGCGCGAAGGTGATGAGACCCCAGGCCATCGCGAAGATCGCCATGCCGGTGCGCAGCCCGATCCGGTCGAGGATATAGCCCACCACCGGCTGGAGCATGATGAACGCCTGGAACACACCGGTCACCCAGCTGTACTGTTCCTTGGTCATCGGCACGTCGGACTGGAAGGCCTCGGTGGCGACGACCACACCCAGCGTCTGGCGTACCAGATAGTTGATGATCGTGCCGAGCATCACGATCGCGATGATCCACCAGCGCAGTGCGCGGGTCCGCTGCCAGAAGCCCATCCGCTCTCCCCTGCGCCCGTGCACGGCGCTGTTAGCGCTACCGGTGCCGCGTGGCGGCGGCGAGGGCAAGGGCTTTCGCTTTGAACGCAAGCCGCGGGATGCTGCGCGCAGCATGCGGGTCTATATCGCTGGCATGACCAAGGATCAGCACATCAGCGATGAACGCGCCTGGGCGGCCTTCGAAGCCCGCGACCGTGCCTATGACGGGCGCGTGGTCGGTGCCGTGACCACCACCGGCATCTATTGCAAGCCGAGCTGCCCCGCGCGGCGGCCCAAGCGCGAGCATGTGCTCTTCTATCCCGATGCCGCCGCGGCGCGCGCCGCGGGCTATCGCGCCTGCCTGCGCTGCAAGCCCGATGAAGTGGGCCGCGACCGGCTGGCCGTGGCCGAGGCCGTGGCGCTGATCGAGGCCGCCGAGGAGCCGCTCGGACTCGACGAACTCGCCGCGCGCGTCGGCTATGCGCCGCACCATTTCCACCGGCTGTTCAAGCGCGCCACGGGCGTGACGCCGGCCGCCTATGCCCGGGGGCTGCGCGCGCGCCGGGCCGCCGCGGCGCTGACCGAGGAGGAAACCGTGACCGAAGCCATTTACGAGGCCGGCTATTCGGCCCCCAGCCGCTTCTACGAGACCGCCAATGCCCGGCTGGGCATGACCCCCAGCGCGTGGAAGCGCGGCGGAGCGGGGGTGACGATCCGCTGGACGGTGGCGCCGACCAGCCTCGGCCCGCTGCTGATCGCGGCGACCGACAAGGGCATCTGCCGCGTCGCCTTCGACGAGGACTCGCTCCAGCTCGCCCGGCGCTTCCCCGCCGCCGAGATCGTGCAGGGCGGCGCGGCGCTGGAGAGCCTGGCCGAGCGCGTCGTTGCCGAGGTCGAGACGCCAGGCCGCGACGCCGACTTGCCGCTCGACGTGCAAGGCACGGCCTTTCAGGAGGCAGTGTGGCAGGCGCTGCGCGCAATCCCCGCCGGCGAGACGCGCAGCTATGGCCAGCTCGCCGCCGAGATCGGCCATCCGCGCGCGGTCCGCGCCGCGGGAACGGCATGCGGCGCCAACCACGTTGCCGTGCTCATCCCCTGCCACCGTGCCCAGCGCACCGACGGCAGCATGGGAGGCTATGCCTATGGAATCGATCGCAAGCGCGTGCTGCGCCGTCGTGAAGGAGTGGAAGAATGAGCTTCGTGATCCAGGGGCTCGACCCCGCGCCCTTCCGCCGCCTCTACGGCGCCTCCGATGAAGCGCTCGCGGCCGAGCAGGTGATTCGCATGACCGCCGATTCAAAGCCGGGATTTCCGTGCCGAGTCACGCTCGAGGATGCCGAGCCGGGCGAGACGCTATTGCTTCTCAATTACGAGCATTTGCCCGATGCCACGCCCTACCGCTCGCGCCACGCGATCTTCGTGCGGGAGGGTGCCGAGACGCCAGCGCGGTTTAACGACGAAGCACCGGTGTCACTGACGTCTCGACTGCTGTCGGTACGAGCCTTCGATCATGACCATTTGATGACGAATGCCGATGTTATCGACGGAAAAACGCTGGTGCCGCTGATCGAGCGGTTTTTCAGCGATCCTTCGGTCGCCTACCTGCACGTCCACAACGCCAAGCGCGGCTGCTTCGCGGCGCGAGTGGATCGGGGGTGACGTTCACCTCCCCTCCGTTTGAGGGAGGGGAGTACGTCGATTCACTCAGGCGGGTCGCGCTCAGCGCGCCGCAGCGTCCCGCGTATCCGCCGCCGCCGTCGCCGCCGCGGCGGGCTTGCAGCTGTAGACCAGCTTCTCATTGTACACCGTCGGCAGCGCCGCCCGCAGCGCCTGCTGCTGGCTCGCCAGCGCGGCGCGGGCGGCCTGGTCGGCCGAGCAGCTCTTGAGCGGCACCGTCGCGCGGAGCTGGCGGGCGCGGGCCATCTGTTCGGCGGAGAGCAGGAAGCGCGTGTTGGTGTAGGTGCTCGCGACCGGATCGAACTCGAGCACCGAGACCGACTGCTCGTTCTCGGGCACCAGGATCCGCTGCCAGCGCGTCCCCGCTTCGGCATATTGGGTGCGGCCGTTGATGCAGCCGTCGGCGCCGATGTCGAGATCGATCCGGTCCACCGCGGTGACGGTGACGCGGCTGCGCTCCGGCACCAGCGTGCATTGCAGCCTGCCCTGCGCAGCGGCGATCGGCGCGTTGCGTTTC
Source organism: Sphingomonas sp. (assembly GCF_017744835.1). Lineage (GTDB taxonomy): Bacteria > Pseudomonadota > Alphaproteobacteria > Sphingomonadales > Sphingomonadaceae > Sphingomonas. Next base: position 268,431 of record NZ_JAGIAM010000006.1, read on the forward strand.
GCGGCGCTGCCGGCGACGGGCACCGGCAACACCTTGGATTCATCGAAGCCCGGGCGGGTGAGGAACACTGCCGCCGCGCCCAGGATCAGCACCACGCCGCCCGCCGCGACCCAGGCCGCCTCGCGCCGCCGGTCGCGCGACAGCAGCAACCCGCCGCCGGCGAGCGCGACGCCGCCGAGCACCAGCATCAGCGCGGCGATCGCCATGCGGTTCTCGCGCGACACTTCGTTGCGCGCACGCGCCTGGGCGATCGCATCGCGGCGCTGGATGTCCGCCTCGGCGGCGGCGATGCGCGCCTGTTCTTCGGCTTCGAGCCGCGCTTTCTCGTCGGCACTGCGCTCGGCCGCCATCTGCTCCTCGACGCTGGTGCAGGGCACGCCGACGGTGGCGACCGGCTGCTTGGCATTGGCGAGGAAGGCGGCGAGCTCGCTGCCGGCGATCGCGAAGGCGAAGGTCGAATCGCCTTCGTCGGCGCGGGTGATCGCCGAGTTGACGCCGAGCACGCGGCCGCAGCGGTCGAGCAGCGGGCCGCCCGAATTGCCCCGCGCGATGCTCGCGGTGTGAAGCAGCACATTGGTGCCCTGCAGCGTGCGCAGCCCGGCGAAACCGCCCTGCGAGCGTACCGGCGATTGCGGCGTGATGAAGTCGGCCGCGGACCGCGCCGTCGCCAGGTCGACATTGCCCGGATAGCCGAGCGCGATCAGCGAATCGCCGTCGCCCGGCGCGCCCGAGAAGAGCGTTAGCGGCGGCAGGCGGACGCCGCTGAACTCGATCAGCGCCAGGTCGCGCTGCTGGTCGATCGCGATCAGCCGGCCCTGGTACGACTTGTCGCCTTCCGAAGGGACGACGCCGATCACGACATTGTCTGGATAGCGGTCGGCGAGCTCGACGACATGCGCGTTGGTGACGATGCGGTTGGGTGCCACCGCGAAGCCGCTGCCGTGGCCGAAGCCGACCACTTCGTCGTCGACCACGGCGATGGTGACGATCCGCACCACGCCGCGCCCGGCCGCGGAGATGTCGTCGGCGCGGGCGGGGGCGGCCCAAGCGAGCACCAGCGCCACGACCATCAGCAACCGACGCATCATCGTCTCTCGACCCCGTTCCGTTGGAGCGCTGCTTTCGGCCAAAAGCGGGAGCGGTTCAACCGGCTGAATACATGTCCGCCGACGGCGGCGGCTGCGGCCTCAGCCTCAGTCCACCGCGCCGTCCTTTGGGGAATCATCCGCGTCGACGACCTTGAGCGCCGCAACCTCGCCGCCGCTGTCGATCGCGGCGACGATCTTCGAGGCATATTCGGCGAGCCCGCCCCCGTGCGGATTGAAGGCGAGCGGCCGCAGCGTCTCGCGCGCATCGGCGACCTTCTTGTCGCGCAGCTGCACCACTGCGGCATTGAGCCTGAGCCCATCATCCTGCGGCGCCAGATTGAACGCCTTGTAGAGCCCCTCGCGCGCCAGCTGCGGCGGCATCGCATGTGCATCCGCGAAGCTGCGATAATAGAGCATCAGCGGCTCGGGGTCCTCCGGGTCGAGCCTGTTCGCGGCGGCGATCGTCCTGCGGATCGCCTTCCAGGTCTCGGGGGACAGGTCCTTGGCCTTCGCCGCCCGCGCCATCTGCGCGCGTGCCTTGTAGCAAAGCGCCTCTACCAGTTTCGGGTCGGCCGCGATGGCGCGATCCGCGGCAGCCTCGGCTTCGGCGAAGTCGCCCGCGTCGAACGCGGCTTCAGCAAGCGCGCGCTGCACGGCGGGATCGTTCGGGAACGGGGCTGCGGCCTTTTTCGCGCGAACATAGACTCGCGGCGCGGTCTCCTCGTTGACGCCAGCCTGCGAGCGGATTCGCACATCCATCATCGCCTCCTGGCCCGGCGAGAGGCGGCGCAGCGTGATCGGCCCGGGCGTGACGACCTTCGCGGCGATCCGCCGGGCGCCGAACCGGCCGCGTGCATAACGGTCCAGCTCGCGGTCGAGGAGGTTCAGATCGCCGAACGCCTGCTTCGCGGCGTCCAGTGCCGATTTGCCGCCGTTGATCGCCTTGAGATAGTCCATTCCCTGATTGCCGCGCTTGCCCTCGATCATCAGATAGTGGGTGAGCAGCCATCCGCGACCGTAGAGCGAATCCATCTGCATGTCGCCGAGCTTTCGCGCGTCGGCGGCGAGCATCCGTTCGGTGGACAGGCTCTGCTGAAAGATCCCGCTGGCGCGATATTGGGGCGGATAGCCGACGACCACGCTTCCATCCTTCTCGAACCGCGTCGTCGCCAGGAATTCGGCGAAGCCTTCGACATACCACGCCGGATAGGCCGCGTGCGGCCAGGTCGTGAACATGAAGTGGTGCGCATATTCATGGAGCAAGATCGCCATGGCACTGAGGTCGGTCTCGTCGGTCCCGGCGCTTCGCGGCACGAACGCCACCGGACCGGTGGCGCGGCCTTCGTAGAAGCCCGCCGCGTTTCGGGACGTCGTCAGCTTCTGGACGTCGGCGATGTCGCCAACGACGTACACCGTTACACGGTTTGCCGGCCCCACGGGTTGGTCGGATACTCCCCAGAGCACGCGCACCGCCTTGTCGAAGCGCTCGAGCTGGTCGGCGAACGCGCGCAGCTTTTCGGGCTTCTGCTCCGAATAGACGACGAAATGCGCCGAGCTCGCCTCGTACCAATCCGCATGTGCGGGCGTCGCAACTAGAACCAGCGCCGCCGCCAAGAGCCTGCGAAACATGCTTAACTTCCCCCTATTGCCCAAGGGGAGGCTAAGTCAGGCGCGGGCGGGTGAATAGAAGAAAATCGACATGCAAGTCCGCAGGTTACACGAAGCTATAGGGATCGACGTCGACCGCGACGCGCACCTTGGCGCTCCATTCGAGAGCGCCCAGCCACTCGCGGATGGCCTGCTGCACGTCGAAGGTGCGGCTGGCGTGGACGAGCAGGCGAAAGCGGTGGCGGCCGCGCAGCATCGCCAGCGGCGCGGGGGCGGGGCCATAGACGTGGACGTCGTCGCCCTTGGGTGCGGCGCGGCCGATCATCCGCGCGGTTTCCTCCGCGGCGGTCTTGTCCTCGCTCGAGACGATGATCGCCGCATAGCGGCCGAAGGGCGGTGCGCCCGCCTCGCGCCGCGCCTCGGTCTCGGCGGCGTAGAAGGCGGCGCTGTCGCCCGAGACCAGTGCCTGCATCACCTGCGCCTCAGGCGCGTGGGTCTGGATGAAGACATGTCCGGGCTTCTCGCCGCGGCCGGCACGCCCCGCCACCTGCATGATCTGCTGGAAGGTGCGTTCGGAGGCACGCAGGTCGCCGCCGTCGAGGCCGAGATCGGCATCGACCACCCCGACGACGGTAAGGTTGGGAAAATGATAGCCCTTGGTGACGAGCTGGGTGCCCACGACGATGTCGATGTCGCCATGCTCCATGCGCTGAACGAACTCGGCGGCCTTGGCGGGAGACCAGAGCGTGTCCGACGTGACGATCGCAGTCCGCGCATCGGGCCACAGCGCCGCGGCTTCGTCGGCGATGCGCTCGACCCCGGGTCCGCAGGCGACGAGCGAATCCTCCTCCTCGCATTCGGGGCAGGCACGCGGGGTCGGGACGGTGTGGCCGCAGTGATGGCAGGTCAGCCGGCGGATCAGCCGGTGCTCGACCATCCACGCCGTGCAGTTGGGGCATTGGAAGCGATGCCCGCAGTGGCGGCAGAGCGTCAGCGGCGCGTAGCCGCGTCTATTGAGAAACAATAGCGACTGTTCGCCGCGCTCCAACGCCGCGTCGATGGCGAGGACTAGGCGGGGCGAGAGCCAGCGGCCGCGCTCGGGCGGCTCCTTGATCAGGTCGATCGCTTCGATGTCGGGAAGCTCGGCGGCGCCGTAGCGGCCTGGCAGCTTGAGCTCGGCATAGCGGCCGAGCTCGACCTGGTGGCGCGTCTCGATCGCGGGCGTGGCCGAGGCGAGGATCACCGGGCATTGCTCGAACAGCCCGCGCATCACCGCCACGTCGCGCGCGTGGTAATGGACGCCGTCCTCCTGCTTGAAGCTGGTCTCGTGCGCCTCGTCGACCACGATCAGCCCCAGGTCGCGATAGGGGAGGAACAGCGCCGAGCGCGCGCCGACGGTCACCATAGCCTCGCCGCGCGAAATGGCGCGCCAGGCGCGGCGGCGCTGTGAGGTGCGCAACCCCGAGTGCCAGGCTACCGGCTCGCAGCCGAAGCGCTGGCTGAAACGCGTGAGGAAGGGCTCGGTGAGCGCGATCTCGGGGAGCAACACCAAAGTCTGCTTGCCCGCGGCGAGTGCGGCCGCGACCGCCTCGAAATAGACCTCCGTCTTCCCCGATCCGGTGACGCCGTCGAGCAGAAAGGGATCGAAGGATTGGCTCTCGACTGCCTCGCGCAGCGTGCGTGCCGCTGCGGCCTGCTCGGCGCTGAGCGCAGGCGGGGCGAAGCCGGGATCGGGGAGCGGATAGGACGTGTCGGTGTCGACGACCACCGATTCGATCGCGCCGGTCTTCACAAGCCCGCGGATCACTGCCTCCGAAACGTCGGCGATCGTCGCCAGCTCGCGCACCAGCCCCTGGCGTTCGCCGATCCGCTCGAGCGCCTGCTCGCGTTGCGGCGTCAGCCGCTCGGGCGCCACGCCGGTGGCGCGATATTCGACGATTGTCGGCGCGCTCTCGAACGCCGCCGTGGATCGCACCGCCATGGCGAGCACGGCCGAGGGCGAGGCGAGATAATAGTCCGCGGTCCATTCGACGAGCCGGCGCACCGATGCCGGGAGCGGCGGCGCGTCCGCCACCGCGATCAGGTTGCGCAGCCGATTGTCGCCGATTTCCTCGGTGGGCATCCTCTCGGGCTCCCACACGACGCCGGCATATTGGCGCGGGCCGATCGGGACGACGACGATCGAGCCGGGCTCGACGTGCATGCCCTGGGGCACCCGATAGTCGAGCGGCCCGAGCGCGGGATGGAGGACGAGGACGCGGGCGCGGTTGCCGGGCATGGACCCCGACATAGCGCCCGGGATTCGCGCCGCAATGGCGCAGCGGCTCAGAAACGGACGGCGAGTCCCAGCGTGGCGGCGTGATCGTTGCGGTCGGGCGCCCCGTTCCGCCCGAAGGTCAGCTGGTTGAGATAACCGATCTCGCCCTCGACATTCTTCATCAGCGCCGTCGAGAGGCCCAGCGAGTTGCGCCAGCGCTCATAGCCCGAGCGCTGGCCCCAGTCGGTCGAATTGAGCGTGATGAAGCTCTCGTGCTGGACGAAGAAGCGCGTCGGCGACCCGCTGGCGAGCGGCACTGCCCAGCGGATGTTGGGGCGCATCCGCAGCCCCATGTCGCTGCCGGTGTTGCGGAACCGCTCCTCGAGCCGGACGCGTGCGGAGAGCGTGCCGCCCGCGATGTTGGGGAAGCTGGCGCTGATCTGCTGGCGTGGGCGATCCTCGATGTTGCTCACCGCGCCGTCGCGGTAGTTCGGCACGCGGATATAGCCGATGCCGATCTTCACGCCCTTGGCGATCTCGTGCGAGACCATGCCGCCGAACTCGACTTCGTAGATGCCGCCCGCCGCATCGCCGGCACGGGTGATCAGTTCCAGCGCCAACTCGGTGTCTGAGCCGAGCGCGGTCGTCGCGGTGACGGTCCCCCAGAGCTGCGCATCGTCCTGCGCTGCCGCGGGGCTGGCGATGGCGACGAGCGCCAGGGCTGCAAGGACGAGGCGAGGCATTCGCGGAATCTCCGAAGATCGGCCTCGCAGGCATGCGCGGCGGCGCGCCGTAACATAAGTGCCACGAGATTGTAACATATCGGAAGTCCCTGAGGGGGCTGGCGTCAGAACGCTTCAGCGCCCACATAGGCGGCATGGCTTCCGCTGCCCGTTCGATCATCCGCGTCATCGATCTCGAAACCACCGGCCAGGCGCCGCCGGTCCATGGCGTGTGCGAGATCGGCTGGCAGGACGTCGCGCTCCAGCCCGATGGGCGCTGGGAATTGGAGGGCGAGGGGGGCAACCGACTCGTCAATCCCGGCCGCCAGATTCCGCCGCTCACCATGGCGGTGCACCATATTCGCGACGAGGACGTCGCCGACGCGCCCTGGTGGCACGACGTCGCGCGCCCGATCCTCGATCCCTGGCCGCGCCGCGTCGCGCTGGCCGCGCACCGGGCGGATTTCGAGCAGCAATATTGCACCGCCTCGCTCACCCGGGGCGCCGACTGGATCTGCACCTGGAAGTGCGCGATGCGGCTATGGCCGAGCTCGCCCGGCTTCTCGAACCAGATGCTGCGCTACTGGCGCAAGCCCGAGGGGATGGTGCACGAGCGCGGCCTGCCCGCGCACCGCGCCTTCCCGGACGCCTATGTGACCGCCCACCATCTGCGCGACATGCTCAACGAAGCGAGCGTCGCGCAGCTGATCGAATGGTCGCGCGAGCCGGGACTGCTGCCGCGCGTCCGCTACGGCCCCGACCGCGGCAAGGAGTGGAGCGAGATCGACGACGATTCGCTCCATGCCTTCCTCGGCGACCGCGACGCCGACATTCGCTACACCGCCGAGCAGGAATATCTCCGCCGCACCGGTCGCCCGGCCGTGCGTCGCGAGCCCGCCCCCCAGGGCGTGCTGCTCTAGCCGCGCTTCCCGGCGATCAGCCAACGGACTCCTTCGAGCACCCAGCCGTAGACCAGGTGCGAGGCGGCGCCATAGGCATGCGTCGCCGCAGGCGTCTCGGTGGGCGCGGGGCCAAGTCCCGCCGCCGGCACCGCGGCTTCGTCGAGCAGCGCGGCGGTCGCGATGCCATAGGCGCTGCCGAAACCCGAACGCGCCTCGGGGTGATATTCGGCGATCACGCCATAGATGCCGCCCAGCACGCCGCCGACCAGATAGTGGACGGCAGTGCCCGCCTGATCGCGGTACGGTTCGGGCACCGGATCGCCGATCACCGCCTCGCTCGCCACGTCGGCGGCCTTGAGCGTGGCGGGATCTTCCTCGTCGCCGTCGTCGGGGAGCAGCTTCTGCGCCTGCGACTGAAAGGCCGCCATCGCCGCCGAGGCGATCAGTCCGGCGGCGACGCCGGCCATGAGGCCCAGCAGGGGTCGGGGTTCGTTGGCCATGGGTGTGGAAGCGCTCGAGCTCAATATTGGATGCGGCTGGACTTCAGCTTGCGCTTGGCGAGCTGCGCCTGGACGCTGTCGGGCCCGGCGAGATGCCCCGCGCCCACCGCGACGAACACGGTGCCGGGCTTGTCGAGTCGCTGCGCGATCCAGTCGGCCCAGCGGGCATTGCGGTCGGCGAGCAGGACCTTTCCGATCTCCGGCGTGTCGCGCATGTCGGCGTTCATCGCGGCGGCAAGCGTGTCCGGATCGCCGCCGGCCCAGCTCGCCACCATCTTGTCGAGCGTCTCGCCCATCTTGGGGAAATCATCGACCGTCGAGGCGAGGAACTTGACCTGGAGCGGCTCGGGAAGCGCGTCGAAATAGCCGAGCTGCTGCTCGGCGGTCTCCAGCCCGGAGATCTTCTTGCCTGCGCTGGTCGCGGCAGCGGAAAGTACGCGTTCGGCCCCGCTCTGGGGATCATAGCCGAGCTTGGGCAGACCCGCGACGGTGAGGACGATCGCGGCGTACCAGGGCTCGAGCCGCTCGACCTTGTCGAGGGGAATGCCCACATCGGCGACGGCCTTCGCAAAGGCGTCGCGCTTGTCGGCCGGCAGCTTCTCGCTGAGAGGCGGCCCCGCGGGGCTCAGCGCCGTCTTCAGGACGATTCCCTGCATCGTCGCCGGATCGGGTTCGACCATCTCGAGCACCAGCTCGTCGCTCTTGTCGAAGGCGGTCTTCACTGCCTCGTCGAACCAGCTCAGACCCGGTTTCAGGACATGGATCGTGCCGAAGAGATAGATGGTCGTGTCGGCATCCTTGACCACCCAAAGCGCCGGATCGGCGTCCTGCACCGCCTGCGCTTGCGCGGAGAGCGGGGCGACGAGCAGCGCGAGCGCGGAGAGGGCACGGGGCAGAAAATGACGCATTCGGGGAAAGCTCCGGGCGGGTGTGCCGATCCGATATAGGGGCGCGCTCAGCGGCCGCCCAGCCGCGCCGCGTGCCAGGCGACATGATCGGCCATGAAGGTTGAGATGAAGTAATAGCTGTGGTCGTAGCCGGGCTGGAGGCGCAGCTCGAGCGGGATGTCCGCCGCGGCGCAGGCCTGCCGCAGCAGATCCGGCCGGAGCTGCTCGGCCAGGAAGGGATCGGCGTCGCCGACATCGACCAGCAGCTCGGGCAAACGCGCGCCGTCCTCGATCAGCGCGACCGCATCATACGCACGCCAGTCCGCGCGGTCGGCGCCCAGATAGCCGGCCAGCGCCTTCTCGCCCCAGGGCACCTGCCCCGGCGCCGCGATCGGCGCGAAGGCGGAGACCGAGCCGAAGCGGCCGGGATTGCGCAGCGCCACGGTGAGCGCGCCGTGGCCGCCCATCGAATGGCCGGTGATGCCCTGCGCACCCATGTCGGCGGGGAAATCGGCGGCGATCAGCGCCGGCAGCTCCTGCTCGACATAGCTGCGCATCCGGAAGTGCGCCGCCCAGGGCGCCTCGGTCGCGTCGACGTAGAAGCCGGCGCCCTGCCCCATGTCGTACGCGGGGTCGTCCGCCACGCCTTCGCCGCGGGGACTCGTGTCGGGTGCGACGAAGATCAGCCCATGCTCGGCGCAGGCGGCGCGATACTCGCCCTTCTCGGTGACGTTGGCATGGGTGCAGGTGAGGCCCGAGAGATACCAGAGCACCGGCAGCTTCGCGCCGGCCGCATGATCGGGCACGAAGACCGAGAAGGTCATGTCGGTGCCCGTCGCGGTCGAGGCGTGGCGGTACACGCCCTGCGTGCCGCCGTGCGCGCGGTTGATGGAGAGGGTCTCGATCATGCCTGCACCCGATGCACCGCGCACAGCTTGTTTCCGGCCGGATCGCGCAGATAGGCCAGGTAGAGCGCGCGGCCGTCGGCCAGGTTGCGCAGGCCCGGCGGATCCTCGCAGCTCGTCCCACCCTGCGCGACGCCGGCGTCGTGCCAGGCATGGATCGCCTCGGGCGAAGGCGCGGCGAAGCCGATCGTCCCGCCGTTGGCCGCACTCGCCGCGCCGTCGTCGATCGGGCGAGTCACCAGGAAGCGCCCTAGGCTGTTCTGATAGACCAGCCGCCCCTTGGCATCGATCACCCCGGGACCGGTGCCGAGCGCGGCGAACACCGCATCGTAGAAGCGCTGCGCCGCCGCGAGATCATCGGTGCCGACGGTGACGTGAGTGAACATGGACGCGCCCTTCAATAGACCACGACGCTGCGGATGCTCTCGCCCGCATGCATCAGGTCGAAGCCCTTGTTGATCTCCTCGAGCTTGAGCACGTGCGTGATCATCGGGTCGATCGCGATCTTGCCGTTCATGTACCAGTCGACGATCTTGGGCACGTCGGTCCGGCCCTTGGCGCCGCCGAAGGCCGTACCCTTCCACACGCGGCCGGTGACGAGCTGGAAGGGACGCGTGGCGATCTCCTTGCCCGCCTCGGCCACGCCGATGATGATGCTCTCGCCCCAGCCGCGATGGCAGCATTCGAGCGCGGTGCGCATCACCTCGGTATTGCCGGTCGCGTCGAAGCTGTAGTCGGCGCCGCCGTCGGTCAGCGCCAGCACCTCGGCGATCACCTCCTCGCGGCTCTTGCCCTTGCCGTTGATGAAATGGGTCATGCCGAACTTGCGGCCCCATTCCTCGCGGTCCGGGTTGATGTCGACTCCGACGATCACGTCCGCGCCGACCATGCGGGCGCCCTGGATCACGTTCAGCCCGATGCCGCCGAGCCCGAACACCACCACCTTCTCGCCCACCTGTACCTTGGCGGTGTTGACCACCGCGCCCACGCCGGTGGTGACGCCGCAGCCGATATAGCAGCTGGTCTGGAACGGCGCGTCCTCGCGGATCTTCGCCACGGCGATCTCGGGCAGCACGGTGAAGTTCGAGAAGGTCGAGCAGCCCATGTAATGGTAGATCGGCTGGCCCTTGTAGCTGAAGCGCGTGGTGCCGTCGGGCATCAGGCCCTTGCCCTGGGTGGCGCGGATCGCAGTGCACAGGTTGGTCTTGCCGCTGAGGCACGACTTACACTGGCGGCATTCGGGCGTGTAGAGCGGGATCACATGGTCGCCCGGCTTCACGCTGGTCACGCCTGGCCCGACCTCGCGCACCACGCCGGCGCCTTCATGGCCGAGCACGCTCGGGAAGATGCCCTCCGAATCGAACCCGTCGAGCGTATAGGCGTCGGTATGGCAGATGCCCGTCGCCATGATCTCGACCAGCACTTCGCCGGCCTTGGGCCCTTCGAGGTCGAGCTCGACGATCTCGAGCGGCTTCTTCGCTTCGAAGGCGACGGCGGCGCGGGTCTTCATGATGGGGCTCCTCGGCTGCGATGACCGGCTAATCGGGGAAGCGGCGGGCGCATGCAAGGCGCATGGCGCGCAGGGCGTTGGCCGATCGGCTGGATTGCGCTTATGGGCGCCGCGATGGCCTATTTCGAAGAGCAGCGGCGCGACCTGGCGGAGCTTGCCGCGCGCACCCGCGCCCGCCGGCTGACCGAGCGGGCAGGGCGCGACTTCTCCTCGAACGACTATCTCGCGCTCGCGGGCAATCCGGCGCTGGCGGCCGCGGTGCGTGCGGCGCTCGACGCAGGCGTGCCGATCGGATCGGGCGGATCGCGGCTGCTGCGCGGCAACCATGCCGAGCATGAGCGGCTAGAGGCCGCCGCGGCGCGCTTCTTCGGGTCGGAAAGCGCGCTCTATTTCTCTACCGGCTATGCTGCCAATGCGGCGCTGCTCTCCACGCTGCCGCAGCGCGGCGACCTGATCGTCTACGACGCGCTGGTCCATGCCAGCGCGCACGAAGGCATGCGGCTGAGCCGCGCCGAGGTGCGCGGCGCGGCGCACAACGATCCCCAGGCATTCGAGGACGCGATTGCGGGCTGGCGGCGCGGGGGCGGCACCGGCCGGGTGTGGATCGCGGTCGAGAGCCTCTATTCGATGGACGGCGACCGCGCGCCGCTCGACGCGCTGGCCGCGATCGCCGACCGGCACGAGGCAGTCCTGCTCGTCGACGAGGCGCATGCCACCGGCGTGTTCGGACCCGAAGGACGCGGGCTGGCGGCGGGGCTCGCCGGCCGCGAAAATCTGATCACGCTGCACACCTGCGGCAAGGCCCTGGGATGCGAAGGCGCGCTGCTGTGCGCGCCGCGCGTGGTGCGCGACTTCCTGGTCAATCGCGGGCGCGCGTTCATCTTCTCGACCGCGCCCTCGCCGCTGATGGCGGTGGCGGTCGAGGCGGCGCTGGGGCTGATCGCCGAGCCCGAGCGGCGGGCGCGGCTGCACGCGCTGATCGAGCGGGCGCAGGCACTGCTGGCGCCGCTGGGCGTGACCGCGACCGGCTCGCAGATCCTGCCGCTGGTGCTGGGCGACGACGCGCGGACCATGGCGATGGCGGCCGATCTACAACGGCTCGGCTTCGACGTCCGCGGCATCCGTCCGCCGACGGTGCCCGCAGGCACGTCGCGGCTGCGCATCTCGCTGACGCTCAACGTAGGCGAGGCGGACCTCGCCGCGCTCGCCGATGCGCTCCGGAGCCTCGCATGAGGATCGTCGTCACCGGCACCGATACCGATATCGGCAAGACCGTGTTCGCCGCGGGTCTCGCAGGTGCGCTGGGCGCGACCTATTGGAAGCCGGTGCAGAGCGGGCTCGACGGCGGCAGCGATGCCGAGCGGGTCGCTGCACTCTCCGGCGTGCCGGTGCTGCCCGAGGCCTATCGACTGACCACGCCCAACTCGCCGCATCTGGCGGCGGAGATCGACGGCGTGACGATCGATCCGGACCGGCTGGTTCCTCCCGCGATCGATCCGCTGGTGATCGAAGGCGCAGGCGGCGTGCTCGTGCCGGTGACGCGCGAGCTGCTCTATGCCGATCTGTTCGCGCGCTGGCAGCTGCCGACGATACTCGTTGCGCGCACCAGCCTCGGCACGATCAACCACAGCCTGCTCTCGATCGAGGCGCTCCGCGCGCGCCGGGTGCCCATCCTCGGCATCGCTTTTGTCGGCGATGCGAATGCGGATAGCGAGGCGACGATCGCCGCGATCGGCAAGGTTCGCCGGCTGGGGCGGCTGCCGCGGCTCGACTCGCTCGACCCCGTCACGCTTTCCGCCGCATTCGCCCAGGCATTCGACATCACGGATTTCACCGCATGACCTCCCCCGTCTGGCACCCCTTCACCCAGCATGGGCTCGGCGAGCCGATCCCCCAGGTCGTGCGTACCGAGGGCGCGGTACTGCATACGCGCGACGGGCGGCGCTTCGTCGATGCGATCTCGTCCTGGTGGGTGACGACGCACGGCCATTGTAACCCGCGGATCATGGCCGCGATCGCCGCTCAGGCCGCGACCATGGACCAGATCATCTTCGCCGGCTGGACGCACGAGCCCGCCGAGACGCTCGCACGCGAGCTGGTGCGGATCACGCCGGAACCGCTGCAGCACGTCTTCTTCTCCGACAGCGGATCGACCAGCGTCGAGGTCGCGCTCAAGATGGCGCTCGGCTTCTGGGCCAATCGCGGCGAGCCGCGCCACCGCATCGTCGTGATGGAGCATGGTTATCACGGCGACACCATCGGCGGCATGTCGGTCGGCGCGCGCGGCGTTTTCAACCGGCCCTACCAGCCGTTGCTGTTCGACGTGGCGACGATCCCTTTCCCCGAGCCAGGCCATGCCCAGGCAACGCTCGACGCGCTCGAGGCGCATTGCCGCGACGAGCCCGCCGCGCTGCTGGTCGAGCCGCTGGTGCTGGGGGCGGGGGGGATGAAATTCTATCCCGCCAGCCTGCTCGCCGAGATGGCGAAGATCTGCGCGCGGCACGGGGTGCTGTTCATCGCCGACGAAGTGATGACCGGCTGGGGCCGCACCGGCACGCTGCTGGCGTGCGAGCGCGCGGGCGTGGTGCCCGACATCCTCTGCCTCTCGAAGGGGCTGACCGGTGGCGCGATCCCGCTGGCGGTGACGCTGGCGACCGCGCCGATCTTCGACGCGCATGTCTCGGCCGACCGCGCGCGGATGTTCTTCCACTCGTCGAGCTACACCGCCAATCCGATCGCCTGCGCCGCGGCGAACGCGAACCTGGCGATCTGGCGCGACGAACCGGTGCTCGATCGGATCGCCGATCTCGGCGACCGCCAGCAGGACCGGCTCGACCGGTTGGCCGCGCACGCGCTGATCCGCAACCCGCGCCGGCTGGGCACGATCGTCGCGGCGGAGATCGGCGACGCTCGCTCGACTTATCTCGATTCCATGGGCCCGCGGCTGATAGCGTTCGCCCGCGAGCGCGGCGTGCTGCTCAGGCCGCTGGGTAACACCGTCTATGTGATGCCGCCCTATTGCATCGACGATCCCGATCTCGACGCGATCTACGACGCGATCACTGCATTCGCGGAGCGGGAGCCCCTGATGGGGGACTTATTCGCCTTCTGAGGGAAAAATGGTGCTGCCGGCGAGGATTGAACTCGCGACCTCAGCCTTACCAAGGATGCGCTCTACCACTGAGCTACGGCAGCACTCGGACCGGCTCGGGAGCCGGGCGGGAGGCGCCTATGTGCTTGGGCGTCCCCGATTGTCAACCCGCCTTCGGCCGGTTTATCGCAATCGCATGACCGATGCGGAGAAACAGGCCCGGCTCGCCGAGGCGCTCAGGGCGAATCTCAGGAAGCGCAAGGCGCAGTCCCGAGCGATCGCCGCGAGCGAGCCTCGCGAATCACAGGATCAGATCAGCGAATTGGCCCACAAGGCGAGCGACCCCGCCAAGGCATAGCCCCGTTCCATCAGGGCGTGCGGCCCCTGCAGGTACATCGCCATCGTCACGGCGCCCGCCGCGAACCACATCAGCCGATTGGCGCGCATTTCGCCTCCAGCCATTGCCTGTCATCCTCACTCAGTCGCGTGCCGATCACTTCCAGCACACGCATATGATAGGAATTAATCCAGGCGAGTTCCTGCTTGGTCAACAAATTGGGTTTAATTAGCGTTCGCTCAATCGGCGCGAAGGTGAGCGTCTCGAAGCCGAGCATCGGCTGTTCGGCGCCCGGGATCTCGGCCGGCACGACGAGGACGAGGTTCTCGATCCGGATGCCGTATTCGCCGGCCTTGTAGTAACCCGGCTCGTTCGAGAGGAACATGCCGGCGCGCAGCGGCTCGAGGCTCTGCCCGCCCGGATAGAAGGGCTGGGCGATTCGCTGCGGCCCTTCGTGCACCGACAGATAGGCGCCGACGCCGTGGCCGGTGCCGTGGCCATAGTCGAGGCCGACTTCCCACAGCGGCGCGCGGGCGAAACTGTCGAGTTGGGCCCCGGTCGTGCCGTCGGGGAAAATCGCGGTGGCGATGCCGATATGGCCCTTGAGGACGCGCGTGAAGCGGTCCTTCATCTCGTCGCTCGCCTCGCCTACCGGCATGACGCGCGTCACGTCGGTGGTGCCGGCAGCATACTGGCCGCCCGAATCGACGAGGTAGAGCTGGCCGCGCTCGATGGGCAGGCTCGATTCGTCGGTGACCTTGTAGTGCGGGATCGCGCCGTTGGGGCCCGTCGCCGAGATCGTGTCGAAGCTCAGGTCCTTGAGCGCGCCGGTCTCCTCACGGAATGCACGGAGCTTGTCGGCCGCCGACATTTCGGTGAGCCCGCCCGCGGGCGCGGTCTCCTCGAACCATTTGAGGAAGCGGACCAGCGCGGCGCCGTCGATCGCCTGGGCGGTCTTGTGGCCGGCGATCTCGGCGGGGTTCTTGATTGCCTTGGCGAGAATCACCGGGTCGCGGACCGGGAGCACCTTCGCCCCGCCCGATTCGAGCGCATCGAAGATCGCGGCGACGGCGCTGCCCGGATCGGCGGCGACGCGCTTGCCCGCGAAGGTCTTGAGCGCGGGCGCGAAGGCCGCACGGTCATGGACCCGCACGGCATTGCCCAGATGCTGGCGCACGGCGTCGGTGATCTTCTCCGGCGCCACGAACAGGTCTGCGGTGCCGTCGGCGTTCACGATCGCATAGGCCAGCGCGACCGGCGTGTGCGCAACGTCGTTGCCGCGGATGTTGAATGCCCAGGCAACCGAATCAAGCGCTGCAAGCACCACCGCATCCGCCTTGCGCTCGTGCAGCCAGTCGGCGATCTCGGCGCGCTTGGCGGGCGAGGATTTGCCCGCCGCTTCATCGGGGTGGACGCTGAGTGTCGCAGGGCTGGGCGCAGGACGATCGGCCCAGACCGAGTCGATCGGATTGCTGGTGACCGGAACCAGCTCGGCGCCCTTCTCGGCGAGCGCCTTGCGCGCTTCCTCGACCCAGGCGCGGGTGTGCAGCCACGGATCATAGCCGATGCGACCACCATCGGGTGCGTTGGCGCCAAGCCAGGAGGAAACGCTCGTCGCCGGCACCGCGACATAGTCCCAATGGTCCCCCGAGACCTGTTGGCGGACCTGGAGCGTGTAGCGCCCGTCGGTGAAGATCGCCGCGGCTTCCGACAGCACCACCGCCGTGCCCGCCGAGCCCTGGAAGCCGGTGAGCCAGGCGAGGCGCTGGGCATAGGCGCCGACATATTCGCTCATATGCTCGTCGGTGAGCGGCACGACGAAGCCGTCGAGGCGATCCCGCTTGAGCTGTTCGCGAAGGGCATGGAGGCGGTCGGCGTAGCTGGACATAGGCGACTCTTCGGTTGGATTTTGCGGCTGCTTTGCGCCGATATTCGGCAAAAGTCACATGCTGCGCTATGCCCCGGCGCCATGGAGCCACCCTTCCCCCGCAGCGAACTGCCGACACCCGCGCTCGTGCTCGACGTGGCCGCGCTCGACCGCAACATCGTCGCGATGGCCGAATGGGCGCGGGCGCGCGGGCTCGCGCTTCGACCCCACGCCAAGACGCACAAGAGCGCCGAGATCGCGCGGCGGCAGCTCGCCGCGGGCGCGGTCGGCATCTGCTGCGCCAAGCTCGCCGAAGCCGAGGCGCTCGCGGCAGAGAGCATAGCGGACATCCACCTCACTTCGCCGGTGGTGACGCCGGGCGGGATCGCGCGGCTCAAGGCGCTGGCGGAGCGCATCCGGCTCTCGGTGGTCGCGGACCACCCGGACAATGTGCGGGCGCTGGCGGGCGCGAATGCCACGATCTTCATCGACGTCGATCCGGGCAAACATCGCACCGGCGTGACCTCGCCCGACGCAGCGGTGGCGCTGGCCGAGGCAACCGCATCGGCCGGACTGCGTCTCGGCGGGGTACAATATTATTGCGGGTCCGAGCAGCATATCGCGACGCTTGACGGGCGGCGCGCGGCGATCGCCGAGAAGACCGACTATCTACGCACCGTGCTCGCGGCGCTGGCGGCGGCGGGGCACGCGGTGCCGTTGGTGACCGGCGGCGGCACCGGGAGCTTCGCGATCGACGCCGAACTGGGCGTGCTCACCGAGCTGCAGGTCGGCAGCTACGTCTTCATGGACCGCGAATATCGCGACTGCGAGCTGGCCGGACCGGTGTTCGAGCAGGCGCTGTTCGTCGATGCGAGCGTGATCAGCGTCAACACACCCGGCATGGTGACGATCGACGCGGGGCTCAAGGCCTTCGCGACCGACGCGGGCGTGCCGGTGCCCATCGGGGGCTGCCTGCGCTACGCCTTCATGGGCGACGAGCAAGGCGCGCTGATCGGCGAGGTGCTGCCCGGCCTCGCGGCGGGCGTGACGCTGATGCCGCCCCACTGCGATCCCACCGTCAACCTCTACGACCATTATTGGATCGTCGATGGCGATCAGGTGATCGGCCGCTGGTCGGTGACCGCGCGCGGCTGCTCGACCTGATCGGAACCGCTGCGGTCCCCCGGCGCTTGGACTTCGAACGGACAAAGAGGAGGCGCGGATGGCCGAGGACCGAGTGACGATCGATTGGACTACGCTGCTCGACAATATCGGCGATCGGCAAGTGGAGTTCAGCGGGGAGGCGAGCGGCGAGCGCTACGACTTCGCCGTGCAATATGACGTGCTCGAGGCGCTGAGCGCGCAGGCCCCGGACGGCGACGCAGTGGCGCTGGCGCAGCGGCATCGCGACGAACTCGAAAAGGCGGCGGGGAGGGCGCTCGCGCGCTTCGACGGGATCGGGCGGACGATCGTCAGCGGGAACGATCTGGATCAGGCCTGGCCGGCCGGGCGGCCGCATCTGGCGAGGTGATCCTCCCCCCGGCGAGGGGAGGATCCAAAGGCGTCAGCGACAGCGGCGGTTCGCCGTGATCGTGCGGTCAATCGCCCGGCCGCCGAGTGCGCCGCCGACACCGCCGACGACATTGCCCAGCAGTCCGCCGCCGACGATGGCGGGGCCCGCGACCGCACCGATCACGCCGCCGGCGATCAGGCCGGTGTGTCCGGGCGAATAGCGGCATTTCTTGCGATGGTGGACATAGGTCCGGCCCTTGTAGGTCCTGGCCTTGTGCGTCCGGGTCTGCGCCGCGGCCGACTGGACCGGCACCGCGACCGGGGCGACGAGCGCAAAGGCGCTCAGCACGGCAATCGTCTTGCGCATTTCCATTCTCCTGCGCTTGCATCTGGCGAAAGAACCGGTGCGTCGGGCGCAAGTTGCATGAACTGGAAACAACAACGCGTTCATCCCGCGGGCATTCGACAAGGGCGTTCGCTGGAGTAAGGGGAGGGGATGAACGACCTTCCCAAGCCACCTGTCGCGGCCACCCGCCCGCACCGCACCGTTCACCACAATATCGCGATCGACGATCCCTGGGCCTGGCTCAAGGACCCCGCCTATCCCGAAGTGAAGGACAAGGACGTCCTCGCCTATCTGGAGGCCGAGAACGCCTATTTCGACGCCGTGATGGCGCCGATGAAGCCGCTCTCGAGTTGGCTGTTCACCGAGATGCGCGGACGGATCAAGGAAGACGAATCGACGGTGCCGCAGAAGGACGGCGACTGGCTCTACTGGACCGACTACGAAGTGGGTGGCGAATATCCGCGCTGGTGGCGCAAGCCCGTCGCCGGCGGCGAGGACCAGCTGATCCTGAACGAGCCCGCGCTGGCCGAGGGCAAGGAATATTTCCGCCTCGGCGCGCTCAGCGTCAGCCCCGACGGGCGCTGGCTCGCCTATGCCGTCGACGACAATGGCTCCGAGCGCTTCGAAGTGCGAGTGAAGGACCTGGAGACCGGCGAACTGCTCCCGGACACCATCCCCGGCATGCTCTCCGAGATCGTCTGGACGGCGGATTCGAAGGGATTCCTATACGGCGTCGCCAATGAGAATTGGCGCACCGACAATGCGCGCTGGCACAAGCTCGGCGAGCCGGTGGAGCAGGACGTCGAGCTCTATCGCGAGGCCGACGAAGGCTATCGCGTCTCGGTGGGCGAGACGAGCTCGCGCGAATGGCTGGTGATCGGCACCGGTGACCATGTGACCAGCGAAGTCTATCTGCTCCCCGCCGACGACCCGACCGCGCCCCTGCTCTGCGTGTCGCCGCGCAAGCCCGGTCGCGAATATGACGTCGACGAGCATGACGGCACGCTGTTCATCCATACCAACGACATCGATCCGCAGTTCCGGCTGGTGACCGCTAGCATCGAGAACCCCGGCGAATGGACCGAGCGGATCGGTCCTTCGACGCATTTCTATATGACCGGCGTGACCTGCTTCGCCGACTTCTTCGTGGTGGAGGGGCGCGACGACGGGCTCGATCAGATCGAGCTCCGCCGCTACGATCCCGCCATCGCCCCGGTGCGGCTCAAATTCCCCGAGCCGAGCTATGTCGCGGGGCTGGGCGACAATCCCGAGTACGAGGTGGCCAAGCTACGCATCGGCTATGAGTCGATGGTCACGCCGGGGACGGTCTACGACTATGACGTCGCCACCGGCGAGCTCGAGACGCTCAAGGTCCAGGAGATCCCGAGCGGCTATGACGCAGGCAAGTACAGCACCGAACGGCTGAGCATCACCGCGCGCGACGGGACGCAGGTGCCCGTCTCGATCGTCTACCCGAAGGACTTTCCGCGTGACGGCAGCGGCAAGCTCTATCTCTATGCCTATGGCGCCTATGGCTATGCGATCCCGCCGGGCTTCTCGACCAGCCGCATGTCGTTCCTCGATCGCGGCATGGCCTTCGCCATCGCGCACATCCGCGGCGGCGACGATCTCGGCCAGCAATGGTATCTCGACGGCAAGCTCGAGAAGCGCGCCAACACCTTCAACGACTTCGTCGACGTGGCGAAGGGACTGATTGAGCGCGGCTTCACGCACAAGGGCGGCATCGCCATCGCCGGGCGCTCGGCGGGCGGCGAGCTGATGGGCGCAGTGGTCAACTCCGACCCCGATCTATGGGGCGCCGTGGTCGCCGACGTGCCCTTTGTCGACGTGCTCAACACCATGCTCGACGAGAGCCTGCCGCTCACTCCCGGCGAATGGCCCGAATGGGGCAACCCGATCGAGGACCCCAAGGCGTTCGATCTGATCCGCTCGTACAGCCCGTACGACAATGTGAAGGCGCAGGCCTATCCGCCCATGTTCATCTCGGGCGGGCTCAACGATCCGCGCGTGACCTATTGGGAGCCCGCCAAATGGGCGGCCAAGCTGCGCGCGACCAAGACCGACGACAATGTGCTGGTGCTCAAGACCAACATGGGCGCCGGGCATGGCGGAAAGTCGGGGCGCTGGGAGAGTCTGAAGGAATCCGCCGACGAGATGGCGTTCGTGCTGTGGCAGCTGGGGATGCGGGAGTAGCCCTTCGGCGACAGTCCTCCCCGAAAGGGGAGGTGGCATGCGAAGCATGGCGGAAGGGGAAGATGCGTGAGCGATAGCGGCCTGCTTCCTCCCCCTCCACCGCCTTCGGCGCCACCTCCCCGTGGCGACCGAAGATTGGTTGTCGCCTAGGTCCCCACTCCCTTCCCCCGTGCCCCCGCCGCGCGTTCGACCAACCGCGTCTCGCGGGCGCATTGGTGGCAGAAGGCGAAGTCGAACACGTCGCTGAGCGTCCAGCATTGGCGCTCGATGTTCCATTCGGCCCAGGCGTCGCGGGTAACGGCGAGGCCGCCGCAGCGCGCGCAGCCATATTCGATGGGGGAAGAGGGCTTGTCTGCCATCGGCGCAGCCTAGCGCCTGCCTCGTCCGATCCGGAGACAAGCTGGTCCGGATCGGATCAATAGGCTAGGGCCGCCGTAGTTTCGTATGCGTACCCGTTTTGCGTTCCGTTCCTCGCGCCCTTCGCGGCGCTTTCGCAGTCTGTGGCTGGCAGCGCTCGGCGGCATGATCGCCGCGGGGACGAGCCTGACGCTGCCCGATCTCTCCAAGCGCGCCGCCGCGGCAGAGGTGCACGCGACCTTCGGGCTCTGCCCCACCGGAAGCGGGAGGAACTGCGTGGTCGATGGCGACACCTTTCGCTTGGCGGGCGAGCGCATCCGCGTCGCCGACATCGATGCGCCCGAGACACATCCGCCGCGCTGCGCCAGGGAGGCGCGGCTGGGCGCGGCGGCGACGCATCGGCTGCGCGCGCTGCTCAACCAGGGGCCGGTGACGCTCGAGCGCGCCGACCGCGACACCGATCGCTATGGCCGCAAGCTCCGCATCGTCACGCGCAACGGCAAGTCGCTCGGCGACAGGCTGGTCGAAGAGGGGCTCGCGCGCCGCTGGCAGGGCGCACGGCGACCCTGGTGCTGATCAGCTCTTGGGCTGCTGGTCCGGCGGAACGGGGGTGAGCTCGTAGATCTGCACCTGGCCCGCGTCGCCCGGAACCGCGAGCCGCCAGCGGAAGCCGCCGACACGCTCGGCCACGCCCACCAGGTCGCGCGCCGGATCGGTGCCATAGCCGAGCGAATTGTCACCGGGCTTGCTCTGCCGCGCGCCCAGGAACACGTAGCGCTTGCCGTCGGGATAGAGATAGCCCGCGGCCGGATCGCCGCCGGTCTGCTTGACGAAGGCGAAACCCTGATCGGTCGCATCGACATGGCAATAGCCGGAGGGAGACGCCAGCACGCTCGCTGCGCGCGTGGCCTGGCGCAGCCTCAGCACTCGGCAGCGATAGGAGCCCGGCGTGAGCGCGGGCGAATCCAGTGCGGCGGAGGGATCGACAAGCTTGCCCTGTGCGACCCGCACGCGCGGCGGCAGCTTTCCGTGAAGCCCCGTCCAGCTCGCCTGGAGTCCATTGAGGCGAAGGCTGTCCTCGGGCGTTATCGTCGCCTTCCACACGGGCTGCGCTTCCGCCACGCCCGCGCCGGTGGCGTCGAGTGTTACTTGGGCGCGCTCACGGCCGCCACAGGCGGCGAGCAACGCGCAAAGGCTTAGCGTCAAGATGCGCCGATACACTGGCCACCCCCCGTTTGCGTTGGCATTCCGGATGGCTTGGAAGGTGCCGCAGAGTGGTTAACGAAAAGTAAATTTTCTATTGCGGCGCGGTGAAACGCAGGCCGAAGCGCCCAGCCGTTGCGCTGTATAGACGAGGCGCGGAACTTAAGCGCAGAGGGGCCATCCCATGGACAGGCCGGCGCCGCATCTCCCCCCGGTACGCTGGAGGCCCCGACGGCGCCGGCAAATGGTAAATGCGCCCGTCGCCATTTTGTTGCAATGCAGCAAAATGCAATGCGCAGAAAATCCGCAGCTGTTGCTTGATCGCAACGGTATCTGAGGCTGAGCGGCCGGTTCGGGCTCAGATGTCCTCGACCAGCCGTCCGTAGAGCTCGGGCCGCCGGTCGCGGAAGAAGCCGAAGGCGGCGCGGTGGCGCTTGACGCGCTCGAGATCGAGCGTCGCGGTGATCACGCCGGTCTCCTCCCGATCGAGCTCGGCAAGGATGTCGCCGCGCTCGTCGGTGATGAAGCTGGTGCCGTAGAAGGTCTGGCCATGCTCGGTGCCAACGCGGTTGGCGGCGACGACCGGCACGACGTTCGATACGGCATGGCCCACCATCGCCCGCCGCCAAAGCCGGGCGGTGTCGAGGCTGTCGTCATGCGGCTCGCTGCCGATTGCCGTGGGGTAGAAGAGGATCTCGGCGCCCATCAGCATCAGCGCACGCGCGGTCTCGGGATACCATTGGTCCCAGCAGACGCCGACGCCGATCCGCGCGCCTGGCCCGTTCCACACCTTGAAGCCGGTGTTGCCGGGGCGGAAATAGAATTTCTCCTCATAGCCCGGTCCGTCGGGAATGTGGCTCTTGCGATAGACGCCCTCGATCCGCCCGTCGGGGCCGATCATCGCCAGGCTGTTGTAATAATGCGGCCCGTCCGCCTCGAAGAAGCTCGTCGGGATATGGATGCCCAGGTCCGAGGCGAGGTGCTGCATCGCCAGCACCGCCTTATGCTCCGCCACCGGCTTGGCGTTGGCGAACAGGCTCTCGTCCTCGACGCGGCAGAAATATTCGCCTTCGAACAGCTCGGGCGGCAGCACCACCTGCGCGCCGCGGCCCGCGGCCTCGCGGACCATCTCGGACACCGCCTTGATGTTGGCGTCGATGTCGTTGGTGAAGGCGAGCTGGAGCGCGCCGACGGTGATCTGGGTCATCGCAATCCCTGAATGATTGGCCTCAGCGGCTCGGAATCTGCTGGCTGATGCAGTGGAAGCTGCCGCCGCCGGTCAAGATATGGTCGGCGCGCATGCCTGCAACCTTGCGGCCTGGAAACAATGCCTCCAGCGCGGCGACCGCGGCATCGTCGTTGGGCTGGCCGTAGAGCGGCACCACTACGGCGGCATTGCCGATGTAGAAGTTCATGTACGACGCCGGGATGACCTGCTCGTCCTCGTCGAGCACGCGGCCGGGCGAGGGCATGCGCACCACTTCGACGCCGGCCGCGCGGGCGCGATCGGCGGCGTCCTGGTAGATGCGCCAATTGGGGTCGTTCTCGGCAGGCTCGGGGATCAGCAGCCGGTTCTCGCCCACGAAGCGCGCGAGATTGTCGACATGGCCGTCGGTATGGTCGTTGAGCAGCCCGTCGCCGAGCCACAGGATGCGAGTGAGCCCCAGGTCGGCGGCGAGGCGCGCCTCGACCTGGGTGCGCCCGAGCGCGGGGTTGCGGTTGGGGTTGAGCAGGCATTGCTCGGTGGTGACCGCCAGGCCGGTGCCGTCGCCGTCGATCGCGCCGCCCTCGAGGATCCAGTCGTGATCCTCGACGTCGAGCCCGCGGCCGCGCGCCAGGCGCAGCCCGACGTCGTCGTCGCCTTCAAGGTCGTACTTCCCGCCCCAGCCGTTGAAGCCGAAGTCGTGCGCCACGCCCGTGCCGTCGAGGATCGGGCCGGTGTCGCGCAGCCAGATGTCACCGAACGGCTCGACGACCACTTCGGCGACGTCACCCGCGATTTCGCGCGCCGCGGCGGCGGCTTCCGCATCGGCGGCGACCAGGATCACGCGCTCGCCGCGTCCGTCGGCATGCACTGCGCGGACAAAGGCGGCGACTTCCTCGCGCGCGGGTTCGAGGTCCTCGAGCCACAACTCGGGGTGGCTGGGAAAGCCGATCCAGACCGCGTCGTGCGGCGCCCATTCGGGGGGAGGGGGGAGAATCATGGAGGCCTCCTAACCGATCCGCCCGGTCAGGGGGAGAGGGGGTGCTCACCGTCACCCCCGCGAAGGCGCGGGCCCAGAGCCACGGCCGTGTCGCTTGCCGCTTCTGGGTCCCGCCTTCGCCGGGATGACGGTCGAGTTACTTCGCCGCGGCGCGGCTCTTGTCGCGCACCGCCCGGAATTCGGCGTTCGCGTACCAGTTGGGCCAACTCGATCCCTCGGCCAGCTGGCGTCCGAGCGTGTAGAAGATCTGCAGATCCTCGGCCGCGCCCTCCCAGTTCCAGCTCTCCGAATATTCGTCCTGAGGCTTGTGGTAGCGGTGCGTGACATAATCGTCCGCCGCCTTGGCGCCGGCCTCGCGCCCGCCGACGCGATAGTCCTCGCCGCTCTCGCCATAGAGCATCGGCACGCCGAGCTTGGCGAAGCTGAAATGGTCGGAGCGGTAGTAATAGCCCTTCTCGGGCGTCGGCTCGGGGACGATCACGCGGTCCTGGGCCGCGACGATAGGCTTCACCAGATCCTCGAGCTCGGACTTGCCGACGCCGATCAGCACGAAGTCCTTGGCACGGCCGACGTTGTTCACTCCGTCCATGTTCACCCCGCCCACCGTCTTGGCGAGCGGGAACACCGGGTTCTCCGCGTAGAATTTGGAGCCCAGCAGCCCCGATTCCTCGGCAGTGACCGACAGGAACACCAGGCTGCGCTTCGCGGGGCCTGCCTTGGCATGCGCCTCGGCGAGCGCGACCAGTCCGGCTGTGCCCGATGCATTGTCGAGCGCGCCGTTGCAGATGTCGTCGCCGTCCACGGGATCGCAGCGGCCGAGATGGTCCCAATGCGCCGAATAGAGGACATATTCGTCGGGCCGCTCGCTGCCGGGCAGCACGCCGATCACGTTCTTGCTGGCCTGGCGCTTGATGGCGCTGTCGAACGAGATATTGGCCTTCACGCCGAGCGGCACGGCCTTGAAGCCCTTCTGCCGGGCCGCGGCGATCAGCGCGGCGTAATCCTTGCCCGCGCTGGCGAACAGCGCCTTGGCCGCGTCCTGCTGGATCCAGCCGATCGCCTTCGACTGGTCCATATGGTCGCCCGGCGTGTCCTGCTCGAGCTGCGGGCCGGTCCAGCTCGACTGGACCACGCCCCAGCCATAGGCGGCGGGCTCGGTATCGTGGATGATGATCGCCGCCGCGGCACCCTGGCGCGCGGCTTCCTCATATTTGTAGGTCCAGCGGCCGTAATAGGTCATCGCGCGTCCGCCGAACGGGCCGTCGAGCTTCGGGTTCGGCCAGTCGGGGTCATTGATCAGGATGACGACCGTCTTCCCCTTCACGTCGACGCCGGCATAGTCGTTCCAGCCGCGCTCGGGCGCGTTGATGCCATAGCCGACGAAGACGACGTCGCTGTCCTTCACCTCGGTGCGCGGCGTGACCTGGTAGGTCGCGATCACCATGTCCTTGCGATAATCGAGGCTGACCGGGGTCTTGCCGCCGGTGAAGGTGAGCGGGCTGACGTTGCTCGCGGTCAGCTCGACCAGCGGCACGTCCTGGAACCAGCTTCCCTTGTTGCCCGGCTTGAGCCCCGCCTTCTGGAAGCGTTCGACAAGATATTTGAGCGTCTTCTCCTCGCCCGGCGTGGTCGGCGCGCGGCCTTCGAACTCGTCGGAGGAGAGCGTGCGCGTTACTTCCTTGAGCGTGTCGACCGAAAGCGCGGGCGCCGGGGACGTTTGGGCAGCGGCGGACGTGCTCGCGAGCAGCAGGGCGGCGGTGAGGGCAAGGCGCATGGAAACTCCCCGGATGTGCAATTGCTTCGATCCTGCCAGCGCGCCCGCACGCCCGCAATGGCGGCGCTGCCGATTGCGCTCGTGCTGCGGCTGAGGCAGCAAGGTTGCTGACAAGGGCAGGGGAGGCATGGATGCGGGCGGCGTTGGGATTGGCAGCGGCGTTGCTCGCCTTGGCGGCACCCGCGAGCGCGCAGCAGCAGCAGCAGGATTACGGCGCGGCCGACGCCGACCGACGCGCGATGCTGGACCGGCTGGGAATCGCCGACACGCGGCCCGGCGCGGACGGGTTCAACCGCGATGCGCCCGATGCGGCGAACTATGACGAAGCCAAGGCCGGCAACCCCACGCTCCCGCCGCTGCTGCGTTTCGCCGACGGCGCGCCGGTGCGGACCGCGTCGGACTGGACGCGTCGCCGCGCCGAGATCGTCGAACTGTTCGACCGCGAGGTCTATGGCCGCGTGCCTGTCACCGCGCCGCGGATCGACTGGCGCGTGACCAGGGAGGAGCGCACCACCGAGGCGGGCCTTCCGGTCGTCAAGCGCTGGCTCGAGGGCGTGGCAGACAACAGCGGCTGGCCGCAGGCATCGGCGAAGATCGCGCTCCGCTACACACTGCCCGCCGAGACGAAGGGCAAGGCACCCGTCATCCTCTCCTTCGGCTTCCCGGAAGGCTTCCGCTTCCCCGGTCCGCCACGCCCGCCCGAGCCCGGGCCTTCCGCGACCGAGCAGCTGCTGCGCGTCGGCTTCGGCCATGCGGTGCTGGTCGCCAATTCAGTCCAGGCGGACAATGGCGGCCAGCTCGGCGACGGCGTGATCGGCATATCGCTGCGCGGCCGGCAGCGCGCGCCCGACGACTGGGGCGTGCTGCGCGCCTGGGCCTGGGGCGCCAGTCGCGCGCTCGATGCGCTGGGCATGGACCCGAGGGTGGATGCTGCGCGCGTCGGAATCGAGGGGCTGTCGCGCTATGGCAAGGCTGCGCTGGTGACGATGGCCTATGACCCGCGCTTCGCGATCGGCTTCGTCGGATCGTCGGGCGCGGGCGGCGCGGCGCTCTACCGCCGCAATTTCGGCGAGCGGATCGGCAATCTCGCGGCGAGCGGCGAATATCATTGGTTCGCGGGTAATTTCCTGAAGTACGCCGGCCCGAAGACCCAGTTCGACCTGCCAGTCGACGCCCACATGCTGATCGCGCTCGCAGCGCCGCGGCCGATCTTCATCGGCGCGGGCACGGTCGAGACCGGCGACGGCTGGGTCGATCCCAAGGGTAATTTCCTGGCCGCCGCCGCAGCCTCGCCGGCATGGGAGCTGCTCGGCAAACCGGGGCTCGGCAGCACCCGATATCCGCCGGTTCTCACGCCGGTCACCGGCGGCGCAGTGGGATGGCGCCAGCACCAGGGCGGGCACAACAACCGCGACAATTGGCCGACCTTCATCGGCTTTGCAGAACGGCATTTCTCGCGATAGGCTAAGCCGTTGATCATGGGGGACCTTCGTCGATCCGAATCGACGGAGCGCAAGCTTGGGGGCGAATGTGATTCGAATTTCGTTGGTGGCGCTGGGCGCTTCGCTGTGCCTCGCCGTGCCTGCAGCGGCGCAAAGCGTCGAGGCCCGGCAGTTCGGCGCGCGCGAGGCCCTGCGCGGAGTCAGCGTCTCGCCGGACGGGCAGCGTCTGGCGATGCTGGTGACCTCCGGCACGCGTGGCGCCGGCCTCGCCGTCTGGAGCTCCGACGGCAAGCTGACTCCCATTCTCAATTATCCCGGCGACGACGCACGGCTGATGGGGTGTAGCTGGTCCACCAACACGCGGCTCGTCTGCACGCTCTACGCCGTCGTTGACCGTGAAGGGACGCTGGGCGGCGTGTCGCGGATGATCGCGATCGATGCCGACGGCTCCAACGCCAAGGAACTGAGCCCGCCGCAAAAGCCCAATCAGCTTTACGTGCGCTATTTCGGCGGCGAGGTCCTCGACTGGCTGCCCGACGAGAGCGGAAGCGCAGTGCTGATGCTGCGCCAATATGTGCCCGAGCGCGCAACCGGGACGCTGATCGCGCAGAAGCGTGAAGGGGTCGGCGTCGAGCGGGTCGATACCGTCTCGCTTAAGCGCACCGTGGTCGAGGCCCCGCGCTCGACCGGCGTCGGCTTCATCAGTGACGGGCATGGCACGATCCGGATCGTGGGTACCCGGGCCCGGCTCGGTTCGGGCTATATGGGCGACGAAGTCACCTACCGATATCGCCGGCCGGGCAGCGAGACGTGGGAACCGCTCAGTGCGGTCACGATCAAGGGCTATCTCACTAGCGGCTTCGATCCCTATGCGGTCGATCGCGACCTGAACGTCGCCTATGGTTTCGACAATGCCGACGGGCGCAAGGCGCTCTACAAGGTGGCACTCGACGGCAGCCTGAAGCGCGAGCTGGTGCTCGCGCGCAACGACGTCGATGTCGATAGCCTCGTCCGGATCGGCCGCCAGCAGCGCGTGGTGGGCGTCAGCTATGCGACCGACCGGCGGCAGATCAGCTATTTCGACCCGCAGATCAACGCGCTGGCGACCTCGCTCGAAAAAGCCTTGCCCGGCAATGCGATCAACGTTGCCGATGCGAGCCTCGACGAGAAGAAGCTGGTCGTCTTCGGCGGGAGCGACGTGAACCCCGGTCGCTATTATCTGCTCGATCGGGCGACCAAGAAAATGGCCGAGATCGCCGCGGTCCGTCCGGACCTGGCGGGCGTCAAGCTCGCGACGGTCAAGGCGATCACCTACAAGGCCGCGGATGGCACCGACGTGCCGGCCTATCTCACCTTGCCGGTCGGGAGCGACGGCAAGAACCTGCCGGCGATCGTCATGCCCCACGGGGGCCCCAGCGCACGCGACGAATGGGGCTTCGACTGGCTATCGCAATTCTTCGCAGCGCGCGGATTCGCGGTGATCCAGCCGAATTATCGGGGCTCCAGCGGGTTCGGCGAGCGCTGGTTCAGCCAGAACGGTTTCCGCTCGTGGAAGCTCGCCATGGGCGACGTCAACGATGCTGGCCGCTGGATGATCACGCAGGGCATTACGTCGCCCGCCAAGCTGGCGATCGTCGGCTGGTCCTATGGCGGATACGCCGCGCTCCAGTCGAACGTGCTCGATCCCGACCTGTTCAAGGCGGTGGTGGCCATCGCGCCCGTGACCGATCTCGACCAGCTCCAGAACCGGCTCAAGGACTATTCGAGCGACCAGGAAGTAAAGGACATCATAGGCGGCCCCGCGCTGTGGAACGAGGCGTCGCCGTCGCGCCATGCCGAGCGGATCAAGGCGCCCGTGCTGCTGTTCCACGGCGATCGCGACATCAATGTCCCGATCGCCCAGTCGCGGCTGATGGTCTCCAAATTGCACGACGCGGGCGGCAGGGCCGAGCTCGTCGAATATCCGGGGCTCGATCACCAGCTCGACGACAGTCAGGCGCGCGCGGGCATGCTCGACCGGATCGACCAGTTCCTTCGCACCACGCTGAACCTGCCGACGAAACCCTGACGGCCCGCAGGTCGGCGGGCAGTGTGACTTTTGCCCCTTTGCCCTGCCTCGTTTCGGTAGTAATACGGCTGCGGGGGGACATGCTGCATGGCTGAGCCATTTCTGTCGGAGGTAAGGCTTTTTTCCTTCAACTTCGCGCCGAAGGGATGGGCGCTTTGCAATGGGCAGATCCTGCCCATCAACCAGAACCAGGCGCTGTTCTCGCTGCTCGGGACCACGTTCGGGGGTGACGGGCGAGTCAATTTCGCCCTGCCAGACCTGCGCAGCCGGACGCCGATCCACGTCGGCAGCGGCCATACCCTCGGCGAGCGCGGCGGCGAGCAGGCGCATACGCTTTCCATCGCGGAGCTGCCGACGCATGTGCACCTTGCACAGGCCGTCGACTCTCCGGCGACCGCGGGAACCGGCGGGAACACCCTGATGCTGGCGCAGTCGACGCCGCAGAATCTCTACGCGCCGCCGTCCAATCTGGGCGCGATGGCGGCGGCGGAAATCGGCAACGTCGGCGGAAGCCAGGCGCATCTGAACATGCAGCCTTTCCTCACGCTGTCCTGGTGCATCGCGCTCCAGGGCATCTTTCCTTCGGCCACCTAGGAGAAGGCCCATGGCGCAACCCTATGTTGGCGAGATCCGTATCTTCGCGGGCAATTTCGCCCCCGCGGGCTGGATGTTCTGCGAAGGGCAGCTGCTCCCCATCTCCGAGAACGAGACGCTGTTCCAGCTGATCGGCACCACCTACGGCGGCGACGGCGAGAGCACCTTCAGCCTCCCCGATCTTCGCGGACGCATCACGCTGCACCAGGGCAACGGCTTCATCCTCGCCGAAACCGGCGGCGTAGAGCAAGTGACGCTGACCACCAGCCAGATACCGTCGCATACGCACCCGATGCTCGGCTCGGCTTCCAACGCCAGCACGACGAGCCCGGTCAACGGCGTCCCAGCGACGATTCCGATCTTCGGAGTGCGGGCCTATGGCACCGATGCGCCGAAGACGACCTTGTCGCCCCAGTCGGTGGCGCCGGTCGGCAACAGCCAGCCGCACGAGAATCGCCAGCCGTTCCTCTGCGTGAACTACATCATTTCGCTGTTCGGCCTCTTCCCGTCTCCAACCTGAGGAGCCAGCTCTTGGCAGATCCTTTCGTCGCGGAAATCCGGGTCTTCCCGTTCAACTTCGCTCCCAAGGGGTGGGCGTGGTGCGACGGGCAGATCCTGCCGCTTTCGCAGAACACCGCACTCTTCTCGCTGCTGGGCACCACTTATGGCGGCGACGGCAAGAGCAATTTCGCGC
This sequence comes from Sphingomonas sp., assembly GCF_017744835.1. Classification (GTDB taxonomy): domain Bacteria; phylum Pseudomonadota; class Alphaproteobacteria; order Sphingomonadales; family Sphingomonadaceae; genus Sphingomonas. Next base: position 298,513 of record NZ_JAGIAM010000006.1, read on the forward strand.
TTCCGGATCTTCAGGGCTGCGCCGCGATGCATCCGGGCCAGGGGCCGGGGCTGAGCCTCTACGACCTCGGCCAGACCGGGGGCTCGGAAACCGTGACGCTGATCGAGAACGAGATCCCGGCGCACTCGCACAGCATGAGCGTGTCGCTCGCCGATGCGCTGGAGCCGGCGCCCGCCGGGCAGCAGTTCGCGACGGGGACCGGAATCAACTATTATGCCAATCAGGGTGCATCAAAGGCGCTCGCGCCCCAGGCGCTGGCGCCCGCGGGCGGCGATCAGCCGCACAACAATATGCAGCCCTATCTGACCCTGTATTTCTGCATCGCGTTGCAGGGTGTCTTCCCGCCGCGTGGCTGAAGGATATCGCGCGGCCGCCGCACAGCTCGGCGTCGTGCTCAGGCCCATGGTGGAGGCGGATTACGCCTTCTGCGAAGCGCTTTATGCCTCGACTCGCCTCGAGGAACTTGCGCCGCTGGGTTGGCCGGCGGAAGCGGTGCGCCAGTTCCTCGCGCAGCAGCATCGCGCGCAGCACCTCCACTATCAGCAGCATTATGCCGGCGCCCAATGGTGGATCGTCGAGAGCGCGGGCTGCCCACTGGGGCGGCTCTATGTGTTCGAGGGAGCGAGCGACATCCGGATCGTCGACATCGCGCTGCTGCCGAAGGCGCGGGGTCAGGGGATCGGCGGGGCGCTGATCGAAGGAGTCCAGCGGCACGCCGCGGCGCAGGGCAAGCGCGTCTCGATCCATGCCGAGAAGAACAACCCGGCGCGCAGCCTCTATTTCCGTCTGGGCTTCGTCGTGATCGATGCGGATCGCGGCGCCTATGATCTGCTGGAATGGCGGCCCCAAGGCCCGGCGGATCAGTAGAAGATCGCCTCGTAGCGCGTGCCGTGCTCGTTGCGGCCGATCGGCACGATGAAAATGTCGAAAGCGCGCCCGTCGGCGGAGAGGCGATAGGTCGCCTGGGGCAGTATCTGGTCGGCAGGGCCGGTGAATTCGAGGCGGAAGGAGCCGCCCTCGCGGCCCGAATCGGAGAGCTGGGCCGCGGCGCTCAGAACGAGCGCATAGGGGCCGCCTGGGGCCTCTACGTCGTAGGTCTGACCGGCCTTGTCGGAAAAATCGTTCCAGGCAAGGCCGGTCATGATCAGTTCCGGATCAGCGCGAGTAGAACTCGACGACCAGGTTCGGTTCCATCTTCACCGGGTACGGAACCTCGTCGAGGGTCGGCACGCGGGTGAAGGTGATCTTCGAGGCACCGTCCGGCACCACGTAATCGGGGATGTCGCGCTCGGCGAGGCTCTGCGCCTCCATGACCAGCGCCATTTCCTGCGCCTTGGCGCTGAGCGAGACGGTCTGGCCCGGCTTGATGCGGCGCGAACCGATGTTGCACTTCTCGCCGTCGACCTGGACGTGGCCGTGGTTGACGAGCTGGCGGGCGGCGAAGATCGTCGGCGCGAACTTGGCGCGGTAGACGATCATGTCGAGACGCTGCTCGAGCAGGCCGATGAGGTTCTGCGACGTATCGCCCTTCATCTTCGAGGCGTCTTCATACGCCTTCTTGAACTGCTTCTCGGTGACGTCGCCGTAATAGCCCTTGAGCTTCTGCTTGGCGCGCAGCTGGATGCCGAAGTCCGACATCTTGCCCTTGCGGCGCTGGCCGTGCTGGCCGGGGCCGTATTCGCGCTTGTTGACCGGGCTCTTCGGGCGACCCCAGATGTTTTCGCCCATCCGGCGGTCGAGCTTGTACTTGGCGCTGGAGCGCTTCGACATTTTATATTCCTTGCAACTGCTTAACAACGTTGACCCGGCGGCTGCCCGCCTGATCGCGATCCCGGTTTCGCCTGTTGGTGATCCGTTGGAAGACCTGCAGGGCCGCCGCTTCACCGGGGTGCGGGGCCGATTGCGAAGGCGCGCGGTTAGCGGGCGGGCACGCGCGTGTCAAGCTGGACAGGCGCCCGGTCACTCGCCAAGGAGCGGCCATGCAAGATACGATCGATCCCGAAGCCTGCACCACCATGGCGGAAGTCCGCGCAGGAGTCGACGCAGTGGACCGCGCGCTGGTTGCGCTGCTCGCACGGCGTTTCGGCTATATGGACGCCGCCGCGCGCATCAAGCCCGAACGCGCCCATGTCCGCGACGAAGCGCGCAAGGCGCAAGTGATCGCCAATGCGTGCCGCCACGCGCGCGAGGCAGGCATTCCCGAAGAGCCCATCGGTGAGATCTGGGACCGACTGGTCGAGGCGTCGATCGCCTATGAATTCGAGGCGTTCGACCGACGCTGACAGTCGGACGCGGTACCGCTCTTTACCGGCGAAGGCCGGGGCCCAGTCGCAACGCGGTAAGCTAGCGTACTCCACTGCCGGAACCGCCGCGATATCGGGCCCCGGCCTCCGCCGGGGTACGGCTTCCGGTCGGATTTCCTATCCGCCTCGATGTCGCTTCTTGCCTTCGAGTGCGGAGAGCACCCCGCGCAGCGTGCGCAGCTCCTGGCTCGACCAGCGCGGCTTGGTGAGCAGCGTCCGGAGCGTCCGGCGCGTGGACGGCACGCGATCAGGCGGGAAATAATAGCCCGATTCCTCGAGCATCGCGTCGAGCTGGCCGATCATTCCGTCCAGCTCCTCCTGCGGAGCGGGCGGATCGAGGTCGACTGCGGGCGGGCTCTCCAGCGCTGCGCCCTTGGACCATTCGTACGCGACCAGGATCACGGCCTGGGCGAGATTGAGTGAGCCGAACTCCGGGTTGATGGGCACGGTCACGATCGTGCGCGCCAGCGCGACGTCGTCGGTCTCCAGCCCCGAACGCTCGGGTCCGAACAGGATCGCCGAGCGCCCGACCTCCGAATGGATAGCACGCGCGGCCTCCTCGGGCGTGACGACCGGCTTGGTTACACCGCGCTTGCGGACCGTGGTGGCATAGACGTGCGCGCAGTCGGCCACCGCATCGGCGACGCTCTCGAACACGCGGGCGTTTTCCAGCACCACGTCGGCGCCGCTCGCAGCCGGCCCGGCCGAGGGATTGGGCCAGCCGTCGCGCGGGGCGACCAGCCGCATCTCGGTGAGGCCGAAGTTGAGCATGGCGCGCGCGGCCTTGCCGATATTCTCGCCCAGCTGCGGGCGCACGAGCACGATGACCGGGTTCACGCCGGCTTCCTCGCGCCGTTGCCCGCCTCGCTGACGTTGCCGGCGAATTCCTCGAAGTCTTTGGCCTCGCGGAAGTCCTTGTAGACGCTCGCGAAGCGGATGTAGGCGACCGAATCCAGGCCCTTCAGCCCGTCCATCACCATCTCGCCGATCCGCTGCGACGGTATCTCGTTCTCGCCCTGGGTCTCGAGCTGGCGCTGGATGCCCGAGACGAGCTTCTCGATCTGTACCGGCGTGATCGGCCGCTTGCGCGCGGCGATCGAGACCGAACGGACCAGCTTCTCGCGATCGAAGGGCTCGCGGCGCGGTTCGGAGGAATTGGCTTCGGACTTGAGCACCACCAGCTCGCGCAGCTGGATGCGCTCGAAGGTAGTGAAGCGCGCCGCGCACGCCTCGCACTGCCGCCGCCGCCGGATCGCCGCCCCGTCTTCGGTGGGGCGGCTGTCCTTCACCTGGCTGTCGTCATTTCCGCAGAAAGGGCAGCGCAATTACAGCTCCGGATAGATGGGGAAGCGCTCGCACAGCGCGCGTACACGCTCGCGGACATTGGCCTCCACCTGCGCGTCGCCCGCCTCGCCGTTCTTGCGCAGACCGTCGAGCACGTCGGCGACCATGTTGCCGATCTCGCGGAACTCGGCCGGGCCGAAGCCGCGCGTGGTGCCCGCGGGCGATCCGACGCGGATGCCGCTGGTCTTGACCGGGGGAAGCGGATCGTTGGGGATGCCGTTCTTGTTGCAGGTGATCGCGGCACGCTCGAGCGCCTCGTCGGCGTCCTTGCCGGTCACGCCCAGCGGAGTCAGGTCGACCAGCGCCAGATGCGTGTCGGTGCCGCCCGAGACGAGGTTGGCGCCGCGCTCCTTGAGCGTCGCCGCCAGCACCTTGGCGTTCTCGACCACCGCGGCGGCATAGCTCTTGAACTCGGGCTGCAGCGCCTCGCCGAACGCGACCGCCTTGGCGGCGATGACGTGCATCAGCGGGCCGCCCTGCAGGCCGGGGAACACCGCCGAGTTGATCTTCTTGGCGATCGCCTCGTCATTGGTGAAGATCGCGCCGCCGCGGGGCCCGCGCAGCGTCTTGTGCGTGGTGGTGGTCACCACATGCGCGTGGCCGAACGGCGTCGGGTGGACGCCGCCGGCGACCAGGCCGGCGAAATGCGCCATGTCGACCATGAACAGCGCGCCGACTTCGTCCGCGATCGCGCGGAAGCGGGCGAAGTCGATGTGGCGCGGGTATGCCGAGCCGCCGGTGATGATCAGCTTCGGCTTGTGCTCCCTGGCGAGCGCTTCGACCTGATCATAATCGATCAGGTGGGTGTCGGGGGTCACGCCATATTGCACGGCGTTGAACCACTTGCCCGACATCGCCGCCCTGGCACCGTGGGTGAGGTGGCCGCCCGAATCGAGGCTGAGCCCCATGATCGTGTCGCCAGGCTTGGTCAGCGCGAGCATCACCGCGCCATTGGCCTGCGCACCCGAATGCGGCTGGACGTTGGCGAAGTCGCAGCCGAACAGCTGCTTGACGCGGTCGATCGCGAGCTGCTCGACTTCGTCCGACGGGTGGCAGCCCTGGTAATAGCGCTTGCCCGGATAACCCTCGGCATATTTGTTGGTGAAGACGCTGCCCTGTGCCTCGAGCACGGCCTTGGAGACGATGTTCTCGCTGGCGATCAGCTCGATCTGGTGCTGCTCGCGGTCGAGCTCGTGCGCCACGCCGGCGAAGACCGCCGGATCGGCATCGGCGAGCGTCTTGGTGAAGAAGCCGTCGGGCTGGAGTCCTGCGGTTGCGGGGTTGGTGCTCATGCGGGACTCCTTGTCGGGTGGGATAGCTTCTCGACGCGGCGCTGGTGGCGGTCGCCGAGGAACGGGGTCTCTAGGAAAGTAGTGACGCAGGCCTTGGCCATTTCGATGCCGATCAGCCGCGCGCCGAGCGCGACCACGTTCGCGTCGTTGTGCTGGCGCGCGAGGCCGGCCGAAAGCGGCTCGGAGACGAGCGCGCAGCGGGCGGCGGGATTGCGGTTTACTGCTATCGAGATGCCGATGCCCGATCCGCACAGCGCCACGCCGAAGTCGGCGCGGCCGTCGGCGATCGCTGCGCCGAGCGCATAGCCGTAATCGGGATAGTCGACGCTGTCGGCGCTGTTGGTGCCGAGATCGAGCACGTCGTGCCCCTCGGCACGCAACCATTCGGCGACTTCCGTTTTCATGACGAAAGCGGCATGATCGGAAGCGATGGCGATACGGTGCGGCATGGCGCGCCTCTACGCCGTCGCTTTGTTGCTGGCTAGACCATAGACGGATTCTGGAGACCAAAATGCGCAAATCGACTCTCGTTCTCGCGCCCGCACTCGCGCTTGGCCTCGCTCTGGGCGCCTGCTCGCCGAGCACCGAGAACAACCTCAGCAATGCGATCGACCAGACCGGCGAGAGCGTCGAGAACGCCGCCGACGTCGCCGGCGACAAGATCGAGAACGGCGCCGATCGCGCGGGCGACGTGCTCGGCAACGCGGCGGACGACGTCGGCGCCGCAGTGACCAACGGCGTCAACGACGCGGGTCAGGCGATCGACAACGCGACCAACTGACGATTCGTCGCGGCGGCGGCATCGGCTGCCGTCGCCGCGGCTCGTCTGTCACCGGTTTGCCATACGTCCCCGCTAGGGCTGCGCCACCCGGCCCGGTCATGCGGGCGGCCATCCGGGGGACAGCATGGGAACGATTGCCAAGTCGCCGAAGAACGGCGCCGTGCGCGGCGCGGTGCATCGCCACGAACATCTGAGCAAGGAAGGGCTGCTCGAACGCGCCTTCACCTTCGCCTTTCGTGGGCTGGTCTATCCCCAGATCTGGGAAGACCCCGAAATCGACATGGAGGCGCTGGAAATCACGCCCGACAGCCATGTCGTCACGATCGCCTCGGGCGGGTGCAACGTCTTCTCCTATCTCACTGCCGATCCCAAGCGGATCACTGCGGTGGACCTCAACCCGGCGCACGTCGCGCTCAATAAGCTCAAGCAGGCCGCGGCGATCCACTTGCCGGATCACGGCGCCTTCCGCGCCTTCTTCGCCGATGCCGATCGCGCCGAGAATGTCGCCGCCTACGAGCGCTACCTTCGCCCGCATCTCGACGAGGCGACGCGCGCCTATTGGGAAGGGCGCGAGGGGCTGGGCGCGCGCCGCATAGAATGGTTCGCGACCGGCTTCTATCGCCGCGGCGCGCTCGGCAAGCTGATCGGCTTCGTCCATTTCCTCGGCCGCCTCTACGGCATCGACCCCGCCGAGATCCTCAAGGCGCGCTCGATCGAGGAGCAGCGCAGGATCTTCGAGACTCGCTTCGCGCCCTTCTTCGATAAGAAGCTGCTGCGCTGGCTGGTCGACCAGCCAGCGGCGCTGTTCGGCTTCGGTATCCCGCCGGCGCAATATGATCTGCTCAAGGTCGACGATCAGGCGGGCATCACCGGTGCGCTCCGCAGCCGCCTGCGCAAGCTCGCCTGCGACTTCGACCTCAAGGACAATTTCTACGCCTGGCAGGCGTTCGGCCGCAGCTATGGCAAGCAGGAGGACGCGCCGCTGCCGCCCTATCTGCAGGCTCGGCATCACGACGCGGTGCGCACGCGTGCCGAGCGCGTCGAGATCCGCCACACCAACTACGCCGATTATCTCGCGTCCATGCCGGCGCAGTCGCTCGATCGCTACATCCTGCTCGACGCGCAGGATTGGATGACCGACGCGCAGCTCACGCGCATCTGGGCGGAAATCGCGCGCACCGCCCGGCCCGGTGCGCGCGTGCTCTATCGCACCGCTGCGGCGCCGGACGTGGTTGCCGGCCATGTGCCCGAGGACATCCTCGGCCAGTGGGACTATGCGCCCCGCGAGAAGCTGGAGGACTGGACGCGCCGCGACCGCTCGGCCGTCTATGGCGCGACGCACCTGTGGACGCTGAAGCCGCACGCATGAGCGAGGTCGCCATCGCGGGGGCCGAGCAGAAGCGGCTGATGGACGCCACCTATGCGCTCCATCGCCACTTCTACGACTTCACCCGGAAGTTCTACCTGCTCGGCCGCGACCGGCTGATCCGCGAGCTCGCGCCGCCGCCCGGCGGGACGGTGCTCGAAGTCGGCTGCGGCACCGCACGCAACCTGATCGTCGCGGCCAGGCGCTTTCCCGATGCGCGCTGCTTTGGCTTCGACATCAGCGAGGCGATGCTCGAGACCGCGCGCAAGTCGGCCGAGAGGAACGGCCTGTCCGGCAAGATCACGCTGCGGCAGGGCGACGCCGGTGCGTTCGACACGCAGGCGCTGTTCGGGCTGGCGCAGGTCGATCGCATCTTCATGAGCTACACGCTGTCGATGATCCCGCCCTGGCAGGAAGCGATCGCGCTCGGCGCGGCTGCCCTGGCTCCCGGCGGTAGCCTGCACATCGTCGACTTCGGCCAGTACGAGCGGCTGCCCGGACTGTTCAGGCGCCTCCACTTCAAATCGCTCAACGACTTCCACGTCTTTCCCCGCGCCGAGCTGCCTGCGGTACTCGGGCGCATCGCGGAGGAAAGCGGCATGCGCGTCGAATTCCGCGCGCTGTGGCGCGGTTATGTGTGGCGCGCGACGCTGACGCGGCCCGACTGACGCGGCTCAGGCGGCGTCCCGCCGCAGTGCCGCTTCGAGCGTTTGGATCCGCCTGTCGAAGCCGGCGAGCGCTTCGCCCAGCCTGGCCTCGCGCAGGCGCCGCGCCTCGGCCGAGCGGAGCGCCACGGCCAGCGGAATCTCGACTGCGTCGATCGCCGCGCGCTCGTCGCCGGCATAGAGGCTGCCGTCGCTGCGCGGGCCGAGCAGCAGCGCACCGATCGGCCGCTCGCCCTCGATTAGCCGCAGCCGGAAAGGGAAGACCGGATCGCGCGCATCGACATTGCCGACCGCCAGCGCGCCGTCGCTTCCATGCGCGTCCAGCCATGCCCGCACTTCGGCCTCCGCGATGCCCGAGAGCGCCAACGGCTCCGGCCCCTCGGCGCGGTGCAGGATCACCGCCGCGCGATCGGCGCGCAGCGACCGCATGGCCGCGGCAACGACGCGCTGCGCGACGTCCTCCGGGCTGTCGCCATGCTGCCAGAGCGTGAGCTGCACGGGGAGCTGGCGCAGCGCCAGCAGCCCGGGGCGGAAGCGCCGGTCGATCCAGCCGCCGATGCGGTGGCGCGCCGGGCCGATCACCAGCGCCGCGGCGACCGTGCCGATCGCGGCGACGATCGGTTCGCTCGCCTCGCCGACCTGGGCCTTGAGCAGCTCCTCGACCAGCTTCGCGGCGGCCGCCCAGGTCGCGCCGAGCACGAGCGTGATCGCGGCGAAGCTCAGCGAACGCCCTATCGCCGCATCGGCGTCCCACAGCCGGAAGCGGAGCAGCGAAACCAGCACGCCGGCCGCGAGCACCAGGAAGCTCAGGTTGAAGATCCCGATCATGCCGAGCTGCAGCCAGGCGCTCGCCCGCGATGAGAGCAGCCCGCTGCCCAGCAGCTCGAACAGCGCGAACATGGCCACCAGGATCAGGATCGAGGCGAGAAAGCCCGACGCCGCCCATTTGAGCTGCTGGCGCTCCAGTCCTGGCAGGGTGCGGCGATAGCGCACCACGGCGGCGGCGATCGCAGCCAGCGCAGTGGGCAGCGCGATCAGCGTGGTGAGATCGCCGATCCACGCGTCGAGCATCGACAGGATCGCCAGCGGAGTCGCGAGCAGCGCCAGCCAGCCGCCCCAGCGGGGAACGAAGCGGCCGTCGGGAAAGGCGGGCAGGGCAGCGGCAAGGAAGCCGATCCACAGCGACGGGATCACCGATCCCAGCCAGGGCAGACCGAGCCACACATAGAATTCGATCGGTCGCTGCAGCGACGCCGCTCCGGCGAGGAAGCAGAGCGAGAGCAGCAGCGCCACCGGATCGTCGCGCCGGCGGCGGCGCAGCAGCACCGCGGCCGCAATCAGCGCGCCGGCACCGATCAGTCCCGCGATGCTGAGCAGCGCCGTATAGGTGATCGGGGCGATCGGCCCATCGAGCGCGGCGCGCCGCACGGCTTCGCCGCGCTCGAGCCGGACATCATGCGTCTTGCCGGCACCGTCGCGAAGGCTGACTCGAACCATGCCTTCCGCGCCGGCGAGCCGCGCCGCCAGCGCTTCCTCGCTCGTGTCGGGCGCTACCGGCCGTCCGTCGATCGCAACGATCGATCCGCTTGCGGGCACGCCGGCGCGCTGCGCTTCCTTGATCGCGGGATGCACCAGGAAGTCGGGCCCGTCCTCGGGATAGGACGTGACCAGACCCACTGCGGCGAAACGCTGGTCGATCACCGTGCTCTGCACGACGCTGCGCCAGATGCCGCCGGCCTGCGTGCCGATCGCCAGCAGCAGGAAGGCGAACCAGATCAGCCCCACCAGCGGCCGCAGCCGGCGCGGCACCGGATGCAGCCGCTCCGGCGGCAGCATGCGCCGCCTGGTCACTTCCCCCGAATCCGCCATGCCCCATCTCCCCAGGGCCGGACATATCGGGGCGATGGAGGAAGCTCCAGCCTCCGCGGTTCAGGCCGGCGCGGCCGAGGCCATGATGTCGGCCAGATATTTGTCCGAATAGTCGACGCAGATCTCGCACCACAGCAGCTTGTGGTCGGACATCTGGTTCACCCGGTAATAGCGCCTGAAATAGTCGACCCGCTTGTCGAGCGGCCGTTCCTGCCCGTCGTCCATCACCACGCGCGGGGGCTTCACCACCGTCGCATAGAATTCGGCGTCCTCGTCGCGATAGACGTGCTTGAGCATGTCGAACACGCCCGAGTGCAGCACCTTGAAGCCCGGGTGGGCGGATTTGATCGCGACCTGGTCGTAATGGTGATCATTGCCCAGGTTGGTGGTCTGGAGCTGGGTGGGGACGGTGAACCCCGCTTCGATCAGCGCCTTCATCGTCTCGTGCTCGGGCGAGATGATGTTGAAGTCGCCGAGCAGGATATAGTTGGAATCCCATCCCGCATCCTCGGGCCGCGTCCATTTGCGCTCCTTGGCGCGGTTCACCATCGCCTTGGCTTCGTCGACCTGACGCTGGGCGAGGAAGCGCGCGATCCGCTCGATCTCCTCGCGCCGCTGCGCCAGCCCGGCCGTCCCGGTGCCGTAGAAGATATGCACGGTGCACAGCTTGAACTTGAGCCACCCCGCGCGGAACGCGACCGAGAAGGGCGTGCGCGCGAACTGCACCTTGGTCGTGGTGCCCGGCGCCTGCCCCGGCGCGGCGATCTCCTGCCCCTGCGGCAGCACGATCTCGCCGGCTTCCTTGCAGAACTGCACCTTGGACTTGCGATAGAGGAAGGCGAGCCGCTCGTTGTTGCCGGGCCCGCGATCGTCGGCCCCGCCGCCGGTGGTGTCGGTGACGATATAGTCCCAGCCGCTGCCCAAGTGCTTGTCGATCAGCTCCTCGAGCTTGGAGAGGTCGCGATTGACCTCCTGCACCGCCACCAGGTCGAAATGGTCGATGATCTCGGCGATGTAGAGCATCGATTCGGGCGTCCGGTCGTATCCGCCACCGTCGCCGAAATGCATCAGGTTCCAGGTCGCGAGCCGCAGGCTGCGCTCGTCGGTGCCGGCGTGGATCTGCTCGCGCAGTGCCGCCTTCAGGTCCGCCAGCCGCTCGGCGACGAACTTGCGATGGACGGGATTCTCGAACTGCCAGCGCAGCGAATTGATCAAGGTCATGAACGCATCTCCCCCAGTGCGCCGCCCGTAGGCGGCCGGTGATGCGACCCTGAGTTGCAGCCGTCTTACGCGGCCCTGCGAAGCTCCAGACGTCCCCAGATCTCGACCAGCGCGTCCACCAGCTCGCGCATCATGCCCTCGTCATGGCTCGGGCCGGGCGTGAAGCGCAGCCGCTCGGTGCCGCGCGGCACGGTGGGATAGTTGATCGGCTGGACGTACACGCCATACTCGGCGAGCAATATGTCGCTGATCTTCTTGGCCTTGACCGGATCGCCGACCATCAGCGGCACGATGTGCGTGGTCGAGGGGATCACCGGCAGCCCGGCCTCGGCCATCAGCGCCTTGAGCCGCGCCGCGGCCGCCTGCTGGCCGGTGCGTTCCTCGTTGGAGGTCTTGAGGTGCTTCACACTCGCCAGCGCACCGGCGACGAGCACGGGCGAGAGCGAAGTGGTGAAGATGAAGCCCGGCGCATAGCTGCGGATCACGTCGATGATCATCTGGTCGGCGGCGATGTAGCCGCCCATCACGCCGAACGCCTTGCCCAGCGTGCCTTCGATGATCGTCAGGCGATGCGCGACGCCGTCGCGCTCGGAAATGCCGCCGCCGCGCGCGCCGTACATGCCCACGGCATGGACTTCGTCGAGATAGGTCAGCGCATTATACTTGTCGGCCAGGTCGCAGATCTCGGCGATCGGCGCCACGTCGGCGTCCATCGAATAGACGCTCTCAAAGGCGATCAGCTTGGGCGCCGCGGGATCGTCCGCCGCGAGCAGCTCTTCCAGATGCGCGAGATCGTTGTGGCGCCACACGCGCTTCTCGCAGCCCGAGTTGCGGATGCCCGCGATCATCGATGCGTGGTTGAGCGCGTCCGAATAGACGATGCAGCCCGGCATCAGCTTGGCGAGCGTCGAGAGCGTCGCCTCGTTCGAGACATAGCCCGAGGTGAAGAGCAGCGCGCCTTCCTTGCCGTGAAGGTCGGCCAGCTCGTGCTCGAGGTTGATGTGGTAGTGCGTGTTGCCGCCGATGTTGCGCGTGCCGCCCGAGCCGGCGCCGACGTCGTGGAGCGCCTCCTCCATCGCCTCGATCACTTTGGGATGCTGGCCCATCGACAGATAGTCGTTCGAGCACCAGACCGTGATCGGCTTGGGTCCGTTGTGCCCCGCGAAGCAGCGCGCATTGGGGAACATGCCCTTGTTGCGCAGGACGTCGATGAACACGCGATAGCGGCCCTCGGCGTGCAGCCGGTCGATCGCCTGACTGAATACCCGCGAATAGTCGACGGCGGGCGACGGGCTGTCCTGGATAGGCATGGCGGCTCCCCTACGCCCAAAATAAGCGGAATTCCAGTCGGCCGGGCATAAGCAATTCTTCCCGATACCATAGCCTGAGCGCCTGAGTCGCCGGCATGATCCCGAGTCGAAATCGTACCACGCGAAACATGTTAGCGGTAAAAACAACGCAAGTCCGCCAAAGTCCTCGCAAGCACCCGGGACGATTCGGACTCCGCCGTGCAATATGGTATGTGGATAACACTGCGGACGACTCGCTGGACAAGCATGTTCGCAGCTGAGGGCCTCGCTGCTCCCGCTTGGATACGGAGCGAAGACATGGGTAACCGGGACCTGGAGTATTTTGTTCGCCGAGAGCGGCAGGAACGCGAGCATGCTGCCCGCGCCGACGATACCACCGCGCGCCGCGTCCACCTCGAGATGGCCGAGCGCTATTCGGCCAAGCTCCGCGAGATCGTGCCCGCGACCCTGCAGGCCTGAGCGCCGTCACAGCGCTTCGACATTCTCCAATCCATAGCGTGCGAGCGCGGGCCGGAGGCTTTCGGCCCGGGCATCCAGCGCCGTGAACACCGCGCGCCCGGGCGCCGGCGCCTCGGGCCATTGCTGGCCTTGGGTCAGATAGGCGACGCGCCGCGCGATTCCCGGCCCACCGTCGACGAACGCCACCGGATGCGGTGCCGCCGCGGCAAGCTCGGCCTCGAGCAGCGGGAAATGCGTGCAGGCGTTGACGATCACATCCAGCCGCTCGCCGCCGGGCTGCGCGAACAGCCCTTCGAGCACGCCGCGCAGCCTTGCCGGCTCGGGCGCCGTGCCGGCCAGCTTGGTCTCTGCCATTTCCACCAGCTCGGCCGACCCGTGGCGCAGCACGACGCAGTCGCTGGCGAAGCGCGCCGCGAGATCGTCGACATAGGGCTGGCGCACCGTCGCCTCGGTGCCGAGCACGCCGATCACGCGGGTGCGGCTCGCCTCGGCGGCGGGCTTGACCGCAGGCACCGTGCCCACGATCGGCAGGTCGAGCGCCGCGCGGACGTGCTGGAGCGCGATCGTCGAGGCGGTGTTGCACGCGATCACGACCAGCCGCGGGTCGAAGCGCTCGGCGAGCCGCCCGAGCAGCGCCGGCACCCGCGCGGCGATCTCCGCCTCACTGCGCGTGCCATAGGGGAAGCCTGCCGAGTCCGCGACATAGACCAGCGGCGCCTGCGGCAGCAGCCGCGCAGTCGGCGCGAGCACCGAAAGCCCTCCCACGCCGGAATCGAAGAAGAGCACGGGGCGGGAGTCGGTCATGGGCGGAGGCTGGTCCATTAATCCGGATTGTTGCGCCCGACTAACGGACGCCCTAGCTTGCGCGCAAGCAGGGGGTAGTGCGCGTGACGAGTGAAATCCTTTGGGCCCAGCCGGCAGCGGCGATCGTGCTCGGCTATCTGCTCGGCTCGATCCCCTTCGGCGTGCTGCTCACGCGCATGGCCGGCGCCGGCGACCTGCGCCAGATCGGTTCGGGCAACATCGGCGCCACCAATGTGCTGCGTACCGGCCGCAAGGGGCTGGCGGCGGCGACGCTGCTGCTCGATCTCGCCAAGGGCGCGGCGGCGGTGCTGCTCGCCGCCTGGCTGCTTCCCGGCAACGAGCTGCTCGCGGGCGGCGCGGCCTTCATCGGCCATTGCTATCCGGTCTGGCTCAAGTTCCGCGGCGGCAAGGGCGTGGCGACGCTGATGGGCGTCGTGGTCGCGCTCCACTGGCCGTCGGGATTGGTCTATGCCGCGATCTGGCTCGGGCTGCTCGCGGCGCTGCGGATCTCCTCGCTCGCCGGAATGACCGCCGCGGTGAGCGCGCCGGTGAGCGCGGCCTGGTGGGGGCGGATCGAGCTGGTGATGCTCTTCCTCGCGCTGTCGCTGATCGTGCTGTGGAAGCACCGCGCCAACATCGATCGCCTGCTCAGCGGCACCGAGCCGCGCATCGGCAGCAAGAATGGCTGATCCGCGCGAGCCGCGGCTTCGTCTGCTGCGCTCGGCGAATATCGGCCCCGTTACCTGGCGCCAGCTCATCGCCCGCTTCGGCACGGCCGAGGCGGCGCTCGAGGCCTTGCCCATGCTTGCCGCGCGGGGAGGGGGCAGGGCGCCCGCGCTCGCCGATCCGGGCGCGGTGCGGCGCGAGATCGCTGCGGTCGAGAAGCTCGGCGCGCGCTATCTCTTCGTCGACGACCCCGACTATCCGCCGCTGCTCGCCGAGCTCGACAGCGCGCCGCCCGCGCTGATCCTGCGTGGCCGGATCGATCTCGCGCACCGGCCCTGCGTCGCGATGGTCGGCGCGCGCAATGCCTCGGCCGCCGCCTGCCGCTTCGCGCGCCAGCTCGCGCTGGGACTGGCGGAGGCGGGGGCGACCGTGGTCTCGGGCCTCGCCCGCGGCATCGACACGGCGGCGCACATCGGATCGATCGGCGGCGGCACCGTGGGCGTGATCGCGAGCGGGATCGACCAGGTCTTCCCGCCCGAGAACGCCGAGCTGCAGGAACGCATCGCCCGCGAAGGCCTGCTGCTCGCCGAGCAGCCCCCCGGCACTGAGCCGCTCGCGCGCTTCTTCCCCGCGCGCAACCGCATCATCGCCGGCCTCGCGCTCGGCACCGTGGTGGTCGAGGCCGCGCCCAAGTCCGGATCGCTGATCACCGCGCGCATCGCCGGCGAGGCGGGGCGCGAGGTCATGGCCGTCCCCGGCTCGCCGCTCGACCCGCGCGCGCAGGGCTGCAACCTGCTGATCCGAGAAGGCGCGACTCTGGTGCAGAGCGTCGACGACATCCTCGAGATGCTGCGCCCGATCGATCCGCGCGCGGTCCGCGCGCCGGGTGCCGGCTACCAGGGTCAGCCGCCCGAGGACGCCAGCGATGCCGAGCGCCGCACGGTGACCGCGCTGCTCGGCCCGGTGCCGGTGAGCGTCGACGAACTGATCCGCCAGTCGGGCCTCGCGCCCGCACTGGTCCAGACCGTGCTCCTCGAGCTCGAGCTGGCCGGAAGGCTCGAGCGGCATGCCGGCGGCAGAACGAGTTTGATCGGCTAAAGCAAAACCATCGTTACGGCCCTGGCAAGTCGGTCGCCGGTACCTACATGCCGGCGGCAACCGCTTCCTCAGGGAGAAATGACATGGCCGACGCCCCCGATCCCGCGAACAACCAGCCCGCCGGCTATGTCCCGCCCAAGGTGTGGACCTGGGACGCTCCCAGCGGCGGCCAGTTCGCCAGCATCAACCGCCCTGTCTCCGGCGCCACGCACGAGAAGGTGCTGCCGGTCGGCGCGCATCCGCTCCAGCTCTATTCGCTCGGCACGCCTAACGGGCAGAAGGTGACGATCCTGCTCGAGGAGCTGCTCGCCGCCGGCCATTCGGGCGCCGAGTACGACGCCTGGAAGATCGACATCGGCGCCGGCGACCAGTTCGGCAGCGGCTTCGTCGAGATCAATCCCAACTCGAAGATCCCCGCCCTGGTCGATCATTCGGTCGATCCCAACATCCGCGTGTTCGAGAGCGGCGCGATTCTGATCTACCTCGCCGAGAAGTTCGGCGCCTTCCTGCCGACCGATCCGGCGAAGCGCGCGACGACGCTCAGCTGGCTGATGTGGCAGATGGGCTCGGCGCCCTTCCTCGGCGGCGGCTTCGGCCATTTCTTCGCCTATGCGCCCATCAAGATCGAGTATGCGATCAACCGCTACGCCATGGAGGCCAAGCGCCAGCTCCATGTGCTCGACACCCATCTGGCGGACAATCGCTATCTGGCGGGCGACGAGTACACGATCGCCGACATGGCGGTCTGGCCCTGGTACGGCGGCGTGGCGCGCGGCGATACCTATTCCGGCGCGGCCGAGTTCCTGAACGCGGCCGAGTACAAGCACCTCAACCGCTGGACCGAGGAAGTCGCCGCGCGCGAGCCGGTGCAGCGCGGCCGCCTGGTCAACCGCGGCTCGGGGCCCGAGGAATATCGCCTCGCCGAGCGCCACGCCGCCGCCGACATCGACGCGATCCGCGCCAAGATGAAGGCGGCCGGCGCCTAGGCGTTGCTGCGGTAGCAGGCCTCGATGTTGTTGCCGTCGGGATCGAGCAGGAAGGCGCCATAATAGCCGGGCACGCCCTGGCGCGGGCCCGGCGCGCCATGGTCCCGCCCGCCCGCCGCGAGCCCGGCGGCGTGGAAGGCGCGGACCGTCGCCTCGCTGTCGGCGCGGAAGGCGACGTGCATCTGGTTGATCCCCGCACGCGAACCCTCGATCCAGTAGGAGGGCCGCAGCGTGCCGATCCACAGATAGGGGATCGGCTCCTCGGCGCTCTTGCCGAACAGGAAGCTGTCGGGGCCGTTGCTCGCCGTCGCCAGCCCCAGCGCCCCGGCAATCGCGTCGTAGAAGCGGCGGGCCCTGGCAAGATCGGTGACGACGATGGCGGTGTGGTCGAACATTGCGAACACAACCGTAAGTGGTCGATACCGGTTCCCCGCTTGACGCCGCCCGCCGGCTCCCCAACCTCATACGCGTACGCGTAAGGAACCCGATCTCTCCATGCAGCTCGTCATCGTAGAATCGCCGGCCAAGGCGAAGACCATCGAGAAATATCTCGGCAAGGACTATCGCGTCCTCGCCTCCTACGGCCATGTCCGCGACTTGCCCGCGCGCGACGGGTCGGTGGACCCCGACGAAGGGTTCGCGATGGAGTGGGAGACCTATGCCGACAAGTCGAAGCAGCTCAAGGCGATCGCCGACGAGGCCAAGAAGGCCGACCGGCTGATCCTCGCGACCGACCCTGATCGCGAGGGGGAGGCGATCAGCTGGCACGTCCAGGAAGTGCTCAGGAACAAGAAGGCGCTTCCCAAGGAAGTCGAGCGCGTCACCTTCAACGCGATCACCAAGCCCGCGATCCTCCAGGCGATGGAGCATCCGCGCGAGCTCGATACCGACCTGATCGACGCCTATCGCGCCCGCCGCGCGCTCGATTATCTCGTCGGCTTCACGCTCTCGCCGGTACTGTGGCGCAAGCTGCCGGGCGCCAAGTCGGCGGGCCGCGTCCAGTCGGTCGCGCTGCGGTTGATCGTCGAGCGCGAGCGCGAGATCGAAGGCTTCAAGGCGCAGGAATATTGGTCGGTCATCGCCGAGATGGAGCAGGACGGCACGCCCTTCCAGGCGCGGCTGGTCAAGTGGAAGGGCGCCAAGCTCGAGCGCCTGTCGATCGCCGACGGCAAGACTGCCGAGGCCGCTAAGAAAGCCGTCGAGGAAGGCCGCTTCTCGGTCGCGTCGGTCGAGACCAAGCCGGCGACGCGCAACCCGCCGCCGCCCTTCACCACCTCGACGCTCCAGCAGGAGGCGGCGCGCAAGCTCGGCTTCTCGGCCAGCCATACGATGCGCATCGCCCAGGCGCTCTACGAGGACGGCGCGATCACCTATATGCGTACCGACGGCGTCCAGATGGACCCCGGCGCGATCCAGGAGGCGCGCAAGGCGATCGCGACGCGCTATGACGGCTCGTACGTGCCCGACAAGCCGCGCCAGTATCAGACCAAGGCCAAGAACGCCCAGGAAGCGCACGAGGCGATCCGCCCGACCGACTTCTCCAAGGATCGCGCCGGCTCGGGCGACCATGCCAAGCTCTACGACCTGATCTGGAAGCGCGCGCTCGCCAGCCAGATGGCTTCCGCGAGAATGGAGCGCACCACGATCGATCTCGAGGACGGCAGCGGCCAGCATGGCCTCCGCGCTACCGGTCAGGTCGTGCTCTTCCCCGGCTATCTCGCGCTCTACGAGGAAGGCCGCGACGACGAGGGCGACGAGGACAGCCGCCGCCTGCCCCGCATGAGCGAAGGCGCCACGCCCGCCAAGAAGGCGGTCAACGCCGAGCAGCATTTCACCCAGCCGCCGCCGCGCTTCTCCGAGGCTTCGCTGGTCAAAAGGCTCGAGGAGCTCGGCATCGGCCGGCCCTCGACCTATGCCTCGATCATCCAGGTGCTCAAGGACCGCGCCTATGTCCGCGTCGAGAAGAACCGCTTCTTCGCCGAGGAATCGGGCCGGCTGCTGACTGCGTTCCTCGAGCGCTTCTTCCAGAAGTACGTCAGCTACGATTTCACCGCCGAGCTCGAGGAAGAGCTCGACGACGTGTCGGGCGGCCGCGCCGCCTGGCAGGAAGTGCTCGAGCAGTTCTGGCGCGACTTCAAGCCGCGCACCAGCGAAGTGATGGAGCAGAAGCCGTCGGACATCACCGCGGCGCTCGACGAGTTCCTCGCCCCCTATCTCTTCCCCGAAAAGGCCGACGGCAGCGATCCGCGGCTCTGCCCGAACTGCGGCAACGGCAAGCTGGCGCTGCGCGGCGGGCGCTTCGGGGCGTTCATCGCCTGCTCCAACTATCCCGAGTGCAAGTTCACGCGTCGCTTCGCCCAGCCGGGCGGCGAGGCGGGCGCGGAGTCGGGGCCCGAGGTGCTGGGCGTGGATCCGGAAACGGGGCTGCAGGTCGAGCGCAAGTCGGGCCGCTTCGGGCCGTACATCCAGCTCGGCGAAGGCAAGGAAGCGCCGCGCGCCTCGATCCCCAAGGACGTCGATCTCGACCTCGAATGGGCGCTGAAGCTGCTCAAGCTGCCGCGCACGATCGGCAATCACCCGGAGACCGGCAATCCGATCACCGCCTCGATCGGCCGCTATGGCCCCTATCTGGCGCATGACGGCAAATATGCCCGGCTCCAGTCGACCGCCGAAGTGTTCGAGACCGGCATGAACGCCGCGGTGGTCAAGCTCGCCGAGGCCGCGGCGAACGGCGGCCGGCCCGCACGCGGAGCGAGCCGCGAGCCGCTCAAGATCATCGGCAAGCACCCGCGCACCGAGGCCGAGATCAAGCTGATGGACGGCCGCTACGGCGCGTACATCACCGACGGCGAGACCAATGCGACGCTGCCCAAGTCGATCGACAAGGACCAGCTCACGCTCGAGGAAGCCGCCCAGCTGATCGACGCCAAGGCTGCCGCCGGCCCCGCCAAGGGCAAGGGCCGCAAGAAGGCGGCCCCGAAGAAGGCAGCGGCCAAGAAGGCTCCGGCGAAGAAGGCGGCGGCGAAGAAGGGCTGAGTGGCAACCATTCCCCTCCCTGAAAGGGAGGGGCTAGGGGTGGGTCTAGCGCTGGGCGAGGCTCGATGCCTCGACCGGCGCTCCTGGCGAGCTGCTATCGATTCTTTGGAGCGCGCAGACGCGCGCACCCACCCCCATCCCCTCCCTTTCAGGGAGGGGCTTAACTCCTCAAAGCTTCCCGAACTGCGCCTCGTATCCCGGCACGTCGCCGCGCGCGAGGAAGCCCGCCTGCTCGATCCAGCGGTCGCGGTGGATGCGCCCGCGGAAGTCGCCGAGCTGCGCGTCGAGCGCCTCGGCATCGGCAGGCGTGAGCGCGGCGAGCTGGGCGAAGCGCGTGACGCCGACCGCATTGAGGCGCTGGGCCAGCTTGGGGCCGACGCCTTTCATCCGCGTGAGATCGTCACCGCCCGTGTCCGCAACCGGCTCGGAAGGCTCCGACGCCGCCAGCGATGCCGGCGAGGCGTCGAACGAGGCCGCCGCGGCGATCGGTTCGTCGGCGAGTGGCGGCTCGGGCGGTAGCGGCTCCTCTTCGGGCATCGCGGCGGACGTGGGCACCGGCGCGGCCGGCGGGATCATCCGCGGCGGATCGCCGACTCGGTGCACCTCGCCGCGATGCTCGAGCTCGCGCTCGGCGCGCGCGCGGCGTCTCGCGAGCCGCGCACCCCAGATCAGGATGACCAGCGCCGCCACCACGCCCAAGCCGATCACGACGAAGGTCAGCGTCAGCCATTCGGGCCCGCCGGGCACCAATGGAGTCGTGGCTTGCCAGGCCTGGTCGTTCATGAATCCCTCTCCGCCATGCAGATGCAGCGTGCCGCACCAGCATAGCGCAGGATCGGGAAGGTCCGATAGGAAATGCGATCAGTCGCGCCCCGCGAGCAGCGGGAAGCGGGCTCAGCCCTGCTCGCGCGCGACTTCGCGCCAGCCGATATCGCGGCGGCAGAAGCCGGTAGGGAAGTCGATCGCGTCGACCGCGCGATAGGCGGCTGCCTGCGCCTCGGCGACGGTGGCGCCGCGCGCCGTCACGTTGAGCACGCGCCCGCCGCTCGCGACCAACGTTTCGCCTTCCAGTCGCGTGCCCGCCTGGAACACGCGCGCGCCCTCCGCTTGGGCTGCCTCGATTCCGCGGATCGCGCCGCCGGTCTCGGGCGTGCCGGGATAGCCCTTCGCCGCCATCACCACCGTCAGCGCCGGCTCGGGCGAGAAGCGCGGCGCGGGGCGGTCGGCCAGCTCGCCCTTGGCGGTCGCCGCCATCAGCTCGAGCAGATCCTCCTCCAGCCGCAGCATCAGCACCTGGCATTCGGGATCGCCGAAGCGGGCGTTGTATTCGATCAGCTTGGGTCCGGCGGCCGTCAGCATCAGCCCGGCGTAGAGCACCCCCGAATAAGGCGTGCCGGCGCGCGCCAGCGCCTCGACCGTGGGGCGCACGATCGTGTCGATCGCTTCGGCCTCGAGCGCAGGCGTCAGCACTCGCGCGGGGCTGTACGCGCCCATGCCGCCGGTGTTGGGCCCGGTGTCGCCGTCGCCGACGCGCTTATGGTCCTGCGCCGATCCGAAGGGAAGAATGGCGGTGCCGTCGGTGAGCACGAACAGGCTGGCTTCCTCGCCCTCCAGGAATTCCTCGATCACTGCGCTGCCGCCGGCGTCGGCGAAGATCGCCGCCACAGCCCCTTCGGCCTCTTCGCGCGTCGTCGCGACGGTCACGCCCTTGCCCGCCGCCAACCCGTCGGCCTTGATCACCACCGGCAGCCTGAAATCGTCGAGCGCCGCCAGCGCGCCGTCGCGCGATTCGACGCGGACATAGCCCGCCGTCGGGATGTTCTCGCGCGCGCACAGGTCCTTGGTAAAGCCCTTGGAGCCCTCGAGCTGCGCCGCGGCCTTGCCGGGGCCGAACACCGCGATCCCCATGGTGCGCAGATTGTCGGCGAGTCCTTCGACCAGCGGCGCCTCGGGCCCGATCGCGACGAAGCCGATCGAGTGGCGCAGGCAGAAGTCGATCACGGCGCGCTGGTCGGCAATGGCGACATCGGCCAGCTCGGCATATTCGGCTATTCCCGGATTCCCCGGCGCCGCGTAGAGCTTCTCCAGCAGCGGCGATTGCGCGAGCTTCCAGGCGAGCGCATGTTCGCGGCCCCCCGAGCCCAGCAGCAGGACATTCATGAGCGACCCCTTTCTCGATACGCCTTCCGGCCGGCTCGTAGCCGAGGCGATGCCCGGGGACAACGCGCCCGAGATGAGCGTCAGCGAGCTTTCGATGCGGCTCAAGCGCGTGGTCGAGGGCGAGTTCGGGCGGGTGCGCATTCGCGGCGAGATCTCGGGCTGGAAGCGCGCCGCCTCGGGCCACGCCTATCTTTGCCTCAAGGATGCCGACGCCGTGATCGACGGCGTGATGTGGCGCGCGGCTGCCAGCGCGATTCCCTTTGCCGCGCAGGACGGCATCGAAGTCATCGCCACGGGCAAGCTCACCACCTATCCGGGCCGCTCCAAATACCAGGTCGTGATCGACCGGATGGAGCTGGCGGGCGAGGGCGCGCTGATGGCGCTGTTCGAGAAGCTCAAGGCGCGGCTGGCGGGCGAGGGGCTGTTCGCGCCCGAACGCAAGAAGCGCCTGCCCTTCATGCCACGCGTGATCGGCGTGGTGACCTCGCCCACCGGCGCGGTGATCCGCGACATCCTCCACCGGCTCGAGGACCGCTTTCCCAGCCATGTGCTGCTCTGGCCGGTCAAGGTGCAGGGCGAGGGCGCGGCGGCCGAAGTCGCCGCGGCAGTGCGCGGCTTCGATGCGATCCAGCCCGGCGGCCCGGTGCCGCGCCCCGATCTGCTGATCGTCGCGCGCGGCGGCGGATCGATCGAGGACCTCTGGGCCTTCAACGAGGAAGTCGTGGTCCGCGCAGTCGCCGACTGTTCGATCCCGGTGATCTCGGCGGTAGGGCACGAGACCGACACCAGCCTCTGCGACTTCGCCGCCGACCTGCGCGCGCCCACGCCCACGGCCGCGGCCGAGATGGCGGTGCCAGTGCTCGCCGACGTCCGCCACACGCTCGCCACGCTGGTCCATCGCACCGAGCGTTGCGTGCGCCGCTATCACGAGCGCGCGGGCGAGCGACTGGCGGCGCTGGTCCGCGTGCTCCCGCGGCGCGACGCGCTGCTCGGGCCGCAGCGCCAGCGGATGGACGACCTCGGCGCCCGGCTCGACCGTGCGCTCGAGCGGCGCGTCACCGTCGCCCGCTCGCAGCTCGATCGCAGCGCCGGCGCGCTCCGCCCGGCGATGCTCGACCAGCGGCTGACGTCGGCGCGCCATCGCTACGAGGGGCTCTCGCGCCACCTCGACCTCGTCCACCCCGAGCTCCCGCTCAAGAAGGGCTATGCCTGGGTCGAGGCGCGCGGCACGCGCAAGGTGATCGGCACCGCCGCCGAGGCGCGCACTGCCCAGGCCGTGACGCTGCACTTCCAGGACGGCCCGGTCGACGCGCGGGTTGAGCGTGCCGGGGGCAAGCCCTACAATGAATCCAAGCCCGAGCAGCCGAGCCTGCTCTGACATGATCGTTCGTTCTCGAGAGGTTGCCTGCCCATGCTGATGTCCAACTCCGCCCGGGCCGCGCGGCTTCATTATATGGCGAACGGCTTCCGCGTGCTGGCACCCGGCGACCATGTCCCCTGCGCCGTCAGCGGCGAGCCGATCCCGCTCGATTCGCTCCGCTACTGGAGCGTCGAGCGGCAGGAGCCCTATGCGAGCGCCGAGATCGCGACCAAGGCGATGCAGGGCAAATAAGCTGCGCCGCGTGCTGCGTTCGCCCTCCGCCGCCGCGCTGCTGATCCTCAGCGCCTGCGTGCCTTCGCCCCAGGGTGGAAGCACTGCGCTGGCCCAGGCCGCGCCCGCGCGGCTCCCCCGTCCCGCTGCCACGGCGCCCGAGCCTGCTCCGCGGATCGCGCTGGCCGGCGAACGAGTCCAGGGCGGCATGGCGATCGGCACCGTGCCCACCGGCACGACCGCGCTGTTCCTCGACGGCAAGCCCATCCCCTTCGCACCCGACCGCCGCTTCCTGATCGCCTTCGATCGCGACGCCGGCCCCTCCGCGATGCTGGTCGCGCGGCTCGCCGATGGCCGCGAGGTCCGCGAGCCGCTCGCCATCGCACCGCGCGCCTGGAACATCTCGCGGCTCGACCGGCTGCCCAAATATCCGGTCCCTGCGCCCGAGTTCGAGCGCCGCCGCCCCGCCGAGCTCGCGCAGATCGAGGCGGCGCGCGCGAAGGACACCGGCGCACAGGGTTGGCGCCAGACCTTCCTCTGGCCGACCACGGGCCGCATCTCGACGCTGTTCGGCTCGCAGCGCATCTATGCGGGCGAGCCCGGCGCCTATCATTCCGGGATCGACATCGCCCGGCCGACCGGCACGCCGGTGCTCGCGCCCGCCGACGGGGTGGTGGTGCTCGCCGCCACCGCGCCCTTCACACTCGAAGGTCATCTGCTGATGATCGACCATGGCATGGGGCTCAACAGCGCGTTCATGCATCTGTCACGCATCGACGTGGCCGTCGGGCAACAGGTGCGGCGCGGGCAAACCATCGGCGCCGTAGGGGCAAGCGGGCGCGCCACCGGACCGCACCTCCACTGGGGGCTGAAATGGCGCGACGCACGCATCGATCCGCTGCTCGTGGCAGGTCCAATGCCCGGAAACAATTGAGCAAAAATTCCGCGCCGCAACATTATTTTACGTTCGACTGGTATCCTGCGCAACAATCGAACGCGCTCTGTGGCATTTTCGCTACAGTCGCTTCAAAAGGGTCCCCGCTGACCTGAATGGCGGCTTTACAGACAAAGGGGGGCTCTTCATCCCTTGCGCCAAGCTTCGCCCGAATTGCGCCTGTCGCAAGGGGCGGAGCGGGGAGACACGGCCGCGATGCGCTGCAGCACGGTCGAAAAGCGAGGGAAATTCATGAAAAACACCCAAATCACTCGGGGTTTGCGCGGTAGCGCGGCTCTGGCTGCGCTGGTGCTCGCGGGCATCGCGACGCCGGCGTTCGCGCAGGATGCGTCGCAGACCGCTCAGACCGCTGAGCCGCAGACTGCCGACAACGGCGACGGCCAGGAAATCGTCGTCACCGGCACCATCTTCCAGAACGTCGCGACTCCGTCGCCGGTCAGCACCGTGACCGCCGAGAACCTCGACATTCGCGGCATCAGCACCGTCCAGGAAGGCATCCAGCGCATCGCGGCCAACAACGGTCCGGCGCTCACCAACTCGTTCACGGCGAACGGCGCGTTCGCGGCCGGCGCTTCGGCCGTCTCGCTGCGCGGCCTCACCACCAACTCGACGCTCGTGCTGTTCGACGGCATGCGTGCCGCTTACTATCCGCTGGCCGACGACGGCACGCGCAACTTCGTCGACCTGAACACGATTCCGGACGACATCGTCGAGCGCATCGAAGTCGTGCGTGACGGCGCTTCGTCGACCTACGGCGCCGACGCGATCGCGGGCGTGGTGAACATCATCACCAAGAAGGACGTGCAGGGCGTCACCGGTCGCGCCGAGGCGGGTATTTCGGAGCGCGGCGACGCGGCCCAGTACCGCATGTCGCTGACCGCCGGCTTCGGCGATCTCGATACCAACGGCGTCAACGCGTACGTCAGCGGCTTCTACTACAAGCAGAGCGCGCTCTATAACCGCGACCGTCCGTATCCCTTCAACACGGACGATTTCTCGCAGATCTGTAACGACGGCACCTGCGGCTTCAACGGCGTGGTCAACGGCCTGCAGCCCGATGGCTTCACCGGCGGCTTCGGGGTCGCGACGCCGTTCATGGTCCGTCCGGCCAACGCCGTGACCGGCGCGGCCACCCGCACCCGCTAACGGCTGCCAGGGTCTGCCGACCTACACCCCGACCGCAGACGAGCTCGCGCTTTCGGCCAACGCCGCCGCGCCTGCCACCGGCCCGGTCTGCCAGGAAGACCTGACGAACCTCTACGGCGTGATCACGCCGGACGTGGAGCGTTTCGGCTTCTCGGCTCGCGTCACTGCGCGCATCAACGATGAGACCGAGGCCTTTGCCTCGTTCAACTTCCTGCAGTCGCAGTCGCACGACACCTACATCCCGGCGACCATCCGCGCGAACGCGCCGGCGCCGTTCTACTATCCGCGCTACAGCACGTCGTCGAACGTTGCCTATTACGGCAACAACACGATCCTGCAGCTGCCGGTCTACGTCTGCCCGCGCGGCACGACCGCGGCCTGCACCGCGGCCAACGGCACGCTGAACCCGAACAACCCGTTTGCGGCGTCGGGCCAGACCGCCCAGATCGCCGGCCGTATCCCGAACCTGTTCGAGGATAACTTCAGCCGCACCCGTGCCTATCGCGCTGCGGCGGGCATCAGCGGCCCGATCGCCGACGGCTGGAACTACAGCGTCAGCGCCACCGGCATGCACATCGACCTGCTGCGCAAGTACAATGGCTACGTCTACATCCAGCACCTGCTCGATGTGATCGCCGACGGCAGCTATAACTTCATCAACCCGGCCGCCACCAGCCAGGCGACGCTTGACTATCTGGCTCCGGAAGCCCGTGCGACGTCCACCTCGGACCTGCTCCAGTTCGACGCCAATGTGAGCGGCGAGCTGGCCCAGCTTCCGGGCGGCGCACTCGAGCTCGCGGCGGGCGTGTCGATGCGGTACGAAGCTGTCGACTCGCCGTCGATCAACTCGGACTTCAACGGCGGCACCGAGCGCTACTTCCGCCTCAACGGCTTCGCCATCAAGGGCGATCGTACCGTCTACTCGGCCTACGGCGAGCTCAACGCTCCGCTGCTCGACCAGGTGACGGTCAACCTGTCGGGCCGTTATGACCGTTATCCGCGCGGCATCGACAACTTCTCGCCGAAGGCCGGCGTGATCATCAAGCCGTTCGAGGATTTCGTGACGCTCCGCGGCACCTATTCGCGCGGCTTCCGTATCCCGTCGTTCGGCGAGGCGAACGCGACCTTCCCGACGACTGGCTATGTCACGGCCAACTCGGGCATCTACACCGACTGGTTCCTGAGCCAGTACGGCTGCACCGTGGCGACGTTCAACACCTGCCCGGCCTATGTCCGCTCGGCGAGCTATGGCCAGACCTCGCTCTCGAATCCGGACCTGAAGCCCGAGAAGTCGCGCAGCTTCACTGCCGGCATCGAGCTGCAGCCGATCCGTCGCGTCAAGCTGGCTGTTGAATACTACAACATCCGCAAGACCGACGTCATCACGACCGCGAACAACGCTCCGGCGATCCTGGCCTATTATTCGGGCCTGCCGATTCCGGACGGCTACACGGTCGTCCCCGACGCGCCGGACGTGAACACTCCGGGTGCGACGCCGCGTATCGCGTTCGTCCAGTCGGGCTTCATCAATGCCAACACGCTGAAGACGCACGGCCTCGACTTCTCGATCGACGCCGATCTGCCGATCGCCGACGGCATCCGGTTCCGCACCTATGCGGAGGCGAGCTACATCATGAAGCTCGAGATGGAGTTCCCCGACGGCACCGTCGAGCGCTACGACGGCACGCTGGGCAACTTCAACCTGACGGCCGGCTCGGGCACGCCCAAGTGGAAGGGCACCTGGACCTCGTCGCTGGAGTTCAACGACCAGTTCGCTCTGACCGGCACCGTGAACTACTTCGACGGCTATGATCTGTCCGCGATGGATCAGGGCACCGACTATAAGGACTGCGGCCTGAGCGACGGTTCGACGCCGTGTAAGGTCTCGGAATACGTCACGGTGGACCTGAACGCTCGACTGAAGGTGAACGACAACTTCACCTTCTACCTGAACGTCCAGAACCTGTTCGACAAAATGCCTCCGATCGACGTGGTCACCTATGGTGCGCACGGCTACAACCCGATCCAGGGTGGCGAGGGCATCTTCGGCCGCTACTTCAAGGCGGGCGTGAAGGTCGGCTTCTAAGCCGGACCGAAGTCAAAAAAATCGGGGCGGTTCCGCAAGGAACCGCCCCTTTTTTGTGCCCGTTTCCGATGAGGTCCTCCCGGCCGAGGAAGGCCGGCGGGCGGCTACGTCACGCTCAGCGCCAGCGCCCCGTCGCCCTCGTCGACCTTCACCGTCGATCCGTCCTTCACCTCGCCGCGCAGGATCAGGTCGGCGAGCGGGTCCTGCAGGTAGCGCTGCACCGCCCGCTTCAACGGACGCGCCCCGTACACCGGATCATAGCCCACCCGGCCCAGCCAGGCGCGCGCGGCGTCGGTCAGCTCGATCCCGATCTTGCGGTCCTTGAGCAGCTTCGCCACCCGGGCGACCTGGATGTCGACGATCGGCGCCATGTGCTCCGCACCCAGCCGGTGGAATAGGATGATCTCGTCCAGCCGGTTGAGGAACTCGGGGCGGAAGTGCGCGCGCACCACTTCCATCACCTGCGGCTCGACTTCCTCGACATCGTGCCCGTCGGGCAGGTTGGTGAGGAACTGGCTGCCCAGGTTCGACGTCAGGATCACGATCGTGTTCGAGAAGTCGACCGTGCGGCCCTGCCCGTCGGTCAGCCGCCCGTCGTCGAGCACCTGGAGCAGCACGTTGAACACGTCGCCGTGCGCCTTCTCGACTTCGTCGAACAGCACCACCTGATAGGGCCGCCGCCGCACCGCCTCGGTCAGCACGCCGCCTTCCTCGTATCCGACATAGCCGGGAGGGGCGCCGATCAGCCGCGCGACCGCGTGCTTCTCCATGAACTCGCTCATGTCGATCCGCACCATCGCATTGGGATCGTCGAACAGGAATTCGGCGAGCGCCTTGGTCAGCTCGGTCTTGCCCACGCCCGTTGGCCCGAGGAACAGGAACGAGCCGAGCGGCCGGTTCGGATCCTGCAGCCCGGCGCGCGAACGCCGCACCGCGGTCGACACGGCCTTCACGGCATCGGCCTGGCCGATCACCCGCGCGCCGAGCGCCTGCTCCATCTGGAGCAGCTTCTCGCGCTCGCCCTCGAGCATCTTGTCGACCGGGATGCCCGTCCAGCGGCTGACCACCCCGGCGATGTCGTCGCTGGTCACTTCCTCGCGCAGCATCGCGCCCTTGGTGGTCGCCTGCGCTTCCTCAAGCTGCTTGGTGAGCGCGGGAATGGTGCCGTAGTTGAGCTCGGCCATCTTGCCGAGATCGCCCGCGCGCTGCGCCTGCTCGAGCTCGAGCCGTGCCGCCTCGAGCTGCTCCTTCAGCCGCGCCTCGGAGGCGATCTTGTCCTTCTCCGCCTGCCAGCGCGTGGTCAGCTCGGCCGACTGCTGCTCGAGGTTGGCGAGCTCGGCCTCCAGGTTCGCGAGCCGATCCTTCGACGCGGCGTCGGTCTCCTTCTTCAGCGCCTCGCGCTCGATCTTGAGCTGGATGATGCGCCGGTCGAGGTTCTCGATCTCCTCGGGCTTGGACTCGACCTCCATGCGGATGCGGCTGGCGGCCTCGTCCATCAGGTCGATCGCCTTGTCGGGCAGGAAGCGGTCGGTGATGTAGCGGTTGGAGAGCGTCGCCGCGCTCACGATCGCCGCATCGGTGATGCGCACGCCGTGGTGCAGCTCGTACTTCTCCTTGAGCCCGCGCAGGATCGAGATCGTGTCCTCCACCGTGGGCTCGCCGACGAACACCGGCTGGAAGCGCCGCTGGAGCGCGGGGTCCTTCTCGACGTGCTTGCGATACTCGTCGAGCGTGGTCGCGCCGATGCAGTGGAGCTCGCCGCGCGCCAGCGCCGGCTTGAGCAGATTCGACGCGTCCATCGCGCCTTCGCTCTTCCCGGCGCCGATCAGCGTGTGCATCTCGTCGATGAACAGGATGATGTCGCCTTCGCCAGCCTTCACTTCGTCGAGCACGCCCTTCAAGCGCTCCTCGAACTCGCCGCGATACTTCGCGCCCGCGATCAGGCTGCCCATGTCGAGCGCCATCAGCGTGCGGTCCTTGAGGTTGTCGGGCACGTCGCCGTTGGCGATGCGCAGCGCCAGCCCTTCCGCGATCGCGGTCTTGCCGACGCCCGGCTCGCCGATCAGCACGGGATTGTTCTTGGTGCGCCGGGCGAGGATCTGGATCGTGCGGCGAATCTCCTCGTCGCGGCCGATCACCGGATCGAGCTTGCCGTCGCGGGCGGCCTGGGTGAGGTCGCGCGCGAACTTCTTGAGCGCGTCGTAGCGGTCCTCGGCGGTGGCGGTGTCGGCGGTGCGCCCGCCGCGGAGCTGGTTGATCGCTGCATTGAGCGCTTCTGCGCGCACGCCCGCGGCCTGCAGCGCCTTGCCCGCTGCGGAATTGAGCGACAGCGCCAGCGCCACCAGCATCCGCTCGACCGTGACGAAGCTGTCGCCGGCCTTGGCCGCGATCTGCTCGGCCTGGTCGAGCACGCGCACCAGGTCGTTGTCGACGCCCGGCGTCTGCTGCGCGCCCGAGCCCGAGACGGCGGGGATCTTGGAGAGCGCCAGGTCTGTCTCGCTCAGCGCGCGCTTCGCGTCGCCGCCCGCGGCCTGGATCAGCCCGCTCGCCATGCCCTGCTCGTCCTCGAGCAGCGCCTTGAGCAGGTGCTCGGGCGAGATCCGCTGGTGGCTCATGCGGATGGCGACGGTCTGCGCCGACTGGAGGAAGCCCTTCGCCCGTTCGGTGAATTTCTCGAGGTTCATGTCGGTCCCTGTAAGCCTGTGACGGACAGATGGTGTGGCAATTCGGCAACACAAGAGGGAGGCGTAACGATCGCAATCTGGGCGTTCGCGCGCGCCGTTGCAAACGCATCAGGCACGCTGGCGGTGCATTGTTCCGGCAACACGGATTCGGTTGCAGCCGATACAAGCTGCACTATGTTCGGTTCGTCTTGGATACGGGGATTCTCGTCGAATGAAATCTTATCGGATGCTCTCCGGCGCGGCTCTGCTCGCGCTCGTCGCCACCATGCCCGCGGCCGCGCAGCAGGCGCCCGCCGCCAAGCCGGTGCCGGTCGCCGAGCTCGTGAAGCGCGTCGACATTCCCTATGAGGAATTCACGCTCAAGAACGGCCTGCGCGTGATCGTCCACACCGATCGCAAGGCGCCGATCGTCGCGGTCTCGACCTGGTACGACGTCGGCTCGAAGCACGAGCCGCAGGGCAAGACGGGCTTCGCGCACCTCTTCGAGCATCTGATGTTCAACGGCTCGGAAAACGCCCCCGGCGACTTCTTCGAGCCGCTCAAGCAGGTCGGCGCCACCGATTTCAACGGTACCACCAGCTTCGATCGCACCAATTACTTCGAGACGGTGCCCCGCCCCGCGCTCGACCGCGCGCTGTTCCTCGAGAGCGACCGCATGGGCTATCTGCTCGGCGCGATCGACCAGGGCGTGCTCGACGAGCAGCGCGGCGTCGTCCAGAACGAGAAGCGCCAGGGCGACAACCAGCCCTATGGCCTGGTCTGGTACACGTTGCTCGAGCAGCTGCTCGGCAGCACCCCTTATGGCCATAACGTCATCGGCTCGATGGCCGACCTCGACGCCGCCAGCCTCGAGGACGTCAAGAACTGGTTCCGCTCGCACTATGGCCCGAACAATGCGGTGCTGGTGCTCGCGGGCGACATCGACGCCAGGGAAGCCCGCCCGCTGGTCGAGAAATATTTCGGCGCCATTCCGGCCGGCCCCAAGAGCGTGCTGCCCAAGGTGACGGTGCCGACGCTTGCCGCGCCCAAGACGATCGTGATGAAGGACCGCGTCGCCGCGACGATGATCCTGCGCAACTGGGCGGTGCCGGGGCTCAACGACCCCGATTCGGTGCCGCTCGACGTTTTCGGCAACGTCCTCGGCGGCCTCGCCAGCTCGCGGCTCGAGAATGAGCTGGTGCGCAAGGACAAGAGCGCGGTGCAGGTCTCGGCCGGCGTCGAATCGCTGTCGCAGATCGGTGTCTTCCAGATTCAGGCGCTGGTGAAGCCCGGCGTCGATCCGGCGCTCGTCTCGAAGCGCATCGACGAGATCCTGGCCGACCTGCTCAAGAACGGCCCGACCGCGGACGAAGTCCAGCGCGTCGCCACAACCCAGGTCTCCGGGCGCATCGCCGGCCTCGAATCGGTCGGCGGCTTTGGCGGCAAGGCCGTGGCGCTCGCCTCGGGCGAGCTCTATTCGGGCGATCCCGCGCACTACAAGAAGGAGCTGCTGGAAACCGCGCGGGTGACGCCGGCGCAGGTCAAGGCCGTTGCCAACAAGTGGCTCACGCGCCCGGCGCTGACGATCCAGGTCGAGCCCGGTCAGCGCGAGGCCTATCAGGAAGCCCAGGCGCCGGCGCCCAAGCCGGCGACCACCGCCGCCGCGCCCAAGAGCGAAGTGGTCAAGGGCACCCGCGGCGCGCTGCCCGACGTTCCCCAGATCGGCGACCTCGATTTCCCGGACGTCACGCGCGCCAAGCTCTCGAACGGCATCGAGCTGGTCTATGCCAATCGCACCGCCGTGCCCGTCACCCAGGTGGTGATGAGCTTCGACGCGGGCACCGCCGCCGATCCGGCGGGCAAGCTCGGCACGCAGAACCTGATGCTGTCGCTGCTCGACGAGGGCACGATCAGCAAGGATTCGATCGCGATCGCCGAGGCACGCGAGCGCCTGGGCGCGAGCATCTCGACCGGCAGCTCGCCCGACCGGACCTATCTGTCGGTCGGGGCGCCGAGCCCCAACCTCGCCGGGGCGCTCGATCTGTTCGCCGACGTGGTGCTGCACCCGGCCTTCGCGCCGGCCGAAGTCGAGCGTCTGCGCGCCAGCCTGCTCACCGGCATCGCCTCCGAGCTGACCAGCCCTCAGGGTCTCGCCGGCCGCGCGCTGCCGCCTTTGCTCTATGGCGCGGGCAACCCCTATGCGAAGCTGGCCGCGGGCTCGGGCGATCCGGCGGCCGTCAAGGCGCTCACCCGCGACGACCTCGTCAATTTCTACAAGAGCTGGATCCGCCCGGACAAGGCAAAGGTCTTCGTCGTCAGCGATCGTCCGCTCGACGAAGTGAAGGCCGCGCTCGACGCGCGCTTCGGCAATTGGCAGGGTGAGGGCGCCCCCGGGGTCAAGGCGTTCGACGTCGCGCCCAGGCCCTCCGCGCCCAAGATCCTGCTCGTCGACCGGCCCGATTCGCCCCAGTCGCTGATCCTTGCCGCGGAGATGACGCCGCTCGATCCCAAGACCGAGCTGCTCACCCATTTCACGGCGAACCAGGTGCTCGGCTCGGGCTTCCTGTCGCGCATCAACATGGACCTGCGAGAGAACAAGCATTGGTCCTATGGCGCGGGCGGCGGCTACAACTGGCTCGAGCATGCGGTGCCCTATACGATCAGCGCGCCGGTCCAGGCCGACAAGACCGGCGAATCGATCCAGGCGATCCGCCAGCAGGTCCGCGACTTCCTGACCACCAAGGGCGTCACCCAGGCCGAGCTGTTGCGCGAGGTCAACGGATCGACTCGCGAGCTCGCGGGCCGCTACGAGACTTCGGGCGCGGTGCTCTCGGCGATGCAGCAGAACGACCTGCGGCACCGTCCGGACAATTTCTACGACACCATCGCGCAAAAATATCGCAGCATGACCGCAGCCCAGCTTGACGCTGCGGCACGCGGGGCCCTCGACCCCGACAAGCTCGTCTTCGTGGTCGTCGGCGACGCCAAGACCGTCCGTCCGCAGCTTGACTCCATCGGCCTGCCTGTCGAGGTGGTCCCTGCAGCGGCGCTGGGCACCGGTTCGCCCGCGGCAGCGAAATAGCAAGCGGGAGAGACGCGATGGCCAATGTGGACGGAAGCTGGAACACGGTCACCAAGTCGCCGATGGGCGATCAGCAGGCGGTGCTGACCGTGCAGAGCAACGGCGACAGCTTCACCGGCAACTTCTCGGGCGGGCTCGGCACGGCCGACATCACCGATGGCAAGGCGAGCGGCGACACGCTCAGCTGGACGCTCGACATCAGCGTGCCGATGCCGATGACGCTCACCTGCGAGGCGACCGTCGACGGCGATACGCTCAACGGCACCGTGACGGCGGGCGTGTTCGGCAGCTTCCCGATCACCGGCACGCGCGCCTGATCCGGCGCGCCGGCTGAAACGAAAAGGCCCGCTTCCGAAAGGAGGCGGGCCTTTTTCGATCAGGGGCAGCGTGCGGCGGGCTTCAGCCGGACATTGTCCACGCCGATGGAGACCTGACGACTGTCATCCATGCCCTCGATCGTGGCATGTCCGGCGAAGGTGGCCGGGATTTCTCCATTGGCTTGTCGGATCGCATCGCGCTGCAGCGGCGCACGGAGCGTGACCAGTGCGAGGTCGCGCAATTCGCGCATATTGTCGCGCCCGATCCAAGTGATGCCGTGGCTCGCCTCGCCTTCGAAATTGCCATTGGGTGTCGCGC
This sequence comes from Sphingomonas sp., assembly GCF_017744835.1. Taxonomy (GTDB): domain Bacteria; phylum Pseudomonadota; class Alphaproteobacteria; order Sphingomonadales; family Sphingomonadaceae; genus Sphingomonas. Next base: position 332,032 of record NZ_JAGIAM010000006.1, read on the forward strand.
TCGATCCTGCCTTGATCCGCCAGCCAGAGGGGATTCGGCAAATCGCCTTGAACTCGACCCCCCAGCTCTCGAAGACGAAGCCGCTGACTCGTTCGTCCGCGCCCAGTGGGATCTCGATCGACGCCAGATAGGTCACCGGAAGATCCTCGGGCACTGGCGCGGCGAGCGGTAGAAGCAGAGCCATCAGCAGCATTGCGCAACTATCTGTTGCGAGCACCGCGCGCGCAATGGTGGATTACCGCTTCACCCGCGTCACATGCCCCATCTTCCGCCCCGGGCGCACGCTGCCCTTGCCGTAGAGATGCAGATGCGCCCCCGGCTCGGCGAGCAGCTCGCCCCAGCGGTGCGCGTCGTCGCCGATGAGGTTCTCCATCTCGACCTGCGTGCCGGTCAGCGCGGTCGATCCCAGCGGCAGCCCGACGATGGCGCGGATGTGGTTCTCGAACTGCGAGGTCTCGGCGCCTTCGATCGTCCAGTGGCCGCTGTTGTGCACGCGCGGCGCCATCTCGTTGAACACCGGCCCGGCATCGGTCGTGAAGAATTCGAGCGTCAACACGCCGACATGGCCCAGCTTCTCGGCCACGCGCCCGGCGAGCGCCGCCGCCTCGGTCCAGTGGCGCGCGATCTCGGCCGGCGCAGGGAGCGAGGAGCGGTGGAGGATGCCCTCGCGATGCTCGTTCCACGGCGGCGGATAATGCGTCAGCGCGCCGTCGAGCCCGCGTACGGTGATGATCGAGAATTCGTGGCTGAACGCGACGAAGCCTTCGAGGATCGCCGGCCGCTCGCCGATCTCGGCCCAGGCGGCGTCAGCCTCGGCGGCGTCGCGGATGCGCACCTGGCCCTTGCCGTCATAGCCCAGCCGCAGCGTCTTGAGGATCGCCGGCGCGCCGATCTTCGCGATCGCGGCGTGCAGCTCGTCGCGCGTCGAGACCGGCGCCCAGGGCGCGGTACGCCCCCCGATCTCGCCGACGAACGCCTTCTCGCGCGCGCGGTCCTGCGCGATCGCCAGGCTCATCGCGCCGGGGCGCACCGGCACCTTGGTCGCGAGATATTCGACCGGCTCGAGCGCGATATTCTCGAACTCATAGGTGACCACGTCGGTCTGCCCCGCCAGCTCGTCGAGCACGATCCGGCTGTGATAGTCGGCGCGGGTGAAGCTCGACGCGGTCTGCGCGGCGACGCTTTCCTCGTCGGGCGCCAATATGTGCGTGCGATAGCCGAGCTGCGCCGCGGCGACCGCGAGCATCCGTCCGAGCTGGCCGCCGCCCAGGATTCCGATCGTCGATCCGGGGGCCAGGGGGCTGCCGGCTGCGCTCATTCGGGATCCGTCGCCACGCTGTCGGTCTGCGCCGCGCGCCACGCCTTGAGGCGCTCGGCGAGGGCCTCGTCCGAAGTCGCCAGGATCGCGGCGGCGAGCAGCCCCGCGTTGATCGCCCCGGGCTTGCCGATCGCGAGCGTGCCGACGGGGATGCCGCCGGGCATCTGGACGATCGAATAGAGGCTGTCGACGCCCTTGAGCGCCTTGGATTCGACCGGCACGCCCAGCACCGGCAGATGCGTCATCGACGCCGCCATCCCCGGCAGATGCGCAGCGCCGCCGGCGCCCGCGATCACCACCTTGATCCCGCGCTCGGCCGCCCCGGTCGCATAATCATAGAGCCGCTGCGGCGTGCGGTGGGCGGAGACCACCTTGGTCTCGTGCGCCACGCCCAGCTCGGCGAGCACGGCGCTCGCGTGGCGCATCGTCTCCCAATCGGAGGTGCTGCCCATGATGATGCCGACGAGAGGTGCGTCCGACATGATTGCCCCGTGTTGCGGAAGCGGCGTTGTTAGTGGGGGAGGGAGGCGAGGGCAACATACTTAAGCCCCTCCCCTTCAGGGGAGGGGTCGGGGCGGGGCAGTGAGAGTCTCACCGCTCGTTCAGATAATACCGATCCAGCGCCTTCAGCCCCTCGTCCAGCTCATAGACCATCGGCTGTCCCGTCGGGATCTCCAGGCCCACCACTTCGTCGTCCGAAAGCCCCGAGAGGTGCTTGACCAGCGCGCGCAGCGAATTGCCGTGCGCGGAGATCAGCACGCGCTTGCCCGCCTTGAGCTCGGGAACGATGCGGCTCTCCCAATAGGGCAGCACGCGCGCGATCGTGTCCTTCAGGCTCTCGGTCTGCGGGATCGGCACGCCCTTGTAGCGCTCGTCCTTGGCGAGGTCCCAGGGCGAGCCTTCCTCGGGCAGCGGCGGCGGCACGTCGAAGCTGCGGCGCCAGATCTTGACCTGCTCGTCGCCGTGCAGCGCCGCAGTCTCGGCCTTGTTGAGCCCGGTGAGCCCGCCGTAATGGCGCTCGTTGAGCCGCCAGTCCTTCTCGGTCGGCAGCCACAGCCGGCCCATCGCCTCCAGCGCCAGGTTGAGCGTCTTGATCGCCCGGCTCTGGAAGCTGGTGAAGGTCATGTCGAAGTCGAGCCCGCGCTCCTTCATCAGCTCGCCCGCGGCCCAGGCTTCCTTGACGCCCAGCTCGGTCAGGTCGACGTCCCACCATCCGGTGAAACGGTTCTCCAGGTTCCAGCAGGACTGGCCGTGGCGGATCAGGACGAGCGTGGACATGGGGAAGCTCCTTTCGCCGCGCTTCTTAGCGGCAAAGCCCGCAAGGGCAATCCGTCGGCGCGGTGGATGGCGGCTCGCAGGGCGCCAGGATGGGGCTGTGCAGTCGTTGCACTAACGTTGCGGTAGAAGGTTCAGCGAAGTTGAAGATATTGTAACTGCTGTATGTTTGCGGCATCATGCAACTAGATCCGCCGTTTCGTGACGAATTCGGCGTCCATTTTTGCTGGAGAGTGAGTCGTGGCGGAACGTATCGGCACTGCAGGTCCTGACACGCTCGATGGTACCGTGGACCCCGATCAGCT
>NZ_JAGIAM010000007.1 GCF_017744835.1 Sphingomonas sp.
ACTTCGGCGCCGATGTAGACGATGCCCGCCTCGTCGAGGTTGCGCAGCGCTTCCTCGCCGACGTTGGGGATGTCGCGGGTGATGTCCTCCGGCCCGAGCTTGGTGTCGCGGGCCATGACTTCGAACTCGTCGATGTGGATCGACGTGAACACGTCGTCCTTCACGATCCGCTCGCTGATGAGGATCGAGTCCTCATAGTTGTAGCCGTTCCAGGGCATGAACGCGACGAGCGCGTTGCGGCCCAGCGCGAGCTCGCCGAACTCGGTCGAGGGACCGTCGGCGATGATGTCGCCGGCCGAGACCACGTCGCCCACCTTCACCAGCGGACGCTGGTTGATGCAGGTCGACTGGTTCGAGCGCTGGAACTTCATCAGCGTGTAGATGTCGACGCCGCTCTCGGTGGCCTCGACGTCGCCGGTGGCGCGGACGACGATACGGGTCGCGTCGACCTGATCGACAATGCCGGCGCGCTTGGCGGCGATCGCGGCACCCGAGTCACGGGCGACGGTCTCTTCCATGCCGGTGCCGACGAAGGGCGCTTCCGCCTTCACCAGCGGCACGGCCTGGCGCTGCATGTTCGAGCCCATAAGCGCGCGGTTGGCGTCGTCGTTCTCGAGGAACGGGATCAGCGACGCGGCGACCGAGACGAGCTGCTTGGGGCTGACGTCCATCAGCGTCACCGTCTCCGGCAGCGCCATCAGGAATTCGCCGGCCTGACGGGCCGAGATCAGCTCCTCGGTGAAGCGGCCTTCCGCATCGACCTCGGCCGAAGCCTGGGCGATCGTGTGCTTGGCCTCTTCCATCGCCGAGAGATAGACGACCTCGTTGGTCACCTTGCCGTCGACGACCTTGCGGTACGGCGTCTCGATGAAGCCGTACTTGTTGACGCGGCTGAAGCTTGCAAGCGAGTTGATCAGACCGATGTTCGGCCCTTCCGGCGTCTCGATCGGGCAGATACGGCCATAGTGGGTCGGATGGACGTCGCGGACTTCGAAGCCCGCGCGCTCGCGGGTGAGGCCGCCCGGCCCGAGCGCCGAGACGCGACGCTTGTGCGTCACTTCGGAAAGCGGGTTGGTCTGGTCCATGAACTGCGACAGCTGCGACGAGCCGAAGAACTCGCGGACGGCAGCCACGGCCGGCTTCGCGTTGATCAGGTCGTTCGGCATGACGGTCGACACGTCGACCGAGCTCATACGCTCCTTAACGGCGCGCTCCATGCGGAGCAGGCCGACGCGATACTGGTTCTCGAGCAGCTCGCCCACCGAGCGAACGCGGCGGTTGCCGAGGTTGTCGATGTCGTCGACTTCGCCCTTGCCGTCCTTGAGGTCGACGAGGGTCTTCACGACGGCGAGGATGTCCTCGGTGCGCAGCGTGGTGACGGTGTCCTCGGCGTCGAGCTCGAGGCGCATGTTGAGCTTCACGCGGCCCACGGCCGAGAGGTCGTAGCGCTCGGGGTCGAAGAACAGGCCGGCGAACAGCGATTCCGCGGTCTCGAGCGTCGGCGGCTCGCCGGGGCGCATGACGCGGTAGATGTCGGCCAGCGCCTGCTCGCGCTCCTCGGCCTTGTCGGCCTTGAGCGTGTTGCGGATCCACGGACCCGTGGCGATGTGGTCGATGTCGAGCAGCTCGATGCGGTCGATGCCCGCCTTGTCGAGCTTCTCGAGGTTCTCGGCCGAGACTTCGTCGCCGGCCTCGATGTAGATCTCGCCGGTCGCTTCGTTGATCAGGTCATAGGCGCTGTAGCGGCCGAAGATTTCCTCGGTCGGGATGAGCAGCGTCTCGAGACCGTCCTTGGCCGCCTTGTTGGCAGCGCGGGGGCTGATCTTCTGGCCGGCCGGGAACACGACCTCGCCCGACTTGGCGTCGACGATGTCGAACATCGGCTTGGCGCCGCGCCAGTTCTCGGGCTGGAAGGGGATCTGCCAGCCGCCCTGGCCGCGGACGAAGGTTACGCGGTTGTAGAAATAGTTGAGGATGTCCTCGCTGTTCAGGCCCAGGGCGTAGAGCAGCGTGGTCACCGGCAGCTTGCGCTTGCGGTCGATGCGGACGTTGACGATGTCCTTGGCGTCGAACTCGAAGTCGAGCCACGAGCCGCGATACGGGATCACGCGCGCCGCGAAGAGATACTTGCCCGAGGCATGGGTCTTGCCGCGGTCATGATCGAACAGCACGCCCGGCGAACGGTGCATCTGGCTGACGATGACGCGCTCGGTGCCGTTGATGAAGAAGGTGCCGTTCTCGGTCATGAGCGGCATGTCGCCCATGTAGACGTCCTGCTCCTTGATATCGAGGACCGAACGGGCCTCGGTATCGGGATCCACCTCGAACACGATCAGGCGCAGCGTCACGCGCATCGGCGCCGCATAGGTGATGCCGCGCTGGCGGCACTCTTCGACGTCGAACTTCGGCGGCTCGAGCTCATAGTTGACGAAGTCGAGCTCGGCGGTGCCGGCGAAGTCGCGGATCGGGAAGACCGAGCGCAGCGTCTTCTCCAGGCCCGAGACGTAGCCGATCGAGGGATCGCTCCGCAGGAACTGTTCGTAGGATTCGCGCTGAACCTCGATCAGGTTCGGCATCTGCACCACTTCGTGGATGTCGCCGAACACCTTGCGGATGCGGCGCTTCATCGTGCCGCCCTCGATTGCCTTGGTAGCCATGGGTGTTTTTGCCTCGTCAGCCGTAAGTTTGCCCCTGCCGGGGCGGGGGCGTAATTTCGGTGCCCGTGATCCGGGGCCGGGACGTGCGAAAGGACGCAGAAAGGCCGCTCGACTTCCTTGTGGAATTCGGCAGCTCCCAGCGTCCTCGTCAGGTCCACGACACCCATTCGACCGATGCGTTGCGCGACGACGCATCATTTCCCGGTGCTGTGGAAGAAGCGCGATATAGGAGCGCGGGGCGGGTCTGTCAAACCGATGGGTGTGGCGGCGGCGGCTCGATTTTTTTGTTCACGCAAAGGCGCAAAGGGATCTGGTACCGCGACAGCGGCTGGAATCCTCGAGATCGGCAATAGCTGCCGCTTGCGCGGCGCGATCGCTCGCAGGGCAGGGCGGCATCTTCGCGTCTTTGCGCCTTTGCGTGAACAAAAATCCCGCCCTCGGCCCGCTCGCCGACGGCTGTGAGGCGAACGACAAACCCCGGAAACAAGCGGCGCGTCATGGTTCCTTCCAACGGGGCGGCTCTTTTCACGCGCGCGGATTTGCGCCTATCGAGCAGCTTCCCGCTGGAGACATGCAGCCGATGACCAAGATCCTTACCGTCCTTCTCGCTGGAACCGCTTTCCTCGCCTCGCCCGCGCTCGCGCAGCAGGGGCAGCCCGCGCAGCCGTTCAACGACATCCCGGCGAACTTCACGCCGCCCGAGCAACCCGGCGACTTCATCAAGCGCGAAGTGATGATCCCGATGCGCGACGGGGTGAAGCTCTACACCGTCATCGTCATCCCCAAGGGTGCGAAGAACGCGCCGATCCTGTTCACGCGCACGCCCTACAACGCCAACGGCCGCGTCAAGCGGACCGACAGCACCACGATGATCAACGCGCTGCCCGAGGGCGACGAGGTGTTCGTCAAGGCGGGCTATATCCGCGTCTTCCAGGACATCCGCGGCAAGTACCGCTCGGAGGGCGACTACGTCATCACGCGCCCGCCGGTGGGGCCGCTCAACCCGACCAAGGTCGATCACACCACCGATGCGTGGGACTCGATCGACTGGATGGTCAAGAACATCCCCGAGACCAACGGCAAGGTCGGCATGCTCGGCTCGAGCTACGAGGGCTTCACCGTGGTGATGGCGCTGCTCAACCCGCACCCTGCGCTCAAGGTCGCCGCGCCCGAGAGCCCGATGATCGACGGCTGGATGGGCGACGACTGGTTCCACTATGGCGCCTTCCGCCTCGCCAACATCGGCTGGATCGGCGCGCAGACCGGCTACAAGGGCGACGGCAAGGCGCCCAACCGACCCGACTGGGACGATTACGACACCTTCCGCCGCGTCGGCTCGGCCGGCGATTGGGCGAAGAAGTTCGGCTACGACCAGCTGCCGATGTGGAACAAGATGAGCCAGCACGTGGCCTATGACGAATTCTGGCAGCTCCAGGCGCTCGACAAGCTGATCGCGCAGAAGCCTTCGAACGTCCCCACCCTCTGGGAGCAGGGCATCTGGGATCACGAGGACATGTACGGCGCGATCCACGCCTGGGAGGAAATGCAGAAGACCCCGGCGGCCGACAGGAACTTCCTGCTGATGGGGCCGTGGCGCCATTCGGGCTTCAACTACAACGGTTCGAAGCTCGGCCAGCTCGAGTTCGAGGGCGACACGGCGCTCCAGGCGCGCCGTGACATCCTGCTGCCCTTCTTCAACGCCTATCTGAAGGACGGCGCGCCGCCCTTCACGCCGGCCAAGGCGAGCTTCTACAACACCGGCGACAATCGCTGGGACTATCTCAGCAAGTGGCCGCTCGCCTGCGACAATGGCTGCGACCAGAAGCTCACGCCGATCTACCTCAAGTCGGCCGAGCGGCTGGGCTTCGACAAGCCGGGCGCGGGCTCGGACAGCTACGTCTCGGATCCTGCCAAGCCGGTCCCGCACCTGCCGCGGCCGGTCAACTTCCAGGACGGCCGCTGGTCGACCTATCTGGTCACCGACCAGCGCTTCGTCGACGGCCGGACCGACGTGATGACCTATATGACCGAACCGCTGACCGCGCCGGTCCGCGTCTCGGGTGCGCCGATCGCCGATCTCTTCGCCAAGACGACGGGCACCGACGGCGACTTCGTCGTCAAGGTCATCGACGTCTATCCCGACGAGATGGCGACCAAGAAGGAGATGGGCGGCTTCCAGCTTCCCATCGCGCTGGACATCTTCCGCGGCCGCTATCGCAACTCGTTCGAGCATCCGACCGCGATCCCCGCGGGCAAGGTGCAGGAGTACAAGTTCCGCCTGCCGACGGTGAACCACGTCTTCCAGCCGGGGCACCGGATCATGGTACAGGTCCAGTCGAGCCTGTTCCCGGTCTATGACCGCAACCCGCAGAAGTTCGTGCCCAACATCTTCTTCGCCAAGCCCGAGGACTATCAGAAGGCGACGGTGACGCTGATGTACGGCGGCGCCCAGTCGAGCAACGTGCTCCTCCCGGTGGTCCCGCTCGACCAGTCGGCGGCGGCGGCGAAGTAGGACGCTCCACCGTCACCCCGAAAGCGGGGATCCAGGAATCACGGGCGATGCCCTGGTGGCTCTGGGTCCCCGCCTTCGCGGGGATGACGGAAAGAGGCGTTCACGCAAAGGCGCGAAGACGCGAAGAGGCTTCAGCCAGTGGCGCCGCGCAGCGGCCCTCGGAGCGCTTTCCGGGATTCCCGCCGCTGCCGCGGCGGCGAACCTCTTCGCGCCTTCGCGCCTTTGCGTGAACAAAAAACGATCCCGAACCCCGCAACTTGAGCCCCTCTCTCACCCCCGCTAGCGTGCCGCGGCAAGTGGGGGAGGGCGGATGGTCCGCGTGTTCAAATGGGTCTTCGGGCTCGCGCTGCTGGCCGTGGTCGGCGCCGCGATCCTCGATGTCGCGACCTTCGACCGCGCGGGCTGGAAGCGCGACTATGGCCTGCTCAAGCGCGAGATGGCGCAGACCTATGCCAATCTCGACTGGATCCGCGACCACCGCAAGCTCGACCTCGCCACGCTCGACGCCGAGACCCGGGCCTCGCTCGATTCCGCCTGGTCGCACGTCCAGGCGTATCTGGCGCTGCGCCGCTTCGTCGCCGCCTTCGCCGACCCGCATCTGAAGCTTGCCCTCGCGATGGGCGGCAAGCCCGAACCCGCCACCGCGCCGAGCGAGGCGCAGCAGAGCCTCCCCGTCGACAGCTGCGAAGCCGCGGGCTACCGCGACGACCGCAGCGGCTTCGCCGAGCGCTGGAGCCGCGTCACCGGCTGGCGCCCGCGCAGCGCCTCCGATGATGACTTCCCGATCGCGATGGTCGGCGACACCGGCGTGCTGCGCATCGGCAGCTTCGACGACATGCGCTATCTCCCCGCCTGCCGCCGCGCCTTCCGCGCCGGGATGGACGCCGACAGGCTGCGCGCGGCGACGCGGCACCAGCTCGACCTCCAGATCGCCCGCGCCATGGCCCAGCTCCGCGCGCAGGGGGCGCTGCGGCTGCTGGTCGACGTCAGCGGAAACGGCGGCGGCAGCGAATGGGTGGAGGAGGTGGTCGCGCTGATGACGCCGCGCCGCCTCGTCCGCAGCGAACCGCGTCTCGCGGCGCCCAAGTGCGACCGCTCGGCGATCTGGGCCGGGGGCGCGGTCTGCCCGGTGCTCGGCGGTGCGGCGGAGCAGCGCGAGATCCAGGGCAAGGGCGCGTGGCGCGGGCCGCTGCTGATCTACGCCGACAAGGGCAGCGCCTCGGCGACCGAAGACTTTGCTGCCTGGCTCCACCAGAACAAGGCCGCGACGCTGATCGGCGAGAAGACGCTCGGCGCCGGCTGCGGCTATGCGAACGGCGGCGGCCGGCTGCGGCTCGAACGCGCCGGGCTCGAGGTCCGCATGCCCAATTGCGCCCGCTTCCTCGCCGACGGCACCAACGAGATCGAGGGGCAAAGGCCCGACATCCCGCTCGAGGCGCAGGACGAGACGAGCTGGGCAAGGGGGATGGAAGCGGCGCTGCGGCGAGTGTCGGTGCTGCGGTGAACGCTTCCCTGCGGTCTGCTGCCGGGTTAGGCGGTCCACGCGGTTCGAAGGGGGCATTTTGCCAATGTTAAAATGGGGGATGGTTTTCGCCGCTGCTGCGGCACTTCCGGCGATTGCGGTCGCCAAGGATCCCGAGCCCGAGGTGCTGAAGCGTAACGGCCAATGGGTAATCGACCATGACCGCGACCGCTGTCACCTAACGGCACAGTTTGGAAGCGGCGACGGGTCGGTCCTTGCGCGCTTCTCCCGCTATCAGCCGGGAGACGGCTTTGATTTCTCGATCTTTGGCAACCGGCTCAAGATAAATGGCAGGCCCCAGGCCCTGCTCGATTTCGGGCTCCCAGGCGCGCCTGTCGAGACTCAGGGCTTCCGGACAGGCTCGCTTGGCGAGCTCCCTGCGATATTCTTCGGCGAAGAGCGTCTCGATGGATGGCCGCGGAAGGGGGAGTGGCCGCTGAAGGAAGGCGAAACTGCGCCTCCGGTCACACCCGATATGGAAGCAGCGGTTCACAGCGCTACAGTGTCGATCAAGCACAAGCCGACGTTCCGCCTGGAATTCGGTTCGATGCGCGAGCCTTTCGAACTGATGCGCCATTGCATGACGACGCTTGTTGAGAGCTGGGGCTATGACCCCAAGGTTCAGGCGACGCTCAGCCGCCCGCTGAAGCCGGTCGGCGAGCCGGCTAACTGGCTCCTGTCCAGCGATTTTCCGACCGGCACGCTGAACAACGGCGCCAGCGGGTCCGTCCGGTTCCGGCTCGACGTCGATGCGGCCGGCAACGTTGCGCGCTGCAATGCGCTTTCGCGGCCCAGCCCGGACTCGTTCGCCGACATCGTCTGCCGAGCCTTGTCGCGCCGCGCCAAGTATGAACCGGCCCGGGATGCACAGGGAAGGCCTGTCGCCAGTTTCATAATGCAGAACGTATGGAATTCGGGCGGTTGACCCACACTTGCCTTCCCCTGCCATTGCCGTACTAATCCACCAACACAGTCACCGGGTCCGAGGGGAATCAGACCGATGAAGCAATGGAGCCTCGCGCTCGCGCTCGCCGCCACGGCCCTGTCCGGCCCGGCGATCGCCCAGACTGCGTCGTCGTCCGCCGCGGCGAGCGCGCTCAACGTCGACATGCAGTATTTCACGCTGCCCAACGGCCTGCGCGTGGTGCTGACCAGGGACAGCATCGCGCCCACGGTGACGGTTGCAGTCTATTACGGCATCGGGTTTCGCATCGAGCCGCGCGAGCGCACCGGTTTCGCGCATCTGTTCGAGCATCTGATGTTCCAGGGCTCGAAGCACGCGCCCAAGGGCGTGTTCGACACCACCATCACCAACGCCGGCGGGTTCAACAACGGTTCCACGCGCTTCGATTTCACCAACTATTACGAAGTCACCCCCTCGGGCGCGCTCGAGCGGCTGCTGTGGCTCGAGGCCGATCGCATGGCCAATCCGGTGATCGACGAGACCGTGCTCAAGAACCAGCAGGGCGTGGTGGGCAACGAGGTCAAGGTCAACGTCCTCAACCAGCCCTATTCGACCTGGCCGTGGATCGATCTGCCGATGCTGGCCAACACCAACTGGTACAACAGCCACAATTTCTACGGCGACCTGAAGGAGATCGAGGCGGCGACGGTGCCCGACGCCAAATCCTTCTCGGACAGCTTCTATCGCCCGAGCAACGCCGTGCTCGTGGTCGCGGGCGACATCGATTATGCCGCCACCCGCGCGATGGTGGAGAAATATTTCGGCCCGCTGGCGAAGAAGCCCGCGGTCGCGCTCCCCGACATCTCCGAGCCGCGCCAGACCGAGGAGAAGTTCAAGAGCCGCGTCGACGCGCTCGCGCCCAAGCCCGGCTTCGCCTTCGGCTATCACGTGCCGAAGCGCGGCACCCCCGAATGGTATGCGATGGGGCTGATCGACCAGATGCTCGTCCAGGGCGACGATAGCCGGCTGCACCGCAAGCTCGTCCAGGAAGCCGCGATCACCGGAGAGGTCGATGGCGGGATCAACTGGGGCCTGGGCGACATGTTCGACTATAACGGCCCGATGCTGTGGAGCGTGAACTTCACCCACGATCCCGACCACAGCCGCGAGCAGATCACCGCCGCGGTCGACAGCGTGATCGACGATCTTCGCACCAAGCCGGTCAGTGCCGCCGAGCTGGAGCGGGCGCGCACCAAGATGCGCTCGCAGCTCTATTCGACGATCGATTCCGGCGGACGGATCGGGCTGGTCAACCTGCTCGCCTCCTATGCGCTGTTCGACAAGGATCCGCAGGCAGTGAACCGCATCGAGCAGGGCTTCGCGCAGGTCACGCCCGCGCTGATCCAGAAGACCGCGCAGGAATATCTGCGCAAGACCAACCGCTCGATCTACGTGGTCGAGCCCGGCGCCGCCCAGGGCGCCGCCAAGCCGCAGGGAGGCCGCTGATGCGCCGTGGAATGAAGCGCGCGCTCGTCGCGATCTGCCTGGCCTCGGCCGCCACGCCCGCGCTGGCGCAGGATTTCCCGCCCGCGCCGCCGATCGCCGAGCCCAAGCCCTTCAAGCTGCCCGCGACCGAGAGCTTCACGCTCGCCAACGGGATGCAGGTCACGCTCGTGCCCTATGGCATCGCGCCAAAGGCGGTGGTGTCGCTGCGCGTCCGCGCGGGCAACGCAACCGACGGCGACCAGACCTGGCTCTCCGAAGTCACCGCCGCGATGATGAAGGAAGGGGCAGGGGGGCGCTCGGCCAACCAACTCGCCACTGCCGCGGCCTCGATGGGCGGCGACCTCGACGTGAGCGCGGGGCTGCAGACCACTGCGATCACGATGAATGTGCTTTCGGAGCATGCGCCCGAGGCCGTCGCGCTGATCGGCGACGTCGCGATCCGCCCGGACTTTCCCGCAAGCGAGCTCGCGCGGGTCAAGGCCTCGATCGGCCGCCAGCTCGCCGTCGCGCTCTCCGAGCCGGGCACGCTCGCCGATGTCGCGCTCGCGCGCACCGTCTATGGGCCCAACCACCCCTATGGCCGGGTGATCCCCACCCAGGCGCAGCTCGCCGGCTATTCGATCGACGACGCCAGGCGCTTCCACGCCGCGCAGTTCGGGGCGAAGCGGGCGCATCTCTATGTCGCCGGCAAGTTCGATGCCGCCGCGGTGAAGGCGGCGATCGAAAAGGCGTTCGCCGGCTGGAAGCCGGGGCCCGAGCCGCTCGCGCTAACCAGCCCGCATGCGCAGGGGCCGAAGGTGGTGCTGGTCGACCGCCCCGGCGCGCCGCAGACCACGCTGCGCCTCGCCTTCGACGCGGCGCGCGCGGGCACCGACGCCGACATTCCCCAGCGCGTCACCAATGCGCTGCTCGGCGGCGCCTTCAGCTCGCGCATCACCACCAACATTCGCGAGGACAAGGGCTATACCTATTCGCCCAGCTCCGGGATCGCCTTCAACCCGGAGGAGGCGCTGTGGACCTTCGAGGCCGATGTGACCACCAACGTCACCGGCGACGCGCTCAAGGAAGTCTTCAAGGAAGTCCGGCGGATGCAGTCCGAGCCGGCGCCGGCGGAAGAGTCGAAGGGCATCCGTACCTATCTGGCGGGCGTGTTCGCGATCCAGAACTCGACCTCGCCCGCGCTGGTGGGGACGCTGGCGACGCGCGACATGCTGGGGCTGCCGGCCGACTGGACCGACCGCTATGTGCCCGCGGTGATGTCGGTCACGCCCGAGGCGATGATGGCTTCGGCCAAGGCCGGCTATCCGCTCGAGCGGATGACGTTGGTGGCGGTGGGCGACCTCAAGACAGTCGAGCCGCAGCTCAAGGCATTGCCCGAGCTGGCCAATGTTCCCTTCCAGCGCGTGACGGTGCCCTGAGACGAGCCGGGGCTAATATGCGCCGCGTGCAATCTGCAATTCAGCTTGGACCGGCTAGAGGTGGAGCGTGGAGTATCGCAACTATCGCATCGGCCCGCTGACGAGCTGCGCCGCGGCAGCCTTGGCCGCGTTCGCCGCGCCGGCCGTGCACGCGCAGCAGACCCAGCCGACCGCACCGGCCCCAGCACCTGCCCCGGCCCCGGCCCCGGCCCCGGCCCCGGCCCCGGCCCCGGCGCCGGCACCCGCTCCGACGCGCTCGCCGCCGCCCAACGTCATGTACCTGCCCAATGTGGTGCCCGAGCGTTACTCGATCGGCGGCAACGCAGCGCCCGCCCCGGCACCGGCACCCACGCCGACTCCGGTCGCGACCCAGGCTCCGCCACCGCCGGTACGCAGCGCCCGCGCTCCCGCAGGACGCACGGCACAGCCTGCAGCCCGCACCGCTGCGCCAACCCCTGCTCCCGGGGCCACAGCCACGCCCGACGCGGCGCCGGTTGCGCCTACGGGCGACCAGCCGATCGTCGCGCAGCCGGTGACCATATCCCAGGCGCAGCCTACCCCTGCTGCCGCTCCGGTCGAAGGGCCCGCGGGCACGCCCGGTTGGCTGTGGGCGCTCGGCGGCGCTGCGGGCATGGCGATCGTCCTGGCCGGCATCTGGGCGCTGCGTCGCCGTCGTCAGGGCTTCGAGGAGGAAAGCGGGCCCGCCGTCGAGCTCGCACCGATCCCACAGCCGCGCGTGCCCGCCGCGCCGCCGGGGCTGGGGCCGCGCCCCGATCCGGTGCCGCCGCGCCCTGCCGTTCCGCCGCGGCCCACCACCGCGCCGGTCGCTCCCGTGGCGCCCGCGGCGGTTTCCGACCCCTTCGAAATCGTGCTGCGTCCGGCGCGCATCGAACTCGGCGACCAGGAAGTGCTGATCGATCTCGAACTGCTGATCGGCAACCGCCAGACGGGCGCCGCCGAGGCGATACGCCCCTCGCTCGCGCTGATCAGCGCAAATCCCGACCAGGATCGGCAGATCATGGGCTTCCACGCCAATCCGATGGTCGAGGCCGCGGGCGAGCCCTTCGACCTGCCGCCGGGCGCGGGCGGGCGCATGCCGGTGCGGCTGCGCGTCCGCCGCGAGCATATCCATGTGGTCCAGGTCGGCGGCCGGCCGATGTTCGTGCCGATGGTGATGGTCGATCTGCGCTGGCGCGGCGGTCTCAGTATCCGGCGCTTCGGCGCGGACTTCATGGTCGGCACTGCGGGGCAGGGGGCCAAGCTCGGCCCGATCTGGCTCGACCGCGCCCCCGCCGCGCCGCTTGCCGCCACCCGCTACGTGCCCCGCCCGGCACCGGTAGCGGCATGAAGAATGCGCGGGTTTAAGATTAATTTGGGTTATTGAAGGGCTTGCAGCGGCTTTCCTAGATTTCGGCGATGCTAGCCAAACAGATTGCAGACCTTCTCGAAGCCCGCAGCCCCCAGGCGCTCTGCGATGCGTGCATCGCCACCGAGCTCAAGGTCGCGCCGCGGCAAGTGAAGCCGCTCACCGAAGCCTTCGGCATCACCAACGACTTCACGCGCGTGCCGGCCAACTGCCCGGGCTGCGGCGAGCAGGGGTGGGCGATCCGCGCCGGCGGCACGCAGTAACGGCCCAACGAAAAAGGGCGGTCCCGAGGGACCGCCCTTTCGTTCTCTGCCATGAAGCAGAAGAAGCTTACTTGACCTCGACGGTCGCGCCGGCTTCCTCGAGCTGCTTCTTGATCTTCTCGGCTTCGTCCTTCGACACGCCTTCCTTGACGGCCTTCGGCGCGCCCTCGACGAGAGCCTTCGCCTCGGTCAGGCCGAGGTTGGTGATCGCGCGGACTTCCTTGATGACGTTGATCTTCTTGCCACCGTCGCCGGTGAGGATCACGTCGAACTCGGTCTTCTCTTCCGCGGCCGGAGCAGCGGCACCGCCGCCGGCACCCGGAGCAGCAACCGCAACAGCAGCGGCGGCCGAGACGCCCCA
The DNA here is from genome assembly GCF_017744835.1 of Sphingomonas sp. Classification (GTDB taxonomy): domain Bacteria; phylum Pseudomonadota; class Alphaproteobacteria; order Sphingomonadales; family Sphingomonadaceae; genus Sphingomonas. The sequence goes on from NZ_JAGIAM010000007.1 coordinate 12,510, forward strand.
CTTCTCTTCGAGCAGCTTCGAGAGCTCAGCGGCCTCGAGGACGGTCAGTTCCGAAAGCTGGTCAACAATCGCGTTCAGGTCAGCCATGATAAACTCCAATCAAATCAGATGTTTCAGGTAAATAGTCTTGCAAGAGCCGCTTATGCGGCGTCCTTGGCCGCATAGGCGCCGAAGACGCGCGCGAGCTGCGCGGCCGGAGCCTGGGTGACGGTCGCGAGCTTGGTCGCCGGAGCGGCGATGAGGCCCACGAGCTTGCCACGCAGTTCGTCCAGCGACGGCAGCGAGGCGAGTGCCTTGACGCCGTTCGCGTCGAGCAGCTGCTTGCCCATTGCGCCGCCGACGATCTCGAGCTTGTCGTTCGTCTTGGCGAATTCCACCGCGATCTTGGCCGCAGCCACGGGATCGGCGGAGGTGGCAAGCGCCGTCGGACCCTTGAGCAGGTCCGCGATCACCGAATAATCGGTGCCCTCGGCGGCAATCTTGGCAAGGCGGTTCTTGCTGACCTTGTAGCTCGCACCGGCGTCGCGCATCTTGTTGCGGAGGTCCGTCGACTGCTTGACGGTCATCCCGAGGTTGCGGGTGACGACCACCACGCCGACCTCGTTGAAGGTGCGGTTCAGCTCGGCAACGGCGTCGGTCTTCTGGGAACGATCCATGCCGGTCTCCTCGTTATGGAGCCCCGAGAGGCTCCGGTTACACATTGTCCGAGGGGAAGGATCGTCAGCGCCAGAGACCAGCCCTGGCATGACCCGGACGCTCCGGATAGCGGAAGCGCCGATGAAATCAGTCCCCGTCTAGGCGAGAAATCAAGGCCGGCATATTCCGGCCACTCGCTGTCTCGGACGGCACGCAGGCAGGGCAAACCCCATCTGCGAAGGCGCGCACATAGCGGGAATCGTCCCAAAGTCAACGTCGCTTCGCCGCATCGGCGGGCAAGCGCGAGGGATACGCGTCCCCGCTACCGCGTTGGGGCGGTGACAGGCAAGGGATTGCGGGTGATGGGCGACGCACATTCAGAGCCGATCCGCCATCTGGTGGTGCTGGGCCATCCGGTCAGGCCCAGCTTCGTCCATTCGGTCGCCGAGGCCTATCGCGACGAAGTCGCCGCCTGTGGCCAGGAAGCGGTGGTGCGCGACCTCTATGCGTTGGGCTTCGATCCGGTGCTCAAGGCGGAGGAACTGCCGGGCGCTTCTGGAAACGTGCCTTCGGCCGACCTGCGTGCCGAGCTCGATCTGCTGCGCGGCGCGACGATCGTCACCTTCGTCTATCCCGTCTGGTTCGGGCTGCCGCCTGCGATCATCAAGGGCTATGTCGAACGCGTGCTCGGCGCCGGCTTCGATCCATCGGGCATCGGGCAAGGGGCCGCGCAGCCGGCGCTGCAGGGCAAGCGGCTGATGCAGTTCAGCTCGTCCGCCACCACGCTGCCGTGGCTCGAGGAACAGGGGCAGTGGGTTTCGCTGTACCAGGGGTTCGGCCGGTATCTGTCGATGATCTTCGGGATGACGCCCGCCGAGCATGTCCATTTCGACGCGGTGGTCGAAGAGGAGCGCGAACGCGTGCTCGAGGAGCGCCTGTCCAACGTGCGCGAGCGGACGCGTGCGGTGTGCGCCGCGATGCTCAGCGAACGCCACGCGGCGCGTCATCAGATGGGACAAGGTTGAGGACGTCGCGCCTGTCGCCGACACTGCCTGCAGCCGATAGACTGAGTCGGGCGTGCCGCCGCCCGCGGCGGGCAGCGCGACTAACCCGCTATCGAGCTGCTCCTGTACCGGGGTTCGGCTGCAGAGAGGAGCATGGACGACGTCGTGGCAAGTAATGCGGGGGCGAGCGCACGGCGCGCCCGGCTGAGACTTTCATGGCCATTCCTCTCTTCCCATCGTTTCTTTGGGCGCCGCCGAAAATTCCGGTCACCGACACGCGCGCGAGCAATCACGGTTAACACTTGTTCACCCTGTCCCTGCCCGGAACAGGCCATTTTCGGGGGCTGTTCAGCGGCCAAAAGCCGCGCGATATCGCGCCCATGAACAGGCGCTCGCTCCTCTCCGGCCTCGCCCGCTTCCTCGCGAAGGCGATGGTCCTGCTGCTCCTCGTCTCGACGTCCGAGGCGCTTGCCGCGTCCCGCGTCCCGATCGTCTATTCGGTGCTCGAGACCGACAGCCCGCTCGAACCCGGCGAATATCTCTGGGAGCCGCAGCGCGCGCCGAGCGGCCGCCTCGAGATCGTCGCCGACCTCGCCCGCGACACGCTCTACGTCTATCGCGGCGGCGTCGAGATCGGCCGCACCATCCTGATCTACGGTGCCGACCACAAGCCGACTCCGCTCGGCAGCTTTCCGATCCTCCAGAAGAATGCGCGCCATATCTCGAACCTCTATGGCGCCCCCATGCCCTACATGATGCGGCTCACCTGGGGCGGCATCTCGATCCACGGCAGCGGCGAGTTCGTCGAGAACCGCTGGGCCACGCACGGCTGCATCGGGCTTCCCGACGAATTCGCGGCGCTGCTCTTCAAGGTCGCGCGCGTCGGCGACCGAGTCACCGTCACGCGCAATTGGCTCCCCCAAGCCTATAGCTGAGCGTCGCGCGCCGCCCTGCGGAACAGCGCGCCCGAAACCAGCCAGGGCAGCAGGAAGAACAGGTTCAGCCCCAGCACGCCCAGAGCGCCCGGCGGTTCGTTCGCGCCGAGGCCGGCGAGCAGCACGATCGCAGTCACCACCCCCTGCGCACCTGCCGCGGCGAACATCGCGCGCGCCATGCCCGCCGCCTTGAACAGGGCAATCGCCGCGCCGGCGAGCGCCACGCCGATCACGCCCAGGTACATCAGGTTGGCGGCATTATCCTCGTCGCCAATGATCCCCACCGCGCCGTTGATCCACACGAGGAGGAAGGACGCCCCCAGCGCCACTGCCACCGCGGCGCGATAGGCGGGGTTCGGGGTCATCCGCATCGCCAGCTCGAAGATGCCGCCCACGGTACCGAACATCACCGCGGCGAACAGGAAATCGGAGGCTGTCCAGGGCCATCGCGCGAGCAGCGGAATTGTCAGCAGGGCCGCCGCGCCACCCCAGAAGAGCAGCCTCCCCGGAACCATGCCTCCCGCTCGCCCTCCGTTCGCCATTTGCGCCATTGCCTTCCTCCTTCGCAGTTCGAAGCAGGCAGCATCGTGTTGGGCGCGGTGAAGGGCATGAGCAAAGCGTGAGCATTTGCTGAGCATTGCCTCCGGCCAGGTCCCGATGCGGGAATCTATCCAATTCTGCAGATGCGGAATGCCGCGCGAGGCGCTACAGCGACTCCAAAGCGGCGGGGAAACGATCCGCTTTGGGGGCACCATGCGTACAGATACAGAGAGTTCCCGTCGGAGCTTCGTGCTCGGCGGATTGGCGAGCGTGGCGGCGACGAGCCTGGCCGGATGCGGCTCCGCCGGATCGGGCAGCGTCGCGGCGCCGCCTGCGCAGCCGGTCGCGTCGGCGCCGCCCGTTCCGCTCACGCGCAGCGAAGTCGAGGATTGGGAGAAGCTCGTCGGCACCAGCTTCCTGATCATGGGCGAGGCAGGCAATGCGCCCGCGACGCTGGCCGCGCTCGAACGCTCGCCCGCGGACCCCAATCGGCCGGCCGACCTCGCCCGGCATCAGCCGTTCATCGCCTATTTCGAAATGGACAGCCGGCTGGTTCCCACCGGCGGCAAGACCTACCAGCTCTCGCACCCCACGCGCGGCCTGTTCGACCTGTTCCTGGGCCAGCCGGGCACGGTTCAGGGCAAGGGCGTCGTGCTTGCGGTGCTCGCCTAGAGCGGACTGCTCGATCGACGCGAGGCCTGCATTCGGGTGAGCAGGTCCTCCAGAGTGCGCTGATCGGCGGCGTCCAGTTCGCCGATCAAGGGAGCCAGCGCTTCGCGGAACTGGCCGTACAGGCGGCCGATCAACGCATATCCTTCGCGAGTCAGCAGAACGTCCGTCGCCCTGCCGTCATCGGCGTTCGGGGTGCGGGCCACCAGCCCGCGCTTTTCGCCGCGCGCGATGAGTCCCGACAGCGTCTGCTTTTCGAGACCGAGGTGATCGGCCAGCTCGGCCATTCGCGGCCGGCGGTCGCGAAGAATGCCCATGACGCGCAGCATCGTCAGCGACAGGTCGTTCTCCGCACCGATCCGATTGAGCGCGGCCATGATGGCGAAGGCCACGGGGACGAGCGCGTCGATCACGGCTTCGCCGGCCACGGGCGGGGTAGCGGGTTCCATCGACCAAGCTTGACATGGTTCGTAATACGCATCAATTATTGTTCGTATAACGAACTATCAGCGAGGTTGTCATGAAAGCCGCTGTCATCACCGCCTTCGACGCTCCGCCGCGCTACGGCGAGGTTCCCGAGCCGGTCGCGCACGATTCCGGGCACATGGTCGTCGACGTTCTCGCAGTCGGACTGCATCACCTCACGCGCGCAAAGGCGTCGGGCAGGCATTATTCGAGCGCGGATGCGCTGCCGCTGATCGCGGGGGCGGACGGCGTGGGTCGTGGCCCCGACGGGAAACTGCGCTACTTCGTCCAGGGCCCGGGAGAGATGGGGACGCTGGCCGAAAGGACCGTGATCGACCTCGACCATAGCCTCGAGCTTCCGCCCGAGGGCGATCCGGTGGCGATGGCTGCCGGCATGAACCCGGCGATGGCTTCGTGGCTGGCGCTGCGGTGTCGTGTCGGTTTCCGCGACGGGATGCGGGTCCTTGTCCTTGGCGCAACGGGGAGCTCGGGCAGCATGGCCGTCCAGATCGCGCATCGGCTCGGTGCGTCTCAGGTAATTGCCGTCGGCCGCGACGCAAAACGGCTCGCGGAGCTCAAGGTGCTCGACGCGACCGACGCCGTCGCGCTCGACGATCCGCAACTGGGGACGCGTGCGGCGGAAGTCGACGTTGTCCTGGATTTCCTCTGGGGCGAGCAAGCACCGCGGATCATGGAGACGCTGCTCCGCCAACGCAGCGATCGCGCACGGCCGGTCACCTGGGTCCATCTCGGATCGATGACCGGCGAGTCCGCCGCGATCCCCGGAGCCTTGCTGCGCAGCGCCAATCTTCAGATCGTGGGGAGCGGGCTGGGATCGGTGTCGACGCGCCAGATCCTCGAGGAATTGCCGGCGCTGGCGCAGGACATCGCGCGCGGTGCCCTGCGTGTCGAAGCGCGAGCGGTACCGCTGCGGGATATCGAGAGCGTCTGGAACGACCGGACGCGCGAGCGGCTGGTCCTGATTCCCGCGGAGTGAGGGGCGGCTCGCAGTCGCGCGCGCTAGAACTCACGTTCAAGCGGCAATTCCCCTGCAACGAGTGCCCAGGGGTGGCGGCGCTCTTCGTAGACCGAAACCTGGGGTGGCGGGAAGCCGGGGTCAGCGAATGCGCCCACCGCCACATAGAGGACGTCCGGCATCGCCTCCGGCTCCCAATAAACGGTCGATCCGCAGGTGGCACAGAAATGGAAGCTGGCCGCGGTGCCGCTGTCGCCGCGCCGGGTCCATTGCGCGGCGTGGCCCTCGACGGTCACCCGGTCGCGCGGAAAGCGTGCCTGCACCGCGAAGACGCTGCCGGTGCGCTTCTGGCACTCGAGGCAGTGGCAGATCGAGACGCGCAGCGGCTCGCCTTCGCAGGTCAGGCGAAGCTGTCCGCAGCTGCAGCTGGCCAGGCGAGCGGGCATGCCTCGGAGCCTAGCGCACACGCCGGCCGCGCAACAGCCGCTATCCGCGCGCGCCCGCCACTGCCTGGACGCGCAGCCGCGGGAACACCTCCTCGATCGGCTTGGTATCGGGCAGCACATAGACATAGCCGCCCTTCCTGCGGAACAGCGGCTGCAGATCCTTGCCATAGAAGGCCACCGGCACGTTGATGCAGCCGAAGGTGATGCGATTGTCCTCCGGGGTAGGGGACAGCATCCGCTGACGGCGGCGCTCCTTCTTGCTGGCCGTCGGCGGGATCGGGTGGAGCGCCACCGAGGTCGCATAATCGACCCAGAGCACGCGCTGCCTGCCGCCGGCTAGCCCGTATCGGGCGAGGAAGCGCCCTGCAGGCGTCGTCTTCTCGGCGGGGCCGATCTCGGCCAGGTTCTTGCTGCCCACGCCGGGGGTGGCGTCGTCGCCCACTGCGACTCCGATCAGCACCGGCACCTTGGCGACTCTCTTGCCCTTCGCGTTGAACAGCAGCAGCGCCGCCGCCTTCTTGTCGACGATGGCATAGGGCAGCGACCCGTTGTCGCCGGAGGCGGCGATCCAGTCGGCGACGCGCGCGACCGCAGCCATCCGCTCCGCCTCGGCCGCGGCCTCGGCTTCGGTTTTGACTGGCTCGTCCTCGGCTTTGGCCGGCTCAGCCTTCGCCCTGGGCTTGGGAAAGACCCTGGGCTTCGGCTTGGCCTTCGCCTGGGTGGTTGCAGGGGGACGCGCCTGTTCTGCCGCGCCTGCGGGCGCGGGAAGAGCCAGCGCGAGTGCGGCAAATGCCGCGAACATTTTCATCATCGCTCGATACGTCGGAAAGGAACCGGCGCCCGCCCCGGACGGGCCGGCGCCGGTAATCACAGTCGGATCAGCGTTCGCTGACGCGCTGATCAGTTGCGCGGCCGCTTGGCCTGGTTTTCCTTCTCGCGGATGCGCTGCTCGATGCCGTCGACGCGACCATTGAGCTGGTCGATGCGCTGGCTGTTGTTGCGGGCCTGGCCCGACGCCGCCTGCGCTTCCGCCAGCGCGGCCTTGGCCGTGCCGTCGGTCTCCTGCACCTTCGCCTCCAGCGTGTCGACACGCTGACCGACGAGCGCGACCTGCTCTCGCACGAAGCCCTTGGTGGCACAGCCGCTCAAGCCGACGGCGCCGACCACGAGCACGACAACAGGGGCAAGTTTCGTTACGAACGGGGACATCGCAATCTTCCAATGGTTAACGACCCGTCACAACCAAGCGGAGCGCCGGGAGGGCGACAATGGCGATTCTGTCCGGCCGTGCATTCCCTCCGGTGAGTAGATGATGCTGGAGCGCTTTTACCCGCGAAAATAGCGACAAAGCGCTCGTCGGCACGCTCAACCGCCGGCAGGCAGCGCCAGCGGCTGGGCTTCTCGAGCGTGCCGCGAACCGCGAGCGGGGAGGGAGGGGGCGATCAGCGCCAGCCCGGCCCTGCCTGCATGATTGCAAGCCCCATGGCATTCCCCTCCGTTCGCGGAGGATCATGCGCGCGCCGCCAATAAAGAAAGGGCCGGGATCGCTCCCGGCCCTTTCGCTTACTTGTCCTGGGACAGGGTTCAGGCGGTCGCCACTTCGGCGACGTCCACCTTCACGCCCGGACCCATCGTCGACGAAAGCGCGACCTTCTTCAGGTACTTGCCCTTGGCGCCCGACGGCTTGGCCTTGACCACCGCGTCGACCAGCGCGTCGAAGTTCGCGCGCAGGTCCTCGGCCGGGAACGACGCCTTGCCGATGCCCGAGTGGATGATGCCCGCCTTCTCGACGCGATACTCGACCTGACCACCCTTGGCGGCCTTGACGGCCTCGCCGACGTTCATGGTCACGGTGCCGAGCTTCGGGTTCGGCATCAGGCCCTTCGGACCCAGCACCTTACCGAGGCGGCCGACCAGGCCCATCATGTCCGGGGTGGCGATGCAGCGATCGAAGTCGATCTTGCCGCCCTGGATGGCTTCCATCAGGTCCTCGGCGCCGACGACGTCCGCGCCAGCGGCAGTCGCTTCGTCGGCCTTGGCGCCGCGGGCGAACACGCCGACGCGCACGGTCTTGCCGGTGCCCTTGGGGAGAGTCACGACGCCGCGGACCATCTGGTCGGCGTGGCGCGGATCGACGCCCAGGTTGAGCGCGACTTCGACGGTCTCGTCGAACTTGCTGGTCGCGTTCGCCTTCACGATCGCGATCGCCTCGTCCACGCCGTGCAGCTTCTCGCTGTCGACGGTCCAGGTCTTCTGCTTCTTGGTCAGCTTAGCCATCGTGTCAGCCCTCCACCACTTCGAGGCCCATCGCGCGGGCGGAGCCTTCGATGATCTTGGTCGCTGCCTCGATGTCGTTGGCGTTCAGGTCCTTCATCTTGATCTGGGCGATCTCGCTCAGCTGCGAGCGCTTGATCTTGCCCGCGCTCACCTTGCCCGGCTCCTTCGAGCCCGACTTCAGGTTGACGGCCTTCTTGATCAGATAGGTCGCCGGCGGGGTCTTGGTCTCGAACGAGAACGAACGGTCCGCATAGACGGTGATGACGGTGGGAAGGGGCGTGCCCTTCTCGGTGTCGCCGGTCTGCGCGTTGAACGCCTTGCAGAATTCCATGATGTTCACGCCGCGCTGACCCAGGGCAGGGCCGATCGGAGGCGAGGGATTTGCGGCGCCGGCGGGCACCTGCAGCTTGATATAGCCGGTAATCTTCTTTGCCATGTCACTCTCTTTCCGGAGCGCGCGGGCGAAGCCGCGGGCCCCTGATCAAGTTTAGCGGTACAGCCGGACACGCTCGAATCGAGCGGGCCCTCCCGCAGGGTTTCCAACGCTGTGGCTTTGGAAGCGCGGGCCCTTAGCCCAGTTGCGCCGCGATGGCAACCTGCGGGCTCGCCACAAAAAAGAGGGGCGCGAGGGCATGGTTCGCGCCCCAGTCTACGGGAACGGAGGGTGTCAGGCCAGCGGCGGCGGGGTGCGGTCCTTCTGCGCCGCGGCATCGAGCTGCTCGAGCTTGCGCTTGGCCCATTCGCGCCCGCCGAGCCCGAAGGCGAGCGCGCCCGCCACGGCACCGCCGACCACCAGCGCGGCGAAGGCGATCTGGACGATCTCCTCACCCACGCCCATGAACTGCAGCCCCATGAAGGTGAACAGCACGATCGCCGCCCATTTGACGATCGTCGCGGCCAACGGCGCCTCGCCGGTGCCCGAGATCAGCTTCTCGAGCAGCCGCGCCACCAGGAAGCCGAACAGCACCACCACCGCGCCGAAGATCACGTGCCCGCCGAGAGCCAGCACCTGGTCGAGGATCGCGGTTAGCTCGGGGAAGCCCAGCAGCCGCGTCGCCGCGATCGCGAAGAACAGGATGATCGCGATCTGCACCACGCGCACCAGCACGCCGGTCGCGGTGGTGCCGGAGGGGAGCACTTCCACCGATTCGAGCGAACGGTCGACGCCGAGCCCCGGCAGCACTTCCTTCAGGATCTGCGCCACGAACACCGAGATCAGATAGCCGATCCCGAGCAGCACCGCCGCGCCCAGGATCCGCGGGATCGCCCCGAAGATGAGCTGCAGCATGTTGCTCGCGGGGCCGGAGATCGTCGCGATGTCGAGCGCCTCCAGCGCCGCGATCGCCACCGGCACGACGATCAGCACATAGACGATCGTTCCGATCGTTCGGCTGAGCGTCGTGTTGCCGGTCACCGTCTGGACGCCGCCGCGATTGACCCATTTGTCGAAGTCGACCGTCTGGAGCGCCGTCACCACGATGTCGCGGACGATCCGCGCCACCATCAGCCCGATGAAGAAGATCAGGCCTGCGCCGATCAGATTTGGGATGAAGGCCATGATGTTGTTGAGCAGCGTCTGCACCGGCCCCATCACGCCGCCCAGGTCGAACACCTGGAGCACGGCCAGCAGGCCCAGCAGCCAGATCAGCAGGCTGACGATGCGGCCTAGGGAATGGCCGACCGTCGCGCCGCTCTCGGTGCCGCGCCGCAGCACCTTCACCTTGTCGACCAGCTTGGCGAACGCCCATTGCGCCGCCTTGGCCAGCGCCCAGGTCACCACAAGGATCAGTACTGCGATCCCGACCTTTTCGAGTATCTCCATCGTCAGACCCTGGTCGAAGCGATAATCCACCGTCTGCATCGTCCCATCTCCTTCAGTCGAGGGAACTAGAGCCGGGCGCGCGCGGGCGCGTCCCTCAGTCGTCTGCAATGCGGCGGGGACTATGCTTGCCCGCTCCGTCCGGCGTCAATTTGCACGGTGTAAATTGGTGTAACCCGCGCGACTGGTGCGGAGCATATCACGAACGCTTCGCTGTGCGGCATCGATTGTTTGCAATCGCCCTCGGTTCGTCGCCTGTTCGGACAAGTGCTTGCCGGACAGAATCCTGCGCCATGCCCGTGGCGCATGGCTTTTGCCGACAATGCATTGGACGTCGGCGGGCGCGCCTCGCACAGTGCATCGCCTCGCCGGTGCCGGCGACCAGTTCAAGGGGAGCCTGCGTGACCGAAGCCGTCGATATTCTTGTCATCGGCGGCGGCATCGCCGGCCTGTCCTGCGCCGCGCGGCTGGCAGGGCACGCGTCGGTTGTCGTGCTCGAGCGTGAGGATGCGCTCGGCTATCATTCGTCGGGGCGTAGCGCGACCTGGCTGCACCTCGGCATCGGCACCCCGCTGGTGCGTGCGCTGACCATGGCGAGCGCGCCCGCCTTCGCCGAGCCGCCCGCCGACCCGGAACACCCGCCACTGTCCTCCGCCCATCCGGCGCTGTTCATCGCGCGGGAGAGCGAGCTCGACCAGCTTGCGACGCTCGAGCGCGGGATGCGCAGCGTCTCGCAAAATGTCCGCCACCTCGAAGGCAGCGAGCTCACCGACCGCGTTCCGGTGCTGCGCGTCGGCGGCGAGCATTTCGTCCAGGGCGTCTGCGACGAGGGCGCGCGCCGCATCGATTCGCACGCGCTGCTCCAGTCGCACACCCGCGCGATCGCTGCGCAGGGCGGCAAGATCGTGACCGGCGCTGAGGTGCTCGCCATCCGCCGCGCAGGCGAGCGCTGGGTGGTCGACACGCCCTCGGCGAGCTGGTCCGCACGGACGATCGTCAATGCCGCGGGCGCCTGGGCGGACCGCGTCGCCGAGGCGGCGGGCGTTCGTCCGCTGGGCCTGCAGCCGATGCGCCGGACGATCATCGGCTTCGACGCGCCCGAGGGGCAGGCAGTTGACAACTGGCCCTTCCTCAAGACGGTGATCGACGACGGCTTCTACATGCTCCCCGACGCCGGCAAGCTGCTCGCCTCGCCGATGGACGTGACGCCGACCGATCCGGCTGACGCCCAGCCCGAGGAGATCGACGTGGCGACCGCGGCCTGGCGCGTCGAGGAAGCGACCACGATCGCAGTCCGCCGCATCGCCGCGCGCTGGGCCGGGCTGCGGTCCTTCTTCCCCGACGGCAATCCTGCGGTGGGTTACGACGCCGCGGCGGAGGGATTCTTCTGGCTGGCGGGGCAGGGCGGGGCAGGCCTGCAGACCTCGCCCGCGCTTTCCGCGGCCGCTGCAGCGCTGGTCCTTCGCCAGCCATGGCCCGAACCGCTCGCGGAAATGGGGATCGACGCGGCGACGCTCTCGCCTGCGCGGCTCTGAGCGGGCGCTTTTGAAGCACATGGGGGAGGGACGGATGAGACTGAGCAGAGTGATCGCGGGGGTGGGCCTTCTGACGCTGGCATCGGCGGCGCCTGCCGGGCAGCGGGCGCGAGAGGCGGGGGTCGTGATCGGCGTCCTGCCGACCGGCCCGCTCAATGCGATCACGGATGTCGCTGGCGTCCGCGTCGGCCAAGTCACGATCGAGGAAGGCAAGGATGTCCACACCGGCGTCACTGCGATCCTCCCCCATGGCGGCAACGTCTTCCGCTCGCGCGTGCCGGCCGGCTTCGTCGCGTTCAATGCGTTCGGGAAGTTTGCCGGCTCGACCCAGGTCGTCGAGCTGGGCGAAGTCGAGACGCCGATTCTTCTCACCAACACGCTCAACGTGCCCGAAGCGATGGCGGCATCGGTCGAATGGACGCTGGCGCAGCCCGGCAACGAAGCGGTGCGTTCGGTCAATGCCGTGGTTGGGGAGACCAACGACGGGCTGCTCAACGACATCCGCCGCCGCCGGGTGACGATCGCCGATGCCCTGCGCGCGATCGAGAGCGCGAGGGGCGGTGCGGTGGCGGAAGGACCGGTCGGCGCGGGCACCGGCACGGTGGCCTTCGGTTTCAAGGGCGGCATCGGCACCGCCTCACGCAAGCTGCCGGCGTCGCTGGGGGGATGGACCCTGGGCGTGCTCGTCCAGACCAACTATGGCGGCGTGCTGAGCATCGCGGGCGTGCCCGTCGGTATCAACCTGGGACGCTACGAGTTCAAGGACGCCGTCGAGCGCAGGAGCGCCGACGGCTCGGTCGTGGTGGTGATCGCGACCGACGCGCCGGTCTCGGACCGCAACCTCCGCCGCATCGCCGAGCGCGCCTTCATCGGAATCGGCCGGACGGGCTCGTCCTTCTCGAACGGATCGGGCGACTATGCGATCGCCTTCTCGACCAACCCTGCCGTGCGGCGCGAGGAAGGGAGCGCGGCGCCGCTGCAGGTGACCGACCTGCGCAACGAGGCGCTGTCTCCGCTGTTCCAGGCTGTTGCGGAGGCGGCCGAGGAAGCCGTGATCAACTCGCTGTTCGCCGGCAAGACGGTAGTCGGCCACCGGGGCACCGTGGAGCGCCTCCCCGTGGAGGCTGTCCTGCCTTCGATCGCACGGCGGCACTAGGAGGCAATCAAGGGATCGCCGCCTTGACCGGCAGCTTCTCCGACGCCTCGGCGATTGCGCGCGCCAGGTGGACCTGGTTGAACGGCTTGCCGAGGCGGATGACGTCCCCGCCGAGTCCCTCCATTCCCTCGCCATATCCGCTCGCGACGATGATCGGGACGTCCGATCCGGTGCCGCGGATCGCCTCGATCAACTCGGCGCCGGTCATGCCCGGCATGGCCTGGTCGGTAATCACCACGTCGATGCTGTTGTCCGTCAGGAATTTGTCGATCGCCTCCGCGCCCGAATCCGCCTCGACGACCTTGTGTCCCAGATCTTCGAGCAGCGCCGCGACGTTCATCAGGATGAGCGGATCGTCGTCCACGACCAGAACGGTCAGGCGCGATATTTTCGGCGCCATCTCCTCGGGCGCCTCCGGTTCGGCACCGGCCTTTTCCGTCTCCGCGACCGGCAGCCACAGCACGGCGCGAGTCCCTTCGCCGACGGCGCTCAGCAGCTCGAATGCGCCACCGGACTGATGCGCCATGCCGTGCACCATCGGTAGGCCGAGGCCCGTTCCCTTGCCCACGCCTTTGGTGGTGAAGAAGGGCTCGGTGGCCCGCCGCAGGGTCTCCTCGTCCATGCCGCTCCCCTTGTCGGCAACGACGAGGCGGACGTAGCTTCCTGCGTTCAACCTGGGGTGACCGTCAGCCACATCCTCCCGCGTCGCCGACACCACGATCGGACCACCCGAAGGCGTCGCGTCGCGGGCGTTCACGATCAGGTTGAGCAGCGCCATTTCGAGTTGGTTGGCATCCGCCTTTACCCGGGGAAGGCCGATGGGAAGATTGGTCGATATCGGCCATTCGGTGCCGATCGAGCGCTGAACAAGGTCCCCCATCCCGCTGAGCAGCTGCGAGAGGTCGACCTTGCCCATCTTGAGGTCCTGGCGGCGGGCGAACGCCAGCATCCGCTGCGTCAGGGTTGCGCCGCGCTGCGCACCCTGGATGGCGTTATCGAGGAAGCGTTGGGTGAGTGGGTCTTCGGGGATCCGCTTGCGCAGCAGGTCCAGGCTGCTGAGCACCGCCATCAGCAGATTGTTGAAGTCGTGCGCGATGCCGCCGGTCAGCTGGCCGATCGCTTCCATCTTCTGCGACTGGAACAGCGCCTCGCGTGCCTGTTCCAGCTCGAGTTGCGTGGCTTCGCGCTCGGTGACGTCGCGCGTGATCTTGGCGAAGCCGATCGGCTTGCCCGCGTCATCGCGAATGGCGTCGATGACGACGCTCGCCCGGAAACGCTCGCCATCCTTGCGGACCCGCCATCCCTCGGCAAGGAAGCGGCCCTCGCGTCGTGCTGTCTCCAGCGCGTGGGCCGGCTCGCCGCGGGCTCGGTCCTCCTCGGTGTAGAAGCGAGAGAAATGCTCGCCAATGATCTCCTCGGGCTCGTAACCCTTGATGCGGCGCGCGCCTTCGTTCCAGCTCGAGACGTGCCCTTCGAGATCGATCATGTAGATGGCATAGTCCGTCACGCCCTGGACCAGGTGACGGAACTGCTTTTCGCTTTCGCTCAGCGCCTGTTCGGCCAGGCGCCGCTCGGTGACATTGGCCAGCGCGCCGCTGAACTGCGCCGAGATCAGCCGCGCGATGTTCAGGACGTCCGGATCGTCGGGGCGATAGGGATTGAGGCCGAGCACGAGCGTTCCCAGCGGCGCCTCGCCCACCGGGCCCGGTACCGCTATCGCAATGGCTTGGCGCGGTGCCCGGTCCCAGTCGCCGGTCGGCCAAGGATGGTCCTCGGGCAGGGTTAGGAGCGTTCCCGCGGGATCGGCGTCGAACCCCGAAATGGCGTCGATGGCCGGAATCAGCGACGGGTCGGTCGCGTAAGCGGTGTCGTCCGGATGCTCGTCGTCGAGCAATCGCAGGGCGGCAAAGGGGAAGTCGCGGCGATTGGCGGCGAACACAGACCGTGCGGCGTCCAGGATCATCGAGGTGTCGGCGGCGCCCACCAATGCCGCACCCAAATGCCGCAACGTTTCCAGCCGCCGCTCGGTGATGACCTTCTCGGTTTCCTCGGTGACGATGCAGAGCAACCCCCCGACCGAGCCGTCGGCCTCGTGCAGCGGGCTGTACGAAAAGCTGTGATAGGTCTCTTCCGGATATCCGTTGCGCTCGAGCAGAAGGCGCAACGCCTTGTTCCAGGTCGCCTCTCCGGCCCAGACGCTCTCCACCTGGTCGGTTAGTTCGTCGTAGATTTCGGACCAGACCTCGCGGAAGGGCCGCCCGAACATGGCGGGGTGTTTGAGGCCGAGCGTCGGGATGTAGGCGTCGTTGTAAAAGAAGCACAGGTCAGGGCCCCAGCCGAGCCACATCTCGAAACGCGACGTCAGCAGCATCCGCATCGGGATCTTCAGCGCATCCGACCATTGCCGCGGATCGCCGAGCGGCGAAGACGACCAATCATGGCGCCGCATGACCCCGGCCATCTCGCTGGAGCCGGGGAATATGTCGGTCAGGTCCTCGCCTGAATTTACGTCCATTCCTCCCCCCAAGATCGTGATTCGATCCCAACGCGCACCGCGTCATTTGGATGCGAACGCCGGCCCATAGCGCATATTCCGGCATTGGATGTTTCCGCGGTTGCCGCGAAGGGTGGGCGATCGTCCCAAAAGCAGAAAGGCCGGAGCGTCTCCGCCCCGGCCTCTCGAAACCCAATCTCTTGCGAGCAATCACTTCACGCGTTCGACGTCCTCGAACCCCAGCTCCAGCGGGGTGGCGCGGCCGAAGATCGAGATCGAGACCTTCACGCGGCTCTTGTCGTAGTCGAGCTCCTCGACCACGCCGGTGAAGGTCGCGAAGTTGCCGCTGGTCACCTTCACCGTGTCGCCGATGTCGTAATCGACCTTGACCTTGGTCTTGGGCGCGGCGGAGGCGGCCTCGTCCTTGGTGTTGAGGATGCGCGCGGCCTCGGCCTCGCTGATCGGCTGCGGCTTGCCCGACGAGCCCAGGAAGCCCGTCACCTTCGGGGTGTTTTTCACGAGGTGATAAACGTCGTCGTTCATCTCGAGCTTGGCGAGGACATAGCCCGGGAAGAACTTGCGCTCGGACTGGATCTTCTTGCCGCGGCGGACCTCGGTCACCGTCTCGGTCGGCACCTCGACGGCCTCGACGAGACGGTCGAGCCCCATGCGGGTCGCGTCGGCCAGGATCTGGTCGCGGACCTTGCCCTCGAAGCCCGAGTAGGCGTGGATGATGTACCAGCGCGCCATTGTCTGTCCCTTGTTCTGTTCTTATCGGGCGAGGCTGAGCAGGAAGCGCACGATCGCATCGAAGATCGCGTCCACGCCCAGGAAGAAGACGCCGAGCAGGCTCGCCATGATCAGCACCATGATGCCGGTCATGATCGTCTCCTTGCGCGTCGGCCAGGTGATCTTGCCGGTCTCGGCCCGCACCTGGTTGATGAACTGCATCGGACTGGTCTTCGCCACGGCGGCTCGCCTCGCATGAAAAACGGTTTTGCCGAAGCGGGGCATAGGTCCGCTGCCGCTCCCTAGCAAGGGACCGGCGCGTTCCATCACCGCTGTCGGAATGGGTCAGCTATCTAGCGACGAAGCCCGGGCAAGGCAAGCGCCGCACTCAGAGGTATGCGACTGCCGCGAATCCGCCGATCAGCAGGATCAGGAAACCCCAGGCGAAGAGGTTCAAGCGCTCCTCGATGAAGGCCTGGACCGGCTCGCCGAAACGCTTGAGCAGCGCGGCGATGATGAAGAAGCGCGCACCGCGAGTGATCGCCGCCAGCAGCACGAACAGCGGGAAGTTGAAGTGCGCGATGCCGCTCGCGATCGTGACGAGCTTGAACGGGATCGGGGTGAGGCCCTTCAGCAGGATGATCGCGGCGCCGTAATGGCCGTACATCTCCTGGAACTGCCCGACCTTGTCCTCCATGTGGTAGAGCCGGATCAGCCACTCGCCGACGCTCTCGAGCAGATAATAGCCGATGGCATAGCCCAGCATCGCACCCAGCACCGAGAAGAGCGTGCACACGCCGGCGATCAGCCAGGCGCGGTCGCGGCGTGCGAGCACCATCGGCACCACCATCACGTCGGGCGGGATGGGGAAGAAGCTGCTTTCGGCGAAGGAGACGATGGCGAGGCTGCGAAGCGCGTGGCGGTGGTGCGCAAGGCGCAGCACCCAGTCGTACATTGGGCGAAACATGCGTCCCCCGGGCTTGGGTGGCTGGAACCGCGGCCCCTGTGTGCTTTCCGCGTCGCGATGGCAGGGGCGCTCGGATTCGAACCGAGGGCCTTCGGTTTTGGAGACCGACGCTCTAACCAGCTGAGCTACGCCCCTGTGCGGCCACCGCTCCTATTTTCTGTCGCGCAGGAAAGCAAGCGCTCGCGCGGCGGATCGCGATCTTCGCGTGGAATTCCGCGTCGTGCGCCGCCGACGTCAGGCGGCGGCGGTGCTGCCCGTCGGGCGCAGCGTGAGCGCGCGGGCTTCCTCCACCGGAAGCGGCCGGCCGAAATAATAGCCCTGCACCTTGGTGCAGCCGAGCTGCTGCACCATGATGTGCTCTTCCTCGGTCTCGACCCCTTCGGCGGTGGTCGCCATGCCCAGGCTGTCGGCCAAGGCGACGACCGCGCGGATGATCGCGATCGCTTCCTTGGTGCCCCGCGAGGCGTCCTGGACGAAGCTGCGGTCGATCTTGATCGAGCTGAAGCGCGTGTGCGCGAGATAGCCGAGCGACGAATAGCCGGTGCCGAAATCGTCGAGGCTCAGCCGCACGCCGAGGTCCATGATCTTCTCGAGCACCTGCACCGCGGCAGTGCCCTCGCGCATGAACACGCTCTCGGTGACTTCGAGCTCGAGCCGTTCGGGGGGAAGGCCGGACTGGACCAGCGCCTGCGCGACGACGCTCACGAATGCCGGATTGTGGAGCTGCTCGGGACTGACGTTGACTGCGACTCGCGCGGGCACGTCCCAACGCGCGGCCTCGTCGCAGGCGGTACGGAGCACCCATTCGCCGATCGGCGCGATCAGCCGCGCTTCCTCGGCCAGCGGCACGAACTTGGCAGGCGAGACATTGCCGAATTCCGGGTGCGTCCAGCGCAGCAGCGCCTCGAAGCCGGTGAGCGCGCCCGTCGCGGCATTGACGACCGGCTGATAGACCAGGTGGAGCTGGCCGTTCTCGACGGCGTTGCGCAGCGCGATCTCGAGCACGCGCCGCTCCTCTGCCGCCATGTGGAGTTGCGGCTCATAGGCGTGGAAGACGCCGCCGCCGGCATCCTTCGACCGATAGAGCGCGAGGTCGGCCGAACGGATCAGCATCTCGGCGGTCCGACCGTCGCGCGGGCCGATCGCCACGCCGACCGACGCGCCGATGTAGAGCGTGTGCGCGTCGACCTCATAGGGCTGCGACAGCGTCTCGATGATCGTTTGCGCCAGCCGCTCGATTCGCGCGGTGTCGGTCGCGTCGCGCACCACGACGGCGAACTCGTCGCCGCCCAGCCGGCCGATCATCTCATTGTCGGTCATCAGCAGCTGGAGCCGCTCGGAGACGCGGCCGAGCAGCCGGTCGCCCACGGGATGGCCGAGCGTGTCGTTGACCGCCTTGAAGCGATCCAAGTCGATCATCATGAACGCGCAGCGCGAGCTCCATTTCTCGGCGTCGGCCATGGCGCGCATCAGCGCCTCGTTGATCAGCAGGCGATTGGGCAGGCCGGTGAGCGTGTCGAACCGCGCCATCTTGCTGATCTGGTCCTGCGACTTGCGCTGCTCGGTGACGTCCGAGCCGACGCCGCGGAAGCCGACGAAGGCGCCGCGTTCGTCGAAGCGCGGGGAAGCGGACATTTCCCACCACCGCTCCTCGCCGTTGACATAGACCGGGAGCAGCAGATCGCTGAACGGCTCGCGCTGCTTGAGCTTCTCGGCGAGCGTGCGCAGCGCCGGCGCGAAATTGCCCGATTCCCACGTCGGGCCGGCCAGGATCTGCAAGAAGGCCGTGCCGTTGATCGTCTTGGGGTCGGCGCCCACCGAGACCGCGAAGCGAGGGTTGGCACGGATCACGCGACGCTGGGCATCGATTTCCCACAGCCAGTCGGCGCCCGAATCCTCGAACTCGCGCAGCAGCAGGCTCACGGTCTCGTCGCGTTCGGCCAGCGCGATCTCGTTGGCGCGAATCACCACCAGTGCCTTGCCGCGACCGAAGGTGGCGATCGCGAGCAGCAGTGTGAACAGCGCCGATGCCGCCGCCATCACCGGCGTCGCGATCAAGGCCAGCGTCGTGGTAATCGCGATACCCAGGATCGACACGAACACAATCGTGGCCAGCGGCAGCGCGGCCATGGCTACGGCCGATGCGGTCATCAGCACCGACAGCACGATCCACAGCCCCAGCGCCGCGCCCGGATCGACCATGCGGCCGAAGGCGAGCGGCAGGATCGACCAGACCAGGCCCAACCCGATGCCGTCCAGGCCGGTGTCGCGAACATCCTTGAGCGAGGCGATGACGGCGTCGCGGTGCCGCTTCGACAGGCGACGGAAGGCGACTGCGCACGCCACCGCCGCGACGAGCGCGCCCCAGCTGGCGAGCTGCCACAGCGGCACCAGCGGTGCCAGGATGAGCGTGACGAGCGAGGCACCGATCAGGTTTGCCGCCAGCATGAATAGCGCGAGCTGTCGGCCGGCGTGGAGCTGCGCGGCGCGAATCGGCCCCCAATCCGTCGTATCGGCGGGATCGTAGAGCCCGAGGAGCGCGCGCGCATCGATGCGCGGCCGGGCGAATTGGGATGTCGTCTGGCTGGTCACGCGCGGAGTCTAGCCCCCGCTGGTTAGCGAGAGGTTAGAACCGGCGCCCGATCGAAACGATTTCGGCGAATTCCTTCCCCCGTAGGGGAAGGCGGTTCACGCCGCGATGTCGTAGGGCTTGATCTCGCCGGCGAGGTAGAGGTTGCGTGCCTTGGCGCGGCTGAGCTTGCCCGAGCTGGTGCGCGGCAGCGTGCGCGGGGGCACGAGCTCGATCACGCAGTTCATGCCGGTCACCGAGCGGACGCGCTCGCGGATCTCGTCGCGCAGGCGGACGCGCTCGGCCTCATCCGAGGTGCGGCACTGGACGAGCACCGCCGGGGTTTCCTCGCCGCCAGGGGTGGTGATCGCGAAGGCCGCGACATCGCCCTGCTTGAACGCCGGCAGCTGCTCCACCGCCCATTCGATGTCCTGGGGCCAGTGGTTCTTGCCGTTGATGATGATCATGTCCTTCGCCCGGCCGACGATATAGACATAACCCTCTGAGATATAACCCATATCGCCGGTGTCGAGCCAGCCGTCCTTCATGCATGCGGCAGTCGATTCGGGATCGCGGAAATAGCCCACCATCACGCTCGGGCCGCGGCACCAGACCTTGCCGATCGCTTTCTCGGGAAGCGGCGTGCCGTCCTCCTCGCGGACCTCGACTTCCATGTCCTTGACCGGCTTGCCGCAGTTCACGATCGCGCGGAAACGCTGCGGGCGATTGGCGCCGTGGCTGCCGCCGGAGAGCTGGGTCTCCTCGACCAGCTCGACCTGGATGCCTTCACCCGGGGGCATGATCGAGACCGCCAGCGTCGCCTCGGCCAGGCCGTAGCTCGGCAGGAACGCAGTGGCCTTGAATCCGGCATCGGCGAAGGCGTCGACGAACGACTGCATCACGTCCGGGCGGATCATGTCGGCGCCGTTGCCGGCGACGCGCCAGCGCGACAGATCGAAGCGCTCGCTCGCCTTGGTCTGGCTCGACATGCGGCGCGCGCAGATGTCGTAGCCGAAGGTCGGCGAATAGGAGAGGGTGGTGCCCTGGTTGCGGCTGATCATGTCGAGCCAGGCGAGCGGGCGCCGCGCGAAATCCTCGGTCTTCAGATAGTCGGTCGACACCTGGTTGGCGACGACCGAGAGGAAGCAGCCGACCAGCCCCATGTCATGGTACCAGGGCAGCCAGGAGACGCAGCGGTCGCTGGGCTCGAGCTGCATGCCGTGGCTGTGCGCGGAGAGATTGTTGAGCAGCGCGTGGTGCGTGATCGCGACGCCGTGCGGGAAGCGAGTCGAGCCGCTCGAATATTGCAGATAGGCGATGTCGTCGGTCTTCGCCTCGGGAAGCTGCGTCTCGGGCGCGGGGCGCTGGCCGAACTCGGACCAGTCGATCGCCTGCACGTTCGAGATCCGCGCCGCTTCGGCGCACATCGCGCCGATCTCGGGCGGGAAGATCAGCATCGACGGATCGCAGCTCTGCAGCTGGACGTGGAGCTGGTCGATGTAGCTCTGCGCGCCGCCGAAGCTGGTGGGCAGCGGCAGCGGCACCGGCCAAGCGCCGGCATAGACCACGCCGAAGAAGAGCGAAGCGAATTCCGGCCCCGTCTCGGCGATCAGCGCGATGCGGTCCTCGGGCTTCACGCCCGCCGCGATGAGGCGGCGCGCCTGATCCAGCGCGTCGCGGCGCAGCTCGGAAAAGGGATAGGGACGCAGCAGATTGCCGCGGGCGTCATGGAAATTGAGCCCGCGCTTGCCTGTCGCCGCATAGTCGAGCGCATCGCCCAGCGTCGCGAAGTCCGCAAAGCGGCGCGGCAGGCTGTCCTCGGTCGCCGTCGGGACGGGCGTGGTCCCCGCGGCGATAGTTTCGTGCGATCCCGTTTCTTCCAATGTCATTCTTATTCTCGTGCCCCTGTGAGGTAACAGGCCGTTGTGCCCCCACAACGCATCAAAACGCGTCGGCTCTGCTACGCACTATCGTTCAAATTCGGTTGCCAGTGTGGCACAATCATGGCGCATGGCTCGTTCCCGCCGCCCGCTTTCCCCCCTGGACCGTGCCGACCTGGAGCGTCTGGCGCTCCGTTACGTCGAGCGCTTCGCAACCACAAGGGCCCGGTTGGCGGCCTATCTGGAGCGCAAAATCCGCGAGCGCGGCTGGGCGGGGGAGGCCGCGCCCGAGACGGCGGCGCTGGCGGAGCGGATGGCCGAGCTGGGCTATGTC
The DNA here is from genome assembly GCF_017744835.1 of Sphingomonas sp. Taxonomy (GTDB): domain Bacteria; phylum Pseudomonadota; class Alphaproteobacteria; order Sphingomonadales; family Sphingomonadaceae; genus Sphingomonas. The sequence continues at coordinate 33,941 of NZ_JAGIAM010000007.1, forward strand.
GACGACCGCGCCTTTGCCGAAGCGCGCGCGGGGGCGATGGCGCGGCGCGGGCTGGGCGCCAGGCGAGTCTCCGAAGCGCTGCGCCATGCGGGCGTCGACGGGGAGGATGCGGCGGCGCTGGCTCCGGACGTGGAGGCGCGCGCCGGAGCCAGCGCGCTGGCCTTTGCGCGGCGCAAGCGGATCGGCCCTTACGCACGCGATCCAGCCGATCGGCCGCTGCGCGAAAAGCAGCTGGCCGCGATGCTGCGCGCGGGTCATCCGATCGGACTCGCGCGCGCGATCGTCCATATGGCGCCGGGGGAAGACGTTGATTTCCTTATTGTCTCTGAGCGGGACTGAGCCCGTGTCGAATGTTACAAACCAATTTCCCATTCCGCGAAATGCTGTGATAAAGTCGCGGGCTTGGGGGTAAAGAAAATGCGTGCTGACCCACAGCTTGCGTCCGACGATTACGCGGTCGCGCAAATGGAGAGTGAAGGCAGCGGTGCCGATGCGGCATCGGAAGAGCAGGTCCATTGGGGCGTCGTCAAATGGTTCGACGTCACGCGGGGATTCGGCTTTCTTGTCGCGGATGATGTGTCGGTAGGCGACATATTGATTCACTTCACCGTGCTCCAGGAGCATGGCCGGCGCAGCCTCCCCGAGGGCGCGCGAGTCGAATGCGTCGCAGTGAAGCGCCAGCGGGGGCTCCAGGCCAAGGAAATCCGCTCGATCGATCTCAGCGAAGCCATCGAGCCGCCGAAGCGCCCGGGAGAACGTGCCGACCGGCTCAAGCTGATCGCCTCGGCCGGGCCGTTCGAGCCGGTCACCGTAAAATGGTTCAATCGTCTCAAGGGCTATGGATTCCTCGTGCGCGGGTCGGACTCCGCCGATATATTCGTGCACATGGAGACGCTGCGGCGCGGAGAGATCGAGGACGTCGAGCCCGGTCAACCGCTCCGCGCCCGCATCGTCGACGGCGACAAGGGGCCGCTCGCAGTGGCGGTCGAAAGGACCTGCTGAGACGATGATCGTGTTGCGTGGTGTGCGAGCGGCGGTTGCCGCCGCGGCGTTGCTTGTCTCGGGTGCGTGCGCGGGCGGAGCGACGGCGCAGGAGTCGGCCTCCAAGGCTGCGGCCCAGGTGGCGGCGCCCAGGGCGCTGGTGACGATCCAGACTCGTTCGGGGGCCCGGCAGTTCAATGTCGAGATCGCCCGCACCGTCGAGGAGCAGGAGCGCGGGCTGATGTACCGCACCAACCTGCCGCCCGACGGCGGCATGCTCTTCACGCCTTATCCGGCCGAGGGCGGTGGCCCGCGCGAGGCGAGCTTCTGGATGAAGAACACGCCGAGCCCGCTCGACATCCTCTTCATCCGGCCCGACGGCACGATCGCGACGATCGCCGCCAACGCCGTGCCTTTCTCCGAAAAGACGCTGCGCTCGGGCGAGCCGGTGAGCGCGGTGCTCGAGATCAACGGCGGCAAGGCTGCCGAGCTCGGCATCGCGCCGGGCGACAAGGTGACGTGGCAGCTGCGCTGATCGGGGCAGGATAGCGATTGCCCTCGTTCCCGCGTGCCGCTAATCGGCGGCCATGGGCCTCAATCTCAATCCCTTCACGTGGTGGAACGGCGCCACGCTTGGCACCTGGTTCGGCCTGCGCGGCAAGACGCAGGTGGGCGAGGACGAACTCGGCAACGTCTATTACGAGGGCGGCAAGGATCCCAACGGGCTCACGCGCCGCTGGGTGATCTACAACGGCTCGAACGACGCGAGCCGGATCGCCCCCGAATGGTTCAGCTGGCTGCACCACCAGATCGACGACGTGCCCGATCGCGCGCTGCCGCCGCAGCGGACCTGGGAGAAGCCGTGGGAGCCGAACCAGACCGGCACGCGGCTGGCCTATCGCCCGCCCGGCGCGCTCGAGGCGGGCGGCCACCGCATCCGCTCCACCGGGGATTACGAGGCCTGGACTCCCGACGCATGAGCCTGCGCGCCGGGCATGCCGTGGCGGCGCTGTTGGTGCTGGCGCTCGGCGCATGCTCGGGCGGCGATTCGCCTGCCAACAACAGTGCCGACGACATCGTCATCGCCGATGCCGCCCCGGGCGCGAAGACCGAGGGCGGGGCCGAGCTGGTGACGACCGGCCCCGACGGCAGCACGCTCAACGCCGCCGCGACGCCGATGAACGAGCGCGAGGCGGTGCTCGGCCTGCTGAACAAGCGCAACGGCGAAGCGCGCGAGTTCAAGCTCCGGCCGGGCCAGGCCGGGCGGCTGGGCGACGTGATCGTGCGGCTGCGCGCATGCGACCGCACCGCGCCGTGGGAAGCCGATCAGCTCACCGGCGCCTTCGTGCAGGTCGACGTGCTCGAGCTCGACAAGAAGTGGCACCGCGTCTTCTCGGGCTGGCTCTTCAAGGAGCGCCCCGCGCTCAACGTGGTGCAGCACCCGATCTACGACGTGTGGGTCAAGAGCTGCGCGATGACCTTCCGTGACAGCGGGCCCGACACGGTTCCGGCGCCTTCCGCGGGCGGGGCAGGCGGAATCGGCGGCAATCGATCGAGCGCCAGCCAGTCGCCTGCCACCGAAGGGGCGCCTGCGGAAAGCCCGGCGGCCGAGTCGCCCAGCGCGCCGTCCAGCAACGCGACGTAATCGTCACGCGGGATCTCGACCGCGCCGAGCGAGGCGAGATGATCGGTCTGGAACTGGCAGTCGAGTAGCGTGAAGCCGCCTGCCTTCAGCCGGGCCACCAGATGCGCGAAGGCGACCTTGGATGCGTCGCGTACCCGCGTCACCATCGATTCGCCGAAGAAGGCGCGGCCCAGCGCCAGGCCGTAGAGCCCGCCTGCCAGTCGGTCGCCGTCCCAGCACTCGATCGAGTGCGCGAAGCCGCGGCGGTGGAGCTCGATGAAGACGCGTTCGATCGGACCGTTGATCCAGGTGTCGGGCCGATCGGGCGCCGACTCGGCGCAGAGCTGCACGATCTCGTGGAAGGCCTTGTCCGTGGTCACGCGGAAGCGGTCCGACAGGATCGTCTTCCTGAGCGAGCGCGAGAGATGAAAGTCGTCGAGCGGCAGGATGCCGCGCAATTTCGGCTCGACCCAATAGACGCTGGCGGCGCGGCGGTCGTCCGCCATGGGGAACACGCCCATCGCATAGGCGCGCAGCACCAGATCGGGGTCCAGGTCCAGCTGGGGGGAGATGCGGTGGCTCATCGGTGCTGTCTCGGGGCCATAACGCACGCTGCCACGAAAAAGGGCCGGCGGAAATGCCCGCCGGCCCTTGGGATTGCAGGATATTTATCCGGAGATCAGACGTGGCAGGTCTTGGAACCCTTGCCCGGCAGCGTGACGTTCACGCTCTTCGGCGTGCCGGTCAGCTTGTAGCCGCCATCGGCTTCGAACGGACCGCCTTCGGCTGCAGCCTTGAGCATGGTCGCCTTGCCGCCCTTCTCGGTGCGGAGCTGGACCTGCTTGTTGCCCTGGAAGAAGTCGACGAAGACCAGGCTATTGTCGCCGCAACGCAGCGTAGCGGTCGACGAGATCGCCGGCGGCAGCTCGACGGGAGCGGCGTTGGCGAGCTGCGACGCCATGGGATCGGGCGCAGTCGAGCTGACTTCCTCGGGCTTGCTCTCGCAGGCGGTCAGCGACAGGAGCGCAAGAGCGGCGACATAAACGGGGGTGTTCTTCATAGCGGACGCTGCTTTTCCTCAGACGTTAACGATCGTCAAGTCGATTCGTGTGATAAGGTAACATTGTTGTTGTGCGGCGCAGCGAAATTATCGAATCCTTGCGCCCTTGGCCTAAAGATCGCGAGTCGTTGGCCCAAATTCATTTCAGGAATACGACTGAGGTCAGATTTCTGCCGCATTGCGGCGCAGATTTGTCCCGTCTTGACCCGCCAGGCGCGCGGCAGCATGCGACGTTCATGGAAAAGATGGCGATGCGCGCGCTTTCGATGGCATGTGTGCTCCTGCTCGCCGGCTGCGGCTCGGCGGAGGATGAAAGCGAGAACGCGGCAGCAAATGAGGTGGTGGAGCTGCCGCATGGGCCGATGCTCGGCGCCGTGGATCTGTCGCGGCCGGTAGATCTGCAAGGGGCCGGCGGCTCGTGGCGAATGGCGATCGCTCCCGGCCGGATCACCTTCGCGGACGCGCCGGGGCGCGCGCCGGTCGACTTCTATCCAGTGAGCCCGAGGGCGGAGCGCACTCGCGCCTCTTATTCCACCAAGACCCCCGACGGGGATCCGGTGACGATAACGCTCGTCGCGGCTGCGTGCGGGGCGGACCGACTCCCGCTCACCGCCGAAGTCCGGATCGGCGGGCGCACCTTCGCGGGCTGCGGGCAGCAACGCGGCGAAGGCGAACCCGCCGACGAGGCCGCGAACGTCACCGGCTGACCAGGCGGGTCAGCGCAAATAGGTTCCCAGCGCCTCCCAGGCGGGCAGCTTGGCGGTTAGGCCCACAGTATGGAGCGGGCTGCTCGAGGGCAGGGCGACGATCTCGTAGCGCTGCGCCGCCGTTCCCAGCTGCTTCAGCCCGTGCCGGAGCGCAGTGCCGCCGTTGAAGGCGATCGCCCGCAGCTCGGGCAGCGTGGCGGCGAGGGCGGCGACATCATGGCCTTGGATGTCGCGGATCGTCGCGTCGGCGCTGCCGGTACGCGTCGCGCTGGCGACGACGTCCCACAGCCCGACATGCGCAGCCAGCAGTGCGGCCAGCCTCGCCTCATAGGGGAGCGGCGCGAGTTCCTGGCCGGCGACCGGCGACATCAAACGCCAGAACTGGTTCTGCGGATGCGCATAATAGCGCCGCTCGGCCAGGGAGCGCTCGCCCGGCAGCGAGCCGAGCACGAGCAGGCGTACGCGTGCGTCCACTACCGGGGGAAAGGAGTGCTTGCGGTCGGCCATCCGGCTGCGATAGCCTCCCGTCATGGCGCGTACCATCACCCGCTATGCCGATTTCTGGCCCTATTATCTCCAGGAGCACGCGAAGCCGGAGACGCGGCGGCTGCATTATGTCGGGACTGCGCTCACTTTCGTGTTCCTGGCGCTTGCGCTGACGCAGGGCGGCTGGTGGTGGCTGCTGATCCCGCTCGCCGGATATGGCTTCGCCTGGGCCGCGCATTTCGGCGTCGAGAAGAACCGGCCGGCGACTTTCACCTATCCGCTCTGGTCGCTCTTTTCCGACTATCGCATGTTCTTCCTGTGGCTGAGCGGCCGGCTAGGGCCGCATCTCAAGCAGGCGGGCGTCGCCGCATAGTTTCACTTGCTTGCGGTTCGCCCCGCGACGCCCCTATCTAGCGCGCATGCATGTGACACCCGACACGCTGGCGCTCATCGGCAATACTCCGCTTGTTCGCCTCAAGGGGCCGAGCGAAGCGACCGGCTGCGAGATCTTCGGCAAATGCGAGTTCGCCAATCCCGGCGCCTCGGTGAAGGACCGCGCGGCGCTCTTCATCGTCCAGGATGCCGAGGAGCGCGGGCTGATCGCGCCGGGCGGCACGATCGTCGAAGGCACCGCCGGCAACACCGGCATCGGCCTGGCGCTGGTCGCCAATGCCAAGGGCTACAAGACGATCATCGTGATGCCCGAGACGCAGAGCCGCGAGAAAATGGACACGCTGCGCGCGCTCGGTGCCGAGCTCGTGCTGGTGCCCGCGGCGCCCTATTCGAATCCCGGCCACTTCGTGCACACCTCGCGCCGCATCGCCGAGGAGACGCCGAACGCGATCTGGGCCAACCAGTTCGACAATATCGCCAACCGGCGCGCGCATATCGCTGGCACCGCCGAGGAGATCTGGTCGCAGATGGAAGGCCGGGTCGACGGCTTCACCTGCGCGGTGGGCACCGGCGGGACCTTCGCCGGCGTCGGGCTGGGCCTCAAAGCCAAGGACGAGAAGGTGTGCGTCGCGCTCAGCGACCCGCATGGCGCGGCGCTCTACGAATATTATGCGCATGGCGAGCTGAAGTCCGAAGGCTCGTCCGTGGCCGAGGGGATCGGGCAGGGGCGGATCACCGGCAACCTGGAAGGCGCGCCGGTCGACACCCAGTTCCGCATTTCCGACGAGGAGGGACTCGAATGGGTCCGCAGGCTGCTCGCGGAGGAGGGGCTGTGCCTGGGCCTTTCGTCGGGCATCAACGTCGCCGGCGCGGTGCGGCTCGCACGCGAGCTGGGGCCGGGCAAGCGGATCGTGACGATCCTTGCCGACACTGGCTTCCGCTACCTCTCGACGCTCTACAATGCCGAGTGGCTGCGCACCAAAGCCCTGCCGGTTCCGGAGTGGCTCGCCACCGCCTAGGTTGTATCGACATTCATCCCCCTACTTTCGGGGAGGGAGGCGCGTTACGCTATCGCGCCGCCCCGCGCATCCTGCGCGATCAAAGGTCACACCAAGGTCACACTATCGCGGCGGTTCGAGCGGGCCTGACCATCGGCCGATCCGGCGGCGCGATGCCGGAAGTGGACACGGCGGAAGTGGACAAAGTGGACACCCCAACGCGGGCGCATGCGCGTGCGTACGTGCCTGCGCGCGTGCGTGTGCGCGCGAGACGCCGATTATATTCAGATTGAGAAAGAGCGTTCCCGATTTGTTTCAGGCCAAATCCAATTTTGCAAGCGGCAAGATTTTGCGCCGGGGGCTGGGCTGTATCGACATTCATCCTCCCCTCCCCAAAAGGGAAGGGAGCGCGTTAGGCTGAATTTCGATGCGCCCCAGGGACAAAATCCACGCTTCCCTCGACAAGCCGGGGATGAGGCGTTACATTTATGCCACAGGATGAAGTCGGGATCGCACCAAGACTCAGCCCAGGCAATGCAGCGCGTCCGCGTCGGAATGACCGGTCTCGCGCTGGTCCTTGTGCTCATCGGAATCGCCAGCGCGATCCTCTCCTCGGCCAATCGTGACGAACCGGTGGCTGCGGTGGGTGCGCCCAACGCGGCCGTCGTGGCCAATATGACTGACCGCGATGCCGGTGTCGCCACGCAGAAGGCGAAGGACGAGCCCCTCGCCGAGCTTGGCGCGGCGCCGAGCGCATCCTCCACCGACGCAGCCGAGACCGATCAGACCGAGGCCGCCGAACCCGCACGCTGACCTGAGCGGTCGCGTCTTCCGGTAATCCCGCTCGCCGCTCTATCGCGGCCGAGTCGTTCCCCAGTTTGCCGCCATTCCATTGGCCCGCGCGCGGAATGCCGCTGCGCGCCCGAGTGCGTGGAAGTCCATATAAAGAACAGATAGAGTTCGTAACGGGAAAACGCTTGTAAAATGGCGCTAAGTGGGGGAATTTCCCGCTCTGTCCCCAACTCTCCCGTTGTGTCCCGTCGGGATTTGTGGTTAAACACGCAATCTAAGGGGGCACGCCCTTTTCACCGTGAGAACAACAGGCTGGACGCAGCGACGAGCGCGATTCCGGCGGCGGGAAAGGCGTGCCTGGCTTTTCGAGGTCGGGTTGGTGGCGGACAGGGAGCTCTTCGAGGGATTTGCGCTCCAGGCGGTCGACCAGAAGGGTCGCGTCGCCATTCCCGCAGACCTGCGCGCCGCCGCCGAGCGCAACTCCGATATCCGCCAGATCGTCGTGGGCCTCCATCCGGAGGATCCGTGCCTCTCCGCGCACGATCTGAGCTGGTCCAAGGAGAAGTACGACCGGCTCGATCGGCGCGAGCAGCAGGCAGTCGAGGCCGGCCAGGACGTCGACCTGCGCGCCAAGCGCCGCGCCTTCGGCCAGGTCGAGAAGGCGCCGTTCGACGACAGCGGCCGCTTCGTGATCCCGCCCTTCTTCCGCATGAAGGCCGGCATCCAGAAGTGGGCGCTGTTCTACGGCAGCGGCGAGACCTTCGACATCTGGGCGCCCGAGCGGCTGATGGGCGATCCCAATGCCGACCCGATGCTGCGCGAGATCTGCGAATATCTCTGCCAGTCGAAGGGAGTGAAGCTGTGACCGGCTCCGCTCCCCACATTCCCGTGCTGCGCGACGAAGTGGTCGACGCGCTCGCCATCGTGCCCGGCGAGCGTCATGTCGACGCAACCTTCGGCGCGGGCGGATACACTCAGGCGATCCTCGAGCGGGGTGCCGAGGTGGCCGCCTTCGACCGCGACCCCCAGGCGATCGAAGGCGGCCAAACCATCGTGGCCGCGTCGGGCGGACGGCTGATCCTGATCGAGGCGCCGTTCAGCCGGATGGAGCAGGAACTCGCGCACCGCGGGCTCGTGCCCGTCGACGGCGTGACCATGGATATCGGCGTCTCGTCGATGCAGCTCGACCAGCCCGAGCGTGGCTTCTCGTTCATGGCCGACGGGCCGCTCGACATGCGGATGAGCCAGTCGGGGCTGAGCGCCGAGGAATGGCTCAACACCGCCGACGAGGGCGAGATCGCCGACGTGCTCTACCAATATGGCGAGGAGCCGCGTTCGCGCCGTGTCGCCAAGGCGATCGTCTCCGCACGACCCCTTAAGCGGACTTCCGAGCTGGCGAACGTGGTTAGGAAGGCATTAGGGCACAAGCCGCACGACAAGAAGGATCCGGCCACCCGGACCTTTCAGGCGATCCGCATCCATCTCAACCGCGAGCTCGACGAGCTGGCGGAAGGGCTGGCGGCGGCCGAGCGCGTGCTCAGGCCCGGCGGCCGGCTGGCAGTCGTGACCTTCCACAGCCTCGAGGACCGGATGGTGAAACGCTTCCTGCGCGAGCGCAGCGGCGGCGAGCCGGCCGGTTCGCGACACCGTCCCGCAGTGGGTCCGCGGGCGGAACCCAGTTTTGAGCCGCCCGCCAAGGCCGTGCGCCCGGGCGAGGCGGAAGTGGCGCGTAACCCGCGCGCGCGATCGGCGACGCTGCGCGTGGCGCGGCGGACGGCGGCCGCGCCGTGGTCGAGTGAAGGAGTGGACTGATGGCAATGCATCGCTTCGAGGGGCTGGGTTGGTTCCTGTGCGGCGTCATCGTGGCGCCTGCCTGTTACATGGTGAATAGCTATGGCGCGGCCGAGCAGGCGAAGCTCAACGCGACCAAATCGGCAATTCTCCAGGCGCAGCGCGACATCCGCCAGCTCGAGACCGAGTTCAACACGCGCGCCAACCTCGCCCAGCTGGAGCGCTGGAACGGCGAGGTGCTGGCGCTCGCCGCGCCGGCGCCGCAGCAGTTCCTGGCGAGCGAGACGCAGCTGGCGAGCCTCGACGAGTCGGCGGCGGGCGCGCAGGTGCAGACCGCGTCGCTCGTGGTTCCGGCCGGCGCGACTCCGGTGCAGGCCGTCGCTGCGGCAGTGGTTCCCGCCGCCCAGCCGGTGCAGAGCGCCGCGCGTGATGCCGAGGCCCCCAGGGCCGTCGCGCAGCAGGACGGGGAGCTTCGCAAGCTGATGAAGAAGGCTGACCGCCGGGCAGTCGCCATGGTGGGCGACGGCGTGCTGAGCGCGTCGACGGTCAACGACCTGGAGAAGCTGGCGAAGCGCGAGAAGCTGGCGCTCCGTTGATCGTCGTCGTCGCCCCGCCTGCGCGCGCACGCGCATCGGGCGGAGCCCGGCAGGCGCTGGTCGCCGTCGCGCAGCTGCGGCTGATGGTGCTGTCGCTGCTGTTCGGCTTCGGCATGCTGGTGGTGATCGGCAAGCTGGCGCTGCTCGCGCTCTGGGCCGAGCCGGCGACGGCACGCGACATCGCCGCAACGCTGATCCCGCCGCGCGGCGACATCGTCGACCGCAACGGCGCGCCGCTTGCGCGGACCATCGACGCCTGGTCGATCGCCATTCACCCGAACCAGGTGATCGGCGACAAGGGCGCGCTCGCGCAGAAGCTCGCCGAGCTGATCCCCGAGCAGAACGCCGGCCACTATTATGCGCTGCTCAATTCGGGCGGCAATTTCGCCTTTCTGAAGCGCCGGGCGATGCCCGAGCTGGTCAACGCAGTGAATGCGCTGGGCGAGCCCGCCATCGAATTCCAGCGCGAGCCCGACCGGCTCTATCCCCAGTCGAACATGGCCGCGCACGTGCTCGGCTTCCTCGACGGTCAGGGGCACGGCGTCTCGGGCATGGAGAAGGTGCTCGATTCCCAGCTGAGCGATCCGGCGCGTCGCGGGCAGCCGGTCGCGCTGTCGATCGACGCGCGCGTCCAGGCGGCGCTGGAGAACGAGCTCGGCCGGACGATGACCGACCTTCAGGCACGGGGCGCAGGCGGCGTGATCCTCGACGTGCGTACCGGCGAAGTGCTGGCGATGACTTCGCTGCCGAGCTTCAACCCCAATGCGCTGCAGGGTTCGCCGCCGCCGAACAACGTGACCCAGAGCGTCTATGAGCTGGGATCGACCTTCAAGCCGATCGCCGTGGCCGCAGCGATCGATTCGGGAACGATCACGTCGATGGCGCGGCGGTTCGACGCCACCAAGCCGCTCCACATCGGCCGCTTCGCGATCAACGACGATCCCGGCGACGAGCAGTTCCGCTGGCTCAACATCCCCGAGACGCTGATCTATTCGTCGAACATCGCCACTGCGCGCATCGCCGACGAGCTAGGGGCCGAGAAGCTGCAGGGCATGTTCCGGCGCCTGGGCTTCGATCGGCGTCCGGCGATCGAGCTGGGCGGCGCGCGGCCGTTGTGGCCGACCTTCTGGGCGCGCGTTACGGTGATGACCTCCGCCTATGGCCATGGCATCGCAGTCACGCCGCTGCATCTTGCGAGCGCCTATTCCGCGCTGGTCAATGGCGGCATCCTGCGCCCCGCGACGATGCTGAAGGTCGATCCGGCGCACGCGCCCGCCGGGCAGCGCGTGCTGCAGGAATCGACCAGCGCGCGGATGCGGCAGCTGCTGCGCCTGATCGTGCTCAAGGGCACGGGCCGCAAGGGCGAGGCGCCGGGCTATCGCATCGCGGGCAAGACCGGCACCGGCGAGGCGGCCGTAGCGGGCGGTTACGACAAGCATCGCAACGTCTCGACCTTCGCGGCGGCTTTCCCGATCGACGCGCCGCGCTATGTCATGGTGGTCATGCTCGATTCGCCCAAGGCAAACCCCGCGCTGGGGGTATATCGCACCACGGCCGCCTGGACCGCCGCTCCGGTGGTCAGCCGCGTGGTCAGCCGCACCGGCACGCTGCTCGGCGTCGCTCCCGACAACAATCGCGACATCGACGAGAGCGAGCTCCTGCCGCTGATCTGGCAGGGGCCGCAGACCGCGCAGGGCGTGCAATGAGGCTGGGTGCACTGACCGGCGGCGATCAGGCCGCTGTCGTCACCGGCTTTGCGATCGACCATCGAAAGGTCGCGCCGGGGACGATCTTCGGCGCGTTCGAGGGCGCCCGGGTCAACGGCGAGGACTTCATTCCCGACGCGGTCAAGGCAGGTGCAGTCGCGATCGTCGCGCGCCCCGAGGCGGTCGTCGAAGGCGCGCTCCACATTGCCGCGGACAATCCGCGCGAGCGCTTCGCCCGACTCGCGGCGCAATTCTTCGCGCCCTTTCCCGAGACCGCAGTGGCGGTGACCGGCACCAACGGCAAGACCTCCACCGTCGAGATGACTCGCCAGCTCTGGCGGATGGCGGGGTTTCACGCCGCGTCGATCGGCACGCTGGGCGTCACCACGGCCGACGAGCGCGTGACCACGGGGTTGACCACGCCCGACATCGTCACCTTCCTGTCCAATGTAGCAGGGCTGGCGCGCGAGGGCGTGACGCATGTCGCGTTCGAGGCGTCGTCGCACGGGCTGTCGCAATATCGCACCGAGGGGCTGCCGGTGCGCGCGGCGGCGTTCACCAACTTGAGCCGCGATCATCTCGACTATCACGGCGACATGGCCGCCTATTTCTGCGCCAAGCTCCGCCTGTTTGCGGACGTGCTCGATCCCGACGGCACCGCTGTGGTCTGGGCCGACGACCCGCACGCGCCGCGGGTCGAGGAACTCGCCCGGATGCGCGGCAACCGGCTGATCACGGTCGGCGAGCATGGCGCGACGCTCAAGCTGGTCGGGCGCGAGCCGACGCTGCTGGGGCAGGGGCTCACGATCGAGACCGAGGGCGGCACGCACAAGGTGATGCTGCCGCTGATCGGCGCCTATCAGGCTGCCAATGCCTTGACTGCCGCGGGGCTGGTGATCGCGACCGGCGGCGACGTGGCGACGACGATCGCGAACCTCGGCCGCCTCCAACCGGTGCGCGGGCGGCTCGAGCGGGCGGTGATCGCCCGGAGCGGAGCGCCGGTCTATGTCGACTATGCGCACACGCCCGACGCGATCGAAGCTGCGATTGCCGCGCTGAAGCCGCACACCGGCGGGCGGCTGATCCTGGTGTTCGGCGCGGGCGGCGACCGCGACCGCGGCAAGCGCGAGCCGATGGGCCAGGCGGCCGCGGCGGGCGCCGAGGTGGTGATCGTCACTGACGACAATCCGCGCAGCGAGGATGCCGCCGCGATCCGCGCCGAAGTGCTGAAGGGTGCGCCGGGCGCGCTCGACATTGGCGGCCGTCGCGACGCGATCCGCGCGGCGATTGAGATGGCCGGGAGCGAAGACATCGTGCTGATCGCCGGCAAGGGGCATGAGCAGGGGCAGATCGTGGGAGACATGGTGCTGCCGTTCGACGATGTGACCGTCGCGCGGGAGTGCGCGGCGTGAGCCTCTGGACTTCCGCGGAGATCGCCTCCGCGACCGGCGGCGCAGCCTCGACGGAGTTCACTGTCTCCGGCGTCACTTTCGACTCGCGCGAAGTCGGCCCCGGCGACCTGTTCCTCGCGCTCAAGGGCGAGACGACCGACGGGCATCGCTTTCTCGACCAGGCCTTTGCGCAAGGCGCGGGGGGCGCGGTGGTCTCGATGGCGGTCGAGCATCCGCATGTGCTGGTCGACGATACCATGGCTGCGCTCAACGCGCTCGGCGCGGCGTCGCGGGTGCGCATGCAGGGCAAGGTGATCGGCGTCACCGGATCGGTGGGCAAGACCGGCACCAAGGAAGCGCTGTTCGCCGCGCTGGACAGGATGGAGCCCGGCGCGGCGCATCGTTCGGTCAAGAGCTACAACAACCACACCGGCGTTCCGCTCAGCCTGGCACGAATGCCGCGCGAGGCGCGCTTCGGCGTGTTCGAGATGGGGATGAACCATGCCGGCGAACTCGCGGAGCTCACGCGGCTGGTGCGCCCGCATGTCGCGATGGTCACCACGATCGCGCCGGCGCACATGGGGTTCTTCGCGAGCGAGGAAGCCATCGCCGACGCCAAGGGTGAGATCTTCCAGGGATTGGAGCCCGGCGGTACGGCCGTCGTGCCGTTCGACAGCCCCCACCGGGATCGGCTGATCGCCGCCGCGCGGCCGCACGCCGCGAAGGTCGTGACCTTCGGGCTTGGGCAGGGGGCCGATTACCGCGCGGTCGAATCGATTCGCACGCGCACCGGCGGTACCTTCGTCACCGCGCGGTTCGGCGACCGCGAGCTGAGCTTCACCATCGCCCAGCCAGGCGCGCACTGGGTTTCAAACGCGATGGGCATCCTTGCTGTGGTCGATGCAGTGGGCGGCGACTTGGAGATGGCGGGCCTTGCGCTGGCCGAAATGGGCGGGCTGCCCGGCCGCGGTGCGCGCTTCCTCACGCGAGTGGGGGAAGGCGAGGCGCTGGTGATCGACGAGAGCTACAACGCCAATCCCGCCTCGATGCGTGCGACGCTGAAGGTGCTGGCGCAGGAGCACGCGCGCCGCCTGGTGGTGCTGGGCGAGATGCGCGAGCTGGGCGAGCATTCGGATGGCTTCCATGCCGAGCTGGCTGAGCCGATCGAGGCGGCGGGCGTATCGCATGCGATCCTCGTCGGCGAAGCAATGGGTGCGCTCGCGAATGCGCTTGAGGGCAGGGTGGATTTCGTCCATGTGCCCGACGCCGCGACTGCGCGCGAACGGCTCGAGGCCGTGCTGGCGCCGGGCGACGCGGTTCTCGTGAAAGGCTCGAACGGCGTGCGGCTCTCCACGCTTGTGGCGGCGCTGGCGGAAAGGCAATCATGCTCTACCTGATCGCGGAATATCTGGGCTTCCCTGGAGCCCTGAACCTTATCCGCTATCTCTCCTTCCGCACCGGCGCGGCCGTAACGACGGCGCTGCTGCTCGGGCTGCTGATGGGGCCGAGCTTCATCGGCTGGCTGCGCGTGCGCCAGGGCAAGGGACAGCCGATCCGCACCGACGGCCCGCAGACTCATCTCGCCAAGCGCGGCACGCCCACGATGGGCGGGCTGATGATCCTCAGCTCGCTGATGATCTCGCTGCTGCTGTGGATGGATCTTTCGAACCCGATGGTCTGGGCATGCATGTTCGTGACCTTCGGCTTCGGCATGATCGGTTTCCTCGACGACTATGACAAGGTGCGCAAGGCGAGCACCGCGGGCGTCTCGGGCCGCGTGCGTCTGCTCGGCGAGTTCGTGATCGCGGGCATCGCCAGTTGGATCATCGTCCAGCACAGCGGCACCGAGCTCTACGTGCCCTTCTTCAGCTGGATCCATCCGGATCTCGGCTATTTCTACATCGTCTTCGCCGCCTTCACGATCGTGGCGTTCGGCAATGCAGTGAACCTCACCGACGGGCTCGACGGGCTCGCCTCGATGCCGGTGATCATCGCCAGCCTGGCGTTCATGGTGATCGTGTACCTGACCGGCAACGTGCGCTTTGCGACGTACCTGGGCATCCCGCATGTGCCGGGATCGGGCGACCTTGCGATCTTCTGCGGCGCGATGATCGGGGCGGGGCTCGCCTTCCTGTGGTTCAATGCGCCCCCGGCGGCAGTGTTCATGGGCGACACCGGCAGCCTGGCGCTCGGCGGAGCGCTGGGCGCGATCGCCGTCACGTCGCACCATGAGCTGGTGCTCGGCATCATCGGCGGCCTGTTCGTCGTCGAGGCGATGAGCGTGATCATCCAGGTCTTCTTCTTCAAGCGGACGGGCAAGCGCGTGTTCCGGATGGCGCCGATCCACCATCATTTCGAGCAGCTCGGCTGGGCCGAGCCGACGGTCGTGATCCGCTTCTGGATCATCGCCTTCGTGCTCGCGCTCGCGGGGCTTTCGACCCTCAAGCTCCGGTGATCACCAGCGAGGCCTGGCGCGGCAAACGCTACGCGGTTCTCGGGCTGGCACGCTCGGGGCTTGCGACGGTCGACGCTCTCATAACCGCGGGCGCGCAAGTCACTGCCTGGGATACCAACGATACGCGCCGTGAAGAGGCTGCAGACCGCGTTCAGGAACTGTCGCTCGACCTCTCACGTGTCGATTTGGACTTTGCGGATCCGGTGGAGATCGACCTTTCCGGCTTCTCCGGCGTCGTCGTTTCGCCCGGGGTGCCGCTCAACAAGCATCCGATTGCAGCTCATGCTGCGGCGTTCGGCGTTCCGGTGATTGGCGATGTCGAGCTCTTCGCGCAGGCGCGCGCCGATCTGCCACCGCACAAGGTGGTCGGCATCACCGGCACCAACGGCAAATCGACCACCACCGCGCTGATCGACCATATCTGCCGCACTTCGGGGCTGCCGAGCCTGGCCGGCGGCAATATCGGCCTGCCGATCCTCGGCCGCGATCCGCTGCCGGAGGGCGGGGTCTATGTGCTCGAGCTTTCGAGCTACCAGGTCGATCTGACTTTCAGTCTCGACTGCGACGTCGCGGTGCTGCTCAACATCACCCCCGATCATCTCGATCGCTATGACGGGTTCGCGGCCTATGCTGCCGCCAAGGCGCGGCTGTTCGCGATGCAGTCGAAGGGCCATGCCGCGGTGATCGGGATCGGGGACACGCCTTCGTACGAGATCGCGGCGCAGCTCGCGCGGGCGGGCCGCAGTGAGGATCTCAGCAAGATTGCTCCCGGCGTTTGCATGGACCAGTCGCGCTGGCCTGCGCTGCAGGGGCCGCACAACGCGCAGAACGCGCTCGCGGCGATCGCTGCATGCGAGGCGCTGGGCGTCGCGCGCGAGGCGATCGATCGCGGGCTCGAGACCTTCCCCGGCCTGCCCCACCGCATGGAGCGCGTGGCGACGAAGAACGGCGTGCTGTTCGTCAACGACAGCAAGGCGACCAATGCGGATTCCACCGCGCCGGCGCTCTCCGCCTATCCACGCATTCACTGGATTCTCGGCGGGCTCGCCAAGACAAACGACCTCGACGCCTGCCGTCCGGGTTTCCCCCATGTTGCGAAGGCTTATACCATCGGCGACGCGAGCGAGATGTTCGCGAAGCTGCTGGAGGGGGAAATGCCGGTCGAACGTTCGGGCACGCTCGAGGCGGCAGTGAAGAGCGCCGCCGCCAATGCGCGCCCCGGCGAGACGGTGCTGCTTTCGCCGGCCTGCGCCTCCTTCGACCAGTTCAAGGACTATGAGGCCCGCGGCCAGGCCTTCCGCGATGCCGTGGAGGCGCTCGGATGAACGACGCGGCCGAAGCCGATTCGATCGGCCGCGAGGTCAAGCGCCGGGTGAGCAAGCAACTCGGGCGCTCCAATACCTCGCGTTCGGGCATGTGGTTCTGGGAGGTCGACCGCGTGCTGTTGACGCTCGTCCTCGTCCTGATCGCGATCGGGCTGGTGGCGGTGGCGGCAGCTTCGCCGGCAGCGGCGCGGCGCTACTCGGATGCGGCGCACGTGATGCCCGCGATGCATTATTTCTGGCGCCAGCTCGTCTGGGTCTGCGTGTCGCTGCCTGTGCTGATCGCCGTCTCGATGCTGCCCGAAACCGCCGCGCGGCGGCTGTCGCTGGTCTGCGCGGGCGTGTTCCTTTTCCTGCTCGCGCTGGTTCCCGTGGTGGGCGCCGAGGTGAACGGCGCGAAGCGCTGGATCAACCTGGGCTTCTCCGACCTGCAGCCATCGGAGTTCCTGAAACCCTTCTTCATCGTCGCAACCGCCTGGATCCTGTCGTTCCGCGCGAAGGACCCCGAGCTGCCGGTGCTGTTCGTCACCGGCGCGCTCACCGCGGTGGTCGCCGTGCTGCTGATGCTCCAGCCGGACTTCGGGCAGACGATGGTGTTCGGCGCCGTCTGGGTGATCCTGCTGATCGTCTCGGGGATTTCGCCGGTTGCGATTGCAGGGCTCGGCGGCACTGCGGTGGCGGGCGTCGTGGCGGCCTATCTTTTCTATGATACCGCGCACACGCGCATCAACAACTTCCTCTTCCCGAGCAAGGAGGCCGCGCTCGCCGATCGCTACCAGATCGAGACCGCGCATGCGACGCTGACCGGCGGCGGCCTGACCGGAACGGGGCCGGGTAGCGGCCAGATGAAGTTCCGCCTGCCCGAGGCGCATACCGACTATATCTTCTCTGTGATCGGCGAGGAGTTCGGGCTGCTCGCCTGCGCAGTGATCGTCATGCTCTATGCCGCGATCGTGATCCGCGTCTTCATGAAGCTGCTCGACGAGGAGGACGCCTTCCGCCTGCTCGCCGCTGCCGGCCTCGCTTCCCAATTCGGCATCCAGGCGCTGATCAACATGGCCGTGAACACCGGGATCGCGCCGTCGAAGGGGATGACGCTGCCGTTCATCAGCTATGGCGGGTCGTCGATGGTGGCGCTTTCGGTCGGCTTCGGGCTGCTGCTCGCTTTCACGCGACGAAACCCGTATCTGAAGCGCTCTCCCTACACGGGCCGGTGGAGCAAAGGATGACCGAATCGCGCAGCTACGTTCTGGCAGCCGGGGGCACCGGCGGGCATATGGTGCCCGCGGCGGCGCTCGCGGTAGAGCTGACGCGGCGCGGCCATCACGTCGCGCTGATCAGCGACGACCGCGGCGTGCGCTTCCCCGGGCTGTTCGAGGGCGTCGAGACGCATGTGCTCCCCGCGGGAAGGCTGGGCGGCGGACCGATCGGTATGGCCAGGGCAGTCGGCAAGATGCTGGCGGGCCGCTCGATGGCGCTCAAGCTCTACAAGGCGCGGCGCCCGGCGGCAGTGATCGGCTTCGGCGGCTATCCGGCGTTTCCCGCGCTGCTCGCCGCCTTCCGCGCGCGCATCCCGACGATCGTCCATGAGCAGAACGCGGTGCTCGGCCGCGTCAATCGCCTGGTCGCAGGCAAGGTCGACGCGATCGCCACTTCTTATGAGCATGTCGAGCGGCTCAAGTCCGGCTGGGAACCCAAGACGCACCTGATCGGCAATCCGGTGCGCGAGGAAGTGCTGGCGCTGCGCGACCGGCCTTATCCCGTGCTCGACGAGGACGGCATCTTCCGCGTGCTTGTCACCGGCGGGAGCCAGGGCGCATCGGTGCTGAGCCAGGTGGTGCCCGACGGGCTCGCGCTGCTCCCGGTCCATTTCCGCCGCCGGCTGCAGGTTACGCACCAGGCGCGCGTCGAGGACATCGACACGGTGCGCGCCAAATACGCAGCGCACTCGATCCCCGCCGAGATCGCCACCTATCTGGCCGACATGCCCGAGCGGCTCGCCTGGGCGCATGTCGTGATCGCAAGGGCAGGAGCCTCGACCATCGCCGAGCTGACTGCGGCCGGCCGCCCGGCGATCCTGGTGCCGCTGCCGACCGCGACCGACGACCACCAGACCGCCAATGCCCGTGAGATCAGCGAAGCGGGCGGCGCACGCACCATCGCGCAGCGCGCCTTTACTGCGCCCGAGCTCGCCAAGCAGATGCAGAAGCTGGGCCTCGAGACCGAGGGCCTGGCGCTTGCCGCGGCGCGCGCGCGCAGCTGCGGCCGCCCCTATGCCGTCCGCGACCTCGCGGACCTCGTCGAATCGATCAACGCCCCGGCCGCCCCTGTGGGGAAGGCCCGGGCGGCAGCAACCCAGGGAAGGCCGGCTTACGCATGAAGGGTGTCGCAACCGACATCGGTACCATCCATTTCGTCGGCATCGGCGGGATCGGCATGTCGGGCATCGCCGAGGTGATGCACAATCTCGGCTACAAGGTGCAGGGATCGGACGTCGCCGAGGGCTATGTCGTCCAGGGGCTGCGCGACCGTGGCATCCCGGTGGCGATCGGCCACAAGCCCGAGAATCTGGGAGACGCAGCGGTGGTGGTGGTCTCCACCGCGATCGTGCGCACCAATCCCGAGGTCGAAGCCGCTTACGAGCGCCGCATTCCGGTGGTGCGCCGCGCGGAGATGCTCGCCGAGCTGATGCGCCTTAAATCCACCGTCGCGGTGGCGGGCACGCACGGCAAGACCACGACCACGTCGATGGTCGCGGCGCTGCTCGACGCGGGCGGGGTGGACCCGACCGTGATCAACGGCGGCATCATCAACCAGTACGGCTCGAACGCGCGGCTGGGCGACAGCGACTGGATGGTGGTGGAGGCCGACGAGAGCGACGGCAGCTTCCTGCGGCTCGACGGCACGATCGCAGTGGTGACCAACATCGATCCCGAGCATCTCGACCATTACGGCTCGTTCGACCGAGCCAAGGACGCCTATGTCGAGTTCGTCGAGAACGTGCCCTTCTACGGCGCGGCCTTGCTCTGCCTCGACCACCCCGAAGTGCAGGCGATCATCCCGCGCGTGCGCGACCGGCGGCTCGTCACCTATGGCTTCGCCGCCAGCGCGGACGTTCGCGGCGTGAACGTCACGCCATTTTCGGGCGGCAATCGCTTCGAGGCGATCATCCGCAACCGCGACGGCACGACGCGCTCGATCGAGAACATCGAGCTGCCGATGCCGGGGCGGCACAATGTCCAGAACGCGCTCGCCGCGATCGGCGTGGCGCTGGAGCTCGGCATTCCCGACGCGACGATCCAGCAAGGCTTCGCTAAGTTCGGTGGGGTCAAGCGCCGCTTCACAAAGGTGGGCGAGACCGGCGGCATCACCGTGATCGACGATTATGGCCACCATCCGGTCGAGATCCGCGCGGTGCTCGCCGCCGCGCGCGAGAGCGCCGAGGGGCGCGTGATCGCGGTCGTCCAGCCGCACCGCTATTCGCGTCTCGGCAATCTGATGGACGAGTTCGCCCAGGCCTTCAACGACGCCGACATGGTGTTCGTGACCCCCGTCTATGCCGCCGGCGAGGAGCCGCGCGAAGGGGTGAACGCCGAGGCGCTGGTCGAAAACGTCAAGCGTCGCGGGCACCGCTCGGTCGCGTCCGTCGCGGATGCCGATGCGCTCGCCCGCACGATCGCCGAAGTCGGGCGGCCGGGCGACCTGCTCGTCTGCCTGGGCGCGGGCGACATCACCAAATGGGCCGCCGGGCTTGCGCCCGCGATCGAGGCGGCGCGCGAGGAGGCTGCAGCATGAGCGATTGGTTCTCCACCGCCCTCGAAATGCAGCGCGAGATGCTGCGGGCGCAAAAGGCGCAGATGGACGCTGCGCAGAAGATGCTCGACGGCGGCCGCGAGCTGATGAAGTTCCAGGAGGCCGGCCAGAAGGCCGCCGAGGCCAATCTCGCCGCGTGGAAGCAATGGGCGGGCCTCTGGGGGTGGAAGTGAGCGTCTGTTACGCGCTGCCTCCGGTTCGTGGAAAATTGACGCACGGCGCACCGCTCGCGCCTCTCGTATGGTTCAAGAGCGGCGGCGCGGCGGAATGGCTGTTCGAGCCGGCGGACGTCAAGGACCTGAGCGATTTCCTCTACGCGCTCGATCCCTCGGTGCCCGTGATGGGGCTGGGGCTGGGCTCGAACATGATCGTTCGCGACGGCGGCGTGCCCGGCGTGGTGGTGCGGCTGGGCAAGGCCTTCGCCACCGTCGAGCAGGTCGACGCGACCACGCTCCAGTGCGGCGGTGGTGCTTCGGGAATTCTGGTTTCGTCCAAGGCGCGCGACGCGGGGATCGCGGGCGTGGAGTTCCTGCGTTCGATCCCCGGCACGGTCGGTGGCTTCGTGCGGATGAATGGCGGCGCCTATGGCCGCGAGACCAGCGACGTGCTCGTCGAGAGCGAAGTCGTGCTGCGCAGCGGCGAGCGCCGGGTCCTGTCGCGCGACGACCTCGGCTACACCTATCGCCACAGCGCGCTGCCCCCCGGCGCGATCGTGGTGAGCGCGACCTTCCGCGGAGAGGAGGGCGATCCCCAGGCAATCCAGGCCGAGATGGACCGCATCGCAGCCGCGCGCGAGGAATCGCAGCCGCTGCGATCGAAGACCGGCGGATCGACCTTCAAGAACCCCGAGGGCCACAAGGCCTGGGCGCTGGTCGATGCGGCCGGCTGCCGGGGCTTGCGCCGCGGTGACGCGCAGGTCTCCGAGAAGCATTGCAACTTCCTGCTCAACCTTGGCAGCGCGACGAGTGCCGACATCGAGGCGCTGGGCGAGGAAGTGCGGGCGAAGGTGAAGGCCCAATCCGGCGTGGAGCTGGAGTGGGAGATTCAGAGAGTTGGAGTAGCCGAGTGAAGCAGTTGCACGTCGCGGTCCTGATGGGCGGCTGGTCGGCCGAGCGCGAGGTTTCGCTGATGTCGGGCAGCGGCGTCGCGGAGGCGCTCGAGAGCCTGGGACACAAGGTCTCGCGTGTCGACATGGGGCATGACGTGGCGGTGCGGCTCGCCGAGCTGAAGCCCGACGTGGTGTTCAACGCGCTCCACGGCACGCCGGGCGAGGACGGTACGGTGCAGGGCATGCTCGACCTGATGGGCGTTCCCTACACGCATTCCGGGCTGGTCACTTCGGTGATCGCGATCGACAAGCAGCTCACCAAGCAGGCGCTGGTGCCGCATGGCGTGCCGATGCCCGGCGGGCGGATGGTGCGTACCGAGGAACTGCACGAGCGCGATCCGCTGCCGCGCCCCTATGTGCTCAAGCCCGTCAACGAAGGCTCGTCGGTGGGTGTGGCGATCGTCACTGCCGAGGGCAATTACGGCAATCCGATCGCGCGCGACGCGCGGGGGCCGTGGCAGGAATTCGACGAGCTGCTCGCCGAGCCCTTCATCCGCGGGCGCGAACTGACCACTGCGGTGCTGGGCGATACGGCGCTGGGCGTGACCGAACTCAAGCCCAAGAGCGGCTTCTACGACTACGACGCCAAATATACCGATGGGCTCACCGAGCATGTCTGCCCGGCCGAAGTGCCCGAGGAGATCGCCGAGGCGTGCAAGCGCATCGCGCTGGAGGCGCACCGGCTGCTCGGCTGCAAGGGCGCCTCGCGCTCCGACTTCCGCTGGGACGACAGCCAGGGCGTCGACGGGCTGTTCCTGCTCGAGGTGAACACCCAGCCCGGCATGACTCCGCTCAGCCTGGTGCCCGAGCAGGCCCGGCACATCGGGATGAGCTATCCCGAGCTGGTGCAGAAGATCGTCGAGGAAGCGCTCGCCGGAGGGCCCGCTTGAGCCGCAGTCAGCCCAAGCGCACGGCCACGCGTCGCGGTGCGGCGCCCAAGAAGGCGCCGGCGCGCAAGCCCAAGAAGCCGGGCTTGATCGAGCGTGCGGTCGCTGCGCTGCCGATCAGCCACGAGACCTGGCACCGGATCGTGACCGTCACGATCGTCGGCAGCGTCGCCGCCGCGGCGCTGGGCGCGGCGGTGTGGGCGGGCGTGCCCGCGATGGCGGGCGTCGCCGCCTCGAACCTGGTCGGCGAGGCGGGGTTGAAGGTCGACGCGATCCAGATCGACGGCATCAAGCGCATGGACCGGATGACCGTCTATGAGCAGGCGCTCGACCAGGATTCGCGCGCGATGCCGCTGGTCGACCTGGCGATGGTACGCGAGCGGTTGCTCCAGCACCCTTGGGTCAAGGATGCGCGCGTTTCGCGCCAGCTGCCCAATACGCTCCGCATCTACATCGTCGAGCGCGAGCCCGCGGCGATCTGGCAGAGCCACGGCCAGCTGATGCTGGTCGACACGACCGGCGTGCCGCTGGAGCCCGTCTCGCGCGAAGCGATGCCCGACCTGCCGCTGCTGATCGGCGAGGGCGCCAATTCGCAGGAAGCCGCGCGCCGCAAGTTGCTGGAGGCCGCGCCCGCGCTCCGTGAGCAGGTCAAGGCGGCGACCTGGATCGGCAACCGCCGCTGGGACCTGTTGTTCAAAAGCGGCGAACGGCTGCAGCTTCCCGAAGGCGAGCCCGAGTCCGCCGCGGCGCTCAAGAAGTTCGCCGAACTGGAGGCCACCCAACGGCTGCTGGGACGCGGGCATGTCGGCTTCGACATGCGCGATCCGGAAAAGCTCGTAGTGCGCAGGCAAAATGTTGTGAATCCGCCTGAATCGGGGGATAAGGGCGTTTGAGCAGGGGATTTTTGGGGCAATGGCGAAGACCGCACCGGAAGGTCTGATCACCGCACTCGACGTGGGGTCGTCGAAGGTGTCGGCGCTGATCGCGCAAAAGGCGGACGACGGGCAGCTAGTGGTGCTGGGCACAGGCCAGCGCGAGAGCCGCGGCGTCAAGCGCGGCTATGTCGCCGACATGCACGCGACCGAGCTGGCGATCCGCGAAGCCGTGGAGCAGGCCGAGCGCATCGCCGGGTTCAACATCGAGGACGTCTGGGTCAGCTTCTCGGCGGGAGGCCTGCTGTCCGACATCGTCAAGCTCGAGGCCGACCTGGGCGGACACCGCGTCGAACAGGCCGACATCGACGAACTGCTCAAGGCAGGTCGCGACGCGATCGATCCGCAGGGCAAGATGATCCTCCACGCACAGCCGACGCGCTACACCGTCGACGGGCTGGGCGGGGTCAAGCGCCCGCTGGGGCTGCACGCAGACAAGCTGGGCGTCGACATCCATGTCGTGGCGACCGAGGGCTCGCCGGTGCGCAACCTCGATCACTGCGTGCGATCGGCGCATCTCGAAGTGCGCTCGATCATCGCTGCGCCCGTGGCGACCGGACTTGCCTGCCTGAGCGAGGAGGAGCGCGAGCTGGGCGTCGCGCTGGTCGAAGTGGGGGCGGGGGTCACCAACGTCTCGGTCTTCGCGGCGGGCGTGCTCGCCGGTCTCGCCTCGATCCCGATGGGCTCGGCCGACATCACTGACGACATCGCCTCGGCGCTGGGCACGGCGCGCAACTGGGCCGAGCGGACCAAGTGCTTCCACGGCTCGGCGAACCTCTCCCCGCGCGACAATCACGAGATGATCGACGTCGTCCCGGCGATTCCCGACGGCGGGGCGGAAGGGCCACGCGTCACCAAGGCACAGCTCAACGCGATCATCCGCCAGCGGCTCGAGCGGCTGATGGCCGAGATCCAGAAGGAGCTGAAGAAGCTGGGCTTCGCCGACCCTGTGGGGCGGCAGATCGTGCTCACCGGCGGCGGCGCCGAGTTGAAGGGCATCGCCGATTATGCGCAGCAGGCGCTGGGCAGCGCCGTGCGCGTCGGCCGCCCCAAGGGACTGATCGCGCTTCCCGAGGCGCATGCCGGCCCGGCCTTCGCGACGCTGGCGGGGCTCGCGCGCTTCGCCGCGGCGGATCCGATCGACCTGCGCGCGCTCGAGCCCGCGCCGCACCAGATGGTGACCAAGGCGAGCGCAGGCGCGCTCTTCCAGCGGCTGATGGCGGCATTCCGGTCGAATTATTAAAGAAATACGATAGGCGCCGCGGGATTCCTCTAGAGTCGGTCCGGTCCTTCGTGCAGAACAATCGTCAAAGTGCCGCCCCTCGCGACGGCGGCGCCAGGGAGACTACAGGATGAGCATTGAATTTCTTCCCGCAGATGTCGACGAGCTGACGCCGCGCATCACGGTGATCGGCGTCGGTGGCGCGGGCGGCAACGCGATCGCGAACATGATCCGTTCGGACGTGCAGGGCGTGGAGTTCCTCGTTGCCAACACCGATGCCCAGGCGCTGAAGCAGTCGGCCGCCGGGCACCGGATCCAGCTCGGCGCGAAGATCACCCAGGGGCTGGGCGCGGGCTCGCGTCCCGAAATCGGACGCGCGGCGGCCGAAGAGACGATCGACCAGGTGCAGCAGGCGCTCGAGGGCGCACACATGTGCTTCATCGCGGCCGGCATGGGCGGCGGCACCGGCACGGGTGCGGCGCCGGTCATCGCCAAGGCGGCGCGCGACATGGGCATCCTGACCGTGGGCGTGGTGACCAAGCCCTTCGCCTTCGAGGGCAAGCGCCGCGCGCAGAGCGCCGAGGCGGGCATCGAGGAGCTTCAGAAGTACGTCGACACGCTCATCGTCATTCCGAACCAGAACCTCTTCCTGATCGCCAACGCGAACACGACCTTCAAGGAAGCGTTCGAGATGGCCGACGAGGTGCTGCAGCAGGGCGTGCGTGGCATCACCGACCTGATGGTCATGCCGGGCCTCATCAACCTCGACTTCGCCGACGTACGCTCGGTGATGCAGGAGATGGGCAAGGCGATGATGGGCACCGGCGAGGCCGATGGCGACGACCGCGCGCTGATCGCCGCGCAGAAGGCGATCGCCAACCCGCTGCTCGACGGCGTGAGCATGAACGGCGCCAAGGGCGTGATCGTCTCGATCACCGGCGGCGAGGACATGCGCCTGCTCGAGGTCGACGAGGCCGCCAACCACATCCGCGAGCTGGTCGATCCGGACGCGAACATCATCTGGGGCTCGGCGTTCAACCCGGACCTGGAAGGCAAGATCCGCGTGTCGGTGGTCGCCACCGGCATCGACGCCGATGCGCAGCCCAAGCAGGCGCCCGTCGCCGCCGAGCAGCCGCGCGTCTTCTCCTTCTCGACGCCGCGCCGCACCGCCGCGGCCGAGCCGGCGCCGCTCGCCGCGCCTGCGCCCGAGCCGAGCTACGAGCCTGCGCCCGAGGAGATCGAGCCGATCGCCGAGGCGCCGCGCGTGCCCGAGGCCTATGAGCCCGAGCCGCAGCAGCCCGAGCCGGTCGCGCAGGTCGAGGAAGATGCCGGTGCGGACGAGCTGCTGCTCGGCGCCGAGGACGCGGTGCCCCTGGCGCCCGAGCCCGCCGCGCCCGAGCCTTCGCCCGAGATCAGCAGCCGTCGCCGCTGGCTGACCGGCGGCAGCGACGAGGATCTGGCCCCCGAGCCCAAGCCTGCGCGCCGCGCCGGCGGCACGCTGTTCGAGCGCATGGCCTCGGCCTCGCGCGGCTCGAAGGCGAATGCGGCCGACGAGGACGACAAGGACCCGCTGGACATCCCGCGTTTCCTGCGCAGCCAGAACAATCAATAAGTTGATGCACGTTCGTCGTCGGTTGCTCTCGCCCTGGCGAGCGGCCGGCGGCGCGTCATTGCCGGTTCACCTTTGATACGGTCTAGCTGGGGCATGCAGCAGAGAGGTTTCCTGCGCCCGCTCGCGCTTGCCGTCGTCCTCGCCACGGGCGCGGGGCCGGCGTTCGCGCAGACGACGGTCGCTCCCCAGCTCAATCCCGACGCGGATCGGCTGGCGCAGGAGATGCATGTCCTCGCTGCCGACCCGCGCAACGTGGGCGCGCTGCTGCGCGCAGGCGAGCTGAGCGCGCGGCTGGGCGACACCCCGGCAGCCTTCGCCTTCTTCGCGCGGGCGCAGGGGATCGACCCCTCCAATCCCCGCATTCCGGCGGGCCGCGCGATGGCACTGGTCCGGCTCGGGCGTCCGGGCGAAGCGCTCCGGCTCTTCCAGACCTCCGAGGCGCGTGGCGTGCCGATGCGCGACTATGCTGCCGACCGCGGCTTCGCCTATGATTTGCTCGGCCAGCCGCTGCTCGCCCAGCGCGACTATAAGCTGGCGCTACAGACGAGCCGCGAAGACGAGCTGCTGCGTCGCTACGCGCTTTCGCTCGGCATCACCGGCGACGTCGACGAGGCGATGCGCGAGCTCGACCCGCTGCTGCGCAAGAGCGACCGTGCCGCATGGCGCGCGCGCGCTTTCATCATGGCGATGAACGGCGATGTGCCGGGCGCCGAGAAGATCGCCTCGACGATGATGCCGGGCAACATGGGCTCGGCGCTGACGCCCTTCTTCCGCAGGCTGGGAGGACTCTCGCCGGCGGATCGCGCCTTCGCCGCGCATTTCGGCGAGCTTTCGCCGACCGTGGCGCGCATGGCGGACGCGCGGATGGCACCGCAGCTGCCGCCCTACACGCCCCGGCAGCAGCCGGTGCAGGTCGCGCAGGCTCAGCCGCCGGCATCTCCCGCCGCGGCCAACCGTCGCTCCCGCGGTCGCCGTTCGTCGATGGCGGATGATTTCTCCAGCGCCCAGGCGTCGCGCTCCGCGCCCGTCCGGACCGCATCCGCCGCGCCGCCGCGTACGCCGGTACCGACGCAAGTACCGGCCCAGGCTCAGCCACAATTCCAACCGCCGGCACAGCCGCAGCCACAATTCCAACCGCCGGCACAGCCGCAGCCGCAGTTCCAGCCTCCGGCGCAGCCGCAGCGGCCGATGGTGCAGCCGCTTCCGACACCTGCTCCAACACCGGCGCAGACTCCGGCCCCGGCTCCTGCGCGGCTGGCGGGCAGCCCGAACAATGCGGTTCAGCTTGCGGCCAACGATATCCCGGTGCGACGTGCGCCCCCCGAGACCCAGCCGAGCCCCGCACAGCCGGAGCAGCGTCCAGCAGCATCAACGCCGGTTCCGGGGCAGACGCCGCTCGCGGCTTCCGCGCCCGCATCCAGCTTCACGCTCGCGTCCAAGCCCGCGCCGGAGCCGCTAGCCCCGGCGCCTGCACGCGCGCCCTCGACGCCCGAACCCCAACCGGTGACTCAGCCCGCAGCCGCGACACCCGCTCCGACGCCGGCGCCGACTCCGCCGGGGCCGGCGCGCGTGGGCGAAGAGGATTCGGTGCTCGCGTCGATCATCGCCAACATCACCATTCCGGCGCAGGAGCTGGAAGTCGTCACCGCGCAGCCGGTCGATTTGCCTCCCGCGGCGGCAACGCCTCGACAGGCGCCCGCACCGGCGCGCGTCGTCGCTGCAACGCCCAAGCCCGAGGCCCCGAAACCCGATCCCAGAAAGGCCGCGCCGGCCAAGCCCGATCCCAAGGCAGCCGCCAAGCCGGACCCCAAGGCGGCGAAGAAGCCGGATCCCAAGGCCAAGGACCCGGCCAAGGCGGAGCCGAGCCGGATCTGGGTGCAGGTCGCGAGTGGCGCCAACGAAGAGTCGCTTCCGAAGGCGTGGAGCGCTGCGGTCGCCAAGGCACCTGCGGCGTTCAAGGGCAGGTCGGGCTGGTCGACCCCGGTCCGCGCTACCAATCGTGTGCTCGCAGGCCCGTTCAAGACAGCCGCCGAGGCACAGAGCTTCATCAACGCGCTCGCCAAGGCAGGGGCGTCCGGCTTCGTCTTCACCAGTGAGCCGGGGCAGAAAGTGACGAAGCTGCCCGCCAAATAACTGCCTTCCGAGGCAGGCGCAGAGCGGCTAGGGCGGCGGCGTGAGACCGAACGCCCCCTGGGCCAGCACGCCCGAAAAGAGCCGCGGCCGCCTGCACCCGGAGCCCGGCGGCACTGCGCGCGGCCCGCGGGATGCCTTCCAGCGCGACCGCGACCGGATCATCCATTCGATCAGCTTCCGGCGCCTGCGCCACAAGACCCAGGTCTTCATGGCGCCCGACGGCGACCATTTCCGCGTGCGGCTGACGCACAGCCTGGAAGTGGCGCAGATCGGCCGGGCGATCGCGCGCATGCTCGGCCTCAACGAGGATCTGACCGAGGCGCTGTGCCTGGCGCACGACATCGGCCATCCGCCCTTCGGCCATGCCGGCGAGGACGCGCTCAAGCAGGCGCTGTCGGCGAACGGGGGCTTCGACCACAACGGCCATACGCTGCGCACGCTCACCGAGCTCGAGCGGCCCTATCCGGCCTGGAACGGGCTGAACCTGACCTGGGACACGCTCGAAGGCCTGGCAAAGCACAACGGGCCGATCGAGGCGCCGCAGTGGGCGTTGGAGGCTGCCGACGCGCAGTTCCCGCTCGAGCTCATGAGTTGGCCCTCGCTCGAGGCGCAAGTCGCCGCGATCGCCGACGACATCGCCTATGACAATCACGACATCGATGACGGGCTGCGCGCCGGGCTGCTGACGCTCGACCAGCTGATGGACGTGCCGATGATCGCCGAAGGCTGGCGCCGGGTGGAGGCGAAGTTCCCCGGCTGCGATCGCCGCCGGCTGATCGGGGAACTGATCCGCGCGCAGATCGGCGAGATGGTCAACGACTTCATCGCCGCCACTCAGGCGCGGCTGGCGGACTCGGGCGTGGCGAGCGTCGACGACGTTCGCGCCGCCGGGCGTGCGCTCGCCTGTTTCTCGGACCGGATGCGCGAGGCCGAGCGCGGCCTCAAGCGCTTCATGTATGCCAACCTGTACCATCACCCCAGCCAACTGGCGGCTGCCGAGGCGGCGCACGGCGTGGTGGCGGGGCTGTTCGCGGCCTATGCCGATGATCCGCGGCTGATGCCCGAGGAGTGGCGCGATGCGCTACCCGCGGAGGAGCCTGCGCGGAGCCGCCACATCGCCGACTTCATCGCTGGGATGACCGATCGCTATGCGATCGCCCGCTACCGCGAAGTGGTGGGGGAGCTGGAGCTGCCCGAGGGGTTTTGAGGTTCCCCTCCCTGCGGGCAGGGAGGGGAGCGGGCAGATCAGCGCTGCGCGACCTGCAGCGTCGCGTCGCCCTTGGGCGCGCGGAACGAAACGCGAGTGTCGGCGGCATAGCCGGTTACCCAGCCGTCCTTGACGACGAGGCGGAACTTGTCGCCGGTCGAGGTCTTGCCCTCGAGGATGCGGGCGTCGCCCTTCGAAGTGGCGGTATAGGCGTAGGTCACGCCTTCGTGAGTGAAGCTGCGCTCGTGCGCGAGCGCAGGGGTGGCGAAGGCGAGGACAGCGGCAGCCGCCGCGAAAAAGGTACGAGTCACGATCTTTCTCCTTCAAGCATTGAAAAGAGCCAGATCGGCATCCTGTTTTATGTTCTGCGGCAATGTTGCTGCACTGCAACATTTCCCGCAAACGCAAAGCGCGGGCGTGATGGTTGCACTTTGCGCAACGAGTGCCGCGGAAACTTTGCGCGCGCGGGCGGCTTCCGCTAAGAGCCCGCGCTTCCGCCAGCCATTGGAACCGTGAATGACGCTCTACGCCCGTTTCGCCGCGCATCTGGATGCTGCCCTCGACGCGCTTGTCGCCGCCGGCGAGCTGCCTGCCGGACTGGAGCGACGCGCCGTCACGGTGGAGCCGCCGCGCGACGCGAGCCACGGCGATCTCGCCACCAACGCCGCGATGGTGCTCGCCAAGCCCGCTGGCACCAATCCGCGCGCGCTGGCCGAGAAGATCGGCGCCGAGCTGGAGAAGCTGGACGAAGTCGCCTCGGTCGCGATCGCTGGGCCAGGCTTCATCAACATGACCCTGACCGACGACACCTGGCGCGGCGAGCTTTCCGAGATCCTGCGGACCCAGGCCGATTACGGCCGCTCGACGATCGGGCAGGGGATCAGCGTCAATGTCGAATATGTCTCGGCCAACCCCACAGGCCCGATGCACATGGGCCATTGCCGCGGCGCGGTGGTGGGCGACGCGCTGGCGACGCTGCTCGAGTTCATCGGGCACCGCGTGATCCGCGAATATTATGTCAACGACGCCGGCGGGCAGGTGGACGTGCTCGCGCGCTCGGCGCACCTGCGCTACCGCGAGGCGCTTGGCGAGAGCATCGAGATCCCCGAGGGCCTGTACCCGGGCGATTATCTGAAGCCGGTGGGCGCGGCGCTCGCGGCCGAACATGGCGACAAGTACGTCGGCGCACCCGAGAGCGAATGGCTGGTACTGTTCCGCAAGACCGCGGTCGCGGCGATGATGGAGATGATCCGCGCCGACCTGGCGCTGCTCGGCATCACGCACGAGGTTTTCTCCTCCGAGGCCGAACTTCAGGCTGCGGGCAAGCCCGAGGCGGCCGAGGCGTGGCTGCGCGAGCGCGGGCTGGTCTATGACGGCGTGCTCGAAGCGCCCAAGGGCGAGACACCCGAGGATTGGGAACCGGTGGAGCTGCCGCTGTTCCGTGCGACGCAGTTCGGGGACGATCAGGACCGGCCGATCAAGAAATCGAACGGCGCCTGGACCTATTTCGGCGCCGACCTGGCCTATCACTTCCAGAAGGCGCAGGAAGCCGATCAGCTGATCGACATCTGGGGCGCCGACCATGCCGGCACGGTCAAGCGCATCGTCGCGGCGGTGCAGGCGCTGACTGGGGGCATGACGAAGTTCGACGTGAAGCTCGTCCAGATGGTGCGGCTGCTGCGCGCGGGCGAGCCGGTGAAGATGTCCAAGCGCGCGGGCAATTTCGTGACGCTTGCCGACGTGGTCAACGAAGTGGGCAAGGACGTGGTCCGCTTCACCATGCTCACCCGCAAGGCCGATGCGCAGATGGACTTCGACTTCGCCAAGGTGGTCGAGGCGTCGAAGGACAATCCGGTCTTCTACGTCCAGTATGCGCATGCGCGCGTCGCCTCGCTCCACCGCAAGGCGGCCGAGGCGGGGATCGAATGCGCCACGGGCGACCTGTCTCTGCTTGATACAGAGGAGCTCGCGCTGGTGAAGCGCGCCGCGCAATTCCCCCGCGTGGTCGAGGGCGCCGCGGCGGCGCGCGAGCCGCACCGGATCGCCTTCTATCTCTATGACCTGGCAGCGGAATTCCATGCATTGTGGAACGCCGGCAACGACCGCCCCGAGCGCCGCTTCCTGCTGCCCGACCAGCCCCAGCTGACCTGTGCCCGGCTGTTCTTGGCGCGCGGGATCGGGCAGATTATCCGCAACGGCCTTGCGCTGATGGGCGTGGAGGCCGTGCAGGAGATGCATTGATGAGCGTGCGCGCAGGGGACGGCTATGGCGACGACGATCGATTGCCGTGGCTTGAGACGGTCGAGGAGGAATATCGCGAGGGCCTTCCGCTCGGCCGCATCGCCCTGTTCGCCGCCCTGCTGCTGCTCGTCCTGGCCGCGGGAGCGGGCGGCTATTACTGGTACAGCCAGCACCAGGGGCTGCAGGGCAATGGCGAGCTGATCGAGCCCGAGCCCGGCGACTACAAGGTCAAGCCCGACGAGCCCGGCGGGATGAAGGTGGAAGGCGAGGGCGACACGCTCTTCGCGACCAGCCAGGGGGCGTCGAGCAACGCGAGCATCAACGTCGGCGCGCTTCCCGAGGCGCCGGTGGAGGGCAGGCGCGCGGCGGAGGCCGGCCAGGCCGTGCCGGGCAGCCGCGTCGCCAAAATCGCGGTTCCCGGCGCCAAGCTCGTCGAGCGCAGGCCGGCGGCGGCTTCTGCTGCCGCAGCGGCGGCACCGCCCGCGGGATCGGGTTCGCTGATCCAGCTCGGTGCCTATCCGGACGAGGGCGGGGCGAACATCGCCTGGACGCGGCTTTCGAAGCGCTTTGCCTATCTGGCGCCGCTGGGGAAATCGGTCGAGCGCGCCGAGAAGGACGGCAAGGCGATCTTCCGCCTGCGCGTCAATGCGGGCAGCAATACCCAGGCGCGCGAGCTGTGCGGACGCCTCAAGGTCGCCGGCGAGAACTGCTTCGTCGCGAATTGAGCCGGGCGGGGGTTTAAACCCGGCCGGTCTGTCGGCTAAGCCAAGCCCATGAAACCGGTGATCTTCGGCCTCTCGGGCCATGAACTGACGCCCGACGAGCGCGCCTTCTTCCGCGATGTCGACCCGCTCGGCTACATATTGTTCAAGCGCAATTGCGGCGACCGTGTGCAGATGAAGGCGCTCACGGACAGCCTGCGCGAGCTCTCGGGCCGGGCCGACGTGCCGATCCTGATCGACCAGGAGGGCGGGCGCGTGTCGCGGATGCAGCCGCCCGAGTGGCCCGAATTTCCTGCGGGCGCGGCGTTCGACGCGCTCTACGACGTGGCGCCGATCTCGGCGATCGAGGCGGCGCGCGCTAATGCGCATGCGCTGGCGCTGATGCTTGCGGAGGCGGGAGTCAACGTGAACTGCGCGCCCCTGCTCGACGTGCGCCAACCCGAAGTGACGCCCGCGATCGGGGACCGCGCGTTCGGCGGCGATCCTATGCGCGTGGCGGCGCTGGGGCAGGCGATGCTCGAGGGGATGCGGCGCGGCGGCGTGGTCGGCGTGGTCAAGCATATGCCCGGGCACGGGCGTGCGCTGGTCGACAGCCATTACGAACTGCCGCGCGTCGCCGCCGATGCCGCGGCGCTGGAGACCGACATCGAGCCCTTCGCGCGGCTCAACGACGCGCCGATGGGTATGACCTGCCACGTCGTTTTCGATGCATGGGACGCCGAGCGCCCGGCGACGCTCTCGCCGATCGTGATCGAGCAGATCATCCGCGGTCGGATCGGCTTCGACGGGCTGCTGATGACCGACGACATCGACATGAAGGCGCTGAGCGGCACAGCGGGGCAGAAGGCAGCGAGCGCGCTTGCCGCGGGCTGCGACGTGGTGCTCGACTGCTGGGCTCGGATGGACGAGATGATCGAGATCGCCGGGCGGATTCCGGATGCTACCGACGCGTGCATGGCACGGCTGGAGCGGGCGATGGCGACGGTTGCCGGGGGGCCGCAGCAGGCCGATTTCGGCGCGCTGATCGCGAAGCGGGATACGCTGCTGGCCGAGGTGTGATCTTCACCCTCTCCCCTGAGGGTGGAGGGAGTCAGTGACAGTGGCTTTGGGCTCTGCTTAACTCGCCGCCATGGACGCCGACGCTTCCGACACCCTGAAGATCGAGCTCGACGGCTGGGAAGGGCCGCTCGACCTGCTGCTTGCGCTGGCGCGGACGCAGAAGGTCGATCTGCGCCAGATTTCGATCCTCCAGCTCGTCGAGCAATATCTCGCCTTCGTGCACGAGGCGCGTGCGCTCCGGCTCGAGCTGGCGGCGGATTATCTCGTGATGGCGGCTTGGCTCGCCTATCTGAAGTCGGCGCTGCTGCTGCCTCGCAATCCGGAGGAGACGCCGAGCCCGGAGGAGCTGGCGCTACGCCTGCAGCTGCGGCTCGAGCGGCTCAATGCGATGCGCGAGGCCGGCGCGCGGCTGGTCGCGCGCGACCGGCTGGGACGCGACACCTTCCTGCGCGGCGTACCCGAGGGACTTCGGGTGGTGCGCAAGGGCCGGTACCAGGCCGAAATCTATGACCTGATCGCCGCCTATGGCCGGATCAGCGCGCGCACGCGGCCGGTGATGCACGTCGTCGCCCAGCGCGACGTGATGACCCTGGAGGAAGCGATCGAGCGCGTTTCCGAGCTGATCGGCGCGCGGATCGAGTGGAGCAGCATCGAGAGCTTTCTGCCCGAAGGTGCCACCGGCACCTATCGCAAGTCCGCGCTCGCCTCGTCCTTCGTCGCCGCGCTCGAGCTGGCGCGGCAGGGCAGGGTAGAGATCCGGCAGAAATCGGCCTTCGCGCCGCTCTATCTCAAGGCCAGCGCATGACGCCCCAGGACGATCTCACGCGCGCCGTCGAAGCGGTGCTGTTCGCGTCGGAGCACCCGCTGTCGGTCGACGAGATCAGGGCGCATGTGGGGCAGGAGGCCGACGTGCGCGACGCCCTGGCGCGGCTGGGCGAACTCTATGCCGGACGCGGCATCGAGTTGGTCCGCCGCGGCGACCGCTGGCATTTCCAGACCGCCGCCGACCTGGCGCACCTGCTCCGCCGCGACCGCGAGGAGGCGCGCAAGCTGAGCCGCGCCGGCATCGAGACGCTGGCGATCATCGCCTATCACGAGCCGGTCACGCGCGCCGAGATCGAGGCGATCCGCGGCGTGCAGATCAGCAAGGGAACGATCGACGTGCTGATGGAGGCCGGCTGGGTGCGCCCCGCGGGCCGCCGCGAAGTGCCTGGGCGGCCGCTGATGTATGCCACCACGGCGGGCTTCCTCACCCATTTCGGCCTGGCGAGCCGCCGCGATCTGCCGGGCATCGACGACCTCAAGGCCGCCGGGTTGCTCGATCCCGTCGACCTCGCCTTCGAGATGGCAGGGGAGCGCGAAGAGGAAGCCGCGGACCAAATCGAAACTGTCACAGACGACGAATAGGGCGCCCAGGCGCCTCGGCCATTGCCGCAGGTGCCCGGCGGGCCTAGATAAAGCCGGAATCGAGGAGAGTTGAGATGGGTAGTTTCAGCCTGATGCAC
The DNA here is from genome assembly GCF_017744835.1 of Sphingomonas sp. GTDB lineage: Bacteria > Pseudomonadota > Alphaproteobacteria > Sphingomonadales > Sphingomonadaceae > Sphingomonas. The sequence continues at coordinate 68,684 of NZ_JAGIAM010000007.1, forward strand.
TGGTTGGTGCTGGGCGTGATCGCGATCCTGCTGCTGGGCGGCGGGCGTTTCTCGAACATGATGGGTGACGTCGCCAAGGGCATCAAGCAGTTCAAGAAGGGCATGGCCGAGGACGACGACGACAAGCCGGCGCCCACCCGTATCGAGGGCAAGGCAGCGCCCGAGCCGACCGTGCGCCGCGAGGCCGAGCCGGTCCGCGAAGAACAGCGCTGATCCGTTACCGTCCGCCCGCCGCGCATGTGCCGGCGGGCTGTTTCTGGCGACCCTAGATGCTTGATTTCAATGCGCCCGAGTTTCTGGTCGTCGCGATCGTCGCGCTGGTCGTGATCGGGCCCAAGGACCTGCCCAAGGCAATGCACTTCCTGGGCAAATGGGTCGGCAAGGCCCGTGGCGTCGCGCGCCAGTTCCGCTCGGGCTTCGACAACATGGTTCGCGAAGCCGAACTCGCCGAGATGGAGAAGCAATGGGCCGCGGAGAACGCGCGGATCATGGCCGAGCATCCGCCGGTGCAGCTTCCCGCGCCCGAGGCGCAGAGCGACCATATGGCGACCAGTGAGGACGCGCCGGTGATGGTCGAGCAGCCCACGATCCTCCCCGAAGCGGAGATCGGGGTGGCACCGGCACCGGTGGCGGTGGAAAAGCCCAAGCGCACTCGCGCGCCCAAGGCAGCGGCGGCGGCAGCCGAAGCGCCGGCCAAGCCGCGCCGGCCGCGCAAGAAGGCGGAATCCTCGACCGAGGCCGCCGAATGAAGGACATCGACGACACCCAGCAGCCGCTGCTGGAGCATCTGATCGAACTGCGGCGCCGGTTGCTCTACTGCATCGTGGCGCTGGTCGTGACCTTCCTGGTCAGCTTCTATTTCGCCAAGCCGATCTTCGGCTTTCTGGTGCGGCCGCTCGCCGCCGCAGGGCAGACCAAGGTGGTCTATACCGAGATCTTCGGCGCCTTCTTCGTCCAGGTGAAGGTGGCGTTCTTCGCGGCGCTGATGCTGTCGTTCCCGGTGGTGGCCAACCAGCTGTGGCAATTCGTCGCGCCGGGGCTGTACCGCAAGGAAAAGCAGGCGCTGCTGCCTTTCCTGTTCGCCACCCCGCTGCTCTTCCTGACCGGCGCAGCGCTCGCCTATTTCGTCGCGATCCCGACCGCGCTGCATTTCCTGCTGAGCTACCAGGGCGATCTGGGCAACGGCGTGCAGCAGGAGGCGCTGCCCGAGGTCATCAAATACCTCGACTTCATCATGCAGTTCCTGTTCGCGTTCGGAATCACCTTCCTGCTGCCGGTGCTGCTGATGCTGCTCGAACGCTCGGGGATCGTCACCTACGAGCAGCTCAAGGGCGCGTGGCGCTATGCCGTGGTCGCGGCCTTTGCGATTGCCGCGGTGCTCACGCCGCCCGACGTCGGCTCGCAGCTGCTGCTCGCTGTCCCGCTGGTGGGGCTCTATTTCATCTCGCTCGCGGCGATCTGGTTCACGCGCCGCCGCCGCGAGCAGCAGGATCAGGTAGAGGCGGCCTAACCGAGGCCCAAAGAAAAACCCCTCCCGGCAAGGGGAGGGGTTTTCCAATTCCATCGCTGGAAAAAGATTATTTGGCGTCGTCGGCGGTGTTGGCGACGGTATCGCCCGCCGAGGCGACATCCTTGCCGACGCCTTCGATCGTGTTGCACGCCGAAAGCAGGATCGCGCCCGCAAGCGCTGCACAGGTCATGATCTTACGCATCGTAACTCTCCGTAGAACTGCCGGGAAGAAATGCGCGGATCGCGCAAATCGTTCCGCTGCCATCACGGCAGCATGGGCGGTAGAAAATGTGGAGGCCCCGGAAAATGTTAGGCCCGGAAGCGTCACCGGGGGGGGGAGGGTTGACGCTTCCGGGCCCATGTCTTGGATAGCGAGAGCGGGGGGGCAAAAGGTCACTATCCGAACTGCACAACGAGCTTTGACGCTGGGGGTTCCGGCGAGTTCGAAAAATTTGCGAAAAAAATTCAGGGCCGCCCGGTCATGGCGATCGCGGCCTCGAAGGCACCTACGAGCGGGTCATAGTGGAGCTTGCTGCGAAGCTGCCGGGCCAGCCCGAAGATCACGCGTTCGTAGCGATTTTCCATAAGTGCCTGCAGCGCCGGGTCTTCGACCAGCGCCGGCGAGTTGACGCGCAGGGTCGCGCGCTCGGGATCGTCGGTGCCCTTGATCGAGATGCGGACCTGGGTGCGCGGGTTGCAGCTCATCGCCAGCTCGACGAGCTCGGTGAGCAGGAAGGCGACCGCGATTGCCACATCCTGATTGACCAGCAGCGGCTCGATATCGAGCGTGAGGCCGAGGCCCGCGGCATTCTCGGGGGCAGTGGCGCGGATGTTGGCCGCCAGCTCGCCGATCACCGAGCGCAGGTCGAGCCCGCGGTTCTCCTCGAGCTCGGCATAATGGTGGCGGTGGACGACGGCGAGCGCGTCGACGCGGCGCTGGATCGAGGCATAGGCTTCGGTCGCTTCGAGGCTCCTGGCCCCGCGTGCATGGAAATTGATCAGGCTCGAAATGACTTGCAGGTTGTTCTTCACGCGGTGGTGCACTTCGCGCGTCAGCTTGGTCTGGCGCACCAAGCCCTGCGCGAGATCGGCCTCGTGGAGCTGCACGGTACGGCTGATCTGCTGGAAGGTCTCGCCGAGCTCGCGGATCTCCTGCGCCGGGATCGCGCCCATCCGACGCATGTCGATCACTTCGCCCGGCCGGTAGTTGCCCACGCTGCGACGCAGGCGGCGCAGCGGGCGGATCAGCAATATGTCGACCACGAACCAGCCGATCGCCGCCGCGGCGATCCACATCAGGACGAGCAGCAGCGTGGTGAGTATCAGCGGCGAGGTGATCGGCGCGCCGGGCATCGACATCTCGAGCTCGAGCCCACCGATCGAAAGCTCGCCGCGGATTTCCTCGCGCCGCCCGAGTGGCCCGACGCCCTGCAGCGTGCGCAGCACGACGCGCTGGTCGCCCTTGACCAGCGCCGCGCCATATTCGGGGACGAAGCCGCTGGGGCGCGACATCGCGTTGAGCGCGGCGACGGGATAATAGGCGAGGGCGGTCATGCCGCGCGAGCCCGCCATGCGGATCGTCAGGCCTTCGTCGTTGACCAGCGCCTGGGTCTCGCCGGGCGGGACGGCGCCGGCGCCTGCGAGGCTCACGCGCTGGCCGCAGATCACCTGGCCGTCATCGCGTGCGATCGCGAAGCGCACGCCGCCCTGCGCCGCAAAGGTGCCCACCAGCCGCATGCAGCTCGACGCGTCGGACGAATCGCGTTCGAGCGCGGTCAGTCCCTCGCGGAGCTGGTTCGCCTGGTTGGTGAGCGCATTGTCGAGATTGCCGGTGCTTTCGTCGGCGACGGCGCGGAGGCGCGCGCGGGCTTCGGTATCGGCGGTGCGCGTGGTCTGGAGCGTGGTGAGCAGCGCGATCAGCGCGAGCGGGAGCAGTGCTCCGACCAGGATCAGGAACACCTTCGCCCCGGTGGGCATGCGCGCCACCGCCGCCGCCGGGTTTCGGGCGTGCGGTTCCTGATCGGTGCCTGTCATCCTGAGATCGTTAGTCGAGCTTCTTCAGCAGGTCGAGAAGGTCGTCGGGCACAGCTTCGCCGACCGCCTCGTCATAGGCGCGGCGCAACGCTTCACCGACGTTGCGGCCAGGTTTGCTGGTCTCCCCTCCCTTGGCCTTCGGCGATTTCTTTTCGTCTCTAGCGGAACGCACCAATTCCCCCCTGAGGACCCGGGTAGTCCGGGGCCCGGACTAATGAACGAACGTCTCCATACGCAAGCGTTTCGATACTGCCATGACGGCGGAGCGCAAGCGTTGGATGTGGTACAGGCGCACCACGTGGCTTGGGCGATGAAACCAAACAGCCGCTCGATTGTTCCACAGCCGATGTGATTTCCGGGGAGGGGCTCCTTCGGGATAGCAGAATCATTTGCAAAGGTTACGCTCGGACGCGAAGAAACGCCTCCGGGCCCTCGAAGGAGAATAGTTCGCTTATGTCGCTTGGACAGCAACTCGCGCCCCATCTTCCACTGCTTCGCCGTTATGCCCGCGCGCTCACCGGCAGCCAGGCCGAGGGGGACCGCTACGTACGTGCCGCGCTTGAAGCCATTGTGGCGGCACCCGATCAATTTCCCCGCGATACCGATCCGCGGCTGGGCCTCTACCGCACCTTCCAGGCGATCTGGCAGTCGACCCATCTCGAGGAGGACGAGATCGTTCCCGAAAGCGCCAACGAGAATGAGGCGATCGCCCGTCGCCGGCTCGCGCGCCTGACCCCGCTGTCGCGCCAGGCGCTGCTCCTCACCACGGTGGAGGGATTCAGCGTCGAGGACGCCGGCTATCTGATCGAGGAGGATCCCGAGAGCGTGTCGAAGCTGGTCGCCGAGGCGGTCGCCGAGATCGAGCGCCAGACGCGCACCCGCGTGATGATCATCGAGGACGAGCCGCTGATCGCGATGGACCTCGAGCAGATCGTGCGCGACCTGGGCCATGAAGTCACCGGCGTCGCCGTGACTCGCGACGAGGCCGTGGCGCTGGCGATGGAGGACCGGCCGGGGCTGGTGCTCGCCGACATCCAGCTGGCCGACGACAGCTCGGGCATCGACGCGGTGAAGGACATCCTCGCCGAGTTCAGCGTGCCGGTGATCTTCATCACTGCCTTCCCCGAGCGGCTGCTCACCGGCGAGCGGCCCGAGCCGACCTTCCTGATCACCAAGCCGTTCCAGCGCGAGACGGTGAAGACCACGATCAGTCAGGCGCTGTTCTTCGATCAGGCAACGGTTCCCGCCGCGGCGTGAAAAAAATCTCCGGCGCGGGTTCCACATGATACGGAGCCAAAACGGTTCTCGCGGGTTGGATGTACATGGCTGAGAACAACGAACCCATCCATGTAACCACCGATCGGGCCCGCGCCGGTGCCACCCCACACATGACCCGCTATGTACTGGGCGTCGGCCTGGTACTGGTGGTGCTCGCTTTCGCCTTCATCGTCTTGCTCTGATTTCGGGAGCGTTGGATTATGCTGGCAATCGCGGAAGCGGCCCCTATCTCCCCTGTCTGCCGTTCTTCGGCGCGCGCAATTGAACGGGATCGAATGACTCAGTCCGAAAAGCCGGCTGGAAGCGTGGAATCCGCAGAGGATGCGGAGGCTCCGCGGGAGCATGTCGCGCTCTCCGACCCCGAGTTCAAGAAACAGCTTGCCCAGGTGATCCCGCACCTGCGCGCCTTCGGGCGTTCGCTGTCGGGCAGCCGCGACCTGGCCGACGATCTGGTGCAGGAGACGCTGCTCAAGGCCTGGGCGGCGCGCAAGCGCTTCCAGGCGGGCACCAACATGCGCGCCTGGACCTTCATCATCCTGCGCAACCTCTATCTCAGCCAGATGCGCCGCGCGCGCTTCAAGGGCGAGTGGGACGATCTGGTCGCCGACCGGCTGCTCGCCGCGCCGGCGAGCCAGGACCGTCATGTCGAGCTGTCGGACATGCAGCGCGCGCTGATGCACCTGCCGCAGCCGCAGCGCGAAGCGCTGATCCTCGTCGGCGCAGGCGGCTTCGCCTATGAGGAAGCAGCGGAGATCTGCCAAGTGGCGGTCGGCACGATCAAGAGCCGCGTCGCGCGCGGCCGCGTCGCGCTCGAATCGCTGCTGACGGAGGGCCAGCTTCCCTCGCGGCGCGAGGCGCTCGCCAACCCCGAGGGGAAGAGCGCGCTCGACACGATCATGGGCGAAGTCGACGACCTCAGCCGCGAACGCTGAGGCGTCGGTTGTGGGCCGGAGAGGCGCGCGAATAGGATTTCGCGCGCCTAGCTTCCCACTTTTCCCGCGCATCGAGACATAAAATTGTGCGCGCGTGACATTTCGTTGCGCATTGTCGGGCGTGTGAGGCCGCCATCTACCGGTTCAAAGGGCGGGCGCGGCAAGGCCGAGCCAGCGCCGAGCTGATCAGACGAAATCCTATTTTGCAAGCGCCTGCCCGGCGGCCCAGCCGCTGGCCCAGGCCCATTGGAAATTATAGCCGCCCAGCCAGCCGGTGACGTCCACGGCCTCGCCGATGGCGTAGAGGCCGGGAACCTTGCGCGCTTCCATCGTCTGCGAGGAGAGCTCGGCGGTCGAGATGCCGCCCACGGTCACTTCGGCCTTGGCGAAGCCTTCGGTGCCGTTGGGACGGAACTGCCAGTCGGCTAGGCGCTGGGCGGCATCCTGGAGCTTGCGGTCGGGCAGGTTGGCGAGCTCGCCGGCCAGCGCGAGCTGCTCGGCCAGCGTCTCGGCCAGCCGGTCGGGAAGCAGTTCGGAGAGAAGCTTGCGGAGCGTGGTGCGGGGACGCGCGCGCTTGGCGTCGGTCAGCCAGCCTGCGGCCGCATCGGGGAGGAAATCGATGCCGATCGGCTCGCCGGGGCGCCAATAGGAGGAGACCTGCAGGATCGACGGGCCCGACAGCCCGCGGTGCGTGAACAGCGCGGCTTCGCGGAAGCGCGTCTTGCCCGCGCGCGCGATCACTTCGGTGGAGACGCCCGAGAGCTCGCGGAACAATGCCTGATCCGGCGGCAGGGTGAGCGGGACGAGCGCGGGGCGCGGTTCGACTACCTTGAGCCCGAAGCGCCGGGCAAGGTCATAGGCATAGCCGGTGGCGCCGAGCTTGGGGATCGACGGGCCGCCGGTGGCGATCACCAGCGCGGGCGCTTCGGCATCCTGGACCCGGAAGCTGCCGTCGGCGTGGGTGACTTCGCCCGCGGGGCGGCCGGTGCGGATGTCGACGCCGCCTTCCGCGCATTCGTCGAGCAGCATGTCGACGATCTGGGTGGCCGAGCCATCGCAGAAGAGCTGGCCCAGCGTCTTCTCGTGCCAGGCGATGCGGTGCCGCTCGACCAGCGCGAGGAAATCCTGTGCGGTGTAGCGGCCGAGCGCGGACTTGGCGAAATGGGGATTGGCGGACAGATAGCGATCGGGCGCGACGTGCAGGTTGGTGAAGTTGCACCGCCCGCCGCCCGAGATCAGGATTTTCTTGCCGACGCGATCGGCATGGTCGAGCAGCAGTACGCGCCGGCCGCGCTGCCCGGCGACGGCCGCGCACATCAGCCCCGCGGCGCCGCCGCCGAGGACGATCGCGTCGTAGTTCATGATCCGCGCGCTACGCTTTTTTCGTCACCCCCGCGAAAGCGGGGGCCCATCTCCGGCGCTAGCAGCGCACACCAGCCCTGTTGTCTGGGCCGGCCCCGGCACGAGATGGGCCCCCGCTTTCGCGGGGGTGACGGCGGAAGGGCGGACATGGCGGTCAGCGCAGCTTGGCGATCGACAGCCCGTCCTGCTTGGCGCGCTCCTTCACCGATTCCTCGCTGCGCGTGAGCGCCTTAGCGATCGCCTTCAACGCCATGCCCTTCTTGGCGAGCGTGTGCAGCTTCTGGACTTCATCGGGCCGCCAGGGCTGGCGGTGGCGCTCGAAACGCTCGGACATGCTTGCTCCATCGCCGGGGCGTCCGGCGTCTGGCCGCGCTAGCACCTCGCTCAGGCGGTGGCGAGTAGCGGCCGCGTCTCCATCGCGGCGGCGAGATGCGCCTCCAGCTCGGTCGCGCGATGCTCGGCGGTGTGCTCGGCGAGCACGCGCGTGCGCGCTGCCTCGCCGATCGCCGAGGCGTCGCGCTCCAGTGCCGCCAGCACGTCGTTGCTGTCGTCTGCGAGGATGATCTCGCGCTCAGGCGCCAGGATGGTGTCGAGCCCTTCCCAGCGGTCCGAGATGATCGGCGTGCCGCAGGCGCAGGCCTCGAAGATCCGCACCGAGGGCGACCAGCCGGCCGCGATCATGTCGGCGCGCGTGACGTTGAGCGTGAAGCGCGAGGCGCCGTAGAAGCGCGGATGCTCGGCCGGCGGGCAATGATCGATGCGCTCGACATTGGCCGGCCAGTCGATGTCCGCCGGATATTGCGGGCCGGCGACGACGAAGCGCAGCTCGGGCCGGGCATGCGCGGGCTCGATCAGCAGCCGCTCGAGCGTCGGTTGGCGATCGGGGCTGTAGGTGCCGAGATAGGAGAGGTCCCAGCGCTTGGGCACGTCGAGCGGGCGATAGGCGGCGGCGTCGACCGAGCAATAGAGCGCGCGCGCCGCGGGCGAACCGTAATCGCGCTCGATACGGCCGAGCGTCGGGCCTCCGGTGAAGGAGAAATAGACCTGGTAGCCCGGGATCACTTCGGGCGAGAGATATTCGAAGTCTTCGCGTTCGAGCTTCGCCAGCGTCACCGGCGTATCGATGTCGTAGAAGGCCGTGACGCCCCCCGCTGTCGCCTGGACGAAGCGGCCCACGGCCACGCCCTCGGGAACATAGGAGCCGACCAGCACTGCGTCGGCGGCGGCGATGTCGCGCTCGAAGCGGCCGAGGTCGTCGAGATCGGCATAATATTCGAGCCGGCAGAAGCCCGGCTCGGCCAGATCGCGGTTCTCGCGATACCAGGGCATGTCGCGCTCGAGGAAGAGGATGTCATGGCCGCGCGCGGCAAAGGCCTTGAGCAGCGCGCGAAAGGTGGTGGCATGGCCATTGCCCCAGGAGGAGGACAGCGACAGGCCAAGGACGACGAGCTTCATGCCGCCACCTCGATGCGCGCGCGGTGCTCGGTGAGGAGCGCGTCGACCTGCCGGCCGCGGAGTTCATAGGTGTGTTCGGCGAGGACGCGGCGCAGCGCCGCCTCGCCGATCGCGCGGGCGCGCTCGGGCGTGAGATTGCGGAGATGCTCGGCGACGTCCTGCCCGTCGCGCGCGACCAGCACTTCCTCGTCGGGCTTGAGGAACAGCTCGATGCCTTCCCAGGCGTCGGTGATCAGGCAGGCGGCGGCGCCTGCGGCTTCGAACACGCGCGTCGCCGGCGAGAAGCCGATGTCCGCCATCGAATCGCGCGCGACGTTGAGCACCGCCGCAGGCGTGCAGTTGAAGCCATTATGGTCGGCGGTGCCGACATGGCCGATCGCGCGGACATTGGCAGGCATGCCCTTGTCCGCCCAGCCGTTGCCGCCGAGCAGGAAGCTGCGCTCGGGCAGCAGCGCGGCGGGCTTGAGGAAGAATTCCTCGATCCGCGCCTCGCGGTCGGGCAGCCGGTTGGCGAGCAGCGCCAGATCGGCCTCGAACCGCGGATCGCGCGGGGCAGGGTGGTGCGTTTCGGGATCGAGCGCATTGTAGACGGGCACGCAGCATTCGGCACCGAAACCGCGATAGGCCTTCACCACCGGCGGCCCGCCACCATAAGTGAGGACCAGATCGAGATCGAGCAGCGCGCTGTGGAGCGGATGATCGGCGTCGCGGCGCATCTCGTCGAGCGTGGCAGCGGCGTCGACGTCCCAGAAGATGCGCAGCGCGCTGGCGTGGCGCAGGATGCCGTGAAGCAGCTCGGCGTCGAACACGCCGACGCCGCTCGCCTTCACCACTACCTCCGCGTCGGCGCCCGCCTCGAGCACGTCGCGCACGCCGGCCTCGGTCGCGGGATAGACGACAACGCGCGCATAGTCCGGCGGATCGATGTCGCGGTGCTGCTGCCGGTCGAAAGCGTCGGGCTCGTAGAAGGTGATCTCGTGCCCATGGGCGTGGAGCGCCTTCAAGATGCCGCGGTAATAGGTGGCCGCGCCGTTCCAATAGGAGGAAAGCAGGCTCGATCCGTAGAAGGCGATCTTCACGCGACGTTCCTCATGACTTCGGTGGATGCCTGCGCAGGGCGGAGCTGGGCGACGATCGCCAGCAGCTCGTCGCCGCGGTGGGCGCAGCTGTGGCGCGCGCGGATCGTCTCGAGCCCGCTGCGCACCAGCTCCGCGCGGAGATCGGGATCGTCGCGCAACGCGCGAAGGTGATGGGTCATCTCCTCGCCGTCGCGCGCGACGAGATAGTCCTGCCCGGGCCGGAACAGTCCTTCGGCATCCTCCCAGGGCGCGGACACCAGGGGGATGCCGCACGCCAGCGCCTCGAACACGCGGATGGTGGGGATGCCCGGCAGGATTGTCGCATAATAGCGGCGGGGGACATGCACCGTCGCCAGGTGGCGCGCGAAGATCTCCGGCGCGCGGGCATTGGGCGCCCAGCCGTGATAGCGCGCACCGTGGCGGGTTAGCGCGGCTTTGGCCTCGGCGGGATAGCGGACGCCGTAGACGTCGAGCGGCAGGCCGGCCTGTTCGGCGGGGCGGAAGAGGAAGCGTTCGAGTTCCTCGGTGCGCTCGCCGTCGCCCCAATTGCCGATCCAGACCAGCCCGTCGCGCGGCTGCTCGGTCGCGGGCGGGTGGAAGAGGCGGGTGTCCGCCGCCTCGTGCCAGGTCCAGACGCGCTCGCCCCACCCCCAGTCGCGATAGACCCGCGACAATGCCTCGCCGAACGCGAGGACGCCGTCATAGCCGTTGAGGTCATAGGCGCGCATCTCTTCGGGCGCGCTCACCGCGCGGTGATGCGTGTCGTGGAAGAGCAGCGTGAAGGGCGCGCCCAGGCGGCGGAGCGTTCCGAGCTGGGCGACCAATTTTGGTTCGTTCCACTCGTGAACGATAACCAGATCGGCTCCATCGGCGAGCTGCTCGAAATGCGCCATCGCCGTGTAGGTCTGCGCGCGGAGCTCGGGATAGGCGGTCCTGAACGCGTCCAGCCCGGCGTCGCCATGGTCGGCGAGGAGGTTGGCGAGGCTCCACGAACCCTCCGGTTCCCAGACCTGCACGTCGTGCCCGCGCGCGATCAGCTCACGCAGCACGCCGCGGAGGAAATGAGCATTGCCGTGGTTCCAGCAGCTGGCGAGCGAATGGGTGAAATAGACGATCCTCACGCCGCCCTCCGCGCCGGCGCTTCGGCGGCGAGCTGAGCGAACAGCGCCGCCATCGCCTCGGCCGTGGCCTCGGGCGTGAAGCGGGCCGCGCGGGCGCGTGCCGCTTCCCCCAGCCGGTTGCGGAGTGCAGGGTCTGCCAGGATCGCTTCGACGGCATCGGCGAAGCCCGCGTCGTCGTCGGGCGCTACGAACAAGGCGGCTTCGTCCCACAGCTCGCGGAAGCTGCCGATGTCGGAAAGCAGGAGCGGGCATCCCGCCGCTGCGGCCTCGAGCACCGCGAGACCAAAGGGCTCGAACGAGGCGGCCGACACGAACACCGGGCGTGCGGCGAGCCGCTGCGCGAGCGCTGCGCCGGAGAGATGGCCGAGCGCGCGCATGTGGCGGAGGGCGATGGTCTCGCCGTGCGGGCCTTGCGTGGTGCCTGCGGCGAGCAGGGGCACGCTGAGCCGGGCCGCGGCGCGATCGAGCGTGTCGGCGCCTTTGACGCGATCCCAGAGCCGGCCGACGGTGAAGGCGAAATCCTGTGCGGTGACGCCGGCGGGCAGCGCGAGCGGGCGCCGCCCGTTGTGGATCGCGAGCGGCGCTTCGGGCAGCCCATAGTGGCGAGCGACGGTGGCGGCATAGGCGGCGGTCGGCGCCACCACCCGGTCGGCCGCGTGCAGCCCATCGCGCATCAGCTTGCGGTGCCAGCGATAGTCCGCAGGCTCGCCGCCGTGCGCGGCTTCCCACCAGGTGGAGACGCAGCCGTGCGCCACGGCGACCACCGGCATCGGGAGGTCGGCGCATGCAGCGAGCGCCGGCGCGTTGAGCTGGACAAGGTCCGCGCGCGCCTCCCTGGCGAGTTCCGCGATCGCCTGGCCTGCCGCGATCACCGGCTCGGGTCCGCCGCACAGCCAGTCGAGCGGCAATCCCGTCTCGACCAGCGCCAGTTCCGGCACGGCAGCGGCCTCGGCGCGCTGCTCGGGGGAGGGAGCGGGGCCCAGCACCGCGAGCGTGGTGCGCACGCCATGCGGCGCCAGCGCGCCGGCCAGCTCAACTGCATATTGCCAAACGCCGCCGACGGTATCGGCGGTCATCAGCAGCCGAAGACTTCGGTCCTCGCTCATGCGGGCACCTTGAGCAGGGCGGGCTCGGCGAGCGGTGCCAGCGTCCAGCCCAGATCGCGCTCCTCGGCGAGCCAGTGGGCGAGCGCTGCGACGCCGTCGCGCCACGGCAGCCTGGGGCCGAGCCCCAGCGCCGCCTCTGCGTTGCGCGTGTCCGCGACGAAATAGCGCTGGTCGCCCGCGCGCCAGTCCGAATAGTCGAGCTTCACTTCGCGCCCGATCAGGTCGCCCATGTGCGCGAGGAGCTGGCGCAGGCTGATCGCATTGCCGGGGCCGCCGCCGAGATTGAAGGCGCGGCCGGCGACCTTGTCGATCCGCTCCCAGGCGCGGACATAGGCCTCGACGGCGTTCGACACGTCGAGCACGTCTCGCACCTGGCAGCCGTCGCCGTAGAGCGTGATCGGCTTGCCCTCGAGCGCGCGGATCAGGAAATGCGCGACCCAGCCCTGATCCTCGGTCCCCATCTGGCGGCGGCCGTAGATGCAGCTCATCCGCAGCACCGCCGCGGGTACGCCGAAGCTGCGCGCATAATCGAGCACATATTGGTCGGCCGCCCCCTTCGAACACCCATAGGGCGTGTGGAAGTCGAGCGGCCGATCCTCTCCTATCCCATATTTGCGCACCCGCGCGTCGAGCGGGACATAGGCGTCGCCCTCGCGCTCGAATTCCAGGTCCGCCAGGTCGCCATAGACCTTGTTGGTCGAGGCGAAGACGATCGGTGTGCCGGTGCCGCGAAGCGCATCGAGCACGTTGAGCGTGCCGCGAATGTTGATCTCGAAATCCTCGCGCGGATCGGCGAGGCTGGTGGTGACGGCGACCTGGGCGGCGAGGTGGAATACCGCCTTCGCCCGGCGCACGGCCTGCGCGACGACCGGCTCGTCGCGGACATCGGCGACGATCGCCTCGATCTTGCCGGGATGCCGCTCCTCCAGCCAGCGCAGGTTGCGCTCGACCCCGGCGCGGCTGAGCGCGTCGTAGATCAATATGTCATGGCCTTCGCCGGCCAGCCGGTCGGCGAGGTTCGATCCGATGAAGCCGGCGCCGCCGGTGATCAGGATCGGGCGGCGGTCCTTGGCGGCGGCCCTCATGCGACGAGCCCCCGCTGCTCGAGCTCGGCGCGCGCCTGCGCGACCCGGTCCTCGGCGGTCTGCTCGGCGACCCATTCGGCGAGCTCGGCGAGGCCCTCCTCGAAGTCGGTCCGCGCCCCGAAGCCGAGCTTCTCGGCGGCGAGGCCGGTGTCGCAGAAGCAGTGCCGGATGTCGCCGATGCGTGCCTTGCCGACGATTTCGGGCTCGACATCGTTCTTGCCCATCGCGCGGGCCAGCGCCTGTGCGACTTGCGTGACCGAGCGGTCCTGGCCCGAGCCGATGTTGAACGTGCCGCCTGCCACGTCCGGGTGGACCAGCGCATCAGCGAAGGCGCGGGCCACGTCGCTGACATGGACGAAGTCGCGCCGCTGCTCGCCATCCTCGAAGATCATCGGCTGCTGGCCGTTGAGCAGCCGCGAGGCGAAGATCGCGAGCACGCCGGTATAGGGGTTCGAAAGCGCCTGGCCGGGGCCATAGACGTTGAACAGCCGCAGGCACACGCTCTCGATGCCATAGGGCTGGCCCATGATGTGGGTGGTGCGCTCCTGCACATATTTGTTGAGCGCATAGATCGAGGCGAGGCTGGGCCGCTTCCACTCGGGTGTGGCTACGGGCACGAGCGGGCGACCCTGCGCGTCGAGCGGGTCCCAGACCTTCTGCCCGTCGCGCACCACGCCGCGCTCGGCATTCTCGACCAGCGCGCCATTGGCATCGCGATAGAGGCCTTCGCCGTAGATCGACATCGACGAGGCAGTGACGACGCGGCGGACCGGGTGGTCGATGAGCCGCTCGAACAGCACCGCGGTGCCCACGTCGTTCGCCGAGGTATAGCGCTCGACTTCGTACATCGACTGGCCGACGCCGACTTCGGCCGCGAGATGGATCACGCTGTCGACGCCGTTCAACGCCCTCGCCACTGCATCGCCGTCGCGTACATCGGCATGGATACGCTCGACATCGGGGAGATCGGCCGGCCAGTCGTTGCCGCCATGGACCTGGGGGATCAGGGCATCGAGCACGCGGACCCGGTTGCCCCTGCGCAGCAATTCTCGCGTTACGAAGCGGCCGATGAAGCCTGCGCCGCCGGTGATCAGAACGGTCTCGGTCAAGGCTGTTCCCTCGCTCAGGTTGGATCCAGGTCGGGAGGAGCGTTGCCGCGTGTTGCCCGTTACGCTCTCATGGCCTTCCGAATGCCTCTTCTTCCTCTTTGTTCCCCCGGGGGTCGTGCCTGCTGGCTCGCGCATGGATGCAGCATCGCATGAAGGCCGTGATGCTGGTCCGCCACGGCTCGCACGCCGAGCTGGGGCGCGTGCTCAGCGGGCGATCCGAGATCGCGCTCGACCCGCGAGGTCGCGCCGAGGCCGAGGCATTAGTGGATGGGCTGGAGGGGACGCCGATCGCCTCGCTCCACGCCAGCCCGCGCCGCCGTGCGCGCGAGACGATTGCCCCGCTCGCCGAGCGGCGCGGGCTGGCGGTGCGAGCTGCGCCTGCGCTCGACGAGATCGATTTCGGCGCCTTCGCCGGACGCGAATTCGATGCGCTGCAGGGCAATGCCGATTGGGACCGCTGGAACGCCGAGCGTGCTACCGCGCGCTGCCCCGGTGGCGAGACGATGGCGGAGGCGGCCGCGCGCGCGACGGGCTATCTGCTGGCGCTCGCCGACGCGGATTTCCCGGCGCTCTGCGTCACCCACTGCGACATCATCCGCGGCATCGTCGCCGAACAGACGGGCAGGGGTTTCGGCGCGATGTTCGAACTCGACTGCGATCCCGCTTCGGTGACCAGTTTCGCGATCGAGGGCGAGCGGCTGCGGCCGGTCTCGATCAATCGGCGCTTCCGATGATCAGCTCGGGCGCGGTCTCGGTTCCGGTGGCGACGAAGCCGGCGTAGCTCTTCTCTTCGACCAGCTCCGAATTGAGCACCTGGTTGATCTCGCGCTTGAGCCGCGCGCGCTCGTCGTTGCGCTGATAGACCCAGCGCGCGAGCTGGACGAAGCGATCGTCGAAGCGCCCCTCGGCCTCATGCTCGCGGACCGCATCCTCGATCTCCCAGAGCGCTTCGTTGACTCGCTTGAGCCCGTCGAGCAGCGGCGCGATGCCCGGCGCGTCGAGCACGCCCGAGGCGATGGCGCTGAGCAGCCGATGCTCCTTGAGAACGTGCGTGCGCGCCTCGGGCCGGACGATCCGCTCGCGCTTGATCTCGAGGATCGTGATCTTGTCGAGCAGCTCGCCCCAGGAAACCGGGACCGTGGGGCTTTCGAGGCATTGCATCGGCCGACCTACCTTTCCGCCATTATTGTGCTCCGTGCCTTGAGGTCGGCGTCGACCTGCTCGAGCACGGAGTCCCAGTCTCCCGCACGGGGCTGGGAATAGAGGCGCATCGACGGATACCAGGGGGTGGAGGTTCCCTGCGTCGGCCAGCGCCAGTCGGGATCGGCCTTGAGCAGCAGCCAGACGGGCCTCCCCATGGCCCCGGCGAGGTGCGCGACCATGGTGTCGACGGTGATCACCAGTTCGGAGCCCGCGATGAGCGCGGCGGTTTCCGCCATGTCGAAGGCGCAGCCCCCAGGGTTGAGCACGTCGAGCGAGCAGGGCTCGGCCATCAGCGTCACGCAAGGGGCATGGCGGCAGAGCGGCGCGAGCAGCTCCTGGGGCACGCAGCGCGACGGGTCCCAGTCGCCGGCGCCATAGCAGAACGCGACCGATCGCGGAGGCAGCGCGGCGGGCTGGGCGCAGAGATAAGGCGGCGGCGCCGCGTCGGGGCGAGCGCCCAGTGCGAAATCGAGCTCGGTGATCTCCAAGTCGCATTCGGACGGGGGCAGCGGGTGCGCCGGATCGAAGGGCCGGAGTTCGAATTCGCGCTCCGCCAGATCCGCGAGGAGCGGCAGCAGCCGCGGCTGCACCTCGACCGTCAGCGAAGCGGCGCGCCGCGCCAGCAGCGGCAGGAAGCGCGCGAACTGGATGGTGTCGCCGAGCCCGTGATAGCAGCGCACCAGCACCTGCCGGTCGTCGAAGCTGCGGCCGTCCCACACCCAGCGCAGATGATAGGGCAGTGCCGCGTCGTCGCGCGTCGCCGGATCGCGCTCGGCCAGCGTCGCTTCGGAGATTTGCCAGGCGTCCTCGAACCGCCCGGAGCGCATCGCCTCCACCCATGTCCCCATGCGATCCGCCATGTCGGAGCAATGTCGCGCGAGCCCTTCTGTTCCGCAGATTTCATCGCCGGGAACGTGCAGGGGTCAGCTTTGTTGAGCCCGGGACGGTGCGCAGGCGGAACAGCAACCCCTTACGCCCGTTAGCGAAACGAACGTCATCACCACCTGCAGGCCGAAGCCGCGGGAAAGGGGGCGCAATTGAGCCAGGTTGTCGAATATAGTTCGGACAGGATCGAAACTGCCAAGCTGCGCGCCCGGATCGAGGCGCTCGGTCCCTGGTTTCACAATATCGATCTCGGCGGCGTCCACACGGCGCCCGACCATTTCCTGGGCGACTATCCGCGGTTCAAGTTCGAACGGTTCGAGCATGCGCTGCCGGAGGATCTGAGCGGCAAGTCGGTGCTCGACATCGGCTGCAACGCCGGATTCTATTCGATCGAGATGAAGCGCCGAGGTGCGGCACGCGTGGTCGGCATCGACAGCGACGACCGCTATCTTGCGCAGGCGCGCTTCGTGGCCGAGACGCTGGGGTTCGACGGCATCGAGTTCCGCAAGCTCGACGTCTACGACGTCGGCGCGCTGGGCGAGAAGTTCGACGTCGTGATCTTCATGGGGGTGCTCTACCACCTCCGCCATCCGCTGCTCGCGCTCGACCTGATCCGCGAGCATGTCGCCGGCGACCTGATGCTGTTCCAGACGATGCAGCAGGGCTCGAGCGACGTGCTGCTGGTGCCCGAGGACCATCCCTTCCACGTGCCCGGCACCGGGCGGCCGCCGGGCTTTTTCGACAATCCGGCCTATCCGAAGATGCACTTCATCGAGCGCAAGTTCGCGAACGACTGGACCAACTGGTGGGCGCCCAATGCCGCCTGTGCCCAAGCGATGCTGCGCGCCGCGGGCTTCGCGATCGAGGCCCAGCCCGAAGAGGAAGTCTATCTCTGCCGCGTCGCGCCGATCCCGTTCGAGGAACTGGCGGATACGATGGCGGTCTATCCGGCGAGGGGGCAAGAATGATCGAAGCCGCGATGATCTGGAACGAGCCCAACAACAAGTCCCACTGGGACCCGGCGCTCGATCCCGACTGGACGATCTTCGCGGAGACGGTGGTGCGCGCGGGCAATGCCATCGCGGCCGTCAACCCCGAGGTGAAGCGCGTGCTGGGCGGCATGTCGCCGATCGACCCGCATTGGGTGAACCGCATGCGCGCGCTGGGTGCGATCGACGCGGTCGACGTGGTCGCGGTCCACGGCTTCCCGCTCGACTGGAACCTCTGGCCGATCCAGGCCTGGCCCGACAAGATCGCCGAGATCGAGGCTGTGGTGCCCGACAAGGAGATCTGGGCTACCGAAGTGGGCGTCGGCTCGTTCGGCGCCGAGGAAGTCCAGGTCTTCGGTGTGCGCAAGACCGCCGAGCTGCTGCTCAACCGCGTGCCGCGCGTCTTCTGGTATTCGCTGTTCGACCTGCCGCAGGAATGGGGCGCGACCACGCGTCACCGCGAGGCGGAGGGCTCGAGCTACTACCGCCATTTCTACCTCGGCCTGATCCGCGCCGACGGCACGCCCAAGGCCGCGCTCGAGGATTACGCCCAGGTCGCCGATCGCATGGGCCTGATGCAATGGTTCCATTTCGAGGACCCGCGGCTCGACGACGCGGTCGCCTGGATGAAGCGGCTCGGCGTCCGCCATCTGCGCACCGGGCTGAGCTGGGCCGACAGCTTCCGCCCGAATGCGATCGACTGGTTCGACCGGCAGATGGAGGCGCTGGCGGACTTCGACACCACCGTCACCTTCTGCTTCACGCCCGAGCATCTGGGCGAGGGGCGGCACCACACCAGTCCGCCGCGCGATCCGCAGCAGTTCGCCGATTTCTGCGCCTGGATGGTCGACCGTTACGCGCCGGGACAGGGCGCACGGCCGGCGGTCGCCGCTCCCGAAGTGCCCGAGGGTTTCGTGCCCGAGGCGCCCGAACTCTCGACTCTCCACCTCAACCGCGACGAACGCCTCGCCGCTGAACGGAGCGCTGCCTGATGCTGTCCCCAACTCCCCGTTCGATCAACGTGGCGATCGTAGGCGTCGGCAATTGCGCGAGCAGCCTGGTGCAGGGGATCGAACATTATCGCAGCGGCGCCAACGACCTGGTCGGGCTGATGCACCTCGAGCTCGGCGGCTATCGACCTGCCGACATCAACGTGGTCGCCGCCTGGGACGTGGATCGGCGCAAGGTGGGGCGCGACGTGGCCGAGGCGATCTTCGCCAAGCCCAATTGCACCGCCGTCTTCTGCGATCACGTCCGCGCGACGGGGGCGAAGGTCCGCATGGGCCGCGTGCTCGATGGCATTGCGGAGCACATGACCGACTTCCAGGACGACCGCACCTTCATGCTCGCCGACGAGCCCGAGGCGAGCCGGGAGGAAGTGATCGAGGTCCTGCGCGAGAGCGGTGCCGATGTGCTGCTCAACTATCTGCCGGTGGGATCGCAGGCGGCGAGCGAATTCTACGCCGAATGCGCGCTCGAGGCCGGGGTGGCGCTGGTCAACAACATCCCCGTGTTCATTGCCAGCAATCCCGATTGGGCGGCGCGCTTCGAGGCGGCGGGGGTGCCGATCATCGGCGACGACATCAAGGCGCAGCTGGGCGCGACCATCGTCCACCGCGTGCTGACCGACCTGTTCGCCAAGCGCGGCGTCAAGCTCGAGCGCACCTATCAGCTCAACACCGGCGGCAACACCGACTTCCTCAACATGGCCAACCGCAAGCGACTGGCGTCGAAGAAGATCTCCAAGACGGAGGCGGTGCAGGCAGTCGCGGCGGAGCGGCTGGACGACGAGAACATCCATATCGGCCCCAGCGACTATGTGCCCTGGCAGAACGACAACAAGGTCTGCTTCCTGCGCATGGAGGGGCAGCTGTTCGGCGGGGTGCCGATGAACCTGGAGCTGCGCCTGTCGGTCGAGGACAGCCCCAATTCGGCCGGCGTCGCGATCGACATGATCCGTTGCGCGAAGCTCGCCCGCGATCGCGGCATCGGGGGCCCGATCCATCCGGCCGCCGCCTTTTTCTGCAAGCATCCGCCCGAGCAGATGACCGACGACGCGGCCTATGCCGCGCTCGAGGATTTCATCGCCGGCGCGGCCTGAGCGCGGCTATCAGCTCCGCGACGCCGCGGTGGCAGCCTCGGAAGTGCGATAGAGGGCGCTGTTGCCCTGCGCCCAGATGCGCTCCATTCCGGCCGAAGCCCGCGGCGGTGGACCGTCCGCGGCTATTACCCAGACATAGTCGAAAGCGGTGCGCGGGATGCGCCCCAATCCTTTTGCCACCTGGTCAGGCTCGCAGCGCAGGAACTGCGACGGGTCGGCCGCGAACGCGCCCGCACCAACGGGCGGCGTGATGCGCACGAGCGGAGCGCCGGCAAGCGCCCATTGTTCGTTGGAGAAGGCGTTCCGCCGGGCGAGCGCCAGACCGCCGAGATGGTCGAGCCGGCTGTCGGCCCAGTGACGATCGCAGCCGGGTGAGACCAGCGAGGCCAGGCGGACATTTTCCGGCAGATGTGCGAGGGCGCGCAGCTCGTCTCGATAGTCGGCGTCGTACAGCGCCATGCTGAGTGCCAGCCCTGCCATCCGCAGCAAGACGAAGACGAGGATGGCGATGCCTACTCCCTTCGCGGCGTCGGCCCGGGGCCGCAAGGCCATCAGCGCGAGGAGGATCGCATAGGGGGCCAGCCGAGCGTCGGCGAGTGCCGAGCCGAACAGCCATTTTGGAAGCGCCAGGAAGGCGATTGCCAGCGCGAGCGCGCACCAGAGCAGCGCGGGCGCTGCGGTCACCCAGCCGCGGCGCACGGCGACATAGGTTCCGAACCCAAGTGCGCCGAGGCAGGCGAGATCCCATGCCGCCCAGCGATCCCGGAGGACCGTGGCGAGCGCGAGGAGCTTGGTATCCGCCTCGAGGAAGCCGTGGGTCAGTCCACCGGAGCCGGATCGCCATGCCAGCATCAGCAGCAGCGGAAGTGCGAGCGGAACACAGGAGAGCGCCGCGCCTGAAATTGCGCGCACGAAGCCTCGGCCCCGCCGCCGGTGCAGTTCGACCGCGAAGGTCGTGAGCGCGAGCACCGCCCAGCCATAGGCGTGCATGACCCAGAGCAGCGCGCCGACAGGTACCATCAGCGCAGCGCGCAGCCGCCGCTTGCCGAGGCGCTCCAGCCGCAGCCATAGCGCCAGCCCGGCCAGCGCACCGGCCATCGCCAGGGCATAGTTGACGAAGCCCGCCAGGAACGCCTGGTTGTAGGCAAGGGGGAGAGCGAGGAATGCGGTGGGGCTGATGCGGCCATGCACTTCGCGCGACAGCCAGAGCGCGGCCGCCACGGTGAGCACCGGCGTGCCCACCGCCACCAGCTTGGCGGCCGGCAGGAGCCCGATCGCGGGCGCCAGCGCCGCGACCAGAAGGTCGCCGGCCAGATTGGGCACGAGCCGCCACTCGAAATGATACCAGGCTGCGGTCGGCGCGTCGGGACCGGCGAGCATGACATGGTAGCGCCCGATATGGCCGGGCAGGTCGGTCAGCGGCGGGATCGCAGGCCAGAGCAGCGGAAGCGCCGCGACGAAGAGCGCCGCCACCACCATCATCGGCCGCAGCCAATATCTTGCTTCCGCCTCCCGCATCGGAGAGCGGTACTAGCGTCTAGACGTTAAGAACTGGCGCAGCATCCCGCGGCGTCCAACGCAAAACGGGGCGGACTCTCGCGAGCCCACCCCGTTCCGGTTTCCGGCAGGCCGGCGCTACGCCGGCCGCCTGTTACTTGACGTGCTTCGAGACGTGCTTGTTCATCTCGAACATCGTCGCCTTCTTGGCGCCGAAGACCTTCTCGAGCTTGTCGTCCGCCAGGATCTCCCGCTTGTTCTCGGGGTTCTGGAGGTTGTTCTTCTTGATGTGCTCCCAAAGCTTGCTGACGATCTCGCTGCGCGGCAGCGGACCGTTGCCGACGATCGCGGCCAGCTCCGGGGAGGGGGTCACCGGCTTGGCAATGCCGCCGCGCGCTCCGCCAGATGCTTTAGTCTCGGCCATGTGTCTCTTCTCCTGTTCTTGCCCTGAAGGGCTATTTGCTTCGTCGGCGCCCCCGGTGCGAAACCTCTCCCGCCGTTGCCGAACCGACGATGTACCGCGATCCGCCCCCTAAGGGCGCGGACCTGCTCCCTTTTGATCGTGCTCTTGGGCGTCTGTCTAGCCATGCAGTGCGCCGGAGAACCGGTTTTTACGGCAATTTGCGGCGGAATCGCACCTCACAGCGACCGTTAACGATAAAAATGGGCACTGGGGGAACGCCGGGGCGACTCTTGGGGTTCGGCTCCCCGAAAGGGGTTCTTCGTTGAACAAGATGCGCGCCGCCGTGGTCACCGGCCCCCGTTCGTTCGCCGTCGAGAGCGTCGAAAGGCCCGAGGCTGGCGAGGGCGAAGTCCGCATCCGGCTGGAAGGATGCGGCGTCTGCGCCTCCAATGTCACGCCCTGGGAAGGGCCCGAGTGGATGCAATTCCCGACCGATCCGGGCGGCATGGGACACGAGGGGTGGGGCACGATCGATGCGGTCGGGTCGGGCGTGCAAGGGCTGGCAGTGGGCGACCGCGTCGCCGCGCTCTCGTTCAAGAGCTTCGCCGAATATGACGTCGCCAGGGCCGATGCGGTGGTGAAGCTCCCCGAGGCGCTTCGGGGCCAGCCTTTTCCTGGCGAGCCGCTGGGCTGCGCCTTCAACATCTTCCGCCGCAGCGACATCCGCGCCGGACAGGCGGTGGCGATCATCGGGATCGGCTTCCTCGGTGCGATCCTCACGCGGCTGGCCAAGGAGGCTGGCGCGCGAGTGATCGCCATCTCGCGCCGCCAGAGCTCGCTCGATCTCGCGCGCCGCTATGGCGCGGACGAGGCGATCGTGATGGACGATCACTGGCGCATCCTCGAGCAGGTCCGAGGCCTGACCGGCGGCGGGGGTTGCGAGCGCGTGATCGAGGCGGTGGGCAAGCAATGGCCGCTCGACCTCGCCGGCGAACTGGTCGCCGAGGTGGGCAGGCTGATCGTTGCCGGCTATCACCAGGATGGCCCCCGCCAGGTCAACATGCAGATGTGGAACTGGAAGGGCATCGACGTGATCAACGCGCATGAGCGTGACCCGAAGGTCGCGCTTCAGGGCATTCGCGATGCCGTGGAAGCGGTGGCGAGCGGCCGTCTCGACCCTGCGCCGCTCTATACGCATCGCTATGGTCTCGACCGGCTGGGCGAGGCGCTCAACGCCACGCGCGACAAGCCCGACGGTTTCGTCAAGGCGCTGGTGGAGTTCGCATGAGCCGTCCGCGCGTCGGCTTCCTCGGCACCGGCTGGATCGGACGCCACCGGATGGAGGCGATCGTCGAAACCGGCGCGGTCGAGGTCGTGGGTATTGCGGATCCGTCGCTGGAGATGGCGGAAGAAGCTCGCAAGCTCGCCCCCGATGCTGCGCTCGTGGAGGACATCGAGGGACTGCTCGATCTTAGTCTCGACGGGCTGGTGATCGCCACGCCCAGCGCGCTTCACGCCGAGCAATCGATCCAGGCGCTGGAGCGCGGCGTCGCGGTCTTCTGCCAAAAACCGCTCGGCCGCACCGCCGCCGAGGCACGCGCCGTGGTGGACGCTGCGCGTGCCGCGGACCGGCTGCTCGCGGTCGACTTCTGCTACCGTCACCAGCGGGGGACGGAGCGTGTCGCCGAGTTGGTGCGCAGCGGCGCGCTGGGACGCGTCTTCGCCGCCGATCTGGTCTTCCACAACGCCTATGGGCCGGACAAGCCGTGGTTCTATGACCCGGCGCTCTCCGGCGGGGGCTGCGTGATGGACCTTGGCGTCCATCTCGTCGATCTTGCGCTTTGGATGTCCGGCTTTCCCGAAGTGGTCGAGGTCCGCTCGCAGCTCTTCGCCGGCGGCGAGCCGCTGACCGGCACGGATCGGGTCGAGGATTATGCCGTCGCCCAGATCGCGCTCGCCGGCGGTATCTCGGTGCGGCTCACTTGCTCGTGGCGGCTGCATGCGGGACAGGACGCCGTTATCGCCGCTGAATTCTACGGCACCCTAGGCGGGGCGGCGCAGCGCAACGTCGGTGGCTCCTTCTACGACTTCGAGGCGCAGCGCTTCGCCGGCACGGCACGCGAGACGATCGCCAGCCCGCCCGACGCCTGGGGCGGCCGTGCCGCCGCCGACTGGGCACGCCGGCTGGCGGCGGGCGAGCGGTTCGACGCGCAGGCCGAGGGGCTGGTGCGCGTCGCCGAAGTGATCGACCGCATCTACGGGCGCTAGTTGCCCACTTCGCTTGGCGTGCTAGGCTCGGGCGGAGAAGGGGAGGGCTTGCGATGCGGCTTCTGGCGCTGTGCGGACTGGTGTTGCTGAGCGGATGCGGCGGCGGCGGGACCACCGGCACCAACTATTCCGATCCGCCTCCCATGGCCGAGATCGTCGCCACGCCGATTTCCACGCCGAGCCCGAGCCCCGCGCCGGCGGAATAGAATCTGGGGATGAGTGGACAAAAGCCTCCGTCCGTCCCATAAGACCAGCGTGACGAACGTACTGCGCCTTGGCCTGCGACTTATTCGCCCTTAGGGGCCGAACCGCCGCGCGCGCACGTCCCTAAGGGTAAATTCGAGCCTTCCAGTCAGCACGGCGCCTGCGCTATGCGCGCGGCCGCATACCCCGAGAGACATGTCCCATGTTGCGCGATCCTAGCGTCAAATACCGTCCCTTCCCGCAGGTCGACCTTCCCGACCGGCAATGGCCAGGCCGCACCATCACCAAGGCGCCGCGCTGGCTGTCCACCGACATGCGCGACGGCAACCAGGCGCTGATCGACCCAATGGACGCCGAGAAGAAGCAGCGTTTCTTCGACCTGCTCGTGAAGGTGGGCGTCAAGGAGATCGAAGTCGGCTTCCCGAGCGCGGGCGCCACCGAGTTCGACTTCATCTCGGGGCTGGTCCAGCAGGACAAGGTCCCCGATGACGTGATCATCCAGGTGCTGACCCAGTCGCGTCAGGATCTGATCGAGACCAGCTTCCAGAGCCTCAAGGGCGCGAAGAAGGCCATCGTCCATCTCTACAACGCCGTCTCGCCGGCGTGGCGGCGGATCGTGTTCGGGATGAGCCGCGATGAGATCAGGGGCATCGCCATCGCCGGCGCCAAAGTACTGCGCGACGAGGCGGCCAAGCAGCCCGACACCGACTGGCATTTCGAGTACAGCCCCGAGACCTTCTCGACCGCCGAGCTCGATTTCTCGGTCGAGGTCTGCGAGGCAGTCATGGACATCCTGCGCCCGACGCCGGAGAAGCCGCTGATCCTCAATCTGCCGGCGACGGTCGAGGCGGCGACGCCCAACATCTATGCCGACCAGATCGAGTGGTTCTGCCGCAACATCCGCAACCGGGATTCGGTCGTCATCAGCCTGCACACGCACAACGACCGCGGCACCGGCGTCGCCGCGTCGGAGCTGGGGCTGCTCGCGGGCGCGGACCGCGTCGAGGGCTGCCTGTTCGGCAATGGCGAGCGCACGGGCAACGTCGATCTCGTGACGCTGGCGCTCAACATGTACACCCAGGGCGTCGATCCGGAGCTCGACTTCTCGGACATCGACGAAGTCATCCAGACCGTCGAATATTGCAACGCGCTGCCGGTGCACCCGCGCCATCCCTATGCCGGCGAGCTGGTGTTCACCGCCTTCTCGGGCAGCCATCAGGATGCGATCAAGAAGGGCTTCGCGGCGCAGGCGGCGCGCAACGACGAATTCTGGGACGTGCCCTATCTGCCGATCGACCCCAAGGACCTGGGGCGCGACTACGAGGCAGTGATCCGCGTCAACTCGCAGTCGGGCAAGGGCGGCGTCGCCTGGGTGCTCGAGCAGGACCGCGGGCTCAAGCTGCCCAAGCGCATGCAGGCGGACTTCTCACGCCACGTCCAGCAGCTTGCCGACGAGACCAGCCGCGAGCTCAACGCCGCCGACATCGGCGCGCTGTTCGAGCGCACCTATCTGCCCGGCGACGACGCGCGGATCGCGCTGGTCGACTATGAGGAGAGCGGCACCGCGGGGAACCGCGTGTTCGTCGGCCGTATCGCGATCGACGGCGAGGCGCGCTCGATCTCTGGGCGCGGCAATGGCCTGATCTCGGGCGTGATCGACGCGCTCGCGGGAAGCACCGGCCCCAAGCTCGACGTGGTGGACTATAGCGAGCACGCCATCGGCCACGGCGCCGACGCGCAGGCCGCGGCCTATGTCGAATGCCGCACCGACGACGGGCGCACCGTGTTCGGCGTTGGCATCGACGCGGACATCGCCACAGCTTCGGTGCGCGCGGTGCTCAGCGCGGCGAACCGGGTCTAGTTTTTTCGAGAGCGAGCGTATCCGATCCTCCCCTTGCGGGGGAGGACCGGAAGAAGCTCGTCAGGCCGGATAGTTCAGCCCGTAATAGCCGTAGACGCGCTCGTTGTACTCGCGGTCGTACTGGGGCTCCTGGTCCTGGCTGTAACGCGGCGCGGCTTCGAGGAGATCGCGGTCGATGTCGACGACATAGCCGCCCTGGTCGGTGTCGTAGGTGAGCTTCTCCCACGGCAGCGGATAATAGTCGCTGCCCAGGCCGAAGATCCCGCCGAACTGGAGCACGGCATATTCCACGGTCCCCGACCGCTTATCGACCATGAAGTTGTAGATGGTGCCGAGCTTTTCCTCGTTGCGATTATAGACCGCGGTGCCCTCGACCTTGTTCGACGCGATCAGGCGATCGGTCTCGTCGGTGGCGATGTTGTCGGTCGCGGTGGTGGTGTCGTTCATCGGCTCGTCTCCTAGACTCGCCCCCGCCCATGCAGAAGGTTCAACGCCTGGCATGACCGCTCGGTGACAGGCTTAGCGCCGCGAAAGCCAGTCCGTGCCGGATCTGCGCCGTGCGATCGGCGCCACCGACTTCAGGCGCCTTTGCGTGCTCGCACCACTTCGCATCCGATCCGCGCGTCGGGATAGATGTCGGGCTTCATCGAGCGGACGCGCACTTCCGCGACGCGCGGGTCGCTGAGGGCCAGCGCGGCCACGGCGTCGCACAGCGTCTCCTGCAACTCGAAATGGCGGGACGCCGTCAGCTTCAGGATCTCGTCGCGCAGGAAGTCATAGTCGACCACTGCCTCGATGCCGTCGGAGGGAGGCGCATCGTAGCGGCAGGTCATCGCGACGCTCAGCACGACGCGCTGGGGCGCCGATCGCTCGCGCGGATGGATGCCGAGCCCCATCGTCACTTCGAGCCCGTCGAGATGGATGACATAGTCAGCCACGCGGACGCTCCCGGCCCTCGAACATCACGTCGCCGTCGCGGGACAGGAAACGCTGGCCGCAGTCGACGAAGACATTCTGACCCGTGATGCTGCCGGTGGTCAGCAGCTGCTCGACCGTCGCCGCGACGTCGCCGAGCGCCACCGGGCGCTGAAGCAGATTTTCCCGCGCATGCTCCGCGAACTCCTCCGGCGTCTGGTCGAGACTGGGCAGGGTGAGCCCGGGCGATACCGCGTTGACGCGGATACGCGGCGCCAGCGCGCGCGCCAGCAACTCGGTGGCGGTGGCGAGCGCGGCCTTGCTCAGCGTGTAGGTGAAGAAGTCCGGATTGAGGTTGGCGAGCTTCTGGTCGAGCAGATTGACCACGGCGCCCTCGGCCAGGTCGTCCTGCGCCGCCAACGCAGAGGCGAGCGCGACGGGGGCGCCGCAATTCACGCGCATGTGCCTGTCAAGCAAGTCGAAGTCGCCCAAAGGCAGCGCGTCCCAGGCGAAGAGCGAGGCGTTGTTGACCAGGCCCTCGACCGGCCCGCCCAGCCCCTCGCGCGCCGCCGCGATCAGGGCGGGGGTCGTGGCGGCATCGGCCAGCTCGCCGCTGACCACGCAGGCGCGTCCGCCCTCGGCCGCGATCTGCGCGCGCAGTGCCTCAGCTTCGTCGGGGGCGTGATGATGATGGATGGCGACGGCGTGCCCGCGTAGCGCGAGCCGGCGCGCGATCGCCGCGCCGATGCGCTTCGCACCGCCCGTCACCAGGACGCGCATGGATCAATAGCCCATCAGCTTGAGCACTTCCTGCCGGCTGCGCTCGTCGTCGCGGAAAACGCCCATCATCCGGCTGGTGACCATGTTCACGCCCGGCGTGCGCACGCCGCGCGCGGTCATGCAGGCGTGGCTCGCCTCGATCACCACCGCGACGCCGACCGGCTTGAGCCCGTTCCAGATACAGTCTGCCACTTCGGCGGTGAGCCTTTCCTGCACCTGCAGGCGCCGCGCGAAGGCGTGGAGCACGCGCGCGAGCTTGGAGATGCCGACGACGTGATCCTTGGGCAGATAGGCGATCGAGGCCTTGCCGAGGATCGGCGCCATGTGATGCTCGCAGTGCGACTGGAAGGGAATGTCCTTCAGCAGCACGATCTCGTCATAGCCGCCGACTTCCTCGAACACGCGCGACAGATGGTGCGCGGGGTCCTCGCCATAGCCCTGGCAATATTCCTTCCACGCGCGCGCCACGCGCTCGGGGGTGTCGAGCAGCCCCTCGCGGGTGGGATCGTCGCCGGCCCAGCGGATGATCGTGCGTACGGCCTCGGCGACTTCGGGGGGGACGGGGAGCTTGGGCGCCGGCGCGACGAGATCGCCGTCTGCCGAACCATCGAAAATTTCCGCCATCGCTCCTGCCTTCTCTCGATCCGTTTGACGCTACGGCAACCGCCGTTCCCGTCCGAAGCGCACATGGCCCCCTCGGAAATCCGCCGCAGACCGCGGAGTCCCGCGCCTGCAGCCCGTTGACGGCGCTCTCGAATTGCAGCGATAGTTGCAACCGAAATAAAAGCAACGTCGTGGCCGGAGGGAACCGGTGCGCGACGCAGGAGAGGGGGTTCCCGATGAAGAAGTTCGACCTGCTGGCCGCGACTGCGCTCACGCTGTTCCTGGCCGCGCCCGCCTATGCGCAGGAAACGCCCGCCACCGGCGCCGCGCAGCAAGCCGCCACGGACGATTTCCAGGGTGCCAACGAGATCGTCGTCACCGCCACGCGCCGCAATGAGACGGTGCAGTCGGTGCCGATCGCGATCACCGCGATCGGACCCGAGCTGCTGCGGAATGCCGGCGTCGACAACATCCGCGACCTCGAGCAGCTCGCGCCGTCGCTCCAGAGCTCGACCGGCCAGTCCTCGGCGACCGGCACCACCATCTATATCCGCGGCATCACGACGGGCGGCGACAACCCCGGCTTCGAGCCGGCGGTGGGCGTGTTCATCGATGGCGTATTCCGCGCCCGTGCGGGCGTCGCCATCTCCGAGTTGCCCGAGCTCGAGCGCGTCGAAGTGTTGCGCGGGCCGCAGGGCACGCTGTTCGGCCGCAACACCTCGGCCGGCGCGCTCAGCATCTACACTGCCCAGCCGCAGTTCGACCTCGGCGGCTATGTCGAGGGCACGTACGGCAACTACAACGCCTATGGCGTGAAGGGTGCGATCACCGGCCCGGTGGGCAAGTCGCTCGCGCTGCGCCTTGACGCCGGCTATCGCAAGCGCGACGGCTTCATCCAGGACGCGAACAGCGATCGCGCAATCAACGACATCAACCGCTGGAACGTCCGCGGCCAGGCGCTGCTCGACACCGGCGACATCACCTTCCGCCTGATCGGCGACTATTACGAGACCGACGAGCAGTGCTGCGGCACCGTCTCGGTCGTGCGCGGCCCGTTCGCGCAGATCATCAACGGCATCGCGACCGCGCAGGGCCGCACCGGCATCTACACCGGCGCGCCGAGCGACCGCGTCCAGGGCATGTCGCCCAATCGCGACTATGCCGAGCGCGTCCGCGATTGGGGCTTCTCGGGCGAGCTCAACTGGGATTTGGGCGGCGCCAAGCTCACCTCGATCACCGCCTATCGCAACTGGCGCGCCACCCGGAACCAGGACATCGATTTCTCGGGCATCGATCGCGCCTACCGCGATGGCTACCGCACCCAGCTCCAGGACTTCACCCAGGAGCTTCGCTTCCAGGGCTCGGCCTTCGGTGGCGTGCTCGACTGGCTCGTCGGCGGTTTCTACCTCAACGAGACCAACAAGCTGCGCGACACGGTGCGGCTGGGCAACGACGGCAATCTCTTCGTCGACTCGGTGTTCAATGCACTAGCCGGCCCGTCGTTCGGCGGCCGCGTGCAGTTCTACGGGTCGCTCGGGCCGACGGTGCCGACGCCCGGCGCCGTGCTGCTCAACCCCGCGGTGCCCAACTCGCTGCCGGCGCTGAACGCAGTCTATGGCGCGCAGCTGGCGCCGCTGGTGGGCTGCTTCCGCGCACAGGCGGGCACGGCTCCGTCGAGCCTTTGCGTGATCCCCGGCTTCCCGTCGACGCCGATCCCGGGCCTGGCGGCGCTCGCCGCATCGCCGCTGCCGGCCGCCACGCCAGGGCAGGGCAACAACAACGACGATTTCCGCGTGAAGACCGACGCGTTCGCGCTGTTCACGCACAACATCATCAACGTCACCGACAAACTGTCGCTGACGCTCGGCGCCCGCTGGAACCATGAGCGCAAGGCCCTCGACGCCTCGATCAACAACAACACCGGCAGCTGCCGCTTCTTCGAGCAGGTGCGCGGCGGCAATGCGGCGGCGAACGCCTATGCCAACGTGCTCCGCCAGCTCGGCATCTTCAACAACCTGTACCTGCTGAGCTGCAACCCGGCGGTGAACACCGAGTTCAACGGCAACTATACCGACAGCTTCTCGGACGACGAGATCACCGGCACCGCCAAGCTGGCGTACAAATTCTCCGACCGGCTGCTCGCCTATGCGAGCTTCGACCACGGCTACAAGTCGGGCGGCTACAACCTCGACCAGGCGACCTTCGACTCGGTGCTGCTCGGCGGCAACGGGGCGCAGGGTTCGGACCTGCGCTTCGGCGCGGAGACCAACGATGCCTATGAGGTCGGCTTCAAGATGAGCCCGAGCCGCGCCTTCTCGCTCAACGTCGCGGCCTTCTACATGAACTTCTACGGGCTCCAGTCGCTGGTGTTCGCGGGCAACAACTTCGTCGTCCAGAATGTCGACAAGAGCATTTCGAAGGGCATCGAAGTCGAATCGACGATCCGCCCGGCGCGCGATCTCACCTTCCAGCTCGGCTACAGCTACATCAGCGCCAAGTACGACGAGTCGAACGACTTCACCGGCACACCGCTCCAGGGCCAGGAAGGCCAGCAGTTCAACAATCAGCCCGAGCACACGGTGACCGGCGCCATGACCTGGGAGCCGCGTCTCTCGGACTCGCTCAAGGGGCTGCTGCACATCGACTTCCGCTACAACAGCGAAGTCGACATCCCTTCGAGCAACCCCGATCCGGTCACCGGCCGGACGGCGATCCGCAACGAAGGCTATGGGCTGATCAACGGCAGCATCGGCCTGCAGACCAACGACGGCAAGATCCGCGGCGAGGTGTTTGTCGAGAACCTGACCAACACCTTCTACTACATCACCGGCTTCGCCGTGCCGGAGCAGACGGGCAACTTCAACGGCTACCCCGGCTATCCGCGCTTCTACGGCGCGCGGGTCCGCTTCGGCTTCTGAGCCAGCGGCCGAGCCAAGGAAAAGGGCCGGAGCAGCGATGCTCCGGCCCTTTTCTTATGCCTTTACTGCTTCTCGAACGCAGCGCTGATATCCAGGGCGACTTCGTCCGAGACCATCGGCACGCCGAAGCCAAGGCCGAACTCGCTGCGCTTGATCGTGCCGTGGGCGTGGAAGCCGACGGTTTCCGTGTTGCTGCGCGGAGCGGGGCCTGCGCCGACGAATTCGGCGTCGAGCGTCACGTCGCGCGTCTGCCCGTTGAGCGTCAGCGCGCCGAGGATGCGGGCCTTCTCGCCGGTCACCGTCACTTGTCTCGAGACGAAGCGCGCGTCGGCGGGGTTGGCGCCGAAGAAGTCGGCCGGCTTGCCGGTCTCGGCGGGCTTGAGCAGGTGCTGAGTCAGGCCGGCGTTGGCCGTGGTCACCTTGGAGACCGGGATCGTGATGTCCACCTTGGCCGCTCCCGGGTTCTTCGGATCGAGCGTCAGCGTGCCGGTCGATCCGCCGAAGATCCCGAAATAGTCGTTGAAGCCGAGGTGGCTCACGCGCCAGCCGATCAGCGTATGGTTGGGATCGGCGGCATAGGTGCCCCCGGTCAGGCGCGAGGCGTCGTGCGTGCCGGGCGCCTGCATGGCCTGTTGGGCGATCACCGGCGTGGCGACGGCAAAGAGGGTGGCGATGGCGATGGTGCGGATGCGCATACGAGGGGCTCCCTGTTCGTTGGGCAGCTGCATAATCCTCCCGGCGCCGGCCCGCGTCAAACCGGCGTTTGCGGCGAGTCAGCTTCCGAACAGCGCGTCGAGCGGGCTCTTGGGCAGGAACCAGAGCAAGGCGACGAGCGCCGCGCAGGCGAGCCCCGCCCAGGGCGAGATCAGAGTCAGCAGCATGCCGCTGCCATAGATCAGCGTGGCGACGATCCCCTTGCGCACCGAGCGCTGGTGATAGGCCTGCGCCGCCTCGTCCTGGCTGCCCGTGCGCCGGACCACGGACTGAAGCCAGACATAGGCGAAGGCCGGCAGGATCATCACGCCCATGTAGAGCAAAGTCGAGTCGCGGCTGAATTCCTGCGAGCCGAGATAGGCCGTCGCGAAGGGCACCAGCGACAGCGCGAAGAGCAGCGCGATGTTCGACCAGACCAGCGCGTTGGTCACGCGCCGCGCATGGCTGAACATGCGGTGGTGGTTCACCCAATAGATGGCGACATAGGCATAGCTGAGCGCATAGGCGACGAACACCGGCCAGAGCGCCAGCAGATGCGCCACCCCGGGCTCCTCCGGCGCTTTCATCTCGAGCACCATGATCGTGATGATGATCGCGATCACGCCGTCCGAGAAGGCCTCGATCCGCGTGACTCCGCCATGGCCTTCGGTTTCGCCGGTCATGTCGCCCCTCTCGTCAGGCAATCTTGAGCGGATGGCGGCCGGGAAGTCAAAGGCTCGAATTCCCCGCCGATTTCCCCTCCCTGTGGGCAGAGAGGGGAGTAGATCGGCGAGTGCGGTTGATCAGTTCTTGGTCTGGTCGACCAGCTTGTTGGCGCCGATCCAGGGCATCATCGCGCGCAGCTCGCTGCCGACCTGCTCGATCTGGTGGCGCTTGGCGGCGATGCGGCTGGCCTTGAGCTCGGGCTGGCCGGCGCGGTTGTCGAGCACGAAGTCCTTGACGAAGCGGCCCGACTGGATGTCGGCGAGCACGCGCTTCATTTCCTTCTTGGTTTCCTCGGTGATGATGCGCGGGCCGGTCTTGATGTCACCGTACTCGGCGGTGTTCGAGATCGAATAGCGCATGTTGGCGATGCCGCCCTCGTACATCAGGTCGACAATCAGCTTGAGCTCATGGAGACACTCGAAATAGGCCATCTCGGGGGCATAGCCCGCCTCGACCAGCGTCTCGAAGCCCGCCTGGACCAGCGCGGTGGCGCCGCCGCAGAGCACGGCCTGCTCGCCGAACAGGTCGGTCTCGCATTCCTCGCGGAAGTTGGTCTCGATGATGCCCGAGCGGCCGCCGCCGACGCCCGAGGCATAGGCGAGCGCGACGTCGTGGGCGTTGCCGCTGGCGTCCTGGTGGATCGCGATCAGGCAGGGGACGCCGCCGCCACGGACATATTCGCTGCGCACGGTGTGGCCGGGGCCCTTGGGCGCGATCATGATCACGTCGATGTCCGCCGGCGGCTCGATCAGGCCGAAATGGACGTTGAGGCCATGCGCGAACGCGAGCGCGGCGCCGGGCTTCATGTTGCCCTTGATGTCCGCCTCATAGATCGCGGCCTGGTGCTCGTCGGGCGCGAGGATCATCAGGATGTCGGCCCAGGCGGCCGCTTCCTTGTTCGGAAGCACCTTGAAGCCGGCGCCTTCGGCCTTGGCCGCGGAGGCCGAGCCGGGGCGCAGCGCGATCGCGACTTCCTTCACGCCGCTGTCGCGCAGGTTCTGCGCATGGGCATGGCCCTGCGAGCCATAGCCGAGGATGGCGATCTTCTTGCCGGTGATCAGGTTCAGATCGGCGTCGCGATCGTAATAGACACGCATTCTCTTCTCTTCCCTTTGTGATCGTCATCCCCGCGAAGGCGGGGATCCAGGGCAACAGGCCGGAACGCTCGTGACTCTGGGCCCCCGCCTGCGCGGGGGTGACGGAATGAAACGGAACTCAGGCCGCCTCGGCCCCTCTCGAAATCGCGACGATGCCGGTGCGCGCCACCTCGACGAGGCCGAGGTCGCGCATCAGCTCGACGAACTTGTTGATCTTCTCGCGGCCGCCGGTGACTTCGAACACGAAGCTGCCGATCGTCGCATCGACCACGCGGGCGCGATAGACTTCGGCGAGGCGCAGCGCCTCGATCCGGTGCTCGCCGGTGCCCCTGACCTTGACCAGCGCCAGCTCGCGCTCGACGTGCGCGCCGGCCTCGGTGAGGTCGGTCACCTTGTGCACCGGCACCAGCCGCTCGAGCTGGGCGATGATCTGCTCCATCACCGGGGCCGAAGCCGACGTGACGATGGTGATGCGGCTGATGAGATTGTCCGCGGTGATCTCGCTCACCGTCAGGCTCTCGATATTGTAGCCGCGCGCAGTGAACAGGCCGGCGATCCGGGCGAGAATGCCCGGCTCGTTGTCGACGATCACGGCGAGCGTGTGCCGCTCGGTGGTTTCTTCCTTGATGTGCATGGGTTCAGACCAGCGCCTTGGCTTCGTCGTCCATTTCGCCGGAGACTTCGGCGGACTGGAGGAGCATTTCGGTGTGGGCCGCGCCCGACGGGATCATCGGGAAGCAGTTGGCGAGCTTGGCGACGCGGCAATCGACCATCACCGGCCCGTCATAGGCCAGCATTTCCTCGATGCCGCTCTCCAGACCGGCGCGATCCTCGATGCGGATGCCCTTCCAGCCATAGGCCTCGGCGAGCTTCACGAAATCGGGCAGCGCGTCCGAATAGCTCTCCGAATAGCGGCTCTGATAGGTCAGCTCCTGCCACTGGCGGACCATGCCCATATATTCGTTGTTGAGGATGAAGATCTTGACCGGCAGGCGATATTGCGTCGCCGTCGCCAGTTCCTGGATGTTCATCTGGATCGATGCCTCGCCGGCGATGTCGATCACCAGCGCGTCGGGATTGCCGAGCTGCGCGCCGATCGCGGCCGGCAAGCCATAGCCCATCGTGCCGAGCCCGCCCGAGGTCAGCCACTTGTTCGGGGCCTCGAAGCCGAAGTGCTGCGCGGCCCACATCTGGTGCTGGCCGACTTCGGTGGTGATGATCGGCGCGCGGTCCCTGGTCGCCTCGTAGAGCGCACGGATCGCCTTTTGCGGCATGATCGCGTCCTGGCGATCCTCGAAGTCGAGGCAGCGCTTGGCGCGCCAGCCGTTGATGCGCGCGTACCATTCGGACAGGTCGGGCTTCGGATGGTTGCGTGCCTTCCAGCTCTCGATCATCGCCGCCAGTGCGTTGCCGACATCGGCGATGATCGGCAGGTCGACGCGGACGTTCTTGTTCACGCTCGAACGGTCGATGTCGATGTGCACCTTGCGGCTGTTCGGCGCGAAGGCGTCGAGCCGGCCGGTGACGCGATCGTCGAACCGCGCCCCGAGCGCGATGATCAGGTCGGCCTTGTTCATCGCCCAATTGGCTTCGTAGGTGCCGTGCATGCCGAGCATGCCCAGCCACTGGTCCGAAGAGGCGGGGAAGGCGCCGAGGCCCATCAGCGTCGAAGTGACCGGCGCGCCGGTGAGCGCGGCCAGCTCGCGCAGCAGCCGCGCGGCCTCGGGCCCCGAATTGATCACGCCGCCGCCGGTGTAGAAGACCGGGCGCTCCGCTGCGGCGAGCATGTCCACCGCTTCCTGGATCTTGGCCGGGTCGGGCTCGGTCTGCGGGCGATAGGTCTTGTGCTGGATCGGGCCCGGCGCCTCGTAGCGCGCGGTGGCGACCTGCACGTCCTTGGGGATGTCGATCACCACCGGCCCCGGACGACCCGAGGTGGCGATGTGGAACGCCTCATGGACGGTGCTGCCGAGCGTCTCGGGCGACTTCACCAGATAATTGTGCTTGGTGCAGTGCCGCGTGATGCCGACCGTGTCCGCCTCCTGGAAGGCGTCGGTGCCGATCAGCGCGGTGGGCACCTGGCCGGTGATCACCACCATCGGGATCGAATCCATCAGCGCGTCGGTGATGCCGGTGACGGCATTGGTCGCGCCAGGGCCCGAAGTGACGAGCACCACGCCCGGCTTGCCGGTCGAGCGGGCATAGCCCTCGGCAGCGTGGGTCGCGGCCTGCTCGTGGCGCACCAGGATGTGCTTGATGCGGTCCTGCTTGAAGATCGCGTCGTAGATCGGAAGCACCGCGCCGCCCGGATAGCCGAACACGACCTCCACACCGAGGTCGGTCAGCGCCTCGATCAGGATGTCTGCTCCGCTCTTCTCGGCCACTGGAACCTCCATTGCTGCAACGCACATAACATTGCCCGAGCGGCGCTGCTACCGGCACGAAAACTTCACGTCAAGCCTTATTGCAGTAATTTTCTTTCGAAAAGATCTACAAGTTTGTTGGTTTCTATCTCAGTCGTGCGCTCCCAGGCCTCGGGGGGCTGGCGGCGGAACCAGGTATATTGCCTTTTGGCATATTGCCGTGTCGCGGTCGCGCCGGCCGTCACTGCGGCGTGGGAATCGATCTCGCCGCGGAGCAGGGCGCCCATCTCGGGCACCCCGATCGCGCGGAGCACCGGCGCGTCGGCGGGGAGGTCGGTGCGCGCGAGCAGTGCCTCGGCCTCGGCCCGGGCATGGGCGATCATCATCCCGAACCGCCGGTCGATCCGCTCACCCAGCCAGTCGCGGTTGGGCAGCAGGATCAGCGGCACGAGCCGGATCGCATCGCCGATCCCGCCCTCGCGCCGCGCCTGCCATTCGCCGATCGGGCGGCCGGTCGAGCGTACCACTTCCAGCGCGCGCGCGACGCGGCTGGTATCGGCCGGGCCAAGGCGCGTCGCAGCATCGGGGTCGAGCGCAGCCAAGGCGGCATGCGCCTCCGCCACCGGCATCCCCCGGACCTCGCGCCGGACCTCGGGATCGATCTCGGGCACCGGCGCGATACCTTCGATCAGCGTGCGCAGATACATGCCGGTGCCGCCGACGAGGATCGGGAGGCGACCCTCTTCCTGCGCCTCGGCGATAGCCGCGCGCGCCTCGATCGCCCAGCGCGCAGCCGAATAGGCGTCGGCGCCGTCGACATGGCCGAACAGCCGGTGCGGCACGCGCTTCTCCTCCGCCGGCGTCGGCCGGGCAGTGAGGATGCGCAGGTCGGCATAGACCTGCATCGAATCGGCGTTGATCACGGTGCCGCGATGCTTTTCCGCGAGCGCCAGCGCGAGAGCGGACTTGCCGCTCGCGGTCGGCCCTGCGATGAGCGCCACCGTTGGAAGGTCAGGGGATCCCATGTTCATCGCGACGCTTGTAGCAGACGGTCTTGGCGCAGGGCAGCTTTCGGAAGCCGCCGACCGGCTCGCCGGCGTCGATTGCGCGCCCGGCGCGTGGCACTGGCTCGAAGAGGGCAAGGCCGCGGACCTGCTGTTCATGTCGCACCCCGGGGCTGCGCGCGCCGAGCTCGAGGGTGCGTTCCCGGCTACCGACGTGATCGTCCAGCCTGCGGAGGGGCGGAGCAAGAAACTGCTCGTCGCCGACATGGATTCGACGATGATCACCGTCGAATGCATAGACGAGCTCGCCGATTACGCCGGGATCAAGCCGCAGATCGCCGAAGTGACCGAGCGGGCGATGCGCGGCGAGCTGGATTTCGCCGCCGCGCTCGACGCGCGCGTAGCGCTGCTCAAGGGCCTCGAGGAGAGCGCGATCGACCGCTGTCTCGCCGAGCGCGTGCAGCTGATGCCGGGCGCCGAGGCGCTGGTGAAGACGATGCGGGCACGCGGTGCGCTGACCATCCTCGTGTCGGGCGGCTTCACCCGCTTCGCCGAGCCGGTGGGTGAGCGGATCGGCTTCGCTCGCGTGATCGCCAACCGCCTGCTGATCGAGGCGGCGAAGCTCACCGGCACGGTGGCCAAGCCGATCGTCGACAGCGCGACCAAGGAAACCACGCTGCTCCAGGCCCGCGCCGAGCTCGGCCTAGCGCCGTCCGAAACGCTCGCAGTGGGTGACGGCGCCAACGACCTGGCGATGATCCGCGAGGCGGGGCTGGGCGTCGCCTATCACGCCAAGCCGATCGTCGCGGCCGCCGCGGGCGCGCGGGTCGACCATAACGACCTGACGGCGCTGCTCTATGCCCAGGGCATCGCCCGCGCGGACTGGGTGACGGGCTGAGGCCTCAGCCCGCGTCGAACGTCACCACGATCGACTCTGCGCTGCGCTCCTTGGGCACGCCGTGGTACACCGCCTCGATATGTTGCCATCGGGATCGAGCACGAAGGCCGCGTAATAGCCCGGATGGTAGGACCGCTCGCCCGGCGCGCCATTGTCGCGACCCCCGGCCGCCAGCGCGGCGCGGTAGAAGTCGTCCACCATCTCGCGGTCGCGCGCCTGGAAGGCGATGTGGTGCCGCCCGGTCAGGTGGCCCGCCGCGGCCTCGCTATCGGCGGTCGATACGTACAGCTCGTCGACCCAGAAGAAATTCTCGCCGCTTCCCGAAAGCGGAATGCCGAGCGCGTCGAGCACCGAATCATAGAAGCGCCGGCTCGCCGCGAGGTCGCGCACGACGAGCTGGATATGGTCGATCAGCCGGCCGAGGTAGAGTTGCTGGAGTGCCATCGCAGTCCCTCCCGTTGACGGGGTCCCGGCGCCTCAACGCACGCCGCGACCGAAAGTATAGCTGAGCGCCAGCCCGCCTGAAAACTGATCGCGTGAGCCGAAGGCGCGGACCGCGGGCGAGCGGCTGGCGTCGGAGACGAGCCGATCATATTTCGCATAGCCCTGCAGACCCCAGCGGGGAGAGAGCTGGTAGATCGCGCCGGCCGTGGCACCCACTGCGTTGACGCCGCTCTCCGGACTGAAGGCCGGCAGGCCCGTGGCAGCCGCCTCGCGGGGGTTCACGCCGAAGAAGGTACGCTGATAAAGCGCGTCGGCAAGAGTCAGGCGCGGCCCCAGCGAGACAAGCCATCGGTCGCCGTCCCGCGCGACCAGATCGGCGCCGACATTGCCGACCCATCCCTTGTGCCCGCCGATGCCCTTGCGCGCCTCGGCCCGGAAGCGCAGCCCGGGGGTGAGCCAATATTGCGCATAGCCGCCGACTTCGACGGTGGTGCCCACTTCATCCAGATCCGCGCCGACTTCCTCGCGCGTGCGGCGGCCTTCGATGTTGAGCGCCGGCCCCGCCTCGAAGCCCCGGCTGCGAAGCAGGCTCAGCCCGAAGCTCTCGTCCGGCGCCTCGAACTCGAACGGCTTCGAGCCGCGTGTCACCGACACGTCGACGAACGGCCGCAGGCTGTGGCGATCGGCGCCGGGATAGCTCGGCACCAGCTGCGGGCCGAGCGCGACACGGTAGCGACGTGGCTCGTTCGCGTCTGCCTGGTCGCCCGAGGTCTGGGCGGAGGCGGGAAGCGAAGCGAGGGAGGGGAAAGCGAGCGCCGCAAGGGCGAGACGAGAGCGGATCATCGCCGCTCAACGAAACCTCCGCGCTTTGGTTGCTGCAGCGGCGGCGCCGTCAGCGCGCGACGGGCACGCAGGGGTTCACGCCCCGGCACCCCGCCGCGGCTTCCGCACGCGAGCCATAGGGCCCGACGAGCAGCTTGGTGAGCGCGCCGGCCTTCACAAAATAGGGCTGCCGCCCCGGAAAGCGTGTCGCCACCTGGGCCCAGAGCTTGCGGGCGTTGTTCGGGTCGCCGAACGCACCGAGCTGGACGCGCCAGCCGCCGTCGCGCGCCGGAGCCGCGGGCGCGGGGGCAGGTGCGGGCGCCCGGCCGGGCTTGGGCGCGGGAGCCGCCGGTCGCGTCGGCGCAGCTGCGGTCTTCGGCGCGGGGGGCAGGGCAATGCCGCCGCTGCCATATTGCTGCTCGTACTGCCGTGCGAGCGCCGAGCCCTTCTGACGGTCGGCGAGGGGGACATGCTGGTCCATCTGCGCCAGGGCCTTGGACGCGGCATCGAGCCCGGTCTGCGAGGCGCGGACCATCAGCGCATAGGCGCGCACCCAGTCCTTCTCGACGCTGTCGCCGTTGAAGAGCATCACGCCCAGCACATATTGCGCGCGTGCGTCGCCGCGCGCCACGCCGCGTTCGAGCCAGGGCACCGCGTCGCGGTGCTTGCCGTTTTCGAACATCGCGAGCCCGTAATAGGTCTCGGCATCGTCATGGCCCTGGAGCGCGGCCTTGCGATACCATTCCTCCGCCTGCTTCATGTCGGGCGGAACGCCGCGGCCGAGCTTGTATGCCTGGCCGAGGTTGAACTCCGCATCGGCGTCCCCGCGCGCGGCGGCAGCGCGCCACTGCGCGACGGCGGCGGGATAGTCGCCGCGCTGATAGGCGTCGACGCCCTTCTTGACTGCATCTTCCTGTGCGCAGACGGGCGCTGCGAGCAGCACCGCGCCCGCGGCAACGGCCAGCAAAGCAGCTTTCATCCGAGTCAACTCCGCGCCCCCGCGATCAAATGGATAAGCGTGTCTTAACCACGAAGTGCA
The DNA here is from genome assembly GCF_017744835.1 of Sphingomonas sp. Classification (GTDB taxonomy): domain Bacteria; phylum Pseudomonadota; class Alphaproteobacteria; order Sphingomonadales; family Sphingomonadaceae; genus Sphingomonas. The sequence goes on from NZ_JAGIAM010000007.1 coordinate 108,468, forward strand.
AAGATATCCTTACCCGACGAGCGGTTGCGAGAGCCCCATTGTCCCCGCCTGAAACGCATTAACCTCTTCTTATCCGCCCGCATGCCAAACGGGACGCTGCATTCGGCAACGTTCGAGGGGTACATGCGCGTTCTGGCGATGGCATCGCAGAAGGGCGGGTCCGGCAAGACCACGTTGAGCGGGCACCTGGCGGTGCAGGCGCAGCTGGCTGGCCAGGGGCCCGTGGTCCTCATCGACATCGATCCGCAAGGTTCGCTGTCCGACTGGTGGAACGAGCGGGACACCGAGTTTCCGGCGTTCGCGCAGACCACGGTCGCGCGGCTCGCCGCGGACCTCGAAGTGTTGCGCCAGCAGGGCTTCCGTCTTGCGGTGATCGACACGCCGCCGGCAATCACCATGGCGATCCAGAGCGTCATCCAGGTCGCCGAGCTGATCGTGATCCCGACGCGGCCGTCGCCGCACGATCTGCGCGCCGTGGGCGCCACGGTCGACCTGTGCGACCGCGCCGGCAAGCCGCTGATCTTCGTCGTCAACGCCGCCACGCCCAAGGCCCGGATCACCTCCGAAGCCGCGGTCGCGCTCTCGCAGCACGGCACGGTGGCGCCGATCACGCTCCATCACCGCACCGATTTCGCCGCCTCGATGATCGACGGCCGCACGGTCATGGAGATCGACCCGAACGGCAAGTCCTCCGCCGAGGTGGCGGGGCTCTGGTCCTATATCAACGACCGGCTGGAGAAGAACTTCCGCCGCACCGTCTTCGCGGCGCCTTCCGCACCGGTCGCCCATTTCGGCGCAGGCCGTCCCGCCGGCGGCTTCGGCCGCCGCGTCGTGAGCTGAGGAGGGCGGCATGATCAGCAAGCCCCTCGCGTCGCTCTCTTCCGGCCTGCTCGCCCGCAAGGGCCAGGCGCGCCCCGCCATGCGCCCCCAGGGCTTCGTCGGGATGACCCCCGGCGCCCAGGTCGAGGATCTCGGCTGGAACGACATGGGCGACGAGGCATTCGCCCCCGCGCCGATGCCCGTCGCCGTCACTGCGCCGCCGGTGGTGCCCGTCGCCAAGCCCGTCGTGCTGCGCCAGATCGAGGCGCTCGACGAGCAGATCGCCCAGGCCCCCATGCCGCGCGTGGAAGAGGAAGAGCCTGCCGAGCCGGTGCACCAACTGGTGCCGAAGCCCGGTCGCGTTCCCGTGCAGCTCGACGCCCGCCCGGTTCCCGACGCCGCGCTCGCCCGCGTCGCGCGCGAAGTCGCCGCCAAGAAGGGCAAGGCCGCCTTCACGCTGCGCCTCGACCAGGAACGCCATGTGCGGCTTCGGCTCGCCTCGGCAGTCACCGGCCGCTCGGCGCAGCAGCTCGTCACGCAGGCGCTCGATCAGTTTCTCGAAACCATGACCGAAGTCGAGGCGCTCGCGCGCCAGCTCGGTTCCGCCAAGGACAATGGGTGAAGATGATGAACAGCCGCACCATGCTCAAGCTCGGGGTCTCGGCCCTGATCCTGGGCGGCGTCACCGTCACGGGCGTCGCCACCCAGGGGCTCTCGCTCTCGGCCTTCGCGGCCTCGGGCGCGAACGCCAAGAAGGCCGCTTCGGAGGCCCGGCAGGCACAGAAGGCGATCGCGCAGCGCAAGGGACACAACGCCGTCGAGCATGCCGAGCTCGCGGTCGCCAATGATCCGAACAACGCCGAATATCGTGCGCTGCTCGGCCAGGCCTATCTGCTCGCGGGCCGCTTCGCCTCGGCGGGGCAGGCGCTCACCGACGCGCTGACGCTCGATCCGAAGAACGGCGCAGTGGCGCTCAACCTTGCGCTCGCGAAGATCGGCCAGGGCGACTGGGCCGGCGCGCGCACGTTGCTCCAGGCCCACGCCGAGACCATTCCGGTGAGCGACCGCGGCCTCGCCCTAGCGCTCGCCGGCGACCCCGTCACGGCGGTCGAGATCCTGACCCCCGCGGTGCGCGATGCCTCGGCCACTGCCAAGACCCGCCAGAACCTTGCGCTGAGCCTCGCGCTCGCCGGCCGCTGGCGCGAAGCCACGCAGATGGCGGCGATGGACGTGCCGCCCGACCAGCTCGGCGCGCGCATCATGGAGTGGACCAACTTCGCGCGGCCCACCAACGCCTATGATCAGGTCGCCGCGTTGCTCGGCGTGCGTCCGATCGAGGACGCGGGCCAGCCGGTCGCGCTCGCGCTCTCGCAACAGCCCAACGTCGCGGTCGCCGCAGCGGCAACCGCGCCGGCTGCCGATCCGGTCGACGCCTATATGCCGGGCGCCACGCCCGCCCCGGTCGAGCAGGCTGCAGTCGAAGCGCCTTCCGAACCGCAGGCCGAGCCCCAGCAGGTGGCCGGCACCGGGCCGCAGGTGGTCTTCGGTGCGCGCGATGAGATCGTCCAGGCGGTCCCCGCGGCTCGCGTTCCCGCCGCGGTTCCGGTGCGCGTCGCTTCGGCGACCCAGCCCGCGCGCACGGCGACGGCGCCGCGCCGCGCCTCGGGCAACCACTATGTCCAGCTCGGCGCCTATGTGAACGCCGCCGTCGCCCGCGACGCCTGGGCCCGCTACACGCGCCGCGTCTCGGCCCTGAACGGCACCACGCCGCAGGGCGCGCAGGTCTCGACGCGCGCCGGCAATTTCTACCGGCTCTCGGTGGGCGGCTTCGCGCGCACCGATGCGGACGCGCTCTGCCGCCAGGTGAAGGCGAGCGGCGGCAATTGCTTCGTCCGCGTGGCCGCGGGCGACACGGTTGCCAGCTGGGTCAAGCCCGGCAGCCTGCAGGTCGCCTCGCGCTAAGCCTCAGTCGACCGGCGTGCCGCCCTTGAACAGGCGTAGCACCTTGCCCTGAACCGGGAGCCCGTCGAACGGCGTGTTGCCGGCGCGGGCCTGCATCGCGGTTTCGCGGATCACCCAGGGCGCATCGGGGTCGAGCACGATCAGGTCGGCCGGCTTGCCGGCCTCCAGCGTGCCGGTGTCGAGCCCGAGCACGCGCGCCGGATTGGCGGCGAGCAGCGCGAACAGCCGCTCGATCGGCAGCACTTCATCGCGGACCAGCCCCAGCGACAGCGCGAGCAGCGTCTCGGCGCCCGACATGCCCGGCTCCGCATCGGCGAAGGGCAGGCGCTTGGCCTCGGGCCCTCGCGGGTCATGGCCCGACCCGATCACGTCGACCGTGCCGTCCTTCACCGCCGCGAGTGCCGCCTGGCGATCGCTCTCGTCGCGGAGCGGCGGGGAGAGGCGCGCGAAGGTACGGAAGTCGCTCACCGCGATGTCCGAGAGCAGCAGATGCGCCGGGGTGATGCCGCACGTGACCGCCACGCCGCGCCGCTTGGCCGCGCGGATCAGGTCGAAACCGGCGGCGGTGGTGACCTGGCGGAAATGGATGCGTGCCTGCGTCTCCTCGGCGAGCGCCAGGTCGCGCGCGATCGCCAGTGCCTCGGCGATAGCCGGCGCGGCGGGCAGGCCGAGGCGCGTCGCGGTCTCTCCTGCGGTGGCGACGGTGCCGTCTGCGAGCCCCCCGTCCTCGGCATGCGCGACGACGGTGAGCCCGCAGTCGTGCGCATAGGCGAGCAGCTTGCGCATCGTCCCCGAGGAATCGATCCAGCGCCGCCCGGTCGCGACTGCGCGCGCGCCGGCCGAGGCGTTGATCGCCATCTCGCCCAGATCCTCGCCTGCCAGCCCGCGCGTCGCGGCGGCCATCGGATGCACCCAGAGCTGGGGCTTGCCCGACAGCGCCGCGCGGCGGACGATGCCGGGATCGTCGAGCACCGGCGACTGATCGGGCATCAGCCCGACGCGCGCGATCCCGCCGGCGCGGCACGCCGCCTTGTCGACCGCGAACACGCCCAGATCGACCAGGGCAGGGGCCAGGGTCTTGCCCTGCAGATCGATACGCTCGGCGTCCGAAGGCACGTCGAAGCCGCCGACCGCGGCGATCGTCTCGCCGTCGACCAGCAGTCCGCCCGTGGAGACTCCGCCCTTGGGGCAGACCAGCCTCGCGTTGAGGAAAGCCGTCTTCATGCCCAGCCCTCCACCCCGCGCGCGCGTCGCGTCAGCACGTCGAGGCAGGCCATGCGCACCGCCACGCCCATTTCCACCTGCTCGGTGATCGCGCTGCGCTCCGGATGGTCGGCGACGCTCGATTCGATCTCGACGCCCCGGTTCATCGGCCCCGGATGCATCACCAGCGCGTCGGGCTTGGCGCGCGCCAGCCGCTCGGGCGTGAGGCCGTAGCGCATGTGGAACTCGCGCGTGGAGGGGATGTAGCCGCCCGCCATCCGTTCGTTCTGGACGCGGAGCATCATCACCACATCGGCGCCCTCGAGCGCCGCGTCGAAATCGGTGAAGGGGGTGACGTACATCCGCTCGATCGCGGGCGGCATCAGCGTCGAGGGGGCGACGACGCGCACCTCGGCGGCGAGCGCAGTCAGCGCCAGCATGTTGGAGCGCGCGACGCGGCTGTGGAGGATGTCGCCGCAGATCACCACACGCTGCCCCGCGACGCTGCCGCGCCGGCGGCGGATGGTGAGCGCGTCGAGCAGCGCCTGGGTCGGGTGCTCGTGCCAGCCGTCGCCGGCGTTGAGCACGGGGCAGTCGACCTTGTCGGCGATGAGCTGCACCGCGCCCGAGCTCATGTGGCGGATGACGATCACGTCGGCGCGCATCGCGTTGAGCGTCACCGCGGTGTCGATCAGCGTCTCGCCCTTCTTCACCGAGCTTTGCGCCGCGTGCATGTTGACCACGTCGGCGCCCAGCCGCTTTCCAGCGATCTCGAACGACAGCAGGGTCCGCGTCGAATTCTCGAAGAAGGCGTTGATCTGGGTGATGCCCTCGAGCCGCTTGTCGCTCTTGGCATGGGTACGATTCGCCTCCACCCAATGCTCGGCCTCGTCGAGCAGGAAGACGATCTCGTGCGGCTGGAGTCCCGCGATCCCGGTGAGATGCCGGTGCGGGAAAGCGGCGCGGCCAGGGAGCTGCGCCGCGGGACTGTGATCGGAAGCTTGCATTAAAGCTGCGGCCTAGACCCGGCGGGGCGGGGAGGCAAGGTCAGGCATTCACCAGCGCGTCGATCGCGGCCTGGAGGATGTGCGCGGCGGCCATCGAGTCGATGCGCTCGGCGCGCTTGGCGCGGCTCAGGTCCTGCTCGATCATCACCCGCTCGACCGCGACGGTGGACCAGCGCTCGTCCCACAGCAGGATCGGCAGGTCCATGTCGTCGAGGTTGCGGGCAAAGGCGCGCGTCGACTGGGTGCGCGGGGAGTCGGTGCCGTCGAGGTTGAGCGGGAGGCCGATCACCAGCCCCTTCACGGCCTGCGCCCCGATCAGCTCGGCGAGCGCGGCCTTGTCCTTGGTGAACTTGGTCCGCCGGACCAGCTGCGCCGGGCTCGCGAAGCTCCAGCCCGCGTCGCACAGCGCCGTCCCGATCGTCTTGGTGCCGACGTCGAGCCCCAGCAGCCGTCCGCCGGCGGGGAGCGCGGCGCGGAAATCGGCGGTGACGGTAGTGATCATGGCCGGTACGCCGCGAGCCGTCGCTCGGCGTCCTTGCGGACATTGGCCCAGAACAGGCTGTAGTCGAACACGTGGTAGTTGTTCCCCGGCAGCACATATTGGCCGAAGTCGGGCGCGGCGGCGCCGATGCTCAAAATGCCGCGGCCGACGCATTTGGCCGGGACGCGCCCGGCCACCAGCCGCGCCGCGGTGAAGCTCGCCTCGGGGATCAGCGTACCCAGGTTCGCCTCCGCAGGGGCTTCGTCGCCCGGCTTGCCGGTGATCGGATTGGTGCACAGCATCGGCGTGCCCGCGCGCGGCTTGCCGGTGAAGCCCGCGCTCGCGTCGAAGGCGTCGAGCAGCAGCGAGGGTTCGGCCGGTTCGCCGAAGCTCTGCCATGAGAGAATGCACCCGGCCTGGTCCGGCCCGGCGCAGGGGGGAAGCCCCATGCGCGGCAGGTCCGCGGTCAGCGACACCGGCCAGCCGACGACATAGGCCGCGACGATCCGGCGGGCGATCGGCTTGTCGGCGACTCGGTCGACGAGCAGGCGGGCGAGATGCAGCGCGCCTTGGCTGTGGCCGGCGAGGATGATCGGCCGGTCGCCCGCTTCCTTCACGAACTGGTCGAACGCCGCGAGCACGTCGCGATAGGCGAAGTCGAGCGCCTGCTGCGCCTGTGCCTTGCTGGTCAGGAAGGCGCCGAACGTCGCCTGGCGATAGCGCGGCGCCCAGATCGCGCCGATCGAATTGAACGCGCTCGCCTGGCCGCGCAGGAACAGCTCGGCACGGCTGTTGGCGTCGGCATTGTCGAGCGGCGCGTTCCACGTCTTGGTGTCGAGGAACGAGGTCGGGTGGATGAAGAACACCGCGGCCGTCGGGTTCGCGGCCGGCTTGTACCCCTCGGGCACCCACAGCGCCGGGTTGCCGGGGCGGTCGGGCCGGGCGATCCACATGTCGGCGCGTGCATAGGCGTTGGGGGCGGGCGGCGGCAGCGCCACCACTTTCCCCGCGGGCACCATGAACTGGCGCATGAGCTGCACACCGTAGAAACGGTAGGCAAAGGCGGCGGCGAGGGCGAGCACGATCAGGCCTGCAACGACATAGAGGAACTTCCGGGCCAAGCCCATCTCCATTGTGCGATGCAACATAAACGGGAAGTGTTGCAATCGCGTTCCGTGGCGCACGGTTGTGAAGGATGCAACCGCGTTGACGAACCAGGGGCTCTCGCCGATGCTCCGTGCCGTACGGGGGACGAACGGGCGTTTTCAGCAAAGCCTCAGCCTTTGCTCATGCCGCTCAGGCGCAGGCGGGAGCATCCCGGCGCCACGTCCGGCTTTGGAGGTGGGGCAATGCAGGCAGGGGAAGACACGGGCGCCGCAGCGCAGGCGCCGGACTGGCCGCTGCGGCCGCTGATCCTCGCCGGGCTCGGACTGGTCGCCGGACTGCTGGTCCATTTGGTGATGAGCGGCGTGCGCTTCGAGTATCAGCTCAGCGCGGTCCAGGCCGCTTCGATTAGCGGGATCGCGCTGGCCGCCGTGCTGACGGGCTTCACGCTCGAGCGGCGGCTCTGGTGGGCCTCGATCCTGTTCTCGCTTGCGACGGCGCTGGTGGCCGCGCTGGTGATCTACTGGAACGGCTCTCCCGGAGGCTGGAGCGCCAGCGAAGGCTGGCGGACGATCAGCCTGCTGCTCGCCGTCGCCATCGCCGCGCCGCTCTTCCAGGCCGCGCGGGACGAGAACGCGCCGCGCTTCCCCTATGCCACGGTACACGACCACGCCTGGACCAACGTCGTGCTCTGGTGCGCATGCTGCCTGTTCGTCGTCATCGTCTTCCTGATGGCGTGGCTGCTCTCGGCGCTGTTCGAGCTGATCAAGATCCATCTGCTGTGCGAGCTGCTGGAGAAGGAATGGTTCTGGCGCGCGCTGATCGGGCTGGCCTTCGGCGCCGGGCTGGGGTTGCTGCGCGAGAACGACGCGGTCGTCCGGCTGCTCCAGCGCGTCGTGGCGACCGTGCTCGCGGTGCTGGCGCCGGTGCTCGCGATCGGGCTGGCGCTGTTCCTGCTCGCGCTGCCCTTCACCGGGCTCCAGGCGCTGTGGGACGCGACCAGCGCGACCACGCCGATCCTGCTCTTCTGCGTGGTCGGGGCGCTGATCCTCGCCAATGCGGTGATCGGCAACATGCCCGAGCACGAGCGCCGCTTCCCGCTGCTGCGCTACGGCGCGATGGTGCTCGCGGCCACGATCCTGCCGCTCGCGATCATCGCGGCGATCGCGACCGGGCTTCGCATCGGCCAGTACGGCTTCACGCCCGAGCGCCTCTGGGCCATGGTGTTCGTGACGCTCGCCTGCCTTTACGGCGCCGCCTATCTCGTCTCGCTGGCGCTGGGCCGGCTCGGCTGGGCGGCGCGAGTGCGACCGGCCAACCTTGCGCTGGCCTTCGTCACTTGCGGCATCGCCCTGCTGCTGGCGACTCCGCTGGTGAGCTTCAACGCCATCTCGACTCGCGATCAACTCGCCCGCCTCGAATCGGGCAGGGTGAAACCGGAGGAATTCGACTGGCGCGCGCTCGCCTTCGATTTCGGCACGCCGGGCAAGGCCGCGCTCGAGAAGCTGCGCCGATCGGCCAACGCAACCATCCGCGCCGGTGCGGAGAATGCCGCGCGGGCGGACAGCCGATGGGAAGTGCAGGCGGGAGACGAAGCCGGCAGGCGCCGCGCGGAAACGGCGAGGAACGTCAGACTATTGCCGAAGGGGGGCGCCATGCCTGCAGGGCTACTCGAAACGATCGCGTCGAGCGCCCAGTGCAGCGGCAACAGCAAATGCACTCTGTCCCTGCTTGGCGCTCAGGAAGCCCTGCTGTTCAGCGACCAGTGCTTCGAGAGGGGAGGCGTCAGCCGCACCGACAGGAAGACCGGCAAGACTATTTCGGGATATTCAGACTGCGGCATCATGTCGCGCTATGTTCTGATCGACGGGAAATGGGCGGAGCCGACGACGGACTTCGGCAAAGTGATTCCGGGCGATCCGGGGCCGCGCGGCGCCGCCTACCGAGAAGGGCGGATCGAAATCCGCAAGGTGGAGCGCCGTCAGGTGTTCATCGGCGACGTTCCTGTCGGGGAAGCCTTCGAATAGGTTGCGCGGCGCGCCTGCGCTCTGTTAGGCGCGCCTCATGTCCGTAGACACTGCAACCGTGAAGAAGGTGGCCAGCCTCGCGCGCATCGCGATCAGCGATGCCGACGCCGAGCGCCTTGCGCCCGAGCTCAACAACATCCTCGGCTGGATCGAGCAGCTCGGCGAGGTCGATACCTCGGCCGTCGAGCCGATGACCGCCGTGATCCCCAACACCCTGCGCCTGCGCGACGACGTGGTGACCGAGGGCGCCCAGCGCGACGCGGTCCTGCAGAACGCGCCCCAGGGCGAGCACGGCTTCTTCACCGTGCCGAAGGTGGTCGAATGAGCACGAACCTGACCGACCTCGGCGTCGCGGCGCTGCGCGACGGCGTCCGCGCCGGCACCTTCTCGGCGCGTGAAGTGGCCGATGCGTTCATCGTCGCAGTGAGCAAGGCCAAGGCGCTCAACGCCTTCATCGTCGAGACCCCCGAGCATGCGATCGCGGCTGCCCAGGCCGCCGACGAGGCGCGCGCCGCGGGCGAGACGCTCAAGCCGCTCGCCGGCGTGCCGATCGGCATGAAGGACCTGTTCGCCACCAAGGGCGTGCAGACCACCGCGGCCAGCCACATCCTCGAGGGCTTCAAGCCGGTCTATGAATCGACCGTCTCGGGCAAGCTGTGGGAAGCCGGCGCGGGCATGCTCGGCAAGCTCAACCTCGACCAGTTCGCGATGGGCTCGTCGAACGAGACCAGCTATTTCGGCAACGTCATCTCGCCGTGGCGGCGCGGGGGCGGGGACAATGCCCCGCTCGCGCCGGGCGGCTCGTCGGGCGGCAGCTCGGCCGCAGTCGCGGCGCGCATCGCGCCCGGTGCGACCGGCACCGACACCGGCGGCTCGATCCGCCAGCCCGCCGCCTTCACCGGCATCAGCGGCATCAAGCCAACCTATGGCCGCTGCTCGCGCTGGGGCGTGGTCGCCTTCGCCTCGTCGCTCGACCAGGCCGGACCGATGGCGCGCGACGTGCGCGACTGCGCGATCCTGCTCGAGAACATGGCCGGCTTCGACGCCAAGGACTCGACTTCGCTCGACCTCCCGGTGCCGCAGTGGGAAGCCAATCTCTCCGCCGACCTGCGCGGCAAGAGGATCGGCATTCCCAAGGAATATCGCGTCGACGGCATGCCCGCCGAGATCGAGGCGCTGTGGCAGCAGGGCATCGACTGGCTGAAGGACGCCGGCGCCGAGATCGTCGAGGTCTCGCTGCCGCACACCAAATATGCGCTGCCGGCCTATTACATCATCGCGCCGGCCGAGGCTTCGTCGAACCTCGCGCGCTATGACGGCGTCCGCTACGGCCTGCGCGAGCTGCCCGAGGGCGCGAACCTGCAGGACATGTACGCCGCCACGCGCGCCGCCGGCTTCGGCGACGAGGTCAAGCGCCGCGTCCTGATCGGCACCTACGTTCTCTCCGCGGGTTTCTACGACGCCTATTACACCCAGGCGCAGAAGGTCCGCACGCTGATCGCGCGCGACTTCGAGCTGGCGTGGAACCAGTGCGACCTGCTGCTGACGCCGACTGCGCCGTCCGCGGCGTTCGCGCTCGGGGAAAAGTCGGCCGATCCGCTGGCGATGTACTTGAACGACGTCTTCACCGTGCCGAGCTCGCTCGCGGGCCTGCCGGCGATGAGCGTTCCGGGCGGTCTCGATGCGGGCGGGCTGCCGCTCGGCCTCCAGATCATCGGCAAACCGCTCGACGAACAGGGCGTGCTCAACGTCGGCCTCGCGATCGAGCAGCGCGCGGGCTTCACTGCGCGGCCGGAGCAGTGGTGGTAACTTGGGACTGGTGATCGACTTCATTGTGACGTCGATCGCCGAGTTTTTCGGCTGGCTCGTGTACGACCTATGGAAGGAACGTCGCGATGAACGCCGGCTCAAGCGCGAACAGCGCAAGAAGCGAAACGGACCGATAGATTATGGTTGAGAGCAGCTACCGCATCAAAGGCGACACCGGCGAATGGGAGGTCGTGATCGGCCTCGAGGTCCACGCCCAGGTCACCTCCAACGCCAAGCTCTTCTCGGGCGCCGCGACCGAGTTCGGCGCCGAGCCCAACTCGCAGGTCAGCCTGATCGACGCGGCGATGCCCGGCATGCTGCCGACGCCGAACCGCGAGTGCATCCGCCAGGCGGTGCGCACCGGCATGGCGCTGGGCGCGGTGATCAACAAATGGTCGCGCTTCGATCGCAAGAACTACTTCTACGCCGATCTGCCGCAGGGCTATCAGATCAGCCAGCTCTACCACCCGTTGGTGGGCGAGGGGACGATCGAGATCAGCCTCGACGAGAAGAACCCCGATGCCGATGTAAAGAAGATCGGCATCGAGCGCATCCATGTCGAGCAGGACGCGGGCAAGCTGATGCACGATCAGCACCCGACGCGCAGCTATGTCGACCTCAACCGCGCCGGCGTGGCGCTGATGGAGATCGTCTCCAAGCCCGACATGCGCTCGCCGCAGGAAGCCGGCGCGTACCTGGCCAAGCTCCGCTCGATCCTGCGCTATGTGGGCAGCTGCGACGGCAACATGGATCAGGGCTCGATGCGCGCCGACGTCAACGTCAGCGTCCGCAAGCCCGGCGAGCCGTTCGGCACGCGCACCGAGACCAAGAACGTCAATTCGGTCCGCTTCGTGATGCAGACGGTCGAGGTCGAGGCGCGCCGCCAGATCGAAGTGCTCGAAAGCGGCGGCCGCATCGTCCAGGAAACGCGCCTGTTCGATCCGGACAAGGGCGAGACGCGCTCGATGCGCTCGAAGGAAGACGCACACGATTACCGCTACTTCCCCGATCCCGACCTGCTCCCGCTCGAGCTCGAGGACGCCTTCCTCGACGAATGCCGGGCGAGCCTGCCCGAGCTGCCCGACGCCAAGCGCCGCCGCTACGAGGCACAGGGCATCACGCCGTACAACGCCGGCGTGCTCACTGCCGATGTCGACACCGCGCGCTGGTTCGACGCGCTGCTGGAGGCCGGCGCCAAGCCGGTCCAGGCCGCCAACTGGGTGGGCGCGGAGCTGTTCGGCGCGCTCAATCGCCTCGGCAAGGACATCACCGAAAGCCCGGTGAGCCCGGCCCAGGCCGCCGAGCTGCTCGGCCTGATCGCCGACGGCACCATCTCGAACACGCTCGGCAAGCAGGTCTTCGAGATCATGCTCGAGACCGGCCAGGGCGCCACGCAGATCGTCGAGGAGCGCGGGCTCAAGCAGACCAGCGACACCGGCGCGATCGAGGCAGTGATCGCCGACGTGCTGGCCAAGAACCCCGGCCAGCTCGAACAGTATCGCGGCGGCAAGGAAGCGCTGTTTGGCTTCTTCGTCGGCCAGACGATGAAGGCGATGCAGGGCAAGGCCAATCCGGCGGTGGTCAACGAGCTGCTCAAGAAGGCGCTCGCCGGCTGAGTCCTGCGGGAAACCCCCGGGCTTGCGGCGAGTCGCGGCGCGCCTAGATTGCGCCGCATGAGCCCGGGTGGAGCGTTGCGGTCATTGCTGATCCTGTTCGCGGCGGCGCTGATCCAGCCCGCCGCGGCCCAGTCCGTGCAGACGCGCGAAGCGGCGCTGGCGCAGGACGCGGGCGAATATGCGCGCCTCTACGGCGTGTCGCAGGAAGAGGCGCTTCGGCGGCTGCACGCGCAGCATGACAGCGTCGCCGCGACCGATGCGATCGCGCTGCGCTACCGCGATCGGCTGACAGGCATCTCGGTCCAGCATCGCCCGGACTATCGCTACATCGTCTATCTGACCGGCGACGATCCGGTGCCCGCCACGAATATCCGCGCCGGCGGCATGAACGTGCCGATTGTCTTTCGTACCGGCGCCAAGGCCAGCCGCGACCGCGTGGTCTGGGCGATCACTTATCACCAGGCGGCGATCCGTGCGGCAGTGTCCGGGCCGCCGTCGATGGGCCTCGATCCGCGCACCGGCGAGCTGGTCGTCATCGTCGGCAATGCCGTCGCCGCGGCGGACGGCGGCGCCGCGGCGCTCGACGCCCGGCTCGAGGCGCTGACCGGCGTTCCGGTTCAGATACGCCTGCTCGAACGCACCGACGTGAACCTGGACCTGCACGGCGGCGGCCGGCTCGACGGTATCAGCCCGGACAACGGCAAACGCTATCGCTGCACGACCGGCTTCCTCGTCAGCGACGGTACACGCACCGGCATCACCACGGCCGCCCACTGCCTGGACGACATGACCTATTACGACCCGGCGCAGCGTCCGACGCCGCTCAGCTTCGTCGGCCAGTGGGGCTGGGGCTACCACGACGTGCAGATCCACGCCGGCGTCTTGCCCGAGCGTCCGCTGGTCTATTCGGACACGGCGCGCACGATCGCGCGTCCGGTGGAGGCGCAGCGCAGCAAGCCCAGCACGCGCGCGGGCGATTTCGTCTGCCATCGCGGCGAGAGCACGGGCTACAGCTGTGCCGAAGTCGAGCTGCTCGATTTCGCGCCCGCGGGCGATCTGTGCGGCGGCGCGTGCCTGCCGACCTGGGTCACCGTCGCAGGGCCGGGCTGCAAGGGCGGCGACAGCGGCGGACCGGTGTTCAGCGGCACCACGGCCTTCGGCGTGGTCAAGGGCGCAAGCTACCGCCGCGACGGCTCGTGCGCGTTTTATTTCTACATGTCGCTCGACTATCTGCCCGCGCCGTGGCGGTTGGTGCTTGACGTGGCTCCTCTCACGCCGGACCGGCGATGAGGCAGCGAGCGGGCTTCGCGAGGGCCTAGCTTCCCACTTTTCCCGCGAATCGTGACATAAAGTTTCACGGCGTAGGCATTTCGTTGTGCGGCGTGCGTGGCGGATTCAACGGTGGAAAGAGCGCCGCCGTTGCGACCGGCGGACCCGGAGCCAAGCAGGCGAAATCCTATTTTTCAAGGTCATCGTCGGGTGCTGGCGGGGGCAGCCAGCTCGTTCCGATCAAAATCGCCACGACCAGCCGGAACGTCAGCCCAGCAACGGCGCCGGCGGCACCGAGGTGCAATATCCAGGGACTCGTTCCGGTGAAGAGCAAAAGCGGCGCAGTCGAAGCACATCCCAAGGCGGCGGCACCGATCCAGCCGGTATGCCCGAGCTTGAAGGCAAGCGCATAAAGGGGCATCGCGAAAATCAGCCCATATAGGCAGATCACCGGCCAGACGTCCGGAAGCATGGTCCATGTCGGAAAGAACAGGACCAGCGAGGCGGCGCCGCTGGCGGCGGCCAGGGCGGCGAGGTGAGAGAAGAAGTCCTCGAAGTCGGAAGGCCGTTCCATCAGCATTGCCCCCAGTCGAGCAGCTCGCTCCGGACGGGCAGCGTCTCAGGCGTTCGCACGTCCCACGCGAGACCAAGCTTCACCAGCAATCGGATGAAGACGTACCCGAGGTCGCTCTGCTCCGGACAAAGCCCGATGCGCGCCGATCCGGGGAAGGCGTGGTGGTTGTTGTGCCATGCCTCGCCCATGGTGATCAGGCCGGCCCAGGGCACGTCGTGCGCCTGCACGCCCGCGCCATCGACGATCCAGTGCTGCGGGCCGCGATTGTGCGCCAGGTACCCCACCAGCCAGTGTCCATGGACGCAGGCGAAGGTCCGCGCGCAGAGGCCCCACACCACGAAGCTCCAGCCGCCCGCCCACCAGAGCAGGAGCGCGGTCGGGACCTGCTGCGCCATCCAGGTCGCTTCGAGGAACCGATAGAGGCGATTCCGCCCGGCGCTGCCGAGATCGAATTGCGGCGGATTGTCGAGTTTCAGCCGGCAGTGGAGTTGCCACCACCCATCCTTTGCCATCGAGTTGGCATGGCTCAGATAGGGGTGGCAGGCGGGTTGGCGCTGCGCCCAGTCACGCAGGTCGTGCGTGCGGATGATGCCCAGTGGTCCGCACATGCCCACCTGCACGCCCCACCAGACGAGCACATGCTCCAGCCACTGCGGGCATTCGAAGCTGCCATGGATCAGCCGGCGGTGGAAGCCTACCGAATGGCCGAGAAGCAGCGTCGCGCCCGTCGAGATTACGAACACTAGGGCGGCGCTCGGAGTCAGCGTCAGTGGCCCGAGCACCAGCGTCGCCGCCATCATGCCGCCGTTCCACAACGACCATACCGGGTCCCATGCCACGCGGCCCTCGATCGCGCTCGCGTCCGGCGTTTCGATCACGGTGTTCACGGCATGAGGATCGTGCATCGTCAACTCCTTAAGGAATTAAGGTATCACTTAATTGATGCAAGTCCGGCTAGTAAGCAATGAAGAAAATGCTTAACTGCGACCCATGCAGCGCGTGTTCGAAGCCTTGTCCTCCACCGTCCGGCGGAAAATTCTCGCCTATCTCGCCCATGCCGAGCTGACGGCGGGAGAGATCGCGGCGCGGTTCGAAATCTCCAAGCCCGCGGTGTCGCAGCATCTCGCGATCCTCGAGGCCGCGGGCCTCGTGACCAGCGAGAAGCGGGGCCAATATGTCCATTACCGGTTGGTCGAGGATCACCTCGCGAACACGCTCAACGGCTATCTGCAGGAAGTCTGCCCCGTCTCGCGCCCGCTCAAGGGCGAGAGCGCCGAGATCGACAAGAAGCGCCGCGAGCCGGGTAGCTAGGCGCGGCTCGGCTGCTACTATCCTGGCGGAATCACTCGATGCGAGGATGACGATGCGCCGCCTGTTCCTGATGTTCTTCCTCCTGCTCGCCGCCCCCGCCGCGGCGCAGACCGCCGCCCCGGCGCCCGCGCCCAATCCGCGCGTCGCGCTGGAGACGAGCGCCGGGCGCATCGTGGTCGAGGTCTTCCAGGACAAGGCGCCGATTTCCGCGAAGAACTTCCTCCGCTACGTCGACGCCAAGCGGTTCGACGGCATCACCTTCTACCGCACCGTGAAGGTCGCCGACCGGTTCGGCTTCGTGCAGTTTGGCGTGCAGAACGCGCCGGCCAAGATGTTCCCGCCGGTCAAGCACGAGCCGACCAGCCAGACGGGGATCAAGCATCTCGACGGCACGCTCTCGATGCCGCGTCTGGCCCCCGGCACTGCGCGCGGCGAGTTCACGATCAGCGTCGGCGACCAGCCGAGCTTCGACGCCGATCCGGCGCGGCCGGGCGACAATCTCGGCTATGCCGCCTTCGCGCGCGTGGTCGAGGGGATGGATGTCGTGCTCAAGATCTTCGACGCGCCGACCTCGCCCACCAAGACGCTGCAGGGCAGCTTCAAGGGCGAAGTGCCGGTCGCGCCGGTGAAGATCGTCACCGCGCGCCGAATCGCGCAGTAATCCTCTCGGGAACATCTTCCCACATTGGTGCAGTCTGCCAGTCGTTTCGGCTTGCGGACTGCATTCTGCCGAATAGGATCGGCTTCGAGTCGGCGGGGGACTGCCGGTCGATGGGGGAAGCAGCATGCGGAGACTGGTGGTGTCGGCGCTCGCCGGCATGCTTCTGCTCGCCGTCCCGGCGCAGGCGCAAGAGAAAGGTGCGACTCGCCCCGGGTTCTCCGCCGGGATGCTGCGCGGGCAGAAGGTCCTGCTGTTCCGGCCCGACGTGTGGGTGGGATCGCAGTCCACCGGCGGCATGGCGGAGCCCAACGGCGACTGGACCGAGCAGGCGCGCGGCCTGCTCGAGGCCGAGCTCCGGGCCCGGCTCGCCGGATCGGCCAACCCGATCCTGCCCGAGCCCGAGCTATCCGGCGACGACGCGCTCGACCTCGCCGAGCACAAGGCGCTGTTCAATACGGTGGCGCACGCTGTCGTCACCTACCAGTTCTTCCGGGGCAATCGGCTCCCCACGCGCAAGAACAAGCCGTTCGACTGGACGCTGGGGCCAGGCGCGCGGCGCCTGTCGGAGCGCACCGGCGCCCGCTACGGCTTGTTCCTCCTCATCCACGACGAATATGGGTCGTTCGGGCGCAAGGCGTTCCAGATCCTCGCCGCCGGGCTGGGCGCGAGCGTCAAATCGGGCGTGCATCGCGGCTATGCCGGGCTCGTCGACCTCGAAACCGGGGAATTGCTCTGGCTGAACGCCGACGAAGCGATGGGCGGCGATGTGCGCGACGCCGAGGGCATGAAGAAGCGCGTGGCGCAGCTGCTCGAGGATCTGCCCGTTCGCGCGGCACCGGCCAAATGAGGGGCGGCCGCCTTCACTGCGGGCTCGCGCTCGCTCTGGCGCCCTGGATCACCTGCCAGCCCGCCGTCGCGCAGAGGAGTTTCGCGCGGCCGCCCTATGCGGGCGCCTATGAGCCGCAGGGAATCGACGAGCGCGGCCTGTGGATGGAAATGGACGAGGATGAGCGGCTCCTCCAGGCCTCGCCCTTCGTCCTGCCCGACCCCGGGCTACACGATTTCGTGCGCGGCGTCCTGTGCCGCACGGTGGGGGAGGACCGCTGCCGCGGCGTGCGGGTCTATGTGGTGAAGGACAGTTCGTTCAACGCGAGCATGGCCCCCAATGGAGTGATGTTCGTGCACACCGGCCTGCTCGCGCGGCTCCATTCGGAAGCCGAGCTGGCGACGGTGCTGGGGCACGAGTTCGGCCACTTCGAGAAAAGGCACACGCTCGCCGCCTTTCGCTCGCGGCGCACCACCGGCGATGCGCTCGCCTGGGTTGCGCTGCTCGGCGCCGTCACCCGCCGGCCCACCGGAGCGGTGATGACTGCGCTCGTCGCCGGCCATTTCCGCTTCGAGCGCAGCGAGGAAGTCGAGGCGGACCTGCTGGGCGTCCAGTTCGTCCGGGCGTCTGGCTACCCGTTGCGCGCCTCGGCCGTCTGGCAGCGGGTGATCGCAGAGGAGGATGCGCTGCGGGCGGAGCGGGGCCTGCGCAAGATCCGGCGCGAAACGCCGAGCATGATGGACACGCATCCCACCGAGCGTCAGCGGCTCGGCTATTTCTCCAGGCTCGAGGCCGAAGTCGCCGACGCGGGCGACGAGGGAGTCGACGGCTATCGCCAGGCCACCGATCGCGTGCTCCCGGTCCTGTTCGAGAGCCTGATCAAGGGCAATGACTTCGCCGGTGCGGACTATGTCCTGCGCTCGCGCGGCGATGCGCTGGGGTGGAGCGGCGAGTTGCTCTATCTGCGCGCCGAGCTCTATCGCCAGCGCGGCCATCCGCGCGACCTGGTGACTGCGCAGGACTTGTTCGGCCAGTCGATCGCTCGGGCCGATGCGCCGCCCGAAAGCTGGCGCGGCCTCGGCCTGATCGCGATGCGGCAGGGGGCGGCTGCGGAGGGGAGGGCGGCGCTCGCCGAATATCTGCGCCGCGCGCCCCATGCGCCCGACGCGGCGGCGGTGAAGATGGTCATGGAGAATTGATGTGAGGCTTCGATCCAGGCGCATCGGCGCGCTCATCGGCTTCGTCGCGCTCGCCGGCGTTTCGGGGCCCGCGCTCGCCGGATGGAAGCTGATCCCCGCCGGCAAGCCACTGGCCGTGGACGCCGTGACGATCACGCCGAAGAGCGACTGGAACCGCGCGTCCGCGCGGCCGGGCAAGCGCGCGGTCGCGCTCACCCACGACGGATTCGATCTCGACCGGCTCGAGATATTTTCCGGGATCGGCTCCGGCGAGCCCCTGTATCGCGAGCGCAGCCGCAGGCGGAACCCGATGCCAAAGTTCCGCAGCGGCATGCTGCCGACCGACCTGGCCGATCTTTTCGAGCGCAGCTTCCGCGTGGCGAACAACCTCACCGACTTCACCGTCGAGAGCGTCACGCCCGCCGACTTCGGCGGACATCGCGGCATCGCGCTGCGCTACAGCTTCAGCCTGCCCGAAGACAGGCTGGTGCGGCAGGGCGTGGCGCGCCTCGTGATCGTCAGGGGCAAGCTCTATGCCGCCAACTTCCACGCGCCGCGGCTGCACTATTTCCCCTCGCGCCTTGCCGAGGTGCAGGCGACGCTGGACGGCGCACGCTTTTAGCGGCCGCTATTGCTGCGTGCGGTCCTGGTTCTTCACTTCGCCCGCAGTGCCGCCGACGCCGTCGTGCACGCCCGTCGGCTCGAGCGGGGAGGTGTTGCCGCCGCCCTTTGCACGCTCGGCCTCGTCAGCGCGGGATTCGACTGCCTGCTGGATGTCGGGCCGGGGATCGTCTTCCTCGCCGGTGACGGGCGCGCGAAGCTCGGCGTCGCTCTTGGTGTCGGCCATGAATATCTTCTCCAAGTCAGGCGAGCGGCTGCCCGGGCGCAGTGCCCGGATCGCCGCCGGGATTGGGCGCGGGCACGTCGATGTCGGGTCCCGGCGGCGTCAGTTCGGGCGGGGGCGCCACCGGCTGCCCGGGCTGCGAAGGCTGGGCCGGCGCAGGCACCGGGCTCTCGGGCGGAGGGGTGGTCGGGATCGGCGGTTCGACGGGCATCGGGGCTCTCCTTGTCCCGTCCTCAACGCCTCGCTTGGGCCCCAAGTTGCTTCGCGGCTTGCCCCCGGTCCCACGGCTGCTATAGAGCCCGCCGACCGGCGGTGCCCCTGCGGGCGTGGCGGAACTGGTAGACGCGCCAGATTTAGGTTCTGGTATCGAGAGGTGTGGGGGTTCGAGTCCCTCCGCCCGCACCAGCATCGCCGCTCGTGTGCCCGTATCACCGGAGCCGCGACTCCTTTTCACTTTGGAAGCCTGAACGAATGCAGACTGTCGAGACGTTGAACGAGGGCCTCAAGCGCGCCTACACGCTCAAGATCACTGCCAAGGACATCGACTCGAAGGTCGATGCCGAAGTGAAGCGCGTTGCGCCGCAGGTCCGGATGCCCGGCTTCCGCCCCGGCAAGGTGCCGACCAACCTGATCCGCAAGATGCACGGCGAGGCGCTGGCGCAGGACGCGCTCAACAGCTCGATCCAGGAAGGCGTGCAGAAGCTCATCGCCGAGCACAAGCTGCGCCCTGCGATGCAGCCGTCGGTGAGCCTCGAGGGCGAATATGCCGCCGGCGGCGACGCCGAGGTCAAGGTCGAGCTCGAAGTGCTCCCTGACGTGCCGGCGCCCTCGATCGACGGCCTCAAGCTCGAGCGCCTGACCGTTCCGGTCACCGACGAGCAGCTCGACGAGCAGCTCCAGCAGCTCGCCAGCGGCCAGAAGGCCTGGGAAGACGCCCCCGCCAAGCACAAGGCGGCGACCGGCGACCAGGTGACGATGGACTTCGTCGGCAAGACCGCCGACGGCGTAGCCTTCGAGGGCGGCACCGGCGAGGGCATGTCGGTCGAGATCGGCTCGGGCCGCCTGATCCCGGGTTTCGAGGACCAGCTCGTCGGCGTGAAGACCGGCGACGAGAAGCAGATCAGCGTCACCTTCCCGGAGGATTACGGCGCCAAGGACCTCGCGGGCCAGCCCGCGACCTTCGATCTCAAGATCACCGCGGTGAAGACCGCGGGCGAGACCAAGATCGACGACGATTTCGCCAAGCAGCTCGGCCTGCAGGACCTCGAGCAGCTCAAGGGCCTGCTCAAGGGCCAGATCGAGCAGCAGCTGAACGGCCTGACCCGCACCTATATGAAGCGCAAGCTGCTCGACCAGCTCGCCGCGGGCCACGATTTCCCGGTTCCGCCGTCGATGGTCGACGCCGAGTTCCAGCAGATCTGGCACCAGCTTCAGCACGAGGCGGAGCATGAGGCCGATCCGGCTGCCGCCAAGGCCGAGCTCGAGGCCGAGCGCGACGATTACTTCAAGATCGCCGAGCGCCGCGTGCGCCTGGGCCTGCTCCTCTCGGAGATCGGCACCGCCAACGGCGTCGAGGTGACTCAGCAGGAAATGAACCGGCTGATCGCCCAGGCGGCGTCGCAGTACGGCCCCGAGGATCGCCAGCGCTTCATCCAGTACGTCCAGCAGGAGCCGATGGCTGCCGCGCAGCTCCGCGCCCCGCTGTTCGAGGACAAGGTCGTCGACTTCCTCTTCGAGAAGGCCGAGATCAGCGACCGCGAAGTGACGCGTGAGGAGCTGGAAGCCGCGATCGAGTCCGACGAGGGCTTCGACACCGGCACGCACCACCACGACCACGACAACCACAAGCCGCGCAAGAAGGGCGCCGCCAAGGCGAAGGCCGAGGACGCCGGCGAGGCTCCGGCGAAGAAGCCGGCCGCCAAGAAGAAGGCCGAGAAGGCCGAAGCCGCTCCCGCCGAGGAGCTGGTCGAGGCCGAGCCGGTGAAGAAGGCTGCCACCAAGAAGGCGCCGGCCAAGAAGGCCGAAGCCGCGGAAGGCGAGGCGCCTGCCAAGCCCGCCGCCAAGAAGGCCCCGGCCAAGAAGAAGGCCGACTAAGCCCTCAGGCTTCGCATCGAACATCAGGCCCGCCGTTCCACCCGGAACGGCGGGCCTTTTGTTTGTGGCGGGTGCTTCGGTCTCCGGCACTCCTTTAATCCACCCCCTGGCGGGGAGGATTGGGGAAAGAGTCCGACCTAGAGCATCGCGTGCGCGCGCACCGGGAAGGTGCCCATCTCGCTGATCTTGGGCGGGACCGCCCAGAAGCGGAAGCCGTCGACGGGCAGCGCGGCGAGGTTGGTGAGATGCTCGACGATCGGGATGCCGGCGGCCAGCAGGATGCTGTGCACCGGTCGCTCGCCGCCCGAGACGTCGTCGATGTTGAACGAGTCGATCCCGACGAGCAGCGCGCCCTTGTCGCGCAGCCAGGTCGCCGCGGCGGCGGTGAGGAAGGGGTGATCCTCGAAATACTGGTCGGTGCGCCAGTGCCGGTCCCATCCGGTCTGCACCAGCACCGCGCGGCCGGCGACGTCGCTCGCGGCGAAGCTCGTCCAGTCGATCGCGCGCGACGCGGCGCCTTCCACCCGGACGACCACCGCGGGAACGCCGCTGACGCGGTCGAGCGCAAGCCCGGCCAGGTCATGACCGTCGGGGTAGCGGTGGTATGGCGTGTCGAGATAGGTGCCGGTGTTCCCCACCATCTCGATCCGGCCGATCTGGAACTCGGTTCCCGGCGCATAGAGCGCGCGCGATTTCTCGCGGGAGAGATGATCGCAGAGGAGCGGCGCGGGGAGCCCCTTATAGGTGATCATCCCGTCCTCGATCGTGTGGCTGAGGTCGACATAGCGCGCGGCGTCGGGCGCGGATTCGCCCGCCTCCGCGCTGGCCGCGCGCTTGTGGCGCTCCTCGATGATGCGCTTGTTGAGGATACGCACTTCGGCGACCATCAGCAGCCGCAGGTCGGCGATGACATGGGCTGCGAGCGCCTCGTCCGAGATCTGGTCGCCCTCGATGTCGAGGCGGAAGTCCTGGCCCTGGATGCCGCCCCCGTTCGAGAAATCGACTTCGAAATCGAAGCACACACGCTTGTCGCTCATATCGGATCACCTTTCTTCTTGCGGCTTCTGAAGCTGCGGACCTTGGCGAGATTGCCGCACCCGGCGGACGAGGAGCACCAGCGCCGGCGCCCAGGGCGGGACCGGTCGACGAAGACCATGTTGCAGCCGGGGCAGGTGCGCAGGCGGTCGCGATAGGGGGGCGTCAGCAGCCCGATCGCGTCCGCGGCCAGCAGCGACAGCGCCGCTTCCGCAGGATCGGCGGCCTGGAGCACCATCGCGCCGTCGATGAGCTGGGGGCGGAAGCCGGGAAATGCGGCGACCCGGTTGATCGCGTCGACGTCCTCGGGGGACGGCGCGGTGTTCGCAATCGCGGCGGTCGCGGAGCGGAAGATCGCCTCGCGGAGCACCCGCGCCTGATCGAGCTGCGCGACGCTGACTTCCGGCGCCTCGGGCAGCAGGCCGGCGCGGACCAGCCAGTCGGCCAGGACCGCGGGATCCGTCAGCAGCTCTGCCGATGTCCTGCCGCGCGCGGCGACCGTGTCGACCAGGTCGAGGGCAGGGGAGCCTGCCGCGAATTCCAGCGGTCTCGTCATGCTGTAACCTGTAATACCGGTGTACGGCTGGCGCAAGGCGTCAGGAACGTCCCGAAAAATTATCGAACTCGTATCGTTTCGGCTCTATGGCGTGCGCATGACCGAACCGCGCATCGCCGTACTCCTGCCCTGCTACAACGAGGAAACCGCGATCGCGCAGACCATCGCGGGCTTCCGCGCCGCGCTGCCGACCGCGACGATCTACGTCTATGACAACAACAGCCGCGACCGCACGATCGAAGTCGCCCGCGAAGCCGGCGCGGTGGTCCGCAGCGAGCGGATGCAGGGCAAGGGCAACGTCGTGCGCCGCATGTTCGCCGACGTCGATGCCGACGTCTATGTGATGGCCGATGGCGACGCGACCTATGACGCGAGCGTCGCGCCGCTGATGGTCGATCACCTGGTGCGCGAGGGGCTCGACATGGTCGTCGGCACGCGCGTCCACGAGGCCGCCGACGCCTATCGCCGCGGCCATGTGCTCGGCAACCGCGCGATGACCGGGCTGCTCGCCGGGCTGTTCGGACGCAGCTTCACCGACATCTTCTCGGGCTACCGAGTCTTCTCGCGCCGCTTCGTGAAGAGCTTCCCGGTGCTCTCGGCCGGCTTCGAGATCGAGACCGAGATCAGCGTCCATGCGCTCGAGCTCAAGATGCCGGTGGGCGAGATCGAGACGCGCTATTTCGCGCGGCCCGAGGGGTCGACCTCGAAGCTCAGCACCTATCGCGACGGCTTTCGCATCGCCTACACCATCGCCACGCTCTATCGGATCGAGCGGCCGATCCTGTTCTTCGGCGTGGCGGGTGCGGCGCTGTTGCTGCTCGCGGTGATCCTCTCGATCCCGCTGGCGATCACCTATCTCCAGACCGGGCTGGTCCCGCGCCTGCCTACGGCGATCCTCGCCACCGGGCTGGTGATCGTCGCCTTCCTCAACTTCTTCTCGGGGCTCATCCTCGACACGGTCGTGCGCGGCCGGCGCGAGATGCGGCGCCTCGCCTATCTGGCGATCCCGGGGCCTTTCGCCACCTCGGCGTAGCGCAGCCCCGCCAGCACCGCCTCGATCGCCAGGAAGGCGAGCACGCCGTACGCCAGATAGATGTAGCGCGACATGGGCTGGAGCAGCGCATAGGGCAGCGCCAGCACCGCCAGATAGACGGCCAGCACCCAATAGCCGCGCCGGCGCTGCCACAGCCCGATCGCGAGCCCGATCAGGCCCAGCAGGTTGACCAGCGCGATCGTGTATGCACGCGCCGCCCGCATTCCCTCCCAGCCGGTGAAGTACATCTGCCACGGCCGCGGAAAGAAGAATTCGCGCAAGTGGCGCAGCGACAGCCGCGCGAAGTCCCATGGGTTCGCTGCGGCCCAGCGCCAAGTTTCGGCACCGAGCGCGCGCGAATAGGCGACCTCGCCGCCCGCCGCGCGCAAAGCCGCCTGTCCCGGGCTGGCCTTCCCGTAGGGGTGGATCGCCGCCAGCCGGCTGGCGAAGACATATTCGGGCCTGTGCCCGGAGATCGCAGCGGGATGGTTGGCGATCGCGAACTCGAGCCCGAAATTGCTCCTGAGCAGCACCGGCGCGCCGAGCACGCGCTGGTTGCGCAGCGCCCAGGGCGCGAGGAGCAGCGCCGCCGCCAGCGCCGAGGCCGCGCCGAACGCCAGCCGGCGCGACGGCGGCAGGCGGCGCAGCGCGAACACTGCCCAGCACGCGGCGGTCGCCAGCCCTGCCGGCGGGCAGATGAAGAAGGTCAGCGCCCACAGCGCCGCCGCGCTGCCCAGCGCACGCCAGCCGAAGGGGCGGCCGGCATCGTGCCGCACGATCAGTAGCAGGTTGAGCGCCGCCAGCGCCAGCGCACTGGCGCCTTCCCAATAGCGGAAGTCGATCGCCTCCTGCGGGGCGAAGGCGGGTGCGAGGCAGAGCAGCGCCATGCCCCAGCGCGTCACGCGCGGATCGGCGTCGAGCGCACGGAACAGCGCCCGGAGCAGCAGCCAGGCCGCAACGACCTGCGCCAGGCACCAGCCGAGCAGCGCGATGTTCGCCGCGCTGGTCCCGGGGCCGAACAGCCACATCCAGAAGCCTGCGATGGCGGGCGATGCGGGCAGAAGGTGCGCGGTCGGCCCATAGCCCTGGTAATAGGCATCGGCGATCCCGTCGCCGCGCGCGACTGCGAGTGCCACCTGCGTCGCCTCGGCCGATCCGTAGAAGCCGTCGATCGGGCCCATGGCGCGGACCAGCCAGATCAGCCGCAGCGCCAGCCCGCCGAGCAGCACCAGCAGCAGGAAGCGCCTTTCCTCGCGCGCCGATTCGGCCGTTTGCATGGCGCCCTGCTTAGCGGCGCATGGTCTATGGCCGGTTAACCGCGCGCCGGCGCCAAGCGCGGCGTTGCTCCGACAACCCCCCTTGCGCGGCCCTGCCCGAGCGCCGATGTAAGGGGCTGGGCAAAAACAGACACATGAGATTCCCACACATGCATCCGCTTTCCGGTCAGATGACCATCGACCCCGTAACCGGCGGCCTCGTTCCGATCGTCATCGAACAGTCGAGCCGCGGCGAGCGCAGCTTCGACATCTATTCGCGCCTGCTTCGCGAGCGGATCGTGTTCGTCACCGGCGGGGTCGAGGATCACATGGCCTCGCTGATCACCGCCCAGCTGCTCTTCCTCGAGTCCGAGAACCCGAAGAAGGACATCTGGATGTACATCAATTCGCCGGGCGGCGTGGTGACTGCCGGCATGGCGATCCACGACACGATGCAGTACATCCGTCCGCGCGTGGGCACGGTGTGTATCGGTCAGGCCGCGTCGATGGGTTCGTTCCTGCTCGCCTCGGGCGAGCCGGGGCTGCGAGTCGCGCTCACCAACGCCCGCATCATGGTCCACCAGCCTTCGGGCGGCGCCCAGGGCATGGCCTCGGACATCGAAATCCAGGCTAAGGAGATTCTCCGTATTCGCCAGCGGATGAATGACCTCTATGCCAAGTACACGGGCCAGCCGCTCGAGAAGATCGAGCGCGCGATGGACCGCGATACGTTCCTCGAGGCCGAGGAAGCCAAGGCGTTCGGCATCGTGGACGAGGTTTACGAGAAGCGGCCGGTGCCCGCGGAGGACGCGTCAGCGGCCGGTTAAGGACTTTGCATTATCCCCTCCGCCGACGACCAGGTCGCGGAGGGGACGGAACCGCCGGGGTGCGGGCCGATTATGGATTGCCGGATGGAACCCCGCGTGTAGGATGCGGGGGAGCGGTGTACGCGTCCGGCGCGTGAAGGATGAATTGAATGACCAAGCTCAGCGGCGGTGACTCCAAGAGCACGCTCTATTGCTCGTTCTGCGGCAAGTCGCAGCACGAGGTACGCAAGCTCATCGCCGGGCCGACCGTCTTCATCTGCGACGAGTGCGTCGAGCTCTGCAACGACATCATCCGCGAAGAGACCAAGTCCGCGCTGGTGTCGAAGAAGGACGGCGGCGTCCCGACGCCGCAGGAAATCTGCGACGTGCTCGATGACTATGTCATCGGCCAGAAGCAGGCGAAGCGCGTCCTGTCGGTCGCGGTGCACAACCACTACAAGCGGCTCAACCACGGCGCGAAGGGTGCCGACGTCGAGCTGGCGAAGAGCAACATCCTGCTCGTCGGCCCCACCGGCTGCGGCAAGACCTTGCTCGCGCAGACGCTCGCCCGCATCCTCGACGTGCCCTTCACCATGGCCGATGCCACCACGCTGACCGAAGCCGGTTACGTGGGCGAGGACGTCGAGAACATCATCCTCAAGCTGCTCCAGGCCTCCGACTACAATGTCGAGCGGGCGCAGCGCGGGATCGTCTACATCGACGAGATCGACAAGATCAGCCGCAAGGCCGAGAACCCGTCGATCACGCGCGACGTGTCGGGCGAGGGCGTCCAGCAGGCGCTGCTCAAGCTGATGGAAGGCACCACCGCCTCGGTGCCTCCGCAGGGCGGCCGCAAGCACCCGCAGCAGGAATTCCTGCAGGTGGACACGACCAACATCCTGTTCATCTGCGGCGGCGCCTTCTCGGGGCTCGAGAAGATCATCGGCGACCGTCTGCAGGGCAAGTCCATCGGCTTCGGCGCGCATGTCGCGGCTCCCGACGAGCGCCGCACCGGCGAGACGCTGAAGCAGGTCGAGCCCGAGGATCTGCTCAAGTTCGGCCTGATCCCCGAGTTCGTCGGCCGCCTGCCGGTGATCGCGACGCTCGAGGACCTCGACGTCGAGGCGCTGGTGAAGATCCTGACCGAGCCGAAGAACGCGCTGGTCAAGCAGTATCAGAAGCTGTTCGACATGGAGGGCGTGAAGCTCGGCTTCAACGACGACGCGCTGGTCGCGGTCTCGAAGAAGGCGATCGAGCGCAAGACCGGCGCACGCGGCCTCCGCTCGATCCTCGAAGGCATATTGCTCGACACGATGTTCGACCTGCCGTCCATGGACGGCGTCGACGAAGTGATGGTCGACAAGGACGTGGTCGCCGGCACCAAGGAGCCGGTCCGCGTCTATGCCGAGAAGAAGAAGGCCGGCGACGCCGCCTGATCGGCCGACGGCAAGAATTGAGGGGAGGGCGATCGGTCGGCTGACCGGTCGCCCTCTTCTTTTTGGGGCTCAGCCGAAGCCCTGGGTCTGCGCCCAGCTGAGGAACAGCTCGGGCCACACCTCGGCCGGCTTGCCCGCGGCTCTGCGCAGCCCGAAGCCGTGCCCGCCCGCGGTGAACAGGTGCGTCTCGACCGGCACCCCGGCGGCACGCAGCGCGGCGCGGAAGAGCAGGCTGTTCTCCACCGGCACCGTCCCGTCGTCCTCGGCATGGACGAGGAAGCAGGGCGGGGTGGCCTTGGTGACGTTGCGGTCCGGCGAATGCGCCGCCTCCAGCGCCGGCGGGGCGTCCTTGCCGATCAGTTGCTCGCGCGACCCCGCATGGGCGATGGGGGCCGTCATCGAGATCACCGGATAGATCGGCGCCGCGACGAAGGGCTGCGCGCCGAGCTTATCGGCCGCGTCTACCGGCTTGTAGGTGTCGGCGGCGAAGCGCGTGGCGAGATCGGCGCAGAGGTGCCCGCCCGCCGAAAAGCCGATCGCGCCGACCTTCTCGGGATTGAGCCCGTCGCGGCCTGCGCGGGCGCGGATCAGGCGCATCGCGCGCTGCGCATCCGAAAGCGCCGTGTCCGGCCCCGCCGCCCAGCCGTCGCCGGGCAGGCGATAGAAGAGCACATAGGCCGTGAAGCCCCGCGCCGCGAACCAGCGCGCCATCTCATAGCCCTCGCGGTCGATCACCACGCGGACATAGCCGCCGCCGGGCATGATCAGCACCGAGGCGCCGTTGGCGATTCGCGGGCGGAACACGACGAGCCGCGGGTTGGCGATCCCGCTCACCGCGCGGTCGGCCAGCTGCGCCTCGGAGCTGCGCTCGATCACCGTTTCCACCGGCAACCTGGCTGGGCGCCCCGGCACGCCCTTGGGCCAGAGGTCGATCGTCTCGCTCGGCTCGGGAAGTCCCGCGGGCACCGGCTTGTCGGCGAGCGCCGGCGGCGAGGTCTGCGCGGCCGCGGCGAGCGGCGTCGCCAGGCCGGCGAGCAGGGCGGATCGGCGATCGAGCTTCATGGGCATCTCCCTGTTGCGCCCGGTCTCAGGTGCCGGGCTGGATATAAGGCACGCGCGCGAACAGCTCGCGCTGCCATTTGCGCGGGTCGTTCTCGACGTGCGGGGGCACATCGAAGATCATCGTCGCGCGCCGCTCGAGGTCATAGCGCGGCCATTGCGGCAGCCCGCGGTGGTTGGGATCGCCTGTCGCAGCGAAACTCACGAAGCTGTCCTGCATCGCCTGCGACGCGGCGCGCGCATCGGCGCCGCTCCCCGTATGCGAGCCGGCCGCATCTAGCGTCCCGAACACCAGCGGTATGTCCATCGTGTGGAAGGCGCCGCGCCGCGGATCGGTGCGCGAGCCGAAATCGAGCTGATAGACCCATCCCGGAGCACCGGCCCGCGCGCGTTCTTCCGCTTCGATCACTTGCCCGCGCCAGCTCCGCCCCGCCGTGGTCGCCGCGTAGAAGACGTCGCTCGGCGACCAGTCGGGGAATTGCGCGCGATACTGCGCCACCACCCATTCGGGCAACACGTCGATGCGCAGCTCGGGCGCGATCCGCTCGGCGACATTGTCCCAGCCGAGCCCCTGCAGCTTGGCCGAATCGGGCGCGATGAATGCGCGCGTCTCGTCTCGGGTGTTGCCCAGGACCATCGGAATGCCGAGCGACTGCGGGTTCGCGTCGGGCCAGAAGGGGTGGCGCGTCAGCCAGCGCATGTCGAGCACCGGGCCGAAATAGACTCCGCCGCCCAGGATGGGGTCGGTCGCCGCCAGCCCTTCGACCAGCCGCTCGACCGCAAGCTCGAGCAAGGCGTCGGGATTGCCCTCCGCCACGCCCAGCTTCGCCAGATAGGCGCGGGTGCGCGCGGTCGCGTTGAGCGGCCCGGACGCAGTCACTTGCTGCCCGCTCATCGTCGCGGCGCGGTGGAACAGCCCCTTGGCCGCGGGCATGCCCATCATCGTCGCGATCTTGGCGCCGCCGCCCGACTGGCCGAACACCATCACTCGCGCGGGATCACCCCCGAACGCTGCGATATTGTCGCGCACCCATTGCAGCGCCAGCACCAGATCGAGCTGCCCCAGGTTGCCGCTGTCGGCAAAGCGCGGGTCGAGCCGTGCGAGATAGAGATAGCCGAGGGCGTTGAGCCGGTGGTTGACCGTCACCACCACCACATCGCCCCGCGCGGCCAGCGCCTGCCCGTCGTTGAGCGGATCGGTGACGCTGCCGGTCGAATAGGCGCCCCCGTGGATGTAGAGCATCACCGGCTTCCGGGCACGCGGGTCCGCCTCGCTGGTCCAGATGTTGAGGAACAAACAGTCCTCGGACTGCGGGCCGTAGCGGTCGCCCGCCTGCGGGCAGACCGGGCCGAAGGCCGCCGCCGGCTGCACGCCCGCCGGGGCAGGAACGGCGACCGGTGCCTTGAACCGCTCCGCCCGCCCGTAGCGGATGCCGCGAAACACGCGCACGCCGCGCTCCACGGTGCCCTGGAACGCCCCCGCCTTGCAGCGCACCGGCGCCGTCGCCTGCGCGAGCGCGCTTCCGCCGGTCAGCAGCAACGCGCCGCCGCCCGCCATCACCGTGCGCCGCGAGAACAGGGAATCGTGCTGCTTGCCGGTCATGCGCGTCTCCTCTCCCGTGCACCGCATCCGCCGCTTTTGCGGCCGGCATTTGTCGGCGCCGGGTTGCACCTTCGGGTAACCGGTGTCAGAAACGATTGCAACGTTGCGCGAGCAGCCGATCCGAACCACATAGCGAGCAAATGACCAACGCCCTCCAGATCCATGGCGACGACCATGTCGCGACTCTGCTCGAGCCCGTTTCCGCCGGCGATTCCGTAACGGCGGGGGGCGTGACGGTCGCAGCGAATATGGATATCCCCAAGGGCCACAAGATCGCGCTGCGCGACATTGCTGCGGGCGCCGAAGTGGTGAAGTTCGGCTTCCCGATCGGCCGCGCCACCGCGGACATCCGCGCGGGCGACCATGTCCACACGCACAATCTCGCGACCGGCCTCTCGGGCACGCTCGACTATCGCTACCAGCCCGCCGAGCGCCCGCACGACGCGCCGCCCGCGGCGCGCAGCTTTCTCGGCTATGTGCGCGAAGACGGCCGCGTCGGTACGCGCAACGAAATCTGGATCCTGCCGAGCGTCGGCTGCGTCGGCCGCACCGCCGAGCGGATCGCCGCCGAGGCCGGCCGTCGCCATGCCGGCGAGGTCGACGGCGTCCATGGCTTTCCGCACCCCTATGGCTGCTCGCAGCTCGGCGACGACCTCGGCGCGACCCGGAGCATGCTCGCCGCGCTCGCCGCGCATCCCAATGCCGGCGGCGTGCTGCTGATCGGGCTCGGCTGCGAATCGAACCAGATCTCCCGGCTGCTCGAGGAGCTGCCCGAGGGGCAGCGCGGCCGCATCCGCACGCTCGTCGCCCAGAATTCGGCCGACGAGCTCGAGGAGGGACTCGCGCTGGTTGCCGAGCTCGCCGCCGAGGCCGCCAAGGTGAAGCGTCAGCCGGTCGGCCTCGACCGGCTCGTGCTCGGCGTGAAGTGCGGCGGATCGGACGGCTTTTCCGGCCTCACCGCCAACCCGCTCGTCGGGCGGATGAGCGACCTGGTCGCGGCCGCGGGCGGCAGCGTCGTGCTCACCGAAATCCCCGAGATCTTCGGCGCCGAGCAGATGCTGATGGACCGCGCCGAGAGCGCACCGGTGTTCGAGGAGGTCGTCGGCGTCGTCAACGACTTCAAGAATTACTTTCTCAGCCACGGCGAGCCAGTCTCCGAGAACCCGTCGCCGGGCAATCTCGCGGGCGGCATCACCACGCTCGAAGAGAAGTCGCTCGGTGCGGTGCAGAAGGCCGGCCACGCCACCGTCGCCGACGTGCGCCGCTATGGCGAGCGGATCCGCCGGCCCGGCCTGACGCTGCTCGAAGCCCCCGGCAACGACGCCGTTTCCTCGACGGCGCTGGCCGCTTCGGGCGCGACCGTGATCCTCTTCACCACCGGCCGCGGCACGCCGCTCGGCTTCCCGGTGCCCACGGTCAAGATCGCGTCGAACAGCGACCTGGCGCAGCGCAAGCCGGGCTGGATCGACTTCGATGCGGGGCAGGTGCTCAGCGAGGGATTTGAAACCGCCGAGGCTGCGCTGCTCGACCGCATCGTCGCGATCGCCTCGGGCGAGGAGACCGCGGCCGAGCGCAACGGCGAGCGCGAAATCGCCTTCTGGAAGCGCGGCGTAACGCTCTAGCGTGGCGATGGGACGAGGATGCCGAAATTCGCATTGTCCCGTTGCTCTTGACACCGGTTTCCCTTATCCGACCCAACAAACCAGTCCGCCGCAAGTCCAGCCAGAGAGGAA
Source organism: Sphingomonas sp. (assembly GCF_017744835.1). Taxonomy (GTDB): domain Bacteria; phylum Pseudomonadota; class Alphaproteobacteria; order Sphingomonadales; family Sphingomonadaceae; genus Sphingomonas. The sequence continues at coordinate 139,770 of NZ_JAGIAM010000007.1, forward strand.
AGTAACCAGGTGGGATCCGTACAGTTTGCCGACGAAGCACGCCGAATTGCCGAGAGCTTCGTCGAGGCGCGGCGCGCCCGGCGTGGGCTTCCCGACTATCCGGGCGCGATCCCGCCGGCGCTCGACGATGCCTATGCGGTGCAGGATTTCGCGATCGGCTTCGACGGTCGCCGCGTCGGCGGCTGGAAGGTCGGGCGGATCAATCCGCCGCGCGACGGTATCGATCGGCTGGCGGGCCCGATCTTCACGGACAGTATCTATCCGGCCGATGGCGCCAGCCTGGCCATGCCCGTCTTCGCCGAAGGGTTCGGCGCGGCCGAGGCGGAATATCTGCTGCGCTTCGGCAAGGCGCCCCCCGCGGGCAAGCGCAGCTTCACCGAGGATGAGGCTGCCGAGCTGATCGACGCAGTCCATGTCGGGATCGAGATCGCGAGCTCGCCGCTGCCGACGATCAACGAGCTGGGCCCCACGGTGACCATCTCGGATTTCGGCAACAACAACGGCCTCGTGATCGGCCCCGCGATTCCCGATTGGCGCAGCGTGGGTTTCAAGGCCTGGCCGGTCGAGCTGCTGATCAACGACGAGCAGATCGGTGCCGCGACCGCAGAGACGATGCTTGATGGCCCGATGGGCGCGGTGCGCTTCCTGCTCGAGCTGATGGCGGCGCGCGGGATCGCGCTGGAGCCGGGCCAGTGGGTTTCCAGCGGCGCGGTCACCGGCGTCCACCAGGTGAAGCCCGGCGACGCCGTGGTGGCGCGCTTCGGCGGAGGCCTCGAGACGCGCTGCACGATCAGCGCGGCGTGAGCGGCGGGGCCTCCATGACGAAAGCGGGCGGGAGGCGCGGGTGATTCGGCAGGGGCGGCGCGCGGTGCTCGGCGGGCTCGCCGCTTCGGCGGCGCTTGCAGCCGCTCCCGCGCTCGCGCGTCGATCCGACGGCGATGCGGAGCTGCTCCGCGCGCTCGACGCGCCCGGCAGCTATGCCGAGCGGCTGGCGCTTCTCCAGCGCTTCGATCCCAGGGCGTTCGGGCCTTCGCGAAAGATCGACCTGCGCACCGTGCGCGATGCGCTCGCGATCGACGTCGCGCTGTCGCGGCTGGTTCCGGGCGGGAAGGGGGAGGGTCCCTATCGTCTGCCTCCTGCCGATCAGCCGGGCCTCTGGCGCCATGCCAATGGCGCCCGCGCTTATCGCCTCCTGCTCGAACGCCAGCTCGGCATGGCAGTCGAACCCGAAGACGCACATCGCCGTTTTGAGCGCGAGATCGCGCGGCTGTCGCGGCGCGCGGACGCACTGATGCGGGGGCTGGGCTTCGCGAGCGGAAGCGTGGCCGAGCGCTATCGCGCGATGTTCGCCGATTCCCGCTGGCACTATCCCGACAATGACTCCGGGCGCGACCAGGCCGTTGCCGACATGAACCGCTGGCTCGACCGCGCCCGGTCGCGCGTTGCCACGCTGATCGGTCCGGTTCCCGCCGAGTGCCTTGATGTCCGCGCGCGCCGAATGACCCGCGCCGACGAAGCCGCGGGGAAGGGCGGCTATCGCGACATGCCTGCCGCGGGCCGGCCGGGTGCCTATTTCGTCGACCTCGAGGATATTGCCCGGCGCCCGCGCTGGAGCCTGGCGAGCGTGGCGCACCACGAGCTGCTGCCCGGCCATATGATCCAGGGGCCGATCGAGGCTGCGGCCAACCCGCACCCGCAGCGGCTCGCCTATCTGCCCGCCTTTTCCGAAGGCTGGGCGATCCACGCCGAGCAGCTGATGGCGGCGGACGGCGCCTATCGCGGCGATGCGTTCGCCGAGATTGGCCATATCCATTGGCTGCTCTTTCGTCTCGCCCGCGGACTTGCCGACACCGGCATCCATCACCGGCGCTGGAGCCTCGACCAGGCGCGCGCCGAGATCGGAGGCGTGCAGGGCGTGCCGGCCTATTTCGCGGCTTTCGGTGCCGACATCGACCGGATCGGGCGGGAGCCCGGTTCGCGCGCGGCCGAGGCGCTTGCCTGGCTCGAGCTGTCGGCGCTAGTCGCCGCCCAGCCTTCCGCCGAGCAGCGGCGCCGGCAGCAGCAGCGCATCCTTCTTGGGGGACGCAAACCATTGCGGCTCTTGCGGGAGGGCCAGCCGTGATACATCGGACCGGTTCGGGTACCCACGTTCGGCTTTTCCCGGGCGTTTTATACCACTATCAGAAACATTGTCGCGCTATGCGGGACGAGATAATCGCTTTGGGAGAGGCTGAATGAGCGACACGAGGGAGGCAGCAGTGATGAGCGCTGCCGGGCGTGTGGGGCGCTATCGGTGGATGATCGTGGCGCTGCTCTTCGCCGCCACGGTGATCAACTATGTCGATCGCCAGATGATCGGCGTGCTCAAGCCGACCCTGATGGCGGACCTCAAATGGGACGAGAAGGATTTCGCCAGCGTCATCATCTGGTTCCAGTTCGCCTATGCGATCGGCTACATCGTCTTCGGCCGGGTCGTCGACAAGGTCGGCGCCCGCGTCGGCTACACCATTGCCTTCATCATCTGGCAGCTCGCGCACATCGCGCATGGCGCTGCCACCACAATGACCCATTTCGCGCTCGCACGCTTCAGCCTCGGCATCGGCGAATCGGGTAACTTCCCTGCCGGCATCAAGGCAGTGACCGACTGGTTCCCCGCGCGCGAGCGCGCGTTCGCGATCGGCGTGTTCAATGCCGGCTCGAACATCGGCGCGATCGTCACGCCGCTGGTGGTGCCGCTGATGGTCATCGCTTGGGGCTGGCGCAGCGCCTTCGTGATCACCGGTGCCGTCAGCTTCGTGTGGCTGATCGCCTGGTGGTTCATGTACCGCGACCCGCGCGAGCATCCGAAGGTCAGCCAGACCGAGCTCGAGTGGATCGAGCAGGACCCGGCCGATCCGGTGGTTCCGCTCGGTTATGGTGCCGTGCTCACGCGCAAGGAAACCTGGGCCTTCGCGCTCGGCAAGTTCTTCATCGATCCGATCTGGTGGTTCTTCCTCTTCTGGCTGCCCGGCTATCTGTTCGAGCGCTACGACCTGAACCTGCTCACCTTCGGCATCCCGCTCGCCGCGATCTATCTGATCTCGGACTTCGGCAGCGTCGCGGGCGGCTGGCTCTCCTCGCGGCTGATGAGCGCGGGCTGGACCGCGAACCGGGCGCGCAAGGTCACGATGCTGCTCTGCGCCTGCCTCGTGGTGCCCGTCACTTTCGCCGAGTCGATCTCGAGTGTGTGGATGGCGGTGCTCATCATCGGCATCGCGACAGCCGCGCACCAGGCCTTCTCCGCCAATCTCTACGCGCTTCCCGCGGACATCTTCCCGCGCGCGGCGGTGGGCTCGGTGGTCGGCATCGGCGGTACCGCGGGCGCGGTCGGCGGCATGCTGATGTCGTTCTACGCCGGCGAGATCCTCGAGCGCGTAGGTACCTATTGGCCGCTGTTCGCGGTTGCTGCGAGCGCCTATTTCCTTGCGCTGATCTGCGTCCATCTGCTCTCGCCACGGCTGGCGCGCGTGGATATCGCGCAGGCCCCGCAGGCGTGATGGCCGCCATTCAGTACACGGAGTAGTTCAATGCCCAAGCCGCTGAAGCTCGATCCCGACCGGCTCTTCCCGGCAGAGGAGCGTACGCGCGGAATCGCGCGCGCGCTCTATGCCGAGATTGCACGCCTGCCGATCATCAGCCCGCACGGGCATACCGACCCGCGCTGGTTCGCCACCGATGAGAATTGGTCGAACGCGACCGAGCTGCTGCTCTCGCCCGACCATTATCTCTACCGCATGCTCTATTCGCAGGGCATCGCGCTCGACGATCTGTGCGTGCCGAGCAAGGCGGGGATGCCGGCGACCGATCCCCGGAAAGCGTGGCGGACCCTGGCGGAGAACTGGCGTCTGTTCCGCGGCACGCCGTCGTCGATGTGGCTGAGCCATGTCTTCGCCGAGGTGTTCGGGATCGACGTCCAGCTCGATGCCTCGACCGCCGATCTCTACTACGACACGATCAACGCGAAGCTGGCGACCGACGCCTTCCGCCCGCGCGCGCTGTTCGACCGGTTCGGGATCGAGTTCCTCGCGACGACCGAAGGGCCGCAGGACGACCTCTCGCATCACCATGCGATCCATAAGAGCGGCTGGCAGGGCAGGGTGGTCACCACCTATCGCCCGGACGCCGTGATCGACGTCGAGCACGAGCAGTTCACCGGGGCGATGCGCACCTTCGCCGAAGTGACCGGCGAGGACGTCTACAGCTGGGACGGCTATCTCGCCGCGCACCGCAAGCGCCGCGCCGATTTCCGTGCGGCGGGGGCGACCGCGACCGATCACGGCCATGTCACCGCCCAGACGGCCAACCTCAACCGTGACGAGGCCGAGCGGCTGTTCCGCACGATCCTGTCGGATCGCTGGACGCCCGCCGACGCGGAGCTGTTCCGCGCGCAGATGCTCACCGAGATGGCGGCGATGTCGGTCGAGGACGGGATGGTGATGCAGATCCACCCCGGCTCGTTCCGCAACCACAATGGCGGGCTGTTCGACAGCCACGGCCGCGACAAGGGCGCCGACATCCCGCTGCGCACCGATTACGTCAGCGCGCTCAAGCCGCTGCTCGACCGGTTCGGCACGAACACCGATCTTTCGATCATCCTCTTCACGCTGGACGAAAGCACGTACGCGCGGGAGCTGGCGCCGCTCGCCGGGCATTATCCGTGCCTCAAGCTCGGCCCGAGCTGGTGGTTCCACGACAGCCCGGAGGGGATGCGCCGCTTCCGCGAGATGACCACCGAGACGGCGGGCTTCTACAACACCGTCGGCTTCAACGACGATACGCGCGCCTTCCTCTCGATCCCCGCGCGGCACGACGTCGCGCGGCGCGTGGACTGCGCCTTCCTCGCGCGCCTGGTGGCCGAGGGCCGGATGCTCGACTGGGAAGCCGCCGAGCTTGCCCAGGAGCTCACCAACGGCCTCGTCAAGCGCGCCTACAAGCTTGAAACCCCCGCGCCGGCGCCCGTCGCCGCCGCAGCCTGACAGACGGAGCACATATGTTCGACCGTACTTACTACGCCACGCACCCTGACATGATGGAGTGCGTCTCGAACGAGGAGCTTCGGGACCGCTATCTGATCTCGGACCTGTTCCGCCAGGGCGAGTGCGTGCTCAACTACACCCATGCCGACCGCTTCGTGATCGGCGGCGTGCTGGCCGGCGCCACGCCGGTGAAGCTCCCCGACCAGACCGAGCCGGCATCGGCCGCCGGCCATCCGTTCCTCGAACGGCGCGAGCTGGCGATCGTCAATGTGGGCTCGGTCGAGGGCACCGTCACCGTCGACGGCGAGGCCTTCGCGCTGGGCAACAAGGACTGCCTCTATGTGACGATGGGCGCCAAGGAAGTGCTCTTCTCGGGCGACGGTGCCAAATTCTACCTCGCCTCGTGCCCGGCGCATAAGGCGTTCCAGACGCGCAAGCTCTCGATCGCGGATGCCAATGCGCTCGACCGCGGCAGCCTCGAGGAATCGAACGAGCGGACGATCTACCAGCTCGTCATCCCCGGCGTGTGCGACAGCGCGCAGCTGGTGATGGGCCTGACCGTGCTCAAGCCGGGCTCGGTGTGGAACACCATGCCCCCGCACGTCCACGAGCGCCGCAGCGAGATCTATTTCTACTTCGAGCTCGACGGGCCCAACGACCGCGTCTTCCATTACATGGGCGAAGGCGATGCCATGCGGCACATCGTCATGGCCAACGACGAGGCGGTGATCTCGCCGCCCTGGTCGGTCCACATGGGTTCGGGCACAAAGGCCTATGCCTTCATCTGGGCGATGGCCGGCGAGAACCAGGACTATACCGACATGAACGTGCTGGACATCTGCCAGCTGGCGTAAAAACTTCGTGCTCCCCCTCCCGCCTGCGGGAGGGGGTTGGGGGGTGGGCGCCCGCCCTCCATGAAATTCATCGCTCGCTGATAGCGGGCGCCCACCCCCCGGCCCCTCCCGCAAACGGGAGGGGAGGAGCATGGAATGACCAATCCCTTCGATCTCACCGGCAAGGTCGCCGTGATCACCGGCGCGAACACCGGCATCGGCCAGGGCATCGCGCTCGCGCTCGCTGCGGCGGGCGCCGACATCGCCGCGGTCGGCCGCACGCCGGCCGAGGAAACCGTCGAAAAGGCCCGCGCGCTCGGCCGCCGCGCCGAGATCATCTCGGCCGACCTTTCCACCATCGAGCCTGTGGGCAGGGTTGTGGACGAGGCTGTGGAAAAGCTTGGCGGGCTCGATATTCTCGTCAACAACGCCGGCATCATCCGCCGCAACGACAGCCTCGATTTCACCGAGGAGGATTGGGATGCGGTGATCGACACCAACCTCAAGTCTGTGTTCTTCCTCTGCCAGGCCGCCGGCCGTCACATGGTCGCCCAGGGCGGGGGCAAGATCATCAACATCGCGTCGATGCTGAGCTTCCAGGGCGGCATCCGGGTGCCGAGCTACACTGCGTCCAAGTCGGGGGTCGCCGGGCTCACCAAGCTGCTCGCCTGCGAATGGGCGGCCAAGGGCATCAACGTCAACGCGATCGCCCCCGGCTATATCAGCACTAACAACACTTCCGCCCTCCAGTCCGACGAGACCCGTAACCGTCAGATCATGGAGCGCATTCCGGCAGGACGTTGGGGTTCGCCCGACGATCTGGGCGGCGCCGCGGTGTTCCTCGCCTCTTCGGCGGCGGACTATGTGCAGGGCCATGTGCTGGCCGTCGACGGCGGATGGCTGGCGCGATGACGATCGCCTTTTTCGGCGAGCTGATGCTGCGGCTCTCGCCCCCGGGGCGCGAGCTGCTGCTCCAGACGCCTGTGCTGCAGGTGAACGTCGGCGGCGCCGAGGCCAATGTCGCCACCGGTCTCGCTTGCCTCGGCCACAAGGTCCGTATGGTCAGCGCGGTCGCCGACAATGTGCTCGGCGCCGCGGTGATCGGCGAATTGCGGCGGCGCGGGGTGGATACCGCTACCGTGGTTTCCGAGCCCGGCCGGCTCGGCCTCTATTTCCTCACGCCAGGCGCGGGGTTGCGTGCTTCTGAGGTTGTCTATGACCGCGCGCATTCGGTGTTCGCCGACCGCGCCGCCGATGCCTGGGACTGGGATGCCGCGCTCGACGGCGCGACTCGTCTCCATCTGTCGGGAATCACCCCGGCGCTCGGGCCCAACACCGCCGCGGCCGCCATTGCCGCGGCTGAAGCGGCGACCGCGCGGGGTATCCCGGTTTCCTTCGATGGCAATTATCGGGCCAAGCTGTGGGAGGCGTGGGACAGCGATCCGCGCGGCGTGCTCACCCAGCTGATCGGTCATGCCGACATATTGTTCGGCAACCACCGCGACGTCTCGCTGCTACTCGGCAAGAGCTTCTCGGGCGAAGGCTCGGACCGGCGGCGCGAAGCGGCCGAAGCCGCCTTCGCGGCTTTCCCCAAGCTTCAGCTCATCGCCTCGACCGCGCGTCATGTGCAGGACGCTGACAGCCACCGCATCGCCGCACGAGTCGATACGCGCGCGGGCGGGCACCAGACCGACGAGGTGTTGGTCGCCGGCATCGTCGACCGGATCGGCGCGGGCGACGCCTTCGCGGCGGGCGTTCTCCACGGGTTGTTGGAGGGTGGCGACGCGCGTGCGGCGGCCGAATCGGGCCTCGCGCTGACCGCGCTCAAGCATTCGCTCCCCGGCGACGCGAGCCTGTTCACGCGCGCGGACCTTGCCGCGTTCGACGCCGGCGGAATGGACGTTCGCCGTTAAATCTTTGTAGAAAGGCAAGTTCTCCATCGGATGCGGTGTTTAGCCCGCTGCATCCGAATGCTCCGTTTTGCCAATTCGGTATATCGGGTTAGGCTCTCCCTTGGGCAAATACCTGCCGGGGACTTGGGGAGGTACTATCGATGGAGACGAACGGAATAATCGAGCGCGCAAAGAATATTCTCCTGCAACCGAAACCCGAATGGGAACGGGTTGATGCCGAGCCGGCGACGATCGGCTCGATTTACCGCAACTATGTGATCTTCCTTGCAGCGATTCCGGCCGTGGCCGGGTTCCTGGGTTCGATTCTCTTCGGCTGGTCGGCGTTCGGTCTCACCTATCGCCCGTCGATCATCGGCGCCCTGTCGAGTGCGGTGATCCAATATGTGCTCGCGCTGGTCTCGGTCGCACTGATCGCGTGGATCATCAACGCGCTGGCGCCGACCTTCTCGGCTACGCGCGATCCGGTGCAGGCGTTCAAGGTGGCGGCCTATTCGGCAACCGCGAGCTGGGTGGCGGGCATCTTCGGCCTGCTTCCGCCGATCGGCTGGCTCTCGATCCTGGGACTCTACAGCCTGTATCTCCTCTATCTGGGGCTTCCGCGGCTGATGAAGGTGCCGGCCGAGAAGTCGGTGCCCTATCTCGCGGCGGTGATCATCGTCGCGGTGGTGGTGACGCTGGTGCTGGGGCTGCTCGCGGCGCCCGCCTCGCGACTCTTCCAGCCTTACCCGTCTGCGCTCGCCGAAGGTTCGGTCTCGGGCAATCTCTCCGTGCCGGGCGTCGGCTCGGTCGATCTCGGCAAGCTCGATGCAGCGTCGAAGGATCTCGAAGCAGCGGCAAAGCGTGCTGAAGCAGGGAACGCCAATCCGCCGAAGCTGGTCGATCCCGCCAAGCTTGAGGCGCTGCTGCCCGCGAGCATCGGCGGACTGGCGCGCAGCGGCGTCGAGAGCGCCTCGAACAGCGTTGGCGGCGTCGGCGCGGCGAGCATCGAGGCGCGCTACGGCAGCGGCGACGCAAATGCCGAGCTGACCATCACCGACATGGCCGGCCCGATGGGCGGGCTTGCCAGCCTGGGCGCGGCGCTCAACGTCGAATCGAACCAGAAAACCGAGACGGGCTATGAGCGCGTCGGCAAGGTCGATGGCCGCATGACCACCGAGAGCTGGGACGGGACCGCGCGCCAAGGCAAGTACGGGGTGCTCGTCGCCGAGCGCTTCATGGTCGAGGCCGAGGGCCGGGGCGTCGAGATGGACGCGCTCAAGGCGGCGGTCAGCGCCGTGAACTTCGGCGCGCTGGAGGCTGCTGCCGCAGCGCGGTGAGGGGCGAGGGGCGCGAGGTCGCGCCCCGCCGCCCGCGGTCGCGCTTCGCTCGATATAGTCATTTGCCCCCTCCACATCAGTTGATGCGGCGAGAACAAATTGAGAGCAAATCCTACTAGTCAAGCGAAACCGTTGGCGCGGTGGCACCAGGGGGGGCAATCACGAGGCTACGGAAATGGTGCCGGTTGCAGGAATCGAACCCGCGACCTTCGGTTTACAAAACCGCTGCTCTACCAGCTGAGCTAAACCGGCCCCGGGGCGAAGCCCCGTTTGTCTGGTGCCGCTCCCATGCTTCATGGAACGCCGAAGGTCCAGCCCTCGGTTCGGGCGAGTTCCGGGGTGAGGGCGGCGGGGGACCATAGTTCGTGCCGGCCGGCGGCGATGCGGAGCCAGGCGGCGGAGAGGATCGCGTCGGTGGCGTGGTCGTCGGTCCGGCTCAGTGGGCCGTGGGGTTCCGCACCAAAGGCGGCCAGCAGCGCGTCGAGCGTCGCGGCGTCGCGAATCTTGGAGATGCCCTTGCGCATCCCCGCCAGTCGCGCGGCGAGGGCGGTGTAGATCTCGACCAGCACCGGGCCGCGCTCCGGCACCGGATCGAAGGGCCAGAGCGGCACGCGGCCGCGCAGGCGGTGGAGCACGCGCATGCCGGTGAGGCTCGATTTGCCGACCTGGCTCGCGCCGACGAGGTTGAAGCAGCTGTAGGGTGAGAGGCGCATCGCCTCCTGACCGTGCTCGCAGACGCGGAAGCGGCCGCGGCCGGCGGGGAAGAGGTCGCCGCAGTCGCCGCGCTGGCGGAAGTGGCGGCGGGCGTCTGGGTGATTGACGAAGCCGGTGGCGGCGAGGTGCGGGTCGCCGGCGGAGAGCTCGTCGACCAGCTTCCACAGCGACGGGCCGTCGGGCGGGGACGCCTCCCAGCCGGGGAAATAGGCGCCTTCGTCGTGGAAGGGGAAGGCGGGGGAGAGGTCGAGGCCGATGAGGGCGCGGGTGCCCTGCGTGGCGAGCTCTCCGAGCCAATCGAGGATGTCCTGGCGCGACCAGTTGCGGTCGATCAGCACCGGTGCTGCGGTGCCCCCGGCCGCGTGGGCGACCGCGAGGCCTTTGGGACGCTCGACTGCCTGGCCGGACCAATCGACGGCGTAAAAGTCGGTGAAGTTCAGGGCCGTTCTTCCATACCAGCAGCGATGCGCTGGGGCTTCTTGGCGCGGTCCCACCAGGCCCGCTGGATGTAGAGCTCGATCCGGTCGCGGCTGGCGGTGCCGAAGCGGACGAGGAGCATCGGGTAATTGGCGTAGTGCGGGGTCTGCCAGAAGGTCTCGGGATCGGTGTCGAACAGCAGCTCCTTCTCAGGATGGGTGACCATCAGCCCGAAGCTGCCGGGCTCGCGGCTGCGCGACATGAAGCCCTTGCCGTTGATCTTGGGGCAGGGCGTGCCCCACCATTTCTCCATCACGACATCGGGGAGCGTGCAGGCATAGGCGCAGGCTTCTTCCCAATCACGCATCTCCGCCTCCCTCCCGCATCTTCTCGCGCATCGAATTCCACCAGGCGATGCGTTCGGACACGCGCTTCTCGTGGCCGCGGTCGGTGGGGGTGTAGAAGGTCTGGGGCGCCATTTCGGCGGGCCAGTAATTGTCGCCCGAGAAGCCGCCCTCGGCGTCGTGGTCGTATTGATAGCCCTTGCCGTAGCCGATCTGCTTCATCAGCTTGGTCGGGGCATTGAGGATATTGGCCGGCGGCATCAGTGAGCCGGTCTCCTTCGCCGAGCGCCAGGCGGCCTTTTGCGCCATGTAGGCGGCGTTCGATTTGGGAGCGGTGGCGAGGTAGAGGCAGGCCTGCACGATCGCCAGCTCGCCCTCGGGCGAGCCGAGGAAGTCATAGGTATCCTTGGCGGCGATGCACTGTACCAGCGCCTGCGGGTCGGCGAGGCCGATGTCCTCGACCGCGGCGCGGGTGAGGCGGCGCAGCAGATAGAGCGGCTCCTCGCCGGCGACGAGCATGCGCGCGAGATAGTAGAGCGCGGCGTCGGGGTCCGAACCGCGGATCGATTTGTGGAGCGCCGAGATGAGGTTGTAATGCCCCTCGCGATCCTTGTCGTAGACCGCGACGCGGCGCTGGAGGAAGTTGGACAGCGCGCCCGGATCGAGCGGTTCTTCGAAGCTGACCGAGAAGAGCGTCTCGGCCTGGTTGAGCAGGAAGCGGCCGTCGCCGTCGGCGCTGGCGACAAGCGCGTCGCGTGCCTCTGGGGTGAGGGGGAGGGGGCGGCCCTCGAGTGCCTCGGCACGGTCGAGAAGCTTGCACAGGGCGCGGTGGTCGAGCCGGTGGAGGATCAGCACCTGCGCGCGGCTGAGCAGCGCGGCGTTGAGCTCGAAGCTGGGGTTCTCGGTGGTGGCGCCTACCAGCGTCACCGTGCCGTCCTCGACATAGGGCAGGAAGCCGTCCTGCTGCGAACGGTTGAAGCGGTGGATCTCGTCCACGAAGAGCAGGGTGCGGCGGCCGAGGCGGGCATATTCGCGCGCCTCGGCGAAGACCTTCTTGAGATCGGCGACGCCCGAGAAGACCGCCGAGATGGCGACGAAGCGCAGGCCCACGGCATCGGCGAGCAGGCGCGCGATCGTGGTCTTGCCGGTGCCGGGCGGGCCCCAGAGGATGATCGACGAGAGCTTGCCCGCCGCTACCATCCGGCCGATCGCGCCTTCGGGGCCGGTGAGATGCTCCTGGCCGACGACATCCTCCAGCTGCTGCGGGCGCAGGCGATCGGCGAGCGGACCGCCGGGGGGTGTCTCGGCGGCGGGGGACTGTTGTTCGTCGGAGGCGAAAAGGTCGGCCATGGCTGTTTCTAACGTCTTCCGCGCGGCTTGTATCGATCGGGGGCGGCGAACTTCCCGAAGTTCGCGCATGTGCACCACTGCGGGGGCAGGGGGGAAGATAAAGCCGGAAGGGCGCAAGTGGCTGATTTGGCGAACATATCGGGAACAATGCATGGATTGGAGGCTGTAGGACAGCGAAAAGTTCATGCCGCTTGCAAAGTTGCTTTCAAGATATATCTTAGACCCATCACGACTCGCATTAAGGAGTACGAAAATGCGTTTTCATCATCATGGACCGCACGGCGGCCACGGCCGCCACGAGTGCGGTCCGCGCGGCTGGGGCCGCGGCGGCCCCTGGGCGATGGCCTGGGCGATGCACGAAGGCGGCCGGGGCGAAGGCCGCGGACGCCGACGGATGTTCGACGGCAGCGAGCTGCGGCTGATCCTGCTCAAGCTGATCGAAGAGAGCCCGCGCCACGGCTATGACCTGATCCGCGAGATCGAGGCGCGCTCGGGCGGCGCCTATGCCCCGAGCCCCGGCGTGGTCTATCCCACGCTGACCCTGCTCGACGACATGGGGCTGGTCGAGGCCAAGGCCGAGGGCACGCGTAAGGCGTTCGCGATCACCGAGGCCGGCACCGCCGAGTTGCAGGAGAAGGCCGAAGAGGTCGAAGCGCTGTTCGCGCGGCTCGCGGCGCTGGGCGAGCATCAGGCCCGCACCAGCGGCGGCCCGATTCGCCGTGCGATGGGCAATTTGCGCGCCGTGCTGCAGGAGCGGCTGGGCGGTTCGGAAGTTGACTCCGAGACGCTGCATGCCGTCGCCGACATCCTCGACGAGGCCGCGCGGAAGATCGAGCGGCTCTGAAGATGCCGCGACTGGAGATGCTGCGGCGCCGGCTGGGGCTGGCGCCGCAAGGGAAGGGAGAAAGCATGACGATCACCACCGCGAGCGCCACGACCCTGGTGCCGACCGAGCATGCGAGCCGCTATCTCCAGCAGCTCTGCAAGCATTGGGAGCATAACCTGCAGGTGGAGTTCACGCCCGAGAACGGCACCGTGATCTTCCCCAAGGATGCGCGCGGCGCGAACCACCCCGGCGATGCGGTGGTGACCTTCGACGTGGCCGAGACGGGGCTGGAGATACGCATCGACGCCTCGTCCGAGGAGCAGCTCGACGGGCTGAAGGGCGCCGTCGAGCGGCATCTCGATCGCTTCGCCTTCCGCGAAGGCGCGTTGCGATACGATTGGAAGTAAGGCGCCTATCCCACGGCGCACAGGCGGCCCGTCCGGCTGATCCGGGCGGGCCGTCATGGTTGTGACGTGCCCAAATTCGGGTTCTTCCCGATGGTGGGGCCCGCCCGGCCTCTCCTATCCTGCCGGCGACGGTAGAAGGAGAGCATTGATGGCAAGAGCATCAGCCTGGGCCGCCGCGACGATCGCGCTTCTGACCGCGGCGGGATGCGCCCCCGTCGAGCCGAGTCACAGCGGACCCCGCGAGCCGCGGCGATGTTTCCTGCCGCGCGAGGTGCGCAACTTCACCGCCGTGGACTCGACCACCGTCCACCTGCGCGTGGGCCGCGACATCTATCGCGTCGAGACCTTCGGGGTCTGCCCCGACCTCAACTGGACCAACCGCATGGCGATCCGGACGACCGGCGGCAGCTCGATGATCTGCGTCGGCTCCGGGCTGGGCGTGACGATCCTGACGCGCGGCCCCAGCGGCCGCCGGAGCTGCCAGGTCCGCTCGATCCGCGCGCTGACGCCCGAGGAGGTCCAGGGACTGCGCCCGCGCGACCGGCCGTAGCGGGAATTACTGGGTACGCGGGTCGCGCACCGCGCCGTCGCGCAGACGGACGGTGACGCGCGTGCGCGGGGGCACGCGCAGCACCACCTCCAGCCCCGCATCGACCAGCCAGAAGTCGCCGCGCACGTCGGGCGGCGGCAGGCATTCGGCCGACGTGAAGAGGTGCGAGCGCATCGGGTAGAGATCGGTAACCGCGATTGCCTGCGAATCCTGATGAAGGCGCAGCGTGATGCGCATGGCCTGATCGGGGCGTTTGGCGCGGACCATCATCCGGGAAGTGCCGTCGGCCGAGGGCTCGATGCGGACATCGGCGCGGATCAGGTCGAGCGTGATCGGCTGCGCGGGGTCCTCTGCGAGCGGTATCCACTGGCCCAGCTTGTCGCCGAGCGACAGCTCCTCGGTTCGCGTCGGGCCGGCAGCCGCCACGACAGGAAGCAGCAGCAGAAGGCCGGCGGAGAGTGCGGCAAGAGCCCTGGGATGATGGGCGCGGGGGTGAGGGTGTCGTTGCAATTTTCGCCTCCTGTTTCAGGAGGCGGCTTTGCGCGATTAACGTCGGACGGCATTCCGATTCGCGCGGTCAAATCCGATTGGCTGATCTGCATCAACACGAATATGCTCGTGTTGCGCGCGTGATAGGCGTAAGAAACCACTATTGGCGTGCCTAGTCTGAAGCACGACGTCAACAGACAGCAACTGGAGAGCTGCCGCTTTTATCGGAGGGCTTTCCATGCCCCAACAACATAGCGAACGCGAATATCTCGAGCATCGGCTGCGTACGAGCAAGCAGATGGCAGACGAGGCCTTGGATCCGGCGATCAGCCTGATCCATCAGCAGTTCGCAGCGGAATATGCCAAGCGGCTCGAAACGGACTCGATCGAGCTGGCGGAGCCGCCGCAGCGGTAGAAGCGGTCGGCCGGGGCCGGTTCAACGAGGCCCCCTGGACCGTAGGAGCACCTCTCGAACGATATCGTGACTGGGCCCCGGCCTTCGCCGGGGAACGGGTGGGTGTGTCTATTGGGTCTGATCCATCAGCCGCGACGGCCATCCGATGCGGACGAGGAGGCCGTCGGGCCCGGCGATCCCCACTTCGTAAAGCCCCCATTCGCGGTGGCGCAGCACGCCGCCGGGGCGGATGACCAGATCGTCGACGCGCGCGGCAATCGCCGCGACGTCGGGCGTGCGGAGATACACTCCGAACGGATTATGCTCGGCGGGCACGCGCCACGGGCCGGTTCCGGCCTGGGTGAGGTGCACTTCGCAGCCCCAGCCGGTCATGATGACATATTCGGGCGCGCCGCCCGCGCGCGCGAAGCCGAGGCGCTCCCAGAAGGCGACGGCGCCGGGCAGATCGTTGTTAGGCACGATGGCGAAGGCGCCGACGGTAGGGACGGTCTCTGGCATCGCTTGCTCCATGCTATCGGAGGGATGAGGCGGGGGATTCTAGGTCGTGAACCCATAAACGCCCGCCTCGGCGCAAGGGCTGAACGGCCGGGATCGGGTGGTTAGCTGCTGTTCGCCGGTATTCGAGGCCTGCGGTTGGCAGATGACAGGGCTTGTAGCACGACACAAGCGATGGCGCTGATGCCCATGGCGACGCCTGCAAAAATGGCGGTCACATAGATGAGCTCGTTTTCCATACGGTTTGAGGTGCTGCTGGCAATCATGACCGCCCAGATACCGAGCGAGATTAGCAGAGCCAGCCTCGCTGTTTTCAGTGCTTTCGACGTCATAGCCGCCTCCTGGCTCAAGAGCTTTATAGCAGCTTGGCCAACGACTGCTATCGGGGCGTTTCCTGCCGGTCCGCTTTTTGGCGTTCCTTTCCAGCCCGGAATATCCGGGATCGGGTGGAAAGCGGTCCGGCCCCTTTGGGGGCACAGGGCCGGAAAGTTGCCGTTCCCAGCCGTTCATTGCGAGATCGGGATCGGCGGACGCTCTTCAAAGTGGTCTGGGACAGTAT
>NZ_JAGIAM010000008.1 GCF_017744835.1 Sphingomonas sp.
CACCCTCGCAGACGGCCTTCGCCGCACCTTCGCTCGCAGTGGTCCCCTTCGACGACATGGCGACGGTGTCCGGCTGGAATCATGCGCACGATCTGCTCGATCACGGCTTCGCCTGATCGGGCAGCCGCCCCGCGGCTCTTGGGTTAGATCACCCGCGTCATGAAGCGCGAGAAGGGGTCTTCCTCATAGTCGCCGAACGGCCCGCAATCGGTGAAGCCGAATTGGCGGTAGAGCGCGTGAGCCGGCTCGAACGCCGGGCCCGAGCCGGTTTCCAGGCTCAGCCGCCGGTACCCCCGCTCGCGCGCCACGCCCAGGATATGCCCAACCAGCGCCGCCCCGGTGCCCCGCCGCAGATGCTCGGCGGCGGTGCGCATCGACTTGATCTCGCCGTGCCCGGCATCGAGCTGCTTGAGCGCCCCGCAGCCGAGCAGGTCCTCGCCGTCCCACGCGCTCCAGAAGGTCACTTCCGGCGCGCGCAGCGCGGAGAGGTCGAGGAAATGGCAGCTGCCCTCGGGCGAGTTCGCCAGCATGCCGGCGAAATGCACCTGCAGCAGGGCGATCACCTGCGGCGTGTCGAGGCCCCCCTCGCGGATCTGCATCAGAGCTCGTCGATGAAGCCGGCGAGCGTGTCGAGACAGGCATGCGCGAGCACCTTGCACCGCGCCGGCGACCAGGCGAACTCGCGGTCCGCATTGGCCTCATGGTCCTTGAACGGCATCTCGAGCGTCATCGACACCGCGCCGAACCGCTCGGCGAGCTGGTTGGTCGACATCGAGAGATTGGCCTGGCCCGCGCCCGACTTCTCATAGCCCAGCGCGAGCTGGAACTCGGGCGTCGCCGCGGCGAGGCGGCGGGCGTATTCGGTGAACCTGGCGCCATGCGCGTCGGTCCAGCTCGGGATGCCCTCATAGCCCGCCAGGAAGTTGGCGGGGATCGCCTCGTCGCCATGGATGTCCATCGCGAAGTCGACGCCGGTCTCGTCCATGCGGTTGCGTACGGCGAGCACTTCCGGGCTGCGCTCGGGGGTGGGGGCGTGCCATTCGCGGTTGAGGTTCACTCCCGCCGCATTGGTGCGCAGATGCCCGCGGCGCGACCCGTCGGGGTTCATGTTGGGGATGATGTGGAAGGTCGCCTTGGCCCGCAGCGCCTGCGCCGTGGCGTCGCCCGCGTCGGTCAGCTTCTCCAGCGCGCCTTCCATCCACCATTCGGCCATGGTCTCGCCCGGATGCTGGCGGGCATAGAGCCACACCTGCCTGGGGCCTTCGCCCAGGCTCAGATAGTCGATCGGCTGCCCGTCCAGCGTCACGCCCAGCTCGCGGTGCGACACGCCGGGCAGCCCCGCGACTCGCGTCACCAGGTCGTGATGCCGCTCCATCGAATAGGGCGCGAAATAGGCGAACCAGACGATGTCGCTGTCGATCGCCCTGGTGAAGCTCAGCACGCCGTCGGCATAGCCGGTCTCGGTGGTGCGCCAGTTCTCGCGGTCGCTGCTCCAGCGCGCCTGGTAGCCGGGCCAGCCGAACGCATAGGCCGCGCCCGCCGCATTGAGGATGCGGAAGGTGAGCCTGCGCCCCTTCGCCCCCGCCACGCGGAAGTGGAACCATTGATAGAAGTCGGAGAGATGGTCCTTGACGATCTCGAGGTCGACGCAGTCGCCGTCGATGCCGACCAGGCGGATGTTGCCGCCGTCGAACGCGGCGTTGATCTGGATGCTCATCGGATCGTGGTAGTCACGCCCGACTCGCCTGGGAAGCCCCTGAACAACGCCTCGGCCAGCCGCGCCGCCTCGTCGCGCGGATCGCTGCCGCGCGCGCCGATCACCGAATCGGTGTTGGCCCGGCCTTCCCAGATCACCGTATTGTCGCTGCGCCGGCGCAGCTGCACCCACAGCTCGGAGCGCACCACCTGCCGCGTCCGGCCACCCACGCCGAAGCTCACGCCGCCGCCGATGCCCACGCCGCTGCGCCGCCCGCCGCTGAAGCTGCCTCCGCCGAGCCCGATCGAGACCGGCGGCTGCTCGCGGAACATGCCCGCGGGCGCGCGGAAGAAGGCGACTCCGGCGATGAAGCCTGCCGGCATCGTGCCGGTGGTCCGCGCGAATCCCAGCCGCGCCAGCTCGCCCGCCACGGCGTCAGCATAGAGCTCGAACTCGGGCCCCGGCGTGCCCTGGCCCTGCATCGGCTCGATCGTCACGCTCGTGCGCTCGAGCGGCTGGCCCAGGTGATAGCGCGTGACGTCGATCGGCGCGTGGCGCGTGGTGGTCGCGCAGCCGCTCGCGAGCAGGGCCGCGCCGATCAGGATCGCCAGGCTGGTGGTCTTCGTCATCGTTCCTCCCTCGGGCTCGCAGAGCGCTCGCCTCATCGCAGATCAACCCCGCCGGCGCGGACTCGTTCCGCCTTGACTTACCGGGCCTACGCTTATAGGCGGGCGCCTCTTTTCCGGCATTCCAGATAGTTTGAGAAGCGAATCGGTCATGAAGATCGTGAATTCATTGAAGTCGCTCAAGGGGCGGCACCGCGACAACCGCGTGATCCGCCGCCGTGGCCGGATCTACGTGATCAACAAGACCAACCGTCGGTTCAAGGCCCGCCAGGGCTAAGCCGTGGAGAAGCCCAGCGCCGTCATCTTCGATGTCGGCAATGTGCTCTTCCATTGGGATCCGCGGTTCCTCTACGAGCGCCTGATCGAAGACGATCGGGCGCTCGAAGCGTTTCTGGCGCAGGTCGTCACCAGGGAATGGCACTTCCAGCATGACGCGGGCCGTCCCTTCGCCGAGACTTCGGCGGAGCTGATCGCGGCCCATCCCGAGCATGCAGATCTGATCGCCGCCTGGGGCCCACGCTTCAACGATTCGGTCGGCCCCGCGGTCGAGGGCATGGCGGAGATCGTGCGCGAGCTCGATTCGGCCGGCGTGCCGCTGTTCGCCATCACCAATTTCTCGGGCGAGTTCTGGGGCCCTTGGGTCGCGCAGCACCAGGAGCTGTTCGGCCGCTTCCGCGACGTCGTCGTCTCGGGCGACGAGAAGCTCGTGAAGCCCGATCCCGCGATCTACGACCTCGCGCTCCGCCGATTCGGCCTCGCCGGCCCCGACGCGGTCTTCGTCGACGACAACGCCGCCAACATCGCCGGCGCACGCGATGCCGGCATCCACGCCGTTCTCTTCACCAATGCCGCGGACTTCCGCGCCGAGCTGGTCCGGCTGGGGCTGCTTGGCTGACGCGCGGGATTCGTGTACATGGTGTACACGATCGGAGGCGCGCAATGGAAATGTCGGTCCGCGAAGCCCGCGCCAATTTCGCCGCCGCGATCGAAGCGGCGCAAAAAGGCGAGCGCGTCGTCATCACCAGGAACGGCAAGCCCGTCGCCGAGCTGGGTCCGCCGAGCCCGCCCAGGAAAGGCTTCGATTTCGAACGCGCGGAGCGCGTGCGCAAGGAGCTGGGGCTCGACAAGCTCGGGGTCGACGATCTCTGGCCGCCCGAGTTCGATGATCCGGCGTTCAGCCGCAAGGTGTTGGGCCTCGACGACAATCCCGATCTCTAGCCGTAATGAGGCTGCTGCTCGACACGCATTTCCTCATCTGGGTCACCAACGCGCCCGAACTGCTCCGCCCGCGCGAGCGCGTGGCGCTGAGTGGTGATGCCGATCTGCTCGTCTCCAGCATCTCCCTGCTCGAGATACGGCTGAAATGGCGGGCGCTTGAGACGCGCGGAAAGCCGCACAACGCGCTCAGCCCCGCAAAGGCGCTGGCGCTGATCGGTGAGAATGGGCTGGCGCTGGTCGAGCTGGCAAGCTTGGACATCGCCGCCGAACTCGTGCCGCCGGTCGCCCACACCGATCCCTTCGACGAGCTCCTGCTGCTCCACGCCCAGCAGCTAGGCGCGAAGCTGCTGACGCGCGACGGGCGCCTGCGCGATCACCCATCCGCCTATCGCTTCGCCTGAACCCTCAGCTCTCGGTCGGCCCCGTGTAGTTCTTCAGCTCGTCGCCGACGATCGTCACCACGTGGAGCACGTTGGTCGAGCCCGGCGTCTTGAACGGCACGCCGGCGCAGACCACCACGCGGTCGCCCGCGTCGGCCAGCTTGTGGCGCAGCGCCATACGCTTGGCCTTGGCGACCATTTCCTCGAACGATTCGACGTCGCGCGTGTGCACCGCGTGCGTGCCCCACAGCAGCCCGGTGCGGCGCGCGGTCTCGAGCTTGGGCGTCAGCACCATGATCGGCACCGTCGGCCGCTCGCGGGCGATTCGCCGCGCGGTCGAGCCCGACAAAGTGAAGCAAACGATCGCAGTCGCCGACACGGTCCGCGCGATGCTCTTCGCCGCCTCGGCGAGCGCGTCGGCGGTGGTCGGGTCGGGCCGCGTCACGGTGAAGTGGACACGGTCGCCGTGCGCGGGGTCGCGTTCGACCGCATCGGCGATCGAGTTCATCATCGCCACCGATTCGCACGGCCATTTGCCCGCGGCGCTCTCGGCCGAGAGCATGATCGAATCGGCGCCGTCATAGACCGCCGTCGCCACGTCCGAGACTTCGGCGCGGGTCGGCGAGGGGCTCTCGATCATCGATTCGAGCATCTGCGTCGCCACGATCACCGGGCGGCCCAGCCGGCGCGCGGTCTCGACGATCCGCTTCTGCAGCGGCGGCACGCTCTGCGGCGGCAACTCGACGCCCAGGTCGCCGCGCGCGACCATCACGCCGTCGCACTGCTCCATGATCTCGTCGAGCCGCGCGATGGCGGAGGGCTTCTCGATCTTGGCGAGCAGAGCCGCCTTGCCGCCGATCAGCCGGCGCGCCTCCATCAGGTCTTCGGGCCGCTGCACGAAGCTCAGCGCGATCCAGTCCGCGCCCTGCTCGACGGCGAAGGCCAGGTCGCTGCGGTCCTTCTCGGTCAGCGCGGCCATCGGCAGCACCATGTCGGGCACGTTCAGGCCCTTGTTGTTCGAAAGCGGCCCGCCGACCTCGACCACCGTGGTCAGCCGCTCGGGCGTTGCCTCGGTGACGCGCAGCACCAGCTTGCCGTCGTCGAGCAGCAGCCGCGCGTCGGCGTGCGCCGCCTCGAAAATCTCGCGGTGGGGAAGCTGCACGCGCGTCGCGTCGCCCGGCGCCGAATCGCGGTCGAGGACGAAGGTCTGGCCGCGCTCGAGCAGTATCTTGCCCTCGGCGAACTTGCCGACGCGCAGCTTCGGCCCCTGCAGGTCGGCCAGGATCGTCGTCGGCCGGCCCAGCTTCTTTTCCAGCCCGCGGATCGCCTCGAACAGCGGCACCTTGGATGCCTGGTCGCCGTGGCTCATGTTGATGCGGAAGGCGTCTGCGCCCGCTTCGAACAGCTGCTGGATCATCTCCGGGGTGTTGCTCGCGGGACCCAGGGTCGCGAGCACGCGGACCTTGCGGGAGCGGGGGCGGATCGCCTTGGTCATGTTCTTCCCATCCTTGTGCGCGCCCGCCTCTAACCACTAATGCGGGCGGATCAACCATGGAGGTGCAGGTGCCCACGCTCGAAACGCTGGACGACGCAACGGCGGCCAAGGCTTTTCGTCGGCTCGTCCGCCATTTGCGGCATCGTACCGATGCGCAGAACATCGATCTGATGGGGCTGGCCGGCTTCTGCCGAAACTGCCTCGCCGACTGGATCGTCGAGGCCGATCCGTCGCTGTCGAAGGACCAGGCGCGCGAGATCGTCTATGCGATGCCCTTCGACGAGTGGAAGGCGCGCCACCAGCTTCCGGCGACGCCCGAGCAGCTCGCGCGGATGGAGGAGAGCATGATGCGCAACCATGTCGAGGCGAAGCTCGACGACGCGCTCGACGACAGCTTCCCCGCCAGCGACCCGCCCTCGCTCACCGATCCCAGCCGCTGACGGCCAAGCGCCGCACGGGGCTTGAGCCGCGCCGCGGCGTCCACTAATCGCGCCGCTTTCCCGATTTCACGATTCCACGGAGACGAACTTGTCCGATAACATTTCCGCCGAGCAGCTGCGCCTCCTCATCGAACGCATCGAGCGTCTCGAGGAAGAGAAGAAGGGCATCGCGGACGACATCAAGGACGTTTACGGCGAAGCCAAGTCGACCGGCTTCGACGTCAAGACGATGCGCACGATCGTCCGCCTGCGGAAGATGGAGAAGCATCACCGCGACGAGGCAGAGATGCTGCTCGAGACCTACAAGCAGGCGCTCGGCATCTGACCCGTCCCATGCCGCTTCCCGGCACCGGCCGGGGGCAGCATGTCGTTTCCGCCGAGCGTTTTCGGTTCGCGCAAGGGCGCGAAGACGCAAGGCGTTTGGTTCACGCGGAGGCGCGGAGCCGCGGAGAATGCTTGCCGCGCCAGCGACCCTTCTTCACGGCAGTCCGGCTAGGCTCGGAGGTGAGGGGGGGTCCGGCGCTTCGCGCAAGGTCTGCAACTCCGCGTCTTCGCGCCTTTGCGTGAAACAGCAAAACCCCGCCATTGCCCCAAGCCCCACCGCTGGCTTAGAGACCCTCGCAATCGACTTTCCCAAAGAGAGCGCAATGGCAGGCCATTCCAAGTTCAAGAACATCATGCACCGCAAGGGCGCGCAGGATAAGAAGCGCTCGAGCATGTTCTCCAAGCTCAGCCGCGAAATCACCGTCGCGGCGAAGATGGGGCTTCCCGATCCCGACATGAACCCGCGCCTGCGCGCCGCGATCAACGCGGCCAAGGCGCAGTCGATGCCCAAGGACAATATCCAGCGCTCGATCGACAAGGCGAGCAAGGGCGATGCCGAGAATTACGAGGAAATCCGCTACGAGGGCTTCGGCCCCGGCGGCGTCAGCCTGATCATCGAGGCGCTGACCGACAACCGCAACCGCACCGCCACCAACGTGCGCACCGCGGTCTCGAAGAACGGCGGCAACCTCGGCGCCAGCGGTTCGGTCAGCCACGGCTTCGATCGCATGGGTCTGATCACCTATCCGGCGAGCGCCGGCGATGCCGAGAAGGTCTTCGAGGCCGCGCTCGAGGCGGGCGCCGAGGACGTGACGAGCTCGGAGGACGGCCACGAGATCTGGACCGCAATCGATTCGCTCCACGAAGTCGCCAAGGCGCTGACTCCGGTGCTCGGCGAATCCGAAGGCGCCAAGCTCGCCTGGCGCCCGCAGACGATGGTCGCGGTCGACGAATCCGACGCGGCGACGCTCCTCAAGCTCATCGACGCGCTCGACGACGACGACGACGTCCAGCAGGTCTGGGGCAATTACGAAGTTCCCGACGAAGTCATGGAGAAGCTGGGTTGATGACGTTCCCCTCCCGCTTGCGGGAGGGGTTAGGGGAGGGGCTATCCTCCTCTGGAGGCTCATGCATGGCTCAGCCCCTCCCCCGTCCCCTCCCGCAAGCGGGAGGGGGGCTTTGATCATCCTCGGCCTGGACCCCGGCCTCGGCACCACCGGCTGGGGCCTGATCCGTGCCGAGGGCAATCGCCTCTCGCACCTCGCCAACGGTCGCCTCAAGACCGACCCCCAGGCGCCGCTGCCCCGCCGCCTCGCGCATCTCGACGCGATGGTCGCCGCGCTCGTCGCCGACCATGCCCCCCAGGCCGCTGCCTGCGAGGAAGTCTTCGTCAACGCCAACGCCCAGTCGACGCTCAAGCTGGGCCAGGCGCGCGGCGTCCTGCTCTGCGCCGCCGCCCGCGCGGGCCTCGACGTCGGCGAATATGCCCCGAGCATCGTCAAGAAGGCCGTGGTCGGCACCGGCGCGGCCGAGAAGGCGCAGGTCCATGCGATGGTCGCGCGCCTGCTTCCCGGCGTGAAGATCGACGGCGCCGACGCGGCCGACGCGCTCGCCGTCGCCATCTGCCACGCGCACCACATGGCAAGCGCGCGGCGCGGGATCGGCTAGGCCGCCGCTCGCGCGGGCCCGTCGTCGTCGTTCGCGGCAGGCCTGCGCGCCGTCCGGGTCCACCGCGCTCGCCGCGTGCGCGACGCAGCGTGGGGCCGGACGAGCGTGCGCAGCACCTGCCACGCGCCTGCCGCAGCGCCGCCGACGACCACCACGGCGATGTCCAGGATCACGCCCAGGTCGATCGCCGCCAGCGCCGCGCCCAGCTCGGGAAGCGCCATGCCGTACATGACCATGCCCTCGTGCCCGATCACCCACCAGCACAGCAGCGCCACCAGCACGAGCGTCGCCGCCACCAGCACCGTGTTCCTGCGGATGCCCGACAGCGCGGCAGCGGGCTTCGCCACCATCCAGCGCTCGAGCCAGCGCCCGACGGGCGTTCCCTTGCCCGCGAGCAGCAGCGCCCACAGCCCGAGCAATATCGTCGCCAGTGTCATGATTCCCCCTCTTTGCGGCGCAAGATGGACGCTGTGCCGCCACGCGCAAGGACGGCAGGCAATTTTCGCTTTCCTACACGCGATTGTTCTGCTTATGTACCGGATGTGACCGAGACCGTCCGCCCTGGCATCCCTTCCGCGCGCGCGCTGCACGCCGGACGCGAAAAGGCTGAAAAACCGGGGGAGGGTGTGCACTTTGTCCACTTCCGCGCGGAAGGAACGCGCCGATGATCGCGCATCTGAAGGGCCTGCTCGCCGCGAGCGGGCCGGATCATGCGGTGATCGACGTCAACGGCGTCGGCTATCTCGTCGGCGCCTCGGCCAAGACGCTCGACAAGCTCGGCGGCACCGGCTCCGCGGTGACGGTGCACACGGTGATGCTCGTCGCCGAGGATTCGATCCGGCTGATGGGCTTCGCCACCGCCGACGAGCGCGACTGGTTCCGGCTGCTCACTTCGGTGCAGGGCGTGGGCTCGAAGGTCGCGCTGGCGATCCTGTCGCTGCTCACGCCGGATGAACTGCGTACCGCGGTCGCCCGCGCCGACGCGGCGACGATCGCGCGCGCCAACGGCGTCGGCCCCAAGCTAGCCCAGCGCATCGTCAACGAGCTCAAGGACAAGGCCGGCGGAATCGCGCTCGGCGGCGTCGGCGCGGCCCCGGTCCCGAGCGGCGGCGCCGCCGCCGACGCGGTCTCCGCGCTGCTCAACCTCGGCTTCAAGCCCGCCGAGGCGAGCACTGCGGTCAACGCAGCCAACGACGAGCTCGGCGACGGCGCCACGCTCGACGCGCTGGTGCGGCTCGCGCTCAAGAAGGCCGCGCGTTAGGTTCGATTGGGACGACGGCGGCAGGGGCTTCTCCCCGAGGCCCGACCGGTCCCTTGCAATGTAGGATTTCGCCTGCTCAGGTCGATGCGCTGCCGCTTGGCCGCCGCTCTTTGACAAGGTGAGACGCGCTCCGGACGAATGCGCGTTCGGACTGCACCACATGCGGTTTCGCGTCCCCGCGCTAACCATCGCGCCAACCATCGCGATAGTGTGACCCTGGTGTGACCTTTGGCTGCGAACGATGCGCGCGAACGCTATTGGCCGCCTCGACTTTCCTTTGCTGCCGGTCAGGCCTACACCGGCCTCGCGGGGGAAAAGGAGAACGGCATGAAACGGCTTCTTCTCTTGTCGAGCGCGTTGATGCTCATCGTACCCGATATCGCCATGGCCATGCAGCGTCCCGAGCGGCCGGACCGCCCCGGCTCGTCGCAGCAGCGGCCGCCACAGGCGCGTCCGCCCGCCAACCGGCCGCCCGCCGCGCGGCCACCCCAGCGGCCGTCGCGCCCGCCCACCGCACGCCCGCCGCAGCGGCCTCCACGCCCGCCGGTCGCGCGGCCTCCGCACCGTCCGGGCCAGGGGCGTCCGCCGAACTTCCGGCCGATCCGCCGTCCGGGCTGGAGCTATCCGCGCGGCTGGAGCTATCGCCGCTGGCGCGCCGGGCTGATCCTGCCCTCGCTGTTCTGGTCGAGCCGCTATTTCTTCAGCGACTATGGCCTGGTCGGCCTCGGCGCGCCCCCTCCGGGACATATGTGGGTGCGCTACGGTCCCGATCTGCTGCTGGTCCGTCGGCGTGACCGGCGCATCGTCGACGTGATCTACGACGCCTTCTTCTGACGACGCGGGGATGCGGCCGGCATCGCACCTCGACAGAGGGGCATGCGAACGGTTAGAGAACATCTGACCATGACCGACGCCGACCGCATCCTCACCGCTTCCCGCCGTCCCGAGGACGTGGACGCGGCGCTCCGTCCCAAGCGGCTCGACGAATTCGTCGGCCAGAAGGCCGCGCGCGAGAACCTGCGCGTGTTCATCGATGCCGCCAAGTCGCGCGGCGACGCGCTCGATCACGTCCTCTTCTTCGGACCCCCCGGGCTCGGCAAGACCACGCTCGCGCAGATCATCGCGCGCGAGCTGGGGGTGGGCTTCCGCGCCACTTCGGGCCCGGTGATCGCCAAGTCGGGCGACCTCGCCGCGCTGCTCACCAATCTCGAGGACGGCGACGTCCTGTTCATCGACGAGATCCACCGCCTCAATCCCGCGGTCGAGGAAGTCCTCTACCCCGCCATGGAAGACCGCGCGCTCGACCTGATGATCGGCGAGGGCCCCTCCGCCCGCTCGGTGCGGATCGACTTGCCGCGCTTCACTCTGGTCGGTGCCACCACGCGCCAGGGGCTGCTGACCACGCCGCTGCGTGATCGCTTCGGCATCCCGGTGCGGCTGCAATTCTACACGGTCGACGAGCTCGAGCGCGTCGTCACCCGCGCCGCCAATCTGCTCGACCTCCATGTCGCGCAGGACGGCGCGCACGAGATCGCTCGCCGCGCGCGCGGCACGCCCCGCATCGCCGGCCGGCTGCTCCGCCGCGTGCGCGACTTCGCCAATGTCGCCGGGGTCGCCACCGTCGACGCCAGGACCGCCGACGCCGCGCTCACGCGGCTCGAGGTCGACGCGCTCGGCCTCGACAATATGGACCGGCGCTACCTCATGATGATCGCCGACATCTACAAGGGCGGGCCGGTGGGCGTGGAGACGCTCGCCGCCGGCCTGTCCGAGCCGCGCGACACGATCGAGGAAGTGATCGAGCCCTATCTGATCCAGATCGGGATGATCGCCCGCACCGCGCGCGGCCGCTGCCTCAATGCCGCGGGCTGGAAGCATCTCGGGCTCAATCCGCCGCCCACCGCGCAGGAAGGGCTGTTCGACTGACACCGGGGGTTTCCCCGCGCCGAAGCGTTGGTTAAGGCCGGGTGCATGGAGGCTCTACCCGCGGTCGGCCGTTTCGAAGGCCCTGAGCACCAGTTCGTCCTGCGCGTCTATTTCGAGGACACCGACCTCACGGGAGTCGTCTATCACGCCAATTACCTCAGGTTCATGGAGCGCGCCCGCTCCGACATGCTGCTCGCGGTCGGCATCGACCAGCGCGCGGCGTTCGAGGGCGGGGAGGGGGCCTATGCCATCCGCGGGCTGCGGCTCGATTACCGCGCGCCTGCCCGGCTGGGCGACGAGCTCAAGGTTGCCAGCCGACTGATTTCGTTGCGTGCCGCGTCCGTTCTCATTCAGCAACGAGTCATGCGCGGCGAAACCATAGTGGCCGAAGCGGAAGTCGAGGCGGCGTTCGTCTCCCCGTCCGGTCGGCCGCGGCGCCAGCCGACCGAATGGGTGGCGGCGTTCGAACCGTTGCTGTGGAAGGGGATCTGATCTCGACATGGAATTCATGAGTACCGACGCTGCGACTCTGTCGCCCATTGGCCTGTTCCTCCAGGCGGACTGGGTGGTCCGCGGCGTGATGATCGGTCTGCTGCTCGCAAGCCTTTGGACCTGGGCGATCATCCTCAGCTTCGGCTTCCGCGTCGGCGGAGTGCGCAAGGGGATCGACCAGTTCGAGACCGAGTATCGCGAGGCCGACGACATCGACGAGTTCCATCGCCGCATGGCGGTGCGCGACCAGCCGATCGCGCGCGTCTTCTCGGCCGGCGTCACCGAATGGCGCCGCTCGACCTCGGGCAAGTCGATCGACCGCGAGGGCACGCGCGAGCGGCTCGCGACTGCGATGGGCGCCACCATCGCGCAGGAGATCGATCGTCTCGCCGACCGGCTCAATTTCCTCGCCACGGTCGGCGCGGTCGCGCCGTTCGTCGGGCTGTTCGGCACCGTCTGGGGCATCATGCGCAGCTTCACCAGCATCGCCGCCGAGCAGAATTCGTCGCTCGCGGTGGTGGCTCCCGGCATCGCCGAGGCGCTGTTCGCAACCGCGATCGGCCTGTTCGCCGCCATCCCCGCGGTGATCGCCTACAATCGCTATTCGCACCGCATCAACCGCGTCGAGGCGCGCCTCAACCGCTTCGCCGACGGCTTCCACGCCACGCTGAGCCGGCGCCTGGAGATGGAGGCGTGAGGCTGGCGCAGCTTTCTCCCCTCCCTTTCAAGGGGGGGGATCAAGGGGTGGGTGCGCGCGTCTGCGCGCCCCAAAAGACTCTTCGCCCGGCACCGAAGCGCCAGTGGGGCATCGAGCCCCCCTGCCGCTTATCCACCCCCAACCCCTCCCTTGAAAGGGAGGGGCGGTAACGGTGGCCATGCATCTCCCCTCCAACAAGGGCCGCGGCCGCCGCGCGCCGATGGCGGACATCAACGTCACCCCGCTCGTCGACGTGATGCTGGTGCTGCTGATCATCTTCATGGTCACCGCGCCTTTGCTCACCGCGGGCGTGCCCGTGAACCTGCCCGAGAGCCGCGCCAAGGCGCTCGACCAGGAACAGAAGCCCGTCCAGATCGCGATCGACGAAAAGGGCCAGGTCTTCGTCGATGACGCCCCCGTCACCGACGAGGCGCTGGCAGGTTCGCTCGAGCAGATCGCCGGCCGCACCGGCGCCGACGGCAAGCCGCCACTGATCTACCTGCGCGCCGACCAGGGGCTCGGCTATGGCAAGGTGATGCGCGTGATGGGCGAGCTCAACCGCGCCGGGCTTAACCGCGTCTCGCTCATCACCAACGCCGCGAGCAAGTGAGGGCCGCGGCGATGACTCGGTCCGAAGCAGGCGCGCTCGGCATTGCCGCGATCGGCCATCTGGTGCTGTTCGGGCTGCTGTCGGTCGGCTTCCTCGCCACGCCCAATCCGAAGAAGCTCGAGAGCGTGCCGATCGAGGTGTCGCTCACCGATCAGGTGGGGCTGGAGAGCCAGGCGCCGGTGCCGCACCACGAGGATGTCGCGGCCAAGCTGTCGCCAGTCGAAGCGCCGATCGAGCCCGAAGTCGCGCCGCCCGAGCCCGTGGTCCAGCCCGAGCCGCAGCCGATCGTCAAGCCGCAGCCGGTGCCGCTCAGGCCCGCCCCCGCCCCTGAGGCGCGCCCCGCGCCCAAGCAGCCCCCGGCCAAACCCGCTCCCCCCGCACCGGCCAAGGCGCAGCCCCAGCCGAAGCGCGAGGTCCGCGCGAGCGGCGCGCTCGAGGGGATCATCGCCGGCCTCAAGGACACGCCGAGCGAGAGCAAGGCGACCACGCCGCCCGCCGCCAAGGCAGGGCCTGCGGTCCAGTCCGCGCTCCGGGCCGAGGTGCTGCGCCAGATCAAGCCGCACTGGAGCCCGCCCAGCGGCGCCGATTCGGACAAGCTGCGCACCACGGTTCAGGTCCAGCTCGATCGCAGCGGCGCGATCGTCGGCCAGCCGCGCGTGAGCCAGACCGGCGTGACCGCCAGCAATCGCGTCCAGGCCGATCTCCACCGCGAACGCGCGATCCGTGCCGTGCGGCTCGCCGCGCCGTTCAAGCTCCCCGCGCAATATTATGACGCGTGGAAAACCATAGCACCGACATTGTACGAGGGTTTGTGACGATGAAGGCTTCTACCTTTGGGGCGCTGCTCCTGCTCTCCGTGAGCGCCGTTCCGCTGGCCCATGCGCAAGGGGTCGAGCAGGTGCCTCCCGCCGCGGCCCCGCAGGATGCCGGCCAGGAATCGGTGCTCCGCGTCGACGTGACCAACCAGGCCGCGCAGGACCTCGTCCTGGCCATCCCGGCGCTCCCCACCGCGCAGATCGCCTCGACCGCTGCCGGCTCCACCGACGAGCTCGGCCGCAAGCTCGCGCAGGTGATCGACGACGATCTGCGCAACACCGGGCTGTTCAAGACGCTCGGGCCCGGCGCCGCACCTTCGGTGCCCTTCGCGCAGGTGACCGCGCCCGATTACGCCGGCTGGAGCAGCCGCTCCGCGCAGGCGCTCGTCCAGGGCTTCGTCCGCGCCAACGGCAACGGCAGCCTCACCGTCGGCTGCTACCTCTACGACGTCGCGCTCCAGACCGAGCTGGTCCGCCAAGGCTTTGTCGTCTCGCCGGGCGAATGGCGCCGCGCCGGGCACAAATGCGCCGACGCGATCTACACTCGCCTCACCGGCGAAGGGCCCTATTTCGACAGCCAGGTGGTGTACGTCGCCGAGCAGGGGCCCAAGAACAAGCGCCGCAAGCAAATCGCGATCATGGACCAGGACGGCGCCAACCATCGCTTCCTGACCAATGGCCAGAACATCGTGATCACGCCGCGCCTGTCGCCGCGCCAGAACGCGATCGTCTACATGAGCTACGAGGGCCGCCGTCCGTCGATCTGGGTCTATGACATGGCCGCGCGATCGAACCGCCGCCTGGTCTCCAACATGACGCTCAACTTCGCGCCGCGCTTCTCGCCGGACGGGCGCTACATCCTCTTCTCGATGTCGGTCGGCGCCAACACCGACATCTATCGCGTCGGCGTGGGCGGCGGCGAGCCGGAGCGGCTGACGACTTCGCCCGGTATCGATACCGGCGGCAGCTATTCGCCCGACGGCTCGAAGATCGTCTTCGAGAGCGACCGCGGCGGCACCCAGCAGCTCTATGTGATGAACGCCGACGGCTCGAACCAGCGCCGCATCAGCTTCGGCGGCGGCCGCTACGCCACGCCGGTGTGGAGCCCGCGCGGCGACATGATCGCCTTCACCCGCCAGGGCGGCGGCGCCTTCCGCATCGGGGTGATGAATCCCTCGGGCGGCGGCGAGCGGCTGCTCACCGACAGCTGGGGCGACGAGGGTCCCACCTGGTCACCCAACGGTCGCGTGCTGATGTTCTTCCGTTCGGCGCAGGGCTCGGGCCGCCCCGACCTCTGGTCGGTGGACCTCACCGGCGCCAATGCGCGCAAGATTCCGACGCCGCTCGACGGATCCGATCCCCATTGGGGTCCGATCCGCCCCTAGGCGCATTTTCCGCCCGATACATTGATCAAAGAGAGGAGATGACGATGGCCAAACTCACCACCAGCCTGGTGCTGGCAGGGGCGCTGGTCGCGACCGCGGGTTGCGCCAAGAAGAAGCCCGAGGTGCTTCCCCCGGCGCCGGCCGAGAATGCAGGCCCGGCCGCCGATACCGGCGATGCCGATCAATATGGCTCGAACGCGCTCAACGAGCGCTTCAAGCGCGAAGTGACCAGCGACACGGTCCATTTCGCGCTCGATCAGTACGACATCGATCCGCAGGCACGCGCGATCCTCGATAGCCAGGCGCAGTGGCTGACCGCCAATCCCAACACGCGGATCACGATCGAGGGCCATTGCGACGAGCGCGGCACGCGCGAGTACAACCTTGCCCTCGGCGATCGTCGCGCCAATGCGGCCAAGAACTATCTCGCCGCCCGCGGCGTCTCGCCGTCGCGCATCACCACGATCAGCTACGGCAAGGAACGCCCGATCGCGCTCGGCTCGGACGAGTCGAGCTGGGCCCAGAACCGCCGCGCGGTGACCATCGTCATCAGCTGAGGCGTTACGGGAGAGGGGCGCGCGTCCCTCTCCCCCTTTGCCAAGCTCACTACCCTCTCCCCGCGGCCGGGGAGGGGGTTTTCTATTGCCTCCTGCGCAAAACCGATATAAAAGTGATATCATATTAACGGGAGGCACGAATGACGGACAATCGTGGCGCCGCACCCGCCCTGCGGCAGAGCAATGAGCGTGAGGCGCGTACCCTGAGCGGCTATGGCATGCTGCTCGCGTTGCTGTTGCCGGTCGCGGGCGTGGCGCTGGCGATCAGCCAGATCGATCGCGTCGCCGACGGCCTGGTCGTCCTGCTGCTGTTCGTGTCGGCGCTGCTGTTCGTGTTCGTCGTGGTCGGCTTCTATTTGCTCCAGCCCAACCAGGCTGCGGTCATCCTGCTGTTCGGCGCCTATCGCGGCACCGATCGCACGCCGGGGCTGCGCTGGACCTGGCCGTGGATGCTCAAGCGCAAGATCTCGGTGCGCGCCAACAACATCATTTCCGAGCGGATCAAGGTGAACGACCTGCGCGGCAACCCGATCGAGATGGCGGCGCAAGTGGTGTGGCGCGTGACCGACACTGCCCAGGCGCTGTTCGACGTCGACGATTACCGCGCGTTCGTGACTGCGCAGATCGAGGCCGCGGTGCGGACGATCGGCTCGCGCTACCCCTATGACGATTTCGAGCATCAGGAAGTCACGCTGCGCGGCAACCACGACCAGGTCGGCGTGGAACTGCGCCAGGAGCTGATTGCGCGGCTGACCGTCGCCGGCATCACCGTCGACGAATGCGGTTTCACGCACCTTGCCTATGCGCAGGAGATCGCCGGCGCGATGCTGCGCCGCCAGCAGGCGCAGGCGGTGGTCGCGGCGCGCCAGACGCTGGTCGAAGGCGCGGTCGGCATGGTCGAGATGGCGCTCACCCAGCTCTCGGACAAGCATGTGGTGGAGCTCGACGACGAGCGCCGCGCCGCGATGGTGTCGAACCTGATGGTGGTGCTGTGCGGCGAGCGCGACACCCAGCCGGTGGTCAACACAGGCTCGCTCTACCAGTAAGGCAGTCGGCGTGTCGCAACCCTCGCAGAAAAAGGCATTCCCCCTGCGCCTCGATCCCGCGCTCTATGCGGCGATCGAGCGCTCGGCGGCGGGCGACCTGCGAAGCGTCAACGCCCAGGTCGAGTGCCTGCTGCGCGAGGCGCTGAGCCGGCGCGGGGTCAGGCTTGCGGAGCCGGTGCGGGCCAAGCGTGGCCGCCCGGCGAAGAAGGCGGAAGGAGACGAGGCATGATCATGATGGCATTGCACACCGGTCGGCGGCGGCGTCCCTGGCTCTTCGCGTCGGCGGCGCTGCTGCTGGCCGCAGGCGTGGCGATGGCGCTGTGGTGAGCGGCGCACCCCGGCCGCCGATCCGCCCCGGCTATTGGTTCCGCCCCAAGCGCTTCGGCTGGGGCGCCACGCCCGTGACCTGGCAGGGCTGGGGGGCGACCCTCGTGATGGTCGTGCTCGCGGCGCTGCTTGCCAATACCGCCCAGCACCGCGGCCAGATCTGGCTCCTGCTGCTGGTCCCGCTGATCGGTGGTTTCATCTGGCTCGTCTGGGCCAAAACCGACGGGGAATGGTCGTGGCGCTGGGGCGGTCGGGATTGATGCCGGGGGCGCAGGCAACGCCGAATTAACCGTGATGGCGTAGGCGGCGAGCATGGCCGCCGCCGCACCGCGCCTCCATCGCCACGATATCGCCGCCGCGCTCGGCCTCGCGCTGTTGCTCGGCCTCGCCTGGACGCTGCGCGGCTGGAGCGATCTCTCCGCCCTGCGCCTGCCCGACACCGACGATGTGATGCGGCTGCAGCAGATCCGCGACTGGATCGCTGGGCAGGCATTCGGCGACCTCGCGCAGCACCGGCTCGGACCGGCGCCGGGACTGGAGATGCACTGGTCGCGGCTCCCGGATCTGGTGCCCGCCGCCTTGATCACCGGAATGACGCCCTTGCTCGGGCGGCATGGTGCCGAGGTAATGGCGGTCGTCGCCTGGCCCGTGATGCTGTTTGCAGGGACGTTGCTGCTCACCGCCGCCATCGCCCGCGCACTCGGCGCGTCGGGGGCGCTTGCCGCGACGCTGGGTGCGCTCGCCTACCCGGCGACGAGCCTGTTCATGCCGGGCCGGATCGATCATCACAGTCTCCAGCTCCTGTTGCTGCTCGTCGTAGTGCGCAGCCTCGTGGGACGCGGCACTGCCCGTGCAGGGCTTGCCGCCGGCATCGCAACCGCGGCCTCGTTCGCAATCGGCCTCGAGACTGCGCCGCTGTTGGCGCTGGCCGTCGCTGCTGCGACGCTCCTCTGGGTCCGGGATGAGGACGGCGCGCACGCTCGCCTCTGCGGCTATGCGGTGGGGCTGGTGCTTTCGCTTGCCGGCGCGGCTGCGCTGCTCCGCACCCGCGGCTGGACCTATCCCGCCTGCGACGGCTTCACCGAGAACTTCTGGCGCGCGGGGCAGTTCGCCGCGGTGGCGCTGCTGGCGCTCGCCGTTTTCGGCTTCGGCTTGCACAGCCGCCGCGCGCGGCTCTTGGCAGCGGTCGCAGCCGGCGCGGCCGCTTCCGGCGGAGCGTTGCTCCTCGCGCCCGACTGTCTCCATCCCTACGGCCATGTCGATCCGCTGCTTGCGCGGTTCTGGCTGTCGCACGTTGAAGAGGCGCAGCCGCTGTTCGCCGCCCCGACGGCGCACGCGATCGGCTATGCCGGCCTGATGCTCGCCGGCATCGCCGCGAGCCTGTTTGCCTGGCGACGCGAGCGGGGCATCGGTTGGGCGGTGCTGCTCGCATTCCAGCTCGGCGCACTCGCACTGACGCTCGCGCAACTCCGCGGCGCCTATGCGGGCGCGCTACTCGCGGCGCCGGCGCTTGCCGCGTTCATCGCGAATGCGCGGGCACGGGGCGTTCTGCCGCTGGCGGGGGCCTGGTTCGCCTCCACCGGCTTGCTCTACCCGATCGCCGCGCAGGCGCTCGCGCCGCAAGCCGCCGCTCCTTCCGATACGGGATGCGATCCGTCGGCGGCACTTGCCCGATTGGCAAGCCTGAAGCCGGGCACGCTGCTTTCGCCGATCGATTTGGGGGCGAGGGCGATCGCCGCGACGCCCCATCGCGCCGTCGCCGGTCCCTATCATCGCAACACCGCCGGCAATCTGGCGATGTATCGCTTCTTCCTCGGCGGCGCGGCGCAGGCGCGCGCCACGGCGCAGGTGCTTCGAGCCGATTATGTGCTGCTCTGCCCGCGCGACCTGAGCGAGGCCGGTCCGCCCGCGCCCGACAGCCTGTTGGCGGCGCTCCGCCAGGGCACGCCGCCGCATTGGCTCGAGCCGATCCGCGTCCCCGGGGGCGCGCTCCTGTACCGGATCGCGACTTCCGAAGCCCAGGACGCACCTCGCTAGCCCGCTTGCGGTCCCCCTGCCTGCTCCCCTAAAGCGCGGCGATGGACAGGGGCGACGCGTTGCAGTGGTGGCAGACACGGTGGTTCGTGGCATTCGCCACGCTTGTCGCCATCGTTCCGCTGCTGTGGCCCGACATTCCGCCGCTCGTCGATCTGCCCGGGCACATGGGGCGCTACCGCGTCCAGCTCGTCTACGAGCAGTATGCGCATCTGCGGCAATGGTATAATTTCCAGTGGAGCCTGATGGGCAACCTCGGGGTGGATCTGCTGATCATCCCGCTGGCCCCGATCTTCGGGCTCGAGCTCGCGGTCAAGCTGATCGTCATCACCATCCCCGCGATGACCGTCGCGGGCCTGCTGATGATCGCGCGCGAGGTGCATGGCCGCATTCCGGCGACGGCGCTGTTCGCGCTGCCGCTCGCCTATGCCTTCCCCTTTCACTTCGGCTTCGTGAACTTCGCGCTTTCGATGGCGCTCGCGCTGATCGCCTTCGGCTGGTGGCTGCGGCTGGCGCGGCTCGGGTACATCAAGCTCAGGCTGGTCCTGTTCTTCCCGGTCTCGATGCTGATCTGGGTGACGCACGCCTTCGGCTGGGGAACGCTGGGCGTGCTCGCCTTCTCGGCCGAGCTCATCCGCCAGCACGACCTGCGCCGCGATCCGGCGCGGCCCTGGTACCGCGGCGTGGTACGCGGCTGGGTCGTGCCGGCCTTCCATGCCGGGCTCCACTGCCTGGTGCTGGCACCGCCGATCCTGCTGATGCTGGTGTGGCGCAGTGGCGGCCATGTCTCGGGCCAGACCGGGGACTGGTTCAACTGGCGCGCCAAGGTGCTCTGGGTCGTGCAGGTGTTCCGCGATCGCTGGCAGCTCTTCGACATCGCCAGCATCGGCGTGCTCTTCCTGCTGCTGTTCAAGGCCGTGCGCGATCCGAACATCCAATATTCGCGCAACCTGGCGCTGTCGGGCCTGTTCCTGCTCGCGGTCTACATCCTGCTGCCGCGGATCGTGTTCGGCTCGGCCTATGCCGACATGCGGCTGGTGCCCTTCCTGCTCGCGATCGGCATCATTGCGATCCGGCCCAAGCCCGGGCTCTCGATGCGCGGGGCGACGACGGTGGCGGCACTGGGCCTTGCCTTCTTCCTCGTCCGCATCGGCGCGACGACCTACAGCTTCTGGCTCTACGACAAGTCCTTCGATCGTGAGCTCAGGGCGCTCGACCATGTGCCGCCGGGCGCGCGGCTCGTCACGTTCGTGGGCGAGACCTGCTACAACGAATGGAAGATGACGCGCCTCCAGCACGTGCCTGCGCTCGCGCTGGAACGCCGGCTCGCCTACACCAACGATCAATGGTCGATGGCGGGCGGGCAGCTGCTCACCGTGCGCTACCTTGCCGATCGTGATCGTCGCGCGCGCAGCTTCGTCCATGATCCCTCGCAGATCGTGACCGACGTCCAGTGCCCGCGCGAATGGTGGCGCCCGATCGCGCGCAGCCTCACTTATTTCCCGCGCGATGATTTCGATTACGTCTGGCTGATCCGCCCGCCCAAATATGACCCGCGCTTCGAGCAGGGGCTGATACCGGTGTGGCGCGACGGCACGAGCGCGCTGTTCCGTGTCGATCACAGCCAGCCCGGTCCTACGCTGGAGCCCGGCGACCTGCCGGTGCCCAAGCCCGAGGCGCAGATCATGCTGGGTGACGGCCGCCAGCCGAGCCTGCTCAACAGCAACTAGGGCATATCGACATTCAGCCTAACGCGCTCCCTTCCCTTTTGGGGAGGGGAGACGAATGTCGATACAACCCAGGCCCCCCGGCGCAAAATCTTGCCGCTTGCAAAATAGGATTTGGCCTGAAACAGAAGGGGAACGCTCTTTCTCAATCTGAATATAATCGGCGTCTCGCGCGCACACGCACACGCACACGCACGCGCGCAGGCACGTACGCACGCGCATGCGCCCGCGTTGGGGTGTCCACTTTGTCCACTTCCGCCGTGTCAACTTCCGGCATCGCCCCACCGGATCGGCCGATGGCCGGCCCCGCTCGAACCGCCGCGATAGTGTGACCTTGGTGTGACCTTTGGTCGCGCAGGATGCGCGGGGCGGCGCGATAGCGTAACGCGCTCCCCTCCCTGAAAGGAAAGGGAGATGAATGTCGATACAACCTAATCGCCGCGCCGGAAGGGCGTCATTTCGCCCAGCCACTCCTGCTCGCGCTCCACTGCCTGGCGCTCGCGCTCGAGGAAATCGGCGACGGCGCGGCGGAAGCTGGGATCCGGAATATAGTGGGCGGACCAGGTGGTGACGGGCGCATAGCCGCGCGCGAGCTTGTGCTCGCCCTGCGCGCCCGCCTCGACTCGCGCCAGCCCGCGCGCGATCGCCGCGTCGATCGCCTGATAGTAGCAGAGCTCGAAGTGGAGGAACGGCACTTCCTCGACTGCGCCCCAATAGCGGCCGTAGAGCGCGTCGGCCCCGATCAGGTTGAGCGCGCCGGCGATCGGCCTTCCGTCGCGCTCGGCGAGGATCAGCAGCACTTCGTCGGCCATTTCCGCGCCAAGCAGCGAGAAGAAGTCGCGCGTCAGATAGGGGCGGCCCCATTTGCGCGAGCCGGTGTCCTGGTAGAAGGCCCAGAAGGCGTCCCAATGCGCCTCGGTGATTTCGGCGCCGGTCAGGTGCCGGATCGTCAGCCCCTCCACTGCCTGCGCGCGCTCCTTGCGGATCGCCTTGCGCTTGCGGCTGGCGAGCGCGCCCAGGAAATCGTCGAAGCTGGCATAGCCCTGGTTGTGCCAGTGGAACTGCGTTCCTGCCCGAGTCAGCCATCCCGCCGCTTCGAACCAGGGAAGCTGCTCCTCGGCGAGGAAGGTCACGTGCGCCGACGAGAGGCGGTTCTGGTCGGTCACTGCCTCGATCGCCGAGATCAGCGCTGGCGCCATCGCCGCATCGCGCAGCAGCAGCCGCGGCCCCGGCACCGGTGTAAAAGGTACCGCTACTTGCAGTTTCGGGTAATACCGCCCCCCCGCCCGCTCCCAGGCATCGGCCCAGCCATGGTCGAAGACATATTCGCCCTGGCTGTGCGACTTGGCATAGGCTGGGGCGATCGCCGCCGCGCGCCCGTCGGACCCGTCGATCACGATCGGCAGCGGCTGCCATCCCGTCTGCACGCCCGCCGAGCCCGATCGCTCGAGGATGTCGAGAAAGGCGTGGCGCACGAACGGATTGCCGCTTCCCGCGCACGCATCCCACTCGTCCGCTGGGATCGAGGCGACGCCGTCGGCGATTCGGGCCGTGATGGGGGAGGACCGCACGGGGCGAAGATAGGATGCGATCGCCGTCGGCGCGAGGGCTAGCCGGCGTCCCGCGCTGTCTTGAGCGCGCGGCCCCACCAGATCAGTTCGTCGAACAGATGGCCCGTCCAGCGCAAATCCTTGTCGTCGGGCTCGAAGACGCCGTCCTTCACCTTGCTCCACACGCCCATGATGTGCACCGATGCTTCGAGCGGTGCGGTCTGCAGTTCGCGCGCCACGCAGGTGAGCTGCTCGATCGAGCGCGCGCCGCCGTTGCCACCATAGCCGACGAAGGTCATCGGCTTGCGGTTCCACTCGGCATAGACGAAGTCGAGCGCATTCTTGAGAACCGCGGGCGCCCCATGGTTGTACTCGGGCGCGATCAGCACATAGCCGTCGGCGCTTTCTACCTTCGCGGCCCAGCGGAGCTGGAGCGGATCGGTGTAGCCGCCCGCCGCGGGCGGCTTGGCGAAGGCATAGAAGGGCAGGTTCCAGTCCTTCAGGTCGATCAGCTCGCACGCAAGCTCTGGGCGCGAGCGGGCCTGCTCCAGCACCCATTTGCCCACCGGTTCGGCCATGCGCCCTTCGCGCACGCTGCCCATGATGATGAGGATCTTGAGCGGATCGGTCATGCGCGGGCTCCTTCTTTGGGCTTCAAACGTTTCTGCGGGAAACACGGTGCTTCCCGCAACGCACAAATTCCTGTAGGGGCCCGCCAACTTTTTCCAGGAATTCGATCATGAACCTCCGCAACGTGGCGATCATCGCGCACGTCGACCATGGCAAGACCACGCTCGTCGACCAGCTCTTCCGTCAGTCCGGCACCTTCCGCGACAACCAGCGCGTCGAGGAGCGCGCGATGGATTCGAACGATCTGGAAAAGGAGCGTGGCATCACGATCCTCGCCAAGCCGACCTCGATCGACTGGAACGGCACCCGCATCAACATCGTCGACACGCCCGGCCACGCCGACTTCGGCGGCGAAGTGGAGCGCATCCTCTCGATGGTCGACGGCGTGATCCTGCTGGTCGATTCGTCGGAAGGCGCGATGCCGCAGACCAAGTTCGTCACCGGCAAGGCGCTCAAGCTCGGCCTCAAGCCGATCGTCGTCGTCAACAAGATCGACCGTTCGGACGCGCGGGTGCAGGAAGTGCTCGACGAAGTATTCGACCTGTTCGTCACGCTCGAGGCCAATGACGAGCAGCTCGACTTCCCGGTGCTCTACGCCTCGGGCCGCAACGGCTATGCCTCGGACGATCCCGATGCGCGCGAAGGCACGCTG